>NZ_SMCR01000003.1 GCF_004343195.1 Biostraticola tofi | reverse complement strand
TGTGCTGCAAAACCAAATTGACACATTCCTGCTTGAACTCATGGGTAAATGTTTTTCTTCGCATTCTCACCTCGTTAGCGTTGCTCATTATATCTCTAACAAAGTGTCCGGTTTGATTAGACCATTACAACCATGAACTCCGATTCTGCGATGAAACCTACGTGGACAGCATCAGCGCAAACAGTCCCCTGCCTGAGCCAGAAAAATATCCGGCCATTTGCACCAAATCCTTTAAGGTCAGGGTGTCCATGAGGCCCCTGCGCACCGTCATAGTCATGGCGGTTTACGATGCCAAGAACAGGCAGTACGCGCTCATAAAATGCGATTGAACGTACAGGGTCACTGACTGAGATAAAAATATGATCAAGCAAAATAAATTCCTTTATCAGACGTTATAGCCACCCGCAACCTCGATTGACTGCGCAATGATCCAGCCCCCATCGTCCGTCAGCAAAGAGGCAATCACCCGAGCGACTTCATGAGGCTCACCAACGCGTCCCAGCGCAGTTTGTGAAGCGAGCAGAGATTCAAATTCGTCATTAAGCCCACCACCAAGTTCAGTGCGGATGGGGCCAGGTGATACTGCGTTCACTCTAATCCCACGTTCGCCAAATTCCTTCGCCATGTAGCGACTCAGGACTTCAAGCCCCCCCTTAAATGCTGCGTAAGGGGCGACACCAGCGGTGGCGACACGCGTGGTAGCGCTTGTGATATTGACAATGCAGGAGTCTCTGCGCAGAAGAGGCAGCAGCTTCTGTATCAGAAAGAATGGCCCCTTGAGATGCACATTCATCAAGCCATTAAATTGTTCCTCAGTTACGGCTTCAATGGGGTTAAAGAGTCCGTAGCCGGCGTTATTAACGAGGCCATCAAGACCTGTTGTATTCCATTGTGCTTTCATCACTCGCTCAAGTGCAGCTCGGAACTCATCAAAACTACCGACGTCGCCAACATTCAGCTTCATAGCAATGGCTTTACCACCGGAGGCTTGGATGCTCTTGACAACGGATTGCGCTGATTCAGCCTGGTTGTTCCACGTCAGAATGACGCCAAATCCACGCCTTGCACACTCGATCGCTGTGCTGGCACCAATTCCCCTGCTGCCCCCGGTAATCAGAACGTGTTTCATGATTGCTCCTGTAACTGAAAGAATACGCTACACAGGTTACGCGCCGGGATTATCGCTGGCTTATGCGATCCGCTTTGATTGTTGCCCGATTCTGCTTTTATGCTGTTGTGGGTAACGGAGACGTGTTATCAATCGCTGATGGAAAATAAATTACGCGAACTATGAGAACTGGCATCCGGAGCCGGAAATCAGCGAACAGAGACGGGAATTCCCCGGGCAGCAATGGTGCAGGGAGAAATTCCTGAGCACAGACTTTCTGCTGTTTATGAGCCTATGATTAATCTGATCCTGACAGGTTCAAAAAGCATGACTGTCGGCGGAAGGACATTAAACTACAATCCAGCTACTTATTTTGTCATGTCAGTAGACTTACCCGCAGTAGAATGTGTTTCCTGATTACGTTACAAATGCACCTTATCTGGCTGTCAGCCTGACGCCCAAGCCTGAAATCATTGCCGATCTGCTGGACAAGATTCCCGACACTGGTGACGCTTATCTCTATCATTCAGGATTTTCAGTAGCGCCAGTTACCCCGGAATTACTGGATGCATGGATTAGAATGCTGTCCCTTATCAGAAAGCCTGATGAAATTGATCTTACCCACCAATAGTGGACACGCGACTAAGTGAGCAAACTCTCAATCAGAGGTGACTCATGACAACACCAGCATCAACCAGCAAAAAATCCCGTAAGCAACACACGCCTAAATGTCGCAGCGAAGCCCTGAAGCTTGCAGAACGCATCGGTGTTGCCGCTGCTGCCCGAGAACTCAGCCTGTATGAATCACAGCTTTATGCCTGGCGGAGCAGGCAGAAGAGCTGGCCATTCTCCAAAAGGCCGCGACATACTTCGCGAAGCGCCTGAAATGAAGTATGCCTTTATCGAAAAGTATCGGGCTGAGTTTAGCGTCAAAACCATGTGTCGTGTGCTTCGGGTTGCGCGCAGCGGCTGGTATGTCTGGCGTCTGCGCAGCCATCAGCCAGGCAAGCGACAGCAGTTCAGGCTCATCTATGATGCTGCTGTCCGTAAGGCATTCACTGAGGCGAAACAGCGTTATGGTGCGCCACGTCTCGCTGATGAACTAGCGGAGTACAACATCAAAACCATTGCCGCCAGCCTCCGTCGTCAGGGGCAGCGGGCGAAAGCTACCCGGAAGTTCAGCCCGGTCAGCTATCGTGAACATGGTCTGCCTGTATCAGATAATCTGCTGAATCAGGACTTCAGCGCCAGCGGCCCGAACCAAAAGTGGGCAGGTGACATCACGTATTTACGTACGGACGAGGGCTGGTTGTACCTGGCGGTGGTCATCGACCTGTGGTCGCGTACCGTAATTGGCTGGTCGATGTCACTGCGTATGACGGCACAGCTTACGTGTGATGCATTGCAAATGGCGCTCTGGCGGCCTAAACGCCCGGAACAATTTGAAAACCATAACCTCGCTAAGGACCATGTCCACATTACGTGGGTAGGATCAGGCAGACGGATCATCAAAGAATGAGAAGGGTTAGAGATGAGATAAATCTTCCAGAGACAAATCGCGTCTTAATGGATTGTTGTACTGTTTGTACTACGTTGAAGGAGACAGATTACCTTCATGTGTGTAAATATGCCTTGTAAATTTTTATGATGGTACTGTGGTTATGTTTTCTGTCCCCTTTCCTGTTATTACTTTGCTTGCGCTATTAGTTCTAATAGTAATGGTGCTATTTCCTGAAAAAAATCGCCACAGCGGTACACTGCGTTTTCTTATTGCCTGCACAGTCCTTCTTTCTGTAAGCACTCTGCGCTGGGAATACGAGTCAGCCATGCTTAGGAACATTCAATCCGTCTTGGCAATACTTCTGCCCCCTCTCGCGTGGCACAGTTTCATCTCAATGACTGAAATCAGTAAGCAGCGTCGCTGGATATTGCTGCTATTACCCCCAACCATTGCCTTATTGCTCAGGATGGTTTGGCCGGCGGCGACTGATTTCATCCTATTTATCATTTTTACAGGATACGGATGTGGCCTCTTTCGTATTGCATGGCAGGGGGAGCGTAACTTCACACTGAATCGGCTGGCGGAGTCAACACATACGGTAAAGATGGCTTTTTTCGCAGGCTGCTTTCTGTGTATATCTGCAATGACAGATCTTGCGGTTACATTTGACTTCAGCATCACCGGTGGAAAACAGGCTCCGGGTATGATTGTCATTTTCCAAATGACACTGCTTCCTCTCATCGCCGCGGCTATTGTCAGTGCGGGAAGGACAGCTGTATCAGGAAATGATAAGCGGGAAGAAACGTCCCCCGAGAGTATTGTAGTACCCGCGGGAGAGTTTGAGGAGATTTATAGTAGACTCGAGAAACACGTTCGTGAAACAAAAATCTATCTTAATCCCGACCTAACACTGAGTATTCTGGCCAGAAAAACAGGTATACCAGCACGACAACTTTCAAGTGCAGTCAATACGGTAAGTCAATGCAATGTATCGCAGTGGATCAATGGCTTCAGGATTGAATGGGCAAAGGAACGGCTGTTAAACACCCCATTGCCTGTGACGGATATAATGTTGGAGTCTGGATTCACGACTAAATCAAATTTTAATCGTGAATTTCTGCGAGTGTCTGGCGTATCACCTACCTTGTTCCGACAGAAGATGCCGCGTAATCAAGCGTAGAATTCAGGAATGCACTGATCTTACGAACCAGATTTTGATGAATATTCGATCTCTTTGCATGGAGGCTATCTTGGCACACAACATCGTCACCAGGTGATTCTTCGTTTAGGATATTTTCAGCGCCGGGTTTACAAAGCTGCATGAAACTGAAATGTGTCGCGCCTTCAACGGTCTCATATTGCCTCCTATTTGGATTCATTTCGGCAGCCAGGTATCCAGACTCCTGCTCTGCGGGTAATTCTGCCAATCTGTCCGCCTGTGCAGCTAAAATCAGGACGGGAATATTGATAGTATTCAGACTTTTAGGGGTAAAACCAGGTGCTAATCCTAGATCAAGAGAGACTACAGCCCGGATCCTTGCATCCCTGTTATTTGCGGATATTTTTTCCAGAGAAAGCGTTTCATTTATGCCAAGTCTTTCTGTTAACCGGCAGTCGCCCCGTTTGGGATGGTTTTGACAATCGTGGATAAACAGGGAGGGTTTAAATCGCGCACCCGCTAGCGACATTACCGTCCATCCGCCAAGAGAATGCCCTAAAGCAGCAATACGTCCCTTGTCCGTTGCCCCGAAAAGTGCGGGCGAATCTATGACGAAATCAATAACCCGAGAAATATCGTGCGGACGTCGCCACAACTTTTTAGCATCTAACGGATTCTGATCAAAAGTGGTAGTGCCTGGATGATCCGGGGCGGCAACAATATATCCCTCTGCAGCCATCGCCGCAGCAATCCAGGACAAATTCCGCCAGTTTCCGTTATATCCGTGTGAAATAACCAGGAGAGGATGTACTCCAGGTAATGGGGGTGCATCGGGGTTCACCGTAACGCCAACGAAAGCGGGATTACTTCCTATATTAACTGTTCTTCCCTCAGAAGAAACTGGATACCACACAGTCAAATTTAGAGTTTCGGACTTTGGGTCTGATAGCGTTATCTGACGAAAGCCTGGGGATGCCTGCACTTGTATGCAGTAAAGGAACACAGACAATAAACAAAAAGCTCGTATGCACATCATAAATAACCCTGTAGAGATGAATTGTGCAACTTGTATATATCAGGTTCCGTAACCGGGCGTCCTGGAACACGATTGAGGTCGTGAATTAGGTTTTTTTTCGGAATTTTTCATGTACATATCTGACATCAGAGTGCCTGAGTATCACTCCTATTTCGAATGACATGCTTACATATGGTGGCGGTGATAATGTCCGCTTTGGCACAGAGCTAACTGCCAGACGTGATTGGACCCAGATTGGCGAGGATGACAGATCAAATTTTGTTGTCGGCGTAGGGCAACAGATCAACCCCCGATCGTCATCCCGGTAACGCAGAGCTGCTGGCCGTCTTTTCAGTGTCTAGTCCTGCGCTTTGCGCAACCTGGAGTCGGACGCGACCTGCGGTTGTTCTAAAAGAAACCACTCCTCGTTCGCATATTGCGAATAACTTGCATAGCGTTCGAATATTGCGGATAACTCTAAAAATTCGTAACGGAGAAAATCACGATGAATCATCTTCAGCAAAAGCGGCCCTCCTCTGAGGAAGCCGCACTGGCCAGGTTGAGCAGCCGTGAATTGTCCGCGGTGCTTGAAACCCGAGCAGAAATACAAAAAGTAACAATGACAGATAGACAGGGTGTGGTGCATAACATGGACATCCCGGTCAGTGCTTTGCGTCTGCTTATTGACGTATTAACTGAATTGGGCGACGGCAATTCCGTCAAGCTTATCCCGATTGGATCGGAATTGACGACCCAGGAAGCGGCAGACATGTTGAATGTCTCGAGGCCTACCCTCATCAGGATGCTGGATAACGCCGAAATTCCCTATCATCGCATCGGTAACCGTCGAAAATTACGCTACACGGATATTGTGGCTTACCGTGAACGGACCCGCGCTGCGCGAATATCAGCACTTGACGAACTGTCTGCGCTCGATCAGGAATTGGGGCTCGGTTACGAATGAGTTCACACTATACGGTTATTCTGGACGCGTGCGTTCTGTATCCCGCCCCACTGCGCAGTTTTTTAATGTACCTGGCTGTTGGGGATCAATTCAGGGCCCGCTGGACAGAGGACATACATGAAGAATGGATCCGTAATCTTCTGCTGAACCGACCAGACCTTGATAGGGAAAAACTGCAAAGGGTTCGTGAGCTTAATGGACAGTTACGTGCCAGGCGCGCTGGTTACGGGGCATCGTTCTCTTATTTCCGGTATTGTCGGCCTGCCGGATGTTGATGACCGGCATGTCGTGGCAGCTGCTATAGTGGCTCAGGCTGAAGCCATCGTGACCTTTAACCTAAAAGATTTCCCCAAGATTGCTTTAAAGGCATACAACCTCCACGCCATTCACCCAGACAAATTTATTTCCGAGCTGGCAGATCTACATATCAGCACGGTCCTTGATGCTGCCAGGGCACATCGTGCTTCACTGAAAAATCCCCTTTTCAGCACGGATGATTATCTGGATTGTCTGTTACGTCAGCAACTGCCCGAGACCGTTTCCCGACTCCGGCCGTTGGTTAATTCAATTTAAATCGACCGAGACACACCTGGGGACGCAAACAGGCGATCGAAGGTTAGCGGCAGCGAAACAGACGTACTGTCAATGGCGCACTCCCCCGGTAGAGAGAGGCGCATCTACTTTACCGTTTCGTTGAGGGTTCTTAGTAAGCGTCGTCTCAGTGCCGTCTGTTAATTGCTCGTCCAATTGTCAAAGATGATGTCCATCATTTTTTTAACGGACGACAGGATGGCGAAAAGACCAAAACCGTGCTTACTGGATCAGAATTTGCCGTTGCGAGAGCTTGTTCTGGAAAAGCTGGAGATGAAGTGGTCTTCAGTGCAAGTATCAGGATGGTTAAGGCGAACCAAGCCGCGTCAAAAAACACTGCGAATATCACCTGAGACAATTTATAAAACGCTGTACTTTCGTAGCCGTGAAGCGCTACACCACCTGAATGTACAGCATCTGCGCCGATCGCATACCCGCGACGCGAGAACCCATTGCTGGAGTGCGTTATTCCGGGCGCGGTGCCAAAATGCGAATGCCGCATATCGTCCCCCTTTCAGAACAGGCCATCGCCATTCTGAAACAGATTAAGGATATCACCGGTAATAATGAACTGGTCTTCTCCGGCGACCATGACCCGTATAAACCGATGTGTGAAAACACGGTCAACGAGGCACTGCGGCTGATGGGCTACGACACGAAAAAGGATATGTGTGGCCACGGCTTCCGGGCGATAGCATGCAGTGCGCTGATGGAATCGGGTTTATGGGCAAAGGACGCAGTAGAACGCCAGATGAGTCATCTGGAGCGCAATACCGAGCACATGGCTTATATCCACAAAGCAGAACATCTGGAAGCCCGCTGGGCGATGATGCAATGGTGGTCATATTATCTGGATATGTGCCGTAAATCTTATATACCGCCCCAATGGTTTTGACCAACGTTTCGGGCGGATTTTCCTGGCCGCCTCATATACTGCTTTCCTGTTTGCCAGCAGGCTACTATCTTGTCCCTGATGGCGTTGTTCCGGCGTCACATAACCGATGGCGCTATGCCTATGCTCTTCGTTATACCATCGACTAAAGCGCTCGACCCACTGTCGGGCTTCTTCCAGATCGACGAAGCCGGCTGACGGCCATAGCGGGACGTATTTCAACGTCCTGAACAGTGACTCCACATACGGATTATCATTACTGACCCGAGGCCGACTGTGCGAACCCGTGATATTCAGTTCTTCCCGTATTGCCTTTAACGTCCGAGACTTCATGGGTGCACCGTTGTCGGCGTGCAGCACCAACGGTTGCCGGTAGCACCGTTCACGTAATACGGTACGATGCAGCAGAGCGGCGGCATGCTCGCCATTTTCCTCTTCATGAACTTCGTAACCGACAATTTTTCGACTAAAAATGTCTTCTATCAGATAGAGATAAAAATACCGGCCACGGACCCGCTGCGCTAACCACGTCATTCTGCTTTTCGCTCTAAGCTGCCGTTAAGACACCTCATATCACCAGATGAACGGCTCAGGCATACATCAACAGTTCAACTTAAAGATTTTGCTGTGATGGGCAGAAAGCCCATGCTGAACAATCAGCTGGATCGTAAATTCTCAATTGCATTGTTGCTAAGCATGAGCACGGATTTAACGCTGACACTGATTCTATCGATAATGGCCTGCCGGGGGCCAAGACGCCACTCTTCGCTGTTATAAAAAGATTCCTGAGAGGATTTCAGCTGGGAGAGGCTATCATAAGCTCTGATCAAATAGTAAGCATCGTCGTCATGGGCTGATATACCAAAAGAAATGATATCCATACCCGCTAGACGGTGAAGTGGAGCACTCTCCTCCATCATTATCCTGTGGAAGTCTTTCCCGGTGCCGGGTTTTAGGGTGTACAGTAAAAATTCGACTGTTTTCATCTTCGATATCCTGTTCATTTTTATCATCATAGCGAATTATTACGCCGTGGAACCATGAGCCTTGCCAGAACTGGCTTAGCGCCCTGATTGATATTATTGTTTCCTTGCCATGCTGGGCCTGAGCGGCTCCTGAGTGCCAGAAGCGAACGTTCAGGATATCATGATGCAGTTAACATCGAAGATCAGGCTGACTTGCTTTCAAGTATGTTAATGATTAAATCGCGTGGAAAAATTGTCTCATTGGTGTGTATGGTTTCTTCTATTGTCCACCAATGATAATCGCGAATGACTTCCTTACATAATTCGCGTATAGCGGCATGCTCGAAAGATTCATTTTTTTCACGCCCTCCGCCCGGCGTTGCCCAGTATGTTTTTCCTCTCAGAGCACCCTCTTTATGACAGAACCTAAAGAGCAGGAGGTGATTTTCAGGGAAGAGATCAACATCCTCCTTCGGCCTGCTGACAGGTCTCCTCTTGACCCAGCATGTCTCCTGACATCTCCCTCTGTCGCATCCGCCTTAAAACAGGTCGTAAACCTGGCCTTTTCTGTCGTGGGCTATGCCAGAATAGCCCTTATTCGTGGCTCGCCTGTTAGGAAAATCGATGCGTATCGTTGAAACCGAATGGATAACCCTCAGCGATGGCTGCCGTCTCGCGGCGCGGCTGTGGTTGCCGGCAAGCGCGGCGCCGGTGCCTGCGGTGCTGGAATATCTGCCCTATCGGCGGCGTGACCGCCATCGAGGCGATGACGCTATTCTTCATCCGGCGCTGGCTGATTGTGGTTATGCCGCCATTCGTGTCGACATGCGTGGCGCGGGCGACTCTGATGGGGTGATGAACGACGAATATACGCCACAGGAGTGGCGGGACGCCTGTGAAGTCATCGGCTGGATAGCCTCCCAGCCCTGGTGTAGCGGCAATGTCGGCATGATAGGCATCTCTTGGAGCGGGTTCAACGCACTGCAAATCGCCGCGCTGCGCCCCCCGGCGCTAAAGGCCATTGTCACCGCCTGCTCCACCGACGACCGTTTCGCTGACGATATGCACTATATGGGTGGCGCGCTGCTCAGCGACAACCTGCAATACGGCGCCACGTTATTCACCTGGACGCCAACCCCGCCCGATCCGGCGATTGTCGGCGAACGCTGGAAGGACCAGTGGCTAGAGCGGCTGGCGGCGATGGATACCCCACCGGCGGCGCGCTGGATGAGCCATCCGACGCGCGACGCCTACTGGCGAAGCGGTTCGGTGTGCGAAAATTATGGCGCAATAGAAGCTGCAGTGCTGGCGGTCGGTGGCTGGGCGGACGGCTATACCAACACCGTCCCACGCTTGCTGGCCGGGCTGTCGGCGCCGCGCAAAGGGCTTATCGGTCCGTGGGGGCACGCGTTTCCCCATGTCGCCTCGCCGGGACCGCGCATGGACTTTATCCACTACCTTAAGCGCTGGTTTGATCACTGGCTAAAGGGCGAGGATAGCGGAATAATGGACGAGCCGATGCTGACCTACTGGATGCAGGAAGCCCAAGCGCCGCGCACCCGTTATGATAATCGGCTGGGGCACTGGACGGCAGAGGCCACCTGGCCGAGCCCGGCCATTGCGCCGCACACCTGGTATCTGTCGCCGCAGGGATTGCAGACTGAGCCCGCGGAAGTCTTCTGCCGCAGCGTCTGTTCGCCGGCCACCACCGGGCTAGCCTCCGGCGAATGGTGCCCTTATGGTTCAGGGCCGGATATGCCCGGCGATCAACGGGAGGACGATGCCGGTTCTTGCTGCTTCGACAGCCCGCCGCTGAAGGCAACGCTGCAGTTGGTCGGACAGGTACAGGTGGCGCTATCGCTAAGCGCAGACCGGCCCCAGGCGCTGGCGGCGGTGCGTCTCAACGCCGTGGCGCCAGACGGCGTCAGTATCCGCATCAGTTATGGCCTGCTTAACCTGTGTCAACGCGACGGCGTCGACCAGCACCAGGCGCTCTGTCCCGGCGAGGAATACACGGTTTCCCTGGCGCTAAAGGCGGCGGCTTTTGAAGTGCCGGTCGGCTATCGCCTGCGGCTGGCGGTCTCGTCGGCTTATTGGCCGCTGGCCGCGCCGCTGCCCTGGCTCACCACGCTGACATTAAGCGCCGGCCATATGCAACTGCCGGTGCGGCATAACGCCTGTGAAGCCCCCAGGCTGGGCGAGGCATGGGCGCCGCCGCCGCTGGCCGCACAGGTGTTGGTGCCGCCCGAACGCGGCCGTCTGCGTTTATCGCGGGAGATGGGCGATGGCGATACCACGCTTGAGGTAGTGCGCAACCTCGGCGCACTGCGCATCGCCGAAACTGGCCTGCGCCTGGAAGCGCTGGGGCATGAACATTATCGGATCAACGCACGGGATCCATCCGACGCCCGGAGCGAAGCGGTGCGCCACGCCAGCTTTACCCGCGGCGGTTGGCGGGCCACCCTTGATACCCGCAGCATTTTGACCTGCGATGAGCAGGGCTGGCAACTGGAGTCGACACTCCAAGCCCACCACGGCGATGAGCTCTGTTTTAGTCGGCAGTGGCGCCACCGTTTCGCTTTTTTCCCGGACAATGTCCTTTTGTTCCCGTATGAGGGAGAGGAGCAATAATGCGTATCGGCCTGGTACAGGTAGACGACGCTCCCAACGGGGAAGCGGCAATCATCCCCTGGATGACGGCGGCCATCGACCGATTGCCCGACGCGCAGATGGTGATATGGCCGGAGTTGGCGCTGTGCGGCTATGACTGTCCGCAGCGGATCCGCCGGCAGGCGCTGGCGCGCGATGGCGATACCCTGCGCCAAATAGCCGACCTGGCGCGCCGGCGTCGGCAGACCCTGGTGTTTGGCTATGCGGAACAGGCGGGAGAACGGCTGTATAATGCCCTGTGCGCCATTGGCCCGCAGGGGGAATGCCTGACGAACTACCGAAAAATCCATTTATGGTCGGGTTACGAAAGCGCACTGTTTACCCCCGGTGAGGATCTGCAGTCCTTCGTGCTGAACGAAATCCGCTTCGGCATGGCGATTTGTTACGACCTGGATTTTCCGGAACTGAGCCGACAGTATGCGCAGCAGGGCGCGGCGTGCCTGTTGTGTATCAGCGCCACCACGCAAGGGTATGAGCTAATCCCGCAGCAGGTGGTCCCTACCCGCGCTTACGAGAACGGTTATTTTGTCGTGTTCGCCAATCGCGGAGACTCTCACGGCCCATCGCCCTGCATCGGCATGAGCCGCCTGGCCGGCCCGGATGGACAGCCGCTGGCTGCGCTGGCCGGCGCCGGCGCCGGGACGCTAATCACCGATCTGGATATCTCTGCCCTTAAGCGTTGGCGACAGCAGCATCCGGGTCTACAGGATCGGCGTTCAAATGCGTATCACCTGGCGGATCACTGATATTTACCGCGCCGCCCACGCCGGACTCTGGACGGCAGAATGCCGAACACCCGGCGGAACCAGGCGGCGAAGTGTGAGGTGGAATTGAATCCCACCGACAGGGCAATATCAATGACCGACTGGTCGGAATAGATCAGCATTTCCCGCGCCTGCTGCAGGCGTAATTCCAGATAAAAACGCTGGGGTGTTTTCTCCACATACTGGGCGAACAGGCGCTCCAGCTGGCGCTTGCCAACGCCGACGCGGTGAGCCAGGTCATCCATCATCAGCGGGTTTTCCAGATGCGCCCTCATCACCGCGATGGCGCTTTGTACCGTGGGCGGCGCCACCGTCTGTAGCGTCGCGCCGCCGCGCTGCTGTTCGGCCATATTGCGTATTCTGTCATGATGAAACTGGCTGGCCACCGCCTGGGCCTCCGGCTGGCCGATACGATCGCCTATCAAGTGCAGCATCATATCCATCGCCGCCGTGCCGCCGGCGCAGGTTAGCCGGTTGCGATCGATTTCAAACAGGGTGCGGGTGCAATGAATATCGGGCCAGCTCTCGCTAAATGCCGACAGGCTTTCCCAATGGATGGTGCAGCGGTAGCCCTTTAGCAGGCCGCATTTCGCCAGCAAAAACGTCCCGGTGGACAACGCCCCGATAGCCAACCCCTGGCGCGCCGCCTGACGCAGTATCGCCAAATAACCCCGTTCAACGCGCGGAGCCACCACCCGCTCACCGCCGCAAATAAACAGATAATCGGTGTGCGCCAATACCTCGCTTACCGGGAGAGTAGCGAAGGCTATCCCGTTGGCGGCCGTTACGGTTTCTCCATTCAGGCTGGCCAGATGCCAGCGGAATGCCTGTTTTTCCTGCAGGCGGTTGCAGGAACGCAGCGGCTCTATGGCCGCCGCCAGGCTCATCATGGAAAAATCATCCCCCAGCAGAAAGGTGAATACGCAAGGTCTCGCGTTGAGCATACCGACTGTCACTTAACCACTCTCCTTGGCCGCCGGGCAAAATCTTACTATGTCCGAGTTTCGGGCCGATGCGTCATACAATTTTTGTCTACGACGCGACTGCCTTGACGCTCAAGCACTTTTTCCGGTCTCGAATTGTTGGTGCCATTGGCGTTCAAACACCTTCTGTTGGTTTTCATAGGCCTCATAACGCGACGTCAGTTGCAGCTTCCCCTCCACCCAGCACAGGCGCATATCCGTGCGCAGCTCGATATGCCAGCCGGGACGGACATAGCGCTGAATACGTTGCGATGTCATGCTGGCGCTGTCGCGCGTGCGGCCAATTTCATAGACATCGTGGCTTTCGCCATCAAAGCTCAGCTCCTCAATCCGGGTTTTCTGACGCTGGGCATCCATGGTCAACTGCCAGCGGTCGCTGCCGGCATCCCAGTGAATTTGCCGCGTGCTGACCTCGTGTGCCAATACCTCATGGGCAATGGGCGGCGCTTCGCTCGCCGGCGCGAATGGGTTACGCTTATCGGTCGCCTCGGCGGGGCGCAGCGGCAGATGCAGGCAGGCGCTGGACGGGAAGAGGCGCACCGCCCCCTGCTCCGGCTCCGCCCACACCATCGGCCAATAAGTAGTAGAAAGCGCCAGCCGCAGGCGCTTGCCCGGCGCGAAGCGATAGCTGACCCCTTTTAACGGCAATTCCACCGGAAAGGGTTCGCCCGCGGCGACACCCTGTGGGCGTGTCAGTCGATGGACGCCGAAGGTAACCCGTCCGGAACGCCCGTCGGCCGCCACTTCATTCAGGCGCAGCACCAACATCGCGGACGGCGAGTCGAAGGCGACCTGCAGCCGCAGCGTTGCTTTGCCGAGCACGACCAGTTCTTCTGTCAGTAGCGGGGTATCGAAACAGCAGGAAAGCCCGTCGTCCGGGCGTTGATCGTGCTGGAATTCCGGCGCGCCGCCTCCGCCATCGCGCGGACACCATTCTCCCGCCAGCAGCCCGCAATGCACTGGGCTATCCACCACCAATGCCGGCTGGGACGCCAGCGGTTGATCCGTCAGCCGCCCAGGCTCAAGCCAGTAGCGCTGTTCCGCTTGCGCCAGTGGCCAGCGCGGCGCGCAAATCCAGTGGCCGTCAATGGCCAGATCCGCCGCGTCGGGCCGCAGATTTTCCCCCTGCCAGAGCTGCAGCATGGGGTCTTCCATGACGCCGCTATCCTCATCCAGCAGCCAATGCCGCCACCAGCGCACACACTGCGCCAGAAAATCCATTGCCGGGCCGGGGATGCCCCAGTGCGGGTAAATATGGGTCCATGGCCCGATAAGCGCCTGACGCGGTACCGATAAATGCTCCATCATGCGCAAAATAGCGTCGGAATAGCCATCGGTCCAACCGCCGACCGCATAGACCGGGCACTGTATCGCGCTGTAGTCCTGATTGATGGAGCCATGACGCCAGTAAGCATCCGGTTGCGGGTGCGCCAGCCAAGTGTTCAACGGCGGCGCCATCCCTGCCAGCCGCGCCAGCCAGTGTTCGCGCCAGGCGTCGCCGGCATAGTGCGGATCCAGCGGCCGTCCCAACTGGGTAAACAACCCGCTGCCCCACTGCAGGCCGTCGGTGAGCAGCGCGCCGCCCATATAGTGGACGTCGTCGCGGTATCGATCATCAGTAGAGCAGCAGGTGATAATCGCCTTTAGCGCGGGCGGACGGCGTGCCGCTACCTGTAAAGCCGCGAAGCCGCCCCAAGAGATACCGATCATGCCCACGCTGCCATTGCTCCACGGCTGGTCGGTCACCCATTCGATAACTTCCAGGGCATCGTCCTGCTCCCGGGGCAGATATTCGTCATGCAGCAGACCGGTAGAATTCCCGCTGCCGCGCAGGTCGACCCGGAGCCCGGCGATGCCGTTCTGAGCAAAATAGCCATGCACCATCGAATCGCCCACCGCGGTATTGTCGGACTGACGATAGGGAATCCACTCCATCACCAGCGGCACCGTGCGTTCGCCAGTCGGCAGCCACAGCCGGGCGGTCAGCACCGTGCCGTCCTGCAGGGGAATGGTGACCTGTTGGTAATCTGCGGCCGCGGGCGCGGTGTTAATTGATTCAGACATGTGTTCCTCCAGGATATTAAGGTTTTTCTGCTGTGCGTTGCCGGGCGGTCATCGCCGCCCAGGCCGCTATTGCCGCGCTGCCGAGCAGACACGACACACCGCCGATAATCAGTGTCAGCGGCAGGCCGATGGCAGCGGCCAACACGCCGCAAATAATGGCTCCCACCGGTACCGTGCCGATAAGCATCATCGAATAAAATGACATCAGCCGTCCGCGCAGGGCATCCGGCACCCGGAGTTGCAGCAACGAATTCGAGGCCAGGTTTTGCGTCAAAATGGCATAGCCGATAAGTCCGGCAATGATGCCGCTCAGCCAAAAGTAGTGGGACAGCCCGAGGGCGATTTGCGCCAGCGCCAGCATCACCGAGGCCCACAGCGGCCAGGGGCGCATCGCCGCGATATCGCTTTTCCAGGCAAGGCGCAGCGCGGCTATCAGCGCGCCGATGCCGGTGATACTCATCAACATCCCCGCCCCGCCAGCACCGTTATGCAGCACCTTATCCGCCAGCATGGGCAGGAAGGAAAAATAGGGCACGCTGGTCAGGCTGCACAGTCCCACCAGCAGCAGGATCCGGAGCGCGTCGCTATCTTGTCGCAAAAAGCGCAGCCCTTCCTGCATCTCCTGCACTATCCCGCCAACGCGCGGCGGGATGACGCGGGCGGGAATGCGCATCGTCGAGAGAAATGCAATCAGCGGAATATACGAGACGGCTATCAGGGCGAAACACCAGGCTTCGCCCACCTGCTCCACCAGTAATCCGCCCAGCGCCGGGCCTACCAGACGCGCGCCATTGAAAATGACCGAGTTAAGCGCCAGGGCGTTGCTCAAGTCTTCATACACCACTAAATCCACCACCAGCGATTGGCGCCCCGGGAGATCGAAGGCACTTATCAGCCCCAGTCCCAGCGCCACTATAATGGCGATGTGGTCGGTAATACTGTGGGTAAAGGTTAACAGCGCCAGCAAGGCCATCAGCAGGGTCTGACCGGTTTGGGTGGCAATCAGCAAGCGCCGCCTGTCGCAGCGGTCAACGATGACGCCGGTAAACAGTCCAAACAGCAAAATCGGCCCCTGACTGCAAAACGCCAGCAGCCCTAGCAACCAGGGCGAGGCCAGTCCGAGGCGCCACACCAGCCAGCCCAGCGCGATGGTTTGCACCCAGTTACCGATAACCGATAAAAATTGACCGCTAAAAAACCGGCGATAATTAGGGTGCTGTAGTGCACTTCCCAGGCTCCTGAATCCTTTTTTGGATGTAAGAGGAATACGTGCAGTCGTCAAAATAGCTCCCGCATCAGGTCACTCTGATAAAGGTTGAAAAGCGCCGAACAAAGCGTCAGGCGCGAGGTAGCGAAATCGCGGGGGCCCGGTCAGACGCGTTTAATGTCGCGAAACAAAGGCCACTGGCCATCCGGTGTCCAGGCGCCTTTGATGGAGGTCGGCGTCACCCACGCATTGCTGCCGTGATAGAGGAAAACGTAGGCGCCGGTTTCTTCAAGCTTGTCCTGCAGCTTGACATACATCGCCGCCCGTTTGGCCGCGTCCTGCTCCACCGCCGCTTCGCTGTTAAGCGTGTCCCATGTTTCCTCGCAGGTGCGCTGTGTATTCCAAATGCCGACCTGGGAACAGGTAAACCAGGCAGTGACCCAACTGGGGTCTGGAGCGGTGGTAAAGGTGGTGATACGCAGTTGCGAGTCCTTCCAGCCATCCCCCGCGGACTCCTGCCCTGCGGCGACGAACGCCGCGCCATCCATTTGATTTATTTCAAGCGTAATGCCTATTTCTGCCAGTTGCGCCTGAATCACCTGGGCGATGGTGCTGATATCCGTGGAGGCGCTGAAGTCCAGACGCAGCTGCAGCCCGGAAACGCCAGCCTGTTTTAATAGCGCTTTTGCCGTATCGGGGGAGTACGGGTAAATCGTTTTGCCGCGCGCACCCGGCAGCGGTGGCGGCACCAAGCCGTATGCCGGTTTCACCGCACCGCCAAATCCCGCGTCAAGCACCGCGGGCACGTCGATTGCCTGCTGAATGGCTCGACGCACGCGCAGGTCTTTAAGTTTGGGGTGATCTACGTTCATCCCCAGCCAGGTGTACGCCAGCGCCGGACGCAGGGTCAACGTTGCGTCGCCATTACCCTGTTGGTATTTAGCCACCGCGCTGAGGTTAATCTTGGTCATATCCAGATCGCCGGCCTCGAAGGCCATTTCCGCGGTGTTGAGATCGCCAATAGGTATCAGTTGGATCTGGTCGAAATCAGTGGCCGCGCCACGCCAGCGCTCGTTGCGCACCAGAGTGAGCTTTTCCCGCGGCGTCCAGTTACCGATGCGGTAAGGGCCAGAGCAGGCCAGCGGATCGGTACCGATTTTTTGGTCTTTGCTGGCCTGCACCGCTTTTTTACATATAATCAGTCCGGAGGCATGGGGCAAGGTGCTGGTAAACAGCGGGGCGAACGGATGTTTAAGATGGATAATGCCCTCGTAGGTACTGGTCACTTCCACATGATCGAGCGCGGCCCAATCGCTGGCGTAAATCGCCGACAGCGTAGGGTCGAGAAAACGCTCGTAGGAGTATTTCACATCCTCCGCCGTCATCTCGCCAAAATCGCCACTCCACAAAATACCGGGTTTTAGCCTAAAGTGGATAGTCACCGGGTCGACCTGCTCCAACTTTTCGGCGGCATCAAGCTGCCAGCCCCAGTCGGTGCCATCTTGGTACTGGCATAGCCCGGAATAAATAGCAAACATCACCATTTCGTCATACCACCCGCTGCGGTTCGCCGGATCAAGATTGGTGATGTCCTGATCGTTTTGCACACGGAGAATTTTCTGCGCGCCGTCGGCAGCGCTCGCCATACGTATTCCGCCGGGCAACAGCGCTGAGCTGGATGCACCCGCCGCCAGGATAGCCATCGTTTTCAATAATTCGCGTCTATTCATTAAAGGACCCTTCATGAAACCTCTCCTGTACCGCGTGCGGCGTTTAACCATTAATCAAAGGGGTGTGACAAGACACCTGATGCTCATCGCGCAACCTGCGCAACGACGGCGCTTCTTGGCGGCAACGTTCCGTCGCCATCGGGCAACGGGTATGAAACTCGCAGCCCTGTGGCCGGTGCGTCAACGTGGGAATGTCCCCCGGTAGCGCACCGCTGCTGTTTTTCTGTTTTGCGCTCAGCAGCGCATGGGTATAGGGGTGCGCAGGCGCGCGAAACAGCGCCTCCGTCGGTCCGCTTTCCACAATACGGCCAAGGTACATAATCGCGATGCGGTCGGTAACATGTCGGGTGATGGCCAGATTGTGAGTGATAATCAGGTAGCTCATTCCCAGCTCGCGCTGCAGTTTAGTCAATAGGTTCAACAGCTCGCCTTGCACTGAGAGATCCAGCCCGGCGGTGGGCTCATCGGCAACAATCAGCTTCGGTCGCAGCGCCACGGCGCGCGCCACCGCCACCCGGCGCGCCTGGCCGCCGGATAATTGATGGGGATAGCGATCGAGAAACAGCGACGACAGTCCGACCTGGTCCAGCAGCCGCGCCGCGGTTTGCCGGCGGTTCACCGCCAGACCATTGACCGCGAACGGCTCTGTCACCAATTGGGCCACCGTCATGCGCGGGTCGAGTGCCGCCATGGGATCTTGAAAAATCAGCCCGGTTTCGCGTCGCACTGGACGCCAGGAAAAGTCGCTGCCGTCACGCGGCTCCCTGCCGTTCACCACAATGGTGCCGCGACTCACCGGCGCCATGCCGATAACCGCGCGACCCAGAGTGGTTTTGCCGCTGCCGCTTTCGCCGATAAGCCCAACGGTTTTGCCCGCGGGTACCTGCAGGCTGACGCCCGCCAGCACCTCTATATGGCGGGGCGCGCCGGTTTTCAGGCGGTTGAACAGGCCTCCCATTTTGTACCGCACCACCACATCGTCGATCTCAAGCATGTTTAATCCCCTTATGACAGCAAACCATCCGCGCACCGTCGGCGGAGAATATCGCCGGCGGATTTACGCGCTCGCAGGGAGCAAATGCCTCGCTGCAGCGCGGCTGAAAGGGGCAGCCCACCCGCTCCATGCCAGGCACCGGTACCGAGCCGGCAATAAACGGCAGCTCGCGAGTCGGCGTATCGATACGCGCCGGATCGCAGGCCAACAGCGCCCGGGTGTACGGGTGCAATGGTGAGGCGAACACCTCCCGGCACGGGCCGGTTTCAATGATTTCACCGGCATACATCACCGCCACTTTGTCGCAAAGCGAACTGACCAGATGCAAATCATGGGTGACGAAGATAATCGCCCCGTCCACCAGACGGCGGCTGGCGTTTAGCAGCTCCACCACCTGCATTTCGGTGGTGGCGTCCAGCGCGGTGGTCGGTTCGTCGGCTATCAACAGTTCCGGTTCGGTGAGCAGGGCCGCCGCGATGGCGATACGTTGGCGAATGCCGCCGCTCAGTTCATGGGGATATTGCTTCATTCGTCCCGCCGGGTCGGAGATACCGACGCGCTCCAGCATGGAAACAGCGCGCGTCTGTTTCTCGCGCCGGGAGCCGGCTTTATGGTGCTGGAACGCCACCAGCTGTTTGCCGATAGTCACCACCGGGTTGAGGGCAGTAAACGGATCCTGGGAAACAGTGGCAATACCGTTGCCGCGTAGCTGACGGCGCGCCGGGGTCGGCAGGGCTAACAGATCGTTGCCGTGCCAGCCAAGCCGTCCGCTGGTGCGCACGTTGTCCGGCAACAGCATCAGCAATGCGCTGACCAGCGTCGATTTGCCGGAGCCGCTCTCACCCACCAGCCCCAGCACCTCACCTTTTTCCAGCCGCAAAGATACGTTGCGCAGCGCCTGCAACGGTCCATCGGGAGATTCATAGGTGACGGATAAATCATCGATTTCCAGCAAACTCATCGAGTTACTCCTTTTTTTGCGGCGCGAGTCGTGCGTGGGTCCAGCGCGTCGCGTAACGCTTCGCCGAGAAAGGTAAACCCCAGGGTCGCGATAATAATCGGTGCACCGGCGGCGATAACGATATGGGGCGCCTGGCGGATCCATGCATAGCCGTCATTCAATACCGTGCCCCAACTGGCGTTGGGTGCCTGCACCCCCTGGCCGAGAAAGCTCAGCCCGGACTCGATGGCGATAACCGCCGGAATATCCATCGCCACCAGCACCAGCAGCGTACCGGCCATATTTGGCAGCAAGTGCCGGGTCACCACGCTAAACGGCGATGCGCCCATTGCGCGCGCAGCAATGACATACTCCCGCTGGCGCAGCACCCGCGTCTGGCTGCGCACCACCCTGAAGTAGCCCGGCGCCATAAACGTCATCACAATCACGATAATGGTCGAGACGCTCGACCCTATTACCGTGACCGCGGCCAGAGCGAACAAGATCATCGGAATCGACATCACAGAATCGCACAACAGCATCAACAAGGTATCGAGTTGACGCGGGCCATACCCCGCCACCAGGCCAAGTAACGTGCCGATCAGCAGTGCACATCCCGCGCCGAGAAAAGCCACCGTCATAGCAATGCGGGTGCCGTAGATAAGACGCGAGAACACATCGCGTCCCAATTGGTCATTCCCTAGCCAATAGGCGATACTCGGCCCTTTCAGGCGCAGCGCCGCTTTGATGGCAAAGGGATCATGCGGCGCCAGCCAGGGCGCGAAGACCGCGCCCAGGATCATCACGCTGACGCAAATCAGCGCGAAACGTCCCATCCCGGTTCCCCACACCAGCAGCGGTACGCGTAACCATGACCGCGCGTTGGCGGCGGGAGCCGCCGGTGTGACTTGCGGCGTCAACGTATTGGTCGTGACATCCATCATGACATCTCCTGGCGAGTACGGGGATCGAGCAAGGTATTCAGTAAATCGGCTATCAGGTTGGCCAGCACGTACAGCATCGACGTGATAACCACCGTTCCCATTACCACCGGGAAATTACGCGATATCACCGAGTCGTAGGCCAGTTTCCCCAGTCCCGGGCGGGCAAACACAATTTCGGTCAGTACTGCGCCGGACAGCAACGATCCCATACCAACGCCCAGCACGGAAACCACTGGCACCACCGCTATCGGCAGTGCGTAGCGCAGCACAATGCGCGCATCACTGATGCCGAAGGCGCGGTAGGTGCGGATATGGTTCTCTTTCAGCACTTCCAGCATGGACGCGCGCACCAAGCGCGCCAGATAGCCGACCCAGCTCAGGCTGACGGTCAGGGCGGGCAACACCAGTGCGTGGAACTGGGAACCAATATCACCGACGCGCCCGCCGCCTATCGCCGGAAACCACCGCAACGTGACGGAAAACACCAGCATGGCGTAAATCGCCACCACAAACGCCGGCAGCGAGATAACGCCTATCGACACCACACCTATTAATTTGTCTCCCCAGCCGTTTTGCCGCAGCGCGGCATAACAGCCCAGCGGTATGCCCAGCAGCATCGCCCAGGCAATGGCAGACAATGCCAGCAGCAGCGTGTTCGGCAGCGCCCTGGCGATCAGTTGATTTACCGGACGATGGGTTAGCACGTCCTCGCCCAAATCCCCTTGCACCACTCGCGCGATAAAGCGCCCCATCTGCACCGGCGCAGGCTGGTCCAGACCCATTTGCCCGCGCAGCGCCTGTTTTTGCGCCTCGGTCGCCCGCGGCCCCAGCGCCACCGAGGCGGGGTCGCCCGGCACCACGAACACCAGACAAAACAACACCGAAATCGCCACCAGCATCACTGCTGCGGCCAGGATCAATCGCCGAATCAAATACAGCACCATAATCGCCCCTGTTGAGGATCGCCGCGCCGCGATGGGTATTTGCCGTGACGGGCAAAACGGAAATCGGGCGCGCAGTGGTACACACCGGCGAAACTTGCCGCCGACCGGTATAGTGAGGCTTAGCGCTGAAATAGTGTCAGGCTTTATGGGGATTGAAGGAGATGTTTACGACATGCTTTATGATAGAAGCGACATATAAGAATTCACTATGTTGGTATGTTTGCTAACCCGCCCGGTAAAAAACAGCCGGCCTGCATGATAAACCCTACCTCAAGCAACCCTTTGCATGTTTTGCCGGAAGAGCCAGTCTGGTAGGCGAGCATTGACCCGCTCGGTTGGCGGAACGATTAATAAAATAATACGTACTCTAGAGCATGGATCGTTCGCACTCCAAGGAATAAGCTAGCTTATCAACAAAACGACGGCCAGGGCGCTTGCCCGATGCCGATCACTTCCTCAAGGAGATACTGATGATTGTGGTAACCGCGCCAACCAGCAAGATTGGCAGTCAGTTGCTTAATCACCTGCTCGCGGCAAACCGACCGGTCCGGGTCATCGCGCGCGATGCCTCAACGCTCCCCGCGGAGACACGCGCACGGGTTGACATCATAGAGGGCAGCCATGGGGATGCCGCGACGGTCCAGCGTGCCTTCGCTGGCGCGCGCAGCCTGTTCTGGCTGGTGCCGGCCAACCCCAAAGCAACAGACGTTACCCAGGCGTATGTGGATTTCAGCCGCCCTGCCGCCGCTGCGATAAAAACCAGCGGTATCACTCAGGTTGTGGATATTACCGCTCTGGGCCGCGGCACCCCTCAGGCGGCGAATGCGGGCTATGTGACCGGCTCGCTGGCGATGGACGATCTGATCGCCGCCACGGGTGTACATCTGCGTGCGCTGGCCATGCCTTCCTTCATGGACAACCTGCTGATGCAGTTGCAGCCCTTGCGCGAACAAGGGAGGTTCTTTTTACCGATTGCCGGCGATCTGCCGCTGCCATCCTGCTCAACAGCAGATATCGCCGAGGTGGCCGCGCGCTGGCTGCTGGATGATCGCTGGCAGGGACAGCAGGAGGTGCCGGTGCTGGGCCCGGAGAATATCTCTTTCAATCACATGGCGCGGATCATGAGTGAAGTGCTGGGTCGCGACATCGCCTATCAGCAGATTCCGCTGGAGGCTTACCAGGCGCAGTTCCTGCGTTTCGGCTTCTCTGAAGGCATGGCGGAAGGCATGGCCGCCATGGCCCGAGCGAAAGGTGAAGGACTCGATCTGGGTGTCGTCAGGACAGCCGACACCCGTACTTCTACCCATTTTCGCCAGTGGTGCGAGTCCATTCTCAAGCCAGCATTTCTGGCCTGATCAACGTCGATTCGTTATTATCCGCTGCCACTTCCCAGCCGGGCAGCCTGATGTCTACAATTATCGATACCTTTATTGCTCCGCCGTGCCATGATCAGATAGAGACTGTTTATCAGGACGACCACCTGGTGCTTATCAATAAACCCGCCGGGCTGCTAAGCCTTTCGGGGAAAAATCCGCAAAACATCGATTCGGTACATCATCGGTTGGTACAGCTATTTCCCGGCTGCACCCTGGTCCATCGTCTGGATTTCGGTACTTCCGGGTTGATGGTGATTGCCCGTAATAAGGCTATCAATGCGGCTCTCTGCCAGCAGTTCAGTCAGCGCACCGTGACCAAGATCTATAGCGCCCTGCTCTGCGGGCATTTAGAGCACAACGAAGGGATGATCGACCGCGCGATTGCCAAAGACCCGGCGCGCTTTCCGCTGATGTCGATTTGCCCCCTCCACGGCAAGCCGGCTCGCTCCCGCTATCAGGTGGTCGAGCGCATTTATCGAGAGCAGGAAAATGGGGCATTACTGCCATTGACACGGGTACAGTTAACCCCTGAAACCGGGCGCACCCATCAACTGCGCATTCACTGCCAGCAGTTGGGCCACCCTATTCTCGGCTGCGACCTGTATGGCGGGCGCCTGCTGCCCGGCACCGAACAGACGCCGCGATTGATGCTGCACGCCAGTGAACTGCATTTTGTGCATCCCATCAGCGGGGAGTGGATGAAAGCCCGTCATCCCTGCCCGTTCTGAAAGCCAGTGTCTCTATAACGCTGCGTGGACTCGATTGATGTCACAGGAGACGCACACTCGCCACAGAGGGATATCGAATCAGGTGCCAGACAGTAATCTCTCCAGGCCCTTTTTTAACCGGTCGGTAACCTCATCCGCCTCCATGCCCATTTGCGCATGGATAATCGCCCCATCAATAAGCATCATTATTTCCCTCGCCAATCCCTTCTCTATCACGCTTATCAACGAAGCCACCGTTTGCTCCACTTCGCATTTATGGTTACGGCAAATGACCTTGATCTCTTGGGCGATATCCTCGGATTCAGCCTCAGCTGTTGCATTAATGAATGCACAACCTCGGAAAGTAGCGCAACGGAACCATTCATCAAGCGTTTCAGAGAGCGCAATAAGCGGTTTTTTACTTTCATCGAGCTTGCTGCTCAGGGTATGACGAAACCAGTTGATCCATATGTCATGCCGATAATGCAGATAGGCCAATATCAATAAGTTTTTACTTGGATAATGGCGATAAAAAGTCACTTTTGTTACCTTCGCCTGCTTTATGATTTTATCCACACCGGTCGCCCTAAAACCTGTGGAATAGAATAAATCGTGCGCGGTTAACAGTATTTTTTCTTTTACGCTGACTTTTTTTTCATTACCCATTATGAGTGAAACTCCTGGTCAAACAATGTTAACGGGTGTGTTGACAGTGCTATTTTTCAGTACTAAATTAACACGAGTAGACAGACCTGTCTACATGACACTGCTTGAGGTTTCTCACATGACTATACGTCCCCCTTTACCGCCATTCACTCGTGAAAGCGCGATTGAAAAAATCAGGCTGGCCGAAGATGGCTGGAATAGCCGCGACCCGGCTAAAGTGGCAACGGCTTATTCTCTGGATACCCACTGGCGAAACCGAGCAGAATTTGCGACTAACCGTGCAGAAGCTCAGGCATTTCTGGAGCGGAAATGGAAGAAAGAACTGGATTATCGACTGATCAAAGAGCTTTGGGCATTTACTGACAACCGCATCGCCGTACGATATGCCTATGAATGGCACGATGATTCGGGTAACTGGTTCCGCTCTTATGGCAATGAAAACTGGGAATTCAACCAGGATGGGTTAATGAAGCGCCGCTTTGCCTGCGTGAACGATATGCCTATCAAAGAATCCGAACGCCTGTTCCACTGGCCGCTAGGCAGACGTCCAGACGAGCACCCGAGTCTAAGCGATCTAGGTCTGTAGGCTTTAAAACGGGCGCTGTTGGCCCAAACTCTCCACCCCGGCGACAGCGGATTGAGGAGCTTTCCCACCCGCCTCTTGGGGCGTTGCCGCTCGACATCCTATCAACTCCAGCCTGCAATATGCTGTGACCGGGGTTTCACTGGCCTCACCGCTCCTCAGCGTTCATCAGCGTTCATCAGCGTTCATCAGCGTTCATCAGCGTTCATCAGCGCACAGCAGAACATGAGGAAGTCTCATGTTCTATGAAATTAAATCACTTTTACTCAATGACTGACTCAGGCATAAAGGATGCACTGTTAATAATTATATATAATATTAATACTGATCAATGGGAAACAAGAAAAAACGGGGAAGCCCTGAGAAGCAACCAACAAGCCCCGGTTTTCATTCAAAAATTAGGATACCAGATTGCGATGAATAAAGAGTTTACATTTACTATCAAGCGCATTTTTTTCGATGAGAACTACAACCCTTCTGCAAACACTCGCATCACGACCAACTTCGCTAATTTAGCCCGGGGCGATAAACGTCAGGAGAACTTGCGCAACACCTTAAGAATGATTGACAATCGGTTCAATTCTCTGGCGCACTGGGATAACCCCAAAGGAGATCGTTATTCTGTCGAACTTGAAATCATTTCCGCTGAGTTGAATGTCAACATTAATGGCCATGCCGATGCCTTTCCAGCGATTGAAATATTAAAAACGACTATCGTTGATAAGAAAATCAACCAGCGCATAGACGGCATTGTCGGGAATAACTTTTCCTCTTACGTGCGGGATTATGATTTTAGCGTGGTGCTGCCAGAGCATAATAAACATCAGACGGCATTCAGCATACCTGATAATTTTGGCGACATACATGGCAAAATATTCAAGTCATTCGTAAAATCAGAAACCTACAAAAATAGCTTTAATAAACAACCAGTTATATGCCTAAGCGTGTCAAGCAAAAACATCTATTATCGTACAGATAATCAACATCCGGTGTTGGGCGAAGAATATCAGCAAAATGACCTCTCCTTGACCGATCACTATTTTGCAAAAATGGGACTACAGGCTCGCTATTTTATGCCGCCAAACAGTGTTGCGCCTTTGGCATTTTATTTTTCTGGTGATTTGCTTAGCGATTATACCAACCTCGAGCTTATGAGCACTATCAGCACGATGGAAACGTTTCAAAAGATTTACCGACCTGAGATTTACAATGCCAACTCAGCAGCAGGGAAAACCTACCAGCCTAGCTTGAATCACCAGGATTACTCTATTACTCAAATTGTTTATGATCGAGAAGAACGCAGCCAATTGGCCATTGAACAGGGAAAGTTTACTGAGGAGCACTTTATCAAACCCTACCAAACGCTTCTTGAGCAATGGTCTATTGATGCCGTGCTTTGATTAACCGAAAACAAGGTCATTTTTTATGAAAAAGTTATTACCCACGTCAACGGCGGGCAGTTTACCTAAACCCTCTTGGCTGGCACAGCCTGAAACGCTTTGGTCGCCTTGGAAATTGCACGATGAAGAATTAGCTGAGGGCAAGCGAGATGCGCTGCGTCTGTGCCTGGCCGATCAGCAACAGGCCGGGATAGATATCGTCAGTGACGGCGAGCAAACACGCCAGCATTTTGTTACCACGTTTATCGAGAACCTCAGCGGCGTTGATTTTGAGAAACGTGAGGTGGTTAAAATTCGCAACCGCTATGAAGCGAGCGTTCCGACAGTCGTTGGCCCGGTGACGCGTCAAAAGCCGGTTTTTGTTGAAGATGCCCGGTTTTTACGTCAGCAAACCGATCAACCGATTAAATGGGCTTTACCAGGTCCCATGACGATGATAGATACACTGTATGATAGCCATTATAAAAGTCGCGAAAAATTGGCTTGGGAATTCGCCAAAATTCTTAATCAAGAGGCCAAAGAATTAGCGGCCGCCGGCGTTGATATTATCCAATTCGATGAACCCGCTTTTAATGTGTTTTTTGATGAGGTGAATGACTGGGGGATTGCCGCGCTGGAAAGAGCCATCGAAGGGTTGCAATGTGAAACTGCGGTCCATATTTGCTACGGTTATGGCATCAAAGCCAATACCGATTGGAAAAAAACGCTGGGGACAGAGTGGCGACAATATGAAGAAATTTTCCCCAAATTGCAAAAATCCAATATCGATATAATTTCCCTGGAATGTCAGAATTCACGTGTTCCCATGGATCTGATTGAACTGATTCGGGGTAAAAAAGTGATGGTTGGGGCCATTGACGTGGCCACCAATGCCATTGAGACACCAGAGCAAGTTGCCAATACGCTGCGTAAAGCGCTGCAGTTTGTCGACGCCGACAAACTTTATCCTTGCACCAACTGTGGCATGACGCCCTTATCTCGTCGAGTTGCCAGGGGCAAGCTGAATGCATTAAGTGCCGGTGCAGACATCGTTCGAGCTGAAATCCTGGCCAAATAAGCTCGCCAAATCTCAGGAAGCCGACAGACAACTCAGGCCGGGCTAAGCGTTATTCCGTTGCCAGATAGGGTTAATGCTAATCGGACTGAGTGACGGCCATCATTGCTGCAATGACAGACGAGGTATCCTTACCCAGGGCTGAAGATGCTATCGTTGCGAAAATGAACTGTCGCTTGCAACCATAATGTCACTATCCCGTCTGGGCCATACGCAGATATTGACCATGCAAAAACGGTTCTTGATCGCTGGCTCGTCTGGCCTTGAAACATTTCGTGCAGCGTTGAGCGAAAAAACGGATAATCTGCTTGCAACAGTCACCCCCCGAAAATGTCTCATTGCAGTTGTGATTCACGCTCTATCACTGTCTGAACTGCTCAACAATGGAATCAGAATCATGATTAATCGTTTTTTTATCTGTGCTTTCGTCGTGCTTTCCTTTTCAGTGAGTGCCGCCAATGGCGGTGATGGGGGAGATGGCGGGAACGGTGCTGATGGAGGGAATGGCTCGAACGGCGACCGTTCAGATAATACGACCGGTCGTCGAGGGTGTCCTGGTGGCACGGATCCGGACCCCGCAGGCAGATTTTATTTTCCCGGTACACAGGAGCAATGTAACCCCGGCAAGCAGGATGTCAGCAAAAACACGCCGAAAAATTGATGTTCAAATTATTATGCATTGAGTTTTAATTAGTTTTAATTAGTTTTAATTAGTTTTAATTAGTTTTATTAATTAATATCTCAGTTTTTATGGCGACGAGTGAGGAGTACCCTCTTACCTATGCTAAGTAAAACAGCATTGATCGCGTTGGCAGAGTGTGCGGCTGAGGATGGGTTTAACTTTGCGAATTTTGTCGCGCAAACCGAATGTTTATGGCAGGACAGCGCATTGGTCATGGATGCCGACGCGTGGCAGCGGCAGTGGTTTGAACTGGAGATCGTTAATGGCCTCGCATTGGCAGAATGGGACGAGCAGGGTCGCCCCGATGGCGGGTCGGCAAGCTGGGGTGAAAACTATCAGCAAGAAGCCCGCGAGCTGGTGGCGGGACTGCTGGCGCTGACAGCGTGACCCAGACGTGGAGTTCCCGTATGTTGGTTAAAACCACCCTGCCCTTGCTGTTGATGCTATCCAGCGGCTGCAGCCTGTTTCCCCATAATCAATTCTTCACACCGCCCGCCCCCAGCCCAGCTATGGCATGGGTACGTATTGTAGGCGGTACTGAACGTGCATCAATCCAGCAGGAGAATCAGGGGCAGCATGAGGGCGGTCTGGTACGTAGCAGCGAGTTTATATTGACCCACACCCGGGAGGCCGGCATGCCGGTCGCCAGTGGCCAGGACACATCGTCCTGGAGCGATTATTACGAATCCCCGGTGATCGCAGGAAGAAAAACGCGTATTGGCCTGGTGTATAGCGGCAGCAATAACCGTTGCAGCAGCGCGATGAGTTTTGTGCCGCAGAAAGGCCATTACTACCAGTTCGGCTTACAGGTAGACCTGCGTTTGCGTCAGTGCCGCGGTCTGCCGTATGAGTTGACTCAACATGCCCAAGGACAGTGGCAACTTGAGCGTATCAAGGATGTCGACTGGGGCGGAAAATACGGGCATGAAGATGCGAACTGGCAAAAGATGCCGGAGTGATCCGGCAGTCCAGCCAAAACCAGGTTGGCATCGCCAGGCAGGCGTCTTCGCCGAACGGGCAATTACCCCTAGTGGCCTTGATCCCTTTTCCAGACCACTCAACTATCCCGCTCCTCAAGCAACGCCTTCGCCATCCTCAGATATCCCTGCCGATTGGCCAGCAAATCGATACTGCAGTGTTCAATCGTTTTCTGCTGCCGCATCGCCATACGGCGCAACAGCCTATAGGCCCCCTCTTCGCCCAGAGCCAAATGTTGCATCAGGCACAATTGGGCGGCAAACAGAAACCGCCTGGCCTTCAAGCGCTCATCCTGCTGTTGCAACTGCGCCGTCAGCGCCTGCTGCCGGGCGTCAAACGCCAGCGCCAACGTCAATGCGGTCATCACCCCATCGGAGCGCACCGGTTTACGCAGATAGCCGGAAATCTGCTGTTGAATAATCCACTGCAGGCGGGATGGCGTTTCCATCGCCGTCAGCACTATTTTCGGCAACTCAGGCCACGGCAGACGATGCGAGGGGTGAAATAGCTGCGGGTTGTCGCCATCGAACACAATCAGCTGCAACCCGTCAAAGGCCGCCGGCGGCGGAAAATCATCGTAAAAGCAGGCTGCAACCCCGAGACGGGCAAACTGCTGCTGCAAATGCTGCCGGTCGCGCCCATTGCAGCCAATCGCACCGACTTTCAAGCCAGCGATACGTACTTTGACATCATGCATCAAGCGCTGCCCTCTTGCGCCACCAGGGCCAAATCGATCCAGGTTAACCAGGGATCCGGTTTCACCGGCATCGGCGCCTGCCAGAAGGTTTTCAGCACACCCTGCTCACAGCGCGCCATATGAGGCGTTAACCAGGCATGATTATTGTCGGCATCGATGCGTACTTTTCCCGCCGGGCCATCGATCTCATCCTGCCACACGGCGGTACGCACCTGGGCGACATCGTCGCTGCCGCAGTTGCCGATGGCGCGAGCCAGAAATTGCCCGGCCAGCCAGGCGGCCTGCGAGTCCACCGAGGGCGAACTGTGGTCGCCGAAACGCTGGCGATAGCGACTGAGGAATTGCTGGTTCTGCGGTGTGTCGATCGACTGGAACCAGGCTGATGAGACCAGATAACCTTCCAGCGCCGCGGCGCCAATCAACGCGACCTCGGGTTCACAGAGCGTCAGGCTGAGCTTGACCAAGGTATCTGTGGCCAGGAATGGATGCTGCTGGGCGGCGGCATGCCAGGCGTGATAGAAACGATAGGCGGAAATCCCTACCAACGTTGCCAGCACCACCTTGGGCCGCTTGGCCACGATATCGTCGATGATAGACTGTACGTCGGTTTCACCCAGCGGCAGCAACTGGCTGGCCACCAGTTCTCCCCCCACCGGTTCAATCACTTCACGGGTGATGCGATCAATTTCCCAGGACCAGACATAATTGGAACCGACATGATAAATCTGCGGCGGGTGGTGTTCCAATAGCCAGCTCAGCATCGGAATCACATGCTGATTGGGCGCCGCGCCCAGATAAATGACGTTATTGCTGCTTTCGAAACCCTCATAGCGCGCCGGGTGCCAGAGCAACGCATTAGCGCCTTCGACCAGCGGCAGTATTATTTTCCGTGAGGCGGAAGTATAGCAGCCGACAATATGACGCACGCCATGGCGATAGAGCAGGTCGTGGCAATAGTCGAAATACTTATCCAATGACCCGCCGGGATCGTAGACGATCGGCGCCAGGGTAAAGTTAAACGCCGGATTGGCATTGACCTCCTCGACAGACAACAGAATGCCATTCAGCATTTCACGGCCAATGACGCCGTAATCACCGGAAACCGAATAGAGAATGCCGACCGGAATGACTGTTTTTTTATCATTGGCAGTGCCGCTTGATTGCATCGATTCACCCTTAAAAATGGCCCGCAGGCCACCGTTACCTGACGTCATGTCGGGAGTTGACCACCAGTGCCGAGTAATAGTGCGGTTGACGCATCAATACCAGATCTTTTCGCCGCACCACATGGGTCGGGTAAGGCACGCTGCTGTCGCCGGTATCAATCGTCAGGGTGGCCATTCCTTCAGTTTGCATGACTTTAGCTTCCGAGCGTGGGAATGCGAAGGTATCCGGGCCATAAATGCCGCTGATGCCAAAACTGCCGTGCTCTGGGTCGCAGCTGTTGGCAAACGCCAGCCACACGTTATTCTCACCTGCTCGCACTCGCGGCAGCAGGCAGTGCAACGGGTCGGCGCCGGTGGGGATCGGGTAGTTGTGGCGAATCACGGTGCCACGGTGGGCCAGCGGCAAGGGTTCAGCAAGCGACGCCGGGCAGGCAATCACATCGCAGCCCTCCAGCGCCAGAATGCGGCCGGATTCCGGCATCAGCAAATCCTCTCCCAACAGCAAACCGATCCGGCCGCAAGGGAGATCGGCGCTGACCCAGCGTTCACCCGCCGTCGCCCACAGCCTATCGGCACGGTTAAGGTGGATCTGGCGATAATGGGCAATGATCCCTTGCGTGCCGACCAGCAGGGCGCTGTTGTAATAAACATCCCCTTCCTGCTCGATCCAGCCGGTCAGCAAGGCCAGATCCAGTTCCATTGCCAACTGCAAAAACGCGGCGATCGCCGGATGGTCGGCGCTGATGGCCTGTTCAGATCCATCGCCCCCGGTTAATGCCTTTTCAGGAAACACCACCAGCTCGGCGCCATTGGCTTTGGCCGCCTGGGCAAATTCACGCATCTTACGCAGATTGAGTTGCGGCTCGGGCAGTGGGGTAAACTGGGCTACAGCCACCGCAGACCGCTTTCCCCGGGGCAATGGTTCCAATCCGTACAGGCCAAAAAAATCGCCGGGATTCCAGCTGAAGGTGTTGGTCATCAGGCGCTGGTAAAGCTCAGGGCGACGCTTTTGCAGCGCCACATTATGCGGCGTCAGCGTGATAGTGGCCGCCACAATGCCGTCGCCGTCATCACGGGCCGCCAACAGCCGGCCGTCACTGTCCACCACACAGCTGCCGCCACTGAACTGTACTGTGCGCTCCCAGCCCCAGCGGTTGCTTTCAACCAGCGCACAGCCATTCTCCCAGGCGCGAGTCAGCCAGTAAGGCGACGGGGTACGCTCAGCCAGCCAATTGCTGATATGACAGATAATCTGCGCACCACCGACCGCCGCCAGGCGCGCGGTTTCTATAAAGTGGATATCCATGCAAATCAGCAAGGCAATATTGCCGATCGGCGTGGCAAACACCTGATGCCCCAGGTCGCCATTGGCCGCCCATTTAGGTTCCGAAATATAGGGATGGGTCTTGCGGTGCACGCCAATGATCCCCGCAGGGCCGATCAGTACCGCACTGTTGTAATAAAGGCCGGTGTGGCTATCTTCTTCCGGCATGCCCACCACCAGATAACAGTGATGCTCGCGCGCCAGGGCGCAGAAACGCTGGCAGGTCTCGCCATCGACGCTTTCCACATAAGGCGCTACTTCCTGCCGGTCGCGCCAGCAATAACCGGTGGTGGCCATTTCCGGCATCACAATCAGCCGGGCGCCGCCTTTGGCCGCCTCTGCGGCCAGTATCAGCAACTGGCGAACATTATCCTCTTTTTGAAACTGCGTCGGCTCAAACTGGATGGCCGCTACCTGCAAGGGTGTCCCGGTCATTATTCAGCTTCCTTGTTAAGTTGTGGGGCGAATTGCGGCTTGGGGCCGCTGTACGCGTCTGAAGGACGCCAATCGGTCGGCATATCCAGCGGGAAGGTGTTGAAATAGTACTGGCCGCGGGTGGCGACGCTTAGGATCACATGGATTATCGGGCCCACCAGCATGGCGATAAAGGAGGCGTATACCATCGGGTAAAGCCCCAGCACGCCCGCCGCACCCACCGCGACCGCCATGACCAAAGCGATAGTGCCTGAGGGATTCCACATCCGCAGATACTCTTTGCGATATTCGATAAAGTCGCTAGGCGCCAGTTTGAATAATTTGCGGCAGATAAAGTAATCAGCCAGGATGATAAATACCCAGGTATTGGTCAGAATGCCGGTTATCGAGAGAAACGTGCCGGTATACTGCAGGACATTAAACACATAGAAGATGACGCCCAATGCCCAGACCAGCACCATCCACCATTGCCGACCCGGGCGATAGTTAAAGGCCATATCCATGGTATTGGACAGCGCAATCGAACCGGAGTAAAGGTTGAGCACGTTGATGCGGATCTGGGTAATGATGGCGAACAGCACGCCGGTCAGGCCAATAATCAGCGGGAACACAAAACCCGGATCCAACGCCAGCGACCAAGCATCGCCTTGTTTGATATTCGGCATCAGGGTGTAGGCCATAAAGGCGCCGAACAGCATCACCACCACGATCGGCATCAACATTCCCAGCATAATGGTAGCGGTACCCTTATGCGTCACCCCGGGTTTGGCAAAGCGGCCGTAATCAGTCGCCATCAGTCCCTGGAACACAATCTGGCCATTGGCCATATTCATGACCAACCACAGGGCGTTGCTGTCGACGTCGCTTTTTGCATGCCAGCCGGAGAAACCGATCGGCTGGTAGTGGTGGGTCAGTTGCCAAATGCAAAAGCCAAACAGCAGGATAAAGATCGGCACGCCCCAGGTTTGCAGGAACTGCATCGACGACATGCCTTTCCAGACAAACCAGATAGCGGCCAGGCCGGTCACGGCAAAAATAGCCACTCCGGCCGGTGAATTAACCGCGATGCCGGCATAATTGGCGATGGCATGGGAAACGATGGTACCTTCAAACAGGAAATAGAAGATAAAGTTGATGGCATAGATAAGCGAGGTGAAGGCCGAGCCCATATAACCGAAACCGAGGCCGCGGGTCATCAGGTTCAGCGACAATCCCTCCCTGCTCGCCAGCCTCATAATGCAGGCGCCGATAAGGGTGGCGAACACCACCAGATAGGCAATCGGCAGCAAAAGCGTTGGCCAGCCGACCTGGTAGCTCATATCAGCGCCGAGGCTGAACCAGAACATCGCAGTGGAGTTGCCCAGCAACACCAGAATAATGGCCGGAATCGGCCAGCGATAATGCGCAGGCACCCGCCCTACCGCGTAATCCTCTACGGCTTCAGCCTCAGTAATATCCTGAGGTCCCTGAAACCATTGTTTGAGTTTTCCCATCACTATGCTCCCAAAATAAAAAAAAGCCCCGCCGACCGGTTAAGTCGATGGGGCTTCTTTGCCAATGATAAATTGTATGCGCCCGGTGTAACGCTGCGCTGGAATGTAGACCGCAGCAGGCAACGTTGCCTGTATCAACCAGGGCTGACCATGGCGGTATTATCTTGCAGCAAACGCCGTGCCAGTTTTTAAGGGGGCTGATTAGGCGAGTTTCCCTACTGATATGCCCGTATTTCGCCACCCGCTGCACCAGGCAGGTGCGCTTCTGCACCAACAACGGAACGGCCCCTGGCCGGTCATGGTCCGGTGTCAGTCGGCCAGACAGGAAATATCCCCTGGCAGAGTGGTGATTGTTGGGGCCCTTCTACGACTCACGGCACAGGGATGTAAATTTTCGTTTCGCAGTCAATATTGAATGGATCTAGACAGTATTTCACCCTCGCTCGCGGCTCATTTAGTGAGGTAATCATGAATGGCATCGGAAAATGCGGTGCGGGCAGTATTCGTTGTGCTACCCGCATGCCAGTGGCAGACTAATTAAGACGGTGCTTAGCGTCCAGACGAAAATGCGTCATGCCCTTAGAGGTAAACATGCAAATACTCAGCCATACACAATATTGCCATCGCCTGCCCGTACGGCATCGACGTCAATGGGATCTGGCGGTAATACTCCAGATCGGGTCCCATTTCTGTACCGAATGAACACTGCGTAAGTTCTCCTTCATCACTGATACAGTTAATCACGCCACGTATCGCCTTCTGCCCGACTTTTCCATAAGCAGCATCAATATAGCGTTTACGCACCGCCTTCAGAATGCCATAGGCAAATCCTGCGGTTGCCGAGCTCTCCAGATAGGAGTCGCTGTCATCTAGCAGTGTATGCCAAAGACCGCTTTCATCCTGCAAATGAACCAGTGCGCTGACTTGGCTGTTCAATACTTCCAGTAAAAAACGGCGCGTTGCATCGTATTCCGGCAGATCCAGCAGTTCGATAAAATCAGGGATAGCTACCGTCAACCAGCTGTTCCCTCTCGCCCAGCGAGCGCGTGAAAAGTTGTGATTGCCTTCAAACGTCCAGCCATGGAACCACAGCCCGGTTTCCCGGTCCATCAGATACTGTATATGGGTGAGGAACTGAAACTTGGCTTCTTCAACATATTCCTGACGCCCAAGCAGTTTGCCGATCTTAGCCAGCGGCATCACCGTCATCATCAGGGTGTCATCCCACAGCTGCTGGTTATTTTCTTTATGAATAACAACGTGCTGAATCCCGCCTTTTTCCGTACGCGGCATCTGGTACATCACCCATTCGGCCCAACGCTCCAGCAGCGGCAGCCAGGCCGGATTGCGGGTTTCTTCATAGCGATATGCGAGGGTTAACAGTGGGCAGACTGTATTCACATTTTTAGTCGGCGTGCCCTCCGACAGCCGGGCTTTAAACCAGTCGTCAATAATAGCGCGCATCGACTCATCGCTCGTCTGCCGGTAGTATTGAAAAATACCGTACAGGCCGACGCCATGGGTCCACTCCCATCCTGCCGCCCAGCCCTTGGCGTCAATAATCCGGCCGTCATCCAGATGCAATGCGAATTCCCCCGTGGTATCTTCAATGGCAACGAGATTACTGGTCACCTTATGGATTAACGCTTTAAGCGCATCACGGCAGATAAAGTGTTCCTGTTGGCGCAGCAAGGCGCTGTGTTTTACCGGATAAATCGTCATATTTGTCATCCTGCATATTTGTCATTTTCAGAAGAAGTAGGCGGTATAGGGGCTCCATTCGCTTTCACGGGCGGTGCTTTCTGGCGATTGAGATAGCCGATGTTATTGTTACCCCACAAGGATTCGTATTTCATGCCGGTCAGCATTTCTAATGTTGCCCGCGCATCAGGCGAAACGCTTTCCGGCAGCGGGCGATTGGCTCTGCGCATACGCTGATTCTCCTGTTGCAGTAGTTGATGACTCTGCAAATTAAGCTTGAATTTCAGAGAAATCAGAAATCCGATAGCCAATACCCCCAGGGTACCAAAGCTCAGTATCTGCAAGATGGTGTGGCTGACCTGTGGATCCTGCACGCTCTTGCCCGACACGAAACCGGACAGCTGCATGATGATCCCTACCAGCATGACAGCCCCCGCCTGCGAGGCTTTGCGCGTCATAGTCATTACGCCGGCGAATATGCCCTCACGCCGCTGAGCGGTAATGGTCTCATCCACATCAGAAATATAGGTGTAGATATTCCAGGGAATATAGTTGATCCCGCCACGCCCCAGCCCAGCCACGGCGGAAATAAACAGGAGCAGCGAATAAACATCGCTCATTCCTGCGTAGTAGACCAGGGCAAACGAGACGGATGCCAGGCCAAACAGCACCACCACAACGCGATAGGCCGGTGCCGGCCCAAAGCGGATACACAGTGGGATCATGCCAATGACCGCAACGAACTGCAGGATTGCCATCACGCCCATTAAGTTTGATGCGGTTTGCGCCGTCTGCATAAGCACAAACACGACGTAATAGGTGAACACGGCATTGAACACATCCTGCGCGATATAGCCGCCGAGGTATAACCCCAGGTGCTGGCGGAAAATCTTGATGCGAAAAGTGGAGGTCAATTCGATCCGCAGGCGTTTGAGGCGAGCGCCCAGCGTCAGGCTTTCATCGCCCCGCGCCTGCTGGCGCTCTGCTTCAGATTTCAGCTCTGAAGGCCGTTCCCAGGTAAAGCAGTAGACCAACGTCAGGACAATGGCACAAATCACAGCCAGAACCAGGCTTGCGTAAAAGAAAGACAGCGGATTGTCTTTGCCGAAATGCGACAGAAAAACGCCCGGCAGAAAGGCTGCAAGTATGGCTGAAAGCTGTCCCATGGCGATGCGCGCCCCGGAGAATTTCGACTTGTGCTTAAAGTCATCTGTCATTTCAGGTACCAATGTTTCATAGGGCACCAGAATCATGGTATAGACGATATCAAACAGCAGGTAGGTGAGCAGGTAATACCAGAAACCCATGTCTCCAACCCACATAATGCTGTAGCTGAATATGGAAGGAATACCCAGTAAGATAAAGAATTTTCGTCGGCCAAAGCGCCGCCCCAGCCAGGTGCCGCCAAAGTTGTCGCTCACATAGCCCATCAGCGGGCTTACCACTGCATCGAGCACGCGTGCGCAGGCAAAGATCATGGTCGCTTCGATGGGTGTCAGCCCGCAAAAGCTGGTATAGAAATAGAGCAGCCAGGCCGAGGTTAACACTGCCGTGCCAGCGCCGAGAAAGTCTCCCGAGCCGTACGCCAGATAATGATGTAATCCTATCTTTCGCTGTTTCATTGTTATGTGCCCCGAAGCATGGTGGATTGGGGTACGGTGCTGGCATATTGTAGGGTTGCCAACACCTGATCTTGGATGTAAAACTCATTATTGCGCGTGTGGTACCAGCAGCACTTTGATTGCTTCGGCGGTGCCAAATGTTGCAAAGGCCTGCTCCCAACGGTCGAGCGGAAACTGATGCGTCACGATGTTTTCTGCCGTCATAAGCTTGCGGCTAAAGAGATCAATAACCGTCTCGTAGCAGCCAGGGCTCAAATGCGCGCCACGGATATCCAGCTCTTTTCTGTCGCCGATGATTGACCAGTCAACCGAGGTCTCACGGCTAAACACACTGAATTCAACAAAGCGCCCAAGCTTGCGGATCATTTGCAGCCCCTGATTGACGGCCGCCGGGTTGCCGGTAGCTTCAATGTAGACATCGCAGCCATAGCCGTCGGTCATCGCCTTCACTTTCGCGATGACATCCTCTTCAAGCGGATTCATCACTTCATCTGCGCCAAGCTTGCTCGCCAGCGCCAGGCGGTGCGGCATCGTATCGATAACAATGAGTTTCTTTGGGGTTTTGAGTTTGATGGCCTGTATCATACCAAGCCCTAAGGTTCCGGCGCCGGCCAGCACGACGACGTCGTTAAACTGAATATCGCCACGATTGACCGCGTGTACCGAACAGGAGAACGGCTCAATCAGCGCGCACTCTTCCAGCGACAGCGACTGCGGGATTTTGTGTACACGACTGGTAGGTTTAAACAGCATGTATTCCGTCATGCCCCCATCGGCGTCATCTTTCTGAAAACCGTAGATATCGTGTTTTTCACACATCCAGTACTGCCCATTGCGGCAAAAACGGCATTTATCGCAAGGTACGATCTGTTCCGCAATGACCCGGTCGCCGAGCGCGACGCCGAAATGTTCCAGCGCATTCGGGCCGGCCGCATGAACGGTACCGTAGAACTCATGGCCGCTGACCACCGGGGTTTTGACATACGGAGGAAACGTCTCGTTGCCCCAAAACATCGGCGCCCCGTGGTAGCAGTGAAAATCAGAGGCGCAGATGCCGCATGCACCGACTTTTACCAGCAGTTCATTCGCTTTTGGCTCCGGCAGCGGCGCAGAGACCAGGCGATAGTCTTTCGGGCCATAATTGACCAGTTGTTTGATTAAGGTGGGTTTTATGTTCACAACTTCATTTCCCGTACATGATGAGTGTTCATGCACCTTAAAATGTTTTCGTAAACATTTATAATCACACTGCATGTTTTTGTGATCATGATGACATTATTTTTTAAAAATCATTTTATTTCAATAATTTAAAAATTTCATTTTACTTACAAAAAACACAAATGATTCATGCGGAATTTTATTGATGATATAAAACTCTATATATGTTCACATGAACATTTGGAGCCCGGCACTGCCATCATCCAGGACCAGGTCGCTGGCTAGCGGTAATTTTTTAGAAAACCGTTAATTACCGTACGCTGCTGCCAGGGGCGGTCTTCAATAGCCGCCACCAGGTTCTCGGCAACGATGGTCGCCCATTGCTTGTAGTCATGAACGACAGAGGGGTAAAAAAACCCAAAATCTTCGGCGTTGGGTATGTCGTCAATAGAGAGGAACGCAACACTCTTCAGTGACCATGTTGTCGCGACACTGCGCGCTGCAAGGGAGATGGCACCGTTAATTCCTACAATTGCATCGTAATTCATCACGCCACTGGAGAAGTGGGCGGCAATTATCTCTTTCGCTTTATCATAGCGATAGTCCGCATACAGGCAGGTAACCTGGGTGGTGGCAGGAATGTTCTGAAGGATACTGTTTACCCGCGCCTGAGTGATACGCGAGTGCTCATGGCCACCAATCACCAGAATATGGCGCCAGGATTTTTCGGTAATGACCGAAGCGATAAGCCTGCCGGCCCGCTCATCGTTGACAAAAACAGCCGGTAAGGAGGTGTCAAATTGGCGATCTAACTGGATAAGTTTTGTAGGCGAGTGATGCAGAATTTTAAGGTGGCTCACGTCGTAGTCGGGGGTATCGCTAATCACCGACAATACTACTCCTGCCGCTTTATAGCCCACCAGCGTATTGATCGCTTTCACTTCAGACGCGCGACCACCGCCGGTGGTAAAGATCATCACCGAATATCCCTTTGCCTCCGCGCGCAGACACAATTCTTGAATCACGTATGAGTAACTCTGATTAAAGGTATCGTCCGTAACTATACCGATGATCGGGCTTTGAGAAGATTTGATATTCTGTGCAAATATATTGGGCACGTATTCAACTTCACGGGCTATCCGCAGGATCTTCTCGCGCGTGAGGGTTTTCACCTTGTAGGGGTCGGTAAAAGTGCGGGAAACGGTAATACTGCTGACGCCCGCGAGACGGGCGATATCTGTAATTGTGGGCGATTTGTTACCAGGCGCTTTCATAGGGTGACAATCACTCTGCCGAAAAAAGGGAGTATATCATTTCCGCTGTTTGATATTGAAACATCAAGCATGTGAGGCATACCCAGGGAACAGCCCCTTGGGACTGCAACAATATCCACCTCGGTGTCGCCAAGGTATTACAACCGAGGAGATGTTAAACGCCCTAGCGATATGTCATAGCAATAGTAGTCATGCGTTAACGGTTCAGCCAGCAGCGTTTTTCTTACCTAGGTGGGACAGCAGGCTCTGCATAGGCGAGGATAGCGCTTGCCAACTGCCATAGCATAAACACAGCTGGCGTTGCGCCCAGCCATCATTCAATGCCAGTATCCGATAGCCAAGTCGCCGACGGTAACGACCGGCGACGGCCTGCGGCATGATGCCCAGGCCAACACCGTGCGCCACCATTTCACCCAGGCCCGCGAAGGTTTTCATACGGATACGCAATGCCAGCGCATGGCCGGCAGCGCGCGCATGGTCATCCAGATGTTCCTGCAGTGCGTTACCCTGCGCCAGGCCGACAAAAGGCTCATCGATAACCTCGGCCAAAGATACCTTGCCTACCGATGCCAGCCGGTGCCCGGCGGGCACGATCAGCACCAGATGATCCCTGGCGACGGGTTGAAGTACCAGCGTAGGCGCTGAAACGGCATCGGAAACGATGCCGGCCTCGACCCGTCCGGCGGCAATACTGCGCACAATGTCCGCGCTGGTGCGCTCTTTCAGCTCAACCTGCAGTTGGGGCCGCTCAGCCAGCCACGGCGCCAGCCTGGCCGGCAGAAACTCGGTCAGGGCCGCGGTGTTGGCATAGAGATGCAGCGTGCCCCGGTTGCCTGTAGCAAAGTCCTGCAATTCACTTTTGAGCCGCGCCTGCTGGCGCAGCATCAGTCTGGCATGGTGAGCCAGCGCTTCCCCGGCTTCGGTGGTGGTCACGCCGCGAGGATGTCGCTCTAGCAGCATCACGCCAGCATCGTCTTCTATGCGGCGCAGGCGTTCGCTGGCCGAGGCCAGCGCCAGATGGGCGCGCGCCGCCCCTTGGGTAATGCTGCCCGCGTCGACAATGCACAAGAACAGATGCAGGTCAGCCAGATCGAGTCTCATATCGCTATCCGGTGCTTAACCCTTCGGATTCACCGAAGGATAGAGGATGAATTCCACATTGTGCCCAACGCGCTGACCGGCTTCAATACAGCGATGAATGAATCTTTCGTTTTTCTGACATTGGCCACGACTACGTTTCTGGTTGCCGGGCTGGTCAAAGGCGTGACCGGTATGGGCCTGCCTACGGTGGCGATGGGACTGCTGGGCCTGGTTATGCCGCCGGCGGCGGCGGCGGCCATGCTGGTACTGCCGTCGCTAGTGACCAATATCTGGCAGTGGCTGGCCGGGTCCAGCAGAGGCCCCCTGCTGCGCAGATTGTGGCCGATGATGCTATGCATCGTGCTGGGTACCCTGGGCGGATCGTCGCTGCTGGTGGCTACCGATCCTCGCTGGTCGGGCCTGACCTTAGGGGTGGCGCTGCTGGTGTATGCGGGTTATGCGCTGGTGTCGCCGGTGTTGGCGGTACCTGGCCGGGTTGAGCCCTGGCTGTCGCCAATCATCGGGCTTATCACCGGCGCAGTGACCGGCGCCACCGGCGTTTTTGTGATGCCGGCAGTGCCTTATCTGCAATCGCTCAGGCTGGATAAAGACCTGTTGGTGCAGGCGCTGGGAATGTCATTTACCGTTTCCACCCTGGCGCTGGCCGTCGGGCTGCTGCTGCACGGCGCGTTCCGTCCGCAAGAAATGGGGCTGTCGGCGCTGGCCATTATACCTGCGCTGATGGGGATGTGGCTGGGACAGATGATCCGCACCAGACTCAGCCCCAGCCGTTTTAGAATGTTTTTCCTGTTGTTTCTCGGGCTATTGGGTCTGGAACTTACCCTTCGGCCATTCTATTGAAAACAGCTACAGCGAAAATCATCAGGGTGCAGCAGTGTACAGCCAATGACCGCGCAAGCCAGCACGACAACTGGCCATTTTATTTTCATAGTATTATCTCCACCGACTTCACTGATCAATGGCACAATTGTACAAGAAGATTTGCTATCAGCCAGGCCCATCGCTGGCCGCCGCCAGCAATGGCACCAGCAGTTCGCTAATCGGGGTAGGAATGCCGTGCGCCCGGCCGTATCGCTGTATTACGCCATTGCGACAGTCCCATTCAAGCGGGTTGCCGGCTTGTCGATCGGCCAGGATGGAGGTGCCTAAATCGGCCGGGGAGCGCTGAAAGCCATCAACAATTTGCTGCGCGACCTCATCACCCAGATTGGCGCCCTCTGCCCGGGCCACCGCCAGACACTCGTGCAGATAGGCCAGGGCCAGACCGGTGATATCGGTTCGGGTGTACATGCCGGAACGGCGACCCGTCAGAACCATTAATCCGGCGACGGCATTCACCAGCAGCTTGCGCCAGGCCACCGAGGTGAAATCCGCTGCAATGTCGACCGCGCAGCGGCTGCCGCTCAGCACCGCCTGAACCACCTTGTTTTGCGGCACATCAGGCAAAGTGAGCCGCGCTGCGCGACGCAGCCATACTGCGTTATCCGGTTCGCGTTGGGCGGGAAACCACACCACGGAAGGCAACACCGGCCGGCCGGCCAGGTAAGGTGCGAACATCGCTTGTTGTTCCACCCCGTTTTGCAGCACGCAGACCACTGTCTGCTCACTGCACAGCGCCGCAAGCCACGGGGCCGTCGCCGCCACCTGGGTAGACTTGACCGCGACGAACACCAGGTCAAAGGGGGTATGGACGCCGGCAGGATCAGTATGCACCGGCCCGGGCACCACGATATGTCCGCCGTCATGGCGCAGATCCAGCCGATCGCGCGCCGTGCGCCCGCAAAGGGTTGGCGTGTGTCCGACCTCATGCAGTGCCGCCGCTACGGTGGTGCCGATAGCCCCGGGGCCGATCAGGGCGATAGTGGGATGTTCGGATAGGTTCATTATTTTCATCCTCTACAGAGAGTGACTTACTGTCCAAAAGCCAGGCGGCTCCAGCCAGCCGTTATCACTGAAAACCAGGCAGGCGGCGGTCAACCAATGATGATTGTGCCGATCACTATCAGCGTACAGGCAACTATCTTGCGGACCGTTATCCTTTACGCCAGGAAAAAATAACCGATTAATGCCGCAAAAAATACGCTGGTTTCACGCCGCACCGGCCGATAAACAACAGCGGCATCATGATGCCCCATAGCGCGCTCATCTATACCGTATAGGCGATAGGGGCGCCGGAAAGCCGTACGCCGTCAGTGACACTGTAACCGGCGATAACACCGCCGGTACCCAAGGCATAGGGCAGGCTCGGGACTATCAGCCGGCGTCCGCTGAATACCAGGGCATTGATATAGGCATACGCCATCATAAGCAGTTCAATATTCGCATTAAAGCAAAGTATCCTCATTGCGCAATGAGTAATTGCTCATGCATATTCCCGCTTATGTCGTCAGGCGACGAATCGCTGCGCGGCGAAGCGGCATCGCCAGGTCGGCTTCAGTGATACCGCCTTGATGCGCAGGGCTTTGTTATGCGGCGTTGGCACCACACCACAAAGAATACGCAAATTATGATGAGTGATCTTGTATGATAAAAAGCACAAAGGGGTTTCTTCGAGGGGAAATAAATGAATAAGTCACTTGGCTGGGGTGTGCTGGCCACCGGATGGATTGCTGAGCTATTCACTCGGGATCTGATAGCTTCTGGGTTAACGGTGACTGCGGTGGGGTCGCGCTCGGCCCAGAAGGCCAGCGCATTCGCCAAGCGGTTCGCTATCCCCGCCGCCCATGGCAGTTACCAGCAACTGGTGGCAGACCCGGCGGTGGATATCGTCTATGTGGCCACCCCACATCCACAGCATATTGACGCCGCCCTGCTGGCGCTGGAGGCCGGTAAACATGTGCTGATTGAAAAACCGTTCACCTTGAACGCCCAGCAGGCCAAAAAAATTGTTGCGCGCGCGGCCGACAAAAACCTGATTGTCCTGGAGGCGATGTGGACGCGTTTTTTGCCGCATATGCAGCGTATCCACCAAATTATCGACGCCGGCGTGCTGGGCCAGTTGCGGTCGGTGTCGGCTGAACATCGCCAATTTTTACCGACCGATCCGCAGCACCGGCTGAATGCGCTGGAACTGGGCGGCGGCGCGCTGCTGGATCTGGGGATTTACCCGGTTTCTTTCGCCTGGGATATGCTGGGTGCGCCCACCGCGATCCAAGCGACTGCTCGTTTTACCGCGACTGGCGTCGATGCTGAAATCGCCACGGTGATGCAGCATCAAGGCGGAGCCATGTCCACCACCGTATCTGCCCTGGATTGTGCCGGCCCCAACGGGGCGGTGATTTATGGTTCCAAGGCGCGTATCGTCATCGATGCCGTCTGGTACTGCCCCACGTCGTTTCGGGTTGAAGACTATCAGGGCCAGGTGCTGGAAACCTATGCCGAGCCGGTCGCCCATCGCGGCATGCAGTTCCAGGCGTTGGAAATGGAACGTCTGGTCAGGACCGGGACCCGGTCGGCGATTATGCCGCCGGAACAATCGGTGCAGATAATGGCGACCCTTGATACCATCAGGCAGCAGATCGGCCTGGTCTATCCGGGTGAAAGCCGCACCATTAAGTAAAAACCGCTGATCGCCAATCTCGCCGGACCGATGCTGTTCCGGCGCGGCTTGCCTGGCTGACTGACATTATCGTCGGCCACTCACTTTGGGCCGATATCGGCTGCCGCACTCCGTAATACCCGCGCCACACCGCCTGCAACGGATGCCAGGTCAACGCGGTCAGTCACCACCAGGCTTTCCCCGCTGAGAATGTCACGATAGCGGCGATGCGCCAACGGCGATGGCAGTACGATCTCCGCCTCGACCCAGCGGAGGATATACTGATCGGCCAGGCTGCCTTCAAGCAACCGATAAACCACTCGCGGAACGATGACAATAAGGCACTCATCACCCTTAACCCGCGCAAAGGCCAGCAGGTTCTGCGCCTGTTCCCCGCTGACGGTCAGCGGCAGGTAGTCCCCCTCGGCGAACAGCGCCGGCCATTGCTGGCGCACCGCCAAGAGCCTGGCGATAGCTTGCTGCTTTACCTGGCCAAGCAGCCAGTGTTGCTCTGTTGCAGCGCCCGGCGGTAGCGGCTCATCCAGCAGGCCTGCCAAAGCGGCAAAATCCGGTTCGCGTCGGTTGTCGGGATCGGCGAGGCTCAAGTCGAAGGTCTCGCTGCCCTGATAGATGTCCGGCACGCCCGGCGCCGTCAGCTTGATGATGGTCTGGGTAAGGCTATTCAGCAGACCGGCGCGGATAAAGGGTTGCAGAGTGGTGCAGAAATCCTGCAGGAAAGCGGGGTCAGCCGGCGACAGCAGGTGACGGGCATAGTCGATCACCGCATGCTCATAGTCCTGATTGCCATCGCCCCAGTTTGTCCGCAGCTTGGCTTCGCGCAGCGCTTTTTCCACATAGGCGGCAAACCGCTCGGCAAGCGCTGACAGCCCTTGGGCGTCGCCGGGTTGCAGCGTTGTCGGCCAAACACCGGCAAGCGCCTGATAGAGCATCCATTCAACCGCGGGTTCAGGTGCCGGGCCATCGTCCAGCAGCCGGATGTGGTCATGGTTTATCTGACGCCAGCGGGCGACGGATGCGGCCCAGTGGTCCGGCGCTTCGCTGAGCGTATAAAGCCGGGCGCGGGCATCTTCCCCGCGTTTGGTGTCATGGGTTGAGGTCGTTGAGAGCCCAGCAGGCTGGCGTTCCAGCCGGGTCTGCATATCTCGGTGGAACTGGGCAGGCGAAAACGACTGCGGCAAGGGTTCGGCGCCCACCTCGTTCAGGGCCAGCGCCGCATGCTGGCGGAAAAACAGCGTGTCTTCAACCGACTTGGCCATTAGCGGGCCGGTGAGCTGCTGGCAGCGGCGGCAAAACGTGGCAGCCGCCTGCCGGGCAGCGGCAGAAACGTCCCCCGTTATAATGCGAACAATAAAGTCGAGCGCCGCAGGTGCCGGAGGATTATCGCCGACGCTGACCCCGGTGGCGACCTTCTGCAGTAGGCTGAGGTCGGCCGGCGTCAGCCCTTGGCCGGTACCGTAGGTCCGATAGACCGGGAACGCCACCAGTAGTTCGCGCAGGGCTGATCGGACCAAGCCCTCATCCAGCTTCAATGTATCGGTTTGGGCAATGCTCAGGGCAATATTCACTAACCGGGTGAATTCACCCTCGAAATTCTTGTCCGCCATCAACAGTTTGGCTGCCCGTAGTTCAGCGGCCATGTCAACCGGTTGCCCCACCGCCTGGTCATACGCCCGGCGCAGTCGGTCAATATTCTCGCCATCCACCAGCACCGCTGAAAGAGATGCCACAAATTCGTACCCGGTGGTGCCGGAAACCGGCCAGTCAGCCGGCAGGCGTTCACCCTCAGCCAGGATTTTTTCGACGGTGATATAGCAGTCCGGACCGGCTTCCCGGCGCAACCGTTCCAGGTAGGCTTTCGGGTCTGCCAGCCCATCAACATGATCGACCCGTAACCCATCAACCGCCCCGGAATGGACCAGTTCAAGGATCAGCCGGTGCGTATCGTCAAACACCGCAGGGTCCTCGACCCGGACGCCGACCAGGCCGGTGATTTCAAAAAAGCGACGATAGGAAAGGTCACGCGGCGCTTCCCGCCAGCACATCAGCCGATAGGGCTGGCACTGGTGCAGTCTGGCGATGGCGGTTTTGTCGGTCATGGCCAGCACTTCGTCTTTCCGTCCCTGCCAGCTATCGGCGGCGAGCGGATAATAACTAGTGTGGTAGGCGAATACCGGTTTGCCGGTCTGGGGGTGCGCCTCAACGGTAATCTCTCCGTTTGCCACCAGCGATGCAAAGCTGTCCCCCAGAAATGGCAAGGTCAACGGCCGCGACCAATCGATGTCGAAATGGCGGGCATAGCGGCTGTGTTCGCCGTTCTCGATAACATCGCGCCACCACGGATTTTCCAGCGAAGCCGCCATATGATTGGGTACAATATCGATAATCAGGCCCAGCCCGGCCTGTTTCAGGGCGTTGACCAGCCGTAAAAACCCCTCGCGACCACCCAGGGACGGTTCCAGCTGATTAACGTCGGTTACGTCGTAGCCGTGGGTCGATTCGGCCGTGGCGGCGAACAGCGGCGAGGCATACAGATGGCTGATGCCCAGCCGCTGCAGATAAGGTACCAGGTCAGCTGCGCGGTCAAAGGTCATGCCATTACGAAATTGAATACGATAAGAAGCGGTCGGAATGTTCACTTGGCGGCTCCTGGGGCAAGGCGGACGATAACGGAATTCGGCACCAGGCGTTCGGTCCCTTCAGGCCAGGCAAACAGTGTCTCGCCCGGCTGGTCGGTAAGCGGCTGGTCTTGTTCGCCAATATTGAGCGACAGTGAAAGTATCCCTGCCGGGAAAGTCCATCTGACGGCAACCAGGCCAGGTGCGGTCTTCACTATCTGGCCGGCACTACTGCCTGGCGAGGCCAGCAGCGGCACCACGTATTTTTGGCGCAGCGCCAGCAGTTCTCGGGTCAGCGCCAGCCACTGCCGGCCGAGGGTGCTGTCAGGCTTTTTCCAGTCAAGTTTTGACCGCTCAAAGGTACTGGGGGCATTCGGATCGGGCACGCTTTCCCCCTCATGGCCGGCATGGCCCTCGAATTCCCTGGCCCGTCCCTCTCGCACCGCGTTGGCCAGATCCCCCTGGAAATCGGTAAAGAACAGAAACGGCTGAGTCTCGCCATATTCCTCACCCATAAACAGCAGCGGAATGTGCGGAGAGAGCAGCAAGGTGGCGAACAGCACCCGGGTACAATCAGCGCCCGCCAATTGGATAAGCCTCTCGCCCTGGGCGCGATTGCCGATCTGATCGTGGTTCTGGATAAAATCAACAAAGGCGACCGGCGGCTGGCCGGTGCTTTTGACGCCGCGCGGTTTACCGGTCTGCGGTGAAATGTCGCCCTGATAGGCAAACCCCTCCGCCAGTACCCTGGCCACCAAACGTTCGGGCTGCTCGGCAAAGTCCTGGTAATAGCCATGGCTCTCGCCGGTGGCGAAAACATGTACCGCATTATGGAAATCGTCGTTCCATTCGCCGGTGAACAGCGGCGCAGAGCCATCTTCCGCGCGCGGGTGCAGGAAAATGATGTTGCGGCTGTCCTCAGTGGTCAGATGAATCGGCCGCTCGGTTATCCGGGCGCGAATGCGTTCGGCAATAGCCACCAGCAGGTGCTGGTCGGCATCATCGACAATTTGGTCGATGGCATCGAAGCGCAGTCCGTCAAGGTTGTATTCCTCCAGCCAGTAGAGCGGCGCCTCCAGCATATAGCGGCGGGCGGCATCGACGTCATAGGCGATCCCGGCCCCCCATGGGGTCATCCGATCTTTATGAAAGAAGTCCGGCGCCAGCAGTGGCAGATAATTGCCTTCCGGGCCAAAATGGTTGAGTACGATATCCAGCACCACCGAGATGCCGTGCCCGTGGGCAGTATCGACCAATGCTTTGAAATCGTCCGGCGTACCATAGGCGGAATGCGGCGCGTAAAGCAGCACGCCATCATAACCCCAGCCACGATTGCCGCCGAATTGCGACAGCGGCAATATCTCGACCATGGTAATACCGAGTTCGGCCAGATACGGCAGTTTGGCCATCGCCGCCTGGAAAGTTCCCTCAGGGGTAAAGGTGCCGATATGCATCTCGTAAACCACGGATTGTTCCCACCGGCGTCCAGACCAATCGGTGTTGCGCCATTGATAGCGGCCAGGATCGATAACCAGCGAGGGACCGTTGACAGCGGCCTTCTGGGCGCGGGAGGCTGGATCCGGTACCGCGGTGCCGTCGGCCAGTACAAACTGGTATTCGGCGCCCGGTGACACGCCAGTGACCAGCAATTCGAACCAGCCGTCGCCGCTCGGCGTCATCGCATGATCTTCGCCGGCAAGGCGCAGCGTCACCCGCGCCTGTCCGGTCGCCCAAAGGCGAAAGCGTACGGTCCCGGCAGCCAGGTATTCCGCACCCCAACTTTTAGAAAATGATCTGGACTCCATTCATTAGCCTCTTTTAATCCAAAAGCGCTCAATTATGAAGAACAATCATAGACCATTTTTCGGCCGTTCATGGGCAGGTGCAATCTGGCAGAGGTAGCAACTGTCATGGCCGGCACCAGAAATCATCGGCCGCCAGGAGCAGCCTGACCATTGTGCCGCCCGCTCCATGCGATTGAAGCACTGCCGATCGAAAGCAGTTCAGACGCGCCGTTAAAGGGAAATGCACTGCGATTGATGCCGGCAACCTGTCGAGAACGGCGGCTTATCCATACCAGGCATAGCCCTGCGGCACCCGTGAAAAGCCTGCTGCCGGCAAGGCTTTGGCCAGCGGACTGGCCTGGGCCGATTGTCCGTCGATGGACTCCAGCGTAAACCCTCGCCGCTGCTCGCGTTTTAACGCGGCGGTCAATGCCGCCAGCAGCTGGGCATGCCGATCGGCGTCAACGTCAGCTTGCTTCTCAAAAAAAGTCAGCAACTGCCGACCGCTTTGCGCCAGATAACCGCTCAGCCTACCCTGGCAAATAACCACCAGGGCACCGGCACGGCGGGCGGGTCGTATGCCTGAAGGGTGGGCGGGCCACGGCAGCAGCCAGCCGAACGCATTGGCCGGATCAGCGGCGGCAAGCGCTACCGGTTCTGCAGAGCTTTGCTGGGCAAGCTCACGCAGACGTTCAATGCACTCTTTATCGGCAAACTGCGCAGCCCCGAGATGGGTGATAAATCGCCCGCGCAGCACCCGGCCCGCCTGTTCCATCTGGCGCAGTACCGGTTGCAAGGCCGGAAATCCCCCCGGCAGTTGTTCAGCGATTGCGACACCTCGACTGATCACCCCATAGCGGTCAAACAGGTTCTCAGTCTGGATAACCGCCCTGAGCGTCGGATTGACCGGCGCCCCGCTGAGCAATGCCCAGCGGCCGGCCTGCGCCGCCTCGCCCGAGCGGATACTGCTCGCCGGCTGGGGCTTGGCCGGTTGCCAGACCGGCACCCATCCCGCCACCTGACGTCGATGCCGCTGGGGACGGGACGGCCGCGAGCGCACTGGCGGCCGTGAGCCGGTAAGCAGGCGCAGCGGCGACCAGGTGTCACTGGTGACTTGCCCGTGCCAGGCCAGATCCCACAGAGCCTGGGCAACATCAGCCGGATCGCTGGCCGCTGCGGAGAGCCCGGTATCGTCTCCCGCCAGGCGGGCCTGGGCAAGCTGCGCCAGCTGCGGCACAAAGTACGCGCCACCATCGGCCAGTACACTGAGAATTGCCTGCTGCAGGGGGGACAGGGACCCGGCGCCGGGATCCGCTGTCGCCAGCGGCAAGGTGGCACCGGCATTGTCCCGCAGATGCAAGGATATCAGCCCGTCATTATCGCCGGACGCTTCATGGCCTGCCCACATGACCTGACCAGCAGCCATCAGTTCATCCAGCATCGCCGGCCGGTAGTCCTGCACCCTGGCCGGCAACACCTGGCTCTCCCAAAGCGACGCCGGCAATGCCACACCCGCCAGCAATTCAATGACCCGCGCCAGCCCCGGGACACCTTCGAATGCGCCTTTGGCCGCGTCCGGCTCACTGCCTTTCGGCGCCACGCCGGCGTCGAACAACACCCCCTGGCGTTCAAGGATCAGTTGCACATACGCCGCCCGCGGTACCGGTTGAGTAGCCTCGCGGGCCGCCTGCAGTGAACGTGCCCGCAGGCGACGGAATACGCCATCCCAGACCCACTGCGGCGCACTTTCGCCGGGCTCGATGTGTTCAGCTGATGGGTCCGGCGCAGCATCTTGGCGCGTTTTCCCAGCAACGTTGCAGGGAATCAGCTGGCCGGTACTGCGCAGTTGTCCGATCTGCTCGTTGACTATCGCAATGCCCAGACCGAACCGCGCCGCCATCTGGGCCGGGGTAAACGGGCCATGGGTACGCGCATAACGACTGAGCAGGTCGCGCAGCGGCGCATGCACCGATTGCAGAAAATCCCTCGGGATAGCCGGGGGCAGACGACAGCCCAGCGCATCGCGCAATCGAGCGGCGTCTTCGATACTGGCCCAGCGGGGTTCACCGGCGATGCGTAGCTGAATAATACGCCGCGCGGCTTCCAGTTGAGCCAGAGCGTCCCCTGACGCCGTATCGGCCATACGGGCGGCAATCTCCGCGGCATTGAGGGGTCCCAGTTCACGCAGTAAATCGACTAGCCCTTCCAGGCCCCTGGCCTGGCGCGTCTTGGCGGTGCGTTGCAGTTCTTGCTCTACCTGCGCCACCACGCCCGGCTCAACCAACTCGCCCAGTTCTACCTGCCCCAGCAGTTCGCCCAGTAAACCGCTGTCGAGCTGCAGCATCGACGCCCGGTGCTCGGCCACCGGCACGTCGCCCTGATACATCAATTCTATGACATAGCCGAACAGCAGATTAGCGGCAAACGGCGAAGGCGTCTCAGTCGTTACCTCGCGCAGTTGGACTGAGCCTGCATGTAGCCGCTGCATCAGCGACTGCAGGGCGTTCAAATCATAAACATCTTGCAGACATTCTCTGGCGGTCTCGATAATCAAAGGAAAATCATGGTGTTCGCGGGCAATATCCAATAATTGGCTGGCGCGCAGACGCTGCTGCCATAGCGGAGAACGTTTCCCTGGCCGTTGACGCGGCAGCAGTAAAGCGCGCGCCGCACATTCGCGAAAACGAGCGGCAAACAGCGCCGATTGTCCGACGGCATCGGTAATGATCTGCAGCATGCCGTGGCTATCGAACACAAACAGCTCGGCGCCGGGAAGGCGACCGGCGGCGTCAGGCAGGCGAATGATGATGCCGTCATCGCTGGCGACCACCGTCGGGTCGATATGCCAACGCTGGCGGACGCGGGCAGCGATCGCCAGCCCCCAGGGGGCATGTACCCGTTGCCCATAGGGTGAATGTAACATCACTCGCCAGTCGCCGCTTTCATCCCGGCAGCGCTCAATCACCAGGGTCTGGTCAGTGGGAACCGCGCCGGTAGACTCTCGCTGCTCGACCACCAGGTCCAGCAGATTATTGCAGGCGTCAGGGTTAAGGCCGGCGATCCTGAGCCTGGCAGCCATGGGGCTGTCATCAGCCAGCGGTTGTCCCCGCTGAGGAAGTGCTTTATCGATTTCGCCGATAAAAGCCCCGATAGCCTGTCCCAGTTCGGCCGGTCGGCCCAGCTTTTCACCGTGCCAGAACGGCAGTCGGGCTGAGCGGCCCGGTGCGGGTACCACTACCACCTGGTCATGAGTGATTTGCTGGATCCGCCAAGAGCTGGCGCCCAGCGTAATCACGTCGTTGACCCTGGACTCATACACCATCTCTTCATCCAGCTCCCCTACCCGACGAGCGCCGCGCTGTTCATCGCCTTCCGGCAGCACGACACTGTACATACCCCGGTCCGGGATAGTGCCGCCGCTGGTGACCGACAGTTGCTGGGCGCCAGGACGCGCCGTCAGCAGGCCGCTGTCGCGATCCCATAACAGGCGTGGCCGAAACTCGCTGAAGGCTTCGGAGGGATAGCGGCCGGACAGCATGTCCAGTGTGGCGTCGAAGGCGCTGCGCGGTAAAGCGCGAAACGGTTCGGCCCGCCTTACCCGGTCAAACCATTGCTCAATATCCAGCGGCTCCATGGCGACGGCGGCGACGGTATGCTGCGCCAGTACATCGAGTGGGTTTCGCGGTATGGCAATCGCTTCCAGCTTTGCGGCCAGCATGCGCTCTACCGTGACGGTGGTTTCAATCAAATCAAAGCGGGTACGGGGAAAAAACACCCCGGTTGATCTGCCGCCGACCTGATGGCCGGCTCGGCCGACACGCTGCAGCGCACTGGCCACAGAAGGCGGTGCCCCTACCTGAATGACGTTATCGACCAGGCCCATATCGATACCCAGTTCCAGGCTTGAGGTGGCCACCACGCAACGCAGTTCGCCGGATTTGAGCGCCGCCTCGATCTGCGCCCGCTGCTCTTTGGATACCGAGCCATGATGGGAACGGGCCAAGGTTGGCAGCTCGCCGCTGGCACGTTTGCCAGTGCCGCCCGAGTTGGAGAGATAATGCTCCGCCTCCGGTTGATCTTGCTGCCCTGCCTCGCTGCGCCGGCTATAGCCTTCATTCAGCCGGGCGGTCAGCTTTTCAGCCAACCCGCGGGAATTGGTAAATACGATAGTGGAGCGGCAGCGAAGGATTTCATCAAGGATACTGGCCTCGACGTGAGGCCAGATAGAGCCGGCCCGCCCAGAGGATCTGGTCTCCGGCGGACCGTCATCGCGCGCCGGAATATCGGTCATGTCGACCACCGGTACCACGATGTGAATATCAAGCGGCCGATGTGATGGCGGATTGACCAGCGTAACCGGCTGCGCACCGCCCAAGAAGCGAGCCACATCTGCTGCCGGTCGCACTGTCGCCGACAAGCCGATACGCTGCGCCGGCGCGGGCAACAGCGCATCCAGCCGCTCCAGGCTCAAGGCCAGGTGCGAACCCCGCTTGGTGCCGGCTACCGCATGGATTTCATCGACTATCACCGTGGTCACGCCGCGCAATGTTTCCCGCGCCTTGGAGGTCAGCATCAGATACAGCGACTCCGGGGTAGTAATCAGGATATCCGGTGGGCGCCGCAGCAGTCGGGCGCGCTCGGCCACCGGCGTATCACCGGTGCGCATCCCGACCGTCAGTTCCACCGGCGGATCGCCCCGTTTACCGCGCACGGCGTTAACACCCTCCAGCGGTAGGCTTAGATTGCGTCTGACATCAGTGCCCAGCGCTTTGATCGGCGAGATATACACCACCCGAGTGGCCGTGTGCTTCTGACGCTCGGGCTGGCGTTCGCGCTCCTCGAACAGTTGGTCGATGGCGTGCAGAAAAGCCGCCAGCGTCTTGCCGGAACCGGTAGGCGCGATAACCAATGTGCAGTCACCGGCGCTGATTGCCGACCAGGCCTCCTGCTGAGCGGGCGTTGGCTGGCTAAAGGCCTTGGCGAACCACTGGCGGGTCGCCGGCTGAAAGCGGCTTAACGGCGTCGCGTTTTTTTTATTCTGGGGCATCGCTTAGTCAGCCTGAAAGTGAAAAAGTGCAGGCAGGGTCATTGCATATAAGCTTAGCACTAATGTCGCCAGACGGTTGCAGCGGGGCAGGCAGGAACGGGATCATCGCTCAGTTGGCAGGGACAGGCAGAACGCCGTCAGAGCTCGCCCCTGATAACCGGCGGTGGTCGCCCAGGCCGCTAAATGCCGATTCCCCAGGCTGGCAGAAATGTGATCGCCGGTAGAAGGCAGGCCGTCGCTTGCAATAGGTAAAACATCCGCCCCGGCGCAGGGCCGGCCTTCGCATGAAATCCCCTACGCGTGGGCCGGTCAGGGTCTGGCAAGCTTATTTATTCCAGAGTTTTTTACTGGCAAGCTCAGCGCCGGCGCGCATGGCGCGAAATTTTTCACGGATTACCGTCGGATGCACTTCGGTGCGGTAGGTGGCCTGGGATGAGAAGCCGCAGTCAGCGCCGGCAAGCACATTCTCACGTCCCACTCGTTCGGCAAAGCGAACCAGCCGCTCGGCAATCAGCTCCGGATGTTCAACCGTATTGCTGGCATGGCAGATCACACCCGGAATCAACCGCTTGCCGGCCGGCAGCTTGATGTCTTCCCACAAATGGTATTCATGCTCATGGCGAACGTTGCCAGCTTCGAAGGAATAATCCGCCGCATTAATATTCAGCATATAGCGCACGAACTCGACAAACGGCACATCATGAATACGCGGACCTTCATTGATACTGTAACAGGTATGGTAACGGATTTTTTCTTGCGGCAACCCTCTCAGCGCATGATTCAGGATCTCCACATACTCCCCGGCTTTGCGATGAATAGCGCGGTTATCCAGCGTAGGATCGGCAAACAGATCGGGCAGGAACGGGTCATCAATCTGCAGGCTGAAGCCGGCGTCAATTACCGCTTTGTACTCGACACGCAATGCCTCAGCCACCGCGGCCAGATAGTCGCCTTCGCTGGCATAAAACTCATTACTGCCGACGCCGGTAGGCGCAACTGAAGGGATAAAGGCCGAATGGGCCGACGCTTTACCCATGGCAATCTTCAGATTATCCAGGTCACGCTGTAGTTGCGCAACGCCGTGATAGGCGATCGGGCCGGTACAGGCAACCGGTACAAAAGGAACCAGATTGCCACCGAGCATCGCCTCGCCAAAATAGTGTTGGTAGTACTCCGGGAAAGCGTTGACTTCCGCATCGAAGGCGGCATAGCCCTGTCCTGGACGGGGTGAAAATCCGCTCATGCGGTCACGAACATAAGCAAAGAAACCGACTTTGGACTGTTCGCCGTCAGTGACGATATCGATGCCGTCTTCGACCTGCTGCGCAACGGACTCGATAACGGCTTGCTGAATGCAGTTTTCCAGTTCAGCCTGGTTTTGCGCGCCTTCGATATTCAGTTTCATCAGGTCGAGCAATTTCACCGGACGGGGAAGACTGCCGACGTGGGTGGTTAAAATACGATCAGTGCCTTGCAGTGTGGACATCATTACCCTTCAGCTACGGTTAAATACAAGTGGGCAAACACCTTACTATGCGTTCATGGAATTGAAAAGAGCCGCAAGCCTTTCTCGGTTATGCAGCAAATGATGTGAAAGCAGCGGAGAGTCCGGTGTTATTTAGCGCATTTTACTTTTAAGATAGGGCTCGATTTTCAAAAGGATGTCTCATGATTTGGTTAATGCTGGCAACACTTGCCGTGGTGTTTATCATTGGTTTTCGTCTCTTGAACTCAGATTCCCGGCGTGCGTCCCAGGCGCTGACCAAGCGACTGAACATTGAACCGCTCTATGTCGAGTCAATGTTCAGCCACATGGGTAAAATCCCTGCCGGCGAATTCGTGGCTTATCTGTTGCACAACACCGAATCACATATCAGCAATGCCGCAGGCGTGCTGGTTATCTACCAGACCTCTATTCTCGATGATAGCGAAACCAGCCTGACGTTCTGGCACAGCGTACTTGATAAAGCCCAGTTGCCTGCCGAACTCACGCCTAAGCAGGTCCGCCTGGCCCTGCTGTTCCTGCGTGATATAGAGCCCGATCCGACCGAACTGGCCCTTTTCCGGCAGCGCTATAATGCCCTGTTCGCCCCTGCCCCGGAGACGTCCGCCGCCGCGAACGGCAATGTGTATTACATCGATGGCCCGCCGCACAGTCATTAGGCGATTGGCGATTGGCGATTGGCGATTGGCGATTGAACCATCAGCTAACCAAGCAATGAAGCAATAGTGAAGCAATGAGGTTGCGATGCAGTGATGCATTAATGTTGTGATGTCGTGATGGCGTGAGGTTGTGATGTCGTGAGGTCGTGATGTCGTGATGTCGTGATGTCGTGATGTCGAGATGTCGTGATGTCGTGATGTAGTGATTTCGACGTTTTGAATTCCTGATGCGGCCACATTTTCCTGCAGGCAATGGCCTTAGCAGACATCACCGGCGTATTGATAATACCGGCGATATCCGCCTCCAGTCTGCATCAGATCAGTTGAGATAATACCTCAGCCCCATCGCGGATAAATACCGGAATTTCACTGATCGGCGCCTGAGCGGTAATGGTTTGTCCACCCTGATAGCGCTCCCCATTCAGCGCCACCCAGGTTTCACCTGCCGGCAGCCAGACGCTGCGTTGCCGCTGGCCGGCGTAGAGTATCGGCGCAACCAGAATATCGGCGCCGAGTAAATACTGGTCTTCCACTTGCCAGCTTTGCGGCTGTCCCGGATACTGATAAAACAGGGTACGCATCACCGGGTCGCCCTGCTCATGGGCTTCATCCATCACCTGGCTGATATAAGGCCGCAGCTTTTCCCGCAGCTGCAACCCGTCGGCCATCAATTGATAGTTCTCTTCGCCATAGCTCCAGACCTCATTGGGCGCACCGCTGTTACACTGGGCGATACCGTCACGCCAGGGCTCGGCCGGCTGCACCTGTGGTTCCCGATAGCCATGCAGACGCATGACCGGGCAGAATACCCCCCATTGGAACCAGCGGATCAATAACTCCTGGAACGCTGGACTGTTGACATCCCCACCTTGGAATCCGCCGATATCAGTGGTCCACCAGGGAATACCGGCCAATCCCATATTCAGCCCCGCCGCTATCTGGTTACGCAAGGCGTGGAATGAGGAATGAATATCACCGGACCAGGCCAATACGCCATAACGCTGACTGCCGGCCCAGGAACAGCGCACCAGATTGATGATGTCTTCCTCACCCTGCTGGCGCAGGCCGTCGTAAAAACCCTGGGCGAATTTTTGCGGATAAATATTGCCGACTTCCAGCACCGGGCCCAGATGGTAGCGGTAGTTATCAAAATCATAGGCGCGGTATTCAGGTTCGGCTTCATCCAGCCAAAAGGTGCGAATACCCAGGTCGTAGTAGTTTTGCTTTACCTTTTCCCAGACAAACTGGCGGGCCCCCGGATGGGTCGCGTCAAAAAAGGTGCAATTGCCGAGGAAATCCAGGTTTACCGACACCCCCCGGTCGGTATTGACCAGAAATCCTTTTGACTTCATTTCCTTGTAATTGTCGGTACGGCTGTCGACGGTCGGCCAGACCGACACCATCGTTTCAATGCCCAGGGAGTTGAGTTCAGCGACCATCGCCTTGGGATCGGGCCAGTCCAGCGGGTCGAAGCACCAGGTGCCCTGATTAGGCCAGTGGAAGAAATCAATCACTATCACCGACAGCGGCAGTTGACGGCGTTGGTATTCGCGCGCCACTTCCAGCACTTCCTGCTGACTGCGATAACGCAGCTTGCATTGCCAAAAGCCGGTGGCGAACGCCGGCATTTTTGGCGCCTTGCCGGTGGCCTCGGCGTATTGACGCATAATCTGCGCCGGTGCGCTGCCGGCGGTTATCCAGTAATCCATCTGCTCGGTCACCTGGGCTTGCCAGCGGGTCATATTTTTGCCGAACACCGCCTCGCCGATAGCCGGGTTATTCCACAACAATCCGTAGCCCAGACTCGACAGCATAAACGGCACGCTGGCCTGGGAATTGCGCTGGGCCAGCTCCAGCGTACAGCCTTTCAAGTCCAGGCAATTTTGCTGATATTGTCCCATGCCATAGATTTTTTCCTCCGGGCGCGATTCAAAACGCACGGTTAGCTGATGCTTGCCGCCGGGAATGGGTTTGAACTCCCGGGCATCCATCTTCAGTGCGCTGATGTATTTGTCCTGGCTCTTCTCTGTCGCGCCGATCCCCACGGTCGAACGCTGACGCCAGTACTCTTCAAGCAGCAGTTCACCGTGGCGCTGATATCGCCGTTGCGCAGGGTCAAGCTTTCACTGCCCTGACTTATGGTTGATTGAGGCTGCTTGCCAGGCGGCAGCAGTGCCCAGAGCTTGTCATTAAGTTCAGGGCGGCAGGTGGCGCGTACGCGCAGGCTATTATCGCCCCAAGGTTCAATCACCAGTGTCTGCTGGTCAAAATGCCAGAGAATACGGTTTTTCTCAGCGATTAATTCGCTCATGATGGCTCCTGTGTCTGGATAAGTGGCGAGCGCTCGGGCTGTGGCTCTGCGGAAATTTTCGACTGATTAATCTGTTTCATGGTGGCATCGTTCAGTTTGTACCAGCGCATTGCCAGGGCGCTGCACAACGACAGCACTCCCGGCACCAGCGAAAACAGCGCGATAATCGATATCATCGCAGCCGCATTCTGCTGCGCGGCCTGAGGCACATAGCCACTGAGTCCCAGCGTCCATCCGACTACCGCCCCACTGACCGCCATACCCATTTTCAAAATCGCCAACAGGGTGGAAAATACCGTGCCGTCCATCCGTTTCCCCTGCTTGAACTCACCGTAATCCACCACATCGGACATCATCACCCACATCAGCGTGGTGGTGACCTGATAGAAAGTCGACACCAGCAGCGTCATTCCCACCAGCAGTGAAATCCAGGCCGGTACGAAGAAAATGGCGATGCTGAAAACCCCGGTGACTATTGCGCAGAAGGTAAATGCCGCCAGCTTGCTGCGATTGCGGGTCAACGGTTTGACCAACAGGCTGCCCAGGCTTTTACCGATGATATGTGCCGACAGTAGCCACATAAAATAGCTGGCGTTGCCCAGATAATAGGTCACGTAATACATCATGGCGCCCAGGCGCACCACGCCGAAGGAGATATTGAAGAAGATCAGCATGGCGACTACCCGCCACTGATCGTTTTTAATCAAGTCGCGTAAGTCAGCCATGAAATTGGCATGGGTGGGCGGCGCGCTGATCCGTTCTTTGGTGTTCATAAAGCACAGCAAAAACATGACGACGGCAATCGCTGACATGATCGCCATGGCGCCGAAATAACCGTCCAGCCGGTTGCCGCCGCCAAGCATCTCGGCCAACGGCATCATCAGGAAGGTCGACATCGCCCCGCCCAGGGTCGCCAGGAAGAAGCGATAGGACTGTAGTGAAATACGCTGGCTGTTATCGGCGGTAATAATCGCCCCCATCGAGCAATAGGGGATATTAATGGCGGTATACATCAGCATCATCAGACAGTAGGTGACGCTGGCATAGATCATTTTGCCGCCCAGCGATAATGATTCCGGCACCGCATACACCAGCAGGCAACTGACGCCGAAAGGCAGCGCCAGCCAGAGAATATAAGGGCGAAACTTGCCGAAACGGGTGTTCGTTCGGTCAGCGATAAGCCCCATGGCGGGATCAACAATGGCATCCGCCACCCGGGCCACCAGAAACATGGTGCCGACAAACACCGCCGGTAAGCCCACCACATCGGTATAGTAGAAGGTCAAGAAAATGATCACATTATCCAGGCCAATATGACTTGCCATATCCCCCAGACCGTAACTTATCTTTTCTTTTACGGATAACTTTACCGTCATAGTTCTTCCTGCCGTTTTTAGAGTTTTCACCAAACTTCAGCCCAGTAGGGAACTGAAAAGGGAGGAGCCAGGACTGGTTATAGGTGCAGGGGGGACTGACCGCAATTGCGAAATATGGTAGCTAATTTACGATATTTGTTTTCTGTGATACCGGTAACATCCCGCAACGGTGCGGGGAGTCAAAACGGTACGGTGATTAACCAAGGGGCAAATACCTATTCGTTACATTACCTTAAGGCTGTCCGGATTGCTGGATCGTCGCGCTGAGGCGTTCCAGGGTCAGTTCCAGTCCCTTGAAACTCGGTGGATAGACTTGATAGCGTGAAAGGCTGATGGTCTGGCGTTGCGTAAATGCCTGCAAAAACCCTCTGGCGCCGGGGGCGATGCGATCCAGATCCTGATAAACGCTGTCGGCGGTTTCTCCTTTTTCAGGCAGGTAAGAGGTTACGATATAGTCCGCATCAATTGACTCAATCAATTCGGCGGCCATTATCATCCGATTGGTGCCTGCCGGTACCGATGCCACGATCGGCATGGGTCGGTAACCCAGGTCGTCCATCACGGTGGTCAGGGCGCCATAGTCTTTCAGAACGTCAATGGTGCCGTCGCGGCCATTCACCCGTATCGCCACATAGGTCGCGGCCGGGGCACCGGTAGCCTTAAGCCGCTGGCGCCACTCGGCCACCCGCTCATGATAGTGCTGCTTCAATGCACCGAACTGGCTCTCCCGACCGAGCCAGCCGGCCAGGTCCTGGTATAGGCTCAGCATCGGCCGCCCCTGTTCCGGGTTGAACATCAGCGTAGGCGCGATGGTTGAGAGCTGGCTAATCAACGACGCATAATCACCGCTGTTGGCCAGGATCAGATCCGGCTTCAACATGCTTATCCGCTCCAGGTCCGGCTTACCATGCACCGAGGCCAGCGCGACAGCGCTGAAATCCAGGCCAAACAGTTCCCGGCCGCCGCGAATAAAATAGTGGCCGTCGGGCCCCAGCCGGCCAGTGCTGCCTACCAGGTGAGCGCCCAGTTCATGGGCCATCACCGTCAGGGTCCAGTCGTGCAGTGACACAATCCGCTGTGGCGTATCCGGCACATTCACTGCCCGTCCCAGATGATCGGTGACGCTGCGGCCGGCGGCGACAAATGACATTAAGCCACACATCATAATGAAAATAATCCGAATCACGTGGCGTTCTCCTGTTACTGTCTGCGGGTGCGGGCGACGATAAGAAAACCTATAACGCCCGCCAGCGATACCATCAGACCGGCGGGGATAATCAGCGGCAGGAACAGCGTACGTCCGGCCAAATCTGCCAGCAGCATCAATAATGCGCCAATCAGCATCGCCACCGGCAGGATCTCGCCACAGCGGTCGGCGACCATGCGCCGGGCGATATGGGCGGCGATGAGGCCGACGAAGGAAAGGGGTCCGGCGATGGCCACCACCGGTGCTACCAGCGCGGTCGCCAGCAGGATCAGTGCGGGTCGGAACCACTGCGGCGATGCGCCGATGCCGGCGGCCTGAGCGGAACCAAGCCTGAGCGGGGCCATCAGCCGCGGCGCATAAAGCAAAGGCAGGCAAAGCGCCAGCGCCCATTGCCCGAGCCTGGCGGCATCATCGGCCGACACCGCAGCCAGCGATCCGTGTGACCAGGTCAGGTAGCGGGCAAACTGGGTGATTCCGCCGCTGACCATCACGATTTCAATCACTGCGCCAAGCGTGACGCTGACCGCCAGACCAATCAGAATCAGGCCATTGGCGGCATTGAGGTGAAAGGCCAGCGCCAAGACCAGCACGCCGGTGAGCAGTCCGCCGACCAGACCGGTCAGCGCCAGCCAATCGGCAGGAATACCGAATGACACCGCACCCAGCAGGATGCTGGCGCTGGCACCTTGGGAAATACCGATAATACCTGGATCCGCCAAGCCATTGCCGGAAACCACCTGCAGCAGATAGCCGGACGCCGCCACCATCGCGCCGCCCAGTATGGCGACGGCGATGCGCGGCAGCCGCAGTTGCATGATGGCGTTCAGTTGGTGGTCGGCGGCTGCCCCCGGCGAGGACAGCCAGCGCAGCAGGTCATCAGCGGCAATGGCGGTAGTACCCTGCCACAGCGCAACGACGGCAACGATAGCCAGCGCCGCCGCCAGCAGCGCCGCCGCCGTCAGCAAGCGCCGAGAAAAGGGAATGTGCAGGCCGCCGATACGCAGATAATAATGGGCGTTCATCTCGGCCGCCTGCGCATCAGGGTGACGATAATCAACAAGAATCCGCTGCCGCCGACCAGGGACATAATGGTGCCGACATTTAACAGTTGCGGTGCCAGCAGGCTTCGCGCCAGTATATCTGCACCGGTCAGCAGCAGACTGCCGAGCAGCATGGCCAGCAGCAACGGCGCCAGTCCGCTTTCGCCGGCAAACAACTTCGCCATATGGGGAACAATCAACCCGACAAAACCTATCGGACCGGCGATGGTCACCGACAGCACCGGCAGCGCGACCGCCCCGGCCAGCGTCAGCCGCAGGATCCACAAGGGATTGATCCCCAGCGCCGCCGCCTGATCATCTCCCAGCGCCATCACATCCAAAGCGCGGGACAGTGACAACAGCAGTAACAGCGCCATCAGTACCGCCGGCCAGAAGGCCTGCAGCAGCTGATAGTCGAAGATGCCGATGTCACCCACCAGCCAGCCGAGCATATCGCCAAACCCATCCGGGTCCAGCGACAGCACAAACGCCGATAGCGACGAAAACAGCGTGGCGCTCATCACGCCGCCCAGCACCAGATTAAAAGGCTGCCGACCTCCTCCCCCCAGCAGGCTGGCGGCGAAGAACGCGACCATCAGGCCAATGACGCCGCCGGCCATCGCCGGCCAGACAATCTCGGTGCCGTTAAGACCGAAAAAATAAATGCCGCCGATGGCAAATGCCGCAGCGCCGCTATTGATCCCAAGCGTCGATGGCGATACCAGCGGATTACGCAGCAGCTTTTGCAGCACATAGCCTGAGGCGGCAAGCATGGCGCCGAGGGCCATCGCCACCGCCAACCGACTGAGCCGCTGCTTGATGATAACGATATGCGCGTAATTGCGCGGGTCATAATCGGTCAGTGCGGCAATAACCTCGGCCCCACCGACCGGGCGGGCGCCAACGGTCAGATGCACCGCCGCCAGCAACGCCAGACAGCAAAGCGCCAGTAACAACCGAACCGCCGTCATTCCAGCGCCCCCAGCGGAATGGGGATCACCGCCTTGCCAACGGCCACCAACCGGGTCCGGATGCCGTACACATCGGCGATATTATCGTCCGTCAGCACCGTCGCTGGTGTGCCGATGGCCGCGATGTGTCCCTGATGCATCAGTATCAATCGATCGGCGTACAGGCTGGCCTGGGTCAAATCATGCAGCACCGCGACCACCGCCCGACCCGCCCTGGCTTCCGCCCGGGCGATATCCAGCACGCCATATTGGTGTTTCAAATCGAGATGATTGGTCGGTTCATCAAGCAACAGTATCGGCGCGTCCTGGGCCAGGGTCATCGCCATTCGCGCCCGCTGAAGCTGGCCGCCTGAAAGCTGCCCCAGTGGCCGGTCAGCCAGCGTGTCAATGGCCATTCGCTGCAGCGCCCGCGTGACCTGTCGCCGATCGTCCGGCGTCTGGCGCTTGAGCCAGGACTCATGCATATAGCGGCCCATACTGACCAGATCGCTGACCAGCATGCCGTCCGGCAGACCGCCGGACTGTGCCAGCAGCGCCAGACGCTTAGCCAGTTGCCGCCGACTGAAACCGGCGATGTCCAGCCCGTCAATCAGCACCTGGCCGGCTGACGGGCGCAACAAGCCGGCCAATAGCTTTAACAGGGTGCTCTTACCACAGCCATTCGGACCGATAATCGCCAGGAATTCGCCCGGCCGAACGGCCAAGGAAACCTGATGCAGTATGGCCTGATGGCCATAGCTGAAAGACACCTGAGAAAGACGCGCCGCGAGCGTCGGCGTCAGCCGGTTCATTGGGCCCGCCGCATCAGAACGTGGCCTTGACTGCCGCGACAATGCTTCTCGGTGCGCCTGGATGATTTTCGGTCCGGCTGACCGGTGTCGCGATGTATTGCTGATCAGTGAGATTTCGGCCGTGCAGCGACACCGTGAGGTGCTTATTGATCGGGTAAGAGACCATGGCGTCCAGGCGATAATAGCCGCCCACGGAAAAGCTGTTATCCAGGTCGCCTTTTCGGGTATCAACCGCCTGTATCCCGGTGCCAAATTTCAACCCTGATAATAAACCGCCCTGTAATTGATAGGTGCTCCACAGGCTGCCGCTGGCACGGGGTACTCCGCTCAGGCGGTTGCCAGGGTCATAATCTTTGTCTTTGGTAATCTGCGCATCCAGATAAGCGGCCGATGCCAGCACCCGCCACCCCGGCATGATCTCGCCGGTGATGTCCATTTCTATGCCGCGCACGCGCTGCTCACCGGTGGTCACCGAATAGTCCGAGTCCAGCGGATCGCTGGCCTTGACGTTGGTTTTAGTGATCTGAAACACCGCAGTGGTCAGCGACAGACGGTCAGGAATCAGATCAACCTTGACGCCGCTTTCGACCTGCCATCCCTCCTCCGGCGCCAGCGCCTTGCCAGCGCGGGACTGCCCGCCCTGGGGGGCGAAACTGTCGGCATAGCTGGCATAGAGCGCAATCGGCTCTACCGGTTGATAAACCAGGCCCAGGCGACCGGTAATGGCCCCATCGCTCATGTCCGGTTCGCCGTCGCCGATCTTCTGGTTCATTTTCTGATCGACATGGTCGTAACGCAGCCCTGCCAGCGCCTTCCACTGGGGATTGAATGCAATCTGATCCTGCAGGAACACCGACGCCATAGTGATGTTTTCAACATAATCCGAGTTGATTTTCGGGGTCGGCTTCACTGCGCCATACACCGGCTGGTAGATATCGATATCATCGATATTGGCCCGGTACGAGGTGAAATCCATTCGCGAACGGGTGTACTGAATACCGCCGAGCAGTTGATGATCAATGCCGCCGGTGTAGAATTGCAGCTGCGCCTCCATTTGAGCATCAATATTACGCGAGTCTTCTTGCCGATCGGTAAAGCGGCGGCCAAGGGTGCGGCCATCGTCATCCAGCGAACGATAGTCGATACCGGTATCCTGCACCCGGGCATCGTCATAGCGCAGGGAGCCGCGCAGGGTTAACTGGTCATTGACGCTGTGTTCCGCACCCAGTGACAGCCGGGTTTTCCTGGCATCGATGGCCGACCATTTTTCTGCCAAGAAGCGCCGCGGCTGCAGCAAGACTTCATTTTCCGGCGTCACCACCAGCCCACGGTCAAACGGCATTTTTTGCCGGGTGTGATCCAGTCCGAAAGTAAAACTCGTCAGTTGGTTCGGCTCCCAGCGCAGGGCGACACTGCCGAACTCACGCTCACTGTCCCGGCGATGATTCTGGAACCCCTCCTCGGTCTGGCCGGCCGCCGAGAAACGTCCGGTCAGCGTCTTGTCTTCGTTTAACGGACCGCTTATGGAGCCCTCCGCGCGTCTGAAGCCAAAACTGCCGGCCTGCAGCGTGCCGTCGCCCTCTGACTGATAGCTTGGCCGACGCGTCACTATATTGATTAATCCACCCGGCTGGCCTCGACCGTAGAGGGCGGAGGCCGGGCCTTTCAGTACTTCGACCCGTTCCACATTGGCCAGATCGAGCAGGGTTTCGGGACGATCGCCGGCATAGTTCAGCATCACCCCATCAATGGCATAGCCCGGTGAGGAGAATCCACGCACCCTAAAAGTTTCCGATCGGTTACCTGAAGTCCCGCTTTGCTGCACACCGGACACATTTTCCACCGCTTCAGAAAGGCCGCTTGCCTGCTGATCGTCAAGCACCGCCCTGGGCACTACCTGGATAGATTGGGGAATATCGCGCAGCGGCGTATCGGTTTTGGTGCCGGTCAGCGTGCGGGTCGCCCGGTAGCCGTCGACCGGGCCAGTGGGATTTTCAACCCCGGCAACCACCGTCAAGCTGTCCGACGACGCCAGGCTTCCCTGCTCACTGCGGACAATCACCAGCGAAGCGGGGCCGGTAAAGCGATAATGCAGGCCGGTGCCGGCCAGCAATTGATTGATGGCGGCGGCCGGCGCCAGGGTTCCGGTGGCGCCGGGTGACGTCATTCCCTGTAGCAACGCGGCATCGGCCGAGGTTTGCATACCGGTCTGCAGACTGAACTGAATCAGGGCATTCTGCAGCGATTGGGGGGCGATATGCAGAGATTGGGGGGCCTTATGCAGCGATTCTTGGGCGATATGCAGCGATTCGGAGGTGACATCCAGCGGTCTGGCGTCGCCGGCGCGGATTTCCGCCAGAGTAGGACCCTGCTCTGCCATTGCCGGCATGCTTCCCCCTAATGCCACCATTGCGGCCCCCGCTATTCCGTTCATCATCCCTTTGCCCATCATGTTCAAGCCCTCTGCCGTTAGCGGTAAAACTGACTGGCGCGTCGCCGGGTCAATCCCTCTGTCTAAAGAACGAAATAGCGCGGCGTTTTTTCTGAAATAAAAGGGATTATTTTGCGATATGGCTAAAAGAGGGGAATATCAATGCATTGAAATGAAAGTAACCCAAGGGCTGATTTGCCGTACCTGCCCTCCCTGGGTCTGGGCAATGGCGCGCAGCGCCTCCACCGGCATGCTGAGATCGTACATGCCGGTTATCCGATGCCCGGCTACTGTTTTATCGGTCAGAATGATGGCGCCGTGATAATGGCGCCGGATATCATCTATCACCTCGCCGATCGGGCGATTTTTGACGATAAGTTTCCCGCTGCGCCATGACGCGACCAGTTCCGGCGCATCGTTGCCGCGCTTAATCTGCTGGCGACCGGTGATAGATACCCAGTCTCCTGCCAGCAGCGGTGCTTCCAGGCGCGGGTCTGCCACCGGCGCGTCTACCTGCACTCGACCGTGGTTAACCGCTATCTTGACCGTGTCGTCTGAGATCCGCACATCGAACGCAGTACCCAGCACACTGATCTCGACCTGACCGGCATCCACCCGGAACGGCCGGCTTTTATCGGGCTGGACCTCAAAGTAGGCTTCGCCCGCCAGTAGCCTGACCCGCCGCACTGTCGGCTCGAAATCAATACTGATGGCGCTGTCGGCGCCCAGATGCAGCATGCTGCCGTCATCCAGCTGGATAGGACGGTTTTCGGCAGTGGCGGTGGCATAGTCCTTCGCCAGCCAGATGTTGAATGCCGGTGCCGACAGCAGCATACATAGAGCTACCGCCGCCAGCGACAGGCCGGCAGACCAGGCGAAACGGTGACGCCGGGTTGGGCTAGGCTCAGCCAAGGCAGCGTTGGGCTCTCTTAACGATGTTTCGGTCAGGGCATGGAGGTCGCTGAGCAAATTCCCTACACGCTGCGCCTCACGCCAGGCGGCGCCGTTCTCCGGGCAGCGCTGGTGCCAGGCGTTGAAACGCGCCTGCTGCTCAGTATCGTGTGGATTTTCCTGCAAAATGATCAGCCAGTCGAGCGCTTCACGGCTGGCCCGGGTGTCGCTACTGTTAGATTTAATGGACATCTTCCCTTTGGCAGTCAGGGCGTTGACCCGACCCTTGGTTGGCGTGTTCTGACGTCCTGCGTTTACCGGCAGCCGGTTAACTGCGCTCGGCCAGACGTCGGCGACAATGGTTGAGCCCGTCGAATACCAGCGAGTGCGCCTGGGTAACAGAAATATCAAACTGCTCGGCGATGCTTTTCAGCGTACAGCCATCAACGCGATGCATGTGCAGCACTTGGCGGGTCCGGTCGGGCAGTTCGGCCATCGCCTCTATCATAATACGCAGTTCGTATTGATGCGAGATCAGTTCTTCCTGCGAGGGATGGTCACCGGCGACCAAAGTCAAATCCGCATCGCTGTCCAACCGCTGGCGCTCGGTGGTGGCCCGCCGGCACCAGTCGATGGCCAGGTTACGGATAATGCGTCTGAAATAGCCCACCGGCTGGTCAATCTGCCGATCTGACGGGGTGGCGTTAAGTCGGATATACGCTTCCTGCACCACATCCTCACCCTGAGCGCGATCGCCGACAATCGCCGAGGCATAATTGATAAATTCGGCCCGATGCGCAAGATAGGTCTTTAATTTTTTATCGGTAGTGCCCAAATTGAATTACCTTTTGGCGGTCAATCAAAGACAAAACAGGGAGGCGCTAACGCCTGAAACGCCCGGTATGAAGCCGAACCGCAAGCCCGGTCATGTGTCCACGCGCCGTGCAGGCTACATGACATGCAGTGGGCAGGTGATTATATATGATAATAATTATCATTCAATTAATTTTATATTATGGACAACTGGTTAACTTTGCGCACCCTGATGGTGCACTGCGGTTCCAAACGCGCTGCTTTAGGGCCTGATGTCCAGCCCTCGCTACGCCAATACAGCTGATGGGATAGGTTTTTTTCCGCTGCGGGGAAGGCATGTTACCCTGCTTTTCAAAATTGGCACCAATTTGGCCTGCATCTTGCTTTCACTCTTGTACCGCGAATAAACGCTTAAGCTCAAGAGGCCGGCCAGATGACCTTTACCAACAGCACTCCCCTGGCAGTTCCGCATCCTGACACTGAGACACTGAAACAAATCTGGTCGTTTATTGATGAAACCCGCGGCCCCTTTTGCGCCCTTAGCGATAAGCTATGGGAGACGCCGGAAGTCAATTACACCGAATACCGCTCCGCGCAATTGCTGGCTGAAATGCTCGAAACCCAGGGCTTCAGGGTAACAAGAGGTATCGCCGGCATCCCAACCGCGATGATGGGGGAAGCCGGCAGCGGAGGACCGGTGATTGCTATCCTGGGAGAATATGATGCTCTGCCCGGCCTCAGCCAGCAGGCGGATGTCGCCGAGCCGGCACCGGTGGTGGCCGGCGGCAACGGCCATGGCTGCGGCCATAACCTGCTGGGTACCGCCGCCCTGCAGGCTGCCAGCGCCGTCAAAGCCTGGCTGGCTGAACACCGGTTGCCGGGCCGGGTACGCTGGTATGGCTGTCCGGCGGAAGAAGGCGGTTCAGCCAAAGGCTTTATGGTGCGCGCCGGGGTATTTGCTGATGTGGATATCGCCATCTGCTGGCATCCTAATGCCTTCAGCGGCGTGATCGAGGCCAATTCCCTGGCCTGTAACGAGATAAATTACCACTTCAGCGGGCGGGCGGCTCATGCCTCGGCCAGCCCGCACCTGGGACGCAGCGCCCTGGATGCGGTTGAATTGATGAATGTCGGCGTCAATTATATGCGCGAGCATATGCCCAGCAGTGCGCGGATCCATTACGCCGTTACCGACACCGGCGGTCACTCCCCTAATGTGGTGCAGGCCAATGCCACTGTGCGCTATCTGATTCGCGCCCGCGAACTGCCGGGTCTGCAGCAACTGGTTAAACGGGTGGATAATATCGCCGCTGGCGCGGCATTGATGACCGAAACCACCTTCACCCGCCAGGTGCTGAGCGGTGATGCCAATCTGATTGGCAACAGCGTATTGGAACAGCGGATGCAGTCTCATCTGGAATTACTGGGCCCGCCCCCGTTCGACCGGGCTGATGCCGAGTATGCGGTCCGTTTTCAACAGACCCTGGGCCAGGAAGAGATTCGCAGCGCTTATGAGCGCTACAGCCTGCCGGTGGATTATCAGCGCCCGTTGTGCGATGAGATCCTGCCGTTGCGTCGTCCCTACAGCGATATGGTCGGCTCTACCGATGTAGGCACCGTCAGTTGGGTCGTGCCGACGGTACAGGTTTATGGCGCAACCTATGCCATCGGCACGCCGGGCCACTCATGGCAGTTGGTCGCGCAGGGCAAGGCGCCGGCAGCCCATAAAGGCATGATGCACGCCGCCAAAATCATGGCCAGCACCGCAGCGGATCTGTTTACCCATCCTGACCTTATCGCCCAGGCGCAGGCCGAACATGCAACGAGGCTGAACGGCGTTGAATTTGTCAATCCGATTCCCGACGACGTCGAGCCGCCTTTTCCAAAGCAGCATGCATAGCCGACAACCGGTGGTCACCATTTCGGGGGAGATATGGAACCTGTAAGTTTTTGGCAGTTAGTCAGCTTCGGCGAACAGGGCTGGGGGCCACTGCTGCTGTCAGGGATGATGGTCACCATCGCCCTATCGCTGAGCGGTTTTGTGCTCAGTGCCGCCATCGGCGCACTGATGGCCTGGGCTAAAATCAGCGGTAACAAAGCGATGCGCGTCATGGCTGATATCTATACCACCGTGCTGCGCGGCATTCCTGATTTGCTGGTGATTTATCTGTTCTACTTTGGCGGCAGCAGCGTGCTCTCCGCCGTAGGCCGGATGTTCAATGCTGATGGGTTTATTGCCTTTCCGGGCTTTTTGGCCGGGATGATGGCGGTCGGCATTACCGCCGGCGCCCAGCAAACAGAGGTGTTTCGCGGCGCTTACCGGGCTATCGCGCCGGGCGAACTGGAAGCCGCCATCGCTTGCGGCATGAGCCGCGCCACCCGGTTCCGGCGCATTCTGGCGCCGCTGGCGCTGCGCTTCGCCCTGCCTTCAATGGGCAATGTCTGGCAGTTGGTGCTGAAAGAATCGGCGCTGATTTCAGTTACCGGCGTGGCCGAATTGCTGACCCAGGCACAGACCGGCTCCGGCTCAACCGGCCGTCCCTTCGATTTCTTTATTGCCGCCGCGCTGCTTTATCTACTGATCTCAGCCTTCTCCGGCTGGTCGCTGCGCAAAGCGGAGTCTTACTACTCACGGGGAGCGGCGCGTTGATGGATATCCAATTTCTGCAGGAAACGCTGTTACTGCTGTTGCCGGGCATCCCCCTGACGCTGGCGCTGGCGTTCGGCTCAGTGCTGCTCGGCTTCTTCCTGGCGCTGGCGCTGGCGTTGCTGCGACAGTCCGGCCTCAGGCTGCTGGACATGATTGCGCGCGCCTATGTGTTTATCTTTCGCGGCTCGCCGCTGCTGGTGCAGATGTTTTTGATTTACTACGGACTGGGCCAGTTTCCGGCGGTGCGCGACAGTCTTTTTTGGCCGCTGCTGCGCGAGCCTTACTGGTGCGCCCTGCTGTCGTTGACGTTATGTACCGCGGCCTATGCCAGCGAAATCATCCGCGGCGGCCTGCAATCGGTGCCCTATGGGCAGATAGAGGCCGCCTGGAGCTGCGGCATGACGCGGCTGCAGGTGCTAAGACGCATCGTACTGCCGGTGGCGTTGCGCCAGGCCCTGCCGGCCTATGGCAACGAAATGATTTCGATGGTGAAATCCACCTCGCTGGCCTCAATCATTACCCTGATGGAAGTGACCGGCATTGCTGCCGGCCTTATCGCCGAAACCTACCGTGCTCTGGAAGTGTTTACGGTGGCAGGGGCTATCTATCTGGCGATCAATTTAGTGCTTACCCGGCTGTTGCAGTGGCTTGAATACCGTCTTACCCCGCACCTGCGGGCACAGAAAAGCGTTCCCCTGGTGAAACATTCTCGCCAGGCGTCTTAGTGGTTTTTTTCTTGATATCGCTGCGGTGATATTTGGTTTGGCAATTTCAGGTGAGGTAAATCAACAATGACGTTATCCCGTTTGATGTGCGCACTCTGCATGACGGCGACGCTGGCCACAAGCTTTGCCGGCCAGGCGGCAGAAGGTAAAAAATGGACCACCGTGCGTATCGGCACTGAAGGGGCCTTCCGACCGTTCAATTTCACCAAACCGGACGGTACGCTGGATGGCTATGAAATTGATCTCTATAAAATACTGTGCGACTCGATGAAGGTAACATGCGAGATCGTTATCCAGCCCTTTACCGGCATGATCCCGGCGCTGAACGCCGGTAAATTCGATGCCATCATGTCGGGAATGTCGGCCACCGAAAAGCGCCGCGAGGTGATAGCATTTTCCCTGCCTTACAGCAACTCCGGCCAGACCTTTGCCGCCCTCAAAGACAGCCCGCTGGCGAAACTGCCCGATACCGGGGTGCGTTTTTCATTGACCAAAGACGAGGCCGGCGCCATCAAGGAGCTGGAGAAAATCAAGCCGCTGATTGCAGGCAAAACCATCGGCGTACAGACCGCCTCGATTGCCGCCAACTTTCTTAACCATTATCTGAAAGGGGTGGTAAAAGTCCGGGAATATAAAACCACCGAGGAGCATGATCTGGATCTGGCCGCCGGCCGGGTTGATTTTATCATTGCCTCCAGCACCTATCTTAATGGCGCCCGTGAGAAATCAGGCAACGCCAATATGGTATTGTCAGGACCTTCCTTTATCGGTGGGCTGCTGGGCAGTGGTTCCGCCATCGGCTTACGCAAGTCCGATCCGGAGCTGAAGCAGCTGTTCGACGAGGCCATTTTGAAGGCCAAACAGGACGGCACGCTGAAGCGGCTGGGGATGAAGTGGTTTGGGCAGGACATTACCCCATTGTAATGATTTTCAGTCAGCTGTTGCGCTTAGCGCCAGCGGTAGTTATGACCCCTGGCGCTAAAGAGTGCAAATCGAATGTGATGCTGTCTATCTCTTCATCAACCTTGCCCTGCTCATCTTTGTTCAGGCGTTTAAAGGCTTTCTCAAAGCGACTTGACGGGTAAACCTCAATGTCCTGCTCTGTCTTTTCTGCGCACCTATTTCTTCATTCTCCCGTTGTCCATTTCTGATTTCGCCAGCAGGATTTCGTTGATGAAGGAAAAGTGCTGACAGAGGGTAAGGATCCCTGACCAGCAGTGCTTACCCTTGGTGGTGCCGGCCATCTATCCAAAGTGGGCGACTAGCACCTCTTACGGGTAGTCAGGCGTCAGATCCAGTTTGCTCCACTTCTCGGACAACTGACGTATTACCCCCTCGGCTGCGGCGGCTTTAATGGCTCCGTCAAAGCGTGCCTTCAGATCCGCCTCCCCTTTGCGCATCCCCATAGCGACATCTGTCGCCAGCACTGAGCCCTTCAGGTCAGGACCGGCATTGGTCAGGTCTTGGTTGCCCGCCTTACTCATGATAAAACGGGCGTAAACGCCACTGTCAAAACCCGCATCAATCCGGCCAGCCTTGATATCTAAATCGCGTTCCGCTGAGCTGCGATAGGTGCGGACCTTAACGCTGTCGCCAAAATAGCTGTTCATCAATTGTTCCTGGCTGGTGGACTGCACCACGCCGACGGTTTTGCCTTTGAGCTTTTGACCGATGGCGGCCATCACCCCGTCTGCCCGGGCTTTATCATTGAGATTGAGACGCTGCCCGGTCATTGGCAGCCCTGCAAGATCACTGTTTTTCAGCACCAGAAAACTGGCTACGCCGCTGGCGTAAGGCAATGTAAAATCGACCACCTTTTTACGTTTTTCATTAATCCCAAGCGTCATCACCACATCGTATTTTCCCAGGTTGAGACCGGGGACCAGCGTCGCCCAGGCACCGCTTGACAACTGACACTCCACTGCAGCGCGACGACAGAGCCAGCTGATTAAATCCACGTCAAATCCTTCCAGTTTGCCACTGGAGTCCAGGGCATTCCACGGCGGAAATGCGCCCTCAATAGCGACTTTCACGGTCTTGGGCATTTGGGCCGGCGCCGCGCCGGTAAAAGCCATCGACAGCGCGGCCAGCAAAAGCAGGTTCTTTTTCATACTCAGATTCCAGTCAGCAATGGCCGGCCCGCAGGCCGACGGGGTAATGCGCCATCGTTTAGGCAGACGCAACAGTATTTATCGACGCCAGCGCACGGCAGGCTTCCTGCAGCGCATGGGCGACCAGGTTACGGCACTGCCGCGCGTGTACCGCATAAAACAGCTCATCCGGGTCACCTGGCGGCAGTGCAGCCAGTTCCCGCAGACCTGACAGCGCAGGCCAGGCCGGATGAGGCAGCGCACTGTCATGGCTAAAACGATGGCCGGCGGTGTAGTTCAGCGGCACCAGTTGCCTGGAAGCCGCCATCAGCGCCTGGTTGATATCGGCAGCCAGAGGGCCGCCGGCATTCGCGGCCAGATGATTTATCCGCTCGGCCGCCGCCTGCAGCAGCTTGAGACGCTGCTCCAGCAATTCGATATCCACCCGCCCAGCCAGCCGCGGAGCAATAGCGGACAGTTGTTCGCCGAGCGAGTGGCAAAAGGCGGTGTAGTCCAACGGAACCACCGGCGAACACAGCAACCGCCACAGCACTCGCAGCACGATGTCGGTGTCCCGGGTAAGATTCGCCGGACTGATATGTTCGACGGTATCGTGGGGGGTATGCCACCACCAGCCGAGGGCCGTCAGCATTTTCACCGGGCCTGGCGGCTGATGGCTCAGACTGCCGAACATCGAAGGCAGCCCGATACCCCAGAATGACTGATCGGCGGCGCGGCCGTGACGGCGTCCTTGATGCTGCTGCCCGCTGACGGCGGCTACCGCTTCGGCAGCGACTGCTTTCAACTCGTCGATTACCGCGGAATTTGTCAGCACGCTGGCATTCTCGCCACCGGTGGAGTCCACATTGACGTGGGCCACGCAACGCCGGTTGAGTTCATCCCAGTGTTCATCCGCATACCAGGCTGATCCGGAATAGCGGCCATGGGAATGGCCGGACCAGAAACAAAGCCGCAGCCCGCGCTGCCACTGCTGTTGCTGGCTGGCCAGCAAACGGGCGGCTTCCAGCATGGTGGCATTGGCTCCGCCGTTGTCCATGACGCCGTAATGCCAGGTATCGTGATGGCCGGCGAACAGCACAAAAGGCGCATCCGCTCCTTCGCTTGGCGCTGGCAGTTCAGCCACCAGGATCGGCGTTTTGCGCCAGCCGGTATCGACCTCAGTGACCAGCGTAACCACCACCGGCTCGGCGTTGCGGCAACGATCGCGCAAGACAGCGCCGTCATCGCGGGAAATCGTGCAAATGGCGCTGGTGGGCAGTTGTTGACGGGTATGCTGCGATGGACTGCCCCACACCGGCGAAACACACATTTCATACAGATGTTCAGTCGGGCTGATATGCAATTGCCCCAGCGCGCCATGCTCGCAGGCCAGTAGCGTCACGTCCTCGGTGGTAATGCCATCCACCAGCACAATTTTACCGCTCACCTCAGCGGCTGAAAAATCCGCCTCACGGCCTTCACCGACATACACCAGCGGCGCGCTGATGCCGGACTGATCGGTCGAGACGGACATGGAATGCGTGATGCAGCCGATACCGTTTCCCTCAATCAGCACCCGAGCGCTGACCGGCAGGCTTATCCAGGCATCATGGGACAGCAGCCTGGTCTGGTAGCCGAAACTGTCCATCTGCTGTTGCAGATAGAGAAAGCTTTCCAGCTCTTTTGCCGAACCTGACAGTTTGACACGCTTGGCAAACTCAGCGATATGGGCCATCAGTCGCGCCTGGTCCGGCATCAGCGAAAACGCGCTCATCAGGATGCCTCCGGCAGCGGGGGAGTGACATCATCCGGGATGGGATTGACAAACGGCCGGTCGGCCAGCCGAGCCGCAAAATCGGCTTTAGCACGCCGGACCTGTTCCGGGTCGCAAAACAGGTCAACGGCGGTCGCCGCCATCGCCTTGGCCGAGTGCGCCATGCCTTTGTGGGCAGCGGGCAGTTTCCCCTGCGCCACCAATTGCCATGAGTGTCCCGGCGTACCGATGGCGTAGGTCGCCCCGCGCATCTGCACCGTAGGCACCACCCAGCTGACGGTGCCGACGTCGGTGGATCCCACCAGCGTGCCATCGCCGCTCTCAGGAGGAAATGTCAGATCGCACAGCGGCACATCAGGCCGCACCGGCAGGCCAAAGCGGCCAAAAGACGCAGCGATATCCTCTGGACTGAAGGTCTGTTGAAACTGGGATGCCACCAGACGGTCCTGCTCATCGAAGGGCGGCGGTCCCAGCCGCTCAATGTGCCGGTGCATCAACTGCTCCAGCGGGGTATTGCCGATAAGATTGGCATCGCCGCTCAGTACTTCGCAACGCATGGTTGTTTCAGTCATCAACGCGGCGCCGCGGGCGACATTTTTGACCCGCTCGACCAACTGCAGTAATTCGGACAGGGTCCGCGACCGAATCAGGTAGCGCACCCTGGCCCTGGCCTGCACCACATTCGGTGAATGGCCGCCGGTATCGGTAACCGCATAGTGGATACGGGCGCTGCTGGGCATATGCTCACGCATATAGTTGACACCGACATTCATCAGCTCAACCGCATCCAGGGCGCTGCGGCCCAGATGGGGTGCCGATGAGGCATGGGCGGCACGCCCGCTGAAATGAAAATCAAGCTCATTACAGGCCAGGGATATCGGGTTATTGACGCCGGTAAAGGCCGCCGGATGCCAGGAAATGGCGATATCCACATCATCAAAGACCCCGGCACGGACCATAAAGCCTTTGGCTGACCCCCCCTCTTCCGCCGGACAGCCGTAATAGCGTATGCGCCCGGCAAGCCCGTGATCCGCCAGGTAGTCTTTTACTGCGCTAGCCGCCAGCATCGCCCCGGCTCCGAGCAGATTATGGCCACAGCCATGACCGTTGCCCCCTTCGACCTGGGGACGCTGCTCGGCAATGCCGGCCTGCTGGCTCAGGCAGGGCAACGCATCGAATTCGCCCAGGATAGCGATAACCGGCCCCCCTTCGCCCGCCTCTCCCATGACCGATGTCGGCAAGCCGGCCAGGTTGTGCTGGATGCGAAACCCCTCCTGCCGAAGCCGGGTGATATGGGCCGCCACCGACTGGTGTTCCTGATAATTGGTTTCGGGGGAGTCCCAGACTTGGTCGCTCAAGGCAAAAAAAGCCTGTTGTTTGTACTCGATCAGCGCAGAGACTGCATCCGTCAGATTATCGTTGCTCATAGCGTCCTCAAATGTGTTCCATGATTGGTACCAATTTATGACGCTTCATTTCCCGCTGCAACGCTTGTCTGCAGATATAAGTTAACCCTATGTTCCGAAGGTCAGCGACCTGGAGACTCTGGGCTATCAGCGCCGTCGCTGGCGGCAGTGGCGCTGGCCTGTGTCGCACAGGGCGTAGCGGCAGATTGCGCCATAAGCGGTGTTATCGAGGGTGCCACTGGGGCAGCGGCAGTAGTGGCAATAGCCGGCGGTGGATGGCAGAATACCTTCGTCAACTTGAGATAATTCATGCATGAATAGATTAAAGCGGCAAACGACCTCGTCGGCGATGACCGACCACGTCATGGAGATGATCCTGCATGACATCCAGACCGGGACCCTGACGCCGGGTGCCTGGCTCAAACAGATTGATTTGGAACGGCGCTACAGCTGCGGCCGACCAGAGGTGCGTCGCGCCCTTGACCGTTTAGCCCAGAAACGCCTGGTGGTCCATGTGCCTAATCGCGGCTATCACGTCTATCAGCCCGATGGCCGGCAAGCGCGCGAGGTTGCCGAGATACGCATTCTACTGGAAACCGGCGTCGCCGGACATATTGTGGCAAACGCCCGCCCAGCCGATATCGAGACACTTGCGGGTTTGTCGGCGAATTTCGACCGCCTGCTGCAGATCGGCACCACCCTTGAGCTGTACGAAGCCAATCTGGCATTCCATCATCAATTGCTGTCCCTGTGCGGCAACCTTGAACTGGTTAATCTGGTGGCCGATATCCGCCAAAGAACCAGTTCAGCCCCGGTACAGCAGTGGACTACCCGTGACCGGGTAGAACAGTCATCCCGTGAGCATGCCCAAATGATCGATGCACTGGTCAGTAAGGATGAAGCGCAGTTAACAGAGGTTATCGCCCGTCACATCCGGCAGAGTTCGCCATGACCCTGCTACTCCCCCCGCTTGCCAATGGGCATGAGTCATAGCCGCCACTTATTGTTGTTTATTCAGCGGCAGCAATAGCGATAGAGAGTGAATGCAATGATGCCGTGGACGACCTGGCGTCCAACGGCATGGCTAGGCAAGCGGCGCTATTCCCGTTCTTTGAGTGCTGCTAACAGGAAAGCGGCGGCATTTTCCAGGGCTTTGTCGGCCTGGGGTAAATGTTGAAAAAATAAATGCCATACATGAAACATCTCCGGCCAGACTTCCAGGCTCACCCTTACCCGCTGTTCTGCCAGATGCCCTGCCAGCCTGATGCCATCGCTCATCATTACCTCGTTTTCGCCAATCTGGATCATTACCGGCGCGATGTTCCTGACATCGGCAAACACCGGTGAGGCATCCGGGTGTGATGGCAGTTCATGACCGAGGAAATTATCGGCCAGCAGCCCAAGAAATTCGGCGCTGCAAAGCGGATCCCGACCTTCGCGATCGCAGGCAGACCTACCGGTGTGTTCTAGGTTGGCCCACGGTGATATCGCCACCCCGGCCGCTGGCTGAGCTAGGCCCAAATCCCGTATTTTGCGCATCAGGGTGACCACCATCGCTCCGCCGGCCGAGTCGCCGGAGATAACAATTGAAGCAGGATCCCGGCCTTCATCGATTAAGAAAAGATAGGCGGCCAGGACATCATCAATGGCCGCCGGAAACGGGTGCTCAGGCGCCAGGCGGTAATCAGGGATATACACCTCGGCATTGAGAAGATTGGCGAACTGGCCGCCTAGCCCGTGATAGGCCTGGCGTCCGCCGCTGGCATAACCGCCGCCATGCAGATAAAGCATCACGCGATCGCCGTTAAGCGTTGCTGGGGCAATCACCGAGGTGGGCATGCCCGCCATCGTCAGGTCGGAAACCAGCACATTCGCCGGCGCAGGAAACAGCCTTGCCAGGGTATCAAGATAGATCTTTCGCGCCGCTGGCCACTTCACGTCCGGGTCTTTATTCAGTGCCCGCCCAAGATCTGCGGCGCTTTGCCTCCATTGTTCAAGCCGACTTTCTACTGATTGACTGTACAGCATTATCACACCTCTAAGGGTCATATTGTTCTCGAAACACAACTATATAGTGATAATTGGTGAATGAGTTTCTACACTGAGTAAGCCGAATATCCCCAACGTCATTTCAGGTAACAATGATGGAAATGAACTCTCTCAACGCATTTATCAGTGTGGCAAAAGAACAGAGCTTTGCCGCCGCGGGCCTAAAGCTCGGTCTTACCCGTTCCGCCATCGGTAAATCGGTGGCCAGACTGGAACAGCAACTCGGCGTCCGCCTGTTTCACCGCACCACGCGTTCTTTGTCGTTAACGGCCGAAGGTTCGCTGTTCTATCAACGATGTGCCCAGGCGCTACAGGATCTGGAAGAGGCGGCCGCTAACATCCGGCAGGACAAACCCTATCCTAAAGGAACGCTTAAATTGACGGTGGCAGCAGCCTTCGGCCGCAGCCAGTTGTTGCCGGTTTTACGTGATTACGCTGAGCGCTGGCCAGAAGTCAAGATTGAAGTCAATTTCAGCGATGGCGTTAAAGACCTGATTGAAGGAGGTTTAGACCTGGCTATCCGACTGGGCGTACCGCCGGATGACACCTCAAATCTGGTGGTCAGGACACTCACTCGTTTTAGCAGCGCGATGGTAGCCTCTCCGGACTATCTGCATCGGCAAGGAAAACCTGAAACGCTGGCGGACATCATTCATCATGACCGACTGATGTATGGCACGCATTATCGGCCGCTCTCCTGGCAATTGTTGCATTCGCAGGGCGAGGTAACTGATATCCGGGGCAATGACCGATGCTATTTTGACAGTGCCGAGGCACTAAGGGATGCCGCAGTTGCCGGTATGGGCATCGCCCTACTGCCGGAGTTTATTATTCGCCAATCGGTGAACAACGGTGAGCTTATCCCCTTGTTCGCTGAATACCGGACCAATGAAATCCCGGTTTACATCCTATATCCGACCCGCAGGTATCTGACGGCCAAAGTGCGTTGTTTTATCGATATGCTGGTCGACGCGGTGGGGTAAGAGAAGACGTCTGTCGTAGCGAGCGGCTGGCCTTAGAGGGTACTGACAGCGGTATATCGATGTATATCTAGGCACTGAGCGGTGCGTAATTGACACTAGATATACAGGATATATCATCCTATTTCCTTATTTTAGTGAGGTCATACTATGTCCACCTCTACATCGTCAGCAGTAAAAGCACCGGTTCCAAATTCATCAGCACTTAAGGGAAAAATAGCGGTCATCACCGGCGGAGGCAGCGGCATTGGTCTGGCGGTAGTGGAGCGATTCGTTGCCGAAGGGGCCTATGTCTTTATTATGGGCCGTCGTCAGGCGGTGCTGGATCAAGCGGTTGCCGCTTTGGGCGATAATGTGGAAGCCATCGCAGGCGATGTCACTGCCAGCGAAGACCTCGATAGACTTTATGCGCGGGTAAAAGCCCAAAAAGGCATTATTGATATCTTGGTGACCGCATCAGGCATCGCTGAATGTGCCAGCCTGGCCGAGACCGGCCCTGAGCATATTGATCAGATATTCGCTACCAATAGCCGCGCGACCCTGTTCAGCGTTCAGAAAGCACTGCCGCTGATGAGCGCAGGCGGATCCGTAGTCTTAATCGGTTCGATAGCCGGCTTTATTGGCACGCCGGGCTACGGTACCTATGGCGCAACCAAGGCGGCGGTCAGGTCTTATGCCAGGACCTGGAGTAATGAACTTGCCGGCCGCAGTATCAGGGTAAATACCCTGAGTCCGGGTCCGATTGATACCAGTATGTTCGATAACGTCTCCGATGAGTTGCGGCAATCGGCAATCGATATGATCCCGCTGCGCCGGTTGGGTCGGGCGACGGAAGTGGCGGCGGCGGCGCTGTTTCTGGCAAGTGATGAGAGCAGCTACATCACCGGCGCTGAGCTGTGTATTGATGGCGGCATGGCCCAGGTATAAGGCCCGTTGGCTGTACAGAAGGCCGGTATACCCTTTGCTAGGCCCTTAGAGCTAGCGGTTTTAGTGTCGCCCCTGATAAACAGGGGCTACCTCCATCGGCCCTTCACCCCGCTCTTGCAGCCAGTAGACGAATTGCCGACTTGCCATCGGGCGGGCATATAAGTATCCCTGCATATATTCCACCCCACAATGCTTGAGGTATTGATATTCCTCAGCACTGCTCACTCCCTCCGCTACCATAGCCAGTTTTAACCGCTTACTGAGGCTTATTATAGTATCAAGTATCGGAGTATCATTTGCGGCAGACTCAATGGTGCCAACAAACCCTTTATCGATCTTGAGATAATCGAGAGGAAAAGTCTGCAGATAGGAAAGGGAGCAATGGCCGGTGCCAAAATCATCAATTGCAATCAGGAAGCCCTCTTTGCGCAATTGCGTCAGCTTTAGCATCACATCGGAGGTATTGCTTATCAGGCTGCGCTCAGTCAGCTCAAGGGTAATCTTCACATGATGAGGTGACAGCTGGGCGGCAAGTCTACGGATATCATCCGCAAAGTCAGGATGCTGAATGTGCTCAGCGGCGATATTGATACCTAAGTGAAAATCATCTGGCACCTGCCAATGCCTGACATCAGCAGCCAGCAATTGGAACAGATGTAGCGTCAGTGGGATGATTAATCCTTCACTTTCCGCCGCGGTAATAAAAACGTCCGGGCTGATGGACCTGCCGCCGGCGCGATTCCAACGCAGTAAAGCCTCCGCCCCACCGCAGCGCTCCCTGACGGTGTCATAAACCGGCTGGTAATGCACGGCGAATTCATTATTGAGCATTCCCTTGCGCAGTTCGTCTTTCAATGACATTTTCCGTTGCTGCCAAGAGCGGACGAACGACACAAAAATAAACGAAATTATCAGTCCGAAAGGCAGAAAGGTGATGAAACCCTGCCACCACAGCCTCATCATTCTGGATGCCGGGATCGTCACATCTACGCTGATGGCATCATGAGCGGCACTTTCCCGGTGATGGCTAGGTGAAATAAAGCCAAACGCTTGGCGGTCCGGATGCCCCTCCTCTATCAGATAGCCTTCACCGAATTTTATACCCAGTAAATAATTCTGCGAACTGCCAATAGCGCTCATGATATCGATCAGATATTGGGCATCGACAATGGCAAATGCGCCAAAATCTGCCGAAGGCATCTCGCTGAACATGACCGCCGGCCGTGTTTTAACGCCACGGGTAACGCGCAGCGAGGTATTCCACAGGACGGGAAAAGGTGAAGGCAACGGCTGGATGATGATTTCATTGAAAGGTATGCGGTTGTCGCCCGCAATCGAGGAGCAGTACATGTCCTGGCCCTGAATGAGACCGAGCGAGCGGAAATAAGGTGAAAGCGTCGCCAGGCGAACCAGTTCCGGCAGGACTTCCGGGCATAATTGGCCTCTGAACCGGCCGAGGTAAGATACCATCTGCCAGGCCTGGCGGCTGATCGACTCCGCCTGGTGCAAAATGGCTTTGGAGGTGGTTTCAAGTTCCTGTTTGATTTCCTGCCGGGCGGCGACAAAGCTGAACACTACCCCGAGCAGCAAAGGTAGCAGGACGGCAGCGACCAGCAGCAGCAAGTACCGAGGAAGTCCGACTTCGCCAGATTTTATCGCCAACCCTTTCATGCATTCTCTCCGGATTTTCAGGAACAGATTTTTGGCTGCAAGATCTGGTATGGATACTGACACTACAGCAAGCAGGGATAACTGGCCATTTTATATTGAATTATAGCATCCTCTATGGAATGACTGCATTCCAATGATAATAAGCATAATATCATCAATTACTTCTAAAAAGGGACCGGCGGCAATAAGGTCTGGGTTACCCATCAGCGCACCGGGGGTCTATGCCGCCGACGCTCATTGTGGTGCGCGAAAAAGCTCGCGGATCCACAGGCAATAACGATAAGCCCGGTGCCGAAAAGCTGCATCCTGGTGCTGTGGTGTCCCAGCAGCAAGAAGCTGATGGCAACCGAAACGCAAGGCTCCAGGCTGGTGATAAGACTGAAGGTGTAGGTATTAATGCGTCTGAGCGCCGACATTTCCAGGAAGTAAGGCAACAGTGGCAGGCAACAGGCCGCCAGCACCGCCATCAGCAACTCACCCAGCGAAGGCAATGAAAAATGGCTCATCATAAATGGCGTCATGCCACAGGAGGCCCACACGATCGCCATTGATAAACAGTTAAAGCCGTCATGCCGCTTACCGGCCTTTTTTGAAACAATGATATATAGCGCCCAGAACCCACCGGACAATAACGCACAGCATATGCCCTGCCAGGCTAAAGGTATTGCCGCCAGATCCAGCGTAACCAGGGCCATTCCTGCCAGGGCGAACAGCGAGAAAAGATATTCCAGCGCCTTGGCGGCGGTGATGAAGGAAAGCACGCACGGACCGATAAACTGCAACGCGGTGGCCGCCGGCAGAGGAATAAACGTTAACGACTTGATGAACAGAAATGCCATGCCGGCGACTGATACAGCCAATATCAGGATCTCGCCAGTCAGGGTGATGGCAATCTTTCGCCATCTGAGGACCGTTAAAATAACCACCGCGCTTATCACCAGCCGCAACCACGCCGTCATCGCTATTCCCAATGAGCCGACCAGCGTCAAGGACAGTGCCGATCCCATCTGGGATAGCGTTATAGCCAGCAGTGCCAATAAACATCCGTTTAAAGCATGCATTACCGAGTCCAGTGGCAAGGGAGGCTAACGTCTTCACAGCCGCAGGCTGTTTCAGACGTTAAAACAAAATGCCCTGTTCAGTTTTCGAACAGATCATTATCGAGGGTGTCAGCGAGCACCTTCCCCAAATTGCCTGAGGGGTGGTTACTGTAAAAATCACTGCTGGTGAAGCCATTCAACTCCATCAACGCTATGGTGAGGGCATCGCCCAAGGCAAGCGTGGCGCAGGTACTGACGGTTGGCACGATATCAAACGAACACGCTTCGCGTTCAATAACAAAGCCAAGACTGACATCGGCAGCTTTGGCCAGGGGAGAACTCTGGTCGCCGGTAAGGGAAACGATGGGCAACCGCCGCTGCTGCAAATACGGTAAGAATTCGAGAATTTCACGGGTTTTTCCACTGTAGGAGATCAGCAGCACGGTATCATTTTCCGCCAGCATCCCCAGATCGCCATGCTGGGCTTCGGTGGGATGCAGGAAATAACTCGGCGAACCGGTCGAGGACAGGCAAGATGATATTTTCCTGCCGATATGGCCGCTTTTGCCGACGCCGCTTATCACAATATGTCCAAGGGTGTTATGCAGTAGTCTGACGGCTTCATAAAAACCATCTTGCGCAAGCGTGGCTGAAATCTGCTGAAGGGCATGAGCTTCGCGATTCAGCACGCGACATCCGATACGTAGTATTTCATTCTTATCCATAGCGTATTCCTTTACTGTAGGTTGCCGGGTCAGAGCAACAGTTCTCTGGCCATGTTCAGATCTTCCAACCGGTCAACACCCAGCGGGTTGGTCTGCACAATTGACACATCGATACGCATCCCCTGCTCTAGCGCCCTAAGCTGTTCCAGCCTCTCTCGCCGTTCCAGGATACCGGCCGGCCATTGTGAGAACCTGGCTAATGCGCTGCGTTTATATGCATAAAGCCCGATATGGTGATAGTTATCACCCTTGCCCCACGGCAGGACGGCGCGACTGAAATACAGTGCTCGGCCGACGGCCGCCCCTTCATAGGGAAAGGCAATCGCGGCTTTTACCACTGCGTCAGACTCAAGCTCATCCGCCTGGGTGATGACGCTTGCAAGCGTAGCCATTTCGCCTGCAGGATGTTGCAACGGTTCGATCAACCTGCGCAGCATTGCCGGTTCAGCGGTCGGCATGTCCCCCTGAAGATTGATGATCACATCGAACTTGCTCTCGGGATCTATCATTTGCACCGCGGCATACACCCGGTCTGAACCGCTGTTTAACGCCGGATCGGTAAGCACTGCCGTACCACCGGCACTGCGGACCGCATCGGCAATTTCCGGGTTGCCGCAGGCAACCACCACCGGCCCCAGATCGGCTTCTATGCCCCGTTGCCAGACATGCACAATCATTGGCAGGCCGTTAATGTCGGCCAAGGCTTTTTGAGGTAAGCGTGATGAAGCCAGTCGGCTAGGTATAACGGTAAGAATATTCAAGAAAGACCTCTTCAAGACAGACGGCGCTGAATTAAGCATCATTCACTGAGAATGATTTTTTTGTTGGATTTGATATTTTCATATTCTTCGAACACCTGGTTTATCTGTTCAAATGGATGAAAACTGAGCAGGTGGTCATGATGTTCACTCCAACTGGTGGCTAAAAGCCGGGCAGCTTCGGTCATGTGAATGCTGTCGCCATTCAGATGGCAAAATTTGATTTCCGGTTGCTTCCAGGGGAAACGCTCCGGAATAAAGGGCTCATCGGCATGATATCGACTTAGCACCAGCAATCGGGCGCATTTATCCAGCAAGCGACAGGATGAATAAAAGCCGGACGATTGCCCGGTCGCTTCAAATATCAAGCTGTATTGACGTTGGCTATGGTGATGTTTGATTCGACTCGGATAAAGGGAACGAATATTATCCATTTTAAAATCATGATTATCGTTAAGATAAATATCCCTGTCGCTGCTCTCAAGCAAGGCAAAGGCAAGCATTGTCCCAAGCCCTCCACAGCCTTGAATCAGGATATCGCCTTCACGGTCATCCAGGGTGCTCAGCGCCAGGCCATGCAGGGCAACCGAAAGAGGTTCAATCAGCGCACCGATGTGATCGCTGCGATAATCAGGCATCACTTGTGCATAGGAATGATGAATATCGATAAAGCGCGCATAACCGCGGTTGGAATAGTGCTGCTCCGCGCCTTTGACGCATAAGTGCCCCATTCGCCTCAGGCAGAATGCGCATTGGCCGCAACGATAATTCGGATCGATGGCGATCCGTTCACCTTCCTTAAACGCGCTGACACCCTCACCTGTCGCCGTTACCACGCCGCAATGTTCATGCCCCAGTGAAATGGGGTAACCTTCGTCGCGATGGCCCAGATAAAAAGAACGGTCAGTACCGCAGACTCCGCAATGGCTGATTTTTACCCTGATAAATCCAGCAGCTATATCATCATCCAATTCAGGATAATGGAAGTTAAACCGGCCTGGCCGATCGAGTCTGGCTATCACATTCCTTGTTCGCGCTGTCATTATTCGCTCCTGGTCTGTTCCAGTTCAGTCAATGCCCTGGCGGCCTTTTCAAGCGTCTGAGCAATGTCGTTTTCCGTATGGATTACCGACAGATACCACAACCCTTCCGGTGTAATCCTGATGCCCTGCACTTGCAAGGCGGCATGCCAGCGGCCGGTAAGATCCTGCATTAGTTGCTGGCGGGCAGTACGATAGTCGGAGACCTTGGCTGAGCTGTGCCTGAAAAGAGTTGTGACCGCCCCGGGGCTGCAGCGTACCTGCAGCGGCAGCGGCGATTGCATGGCCAGTTGCTGCAAACCGTTATACAGCCGCTCGCTCAGGCGGTGTATCTGAGTCAACGCAGCAGCATTATGCTGAGTAATCACCTCCAGATGAGCCAATGCACCCGCCAGGAAAGGGGGAAATGCGTTATAGGTTCCGGTATGTATTGTCTGGGTACTGGACAGCCGTTCCATCAGATGCTGTTTGCCGGTCACAGCGCCGAGACATACAGGACCGCCTAATGCTTTCGCAAAGGTAGACATATCGGGTACGACACCATAGCTTGACTGGGCGCCGCCTATCGAGGTCCTGAAACCAGTCTGTATCTCATCAAAAATGAGTAGCGTCTGATGAGCATCGCAAAGCTCGCGTACTTTGGATAAAAAGCCTTTCTCAGGCAGGATATTGCTCCAGAAACTGTTGAACATGATGGGTTCGGTGATAACCGCTGCGATTTCTCCGGCGTGCACGGATAAGGCACTCTCCAAGGCATCAGCGTCATTCCAGGGCAAGGAGACAATATTACCGACATCGCTTGCCGCCTGACCCAATGACATCGGCAAAATGCCCTGATGGCGAGTTTCATGCTCAGCCGGCGCAGCAAAACCCCAGGCAATATTGTCGAACCATCCATGGTAATGCCCTTCAAAGCGGATAATTTTCTCTCGCCCGGTGACCGATCTTGCCAGTCGCAAGGCAACATGCACGGCTTCAGATCCGGAATTACAAAACCGCGTCATCTGCATTCCGGGCACTAATTGCCTGATTTTATGCGCCAGCGCGCATTCCAACTCGGTTTGACCGGCAAAGAATTGCCCCTGCCGATATTGGCTGACGATAGCCTCAATAATGGCAGGATGGGAATGACCGGTAATGAGCGGCCCCCTGCCCAGCACATAATCAATATAACGGTGCCCGTCGACATCCCAGACATAAGCGCCTTCCCCGCGCAGATAGAATAAGGGGTGCGGCTGCCAGCTGGCTCGATTATTACTGGAAACACCGCCTGGAATAACCTGCGAGGCAAGCTTATGCAATTGCCTGGATATCTGATAGCGTTCTGGCATCTCACTCTCCTTGTCTGAAGCCTATATTTTCGCCAAACGGCGAAATCCCTCTATACGGTGGAGCGTTATCAGGTTGGTATATTGCCCGTCCCGGGCCAAATCATCACCGGACCTTGAAACCAATAGAATATCCTCTCCATCAAAGATAAATGCCGGGTAATTTCTGGAATGAAATTCGTTTTTACCCTTACTAATGACATCTGCGAATAACCAGTCCACGCAATTCATTGAATAAAATAAACCCAGGATATTGCGCTGATTAGAGGGAAGATTATATCTTCCCTTGGGCCTAGCCGTTAGAACACACATGGAATCGGTCACGATCGACGTCGCCAGCCAATAAAGAGAACTTATCGGGTCATAGGCAATATAAAATTTCATCCCACCGCCGGGAAAGGGGATAAAGAGTATTGTCCTGCCAGAGGGTGCGATTATTCTTTGTAAGAATATATCCCCGTTTTGTCGCTCCACCGCCTTGATGACGGCGGCATAGCCCGCCCCATTGGTATTGGCCCTGAGAATAATGTGCAGCGTCTTTTGATTTGGATCGTACCAAATATGCCTGGGATCAGTGATACGCACGATATTCCCTTCAAGCCATCCTGGCGGCGATGCATGAATATCCGGTGCCAATGCCATCGGGCGGTCGACATGCGATGGATAAAATGGGATACCGAAATATTCCCCGCTTCCCCTGCTGATACTGCCGAACATATCAATGAACGAAAGGCCATGGGAAAATGTCCATGATGTTTTTTCAAGCAAACAACCGCTTTCATTTCCTCGCAATATGACTGGCGTCAGACCGGCCACGTTCCAGCCTTTGATGCTGCGATCCGAACGCAGATCCATACAAAGATAAATAAACCCGTTTTCCTGCAGTACATTGGTCGCCGCCGCATGCCATAATCGCTGTTCGGTCAGGGCATGAGGTGCTGACCAGGTATTACCGTCATCCTCGGATTTAATAATATAAAGCCCGCCGGCGTTGCCTATCACATACAGCATCCCCCGGCTTTCAAACGGTCGCGCATGCCAGAATGGATATGTGCAAACTTCATTCCAGCTGTACCCCTGATCATCGGATGACAAGATTTTTCCGATTCCCTTTCGCTTGGTAGCAGAAGACAGCGGGTTATAGGCCAGATTCAGGTCAGCATCATCAAGAGCGGGCCCGCCAACATCCATTGTCACGATCAGTCTTCCGCTAGAGGTTTTCAGAATGGCGGGCGTATAGCACCAGAGTGCCGAGGGCGAATCTGAACGGAAGATGACCTGCCCCTGATCGTTTTTTTCACACATTCCTCATCCCATCGTCCTTGGTTTATGTAAACCGGCCCACGGATAAAATCTAAATTGATAGACACCGGAGCTAGCCGGACTGATTATATTCAGAGTTTGATGAGTGACATTTTAACAAGATAGTGTTGAGCCGCTTGCAATTTTAAAAATAAATGTCATCTACCTCATCGGCTCACATAAAAATATATTGTTTTAGATAAAGTATTTCACTGCCTATAATAAATCTGAACTCCTTGTGTTTCATTTTTATACAGCCAGCAATTCAATGTCAAGCACTAAAAGAACAGCAAAACACCGACTAATACTATAATTAATTTAAAATTAATATCGTTAATAATAATTAAGTAATTTTCGAAATTACCGTCATGATATACACTTTTCAACTAATTATTCAGATAAAATGTTTTAAAAAAATCGGCTTATCGTCAATCGGCGGCTTCGTCTTTCAGCGGCTTCGTCTTAAGGGTTATTTTCCGCTTAGGCGAAATAACCCGCTGCCGCGCATCACTTTCGCCCGGCCCTTCATTCGCCTGCTGTTACGCAGCTGAGGGAGAGGGGTGCTAAAATGATCATTTAGCATCTCAGACGAGAAAAACGTAATCTCCTTGGGATTCACAAGCGTATTTGTCGGCAAGTCTATTTTTTTTGACCGGAGATATCAGCAAATGCTGGTTGATAATCAATGCATACCAGCAATGTGATCCTCATTTTGACAATACCAATTTAAAAAAAACGAGGAATGTATTTACACCTTCAAGCAGCTGTTAATCAAAATGTCAGGCCATTGAACATGGCTTCGGCAGGAGTAATGAATGCACCCTGAATATTAATTATCTCGATCATATTGTAATATCTCTTCATAAAGTGAATCACCACTGTTTCATAACCTCTCCTCTAACAGTGAGAGCGGGTCGTGACAGGTTTTAAGGTTCTGTTGAGGTTAAGCTCAGCAAACAGCCTTGCGTCGGCTGAGCGCTTCTCGCTACTGTCTAATGGCTGGCTATGTTGGCCAAATTATTCCAAATCACTCCATATACTTTAGCCAAAAATTAAAAATATCATAAAATTCAATATATTGAAAATTCAATTACACGAATCATTATGACATATTTAGTGATATTTGCTTACCAAATGTAGACAATGATAATCATTATCATTAGTATTCCCAGCTTACACAAGGAATTTATACACCAGGAGTGGTCAAAATATATGTATGGATCAACAATAATAAAGGTGAAATCCCCCCTCGCCGTAATACTGATGGGCCTTCTCAGTCACAATGTCTATGCCACGCCAGAGGACGAAGCCGTCCATGAAGAAGAACTGATCGTTCAAGCCTCGGCAGAAGAGGCGCTAAAACAGCAGCCGGGCGTGTCAATCATTACCGCCGACGATATAAAAAAATCACCGCCAGTCAACGATTTATCAGACATTATTCGCAAAATGCCCGGGGTTAATCTGACCGGCAACAGTGCCACCGGCAGCCGGGGAAATAACCGGCAGATTGATATCCGCGGCATGGGGCCGGAGAATACCCTTATCTTGGTTGATGGCCATCCGGTTCGATCCCGGGATGCAGTACGCTACAGTTGGCGTGGTGAAAGGGATACCCGGGGCGACAGTAACTGGGTACCGGCGGAAATGGTCGAGCGGATAGAAGTCATTCGTGGCCCAGCGGCGTCGCGCTACGGTTCCGGTGCGGCTGGCGGCGTAATCAATATCATTACCAAACGACCCACTAATCGCTGGAGCGGATCATTGTCGATCTATGGCAATCAGCCTGAAGACAGCCAAGAAGGCGCCACCCGACGCGCCAACTTCAGCCTGAGCGGTCCCTTGGTGGACGATACTCTTACCCTGCGGCTTTACGGCAACCTGAATAAAACCGACGGAGATAGCTGGGATCTTAATACCCAGCAAAACGGCTCCCAGGCAGCAGGTCGTGAAGGGGTACGCAACAGAGATATCAACAGCGTTGTTTCATGGAAAATGACGCCCAATCAAATCATTGACTTTGAGGCCGGCTACAGCAGGCAAGGTAATATCTACGCCGGCGATACCCAATACAGCAGCAGTAGCGCCGCTACCGAGAACTTGGCAAAATCGGCGGCTGAAACCAACAGATTGTATCGACAGAACTATGGCGTTACCCATAATGGCCTCTGGGACTGGGGACAATCCAAAACCGGTTTCTACTACGAAAAAACCAACAATACCCGGTTGAAAGAAGGCATGGCAGGCAGTGGTGAAGGTCGGATTCAAAATGATCTGGCCTATTCTACCAGCCGACTGCGAAATTATTCGATGACCGGGGAGTTGACTGTTCCCTTTAATTTGCTCTGGGAACAAACAGCCACTCTGGGTGCCGAATGGAACCGGGAGCAATTGAACGATCCCTCTGCTACCAGCTATCACGCATCTGAAAACTCAATAGGTTCAGTCTCTGGAGATCCTGCGCACCGAAGCAGTAAAAACAGCGCTGAACTGAGTGCTATCTACCTTGAGGATAATATTGAAGTCACTCCGGGGAGTAAGCTTATTCCGGGCCTGCGCTTTGATTATCACAGCAGATTCGGCTCCAACTATAGTCCGAGTCTTAACTACTCGCAGCAGCTGAGCGACCAATTGACGGTGAAGGCCGGGATTGGCCGCGTGTTCAAAGCCCCCAATCTGTATCAATCCAGCCAGGGCTATCTGATGACCTCCCGAGGCAATGGCTGCCCGATAACTATGGGCAAAGAAGGCTGCTACCTTATGGGTAATAGCGACCTGGAGCCCGAAATCAGCATCAACAAAGAAATCGGCCTCGAATTTACCCATAACGGCTATCACGCTGGCATCACTTATTTCCGCAACGATTACAAAAATAAAGTGGTTTCAGGAACAGAGGTGATCAGTACGACATCAAAAGGGACCAAGGTACTTAGATGGGAAAATGGGGGTAAGGCTTTGGTTGAGGGACTGGAGGCTAACTTGCTGGTACCGTTGGTTGAAGATAAACTGAGCTGGAACACGAATGCCACTTATATGATGACATCCAAGCTAAAGGATACCGGCAATCCGTTATCCATTATTCCTGAGTATACCGTCAATACCCTGCTGGACTGGCAAGTCAATGACAAATTGTCCACCCATATCAGCTGGACCCTGTATGGAAAACAGAAACCCCGGACCACGCCAGAAATCTATGCTGAAAGAAAGGGTTTATCAGAAAGCGAAATCGGCAGCTATTCTGTGGCGGGCATAGGCGTGAATTATGAAATCACTGAGCATGTGCGGTTGAATGCGGGTATCAGCAATCTGCTTGATAAGCGCATCTATCGCCGCAATGACGGTGCTTCGACGTATAATGAACCGGGCCGCGCCTACTATGCCGGTGTCACAACCTCCTTCTAGGGCAGGTAGTTGCTAACTGATATACACGCCAAGGCAGAGCGCCTCCCGGACCAACCGGGCGGTGCTTTCTGCTGCTACCCCTGCCCTACTGCAAGGGAGACTCAGCAATTAAAGTCTAATGGTTTTCATTGTGTACAAATTGCTGATTAACAGCACCCCAATTTAACTATCTGCTATTGGCTATTGGCTATTGGCTATTGGCTATTGGCTAATGGCTAATGGCTAATGGCGATTAACGATTAACGATTAACGATTAACGATTAACGATTAACGATTAACGATTAACGATTAACGATTAACCCAGCGTGATGTCAGTGACTTGACAAGCACAATACGATATCTGAACATATCGCTTTCCTTTATCCAATAGATCCTGCCTATGAAAAGCTTGCCAGCGATCACTATTCACTATTGTTCCCAATGCAATTGGCTATTACGTGCCGGCTGGATGGCCCAGGAACTGCTGAATACTTTCAGTACTGAGCTTGCTTCCGTGACACTGCTACCGGGCACCGGCGGTATTTATCAGATCACCGTCGACGGCATGCTTATCTGGGACAGAAAGACTGACGGCGGCTTCCCTGATGCGGCCGAACTCAAAAGGCGGCTGCGCGACCATTGTTTCCCTGACCGCCCCTTAGGACATTCCGATAAACCCGCCACCGGTCATGAGTGACTTCCCGTGTGCGGAAATGCGCTATCCTGCCAACTAACACCGGGTGACTGATGAATGCTGCCCCTAGTGGATTTAGCATCCCCTGGGCGCAGTTGTTGTTAGCTATTACCTATCTAATCGATAAAGCATACGTATTGGATATGGATCACAAAACTCTGTAGTTTCTTCCTTATCACTCACCAGGAGGGAACAGCGATGTCCTTAATCAATACCAAAATCAAGCCATTCAAAAATCAAGCGTTTAAAAACGGTGAATTTATCGAAGTCACCGAGAAAAGTGTGGAAGGCAAGTGGAGCGTATTCTTCTTCTATCCTGCCGATTTTACGTTTGTCTGCCCGACCGAACTTGGCGATGTAGCTGACCATTACGACGAATTCCAGCGCCTGGGTGTAGAAATTTACTCTGTTTCGACCGATACCCACTTCACTCACAAAGCCTGGCACGGCAGCTCTGACACTATCGCTAAAATCAAGTATGCGATGATCGGTGACCCGACCGGTGCGCTGACCCGCAACTTTGAAAACCTGCGCGAAGACGAAGGTCTGGCCGATCGCGGCACCTTTATCGTTGACCCTCAGGGCATTATCCAGGCACTGGAAGTGACTGCTGAAGGCATTGGCCGTGATGCATCCGATCTGCTGCGTAAAATCAAAGCGGCTCAATATGTTGCCAGCCATCCCGGCGAAGTCTGCCCGGCAAAATGGCAAGAAGGCGATGCCACCCTGGCACCGTCGCTGGACCTGGTCGGCAAAATCTGATCTACCGCGCCATTTCCTGTATCTTCATCATAATCGGGTGCCTGGCACCCGTTTTTTTCTGCCGGGGAGACACCCATGCTCGACAACACAATGAAAACCCAACTCAAGGCCTATCTTGAGAGACTGACCAAACCTGTTGAGTTGATTGCTACACTGGATGATAGCGCACGTTCATCCGATATCAGGGAGCTCCTGGCAGAGATTGTCGAATTGTCAGATAAAGTTACCCTGATTGAAAACACCCTGTTGCCAGTGCGTAAGCCCTCGTTCCTGGTGACCAACCCCGGGAGAGAGGTAGGGCCGCGATTCGCCGGTTCCCCACTGGGACACGAATTCACCTCATTGGTGCTGGCCCTGCTTCAGGTGGGCGGTCACCCGTCCAAAGAAGCCCAGTCGGTGCTGGATCAAGTCCGCCAACTCGACGGTGAATACCATTTTGAAACCTATTATTCCCTGACCTGCCACAATTGCCCGGATGTGGTGCAGGCACTGAACCTGATGGCTATCCTTAATCCGCGCATCAGCCACACCGCGATTGATGGCGGCGTGTTTCAGAACGAAATTCAGGAACGCAATATCATGGGCGTTCCGGCCGTATTCCTTAACGGCAAGGAATTTGGTCAGGGTCGTATGACGTTGAGTGAAATCGTCAATAAAATCGACACCGGGGCTGAAAAACGCGCAGCATCTGAACTGTCGGCCCGAACGTCTTATGATGTGCTGATTATCGGCAGCGGCCCGGCGGGCGCAGCGGCCGCTATTTACTCTGCCCGTAAAGGCATCCGCACCGGTCTGATGGGCGAGCGTTTTGGCGGTCAGGTGCTGGATACGGTGGATATCGAAAATTATATTTCGGTGCCTAAAACCGAAGGGGCCAGGCTGGCCAATTCACTGAAAGCCCATGTGGATGAATATGATGTCGATGTGATCGACGTCCAGAGCGCAGCCCGACTTATTCCAGCAGCCAAAGCAGGCCAGATGCATCAGATTGAAACCGCTTCTGGCGCACGGTTGAAAGCCCGCAGCATTATCATCGCCACCGGCGCCCGCTGGCGCAATATGAACGTGCCGGGCGAGGAACTGTACCGTACCCGCGGCGTGACATACTGCCCTCACTGTGATGGTCCGTTATTCAAGGGCAAACGCGTGGCGGTGATTGGCGGAGGCAACTCGGGAGTTGAGGCCGCAATTGACCTGGCAGGCATCGTCGAACACGTTACTTTGCTGGAATTTGCGCCAGAGCTGAAGGCCGATTCGGTACTGCAGGCCAAGGTTCGCAGCCTGAATAACGTCGATATCGTCCTCAATGCCCAGACCACTGAAGTTAGAGGCGACGGTACCAAACTGACCGGGCTGCAGTATAAAGACCGGCTGACAGATGCGGTACAGGAACTGACTCTGGCGGGTGTATTTGTCCAGATAGGCCTGCTGCCCAACACACAATGGTTGGAAGGCACGGTAGAGCGCAATCGTATCGGTGAAATCCTGATCGACGCCAAATGCGAAACCACCGTTAAGGGGGTATTTGCTGCCGGAGACTGTACTACGGTGCCTTATAAACAAATCATCATTGCCAGCGGTGAAGGCGCTAAGGCATCACTGAGCGCCTTTGACTATCTGATCCGCACCACCCCGACAGAATAACTCAGCCTCCGGCTATCGTCGGCGGACAGCACGCATAAGATCTAGGTAAGATAAACCGGCTAATGCCGGTTTTTTTGCTAACGGATACTCTGTTGATACCGTGCTTACGTAACAACCAGCCTGGCTGTGTGCTGTTATTTTTTATGCCAATAAGCCACGCTACGCAGCAGGTCGGCATCGATATGGCCTCGGCCTTCGGTATCTCCCGCCAGCAGTTTGACCTCGCTGGCCTCCCCGGTCAGCCAGATAAAATAATCGGCCGCGGCAATATCCAGTTCACTCAACCGCTGACGGAGTGCGGCGGTTGCGCCGGGGTTTTCGCTGCGCGCAAACCACTGCAGATCACATTGCTGCAGGTGGGCAAGATAATCTTTTGCTGCGGCATCGGACAGACTGATTAATGCCGTTACGCCACGGGTATGACCGGAAAGGACCAGGGCCTCAAGGCGTCTTCTCAGCGCCGGCATGCCTGACTCATCGCAGACATAAATCTGCCGGGCATAGTCTTCTGGCACCACCAGCGAACCGCGCGGCCCACCTATAATCAGACTGTCACCGGACTTGGCGTTGAGCGCCCACTGGCTTGCCAGGCCGCCATCATGAATATAAAAGTCGATCGCCAGCTGTTGGCGCTCAGCATCATACAACGGCGTATAGTCCCTGGCGGGAGGGCGTATATCCCCCTGCCATGATATGCCTGCATCGGTCATGGTGGGTTTCGTGACCGGTCCGTTTGCAGCATCGGGGAAAAACAGTTTGATGTGGTCATCAAAGCCTGGTGATGTAAAGCCTTCCAGGTCTGCGCCTACAACAGTAATCCGCTGGAAGCAGCTGGCTATCCGGCGGCTTTCACTGACTGTTAACTGACGAAAACTGAGTTCATTGCGTACCCGAGCGGGGTATTTTATCTGCGCTTTGCGCTGTGCACTGTCTGTCATTAATTAATCTCTGAGGTGGTGATCGCCGGGCTGTTCAGCCCGGCATGTTTTTTTTGCCGGATCAGACCAGATAGCGTTTAAACCAATCCATTGTCCGATCCCAGGCGAGTTTGGCCGCTGCCTGGTCATAACGTGGTGTGGAATCGTTATGAAAGCCATGGTTAACGCCTGGATAAATATAAGCTTCGAAGGTTTTTCCCGCGGCTTTGAGGGCCGCCTCATAGGCAGGCCAACCTTCATTGATACGGCTGTCCAGCGCTGCATAATGGATAAGCAGCGGCGCTTTGATACGCGGCACATCCTGCGGATTGGGCTGGCGGCCATAAAACGGCACCGCTGCGGCCAGCTCAGGATATGCCACCGCAGCGGCGTTCGCGACGCCTCCGCCATAGCAGAAGCCGGTAATGCCCACCTTGGCGGTGGACTGGGGGTGCTGCATCATGAACTCGACGGCGGCGAAAAAGTCGTTCATCAGTCGGGTCGGGTCCACCTGCTGCTGCAGCTCCCGTCCTTTATCATCGTTGCCAGGATAGCCGCCAACCGAGCTCAGCCCGTCCGGCGCCAGGGCGATAAAGCCCTCTTTGGCCACCCGGCGGGCGACGTCTTCAATGTAAGGATTAAGCCCGCGGTTTTCATGGACCACTACCACGCCGGGCGCCTTGCCCACCAGCTTGGCCGGCCGAACCAGGTAGCCACGGACTTCACCATGGCCATTGGGCGACGGATAGGTAATATATTCGGCCAGGATATCGGGATCGGTAAACTCAACTTGCTGGGCCAGCGCGTAATTCGGACTCATTAGAGACAGTAAAGACAGCGCCGTCAGGCCGCCGGCAGTGTATTTGGCCGCCAGCTCGAGAAACTCGCGTTTGGTAATCTTTCCATGGGCGTAAAAATCATACAATTCAAGCAACTCTGGCTGAAAATCTTTAGCAGTAAGACGGGACATTATGTGCTCTCCTTCTTTCACGTTAACGAGATGCTGCCTTTACGCCCGGCACCCGATGTGCTCGACGCGCCTGAAGTTCTCCGAAATAGAATAAGGGAGGGAGGGAAAAAATAACAACCAGTACTGCAGCGATATTCTCAGGGGAAAGTCTTCCTCACCGCAACGCGGCGATAATATGAACAACCTGAATTGGCAATTGCTGCAATCGTTAAATAAGGCGGTAACACTTTCAGGTTACCGCCAAAATATCAGGGGCGTGTAATTTGTGCCAATTCTTTTTCGGTCAGGCCGGTCGATCGTTTGATAACCTCGCGTTCGACCCCATTGACCATCAGTTGCCAGGCAATAAAGCGCGTTGATTCCTGGCGTCCCTCTTTTAAGCCCTCTTGTAAGCCCTCTTGGCGACCGCATTCTCTTAATGTAGGTCCTATGGCCATCATATCCTCCTGATTTACATTCGTCCGTTCGGTAATAGCCTGCAAAAACTGGCCGTGATCTGAAACAAAACCCCGTTCAAAAATATAATACATCAGCGCGCGGAAAATCTCAGGCTTTAGCGACTGGTGCCGCATTAAATCTCCTAATGCATGGCCGATTTCTGCGATATCACGCGTGCGAATGTGCTTTTGTACCAGCTCCAGTAACGCCACATGTCTATGGGTCAGTATTTCCTGATCCGGAATGACGGTGATATCAATCAGAGGAAAATCGCTGGCGTAAACCAGTGCGGCAAGCGAAGGATCCGAAAAACCGTTAAGCCAGCAGTTACTGTAAGGATAAGGCGAGGTGCTGCCATGGTAAAATAGCAGCGGGATAACCACCGGCAGCAGGCTGTGTCCCTGTCCGAGATGCTGGTGCATGGCGGCGATGCTATAGCGCATTAGCCTGAACGCCATCTGTTTTTCAGGACGGCTCTGGTGTTCTAGCAGGCAATATATATATCCATTACCCGCGGTGGTCTGCAGCATATAAAGCATATCGCTGCACTGGTGGCGTAGATTATCTTCAATAAATGACCCCGGCATCAGCGACAGCGTGCTGAAATCACATTTTTGCTTCAGGTTTGCCGGTAAATGTATTTGGAAGAAATCGCGGGCGATGTCAATATCACCAAGGAATTTCTTAAACAGCGCATCGTGTTGTGAAAGAGAGTGCTGAGACATATTCACACCGTTCATCGTGTTCAGTCCCTTCACCTTAAATTACGGTAATTTGTCTGCAATAACGTTTACTGAGTGAAGCGTATTTCTGGAATAATGCTCGTCTAATAAATGAATTTCCCGCATCAATGCGGGTAAAAATTGGACCGTAATCCATGAATGAAAATATACCCATCGCCATTCTACCAATGGGCCGCCCACCTGAAGACGTCAGGGATGCGCAGGGTGAACAACCTGACTGGTTCTGCGCTGCGCTGTCGGTGATCCCTGTTGCAAAGATCGTAATCAGGCCTTTTTTAGGTGAACCCTTGCCTGAGCCCATCAATTCCGTTTGGCGATCCTTAGTCCAACAATCCTTGACCCTGACGCGCGCGCCCTACCGCTTCCCCGAGCTGCCACACTGCCATGGCATAATGAGTGCTGTGGTTATAACGGGTAATCGCATAGAAGTTCGGCAGGCCGAACCAATACTGGTAGTAGCTGCCGTAATCGAGTCGCAGCAGACTGGCCTCAGGATAGCCAGCCAGTGAAGACTGAGGACGCAGGCCGGCAGCGGTCAGTTCGCTGACGGCATAGCGAGTCTGGAACCCCTGGTCAAGCATCGGTGCCTGCCCGGTCGCCGGAACCGCGACTGGCCCGCCCTTGACCCAGCCATGGGCTTTGAAATAATTCGCTACGCTGCCGATGGCATCTTCGGGATCCCACAGATTAATATGTCCGTCGCCATTGAAATCCACCGCGTAATTTTTAAAGGAAGAGGGCATAAACTGTCCATATCCCATCGCACCGGCGTATGAGCCACGCAAATCCAGCGGGTCGTCGCCTTCGGTACGGGCCATCAGCAGGAAGGTTTCAAGCTCAGAGGCAAAGTATTCGGCCCGGCGCGGATAAGCAAATGCCAGGGTTGCCAGGGCATCGATAATGCGGGTTTTTCCCATCACGCGTCCCCAGCGGGTTTCGACGCCGATAATACCGACGATAATCTGGGGCGGTACGCCGTAGACCTGCCAGGCCCGCTGCAGGGCATCCTGGTATTGGTCCCAGAAAGCGACACCGTTTTGTATATTATCAGGAGTAATAAACTTGCTTCGGTAACGCAGCCAGGCACCATTCGGCCCTGAAGGAGGGCGTCCAACCGGTGCCTGTCGGTCCATCAGTTTGATCACCCAATCCAGTCGGCGCGTCTGAGCCAGTACACTGTGCAACTGCTGGCGATCGAAACCGTGTTCCCTCACCAGTTTATCGACGAACGCTTCTGCCGCCGGGTTAAATGCATAGTCACCGGTAGCAAGCGGACCGGACGCATCGTTGAGCAGGCGTTTGTGATCGGGCTCCAGCAGGAATCCCCCGGTTACCGTCGCACCTGAAGGCCCCGGCGCAGTAGACGATGGCTTACTGCTGCAGGCGGAAAGCAGTAAAATCAGGGGGAACAACGTAGCCAGTAAACGCATCGATAATCCATGAACGTTATAATATAAAGGTAATTCATGGTAGTGCATTGTTAATATGCTAACAATAATAAATGCAAAATGTTTAGGCGATATTATTTGTCATATCTTCATTATTGCGTATGCCGGTGCCGATGATGGCAAAAAGCCCCCGTCGATGGCGGGGGCTTGAGATGTGAAGGCTGAGATAGCCGCTGCCGACAGCCTGTCCGGCAAACAGCAGAGTCGTGGGTCAGAAGTCGATATTGACGCCAACCTGGAACGAACGTCCCGGCTCGACCGCCAGCACTTTATTATAGCCGTCCTGCTGAGTGGTCTGGGTCAGTTGGCGGCTGCTCAGGTAATCCCAGTATTTGCGATCGGTCAGGTTATAGATGCCACCGCTGAGCTTGACGTGCCTGGTCGCCTGCCAGTAGCCGGTGAGATCGACCAGCCCATAGCCCGGCACTCGCATGTATTCAGCCGTGGGGTCGGTCATTGCCGAACCGCTGTTATTATAGCTCTGTCGCGTGGTGGCGCTGGCGCGTTTCCCTTTCTGGAAGGTCGCGGTTACCGCGGCGCCGTAGCGTTTAGCCGGGTCATCCCAGGCAAGCCCGGCCACCGCTTTCACCGGCGCGATACTGTCCAGATCAACATATTTATCACCCTCATAACTCGATTTAGCTTTGCCTTCGTTATAACCGACGGCAAGGATTGCGCTCAGGCCATCAGCCGTTTCATACCAACTGCCGAAATTTATCCTGGTACTGATTTCACCGCCCCAGATATAGGCTTTATCGCGGTTTTCAGCCTGATAAATGGTATAGATATTGGACGGAACATGCGTAAACGCGCCTGGATGAGCCGAGCGGGTATAGCGCGTGTTGGCAATAAAGTCTTTATAGGTATTGTAGAATAACGACGTTTTCACCGTCACCCCTGCTACCGCTTCTCCTTTAAGACCCCATTCCAGGTTATTGCTGGTCTCGCTCCTGAGGCCGGTATTACCAATCAGCGCATATTGCGCAGGGCCGGCATAGGATGACCCCAGGTTCCAGGAGCCGTAAAGCTGGCTGGCGTCGGGGAACTGCACCCCACGCTTATAGTGCAGATAGGTCATCAGCCGGGGCGTGATGCTGTACATCAGCGCCAGCGAGGGCAGCACTTTGGTATCACGGTTGTTATCGCCATAGAGGGTGGTCACCTCATCGGTATCGACAACCGTGCTGCCGGTGGTCAGCCTGGACAGGTTATCCGCTTTGGTGGTTTGATGAACTATCCGTAGGCCAGGCACAACACTGAAGTCATGTCCGGCCAGATCGAAGTTGATCTGATCCTGCAGGAAGCCGGCCAGGGTATAGCTGCGGCTGTCGGCTTCCGGCGGCATGATGACGCTCAACATATTCTGCGCCGGCCGCTGACTGAAGGGACGTTCAGTCCGGATCTGCCTGGCATTGAACCCCAGGCTCAGGTCATGGCGGCCCAGCGTCTTGGCCAACCGGGTTTCTGCGCCCAGGGAAGCGACATTGTAGTCAGAAAGCACCGATTGCCAAGTGGCGGCGGTTTGCGGCAGGTAGGTGTCATCGTGTGCCTGGGCCTGTTGGTAGTAGATACGCGATTCAACGCTGTCGATCCACCCATTGTAAGGCGTCCACTCGTCTTTCAGGCTGACGCTCCAGCGACGGGTGTCGCTGCTTTGCCGGGCCGTGCCGAGTATTGCGCTGCCTGACGTATCCCAGGAATCGAAATGACTATGGCTGGTCTTGTCATAGACATCAGCGCTGGCAGTCAGTTTATGCTGGTCATTAGGCTGCCAGATACCGGCGGCCAGGACCGCATTGGAATGCCAGTTGGTTGGGTATGCCTGCCGACTGCCGCTGTTATTACGCGTTTCCTGTCCATCGCGCCGACTGAAAACCACGATGCCGCGCAGGGTTTCATCTCCCGCCGCTGCGGTTATCCCGTTATGCCAGCCGCGGTTGGCTGAATCATAGGCGCTCTGATAGCCGAAATAGCTCGATTTAGCCGGAGTAAGGTAATCGTCAGCTGATTTGGGATGGAAAGATACCGCGCCGCCGATAGCGGTATTCGGCCGGTCTACCGGGGTTGCACCGGACTCGATGTTTACTGAGCCATACAGGTAAGGATCGATATAATCGCGGCCAATGCCAAAAGTATTAAGCCCTGCCCGGCTGGCATAGCTTCTGCCGGTGGCATTCGGCAGAGAAATACCGTCCACATCAATGCCGACCCGATTGCTTTCAAGGCCACGGATGTTATAACCGGTATAGCCCGATCGGTCATAGCCGCTTTTGCCAGAACTTGAACCGGTACTGGATCCGGTGGCGCTGATCAGTGGCTGATAACGCATTATCGAGCCAAAATCATTGCCGCCGTTTTTCTGCATCTCATTGGCGGTAAGGGTGGTAGTGCTGCCTGGGCGATCATCAAGCATAGCAGCATAGACCGTTAATATTTCCCCGGTGGAATCTTTGGCTGCAGGGTTTTCGACGGGCGGATTGACTGACATTTTCTGATTGCCGGCGTGGCCCTTTATCGGTTGGGCTGTCACGGTTGTTTCGGCCTGTGCATAGGCGCATAAGGTCAAGGTCACTGCACCGGTAACCAGCCTGGTAGAGATGAACGTATGTAATGTTATTTTTTGAGTATGCGCGAACATGCCTTACCTCATAACAATGGCGTATTATATTTATGCTCATACAAAGTCTTACAGCAATGCAGCGGCAATCCTTGCCAATTATTATTTATATATGCAGATATATCCGGCACCCCCTGGCACCGCAGAAAAACAACCCTTCGATTAATGGGCCGACCAAGCAAACGGCAGATAATCCCCTTAAAAAAAGCGCTATTTTAATGAGGGGTTACGCAGAGAATAACCCTATAAAAAATAGCACTAAACTGCGATTAACGTGGGAATGGAATATACTACGTTTGCATTAAAAAATTACATTTTATTTATAAAAAAACCTGAAAATATATTCCATGTAATAAGTATGGGATATATTTTACCCTGCTTTCATCGTTATTTTCAGGCCCGTAGGGGAGCGCAGTGGCCTGGTAAAAATGCTAGCCATTAACCTCGAGCATAATGGCAGTCAATAACCTCGAATATGACGCTGTCTGCGAAGGTGTAGAAAGGCTAATTCTTTACCACAGCCTGGTGAGATTCAGTTAATAACATCATTATCGACTATTGAACGCCTTTTCAGTCCCTGTGGCTGGCAATACGGTGGTTGTCGACGTAACGGCTGTGATCCAAAACATCATCAGTGACGTTCACAGTCATCGTCAGTCACTGTAGAAATGATTATCGGTAGCGGTAGACATCATCGTCAGTCACTGTCGCAGACAGTGCCGAGGATCGCCGACCATCGTATAAGGGTATTTTGGCGGGACTAAAACGGAAAAACGGTTAGCTCAGTACCCGCAGCAGAAATATCCGCTTGTTTATCACCCCAATTCCTTAAAAAGACTTTGCATAATGGCGTTACATTTACCATGATCATAGTTAGAGCGATTCTTAATCCCCTCAGTGGCTGAAATGATCTTGCATAACATCAGAAGTTCAGTGTCCCACCTGATACAGCGAACCAAGTGGTATCCCAAACGTCGTTCCTATCGCGTGCTGTTTTGGCGTGAAATCACGCCGTTAGCGGTACCCATTTTCTTTGAGAATATGTGTGTGCTGCTGATGGGCGTATTGAGCACCTTTCTGGTCAGTTGGCTGGGCAAGGAGGCAATGGCAGCCGTCGGTCTGGCGGAAAGTTTCAGCATGGTGGTCATTGCCTTTTTCGCCGCTGTTGATCTTGGCACCACGGTAGTGGTGGCATTCAGCCTGGGCAAGCGCAACCCGAAACGGGCTCGGGCGGCCACCCGCCAATCGCTGACGCTGATGACCCTGATTGCTGTTTTGCTGGCGGTCGGTATCGAATTTTCTGGTCAGGGTATTATCGATGTCATTGCCGGCAGCGCCGACCCGCAAGTCAAAAGCCTGGCGCTGACCTATCTGCGCATTACCGCCTGGAGCTATCCGGCCGCCGCCATTGTTCTTATCGGCAGCGGCGCTTTGCGAGGGGCGGGAAATACCAAAATTCCGATGATCATTAATGGCGGTATGAATATCCTCAACATCATGCTCAGCAGCGTATTGATATATGGCTGTTTCTCCTGGGGAGGACTCGGCTTTATCGGTGCTGGCCTCGGCATGACGATTTCGCGCTATATCGGCGCGGCCATCGTCATCGTCGTCCTGATGGTGGGATTTAACCCGGCGCTGAAGATTTCACTTAAAAGTTATTTCGGCCGTCTGGATCTGGGCATCCTCAAAGAGGTACTGGGTATTGGATTGCCCGCCAGTATCGAATCTGTGCTGTTTAATGGCGGTAAATTGCTGACTCAGGTATTTGTCGCCGGCATGGGCACCAATGTCATCGCCGGCAATTTTATTGCTTTCTCTATCGTGTCTTTAATCAACCTTCCCGGTAATGCCCTGGGTTCGGCGTCCACCATTATTATCGGTACTCGTCTTGGCAAAGGACAGATAGGACAGGCTGAACGGCAACTGACACATATATTCTGGTTATCCACACTGGGATTATGCGCATTGGCATTAGTCAGTGCACCGTTTGCCGGTCTGCTGGCCGCTTTCTATACCAATGAACCTGATGTCATAGATGTCGTGAAAATACTGGTCTGGCTCAACGCCGCCTTTATGCCGTTCTGGGCAGCCTCATGGGTCCTGCCCGCTGGCCTGAAAGGTGCCCGGGATGCCAGATTTACCATGTGGATTTCGCTGCTGGGCATGTGGGGCTGCCGTATCCTGGCAGGGTATGCGCTTGGCATCATGTTGGGCATGGGTGTGGTGGGTATCTGGCTGGGGATGTTCCTGGACTGGATTGTACGCGGCGCGTTTTTTTACTGGCGTATGGTCAGTGGCCGTTGGCTGCATAAATACCCGCGGCCGGCCAAGGCAAAAAATGTCTCTGCGACGCTTACCCAGGACCGCAGCCGGTTGTGACGGCTGACTGTATTGGCCGCGCCGGCTCAAACATTTCCGCAATCCTGACCTGGGCAAAGATAATTCCGCTGGCCAGCCTGGCGGCGGTGCTGCAGGATTTCGGCGACAGCGCCGATGCCCGGGCATCACCCTCAGTCAATGGCCGATTGCCGCCAAAAGCTGAAGCGGCGGGCTAAGGCAAGGCGCTTGCGAACCGGTATGCCGCTCGATATGTTAAGACCGGCCATCCCTTTGGGGGGGGTTATCCGCTGGCGGGTAGATAGATAGCCCAAGAAAGATAAGCTTAAGGTTAGACACATTTGTATGCATCAAAGTGTTATAACATCGCACGACTATCCTTATAGGGATTTCCGGGCACCTACTTATGAAAAACAATGGCCGTCACCCTTCTTCCCTGCGTCGGCGCCAGCTATTACTGACCGGCCTGGCGGCGGCCCTTGCCGGACTGCCGCCGGTTTTTGCCCATGCTGAACAGACCGCATCCCGATTACTGCCGCGAAAAACCGCCCGATCAGTTGCCAAACCTGCCGGCGGCAAAAAAATCATCATGCTGGACCCCGGTCACGGCGGTATTGATTCCGGTGCTATCGGCCATGGCGGAGCGGAAGAAAAACATATCGTGCTGGAAATCGCCAACCATTTACGCGCTAAATTAAACGGGTTGGCCGGTTATGATGTCCGATTGACCCGTGAGAGCGATCACTTCATCCCGCTGGCCCAGCGGGTGGAGATTGCGCACCAGCACGGCGCCGACCTGTTTATGTCGATTCATGCCGATGGATTTACCGATTCTGCCGCCCATGGCGCATCGGTATTCGCCCTGTCCAATCGGGGCGCCAGCAGCGCCATGGCGCGCTACCTGTCGCAGAAGGAAAACGCGGTTGACCGGCTGGGCGGCATCAAAACCCCGACCACTGACGATTATCTGAAAACCGCGCTGTTCGATCTGGTGCAGACCGATACCATCAACAACAGCCTGATTCTGGGTAAGCATATCCTGAATCATATCCGCCCAGTGCACACGCTGCATAGCCAGCATACTGAACAGGCTGCCTTTGCGGTGCTCAAGTCCCCGTCGATCCCTTCGGTGCTGGTGGAGACCTCTTTTATCACCAACCCGGCAGAAGAACGGCTGCTCGGCAGCAATGCTTTCAGAGATAAAATCGCCTCCGCCATTGCTGCCAGTATCGTCAGTTTCTATGATGCCCAGCCGGCGACCCGACATCGCTAGGGTGTAAAAGGTCGCAGGACAGGAGGTAGTTGTTCCTGGACGTCCTTGGTGTCGGGTTCAGCCAGAACCTCATCCCGATTAACAACAGATGGAGTAGCCGCCGCGGCAGGGGCGGCATCTGTTGCAGGCAATTACCCAGCACCTGCGTTACCAGAGCTATTCAGCTTGGCGGCGGTTCAGCCGCGCCTGCAGCAACGGCATGGTAAAGCTGCTGCAGGCGACGGGTCATCGGGCCTGGCGCGCCGTCGCCCAGCCGGTGACCATCAATATGGGTCACCGGCCAGACAAATGACGTGGCCGAGGTGATAAATGCTTCTGCGGCCTGATAGGCTTCTTCGCGGGTGAAAGGACGCTCTTCAAGGACTATTCCCTGCTGGTCGGCCAGTTCCAGCAGTGCCCGGCGGGTAATGCCGTGCAGCAGGTCCCGTCCCAGCGGACGAGTAATGATATGCCCCTGTTTATCGATAATGAACGCATTGCAGGAACTGCCTTCGGTAATGGTGCCGTCTTCGGCGACCAGGAAAGCATCATCTGCGCCCAGGCTCTGCGCCTGCTGCTTGGCGAGGCAGGCGGCCAGCAGCGCAACCACTTTAATATCCCTGCGCTGCCAGCGGATATCGTCCAGCGTAACGACCCTGATTCCATTACGCGCCTGCGAATTGTCCACCAGCTTACGCGCCTGGGTAAACACCACCAGCGTGGCCTGTACCGAAGGTTGGGGAAAATGAAAATCTCGATCGCCGTCAGTCCCCCTGGAAAGCTGAATATACACTGACCCTTCCTGCAGTTGGTTGATATCGATAAGCTTATGCTGGATAGCGACCAGTTGATCCTGCCGAATGGGCAGTACCAGTCCCAATTCGCCGCATGAACGCTCAAGCCGCGCCAGATGCCCCGGATTATCCACCAACCTGCCGTTCAGCACGGCGGTGACTTCATAGATCGCATCGCCGAACAGAAATCCCCGATCGAATATGGATATTTTCGCATCCTGCTCTGCGACATAACTGCCGTTGACATACACCGTGCGCGACATGTAATTTCCTTTAAATATGACCTCAATTGCGCTCAGGATAACGCCGCATCCGTCAATGAGTCCAGCGCCCACCATCAGCATTATCGCCTGACGGAATCACTATTGCATAAAACGATTATTCAACCGTTTTACCGGTTAATTTTGCAAGCTGATTATCATTTTCCAGGTCTATATTTGCTTAACGACCTATCTGTAAGCATGATGCGTGAAAAATCCTCCTTGCAGCCTGAAAATGATTAATATTGCCCTTGTTGATGACCATATAGTGGTTCGCTCTGGTTTCGCCCAGTTGCTGTCTCTGGAACAGGATATGACGATTGCCGGCCAGTATGCTTCAGCCGCCTCAGCCTGGTCAGCATTGCTGACGCTGCATATCGATGTAGCCATAATGGATATCGCCATGCCGGACGAAAGCGGGCTCAGCCTGCTGGCTCGTCTGCGAAAACACCGCCCGTCATTCCGGGCGATTATCCTCAGTATTTATGATTCTACCGCCTTTGTACAAAGTGCCCTGGATGCCGGCGCCAGTGGTTACCTGACCAAACGCTGCGGGCCGGAAGAGCTGGTCCAGGCGGTCAGAACGGTGCATGCCGGCGGCAAGTACCTGTGTGCTGATGCGCTGCTGGCGCTGCGTCGCATCCAGCAAACGCCCCCGGTGCTGCAAAGCCTGACGCCTCGGGAGCGGGAAGTCTTCAATCTGCTGGTGTCGGGTATCAGCGTGAGAACCATTGCCGAGCGGTTGGCGCTCAGCCATAAAACTGTCCATGTCCATCGCGCCAATGTGCTGGGTAAACTGCAGTGCGAAACCACGGTGGAGCTGGTGCATTTTGCCCTGCATCATCAACTGATCGCCGGAAGCTGAAGCGATGCGCCCCAAACGACACAGCGCCCTGACGCTGTTCCTGGCGATGTTCTACAGCCTGTGCTGGCTCTCATTATGGGTGATAAGTTTCTACCTGAATCAGCAGGGCCAGCAGGCGGTGCTGCTATTGCCCCAGGGATTGCGGATGGCATTGATGATTTTGCTGTCCCGTCGTTACTGGCCGGCAATGCTGATGGTCGAAAGCGCATTGCTCTGCTGGCTGCTGGCGACCGGTTTTACCGGTAACGGCGAGATATTGCTGCTGTCACCCTGGCTAAGCCTGGCGATAGCCTGGCTGGTACAGCGACACTGGCATCGGGTCACGCTCTACTGGCAACGCCTGCTGGTGCTGCTGGCCGCCGTTACATTGAACAGTGTGCTGCAGACCCTGGTGCCCGGACTGTGGCTGTCCGCCCCTGCCTATCAGACCTTTCTGGCGACCTTTACCGGCGGGGTCCTGCTGGCGCCTTTTATCTACCTTATCTATGAGTACCTTAAACAGCAGCATCTGCAAAGCCTGCTGGCTCAGGCTATACCGGACCCGCCCCTGCGGACGTCACTGCTGATCTGGTGTTCCCTTTTTTTTGCCATTGCCGTCGGCATCCAGATGATGCTTTCTCCCGTCCTGGAACGGCTGCTGCTGCTGCTGATGTTCCTGCCTAATGTCGCGATGGCCTACGCCTTTGGCTGGCAAGGCGGGGTGCTGGCGGCATTGGTCGGCAGTTTGATCATTGCGGTAACTCGGCAGTGGGGCGGGGCTTTTAATGACCTGACCGAACTGGAACTGTTTATCTCCACCCAGGCGCTGCTCGGTATCGGTCTGGGTATTGCCGTCAGTCGTCAGCAACAGTTGGCTGATCATCTGCAACGCTATCGCCAGCGGCTGGAGCTGGAGCTGCATAACCGGCGCCTGCTGCTAAAGCGTCAGGTGCACACCGAAGAGGCCATTCGTAAAACCATCGCTCGGGAGTTGCATGATGAAATCGGCCAAAACATCACGGCTATCCAGATTCAGGCGATGCTGCTGGACCGCGGCCGCCAAACAGAATCCGTCCAGTTGGCGGCCAGGCAAATCGGCCAGTTATCCCAGCGTATTCATCAGACTACCCGTCAGTTGCTGCGCCAGCTGCGGCCACCGGTGCTTGATGAAATGTCACTGGAAAATGCGCTCCGCCACCTGGCTGATGAATTCGCCTTTGCCGAACAGCAGATCGATTTCCGGCTTGATTTCAGGCTGTCGCCCTGCCCGACTGATGACACGCTGATATATACGCTCTACCGGCTGGTGCAGGAATTGCTCAATAACATCAACAAACATGCCGATGCCCAGTGCATTCGGGTCTCCCTCAGTCAGGAACAGCAAATGATCATTCTGATGGTCAGCGATGACGGTATCGGCCTGCCCGACGACCTCTCTTCCGGCTTTGGACTGCGAGGTATTGGTGAACGGGTGCAGGCGCTGGGGGGGGAATGGACCCTTAGCCGCCGTCCGGGTACCCGGATAACTGTTAAGCTGCCCACACATTTAGAACAAATTACCGCTGATCCAGGACTTTTTCCTAGGTGACTACGACCCGCTCTCATGCCCTGCCCTGCCTTTCATGGCTACACTCGCCTCACTTATCGGAGACTGACCATGCCGCTGACATCATCCGGTAGACAAACCATTGGGCAGCAGTTCCGCTACTGGCGCATACGTCTGCTGATATCGATGGCGGTCGGTTATGCCGCCTTCTATCTGACCCGGCGCAGCTTGACCTACGCCATGCCGGTGATGCAGGCGGAACTTGGGCTGGATAAAAGCGATATCGGCTTGATGGTGACGCTGTTCTACCTGGCCTATGGCGGTTCGAAATTTGTATCAGGCATGGTGCAGGATGTTATCGGCGCCCGGTGGTTTATGGGCGTCGGCCTACTGATGACCGGCTTACTGAATCTGCTGTTTACATTGTTTGATTCGCTGGGCTTGTTGCTGCTTATCTGGACGCTCAACGGGTTCTTTCAGGGCTGGGGCTGGCCGCCTTGCGCCAGGCTGCTGACCCATTGGTATTCACGCAATGAGCGCGGCCTGTGGTGGGGCGGCTGGAATACCTCCATCAATATCGGCGGTGCGGCCATGCCGCTGCTGTCCGGCTGGGTTGCCACCCTGTGGGGGTGGCAGGCGGCAATGATGGTACCGGGCGTTATCGGCATAGCGATGGGACTTTGGCTATGCCGCGCCTTGGCAGGAACGCCGCAGGAAATGGGACTGCCGAGTGTCGGACGCTGGCGGCGCGACCCGCTGGAATTAAGACAGGAGCAGTTGAGCCCACGGATGTCGCTGGGGAACATGTTCAGGCTGACGGTGTTGCAGAATCGGGCCATCTGGCTGCTGGGTCTGTCATATGTGCTGGTCTACCTGATTCGTATCGCGATCAACGACTGGGGGATTCTCTGGCTGTCGGAAAGCCGCGGCGGACATCTGCTCGGCGCTAATGCCACCATGTTGCTTTTCGAACTGGGTGGACTGCTGGGGGCGCTGTTTGCCGGCTGGGGATCGGATTTACTGTTTCGTGGCCAGCGGGCGCCGATGATTTTGCTGTTCGCCCTGGGATTGTTCCTAAGCGTAGCGGCGCTATGGCTGGCACCGGTGCAGCACAGTCCGCTGTTGGCCCTTTGTCTGTTCAGCGTTGGTTTTTTTGTTTTCGGCCCGCAGATGCTGGTTGGACTGGCGGCAACCGAATATGCCCATAAAGAGGCAGCAGGCACGGTAACCGGCTTTCTCGGCCTGTTTGCTTACCTGGGTGCCGCCCTGGCCGGCTGGCCGTTGGCACAATGGATACAGCAGGCCGGATGGCCCGGTTTCTTCGCCCTGCTCACGGCTGCGGCGGCCTGTATAGGCTTGCTGCTGATGCCATTGCTGATGGCAAGCGTCAATAAGAAAGAGCGATCGGCGAGTATGGAAAGCATCGATTGAGCGTCTGGCTCTCCGGTGCAGAGCGCCGGTCAGGTAGTCAGTCATCGGACAATCGATGTTTTAACCCTATAAGGACACCATCATGAAATGTACCCTGCTTGCTACTGCCGTTGCCGCTACACTGCTGGCTTCCGCCTTACCGGGGGGAGCCCTGGCAAAAGGCCGTTTGGTGGTCTATTGCAGCGCGACCAACACCTTCTGCGAAGAAGAAACCCGCGCCTTCGGTGAGAAATACGACGTCAAAACCTCCTTTATCCGCAATGGCTCCGGCAGCACCCTCGCCAAAGTTGAAGCAGAGAAAAGGAACCCCCAGGCGGATGTTTGGTATGGCGGCACATTGGATCCTCAATCCCAGGCCGGTGAAATGGATTTGCTCATTCCCTATGTATCCGCCAATCTTGAGCACATCATGCCGCAGTTCCGAGATCCGGCCAAGCGTAAGGGCAATTACTCGTCCGCGGTGTATGTCGGCATTCTCGGCTTTGGTATTAACACCGATCGGCTGAAAGAAAAAAATCTGCCCGAACCCAAATGCTGGAAGGACTTGACAGATCCCATCTATAAAGGGGAAATCCAGATAGCCGACCCGCAGAGTTCCGGGACCGCATACACCGCCTTGGCCACCTTTGCCCAGCTGTGGGGCGATGAACCGGCCTTTGATTACTTGAAAAAACTGAACGCCAACGTCTCCCAATACACCAAGTCGGGCATTGCTCCCGCCCGTAACGCTGCCAGAGGCGAAACCGCCATCGGCATTGGCTTCCTGCACGATTACTCGCTGGAAAAAGAAAAAGGCGCGCCGCTGAAACTGATTTCACCCTGTGAAGGCTCAGGCTATGAAGTGGGCGGCATCAGTATCCTGAAAGGAGCACGCAACCTGGATAATGCCAAGTTGTTTGTTGACTGGGCTTTATCCAAAGAGGCGCAGGAGCTGTCATGGAAAAAGGGACAATCTTACCAAATCCTGACCAATACCCAGGCCGACACCTCACCCAATTCGCTGAAGATGAGCGATCTTAAACTTATTAATTATGACATGGATAAATACGGGGCTGCGGATACGCGCAAACAGTTGATCACCCGCTGGGTCAATGAAGTCAAAATGAGCAAGTAATGCTTGCCTGGCCCGGTTTCAATACCGGGCTTTTTGCGTCGTCTGTTATTTTTCATATTGAGGGTTTTCCCATGTCTGACACCTTAACCCTACGTTCTCGCAAGGGTCGGGATGCCGTATTCGCCTGGCTAGGTTTGATAGTGGTTTCGTTCGCCCTGCTGCCGGCCTGGAGCCTGGATTATGGCCTGGTTGATTCCTCCGCTGAGGAAATACTGGCCGCATACGGCTGGTCAGGGCTGAATATCAGCCTGCTGTGGCTGGTATTACCTATGGCGCTGCTACCGAGATTTGCCGGCGGCAACGTCCCGTCGCGTCGCCGGCATCTGTTTGATGCCGGCTGGGCGGTATTTTGTGCGCTGTTTATGCTGGTCAGCGCTACCCTGGCGGAACGGGGCTTGGGCTATGCCACCCTGGGCATTTTTGTCGCCCTGGGTGCTATCATCAGCCAGGCACTGGCAAAGCTTGAATGGCTGGGCGGTGATCGCTTTGTGCTGGGCGCGTTGGTCACCGTGGTCTCATTGGTCGGGCTGTTTATTCTTTATCCCAGCATTGCGATATTTGTTCCGATGTTCACCAACGACAGCGGCCAGTTCGCGCCACTGCAGTTTATGCAGATCCTCAGCCAATCGCATATTATCCAGGTGATTTGGAATTCGTTCCTGCTGGCGGCGGCGGTCGGGGTCGGCTGCACCTTCTTTGGACTGGTATTGGCCATTTATACCACCCGTATTGCCCGGCGTTCGGCGGTGATTGGTCGTATTTTTTCCATTCTGCCGATAGTCACCCCGCCTTTTATCGTCGGTCTTGGCGTCACGTTAATGATGGGCCGTTCAGGCTATGTTACCGAATTGATGGTCAGCGTGTTCGGCCTGACCAATACCAACTGGCTATACGGTTTTACCGGCATCTGGCTGGCCCAGGTACTGGCCTTCACTCCGATGGCTTTCATGATCCTCGACGGTGCGATCAAAACCATTCATCCGTCGCTGGAAGAAGCCTCCTATACCCTACGCGCTAACCGCTATCAGACCTTTCATCGTATTTTCCTGCCGTTGCTCAAGCCGGCGCTGGCCAATGCCTTTCTGATTGTTATCGTTCAATCCCTGGCGGATTTCAGTAATCCATTGGTGCTGGGAGGCAATTTTGATGTATTGGCAACGCAGATATATTTTTACATCACCGGCGCCCAACTGGATTACCCGGCTGCCAGTACCCTCGGCGTAATACTGCTGGTGTTCTCGCTGCTGGTGTTCTGCATTCAGTATATGTGGATTGGAAAGCGCTCCTATGTGACTATTTCAGGCAAATCCTCCCGGGGTGACGTTCAGCCGCTGCCAGTATCACTGGTATGGATGGTGTCATTGCTGGTGCTGGTCTGGATCGGTTTCAATGCCCTGCTTTACGGCAGCATTTTTTACGGCAGTTTCACCGTCAACTGGGGGGTTGACTATACCCTGACGCTGGATAATTTCAGCAATCTGTTCGGTCGTGGATTCAGCGACGGCGCCTGGCCTTCATTGCTGGACACCCTGCTCTATGCCGGCATCGCGGCGCCCATCACCGCCTTTTTCGGTCTACTGATTGCCTACATCGTGGTGCGCCAGCAGTTTCGCGGCAAGAAGACCCTGGAATTCACCACCATGCTGTGTTTCGCAGTACCGGGCACCGTGGCCGGCATATCCTATATCCTGGCGTTTAACGGCGCCCCGGTGTACCTGACCGGTACCGCCGCCATCGTTATCATCTCTATGATCATGCGTAATGTGCCGGTGGGCATCCGGGCCGGCATCGCCGGGCTGGGCCAGTTGGATAAATCGCTGGACGAAGCCTCCCTCAGCCTGCGCGCCGGTTCGATGCGCACCATCTGGTACATCCTGCTGCCGCTGTTGCGCCCGGCCATTCTGTCGGCGCTGGTCTATAGCTTTGTGCGCGCCATTACCACCGTCAGCGCCATCGTCTTTCTGGTAACGCCGGACACCCGTGTGGCGACCGCCTATATCCTTAACCGGGTCGAGGACGGCGAATACGGCGTGGCTATTGCGTATGGATCAATCCTGATTGTGGTGATGCTGGCAATTATCTTCCTGTTTGATTACCTGGTCGGCGAAGCGCGCACTGCCCGCTCAAAAGCCAATACTGGCCACTAATTTCGGAGCACCTAGACATGAATGACTCAACCACCGAAACCGCCTTCGTCGAACTGAAAGGGATCGCCAAGCGCTTTGGGACCAATAGGGTATTGGAAAACCTGGATCTGCGCATCCCCCGAGGACATATGGTTACCCTGCTGGGGCCTTCCGGCTGCGGCAAAACCACTGTGCTGCGATTGGTCGCCGGCCTGGAAAAACCCAGCGATGGCCGTATCTTTATTGATGGCGAAGATGTCACCGACCGCTCCATCCAGCAACGGGATATCTGCATGGTATTCCAGTCCTACGCGCTGTTTCCCCATATGTCGCTGGGAGAAAATATCGGTTACGGGCTGAAAATGCAGGGACGCCCGCAGGCGGAAATTCGCCAACGGGTAAATGAGGCATTAGCGCTGGTCGATCTTGAAGGCTTTGCCGATCGCTATGTGGATCAGATTTCAGGTGGCCAGCAGCAGCGGGTCGCTCTGGCGCGGGCGCTGATACTTAAGCCCAAGGTCCTGCTGTTTGATGAACCCCTGAGCAACCTCGATGCTAATCTGCGCCGCAGTATGCGCGAAAAAATCCGCCAACTGCAGCGTCAGTTCAATATCACCTCACTGTATGTAACCCATGATCAAAGCGAAGCTTTTGCCGTATCGGATACGGTACTGGTAATGAATAAAGGCCAGATAATGCAGATGGGCGCCCCGCAGGATCTCTACCGCCGTCCGGCATCGCGCTTTATGGCTAATTTCATGGGCGACGCCAATGTCTTCCCGGCAGCGATTTATCCAGACAGCGTGGATATCCTGGGCTATCGACTGCCAAGGCCAACCGGTTTTGCCGTAGGTGTCGAGCGCTGCACCGTCGGGGTAAGGCCGGAAGCCATCACCCTGAGCCAGCAGGGATCGGACAGCCAGAGTTGCACGGTGCGGCATGTCGCCTATATGGGTCCGCAGTATGAAGTGATGGTTGACTGGCAGGGTCAGACCTTGCTGTTGCAGGTCAATGCGACTGAACTGCAGCCCAGCGAAGGCGATCAGTTATTCTTGAAAATCCATCCCTATGGCATGTTTGTGCTGGCGGAGGCAGCCTGACGGACAACCTGTTTGACCTTCTTCAATAATTACTGTAGTGAAAATAAGAACTGAATGAAATCACGTCAAAACGGTTCTTATTCGATGACAGGAGTTGCAGATGGAAGAGCAAGAGGTTGTATCGCACAAGAATAGGTTAAGGGTCTTATGCCTGCTCGGTGCAGCAATACCGGTCTGGAACAGCGCGGTAGCAGCCGAGGTTCCGGCCGGTACGGTGCTTGCCGAACGCCAGGAGCTGGTCGAGTCCAATGGTTCCGAACCGGCAACTCTCGACCCGCTTAAGGCGGAAAGCAATGTGGAAATGCATATACTGGCCGATTTTTTTGAACCCCTGCTGCATGTCAATGATGACGGTTCGCTGGAAGGCCGTCTGGCCCAGCGCTGGGAACAACCCACCCCGACCGAATACCTGTTTCATTTGCGACCGGGCATTAAATGGTCCAATGGCGAGCCAATCACCGCCGAACAGTGGGTATGGAGCTGGCAGCGACTGGTTAATCCTGCGAATGCCTCTCCCTTCGCTACCTACCTGGAATCGATGAACGTGCTCAATGCCGACGCCATCATCAAGGGCACCAAGCCGGTTGCGGATCTGGGGGTAAAAGCACTGGATGCCCAGACGGTACAGGTCACCCTTAATGCGCCGCTGCCCTGGTTTTTGCAGATGGTAGAGCAAGCTTCGTTATTTATCGTTAACCCGCAGACCGTGGAAAAATTTGGCGATAAATGGACCCAGCCGCAAAATATGGTCAGCAGTGGTGCCTATACCCTTTCTGAATGGTCTGTTAACGAGAAATTGGTAGGCGTGCGCAACCAACAGTATTGGGATAACGCAAAAACGGTGATCAATAAAATCACTTATCTGCCGATAAGCGCCGAAACTGCCGAAGTTAACCGCTACCGTGCCGGCGAGATTGATGTTACCGCCACCATTCCCACGACCCAGTTTGCCCAATTGAAAAAGAAGCTGGGTGACGAAGTGCGGGTGTCTCCCCTGCTGGCGACCTATTACTATGAATTCAATACCCAGAAACCGCCTTATGATGACGCTCGCGTGCGACGGGCGCTGAACATGGGGTTGGATAAAGATATCATCGCCGACAAAGTGGTCGGTCAGGGCCAGACCGCGGCCTGGCATTTTACGCCGCAGAATATCGCCGGCTATCACATTACCCCGGCCCCTTACAGTCAGTGGCCCAGGGAAAAACGCATTCAACAGGCGAGAAAGCTGTTGGCGGAGGCGGGTTTTGGCCCCCAAAACCCGCTGAAAGTGACGTTATTATTCAATACCAGTGAAAACCACCAGCGGATAGCCATTGCCGCGAGCTCTATGTGGAAGAAGAACCTGGGTGTCGAGGTGGAGATGAAAAACCAGGAATGGAAAACCATGCTTGATACCAAAAGAAGTGGTGATTACCAGTTGGTGCGATATGGCTGGATTGGTGGACTGGCTGGCCCGTCGACCTTTCTGAATAATTTCATGACCCATGACAGCAACAATTCATCCCACTTCTCCGACCGGCAATACGATGCGGCCATGAACCGCACTCTGACGGCAACAACACAGGCTGAACGGGAGATAAACTACAACCAGGCTGAAGCCATACTGGCGGAGCAGGCCCCGGCCATTCCGGTTTATCACTATGTACAACCTCAATTAGTCAAACCCTGGGTCGGTGGATTCAAGGCCTCTGCGTCGGGTGAATACTTCGCCCGACAAATGTATATCATCAAGCATTGATTCCCGCTTCAGATCAAAATTCGCCGGGCAGTTTGCTGCCATCATACTCTCCGGCGAAATAATAGTTCGCCTGGCGAAATAATAGTTCGCCTGGCGAGATATTACCCCCCCACGGTGGGGTTGCTTTATTGATGACAGGAACTTTAGAGCAGCCTATTTGTTTTCTACACGCTTATTTAACTTAAATAAAAAAACCATCATCACAAGACTTTAATCTATCAATTAATACGAAAAAAGAATTAAAATCCAGCATTGTCCGTATTCTTGACTTAATAGCGCATAACGCATTGCCCAGGCAGCATAATCATGACCTGGCAGTATTAAATTTTGTTATATTAATATCTTGAAAAAATATTTAGTTTCGATTATTTATTACAGCAACCACTAGTGAAGTCATAACTAATAATAAAAGGATATTCAAATGAACAGGAAATTTGCCGCCTGCCTGGTCTTTTCGGCTGTCACGCTATTAGCGGGCTGCAGTTCGACCCCTAATCAGCTGAAATTACATCAGGGAACCGCCAACTTGCTGGGCCTGGCATCCACCGATGAAGTCACCCTGAGTAATGTACAGAAAGGCACGCCTGATGCATTGGGCGGCAGTACCGTAACATTTGATGCGACTACCGCCAGGGGACGCAAATTTGCCTGCAAAACCTTTATGATTCCGGGGCTACTGGCAGAACCGAGCTATGGCGATTTCAGCTGTGCACAGAAATAACAGGAAGTGATTCTCAGGGCAGGGAGTGCCCGCCTTTTTCACAACATCAGCTCATTATTTTGCTCACGGTCAATTCAGCGGCAGTTCATGATCAAATTTGAACAGCAGTTCTATCTCTGTTATTTGCTCATCAATCGCTGTGAATCCCGTTTCAAACTCGCCCTCATAGAGCGTCCCGCAATATAAACTCAGGAGCAGCCTTTCCATCACGCCGGTAAATTCAAAAAGCCGCAGGTGTAAACTGATTAATTTTTCAGTGTCGGTTGAACTGGGGCGGTCTGGGGAGGGATTTTGGATACAGATACGCTTTGACAGACAAGTGACAAGATAATCTTCGCTGAGTTTCAGCGACATCATCAGGCAGGCTATTCCCTGATGAGCCCACTGGCTGTGCAAATGCTCCAGTTGCTGCTGAATATCACTGAGATAGCGATCATATCCCAACGTTGCATGGCGAAATGAGAGATCAAGCGGCGATACCAACGGATAACAAAACAGGCTCTCAGGTCTTTGCAGCAAGTGAGCCAGCCAGGGTCCCAGAGATCGGATTGTCGAGCCAAGGGCCCGGGCAGCGACGAAACGCTGCTCAATGGTTTGACCCTCGGGCTGACTGAACGACCGGTAACACTGCTCAATCATGGCGTTGAAACTATACAAACGGGTATGTAAAATATCGACATGACGTTCACAACCCAGCATCTCGCCAATCTCTTTTTGAACATCACTAAAACCCTTAATAAAGCCCTCCAGACCTTTTACCGGTTCCAGACGGTGTAAAGCCACAGCGTTGTTTAGCAGTGCCAGCAGGAATTTATCATATGGCTCCGGCGCCGGCGGCACCGGCATAAAACCAATTATCGGGATGAGTCCAGACCGACATACGCCATTCATTACTTCTCCTTAGCATGACAAAGAGGCATCTGGTGTGCAGCATAGCCCGGTTTCGGTAAATAACTTATTAACCTATGCAGCAGAATGATCCAAGTGGTGTGCATGCTGTGCAAAATCTGGCCGCTGGAATGGCGGCGCAAAAGCCCGGATAAACGCCGATTAAGCTCAGGCCAGATTAATTGAATGGCAGGATTTGAAGGATCGTTGTCAGTGAATCCCTGGCCCGGGTTATGATGATATAGCGGTTCACTATGCAACGAGATTAGCTAAAAATGTCGATAACATTTTCAGGGCTCAGCACCTATCTGCAGGCTAACGGCGGCAGGAATGCACTGATTCTCGCCCTATGTCAGGGCCTGTTTACCTGCGCCATTTCTATCGATTTAACGCTGACCGCGCTGGCCGGCTATCAGCTGGCGCCTGATAAAAACCTGGCCACCTTGCCGTTCGCCCTGATTACCGTGGCCGGCGCGGTATCCACGCTTTATGCCTCCCAACTGATACATCGACTGGGCCGCCAGCGCGGATTTATCCTTGGTTCGTTGATCGGCGCCGCCGGTGGGCTTATCTCGACGGTGGCGGTCTCCTACGGCAATTTTTGGCTGTTCTGTGCCGGAACCGCCGGCGTGGGTATTTATCAAGCCTTTGCCCAGTATTATCGACTGGCCGCAGCCGATTCGGTCAGCGCCGCCCGCAAAAGTCAGGCTATTTCCCTGGTGCTCACCGGCGGGGTGATTGCCGCCGTCCTCGGCCCGGCAGTAGCCTCATGGAGCCAAGGCCTATTTACCACCGGTATCTTTACCGGCGCCTATCTGATGGTGTTTGTCCTTTGCGTCCTCTCGGGCCTGCTGCTGCTGTTATACCGCCAAACGCCGACTGCAACTGCACCTGCCGCCATGCCGGCTGACGCGGCGTTACCGGCAAGGCCGCAACGGGAAGTCCTGCGGCAGCCGGTATTTATCGCGTCTATAGGCAATAATATTATCGGCGCGGTCACCATGATGTTCGTGATGACCGCCGCCCCGCTGGCGGCGATGGCCAGTCATCATTCGGTCAGCGATGGCGCATCAATCATTCAGTGGCATCTGGTGGGCATGTATGCCCCCTCCTTGATAACCGGTTACCTGATAAGCCGGCTAGGACTGCCGGTGATGCTATTCACCGGCATGCTGCTGAACCTGGTCTGCGTGGCGGTGGCAATGCTGTCTGAGAGTCTGGATGCCTTTTACGCCGCGCTGTTCTTCCTCGGGGTGGGCTGGAATTTCATGTTCGTTGGCGGAACCACTCTGCTCAGCAATGCCTGCCGACCGGCCGAACGGGCCCGTACCCAGGGTCTGGCGGAATTTATTCGCTATGGCGCAACCACAGTCGCTACACTTGCCGCCGGACCGGTACTGGCCTATTTTGGCTGGCAGACAGTCAACATCATTATTGTTCCCCTGATTATACTGGCGGCCTTGATGACCGCGTGGTGGGTATGGGATGAACGCGCCAAACAACAGGGCAAGCCGGAGGTTTCCATTGAGTCGTAGCCACAAAGGGACGCCGCATCGGCTGCTGGTTGTCATTTACCCGGGGGTAAACCTGCTGGATGTCACCGGCCCGATACAGGCATTTGAAGAAGCCAATCGTTTGCAGGATCCGCCCGGCAATGCCTATCGGGTCAAAGTGGCCTCTGTGGCCGGCGGGGCGGTTATCAGCGGAGCAGGATTGACGTTATGGAGTGAAGCGCTGGAGGCATGCCTCCCTGAAGACGTCGATACCCTGCTGCTGCCGGGCGGCAGTAGCAATGGCATCCCACCCGATCAGCCGGCAATCGCCGACTGGGTTCGCCGTCACGCCGGCCAGTTCGGCCGAATCTGCTCAGTGTGCACCGGCGCGTTTATTCTGGCTGAAAGCGGTCTGATGGAGGGCTGCAGGGTTACTACCCACTGGCGCTGGGCTGATGAACTGGCCGCCAGATATCCGTCGCTGCGCGTTGAGGCAGACGCTATTTTCCTGGAACAGGGCAATATCTGGTCCACCGCCGGCGTCACGGCGGGCATCGATTTGGCATTGGCGCTGATTGAACGTGATTACGGCCACCGGACCGCCATCAGTTGCGCCCGGGACATGGTAGTCTATATGAAACGGCCCGGCGGTCAGTCCCAGTATTCGGCTCCGCTGAGCGCCCAGTATGCTGACCAGGGGCTGTTTGCCGATCTGCACGCCTGGATCGCCAGTCATCTGGAAGATGATTTACGGATTGAACGGCTGGCAGAGGCCGCCTGCATGTCGCCACGCAATTTTGCCAGACTCTACGCCGCCACCATGGGGACGACCCCTGCCAAAACGGTGGAGCTTATGCGTCTCGAGGCCGCAAGGCTGGCGCTGGAGACAACCGGCAGCAGCATCAAAACCGTGGCCGACCAGGTGGGCCTACGCCATGAGCAAAATCTGCGCCGCTTGTTCCAGCGCCATTATGGCGTTAACCCCGCCCAGTATCGTCACCGCTTCTCGCTGGGCGGGTAATAGCGGCAAGCCGGTCTTCAGCGGTTGCATGCCGCCAGCGCCGGGCTGCCGACATTATCACTTTCCTGCCGGTGTTATCGCCGTTCCTCCCCAGGTTGCGGCGTAAGTGTTGCCGTAAAAGACGCCATTTAGGTTTAACGCAGTTGCATCTGCGTAAAATACCGTCATAAAGTCTTTGCCCCACGCGGCCTTGCTTGACAAAAAGGGTCGAACATCGTCTGATTTCTAGCTGTAGGACCTCACTCACTGCACAAGCACGACTTTTATGGATGCGCTTTCATGATTTCAAACCAGAATGTCCCGGTTGACACCACACCCGATACCCCACAGTCCACCAGTGCCGCCGCACGTCTGAAACTGAAGGAAAAAGTTGATCGGGCGCCCAAGGCCGAACTGCATATCCATATTGAAGGCTCCCTTGAGCCGGAATTGATCTTTTCACTGGCCGAACGTAACGGCATTACTCTGCCCTACTCCTCGGTAGAATCGTTGCAAGCCGCCTATGCCTTTACCAGTCTGCAATCGTTTTTGGATATCTACTATGCCGGCGCGAGTGTACTGATTCATGAAGAAGATTTCTACGATATGACCTGCGCCTATGTAGACCAGGCGCTGGACAACGGCATTATCCATAGCGAGATATTCTTTGATCCCCAGACGCATACCGTCAGAGGCGTCAGTATGGAAACCATGCTGGCCGGTATCGAACGAGGCCTGGCCGAGGGCGAAAAACGCGGCCTCAGCAGCCGTCTGATTCTCTGTTTCCTGCGTCATCTGTCTGAAGAAGATGCGCTGCGGACATTTAATCAGGCCCTGCCCTATTTTGAACAGTACGCCCATCGACTGATAGGTATCGGACTGGATTCTTCTGAGCTGGGGCATCCGCCGGCAAAATTCGCCCGGGTGTTCAGCCAGGCCCTCGGCAGAAAAATGCGGTTGGTCGCTCATGCCGGGGAAGAAGGTCCGGTCTCATATATTTATGAAGCGCTGGATATTCTCCGGGTGGAACGTATTGATCATGGCGTCCGCTGCCTGGAAGATCCTCAACTGGTTGAACGACTAGCCCAATCGCGTATCGCGCTGACGGTCTGCCCGCTGTCCAACCTGAAGCTGTGCGTCTTTGATTCCCTTTCCGACCACAACCTGAAAACCCTGCTGGAAAAAGGCGTTGCGGTAACGGTAAATTCGGACGATCCGGCGTATTTCGGCGGTCACGTCAACCAGAATTACCGGGCGCTGATCGATGCGCTGGATCTGACGGAACAGCAGTGCTACACCCTGCTGCGCAACAGCCTGGAGGCCTCATTCATTTCTGACGACAAACGCCAGGCGATGTATCGGCAACTGGATCATTTTTGGTTCAGTTGAGCGCATATAGGCGTCCATCTCTTAATGACGGAACCGGTACGATTCCAGGGTGAGGACTGATGACAGGCAAAAATCGATTTTCTGGTTTTGCTTCGCCACCTGGGCCAGCAGAATCCGGTAATCCGGCGCACTCAGCGGTACGGTGAACGCATCGACGCCGGTCAGGCTGCTTCTGATGGCAAACAGGGCGAGTCCGGGGCGAAACACCGGGTTGACCCATTCGATACGGGCATTGTCGTACATCTTGCCGCTGCAGGATTCGGCATCCAGCCGGGGGGGGATATCCGCCGCCTGAAAGCGACCGATAGCCGTCCCGACATGAGAATTCGCCATCGCCTGCAGGGACAGCGTCATTAGCATCACCGCAACTGCGGAAAGCAAAGGGGTTAAAAACACAGGGCACTCCCGAATTCTATCGTTTCAATCGTCGTGGGTTATCGCAAACGGATATCGCGGGGGTTATAGCACACAGAAAAACGATCTAACGGCAGAAAAGCGGCAGGTTATGTCGAAGGAGTAAAAACGTAACGGTTTGAGCGCTTACTTAACGATATTAGCGCTTACTGGAAGAGATACAGGCGGCGCAGTATCTCTGCCAGAATGAAGCGGCGCTAACCTTCAATGGTGTTACGCACGGTAAACGCTTTGAAAATCGACAAGGTCTCATCACTGACGTGATGTTCTATGCCCTCGGCATCACGTCGGGCGGTGTCCGGGCTGACACCGAGCGCCAGCAGAAAAGATTCCACGACATGATGGCGCGCTCGGCTCTGCTCCGCCAGAGCTTCGCCTTCGGGTGTGAGAAAAACCCCCCGGTAGGGTAATTGCTCAACCAGGCCGGCTGAATTAAGCCTTTTCAGCATCTTTGCAACGGTAGGCTGAGACACGCCCAGACGGGCCGCCAGATCGACCTGACGAGCCTCGCCGCAATCCCTTATCAGATCAGAAATAAGCTCGACATAGTCATCAATCAGCTCACGACGGTGGGCTTCACGCACCTGCAGGAAGCCCTGAACGTGTTCCTGCACATCCACAAGTTGCGTCAGTGGATCGGTCAGTTCTTTTTGATTATCAGGGGTCATGCTTTTCCTCAGTATTTACGGTCTCTTCTCTACCCGGCATTGGAGTAGGACCCTTATAGGCTGTGCATTGTAAACGAAGTGGGCACCAGGACAAAATTTTCAATAATTGCTTTTGCTATCTATTATAGCCTATGCTATACCTGTTTATTAAGCGAGCGGGATGATCCGCCCTGACCCACTCGCCACCGCCAAATCAATAACAACAATGACACCAGTACCGTTTTTTTTGAGTATCTCTCTTTAACGCCAACATGGGATCACCTATATGCCTATGCCTGTATCGCTGCAAAAATCCGGATTTCTATTACGGTCCCCTTTTACGCTACGACTGATGCTTATCGGTATGGTCATCTCCCTGTTCAGCGGCGCGCTGCAGGCAGAAGAGGCGAAGGCCAGAGCCGATAGCGGTAAGAAATTCAAAGTCATTACCACTTTCACGGTCATTCAGGATATTGCCCGCAATGTTGCCGGTGATGCGGCGGACGTCGAGTCCATCACCAAACCCGGGGCTGAAATTCATGATTATCAGCCAACACCGCGCGATATCGTCAAAACACAGTCAGCCGACCTGATTTTGTGGAACGGCCTGAATCTGGAAAGATGGTTCAGCCGTTTTTTTGAAAACGTTCATGACGTCCCGTCAGTAGTGGTCACCGAAGGCATCACGCCGTTGCCGATCCGTGAAGGTCCCTATAACGGCAATCCCAACCCGCATGCCTGGATGTCGCCGGCCAATGCCCGCATCTATGTGGAAAACATCCGTGCGGCCCTGGCCACGTATGATCCGGCCAATGCGGAGATCTACCAGCGCAACGCCGCGGCCTATATTCAGAAAATCAACCAGATCGATGCGCCGCTGCGCGCCCGTCTGGATAAGATTCCCGCTGCCCAGCGTTATCTGGTGACCAGCGAAGGGGCCTTCTCCTACCTGACGCGTGACTACAACCTGAAAGAAGCTTATCTCTGGCCGATTAATGCCGATGAACAGGGTACACCCCAGCAGGTTCGCCAGGTGATTGATATCGTCCGCGCCAACCAGATACCGGTGGTGTTCAGCGAAAGCACCATTTCCGATAAACCGGCGCGCCAGGTCAGCAAGGAAACCGGCGCCAAGTACGGCGGCGTACTGTATGTCGACTCCCTGTCTACCGCTAATGGCCCGGTGCCGACCTATATTGACCTGCTTAATTCCACCGTCAATACCATCGCCAAAGGATTCGGCAAATGAGTCAAGTCAGCCACCAGCCCGAGCTCAGGGTAGATAACATTACCGTCACCTATAACAATGGTCATACGGCGATAAGTGACGCCAGTTTCAGCCTGCAGGGCGGTACCCTCTGCGCGCTGGTCGGCATCAACGGCAGCGGTAAATCCACCTTGTTCAAAAGCATCATGGGTATGGTGAAGCCCTCCCGCGGCAGCGTCACATTGGACGGTCTGCCGGTAGCCCGGGCATTGCGTAAAAACCTGATTGCCTACGTGCCTCAGTCGGAAGAAGTCGATTGGAACTTCCCGGTGCTGGTCGAAGATGTGGTAATGATGGGCCGCTACGGCAAAATGTCTTTTATGCGTATCCCCTCCGCCGAGGATCGACGTCAGGTCGATACGGCCTTGGCTCGTGTCGGCATGACCGAACTGCGCGCACGCCAGATTGGTGAATTGTCGGGCGGCCAGCGCAAGCGGGTGTTCCTGGCCCGCGCATTGGCTCAGCAGGGCCGGGTGTTGCTGCTGGATGAGCCTTTCACCGGCGTCGATGTGCAAACCGAGAATGCCATTATCGATCTGCTGCGCGCGCTGCGAGATGAAGGCCATCTGGTGCTGGTTTCGACCCATAATCTGGGCAGCGTGCCTGAGTTTTGCGATCGGGTGGTCATGATCAATCGTACGGTGCTGGCTGCCGGCCTGACCGGCGACACCTTCACTCGTGAAAATCTTGAGCGGGTATTTGGCGGCGTGCTGCGCCACCTCAATCTTTCCGAGCTCCCGGCCGGCAATGGTCAGTCGCCGGCGGCAGACCGCCTGGATAATCGCCCCATAACATTACCGCAGCCGGAGTCGACCACAGTACGTCGGGTCGCCGGCGAGCATTATCATCATGATTGAACTCCTGCTGCAGCCGTTTGAATACAACTATATGGTCAAAGCCATCTGGGTAAGCGCCATCGTCGGCGCAGTCTGCGCCTTCCTTTCGGCCTATCTGATGCTCAAAGGCTGGTCGCTGATGGGCGATGCGCTGTCCCATTCAGTAGTGCCGGGGGTTGCCGGGGCTTATGCTTTGGGACTGCCCTATGCTGCCGGCGCATTTATTACCGGCATGCTGGCGGCATTGTCCATGACCCTGGTGCGGCATTTCACCCGTCTGCGCGAAGATGCTATCATCGGCTTCGTTTTCTCAACCTTCTTTGCCGTCGGGCTGCTTATTGTTTCGCTTAACCCTACCTCGGTGAATGTGCAGTCAATCCTGTTCGGCAATATCCTGGGTATCGACGACGCCGACGTTATCCAGGTGCAAATCATTATTGGTATTTCTTTCCTGGTACTTTGCGTTATCTGGAAAGATTTGCTGGCGACATTTTTCGATGAAAAACACGCTTCGTCCATCGGCCTGTCGCCACTTCGCCTGAAAATCATTTTCTTTACCCTACTTAGCGCCTGTACCGTCGCTGCCCTGCAGACCGTCGGCGCTATTTTGGTGATAGCAATGGTCATTACCCCAGGCGCCACCGCTTATCTGCTGACCGACCGCTTTCCCAGACTTATCATGATTTCCGTTATCACTGGTGCGGTAACCAGCGGGCTTGGCGCCTGGATAAGCTACTTCCTGAATGGCGCAACCGGTGGAGTCATCGTTACGCTGCAAACCCTGGTATTCCTGCTGGCTTTCTTTTTTGCACCCAAGCACGGGCTCTTGGCCAACCGGCGTCGCAATAAACAGCCCGGAGGTACGGCCTGATGGATATCATCCATTATCTGCTTGAGCCCCTGGCCTTTGACTTTATGCAACGTGCGCTGATTGCAGCGGTAGCCACCGGCATCGTTTGCGCCATCCTGTCCTGCTTTCTGGTTCTCAAAGGCTGGTCGCTGATGGGGGATGCCATCTCCCATGCCGTATTGCCCGGCATTGTACTGGCCTATCTTGCCGGCGTGCCGCTGATGTTCGGCGCGTTCGGATCAGGAATTTTTTGCGCCGCCGCCACCGGCTATATCAAGGATAACTGCCGGGTCAAAGAAGATACCGTCATGGGTATCGTTTACTCAGGCATGTTTGCATTGGGGCTGGTCATGTTTTCGCGTGTCGACTCCGATCAGCACCTTACCCATATCCTGTTCGGCAATGTGCTGGGCATTACCCATGCGGAGCTGACCCAGACGCTGGTCATCTCGCTGCTGGTATCGGTGATTATCTTGGTGAAACGCCGGGATCTGATGCTTTACTGTTTCGATCCGGCGCAGGCAAAGGTGCTGGGATTGTCGGTCAAGCTATTGCACTATGGCCTGCTATGCCTGCTGGCGCTGGCCATTGTCGCCTCATTGCAGGCGGTCGGCGTGATACTGGTCATCGCCATGCTGATATCTCCCGGCATTACCGCCTTTCAGCTTTGTCGCAGCTTTGATCGGATGCTTATCGTCGCCACGCTGGTATCGGTATTCTCCTGTATTGCCGGCACCCTGGTCAGCTTTTATATCGATGCCGCCACCGGCCCCTGCATCGTTATCATCCAGGCCATCATTTTCCTGGTAGTGCAGATGAAGGTTTCATATAAGCGCCGCCGGCAGTCGCTGCAGGCAAAACGCAGCGCCCTGTTATAAGCCAAAATAGGCCTCTCAAGGCGTCAGTGTTCCCGCACTGGCGCACTCGCCCTATGCCGATGTCCGGCTGACTTTTTGATACTTGAAACGAAATTTCCGCCGGAATGATTCAAACGCTTGTCATTATTTTTTGGTAGTGTAATTTGAATAATTATTACTTACTCTCGCAACTACCTGCCATCCCCGATCGATGCCTGATCAACGAGCGCAATCATGAATACTGGCACTATAAAGGTGTTACTGGTAGAAGATGACGAAGCTATGCGACGGGAATTCGAGTCCATGGTTGCTTCGCACCCTGACTTAAGCCTTTGCGGCAGTGCGGCTAACCTAGCAGAGGCCCGGCTGCTGCTGGCTCAGAAAACACCCGATGTGGCGCTGGTTGATTTGGGCCTGCCTGATGGCGACGGCGTCGAGCTCATCGCCTGGCTGCAGCAGCAGCGGCCACATACCACGGTATTGGTGGCCACTATTTTCGGCGATGAAGCGCATGTTGTCAGGGCCATTGAAGCCGGAGCTCGTGGCTATCTACTCAAGGATACCGCGATTGACGAATTCGCCCGCGGCATCAAATTACTGCAGCAGGGCGGCGCACCCCTGTCACCGCAGATTGCCCGGCATTTGCTTAAACGGTTCAGTCCCAGTGAAAAAATCTCACCCCGCAGCGAAATAGATAGCCTTACCGCCAGGGAAATCGATATTCTTCGTCATATATCTCAAGGGTACAGTGTCAGCGAAACCGCCAAGAATATGAACATCTCGACCCATACCGTGGCTACCCATATCAAAAATATCTACAGCAAACTGGCCGTACACAATAGGGTCGCCGCCATCATCCAGGCTCGCATCCAGGGCTTTATCTGATGAAAAAAAGCGGCAGTCGTGGTAAACGGCTGCTGATTGCGCTGTTTTTGACCCTGCTGTTCTGGGGGATTGCATCCTGGGCGGCGACCAGCTTGCCGGAAACTCTACGCCTGGAATCCGCCCGTTTTATTGTCAGCGACTCGGCTACGCCACCCGATGACATCGGTGAATCGGTAAAGCTGCCGGATAATTGGCGACTGCGCACTCCAGCGCTGAACGGCTTTGCCTGGTATCGGCTGCCGTTCACTCTGGATAGTGTGCCTGATCGTCCGCTGGCGGTATATCTACCACATCTGTCGGTGGCCGGTGAACTATGGCTGAATGGTTCCCTGCTTACGCCAGGCGTTCGCTTTGGCGATGGCGCGCGGGGCCGGCCGATGAGCGATGAGCCGCTGTATGTGGTGCTTCCCAGCGGGTTATTTCATGCTGGCGTGAATGAACTGGCGATTCGCGTACAGGGAAACAGCGCGGTCAGCAGCGGCATATCGGCGCTATCGCTGGGCGAAGCAGAGACACTGCATGACATCTGGTTCGGCCGATATCTGATTCAGGTCATCAGCCCCTATGTGATTCTGCTGCTGATGACCGGGTCGGTTTTTTTTCTGCTGGCATATACCTGGCGACAGCGTCGGCTGTTTATCTTGCAGCTGGCGCTGCTGCTGTCACTGCTGGGATTGATGAGCTATCTGTCGACGATGGCGGTCGGCGTCGGCACCAGCCAGGGGCTGAGGATAATCGCCACCACCTTGCTGTTCTGGGTGCTGTCTCTGGCAGGATGGCGGCTGGCAGCCGGCAAATGGCGCTGGTTCGAACCGCTGCTGCACGCCACATCGGCTGTTATTCTACTGATAACCTTAATCTATATCGCCCGAGGTGAGGCCAGCGATCGCCTGTGGCTGCTCACCTGGCCGCATATCGGGCTGCGGATGCTGGTCATCGGTCAGATGTGTTACCAAGGCTTTCGGCTCGGATCGGCCAAGTTATGGCTGCTGGCAGCAACGGCTTTTATCTGGAATCTATCAATTGCCCAGTCTAATCTTGTCATGATGGACTGGCTGCAGTGGGATAGCTACAGATTGAGTTTTATTGGCGCCCTGCCCTTCAGCCTGGTATTGATTTATCGGCTTGCCGAGCGTTTTATTGCCGATCATGATGAGAACCGGCGTCAGCAGCGGGCGGCGATCATTACAGAACGCTCACGGATATTGCAGGATATGCATGACGGCATGGGCGCGCATTTGATAACCGCCTTGCGCCTTGCCCGTCGGCAGGACAGCAGTCGGGAACAACTGGCGCGCTATATTGAAGAATCGCTGCAGGATCTGCGGCTCATAATCGACTCGCTGGATTTGACCGAGCAGGACTTGTTGCCGCTGCTGGGCAACCTGCGTTTTCGCCTTGAACCCAGACTGCAAGCACTCGGTATTCGCCTTGAGTGGCGTGTAACCCCTTTACCGCTGCTGCCCGATCTGACGCCCGACGCGGCCCTGTCTATCCTGCGCATTGTCCAGGAAGCGGTCAATAATGTTATCCAGCATGCACAGTCCTCCTGCATAACGCTGACGGTAATACCGGCCGGCAGATATATCCGCATTGTTATCAGCGATGACGGCAACGGGTTGATACCGGCCGACAGCCATCCTGGCTCGCGCGGATTAAATGGCATGCGGACCCGAGCAGAAAAAATAGGCGCGGCGTTAGCGATAAACGGTGGCGCAAGCGGTACCCAGGTTGAGCTGTTGTTTCCTATAACGCCTGCTGCGCTGTCCAATAGATAGCGAATACCCTGAACAGGGTATGCGTTACCCCCTTTCTCATGCCTAGAATCATTCCGATATTGAGCTTGTATGCTTCAAGCTCAAGCGGCATTGCCTGCCCTTGCAGCGGGATGCAACGCCAAAAACAAAAATAACAGGCCTGGACCACCCTCAGACATCACCGGAAATCTTACTATGCAAACAATCCTTTCAGTTGTCGGACTACTTTCACTCATCGCCCTGATGATCTTTTCATTGTTGATGCACCAGCGCACCAAAAGCAGGCACCGCTTACCCAACCGCTTCAGTGAGATGAAGCACCGAAAGAAGTATCGCTTGTTGAATGAATAACTGCCTTAAGCTATCGCCGGGCAACACTGTGCCGGCGATGTAGCTGAATCGATATAGCTCAAACTGTCACATTAACAATTGCGCACGCCACCCTCGTCAATTTCGAATATAAATTCATAAAAATCGCAAAAATATGCATTGGCATTTGCGGCAGAGTTTCTTACACTAGCGTCAGGGTGGTCCTGCCGCCAAGGAACGACGCAAACGGCAGAGGCTAAATTGCGGAAAATCCCGCATTTTCAAGGCAAAGAGCTTTGACTGCCACTGTTAAATTGAGTTATCACTTAGGTGGGCAATCAATTCTTTCGCAGGGTATTTTAAAGGGCGTACATCAATGGAAACAATTCTCAGGCACCTACCGGTTAATCAACGCGTCGGCATTGCTTTCTCAGGGGGGCTGGATACCAGCGCTGCGCTGTTGTGGATGCGTAAAAAAGGCGCGGTTCCTTATGCCTACACTGCAAACCTCGGTCAGCCGGATGAGGACGACTATGATGCCATCCCGCGTCATGCGATGGAGTACGGTGCCGAGAAAGCGCGCCTGATTGACTGCCGCAAGCAGCTGGTCGCCGAAGGCCTGGCTGCGCTGCAGTGCGGCGCATTCCATAACACCACCGCCGGCGTGACCTATTTCAACACCACCCCGCTGGGCCGTGCGGTAACCGGCACCATGCTGGTCGCCGCAATGAAAGAAGACGGCGTCAATATCTGGGGTGACGGCAGCACCTACAAGGGCAATGATATTGAGCGCTTCTATCGCTATGGCTTGCTGACCAACGCTGAGCTCAAGATTTACAAGCCCTGGCTGGATACTGACTTTATCGATGAGCTGGGCGGCCGTCATGAGATGTCGGTATTTATGAACGAAGCCGGTTTTGCCTACAAAATGTCGGCTGAAAAGGCCTATTCGACTGACTCCAATATTCTTGGCGCCACCCATGAAGCCAAGGAGCTGGAATACCTTAATTCCAGCGTTAAAATCGTCAATCCGATTATGGGGGTCAAATTCTGGGACGAGTCTGTCAAGGTGCCGGCCGAGGAAGTGACCGTGCGTTTCGAGCGTGGCCTGCCGGTCGCGATCAATGGCGTGACGTTTACAGACCAGGTAGAGCTGATGCTGGAAGCCAACCGAGTCGGCGGCCGGCACGGTCTTGGCATGAGCGATCAAATCGAAAACCGCATCATCGAGGCCAAGAGCCGCGGCATCTATGAGGCTCCGGGCATGGCACTGCTGCATATCGCCTACGAGCGACTGGTCACCGGCATCCATAACGAAGACACCATAGAGCAGTATCATGCCAGCGGGCGTCAGCTGGGCCGCCTGCTGTACCAGGGCCGCTGGTTTGATCCGCAGGCGCTAATGCTGCGTGATTCTCTGCAGCGCTGGGTAGCCAGCGCCGTCACCGGTGAAGTGACGCTGGAACTGCGCCGTGGCAATGACTACTCCATTTTGAATACCGTATCGGATAATCTGACCTATATGGCCGAACGCCTAACCATGGAAAAGGGCGAGTCCACCTTCTCTCCAGAGGACCGTATCGGCCAGTTGACGATGCGCAATCTGGATATAACCGATACCCGAGAAAAGCTCATCAATTATATCAGTACTGGCCTACTGTCTGCGCCGGACGAAACCGGCCTGCCGCAGCTGGATGATAAACAGGGTAAGTAAACCGGCGGTGTGATTCAGCTGCGCCCATCGGCCGGACGTCGCGGCCGATGGGCGTTGAAACGGGCCAAGACTAAGAGTGACGCTTTATTAATCATCAGCCGGGCGCTTACAGGACAGCGGTTTAAAGACTATGATGAATATCATCTTTATTCCGGGCTGAATCTGCCATGACCGATGTGCTGCAAACACCTGAAAACCATACCACCTGCTGTATTGTCGGCGGCGGACCGGCCGGACTGATGCTGGGCTACCTGCTGGCGCGTGCCGGCATCAACGTCACGGTACTGGAAAAACATGCTGATTTTCTTCGTGATTTCCGCGGTGATACCATCCATCCTTCTACGCTTGAGATCATGCATCATCTCGGGCTGCTGGATGAATTCCTTACCCTACCCCATCAGCGAGTTGAAAGGCTGGAGAGTGAAAAGAATGGTCGCACCACCACCCTGGCGGATTTCACCCGATTACCGACCCGGTGCAAATTCATGGCATTTATGCCCCAGTGGGACTTTCTGAACTTTCTGGCTAATAAAGCATCAACTCTGCCGTCGTTTGCCCTGCATAAGCAGACCCGAGTCAGCGCCTTGCTGAAAACTAATGGCCGGGTGACAGGCGTCGCCTGCCATGGGCCTGATGGCGTAGAGCGCATTATCCACGCCCGTCTGGTGGTCGGCGCCGATGGTCGACAGTCAGTGGTGCGTGAGCTGGCCGCCCTGCCCCGGCGTGAATTCGGCGCCCCAAGAGATGTATTATGGCTTAAGCTGCCACGTCGTAGTGAAGATCAAGCCAGGGCCAGTGGGCATGGCGGACCCAGCAATAATTTCATCCTGCTGGATCGCGGGGACTATTGGCAGTGCGGCGTAAGCATTGCCAAAGGCAGCTATCCGGCACTGCGCCAGCGGCCACTCGGCCATTTGCTGGCCGACATCGCGGCCGTTTCCCCCTTCAGCCTGGAACGATTTGAGCAGGAGATTACTCACTGGGAACAGGTTAAGCTGCTGGATATTCGCATTGACCGCCTTGAACAATGGGCCGCCCCCGGGCTACTGTGTATTGGAGATGCCGCTCATGCCATGTCGCCTATCGGTGGCGTCGGGGTTAACCTTGCCATCCAGGATGCGGTGGCGGCGGCTAATCTGCTGGTAGCGCCGCTGAGAAACGGGTCCGTCAGCCTGCGCCAGCTCAGCCGGGTACAGCGCCGTCGCCGGTTTCCGACCTGGGCATTACAAAAGATCCAGCTTATGATGACCCGCAAAGGCGACCGACCTGCTGATGCACCTGTGCGCCACCCCCCTGCGTTGGCCCGCTGGCTGCGACGACGACCCTGGTTGCCGTTGCTGGCCGGACGTATTATCGGCATGGGCTTCCAAAGGGAGGTCCCTCGCCTTGACTGAATGCCCCTGTGGCAATCGTAAATACAATCATGGCACCCTGCCTTATCGGCATACTGCGCCAGACACGCTTGAGGAGCATTAATGCTGCTTTCTGAATATACCCTTCCGGCTATGCATATCCGCGATCATCGTTTTACCGTTCCGCTTGATTGGTCCAGTCCCGAAGATGGCAGGACCCTGGATATTTTCGCCCGCGAAGTGGTAAGCCCGACGAAAAAGCAGGCCTCGCTGCCAATAATGGCTTTTCTCCAGGGCGGACCTGGCGGCAAAGGACCACGACCGGTGGGGGGCGGACCGGTCTGGCTGGCCGAGGTGCTGAAGACGCATCGGGTGATACTGCTCGATCAGCGCGGCACCGGGCGCAGCAGCCCGGTGGAAGGCGCAGCCATTGCAGCGCTGGAGGACCAGCCTGCGGCCGATTATCTCTCCCTGTTTCGCGCCGACAGCATCGTCCGCGACTGTGAAGCCGTCAGAAAAACCCTGTTCGGTGATATGCGCTGGCAGACTCTGGGGCAAAGTTACGGCGGGTTTCTTACCCTGACCTATTTGTCCCAAGCACCACAAGGGCTGTCGGCCTGCTATGTTACCGGCGGGCTTTCCGGTCTTGATGCCAGTGCTGACGACGTTTACCGACGCACCTATCCGCGGGTGATGGAAAAAAACGCCCAATACTACCGACGGTATCCTGATGACCGCGCCAAGATTGCCGCCATTGCCGATTATCTAGACAGCCATGACGTCCGGCTGCCGGACGGCGATCGGTTGAGCGTCAGGCGTTTCCAGACGCTGGGCAATGATTTCGGTATGGCCCCAGGTTTTGAGAATGTTCACTGGCTGGTCGATGAAGCCTTTAGTGATAGCGCACAAAGCCGGTTGTCTGATCATTTCCTCGCCCAGATGATGACGCTGACTTCCTACGACAGCAATCCGCTGTATGCCGTGCTGCAAGAGGTTCTCTACGCTCAAGGCGACAAAGCAGCCGACGGCTCGGCCGAGCGGATACGCAGCGACTTCCCGGCATTTGACACACAGGCCCGGCCATTGCTGTTTACCGGGGAAATGATTTATCCATGGATGTTTGATGAAATTCGTTCTCTGCGTCCGTTTCGTGCCGGAGCGCTAGCGCTGTCGCAGCGCGCCGATTTTGCGCCCCTTTATGACAACCGGCGATTGGCTGACAACCCGGTGCCGGTAGCAGCGGTTATCTATCATGACGATATGTTCGTCGATGCCGGACTGTCGCTTGCTACCGCCGCTCGCGTCGGTAATCTTAATGCCTGGGTGACCAATGAGTTCCAGCATGACGGCCTGCGCCAATCATCCGAGGTGATCAAACGGCTGATAAAGGATGTTCAGGATCGCGGCGGCCCGCTGTAGGCCTGGCCTAAAACGACCCGGGACCGTCAGTATTCTGCCGGCGGTCCTGGCACATGTATTAGGCGATGATGTTGCGGTAATAAGCTATCGCACCCGTTACAGGCTCGCTCGCCGGACTGCAGTCCGCCCCGTTTACTTTAGTCCATTCAGCGCCGTGCAGTTTCACATAAACTATAAAGTACCTCATTATTTTTCTTTATATTTAACAATTACCTTCCTTATTTAACCCCTTGTCTGCGTCCACCCATTTTAATTGACTCTGCAAAGGATAATGCCATTGATAATTATTCCTATTTACAATATGGTATAAAAAATTTTGCGCCGCCTTTTTTATTTGCCGCTTAGGCGGCCTTGCTATGCACAGAAACAATGGAGAATGAATGGCATGAATACCCCTGTATCACGTTGCGCTTTAGGGATTCTGTTTGCTTTGGGCGGCAGTGCGGCCGTCGCCGCGCCCCCCCTGAACAGCTCGGAAAAAACATCGGCCCCCGCATCGGCCCCCGCATCGGCTGATTCAACCACTGCGCCTGATGCTGCCGCTGGCAACGGTGATGGCGAAACGCTGGTGGTAACCGCTGCCCAGCAAAATCTCCAGGCCCCCGGGGTATCCACCATCAGCGCCGATGAAATCCGTAAACGGCCCCCGGCCCGTGACGTTTCAGAAATTATCCGCACCATGCCAGGCGTCAACCTGACCGGCAACTCGACCAGCGGCCAGCGCGGCAATAACCGCCAGATAGATATCCGCGGTATGGGACCGGAAAATACATTGATTTTAATAGATGGCCTGCCGGTCAGTAGCCGAAACTCGGTGCGGCAAGGCTGGCGCGGCGAGCGCGATACCCGAGGCGACACCTCCTGGGTACCGCCCGAGATGATAGAGCGTATCGAAGTGCTGCGCGGACCGGCAGCGGCGCGCTATGGCAACGGCGCCGCCGGTGGGGTCGTCAATATTATCACCAAGCGCGATACCGGCGACTGGCACGGCTCATGGAATACTTACCTGAATGCCCCTGAGCATAAAAAAGAGGGTTCGACCAAGCGTACCGACTTCTCTCTGTCCGGTCCGCTGGGCGATGCATTCAGCTTCAGGTTATCCGGCGGCCTGAGCAAAACCCAGGCCGATGCCCAGGATATTAACCAGGGTCACCAGTCATTACGCACCGGCACCTATGCCGATACCCTGCCCGCCGGGCGCGAAGGCGTGGTGGATAAAAATATCGATGCCCTGCTGAGCTGGGAATTCGCTCCCCAGCAGACACTGGATGTTGAAACCACCTACAGCCGGCAGGGGAACTTGTATGCCGGGGATACTCAGAACACCAATACCAATGCGCTGGTCAAAAACAACTATGGCGAAGAGACCAACCGCCTCTATCGCCAGACTCATGCTCTGACCTGGCGTGGCGCCTGGGATAATGGCATCAGCACCCTAAACTATGTGCAGTACGAGCGTACCCGCAACAACCGTATGAACGAAGGCCTGGCAGGCGGTACTGAAGGCATTTTTTCAGAAAACAGATTTTCTTCCATTGATCTGGGTAGTCTGCTGGGCCATAGCGAACTCAGCGTACCGTTTGAGCTTGGCGTGCAGCAGACCGCCACCTTTGGCGCTGAGTGGAATGAGCAAAAAATGAAGGACCTGGCGTCCAATACTCAGGCAATGCAGGGTGGCGACATCGAGGGCGTGGACAGCACCCATCGCAGTCCATACGCATCAGCCCGAATATTTTCTCTGTTCGCTGAGGATAATCTGGAACTGACCGATACCACCATGCTGGTGCCGGGGCTGCGTTTCGATCATCACTCGGTATCAGGAACCAACTGGAGCCCATCGCTTAACCTATCCCAGGAATTAGGCGATGATTTCACCCTCAAAATGGGCATAGCCCGCGCCTATAAAGCGCCTAATCTTTACCAGACCAACCCGAACTATGTGCTTTACAGCCGTGGCCAGGGCTGTGCAGCCAGCACCGGCGGCTGTTACCTGATAGGCAATGATGATCTCAAGGCTGAAACCAGTATCAACAAAGAGATTGGCCTGGAGTTTCACCGCAATGGTTATCAGGCTGGGGTAACCTATTTCCACAACGATTACCGCGATAAAATTGAAGCTGGCTATACGCCGCACGGCGTATCCAGCACCGGCGCCACCGATGTATACCGCTGGGAAAATGTGCCCAAGGCGGTAATTCAGGGGCTGGAGGGCACCTTGAATGTGCCGGTCACCGATCGTATTTCATGGAATAATAATTTCACTTACATGTTCGAAACCAAGAACAAAACCACCGGCGATTATCTGTCGGTCATACCGGAATATACCGTCAATTCAACGCTCAGTTGGCAAGCGATGGACGCATTGTCGCTGCAATCTACGCTGACCTGGTATGGCCGGCAGAAGCCGAAAAAATATAACTACAAGGGGGATGCCGTTACCGGGACTGAAAGGCATGAAGTCAGTCCTTATGCGATCGTCGGTCTAAGCGGGACTTATGACGTCAACAAATCTGCCAGCGTCACCGTCGGCATCGATAACCTGTTTGACAAGCGTCAATACCGCGCGGGCAACGCTCAGACCACCGGCAATGCTGCAACCGGTTCAGTGATGAACGGCGCCGGAGCGGCGACCTATAATGAAGCGGGGCGTACTTTTTATCTGAGCCTGAATACCCATTTCTGACCGGCGGATAACGATAACGCACCCAGGGTGGACATCGGCCTGTGCCGACTGAGCGCCCTGGGTGCGTTTTTGATTATGACCTGTTTCAGCGTGCGCCGATTGGCAGTACCACGCGACCCAGGTTTTCATTGATAACCTGAGCGACCGCCAGGTAAATGGCGCTGAAACCGCAGACCAGCCCCACATAACCAGCAATAACGATAATTCCGCTATTACCCGCAATATTACCGACAGCCAGCAGCGCAAACAGCACCGTCAGGCTGGCAAAAACAAATTGCAGCATGCGATTAGCGCGCAGAGTGGCTAAAAACATGAACAGCGTGAATATGCCCCAAAGCGCCAGGAAGACACCCAGGAACACCGGGTCGCTGGGTTCAGCCAGGCCCATACGCGGCAGCAGTAAAATTCCCACCAGACTCAGCCAAAAAGCGCCATAGGAAGTAAAGGCGGTCATACCAAAAGTATTGCCGTGTTTGTATTCCATCAGGCCAGCGATAATCTGTGCGATACCACCATAAAAAATGCCCATACTGATAATGATTGAAGTAAGAGGGAAAAAGCCTGCGTTATGCAGATTAAGCAGGACTGTGGTCATCCCAAAGCCCAACAATCCCAGCGGGCCGGGGTTCGCCAACGTATTGGTATGCATATATCCTCAGAGACAAAGGTCAAAAAAAACGGAACAACTGTTCCTTAAATTACCGTCCATCGCAGGGTGTTTTTATCATCCGACGGTGGCCAGCGACGCATCATAATGACCTTTTAATCGAGAAACAATGATCTGGATTAGTGCAGTGGATTTATAATGCAGTGTAAGGAACAAACACGAAGTTGCACCCAATGTGCAGGATCATGCTGTTTTCATGCGAAAGTAGCGTGAAGATTAACAGCGCTGGCTTCAGTATCGACGGCTCGCTTAACGCCTCAATCCCGGCGGCTCTTAGGAGGTCTATGCGTCCTTTTAATTATCAGCAGGATTTTGACAATATTGATTTTCGTACCCACCCGGAATGGTACCAGGTCGGCCGCGGCGAGCAGGGCGTGCTGCTGGTGCAGCCTTACAAGCGTGAAATCCTGCCGCACTGGCGCTTCAAGGATGTCGAAAGCGCACGTCATTCCGCCGAGCAAATTTATGCGCTGTTCGAGGCATATCGCCGCCAGGATGATTTTGTCGGCATGGATATGGCGCGCAAATTTATCCAGATGGGCTATACCCGGGCCAGGCGTTATGCTAATCATCCGGGGGGTCGAAAGTATGATGCGCAGCGCAATCTGCTGCCCTTCAAGCTGGACCAGAAAAAAGCCGCAGCGGCCGACATCTTCAAGCGATACTGGGACCGAATCCGCGCCGATGAAGACTACCTGCGTCGCAAGCGGTCCCATCAACAACGTTATGGATGAGGGGGCGCTACTCGCATCCGAGCAGGCCGTGGGTTAACACATTTCATGCCGTGCCAGCACGCTGGCCGCTCGTGGATGTTGTGCAATTCGCTGCAGTAATTGACTGAATTGCGGCCGTTTTTCAGCCAGGAAGGCGCGGGTGCCTGACCAACGCGATACCACTACCGCCAGGAAATCCAGGGCGCCGGGTTGGTCGCCGGTCAGAAAAGGCCAGCCGGAGAAGGTATCGGCAAACATCTGCCAATGATAATGCAGACGCCCGGTGGTTCCCTCTTTCAGACGCTTAAGGGCATCATCATCTGCCGTCAGCCAACGCTCTGGATAATCGATGATGCCGACGGCGCTGTAACAATTGGCAGCCAGAAAGACTAATCCCCGCAGTACTTGAGCGCGACGAGCGGGCTCAACAGGAACAATGCCTGATTCGGTATGACAGAGCCCCAGATGGATAAGCATGGCCGCGCTTTCCGTCATCACCGCGCCGTCAGGAAACACCAGCGTCGGGATCTGCTGCAGTGGATTGACCTGTTTAAGCGCCACCCGGTCACTGTCTGTAGCCCAACTGGCGGTTTCAACAACAGTATACGCCAGACCGGCCGCGTTCAGCGCCATTTCGACCGCCGCAGATCCTGAACCTCTATAGCCATAAAGCGTGTAGCTCATCATCATTGCCCCGCAAAAGTGACCCAATTGTATTGATAACGTCATTCAGCTGTAGATGTAGTGATAAATAATTGCATATAGCATGTTGAACCTCTAGAATCCGCGCTGTTAAACACCGTTAAGGAATATGTAAGCAAGATGTCGTCAGCGTGGGAAGTGATTGAACGTATTTATCTCATTGGTTTGGTGGTTGCCACGATCGTAACCTACCTGCTGAGCCATGACCCCTCAATAAAAGTAAAGTTGTTCACGGCAAAAATAATCGGCCTGACCTGGCCCATGAGTCTGCCGGTCGTATTACTCTTCTCATTATTCTGATAAGTGCGGCCGAGGTAATCACTGTTCCAGCATTACGGTGCGGTTGCGCCCGCCATACTTGGCCAGGTACAGCGCCTTGTCAGCAAGTTTGAAGACGTTCTCCGACTTGTCCTGCCTGGGGTGATAAAATGCGATCCCCAAGGACAGGGTAATGTCCTTGATGCCAGAGACATGTTCGGCCGCGGCCTGAGTGCGAAGCCGTTCGGCGATAGCGAGGAAGGCTACGCGATCGGCCGCGGGCAGCAACAGCAAAAACTCTTCCCCCCCACTCCGACAGCTAATATCGCTTTCCCGAGAGCAGGACTGGATCAGTTGCCCTAGCCGTTTGATAACTTCATCGCCCATATCATGACCCCAGGTATCATTAATCTTTATGAAATGATCGATATCCATGGCGATAATCGCAAAAGGCTGCTGGGCTTCACGCAGCGCTGCTACCGCCAGCTTCAGCCCACAACGGTTATATAAGCCGGTCATCGGGTCGGTCTGTACCTCGGATTTAAGATGGGTAATCTTCTTATGCAACAGGCTGATCCCTACCGGCATGGCCTTTTTTAGCTGTGCGGCTTCGAAGTACCAGGAGGAAATACGTTTGATTTTTTCAAATACCAGCGGGTGATCCCTGTCGTTGGCGCGCTGTGCCAAATGCCATAACGGCTTGGATATCAGGCGACATAACAGCCAGATCGACAACAGGGTAACCCGGGTTAAAGGAGCCGTTTTATAGAGTACGCTGAGCATCAGGCCCTTGAGCGACAGCAGCGTATTATAGGTGATCCTTATCGTCACCACCTTCCACTGTGAGGACGGCACTTGGGCATAACCGGCCAACAGACTGCCGACGCCGAAACAACGGGTTCCGAGATCAAGAACTGCCTCGATTTCAGCGCGGTAATCGCGCCTTCAGTGTTCAGATGTGTGCCGACCCCAGGGAAGGACTGCGGAAAAGTCGACCTGACGATTCCCCGAGCCTCAACTACCGCCACCGAATTGAAACGGCGGGTTTGCGACAGCAGGCGATAGGCTTCGGAGGAGCCCGGCAGTTATGGTCGATTACTGTAAGTTAATAATCATACCCGGTACAAGATATTACTTGTTGTTATCATTATAAGCAGAGCTCGAAATTTAAACAGAGACATTTACCCCCGACAGGCAAAAAAAAGGAGCCGCAAGGGCTCCCGGTATAGATTACGCATATTCTGTCGGACAAGGGCTGGCTGACGGCGGCCTCAGAATCATCTCGGGTAGAAATATCCGGCCCTGATGCACCGTCTCAATAACCGTATAATTGCCGTATTCAGCAGGTCTATATCACTCGTCCTGTAACTGGCAACAATAACCCCGCCTATACCTCGTTACATGTACAAAGGGGATGACATCAGGTCAATCCTTGATAACGTGTAATTATGCGCGAGATTGGCTTTTATCATTAGCGACGTCGATGAAATCGGCGTTTATAAAATATTGCTAAATCAATAACAAAGGCTAACAGGTGCTTACGAACAAATGAAAGCTCCTTACGTTTCCTGATACCCTCGCTCCATTGGTTAGCCACAATGAAATCAATCAATTGCGCGCGTTTGCGCCAGTTGTAAGTTGAACTCAAAATATCAGAAACGGTAGGAGTATGACTTTTTGCGACATAATCACCCAGCCCGAACGTTTCATTATGGTTCAATGAATCAAAGGTAGAATTAAGTTCTTGACTGCTTCCCTGAATAAAATCGCCCCAGATCTTCATTGATAGAGGTCTGAGATCGTGACTGGTAAGTGAGTGTGAGATAAGGTAATCAGCCCAACTATTCAGAGACGCTAGTACACCCTTCTGTAGTTTTGCGGTAAAGTCGTACCACGCTTTATTTTCAGCTTCATCAATTTTACGTATAGCGCAGTAAGAGCCATTGACAATTTCATAGCCCACTACGCTGCCTGCAGGTGAATTTGTTATCATTTCTATCGGAGCAACAGAATCAAGGAAGAAAGGCAATTCGTCTGAAAGATTGAGATCAGGGCCATAGGCATATTTTTTGCTGTTGCCTGGCTGTGGATTTAAGTACTTAGCCAACCCAAGATAGACGCCGGTAAAATTCACTTTGGGTAATATTAATGCGATATTATCCTGTATTGTCCCACGCCAACCGACGTCAACGACACAAATATTCTCCTGCTGGTTTGTGAGCCCTTTTGACATAAAATAGCCCAACAGCAGGCTTCTTTTTATCTCAATGTCTTCTAACAAAGATTTTTTGAAATCTTCATCGGCAAATAAAGAAATAATGCGGCTATCCTGCCATGGGTAACGTATAACTTCCTCGAGAGGAATGTGATGCTTGTTGGCAAATACAGAATATTTATGTTGTTCTACATCTAGCGTTTTAAACAGCGCATTCAAAGACTGAGAGCTATAAAGATTCCAGAGCCTCATCATTTCATCGGTTGAAACGTCTTGTAATGACGCGCAAAATGTCGCAATACGACTCACTTCCAAAATTTGATACTCGGGGAATTCAATATCAGGCATTTCACTTTTTAAGGAGTCAATTATTGCTGAAAAAGCCTCACAAAAAAACTCTCCTTCACGGGTAAAAAAGTATATTTTACGCGAGTCGGATTCTATAGCTTTTTCAAGGATAAACAGGCTATAACCTACGATGAATGGTGAAGAACGCACCCCTAGACTGAAAATTTTGTCATCAGAACCGACGGATTTTAAAGACTGGTCTGCACCGCTCAATATTTTGGCAAATAATTTATTAGAATCTGAAAAAACATGCTCAGTTTCCAGCCTTTTATTATGCCCATATTCAGGGAGAAAACGTACAGACTTGATACCCAGTTCAGCAGGTTTGATACAGTCAGACCATTCATTATCACCAAAATGAATCCAATCCTCATAAGCAACTCCAAGTTGCTCATGAATGTACTCGAAGAGCTTGCCAGATCTTTTATTCAATTTGATATCAGCAGAAGAATAACCTCCTTGCAAAATTGATGAAAACCCGTTTTTTTCAAGCAATTTAGCTAATCTTTCTTTTCCCATATAAAAATCTGACAAAAATATTGTTGCTTTTGCAGGATAAGCAGCTAGAACGTCCTTTATATTTTCATCTGCATCGGTCAGCGACATTTCCAGCGAAAATTCAAACTCACAAAGCTCATGAGAGATTTGCTGTACGGTCTCATGAGCATGGCCAGGTAAATATTTTTCTACCCATTGGAATAATACATTCTCAAATAGGTATTCATCATCAAACCCAGCCAGCACATGTTGAGCACCCAGTTGCTGTTCGATTGACACTCTCGAGCTGAATAACTCACGCTGGTCCGTAATTTTATGTAACTTGAAATATTTGTAGTAAAAATATCTCGCAGTAGCAAGCTTTATGAAATCTGGATGACATTTTCTTCTTAGAAGTGTGTCCCATACGTCTACAGTTTTAAGTTTATACATTATCAGTACCGTTTACTTCTTAATGAAGCGATAGATTTTTCGTAATGGTCCATTTAATGAAGGCGGAAGGAGCATTGCTACCCGACGCAACAAAGAGGGCTTAACCCTATTGAATGCCGCCATACCATCATGTCGTGTCGCTGGAACTTTTATTGGTCGAATATTATACATTCTGGATATATCATGGGTTGGAGTTGACTCACCCGATATGATCTTATTAATAGAATCGTAAAATTGCTGCGTCTCTATCGCTAAATCCCTATCCAACATGTACGCAGCACCAAAGTTGGACATTTTATCATTCAGGTCTTCGTCAGCTAATACTTTAATCATTGCTTCAGCGAGACTTTCCGGCGTTTGGTTTGCCAGCAATACCGCTTCAGGAGGAAAGTCATAAAGGTTGTTTTCTCGCCATATTTCTACAACGGGTAAGCCCGCTGCCATCATCTCAAATGGAATACGGGAAGGATTTGAAGAACTGATACATAAACCTACTCTACATCTATTATAGAGTTCATTGCATTGTTCAAGATTTATAAGTCCCAAGTTTGTATGTTCGAACCAGGCATCGCTTTTACCATCAGACCCATAAAGATATATATTCACATCAGGATATCTATGCTTAACAATGCCCAATGCCTCTAAACCAAGTCTTGAACACCTGCGAGGTTTATCGGGTTGGTGAATAAAGCAGATCGCCTTTTCTTTTTTTATGTTTCCTACAGGATGGTAAATACTTAAATTAGCCCCGAATTCGAAATGATATCCATACACGTTAAAGCGATGTTTAAGTTCATGTCGTAACCAGCGGCCAATGGTTATGGGGGTAAGATTGTATTGGTAGGAGTTCTCAGCCATCAAATAAGCATCGCCCATGGGATTGAACCATGCTTCAAAATCTTGGACAAAATAGATTCTTTTACAATCAAAAGGGAGAGCTGCTACAAAAGCTGCAGAATACCAAATAGTCGCGATGCATATATCTGAAGGTGTTGCGCTATTCCACCCATAAAAAACGTTGTTAAACCTTAAACTAAAAAGAGATTTTATCTTATCTGCAGCCTGGCCAATGCCCGTTTCGTCTTCAAGATAAATATGGCAAACATGCCCTTTGCTTTCAAGATATTCGGCATGCTGTAGCATCGTACGATGTCCACCAGAGCCTTTGATCAAACTTGGTATAAACCATGAAATTATAGCCATAATTTACCTAATACATGCGTAATTTTGTCATTGTAACAACTAGAATCAGCGGATAGCGAAACGACATAATCAAATGATGGGTCGTAAAATTTTAGTTGCCCTTTCAATGATTATTATTGATATCCGAGTTACTAATAATATTTTCCAAGTTGCGTATGTTATTGTCACGTTCCGCTATCATCTTCTCCATTGCTTTCATTGCCTGCCAGCGCTCATCGATAATATTGGCTTGGGCTTTTATTGCCTCATCTCTTTCTTTGATCATTAAGTCCATATTCTTAATAATGTCAAATCGCTTTTGCAGCATATCGGCTTGGGCTTCGATAACTTGATCTTTTTCACTGATCATTGCATCCATGGTTTTGATAGCCTCAAATCTGTCATCCAGGATTTCAGCTTGACTTTTAATTGCGCTATCCTTTTCACGGACCAATGAATCCATTTTATTGATAATTTTTAAACGCTCACTTATCACAGATGACCATGAATTACTGTTTATGGACTTCAGCAAACCGCTTTTCCAACTTAATAAGTTTTTAGCGTTAGTTAGCTTTATCAACCAGTCTACTATGTCGTGATAGATATACAAGGTGAACTGCAGGGGTTTATTTATATCGCCATATAACTCCAAGGCAGGTACTGAAAGTATTTTATACCCTTCTAGTATTCCTTTGACTGCTGATTCTTCCGATTTTAAATATTCTTTTCTACTGTAAAACATTACCGCCAAGTTATAATATGACTGCAGAATCTTAGTTCCTATAGTTGAACTAAAAGTTTCGTACTTTACATCAATCGCTTTGAGATATAAAGCCATAGCCAAATCAAATTGACCTCTACTTTTATATAATTCCGCGCTAAGAACATAAAGAGATATCAACCAGCGAATTTGATGAGGACTGGCATTCGGTAACGAAACAATTCCTGAACAGTAACGCATGATTATATTTAATATATCACTTTCATTCTCTTGTATCGAATTACCGATTCTTTGGTAGCCTATAATTGCCAGTGCTGCACCATAATCAGGGGAAAGAGCATCATAATTTGATAGGATATATTTAGCATACTTTTCTAAAGTAGATGAAATTTTATTACGAAATGGAAACTCTACCATGGCTTTAACAATCCAAGGATTAATATAGTCTCTTTCAAAGGCAAGCAGGTTCTCAGGGGGGTAACTATACTGATAATTGATTTCTTTGTATTTGAAATTTTCATAATCGATGAATGGATTTTTCATGTAACAACTAGTTATAAAGTCATAATCTGAAGATACTAAATTTGCTAACAACATTTCTTCAACATTCAGTGAAGTCCATTCAGAAAACCGATTGCAGCATCCAAAAACTGCTTCTAAATCAAAATAAGCTGGATCAATAGAAATGCTCATGGCAGTAGGCCGAGAGATAATTAGGCGGCCACCAGGAGTCATATTATCTATGATTTTAAGCATGATCTCACTAATATCATTATCATGACTGTAATAGATTACTATACAATCAAATTTAGGATAATGAACTTGCTGATCATCCAATGGTCCATTTAAAGATATATCATCGGTTAAAAAGTCTGAAAATTGCAATAGATGCGGAAATAAATGACATTCTCTTATGGCAGTGCGTCGGTTCAAGATCGAATCGGCAATGCCCTCATCAAGACCAACCACCGCAACTCTTTCATTCTGTCGAAGCAAATATTTAATGCTCTCACAAAAGGCGGTTTGTTTATACAACTCATTTGCAGTTAAATATAATGTCGTGTCAAGTGGATAATATTCTAAGGTTATTGCAACATAATACCCTGTATCGTTATTGAGGCTATATTTTGGTTCAGCAATGAATGAAATGTCTTCGCGAAATCCAGCCGTAACCATCTGATCCAGGACGTCTGTTTTACATACTGCACCCTGATTATGATTAAAGAAAATAGCCATTCTCGTCTGTTCGCTGAAGATATTTTTGATGTTATCAAACAGCGTAGCGATTTGATCCAGATCGTTAAAAACCAGATTATCTATCACTATGAAATCAAAGGGTAAATTCGATTTTTTTATTATTTCCCAATCGATTTCGAAAATCACATCACTTTGTAATGATGTGGTAAGATAGCCTTGGCTATTTAGATATTGTATAGTGCTATCTGAACAGTTGATAAGTAAATAGTGTCCAACCCCATACAGATTATCAATCGTATCAATATCAATCATGTTTTCACCATATGGCTTTCATTTTCAGGTCTGTCAGGCCACCAAAAAAGTAACTATCACGCAATATATGCACGTGAAAGAAAGCGGCTTCATCACGCCAATGCAATATTTTCTGTGAAAAGTAATCGGGTGTTTCTTCATAAGACACAGAAGCTTGCACTTCATAAAGATTGCTGCCTAAAGTACATTCAAAACGCAGATCAACAAATTCTTTAACGCCAGCAGAGAAGTTACGCTTCCAGAACAGTTCACTATCAGTACCAGAGCTGATATTTTGCATATCCTGATTCAAAGTTCCCCAAGAATAAACCTTTACCCCTTCTTTGTTCCGTATCCTCAAACCTACATTGAGTTTATCTATATCGCGATTTACTTGAAAGTGTATACGTATGGTGATGACTTCTCCAGGATTGAATACATTAACTCTATCTCCGCTTTCATTATACAATTCAACCTGATTGATTACCGCCTCGCCTTCGCCAAATGAAAGCTTGTCAGATCTTAATACTACTACTGGCGAACCATCGCTTTCGATTTCGCTTGGCTTGATGTTTATTTCCGACACATCCGTTTCCTGCTCTAGCTGAGCTCTTTCAGAAATATCGGTAGTTAAATTGGCATAATATTGGTTCTCTTCTTCGTGAAGCAAGCGGCGATATTCCAACAAAACTTCTGAAGATAAGCCTGTTCTTCGTTGGATACCCCGATCGAGCAATACCGATTTATTCGTTAATGTTCTCACAGACTCTTGATCATGCGACACGAAAAGGAGAGTAACTCCATTGCTGGTCAATTTTTCAATCTGCCGAAAGCACCGCTTTTGAAATAAAGCGTCACCCACAGCGAGGGCTTCATCAACAATTAATATATCTGGCTCAAGCTGAACCTGAACCGCAAAAGCCAAACGAACCATCATACCGCTTGAATATGTCTTAACAGGCTGATCGAGATGAACGCCGATATCCGCAAACCCAGCTATGGCATCGAATTTATTATCGATCTCTTTGCGAGAGAGCCCAATTACCGAACCATTAAGATAAATATTTTCACGGCCGGTAAATTCGGGGTTAAACCCTGATCCCAACTCCAGCAATGCCGCGATTCTGCCATTGGTTTTAACTGTTCCGGTAGTGGGTGTCAGCGTGCCTGTGATAATCTGTAATAATGTGCTTTTACCGGAACCATTACGACCAATAATGCCCGCAGCCTCACCACGTTCAATTTCGAAATTGATATCCTTCAATGCCCAAAATTCATCATAATATCTAGTTCTTTCCCGCCCGAAGAGATTTTGTACTTTCGGCACAAAAAACTGCTTCAGTCTATCGCGCGGATTCGCATATATCTGGTAGCACTTGCTAACATTATCAACTGAAATAGCTATTTTATCAGAGCACATCGGCAAATCCTTTTCTGGTGTTCTGGAAGAATGCGTAGCCTGATATGCAGATAACGGCTCCTACAACAAGATTTATTATCAACATTTCCCAATTAGGTAAGACCCCAAAAAATACAACTTTTCTGGCTTCTTCAATCATATAAGCTAAAGGATTCAACATGATTATCTTTTGAAATGCTATTGGCAAAACATTGACAGGATAGAAAACAGGGGACATAAACATTAATATACTGATTAAAATACCGATTGTCTGTGCCACATCTCTGACAAATACGCCTAAAGAGGCCAAGAACCAACTGGCACCAAGTATTGCCAACATCAGCGGTAGCATGATTACTGGCAATAATAAGACAGTAAGATGAACGGAGTGTTTGAATATTATAATGGCCAAGAATAGGACAACCAGACTTATAGATGCATGGAAAAGAGCTGCAAAAAAATTAACAAAAGATAAAATCTCTAATGGGAAAACAACCTTCTTTACATAGTTTACGTTTGATGTTATTAAGGAAGGTGCTCGTCCAATACATTCTGAAAATAGATTAAAAACGATCAGCCCGGTGAATAACACAATAGCAAAGTCTGCTTTTCCGGCATTCGGGTCAGTGCCCCAACGAGTTTTAAAGACGACCGAAAATACAAAAGTATAAACAACCAGCATCATCAGTGGATTAAACAATGACCAGGCAAGACCTAAAAATGATCCTTTATAACGGCCTGTCACCTCTCTCTTGGTCATTTGCCAAATAAGATCTCTATTTTTGAGAAAGCTTACAATCATACTTTTACAAATTCTTATCATTTAAATTTCCCACATAATTAACTAGCTAACTAATTCATTCTTATGTCATTGCTTGATGTCGTTCATATTTTTTGGCGTTATTACATATCACCAGTAGGTGTTGGTTAACCTCGAGGATTTGATGTATGCTACTCTTACTCTTGAAAAACCTTTTATCTTTTAACGCAATACTTACGCTGTGCAAAATAGTTCGAGGCGTATTATCAAGCTCATCCAGACACTCTCATTGCTATCCCAGAGATCTGTTGAGATTAACTCGAAAAGTGCCCCCCATTTTCGTGATAAAGTATAAGTATCAACCCGCCTGGCTGTTCATCAAATCATCACTCACATGATAAATGGCAGCTAGAAAATATCACGCTACCGCCCCTGACTTTATCTGCCCTGTGCCAGAATGCTTACTTAGCTCATCAATTGTACTGCTTTTCGCACATTGTGAGAAGCAGTCGCCCAAAGTCAATAAGAACAGTCTTACAAAATTCAATTACGCCCTATACATCCAGGCTTATCGTTACGTTTGGGTTTTGCGGGAAATGCTACCATTTAATAAACCTAGTTTACAGTAAAGTGAGTAAAACTAGCTAAAGATGACATATAGAAATTCCACACTGCACATCATTAACTTTTCACCCTGATAGGCTCGGATGCCGCCGGTTCGCAGCGAAGACTCTGAGTGATTGAATAGCCCTAGCGGGCAAGCCTGGTCATAGCACGACCATTTCACCCGGCAATCCAGTTTATGAAAATTTTGCGAATTGGCGGCCGGTGAAAATAAAGGTTTAAACCGACAGAGATGGCGGTTGTGAGAAAATTTGACTTATCGCCGGTTCGGCGGGTAATGATAGGAATATGCTTAGCACATATTGTGGCTCTATATATCTAGACCGTTGTAATAGTCATAAAAAAGCCAACATAGGCTTCAGGCCCATGTTGGCTCAACGAGGTAAGCTGATTGTTACATGTGATTGATAATGGCATCACCAAATTCAGAACATTTCAATAGCTTAGCCCCTTCCATCAAACGTTCAAAATCATAGGTTACCGTTTTCGCCGCAATTGCCCCTTCCACACCCTTCACAATCAGATCTGCAGCGTCGAACCAGCCCAGATGACGCAGCATCATTTCCGCAGACAGGATGACCGAACCGGGGTTGACCTTATCCTGGCCGGCATACTTCGGCGCAGTGCCATGAGTGGCTTCGAACAAGGCGCATTCGTCGCCGATATTGGCGCCAGGGGCGATACCAATGCCACCGACCTGGGCGGCCAGAGCATCGGAAATGTAGTCGCCATTGAGGTTCATACAGGCGATAACATCATATTCTGCCGGACGCAGCAGGATTTGCTGAAGGAAGGCATCGGCAATGACGTCCTTGATGATGATGTCTTTGCCGGTGTTGGGGTTCTTGATTTTCACCCATGGGCCGCCATCGATCAGCTCGCCGCCAAACTCTTCGCGCGCCAGTTGGTAGCCCCAGTCCTTGAAGGCACCTTCGGTGAACTTCATGATGTTGCCCTTATGCACCAGCGTCACCGAGTCGCGCTCGTTGGTGATGGCGTATTCAATGGCGGCTTTTACCAGACGCTTGGTGCCTTCTTCGGAACAAGGCTTGATACCGATACCGCACTGCTGTGGGAAGCGGATTTTCTTGACGCCCATTTCTTCCTGCAGGAACTTGATGACTTTTTCAGCTTCTGGGCTGCCTGCTTTCCATTCGATACCGGCATAGATATCTTCGGCATTTTCACGGAAAATCACCATATTGGTCAGTTCAGGGTGCTTGACCGGACTTGGCGTGCCCTGATAGTAGCGGACCGGACGCAGGCAGATATACAGATCAAGCTGCTGGCGAAGGGCTACGTTAAGCGAGCGAATGCCGCCGCCGACCGGCGTGGTCAAGGGGCCTTTGATCGCCACGCGATATTCGCGAATCAGCTCCAGGGTTTCTTCAGGTAACCAGACGTCGTCGCCATAGAGGTGAGTGGATTTTTCACCGGTATAGATTTCCATCCATGAGATTTTACGTTTGCCCTGGTAGGCTTTCTCAACCGCAGCGTCAACAACGTGGATCATCGCGGGGGTGACGTCGACACCGATGCCATCACCTTCAATAAAGGGAATGATGGGGTTTACCGGCACTTCCAACTTACCCTGAGCGTCAACCGTGATTTTCTGACCTTCTGCGGGAACAATGACTTTGCTTTCCATCAACCTCTCCTTCAGGCGCACTTTTGTTAATGACTTGTAAGATTCGTGTCAATAATACTCGAATAATATCGCTGAGCCAATTCAAACTGATTTGCAGTATAATGCCCTTAATGTTAACTGATGCATAGACAATGGCGAACTTCCCTATTAAAAATCACAACGTTAAACGATTCAGCCACCGAAAGGAGGCGCCTGTGATGCGCGGTCCGCGTGTTGTGGTCATATTCAATAAACCGTATGACGTCCTGCCGCAATTCAGTGACGACAGCGGACGCACGACGCTGAAAAATTTTATTCCACTGCCTGATATCTATGCCGCAGGCCGGCTGGACCGCGACAGCGAAGGGCTGATGATCCTGACCAACGACGGCAAGCTGCAGGCCAGACTTACCCAGCCGGGACAAAAGACCACAAAAGTCTATTATGCTCAAGTTGAAGGAATTCCTACTGCGAGCGACCTCACAGCCTTTCGCAGAGGCATGATGCTTACCGACGGCAAGACCCTGCCTGCAGAGGCCGAGTGCGTGGACGAACCGGAGTGGCTATGGCCGCGCACGCCCCCGATCAGAGAGCGTAAGGCCATCCCGACTCAGTGGCTGCGAATTACGCTTCACGAAGGCCGCAACCGCCAGGTACGGCGGATGACCGCCCATATCGGCTTCCCCACGCTTCGCCTAATACGGTTCCAGTTGGGTAATCGGGACCTGGCTGACCTGGCACCCGGCGAATGGCGAGAAATCGAAATGATATGATCGGCTGGTATTGGCCGGCAGCCCCCATGCAGCCCCCATGAGAATGCCAAGGAGTACGCATGTTCAAACCTCACGTTACAGTGGCCTGTGTGGTGCAGGCGGAAGATCATTTCCTGATTGTCGAAGAGACCATTCATGGCAATCCGCGCTGGAACCAGCCGGCTGGCCATCTTGAGGCGGATGAGACCATTATTCAGGCCGCCTCGCGCGAATTATGGGAGGAGGCGGGTATCAAGGCGCTTCCCCAAAGCTTTCTGGCCATGCATCAATGGATTGCGCCGGACAGCACCCCGTTTATGCGCTTCCTGTTCGCCATCGATCTTCCCCGGCGCATCACCGCCATTCCCCAGGATGACGACATCGATCAGTGCCACTGGCTGAAAGCGGATGAGATACTGTCCTCATCTCAGTTGAGATCGCCGCTGGTGGCGGAAAGTATTCGCTGTTACCAGCAACAGAGCCGGTATCCACTGGATATTCTCAAAGCGTTTCAGTGGCCATTTAGCGCATAATGGCCTTTTGGTGCCGGTGGTTGCCCGTTCAGGTGGCGAGCCGGTGCCAAACAGTGATAAAATCACTCGCTTGTTCCCGTCATCCGTTTTATCCGTTCGTGAGAATCCCATGTCAGAAAACAGTCAGAAAAAAGTGATCGTCGGTATGTCCGGCGGCGTCGACTCATCCGTTTCCGCTTACCTGCTGATGCAACAGGGTTATCAGGTGGAAGGGCTGTTTATGAAGAACTGGGAAGAGGATGACGACCAGGAATACTGCTCCGCCGCCAACGATCTGGCCGACGCGCAAGCGGTATGCGACAAGCTGGGTATAGCGCTGCACACCGTTAACTTCGCCGCAGAATACTGGGATAACGTGTTTGAGCATTTCCTGGCTGAATACCAGGCCGGCCGTACCCCCAACCCGGATATCCTTTGTAATAAAGAGATCAAGTTCAAGGCGTTCCTGGAATTTGCCGCCGAAGACCTGGGGGCAGATTATATTGCGACCGGCCACTACGTGCGGCGCGTCGATGATGAACAAGGTCAGAGCCACCTGCTGCGCGGTCTGGATGACAATAAGGACCAGAGCTATTTTCTCTACACCCTCAGTTCAGCGCAGATTGCCCAGTGCCTGTTTCCGGTCGGCGAGCTTGCCAAGCCGGAGGTAAGGCGCATTGCTGCCGAGCTGGAACTGGTTACCGCTGATAAAAAAGATTCCACCGGTATCTGTTTTATCGGCGAGCGCAAGTTTCGGGAGTTCCTCGGGCGTTATCTGCCGGCACAGCCGGGCCGGATCGTCAGCACCGATGGCGAAGTGGTCGGCCAGCATCAAGGACTGATGTACCACACGCTTGGACAGCGCAAAGGCCTGGGCATCGGCGGCACACGCGAAGGCAGTGAAGACCCCTGGTATGTGGTGGACAAGGATATGGAAGCCAATCAACTGGTGGTTGCCCAGGGCCATGAGCACCCCAGACTGATGTCAACCGGACTGATAGCCGGTCAGCTTCACTGGGTAGATCGCAAACCGTTGACCGGCCCCCTGCAGTGCGTGGTCAAGACCCGCTACCGCCAGAACGATATCCCCTGCACCGTCGAGCCGCGCGGTGACAATGAATTGCTTATCACCTTCAGCCAGCCGGTGGCAGCGGTAACCCCTGGCCAGTCAGCGGTATTTTACCTGGCGGAGCGCTGCCTCGGCGGCGGCGTGATTGAAAGCCGGATAAAGCTTACCGACTGACGCTGGCTAGCGGCCAGGCGACCGCCGGACCTGACACCCTCCGCCGGCAACCCGAGAAGCGGGTTTATTCTTGTCGACGCGGCATAAATTCGCTGCCGCGCCCTATCCATGTCTGGGTTTACGCCTGGATTTGTGGCATGATCGACAACAAAGCTGTACAGGTTTATTTATAATGAATATGGCATCTGTCACCCCGTCGGACGGACAGGCGTTAGCGCATAATCAGGATGTGCACGGGAGATATCTTGGCTAAGAATTATTATGACATTACGCTGGCGCTGGCGGGTATCTGCCAGAGCGCCCGTCTGGTACAGCAGTTGGCCCATCAGGGTCAGTGCGACGAGCAGCCGTTCAGTGTCTCGTTAAACAGCCTGCTGGATCCCAATCCTCCCTCAACCCTGGCGGTCTTCGGCAACGCCGAGTCCAATCTCAAACTCGGGCTTGAAGCGATGATGGGGGTGCTTAATGCCAACCGCGAGGGCCTTGGCGCTGAGTTGACGCGCTATACCCTAGGATTGATGGTGCTTGAACGAAAGCTTAACGCCAACCAGGATGCTTTAAGCGAACTGTCGAAGCGTATCGGCCAGCTTGACCGTCAGCTGTCCCATTACGATTTATTGTCCGATACCCTTATCAGCGCCCTGGCCGCCATTTACGTCGATGTCATCAGCCCACTGGGGCCGCGTATTCAGGTTACCGGAACGCCCGCCCTGTTGCAGAATACGCAGATACAGGCAAAGGTCCGCGCTACGCTGCTGGCGGGAATACGCTCAACCGTCCTGTGGCAGCAGGTGGGAGGTGGCCGTCTTCAGTTAATGTTCGGCCGTAACCGCCTTTTCAAGCAGGCAACACAGATTCTTGAACAATGTTAACATCACTCCAGGAGTTGCAATTGATGGAATTATCCTCTCTGACCGCCGTCTCTCCGGTTGACGGCCGCTACGGCGAGAAAGTCAGCGCCTTGCGCGCTATTTTCAGCGAATACGGTTTGCTGAAAAACCGCGTGCTGGTTGAAGTCCGCTGGCTGCAGAAGTTGGCAGCGTGCGCCGACATTAGGGAAGTTCCGCCTTTTGATCAGAACGCAAACGATTACCTTGATAGCATAGCCGCCAACTTTTCGGTTGAAGACGCTGAGCGTATTAAAACGATTGAACGTACGACCAATCACGACGTCAAAGCGGTAGAATATTTTTTGAAAGAAAAAGTGGCCGCCGTGCCGGCGCTTAACAACGTATCGGAATTTATCCACTTTGCATGCACTTCGGAAGACATCAACAACCTTTCCCATGCGCTGATGCTGCAGTCAGCCCGTGCAACCGTCATCCTGCCCTACTGGCGTCAAATCATTGACGGCATCAAGGCTCTGGCTGCCAAATACCGCGATATTCCTCTGCTGTCACGCACCCATGGACAGCCGGCTACCCCCTCGACCATCGGCAAAGAGATGGCCAATGTCGCTTATCGAATGGAGCGACAGTACCGCCAATTATCGCAAGTGGAAATCCTCGGGAAAATAAATGGAGCCGTTGGGAACTACAATGCGCACATCATCGCCTACCCCGATATTGACTGGCATCGTTTTAGTGAGGAATTCGTCACTGGGCTGGGGATAAGCTGGAACCCCTACACCACCCAGATCGAGCCGCACGACTATATCGCCGAGCTATTTGACTGCCTGTGCCGGTTCAATACCATCCTTATCGATTTTGACCGGGATATCTGGGGATACGTGGCGCTGAATCACTTTAAACAGCGGACTGTCGCCGGTGAAATTGGCTCGTCAACCATGCCCCACAAGGTCAACCCGATCGACTTTGAAAATTCAGAAGGCAATCTTGGGCTAGCCAATGCGGTCATGGGGCACCTGGCAGCCAAACTGCCGGTGTCGCGCTGGCAGCGGGATCTTACTGATTCAACCGTGTTGCGTAATCTGGGCGTCGGCATTGGCTATGCGGCTATTGCTTACCAGGCAACCCTGAAAGGCATCAGTAAACTGGAAGTCAATGAATCCCACGTTGTTGCTGAACTGGATCAGAACTGGGAAGTGCTGGCTGAGCCGATACAAACGGTAATGCGCCGTTACGGTATTGAGAAACCTTATGAAAAGCTCAAAGAGCTGACACGCGGCAAGCGGGTCACAGCTGCCGATATGCAGGTGTTCATTGATGGCCTCCCGCTGCCGGCGGCGGAAAAGACCCGGTTGAAAGCGATGACCCCGGCAAATTATCTCGGCGACGCTACACGCCTGGTTGATGACCTGAAATAATCACGCTTCTTAAAAGGAACCGGCGCACCGAGTCGGTTCCAGCTCTGTTTAAGTAAAGTTTAGTCGTCTTCTGGGATACTCCTTCCTTAAGACGTCCGTTATGAGAGGAATGGTCTTACTGGCTTACAGAGGCAGGCTCCTGTGGCTTGTTACTGGCGATTAGATTTAGGAGTTGCGATGCGAGTTCTGGTCATTGAAGATAATTCTCTTCTTCGTCACCACCTGACGGTACAAATGCGTGAAATGGGTCATCAGGTGGATGCGGCTGCCGATGCAAGAGAGGCGGATTATTTTTTACATGAGCATCCGCCTGATATAGCTATCGTCGATCTTGGCCTTCCCGACGAGGATGGACTGAATCTGATCCGTCGCTGGCGCACTCATCAGGTAAAAATCCCGATTCTGGTGCTGACTGCCCGTGAGGGCTGGCAAGACAAAGTCACCGTGCTGGAAGCCGGTGCGGATGATTATGTCACCAAGCCGTTTCATCTCGAAGAAGTGGTTGCGCGAATGCAGGCGCTGATGCGTCGTAACAGCGGGCTGGCCTCGCAGGTCATCAGCCTGCCGCCCTTTCAAATCGACCTCTCGCGCCGCGAGCTGACGATCAACGAAGAGCTGATAAAACTGACCGCCTTCGAATATACCATCATCGAAACGCTGATCCGTAATGCCGGCAAAGTCGTGAGCAAAGATTCGCTGATGCTGCAGCTTTATCCTGATGCCGAACTGCGGGAAAGTCATACCATTGATGTACTGATGGGACGTTTACGCAAGAAAATGCAGGCCGACTACCCGAATGAAGTCATTACGACAGTTCGTGGCCAGGGCTATCGCTTTGATGTTAACTAGGCTTTATGACCCTTTTCAAGTATCACCATAAAAAACCGTTTTCGCTTCGGGTCAGATTTTTATTGGCTACCGCGTTCGTTGTCATGTCGCTTTCACTAAGCTATGGAATGGTCGCAGTCATTGGCTACAGCGTCAGTTTTGACAAGGCTTCTTTTCGGCTGCTGCGTGGCGAGAGTAATCTGTTTTTCAGCCTTGCCCAATGGAAAGACAATCGTCTTTCCATTGCGGTTCCACCGAACATAGATATCAATTTTGCCGCTCTGGTACTGATTTACGACGAACATGGCCATATTTTATGGCGCCAGCGCTATGTCCCCGCGCTGGAGTCTCGACTGAAGCAGGATTGGCTGGCGAGGGACGGCTATTTCGAGCTGGATACCGATACCCGCACCTCAAGCGCGGTGCTGGGAGATAACCCACGAGCGCAGAATCGGCTGAAGGAATTTGATAGCAACGACAGCAATGCCCTGACCCATTCGGTCGCCGTTAATCGCTACTCGGCGACCGATCGTCTGCCCGCGTTAACGGTGGTTGTGGTCGATACCATTCCCCATGAACTCCAACGTACCGACCTGGTATGGGAGTGGTTTAGCTATGTACTGCTGGCCAACCTGCTGCTGGTGATGCCATTGCTGTGGCTGGCTGCGCACTGGAGTCTCAGGCCGATTAAAAATCTGGTGCAGCAGGTGCATGAACTGGAACTCGGAGAACGCGACAGACTGGATGAAAATCCGCCGCGCGAGCTGGGTATCCTGGTGCGCAATCTGAATATTCTGCTTAATAATGAACGCCAGAGATACCAGAAATACCGCTCCACCCTGTCGGATCTGACCCACAGCCTGAAAACCCCGCTTGCGGTGATGCAGACCACCCTAAGGTCGGTACGCACCGAAAAAGGCAGTAATATCGAGCAGGCTGAGCCTATCATGCTTGAGCAGATAAGCCGTATTTCCCAGCAAATCGGCTATTACCTCCATCGCGCCAGCGTCCATTCCGATCACAATGTGCTGAGCCGTGAGCTGCATTCGGTTCCGCCGCTGCTCGACAGCCTTTGCTCAGCGCTTAACAAAGTGTATCAGCGCAAGGGGGTGTCGATTTCGCTGGATATCTCGCCTGAGCTCACCTTTATCGGCGATAAAAATGATTTTATGGAAGTCATGGGCAACATTTTGGATAACGCCTGCAAGTATTGCCTGGAATTCGTCGAAGTGAGCGCCCGAGCCTGTGATAACGAGCTGCACGTGCTGATTGACGACGACGGCCCCGGCATTCCGGCATCCAAGAGAACGATGATTTTCAAACGCGGCCAGCGCGCCGATACCCTCCGTCCGGGACAGGGGTTGGGATTATCGGTTGCGGCCGAAATTCTGGAACAATATGAAGGTGATATACTGGTGGGTGAAAGCGCCCTCGGCGGCGCATTGATTGAAGTCATCTTCAAGCGTCAGCAGGGATCTCATCCTGATGAAGACTGATATCCCCGGCCGAAAAGGATAACGCTTTTCGGCCGGTCGGATAATTTAAACCGCGCCGTGCCCGGCTATCCGTTATAATCCATAGTGTTTCCCCCTTTGTTGGAATTGACTATGGACTATCAACTCGATCTCGATTGGAACGAATTTCTGCAGCGCTACTGGCAAAAGAGGCCGGTGATTATCAAACGCGCATTCTCGGGTTTTATCGATCCGCTCTCGCCTGACGAACTGGCCGGCCTTGCCATGGAAAACGAAGTCGATAGTCGTTTGGTCAGTCATGATGACGGCCGCTGGCAAGTCAGTCACGGTCCATTTGAAAGCTTCGATCATCTGGGCGAGACCAATTGGTCGCTGCTGGTTCAGGCCGTAGATCACTGGCACGAGCCCTCCGCCGCACTATTGCGGCCCTTTCGCCGGCTGCCAGACTGGCGGATCGACGATCTGATGATCTCATTCTCGGTCCCCGGCGGCGGCGTCGGTCCCCATTTCGATCAATATGACGTATTCATCATCCAGGGCGCTGGTCGTCGCCATTGGCGAGTCGGCGATAAAACGCCTTTGAAGCAGCATAGTCCTCATCCTGACCTGCTGCAGGTTGAGCCCTTTGAAGCGATTATCGATGAGGAAATGGAACCTGGCGATGTGCTATATATCCCGCCTGGATTCCCTCATGAAGGCTATGCTCTTGAAAACGCGCTGAATTACTCAGTTGGGTTCAGGGCGCCCAGTAGCCGGGAGCTGGTAAGCGGTTTTGCCGATTATGTGCTGGCCCAGGAGCTGGGAAGTTATCGCTACACCGATCCAGATATTCAGCTGCGAGAGGATCCGGCGCTGGTGCAGCCTGCCGAAGTGGATGCACTGCGCAACATGATGCTGGATCTGGTCAATCAGCCTACTGAGTTCAATAACTGGTTCGGCGAGTTTATTTCCCAGTCTCGCCACGAGCTGGATCTCGCCCCCCCTGAACCCCCCTATCAGGCAGGTGAAATTTACGATTTACTGCAGCAGGGCGAAGTTTTGCATCGTGCTGGCGGTTTACGGGTGCTGAAAGTAGGTGATGCCTGTTTTGTCAACGGTGAAAAAATGGTCACCAGTCAGCACCAGGCGGCAAGCGTAATGGCAAGTCATTATCAGGTAAATAGCGATCTGCTGGGTGAGGCGCTGGACGATCCCTCCTTTCTGGCCTTATTGGCGGCGCTTATCAACAGTGGGTACTGGTTTTTTGTAAACTAGCCGGTCAGACAGTGAATTGCCTGTCGGCCGCTGCCTATAAAAAAACGGACCTGACGTCCGTTTTTTTTACCTGAAAACCACGAGGGGGTTGACCGCTTAAGCAGCACTTCAATACCTCAGCGCTTCAGTATATTAGGCATTCAGGCGTTAACGCACTCTCATGATTTATGTGGCTTACCTTTACTGTGTACCGCTGTCAATTCGGCAATACGCATGATGACCTGCACCGCTTTTTCCATCCCGTCTTGGGAGGCAAATTCATGCTTGCCATGATAGTTATAACCGCCGGTAAATAGATTCGGACAAGGCAGGCCCATAAAGGAAAGCTGCGCCCCATCGGTGCCACCCCGTATGGGTTTTATGATCGGCTCCAGGCCGCAATCTTTGATCGCCTCAGTGGCTATCTCTATGATTTGCGGGTATCTCACTACATGCTCGCGCATATTGTAGTAACTGTCTTCGATCGTCAGTTCAATATAACAGTCAGGATGCATTCCTTTGCCCAGTTCATCAGCCAGATCCAGCATCAACTGTTTACGTTGTTCAAAACGGGCGCGATCAAAATCACGCAGGATATAGTGCATTTCCGCCCGATCAACCGTACCCTTAAGGCTGGTCAGATGATAAAAACCCTCGTAGCCTTCAGTTGCTTCGGGCGTTTCATTCACCGGCATACGAGAGTGAAAGCGAGCGGCAAGCGAAAGCGCATTCACCATCACACCTTTAGCAGTGCCCGGATGCACATTGTTACCCAGAATTTTTATCGTCACTGATGCCGCATTAAAATTCTCATATTCAAGTTCGCCGATACCGCCGCCGTCCATGGTATAGGCCCATTCAGCGCCAAAACGCTCAACATCGAAGAACTGCGCCCCCTTGCCCACCTCTTCATCAGGGGTAAACGCCACCCGGATATCGCCGTGGGGAATTTGCTGGTGCCGAAGCCGGACCATGGCGGTAATGATTTCAGCCAGCCCGGCTTTATCATCGGCGCCCAGCAGGGTTTTACCATCAGTGGTAATCAGCGTGTGTCCCAATAGTTGATGCAGTACCGGAAACATCACCGGAGATAAAATTTCATCTCCGTTGCCAAGCGCAATATCGCCGCCCCGATAGTTCTCCACGACTTGGGGATTCACATGCTTGGCGGTATAATCCGGTGAAGTATCCATATGGGAAATAAAGCCGATCACCGGCACTTGCCAGGCCACATTGGCCGGCAGCGTTGCCATGAGGCAACCGTGATCGCTCAATGTAATATGCTCGAATCCCAGCGAGGTCAGTTCATCCTGCAACGCGCGGGCGAGCTTCCATTGTCCTTCAGTGCTGGGGACTTGTTTCACACCCGGTTTGGATTGGGTATCAAAAGAAACATAATTCAGAAAACGATCGAGTAATTTATCCATTTGTTCCGCCTGTCGCCTCACTTTCGCCTATTATGGGCAGCGACGATATTTCAAATATTGTGTCAGGTCAGTTTTCACCGCGTTAGGGAAAAAACTTACGCCCGGTTCAATCAAAACCTTAACATAACCTGCTGAGGCGACAAACTCTATAACCCACCAATCATTGCTAATCCGCCAAAGTATCCGGCTATTATTTACAGAATTTAATAAATTCTGGCGATTTTCAGACCAATGCATTCGGTTTGAGCATTCCCGACGCAATTGCTAGTGTAGTGCTTAAGGTAACGGGAAACGCTGAGAACGCATCAAAAGAAAAATGCTCCATGGCTATTTATGATTTCTTTGCTGAAAGAATCTATTTTGTTTGCCTGATTTCAGCCAGGGAATAGACACGATAAATAAGCGATGCCTGAGTCCCTAATCTTAATCTCAGTGAGAGTTCAACGCCCTTGACACGTTTTTCCCTCAAACAACCAAAAAGGAAATAATCATGCCAGGATGCTACAGTACAGGTACTAGTCACGTTAATTTTGTCCAAAGACCCGATTCTTCCCGCCCTTGTATCTAGAATGGCCCATCGCACAATGCGGCGCTAAGGGATGTCTGTAATGTTACCCATCAAATACTGAAAGATAAGATGCACCATAAAAAGCCGGTATCAGTTGTAGCAGGCGCGATTAATGGGCTTTTAGCAACGCCCCAGGCACCCATATTGGGCGCAATGGCCGGTGCGCTTAATGGTTCTCGGCATTATTAGTCCGGGACTGGATGCGATAAACGAGCTGGCATTACCGTATAGCGTTAAGTTCTAAGATTAACTATTCCGGCAACATGGTTAAAAGAGGCTCAAATCAAGCTATAAACCTATACTCCCGGTAGTTTGCCTTAAAAGGCAAATAACCAATGAGGATAGGCTAAAATAAATAAGAGGCAAAATCAGCAGAGGCTATACTGTTGCTGTCAGTATAGCCTCTAAATTTCCGCTCCATTGGAGTGAGTATCTGTTTATCCGCGCTGGGCGGCAAGACCGGTAATAAATTGATCCACATAGTCAGGAACGCATTGACTAGCCGGCCCATAAAATTTTTCTTCGAATTGGCTCTCTACTTGGCTTGGCTCCAGATTAAGCTCGACCGTTCTGGCTCCGCTGAGCCTGGCTTCATGCACAAAGCCTGCTGCTGGATATACATGGCCAGAGGTGCCTATCGAAAGGAAGTAATCCGCTTTAGTGATTGCCTGATAAATATCGTCCATTCCCAAAGGCATTTCACCAAACCACACCACATGAGGACGCAGTATGGAAGGAAACTGACAGCAGTGGCAGCGATCCTCCTCGAGGATGTCCCTGTCCCACTCAAGTATCTGACCGCTGCCGGTACAGCGTACCTTGAGCAGTTCACCGTGCATATGAATCACTCGTCGATTGCCGGCACGCTCGTGCAGGTTATCTATATTCTGCGTGACCAGCAGAAAGTTGTCGCCTAAAACCTGTTCAAGTTCTGCCAACGCAAAGTGGGCCGCATTAGGCCTGATATCCGGCTGCTGAAGCTGTCTGCGACGGGCATTGTAGAACGCCTGGACTTTAGCGGCATCTCGCCCAAATCCCTCGGGGGTAGCAACATCCTCCACCCGATGATCCTCCCATAGGCCGTCTGCTGCCCGGAAGGTCCTGATGCCCGACTCCGCCGAAATGCCCGCTCCTGTCAGTACCACCACAAAAGGTTTTTTCATCTTGGTTACCGCCATCGTGTCACGGTGGAAAATACGTAATCGCAGTCGCTGTACCCGAAGGCGTTTACTTTTACGAAACCGGATCAACCTTCGATGATTACGCATTCATCTTATATCCTTGAGACATGATTATCGGCCACTCAGTACTTTAGCGGGATCAATGCGGCTTGCACGCCTGGCTGGATACCAGCTGGCCAGCAGGCTTAGCAACAGCGCCGTGGCCAGAACGCCTGCGACGTCCCTCCAGTGCAGCTCGGTCGGAAGGAAATCGATAAAATAGATATCCCCGGATAACAACGGATGCCCCATCACATTCTCGATGCCCTTGACCAGTGTCGTCAGATTAAGCGCCACCAGTACACCCACTACCACGCCGCAGATACTGCCGGTAAAACCGGATAACAGTCCGTACCAGATAAAAATAGCACGTGTCAGTCGGTCCTTGGCGCCCAGAGTGCGCAATATCGCGATATCGCCGCTTTTATCTTTGACCGCCATGACCAGCGTCGACACGATATTAAAGCAGGCCACCCCGATGACCAGTACCATCGCCAGGTACATGATGGCGCGGACCATCTGAATGTCCCGATACATGTAGCCATAGGTGCCTATCCAGCTTCGTATATAGACGTAGGCCTGGGTCACTTCGCCCGCATCGCGCACCAGCTTATTGGCGGCGAACACATCGTTGACCTTGATGGCAATGCCGCTGATATCCTGGCCCTTGTCAAGATACTGCTGGGCATCAGCCAGCGGCACCATGGCGAAGCTGTGATCCAGCATACCGCTCAGGGAAAGAATGCCGCTGACCTGCAGGCGAATGCGCTTGGGCTGCAACAATTTCATCTGCGGGTCGGCATTGGGGATCATCACGGTCAGCCAATCACCCGGCTTGACCTCTAGCTGTTGCGCTACGCCCTTACCAAGAATGATTTGCTGCTTTCCAGCGGTAAACTGTTGCCAGGCATCACCTTGAATGAATGAAGGCAGAGCGCTCAGCCGGGATTCCTTTGCCGGATCCACCCCTTTTACCTGAATGGCCTGCAGCTTGGCGCCCCGTTCAATCAGTCCGGTAAAATTAACATACGGCGCTGCGGCCACTATGCCCGCAACCTTCTCCACCCGCTTTATAACGCCCTGCCAGTCTGCGAAAGGCGGATTTACCGGTTCGATCTCGCCATGGGGCACCACCGCCAGAATGCGCTCATCCAGCTGACGTTCAAAACCGTTCATGGCGCTCAGACCGATAATCAGCACCGCCACGCCCAGCGCAATACCGATAGTGGAAATCACTGAAATCAGCGAGACCATGCCGCCCCGGCGCCTGCCGCGGCTGAAGCGCAAGGCAATCTGCAATGAAAGCGGCATGCCCCTCATCCGCGGGCTCCCAACAGATTACTGTCGGCCTGCAACTGCCCATCGCGCATTTCCAACTGGCGGTTTAATCGGCCAGCCAGCTGCAGATCATGGGTCACGACCAGGAATGCCGTGCCCTGTCGCATGTTCAGCTCGCCCAGCAATTCAAAAATACTGTCCGCCGTGCGTTTATCCAGGTTACCGGTCGGTTCATCGGCCAGCACCAGCGAGGGGCGATTGACCAATGCCCGGGCAATAGCGACACGCTGACGCTCACCGCCGGACAGCTCGGACGGGCGATGTTGGCTGCGCTTTTCAAGACCCACCGCCGCCAGCATTTCACGCGCATCCTTCTGCGCCTGCTGGGGAGTGCCTCCGCCAATCAGCAGCGGCATGGCCACATTTTCCAGAGCGCTGAAATCCGGTAGCAGATGATGGAACTGGTAGATAAAGCCCAGCCGGCGGTTACGCATCTGGGCGCGAGCCGGCGACGAAAGCCGGTTCAATTCCTGGCCCTCGAAAATCACTTCCCCGCTGGTCGGTTGGTCCAGCCCGCCCAGCAGATGGAGCAAGGTGCTTTTGCCTGAGCCAGAGCTGCCGACGATCGCCATCATCTCGCCAGGCTGCATGGAAAAACTGACGTCGCGCAGCACATCGGCATAAAGCTTACCCTCCTGATAGCGCTTGGTCAGGTGATTGCACTGTAATAAGGGTGTGTTATTCATAACGTAATGCCTCAGCGGGATGAGCGGCGGCCGCGCGCCAGGACGGATAAAGCGTAGACAGCAGTGCGACAACCATGGCCAGGATGGCAATGGTGACCACCTGCAACGGCTCAATCGCTACCGGTAAAGCCGCGCCGTCCAGAAGGGTACCGATTAACGGCATCAGATTATTTAATTGACTTGCAAGCAGTGCGCCCAGGCCGGCTCCCAGCACTGCGCCGATAATACCGGCGCTGGCGCCCTGTACGATAAACACCAGCATCACTTGCCGACGCGTCAGACCCTGGGTCTGCAAAATCGCGACTTCACCCTGCTTTTCCATCACCAACAGTCCCAGGGAGGTTATGATGTTAAAGGCGGCGACGGCAACAATCAGGCTCAGCAGCAGACCCATCATGTTTTTTTCCATGCGGACCGCCTGGAACAATTCACCCTTGCGTTCACGCCAATCTTTCAGCACCGTGCCCTCAGGCAGGCTCTGCCGGCTGAACTGGTCCACCGCCAGGGGTTTATCCAGCCACAGGCGCCAGCCGGTGACATTGCCCGCCGGGTAGCGCATCAGCCGTGAAGCATCCTGCTGATTGACCAGCAGTTCATAGCCATCAACTTCGCTGCTGGCATTAAACGTGCCGGCAACGGTAAACAGCCGCTGACTGGGTATACGCCCCATCGGCGTGAACTGGCTGGCGCCGGGCACCATCAGACGCAGCGGATCTCCGCGTTTTATCCCCAGCTGGCTCGCCAGCTGTTCGCCGATAATCACCCTGTAACCGCCAGGTTGTAATTGATCCATGCGGGTATTGACCAGAAAACGCGACAGCGGTTCATCATCTTCAGGATTAACGCCGAGCATAACGCCCACTGCGACACTCTTGGCGCTTTGCAGGATAACATCGCCGGTGGTCAGCGGCGCAGCCTGACTCACGCCGTCTAGCCTGCCCGCGACATCAAGGGTGATACGGCGCGGATCCAGCGAACCGGCCGGCGTGGTCAGCAGCGCCTGGGGCATGACGCCGAGAATATTATGTTCAAGCTCGCGCTCAAAGCCATTCATCACCGATAATACCGTGACCAGGGCCATGACGCCCAGAGTGATGCCGATGGTAGATAGCCAGGACACAAACCGCCCAAAGCGGTCTGAAGCCCGCCCGCGCATATAACGCAGGCCAATATATAATGCGACAGGTTGATACATTGAATTCCGTCTGGTGCGGTTGCTAAAGCAAAGTTGACAAGGATAATAAAGGGTACAACTCTATTATGGAACCACTAACCACCTCTGAAACCGGCTTTTATTCTTGTCCGGCTTAACAACATACGCCATCATGCCCACTGCATGAACCTATCGCCGCAGGCTATGCTGTAATAGCCATCCGCTGCAAGAGAAGAGATTTGACTTTGTTTATGTCTGAACCATATCGCTATGCCTTACCCACCCGTCCGGGCGAACAGCGGATCCTGGGACAACTGACCGGTGCCTCCTCGGCCGTGGAATGCGCCGCCATCGTCGATCGGTATGATGGACCGGTTATGCTGATAGCCCAGGATATGCAGAGCGCCCTGCGACTGTATGATGAAATTCGTCAGTTTACCCGGCATCCGGTACTTACCCTGCCCGATTGGGAAACGCTGCCTTATGACAGCTTCTCGCCCCATCAGGAAATTATCTCGGATCGGCTTTCCACCCTGTATCTGCTGCCATCGCTTGAGCGCGGCGTCATTATCCTGCCGATCAATACACTGATGCAGCGGGTATGTCCGCACTCGTTCCTGCGCGGCCATGCATTACTGATGAAAAAAGGCCAGCGCCTTTCCCGGGATAAACTGCGCGCCCAGCTGGAGCAGGCAGGCTATCGCAGTGTGGATCAAGTCATGGAGCACGGAGAATTTGCCACCCGTGGCGCCCTGCTCGACCTGTTCCCGATGGGCAGCGATGTCCCCTACCGGATTGATTTCTTTGATGATGAAATCGACAGTCTACGCCTTTTCGACGTCGACACTCAGCGCACGCTGCAGGAAGTCGAGCACATCAATCTGTTGCCGGCCCATGAATTCCCTACCGATAAAGCGGCCATCGAACTGTTCCGCAGCCAGTGGCGCGAGCAGTTCGATGTCAGGCGCGATGCTGAACATATTTATCAGCAGGTCAGCAAAGGCACCCTGCCGGCCGGCATCGAATACTGGCAGCCGCTGTTCTTTGCCGAGGCGTTGACGCCGTTGTTCAGCTACCTGCCAGCCAATACCTTGCTCATCAATACCGGGGACGTAGAAAGCGGCGCTCAGCGTTTCTGGCAGGACGCCGAGCAGCGCTATGAGAATCGCCGAGTAGATCCGATGCGCCCCCTGCTGGCGCCCCAGTCGCTGTGGCTTCGAGTGGACGGCCTTTTCAGCGAGCTCAAGCAGTGGCCCCGGGTGCAAATGGTCAATGAGCTGCTGCCGGAAAAGGCAGGCAACGTCAATATGGATTACCGGCCCCTGCCCGATCTGGCGGTTGAGGCGCAGAGTAAAGGGCCGCTGGAAAAACTGCGCCAATTCTGTGAACAATTCACAGGCAGCGTCATTTTTTCCGTCGAAAGCGAGGGGCGTCGCGAAACCCTGCAGGAATTACTGGCTCGCATCAAGCTTGGCCCCAAACTTATCAGCCGGCTTGAAGAAGCCGAGGGACATGGTTTTTACCTGATAATCGGTGCCAGTGAGCGCGGTTTTATTGATGTACCCGGCAACCGGGCGCTGATCTGTGAAGGTGATTTATTAGGCGAGCGAGTTAGCCGCCGTCGGCAGGATAATCGCCGCACCATCAATGTCGACACCCTGATCCGTAATCTGGCGGAGCTGCATATCGGTCAGCCGGTGGTGCATCTGGAACATGGCGTTGGCCGCTATGCAGGTATGACCACCCTGGAGGCAGGCGGCATCAAGGCCGAATATCTGATGCTGACCTATGCAGGTCATGACAAGCTCTATGTGCCCGTTTCTTCCCTGCACCTTATCAGCCGCTATGCGGGCGGTGCCGATGAAAACGCACCCCTTCACAAGCTGGGCGGCGATGCCTGGGCCCGAGCGCGCCAGAAAGCCGCGGAACGTGTGCGCGATGTGGCGGCTGAGCTGCTGGATATCTATGCCCAGCGCGCGGCCAAAACCGGTTTTGCCTTCAAACACGACAGGCAAAACTATCAATTGTTCTGTGAAGGCTTCCCGTTTGAAACCACGCCGGACCAGGCCCAAGCCATCAATGCGGTGTTGAGCGATATGTGCCAGCCGCTGGCGATGGATCGTCTGGTCTGCGGCGATGTCGGTTTTGGTAAAACCGAAGTAGCGATGCGCGCCGCCTTCCTGGCTATTGAAAATCACAAACAGGTCGCGGTATTGGTACCCACCACCCTGCTGGCCCAGCAGCATTACGATAATTTCCGCGACCGTTTCGCCAACTGGCCGGTTCGCATTGAAATGATTTCGCGTTTTCGCAGCGCCAAGGAACAGGCCCAGGTACTTGAGCTTACGCGTGAGGGCAAAGTCGATATTCTGATAGGCACGCATAAGCTGCTGCAAAATGACATCAAATGGCGCGACCTGGGGCTGCTGATTGTCGATGAAGAGCATCGCTTCGGTGTTCGACATAAAGAACGCATCAAGGCAATGCGGGCTGATGTCGATATCCTGACCCTCACCGCCACGCCGATCCCACGCACGCTGAATATGGCAATGAGCGGCATGCGCGATCTGTCGATCATCGCCACGCCGCCGGCCCGCCGCCTGGCGGTAAAAACCTTTGTGCGCGAGTATGACAACCTGGTGGTGCGTGAAGCCATCCTGCGTGAAGTGCTGCGTGGAGGCCAGGTGTATTATCTTTACAACGATGTGGAAAATATCGAAAAGGCCACGCACCGGCTGCAGGAACTGGTGCCGGAAGCGCGGATCGCCATCGGCCATGGCCAGATGCGGGAACGTGATCTGGAACGGGTAATGAACGATTTCCATCACCAGCGCTTCAATGTACTGGTCTGCACCACGATTATCGAGACCGGTATTGATATCGCCAATGCCAATACCATCATCATCGAACGCGCAGACCATTTTGGACTGGCGCAACTGCATCAACTGCGCGGCCGCGTCGGGCGCTCCCATCATCAGGCCTATGCCTATCTGCTGACGCCGCCGCCCAAGGCAATGAGCCAGGATGCCCATAAACGGCTTGAGGCCATTGCTTCACTGGAAGATTTAGGCGCGGGTTTTGCCTTGGCGACCCACGATCTGGAAATTCGCGGCGCCGGTGAATTGCTGGGCGAAGGCCAGAGCGGCCAGATGGAAACCATCGGTTTCACCCTGTATATGGAAATGCTGGAGAGTGCGGTGGAAGCCTTCAAGGCCGGGCGTGAACCCTCACTTGAAGATCTCACCAGCCAATTGACCGATGTGGAATTGCGTATGCCGGCGCTGCTGCCGGAAGAGTTCATCCCTGATGTCAATACTCGGCTGTCGTTCTACAAACGGATCGCCAGCGCGGCCGATGCCCGAGAAATAGACGACATCAAGGTGGAACTTATCGACAGGTTTGGCAAGTTGCCGGACCCTGCCCGGCATTTGCTAGACATTACGGTACTGCGACAGCAGGCACAGGCGCTGGGCATCAAGCGTATCGAGGGTAACGAGAAAGGTGGCTTTATCGAATTCAGTGACCACAATCGAGTTGACCCTGGCTACCTCATCGGCCTGCTGCAGCGCGACCCGAAAACCTATCGCCTGGATGGTCCTAGCCGATTGAAGTTCATCAAAATGCTGCCGGATCGTATGGAGAGGCTCACCTACATCAATGGATTGATTGAGGGGTTGCAGCAGCATCTGCTGCCCGGATAAGCATCAATGGATTAATTGAACGATTGCAACTGCATTTGCTGACCGGGCAAGTCCAGCCAGTGCAGAAGTCAGCCCCCGCCACGGGGATAGCGCCGGGGCGGGGGTCATGGAATGACGGCTGCGTGACCTTGCCGGTCAGGCCTGGCGGTTAAGAATCAGCTGGCCCTGCCTGTCGAGTGGGATTTTCATGCCTGGATCGCGATCCATGCGGATTTTGCCCTGCTCGTCGCCAATCTTATAGGTGACATCATAGCCAATTAGCTTTTGAGATTTTTCATATACGGTGCGACAACGCTGCTCATTGGTGGTGTAGGTGTCGCCATTCTGCAGATTTCCCTGAACCCGATTGCCGGCATAGCCGCCCGCCAAGGCACCGGCTACAGTTGCGACATCTTTACCTCGTCCGCCGCCGAACTGATGCCCAAGTACGCCGCCCGCCACGGCACCCAGCACCGATCCGGCAATTTTATTTTCGTCTTGCACTTGGCGGCGATGGGTCACCGCGACGGTCCGGCATTGCTGATTAGGCGTTTTGATGGTTTCGTTAATCGGCGATGCCGATACAACCTGGGCATATTTAGGGCTGGAGGAGAAGACATCCAGACCAGCCACTGCCGCTATCCCTGATGCTGCGGCGATACCGATGCCCACGCCTGCTAACATTGATTTATTCACGGGAAATCCTCCTGATGTGTTACCACGCTTTGAACATCACCGGCACGGACAGGCGATATTTTCATGCTGCGGCGATGTTCATGTCATTGGCATAACGCCTGTACTGCACGGCGGACGAGCGTGACCAGTTCCTGCCGTTGACATGAAGTCTGCACAAACATTAAGGCGTCAGCAATAAGACTATTTGCCTAAAAGCATAGCCGCGGTGGGCAAAAAGATAAGTTTGAGAAGATTCCTAAGCGGCTATCACTACGCGAGGATTTGTAGCAGGCAAAAAAAAACCTGGTGACGTTGTCACCAGGCCTGAGCTACACGACTGTGTTCTGCGTTTATCTGTCAGTGCAGTTTAAGATGAGGGCGGATGACTCGATTGATACGTCCTACCAGCATGATCAGGCCGGTCTTGAGATAGCCATGCAATGCTATCTGGTGCATTCGGTACAAGGAGATATACACGGCGCGGGCAATGCGTCCTTCTATCATCATCGAACCGCGCATCAGATTACCCATCAGACTGCCAACGGTGCTGAAGCGCGAGAGCGAAACCAGCGATCCGTGGTCTTTATAAGTATAGTCTTTCAGGGGCTGGCCTTTGAGCAACGCCAGGATGTTGTTGTGAGCCAGCGAAGCCATCTGATGTGCCGCCTGGGCACGTGGCGGTACAAAGCCGCCGCTGGGCAGCGGGCATGATGCGCAGTCGCCGATGGCAAAAATATCCGCATCCCGAGTAGTCTGCAGTGTCGGCCCTACCACTAGCTGGTTGGTGCGGGTAGTTTCCAGTTCGGCGATATCCTTGAGGAAGTCCGGTGCCTTGATGCCGGCGGCCCATACCATCAGTTCGGCCGGGATCAACTGACCGTCTTTGGTATGCAGCCCGGCGGCATCAGCCTGGGTCACCATGGTTTGCGTCAGTACGCTTACGCCCAGCTTGGTCAGCTCCTGATGCGCGGCTGCGGATATACGCGGCGGCAGAGCGGGCAGAATACGTTCGCCTGCTTCCACCAGCGTCACATTGAGGGCTTTACTGTCCAGCGCCTTGAAGCCATAGCTGTGAAGTTGCTGAACCGCGTTGTGCAGCTCTGCGGACAATTCCACGCCGGTGGCGCCGCCGCCGACGATAGCGATATTGACCCGTTCCTCCCCGTCATGCTGGGCCGAGAATCTCAGGAACAAGTTAATCATTTCGTTATGGAAGCGTTTGGCCTGCACCGGACTGTCGAGGAAAATACAGTGCTCTTTGACGCCGGGGGTACCAAAGTCATTCGAGGTGCTGCCCAGCGCCATCACCAAAAGATCATAAGGCAATGCACGGGCCGGTACCAACAGATCACCTGCGCCATCTCGGATCTCATCCAGATGCAGCACCTTCTGCTGCCGGTCAATATCGGTCAGGCTGCCGAGCTGGAAATGAAAATGGTGATTACGCGCATGAGCCATATAACTCAATGCATCCACGCCGTCATCCAGGGTGCCGGTAGCGACTTCGTGCAGTAGCGGTTTCCAGAGATGGCTGTTGTTCCGGTCAACCAGTGTGATCTCGGCTTTGTTTTTCCGTCCGAGCTTGCGGCCCAGGCTGGTGGCAAGTTCAAGACCGCCGGCGCCGCCGCCGACAATAACGATTTTTTTTAATGGTGATGTCAAAACGACCCCCTGGAATGTGAACCAAAAGTTAACTGAAGGTAAATTAAAATATCCTTAGATAACATAGGGTTCCTCTACATTAAACATCTGCTGGCGCCAGAATATCATGCTGAGGTCATTTGGTCATACCAAAATTGATATATATCAATTTATTTAAGAATGTCGGAAAACGCCGGAAAGCTTTATCTGATGATAATCAATAAACTAACATATCTCCCTTGGCAAATTCGTTACAGCTCCAAGGCTCTAACGGCGGCGAGTTGGATAAAGCTGACGCATTATCCCAACGTTTTAAATGCCTGAATGCGCTGCAGGTGCGGGGAGATATTTTTAAATTTATGCGTCTGAACATCGTCCCAGATGATTTCATAATAGGCCGACAGGTGTTTGGCGCTGCGCTGGCTGTCCAGCGCTTCATCGGTACGGGAGAGCAGAACCAGGCAGCGGTCGCGGTTTTTCTCGCGAAAATTGCTGACACATTTGGTCGCGATATCCAGATACTCTTCCGGCCGGTCGATCTTGCCCGGCATGTTCTCCTCGGGCCATAAATTGGGATTGACGATGACCTGCCGGATATCGCAAAGGAAACCGATGCGCTCAGCCCAGAATCCGCCTAGGCCTACCCCGCAAATCAACGGCCGTTCATCCGCGCACAGCTGCAGCATTTTATCGACTTCCTTCAGCAAGTGCTGCATATCATGGCGGGGATGCAGCGTGCTGTAGCCAATCAGCCGGACATCAGGATCGATAAACTGCAGTTGCAGCACCTTTTCATGGTTGCCGGGACTGTTCGAATCAAAGCCGGGTAAATAGATAATCATGCATATCCTCGTCGATGTTAGTCGCCTGAAAACGTCAGAAACCATTAACTGGAGCGCAGAGGCCACTGCTGCCTCACGCTGTATTCAGGGTAGTCAGCATAGCCGGAACGATCGGCAAATACCTGTTGATGGTACAACGTCAGGCCGGGGATCACTTTGATCAGCGACAGATTTTGCATTCGCCGGGGGCCGTCCGGTGAAGATGTTTCAGCGGCGCAGGCCCATACGGGCGCCGAGACAGTCCGCCAGTTCCGTGAACGCTTTTTCGCCGGTCTGCTGCCAGCGGACTTCGTACCACATCAGCATCAGGTAATCGACCCACGGCAGCCACCGGGCGATCTGGCGCAGCAGCTGTGGCGCAGTATAGTGCAGCCCGGATGCCTGGCAGTAATCGTCAATAAACTGCATCTGTTGCGGCCGGCTCACATCATTGCCGCGAAACAGCGCCGCCAGCTCGAGGGCGATATCGCCATCGCCGGCATATTCCCAGTCGATAAAATGCATCGGCTGTGCAGGATAGCTGCCGATAATCAGGTTGCCGGCGTGGATATCCATATGCAACGGCGCTACCAGCAGCGGCCGGGGCAACGTACTGCGGGTAAAGCGCTTATGCAGCTTGAGCCAGGCAGGCGTGCGCCGCGAGGGATCGACATAATGCCACCAGCGCAACAAGCGCTGAGGCAGCGCCAGCGGATAACCCAGCAACGGCATCTTATGCAGGCCGGACAGGCAACGCGCCAGACCGCCGTCGGCCAGGGTGTTCTGCCACTCGTCAGTTGAAAACGCCCTGCCCTTTATCCATTCAACCAGCAGCCAGCCGGGGGTCAGAGCCCAAGCACTGGGGGCCAGGTGACAGTGACGCAGCCGTCTGAGAATCCGATACTCTTGGCGCCGGCTGGCGCCGAGCAGGCTCTTGGCCTGCGAAGCCTCCCTGGCTAAGCCCTGCAGGCGGCCGGTGTCAAAGCGCCAGCTTTCCCCGGTGAGCCCCGACACCGGTTCATAGGTCACGCTTGCCGGACGACTATCAGGACACAACTGGGCGACCACCGCCTGCAGTTCCGGGTTATTCTTGCGTTGCACCTTTACCTGACCAGATAATTTCACCGGTCTGCACCAGCATCAGCTGCATTTCCAGTGAAGGTTGACGGGCATCGCCGCTGGCATCGCTGTAAAGCACATATTGGGCGCTGAGATAACGGGCCAGGCCCACCGCCTTGCTGCGGGATTCCAGGCTATCATCAACCGAGAGACCGAGCGTCATCTTGGCATTGGCCAGCTTTTCTTCGCCTATCACGCTGAATTTACTTTCCTGCGCCAGTGCCTGATAAAGACTGGCGGTGGCTTTGCCGGTCTGCAGATTACCATTGGTATTGTTTTTTACGCTGTTGATAAGCAGCACGCTGCCCGGTTCGACACCCTCGGCATTAAGCATTTTTTTGACCAGCGGAGTGACGCTGGCTTGCCAGTCGATGGTTTTTATCTTGGGCGGTGAAGGCACAGGCTGGAGAGGCGGCAGTTGAGGCTGTTCTGGCACCGTTACCGGCGGCTGCGGTTCAGCCGGCTCGACGGTAGCGGGCGGCTGCTCGGGTTCCGGCGTACGAGAGGGACAGCCTGCCAGCAGTAGCGCGGCCACGACGACAAACAGATATTTTTTCATCATATTCAACATAAGCATCATTTAAAGGTAAAGATAGAGGCGGACCCGCCGAGCTTCAAGGTTGCCGTTGACAGCCTGAACCCGCACGCTGGAGTCAGAGGGCACCACCAACGTATGGGTTTCTGGGTAGGGCAGCACATCCAGACCCTGCTCATCATACCAATAAAAGCGGTAGTGTATTGTGACGGCATGGTTCTGGCCGTTGCTGATGTCGGCCCAGGCTTGCTTGCGTCCTTTATCGGTGTCCAGGGACGGTCTTGAGGCCGTGATGCCGGCGGTTAACACGTTGGAGTCCATGACCAGTGACTGTTGATCATTGATGATCAACGCCTTATTACTGCTACAGCCAGTGACAACCAGCAGTGCGGCTAACAGCGGCAGTGCAATACGCATGATAGACCCCAATCAGTGTGCCAGCAGCGGGCCGAGCGGTTTGCCGCCGAGCAGGTGCATATGGAGGTGGTAGACTTCCTGTCCGCCGTAGCGATTGCAGTTGATGATCAGGCGGTAGCCATCATCTGCGATGCCTTCCTGTTCGGCAATCTTGGCCGCCGTGGTTATCATGCGTCCCAGGGCAGCTTCATGCTCAGCCAGGACATCGTTTGCGGTGGGGATCAGCACATTGGGGACGATAAGGATATGGCTCGGCGCTTTAGGCGTAATATCCCGAAAAGCGGTGACCAGATCGTCCTGGTACAGGATCTCGCTGGGGATTTCCCGACGGATGATTTTACTGAAGATAGTCTCTTCGGCCATGTTCTCTTTCCTTGTTTCATGAGGTTGTGGCTCAAGTATGCGGGACTCATTGTCCGGGTTTCAACCTTGCTGGTCGAATTATTCGTTATCCCAGTAACAATAGCAAAAGGCGGTGCGTTAGGTGAGATTTTAAAGAGGCCATTATCGGCTCAAACCGCCCAGTCACCTGAAATTACGCGGGTTGGCAGAATGTCGAGTCATGCAGGGAGAAACGATACCGTCAGGGAGGCTTACGCCTCCCTGTTACAGGTGTGGAATGCTGTCAACGTTGACGCATGTATTCGTCCATGTCGGTTTTAAGGTTGTCGGAGCGGGTACCAAAGATAGCCTGTACGCCCGACCCGGCGACGACCACACCCGCAGCGCCGAGTTGCTTAAGCCCGGCCTGGTCGACTCGGGACACGTCGGCGACGCTGATACGTAGTCGGGTTATGCAGGCATCCAGGTTGGTGATATTGTCTTTACCGCCGAAGGCAGTGACCAGCGCTGCCGCCATTTCAGTGCCGCCCTGCCGGATTTGCTGAGTGGTGCTGGCTTCGCGTCCCGGCGTTTTAAGGTCCAATTTGACAATCAACACCCGGAACAGCGTGTAGTAGACCAGACCATAGATGATGCCTACCAGGGGGAACAGCCAGATACGGCTGCTGTTGCCGCTCAGCACCACGAAATCAATCAGGCCGTGGGAAAAGCTGATACCGTCACGCATGCCGAGCAGGATACAGAGCGGAAAAGCCAGGCCGGCCAGGATAGCATGGATGATATACAGCACCGGGGCAACGAACATAAAGGCAAATTCAATCGGTTCGGTAATGCCGGTAAGGAAGGCCGTCAAGGCGCCGGAGATCATGATCCCGCCGACCTTGGCCCGGTTTGCAGGTTTGGCTGAGTGCCAGATGGCAATCGCCGCCGCCGGCAGGCCATACATTTTAAACAGGAAGCCGCCGGACAGTTTGCCCGCCGTTGGGTCCCCGGCCATATAGCGAGGGATATCGCCGTGGAATACCTGACCTGCGGCATTGGTAAATTCCCCTACCTGCATCTGGAAGGGGACGTTCCATATGTGATGCAGACCGAAGGGTACCAAGGCACGTTCCACCAGCCCATAGATGCCAAACGCCACCACCGGATTCTGATAAGCCGCCCATTGGGAAAAATCCTGGATCGCGGCGCCGACCGGTGGCCAAATAAATGACAGCAGCACGCCGAGGAAAATAGCGCATAAGCCGGATATAATGGGAACAAAACGTTTGCCGGCAAAAAAACCGAGATAATCCGGCAATTTGATACGATAGAAGCGATTAAACATGTAGGCCGCTACCGCGCCCGCAATAATCCCGCCCAGTACGCCGGTATCGGCCAAATGCTGGCGGGTTATCTCTTCCGGGGATAGATGCAGCACCAATGGCGCCACCACAGCCATGGTTTTGACCATGATACCGTAAGCCACCACTGAGGCCAGCGCGGAAACACCGTCGTTATTGGTAAAACCGAGCGCTACGCCGATGGCAAAAATCAGCGGCATATTGGCAAATACCGAACCGCCCGCTTGTGCCATAACATGAGAAACCACGACAGGCAGCCAGGTAAAATCCGCTGAACCCACGCCAAGCAGGATCCCCGCGATGGGCAATACGGAAACTGGCAGCATCAGCGATTTACCCACTTTCTGCAGGTTGGCAAATGCATTTTTGAACATGAACTGTACTCCTGAGTAAAAAATTTCTCTCGCCGGCGCAAAACTCATGGGTTTTGCGCTCATTCAGGTTGAGGCCTGTTATTTATTTCGAAGAGTAAAATAAATCGCCATGGGCTACGTTGACGATAATCACGTTGCGGATAAAAACCTTCTAAAATTAATTATTAGCGCCGAATAAAGAAGGGGATGCTGCTAATAAGCACGCCCCGCCAGTGCCGTTGGGACGGAAGAATAACCCTATTCATGCATTAATACGAATGTGAAATAGACGGTGCTCACCGTCACCCTTGGGCATCAGCAGCGGCCATCCGGGTTTTGACATCCACATGGAACAGGCGGCCAAAATTTTCGCTGGTCAGACGCGCCAGCTCTTCAATGGATACGCCTTTGAGCACCGCCATATATTCCGCCACATCCCGTACATAAGCGGGCTGGTTTTCTTTCCCTCGGTAAGGTACCGGGGCCAGATAGGGTGAGTCGGTTTCAACCAGCAGCCGATCCAGCGGCACGTATCGAGCGGCATCGCGCAGTGCTTCGGCGTTACGAAACGTCAGAATGCCTGAAAACGAAATATAAAAGCCCATTTCCAGCAGTACTTTAGCCGTGTTGATATCCTCGGTAAAACAATGCAGCACCCCGCTGCATTCCCGCGCCTGCTCCTGCTGCAACAGCGCCAGCGTATCTTCCCGCGCCGCTCTGGTATGCACAATAACCGGTTTGTTGAGTTCTCGACCAATGCGGATGTGCTGACGAAAGCTCTCCTGCTGCTCGGCCTTGTTATCCTGCTGATAATAATAATCCAAACCGGTTTCACCCAGCGCCACTACCCGCGGTGCTGATGCAAGATCGCGCAGCGTAGCAAAATCGTAAGGTTCATCCAGATTAAGCGGATGTACGCCACAGGAAAACAGGATATCGTCACGTTCGCCGATCAGCGTGTTCATTTTGCCAAAACCGGCAAGCGTAGTGGAAACCGCCAGCATCAGCCGGACATCCCGGGCCTTGGCTTTATCCGCTACATCGGCCACGTCCAGATGAAGATTTTCATAATCCAGGCCATCCAGGTGACAATGGGAATCAACTAAAAACATACTCTACCCTTTTATAAAGTCCAGGGATGCGCGCGCCCGTCAGGCGTGTCGCTTTCCCAATTCAGCAATTGGTTGACCAGCAGTAACTCGCGATTGACGCCGGTAATCTCGCGCCATTGCCGGCGACAATCAAGCCACTGATGCAACTGATGGTGTAGCGTGCCGGCCGGAAAAGCCGCCGCCAGTAGCTGCAAAAGCTCCGGTTTGTCCTGATTGATAGCGAAGGCAAAAGCCCCCTGCTGCCATTTCAGCGCATCCGTCAGCAGACTGAGCAGCCAGTGAAGCGGCGCATCGTCCTTGTCTTTACTGATAAGCGGCAACAGCGCTATAAAATCCTGGTTGACCACCGCCCGCTGCAGGCCGTCACAAAGCGCATTACGTTCAGCCCAGCGCGCCGGTTCAAGCAGTTCAAGCGCCGCCAGCGGCGCGCCATAATGCATACGCAGCGCCGTCAGGGCAGCGGTTGGCTCCTGGCCGCCTTGCTGGCCGAGCCAGTAAAGGCCGGACTGTTCGTCCGGCGCCGGCAAATGCCAGTACAGGCAGCGACTGCGCAAGGTTGACAGCAGGCGAGAAGGCTCCCGACACCCCAGCAGAAAGAAAGTGTGTTCAGGCGGCTCTTCAAGGGTTTTCAACAGTGCATTGGCTGCCTGTTCGGTTAAAAGCTCGCTGTTGGCAAGCCAGATTACCTTGGCCCCGCCTTGCTGAGCATGACCGTACAACGCCTCCACCACTTGACGGACAGCATCGACGCCCAAGCTCGAGCGGCCTTTTTCGACCTCAAGCTGATAAAAATCCGGGTGGTTGCCGGCAATCATCAGTTGGCAACTGTGGCAATGGCCGCAGCTTTTACTGCCCTGCGGCTGCCGGCACATCAGCCAGCGGCTGATGGCATAAAACAGCGATGCATCTCCACAGCCGGCATGAGCATGCACCAACAACGCATGGTGGCCACGCTCTTGCTGATAACGCGCCAGAATCTGCCGGTAGGGCGCGCTGAGCCAGGGGTACCATTTCACGGCTTACATCCCTGGGCATCCAGCCAACGTTCAAGTTGCCCGCGGACTCCAGCGCTGACCTGTGCAAGCGTGCCGGAAGCATCCACCGTCAGAATAGACCGGTCCTCAGCGGCCAGCGCCTGATAGCGGGCCCGGGTGCGGTCAAAAAAGTCCAGTGACTCCTGCTCGATACGGTCCAGCGCCCCCCTGGCCCTGGCTCGACTGAGCCCCAGCGCCGGAGGAATATCCAGATAAAGCGTCATATCCGGCCTGAAATCGCCCAGCACCGTATTCCGCAAGCGGGTAAGCAACTGCTGATCAATACCGCGACCACCGCCCTGATAGGCCTGGGAAGAAAGGTCGTGGCGATCGCCTATTACCCACGCGCCACGCGCCAGCGCCGGCTTGATAACACGTTCAACCAACTGCACTCTGGCGGCATACAGCATCAGCACTTCCGCTTTGTCGCTGACCACATCACCGTCGATGCCTTCTTTGATAAGCTGGCGCAACGCTTCCGCCAGCGGAGTTCCCCCGGGTTCGCGTGTATATACCACATTCTCTACACCGTAACGTTTCAGGGTTTCAACCACGACATTGATAGCGCTGGTTTTACCTGCGCCCTCAAGCCCTTCAATTACGATAAATTTACTGTGCATTCTTTTCCTTCATGATTTTACGATACTGCTGTACGGCCTGGTTATGGCTCGCCAGATTGGTAGTAAAGGCATGCCCGCCTTTGCCATCAGCCACAAAGTAAAGATAGGACGTTTTATCAGGATGGGCGGCGGCGTTCAGCGCGCCTTTGCCGGGCATGGCAATCGGTCCCGGCGGCAGTCCAGAAATCTGGTAAGTATTATACGGCGTCGGGGTATTTAAATCTTGTCGGGTAAGGATGCCCTGATATTTTTTTCCCATGCCATAAATGACCGTCGGGTCGGTCTGCAGTCGCATGCCGATACGCAAACGATTGATAAACACCGACGCAACCCTGGCCCTTTCCTCTGGTACGCCGGTTTCTTTTTCGATAATGGAAGCCATGGTCAGCAGACCATCGGCAGAGGCATAGGGTAATCCTTCGGCCCGGTCTTGCCAGGTTTGCTGCAGGATTTTATCCATTTGCTGCCAGGCCCGTTTAAGCAACGCAGTATCGGTAGTACTGGCCGTGTAAAGATAGGTGTCAGGATACAGTCGGCCCTCAATCGGCTTATGCTTGTCGGCGCCGATTTTTTCAGCCAGCTGCGGCTCGCTGATGCCGGTCAGTTGGTGCTTGAGGTAGGGGGCGTCAGACAAAATAACCTGCCAGTCAGCAAAACTTGATCCTTCGATAAAGCGGATGCTGAACTGAGCCTCTTTACCGCTGGCCAGCAGTTCAAGCATTTGCCGGTTGGTCATCCCCGGCATAAAGCGATATGTGCCGGCTTTGAAATTGGCCAGCTCAGGTTCCAACTGCAGCAGCCAGGGCAGCCAGCGGGTGTCCTTGGCAATTTTCTGCTCGGTCAGTAATGCGCTAAGTCCCTGGCGATGAGTGCCGGCGGGCAGAGTGAAGATGGTTTCCTGGCTGATGGTCAGAATAGAAGAAGCGAAGTATTTGATTTGAAAAAAACAAAATGCCGCTGCGGCCGCGGCACCGAGAATGATGAAGCTTATAATCCGATTCTTTTTTTTCATTCTGAAACTCTGTTTAACAATATGGGCCAAGATAATTAAAAAGCTGATGCGAACAATAACGACGGGCCTCAATTCGTTTGACCGGCAGCACGGGCATCAAAGCATTGCAGATTATGACCTCATCAGCAGCGTAGAGTGCCTCAGGTCCTGCGGCAATTTCTGAAAAAGTGTAAGTCGAACGCTGAAGTGTATCGATAATATGCCGGCGCATAACACCCTCAACCCCAGCCTGGTTCAACCGTGGTGTAAACACCCGATCCTCAGTTCGCCAGAACAGGTTGGCGGCGCAGCATTCCACCACCTGACCAGCAGTATCCAGCACCAGCGCTTCATCGGCATTGCCATCCCGGTCAAGATGAGCACGTATCATCACCTGTTCCAGCCGGTTGAGGTGTTTCAGCCCGGCGAACAGCGGATTACGACTCAGTCTCACCGGGCTCAGCGCCATTTCGACGCCGCGCTGCATCAAGGTCGGATAATGCGCTGGCGCTGGACTGTGGCAAATAATTCGCACCGGTACACTCACGCCGGCCATGCTGTAGCCACGGCCGCCGCCGCCGCGGCTGATGATGACTTTGATGATGCCATCCACGGCCGACTCGGCGGCCAGCTGTATTTCCTCAGCCAACAGCGCCATATCAAGCGGAGCAAACATCAGACGCTGGGCAGCCAGTGACAAGCGCTCCAGGTGATAAGGCAGCAGACTGATGCGTCCGTGCCGCAACCGGGCGGTGGTAAAAAAACCATCACCACACTGGATTAAACGGTCGCCAAGGGGCAAATGCAGGGCAGGTTCGCCGTTTATCCAGTTCATTCTCCCTCCTTACCCAACAGACAATCGCCGAAAATAAAAAAAAAGGCCCGTTAAACGGGCCATTATCAAGCACTTTACGATTAAATCTTACGGAATACCAGCGTACCGTTGGTGCCGCCAAAACCGAAAGAGTTACAGAGCGCATACTCCATCCCTGAAACCTGACGCGCTTCCCCGGGAACATAGTCCAGGTCGCAGCCTTCATCAGGGTTTTCGAGGTTGATCGTAGGGGGAATCGCCTGATCGCGCAACGCCAGCACACTGAAGATTGATTCAATCGCTCCAGCGGCACCAAGCAGATGACCGGTCATGGATTTGGTCGAGCTGACCATCACTTTGTGCGCCACTTCGCCAAATACCGATTTCACGGCGAAGGTTTCAGCGATATCGCCGGCAGGCGTCGACGTTCCGTGGGCATTGATATAAGAGATGTGTTCAGGCGTGATGGCTGCATCGCGTAGGGCATTGGTCATTGCCAGCGCTGCACCGGCACCGTCGGACGGCGGGGAAGTCATATGATAAGCGTCGCTGCTCATGCCAAAACCGACCAGCTCGGCGTAAATCCGGGCACCGCGTTTTTTAGCATGCTCATACTCTTCGAGCACCATCATTCCGGCTCCGTCACCCAGGACGAAACCATCACGGTCGCGATCCCATGGACGGCTGGCAGCCTGGGGATCATCGTTCCGGGTCGACAGGGCTCGGGCGGCGCCAAAGCCGCCAACGCCAAGTGGCGTACTGGCTTTTTCAGCCCCACCAGCCAGCATGACATCAGCATCGTTATAGGCGATGATGCGCGCCGCTTGGCCGATATTGTGCACGCCGGTGGTACAGGCAGTCGCAATGGATATACTCGGACCGCGCAGCCCCAGCATAATGGTCAGGTGACCGGCAACCATATTGACGATGGTGGACGGAACAAAAAAGGGACTTATTTTACGGGGACCGCCGCTGACCAGCGCGCTGTGGTTTTCCTCGATAAGCCCAAGCCCACCGATACCGGAACCGATGGCTGCACCAAAACGCACCGCGTTTTCTTCAGTCACGACAAGCCCGGAATCCTGCATTGCCTGAATACCGGCAACTACGCCGTACTGAATGAAAGGATCCATCTTGCGTGCTTCTTTGCGAGAAAGGAAATCTTCATAATTAAAATTTTTCACTAAGCCCGCAAAACGTGTTGCATAGGCAGTGGTATCAAAATGGTCGATCAGGCCGATGCCACTCTGTCCGGCAAGGAGCGCACTCCACGTAGATTCTACGGTATTGCCGACAGGAGACAACATGCCAAGTCCGGTCACAACTACTCGACGCTTAGACACGTTTGTCCTCCAGGGAGGGATAATATTTAACTGTGGGACAGAAAACGTAGGCGGTCGAATGACCGCCCAGGGATGTTCGATTACTGCTGGCTTGCCTGAATGAAATCAATTGCTGCCTGAACAGTAGTGATTTTTTCAGCTTCTTCGTCCGGAATCTCAGTATCAAACTCTTCTTCCAGTGCCATTACCAGCTCAACGGTGTCAAGTGAGTCAGCGCCGAGGTCGTCAACAAAAGAAGCACTGTTAACCACTTCTTCTTTCTTAACGCCCAGTTGCTCAGCGATGATTGCCTTAACGCTTTCTTCGATAGTGCTCATACTCTTAAATTTCCTATCAAAACTCGCTTACGCGATGGTTTTCGTAGTGTATAAAATGTTGAAAAAGATGCAACTAAATCCCGGCTGGTCAAACCACGATTTTATGCTATTTTGCGGTTATTGCCACAAATAACGCAAATGATTTTCGTGCTTTTTACAGCATATACATGCCGCCATTGACATGTATCGTTTCACCGGTAATGTATGCCGCCTCATCAGAGGCAAAAAAAGCAACAGCACTGGCTATTTCTTTCGGGGAACCGAGGCGGTTTGCCGGAATTTGCGACAAGATGCCCGCGCGATGTTCATCTGTCAACGCTTCTGTCATATCAGTTGCTATAAAACCTGGCGCAACGACATTGACGGTAATGCCACGAGAGGCCACTTCACGAGCCAGAGACTTGCTAAAGCCGATTAAACCGGCCTTGGCAGCGGCATAGTTGGTTTGCCCCGCGTTACCCATGGAACCGACAACAGAACCGATGGTAATGATTCTGCCGTGGCGTTTTTTCATCATCGCACGCATTACCGCTTTTGACATACGGAATACAGAGGTCAGATTAGTATCAATGATGTCCTGCCATTCGTCATCTTTCATACGCATAAGCAGGTTATCACGCGTGATACCCGCATTATTAACTAAAATGTCGACTTCGCCAAATTCTGCGCGCACTTTCTCTAAAAAGGCGTCGATGGAAGCGGCATCGGAAACATTAAGTTCAAGGCCCTTACCCTGTGCGCCAAGGTAGGCACTGATGGCGTCAGCGCCCTTCTCACTGGTGGCGGTACCGATAACCGTGGCGCCGCGCTCAGCCAGTAATTCAGCTATCGCACGGCCAATTCCGCGGCTTGCTCCCGTTACCAGAGCGATTTTACCTTCGAAACTCATGCAATTCCCCATTAATATTGTTGCAGCGCCGCTGTCAGGGAAGCGGGATCGTTAACCGCTACGCCCGACAACGTATCGACAATGCGTTTAGTCAAACCGGTCAGCACTTTACCGGGACCAACTTCGATCAATACCTCGACGCCCTGGGCGGCGAGATATTCTACGGATTCGGACCAGCGTACCGGGCTGTAGAGCTGACGAACCAGGGCCTGGCGGATCGCCGAAGGATCGGTTTCAGCTTTAACGTCAACGTTATTCACCACCGGTATCAGCGGGGCCGAAAATTCGATTTCATTCAATGCCAGGGCGAGCTTGTCCGCCGCAGGGCGCATCAGCGCGCAGTGTGACGGCACGCTGACTGGCAACGGCAGTGCACGTTTGGCGCCAGCAGCTTTGCAGGCGGCACCGGCTCGTTCAACCGCATTTTTGTGGCCGGCTATGACCACCTGCCCCGGCGAATTGAAGTTTACCGGCGACACCACTTCGCCCTGGGCCGCATCGGCACAGGCTTGCTCAATGGCGGCATTGTCGAGTCCGATGATCGCTGACATGGCGCCGGTACCGGCCGGCACCGCTTCCTGCATCAGGCGTCCGCGCAACTCGACCAGTTTTATCGCCGCCGAAAAATCGATTACCCCGGCGCAGACCAGTGCCGAGTATTCACCCAGACTGTGGCCGGCCATAAGCTGGGGACGGCTTCCGCCCTGCTGTTCCCATACTCGCCAGATGGCGACGGACGCTGCCAGCAATGCAGGTTGGGTCTGCCAGGTCTTGTTCAGTTCTTCTGCCGGCCCCTGCTGGACCAACTGCCATAAATCGTATCCCAGCGCCGCCTGAGCCTCGGCAAAGGTGGCTTCCACCAGCGGATACTCAAGGGCCAGGGCGGCAAGCATACCAACCGTCTGTGATCCCTGCCCGGGGAAAACCATAGCTAATGTCGTCATTATTCCGTTCCTGTAATACTAAAACCGCAGCAGCGCTGAACCCCAGGTGAACCCGCCGCCGAACGCTTCCAGCAGTACCAGTTGATCGCGTTTGATACGTCCGTCACGGACCGCCTCGTCAAGCGCCAGCGGGACTGACGCAGCGGAGGTGTTGCCATGGCGATCCAGCGTAACCACGACGTTATCCATGCTCATGCCAAGACGCCTGGCGGTAGCGCTGATGATACGCAGGTTCGCCTGATGGGGCACCAGCCAGTCCAGTTGACTGCGGTCAATATTATTGGCGGTAAGCGTTTCGTCAACAATATGTGCCAGTTCTGTGACGGCCACTTTAAATACTTCATTACCTGCCATGGTGAGATAGGCCGGCTTGGCGGGATCGACTCGATCATGGTAAGGCAGCGTTAACAGGTCACCATAACGGCCGTCCGCGTGGAGATGGGTCGAAATGATTCCCGGCTGTTCAGAGCGGCCAAGCACTACTGCGCCGGCGCCATCGCCAAACAGAATCAGCGTGCCGCGATCCTCCGGATCCAGGGTCCGGCTGAGGGCGTCTGAACCGATCACCAGGGCATATTCTACCGAGCCGTGCTTGATATACTGGTCAGCGACGCTCAGGGCATAAGCAAAGCCTGCGCAGGCAGCGGCCATATCGAAAGCAATGGCATCGTTAACCCCGAGCTGTTGCTGGATTTGGCAGGCGGAACTGGGGAATGCATGGCTTGACGACGTCGTGGCGACGATAATCATACCGATCTTGTCCGCACTGACGCCCGCCATGTCCAGCGCATTCTGAGCCGCATGGAGCCCCATGGTGGACACAGTTTCATCCGCACCGGCAATGCGACGTTCACGGATACCGGTACGGGTCACGATCCATTCATCGGAGGTGTCCACTGTTTTTTCGAGGTCCGCATTTGACCTGATCTGCTCCGGCAAATAACTGCCGGTGCCGAGAATCTTTGTAAACATGTACGCTTAATCACTCTTGGGTAGTACCGCATTCAGGCGTGCAGCGATCCGTTCCGGGACCTGCCGCTCCACCGCTTGCATTGCCTGTTCGATTGCGACGGCAAACGCGCGCTGATTTGCCGCGCCGTGGCTCTTGATGACTATGCCACGTAAACCTAACAGACAAGCGCCATTATACTGATCGGGATTAAGATGGCCGAACTGACGTGTCAATCGCGCCCGCATCCAGCGCTTGACCCACTTCATCAGCCAACTCTGCCTGTCGCCGTTCCCGGAGGATTTAAGCAAAGACAGGAATATTCTTATTACACCTTCCATGGTTTTTAATGTGACATTGCCTACAAAACCGTCACACACCATGACATCGGTCTTCCCTGTCAATAACTCATTCGCTTCAAGATAACCGATATAGTTAATCGACGGAATACTCTGGAGAATCGATGCTGCCTGATGAATGTTGTCAAGACCTTTGGTCTCTTCCTCACCAATGTTCAGCAATGCCACTCTTGGATTAACCACGCCGAGTATCTCTTCCGCCATCACAGCGCCCATAATGGCGAACTGGGCCAGCATCTCGCCATCGCATTCAATGTTGGCGCCAAGGTCAAGCACCACGGTTTTGCCTCGTTGCTGATGGGGAAGAACGGTCATCAGCGCCGGCCTGGTTATGCCATCCAGCGGCTTTATCAGCAATTTGGCCAGCCCCATCAGCGCGCCGGTATTACCCGCGCTGACGCACGCTTGTGCCCGCCCTTCCTTGATAAGCTCAAGGGCAATGCGCATCGACGTTCCCCGGCTGGCTCTTATCGCCTGGGAAGGTCTGGCATCACTGGCAATAACGGATTCGGCAGGGATAATCTGCAGGCGCTCCAACAGAACGGAATCGGTTTTTGCCAGTAAAGGGGTTATCGCTGCGGGGGAGCCGACAAGCAGCAACTCGAGTTGCTGATAAGAAGCCAGTGCCTGCAATGCAGCAGGCACTGTCACGGCGGGACCGAAGTCACCGCCCATTGCATCTAACGCAAGGGTTAGACGAATCAATGTATCGCCTTGGTAAAGTAAAGAATTACTTGGCGATAACTTTGCGGCCGCGGTAGAAACCGTCGGCAGTGATGTGGTGACGCAGGTGAGTTTCACCGGAAGTTTTGTCCACTGATACAGTGGTGGTGGTCAGGGCGTCATGAGAACGACGCATGCCACGTTTGGAACGGGTGGGTTTGTTTTGTTGTACGGCCATGGACCTTACTCCTTGATTACTTACGCTTTAAACTGGCTAATACGGAAAATGGATTTGGCTTTTCCACCTCTGGAGGCAGTTGACCAAATATCTGTTCCGCTTCGGACACTTCACAGTGTTCAGGATCATGAACCGGAGCGATAGGCAAAGAAAGAATAATTTCATCTTCAATCATTGCCAGCAAGTTTATTTCGCCATAACTGTCGACATAAACTGCTTCATACGCGTCCGGCAATGCCTCAGCCTGCTCGTCGGTGACGACCGGACTGAAACAAAATGTCGTGTGAACCTGATGTGCAAACGGCGAGTTGCAACGCTGACAAAGTAGCGTCACCGCTACGTCGGCACTGCCACGAATAACCGCCAGGCGCTGATTATCAATTTCAAAGGACAATGAGGCCTGAACATCACTTTCCACACTCACCACAGATTCGGCAACACGGGTTACCAGCTCAGGCGTATAGACACCGGAGTAGTCCAGACGTTTCTGAGCGGTACGTACCGCATCAATGGTTAAGGGTAATTTTACCTTTTGCATAGGGCGCGCATATTAACTTTGTAATGACCTGGAGTCAAAGAAAAAGCCTAATTTAGCTCTCCTTTGACCATTATTCGCTTCCATAGCGGTACACAGTTTAAAATGACCGGCGCAAATACGCTATCATCCGGTAAAAATAAATGTGTGAAATTCTTTTGGCTTCATCATCCCCCTTTCGCCGCCAACTGCTGGCAAAACTCAAGCTGCCTTTCAGCACGGCTGCGCCAGATATAGATGAAACACCCCTTGAAGGCGAATCACCTGGTCAAATGGTGCTGCGCTTGGCCCACCTCAAAGCGGCAGCGCTTGTCGCCGGCTGGCCGAATCATTTAATTATCGGTTCTGACCAATGCTGCGTGTTGGACGGTAAAATTACCGGCAAGCCCCATACTCGGGAAAATGCCGTTCGTCAGTTGGAGCAGGCCAGCGGCAATAAAGTCACCTTTTATACCGGTCTGGCGCTCTTGAATAGCCGCACCGGCACACTGCAGCAATGCGTGGAACCCTTTATCGTCAGTTTTAGAGTGCTGACCCGAGAGGAAATTGAAGGCTACGTGGATGCGGAGCAGCCGCTGACTAGCGCAGGGAGCTTTAAAAGCGAGGGGCTGGGCATTACGCTGTTTGACGCCCTGGACGGACGCGATCCCAATACACTTATCGGCTTGCCGCTTATTGCGCTGACCTCAATGCTCAGACAGGAGGGAATCAATCCCCTGCTCCGCCGGGAGCAGAGGGATAGCACGCAGCCATTGTAACCGGCCTGGAGCAAAGGGATGGCACTCAGCCTTTGTGACCGGCCTGGAGCAGAGGGATGGCACGCAGCCTTTGTGACCGGCCTGGAGCAGAGGGATGGCACTCAGCCTTTGTGACCGGCCCGCAACCACAGCAGGCAGTGGCGCAGCTGATTATCCAGCGGCGCTTCTATGCGCAGGGTGTCGCCGCTGTCCGGATGGGTAAAGGTTAGCGCGGCCGCGTGCAGAAACAGTCTACCAAGACCACTGCCGCGCAGTTGCTGATCGAACTCGCTCTCGCCATAACGATCGTCAAAGGCGATGGGGTGACCGGCATACTGGGCGTGAACGCGGATCTGATGGGTTCGTCCGGTAACCGGGCTGGCTTTGATAAGGGTGGCAATATCAAAACGCTCTTCGACCTTGAAACGGGTTTCCGACGGCTTGCCATCGCTGCCGACGCGCACAATGCGCTCACCACTGGCCAGAATATTTTTTACCAGCGGAGCGCTCACCGATTTGGTGTGAGACTGCCACTGGCCGCGCACCAGCGCCAGGTAATCCTTCTGCATGCCCTTCATACGCAACTGTTCATGGAGCGAGCGCAGGGCAGAACGCTTCTTGGCAACCAGCAACACGCCGGACGTGTCGCGGTCCAGGCGGTGCACCAGCTCAAGGAAACGGGCGTCGGGCCGCAGTGCGCGCAGAGCCTCAATCACGCCAAAGCTCAGGCCGCTGCCGCCATGCACGGCGGTACCCGAAGGTTTGTTAAGAATAAGCAGATGCTCATCTTCGTATAAAATGGCCTCGGTCAGGGCTGCCACTTTATCCAGACCGACGGATATCGGCGCGTCTTCGGACTCAGATTGCCTGATTGGCGGGATGCGCATCACATCGCCATCCTGCAGTTTATATTCAGGCTTGATGCGCTTTTTATTGATGCGTACCTCGCCTTTACGCACGATGCGATAAATCAGGCTTTTTGGCACGCCTTTGAGATGAGTGCGTAAAAAGTTGTCGATCCGCTGACCGGCGCTGTCGGCAGAAATGGTGATAAATTGTACGGCTGGATTATTTTCTTTCATGGTGCGCGATTCTAAATATACCGCCAGCATAGCGCCACCTCTTTTTCTGTGCTTAACTGTTCTTTCATCGATAAAAGGTTTTTTACCGGTTTTTTCAGGCATTGCATGGTTCAGGCAATGACGTTGTAGCCGGTAATTCTGAATCTTGTTAACGATGGGTAAAGTCACCTTGCTATATGTGTATCGAGAGTGGAATAATGCTTCAACTTTCCACGTTGATCCCGGTAATGGTGATAAAGCGAGGAATTTTTAAATTTGTCTGATTATGCCTCAACGCAGCAATGGCGTAAGACGTAATGGTTAATCAGGCAGTTAGCGGGCTGCGGATTGCAGCTTGGCCGGCATAAGGAACGCATCCTGTGCATCATTTCTCAGGTGTGGTTCCTTCTGTAAATGTGCTGTCGTTCATGTAGAAAGACAGGCTACCGAAATAATGCGCCCCTCTGCAAGCGACAACCGTGAGGTTGACGGCTTTGCGACAAGTCACGGGGCCGTCGGTGTTTACCCGGTCATGGGGTTTTTTTGCCCGCAGCTCTGATGCCAATGCATAAAAAAGAGTAAGTTAAGATGAAAAGAATGTTAATAAACGCAACTCAGCAGGAAGAGTTGCGCGTAGCGCTGGTAGATGGCCAGAAACTGTATGATTTGGATATTGAAAGTCCGGGTCATGAACAGAAAAAAGCCAATATCTATAAAGGCAAAATTACTCGGATTGAACCCAGCCTTGAAGCGGCGTTCGTCGACTATGGCGCCGAACGTCACGGTTTTCTTCCCCTGAAAGAAATCGCCCGCGAGTATTTTCCTTCCCAGTATTCAGCTCATGGCCGTCCTAATATCAAGGATGTGCTGCGTGAAGGCCAGGAAGTCATCGTCCAGGTTGATAAAGAAGAGCGCGGAAATAAAGGCGCTGCTCTGACCACTTTTATCAGCCTTGCCGGCAGCTATCTGGTACTGATGCCGAATAATCCCCGTGCTGGCGGCATTTCGCGCCGCATCGAAGGTGATGATCGTACCGAGCTCAAAGAAGCCCTTTCCTCCCTTGAACTGCCCGAGGGCATGGGCCTTATCGTTCGCACCGCAGGCGTTGGCAAGTCTGCCGAGGCGCTGCAGTGGGATCTGGCGTTCCGCATCAAGCACTGGGAAGCGATCAAGAAGGCGGCCGAAGGCCGTAATGCGCCGTTCCTGATTCATCAGGAAAGCAATGTCATCGTGCGCGCCTTCCGGGATTACCTGCGCCCGGATATCGGCGAGATCCTGATTGACAATCCTAAAGTGCTGGATGTGGCAAAAGAGCACATTGCCTCACTAGGTCGTCCTGACTTTACCAGCAAGATTAAACTCTACAGCGGCGAAATTCCGTTGTTTAGCCACTACCAGATCGAATCCCAGATCGAATCAGCTTTTCAGCGAGAAGTGCGATTGCCTTCAGGTGGTTCAATCGTTATCGATACCACTGAGGCGCTGACGGCGATTGATATCAACTCTGCGCGCTCAACCCGCGGCGGCGATATAGAAGAAACGGCTTTCAACACCAACCTGGAAGCCGCCGACGAAATCGCCCGCCAGTTACGCCTGCGCGATCTGGGCGGACTTATCGTCATCGACTTTATCGACATGACCCCGGTTCGTCATCAGCGTGAAGTTGAAAACTGCCTGCGAGAAGCGGTCCGCCAAGATCGCGCGCGCATCCAGATTGGTCGGATTTCACGATTCGGCCTGCTCGAACTGTCCCGTCAGCGACTCTCACCGTCTCTGGGCGAGTCCAGCCACCATGTCTGCCCGCGCTGCGGCGGCACCGGCACCATTCGTGATAATGAATCCCTGTCGCTGTCGATCCTGCGCCTGATTGAAGAAGAAGCCCTAAAGGAAAACACCCACGAAGTTCACGCTATCGTGCCGGTGCCGATCGCCTCTTACCTGCTTAATGAGAAACGCGAGTCGGTTAACGCTATCGAAAAACGCCAGGGCGGTGTTAAAGCCGTCATCGTGCCTAACGATCAGATGCAGACACCGCATTATGCCGTGCTGCGCGTACGTAAAGGCGAAGAAGCACCGACGCTGAGCTACCTGCTTCCTCAGTTGCATGAAGCCGAAATGGCCCAACCTTCTGAAGAGATTGCCGCTGAGCGTAAACGTCCTGAGCAGCCGGCACTGGCGGCTTTTGTGATGCCTGAACCGATGTCGCAGGAAAAACCCGCCGCCCAGGCAGCGACTCCCCCTGCCCCGGTCAATAGTACTGAGTCGGCATCGCCAGCAACGCCTGCGGGACCTGGACTTATCAGTCGCCTGGCGTCTGCCATCAAGGGCTGGTTCTCCTCTCCGGCACCGGAAGCGGCGCCGGTTGAACCGGCCAAAAGCGAAGAGACTGTTGAAACCCCAACGCCTCGTCGCCAGGATCGCCGCGGTCAGCGTCGTCAGAATGGTCGCCGTGATCGCAACGGTGAACAAAACCGCGATCGTGAACCGCGTCCAACGCAGGAAGGCCGCCAGGCGCGTGAACCCCGCGAGCCTCGCGAGCCTCGTGAATCTCGTGAACGCAGAGAGCCTCGCGAGGATAACCGTAAAAATAAACGTAACGTGACCCCCGCCGTTGTCGATGCGCTTAACGAAGATGCCGGCCAGCCGCTGATTGAAGAACAACAGCAACCGCGTCGTGAATCTCGCGGTGAGCGTTCACGCCGTCGTCAGGATGATCGTCGACAGCCTGAACTGGAAGTGACGGCCGCTCCGCTAGAAGCGCCGGTTGAGGAACAGGCAGTCGTGAATGACGACGACAAGCCGACCCCGCTGGTGCCGCGTCGCCAGCGTCGGACCCTGAGTCAGAAAGTACGTGTCACCGACGAACAGCACGTCATGGCACTGCCGGCAACTGTCCCGACTGACGACGTGAGAAGCACCCCAGTCGCCGAGAGCGACAATGCTGAAGCGGCTGCTGAAAGCCAGAACGACAACCGTAACGGCAATGAAGCCGGGCTGCCGCGTCGCTCACGTCGTTCGCCGCGCCATCTGCGCGTCAGTGGTCAGCGTCGTCGTCGCTATCGTGATGAGCGCTATCCGTCGGTATCACCGATGCCGCTGGCCGGGGCCTTTGTTTCACCTGAAATGGCCTCCGGTAAAATATGGATAAGCTATCCGGTCGCGCAGGCCGAACGTACCGATACCCCCTTCGTCTCGGTCGCAGAGATGGAGACCAACGCCCAGCAAGCGCAGGCCCGGGCTGAACAAAGCCAGGTCGCCGCAGCCAGTCTGCCTGTGTTGGCTGAAGCCTCTGTCAATGAGTCCAGGGATACAGATGGGTCTACAGGGGTTAACACCACTCCAGCGCTGACCCCAGCCGAACAGCCTGGTTCCACATTGGTGCCGTCGGAGCCGACGCCCGCTCAGGAAGCAGCCGCTGACCAGGTGCCGTCAGTTGTCGACCCTGAAGATGTGTCCTTGGCTGAGCAAACGCTGGACAACGCTCAACCGGCAGCAGTTGCCGATAAGCACTCTCCACGGCAGCAGCCTGCTGCCGCCGTGGACAACGGTCCATTGTTATCAGCGGATGTAGCACCTTCTGCCGATGGCGCATCTGTCCAGGCTGATGACGTGGTTAAGAATACGGCTATCCAGCACAGCGCTGATGCAGCGGCCGACGATGCCGCCATCAATCATCGCGTTGATGCAGCCGTTGAACATGCCGCCGCTCAACCGGCAACCGATGCAGCAATCGAACATGCCGCCGCTCAGCAATCAGCTGAAGCAGCAGCCGAACATGCCGCAGTCCGACATAGCGCTGATGCCACGGTTGACGATACCGTTAAGCACAGCGTTAAACCGATGCCAATCCCCTCTTCGGTTGAAGACCGTCCGCTGGCCGAGGCGACGCTGGTTGCGACCGACGATGATGTCAGGACGGAAAAAGACATCGAGGCTGGCTCCGGCGTTCATGAGGCTATCGTTCCGGCCAATCCGATTGCCGACCAGCCTGCAGTTGATGAAACACCGTTGCCGCAGGTAAAAGCGGCGGTAACGGTGCCGCCACAGCCGCAACCGGTCCTGACGCGCTTTAAGCATTATGCCAGTGCGCCGATGACCAAGGCACCCGCGCCGGCTTACCAGCCAGCTCCCGTTAAAGAGAGCAACTGGCAGCGTCCTGACTATCAGTTCGAGGGCAATGGCGCCGCCGGTGGCCATGCCGCAGCAGCCCAGGCGACAGCCCCGGCCACGCGGCCCGACTCGGGCGATGAGGCGTAATCATTCAGAAGTGACTGTATAACAAGGCCCGCCATTGGCGGGCTTTTTCTATCCCTGCATTAGCCTGAGACGATACTCTCAGGCGGCATTATATCCAGCCGGAGCTTTGCCAATGATCTTAAAAACTGACGTACTGAACATCCGCCGGCCCGATGACTGGCATGTGCATCTGCGTGATGATGACATGCTTAAGACCGTGGTCCCCTACACCAGCCAGCATTTTGCCCGCGCCATTGTCATGCCAAATCTGACTCCACCGGTGACCACCATTGCCCAGGCGATCGCCTATCGTCAGCGGATCCTGGCCGCAGTGCCGGCCGATCATGAGTTCACCCCCTTAATGACCTGCTATCTGACGGATAGCCTGGCAAAGGAAGAGCTGGTTGAAGGCTTCCGGCAAGGGGTTTTTACCGCAGCCAAGCTTTATCCGGCCAACGCCACCACCAATTCCAGCCATGGCGTCACCGATGCAACGGCGATTTATCCACTGCTGAGTGCGATGCAGGACCACGGTATTCCACTGCTTATCCATGGTGAAGTCACCGATCCCGAAATCGATATCTTTGATCGCGAAGCCCGGTTTATTGATCAGGTGCTGGTGCCGATCCGTCGCCACTTTCCACAGTTGAAAGTCGTCCTTGAGCATATTACCACCCGGGAAGCGGCAGATTATGTATTGGCGGCCGACCGCTATCTGGCGGCAACCATTACCCCACAGCATCTGATGTTTAACCGCAACCATATGCTGGTCGGCGGAATTCGTCCTCACCTCTACTGCCTGCCGATTCTCAAACGCAATATCCACCAGCAGGCGCTGCGTAATGCGGTAGCCACAGGATCAGATCGGTTCTTCCTCGGCACCGACTCTGCCCCCCATGCGCGCCATCGCAAAGAAGCTGACTGCGGCTGTGCCGGGGTATTCAACGCACCCTCAGCCTTGGCCGCCTATGCGACGGTGTTTGAGGAGATCGGCGCTCTGCAGCACCTGGAAGCCTTCTGCTCGTTGAATGGTCCGGCTTTCTATGGCCTGCCGGCCAATCAGCAGACTATAGAACTGGTGCGGCAGCCTGAGACCCAGCCGGATAATATCGCCCTGGTAGGCGACAGTCTGGTGCCGTTTCTCGCCGGGCAAACCCTCAGTTGGTCAGTTAAGGCCTAAATGGTTTTATGAATAATTATTTTCATTGAAAGTCTCTTGCAGGTGAGATGACGTTACTGTATAAATAACCAGGCATCACTACTGTGAGAATCTTATATGCGTGTAGAAATTACTCTGGCCAAAGCTACCCCGTTACCCGCCGGTGCTCTTGAGGCGTTAACAAGGGAATTGTCCTCACGTATCGATAAGCAGTTTACCGATACTCACGTTCAGGTTCGCTATGCCGGCTCAAATGGCATCACCGTTATGGGTGGCAGCAAAGAAGATAAAGCGCTTATCACGGATATCCTGCAAGAGACGTGGGAAAGCGCCGATGACTGGTTTGATCCGCAGTAAATTTTTGTCCTGTCGCTTTGCCGGGTTCGCTACCCGGCTTTTTTATGCCTGCGACAGCTGAAATAGGAGAAACTCAGGACACCTTTTCTCATTGTGACTATTGGCAAATATCTCTTTCTGGTTTGTAATCAGCCTTACCCATCGTCCTTTTATCAATGACCCTGCATCTCAGGGTGTGAGGAGAAGTAACATGACAGCCGACAAGCCTGAAGAAACCATGACCTTCGGTGAGTTGTTACAGTTAATCAGCGAGCAACAGCGCCGCCTGAATGTCCTGGAGATTGCATTCTCTTACCTTTCATTCAGCCTGGATGAAAAGGCCAATCAGTTGTTGGTGCACAATCTGCTGCTGGAGTCACAAAACCAAAACCGCGATGCCACTATGCAAAAATATTTTTCCCAGCTGGCGGAAGAATTGACCCGGCGAGTAAGCCCGCTGATCCCACCCGCCGCGGAGTAACCCCATTGCGAGTGAGCGTTATAGCGGGAATCATCGAAAATAACGGGGTGATTTCCCCTGCTGCATTTGTCGGCGCAGGCTACCTGTTAAAAAAAATCTGTAATTTCGATAAAATTTTGTAAAACGGGTATACTCTATAGGCTTACTATTAAAAAGCCGCATGAACCTCGCAGTTACTCATTATTAATAACGAGTCAAATATGGGGTATTTATGGACAGAAAGAACGATATCATTCACACCCACCCATTAGTGGGATGGGACATCAGCACCGTCGATGTTTACAACGCTATGATGATTCGCCTGCATTATCTTAATACCACCGACCAGGCGACTGAAGATGCTGAAGTAGACAGAACATTGTGGCTCACCACGGATGTCGCCAAGCAGCTTATTTCAATTCTTGAAGCGGGTATTGCCAAGATTGAATCAAACGAGTACCAGGAACGTGATCATCGCAGACATTAATCTCATTAACCGTTGCCAAAGCACCGCAGTTTTCTGCCGGTGCTTTTTTTTTGGCGGCAGCAGGACATTTTCAGACAGTTAGCGGTGACAACCGACAGCCCGAAGAGGGTACAATGGCCCTGCAGGTTTCAGCCCAAAGGCGGAGCAACAGGACTCATTATAATGACTTATGACTTGATTATTGTCGGCAGTGGTTCAGTAGGATCAGCGGCAGGCTATTATGCTACCCAGGCCGGTCTCAATGTGCTGATGATCGACTCGGCCTTTCCTCCCCATCAGGGTGGCAGCCATCATGGCGACACGCGTATCATACGCCATGCCTATGGTGAAGGGGAAAAGTACGTGCCGTTGGTGTTGCGTGCCCAGACATTATGGGATGAGCTGGCAACTCTCAGCGGTGTCCGGCTTTTCCATCGCAGCGGCGTCATCAATCTTGCTTCCCGCCAGTCCGCCTTTATTAAAAATGTCATGTTAAGCGCCCAGGCATGGAAACTGCCCAGTGAAACGCTGAACAGTAGTGAAATCTCAGCGCGCTGGCCGGTATTCAGTTTGCCTGAGGACTATATTGGCGTGTTTGAACCTCAGTCCGGCTATCTTAAATCGGAACAGGCCATCGCCAGTTACATCACCCTGGCTGAGAAAGCCGGCGGAGCGCAGTTATTCAACTGCAGCGTTACTGAAATCAGCAACCACGATAGCCATGTTGAAGTGATGACCCAGGAAGGCAGTCGCTATAAGGGACACAAACTTCTGCTGTCCGCCGGGACCTGGGTAAAGCAGCTGCTGCCATGGTTACCGATGACCCCGGTGCGCAAAGTCTTTTCATGGCATCAGGCGGATGGACGTTTCAGCGAGGATAACCGTTTCCCGGCCTTTACCGTCTGCGCGCCCAACGGCAGTCAATATTATGGTTTTCCAGCAATCCAGAACGAGCTTAAAGTCGGCAGACATGACGGCGGCCAGCCGATAACCGATGCGGAGCAGCGTACCCCGTTTGGCCGCCATCCGAGTGATGGCACCGAAGTATTTGATTTCCTGCGCCGCTTCCTGCCAGGGGTTGGCGTTTGCCTGCGCGGTGAGGCCTGCAGTTATGATTTGTCACCGGATGAGGATTTTATCATCGACACCTTGCCGGACAATGACAAGATCATGGTGGTTACCGGCTTGAGCGGCCATGGCTTTAAATTTGCCAGCGTACTGGGTGAAATCGCGACCCAGTTTGCGCAGGGAAAAACCAGCGCGTTTGATTTGAGCCCGTTTTCACTGAAGCGTTTTGGCTGAATCAAGCATAGCTTTGGCCAAAGTGACTCACCACTTTGGCCTGATGTGTAGCGCCTGGATAAATATCAATTTTAGATAATCATTAAATAATTCTGGCGTTAGTAAAAGCTGAGTATTACCTCAGTTTTTTAGCGTAATATTTATTTCAACTTTGTTGCCTCAAGACTTTTATTAATTTTTTAATAGTTTCCTTCGCAATTACTCATTTTTGCTCAAAAAAAAAGAACCCATTTCCGCTTTACCCTCTATTGCGAACGATCGGCAAGCTGCGAAAAAGGCTGACATTTCTTTACGTACTCATTGAATCAGGCCAAGTCATTCGTTTTATAAGGCCATTATTGATTAGTTAATTCAAATTTTTTGATTTAAAGAATATTTATTTTAAATCATTATATTTGTGGTTGATTTTATGTTTCAGTTTGTTTTAGTTTTTATCAAATCAACATTGCGGCGAGGTTAACAATGCGTTGGCGTAATACCACTAAAGATTTTGGCGCGATCAGTGTGTTTATCCACTGGGCCGTTGCGCTGGTCGTTTATGGCATGTTTGCCCTCGGTCTTTGGATGGTGACCCTCGGCTATTATGATGCCTGGTATCACAATGCGCCAGAAATCCATAAAAGCATTGGCTGCATATTGTTTGCCATTATGGTCATCCGCTTTATCTGGCGCTTCGTTTCGCCGCCGCCAACGCCCTTGAGCAGCTATAGCCGTCTGACCCGTATCAGCGCTATCGTGGCCCATCTGACCCTGTATATAGCGCTGTTTGCCATATTGATTACCGGTTATCTGATTTCAACCGCTGATGGACAGCCGATTAGCGTCTTCAGCTGGCTCGACGTTCCGGCCCTTATCAGCGGTGGCGCCGCACAGGCTGATTTTGCCGGCGATATTCACCTTTGGCTGGCCTGGACAGTGGTCGTACTGTCGGTACTGCACGGCCTGGCCGCTCTCAAGCATCATTTTGTGGATGGCGATATCACGCTCAAGCGGATGTTCGGGCATCCTTCACCGTAATTATCTTTCACATTCCGGAGAGTATCATGCTTAAAAAAACCACCCTCGGCCTGGCCTTAAGCGCAGCCGTTCTCTTTTCGGCAGGAGCAGCCCGAGCTGCGGAGTATAAAATCGATAAAGCCGGCCAGCACGCCTTTGTACAGTTCAAGATTAAACATCTGGGCTATAGCTGGATATATGGCACCTTTAAAGACTTTGACGGCAATTTCACGTTTGATCCGGCCAATCCGGCTGCGGATAAAGTCAATGTGGTGATCAATACCAACAGCATCGATACCAACCATGCCGAGCGTGACAAGCACCTGCGCAGCGCAGAGTTCCTGAACGTGTCTAAATTCCCGCAGGCCACCTTTGTGTCGACGTCAGTAAAGAAAGACGGTGATGAATTGGATATCACCGGTGACCTGACGTTGAACGGTGTCACCAAGCCGATTACGCTTGAGGCCAAGCTGCTAGGCGAGGGTAAAGATCCCTGGGGTGGCTACCGGGCCGGTTTCGAAGCCGAAGGCACTTTGACGCTGAAAGATTATAATATCACCACCGATCTGGGCCCGGCTTCCAGTCAGGTAGAGCTACAGATTTCCCTCGAAGGCGTTCGCCAATAACGACGCCTTGAAACGGCTATCGCCGGTCCCGTCGCTTTAGCGCCGGGACCGCAACGCATCACTTAGCCTGCTTGTCGTCAGTGTCTGCCGCCGGCAAGGTGTTGCGCAATTGCTGGCGTGATTTATTGAATATTTTCATGCCGTTTTCGCGACCTGCCCTGCGGGCGCGCTGCTCGGCAAAAGGTAACGCCAGTTCTTCCTGACAGGTAACACTGCAGCAGCCCTGATACTTTTCCGCACAGGCTGGGCACTGGATGAACAGGAGATGGCATCCCTGATTGCGACAATTGGTATGGCTGTCGCATTGGACGCCGCACTGATGGCAGTGGGCAATCACATCATCGGTAATCCGCTCGCCAAGGCGCTCATCAAAGACAAAGTTTTTACCGGTAAATCTTAGCGGCAACCCCTCGGCTTTTGCCCGGCGGGCGTATTCAATAATGCCGCCTTCCACGTGATATACATTATTAAAGCCATTGTGCAGCATATAGGCGCTGGCTTTTTCACAGCGGATGCCACCGGTGCAGTACATCACAATATTTTTGTCTTTATCATGCTGCAGCATCTCAACGGCCATCGGCAATTGTTCGCGGAAGGTGTCGGAGGGGATTTCAATCGCGTTATCAAAGTGACCCACTTCATATTCATAATGATTACGCATATCGACAAACAGTGTATCCGGACGAGACGCCATGGCATTAACCTCAGCAGCCTGCAGATAATGACCGACATTGGCTGGATTAAAACTGGGATCGTCGATGCCATCGGCCACGATACGCGGGCGGACTTTCATCCTCAGCACCCAGAACGATTTCCCATCATCTTCATGGGCCACATTCAGGCGCAGATTCGCCAGTGCCGGATCGGCCGCATACAGTGTCTGCCGCAAACGTTCAAACAGACTCTGGGGCACACTGACCTGCGCATTGATCCCTTCATTGGCGATATAGACCCGGCCAAATACCTGCAGCGCCACCCATGCGTGGTAGAGGTCATCACGAAAGGCCCGGGGATCGGCAATATGAAAATATTGGTAGAAAGAGAGGGTGGTGCGCGGCTCGGTTTCCGCGAGCATGCGCAGCCGCAATTCTTCATTGGATACACGGTTATGTAACACTGGCATGGTGTACGTTTCCTGTTGGCGATTAAAATACCGACCTAGATCGGTCAGAAGCCTGAGCGGCAGCATGATACCTCAAACTGCCGCCGAACACAGCTTCCCCTTTTGGCCGAATTTCATCCTTGAAACTCACATTTAATGCTTTTTTATCGCTGGGCAGACAGCTGTTAACCGACTAATTCATAAAGACGGCTTGACGGATCCTGCTTTTAGCTAACACTGGAAGCTCGAGCATTGAATGATATGAACAGTAAAGAGGCAAAGTGTATGAGTCAGTTGTTTTCACCCTTCCGGCTTGGCCAGTTAGCGCTGCCCAATCGCATTGTGATTGCGCCTATGTGCCAATATTCCGCCGATGAAGGCAAGGCCACCTCCTGGCATACCATTCATTTGGGCAATCTGGCATTGTCCGGTGCCGGCCTGCTGATCGTTGAGGCCACCGCCATCAATCCTGCCGGGCGTATTACTGCGCAGGATTTGGGTCTTTGGGATGATGAAACCGAACTGGCGTTGACGACCGTGGTTGACCAGATAAAGAGGCACTCCGCTATCCCTCTGGGTATACAGTTGGGACATGCGGGTCGCAAAGCCTCCACTTTGCCGCCCTGGCAAGGCGGCGGCTATATCACCGCCACAGAGAATGGCTGGCAGACGCTGGCCCCTTCCGCCCTGCCCTTCGGTGAAACCGGACTGGTGCCGCAGGCCATGACGATCGCGCAAATCAAACAGGTTAAAGCTGACTTTGTCGCCAGTGCCCAGCGCGCCGAACGCATCGGTTTCAAGCTGATCGAGCTTCATGCCGCCCATGGTTACCTGCTTCATCAGTTCCTTTCACCGCTGTCCAATCAACGCCAGGATCAGTACGGCGGCAGTCTGGAAAACCGTCTGCGCCTGACGGTTGAAATCTATCAGGCGGTACGTCAGGCTATTTCATCGGATATCACGATTGGCGTGCGGATTTCCGGCAGTGACTGGGTTGATGGCGGATGGGATATTGAGCAATCGGTGGCGTTGGGCAAGGCATTAAAAACCCTGGGATGTGATTACATCCATGTTTCCAGTGGCGGACTGGACGCGCGGCAGCATATTCCGGTCGGACCCGGTTATCAAGTCCCCTTCGCACGCCAAATCAAAGCAGAGACCGGTCTGGCAACCATCGCGGTAGGCTTGATAACCGAAGCTGAACAGGCGGAGGCGGTTGTCGCCACCGGCGAAGCTGATATGGTGGCACTGGCGCGTGGAATACTTTACGATCCGCGCTGGCCGTGGCATGCGGCAGCCAGACTCGGTGCGCCCGCCATTGCGCCCGACCAGTATCTGCGCTGTGAGCCCCATTATGTCAAAGGTCTTTTTGCCAGAGAATAATCACTGAAATTGCATTCCCCCCCTATAGAATGCGTGGCCTATGATGCAATACCACATTATGTGCCACGCATTACTGATGATTTAGTAAAATAATGTCAAAATAACAGCTAAAATTATTAACAGAACAGTTTTTTTGACGACGGTGGCGAGCCGTTTATATTCCAAACGAGAAACCATGACAAACATCCCCACATTTACCCCTGCTTTGCTCCATCCGCGTTACTGGCTGACGTGGCTGGGGATCGGATTCCTGTATCTGCTGGTGTTATTGCCTTATCCTCTGCTCTATCGCATCGGTACCGCATTCGGACGGGGGGCGAAGCGATTTATCAAGCGCAGAGTGCATATTGCCCGACGCAATCTGGAATTATGTTTTCCCGATATGCCTGAAGGAGAACGCGAAGCGCTGCTGAATAAAAACGTTGAATCTGTGGGAATGGGTCTCATTGAAACCGGCATGGCCTGGTTCTGGCCTGACTGGCGGATAAAGAAATGGTTTCATGTCTGTGGCCTGGAAAATATCAGCCTCGCGCGGCAAAAAAACCAGGGTGTGCTGTTAATCGGCCTTCATTTTCTCTCGCTCGAATTAGGCGCCAGAATTTTCGGCATCCATAATCCCGGCATTGGTGTTTATCGCCCGAATGATAATAAGCTTATCGATTGGCTGCAGACCTGGGGCCGCATGCGTTCGAATAAATCCATGCTTGACCGGGCAGACATCAAAGGCATGGTGCGGGCACTGAAAAACGGCGAAATTATCTGGTACGCCCCCGACCATGACTATGGCCCGAAAAGCAGTGTCTTTGCTCCGCTGTTCGCGGTTGATCGCGCCGCAACGACCGCCGGTACGCACCTGCTGGCCCGTCTGGGAAAACCGGCGGTAATCCCTTTCGTCCCTCGCCGACTGCCGGAAGGAAAAGGTTACGAACTTTATATCCTGGCTGATGAAAAGGCCCTGCCATTGGACAATGAACTCGCCACCGCCACTTACATGAATAAGGTGCTGGAGAATGCGATTCTGTTGGCCCCCGATCAGTACATGTGGCTGCACCGGCGTTTCAAGACCCGTCCACCAGGTGAACCTTCGGTCTACTGATAGCATCGGGCGATAAGGATGACACGGCTCATGGCCGAGTGGTTATTCATGCCGTCAGCGCAGCCCGCGGAACTCAGGCTGCGCCAATCATTAACTCAAAAAACCATATCAAACTTTAGTAAAAATTGCCTGCCGGACGCTTAGGGCGCATACTTATCCTTTATCTATTACTATACCGACGATAACCGCCGGCCTCTCAGGCACTATCATTGACCGCCGAAATCCACTGACTATCAGAATGTTATGACGCCTGAACCCGAGTTAATCAATTGGAAACGTAATCTCTATATTGCCTGGCTGGGATGTTTTCTGACCGGTGCCGCTTTCAGTTTGGTTATGCCATTCCTGCCTCTGTATGTTGAACAACTCGGCGTTACCGACCCTGAAAGCCTAAATCTCTGGTCCGGCGCGGTCTTCAGCATTACTTTCCTTTTTTCAGCTATCGCTTCCCCCTTCTGGGGGGCGTTAGCCGATCGGAAAGGCCGTAAACTGATGCTGCTCAGGTCGGCGCTGGGCATGTCGGTTGTCATGGTGCTGATGGGACTGGCGCAGAATGTATGGCAGTTGCTGATATTAAGAGCGCTACTTGGCCTGCTTGGCGGGTTCGTCCCCAATGCCAATGCGCTGATTGCCACACAAGTGCCGCGTAACAAGAGCGGCTGGGCGCTGGGAACGCTTTCTACCGGAGCCGTCAGCGGCGCACTGCTCGGGCCGCTTATCGGCGGCGTGCTGGCGGATGCCTATGGCCTGCGCCTGGTATTTTACATTACCGCGGTGGTGCTGTTCATCTGCTTTATCACCACGCTGCTGTGGGTTAACGAACGTTTTACCCCAGTACTGAAGAAAGACATGCTCAGCGGTCGCCAGGTGTTTGCCACGTTGAAAAATCCCCGGCTGGTGATAAGTCTGTTTATCACTACCATGATCATCCAGGTGGCCACCGGCTCGATCGCGCCAATCTTGACGTTATATGTCCGTGAGTTGGCCGGGAATATCAATAATCTGGCCTTTGTCAGCGGCATGATAGCTGCAGTGCCGGGCGTAGCCGCCCTGCTGAGTGCGCCTCGACTGGGTAAGCTGGGCGACCGGATAGGTCCGGAGCGTATCCTGGTGGCGATGATGGCGATTTCCGTGCTGCTACTCATCCCGATGGCTTTTGTGCAGACCCCGTTACAGCTGGGAGTGCTGCGTTTTCTGCTCGGCGCCGCCGATGGCGCGATGCTGCCGGCGGTGCAGACCCTGCTGATTTACAATGCGACCAATCAAGTGGCAGGCAGGATCTTCAGTTACAACCAGTCTTTTCGTGATGTAGGTAACGTCAGCGGACCACTGATTGGAGCGATGGTCTCCGCCAGCTATGGTTTTCGCGCGGTGTTTTGCGTCACCGCCGGCGTGGTGATGTTCAATGTGGTTTATTCCTGGTGGACGCTGCAGCGTAAACCGGCCCGTATCCGCCTGCCCAACGACTGATTTGGGCCGCATATCCCCTCGCATTTCAGCGCCGACAGCCGAATGCTGAAAAAAACCCGACGGCAATCCCTCTCATCGACTTGCAACTTTTCAAACTGCGACAACAATTACCTTACGCCGCTGCCTTAAGCCAGGCCGGACAAACCTACGTCCAGATGACAGGAGATCCATAATGAGCATGTACGCAACATTGGAAGAAGCCATCGATGTGGCCCGTGAGGAATTTATCGAAGCGTCGCGGGACATCGTCGATCAGGATGAGAACCCCTCAGTAGCCCAGTTCAGCCTGCAGAAGTATGTCATGCAGGATGGTGAGATTATGTGGGAAGCCGAATTCCTGGCTGACGAAAATGAAGCGCCCGAGACGTTTCCCTTCAGGACCGGAGAAGCGGCACAGGCGATATTTGACGGAGATTTTGATGAGTCGGAATTGCGACTGGAATGGCTTGAAGAGAATACGCTGCATGAATGGGATGAGGGGGAATATCAATACGAGCCGTCGCTGGATACCGAAGAAGGCCAGGCAGCATCCGACGAATGGGACGCTCGCTGATTAGCCAGGAGGGGGTACGGTTGATTGATGATCAACGCCGGCTGGGCCGAGGCAAGGCCCCAGCCGGCTGACAGCGCTGGTGTTATTCGTATCGCCCATAGCGCATATCCACCGGCAGCAGCAGCGTATCCACTACCAGCGACAGCACCGCGACGACCAGAAAACACAGTTTGGCCATAATCAACCTTGAGCGTGAGGCTGTGAGCGCTGTTTAACGTTGTCGGCTGCCAGTCTGTTGAGCTTGCGCCGGTCAATCACATACGATAGCGTCGCCAGCAGACAAAGACCGTAGCCAAACAGTTCGCTACCCTCTTCCGCCACGTTTTTCACCGTACGAATATACCCATCATCCAGCACCGCCCGCCACAGATCCCCCATGCCAAACAACCGAGAGAACACCAGCACGTTCAGCAGGCCGGCCAGCAGTAATCCGTAACTGGGGTGTCGGAACAACGCAGCCACCCCCCGTACGGTTTTCGACGGTGATGTGCCGGCATAGATTACCGAGACCAGGGTGACCGCCAAAGCGGCCCACACCCATGAACCGTGGCTAATCGCATCGAAAGCAAAATCCATCTCACGTATCAACATGCAGGCGAAGAAGCCAGCGACCAGACTACTGGCATAACGTGATGCCGAATCCCGGCACAGACTCAGGTGTAACAGAATGATGGCCAACAGCAACAGCTCCTGGGCCACTTCAGTTAATGATGATTCTTTAACGATATCATTCAGTACTATGGCATCAATAAATAGTAGCGAGAACAATAACGACAACACCAGCCCATAGATCGCAAAGACCCCGAGCTTTTTCATTATAAATGTTAAGTCACTGCGCATTGAAAATCCTGGGTTCCTTTAAGTGTCGCGATTTTAGCGATGTAAAAAGATAGACGAGTCACATTTAATGCTAACTTTTAAACTATTTGTTAAGTAAATCTAATGTAGATGCCGAGCTTTGTGACGCAAGCTTTATTATGTCCATAAAAAAGCCATCCCGAAGGATGGCTTATTTTCGCGTTGACTGGCGGCACAACGCGTTATTCAGTTGGTCCTTTTGCGCCACCGCTCAGCTGCCAGGCTGGCCAGGCTTCAGGCTGGGACCATAAGCGAAAATGCAGCCGGCTAAGAGTAACCGGGTCGTTGATCACCGCCAGACGTTGATCACCGTTGAGTTTCTGCGGTCCCAGTAGCAATGCTAACTGAACATTCTCTTCCCGGGTGCGTTCAATCGCCTGATTAACCCCGTGGCGGGCAGTCGCCATTCCGACCGCCAGGGCATTATAAGCCGGATTGATCACTGCCTGTTTAAAACCTTCGCTCAAAATCCGCCGTTGGTTGAGCTGCAGGTATTTTTCAGTATCGACCAGCTCTTTAGGCGGTGCATATTCTTCCGGGATAAGGAACAAACTGGCCCGCTTGCAGGCAAGGCCGATATTGGCCCGGCTTGAAAACACCGAGACAAACGGCGACAGGATCAGCGAAAACACGATAGGCGACAGCCACCAGAGAAAACGCAGATCGAGCCAGGCCATACCGCCGGCCCAAACCAGTCCAAGCAGCATCTGAGGCCCATGTCGGACGAAGGACTCACTCCAGGGAGTAGCATCATCGTCACGCTGCGGGGAATTCCACTGTACCGCCCAGCCCAGAAATGCACTGACCACAAACACCGTGTGGAACAGCATCCTCACCGGTGCCAGCAGTACCGAGAACAGCATCTCAAGCAGCATGGAAATGAACAGCCTGATTGCGCCGCCGTATTCTCTAGCACCCTTGGCGCAAATAAGTACCACGCTCAGCAGCTTGGGCAGGAACAGTAATACCAGGGTGGTGGAAAACAGCGCAATGGCAAGCTCGGGACGCCATTGAGGCCATACCGGAAACAGCTGCCGCGGCTGGAGGAAGTATTGTGGCTCCATAAGGGTATGCACCACCTGCAGGGCGGTCGATAACGCCAGGAACATAAACCACAACGGGGCCGACAGGTAGGACATCACCCCGGTCAGGAACACTGCGCGGTGGACCGGATGCATACCTTTTACCAGGAACAGCCGGAAGTTCATCAGGTTACCGTGGCACCACCGCCGGTCACGTTTGAGTTCATCCAATAGGTTGGGCGGCAGTTCTTCATAACTGCCGGGCAGATCATATGCAATCCACACCCCCCAGCCGGCCCGACGCATCAATGCCGCTTCGACGAAGTCATGGGACAGTATTGATCCGGCGAAGGAGCCTTCCCCCGGCAACGGCGCCAGTGCACAATGCTTGATAAACGGCGCCACGCGGATAATGGCGTTATGGCCCCAGTAATGTGATTCACCTAATTGCCAGTAATGCAGGCCGGCGGTAAACAGCGGTCCGTATACCCGGGTCGCAAACTGCTGGCAACGGGCATAAAGGGTATCCATGCCGGATGCCTTGGGCGAGCTCTGGATAATCCCGGCCTTGGGATTGGCTTCCATCAGCCGCACCAGATTGGTCAGGCAGTCGCCGCTCATCACACTGTCGGCATCTAGGATGACCATATAGCTATAGCGATCGCCCCAGCGACGGCAAAAGTCATCGATATTGCCGCTCTTGCGTTTTACCCGGCGACGGCGGCGGCGATAGAAAATACGGCCATAGCCGCCGGTCTCCTCGCAAAGCTCCATCCAGGCCTTCTGCTCGGCAATACAGATATCGGCATTGTAGCTGTCACTGAGGATATAGACGTCGAAATGCTCAATCTGGCCGGTGGCGGCAACCGATTCGAAGGTCGCACGCAGGCCAGCGAACACCCGCTCCACATCTTCATTACAGATAGGCATGATCAGCGCAGTGCGGTGTTCAGGATTGATAGACTCATTGCCGGTCGTACTCGCTGAAATGCTGTATTTGTCCTTGCCGATAAGCAGCTGCAAAAAACCCATCAGCGCAGTCCAAAAGCCGGCGGACACCCAGCAGAACAGAATGGCGAACAGGATCAGGATCCCGCTTTGCAATACATACGGCAGCAGCTGCAATACCGACTGCAGCCAATCCTGATGGATCATATCCAGCGGGTCTATAAGCGCCCAGCCCTGATAAGGCAGGATGGTCTTCATATACCAGGTAGCGATAGCGGTCTGAAAAAGGGTCAGCGCCAACAGGATATAGCGGCGCAGCGTACCGACCATGCGCCAGTTATCTTCGCTTTTCGCTTCATCAGCTGGATGGCGCGATACACGCGTGCGGCCCCGCAGTTTATCCCAGAACCGCACCAACGGATTGGTAAACCAGGGTTCCGGAAACATCGTAGTCCGGTGAACGGAGGGCATCGATTTGATTGCCGTACGGCCCTGGCTGTCTTCAGCCAGCAGCCCTTCACGGGTCATAGTTTGCGGCCATGCCATGTTAAGGCGTGATTTAACTGAGTCCAGAGCGGCGTCATCACCCTCGGTCACCGAACCGGGGGAGCAGTCCCCGATATGGTGATGCAGCGATGATAACGAGTCGTTACCCTCCGGCAACATTTTCGCCCTGATAGCCTGTTTTTGCTCGGCGGACAGCGGCAAAGCCTCGATATAATCGAGGCTGGGTTCGGTTAGATTATTCATTGGCAGGTAGCAGATAGCTCCAGGTTTCAGTCAATGTCGTTTCGCCGTTTACCAATGCGGCGCGCATTTCAGTCGGCTGTTTCTCATCTTTCACGCGCAAGCGCAGTGTCAGACGCCAGCCATGCGTCACAGGATTATAGCGGACATTGTTTTCCACCACTTCGGCGTTATCACCCACGCTGATTTGCGAAGTTATCGGTGTATGCTCATCGAGCGCCTTCAGCGCAGGTCCGATGAAATCCATTTGGAACGCTGAGGTGCCATCGGGCTGCCGGACCAGATTGGACTGTTTGACATCACCAGCCGAGCGCAGCGTCTGTTTTACATAGCCCAGTTCAGGTGAATGGATTTTGTCTTCATCCCGCGAAAAATGCATCCGGTAGGCGATATCAAACGGTTTGCCAATTTCCGGCAGTTTCTCCGGCGTCCAGAAAGCAACGATGTTATCGTTGGTCTCATCATTGGTCGGAATCTCAACCAGCTCCACATGCCCCTTGCCCCAGTCGCCACGAGGTTCAACCCAACCGCTTGGACGCAGATCGTAACGATCGTCCAGATCTTCGAAATCCTCAAATGAACGGCCACGCTGCAGCAGGCCAAAGCCGCGCGGGTTTTCTACCTGGAACTGGCTGACCGCCAGATGGCGCGGGTTATTCAGCGGTCTCCACAGCCATTCACCGTTGCCGGCATGAATCGACAAACCATTGGAATCGTGCAGTTCAGGTCTGAAGTTCATGGTGGTCGCCGGTTGGTTCTTGCCGAACAGGAACATACTGGTCAACGGCGCCAGGCCAAGTTTGCCAACTTTGTCACGCAAATAGACTCTGGCCTGCACATCGATACTGGTATCACGGCCAGGGTAAATGACGAAACGGTAGGCACCGGTCGCTCTTGGAGAGTCGAGCAGAGCATACATCACCAAGTGCTTGTCATTGGCCTGCGGCCGCTCAATCCAGAATTCGCGGAAACGGGGGAATTCCTCGCCGGACGCCAGGGCCGTATCAATCGCCAGTCCACGCGCCGAAAGGCCGTAAACCTGACCTTTGCCGATAACGCGGAAATAGCTGGCGCCAAGCATACTGACAATTTCGTCGCTCTTATCCGCCTGATTAATGGGATAAAGGATTTTAAATCCGGCGAAACCCAGATTCTTGACCGCTTCAGGGTCATGATTCACCGAGCCGAAGTTGAACAGGTCCGAGGAATATTTGATCTCAGAAACCGTGGTGGCGGTCACTTCGTTAATCTTGACCGGCAGATCGAAATACATCCCTTGGTGATAAAACTCAAGTTTGAAAGGCGTAGGCTGATCGTGCCAGTACGCTTTATCATGGTTGAAACGAATCTGCTGATAATCAGCGAATTTCATTTCACGAAATTGGGAAGGCACATTGCTTTTTGGAGCCTCGTAGCCTTTCGCAGCTAACTGCTGCGCCTGTTTTGCCACATCGTCAATCGTAAATGCCCATGAAGGCAAAGCGTATAACGACATCAACACCGTTGCTCCCAGCAAACGGAGACCCGCTTTAGGTGATTTGACGAAAAATTTATTATTTGGCACATCCCCCCCTATGCGTGTGCTCTTAATCATTTAAAGCAATCTTAATTGATAAATCGCTTTTCCGACAGCGTGATACAGCGATGGTTCCTCACATTAGCCTCATCGGCTCAGCGTTTAATCAATAGCCCGGGTAACTTTTATCAAACGATTAACTTAGTCAATGCTGATAAATTCCCGGCAAGCGTAATCCCGGTTGATTTTACCTGACACCTTCGCGGGGGGTTAATCATTTTTATCATTTACCAACAACTTATTAGTAAAAATCTACGTATTGCAACCCAACAGCTTCTCCGCAGCCCGTCTCATACGGGCCTTGAGGTCAGGGTTGCAGGTATCGAGCCAAAGTGATTAATTTTAATAGACTTTATAGGAACAATCTTATTACTTTATTACAAGTTGCGAGTAATTAACGCAATCTCTGTTTTTTTATAATAGCCACTCTATTGGCAGATGGTAGAGCGCACGGATAAACAGTCTTTCGTAAATAAGCGTTCCGGGTTCGCTCTGATGAATCCGCTCCCGCCCTTCTGCATATTCTCGCCAATACATTTTGCCTTTTTCATCAAGACAGACCTGATAGGCTTTTTCGTTAAGAGTGCCGATGAATATCTGATGTATAGTGTCAGAAAGCGACTCACTGGCGATTACGAATCCCATTTCAGTGTTTAGCATGGCAGACCGGGGATCGAAATTGAAGGAGCCGACAAAAACTTCCCGGCAATCGACACTGAACGTTTTGGCGTGCAGGCTTGAACCTGACTTACCGGTAAGACCGCGGTCGCGAGGCTGCCTGCCGTCGCTGGTATCTCTTTTAAGCTCATATAGCTTGATGCCGTGCTGTAATAACCGACGACGCCACTTAGCATAGCCGGCATGCACAATGGCTACGTCGTTGGCTTTCAGAGAATTGGTCAGTATGGCGATATCCACTCCTTTCTCAGCCAGCGCTATCAATTGCTCGACCCCGGCACGGGTGGGAACAAAGTAGGGAGATATGATATCCAGCTGGTGCATCGGTTCATTAATGGCGCTGATAATATGGCTGGTGATAAGACCATTATCGGGCGCTTCGCCACGCGCCTTGGCGGGATCATCACTTATCAGATGGGTTTTGGCCCAGATCAACGGCAGCTTGCCGCCGGCCAGCTGAACGAAAAAGTCCGCTTGCTCCAATCGTTTTACATAACGTTCGGCGTGGGGATTCAGACTTACCTGCCCCATCATGCTGCTGATAGTGTTTTTTCTGCCTCGCCAGGGTCTGGGTCGGATAACCTCGGTCAACAGATTAACCGATGGGCAATTCCAGTAGCGTTCAAAATCCTCGCTGACCTGGCTTACCACCGGGCCTATCGCCAGAACATCCAGGTCAGAAAACAATTGTTCGCCGCCGGCGCTGAAATACTCATCGCCGATATTACGACCGCCAATAATGGTTGCCTGATTATCAGCAGTGAAACCTTTGTTGTGCATTCGACGATTTAATCTTGAAAAATCAGTAAGATAAGATAGGGCGCGTATCTTTCGTGTTTTAAACGCATTAAACAGCCGCACCTCAATATTGGGATGCCGGTCCAGGGCAAGCAGAATATTATCCAGGCCACGGGTGTTATTATCATCAAGCAACAACCTGACCTTTACCCCACGATCGGCGGCGCGCTGGATAACGCTGTACATCAGCATGCCGGACATGTCTTTGTTCCATATATAGTACTGTAGGTCCAACGTCTGTTCAGCCAGATCGGCAAGCTTCATCCGGGCGGCAAAGGCATCAAGTCCATCGGATAAGGTATAAATTCCGGACAATTCCGGATGGTGCTGGGTAAGACGAGATATTTCCTGGCCAATTCGGCTATTAACAGGACGCATTGTGCGCTCTCAACAAAAAATCATTCAGCATATTATCTCACTGTCTCTGCGGTTTATGGGATGCAGCTGTTATCAGCACGGTTTTTACGCTTTTATGGCAGCTATGTCGGCTGACCCCAATCTGCTTCATCTCACGTAAGTGAAAATAACTCGTCTGCAGAACTGAACCATTTTGCTGGTGGTGGTTCAAAAAATTCAGAGTCACATTTATCAGCCTACTCAGATAAGGGCGTAATAGGCCCACACTCACTATCCATCTTCTGACTGGCTTGTCTATCTATAGATAAGCGTAGTTTGACTCACCCTGGCAGGCAAAGACTGTCGTAGAAAAGGGGCAGCCTGATGCAAGATCAAATTAATCATCAATTTTCAGCCATGCATTACCCAGAACTGTTCTCCAGCTTCTTTCAGGGCGGTTTCGCCTGTTCAACCGAGATACGCGGCGATGGACGACGGTTGGATCTCATCAATTCCAGCGGTCATGAAATGCTGGCCGCCAAAGATTATCAACTGCTGGCAGAGCACAGCATCACCACCGTGCGTGATGGTTTGCGCTGGCACTTGATTGAAGCCGTGCCGGGCAGGTATGACTGGTCCAGTTTTCTACCGATGCTGCACGCCGCCCAGCTCAGTAAAACCCAGGTTATCTGGGATCTGTGTCACTTCGGCTGGCCTGAACACTACGATATCTGGCAGCCCGAATTTGTAGATAACTTCGCTCGTTTCGCGGCGGCGGTGGCGACCAAGGTCAAAGAAGAAGGTATTGCTTGCCCATTTTACACACCGATAAACGCCATCTCTTTCTGGTCTTGGGCCGGAGGCGATATGGCGCATATCCAACCGATGGCCTCTCAAAAGAGCAAGAGACTCAAATTTCAGCTGGTCAAGGCCAGTATAGCGGCGATTGAAGCGATACGTGCGGTTGACCCCGGCGCGCGTTTTGTTCAGCCAGAACCGATTGTTCATATCAATGCGCCCCAGGGAAAACCCGAACGGGAGGAAGAGGCTGAGCTGCTCCGCCTGGCGCAGTTTGAAGTATGGGACATGCTGATCGGGCAGCTTCACCCCGAGCTCGGCGGCAACCCAAGCTATCTGGACATCATTGGCGTCAACTATCGCCCTGGCAATCAGTGGTTCCATCAAGGAGATCCGATAGACATGAGCGACAGCCATTATCGGCCGCTGAACACGATGCTGAAGGAAGTTTATCTGCGCTATCGGCGCCCGCTGCTGATTGCTGAAACCGGTGCCGAACACGATTTTCGAGTGCCCTGGCTACGCTACGTGTTTGAGCAAACCGTACTGGCGATGCAGGCTGATGTAACCGTAGAAGGTATCTGTCTCTATCCGGTAGCCGATTTTCGCAGCTGGAGTGGTGACAAGCATCTGCCATTCGGGCTAATGGGGCTGCCGGACGTCAATGGGTGCCGTTCATTGTTTGAACCCTTATTGCTGGAAATAAGGAGCCAGCAAATCAGGCTGAAAGGCTTGCTGCAGGACGTTCCACCACACCAGCAAGCGCTGCCAGCGTGATTTCTAGTTATCCGGTATCGCCTCGAAAACCTGCATGACAGGCTTTGGCGCGGTACCTTTGCCTGCCTGGCCATGTTTAACAGGCATCAGTCTAGCATTGAAAACCAGAGCTATCAGCATGCTACACCGGGCGGATAACATTGAGTTCAGAGGTTTTTTCGATAGCAGGATTGCACATCAACGGGATCGCTGTGCTTGATGTCATTCAACCAGGCAATGCCAAATAATACCAATACCGCTATCAACACCGAAACCAGCAGTCCGATGATAGCGAGCAGCCTGGTGTCGTCAAGCTTGTCCATTTCCATGTCTACTCCTTCTCCCGTCTGAAAATCAGATAATCCAGAGTGTCACTACGATAATAAAGCTGATAAGCGTTACTGAGGCGATGATCAATACCGCAATCGCAAACTGGGCGTCATTCAGCGTTTCCTGGTACTCTCTAAAGCGATGACTCGGACGGCGTTTTTTCACGTAAATACTTTTAGCAATATAGGGATAACGGCTGGCCCAGCCCTCATGGCAAAACCCCTATTACGTTAGGGCAAAATCATTAAGCTTGCAACCGTCATGGGGTTCAGGTTCAGGTTCAGGTTCAGGTTCAGGTTCAGGTTCAGGTTCAGGTTAATAAGAATATGAGCCTATAACGTAACCAAGCAACATTAGACGCCACAGCGCGCCAAGCAGAGTCAGCATACGCCAAAATCGCCCTCTTCTTTATACAGACTCAACTCCTCAGGTTTAAAAGGCTTGGCATTTTCAATGCCTGAGTCCATCATACCGCAATAAACCACGCCATTTTCCACCTTGACGACCGTCATTGCCGGCCCGCCTTTAAGGGGCTGAACTATATCACCAGTTTCGAATGTCATAAATCACCTGTTTCAATGTCATAAAAATTCCATACAGAGTTGTAACGCCCTGCCGCTTGTGATGAGCGAATATTTACCTTCGGTTGCTGCGGTTGCCGCTTAGCAAGCGTGAGAGACGGCCCGCAAAAGCGCTCGCCTGACGGTTCGCAAAAGCGGTGTAGACCCATTTGGTTAAGCGTAGGATGCTGGCGTCTGGCCGTCAAACCGGTTATTTATAAATTTCATTAATCACTGATCATACGTCTCCACCAGCCCACAAAAACAAATAAATAACGATAAAACAGCACTTTAAGTTACTTGGCGCCAGGTATGCACGCTAATGGGAATTTATGCCTGGAAAGCGTAGATTATGCTCTTAAAATGCATAACCCTCTCATTTACTCAGCGCATGATGCATGGCGTGTTGCCCGGTAGCAGCGCCGCGGCAAGCCGCCATGACGGGGGTTTTGGCAGGGTTGACACACAAAACTTAATAATTATGCCATTAATTATTTGATGACAAATACTAAGTTTCTAATGATACTTAACCACCATTAATGAATGATAGTGTAGTATGTAGGGTCATCGGCATTTGGCATGACGCAGCAGTGTATCTTCACAGGCGGCTTAATGATCAAAAATTATTCAACTGAATTTGCAACGGCAATTTTGGATGATGAAGGAACCGCGATACGTTCAGGATGGATGGTGGTTTATTGCGCCCATCCACAGACGAGGGAATATCTTTGCGCAACCGTGGAATATCTTTGTGTCGGCTCCCGTCTACCTCCCGACAGCTATTTAAATAAACCGATACTCCCCCCAGCGGGATTCGCTTTGACCAGGAGCCTGGATGGCCAGCGGTGGGAAAATACCGTCGATAACCGTGGCAACATCGCGTATGACAGTCTCACTGGCAGCACAGTAAGAATCACATTCCTGGGCGTACTACCCGCGCATTTGACCTTGATGAAACCCGAACTGCCTCCTGCTCATTAAGAGGCAGATTCATCACGATAGCGCATGCTATGGCGGACTGGCGTTACGGGTTAACGCTTGCCAATGCCGATGTTGTCCAACGCAGCATAATCGAATTGCTCGTGATCCCCCCTCAGTTCGGCACAAAGCTTGGCCATGAAATCAATCATATAATTACAGCTGGACCGCGCCATCTCGCGCCCACGCTCGGTCTGCATGGTGTCCGGCAAGGTTAATAATTTGGTTTGGAAATGATCAAAGGCGTACTGGCCATCATCCAGCGAGCGATCCAAGGCCAAAGGATCATCTGGATGGAACAGGCTGCGGCCCAATTGTCCCGATATATGGAAAACGCGTGCCAGCCCTATGGCGCCTAAAGATTCAAGCCGGTCGGCATCCTGCACTATTTTAGCTTCGAGCGTAAGCGGAGTAACCGAGGCGCTATAGCTGTGAGCTTCTATCGCATGAGCGACCTTGGGAATTGACTGCAGCGGAAATGTCGGAAAATTCTCCTGTAGAATTTGAATGGTTTTATTGGCCGCCAGCAGCGACGACCGATGCCGTTCAGGATGGTTTTTGGCAAGACTGACCACATCGTGGAAATAGCAGGCGGTTAAAACGATAAGCTCATCAGCGCCGGACGCCTGCATGATACGGCGTGCAGTCTGCCACACACGGATGAAATGGGAGAGATCATGGGCTTTATCCTCGTTACCGATCTGGTGCTGAAAGTAGTGTTGAAAAGACTCTTCCCAATCGAGTATGTTCATGGATTACGTTCTCTGCCCGCGGGCAGCACTGCCGAGATAAACCCTACTGCAGCTGGATCCACCGGATAGCCATTACGCCGCTCAATGTTGATCATTGGCGCTCCCATACGGCGGTCGCTGTTGCAAAAAAAAGTTATGCATTGTTGGATGCCCCCCAAATTGAAAACAAATGTAAATGTTGCCGAATTGAACTAGCCACGGAAAGCTTTACACATATTATTTCCCTAGTTACCCGTTGTGAACATATAATGCCCACCCGATCAACACTGATTGGGCTAACGGTTCCCATTACTGCCTTCATGGCGTTTACACCTGAATAAGATGAAAATGAACATTCGCGCGCTTTACATGATTATTCTGGCAGTTGCTGCGTTCAGTCAATCAGCCCTTGCCGTTGTTTATCCTCTGCCCCCGGCTAACAGTCGTCTGGTAGGACAAAACCTGCAGGTGACTGTTCCGGCCGACAGTAAATTGCCGCTGGAACATTTTGCTGCCCAGTTCCAGATGGGTCTGAGTAATATGCTGGAAGCTAACCCGGGCGTCGATCCTTACCTTCCCACCCCGGGCAGTAGCTTGACCATTCCTCATCAGTTGATTCTGCCTGATACGCCTCGTGAAGGTATCATCGTCAACAGTGCCGAAATGCGCCTTTACTATTTCCCCAAAGGATCTAAAACCGTGGTCGTGCTTCCCATCGGTATCGGCGAACTCGGTAAGGATACCCCCCTTAATTGGGTGACAACCGTACAGCGTAAAAAAGATGGCCCGACCTGGACGCCGACCAAGGCAATGCATGCTGAATACGCAGCACGCGGCGAAACCCTCAAACAGGTTTTTCCGGCCGGTCCTGATAACCCAATGGGCCTTTATGCATTGTACGTCGGCCGCTTGTATGCCATTCACGGCACTAACGCCAACTTTGGCATTGGCCTTCGCGTAAGCCATGGCTGCGTGCGTTTGCGGGCGGATGATATCAAATACCTGTTCGACAACGTGCCGGTCGGCACGAGAGTACAGTTTATCAATGAGCCGGTGAAAGCCACCGTAGAGCCAGACGGCTCGCGCTATATTGAAGTGCATAACCCGCTTTCCACCACTGAAGAACAGTTCAACTCCAGCGAACCCGTACCGATCAACCTGCCGGTAAACGTGAGCAAAGTCATCGTCGAGGCCGGAGTGAATCAGACCAGCGTAGACCAGGCACTGAATACCCGCAGCGGCATGCCGGTAAACGTGACCACATTGGATGCCAACGGGTCAGAAAATACCCAGCCGCAGCCGGTAGCGGCTGACCCCTCAGCGCCTGCGACAGACGCCACCCCGGTAACGACCGACGTGCGCGTTCCGGCTGATGGTTCCCAGGTCCAGCCGATGGAGCCTGAAGCCACCAGCGGCCAGACCCAGGATCAGGCTATTGCGGCCCCTGATAATCAGGCGCCCATCTCCCAGGTACCAGGCAGCGATGGGCAGGAAGTCCAGGCTCCACAGTAAAAGCTTAATATCGGAGCCTGATTGAGGCTTCACAGTAAAAGCTTCACATCGGAGCCTGATCGAGGCTCCGACGCCCTACCCGCTGCAAAGCGTTGTAATCAGCATTCCATTCTCACCATGGTCTAACGGTGTGAAGACCGCCATTCTTTTATCATTTCTTCCGTAACATCGTCCTTGAAACAAATCGGCTCCTCACCTCCTGGACGACTCCAGGCACTACGTTTACCACAACGGCTGCCGTTAGCTGCAGTGCTGTAAGGACAAGGGCAGTTGCCGCTATAGGCTGCTATCGATTGCTGAATGATCAACTGCTTGATGCGGTTATTACTCAGGGATGAGGTGGAGGCTGCATAGGTTGAACTGCCCAGCCCCAGCCCCAGCGCAATGGCAAGCGATAAACTCCGGTAAAGAGACATGGCCCGCATTCACCTCTGCAATAAAGTGGAGATGTCATTATCGTAGCAACTCTCTTGCAGAAAAATGATCGGAGATAGTGGAAAATGTGAAAACGAGCAGCAGGAGATTAAAATGATTGAACAGCAGGAAATTATAATGATCGAACAGCGCTGACTTCATGATGAAACACGTAGGGATCCGACAGCAGCTCGAATTGTTCATCATCCGGGTAAGTGACCGCCACTGAGTAATCGTGACCAGCAAATGCTTGCACCGCCTCCAGATCGCGCCAGTAAGTGGCCAGGAAAAAATGCACATAACCTTCCTGACTTACCTGCTTCACCGTGGCGCCAAGATTGCCAACGATCCCTTTTGCGTGATCGACTCCGGTAATCTGGAGCTGTTCGGCAAACCCGTCTGCCTTAGTTACCGGTACGCAGCCATGCCATGTACGTACTATCATAAGCCCTCGCATGAAAAATCATCATATTTGCATAAAAAGTAACTTATGTGATTGCCAGGGTCGACCCTTTCCCCCTGCTAATCACTGAATACAAACGTAATGTTACCCTCCAGCGTATTCTGGCCAACAGAATTATTGAATCTTTTTTTCCATGAAATGACTTAGCGGATCCGCCTGATACGGCGGGAAGGGGGAGCAAAAGTGATAACCGTTACGTTGATAGAGTGTAACAGCACTCGGCTGCTCTACCCCGGTTTCAAGCCTTAATATGGATACGCCCTTACCAACAGCAGCGTGTTCCAGCGCCATTAACAATTTATCCCCCAAACCCCGCCTGCGATATTCGGCAAGAATGAAAACGCGCTTGATTTCACCATAATCAGGATACAGCACGATTGAGCCACACCCAACTGCGCGCCCCGTTTCATGACGTATCATCAAAAATATCAGGCTTTCATCACCCAGTTGGCTAAGATCAAGTGTATGCGCGGACGCGGCGGGATATAGCGCATTCTGGTACTTATCAAGTTGTGCAATAAGACCAACTGCTTCTGGCTGACCCGCTGTCTCCTGACTTATCGTGAACATTGATGGTTTCCCTTCGTGCAGCCTAGGATTGACTATTGCCAGCGCTTCGCCGCCCACTCAGCCTGTTGTTGCGGGTTTTGGAATGTCCATGCAATCATGCGGCTGATTTTCTGCCCCTGAGCCATATTGATAGTGCGGATATCTGCCGCCCCCAACCCTTTTAGCAGCTCATAAAGCGGCGGCAAGGTGGTACTTTTGGAAATGAGCGAAGTAAACCATAGGCAATTTCCGGCTTTGCTGACACTTTCCCTCGCCATCGTGCTGACAAAAGTGAGCTCTCCGCCTTCACACCATAATTCATTATTCTTGCCGCCGAAATTTTGAACTGGGTTGTCAGATACGTCGGCTTTTCCCAATTTGTGAAGCTTACGTCGGGTGCTGGCTAACGCTTCTTCTGCAGAGCCATGAAACGGCGGGTTACATATCACTGCATCAAAGATGTCTGTAACGCTGATTATCCCTTCAAGAATAGCATCCGGTCTTTTTTGCTGGCGCAGCCTAACACTGTTTTTCAAGGTCGGATTCATGGCAATGATCATTTTTGCCGCATTAAGCGAAACGGGATCTATTTCTGAACCGGTAAACCGCCAGCCATATTCTTTCAGGCCAATGATTGGATATATACAATTTGCTCCTATGCCGATATCCAGCACGGCCACTCTTTTGTCGCCCGGTATTGCGCCATTATTGCTCTGTGCGAGCAAGTCAGCCAAATAATGTATATAATCTGAGCGGCCCGGGATGGGCGGGCAAAGGTAGCCAGCGGGGATATCCCAGTGCGCGATGCCGTAATAATGGCGCAATAATGCCTGATTGAGTGTTTTTACGGCGTCAGGGTCAGCGAAATCTACCGATTCGTCTCCCCACTTATTTTCGCTCACAAAGGGTTTGAGCGGTGGATGGGTCGAAATAAGCGCCGGAAAATCATATCGGTCACGATGGCGATTGCGTGGATGCAAATCTTTTTTTTGCTGCGGGAAAGTTTTTTTCAGGTCCACCGGGATAACTCATAAATGAAATCTTTGACGGTTACGATAGCATAAACGTTCTTTTTTATCCCCTACCTGGGCCAGGAAGGCAGGCAGGCAGATAGCAGACTTCCGGGTTCGGCAATGACGGAAGCAGCGATCGGCAACGGACTGGCACGCAATGACAAATTCTTGCTCCTCCTTAAGTCTCCGTTATAATCAAACTTCTCTCTAAAAGGAACGATAATGAACAACAAGTTGATTCCAGTGGCGTTTATAACCATGGCTATGTTGAGTGCCTGTCAGACGCATTCTGAGCCGAAGACCACAGATGAGCAGCCAGCATCAATGGATTCCTGCCGCGCGGTTGAATTTAATCATCTGATCGGTAAACCTGAAACGGTGTTGGATTCCATGAAGTTCGCCGGCCCTGTCCGCTTGATAAAGCCCGGCCAAGCCGTGACCATGGATCATAATCCAGAAAGGATCAATTTTATTGCTGACGAAAAAGGGATCATAACACGGGTGAGCTGTTCATGACTCGGTGAACCCCCTGTTTATCAGCGCATCAACCCAGGCGCAGATGCTCGATTTCCCCCTTCACACTTGCCTGCGATGCGTTTACCCAGGCTAAGCGCATTGCCATCCCGGTTACCCCATTGCTGGCCTGCTGTCCGAGCATCTATTTCATCGGTTAGCCGGTCGGTATTTCACCGCGGGATCGTCCAGGCCAATTTCCTGCGGGCAAAGTGATAAATGCCCTGATATTAGTTTATTGACTTATACTGATGCATAATTTCATCAATGAAACGAGATACAGAAATGAGACTAAAGGGAATTAATGAAGGTTTTTTTGTACTACTGCTGTTAATAAGCTCCATTGCATTTATCCTGGTGCTTAAAGCTTATTTTTCTGCCATATTCTGGGCGGCGATTCTTGCGGTACTTTTCTACCCGCTAAAAACCACTTTACGACAAAAGCTTAGTGACAGGAATGGCCTGTCGTCCTTTATCACCGTTATTGTCATTTGTTTGATTGTATTTATACCGCTGTCTTTAGTCACTACCTCCCTGGCTATTGAATCAAACGAGCTATACAACAGCATTCAGCAAAATCAGATTCCTTTTCCAACACTTATCAATAATATTGTTGGCCATTTACCCGACAATATCCAAGATATTGTTACTGAACACAGGCTCAGTGACCCGGTAAAACTGCAGCAGAGAATAGCCGATCTTTTCATGCAGGGAAGCCAAACGCTGGCCAGCAGCGCGTTACTGATTGGCGAAAGCACATTCAGTTTCACCATTGGCTTCGTGGTGATGCTGTACCTGCTGTTTTTTCTGCTTAAAGATGGTTCCTATCTGATTAAACTCATTCTCGATGCTATTCCGTTATCTAAACATGCTAAGCATCATTTATTTGTTAAATTTGCTGCGGTGACTAAAGCCACGGTTAAAGGCACTGCGGTGGTGGCTATCGTGCAGGGTGCATTGGGCGGAATGGCATTTTATTTTGTCGGTGTTGAGGGAAGCATACTATGGGGGGCACTGATGGCCTTCTTGTCACTCATTCCCGCTATTGGCTCGGCAATTATTTGGGCACCGGTCGCGCTGTATTTCATTATAGCTGGCCCGGTGTGGAAAGGCATCGCTCTGATAGTATTTTTTGTCGTGGTAGTTGGAGTGGTAGACAATATACTGAGACCCATTCTGGTCGGTAAAGATACCAAAATGCCCGATTATCTGGTGCTTATATCGACACTTGGCGGGATGGAACTCTTTGGCATTAATGGCTTTGTCATAGGCCCATTAATTGCAGCACTTTTTATAGCCAGCTGGAACTTGCTCTCCGGGCGTGATCACAAAGGAAATATCGAAGAGATAGACAAGGACATCATTACAGAAGCCCGGGAAAATGAAATCATGCTGGCCCAGCAGGAAGCGGCTGAGAAAGAAGTCCTGCAGCAAGAAATTAGGGAAAAGAAAGAACAGAAAGAACAGCAAGAACAAGAGCAAAAGGAAAGAAAGGAGCAACAGGAGCAACAGGAGCAATCAGACCAGCCGTCACGTAACGCCTGAAAACGGTATTCGCCACCCCTTCTTACCGGGAGGGGGTGGCGGTAGCCATGCTGCTAACATGAGCAGAAAGCATAAAACCCGAATTTCAGACACAAAAAAAACCGCCTATAGGCGGCATCAATTATACAACAACTTATTGTTTTAATTCGCTATTTCCTGATGGTACCCGGGACGAGACTTGAACTCGTACAGCCAAAGGCCGAGGGATTTTAAATCCCTTGTGTCTACCGATTCCACCACCCGGGCATCGGGAAATAAGGTAATCTGGAGGCGCGTCCCGGAGTCGAACCGAGGTAGGCGGATTTGCAATCCGCAGCATGGCCACTCTGCCAACGCGCCATTTCAACGATGCTTTGCCTTCCTGACGAGAGAAAATTCAGGACTTAATCCTGACATCAACCCGTTGATTAACAAAGACTTTTTTCACTCCTCAACCGAGGAATGGACGCAATTATGGACTTAATCGCATTAGATGGCAAGCCTTTTTTGGCCGCGGCTGGCTGACCGCTCAAAAGTTCGACGGCCGTTCAACGACCCTAAATGCCTTGATATTACCAGCCCTGCAGCAGGTTGTTATAGCTACGTTTTGAGCAGTTGCTCGCTAATCACCGACCGCCCTTTTTTATCACTTGCTGGATCCGCCCAGTATCAATGCCCAGGTTGCCCCCCTTCCCCTTCAGTCTGCAATTTCCCTATGCTATTGCGCCATAAGCATCATGGTGTCCGGGCTGAAAGAGCCATCCTCTCGTATTTGATAGTAACTTTTTACTTCTTCGGAGAGCGATTTTTGCAGTGTTCTTATCGCCTCAACCCTATTATCCGGAGTACGCATGCGTGCGACCCAGAGGCCGAAGTCCAGATAAAGACGTTCGGTCGTCATCGTTCTAACGGTTAAACCGGCTTCATTTACCCATCTCATCCATTCACCCTGCGAATAATCACGGACATGGGAAGTATCCCTGAGCACTTCCACGGTCTGCAGATAAATATCCAGCACGGGATGCCCGGGAGAAACGATATCCATCAAGATAAACTTGCCGCCAGGGACCAGGATACGCTTGATCTCTTTTAGCGACCGGCCGACATCATGCCAATGATGGGCGGAGTAGCGGCTTACCACCACATCAAAGCTTCCATCATCAAAAGGTAGCGATTCCGCTTTTCCCTGGCAGGTCTGTAAATTACTCAGTTCTCGTTCTTTAGCAGCCTGCTTGACCACCGTAAGCATCTTCTCGGACAAATCATACGCTATCACCTGAGTCACTTTCGTCGCCGCCACAAAGCTGGCATGTCCTGCTCCGCAACCCAGGTCCAGCAGCCTGGCGTCAGGATGAGCATCAAGCCATTGGTCCAGCCGTTTCAAGTCTGCACCCTGCGCATGAACGCTGCTGTTCAGATAAGCCTGAGCCTGGTCGCCAAACTGTTGCTCAATCAACTCATGATGATTCAATTTCATAGATTCGTTTACCCGTGCGGCATCCCTGATTGACTCAATAATGATCACTATAAGGCAACATTTAAGCCGGTACAAACGGACTTGAGAAGCACCGCAGGCAAGTCGATTCTGAAGGTTTGGTCATAACCCTTATTCCCCCCTGGGATAGAACCATCCAACATCCAAGAGCCAGTAAACGGGCCTATGACCGGCCGGAATTAGGCTATGACAAGCAGCCGTTGGATCGGGCCCGTGGCCGATTGCCAAATCAGCTTAAGCAACCGGAGCAGTTGGAGCAGTTGGAGCAGGCAAGGCAGCCAAAGCATATTTCAAAGGAGCTGTAATACATCAGGGTTGGATGACTAAGATAAGACGACTGCAGCGCGAGTGCTGCTGCACTGTGATAAAAACGGCGGAGTAGAGAAGAAGCGGACATATTAAAAATTGGAGCGGGAAACGAGGCTCGAACTCGCGACCCCAACCTTGGCAAGGTTGTGCTCTACCACTGAGCTATTCCCGCAGGGTACTGTACTGACTGGCTATCTTCTGACTTGAGGCAACATAATGGCCTGCTGCTTCAATGCGCTGCATTCTACTGACCTGGCTAAATGAGTCAACAGAATTATTCTCCAGGCCCGCCGTTTGATGATTAATAAAGCGCTTTGTTTAACCTTCAAACAGATCATGCCGGGCGGCGTAGAGATACTGGAACATGGACCAAAATGTCAACACCGCGGCAATGTACAAGGCGACAATACCAATGCCTTCCACCGTTTGATCCGGACGCCACAGTAAAGCAACCAGTGCCAGCATCTGCGCAGTTGTTTTCACTTTACCAATCCAGGAAACCGCCACACTGCTGCGCTTTCCGATTTCCGCCATCCACTCCCTGAGGGCAGAAATGATGATTTCGCGGGCGATCATTGTCGCCGCCGGCAGCGTAATCCACCAGGAGTGAAAATGTTCAGCCACCAGCACCAGGGCCATTGCCACCATGACTTTATCGGCTACAGGATCGAGAAAAGCGCCGAAACGGGTGGTCTGCTTCCAACGCCTTGCCAGGAAACCATCAAACCAGTCGGTGATGGCCGCAATGACAAAAATGGCGGCACAAACCAGGGGAGCCCAATGAAATGGCAGGTAAAAAGCCAGAACGAAGAACGGAATCATCGCGACGCGGAACAACGTAAGCCATGTGGGTATATTCAATTGCATATCGCTTCGTAACTGTCTGGCTGGAGTGAAGATAAAGAGTATGTTGCAACATTACTGTTAGTGTTTCAACGCATTAAAAATTTTTTCTGCTAATGCATGTGAAATACCCGGTACCCGTGCAATTTCCTCTAGACTGGCGTTGCGCAATGGCTGCAATCCGCCCATATATTTTAACAGCTGCTGACGACGTTTGGGGCCTACACCCTCAATTAATTCCAATGCGCTGGTATTTTTCACTTTGGCACGTTTATTACGATGCCCGGTGATCGCATGGTTATGGGAATCATCACGAATATGCTGGATCACGTGCAACGCCGGAGAGTCGGGCGGCAGAGAAATCCCTTCGCCATGGCGTTTGAGAAACAAGGTCTCCAGCCCGGCTTTACGCTCCGTGCCTTTGGCGACGCCAAGCAAGATTACCTGAGACTTATCCCAAGGAACATCCAGAGCGGCGAAAACATCTTTAGCCATACCCAGCTGGCCTTTACCACCATCGATGACCACGACGTCAGGAATTTTAGACGGCTCAAGCGGTTTACCATAGCGACGGCGAAGTACTTGAGTCATGGCCGCATAATCATCACCAGGCGTGATGCCCTCGATATTATAACGGCGGTATTCCGAACGAACCGGCCCATTAGCGTCAAACACCACGCATGATGCAATGGTCTGTTCGCCCATGGTATGGCTGATATCGAAACATTCCATACGTTTTATCGTTTCCAGACCCAACATGTCGGCAAGGGCTGACAACCGTTGATGAATAGTCGACTGCTGAGCTCGCTTGGTCACCAGGGCAGTGGTCGCGTTAGTGGCAGCAAGCTTGAGATAGCGCGCACGATCTCCGCGGGGATGAGCCTGAATCTGGATTCTACGACCGGCTAGTTCGCTCAAAGAGCTTGCCAGCAGGTCTTTTTCCGGCAAGGAGAAATCCAGCAGGATCTCTCCCGGCAGGGTACGTATCTGGCTGCCCTGAAGATAAAACTGTCCGACAAAAGTCTGCACTACTTCGGACAGCTCGGTGTCTGCCGGTACTTTGGGGAAATAGCTGCGGCTGCCCAGCACTTTCCCCTGCCGAATAAACAGCACATGAACGCAGGCCATGCCGGCATCATAGGCTACACCGATAACGTCAAGATCATCATGATCGCCTGAAACGAACTGTTTTTCAGTGACTCTTCTCACCGCCTGGATCTGATCGCGCGCGCGCGCGGCCTCTTCGAAATTCAGCGCCCGACTCGCCAGCTCCATCCGCTCGACCAGCTGGTTCAGCACCTGCTGATCCTTACCGGATAAAAACAGCCGCACGTAATCCACCTGATGGAGATACTCCTCATCGCTGACCAGCCCCTTGACGCAGGGCCCGAGGCAGCGGCCAATCTGATACTGCAGGCAAGGACGCGAGCGGTTACGATAAACGCTGTCTTCACATTGGCGAATGGGAAACAGCTTTTGCAGTAACCCCAAGGTTTCACGCACCGCGTAGCCATTGGGAAACGGGCCAAAGTATTCCCCTTTGCCATGTTTGGCGCCACGATGAATACTTAGGCGAGGATGTGTATCACTGCTGAGAAAAATGAGGGGATAGGATTTATCATCACGCAGCAGCACGTTATAGCGCGGCTGATACAACTTGATATAGTTGTGCTCAAGCAATAGCGCTTCGGTTTCAGTATGTGTGACGGTAACGTCTATTTGCGCGATGGTCTTGACCAGGGCTTCGGTCTTGCGACTGGCGACCTGCACGCGGAAATAGCTTGCCAGCCGCTTTTTCAAGTCTTTGGCTTTGCCGACATAAACCACGGTATCCGCTGCATCATACATACGGTAAACGCCTGGCTGGCTGGTTACCGTTTTGAGGAATTCTTTGGGATTAAAACGTTCAGTCACTGCTAAGCATGATCTCCGCATTTAACAACCCATGCCGAATCGCCAGGTGGGTCAACACTACATCACCATTAATATTAAGTTTGCTGAATATTCTGTAACGGTAACTGTTAACGGTTTTGGGACTCAGATTGAGCTGCTCTGAAATATCGTTTACTTTTTGACCTTTAGTGATCATCAGCATTATCTGCAGTTCACGCTCAGAGAGGCATTCAAAAGGCGATTCACTCTGAGGCTCAAGCTGGCTGAGGGCCATTTGTTGAGCAATGTCGGAAGCGATGTAGCGTTTGCCCGTATTGACCGCGCGAATGGCGCATATCACTTCACGAGGAGCTGCAGCCTTGCTGAGATAACCTGCTGCGCCAGCTTGCATAACTTTAGCAGGTAATGGGTTTTCTGTATGGATCGTCAGCATAATAATTTTGGTATCCGGCGAAAACCGCACAATTTTACGCGTTGCTTCCAATCCTCCTATACCGGGCATATTCATATCCATCAATACCACGTTGACGCTGTTACTGCGGCACCACTTGACGGCATCCTCGCCACAGTCAGCCTCGCCAACCACTTTGAAGCCTTTGATATCTTCAAGAATGCGTCGGATCCCTGCGCGCACCAATTCGTGGTCATCAACAAGAAAAACGCTAATCAAAGAGGAATTCTCCAAAAAAAGGGAGTGATGTAAAGCGAATCAAATTTTATGACTTAATATTAACGCTTTTTAAGTGAAAAATGAATAATGATTATCCGCTCGGCTAATAGATTCTAATCTGCTGTTTCTGGGGACCATTTTAGTCAGATAGGTTATTGCATCGCAAGGAAATTCATCAAAAAAAACCTTTGCCTGGCTACAAAAATTATTGAACTGAAAAATACCCGAATTTATCAAACATGACCGTTCACCTTAGGCTGAGAGTATATCGACGACCCGTTACATTACAATGAGATAGTCAACACGCCTTTCAATTTCAGTTTTTTGATGAAAGATTAATAACGATAATTTTTGATTGGAAAGTATATTATAAAAAATAATACTCTCTTATTACTTTGTCCTTCCTTTCTCACGCGATAAGTAATAACCGGTCCATGCTGCGTGTTTTTCAAACAATACCGCGGGCGGTGTCAGCCGATTATATCCGCTTTTGGGGCATCTCCTTTCCTGTACCGTCTCGCTTGGGTGTTTTTGCTTTCATTAATTATTCAACACAAAATCTGGTATAATCCTCGCCGGATATCATAGATGCGCACTGAGTGCAGCGGCATCATAACAAACAACATTTTGTAACGAGGAGTAGTTATGGGTAAGGTTGAATTTACAACTGACAACGACCTGGATGTAATGGCTCAGGAGCTCAACTGTATGAAGGCTATGTTGACGTTGCTGCTCAAAGCGCTTGGCCAGGCTGATGCAGGAAAGGTGATCCTCAAGATGGAGAAGTATATCACCGAGCTTGATGATCCTACCCAGGCTGCCATTTTCAGCAGCACCATCAAGCAGATTACTCACGCTTATCGGCAATAAATCCCGCCGGCCCGGTAGGCGTGGCGTTGTGAAGTTTCCCTACGCCGCGCTGCCAGGCAGCTCAGATGTTGAATGGATAAATCCATGCTAGTATCCGTTCATTCACTTCATAATCAGTATCAGCAACATGTCTCTTCTGTTTAAAGCAATTATTGGCGCAGCCGTAGTCATAGTTATCGCTCTGCTGTCTAAAAGCCGACTCTATTACATCGCCGGGCTGGTACCGCTGTTTCCCACCTTTGGGCTCATTGCCCATTATATCGTCGGCAACGAGCGCGGTATTGAAGCGCTGCGCACAACCCTCATTTTCGGCCTGTGGGCGATTATTCCCTATATTATTTACCTGCTTTCACTGTTTGTGCTGGTCGGTTGCCTGCGTCTGCCCTATGCCCTGCTGAGTGCCACGGCATGTTGGTGCGTGGCCGCCTGGCTGCTGATTGTGTTGTGGCGGCGCTGGTACAGCATGTAAATACCCCTACCCAGACACTCCAGTGAAATAAGTCATTGGCGGCTTATATATTGACCTGGGGGTGAAACCATTGCTAAAAATTGCACATCTCGATGACAGGACCGTCCCCATTGTAAATTGTGTCTCTTCCCTCAAGGAATCATCATGAATTTTGAGCTGTTTAATCCTCAACATGGTGCGCCAAATCCTTCCAACGCACTTGCTCGTTACCCTCAATTAGCGGATTTTTATTCTCATCTTGGCAATACGCCGTTGATACCCGTGCCGAGTCCCCATGGTGGTGCCAAAATACTGGCCAAGTGTGAATATGAAAATCCATTTGGATCAGTCAAAGACCGCGCGGCATTCGGCATGTTCTGTGACGCCATCGACAGGCATGATCCGGACCGCGGGCCGCTAAAATTACTGGATGCCTCAGGCGGTAATATGGGCAAAGCTCTGGCGATGATGTGCCATCTCTGCGATATCCCGGTGCATCTGGTGATACCAGATTCTTCGCCGCAGGCGCTGGTCGATATACTCGAACAGCACAATGCCCGGATTACAAAAGTCGATCATCAGTATTTTTTACTCGGACTGATTGCCAAGGCTCAGGAAATCGCCCAGCAAGAGCCTGGCTGGACATTGCTCTCACAACATTTGAACCTGGTCAATGTGGCTGTTCATCAGCACCAGACCGGCAAAGAGATCCGGCGACAGCTGCATGGCCTAACAGCCAATGGCTGGGTGGCGGCGGTCGGTACCGGCGGCACGCTGTCCGGAGTTTATGCAGCCCTGAGTGAAGACAATCCTCAGGTCAAAGTACAGGGAACCACCCCGGCGGAACTGCCGTTTGGCACGATGGCACCGCCCGATGGGCGAAACAAGTTCGCTGGCGCCGGCGGTATGGGATTTGGCTTCAGGCAGCCTTTTATTACCCGGATGAAGGTACTCGACATCCCTTTTTACCCAGTCAGTTGGCAGGAGTCGCTGAGCGCAATGTTTGAATTTTATAAATTAACCGGTATGAAGATTGGATCGTCATCAGCGGCAAACTGGCAAAGCGCCTATCATCTGGCAGCTACCATGGGTCCGGAGGAGACAGTAATAACACTTTTTGCCGATGCTGGAAGCGACGCTGACCGGCTACAAGGAGAGGAGTTTTTTAATTGCAGCAGGCCGATTCATACCTGCTGAAATATCATAGCGATTTAAGCCAAAGCACCTGAGATTCGTTGACCGAATCCAGGGCCCAAAGCTTCTGCTGCTCTTTTCTTGCCAGGTTGGGAGTGGTGTCGTAAATAGCAGCAAAAAGCCGGTTGAATGTCGCCGGTTCAAATTGCCAGTAATAGGCTATTTCGGCTACCTGCCAGTGCCGATACTGCGGATGCAGCAGCATACGCGTAGCGGCAGTAATGCGTTTGCGACGGATATGCGCCACAATCCCACCATAAGATTCAAACAACCGGTAAAGCGAAGAGCGAGATAACCCGAAATTTTTACCAATCAACTCAGGCGTCAACAGCGGCAGTCGTAAATTGGCATAAATGAAATCACATACCCGACTCAGTACCTGCTCACTGACATCATTGGCAAGAGGTTGCCATTGGCTACAAGAGGATTTGATTGCGTGTACAAGGAACTCCATTACCGGCCGCGCGACCCTGTTGACATCATCTATAGACAAACCAGGGCTGGAGTCAATTAAGGATAAAATCTGGGAGGTAATTAAGCGGTTGAGGATATCCCGATGCTCAAGGACTTTACCATGCAGATGACAACCGTCTTCAGCATCATATAAAAACAGTCGGGGGATAGCAACATAGATTACTTCAATAGATTTTGTTTTATTACTTTCTAATAACTTCATTTTCATGGGTTGCAGGATATCAAGAATGATCAAATCACCAGGATCTAACACCGAAGCGTAATGGCCTATTTTGATTTCAATCCCACCTGTAAGGAGAATCATTAATATGAAATGATCATTTAAGTTGTCATATTTTGATGACAGATTACCAAGCATCTGCGCCGTAGAAGTTAATTTTCCACAGATGAAAATATTGAAATGATGGGCTTCAACGGACCAGCGTAAGACCTCGCTCTGGGAACGGGTAAATTCAGAATCGAGCAAGGCAGCATTAACACCAGCACGCCAGCGCTCAATTTTCGAAGCACGCTTTTCACGTTCATTGGAGTGATCAATTATTATGCGGCCAGGATGCACGGTCTGTGTTACCCATAAAGTAATCAACAAACTGTTATAACGAATTGAGTGTCAGCGCACAATAGATTTTTAGGATAATTCCGCTTTGCCGGGGTCCGCTCAACGTAAGCTCGGCAGCGGTCCTCATCCAACGGCTTTACTCGACTTATGCGCCTCTGTCGCCAGATAAAGATGTTAGCACTTAAGTCGTTGATCAAATTAAAAAAACGCAAGTTATTGAATATCTGTTTCTGTTTCAGCTTTATACTCGACGAACTGCGACACGTTGATGAGCCTTATCAAATGAGCCATAAGCAAGTCAGCATCAGATTGGAGAATTTCGTCAGAAGCGGCGCGGGCGGAATGGATGGCTTTCTCAATATTAGTGCTGATGATGTCAGACCGCCCCTCACCGGCAGTAAGCACCAGAGCCGCTACTATTAAAGACTGAGCTTCTATCTGAGCCGTGAGATCCTTCATTTGGGTATCGGTCTTGGCCAGCTTGTGCAGTATATCAATTACAAGGTTTTTCATGGATTTACTCAAAAATAGGTGCGCCGCTAGAAGTCATTGCGCCTACGGTGAAGCGCGGATTAATTCTTTTGCGGTAGTCCGAAATTACATCCCTGAAGCCAGAATACCATCTAAGCGTTACGATTTTGACAACGGCATCCTTTCCAACAAGAAGAGTATTAGAACTCTAAGCAAATAGTACCTTAAATAGAAGCTAAGTGAAATTACTGTTTTCTTGTACGGCGCCTTTGGACGAAGACATCCTTCGCTACGGGCTGTCATGCCATACCCTGGGTCCACGCTATACATTGACGCTTGTTTGCTCATACTGTTTAAAATTTGTTACATGATGGTATGCGATTTAACAATGGCCACTCTATTGTTATTATAATTATCCCGTCGATTGAAACTGCTGAACGTTTATTAACAGCCAATTGCATGGCATGTAAGCCATGAAATAATATCTCAATGGCGCAACGAGCTGCACTGCTTTAAACAAGGATTTGCTAAAAGGCGTAATGAAAACGGAAGATGAGATGGCAGCGCAGAATAAGATGTATACATAAATCTGTATTAGAAATGTTGGTGGGTCGTGTAGGGTTCGAACCTACGACCAATTGATTAAGAGTCAACTGCTCTACCAACTGAGCTAACGACCCAACGCCATGAATTATTCTCCTGTTAGCAGCCTATGTCAAATGTTTCATGGCAACAAAAGAACAAAAAAGATGCGTCTGGCGCAGAAAAGCTATATTTGCTCGAATAATAGCCAACAGTACGTTATTTTAACCTCCAATCAGCAGTAGGTAGCTTATATAACTGAGCTGGTAGTACGTTTCATTTCCCCATAGCCCGAAATACCGAGGGGCAGAGTTCAAAACGTCGACGAAACAGTGCAGTAAAATGTGCGTGGTTACTGAAGCCGCATTCAAGCGCAATATCTGCCACCCGCTGGTTGGTTGTCAGCAGTAACTCTCCGCCTTTTCGCAAGCGTTGCTCGATAAGCCATTGTTTGACGGGCATACCGTATTTTTGCTGAAATATAACGTTTAATTTATGTACAGATATACCCAGTTCGGTAGCGTAACGAGAGACCGCCCATTGCTTCAGGTAATGCCTATCAAAAAATTCCAATAGCGTACTGTTGATATTGAACGATACTAATTGATGAAATAACATGGAAAAGTAATGCTTGTCCGTTCCTAGGCAGTACAGATAGAGCAGACATATAGGTAAGCTTTTTTCAATTAGCATCAACTTTTCAGTGCTGTGGATCAGGCAGTCATCCACTGGCAAAGTTTTATAACCGGTCAAGGTACAGCTGTCCTCTATGGTGGTCAATGCGGCCTGTGCTATCAGTTGCTGATGAAGAGAGAGCAGATTTGTCGGATAACAGGTAATGATAATTCGGTCTTCTGGATTTGAGTTAATTAGCGAGACATTTTCGCCGGCAACAACTATATGCTTTTGTGGAATGGTAAATATTTTCCCTTGCATGCATAACGTTCCAGTTTTTTTAAAAAGTATAAATTGTATACTATTCATTGCTAAGTCAAATCCTTTTGCTATTTTCGCAAAACAAAGTCAGATTTACTATTTACAGCAAACTTGCTCAACCGCAACATAATCAAAACGCCAATCCGGCGGTAATAGAAAAAAAGAGCGAAATTTGAAATTGATCCCGCCGTGGGAGAAACTGTCTTGGGTAACGGGAGGTTATTTTTTTGGCAAATCAATACGCTCCCACTCCCCGATCGCTGGCATTTTCAGCACTGTAAGCATGTTTACCTCAATCCTCCTCTCATGGTGCGAGATAGTAAGTTCCCAGGGGTAAATGTACATATTACTCTTGAATAGCGAATGTATTTTTCAATTGAAAAAGCAGCGGCCATTTTCAAAAATAGATATTTTTTTGCTGGGGGTATGGCCAGGGCGTCGGCCGCACTCCTTTTAGATGAAAATCCCAAGTACTGTAGCGGGTTTAGTACCGCCCTGTCCTGTCGCTGTGGCTGTGGCTGCGCATACCGGGGCCAACACGCCTTTTTGTGGGTTAATCTTAAAACAATGTTTATGAGTTTCAATAAAATTTGATTAAGGTCATTATTTGTCCAGCCATACGATGATTTTATAGCACCTAGGCAACCGTTTGGCCGCGATGACAACATCAGCCTACCGCCTGCCTGTTTTAGCGTAATTTTATGTCATTGTGACTAGGGGAATCCGTTAATGTCTATCATTCGTACACGCTTAAAGCTGTTTGGCGGGGACACCGTCGTGGTTAAATGCTCAGAAAAATGCAGCATTCATCTTATTTGTGATAATCAACCTCAAGCGATGATACCTTCGCTCGGTTTTGGCGATATCCTAGGCGTAAACGACCGGAAAACCGCCTATCTAGGCGTACCTTATAACGGTCTTTGGAGTGTGGTGATAGATGCTGAAAGCGAGAGCCCCGAACATTCAGTCAACTATTTGCCTGCCTGATATCGGTTTATCAGACTGATGAAATGGGTACTTGGGCGCGCTTAAGGACTGATTAACCTCATAAGCAAACCCGGCCGCGCTGGGCAGCCGCGGCCGGGTGACCTAATGAGGTTGCCGTGATAACGGCGAGTTCAACGTCTAACCATAGTGACAATCGGAGCGCTAACCTGCCATTAGCGCAAACGGCCCCAACCTCTCGGCAGGTACCTTAATGAAACGTTGCGCCATGATGGGAGCCTATTGAGACCGGTTGGGTCCGTTGCTGCTGCTGCGACCGCCCTTTGCCCCGGCTCTGGCAGCACGCTGAGGATCATTCTTAACATTTCCCCCACTGTGCTGGCCACCTTTTTTGCCTGCTTTCGATGCTCTTTCACGGTCTTGCGCGAAATTACCTGATCCGCCTCTGTGATTGGACATTATTCACCTCCTTTTGCTGCAAGAAGAGATCATAGATGATAATAAAGGAGACAGAAGATGCATTCCTTTATTGTCCCCACGTCAGGACAGTGATTGATTCTTGCAATCTTACGTGTGAATAACAGTATAGTCGCCCGACGGGGGGAATCGGCAATATTAACAATCTGAAACACTCCTCAGTCAGCAATCTTAATAGAAACCGTATGTAAATAAGTAATTCGTTGTTTACGCATATTTTTTTGATGCCGTATAAATAGGATCGCTCTACGCTTACTGAAACATCCATTATCATTATTGACATAATATACCAATCATAAACCGGCTCGGTTTAATGCTTGTCATAAAATGACTTGGTTTAATGCCAATCATGGACTGACTTGGTTTAGACGCTTTTTATAATTCCGTCATATGTTGCATAGTGGCTATAACCTATTATCATTATTTATTGCAAGTCAATATTGACACGGTAAAACGTCATCATAGCGGCTCACTTAGAGTCACATTTGAGAATCACATTTCCTTTGAGGACTGAACATATGGCCAGGATACTTGTGCTTTATTATTCACTGTATGGACATATAGAGACCATGGCGCAGGCGGTGGCAGCAGGCGCCGCTAAGGTGAGCGGCGCTGAAGTCACCATTAAACGCGTTCCTGAGACCATGCCGGCAGACGTTTTTGCCAAAGCAGGAGGTAAAGCTTTTCAAGCCGCGCCAGAAGCAACCCCACAAGAACTGGCGGATTATGATGCTATCATTTTCGGAACCCCCACCCGATTCGGCAATATGGCGGGCGCCATGCGCAATTTTCTCGATCAGACTGGCGCTTTGTGGGCCTCTGGTGCCCTCTACGGCAAGGTTGGCAGCGTTTTTACCTCAACCGGCACCGGTGGCGGACAAGAGCATACCATAAGCTCAACCTGGACCACCCTTGCTCACCATGGATTTATTATTGTGCCTATCGGCTACGGTGCGAAGGAACTGTTTGATGTAACCCAGGTTGGCGGCGGAACGCCATATGGCGCTTCTACGCTTGCCGGCGGCGATGGGTCACGGCAGCCGAGCGAACAGGAATTGGCCATAGCCCGCTACCAGGGCCAGCACGTGGCTGCGATTACCTTGAAATTGAAGGGATGATTATACAGCTATCGGAATTTAAAAGGATGCTGCCTGGGAATGACATGGCATTATTGCCGGCCAGGCAGGATTGCATGATGTAGTCTATAGTTGTTGTTCTATGCGAGATAGCTTATTGGATAAGTTGTTATAAAAACTTTTTGAATCACCGATATTGAGGAGTAGTCATATGGCGGAAAACATCAAATCTTGGGCTGAAATACGTCAGACATCGATTGAAATTGCCGAGGCTATTTTCGAATTAGCTGATGATGATGAAGTTTTAGCCCAGAAAATTTGGGAAGAAGGCAGTGACGAGGCCTTGCAATTAGCTTTTACTAAAACAGATCAGAATAAATTGTTCTGGGGCGAGGAAACGGTCGAGCGCAAGAACGTATAAGCTGTGCCGTCACATTATTAAAGGCGTTATCCCTCTGCCCCGCCTCGGGGATAGCCTTGTTTATCATGTTGGCATCCCTCATTTTCAGGCTTAATTAGCTTGTCGTTAATCGTTATAACTATCTAATTTTAAGGAGCCATTGATGGCTTATAAAACTATTAATCCAGCGACCAACAAGTTGCTCAAAGAATATCAGCAGCATGATAATGCGTATGCGGATAAAGCACTGGATACAGCCCATCAGCTTTATAAATCCTCCTGGTCGCAGGATAGCGTTGCATCCCGAGTGCATATACTGCATAAGCTGGCGGACCTGCTGGATGACAACAACGAAGAGCTGGCGCGCATTGCCAGCACAGAAATGGGTAAGTTGATTGGACAAAGCCGTGCTGAAGTGACGCTATCCGCTAATATCTCTCGCTTCTACGCTATGCATGCCCAGACATTCCTTGCCGATGTGCCCTACTCTTCTGAGCTGGGCGAGGCCTGGGTCGAACATCATCCTATCGGTGTAATCATGGCGGTTGAACCATGGAACTTTCCCTATTACCAATTGATGCGCGTTTTAGCACCTAACTTGGCAGCCGGTAATCCGGTAATGGTTAAGCATGCCAGTATTGTGCCCCATTGCGCGGAACGTTTTGAGCAATTGGTTAATGAAGCCGGCGCGCCCAAAGGAGCCTATACCAATCTCTTTATTGATTCCAGCCAGGTGGCTCGACTGATCGATGATGAGCGCATTCAGGGTGTGGCACTCACCGGGTCAGAAAAAGCGGGCGCCAGTATTGCCGCAGCTGCGGGGAAAAATGTCAAGAAATCGACCCTCGAACTGGGCGGTAATGATGTTTTTGTCGTTTTGGACGACAGCGATCTGGACCAGGCAATCACCTGTGCAGTACAGGGTCGGTTGAGCAACGCAGGCCAAGTATGTACTGCTGCCAAGCGATTTATTGTCCATGAAAAAATCGCCGATTCATTTATAAATAAACTCACCAGCGCCTTTTCCTCAGTAAAAACCGGCGACCCGTTGGATGAATCATCGGAACTGGGTCCCTTATCCTCACGTGAAGCATTGGATGGACTGGCTGAGCAGGTCAATAAGGCTGTAAGCCAGGGAGCAAAACTGGCCATTGGCGGGGAGGTGATCAAGGGACCCGGCAATTTTTACCAGCCGACGATTTTGCTGGGTATTTCACGTGACAATGATGCCTACTTTGAAGAGTTTTTCGGCCCGGTGGCGCAGGTATATGTAGTAAAAAGTGATGAGGAAGCGATAACGCTGGCCAATGATTCACATTATGGGCTGGGCGGCGCCATCTTTTCGCAGAATATAGAGCGCGCAAAGAAAATGGCGTCCAAGATTGAAACAGGTATGGTGTATATCAATTCACCCACCGATACCTCTGCCGAATTACCCTTTGGTGGCGTGAAACGCTCAGGTTATGGACGTGAATTGTCTGATCTTGGTATCAAGGAATTCGTCAATCAGAAGCTGGTGGTCATCGCAAATCAATAAGCTTTCTCATTAAGGGGTCTAAGCCCCTTAAGGCTGCATAATACCCAGGGATAGCTCCCTGGGATCACCATCGTATGGAATGAATTAATATTAAGACTAACTTACTTTCTGATGGCGCTCTGAAAATCGCTTTTTCAAGAAATCATGACCGCGAGCAGTCACACCTCCTGTAACCATCACTCGAGAAAAGGTAAGTCTTTCAGTGTATTCATCGATAGCAAACTGGCATTGCTCGATTAATCCTTCACTGTCAGCAAAACTTATCGCTTTCGCTGTTTGCTGAAAATTGACTATAGCTTCCTGAGTGTCTGCTTCAGGTGCGAAGATTTTTTTACCCGTGCAGATTTCTTCGAGAATATTCTCAAGAATTAACCCTAGTGTTTTCATGATTGTTAACCTACGAATGAAAAACCACAGTGGTCTGGAGGACCAAAACTTTATTACAAGGAAATAGTATATTCATTGAGCCGGAGAATGCGCCCCTTAGAGGCCAATAAATTACATAACTCTGCATAAAATTGGTTTTTCGGACATATATTCTTAACAATACATTCACATCAGGGCATTGTACCGTTGAAAACTGCACAATCCGCCCCACGCAGTGGTTAAATCTTAAGCAGGGATGTATATCTCGTTATCCCTCGCTAACGTTAAAATTACGAAGCTTATTAATTTAGCACACTCACAAATTCCTAAAATGTTATTTTTAAACCAATGTTTTTAATGAATATTTATATAAATAGATATGATTTATAAATATCATGCATATTGGGATATATAGCGCGCCCGCGTAGAGTGATAAAAACGCAGTGACCTCGTAAAATATTGCCCGTTTTCATCGGCGACGAACAACCGCCGTAATGCGTTCAATATTGGCACTCAGTAAATCTATATCACTGACGCGTGTTTCATCTTTTCTGGCTCTCATCTCATCCAGGGCGCGGTTGATAGTAGAAATGACTTCATCCGTTTTTTCTTCACCCAATGAGGTTAAGATGGCAGCCACCAGGATCTCCAGGGATTCGACGGTAGCAAGAAGCTCTTTTTCCGCAGCCTCTTTTTGTGCCAGATTGATGAGGAGTTGGGATAGCAAACTGTTCATGATGACTCTTCAAGACTCGCAAGTGTGGATTTAAATTTATAGCAACATAAAATGTTTTGTGGAAGATGTTGAATACATTTACTTAAACCTCTAGCACAACAAAATCGGCCGCCAGTGGACAGGCAGCCGATTCATTTAAAGTCGCTCATCAGGGTTCTGCCGGCACGCAGCCTTCATCACCCCGCCCTGGTTAATTGTTGCTAACTGGCTAACAACAGCTCATGTGGCGTAACCAGAGGCATCGATTGGGTCGCCAGTGAAGTCAGAAGGCTCTTGACTGCTGCAGCGGACGGGGACAAAGGCATCCTGGATGACAGATTAAGCGTCAACGGTAAGGCCAGGCCCGGGCTGGTGATGCGTGACATCCAGGCATTGGCCGTGCGGACCACGGCAGAGGCGGATGATTCAGGCAGTACCGCTGCACCCATGCCGCTGGCGATCGCTGCACTCAACGTTGCTATCGCATCAATTTCACCGATGATTTTGGCACTGAGCCTACGAAGCGTAAACGCCTCAGCCATGCGTTTATGAATCGCTGAGAAATCGCGTGCCAGAAATAATTGCCGTAGCGCTACCTCATTCAGCTCGATATTTTTGCCCGGGTTATCATGGGTGCCTACCAGATAAAGGTCTTCCTTTAACAGCGTGACGCTGTTAATACCCTGATATGTCGCCGGATCGTAATGAATTGCCATATCCAGGTGACCATTGCTGACTTTCTCATTCAACACCAAAGAACTGTTTTCGTGCAGATTGATAGTCAACAGGGGAAACTTTGCACGCACCGATTGCAGTAGCGGCATGATCAATGGACAGGACGAAGTGCCTGGCGCTATGCCGATGGACACCTGGCCATTTACCACCTGCCCTACATTACCCACCGCTTTCTGCGCCAATTCACACTGCTGTAGGATAGCCCGAGCATGAGAATAAAGGATCTTGCCGGCCTCGGTAGGCGTGACTCCGCGTTTAGTCCTGATAAGCAACTTCTGTGAAAGTTCACCCTCGAGGGTAGCAACCTGTTGACTCAGCGCTGGCTGGGCAATATGCAACACTTCCGCCGCCTGCGTCAGGCTACCGATATCGACGATTTTTACAAAGTATTTGAGTCGTCTTAAATTCATGTCTGCCCCCATCGCAATTCTGCCATTACTTACTCAGAAATATATGCAATAACCGGACCAATCAATGCTTAAAAGCGTAAAAGGATGCTGACTAAGGGATTTTGACTTTGAATAAGAATAAGTTATGACGCTAAAACCATCTGTGGCGGGATTTAACAGCGGCCAATTCATGCGTCCACGCAACAACTTATGCACCATCAGGACGCACGATGCCCCAGAATGCAGGGTCCAATAGCTTTGGGCTGTATTACGCTTCAAGGTCACTATCAGGCTGATGGCAGCTGATGGGAACGCCAGCGGTCGCTGCGCTATCAACCTGAGTTGGAACGAATGCGTTGTCACAACCGTCGGCCTCTGACCGTATAGTGCGATACCAGAAAATAAAGGAGTTTGATTAACCGTTGATTACTGGGGGAATATTTTGGTAACAATCAGAGAGTGATGAAGCAGATATGCCGCTGAGAGTGAAGTGGCGGAGGAGTAGAGATTCGAACTCTAGAACGCTTTCGCGTCGCCGGTTTTCAAGACCGGTGCCTTCAACCACTCGGCCACTCCTCCGCAATGACGCGCACTATAAACAGACTCGATTCGCTTGTAAAGCTTGTTTTCATTCAATTGCTTTAAAAATCAGCAGCAGACGCTTAAGCGGATAATCTTTGCGCATTTACGGGCATTCGTAAGGCACCGACAGCGTAAAGAAGGGTAAAACGTGTAGGACCGCTGCCATCAACCCACTAATCTGTCTATTAAATGTTAATCGCTACACTACTAACCACGGGGTAAAACAATGGATCGTTTAGTTGCGACTTCCTCGCGTGAGCGTTCTTTATTAAGTACGCATAAAGTGCTCCGCAATACGTACTTTCTTTTATCACTGACGCTGGGTTTCTCGGCGTTAACAGCGACCGCCAGCACCTTGCTGCAGCTTCCTGCGCCGGGTCTGCTGATCATGCTGGTTGGTTTTTACGGCCTGATGTTTCTGACCTATCGGCTGGCTGACCGTCCGGCGGGTATCCTGGCCACCTTTGCCCTGACGGGCTTTATGGGTTACACCCTGGGGCCAATGCTCAGTATGCTGATTGCCTCGGGGGCTGGTGAAGTCATCATGATGGCGCTGGGCGGTACGGCATTGGTGTTCTTCTGCTGTTCAGCCTATGTGCTGACAACCCGCAAGGACATGTCTTTCCTGTCTGGGATGATGATGACAGGTTTTGTGGTGCTGATCGTTGCCGTTATCGCCAATCTGTTCCTGCAGATTCCGGCGCTCTCTCTGGCGATAAGCGCACTGTTTATTCTGTTCTCATCGGGCGCTATTCTTTGGGAAACCAGTAATATCATCCACGGCGGCGAGACCAATTACATCCGCGCTACGGTCGGTTTGTATGTATCCATCTATAATATTTTTGTCAGCCTGCTGAGCATTCTCGGTATGTCTCGCAGCAACTGACGAGATGTCCACGGTAAAACAAGGCCCTGCTCTTGAGCGGGGCCTTGTTTTTTCCGCCGCTGCCCTTTGATACACTAGCTGATGCTACAAGGCTGAATTAGCGTCGCGTAATCGGAGGAACTGTGAACTTTAATGGGCTGGAAATCGAGACGGATAGCCAAGGCTATCTGAAAAACACCAAAGACTGGAATGAGGACCTGGCCCAGGCGATCGCGCGGCAGGAACAGATCGAACTGTCCGAATCCCACTGGCAAGTTATTCGGTTTGTGAGGAATTTCTATCTGGAATATAACACCTCACCGGCCATCAGGATGCTGGTTAAAGCCATGGCGCAGCAGTACGGCGAAGAAAAAGGCAACAGTCGCTATCTCTATCGCCTGTTCCCCAAAGGGCCAGCCAAACAGGCCACCAAAATAGCGGGATTACCAAAACCGGTTAACTGTATCTGAGCTTCAGTAGCGAATCTTGAATTCACTGTAGTCAGCCCCGCCCTTCGGCTCGGTCAATACTTTATCGACTCGGGCACTGTGCGGGCCCCCCTGTTTCAACCAGTTCAACAGCCGCTCTACGGTATCGGCTTCGCCGCAAGCTACGACCTCTACGCCGCCATCATCCTGATTACGGGCGTAGCCGGTCAGGCCCAGTTGCCTGGCCTGCTGCTGAGTGGCGTAGCGAAAACCTACCCCCTGTACCGCACCGTACACATAGGCGGCAACACATACTTTGCTCATACACTGCTCCAGTAGGCTTAACTATTTGCAATTAACACCACTTATTCGCAAAATGGCGCTCTTTCCCTAGGGTTTAGCATACTTCATGATGACAAAACGTCTATTTCTTGCCAAGGGCCGCGAAAAATCACTGCTTCGCCGCCATCCGTGGATCTTCTCTGGTGCAGTTCAGCGCATGGAAGGTAAGGCCGATTCAGGTGAAACCATTGATATTTGCGATGACAAAGGTAAATGGCTGGCGCGGGCAGCCTATTCGCCTCAATCGCAAATCCGGGCCAGGGTGTGGAGTTTCAACCCCGAAGAAGAAATTGATGTGGCTTTTTTTGTTCGGCGCCTTAATGCCGCCCAGCGCCTCAGAGACCTGCTGGCGGCCAGGGATGGGCTTGATGCCTATAGGCTTATCGCCGGCGAATCGGATGGTTTGCCTGGGATTACCATCGATCGTTACGGCGATTTTCTGGTGCTGCAACTGTTGTCCGCCGGTGCCGAATACCAGCGAGCCACGCTGATTCAGGCATTACAGCAATGCTACCCGGCATGTACGCTTTATGATCGTTCCGATGTCGCAGTGAGGAAAAAAGAAGGTCTGGAACCGACTCGTGGTCTGGTGACCGGTGATACGCCACCGTTACTGCTGACTATCTGCGAGCATGATATGAAGATCCTGGTGGATATTGCCGAGGGTCATAAAACCGGTTTTTATCTGGACCAGCGCGACAGCAGGCTGGCGGCGCGTAAATACGCAGCCAATCGGCGTGTGCTTAACTGTTTTTCCTATACTGGTGCATTTTCGGTCTCGGTTCTGAAAGGAAATTGCAGTCACGTCGTCAGCGTAGATACCTCTCAGCATGTGCTGGATATTGCCAGCCAAAACGTAGAATTAAACGGTCTGGACAGTAGTCGCGCCGAGTTCGTGCGCGACGATGTATTTCAGTTACTGCGCCGTTACCGTGAAGAAGGCAGGCAATTCGACCTCATTATCATGGATCCGCCCAAGTTTGTTGAAAACAAAAATCAGCTGGCCAGCGCCTGCCGCGGTTATAAAGACATCAATATGTTGGCAATGCAGCTACTGGCTCCGGAAGGTATCCTGATGACATTTTCCTGCTCTGGATTAATGACCACCGATTTGTTTCAGAAAATTATCGCTGACGCCGCTCTGGATGCGCACCGCGATGTCCAGTTTATCGAGCAGTTCCGTCAGGCAGCCGATCATCCGGTTATCGCCCCCTACCCCGAGGGTCTGTACCTGAAAGGGTTTGCCTGCCGGGTGCTTTAATTCGATAACCTCCCTTGAAAATACCTAGTTATCCCTCATATTAATAATAAGGTAGGTTTTCTCGGGAGGTGCTTATGATTGCCAGCAAATACGGTATCGGACAACAGGTTCGGCATAAACTGCTGGGCTATCTGGGTGTCATCATTGATGTTGACCCTGAATATTCTCTGGATAAGCCATCTCTGGACGAGATCGCCGCCGATGACAAGCTACGTACTGCACCCTGGTATCATGTGGTCATGGAAGATGATGACGGACAGCCGGTGCATACTTATCTTGCTGAGGTCCAGCTGGGCTATGAAGAATCACCGATTCATCCGGAACAATCTTCCCTGGATGAATTGGCTGAATCGGTCAGAGCCCAATTACAGGCTCCCCGGTTGAGAAATTGACGATAAAAACAATAGACGCGGGCTTTTAGCCCGCGTCATTTTTTGCACCCCAGTGAAAAAGGGGTGTCAGACCGATGCATCACATCCGGCGGGACAGTACATTTTCCAGGCCTAACCGGGGAATTTCAATCTTCGGACAGCGGTCCATTACCACTTTCATGCCGATATTCTTTGCCAAGACTGCGGCCTGCTCATTAATTACCCCCAACTGCATCCACAATACCCCTGCGTCTATTGCAATCGCTTCCTGGGTCAAATCATAAACCGCATCAGACCGCCTGAAGACGTCCACCATATCAATCTTGGCGGGAATATCCCCCAGGCTGGCATAGGTTTTCTGCCCCAGAATGTCTTTACCCGCAAGGGTCGGGTTGACCGGGAATACGTGATAGCCCTGGTGAAGAAGGTAAGCCATAACACCATAACTGGGGCGTGCCGGGTTGTCGCTTGCCCCTACAACAGCAACCGTTCGGACGGCGGTCAGAATGTCGGTAATTTCAGCATCTGTCATGACGATCCTCCAAAATAATTAGTGCATTAATTGTATACCATCCCGTATATAGCACGCCGTTTGGATCAATCGAAATATTATCAAAATAAAAATGAGTGTGACTAAATGCTACAAAAAATTTATGATGGGCAGGTCTGTCCTGAAACAGGATATTGTATTGGGTCAATGAGGAGACGCGATGAACTTCCTGCGCGCCATTGTCATCGGGATTTCCCTGGTAATCGGGTTCCCGGCTTTGGCGACCAGTCTGCAACTGCCTGAAGAGCTTGAGTTACTGATTGTCGATGGCAAGGCTTTAGGGGGCTCTCTACTCAGAGGCGCTGCCAGCCTGGAGCTGGAAAAAGGCCATCATCAGGTTGTGTTTACCCTTAAACAACGAGTGAGCGCTCCGGGCGATAAACAGCATCTTTATACCTCGCCGTTCATCATTATCACTTTCGACCCACTTAATGCTGCTCGGGTGAAATTCGAGTTACCGGCGCTGACCACGCAAAAGGAGGCTGAAAAGTTCAGTCGGCAACCGTCTGTAAAGCTGGTAGACCATCGGGGCACACCGGTCCAGGCCACTGTTGCTCGCCTGGATACCGATCGCCAAGGCTTGATGCAGGCGGTCAATAACTATAACCGCCGTCATGGACTTGAATCGTTGATTCACCCACAATCAACTCCCCAGGATATTGCCTCGTCGGTAGCGGCAAGGAAATCTCAATCGCCGGCTGAAAGTCAGACAGAACAGATGCTGCGCTTTTGGTTTCTGCAGGCTGATACGCCCACCCGCACCCGTTTTATGCGCTGGGCTGAGCATCACCAGTCAGACGAAATAACACCCCCCTCACATAAATGAGACTTTATTATCACCACGCCATCGTTTAACCCTATCCATTGAAACTCAGTTTCAGTAATCTGTGTCTTGCTTATCTTAAAAGGGAAAAGGAAATGGAGTTAACGACTCGCACCATTGCCGTACGTAAACACATCGCGCTGGTCGCCCATGATCATTGCAAACAATCGTTAATGAACTGGGTTTCAGCCAATAAAGCATTGCTTGCCGAACATGAACTTTACGCTACCGGCACCACCGGTAACCTGGTTGAGCGTAGTACCGGCCTATCGGTCAACAGTATGCTGAGTGGGCCGATGGGAGGAGATCAACAGGTAGGGGCGCTGATTTCCGAAGGCAAAATTGATGTAATGATCTTTTTCTGGGACCCGCTTAACGCGGTTCCACATGATCCGGACGTGAAGGCCCTGCTCCGTCTGGCAACGGTCTGGAATATCCCGGTCGCGACCAATCGTTCGACCGCAGATTTCCTGATAGCTTCAGCGCTGTTCAGCAGCTCGTTTGATATCGACATTCCTGACTATCAACGCTATCTGAAAGATCGCCTGCGCTAATGCAGATCACGGATTACGCGAGTAAACGGCGCCTAGTCGTAGCAATACATCAATAAACGCTGAGGGCGCATCGCTATCCTTTAACAGCCATACCTGTTGTTTGGCCCGCGTCAGGGCTACATAAAGCAACCGGCGCTCCTCGGCGTCGGGAAATGCCTCCGGTCGCGGCAACAGGGCCTGTTCTATCACTGACTCACGGGCCGGCGCGGGGAAACCATCCCGATCAGCTGACATGCCGGCAATAATCACATACTCAGCCTGCTGTCCTTTACTGGCATGGATAGTCATAAAATCAATGCTCAGCTTCGGCCAGCGGGTAGCGGCCTTATCAAGGATGGCCGGACGAAGATGGTGGTAACGCGCCAGCACCAGAATACAGTCTTCCGGCCGGGCATAGCCGCTCAGTTTATCCAGCAAAGGCTCAAGTCTGTCATCCGGTAATACCATCACCGATTTTTTTGTCCCTTTGGTCAGGCTTCCCAGCGGTTTTTTCAACTGAGCGGGATTTTGCAAAACGAAGCCGTTGGCAATTTCACCAATGCGTTGATTAAAACGATAAGTAGTATCCAGTGCAATCGGTTGTCCACCGCCGAAAGTCTCGGCGAAAGCCGTTGTCAGCGACAGTTCAGCGCCACTAAAACGATAAATGGCCTGCCAGTCATCACCAACGGCAAATAGACTGGTGCGCCGGTTCTGGTCCTTAATTGCGCTGAGCAAACGGGCTCGCTGAGGGGATATATCCTGAAACTCATCCACCAGGATATGTTTCCACGGGCTGATAAACCGCCCTTTCTGTACGATGTCTATGGCCTGATGGATAAGGCCGGAAAAATCGACCGCACCCTCTTCCTTCAGCGCCTGCTTCCAGGCTTTAAGCAGTGGCGCCAGCAGCCTGATGCGTTTTTGGAACTCATCGCGTATCTCCGCGGGTGCCAGCTCAATCATTTCAGCCTGACTGCCGCCCCGTGAACGAATAAGCTCGAGCCAGCGCTCAATCCGTACCGACAGCCGTTTGGCCAGCGCGTCGTTGTTCCAGTAATCATCCGGCGGCACCTCCCAGCCTAATTCTTCGGTCATCCACTGGCGCCATCCCTTGGCCTGCGCCTTCTTGGTAGCACACTGCTCTCGCCAGTGGGCAATGATCAGTGCCCGGCGTGCCTGGTCATCGGACTCAAGCTGAGTAATGCGCGGGGCTTTTTTACTGCCCTGCTGGATAATTGACAGGGCCAGGGCATGGAAGGTGCTGGCCTTGATGCCATTCACCTGCAGCCGTTGCCGGATCCGCTCATCCATTTCTCTGGCCGCCTGACGCCCGAAAGCCAGTAGCAGGATCTGTTCAGGATCCGCCTCGCGCCGCCGCAGAAGCCAGCCGGCCCTGGCCACCAGTACCGATGTTTTTCCGCTGCCGGCGCCTGCCAGCACCAGCAAAGAGGATTCCCCATTGACCACCGCTCGGCACTGCGACGGGTTCAGAGGCGAGCTTTCGACTTCATCGAAAAACGTCCGGTGGGTTTCCAGCATCCGGGAAGTCCACTGCTGATTGTGCAGTGTGATCATTTCCGGCCCCTGTTCGAGCCAGCGCAGGCAAAGCTGATAGTTTTCCCGGCAGGCAACGAATTCATCCAGTCTTGCCACCGGCAGCGGCAGAGCGGAAAACGCCTCAAGGATGTCCTTTTGCAGGGTGCCCAACCGATCGGCGTTAAACCATGCATCACGCTCGGTTGTCTGTGTTATTGCAGCGGCCTGTTTTTCCAGGACCTGAACGCAGACCACGCTCATTTCGCTGCTCCACTCCTGCCAGGATTTCTGCAGATAGTGATAAAATTGCTGGGTTTCCTGCCATTGGGTGCCATGCAGACGAACAACTTTATCCTCTGGCAGGACAAATTCCAGTTCTCCCCAGACGATACCGCGTTTGCAGTGAATAGCCAGTATCTGATTAAACGGAATGAGATACTGATGTTTATCGCCACTGACCTCCACGCCGGCGTGTAACAGACGCACCCGGTTATAAGGATGCTGGGCGAGGTGTTTACCAAAAGAGGTCGCTTTAAGTTCCATAAGTCTGGCAGGTTCCCGGTCATTGATGCGTCTAGGGTTAGTGTAACCGTATTAAGTTGTCCTGCTCCAGTCTGGAAATCAGGGTAGAATAATCAGGTGCCGGCACGGATGCTTGATTTCATTGATTAAACGCCCTCGGGGGCTCTGGGTGATTATGCGTACAATACTTAACATTCTTAATTTTTTCATGGGTGGAGTCTTCACCACACTGGCCTGGCTGTTGGCAACGGTAATAAGCATCCTGCTGATCTTCAGCTGGCCCTTTAGCCGATCCTGCTGGGAAATAACCAAACTCTCCCTGGTCCCCTTCGGCAACACCACGGTGCATGTCGATCAACTGGACCCGGCCGGACGTAATGCCTTGCTGTCGGCCGGCGGGACGCTGCTCAATGTACTGTGGTTTATCTTTTTCGGCTGGTGGCTTTGCCTGTCCCATATCCTGACCGGGGTAGCACAGTGCCTGACGATCATCGGCATTCCGCTCGGTATCGCCAATTTCAAACTGGCATTAATCGCACTATGGCCAGTCGGGCAGCGCGTGGTGCCGGTAGACAGCACCGGCTTCAATTGATGACGACCTTCAAGGACCCAGCGTGAGCACTCTCTCATCAGGGATGCGCGGTCTGGCATTCAACAGCCGCTGGCGCTATAACCTGCGAATATTTATTGCCCTGGGAGGCGCGGCGGCGCTGCCCTGGTGGCTCGACATGACCATGCTGACCATTCCCCTGACCCTAGGGGTCGTCGCCGCTGCATTGGCTGACCTGGACGACAGGCTCAGCGGACGCCTGCGCAATCTGCTGATTACCCTGGTCAGTTTTTTCGTCGCCGCGGTCTGTATCGAGCTGCTTTATCCCTACCCCTGGTTTTTTATCATCGGTCTGGCGGTATCTACCTGCGGTTTTATCCTGCTGGGCGCGTTGGGACAGCGCTATGCGACCATCGCCTTCGGCGCGTTGCTTATTGCAGTCTATACCATGCTCGGCGCCACTCTGTATCAGAACTGGTATCTCCAGCCGTTGCTGCTGATTACCGGCGCAATCTGGTACAACCTGCTGACACTGATAGGGCATGGCCTGTTTCCCATCCGCCCGCTGCAGGATAACCTTGCCCGTTGCTATCACTCGCTATCGTTGTATCTCGACGCCAAAGCCAGTCTTTTCGATCCTGATATCGATGAAACCGATGATCGGCCGCTGATTGACGTTGCAATGGCCAACAGCCGCATGGTCGAGTCGCTCAACCAGACCAAAGCCTCACTGTTGACCCGTTTGCGTGGCGATCGCGGGCAGCGCGGCACCCGCCGGACCCTGCATTATTACTTTGTGCTGCAGGATATTCATGAGCGGGTCAGCTCGGCACATGTGCAGTACGGCCGCTTGCGTGAACAGTTGCGCCACAGTGATGTACTGTTCCGCTTTCAGCGATTGCTGGCAATGCAGGCCAAGGCCTGCGAAAAACTGAGCCAGTCGATACTCGCCCATCAACAATATCAGCATGACAGCCGGTTTGATTCGGTTTTCAGTCACCTGACGGCCGCTATCGGCCGCATAGGCGAACCCGGTCAGGTCAAAACGCTGATGCATCTGCTCAGCAATCTGCGGGCCATTGACGCACAACTGGCAACGATAGAGTCCGAACAGACCATTGCCGAACACAGCCCGGAGGAAAACAATCTTTCGGACGATAAACTCACCGGTTGGGCCGATATTCGCACCCGGCTGAGGCTCAACCTGAGTCCGGAATCAGCGCTGTTTCGCCACGCGGTGCGCATGTCGGTGGTGCTGTGCGCGGGCTATACCTTCATCCAGCTCAGCGGCATGCATTATGGCTACTGGATAATGCTGACCAGCCTGTTTGTCTGCCAGCCAAACTATCAGGCGACCCGGCGACGGCTGGCGCTGCGTATCGCAGGCACCATCGCCGGAATACTGATTGGTCTGCCTATATTGTATTTTGTGCCCTCGGTCGAGGGCCAGCTATTGCTAATCGTCGTCAGCGGAACGCTTTTTTTTGCCTTTCGAAATGTCCAGTATGCGCAGGCTACTATGTTCATTACCCTGCTGGTGATGCTGTGTTTCAATTTGCTGGGAGAAGGCTTCGAGGTTGCACTGCCGCGGGTATTCGATACTTTCCTCGGCTGCGCCATCGCCTGGGCGGCGGTGACATTTATCTGGCCCGATTGGCGCTTCCGCCATCTGCCGTCGGTATTGGAGCGCAGTCTGGCGGCCAATTGCCGCTACCTGGATGCCATACTGACTCAGTATCACCAAGGTAAGGATAACCGACTGGAGTACCGAATTGCCCGTCGAGACGCTCATAACCGCGATGCGGAACTGGCTTCGGTCGTCTCTAATATGTCTGCTGAACCGAAAACAGGCCGGGAGATGCTTGAACCGGCCTTTCGTCTGCTTTGTCTTAATCACACTCTGCTAAGCTATATTTCAACCCTGGGTGCCCACCGTGACAAACTGCCTAATGCTCAGGTGCTGCAGATTCTGGATGATGCCGCCCGTTATCTCGATGATGCCGTGCAACACTCGGCGGAATTTGCCGACCGGCTTAAGCAACAGCTGGAACAGTTGATGAGCAGAATACGGTCGACAGCTCCAGATAGCGAATCCCGGGAACAGCTGGTACTGCAGCAGGTCGGACTATTACTGGCGCTTATTCCTGAGCTGACCTTACTGAAACGAGAGATCGGCAAAGCGCCGTTTGCGCACGGCTAACGGCTAGACTGCCGCCTCAGGCAGCCCGCCGTAGCTCCCTTGGCGTGGTCCGGTCAATGGCAGGCATGGTGCTGGTACCATTCCATCAGTGCGGCGCGCTGTCCCGGCGGCAGGGCTGCGGCATGTCGACCCGCCAGCGCACCCTCCAGCGCAAACAGGACGGTGATGTTGAGCTGCTGTTTGATCTTTTTCAGTTTGAGATAACAGCTTTTGGCTCCGCAGGCCCGCAGGGTTTCGACATCCTGGATACCCGCCTTCCACAACAGGCGCTCAATACCCTGGCCTATATTGGGCAGGTCCTTCAGCCGCTGATTATCGAGCCTTGACTGACGATCCCGCCGTGCCTCTTCCAGCGCGTGGCCAGCCAGACACAGCAGCACATCGTGCTGCCGCCATAAATTATCACTGACGCGAAAATAGTTCAGTGATACCGGAATCCCGCGTTTGGTATAAATCAGTCGTTCCATTCCCCTGGACATAAAGTGCTGCTCACTACGCCGGGTAGCGCGCAGCGACAGTTCCCCCTCCAGGATCAGGCCGAACATCAGTTGATCGGCAGCCAGACTGTAGCCGCCGAACTGCGAACGGGTGGTGATGGTTCCCAGAGGGCTAAAAAGTGAAATTGCCTGCATTATCTGTGGTTTGACTGAAGCTTGCATGTTGTTCTCCCTGTAAATTAACGCGTGATCAAAGATCCTTTTCGCGACAAGCCATAAAAAAATACGGTTTTATTTTGTGCTGAACAATCTAATTCGCTGTTCAGCTTACATATCTGGTAATTCTGCGATCAAGGTTGAACATTTAAGGTTGATTTCTACTTTGAACATCAGTACTGTGTTTATGTACAGCTATATAAATAACCAGGGGCTTTCATCAAATGCGCACTCAACTTCAACACCCTTTTTCTGCCGAAAAGCCGACAGCGATGGACACCGCGTCGGATCATGTTCATTCAGGCCAAGGACAGGGGATAATCAGTGAAGTGGTTTATTTTGATGATCAGCAGGCCGTCGGGCATATTCTGCTGCCGCTGTTGCGCCAGCTGGGTAAACAGTCCCGCTGGTTATTGTGGCTGACCTCTTCCAGGAAGTTAAGCCGGCTATGGCTGGAACAATCCGGGCTACCGCTCGGCAAAGTGGTTCAACTTCGCGAATCGCCCGCATTCGATACGATCGCCAGCATGGAAAAAGCGCTGCTGACCGGAAATTACAGTGCCGTTCTAGGCTGGTTTCCCCAGGAACTCACTGAAGAAGAGAGGGTAAGACTTCGTGATGCGGCACAGCGTGGAGGATCATTTGGCTTCGTCATGTACCCGCAAAAGGGATTTTCCCGGCAATCTGGACAGTTTCCAAGCTTAAAAATTCAGTCAACTTTGTATCATTAAGTAAATTTAGGATTTTTCTCAGTAGCACCGCAAATGTCGATTGGTAAGGAAAGCCAAAGTGTTGGGGATCCAGCAGACACGCGGTTCCGCGATGTTTTCTTAGGTTAACTTACTCATTATTTTTTGCCAAATAAAGACATTTCAATGTCAATTATGACGCTCAGTTGTTTAATGGCTTACTACATCATACTTGTAAGTTTTCCACTTCGTTGTAGACTTTAATTCGCCAGGTTGCTCTATAACGCCAATGTGATGGCGATGTACAAACGCAGAGCACTGACTCTGGCAATGGATATGTAAATTAGCTTTATAAGCTCATTGCCTATTTGGATGATAACGAGGCGCAAAAAATGAAAAAGACAGCTATCGCACTTGCAGTGGCACTAGCGGGTTTCGCTACCGTAGCGCAAGCCGCTCCGAAAGATGATACCTGGTATACAGGTGGTAAACTGGGCTGGTCTCAGTTCCATGATACCGGTTTTTACGGCAACGGTTATAACAGCAGCATCGGCAACGGTCCTACCCGTGACGACCAATTAGGTGCTGGTGCTTTCCTGGGCTATCAGGCAAATCCTTACCTGGGTTTTGAACTGGGTTATGATTGGCTTGGCCGTATGGCTTATAAAGGCAGCGTGAACAACGGTGCTTTTAAAGCTCAGGGTATTTCATTAGCCGCCAAACTCAGCTACCCGCTGACCGACGATCTGGACATCTACACCCGTCTGGGCGGTATGGTATGGCGTGCTGATTCCAAAGCAGCTTATAACAACGGTGCCAATGGTCGTCTGAGCAATGATGACACCGGCGTTTCTCCGTTGGCAGCAGTAGGCTTTGAATATGCGCTGACCAAAAACTGGGCCACCCGTCTGGACTACCAGTTCGTCAGCAACATCGGCGATGCAGGCACCGTTGGCGCCCGTCCTGATAACACCTTGCTGTCTGTAGGCGTTGCTTACCGTTTCGGCCAGGATGAAGCAGCACCGGCACCGGCTCCGGCTCCAGCCCCGGCTCCAGTTGTTGAAACCAAGCGTTTCACCCTGAAGTCTGATGTGCTGTTCAACTTCGACAAATCTTCCCTGAAACCGGAAGGCCGCCAAGCTCTGGATCAACTGTACTCCCAGTTGAGCTCACTGGATCCTAAAGATGGTTCTGTTGTTGTTCTGGGCTTTACCGACCGTATCGGTTCTGACCAATACAACCAGAAACTGTCTCAGGAACGTGCTCAGAGCGTCGTGAGCTACCTGGTATCCAAGGGTATCCCTTCCGACAAGATCTCCGCACGTGGCATGGGTGAAAACAACCCGGTTACCGGCGATACTTGTAACAGCGTGAAAGGCCGTGCTGCAGTCATCAGCTGCCTGGCACCGGATCGTCGCGTAGAGATCGAAGTTAAAGGTATCAAAGACGTTGTAACTCAGCCTCAGGCATAAGTTATCCACGCGTGATACAGAAAACCCCGCTTCGGCGGGGTTTTTTATGGGCTGCACGTTACTATATTATACGGGTAACCTACTGGCTATTTTCGCCGGCTTAGGTCTTTAGGGTTTAGGTTCGCCGAGAATGGCTTTCAAGTCCTGTTTCAAAGACGACATTTGCTTGTCATATTTTTCTTTGCGTTCTGCATCTTCAATCAGATTGACGATGGTATCTGAAAGGGTCGATCCCCGCCGCTGCGCCAGACCCGCCAGCCGTTGCCAAACCAGAAACTCCAGATCAATGGATTTCTTGCGGGTATGGATATGTTCGGCATTGAAATGGCGTTTTCGCCGGGCGCGGATGGTCTGCTTCATGCGATTTTCGAGCGCCGGATTCATAAATTCAGTTATCCATTTAAGGATTTTTTCGGGCTGGTGCTCGAGAGTGATTAAATAGCCGATGGCTTCTTCTGCTGCGCTGTCCTCAAGCAATGAGGTAATACGCTCACCTTCCCGATGTTTTTTGATCAGATATTTCCACTTCCATCCGGTTTCCAGATTTTCCAGTTGCTGGTATTTCATGAGAAGGGTGCCTGTGACCGCGTAACGTTGAGCAAATAATAACAGTTTTGCTGATGAATACCTTAGTAAAATATTTTTATTGATGATTTTTCGACCATATCCAGAGCGTCGCTCGGAAAAACGGTCAGTCGGCAAGATGGATGAGGTGACGGCCGGCAAATTCTTGTATAATCCTCGTTTCCCATTTTAGCGACGTTAACTATTACCTTGACCAATAATCAATTAGAATGGAAATATTTACTGCCCGAACTTTCCGATTTCGCGACGGTATTTACCAACCCCTTCCAGCCCTTGCCCGCACCGATGGTGAAGCTCCAGTCACGTCTGATGGATGGATTGGCGCAATTTTGCCATTCCAGATCTCCCAGCCGGTTTATGCTTATCACCGCTCAGGAGGATGAGGAATATTTCCAGCTAATCGCTGACTCGGTCACCCAGGCATTGCCGGAATCCCCGGCACTGACCGGCAGCCGATATATCGTCAATGGCTATGGCGTGAGCATCCAACCGGCGACCAAAGCCGATGATAACTTTGCCGGCAGGCATCGAAGTGTCTATCAGACCTGGATTGAGCAGGAACAGCTGTTTGGCTGCGTCAGATGCTATCGCGACGCCATCGATCTCCAGCCGGGTAAACTGCATGAGGCTAACGGCGGCGTGCTGATCCTGGGCGCCCGCGCGCTGGTCAGTCAGCCACTGTTGTGGATGCGGCTGCGCCAGATGATCCTACAGCAGCGCTTCGACTGGCTTGCACCGGATGAAAGCCGTCCTTTGCCGGTTTCCATACCCTCAATGCCGCTGGACCTGCGTCTTATCATCGTCGGTGATCGTGAAAGTTTAGCCGACCTGAATGATCTGGAACCCAGGATCACCCAGTTAGCGCTCTATGGCGAATTCGAGTCTGAGCTCAGGCTTGTTGATACCGAGGATATGCAGAACTGGTGCGATTACGTCAATTCACTGGCACAGGCGCGTGATCTGCCGCCGCTGTCAGCCGACGCCTGGCCGGAGCTGATTCGCCAGGCAGTACGGTACAGCGGTGATCAGTTCCAACTGCCCCTGTGTCCTCAATGGCTGACGCGTCGCCTGCGTGAAGCCATGCTGTACAGTGAAAAGGGCCATATCACCAGCGATGCGCTGTACAATAGCAATCGCATCCGTATCTGGCGTGAGAGTTATCTCAGCGAACGGATGCAGGCCGAGATTGCCGAAGGCCAGATCATGGTTGAAACGGAAGGTAGTCAGATTGGACAGGTCAACGCCCTGTCGGTGCTGGATTTTCCCGGTCATCCAGAACCCTTTGGCGAACCCTCCCGCATCAGTTGCGTGGTACACTTGGGCGATGGCGAAATCAATGATGTTGAACGCAAAGCGGAACTTGGCGGCAACATACATGCCAAAGGCATGATGATCATGCAGGCGTTCCTGATGGCCTCGCTGGAGCTGGATCAACAGCTGCCGTTTTCCGCCTCGATGGTGTTTGAACAGTCTTATGGCGAGGTAGATGGCGACAGCGCGTCATTAGCGGAGCTGGTAGCACTCATAAGCGCCCTGGCGGACAAACCCATCGATCAGCAGATCGCCGTTACCGGTTCAGTTGATCAATTTGGCCGGGTACAACCGATTGGCGGGGTAAATGAAAAAATAGAAGGATTTTTTGCTCTCTGCCAGGAGCGGGGGCTTAATGGTTCGCACGGGGTCATTATTCCAACGGCGAATGTGCGCCATCTGTGCCTCAATCAGGAACTGGTAGAAGCGGTCAAAAGCGAGCAATTTCGCATCTGGCCGGTTGAAACCGTCGACGAGGCGCTGGAACGACTGCTTGGCATCCCCTACGATGAAGAGCAGAAACCCAACTTGATTGCTTTTATACGCGAGCGCATTGCTCATATTAATCAGCATGAGCGCCAACGCTTACCCTGGGGCTTTAGATGGCTTAACTGGTTTAACCAAGGTTAAGACAACCGGGCGTATATGTTTAATGTCGTGCTGATACATAAATAAAGGTTTAGAAAAATGGTAGATAAACGCGAATCCTATTCAAAAGAAGACCTGCTTGCTTCCGGCCGCGGGGAATTATTCGGTAAAGAAGGCCCGCAGTTGCCTGCACCCAACATGCTGATGATGGACCGTGTCGTCAAGATGACTGAAGACGGCGGCAGCCATAATAAAGGCTACGTTGAGGCAGAACTGGATATACATCCGGACATGTGGTTCTTTGGCTGCCATTTTATCGGTGATCCGGTTATGCCGGGTTGTCTTGGCCTGGATGCGATGTGGCAACTGGTCGGATTTTATCTCGGCTGGCTGGGCGCTGAAGGCAAAGGCCGCGCTTTGGGGGTGGGTGAAGTCAAATTCACCGGCCAGATCCTTCCTACGGCGAAAAAGGTTACCTACCGCATCCATTTCCGTCGCGTCGTCAACCGTCGCCTGGTGATGGGGCTAGCAGACGGTGAAGTGCTGTGCGACGGCAAAGTTATCTACACCGCCAGTGATTTGAAGGTTGGCCTGTTCAAAGATACCGGTGCCTTCTGAAGCGCCAAAAAGAAAAAACCTCCGCGAATGGCGGAGGTTAATCGTAGCTTGAGCTGAAATTGGCCTTATGCGGTAGCAGTAACCGTCCTGTCCTCCATGGCCTTTCGCCAACCTCCCAACCAGTGAGATCTTGCATCCAGAGATTGATATGGACAAATTTCCCGTGAACGCCCGGATAATCCAGCTTGATAGCCACGTGAATGTGCACGTTCGAGGCGATCTCGTTTCTGTCTCTTCATAACGTGTTTCCCTCTCTTTTCTGGTGGAAAGAAGCATGGGCCGCATTTGCTGCGAACCCTGTTTATGATTAGCCATTATGAGGGAGAAAATCAATGCGATGATTCACAAAAACGTCATTTGGCTTGACTAAACTTAGGGAGATATTGCTGTTAATCAGACAAGTTGCACTGTTAACTGGTTGAAATTCGGAAGCTGCTCGTCGGCGGTTAGCACGATATACTGCACTTCAGGCCGACGGCTCACCCTTAGAATAAATAGTTATTACTCAAGCAGTGAAACTTCTTTGGCAATATTCAGGCCTACCTGCTGCCATCCCTGCGCCAAGCTTCTTACCAGTGCATCATAGCCATCCTCATTCTGCTTCAGCGTGAGCAGGAACGGGCGTTTGACCACCCGCTCATCATGGGTCAGTAGCCATTCGCCCTGGATTATCACCTGGCCGTCATAGCGACCGTGAAATCCGGTAACCGCCATCTCGAGTTTGTCCTGTCCGGTATGAGTCTGCTGCGAAGAGACCAGCCAGCCGGGCAAAGCCTTACTCAAGGTAGCGGTCATGGTCTGCTGCAGCTGTTGCTCCAGTGGACTGGCCCATAAATTTGAACTGGCCATAACATAACGCACGTCGCTGGTCTGATAAACCAGCCCGGTACCGGCCAGGTAATCCGATACGGTAATGTGCGACAACCACAGGTGACGCTGAGCAGTAACCCGGTCGGTGTTCATCGGGGCGATCACGCCTTCACCCGCCGGCAACTGGTAGTATTGCTTCTCACTTTCGCTGCTGCAGGCGGTTAACACCAGCAGGGCGACCAGCAGGAATTTTTTCATTATTTTGCCCTCTTCGGCTTAGGATCTTGACCTGGCTCGGCCTCGAAGACCAATGCATTGCTCTTATTGTTCAAGGTACGCAGTACCGGCTGCAGTTCACGCAGCACCTGATCCAGACGCTGCATGTCGGCCACCATATGGTTGTAAGCGGGTGAACCCGGCTGGAACGACTTCATACTGCTGTTGAGTTCACGCAACGTTTGCTGCATATCCTTGGGAAGCTGCTGTATCGACTGGCTTTCGGTTATCTGATTAATTGATTTTAAGGTACGTTGCAGTTCGTTAAGGGTTTTCTGGCTCTGGGCCAGGGTTTTGGTGGCCTCATTAAGCATTGGATCCAGCGGCAGATTGTTGACCTTATCAAGGGTGGCCATCAGCTTTTGCTGGATCTGCGCCAGACCGGCGCTAGTAGTAGGCATCACCGGATATCCGCTGATAACCTTGTCCGACTTTTCGGCTTGTTGCTGGGGATAAAAGTCCAGATCCACATACAGCGCGCCGGTCAGCAGGTTGGCACTCTTCAACGCCGCCCGCAGGCCGCGATTCTGAGCATCTTTTATGCTTTGGTCAATATTGAAGTGGTTGCCCAACTTACTGTCGAACCTGTCCGGCTCAATACGAATAAGTACCGGGATCTTGAAATCACGCTCGATGCCCTGCTCGATTTCCTGCGTCAGGAATGGCACTTCCGCTACCGTGCCGAGGCGGATACCCCGGAACTCGACCGGCGCGCCCGCCTGCAGCCCCCTCACCGAGTCGGAGAAGAACAGAATGTAATCCTTATGAGCGGTATAAAGCGAATCAGCAATGTTATTTTTATTGTCGAACAGCTGATAGTGCTGATTCTCTTTGGCGGCTTCGCCTACTTCCCAGCCGGTTGGCACATCAAAACTGACGCCGCCGCTGAACAAGGTGGTCAATGAGCCCATTTCGACCCGCATACCCTGAGCCGACATATTCAACGCTACGCCGCTGTCCTTCCAGAAGCGAACATTGTTGGTGACCAGGGAATGATAAGGCGCATTGATAAACAGCTGATAATTCATTTTACGCAGCGCAGGATCGAACTCGCTGGTCTCGACGGTGCCGACCCTGAAGCCGCGAAACAGCACCGGATCGCCGGCCGTAAGCTGGCCAGACTGTCCGCTATCCAGCACCACCCGGATCCCTTTGGCATCGGGTGAGGCCAGCGGCGGAGCATCGAGCAGCTTGAACTGATAGGAGGCCTCTTTGCTTGAACCGGGCTGCAGCTGGATATAGGCGCCGGACAGCAGCGTTCCAAGCCCGGAAACGCCCTCGCGGCCGATTTGAGGTTTCACTACCCAAAACGCGGAATCCTGCCGCAGCAGTTTTTCCATGCCATTGTTGATGCGGGCCTTGATTTCGACCTGGCGCAGATCTTCACTGAGTACCACGCTCTCCACCAGTCCCACATCCACGTTGCGGCTTTTTAGCGTGGTTTTGCCCGCTTCGATGCCTTCAGCGCTGGTGGTCGTCAGGGTAACGACTTTGCCTTGGTGACTGTAATGGTAATACAGTATCCACGCGCCGATAAGGACAGTCACCATCGGAACAATCCAGACTGGAGACCAGCGCTTCATTTTTTCGACCCTGGCTACGTCGTTATTATTTTCCGTCAAAGGAAGACTCCTTCCGCAATTGCAATTTATGTTCCGCCCGGTCCCAAATCAAACGAGGGTCAAAGGTTTTGGCGGCAATCATGGTGATAATGACCACCATGGCGAATAACACGACGCCTATGCCGGGGGTGATGTTCATCAGTTGCCCGATGCGGACCAACCCGGAGAGGACGGCGATGACGAATACGTCGATCATTGACCAACGGCCGACAAATTCCACCATTTCATAGATGATATGCATCCGTTCAGGATCGGTCTTGCCTCTTCCGCCCGCATCCCAGCAAAGCCAGCCGATCGCCAGCATCTTCAATGACGGCACCATGATACTGGCGATAAATATCACTAGCGCCACCGGAATGGATCCATCCTCCCAAAGCAGGATCACCCCAGACATGATGGTCGAATTTATTTTGCTGCCGAGCGCTTCGGTTATCATGATTGGCAGCACATTGGCGGGGATATAAATCAGCATTGATGTCACCAGCAGCGCCATGGTCCACTGCAGGCTGTTGTGGCGCCGGGCCCGCTCACGGGTGTGGCAGCGTGGGCATTCGATGGTATCGGCAGGCAGGATCAATGTACAGCAGGTGCAGGCCCTGGCCCCCTGGGATAGCGCACTGATGCCGGTTCGGAGTGTGTTTACCGGTGAGAGCGCTGGCGTAATGTTATCCCACAGCCAGCGGGCATCCACGCATTGAAACGCGCGCAATTGCAGCAAACAGAAAAAGCAGTAAGGGACAAAGCTGATGCCGATGCCGATATCGCCATAGGCCATCAGCTTGACGAAGCTGACCAGCACCCCGGTGAGGAAGATTTCCGCCATTCCCCAGGTGCGAAGTGCAAACATGGCTTTGGCCAGGAAGGCTTTCAAGCGAAACGGCAAAGCGACTCCGCTGCATAGCAGCAGAATAATGATCATGCATAATGCCGGAATTAACTGGGCGAATAATAGAAACAGCGTTGCCAGGCTGGAGAACTGATCCGCAACCATGATGCGCGGTATTTCAGGCAGCGTAATCTGACGACTGATACCGGACACTTCCATGGTCACGAACGGGAATAAATTTGCCAGCAACTGCATCACCAGCGCACTGAACGCAAAAGCCATCGGCTGGCGACGGGGATCGGCCCAGCGGCTTATCAGCGTATTATGGCAACGGGGACATACGCCCTTCTGGCCTGATGTAAGCGTCGGCAAGCCAACCACCAGATCACAATGCGGGCAAATCACGTGCCTGGGCTGTCGGACAGGAGAACACATGCTTAACTCCTCATTAATCTTTCCCGGCACCATGCACTGACCGAGGCAGTAATCAGCCCCGGTTGGCGGACAGCGTCAATTTGCCGTATTATTTTTCAGTGCTTCAAGTTCTTCCCAACGGGCAAAGGCCTGTTCCAATGCCTGCTCGGCGGCGGTCATTGCCGCCAGCACAGCCTGGGTTTTGTCATGTGACTGGGTAAAAAACTCCGGCGTGCTCATCCGGGCCTGTAACGCGGCAATTTCCTGCTCCCTTTTTTCGATCTCAAGCGGCAGCGTTTCCAGTTCACGCTGGAGGTTATAGCTCAGTTTACCGCCGGCGCGTTTGGCTGTTGATGCGGTCGACGCCGCTGCCGGGGCGGCCGTTGCCGGTTTGGCCCCAACAGGCTCTGCCCGTAGCGAGCGGGTCTGGGTACGCTGGCGCTGGGCGTCGAAATAACCGCCTACATAACTGCTGATTTTGCCTTCACCTTCAAAAATCCAGCATTCGGTTACCGAATTATCAACAAACTGACGATCATGGCTGACCAGCAGTACCGTTCCCTGATAACTGTCAATCAGTTCTTCCAACAGTTCAAGCGTTTCGACGTCCAGATCGTTGGTAGGTTCATCAAGGATAAGTAAATTACTGGGATTGAGGAACAGTTTCGCCAGCAGCAGGCGATTGCGCTCACCGCCGGACAGGGCTTTAACCGGCGTCATGGCGCGTTTGGGATGAAACAGGAAGTCCTGCAGGTAACCCAGTACGTGACGAGAACGACCGTTGACCATCACCTCCTGCTTTCCTTCAGCCAGGTTGTCCATAACGGTGCGGTCAGGATCCAGTACGGCGCGATACTGATCGAAGTAAGCCACTTCCAGCCGGGTGCCGCAATGGACCTTGCCGCTGTCCGGCTGCAACTGGCCGAGCATCAATTTGAGCAGTGTGGTCTTGCCGCAGCCATTAGGACCGATCAGGGCGATTTTGTCGCCGCGCTGCACCTGGGCGCTGAAGTCGCGCACCAGCAGTTTATCCTGCATGCTGAAGGTGACATCTTCCATTTCAAATACAATCTTGCCCGACCGGGTCGCTTCCTCAACCTGGATTTTGGCACTGCCCATGACCTCGCGCCGTTCAGTTCTTTCCTGACGTAATGCCTTGAGGGCGCGCACCCGTCCCTCATTACGGGTACGGCGGGCCTTGATACCCTGGCGGATCCACACTTCCTCCTGGGCCAGTTTACGATCAAACTCCGCATTCTGCAGTTCCTGGACGCGCAGCTCTTCTTCTTTACCTTCCAGGTATTTATCGTAATTACCCGGCCATGAAACCAGCTTGCCGCGATCAAGATCGACGATGCGTGTCGCCATATTGCGGATAAACGAACGGTCATGGGAAATAAAGATAATGCTGCCCTGAAACGTTTTTAGAAAGGTTTCAAGCCAGTCAATGGTTTCAATATCGAGGTGGTTGGTAGGCTCATCCAGCAGCAGCACCTGAGGTTCACACACCAGTGCGCGCCCCAGGGCGGCTTTACGCAGCCAGCCGCCGGAAAGGGCCGACAATTCGGCGTCGGCGGACAACCCCAGCTCTTCAATGACCTCATTAATGCGTTTTTCAAGGTGCCAGAGATTCTGGTGATCCAGGATTTCCTGCAGTCGCCCCATTTCCATCAGGTTTTTCTCGCTCGGATCCTGCTCGACCAGATGAGAAATCGCATGGTAGGCCTTAAGGGTCTGGGCCTGCTCTTCGACCCCTTCAGCCACGAAATCAAATACGCTGCCGGTGACGTCGCGCGGCGGATCCTGCTGCAAACGGGCGACAATGGTATCTTGCTCGAAAATCAGCTGGCCATCGTCGAGCGGCACTTCACGGCTGAGGATTTTCATCAGGGTGGATTTGCCGGCGCCGTTGCGTCCGACCAGACAAACGCGCTCATTGCGTTCAATATGCAATTCAGTGTTATCGAGTAACGGCGCGTCGCTGAAAGAAAGCCAGGCGCCGGAAAGGCTTATTAATGACATGGGATATTGTTAATCCTTGTTGGCATGGCTTACCAGCCAGCAATTATGAATATGACGATTACGGGCAAAATCCTGCGATCGGGTACGTTCGGTAATGTTCTGCGCCTGCAGACCCAGAGAGGCTAACCCATCGTCATCCAGCTGGAATCCACGTTTGTTATTGGAGAACATGATGGTACCACCGGGGCGCAGTAACCGCTTGAGGTCCCGCATCAGCGCCAGGTGATCGCGTTGAACGTCAAAGGTCTCCGTCATGCGCTTGGAGTTCGAGAAGGTCGGCGGATCGATGAAAATCACATCGAACGTTTCCTGGCACAGCGACAGCCATGACAGGCAGTCAGCCTGAATCAGGCGATGCTGGCGGCCAATCAGATCATTGCTGCGCAGGTTTTTCTCCGCCCACTCCAGATAGGTGCGCGACATGTCTACCGAGGTAGTACTGCGCGCGCCGCCGATACCGGCATGTACGCTAGCGGTGCCGGTATAGGCGAACAGGTTGAGGAAATCCTTGCCGCGGCTCATCTCACCCAGCATTTTACGGGCGATACGGTGGTCCAGGAACAGCCCGGTATCCAGATAGTCGGTCAAGTTGACCCACAGGCGCGCATCGTACTCATCCACCAGCAGATATTCGCCTTTCTGCGCCAGTCTTTCGTACTGGTTTTTGCCTTTCTGGCGTTCGCGAGCCTTGACCACCAATTGACTGGCTGGGATTTCCAGCACCGCCAGCGTGGCGGAAATGACGTCATATAACCGCTGGCGCGCCCGTTCGGGTTCAATGGTTTTGGGGGCAACATATTCCTGGATCACCACCCAGGAGCTGTAGCGATCTATCGCCACATTGTAATCAGGCAAATCCGCATCGTAGAGCCGGTAGCAATCCAGATGTTCCTTGGCTGCCCATTTATCCAGGCTGCGGATATTTTTGCGCAGCCGGTTGGCAAAATCCACCGCTACGCCAGCTCTCGGGGTGTCCGGGCTTCCCGCCGGCTGCTCCGCCAGCTGGTAGTTTTTCTGTTCACACTCAAGCGGTCCGTTGCGGGCTTTGAAGGTTCGCTCTGCGCGCAGCTGCAAAGCGCTCAGCAAGGCCGGCGAGGCGCTGAACAAGGATAGCCGCCAGCCGCCGAACTGACTTTTCATCACCCGGCCGATCACGTTGTGCATGGCAATCAGCGCCGGCTCGCTTTCCAGCCGTTCGCCATAAGGCGGATTACTCAGGACGGTGCCTTTGGGGCCTTCCGGCAAAGGATTGGTTAAATTAGCAACATCATTTACGCTAAAAGTAATCAATTCGCCAATACCGGCATGACGCGCATTGGCCCGGGCCTTTTCGATTACCCGACTATCGTTGTCCGATCCGAAGAAACGCGAGGTGGTCTGCTTAAGCCCCTGGCGAGCCCGTTCACGGGCTTCCTGCACTACTTCACGCCACAGCGCTTCATTGTGCCCGCTCCAGGCGGTGAAGCCCCAGTAATGGCGGTTGAGTCCAGGAGCGCTGTCGGCGGCAATCAGCGCGGCTTCAATCAGCAAGGTGCCGGAACCGCACAGTGGGTCAACCATCGGCGTTCCCGGCTGCCAGCCTGAGCGCAGCACGATGGCCGCCGCCAGGTTTTCTTTCAGCGGCGCCTGACCGGCACCGTCTCGGTAACCACGCTGGTGCAGGCCTGAGCCACTCAGGTCCAGGGACAGCACCGCATGGCCGCGATGCAGGAAAACCACTACGCGAACGTCTGGCTCCTGCCGCGCGACATCCGGGCGCTGCTGTATTTTATCGATGAATCGGTCGACGATGGCGTCTTTGACTTTCAGCGCGCCATACTGGCTGTTGCGGATGACGTCATCGGTGCCGTTGAAGTGCACGGCAAAACTGCGGCCGACATCAAACAGCGCCGGCCAGTCGACCGCACTGACGCCATCATACAAATCCTGATCACTTTGCACGTCGAATTCATTTAACGGCAGTAAAATGCGTGACGCCAGACGACTCCAGAGAAGGCTCTGATAGAGCTGCCGGTGGTCGGCCTGAAAGTGCACCCCGCCCAAAGCGATTTTACAGGCGTGAGCACCCAGCGCTTCCAGCTCGCTTTTTAACAGTTCTTCTAAACCTTGTGCCGTACTGGCAAACAGTGCATTCATTGGATCACTTATCATCAAAAAAGAAAATCGTGGCGCATTATAGCCAATCCCACCCCATTGTCATAAAGTTGACCCTGCAAGTAATCACAGGGAGGCAGGATGGTCAGTTTGTCGCGTATATATATTCATCCGGTTAAATCGATGCGCGGTGTGCAGGTATCTCATGCGCTGGTAAACGCGGAGGGCCTGGCGAATGATCGGGCATTTATGTTAACCGAAACAGATGGAACCTTTATTACTGCGCGACAGCATCCGCAGTTGGTTCTGTTTACCCCGGTCATCCTACAAAATGGCCTGCACCTGAGCGCACCGGATGGCGAAAGCGTCATGGTCAGCCTAAGCGATTTTTCCGCCACTGCCGCACCAACCGAAGTCTGGGGAAACCATTTTACCGCGTATATCGCTCCCGAGGCCATCAATAACTGGTTAAGCGGCTATTTTGGCCGTGCGGTCCAGTTGCGCTGGACCGGCCAGCGACCCGACCGCCGAGTAAAACGGTTGCCTGCAATACCGTTGACCTTTGCCGATGGCTATCCTTTTCTGCTGATAAGCGAAGCCTCGTTTCTGGATTTACAACGCCGCTGTGGGGCTGGCATAACGCTTACGCAGTTCAGGCCCAATATTGTGGTAAGCGGCACCGAGCCTTTTGCCGAGGATAGCTGGAAAACGCTGCGGATCGGATCCGTGGTATTCGAAGCGGTAAAACCCTGCAGCCGATGTATTTTTACCACCATCAATGTCGAAAGCGGCCATAAGCACCCGAGCGTGGAACCGCTCAGCACGCTCCAGGGATTTCGTACCGCCGCTAACGGCGACGTTGATTTCGGCCAAAATCTTATTGCGCACAGCAGTGGGATAATTCGCGCCGGCGATAAGGTGGAAATACTCGAAACCCAGACGCCCCGCCGCTATCATCAGGTCCAGGTCAGTCCACCACCGCCGGTGAGCCGGGCGGCTGAAAAAGCCCTGGCTATCGACTATCAGGGCCGGATTTTTACCGGCAATAACCAGCATATTCTTCTGGAGCAGTTGGAAATGCAGGGCATCAAGCTGCCCTACTCTTGCCGAGCAGGTATCTGCGGCAGTTGCAAGGTTCAGCTAGTGGCAGGTGAAGTGCTGCCGCTGACCGCCAGTGCAGTGGCGGGCAATGGCAAGATACTGGCCTGCAGCTGTATTCCTAAAGGCGATATTCGGATCGGCTGATCGGGATGGGATGCCGGGATAACCGCCTGCTCTCACCGCCGCTGACATTCAATGCCAGCCCAGGCAATGATGCTGCCAATGCCCCCCAGGCAATGATGCTGCGCCGCAAAGGCGCGCTCATTATCGGGCCTGGGTTTTCCGATCAGACTGCAGTGGCGTAGTGCTGGCTTTGATGCTGAGGATAGGGCAGCAGCCGGTCATGCATGATTTTGATTGCATCCCCCAGCGACATTTTCCGCCCGGCCAATATCAGTTGGGGCTGAGCCAGAATACACAGGCTGGCATGGGCGCCTGACTCCGCCACCAGCATGCGGGCATAGTCGCCGCTGTCGCCGACACAGACCTGTACATCGTCGCCGGGAGAAGGATGCCAGTCCAGCGCCGTAGGCTGAGGCTTGAAATGCCAGCTTTTGGGCATCAGCGGCTTGAGAAAGCGCAGTGCGACCAACGCATTCAACACCAGTTCAGCCTGTTGGGAAGTATTCAGCGGTAGTGCACGGCATTTTTCGGCAAACCGATAATAGAGCGAGGCATCATCGACACAAAATATGCTGCTGACAAAAGCGTCGGGAGTCAGCATTTTGGCGCAAAACCTTGAGCGGAATATCATCCCGTCCGCCAGATCAAGCATCATTCGATCATGCTCATCGTCAAAAAACCAATGCCAATTATCGCCTGGGGTGATATTCATTTCGATCCTTTTCATCACTTCCCAATCGCTTGGGGCTATGTCAGATATCCGACCGGGCATATTGGGCGGCCGAAAATTAAGCTATGATGAAAAGATAAACGAGCCCAAGCGAGAAATAAACCCCTTGGACCCAATAATCAGCTAAAAACGCTTAAATATGTGTAATTATATCTTTGATGAGACGCGGCCCATGATAAATAAAGCCGGAATAGATCTGGATAAGCGAAGCGCCGGCCGCCATTTTCTCTCGGGCAGCAATCATTGAATCAATACCACCAACGCCGATTATCGGTAATTTTCCGTTTAATTCCCGAGACAACCGGTGAATAACTTCCGTGCTGCGCGACTGCAGCGGCCTACCGCTCAGCCCACCGGTCTGGTTACAGTGCTTAAGGCCCTGAACCAAATCTCTCCCTGTCGTTGTATTGGTGGCGATAACGCCATCGATATTATGCCGGACCAGACTGTCAGCAACGTTGACCAATTCTTCCTCGCTCATATCCGGCGCTATTTTCACTGCCACCGGCACATATTTATGGTGATAGGCCTGTAGCTCCAACTGTTTATTTTTTATAGCCAGCAATAAATCATCCAGCGCTTCGCCAAATTGCAGAGCGCGCAAACCAGCGGTATTGGGTGATGAGATATTTATCGCTATATATCCGGCATAGGGATAAACCTTTTCCATGCAGATAAGGTAATCATCTTTACCCTGCTCGACCGGGGTGTCTTTATTTTTCCCGATATTGATCCCGAGGACGCCACCAAAACGTGACCTTTTGACATTCTCAACCAGGTTATCCACCCCCAGATTATTAAATCCCATCCGGTTAATCAGCCCTTCAGCTTCGACCAGGCGGAACAATCGGGGTTTATCATTTCCAGGCTGGGGACGAGGCGTTACGGTGCCGACTTCAATAAAACCGAAACCCATCGCCCCGAGTGCATCAATGCAGTCACCGTCTTTATCCAGGCCGGCTGCAAGACCGAGGGGATTGTTGAAAGTCAGCCCCATGCAGGTGACCGCCTTGGTCGGTACCGACTGTTTCACCAAAAATTCAAGGGGGGTACCGCTGATACGCCGCAACTGCTGAAAGGTCAATTCATGAGCCCGTTCCGGCGAAAGCTGGAACAGCGCCTTTTTAACGAGGGGGTATAGCATGTCTTCTCCTGGAATCCCGATGGCAAACGGGGCGGTATTATCCGGCATCGGTTGGTAAAAGGGAATTGACCAGCAACAAAAAAGAGTAATAACCCGCCGGGAGGGATAAGGGCCGGTTACCCTGCAGTCCTTCAAGATCAAGACTGAGTGCGCCGGCGTGCTTACCGTTTCCCGCTTGGTGAACCGGGCGTGGGCGCCACGCCCGGTTCAATTGCCTTGATACGGGTATTACCGATCAGTTGGCGTTGAGCGCCTTGGCTATTTTTTCATATAAATCGCCCGACAGCTTCGGCAGAGCCTTCAGCGTCTCAAGAGACTGGCCCATCAGCGCCTGGCGCTGTTGGTCATAACGTTTCAGACGAATCAGCGGTTCAATCAGTCGCGAGGCCACCTGCGGGTTACGGGTGTTCAATTCCACCAGCATTTCAGTCAAGAATCGATAACCACTGCCGTCGCTGGCATGAAACGCCGCCGGGTTAGAGGCGGAAAATGTGCCAATCAGCGCTCTAACCCGGTTGGGATTTCCCAGGCTGAATGAGCGATGGGTCAGTAATGACTTCACGTTGTCCAGGACATCGGCGGCCGGCGCGCCTGCCTGCAGTGCAAACCATTTATCCATTACCAAGCCATCATGGTGCCAGCGTTCATCAAACTCGGCCAGCAGGGTTGCCTGACAAGGCAGCTGGGCCGCGACCGCCGCCGACATCGCCGCCAGGGTATCGGTCATATTATCTGCCTGGTGATACTGGCGGCTGGTCAGCTTCACCGCCTGGGTCACATCACCGAACGCCAGATAATACAGGCAGCGATTGCGCAGGGCGCGCTTACCGATGTCCTGGTGGTCGATGCGGTATTGAGGGGTCTGGTGGGCAAAATACACCGCCAGCAGTTCATCCGCCAGTTCGGTAGCCAGGCAGCGCACCAGAGCCTGATGCACGGCGTGAATAGCCGCCGGATCGATAACATCGAACAGGCCGGCCATTTCGTTCTCGCCAGGCAGCGTCAGTATTTCAGCCGCCAGTGCCGGGTCCAGGTCCGGATCCAGCAAAATGCCGCGGAACGCGTCAGCCACATGCAGCGGCAGCGTTAATGGCTGGTTCTGGCTGAAGCGGGCGACATTAAGCCGAATGTAAATCGACAGCAGGCTTTGAGCGGCATCCCAGCGAGAAAAATCATTGCTGGCAAAACGCATCAGCCCGGTCAATTGCTGATCGCTGTAGGGATAATCCAGTTTGACTGGCGCTGAAAACTCCCGCAGTAACGACGGGATCGGCAGCGAAGGCACATTATCGAAGATAAAGGTCTGCACTGACTCGGTGACATCCAGCACGTGATTGACTGGCTCGCCATGGCGTGTCAGTGGCATCACCCGACCTTCATCGTCATAAAGCTCAATATCCAGCGGAATGTGCAGCGGCAGTTTTTCCGTCTGGTCGGCGGTAGGCGGCGTCATCTGGCTCACGTGCAGGGAATACTGCTGCAGTTCGGCATTATAATCATCACGCACCGACAGCACCGGCGTGCCCGACTGGCTGTACCAGCGACGGAAAAGCGTTAAATCTACCCCGGATGCCTGCTCCATCGCCTGGACAAAATCTTCGCAGGTGGCAGCGCTGCCGTCGTGACGTTCGACATAAAGCCGGATGCCGGCCTGAAATTTGTCTTCGCCCAGCAGGGTATGCATCATCCGTATCACTTCCGACCCTTTTTCATACACCGTCAGGGTGTAGAAGTTATTCATCTCTATGACTTTCTCAGGACGAATCGGATGGGCCATCGGGCTGGCGTCCTCAGCGAACTGGGACGCTCGCATGGTGCGCGCATTGGCAATGCGATTGACTGGGCGAGATCCGACATCTGAACTGAACTCCTGATCGCGGAATACCGTCAATCCCTCCTTCAGGCTCAGTTGGAACCAGTCGCGGCAGGTAATGCGATTGCCGGTCCAATTATGGAAGTATTCGTGGCCAATGACCCGTTCTATATTCAGATAATCGGCATCGGTCGCGGTTGCCGCCCGGGCCAGCACAAATTTTGAATTGAATACATTGAGCCCCTTATTTTCCATGGCGCCCATATTGAAGAAGTCCACCGCCACAATCATATAGATGTCGAGGTCGTACTCCAGCCCGAAGCGGGTTTCGTCCCAGCGCATCGAGCGCTTGAGAGATTCCATTGCCCAGTCGGCGCGATCCAGGTTACCCCGGTCAACGAACAGTTCCAGCGCGACCTCACGCCCCGACCGAGTGGTAAAGCTGTCTTTTAGCAGGTCAAAATCGCCCGCGACCAATGCAAACAGGTAGCATGGTTTTGGAAACGGATCCTGCCAGACCACCCAGTGACGACCATCGTCGGTTTCGCCCGAATCCTGACGATTGCCATTGGACAGCAAGAACGGATAACGGGCTTTATCGGCGACAATGCGGGTGGTGAACCGAGCCAGGACATCAGGACGGTCAAGATAATATGTGATATGTCTGAAGCCTTCAGCCTCGCACTGAGTGCACAGCGCGTCGCCGGAACGATACAGGCCTTCCAGGGCGGTATTCTGCGCCGGATGAATCAGCGTCACCACCGTCAGGGTAAATGAGGCCGGCAACTGCTCGATGCTGAGGCTGCCCTCATGCAGATGATAATGAGGCCATTCGGCTCCGTTCACCAGCAGTTGCTGTAACTGCAGGTCTTCACCATCCAGCACCAGTGCGGCACCGGGTTCTCCCTGGAGCAGGACGCGGCTCACAGCGGTTACAGTGGTATTTTCAGCGTCAAGACTGAAGTCCAGGCTGATATCGGTAATCTGGTAGTCCGGCGCCCGGTAATCACGGCGGTATTTGGCTTGCGGCTGTTGAGTCATAATCACCCTTTTCACATCATCATGGATTTGCTGCGGTTAAGTCTATTCCTGTTAAGGTCATGTTGCCATTGTTAAGCCGGGTCAGCCGCTTAAATTGGGCAGAATGAAGGTTAAAAATACTAAACACGCTCGGCAAAGGTGGTTTTTATCATATACTGTCAGCTGAAAACGGCACGTTTATCCTCGACGTTATCACTCAGGCTATGTTCTGATGTCGGGATACATACCGGATAATTCTGGCAGTCCTCAGGCGATACACCGACTATCCGACTGAGAGAGTGCCCAGTTTAAGGATGCTGTAACGCACCATGAATTTAGCCACTGTTCCGATTTTAACGTCGCTGCTCGATACGGATGCTTATAAACTCCATATGCAGCAAGCGGTTTTTCATCGTTACCAGGATGTTACCGTCAGCGCCCAGTTCCGCTGCCGTGGCGACGAACTGCTGGGTGACTATGCTCCGCTTATCCGCGCTCAGATTGAAATGATGCGTGATTTGGCACTGTCTCCACAGGAATATGCGTTCCTGGCCGGCCTGCCCTTTTTCCAACAGGACTACCTTGACTGGCTGCGTCAGTATCGCTTTGATCCCCGTCAGATTACCGTGACCAACCATCTGGGGAAACTGGATATCCGTATTACCGGCTCTTGGCTTGAGGTGATTTTATGGGAAGTACCGTTGCTGGCGGTCATAAGCGAAGTGGTACATCGGCAGCGCTCACCGGGGGTGACTACCGATATGGCGGTCGATCGACTGCATGAGACGCTGAGCCGATTCCGTCAGGACAGCCAGGATGTGGATCTCAGCCGGTTCAAACTGATGGATTTTGGTACCCGGCGCCGTTTTTCCCGCGAAATTCACGAGCAGGTGGTTACCTGCCTCAAAGGTGAATTTCCCTATTTGATCGGCACCAGCAACTACGCTCTTGCCCGGCGCCTATCCTTGCCACCGGTGGGCACCCAGGCCCATGAGTGGTTCCAGGCGCACCAGCAGATAAGCCCGGTGCTGGCCAATAGCCAACGGGCGGCACTGCAGTCCTGGCTGGATGAATATCCTGATTTGCTCGGTATCGCCCTGACCGATTGCATCACCATGGATGCTTTTTTACGGGACTTCGGCGTTGATTTTGCCTCACGCTATCAGGGATTGCGCCATGATTCAGGTGATCCGGTCACCTGGGGCGAAAAGGCTATCGCCCATTACCAGAAAATGGGTATCGACCCGATGAGCCGGACGCTGGTGTTTTCGGATAGCCTGGATTTCAGCAAGGCGTTGGCGCTGTACCGCCACTTTTCACAACGCGTTAATCTGGTTTTTGGCATCGGTACGCGGCTGACCTGCGATATTCCGGCGGTTAAACCGCTCAATATCGTGATAAAACTGGTAGAGTGCAACGGCAAGCCGGTGGCCAAATTATCCGACAGTCCGGGTAAAACCATTTGTCAGGATAAAGCCTTTGTCCGCGCCCTGCGTAAAGCTTTTGATTTACCGCTTATTAAAAAAGCCAGCTAATGGGCACATTTTACTGATCGCGACCCTCCCTCAGCAATCGAGCAGGCCAGGCGGCGTTTCCCGGCTGCGGCCTTCAGCGACGTTACTGCTTACCTGCGGCAGTTGCTCGCTACGGTTACTGCTTCCCTGCGGCGGTTGACAGTGAACGTTAAAGTTGCTCAACCAAGCCGATTGGCCACCGCCATCAGAGCGCAGCCCATGGCGCTACTGATAGCAGAGTATCAACAGCGCTGTTTGCCGGCTGACATCCCACACAAATCCGTGATTGTTGCCTGCAGGCCAAAATCCCGCACAAAATCACGATTTTTGCTTGTGTCCTTTCCATCGCCAAGTAACATATCAGCACTGGCCGCTGGGCAGTGTCATTTCATCCCACAACAAACTGAATGAAGAGAGTATTTTATGAGCGTAGTGCCTGTAGTCGACGTACTGCAAGGGCGCATGCCGGCTGACAGTGAAGTCACTGTTCATGGTTGGGTGCGTACCCGTAGGGATTCTAAAGCCGGGATTTCCTTTCTTGCCGTCTATGACGGTTCCTGCTTCGATCCATTACAGGCCGTCATAAATAATACCTTGCCTAATTACCAGGATGAAGTTTTACATCTGACTACCGGCTGCTCAGTATCGGTGACCGGGCGAGTGGTAGAATCGCAGGGCGGCGGCCAGCGCTTCGAGATCCAGGCTGCTGCTGTGAAGGTGCTGGGCTGGGTGGATGATCCCGATACCTATCCGATGGCGGCCAAACGCCATAGCGTTGAATATCTGCGCGAGGTAGCTCATCTGCGCGCCCGCACCAATATGATCGGTGCGGTCACCCGGGTACGGCATACCCTGGCCCAGGCCATTCATCGCTTTATGGATGAGCAGGGTTTTTTCTGGGTATCCACCCCGTTGATTACCGCTTCGGATACCGAAGGCGCCGGTGAAATGTTCCGTGTTTCGACGCTGGATCTTGAAAACCTGCCGCGGGATGCCGCCGGCAGGGTTAATTTCGAACAGGATTTCTTCGGCAAAGAAGCTTTTCTGACGGTGTCCGGACAGCTCAATGCGGAAACCTATGCCTGTGCGCTGTCAAAGGTATATACCTTTGGCCCGACGTTCCGCGCTGAAAACTCAAACACTACCCGTCATTTGGCCGAATTCTGGATGATGGAGCCGGAGATTGCCTTTGCCGATCTTGATGACGCGGCCGCCTTTGCTGAAGCGCTGCTGAAGTATGTGTTTAAAGCCGTGCTGGCAGAACGTCCGGATGATATGAAGTTCTTTGCTGAACGCATCGATAAGGAAGCCATCAGTCGGCTGGAGCATTTCGTCTCTGCCGATTTTGCCCAGGTCGATTACACCGAAGCTGTGGAGATTCTACTGGCATCTGGACAAAAATTTGAAAATAATGTGGCCTGGGGCGTGGATCTTTCATCCGAACATGAGCGCTATCTGGCGGAAAAGCACTTTAAAGCACCGGTGGTGGTCAAAAACTATCCCAAAGATATCAAAGCGTTCTACATGCGCATGAACGATGACGGTAAAACCGTGGCAGCCATGGACGTGCTAGCGCCAGGTATTGGCGAAATCATCGGCGGCTCCCAGCGTGAGGAGCGTCTTGACAAGCTGGATGAGCGCATGCTGGCAATGGGTTTGAACAAAGACGATTATTGGTGGTATCGTGATTTGCGCCGTTACGGCACCGTTCCCCACTCAGGCTTTGGGCTCGGATTTGAACGTTTAGTGGTATATGTCACAGGAATGCAAAATATCCGTGATGTAATACCCTTCCCAAGAAGTCCGCGCAACGCCAATTTCTAAATTTCGGCATTAAATATAAGAAAAACATATATATAACGATAAAGGCCAGCTTTGCTGGCTTTTGTTGTTTTCAAAGTTTGAGTTCTCTCACAAAGTTCCCTTAAATTTACATATTGTTACACACTCTTTCCTTCTGAAACGTTATTGCGACCTTTGTAGCATATTCGGTGTGGATTAACGGTTCTACGAATGGAACACTGCGTGCAGACACAGGAAGACACCAAACTATCAATAATGTTTCGTAAGAAATAATTTGCGGCAGTGGCGGGTGTCCGAATAACACCAATGAGGGTAGTAACAATGATGAAGCGCAATCTTCTTGCAGTGGTAATTCCGGCCTTATTGGCTGCAGGCGCGGTAAACGCGGCCGAAGTATACAACAAAGACGGCAACAAGCTGGACATCTATGGTAAAGCTGTAGGTCTGCACTACTTCTCCCATGGTGACGACAGCTTCGCGGGTGACGGTGACCAAAGCTACGCTCGTCTGGGCTTCAAAGGCGAAACTCAAATTACTGACCAACTGACCGGTTACGGCCAGTGGGAATACCAGTTCAACGCTAACAACTCTGAAGGCAGCGATGCCAACAACGGTAACAAAACCCGTCTGGGCTTTGCGGGTCTGAAATTCGGCGATGCCGGTTCATTTGATTACGGCCGTAACTATGGCGTTGTTTATGACGCTCTGGCCTGGACCGATATGCTGCCAGAATTCGGTGGCGACTCAGCTTACACCGATAACTTCCTGGTTGGCCGTACTACCGGCGTTGCAACATACCGTAATACCAACTTCTTTGGCCTGGTTGATGGATGGGATTTCGCCGTTCAATACCAAGGCAAAAACGACCGTGACCTCATCCGTCGTTCCAACGGCGATGGCTACGGCATTTCTACCAGCTACACTTCACCGATCGGCGTAGCAATTGTCGGTGCTTACGGCAGCTCTGACCGTACCGACAGCCAGGAAGCCGCGTTCTATGGCAATGGTGACCGTGCCGAACAGTGGGCGACCGGCCTGAAATATGACGCTAACAACGTCTACCTGGCAGCCACTTACGGTCAAACCCGTAATGCTACCTATTTCACTAATGAAAACAATGGCGTTAGCGGTTTTGCCAACAAAACCCAGATCATTGAATTAGTGGCTCAATATCAGTTCGACTTCGGTCTGCGTCCGTCTCTGGGCTACGTACAGTCCAAAGCTAAGGATGTCGAAGGCGTGGGTGATGCTGATCTTATCAAATACTTTGATATCGGCGCCACTTACTACTTCAACAAAAACATGTCCACCTATGTTGACTACGTGATCAACCAGATTGATGGCGACAACCCACTGGGTGTGCCTAGCGATGATACCGTTGCAGTTGGCCTGGTTTACCAGTTCTAATCTGCAGCAGCAAAACGACGGCAGCGTCGTTTATCTGAAAGTATAGGCAATCAAGGCAGGGTTAATCCCCTGCCTTTTTTTTCTTCACATTATTTTTCCCATTCTGACTACCCCCTCGCAATTCGCTTTTTTTTCAGAGCAAACGGTTGGCAATCACCCCCTTCTGGCGTTAACCTGACAGCACGGACTGCTAAATTTTACCATTCGGAATCCCTACCCATGTTTGAACATATTACCCAGGCCCCTGCCGATCCCATCCTTGGCCTGCTTGACATTTTTCGTGCAGACAAACGGCTCAATAAAATCAACCTGGGCATTGGCGTCTACAAGGACGAAACCGGCAACACGCCGGTGTTGACCAGTGTAAAGAAAGCCGAACAATATTTGCTGGATAACGAAAATACCAAAAATTATCTGGGTATTGATGGACTGCCGGCCTTCGCCCTTTGCACCCAGGAACTGCTGTTCGGCTCCGACAGCACGCTTATCAGCAGCCATCGGGCGCGCACCGCCCAAACGCCTGGCGGCACCGGTGGGCTTCGGGTCGCAGCCGATTTTCTGGTCAAAAATACCGCTGTGCGCCGAGTATGGGTGAGCAATCCCAGCTGGCCGAATCACCGTAATATATTCAACGCCGTCGGCATGGAGGTCAGCGAGTACCGCTATTACAACGCCCAGACGCACGCCCTGGACTTCGATGGTATGCTGGCAAGCCTTCAACAAGCCGCTGCAGGTGATGTGGTGCTGTTTCACGGATGTTGCCATAACCCGACGGGCATCGATCCTACCGAAGCCCAATGGCGTGAACTGGCCGCCCTGTCGAAGGAGAACGGCTGGTTACCACTGTTTGATTTCGCCTATCAGGGATTTGCCCGGGGTCTGGAAGAAGACGCGCTGGGTCTGCGCATCTTCACTGAAAACCATGCTGAATTGATTGTGGCCAGTTCATTTTCCAAAAACTTCGGCCTCTATAACGAGCGTGTCGGCGCCTGTACGCTGGTCGCAGCTGATGCCGAGGCGGCTGAGCATGCCTTCAGCCAGCTCAAATACAGCATCAGAGCCAACTACTCCAATCCTCCCTCCCACGGCGCGGCCATTGTGGCGACTATTCTGGGTAATCCGGCGTTGCGGGCTGTCTGGGAGCAGGAGCTTACCGAAATGCGCCAGCGTATCCAGCGGATGCGTCAACTGTTCGTCAGCACCCTGCAGGATAAAGGCGCTACGGTGGATTTCAGTTTCATCAATCAGCAGAACGGCATGTTTTCATTCAGCGGGCTGAGCAAGGAGCAGGTGCAAAGACTGCGTGATGACTTCGCCGTTTATGCGGTCAGTTCAGGGCGGATTAATGTGGCGGGGATGACGCCTGATAACATGGCTCCGCTTTGTGAAGCCATAGTCGCAGTTTTGTAATCGCGGTAAGTAAATCCCAACACAAGGCATCGGCAGCCGCCGATGCCGGCAGTTAAAAAGGGTGGCTTACCAGATTGGTTGTTGATCCTGCAAAAACGGATTGGTTCGACGTTCATCACCCAGGGTAGACATCGGGCCATGCCCCGGCAGAAAAGCAATCTCGTCTCCCAAAGGCAGCAGTTTGGTTTTTATCGATTCAATCAGCTGCCTGCTATTGCCGCCAGGCAAGTCTGTACGCCCCACTCCGCCCCGAAAAAGCACATCGCCCATCAGGATAAAGTCCGCAGCCCGATTATAAAACACCACATGCCCAGGACTGTGGCCCGGACAATGCAGCACCGAGAAGCGCTGTTCGCCCAACGTGACCTCATCACCTTCCTGTAGCCAACGATCAGGTGTTAACGGCGGGCATTCGGCCAGACCGAACATTCGGCTCTGATCAGGCAGCCCTGTAAGCAGAAAATCGTCATCATGATGAGGGCCAATAATGGCAACATCATAATGGGCGGCCAACTCGGCGGCTGCGCCCACGTGATCCAGATGACCATGGGTGAGCAAGATTTTGTCTATTTTTGCATCCGCGCCGTTCGCCGCGACTGCACGCTTGATTTTTTCAGCATCGCCGCCTGGATCGACCAGCGCCGCTGCCCCGGTTTTATCACACCATATAAGGGAGCAGTTCTGACTGAATGCGGTAACCGGAATAATGTCGACTTTCATAGCACTTCCTGAATCTCGTTAATCGCCTGCGGCTAATAATGGCGAAAAACGGGCATATTTACCAGGTTCTTACCGGGCCGGTATCAATATGCACAAAGTTACTGCTGGGATAATAGCCTACTCCGCCCATGCGCATCTTCATGGCCGCCTTACGTACATTGCTGAGCTGAACGCCATCGATATGGAAATCCATGGCCTTGCCAAGGGTATGGTAGCTGTGTTTGGCTACACCTGAGCTTCTGGCACGCAATTTATTATTCGTTCCCAATGAACGATAGCCCGAGATGAGCTGCACCGGCTTGCTGGTTTCCAGCATTATTTGCAGCCGATATATATGTTCAAACAGCTGGGGATCGATGGCGGTAATTTTGTTTGCCCGGTAATCGCGGAAAAAGTGATTCAGCTTCTTTAACTCTGATTTATTATATGCCGTACCATTGAAAAACTCCGTTTTCAACGTTTCGCCGGTATTCAGGTTATTAAGCTGGAGTACCCTGGGACGGGGGGTAGATAATGTCGCAAAAGAACTACCGGGGATGAGGGAAAGCCCCAGGGCAGCGCCGCCAAGCGCTATCAACTTACGGCGATGATGATTTATATGATCCATGGGCAAGATAACCAATCGACAATAGGGAACGGAAAATGCACAAAAGCGCGCCGACTCGAACCATAACCGCGCCAGCAGGTATCGTCAACCCGTCAAATCCCAAGGTTTGCAAAACATCACAAATTGGTCTATAGGACAAACGCCATCCTACAGACCAACTAATTCCCGCCCATCAGTAGGTTATTGGAGTAGCCGTTGCGCTTGTGGCAAGCCTTCAGCCCCTTTTTTCACGGTTGAATCATAATTGTAAATATCTGTGCGGAACTGCGGTTTGCCGTCATCAGCTACCCAGGCGGTTAGATAGAACAGGTTAACCGGGATTCGGTGGCGGATAGGGACAAAGGTAGTGTTCCCTTCTTTAAGCACCCCGCTGATGCGAGCATTACCCCAGCCCGCGTCCTGAAGCAGCATATTGGCCAGATCGGCGGCTTTATTGACTCTTACGCAGCCTGAGCTTAATGCACGCATGTCATTGTTAAACAGATTATGGTTAGGGGTGTCGTGCAAGTAGATCGCGTCCGAGCTTGGCATGTTGAATTTATAACGACCCAGGGCACTTTTAGGTCCCGGCGCCTGTCGCAGGCGATAAGGAAAATGCGCTGGCGACACCATATTCCAATTGATGCTGTAAGGGTCTATGACCTGTGCGTCATTGCTCCACCCGGACAATACGGTGAAATCATTGCGCACCAGATAACTCGGATCGCGCATCGCTTTAGGGACGATGTCATTTCGCACCAGAGAGGTAGGCACATTCCAAGGTGGGTTGAGCACCACATTACTCAAGGCGCTGCGCATCAGCGGCGTTTTTCGGCTGGGACGGCCGACGATGACTTTTGATGACAATATTTCGTTGCCCTCATGGTAATAAACCAGAGAGTAATTGGGAATATTTACCAATATGCCGGTATTGCCCTGATTATTGAGTAGTCGCAGCCGCTGAATATTTAGCGCCAGCAGAGTGACGCGCGTCTGTGGCGGAACATTGAGCCAGTTACGGGTCTGCCGGCCGATAATGCCGTCTGCGCCCAGGCCTTGCCAGGTCTGAAACCGTTTGACCGCCTCCACCAGCTCGGCGGTATACACCTTATCTTGCACATCGACCGTGGCCACCACTACCGGATCAGCAGTTGACGCCGAAGGCGTCAGGGAATCTGCCGCCGGCCCCACCATCACTGACTGCTGGGATTCAGTGACCGGAGGTGGCGTGCGCGGATCGGCTGGAACGCTGTCAGCGGTCGGTAATGGCGTTGGCGTCTGGCCATTAAGCATGCCGCTGCGCTTGAGGATTTCGCGCAAGGCAGGGATATCGTCACTGAGCTGACCCGGGCGAAGACTCTCCTTGCCGTTAAGCTGGGGCCAGGGTGTGATATCGGTCAGCATGGTTTTAAGCGCCTGATGCATCTTGGCGTATTGCGGGTGCTGGGGCTCCAGTAATCTGATGAAAGCCGCCAGATTGCCGCCGTCGACCGCCTGCTGCCAGCGCTGAATATCAATCACCGGCGGGGATGACAATTTATAGGAGCGATCGCCATACAACCACTGCTCGCCACGCTGCCCTACCCCTGTGACAAACTGGAGATAGCCCATCATGGCGTCGGATAAAATGATGTCCCGGCCCATGGCACTGACATCAGGGCGGGTCAGCCACTGCGTCCAGGCCAAAAACTGAGGCTGTACCCCGGAAAGAGACACTTCAGCTATCTGCTGCTGAAAATGCCTGACCGCTTCGCGGTCGGGCCACATCGGGGCATTATTGCGAACGGCATACAGGGTGGCCAGTTCGTTGAGATAGTGGGGCGAAATACCGGCCGGCAGTTCACGGGCAATCATTTCACGGCTGTGTTTAACTGCGGCGGCGGCAGGTACGGCAGTAGCACCGGCTGCAGGATCCGAGGGACTCTGAGCGAGCGGATCTGCCGACGGCATAGTTCGAATTACCGGATTCTCTTGCGAGGGAATATAGCCCGGGTCCAGATCGTCCACGCTGTCGCTCACCGGCGCGTCGGCGGCATAAGCCGGAGCCAACCCGGCAATCAACAGGCAACTGATGAACATTCGGCGCCATAGTGATTTATTGTGTCGTAACATCCCTTGTCCCCTGTATGCAGTGCTGAACATTATCATCTCTTTGTTATTATATTGTTTATTAGTATATAGGCAGAAAGCTGTTTATGTGTAAATTCGTTCAGCTTACAGGTTTACTGAATGCAGCATACCCTTATTGAGGGGGCCAAATATCACCAGCAATGAATGTGAGCAGCAAATAAGCGAAAGGGATTGCAATAAAAGCAGGATAAAAAGCCGCCGCCAGGCAAACTGTCAGGGAGTCTATACAGTTCACTATCGGCGACGGCTTGCACTCAAGCCCGGCAGCCAGGACGGTTTCAGCTCAGTATATGCTCCTCGGTCGCGGTTCTGGCGGGCGCAGTATCACCGCCAAATCCTCTGAGGCCGACCACATGCACATGCTCCTGATTATTGAATACCTTACGCACCAGCTTATAGGTGGTGCCCTTTTCAGGACTGATATTTTCCGGGGCAGCGATGATCAACTGCATGCCCAGCCTATCGCAGAGTTCAAACAGCGTGGCAATGGACTTGGCATCCAGCCGTGCCGCCTCATCCAGGAACAGCAGTCGGCAGGGAGAAATGTCTTTGCCGCGTAACCGACTGGATTCGTCTTCCCAACTCTGAACCACCATCACCAGAATCGACATGCCGGTACCGATCGCTTCGCCGGTAGACAGCGCGCCGCTTTCCGCACGCAGCCAGCCATCAGCGCCGCGATTGACCTCGACTTCCATTTCCAGGTAATTACGGTAATCCAGCAGCTCTTCGCCGATGGTCTGCGGGGTGCGCTGGCCCATATCTATCTGCGGGTTAAGGCGCTGATAAAGTTTGGCCAGCGCTTCGGAGAACGTCAGCCTGTTGCTGCTGAACAGATCCTGATGCTGTTCCTGCTGTTCGCTCAGCACATCCAGCAGGGTGGCATGCGCTTCACGCACGTTGACATTGAGCCGTACGCTTTTGACCTGGCCAAAGCTCACCGCCTGCAGTCCTTGATTAAGCATACGGATACGGTTCTGCTCACGCTGGATAGTTTTGCGTATGATATTGGCCACGCTTTTCGAACTTATTGCCAGTTTCTGTTCACGGGCGGTCAGCTCTTCGGTCAAGCGGCTGAGCTCAATTTCCATCTGTTCAATGGCTTCCACCGGGTCATCGGTGCGAATGATATCCTGACGGATACGCTCGCGCAGATGCTGGTAAACCGCAATAAAGAACTGGATCTTGCGTTCCGGACGCTTGGGATCTTCCGACAAGCGCAGCACATCACGCAGATGCTCATTGTCAGCCACCGCCAGGCGCAGCGCACCCAGTGCCTTATCCGACATTGAACGCAGGTCATCGCCATCCATATAGGCCAGCTCACGGCGATGCAACCGCCGTTCAACCCCGCTCTCTTTGACCAGGCGTAATACCGCGCACCAGCCGGTTTTGGCCACGACCACCTGTTCGCGTACCTGATGGTAATCGCGTTCTAGCCTGCGCAGTTTTTTCTGCAGGCTGTCCATTTCCGTTTCACAGAACGTTAGCTGTTTTTCCAGCTGATTCCGACGACTACGGTTCTGGCTCAGGGCGGCATGCAGCTGATCCCGACGCTCGCGTGCGCGGGCTTCGGCATTGGCATCGGCCTGTACCCCGATATCCTGCAGCTCCTGGGTCAGCTCTTTTAGCATGTCGCGTTTAGCGTCATAGGCGCTTTTGAGTGACGCCAGCACCTGGTTGTACTGGGTGAGCTGAGCCTGATGCTGACGTAAAGCGTCGCGCGCCCGGCTGCGCTCGCCTTCTGCCTGTTCAAGCCGCAGGCGCAGCTTATCGTTCAAATCGGAATTTTCCGTCAGCATACCGGCAGAGTCCGAATAGCTGAAGTGGGCGCGCCGCTGCACCACTTCGGTCAGGGCAAACGCCTGCTGCTTGGTCTGGCTCTGGATCTGCTGAGCCTGACGGTAATCCGCCTGCAACTGCTCATGCTGCTCCGGATCGCTCTGCAATACTTCCACCAACGGTTCGAGCTGCGCCAGCGCACTGCGGTGCTGCTGCAGATAGCGCGTGGCTTCCTGCGCCTCTTCCCAGTCGGCCTGTACCGTTTCCAGCCGGTCGATAAGGGTTTCATCCAGCAGCACGCTGATACGCGGAATTAGCCGGTTCAGCAGTCCCAAGCCTTCGCGCGCCAGATCGTACTGCTGGCGCTGTTGCTGGTTCTGGTTCTGGTGATCATTGAGGGAACGTTCCAGCTCGCTGCGTCTGGCCGCATAGCTGCGCATTTCAGCTTCAGGGTCATCCTCAAAGGCTACCGCCAGGTGGCTGCCGATAAAGCGGCTGAATGCCTGATGGAGACGCTGGATTTTCTGGACATCAAACGACAGCGTTGCGTAACGCTCTGCCAGCACTTCGCGCTCGCTTTCCAGGCTTTCAAGACGGTTTTCACGAGCGGCCCGGCCAAACAGCGGCACGGCGGGAAAACGCGAATAACGCCACTGGCGATCCGCCACTTTGACCAGAACCGCATTTTCCAGCTCTTCAATGCCGAAGACATTGTCATCGAAGGACTGCGGATCCCCTTCAATCAGATAAAGGTCATCCGGGCATTCTTCCAGGCCTTCGAGCTGCGCACGGACGAGAGAGAGATCCGGTACCACAATCGCGTGACGTGACGGACCATACAGCGCGGAGAAGTACGGAGCATCATCAAAAGTCACATCGTCATAAATCTCAGAAAGCAGCACGCCGCCAAAACGTTCAGCCAGGGTGATGAGTCTGGCGTCTTCCGTGCCGCCTGGCTGGCTCAGACGCTCTATCTGAGCATCGATCTGCCTTTTGGCGGCGGCGATTTCGTCCCGCTCAACGGTATACTCCCGCTCGCGTTCAAGCAGTTGCTGCATCGTTTCGGTGACTTGGCGGCTGTCGTCCAGGCTTTCACCACTTTGTTCGCTCAGGTTGGCCAGCGCATCCTGCGCCGCCAGCCAGGCCGGAGCCCGCTGGGTAAGCACCTGGATGCGCTGCAGTATCTGATCGAGTTCCTGGCGCATCGACAGGCGACGCTCACCGGCCTCCGACACCGATACCGAAAGGGTTTCTACCCGGGCTTCCAGCTCCTGCTGTGCGGCTTCAAGGTCTTCCGGCTGATAGTCGACGCCAACGCGTTTACAGAATTCCGCCATCAGCCGCTGAGCGTCTTGCTGCTCGCGCAGACGCTGTTCCAGTTCATTGAGCTGGCTACGTAATGCCTGCAGTCGGCTGGACTGGTGCTGCTGGGAAGAGGCGTCTCGAATCAGATCGCGCGCGGTTTGCCAGGCTTCGCTGCGACTTACCGCACCGGCGATACCGACCACCAGCCGGTAGGCATTCTCAAACTGATTGCGTGCCGCTTCGGCCACGCTGAGCTTCTGCTGAAGACGCAGCAGATTGTCGGTCGCTTCCTGCTCCCTTGCCTGATAGCTTTCCAGCAGCTCATCGGCGCCTTCAAGCGTCAAGCCGGGATTACCGCACAGGGAACGGGCTCGCTCAAGCGCCTGCAGCGCTTGCTGGTACTGGATGGCACGGGTCTGCTGCACGTCCAGAGCCTGCTGGTAATCTGCCAATTGGCTTTTGAGTTCATCCACCTCAAGCTCAGCCGCCTCGGCGCGGGCATCGTTTTCCTGATGCTGCTCGCTGGCCTCGGCCACCACATCGTTCTGCTCTTCCAGACGGTAGGTCAGCTCTTCCAGGTCGTCCTGGTAGCGGCCGATTTTTTCCTGCTGGCGCATGGCGGTCTGCACCAGGTTGAGATGGTCGCTGGCGGCCTGGTAGTCGGTTTCGAGATCGGATTCGCCGCCGCTGGTTTCCGCAAGTTCGCGGGCCATTTCCACATGGCGGTACTGCTCGGTCGCCAGCTGTTTGCGGCTACCGAACAGGTCGCGGCGCATGGCGATGGTATCATCCAGGTGAAGACGGCGCTCATTGGCGTGGCGCATGTAATCCGCAGCGACATAAGACGTCGCTTCCGAAATCAGATGCTTGAACAAATCACGGTCGGACTGGGTTATCCGAATGGCTTCAAGCGTCATGCGGTTTTCGCGCAGCGCCGCTTCCATATCCTGGAATGCTTTGCGCACGCCACTGTTTTCCGGCAGCAGGTAATCTCGCAGGGACCGGGTAATGGCGCTGGAGATCCCGCCATACAATGAGGCTTCAATCAGACGATAATATTTGCTGCGATCGGAGGCCGAACGCAGACGCCGGGGAATAACGCCCAGATCAAACATCTGGGCATGATAATCGGTAATCGAATTGAACTGCCTGAACTGAACGCCTTCGTGACTTTCAACCCGATCCTTGAGTTCGGCCAGGGTGAGTACCCGCACTTGGCGATCGCCCAGCATTTCAGTCAGCAATTCGGTCGGCTGAATCGCAACAGGTAAACCCTGTACCATAAACGGCTTGATATCGACCTTGCGATCGCGCCCAGCGATCTGCTGCAGCCTGACGCCAACCAGCACCCGCTGATGGCGCGAGTTGACCACATCCAGGGCGGCGTAGCACACGCCGGCGCGAAGTTTGCCATGCAGACCTTTATCGCGCGACCCGCTGGTTGCGCCCGCTTCAGTCGTATTTCTGAAATGCAGCAGCGTCAGATCCGGTATCAGAGCGGTGATAAATGCTGCCATGGTGGTCGATTTACCCGCGCCATTGCCGCCGGATAAGGTTGTCACCAATTCATCAAGATCAAAAGTCCGGGCAAAGAACCCATTCCAGTTGACCAGCGTCAGTGAGCGAAATTTGCCGCGTTCAATCATGCCTGTTCTCCTGCGGTATCCGGTGCATCGCCGCTTTGGCTGTCATTCTCGTCGTTTTCATCCTGATCGTCCCCCAGGGACAGGGTTTGCTCTACCGGCATCGCTTCACCGTCCCGAATCATGCGCAGTTGGGCTTCCCGCGGATCGTCGCCGCTGCGTACATCGGCACCGAAGCGGAACACCGCTTCAGTAATGCGGAATTTTGACGAATCACTGCCCATAAACCATACCATGCCGAGACGGCGCAGTCGGTTGAGCGAGGTTCGCACTTTTTCCTGCAGCTTTTGCTTGTCCAGATCGGAACCGGTCGAGCGCTGGTTGACCAGCTTGAGCAATTTGTTTTCATCGGCCAGGGTCAGCAGTTCATCATATAATTCCTGCTGGCTGAATATCCCTTCGTGGGCCAGACGCTCCGGGCTCAGGTAGAGATAACAGAGGATTTTACCGACCATCATATCCAGCGCCGACAGCACCGACCGAGCTATAAGGGTGGTAGACCGTGGCCGTAAATAGAAAAACCCTTCCGGGGCCCGCACCAGCTCAACGTTATAGCGGCGGTAGAACCCTTCTATCTCCTCCTGAAAATCCATCAGGAAGGCATGATTGTCCAGCTCCTCGATGCCGATATGCCTGCCGGAGCGCAACTGGCTGTCCAGGGCGGGGAACAGCGGGTTTGATAAAGCGATCGCCAGTTTTACCGGCATGGTTTCTTCAATATTTATCGATGACATGGGCCTGTACCTTAGCGCCGAAATCGTTAATCGGTTGCCATTGGGGCGTTAATCCTGAGAAATCTGACTCGGCTACGCCCAGGCGCACCGCCTGGTCTATCAGGATACGGGCCAGATCAAAGTGACGAGCCCGGGGATAGCTTGCCAGGTAGTCGCGCATCACCTGGCCGAGGTCCAGCGGCAGTTGCTGTTCTTTATAAACCGTCAGCGCCTCTTCAATCAGCGCAGCCAGCTGCTCACGTATTTCATTGAACTCTTCATATTCCATATCCGGCGGCAGTTCACCGGTCACTTCATCATTACGCAGCGCCAGTTCCTCGTCGCGCATGTCGAGCAGACGCTCGGCATTGGCAAACGTCAGTGCCCAGGGATGGTCAAAATAGTTCTGTACCGACTGCCTGAGTCGCTGACCGAACACCCGGTTTTTATCCATATCGATGGCAGTGCGGATGAAACGGTGGACATGCCGATCGTAACCGATCCATAAATCAATCGCCTGCTGGCCCCAACTGATAATACGGTCCAGCTTGTTTTGCAGATCCAGTACCAGCTTATCGACAAACGCCAATTGCTCGTGGCCCAGGGTAGCATCCTGGATACGCAGCAGATTGGCCTGCAGCTTATCCCCGGCCGCCTCAAGGGTATCCTGCAGTTCTCGCAGGGTGCCGGACGTTTCGGACAACAGCAGTTCACAGTTGGAAATAGCCGCGCGCCAGTCCTGATTCAGCAACGCAGCGATATCCTGTTTAACCGACTGCTGCTGTTCATCCATCACCCGTTGGGTCATATCAATGCTGTCGAATATTTCGGCCACCGAGTATTTCAGCGGCGCATAGACATGGCGATGCCAGTGAAGATCATCCCCATGCTCTTCGGCTGCCTCGGCCGAGCGCTGCAGTTCCTGGGCAACGATGGACAGCTGCACCGATAAGCGCAGCGTTGAAAATTCCCGCTGGCGGATATAGTAATCGGTAATACCGATCGCCAGCGGCGTTAGCCGATAAATGGCGTTGCCATCGGCAAGTTCACTGGTGAACCGATTCAATAACCGCTGGCGGACCAGATCATTGATCGCGTTATTGGCGCGGACGGTCACCGTTTCATGCGTTTGCTCAAAGCTGTGGCTGACGTATCGGAAGGCATCAATCAGTTCGCCCTCGCTCATCTCCCCATCCATCCGTTCGCTGTTAAGCGTGGCAATGGCCAATAAAAACGCCAGGCGCTCGATAGGCAGTGACAAGGAGAAATCATTTTTCCGCGCCCAGGCGACCAGTTCGGGGACAGTCTGGGAAAATTCACTCATAATTCGTCCTTCAGGGTGGGTTTATGCGCCATTACATGGATATAGCGCCCCATGCTTATATACGGCTCCTGCCTACAATAACGCTGTTCCATGGCCAGCAATGCGTCAAACTCGTCCTGCTGCTGTTGCTTGTTTTGCAGGTAATCATGGAAAACCCGTACACCGCTTTGGCCGCTGATGGTCATGCCCAGTTCCGCCAACCAGCCGTAGACTTGCTGCGGATCACAGGGATGGTCGGGCATCAGCGATCGTTTTTTTCGCTTCGGCATGCCTTTTTCGACAAAGGCGATATTGCCCAGCAGCATGTTGCGCATCACCAGGCCGTGCTTATTGTAAAACATCAGCGACAGTGCGCCCTCCGGCGCCAGGCATTCATACAGTCCTTGCAGTATGTCGCGCGGTTGAGCGACCCACTCCAGCACCGCATGGAATAATATCAGGTCGACCGGTTTTTCCAAATGTGAACTGATGTCCTGGACGGCGCTATGAACACATTTGATCTGTGCGTCCACCCCTTGCGATAACGCCGCCGAACGCGCACGTTCGATCATCGCCGCTGACAAATCGCACAACACCACCTGGTGGCCCAACTTCGCCAACTGTATAGCCATGCGCCCCTCACCGCCGCCGGCGTCGAGAATATACAGCGGGCGGTCAGGCAACCGGGTCAGCAGCGCCTGCAAATCTTGCCAGACCACCGCCTGACGAATCAGTCCTTTAGTGGTGCCATAAATATTGCGCGCAAATTTTTCGGCGATGTCGTCAAAATTGCGATCGTGCATAATCTGTCACTCCAGCACGGCGGTTTGGAAAAGGGGCTTTTCCCATCGACCTGCCGAGGTTGACTATTTTGTCACAGGCTGGAGTAGAATGTCTCGATAAGGCGCCTTAACCCGGCTGGTTGACTATATTTCACTCGATTGGAGCGCATCTCGATGCTTTTTACCGTAAGAAAAATCATCGGAGGCCTGCTGTTACCCCTGCCGCTGTTGATCCTGATGATAGGCGCCGGGCTGGCGCTGCTGTGGCTTAGTCGCTGGCAGAAAACCGCTAAGGGATTGATATTTACCGGCTGGATACTGCTGTTGCTGCTCAGTCTACAGCCTGTAGCCGATAAATTATTATTACCGCTTGAAAATCACTATCCCACCTGGCAGCGCACTGGCCAGCCGGTTACGTGGATTGTGGTTTTGGGCGGCGGCTACACATACAATCCACAATGGGCGCCTGGCTCTAATCTTATCAGCAACAGCCTGCCGCGGGTGGTTGAGGGTATCAGGATCTATCGGCAGAATCCCGGCGCAAAGCTGGTCTTTACCGGCGGCGCGGCCGGCAACAATCCGGTCAGCAGTGCCCAGACCGCGTCAGAGGTCGCCGTCAGTCTCGGGGTGCCGCTAAAAGATATTGTGGTGCTGGACCGGCCAAAGGATACGCGGCAGGAAGCGGCGGCTGTGGCGGGGCTGGTGGGTAAAGATCCGCTGTTGCTGGTGACTTCAGCTAATCATCTGCCGCGGGCAATGCGTTTTTTCCACCAGGCGGGATTAGCGCCGATAGCCGCGCCGGCCAATCAGTTAGCCATCACCAGCCCGCTTAATAGCTGGGAAAAAATCATCCCTTCGCCTTATTGGTTAGGTCATTCGGAACGGGCATGGTATGAAACGCTGGGACGCGCTTGGCAGAGCCTGACCGGTGAAGCGCTTACCAACGAGCAGGTAAAACGGTAACCGACGAGCAGGTAAAACGGTAACCGACGAGTCCCTGTTCTCTGCCGAAACCGCTTGCGGGTTATTCAAGCCAGGGCAGCAGTTCCCGTCCGCCCATGTCGAACACCGGGCGATCCAGTTGCCCGGTATGGATATAGCGGGCAGCGGCTTCCCATAGGGCGTAAAGCCAGCGGCGATACAGGAAACCATCGGATAGCTCAATCTTGCTCAAGTAATGGTACAGCAGGTCCTGGGCCATCCCGTCTTCACTCAGCCGATACAAATCATATTCACGCGGCGCCCACAGCATGGTGCCGGGATTGAGCATCGCCAGCAGTTGGTCGCTGCGTTCATCCTTGAGCATGCTGCGCAGTGAAAGATTGCCGTGTACCAGCACGTTGGCGTCATGGTAGCCGTTAAACAACTGTTCCAAACTCTGGCGCGTACGGAACAGCAGCGTACGATCGGCCAGCGTCAGCAGTGGGGCCGATACTTTCAGCAGTGTTGACCAGATGACTTCGATGCGCTGGGCATACCAGTTGGGCCAGTTGTTTTCCTGGGTGCTGTCAACCGTACCCACATAGCCGTGGCTGTCGATCCGATGCCAGGCCAGGATCCCCTCGACGATATGATCTTTCAGCATCGACCAACGCTGGGGAGTGCGGGTGGGCGCCTCTACCGAAACGCCGCGCAGCCGTTCCATCAGGAGCAGTTCTTTATAAGGCTGCTGTTGGGTGACGACTAAGCCATAGACCGTCGGAACCCTGATCTCGCCTTCACGGGCCAGCATGGAGAGCTTATAAGCTTCCTGCTGGGCAATGCCATGACAGACATAGCCTTTAGCCAGTAACGACAGGGCGTTTCCTTCGTTGTCATACATGGCATAGAGGTGAGCATAAGGTTGTTCACTAATGCGTTCAAGACGGCTCAGGGACTCACCCAATACGGCACTTAATTCAGCTTTTAACTGGTCCACGATGGATATGGCCTTTCATATGAATAGGAGAACGGCGTCAGCGGTTGATGGCAAGCGAGATCATGATGCGGGCTATACAGCGAAAAAACTTCATTTCAGATCAAGTTTTGGCAGGAAATACCGGGCGCAGACATCGCGCCCGGCGTTTTTCAGTCTCGCTGGCCGGCAAGCATCAGCTCACGCACGCGCTCGAGCTCCTCAGGGGTATCCACACCAATGCCGGGCACCTCATGGGCTACCGCGACGTGTATTTTTTCGCCGTACCACAGTACCCTGAGCTGCTCGAGAATTTCGATCTGTTCAAGCTTACTGGGCTGCCACTGTACATAACCGCGGATAAAACCGGCCCGATAGGCATAAATACCAATATGACGCAGGAAGCTGTCGCCAATCTCAGCACGGGACTGGGCAAAACGCTCGCGATCCCAGGGAATGGCGGCGCGCGAAAAATAGAGCGCATAGCCGCGGCTGTCCATCACCACTTTCACCGCATTGGGGTTGAACGCCTCCTCCGCGGTCAGGATTGGCACGGCGAGCGTCGCCATACCGGCTTCACAGCTGGCCAGATTGTTCGCCACCTGACGCACAATGACCGGCGGTATCAGCGGTTCGTCGCCTTGCACATTGACGACGATCTGATGGTCCGAAAACCGATAGCGCTCGATGACCTCCGCTAGGCGTTCAGTCCCTGAATGATGATCGGCCCGGGTCAGGCAGGCTTCGCCGCCGGCGCGGGTCACCGCGTCGAACACCCCCTGATGGTCGGTAGCGACAATGACCCGGTCGGCGCCTGACTCAATGGCCCGTTCCATGACGTGCACCACCATCGGCTTGCCGTTGATGTCCGCCAGCGGTTTGCCCGGCAGACGGCTCGAGGCGTAGCGGGCTGGAATAATGGCGATAAAACTCATTAATTAGTCTCATCCAGGGTAACGGAGCGGGCTTCACTCTCCAATAGCACCGGAATGCCATCCCGCACCGGATAAGCCAGCGCATCAGATTTGCAGATAAGTTCCTGCTTCTCTTTATTAAAATAAAGCTTACCGTTACAAACCGGACAAGCCACAATTTCCAATAACCGATGGTCCATGTTTCCTCCAGACAGACACACTTGCACAGTGCGTTAATGGCTACGAGAATAGCATATTGCGACTGAGGGGGGGAGTTAACTGGCGATGATAGCCGCCGGCTTTTAACATCGCCGGCTTAATCTGTCCGCATTCAAGCGAATGTTATTGATATGTTGTTTTCAGGGGAGTAGTATTTTTGTGACATGAGTCACATTTTATTAATATAAGACATACCTGCCATGAAAACATTACACAAAATAATTGCTTTGTTCGCTAATTACAGCCGCTAAGCAAAACACATCGTATCGAACGGCCCTTCCCTGACGGATGGGCCGTTTTTTTATAGCCGATGCTTGCCTTTATGATGTTCAATGGCCTGTTCAATCGGTGCCAGCAATCGCTGGGTTGCCGCTTCCGGCATACGGGCGTCAACCGGCAGATACCACCAGTCGGCAGATGCAAAAGAGCGACATTTAACCGCGTCTTTTTCGGTCATCAGTAGCGTTTGCCCTGGAACGGTCAACCTGGAAAGCTGGTTTGCCTCATAAGGCTGATGATCGGCAAAAGCGACTTCTCCGACCACCTGTACGCCCAATTCTCTGAGGGTAGCAAAAAAGCGAGGCGGATGGCCGATACCGGCCATGGCTACCACGCGAGACAGGCTGGTCACCGGCTTACGCTCACCGGTGACCAGGTTAACCGCCGGTCCAGGCGTCAGTTGCATCGGCACTTCGCCCGCCTGAGGCTGACCGCCATTGACGATGACGGCATCGACGCTTGCCAGGCGTCCGGCACGCTCGCGCATCGGGCCGGCCGGAAGCCACCAGCCATTGCCAAAGCGCCGCACGCCGTCAATCACCACCCACTCGATATCACGTCCCAGCGCATAATGCTGTAATCCATCATCAGTGATAATCACATCCAGCTGGTGGCATTCAAGTAAAGCGGCAACTGCAGCGGCGCGCACCGGCGCTACCGCTACCGGTGCGCCGGTGCGCTGAAAAATCAGCACCGGTTCATCACCCGCCGCCGAGGTAGAGGTGTTTTTTTCCAGTACCAGTGGATAGTGAGTCGCTTTGCCGCCATAACCACGCGATACCACCCCCACCCGCCAGCCACGCTGTTGCAGATGCTCAACCAGCCACAGCACAACCGGCGTTTTACCATTGCCTCCCGCGGTCAGATTGCCGACCACCACCACCGGCAGGTTGAAATACGCCACCCGCCGCCAGCCCAGGCGGTAGCTCAGCTTTATCAACCCGGTAACGGCTCCATAAATCCAGGCCAGCGGCAAGAGCAGCCGATACCCGCCAGACCCGCCGAACCAGAGACGCTCAATCATTGGCCGAACTGCAGACGGTGAAGCTGGGCATAGGCGCCGCCCTGTGCCAAAAGCTCGGCATGGGTGCCGCGTTCCACAATGCGACCGTCTTCCACTACCAGAATTTCATCGGCTTTTTCGATGGTCGATAACCGGTGAGCGATCACCAGCGAAGTCCGGTTTTTCTGCAGTTCATCCAGCGCTTTCTGGATGGCGCGTTCCGACTCGGTGTCCAGCGCTGAGGTCGCTTCATCCAGAATCAGGATCGGCGAATCACGTAATAACGCACGGGCGATAGCGATACGCTGACGCTGCCCGCCGGAAAGCAGCACACCATTCTCACCGATCATGGTATCGAGACCATTGTCCATTTTTTCTATAAAGTCCATGGCATAAGCCATACGTGCAGCCCGCTCGATTTCTTCCCGGCTGTACTGATCAATTCTGGCATAGGCAATGTTATTGGCAATGGTGTCATTGAAAAGATGGACATTTTGCGAGACCACCGCCACCTGGTTACGCAGGGATTGCAGGGTATACTCGCGCAGGTCGTGGCCATCCAGTAAAATGTGTCCTTGCTGAATGTCGTAGAAACGGGTGAACAGGTTGGCGATGGTGGACTTGCCGGAACCCGATCGGCCGACCAGGGCCACCGTTTTACCCGCAGGAATACGCATGGAAATATTTTTAAGCGCCGGGGTTTCTTTGCCCGGATAATAAAAGGTGACGTCCTGCAGCTGAATGTTGCCTTCGGCACGCTCGATAACGCGCGTCCCCTCATCCTTTTCTTTTTCCATATCCAGGATGGTAAACAGCGTCTGGCAGGCCGCCATACCGCGCTGGAACTGGGCATTCACGTTAGTCAGAGATTTTAGTGGCCGCATCAGTGCGATCATCGATGAAAACACCACCGTGATGGTGCCGGCGGTCAGGTTTTCCATCACGCTTGGAAAACTGGCGGCATACAGTACAAATGCCAGAGCCAGTGAGGCGATGAACTGAATCAGCGGATCAGAAACCGACGAGGCTGATACCATTTTCATGCCCTGTTGGCGCATGCGGTTGCTGACCTGATTGAAGCGTTTGTTTTCCACTTCCTGGCCACCAAAAATAAGCACCTCTTTATGGCCTTTGAGCATTTGTTCTGCGCTAGTGGTGACTTGGCCCATGGTGTTCTGCATGTTTTTACTGATATTTCGAAAACGTTTCGAAATAACCCGGATAGCTACCGAGACGATTGGCGCAATCACCAGCAGGATCAGTGAAAGCTGCCAGCTGTAGTAAAACATCATGATGAACAGGCCAATAATCGAGGCCCCTTCCCGCACCACGGTAATCAGCGCGCTCGAGGAGGAGGAGGCTACCTGCTCCGAGTCGTAAGTGATACGTGATAAAAGCGTGCCGGTGGACTGCTGGTCGAAGAACGAAACCGGCATGCCCATCATATGGCCGAATAACCGACGGCGCATCTGCATCACCACTTTGCCTGATACCCAGGAAACGCAGTAGCTGGAAACAAAACTGGTAATACCGCGGATAACCATCAGGCCGATGACCGCCAGCGGCATCCAGACCAGGATTTGGCTGTTGGATTTGCCAAAGCCTTCATCAAGCAATGGCTTGAGCAATGACAGCATAAACGTATCGCTGGCGGCATTGATTATAAGAGCGATCGCCGCAGCAATCAGGCCAGCTTTAAAAGGGGAGATCATCGGCCATAGGCGACGAAAGGTCTGCCAGGTGGAGAGATCTTTATCATTGAGCATTCAATTAACCAGCGCTTAGTCCTAAATAGCCGACCATTCTACCCATTTACGCCTTTGACGCCAAACCACTGGTGAAACCATCTCACCGATATTTGCTGCCGGTAGCCTTTTACCTCAATAAAATCATCATAAAACGCCACCGTAATTTGTCCGGAGAGGGCGGTATCGTGCCAGTTGATTCCTGCTTTTTCATAACGCTCTCTGATTTTTGGCGCCGGCAAGCGCCATGGACTGAATCGGGCAGCTGAAGATAAGGCCGCCCGTGGCCCCACCGCTCGCAAAAATTGCTGCGTGGAAGAGGTCTTGCTGCCATGGTGGGGTACCTGCAGAATATCCGCCTGCAGTGCCGCCCTGTCCAGCTTCAGCAAGGCACGTTCCGCCCGTGCTTCGATGTCGCCGGTCAGCAGCAGTCGATACTTGCCATCGGTTACGGCAATCACACAGGAATCATCATTCGCGGCTCTCTGAACCAGCGCCTTCGGCCACAGCACCGAAAATGTCAGCCCCTGCCACTGCCACTGCTGTCCTCGCAGGCAAGGCTCATGACCGGCGGCGCGATAAGAACTTGACACCGGTACCCATGGCCAGGCCTGTTTGAGGGTATTGAGGCCACCGATGTGATCCAGATGGCTGTGGCTCAACACAATTGCGTCGGGCCTCAGCCCACGCCAGCTGATGAAAGGCATGATTTCGGCTTTACCTATGTTGCCTCCCTGCCAGCCGGCGCCGGTATCGTAGATAATCGCCCGATGATTGGACTCGATAACCATGGCCAGGCCATGACCGACATCCAGCATATGGGCTCGCCAGCGCACGCGATCGCTGCGTTCGCGGCCGTTAAGCAGCAGCAGGATGATAACCAGCGTGTTCAGAGGATAGCGTTTCCACCAGCCAAAGCGCAGCATAATGACCAGCAGCCAGCCGACAATGCTGATAATAAGCCCGGCTTTGCCAAGCCCCATCCATCCCTGCTGCAGGGGTTCAAGGGGCACCATGACCCCGGTCAGTGATAAATCTGCCAGCCACCAGCAACATCGGCTTATCAGCGGCAGGCTGCCGAGGCACAAAGCGCTCAGCACCAGCGGCGTAGTAATAAACGAAACCAGCGGCACCGCCCAGAGGTTGGCCGGTAGCGACAGCGCATTTGCCCCCTGAAATAACCCCCACTGCAGGGGCAGCAGCAGCAGCGACATACCGGCCTGCAGATGCAGCCACCTCAGCGGGGCCCACCGCCCGCCATGCTGCATGCTCACCGGTAGCGGCGCCCAGCGGAACCAGAACAGCAGAGCGCCGACCGCCAGGCAGGACAGCCACAGGCTGGTGGATAAGACGCTCAAAGGGTCGCTCACCAGAATCAGCGCCACGCACCATAGCCAGACCTGACAGGCATCGCAGTGGATCCCGCGCATTCGCAACGTGATCCATATGCTGAGCGCCAGCAGGGCGCGCAGGGCCGGGAAATTGGCGCCGGACACCCAGACATAGGCAGCCGCGGTCATCCAGCTTATCACCAACGGCATGGCGGCATGAAGCCACCGGGAGGGAAGCAGTAACTGCCCCGCCCTGGCAATCAGCCAGCCGAACAAGGCCGCCAATGAGATATGCAAACCGGATATCGCCATCAGGTGGGCGGTGCCGGTTTGCTGCAGCAGCAGACGAACCGGCTGAGGCAATTCACGGCTCTCGCCAAAAGCCAGCGCCATAAGAATGGATGACCAGCGCAGCCCCTTTTGCTGTTCTACCGCGCTCAGGACCATCCGCTGTCGCAATCCGCAGTCCGCCTGCGTCAGCCTGGCTCTGATGACCCGGCCAGTTAACATCTGATGGTTGGCGATCGCATGGCGCTGACTGTCAAATCCGCCTTCATTTAACCGGCTGTGCTGGGGACGCAATTTCAGCGTCAGGCTCCATTCCTGTCCCCCGCACCAGGCTGAAGGCAGTTTTTTCCAGCTGACCCAGGCATAGGCCGGCGGAAACAATCGCTCACCCCGCACCCGCAGGATTTTAATCAGAGCCCGGTCAGCCGGTGGATCCTGGCTATTGACGCTGATAATCCTGGCGTCTACCTTGAGGTTGCTCATGGCCAGCTGTTCGGTCTGCGTCAGTAATTGACTGCCGGCAACACATCCCCAGACAAAGGCTGCCATCGCTAATGCAACCCAGGTCAGAGCCGGTATTCTGAGCATCAGCAGCATCGCCGCCAGCGTTATCATGGCCCTCATTTCCCCGCTGCCGGGTAATCGGGGCAGCATTGTCAGAGGCAAGATGCCGAGAATAATACCTGCGGCAATTTGATTGAGTGACAGTCTCATCGCTGCCTCCCGGCGCACACCTGCTTGTCAGGCTGAGTCTGTTTTATCCGAACCGGGAGGACAGGGCCATGCTGCATATGGCATTAAGCGCACCTCCTTCAGGACTTGCCGATTTGTTGCATATAACCTGAGCAAGATTGTGATCGGGATTAGCGTCTAGCGGCATCTGAGTATTGAAATCCTTGGACAATTGGGTTCTTGGGTTAATGGATCATTTGGCAATTAAATCATTGAGCAATAAAGTGTTTGAGTAATTGAGAAACAGGTAAGCAGGTAAGCAGGTAAACAGGTAAACAGGTAAACAGGTAAACAGGTAAGCAGGTAAGCAGGTAAGCAGGTAAGCAGGTAAGCAGGTAAGCAGGTAAGCAAGTAAGTAAGTAAGTAAGCAAGCAAGCAGGTTATTGGATTATGGGCGGATAGATCGGGTCAGCCGGTTTGCCGCTGATTTTTTATCCCTTAAAACCGCCGGTTCGAAACACTATTGTTGCAGTTTTGTGACAGACGCGATAGTTCCTCCTTTTTACCGGCCGCAGCGCTGGCAAAAAATCGTTACTCTAGACATCATGTAAATAGAAATGATTTATTCATCTTTTTTTACCCGTAATGTTCCCTTTGATTGTCTATGGCTGCCTCCAGGAGTGAGTATGCGTAAATTCAAATACAGTTTGTTAGCCGGGTTGCCTTTCTGTTTGGCGATATCTTCTGATGTCGTAGCCGCTACCCAGGCTTACACCCTGGAACAGGTGATGGTGTTTAGCCGCCATGGCCTACGAGCACCGCTGTCCAGTCCCAGCAGCGCATTGGGAAAAGTCACCCCGGACCAATGGCCCCAGTGGGATACACCCAGCAGCTATCTGACTACCCGCGGCGGAGCGCTTGAATCGTATTTCGGCCATTATTTCAGCGAGTGGCTGGTGGATAACAAGCTTTTGGCAAGCGACACCTGCCCGACTGACAAAGACGTGTACTTTTATGCCAATAGCCTGCAGCGAACTATAGCCACTGCACAATTCTTCTCGGTCGGCGCCTTTCCGGGATGTATCGTGCCGGTGCATCACAAAGAAAAGCTGGGCACCATGGATGCCACCTTTAACCCGATCATCACCGATAACAGTGAAGATTTCAAACAGCGGGCTATCGCCTCGATTCAAGAGCGGGCCGGTGATGGCGGACTGGACGGCCTGAACAATCGGCTGAAAACCAGCTATCAGGATATGATGCAGGTGATTAACTATACACAATCGGCCAACTGTCAGCAGGACAAGCAATGTGATCTGACGACATTGCCCAGCAGCGTTAAAATCGTCGCCGGCGAAGAACCTGGGGTGACCGGCCCATTAAAAATGGGTACCTCGATAGCCGATGCCTTTATTCTCCAGTATTACGAAGGTTCGCCATTATCATCAGTTGCCTGGGGCAAAATCAAAACCGATCAACAGTTTGAAAAACTGGTGGCCATCAAGGAGTACTACAATTCGGTGGTCTTCAGCGCGCCGGTGGTCGCTAAAGAAGTCAGCGCCAAATTGGTAAAATACCTCAGCGATGTTTTTACTGATTCCGCCGATAAAGCGAAGTTTACCTTTCTTGCCGGGCATGACTCCAATGTGGCCTCGCTGTTTTCAGCGTTGAAAGTCAAACCCTACCAATTGCCGAACCAGTTTGAGACCACCCCTATCGGCGGCAAAGTGGTGTTTGAACGCTGGAAAGACGCCTCTGGCAAAGATTTGATGAAAATCGAATATGTCTATCAATCGACTGACCAGATTAAGGGCTTGCAGGAACTGAACCGGCAAAAGCCACCCCAGCGAACCGTGCTGGAACTGGAAGGATGCCCGATTGATGCACAGGGTTTCTGTTCTTTTGATAAGTTCAAAACCGTGCTGCAGGATGTGTTAAACAACTAGCTGATTAATGCTGGCTGATGGTTGAACAGCCCTGGAAAGCCAGGGCTGAATCATCGCTGAGGGGATAGGACTTTAAGGAACTGGTTTTTTTAAATCGATGATTTCCGAAAATAGGGGAATGATTAATTTTCTGATTTTGTGTTTCAGTTTGACCTTTAACGGTTTTAGGGTCATCAATTCACCCCACACTTTTTTCTTCTTAGCGGAAATAGCACATGGGTTGTTTGCCGGATTGATAGTCGATACCGTTGCATGTCCAGACAGCAAAATAGCCGCTGGATGAACGGCCAACACCTTTACCTTGGCGTATTCTTCAAACAAAGACCATTTATCTGCCACCATCCATACAGGATAGAGAAATTGCAGCAGAGCCGCCGCTGCCGCCTGGTTAATAATATAGCCATGCGATGTTGTAGCATGATAAACAGGATACAGGGAATACTTTTTATCTATATTAAACAATGGCTTATTTATTAATTTATTGACTTTGCTTAAGAGTATTATTGTCGGTACGGCCTGATTGGTAGCATAAGGGAAACTGTCTAAAACAACATCAATACCGTTCGAAATGGCGGCATCATCCTCAAGGATTAACGCATTAGAAATGTTCTCGTCCAGCATTTTTTGGTAAATTTTCTGATGGCTCAAGGCACATCCAATCTCACCGTTTTGGAAGGCATAATTCAATTTTTGCGTATGTTTAATACGCTCTTCTTCCGACAGCGCATTGCCGTCGACCGCTTCTATGACTTCATAATCCAGTTTATTTTTTTCACACTGCGCAATGATCGATTCCCGCCGTTGAACAGACTTTGCCATGCTCAAAATAAAAACCTTCATGAGATACGCCTTAAACCGCTGGACAGTGCTCACTGTAAACCATGCATCATCCAGGTTCAATTTCAATCATTACCCAGCAGCTCCATTTATAAAATAGGTTTAACGAAGAACATAAACAGCGATGGCCGTATTGAGTTTACATGCCCAGCGGGTGTTGGGAGCTAGCACAACGGGGTTTATCGAGCTTCGTCCGCCAGACGACGGGCAAAAAAAAGACACCCGAAGGTGTCTTTTTTGATGGGCAACAACGGCATAATGCCATGCCCCTGCAGCATAAATTAACCGTAAATATTGGCGCGGTCGCGCAACTCTTTACCTGGTTTAAAGTGGGGAACGTATTTACCTTCCAATTCCACTTTATCGCCGGTTTTCGGGTTACGTCCGACACGCGGTGCACGGTAGTGAAGAGAAAAACTGCCGAAACCACGGATTTCGATGCGTTCGCCACTGGCGAGCGTAGTCGCCATATGCTCAAGCATCTCTTTCACGGCATCCTCAACCACTTTTGCCTGGATATGAGCGTGCTGGCCAGCGAGTCTTTCTATAAGTTCAGACTTGGTCATAGATCCTCCAAGTTCACGATTATCTTTATAGGAAAATCGTGACGCACTTAACTACCGTCCAGGAGCAGCGATAAATGCTGCTCCCCCGTTATTACTCGCCTTTTGCCGCTTTAAACGCTTCTGCCATGGCGCTGGAGAAGTTGGTCGCCTCTTCCTGTTTGGTGTTAACAGTAGTGATGGCTTCTTTCTCATCAGCTTCGTCCTTGGCACGAACGGACAGGCTGACAACGCGGTTTTTGCGATCAACGCCGGTGAATTTAGCTTCAACGTCGTCGCCCACGCTCAGTACCAGCGTCGCGTCTTCAATACGGTCGCGAGAGGCTTCAGAGGCACGAAGGTAACCTTCAACGCCGCCTGCTAATTCAACTGTAGCACCTTTAGCGTCAACTGCAGTGACTTTACCGGTAACAATGGTACCTTTCTTGTTCAAAGACAGGTAGTTATTGAACGGATCTTCAGCCAGTTGCTTCACGCCCAGGGAAATACGCTCGCGTTCTGCATCAACCTGCAGGACAACAGCGGCGATTTCGTCGCCTTTCTTGTATTCACGCACGGCTTCTTCGCCGGCGACATTCCAGGAGATGTCGGACAGGTGAACCAGACCGTCAATGCCGCCTTCCAGGCCGATGAAGATACCGAAGTCAGTGATTGACTTGATCTTGCCTTCGACGCGGTCACCCTTGTTATGGGTTTCAGCAAACAGCTGCCACGGGTTGGATTTACACTGTTTCAGGCCCAGGGAGATACGACGACGCTCTTCGTCGATATCCAGAACCATAACTTCAACCACGTCGCCCACGTTAACCACTTTGGACGGATGGATGTTTTTGTTGGTCCAATCCATTTCAGACACGTGCACCAGGCCTTCAACGCCTTCTTCGATTTCAACGAAGCAGCCGTAGTCAGTCAGGTTGGTCACACGACCGGTCAGGCGGGTGCCTTCCGGGTAACGTTTCGCGATAGCGACCCAAGGATCTTCGCCCAGCTGTTTCAGACCCAGGGAAACACGGGTGCGCTCACGATCGAATTTCAGTACTTTAACGGTGATTTCGTCACCGACATTCACGATTTCGCTCGGATGCTTAACGCGTTTCCAAGCCATATCAGTGATGTGCAGCAAGCCATCCACGCCGCCCAGGTCAACGAATGCACCGTAGTCGGTAAGGTTCTTGACGATACCTTTGACTTCCATGCCTTCCTGCAGGTTTTCCAGCAGTTGATCACGTTCAGCGCTGTTTTCGGACTCGATAACCGCACGACGGGAAACCACGACGTTGTTGCGTTTCTGGTCCAGCTTGATGACTTTAAACTCAAGCTCTTTGCCTTCAAGGTGCAACGTATCGCGTACAGGACGCACGTCAACCAGTGAACCTGGCAGGAATGCGCGAATGCCGTTCAGCTCAACGGTGAAACCGCCTTTCACTTTACCGTTGATGATGCCGATAACGGTAGCAGCTTCTTCGTAAGCTTTTTCCAGCATCAGCCATGCTTCATGGCGTTTTGCTTTTTCGCGAGACAGCAGGGTCTCACCGAAGCCATCTTCTACTGCGTCAAGAGCGACATCAACCTGATCGCCAACTTCGATTTCCAGTTCGCCCTGGGCGTTTTTAAACTGTTCGATAGGAATAGCGGATTCGGATTTCAGTCCGGCGTCAACCAGCACCACGTCTTTAGCGATAGAGACCACGGTGCCGCGCACGATGGAACCGGGACGGGTTTCGATTTCTTTCAGGGATTCTTCAAAGAGTTGAGCAAAAGATTCTGTCATGTTTGATAATCTTCAGATGTTTTTGATTAACGTCCATCCGGCATCCTGCTTGATGGGGTTGTTTTACACGCCCCATTGCATCCATACAACAGGGTAATTTTCATTTACGTTACGACAACGCCAGAATTCGTTTCGAATAGGCCAGCGCCTGGGCGATGACGTCTTCAATGGTCAGCGTGGTTGAATCCAGCACCAGAGCATCTGCTGCCGGAATCAATGGCGCGACCGGACGGTTTCTGTCACGTTCGTCCCGTTCCTTTATCTCAGATAAAAGACGTTCAAAGTTAACACTAAACCCTTTTTCCTGCAACTGCCTCATGCGTCTGTGCGCTCTTTCTTCCGAAGAGGCATCGAGAAAAATCTTTACCGGGGCATCAGAAAACACCACCGTCCCCATGTCACGACCATCGGCAATCAGACCCGGCATGGCGCGAAAGGCGCGCTGACGGCGCAGCAGTGCCTCTCTGACCCTGGGAAAGGCGGCTATCCGAGAAGCGGTATTGCCTACCGTTTCCTGGCGAATTTCATTACTGACGTTTTCACCTTCAAGGATGACGTCAAGCTGACCTTCACTGACCTGGAAACGAACATCCAGATGTGCGGCCAGCGGTACCAGCGCTTCTTCACTGGCAATATCCACGTGGTGATGCAGCGCCGCCAGGGCAAGCACGCGATAAATGGCGCCGGAGTCGAGCAAATGCCACTGCAGTGACTCGGCCAGCGCTTTGCACAACGTGCCTTTCCCTGCGCCGCTAGGCCCGTCTACGGTAATAACCGGGGCTGCTGCCGTCATGATCTTCTCCTCATCCGCGGTGGTGTAATATCAACTGCACTGACTTTGTTGCGGCGTATTATACGCATCAAAAGGGCTAAGCGTTATCATTACCGACCGCAGCAATGAAATTGCCCGGCCGGGCGGTCTCAGGCCAGGCGGCTGATATCAGCCAGACGATCGAAATAGTCCGGGAAGGTTTTATAGGTGCAACGCGGGTCCAGAATGGTGATCGGCGTGTCGGACAATGCCACCAGGGAAAAGCACATCGCCATCCGATGATCATTATAGGTACCGATTTCAGCGGTGGTCAGCTTCTGGGGCGGAGTCACGGTAATATAATCTTCGCCCTCGATAACGGTGGCCCCCACTTTTCTCAGTTCAGTGGCCATCGCCGCTAGGCGATCGGTTTCTTTGACCCGCCAGTTATAAATATTGCGGATGGTCGTGGTACCACGGGCAAACAGCGCAGTGGTGGCGATGGTCATTGCCGCATCCGGGATGTGGTTCATGTCCATATCGACCGCATTAAGCTCGCCACGACGGCACTCGATAAAATCGTCACCCCAGCGAATCACCGCGCCCATGCGCTCAAGCACGTCGGCAAAGCGGATGTCGCCCTGGACGCTGTTTTTGCCGATGCCGGTGACCCGCACCGTGCCGCCGCGAATGGCTGCCGCCGCCAGGAAATAGGAGGCTGAAGAGGCATCCCCTTCCACCAGGTAGTCGCCGGGGGAAACATAGCGACTGCCGCCATGCAGGTAGAAAACCCGATAATTGTCATGGCGTATCTCGATACCAAAGGTTTTCATCAGCGCCAGGGTAATATCGATGTAGGGTTTTGAAACCAGCTCGCCTTTAATGCGAATCACCGTATCCTCGGCGGCAAGCGGGGCCATCATCAACAAAGCGGTCAGAAACTGGCTGGAAACGCTGCCGTCAACGCTGACCTCGCCCCCGGTAAAACCGCCCATCAGTCGCAGGGGCGGATAGTTTTCCTGCTCCAGATAGGCTATCCGCGCCCCTCCCTGACGCAATGCATCCACCAGATGTCCAATCGGGCGCTCCTTCATCCGTGGTTCACCGGTGAGCACCACATCCTGCGTTCCCAGGCACAATGCGGCGGCCAGCGGACGCATGGCGGTGCCGGCATTGCCGAGAAACAGCGTCAACGCCTGATCCGCCGACAGCGGGCGTCCTATGCCGTCGATTTCACACTCGCGCCGAGAGGCAGACAGGCGGCAGGTCACGCCTAACTGTCCCAGCGCGTCAAGCATATGGCGCACGTCATCACTGTCGAGCAGGTTAGTCAGGCGGGTTGTGCCTACCGCCTGGGCCGCCAGCAACAGGGCACGATTCGAAACGCTTTTGGAGCCAGGTAGGTTAATGGTGCCGTCAATATGTACAACCGGTTGTAGGGTCAGGGATGCCTGCATGTGAAACACGTTCTCCAACGTTCAAAAGAGGTTAATACCGCCAGCGAACAGTCTGGCGGTTGGCGGTAAAGGTCAAACCGGCCTTCGCCATCAGCCGTGGCGACGGGCAAAGTCCTGCATGAAATCGACCAGGGCTTGCACCCCGGCAAGCGGCATGGCGTTGTAAATCGACGCCCGCATCCCGCCGACCACCCGGTGGCCTTTAAGTGCATGCAGCCCCGCCGCCAGCGATTCCTCCAGGAACAACGCGTTAAGCGTTTCGTCCGCCAGCAGGAACGGCACGTTCATCCGCGAACGGTTGGCGGGCGCCACATCATTGCGATAAAAATCGCTCTGGTCGATGGCATTATACAGATAATCGGCCTTGGCCTGATTACGTTTGCCCATTTCGACCAGGCCCCCCTGCGCCAGCAGCCATTTGAACACCAGGCCGGAGAGATACCAGGCGAAAGTAGGCGGAGTATTGAACATGGAATCGTGTTTTGCCAGCACTTGGTAATCCAGTATGGAGGGCAATTCCTGGCGGGCACTGCCTATCAAATCTTCACGAACGATGATGAGCGTCAGGCCGGCCGGGCCGATATTTTTCTGTGCGCCAGCGTAAATAACGCCATAACGCGACACATCAATCGGTCGTGACAGTAGGGTGGATGAATAATCGGCCACGACTGTTCTGTCGGCAAAAGCAGGCATTTCATCGATAGCCACGCCATCAATGGTTTCGTTCGGGCAATAATGCACATAAGTACTGTCGGGCGAAAGGTCCCACTCACTCATCGGCTTGAGGCCGCGCAAGCCGTCGATACGGGTCTTGATATCGATGACGCGCGGATCGCAGTATTTTTTCGCTTCATCAATCGCGCTGTGCGCCCAGTAGCCGCCATCGATATAATCGGCGCTACGGGATGCCCCCAGCAGATTCAGCGGTACCGCCGCAAACTGGGCACGCCCCCCGCCGTGGGCGAACAGTACTTTATAGTTATCCGGAATGCTCAGCAATTCGCGCAGGTCGCGCTCTGACTCATCGGCCATGTCGATGAACTCTTTGCTGCGGTGGCTGATTTCCATCACTGATGTGCCTAATCCGCGCCAATTGACCAATTCCTGTTCGGCACGACGCAATACTTCGGCAGGCAGCATTGCCGGACCGGAGCTGAAATTAAAAACCTGGTTCATGTCCCCTCACCACAGTTGCAATTAGAATTTATAAACACCTTACTCACGTTTTTATCACTCACCCAGAGACGCCGCAATGCTTATCGGTGGCCCAATGGCCCTATAGGGATGCCGTATACCGTCAGGAAGCTCAGCACTCCTCGACCGCCAGGGTCCGATATCGCTTTTCCGTCCGACAGAATACGTGGAGCTGTGGGTGAAAAAAAAGTATCATCCAGCTTCATAAATGTTAAAAAGTGAATAACATGACTCAGACTTTTATCCCGGGGAAAGACGCGGCCCTGGAAGATTCCATCGCGCGTTTTTACCAGCAGCTCAGCGACCTGGGTTTCAATATCGAAGAGGCCTCCTGGCTGAACCCTGTTCCCCATGTCTGGTCGGTGCATATCCGGGACAAAGACTGCCCGCTGTGTTTCACCAACGGTAAAGGCGCCAGCAAGAAAGCCGCCCTGGCCTCGGCGCTGGGCGAATACTTCGAACGCCTTTCCACCAACTATTTCTTTGCTGATTTCTATCTGGGTAAAGCGATTGCCAACGGTGATTTTGTCCACTATCCCAACGAGAAATGGTTTGCGCTGACCGACGATGACGCGTTGCCGGCCGGGATTTTGGATAAACGGCTGCGCGAATTTTATGATCCTGAGCAGGAGCTGACCGCCAGCGCGCTTATCGATCTGCAGTCCAGCAATGCTGAACGGGGCATCTGCGCCCTGCCCTTCAGCCGGCAGTCGGACGGACAGACGGTGTATATCCCGATGAACATCATTGGTAACCTGTATGTCTCCAATGGCATGTCGGCCGGTAATACCGCCAACGAAGCCCGGGTGCAGGGGTTGTCCGAGGTGTTTGAGCGTTATGTGAAAAACCGCATCATCGCCGAATCGCTGAGCCTGCCGCTTATCCCTCAGACGGTAATGGATCGTTATCCCGGGGTGATTGAAGCCATAGAGCGCCTGGAAGCCGAGGGGTTCCCTATTTTTGCCTATGATGCCTCCCTTGGCGGCGAGTATCCGGTTATCTGCGTCGTGCTGTTCAACCCCGCCAACGGCACTTGCTTCGCCTCGTTCGGCGCCCATCCTGATTTCGGCGTCGCGCTGGAAAGAACGGTGACCGAATTGCTCCAGGGCCGCAGTCTCAAGGATCTTGATGTGTTTACCCCGCCGACCTTCGATGACGAAGAAGTGGCTGAGCATGCCAACCTGGAAACGCATTTCATCGACTCCAGCGGCCTGATTTCCTGGGATCTGTTCAAGCAGGACGCGGACTACGACTTTGCCGAGTGGGATTTTAGCGGCTCGACCAGCGATGAGTTCACTACCTTGATGGCGATTTTCGACCGACAGGGCGTTGAGGTGTATATCGCCGATTATGAGCATCTGGGCGTCTACGCCTGCCGTATCCTGGTGCCGGGCATGTCCGACATCTATCCGGCAGAAGACCTGCTGCTGGCCAATAACACCATGGCCATTCACCTGCGTGACACCCTGCTGGGCCTGCCTGACTGTCAATGGAAACCACAGCAGTATCTGGCGCTTATCGAGACGTTGGATGATGAGGGTCTGGACGATTTCACCCGGGTGCGTGAATTGCTCGGCCTGGCCACCGGTAAAGACAATGGCTGGTACACGCTGCGGATTGGTGAATTAAAAGTGATGCTGGCGCTGGCCGGCGGTGATTTGGATCAGGCGCTTATCTGGACCGAATGGACCCGGGACTTCAATGCATCGGTGTTTTCGCCAGAACGCGACAATTACTACCGCTGCCTGCATACCCTGCTGCTGCTGGCCCAGGAACCTGACCGGGGCCCGGCGCAATACCAGCACGCGTTTGCCCGCATGTATGGCGAGCACGCGCTGGCGGCGGCCAATGCGGCCATTGAGGGCCATGGATGCTTCAATGGCCTGTTCTCCATTGACAGCGATCTCAACGCCCTGCCGGCCCACCAGTCGCTGTTGGCAGCTTATGAAAAACTCCAGGCCGCCAAGCGTCGTCACTGGTCGAAATAATAGCGCATGCCCCTGGCGTCTGATTGACAAACCGTCAGGGGTAATCCCCGTGACGAACAGGGAATTATCAGGTATAACGGCGGTCAAATAAACGCATTATTTGACCGCCGTTTTTTATTTGACTGTAAATAAAATGCGCCAATTTCATGAAATGTTTCAATTGAGTGACAAGGGCGGAAAATACCGATGATGATGAAACAAAATATCCACATAAGGTATCATTCGTTAACGCCTTTGAGGTAGAAATATTCTCGTTTTAAAATTATACTGCAATCTTTAAAATTTATTTTTTAAGCCTATTTTCAATAGCTTATATTAATAAAATAGCAGTTATACTCCCCCTCGGGCTTAATAGCGCCTGGCATTATGATCCATATCAATTTTTACTCTATACTGGTTTGTTAGAATTAAGTCGTTAATTAATCCTGTGAGAGAGTCAGTGTGAAAGCAGACAACCCCTTTGATTCATTGTTGCCTCAGGCAATGGCAAAAGTCGCCGAAGAAGCCGGAGTCTACAAAGCCACTAAAAAACTCGTCACGACGTTTTATCTGGCGATCACCGCTGGGGTGTTTATCTCCATTGCGTTTGCTTTCTACATTACTGTTACCACCGGTACCGGCGATATTCCTTACGGCATCGCCAAACTGATTGGCGGTATCTGTTTCTCTCTCGGGCTGATGCTGGTCGTGGTTTGCGGCGCGGATCTGTTTACGTCGACGGTGCTGATTATGGTGGCCAAGGCCAGCGGTCGCATCAGTTGGTTCCAGCTGTTCCGCCACTGGATTAACGTGTATGTCGGCAACCTGTTCGGCGCATTGTTCTTTGTCGGCCTGATCTGGTTTGCCGGGCAACATATGGTCGCTAATGGCGCTTGGGGACTCAATGTCCTGCAGACCGCTGACCATAAGATGCATCACACATTTATCGAAGCTGTCTGTCTGGGCACCCTGGCGAACCTGATGGTCTGCCTGGCGGTATGGATGAGTTACTCCGGCCGCAGCCTGACCGATAAAATGTTCGCCATGATTTTTCCGGTGGCGATGTTTGTCGCCAGCGGCTTCGAGCATAGCATCGCCAATATGTTCATGATCCCATTGGGTATCGTTATCAAAAATTTCGCCTCGCCGGAATTCTGGCAGGCCATCGGGATGGCTCCCGAACAGTTTTCCCATCTGACCGTAAGCAATTTTATCATCGACAATCTGATTCCTGTCACGATTGGCAACATCATCGGTGGTGGTTTACTGGTAGGATTAACGTATTGGGTAATATATCTGCGCGGCGGAAACCATCACTAGCATTTCGCCGCTAAAGCCGGAATTCGTAAATTCCACATTAGAAGGTAGGTGTACAATGACCGATCTGAATACAAAACTAGCCACTGCCTGGGAAGGTTTCAGCAAAGGCGACTGGCAGAATGAAGTCAACGTTCGTGACTTTATCCAGAAAAACTATACCCCTTATGAAGGCGATGAATCCTTCCTGGCGGGTGCTACTGCCGAGACCACTACCCTTTGGGGCAAAGTGATGGAAGGCATCAAACTCGAAAACCGCACGCATGCGCCGGTCGATTTTGATACTAACGTTGCTGCAACCATCGTCTCCCATGATGCCGGTTACATCGATAAAGATCTGGAAACTGTCGTCGGCCTGCAGACTGATGCTCCGCTTAAGCGTGCCATCATTCCTTTCGGCGGCATCAAAATGGTTGAGAGTTCCTGCAAGGCGTACGATCGCCAACTGGACCCGCAACTGAAAAAAATCTTCACCGAATACCGTAAGACTCACAACCAGGGCGTGTTTGATGTCTATACACCTGACATCCTGCGTTGTCGGAAATCCGGCGTCCTGACCGGTCTGCCTGATGCCTATGGCCGTGGCCGTATCATCGGCGACTACCGTCGCGTTGCCCTGTACGGTATCGACTACCTGATGAAAGACAAGTTCGCCCAGTTCACCTCGCTGCAAAGCAAGATGGAAAACGGCGAAGAACTCGAACAGACCATTCGTCTGCGCGAAGAGATTGCCGATCAGCATCACGCCCTGTCTCAAATCAAGGAAATGGCTGCCAAATACGGCTGTGACATTTCTGGCCCGGCGACCACTGCTCAGGAAGCGGTTCAGTGGACCTACTTCGGCTATCTGGCTGCAGTAAAATCACAAAACGGCGCCGCTATGTCCTTCGGGCGTGTGTCTACTTTCCTGGATATTTTCATTGAACGTGACCTGAAGGCCGGCCGCATCACTGAAGAAAAAGCCCAGGAACTGATCGACCATCTGGTCATGAAACTGCGTATGGTTCGCTTCCTGCGTACCCCTGAATATGATGAACTGTTCTCAGGCGACCCGATTTGGGCAACCGAATCATTAGGCGGCATGGGCGTGGATGGCCGTACTCTGGTAAGCAAGAACAGCTTCCGTTTCCTGAACACCCTGTACACCATGGGACCGTCTCCGGAACCGAACATGACCATTCTGTGGTCAGAAAGACTGCCGATGAACTTTAAGAAGTTCGTGGCTAAAGTGTCGATCGATACGTCCTCCGTACAGTATGAAAACGATGACCTGATGCGTCCCGATTTCAACAACGATGACTACGCCATTGCCTGCTGCGTAAGCCCAATGGTGGTCGGTAAACAAATGCAGTTCTTCGGTGCCCGTGCCAACCTGGCGAAAACCATGCTGTACGCAATCAACGGCGGCATGGACGAAAAAGCCAAAATTCAGGTCGGTCCTAAAACCGAACCGATGATGGACGAAGTGCTGGATTACGACCGCGTGCTCGACCGCATGGATCACTTCATGGACTGGCTGGCCAAGCAGTACGTCACCGCCTTGAACGTTATCCACTATATGCATGACAAGTACAGCTATGAAGCTTCACTGATGGCCCTGCACGACCGTGACGTTTATCGCACCATGGCCTGTGGCATCGCCGGTCTGTCTGTCGCTGCCGACTCACTGTCCGCCATCAAATACGCCAAAGTCAAACCTATCCGTGACGAAGACGGTATGGCCATCGACTTTGATATTGAAGGCGAATACCCTCAGTTCGGTAACAACGACTCTCGCGTCGATGATATCGCCTGTGACCTGGTTGAACGTTTCATGAAGAAAATTCAGAAACTGCCGACCTACCGTGGTGCGGTTCCGACACAGTCTATTCTTACCATTACCTCTAACGTGGTATACGGTAAGAAAACCGGTAACACCCCTGATGGACGTCGTGCCGGCGCACCTTTCGGACCAGGCGCCAACCCGATGCATGGCCGTGACCAGAAAGGCGCAGTGGCTTCACTGACTTCCGTTGCCAAACTGCCGTTTGCCTACGCCAAAGACGGTATTTCGTATACCTTCTCCATCGTACCCAAAGCACTGGGTAAAGATGATGAAGTACGTAAAACCAACCTGGCAGGCCTGATGGACGGTTACTTCCATCATGAAGCAGGCGTTGAAGGCGGTCAGCACCTGAACGTGAACGTCATGAACCGCGAAATGCTGGTCAAGGCCATGGAAAACCCGGAAGAGTATCCTAACCTGACTATCCGGGTATCCGGTTACGCCGTTCGCTTCAACTCATTGACCAAAGAACAGCAAAAGGACGTCATCACTCGTACCTTTACTGAATCAATGTAATTCCTTCACCGTCTGAAAAGGCGTAAAATAAAGGCTCCACGAAAGTGGGGCCTTTTTACTCATAGCGGGTATGTTGCCCGCTTCAGGCCAGCTTGTTTTGCCGGACAGCCCTCTGAGCCAGGGCTTTCAGTCAAAACAATTTACATTCGCCAAAATGGAGAAAACCCCGCAATGTCTGTACTTGGTCGCATCCATTCTTTTGAGTCCTGCGGTACCGTCGACGGCCCAGGCATCCGTTTCATCATCTTCTTCCAGGGATGCCTGATGCGCTGCCTGTATTGCCATAACCGCGATACCTGGGACACCCATGGCGGTAAAGAAATCACTGTTGAAGAAATCATGAAAGAGACGGTCACTTATCGCCATTTCATGAATGCCTCCGGCGGCGGTGTGACCGCTTCCGGCGGTGAAGCCATCCTGCAGGCGGAATTTGTCCGCGACTGGTTCAGGGCCTGCCATGCCGAAGGTATCAACACCTGCCTTGATACCAACGGGTTTGTTCGTCGCTATGATCCGGTCATCGACGAACTGTTGGACGTTACCGATCTGGTGATGCTGGATATCAAGGAAATGAACGACGATATTCACCAGAATCTGGTGGGCGTCTCCAATCATCGTACGCTGGACTTCGCTCGCTATCTGGCAAAAATCAACAAACGGACATGGCTGAGATATGTGGTTGTGCCAGGCTGGTCGGATGATGACAAATCAGTTCATATGCTCGGTGAGTTTACCCGCGATATGAGCAATATCGAAAAAATCGAGTTGCTGCCCTACCATGAATTGGGTAAACATAAATGGATTGCCATGGGCGAAGAGTACAAGCTCGACGGCGTCAAACCCCCAACCACCGAGAAAATGGATCATGTTAAAAACATCCTGGCCAGCTATGGTCATAAAGTGATGTATTAATCCCTGATACCATGCCGTCGCAGGAGCTTGCCGGTTGTTCCTGCGACCTGATACCTCTTTCCCGCCAGCCTGGTCATTGCGCCCTTCTATATCTCCTTGAAATGTTTCCTCATTAATTAAACCGCGATTGCAACTTAACCGGATAGAATGTTGTCGTATTATGTCCTTTTAACCTTGGCGGAGTGGTAGTAAACGCATGAAGCAAACAGATATCAAAGCAGCACCCTGGCGCGACGTCTGGAGACTTATCAAGCCCTATTGGCTGTCAGAAGAAAAATGGCGCGCCTGGGGTATGCTGGGGCTGATTATCTTTCTTTCATTAACCACTATTTATATCACCGTGCAGTTTAATGAATGGAACCGGGTGTTTTATGACGCCTTGCAGAACAAAGATTATGTGGTATTCAAAGCACAGTTAATCCACTTCACCTGGCTGGCGCTGCTTTTTATCGTTATCTCCATTTACCGTATCTACCTGACCCAGGGACTGCAGATGTATTGGCGGCGCTGGATGACGGAAAAATACATGGATAAATGGCTCCAGCATCATGTCTATTATCATGTTGAACAGCAGCAAAGCGTCGACAACCCGGATCAGCGTATTGCCGAAGACCTCAATGCCCTGACCAGCGGCACCCTCTCTCTGACGCTCGGTCTGCTGTCGAGCGTGGTGACGTTCTTCTCATTTATTACCATTCTCTGGTCGGTCAGCGGGCCGCTGGCGTTTACTTTCGGCGGACATAACGTTGTCATTCCCGCCTATATGGTGTGGTTTGCCATTTTGTATGCCGCCGTGGGGTCATGGGTGATCTGGCTGGTGGGCAAACCGCTGGTGCGCCTGGGTTTTGATCAGGAAAAATTTGAGGCCAACTTCCGCTTTGGCTTGATTCGCATCCGTGAAAACCATGACGCCATCGCCCTTTATCAGGGGGAACCGCGTGAAGCCAGGCAGCTTAACGGCCACTTTGAATCAATCCGCGCCAACTGGTGGTCTATCATGCGCGTCACCCGCCGCCTGAACATTGCCAGTAATTTCTACGGCCAGTTTGCCAATATATTCCCGGTGCTGGTGGCCGCCCCTCGTTATTTTTCCGGCGCCATCCAACTGGGCACCCTGATGCAGATATCTTCAGCCTTCGGCCAAATCCAGGGTGCCCTGTCGTGGTTTATCGATGCGTTTAATCAATTGGCAAACTGGAAAGCCTGCACCAACCGGCTGGCGGGCTTTAATGCCGCGGTGGAACGCCACAGTAGCCAGAATACACCGATTAAGCGACATGCTGAACCGGTACAGGCGCTGGCCATCAATGCGTTGTCTCTGGCTGTCCCGTCCGGTAAATCGCTGTTCGCACCGGCGACGCTTGCCATTAAACCCGGTGAACGCACGTTAATTATCGGCCCTTCGGGCTGTGGCAAATCGACGCTGCTGCGGGCGGTAGCCGGCATCTGGCCCTACGGTTCCGGTGATATTGGCCTACAGAGCGGTAAAAAAACGCTGTTTCTGCCCCAGCGTAGCTATATTCCTATCGGTTCGCTGCAGGCGGCCCTGTGCTATCCGGATGAAGCGGGTCACTTCAGCGAGCAGGACATGATGAAGGTATTGGCTCAGGCCCGGTTAAGCCATCTTCAGCCAATGCTCGACAAACAAACCAATTGGAGCCATTGGCTGTCGCCGGGTGAGCAGCAACGGCTGGCGTTTGCCCGTGCGCTGCTGATAAAACCCGATATCCTGTTCCTGGATGAGGCGACCAGCGCGCTGGATGATGAAAACGAGCAGTTAATGTATCAGTTGATTACTGAAGAATTGCCGGGCGTCACGGTGATAAGTATCGCCCATCGCTTGAGTGTGGCACGCTATCATGACCATTGCTGGCGTTTTACCCGTCAGCAGGAGGAAGGCAGCGAGACAGTGCTCGATGTCAGTCCCTTGCCACAGGGCAATTGACCGCCATCAGCCAGTAAAGCGGCGGGCAATGCCCGCCGCTTTACTGTGAGGCGACAGCCCACGGGATTGTACCCGCCAGGCGGTTGCCACCGGGATTGACTCCACGGTTGCCACCCGTAATGACTACGTCAGGCGGTAGCCACCGGCGTGTGATGATGGTCAGGTTTGCGCAGCAGCATGGCAAGATACAGCCCTGCCACAATGGCTATCATCACAAACAGCAGACGATCGGAGAAATGCTGCATCAGCATGGCGGTCATGGTCGGGCCAAACAGGCTGCCCAAGGTATAGCTCAGCAGCAGCGCCTGATTCATTGCCACCAGTTCATCCTGGCTGACTTTTTCGCAGGCCCATGCCATGGCGACCGGATAGAGGGTAAAGCCAGATGCGCCCAGCACAAACAGCGCCGGTGCCATGGCGGTATGTCCCAGCATCGCTACCGCGCCAAGGATAACCATAAACACCTGCACCCGCAGCATCATCAGTTTTCCATAACGATCCGCCAGGCGGCCTATCGGCCATTGCCCGATTATGCCGGCGCTGACCAGCAACGCCATCCAATAACCCACATTGCCGTCACTCATCCCCTGGTGCGACAGATAGAGCGGCATCAGGCCGTACAGTGACCCCAGTACGATGCCGGAAATCACACAGCCATTGATACCCAGGCGGGCGTTGCGACGGCGCAGCATCGGCCACAGGGAGGTAGTGGGCGCATCTTCATTCTGATTTTCCACTCGGGCAAACAGCAGCGGCAGCGCGGCAACCGCCATCAGGCTGATAACCCAGGGCAGCACCTGCATCAGTTCAGTAGACACTTTTGTCAGCAGCAGTTGACCCAGCACGGTACCCATATAATAAATCATCATATAGGCTGCCAGCAGTTGCCCCCGGGTGCGGGCGGTACCGCTGCGCATCAGGGCGCTTTCCACCACCACCCAGATAATGGCGCAGGCAATGCCGGCGATAAACCGGAACATCACCCAGACGCTGAATCCATAGGAAAGGGCTAAGCCGAGCGTAGCTACGGCAAATAGGGCGCAAGCGTAATGATAGCTGCGGGTAAAACCGATGTTCTTTATCAGCATGCCGGCAACCAGGGTGCCCGCCAAGTTACCGCTGAAATAGGAAGAGCTGACCAGGCCGACCCGCCAGGTGGGCAGGGATTGATGAGCAAGCCACAGTGGCACCAGCGTATTAAGTACCGCTATAGAAATAGTTAACAGCAAAAGCCCCGCGAGCAGCATCAGCACGGGGCGAGAATAAGCGGACATAGGATACGGGAACCGGCATAAAATGGAGAAGATTTGCGCGCATAATGCCACTACGCCGATAAAAGTCAATCGGCTGAAATAGCGGTCAGCATTTTTTGCAAAGACAGTCGGGGAAAGGGCAAGAAAAGGGGGATTGCAGCGGTTTAGCCTACCCCGGTAGAGAGCGATATGCTCTCTGCCGGGAGCCGATAAGGCAAGTGAACTCAGCCGATGTGCGTCAGGCCCTTCATGTAGGGCACCAGCACCTCAGGCACTTCAATACGACCATCAGCCAACTGGTAGTTTTCAAGCACCGCCACCAGAGTGCGCCCCACTGCCAGGCCGGAGCCATTAAGCGTGTGCACCAGTCGCGGCTTTCTATCTTCTTTGCTACGATAACGGGCCTGCATGCGGCGGGCTTGGAAATCGCCTACATTAGAGCATGATGAAATCTCACGGTAGGTATCCTGAGCCGGCAGCCAGACCTCCAGGTCGTAAGTTTTACAGGCGGTGAAACCCATATCACCGGTGCAGAGCAGGATCTTGCGGTAGGGCAGTGCCAGCAATTGGAGCACTTTTTCCGCATGGCCGGTCATCTCTTCCAGCGCCTGCATGGAGTCTTCCGGCCTGACCACCTGCACCATTTCAACCTTGTCAAACTGATGCATGCGAATCAGACCGCGGGTATCCCGGCCGTAGGAACCTGCTTCCGAGCGGAAGCACGGAGTATGGGCGGTCATCTTCAGCGGCAGCGCATCCTCTTCCAGGATCTCATCGCGCACCAGATTGGTCAGCGGCACTTCGGCGGTGGGGATCAGCGCATAAGAACTGGAGTCGGCCTCTTCTTCCAGCGGGCGGGTATGGAAAAGATCTTCCGCAAATTTGGGCAGTTGGCCGGTGCCGTACAACGAATCGTGGTTGACCATGTAAGGGACATAATTTTCCTGGTAGCCATGCTGTTCGGTATGCAGATCCAGCATGAACTGCGATAGCGCGCGGTGCATACGGGCTATCTGCCCTTTCATCACCACAAAGCGCGAGCCGGTCAGTTTGACGGCGGCGGCAAAATCCAGGCCACCGGACAGTTCGCCCAGCGCCACATGATCACGTATCGGAAAATCGTATTTCTTCGGTTCGCCCCAGCGACTGATTTCTTCATTGCTGCTTTCATCACGACCGGCAGGCACGCGGTCGTCAGGGATGTTCGGCAAGGTCAGCGCCAGGTCGCGGATGCTGGACTGCAGGCCGTCCAGTTCAGTTTTTGCCGCTTCCAGCCGTTCACCCAGGATATTGACTTCCTGACGCAACGGCTCGATATCTTCCCCACGCGCCTTGGCCGCGCCAATCGATTTCGATCGGGAGTTACGCTCTGCCTGCAGATTTTCGGTTTCAACCTGCAATACCTTGCGGCGTTCTTCCTGGTTACGCAGAGTGTCGACCGGGAGGGTGAATCCCCGGCGGGCCAATTTTTCGGCGACTGCGTCAAGCTCATTGCGCAGTAGATTGGGATCGAGCATGCTAGTCCTGTGCTTATCGTTATCAGATTGATGTGTATGACTACGCGACACCGCTAAGCCGGCCGCGTCAACCGTTTATACCACCGTTAACCTTACCGCAACGGGTGGGTTATCGGTAGCGTTTTGTCGGGCTATTTTCGTCTTGTCCGGCAAGCCAGGCAAGCTTTTCGCCAATTTTTCCTTCCAGTCCGCGACCCGTAGGATGGTAATAGCGGGTGCGGGCCATCTGGGGCGGAAAATAGTCTTCGCCGGCGGCATAAGCGTTAGGTTCATCATGGGCATAGCGGTATTCGGCACCGAGCCCCATGTCTTTCATCAGTTTGGTCGGGGCATTGCGCAGATGTTCTGGCACATCGTAATCGGCATTCTCGCGCGCATCGCGCATCGCAGCTTTAAAGGCGGTGTAAACCGCATTGCTTTTCGGCGCGCAGGCGAGGTAAACAATCGCCTGCGCAATGGCGCGCTCCCCTTCAGCCGGTCCGACCCGGGTAAAGCAGTCCCAGGCTGAAATAGCGACCTGCATGCCTCTGGGATCGGCATTGCCGACATCTTCAGAGGCAATCGCCAGCAGCCGTCGGGCGACATATAACGGATCGCCGCCGGCAGTAATGATACGCGCATACCAGTACAGCGCCGCATCAGGCGCGGAACCGCGTACCGATTTATGCAGCGCTGAAATGAGGTCATAAAAGCGGTCGCCTTTGTTATCAAAGCGAGCACTGCGCTCTCCGGCGACTTCGTTCAATAAAGCCGGCGTCAGTACTCGCTTGCCTTGTGCATCGGTCTCGGCCATGTCGGCCATCATTTCCAGACTGTTCAGCGCACGGCGTCCATCGCCGCTGACCCACTCGGCCAGCATCCGGCGCGTCTCGTCAGGCAGCACGATGTTCTGCCCGCCGAAGCCACGCACCGCATCCTTCATCGCCTGGTCGAGCAGCAGCTCGATATCTTCACGGGTGAGGGCCTTGAGCAGGTAGACCCGAGCCCTGGACAGCAATGCCGAATTAAGTTCAAACGACGGATTTTCGGTGGTGGCGCCGATAAAGGTGATGGTACCCTCTTCAATGTGCGGCAGAAAGGCATCCTGCTGGCTCTTATTGAAGCGATGGACCTCATCGACGAACAGGATAGTGCGACGTCCGGCATCACGATTGCGGCGGGCGCGCTCAATGGCTTCCCGTATCTCTTTGATGCCCGAGGTCACAGCGGAAATCCGCTCCACATCGGCATTGCCATAATGAGCAATCAATTCTGCCAGCGTGGTTTTGCCGGTACCCGGCGGGCCCCAAAGGATCATCGAGTGCAGCTGACCGCTCTTGATGGCCCTGGGCAGAGGCTTGCCCGGCGCAAAAAGATGCTGCTGGCCCACATACTCTTCCAGGGTAGCCGGCCGCATTCTGGCGGCCAGCGGCTGGAACGCATCGTGTGAGAAATCAAGGGACATATTGCTCATGTCTACCTCACTGGCGCTGGTCGTCCAGCGTCACGCCCTTGGGCGGAGTAAAAGTGAAGCGGGAAGCATCCACGGTGCCGTTGTTCTGGCTTTTCAGTTGGTAGCTGCTGCGCTGTCCATCCTGTTCCACCGCTGTAAAGTTCTGGATGGTGCCGCTGGAACTGACCTTGATGGTGAACTGCCTGAGATTGCCGTCGGCCTTCTTCGGCGTCAGCGCGAATTCATCGCCGCTCTGCTTCACATGGTACTGTTTCCAGTCTGAAGGACTGTTGCGGGTTATCAGCATAAACGGGGTATTGCCGGTGGCATTCTTGAGCCAGGTAGCGGTCGCCTGCTCGACAAACGGGTTGTAGAACCAGAGCGTTGATCCGTCTGAAATCAATACGCTCTCGTCCGGCGCGGTCATATGCCAGTTAAACAGGTTTGGACGCTTGACCCACAGCTCCCCTTCACCTTCCTGGACGGCGCCGCCATCGGCGCTGGTCACCGTCTGGGTAAAGCTGGCATGGAAACTATTGACCAGATTAAGACGGCTTTGCAATGCGCCGGCACCGTCTGCCCAGGCTGAAAGGCTGACCAAAGCGGAACACAGGCCTACGGCCAATAATCTTATCTTCATGTAATGGCATCCCTTAGAGAAAAGAAGGTGGGACGCCGGAACGGACATCTCCGGTCATCCCGCCCTGACAAATTAATGGTATCGGAAGATGAAACCGCAGGTATAGGATAATCCTCTGAAAGTAGACCGGTTTACGCATCTTTGCAATGTGGCCGCCCAGGGGGCAGCCACCTTTGCGCCGGATTTACTCTGCTGAAGGCGGGGCCAGAACCTCACGATTGCCGTTATGGCCCGGCGAGCTGACGATGCCCTGCAGTTCCATTTGCTCGATAATGCGGGCTGCCCGGTTATAACCGATGCGGAACTGTCGCTGAACGCCGGATATCGAGGCCCGGCGTTTATCAACCACAAACTGCACCGCCTGGTCGAACAGCGGATCCAACTCTTCATCGCCATCCATACCGGCACCACCGCCGCCTTCTCCTTCTTCGCCGGCGCTGGTGATACTGTCGATATATTGAGGACGGCCACGTGCTTTCCAGTCGCTGACCACTGCATGGACTTCTTCGTCGCGCACAAATGCCCCGTGCACCCGGACCGGAATCGATGAGTTGGGCGCCAGGTAGAGCATATCGCCCATACCCAGCAGCGATTCTGCGCCGGCCTGGTCCAGAATGGTACGTGAGTCAATCTTGCTCGAGACGGTGAAGGCGATACGCGTCGGTATATTGGCCTTGATAAGGCCAGTGATGACATCTACCGAAGGACGCTGGGTTGCCAGCACCAGGTGGATGCCGGCGGCACGGGCTTTTTGCGCCAGACGGGCAATCAGCTCTTCAACCTTTTTGCCCACCGCCATCATCAGATCGGCGAATTCATCCACCAGCACCACGATGTAAGGCAGCTTTTCCAGCATCGGCGGTGAATCTGCCATACCGTCGCCCGGCTTCCAGAACGGATCCGGTACCGGGCGGCCCATGCGCTCGGCCTGTTCGATACGCTCGTTGTAGCCGGCCAGGTTACGCACCCCCAGCGCCGACATCAATTTATAGCGACGTTCCATTTCGCCGACGCACCAGCGCAGGGCATTCGCGGCATCTTTCATATCGGTGACCACTTCGGTCAGCAGATGCGGAATGCCCTCATAGACCGACAGTTCCAGCATTTTCGGATCGATCATGATAAAGCGCACCTCTTCGGGGGTGGCTTTATACAGCATGCTGAGGATCATCGCATTGACGCCGACCGACTTACCAGAGCCGGTAGTACCGGCAACCAGCAAATGGGGCATTTTGGCCAGATCGGCTATGACCGGCTGACCGGCGATATCTTTACCGAGCACGATAGCCAGCGGGGAGACGGTATCGCGGAATTTCTCGCAGTCCAGCACTTCGCGCAGATAAACTGTCTGTCGGCGTTTGTTAGGCAATTCCAGTCCCACATAAGGCTTGCCGGGAATAACTTCCACCACGCGCACCGCGACCGCCGACAGTGAACGGGCCAGATCGCGCGACAGGTTGGAAATTCGCGCCGCTTTCACCCCCGGCGCCAAATCCAGCTCAAAGCGGGTAATGACCGGCCCGGGAGAAATGCCCACCACTTCCGCCTTGACTCGATAATCTCCGAGACGGGCTTCTACCAGGCGGGCCGTCTGCTCAAGAGCAAACATGTCGGCCGGTTCTTCCTCCAGCGGTGGCGAAGTCAGCAGATCCAGGGTCGGCAGCGGCGTAGTCGGTTTTTGCAGCGGTTGTTCATTGCGCATCAGAAATGGATGAATCAGGCTGTCCAGAGCCTGAGAAACCGGCTGCGGCGGCTCGGGGCGTTCTGTTGCCGCGGCCGGGGCAGACCGCGGCGGCTGGCGCGCTGTGGCATAATTGCTGGACAGTGGAGGTTCATCGCCATGACGGCCATCGGCATTGGCATCGGCATCGGCATCCCGTCTGACTTCGTCAGCATGTTGATAATCACTGTCGAGGCGGATTGGGCCGGCGCGCTGGTAGGCCGCTTCAGCATCGGCAGCAGGCTGCGGGGTGAACAGAGGTTCACTGGGCGCATTATCCACCAGATCGGCCAATGGCGAGAAATCAAACATCTTGCGAGTATCGATGCCCGCCATCGGCGACAGCGGTGAGGACGGTTCGGCGGCGACAACGCCAGGCGCGGCATCTTCGGCAACATAGCGCGAGGACTGCTGCTGACGGAACTCCTCGGCCAACCGCTGTGCAAGCAGGTCGTCTTCATCCTGCGGCTCTGCGGCTTGGCCATAACGCTGCTGCTCGCGGGTGGCAAATTCCCGCTGGAGGGCCGCCATGTGCAGCGCATCCACTGCTTCCTGCTGCGCCTCGTCAGTCATCGGCGCCGAACGTTGAGCGTCGCTGACCGCCAGCGAGTGATCGACTTCGGCGGTGGCCGGACGCTGCTGGGATGGAACTTTGATGCCGTAAGAGGCCAGTTCACGACGCGTTGGGATCCTGACCGGATTAGGGCGCGGCAATTCGGGCCCTATGCCCTGCTTGACCTGCGGGTTGTAATCGCCGGTGGCGCTGAATGCCGGCATGAAGGTTAATGCCGCTGCCGTATCTGCCGCCGCCTGAGCCTGGTCAAGCGAGCCGCTGCTGCGCTGGGCAACGCTGAAATCATAAGGAGTACGACTGTCATCGCCGGTCAGTTGCCAATTGCCCATTTTCGGGCCTTGGTCTTCGTCGAGCGGATAATCAGCCGCCGGGGCCGCTGCCGGGGTGTCGGGCAGTTCAAAACGATAGCGCGGCACATCGGTCGACGAAGAAAGATCTTCACTGGCGGCGGAATGCTCGGCATATATCGCATCTCCCGCGATGGCCGCCGCTGGCGGCGTGGCAGAGGCGGCGCTGCCGGCCGCCAGGGAAGCGGCCAAAGCCCCGGCCGATTGCGAGGCGTTGGCCGGATCCAGCGCCGCAGCAGATGGACCGGTAACCGTACCCATTTCGGCCGCCGGGACCTGGCTGTTCAAAGCAGCAGCAGATGAAGGCACAGACGGCAGCGGGTTATCCCCTGCCGTGGCGCCGGCGTCAGCCGGACCCCGGTTGACGCCGGGCGCGCTCAGCAGCGGATCAGCCTCGTCATGGATTACAGCCAGTGACTGTTCCTGCTCATCATGGTACCGCTCATCCTCGTATTCATCGTCTTCATCGTGCCGGGAGCGATTACTCATGAACGTCAGACAACCCATGACCACGCCGCCGATCTTCTCGGCGATGGTCAGCCAGGACCAGCCGGTAAACAGCGTCAGTCCCGATGCCCAGACGCACAACAGCGCCAGAGTGGCGCCGATACCATTGAACCAGGGCAGTACCGCATTGCTTAACAGGCTACCGATGACGCCGCCGGAGGCAAAATAGTACAGGTCGTCAATGTTCAGCGCCGCCAGACCACAGGAAGTCAGCAACAGCGCCAGACTACCGATAAGCCGAAGCGACAGGGCAAAATAATCGACGTAGTCGCGCTCATCTCGCTGACGGAATGAGTTCCAGCAGAATATAAGCATGATGGGCGGAAGGGCGTAGGCCAGCACGCCGAAAGTGAAAAACAGCGTATCGGCAAACCAGGCGCCGATGCCGCCGCCAAGGTTGTGGATGGGTCCATGCCAGGCCGTCTGCGACCAACTGGGATCCGACGGGCTGAAACTGACCAGCGCCACCATTAGATAGAGGGCGAAAATACCCACGACCACCAGTATAGCCTCCAGTAAACGGCGGCCACTGCTCAGTTTTTTTAATGAAACGTCTTTGTCTTCTGTGTATTCCTGGCTCAAGAAAGGCTCTCCAGGTTCCCGCGAACCGCCATGAAATCAGCGCCGACAGGAAGTACGGCGCTGAAACTGTATGTATTCACAGGAGTGTAACCAAAACGAGTGACTTTTGCACCTGTGATAATCCTTAACGCGTCTTAATGACCAGACGATTGCTCTGCTTGACTTCTTCCATCACCACATAGGTCCGGGTATCATTGACGCCAGGGAGGCGCAGAAGCGTTTCTCCCAGCAGTTTACGGTATGCGGACATATCAGGCACCCGGGTCTTCAGCAGATAATCGAAATCGCCGGATACCAGATGGCATTCCTGAATTTCTTCCAGCTTCTGCACCGCGGTATTAAACTGCTCGAACACATCAGGCGCGCCGCGATTGAGGGTAATCTCAACGAAAACCAATAAAGAAGCATCCAAATAGTGTGGATTGAGCAATGCGGTGTATCCCTGAATGAAACCCTGGCGTTCCAGGCGTCTGACGCGTTCCAGACAAGGAGTTGGCGATAAGCCTACCCTTTTCGACAGTTCAACATTGGAAATTCGTCCATCCTTCTGCAATTCATTCAGGATGTTACGATCAATACGATCAAGATCTTTACCCGGGCGTTTTTTATTGTCTACCATCATTGTTGTCTCTCTTAAGTCCTTCCTTGTGCTTGCCATACCCTCACCAACTTCAATGTACCAGGGTTTTTAAAGACCTTTTTTCTGTTTTATTTTAAGGTCGTACGTTTCTTCAACCGTCTTACGCTGTCTGTCCAGACCGTAAAACATCAGAAGACAACTGTGGTATGAATAAACCCTCGGGGCGATAACGTCCTATACCGGTCATCACGAATGACAAGAGGCACCGGCAAACCGTCAGCTAAAGCGCCGGATTGTTACACCTACCCCAGATGTTTTCGCAAAAGCGCAGCCGATTGTCAAAGCAAAACAACAAAAATCAGAACAACCTACCAATTCAATCCCCTGAATGGCCGACTGACGGCCGCGAATGTTCTTATCTGCTTCGTTTTCCTATCGCTTTCCTGTTAAAAAAGGCCTATTCATAGGCCAGGTCGATGATAAAAATCGCCAACAACTTTTTGCGTGCTTTTTTTAATATGATAATTTTCTTACAATCGCGAAAAGCCAATTCAGGTGATGTTAACGAGGAAGATATGTCCACGCGCAAACACAGTAAATTACTCATATTGGGTTCGGGCCCTGCCGGCTACACTGCAGCGGTCTATGCCGCACGCGCCAACCTGAACCCGGTACTGATAACCGGTATGGAACAGGGCGGACAACTGACCACCACCACTGAAGTGGAAAACTGGCCCGGCGACCCTGAAGGCCTGACCGGTCCGTTGCTGATGGAGCGGATGTACGCCCACGCCGCCAAGTTCAATACCGAAATCATATTCGATCATATTCACAGCGTCGATTTGCAGACCCGCCCATTCGTGCTGACCGGCGACAACGGCGACTATACCTGTGACGCGCTGATCATCGCCACCGGCGCTTCAGCCCGCTACCTGGGCTTGTCTTCTGAAGAAGCCTTCAAAGGCAAAGGCGTTTCCGCCTGCGCAACCTGCGATGGTTTCTTTTATCGCAACCAAAAAGTCGCCGTGGTCGGCGGCGGCAACACCGCAGTTGAAGAGGCGCTGTATCTGTCCAACATAGCGGCCGAAGTGCATCTCATTCATCGCCGGGATACCTTCCGTTCAGAAAAAATCCTGATAGATCGCCTAATGGACAAAGTGCATAACGGCAATATCCGCCTGCATACCGATCGTACGCTGGATGAAGTCGTCGGCGACGAAATGGGCGTGACTGGGGTACGCATCAGGGATGTGGTCGCCGGCGACGTCGAGCAACTGGATCTGGCCGGGGTGTTTATCGCTATCGGTCATAGCCCAAATACCGCGATTTTCGGCGGTCAGTTGGCGCTGGAAAACGGCTATATCAAAGTACAGTCCGGTATTCACGGCAATGCGACTCAGACCTCTATTCCGGGCGTATTCGCCGCCGGCGATGTGATGGACAACCATTACCGCCAAGCGATCACCTCGGCAGGTACCGGCTGTATGGCGGCGCTGGATGCCGAGCGTTACCTGGATGGACTGGTGCAGGCTAACGATCGCTGAACGCCCGACTGTTGAAATCGCTGCTGTTCTGATACCCTCCGGTCAGCCCTGCTGGCCGGTTATTGTTATTTTCTCCGCAGGTATGACGGGGTAATATGACCCCATTCCGGGTTATCGGCGCGCCCCGATCCTTCGCATCCCCCGATGGGATATCTTTTTTACTGTCATTATTCCGGCTGAAATGTTCATTCCATGAATAAAAATCGACAACAGGTGCTGGTTCGCTGGCTAAAGTCTCAAAGTACGCTGGTCAAACGCTGGCTCAGGCTGTCGCTGCTGCTCGGCATGCTGGGCGGCATAGTGCTGGTCGCCCAGGCCTGGGTCATGGCCCATCTGCTCCAGTCCCTGATTATGGACCAGGCCGCCAGGGCGGATTTAGTCCCCTGGTTCGTGGCGCTGGCGGGGCTGTTCGTCCTGCGCGCCGGTATCAGTCTGCTGCGCGAGCGGGTCGGTTTCATCGCCGGTAGCCTGCTGAGGCGTCAGATCCGCCGCCAGGTGCTCGACCGGCTCGAAAGCCTCGGCCCGGCATGGATAGAGGGACGCCCCGCCGGCAGTTGGAGCAGCCTGCTGCTGGAGCAGATCGAAGATATGCAGGATTATTATGCACGCTATCTTCCCCAGATGTACCTGGCCGGGATGGTGCCGCTGCTGATTCTGGCGGCGATTTTTCCCATCAACTGGGCAGCAGGACTGATTCTTTTTATCACTGCGCCGCTTATTCCGTTATTTATGGCATTGGTCGGCATGGGCGCCGCCGATGCCAATCGTCGTAACTTCCTGGCGCTTGAACGCCTCAGCGGGTATTTTCTCGATCGCCTGCGTGGGCTGGATACCCTGCGACTGTTTCATCGAGCCCAGGCGGAAACCGAGCATATACGACATTCGACTGAAGATTTCCGCCAACGCACCATGGAAGTCTTGCGATTGGCCTTTCTATCCTCCGGCGTATTGGAGTTTTTTGCGTCTATCTCGATTGCCGTAGTGGCGGTCTATTTTGGCTTCAGCTATCTGGGTGAGCTTAATTTCGGCAGCTACGGCACCGGCGTTTCGCTGTTCGCCGGTTTCCTGGTACTGATACTGGCGCCTGAGTTCTTCCAACCACTGCGCGATCTCGGTACGTTCTATCATGCCAAGGCGCAGGCAGTTGGCGCCGCCGAATCGCTGGTCACCTTCCTTGAAATCGATGCCCGGCATCAGGCGCAAGGGGAACAAGAACCTGAACTGACTGCGATTTCCCTCAGCGCCAGGCAACTGGTGATCCTGTCCCCCGACGGCAGCAGGCTTGCCGGCCCGCTCTCATTTGATCTGCCGGCGGGCAACCGAGTGGCGCTGGTAGGACCGAGCGGAGCCGGTAAAAGCTCCTTGCTCAATGTGCTACTGGGCTTTCTGCCCTATGAAGGCCAGTTGCTGGTCAATGGTCATGAACTGCGCCAGTTGAAGATGTCGCATTGGCGCCGACAGCTCAGTTGGGTAGGCCAGAATATCCGCTTGCCGGCCGCCAGCGTGCGGCAAAATATTATGCTGGGCCAGCCTGACGCCGGTGAACCGGCCGTTGCCCAAGCCATAGGCGAAGCCTATGTAGATGAATTTCTCCCGCTGCTGCCTGAGGGTCTCGATAGCGATGTCGGCGAGAACGCCGTTACGCTTTCGGTTGGCCAGGCGCAGCGCATCGCGCTGGCCCGGGCGCTGATTAAATCACCCGGCCTGTTGCTGCTGGACGAGCCTACCGCCGGCCTTGATGCCCATAGTGAACGACTGGTCATGCGGGCCCTAGATGCCGCCTCTGTGCGCCAGACCACCCTGATGGTCACCCATCAGCTCAGTGATATTAGTGATTTTGACCAGATATGGGTGTTAAGCAACGGACACATCGTCCAGCGCGGACGCTACCACCAGCTTGCCGGTCAACCGGGCCTGCTGGCAGACCTGATTGCCATCCGCAGCGGAGAACTGTAATTATGCGTACTCTTTACCCGTTTCTGGCGCTTTATCGCCGTCACAGCGGACGCATCGCCTTGGGGATCCTGCTGGCCATCCTGACCCTGCTCGCCAGCATCGGCTTGCTGACGCTATCCGGCTGGTTCCTGGCAGGCTCAGCGCTGGCCGGCGCCGCCGGACTGTTCGGTTTCAACTACATGCTGCCCGCCGCAGGCGTGCGCGGTGCGGCTATTACCCGCACCGCCGGGCGCTGGGCTGAACGCGTGGTAAGCCATGACGCCACCTTCCGGGTATTGCAGCACTTGCGCATCCATACCTTTACCCGGCTATTGCCGTTGACTCCCGGCATCATCGCCCGCTATCGCCAGGCAGAACTGCTTAATCGGCTGGTGGCCGATGTCGATACCCTGGACCACCTTTACCTGCGCGTGCTGTCACCGCTGCTCAGCGCTCTGGTAGTCATTGTGGTGACGGTATTCGGCCTAAGCTTTCTGGACAACGCCCTTGCCCTGACGCTTGGCGCGGCGATGCTGGCGGTACTGCTGCTGTTTCCGCCGCTGTTTTATCGCGCCGGCAGGCCATTGGGCCAGGATTTGACCCGTCTCAGGGGCCAATACCGCCAGCAGTTGTCGGGATGGCTGCAGGGCAATGCCGAGCTGACGGTTTATGGCGGACTGGCGCACTATCGCCGACAGCTCGACCAGACCGAAGCTGTGTGGCAATCGCGCCAGCAAGGGCAATCCAACCTGTCGGCGTTGGCTCAGGCGCTGCTGATGCTGGTCACCGGGCTGACGGTAACGCTGGTATTCTGGCTGGCGGCCGGGGAAATGGAAAACTATCCGGCACCCGGGGCAATGATTGCACTGTTCGTATTCGCCGCCCTGGCGGCGTTTGAAGCCCTGGGGCCGGTTGCAGGTGCTTTCCAGCATCTCGGCCAGGTAATGGCCTCTGCAGCGCGTCTGAGCGGCATCATTGACCAGCGGCCAACCGTGACCTTTCCTGCCGCCGGGCCTGAAACTGCCGATAGCGCCCAAGTGATGATTACCGATCTGGTGTTCAGCTATCCCGGTCAGGCAGCCGCCGCGGTCAATCAGCTGTCGCTGGCGGTGCCGGCGGGCCTTCATGTGGCGATTCTAGGCCATACCGGCAGCGGCAAGTCGACGCTGCTGCAGTTACTGACCCGAGCCTGGGATCCGCAGCAGGGCACCATCAGCTTGAACGATAAACCTATCAGCCACTGGAGCGAAGCGGCGCTCCGTTCGATGATAAGCGTGGTTCCCCAGCGGATTCACCTGTTCAGTGCCACATTGAGGGATAACCTTACCCTGGCCGCGCCCGGCGCCGATGATCACCAGTTGGTCGGGATGCTGCATAAAACCGGTCTGGAAAAACTGCTGGAGGGTGATGGACTGAATGCCTGGCTGGGCGAAGGCGGCAGGCAGCTTTCCGGCGGTGAGCAAAGGCGTATCGGCATCGCCCGGGCACTGTTGCATAACGGGCCGCTGATGCTGCTTGATGAACCTACCGAAGGATTGGATGCCGGCACCGAGCAACAGATTCTGCTGTTGCTGCGCCAGCATGGCGCGGGCAAAACGCTCATCAGCGTCACCCATCGTCTGCAGGGACTGGATTTGATGGACAGAATTTATGTCATGGATCAGGGGCAATTTATCGAACAAGGCACTCATCAGCAGTTGATTGCCGCCCGAGGTCGCTATTACCGCTATCATCGGCCATGGGTTGGTTAAGCGCCATGCAACTGCATCGATTGTCAGAGGATAGACCGCATTTCCCCCCACCGGAGAGGGCGCTGGACGAACCTAACGGCCTGTTGGCGTTTGGCGGCGATCTCAGTGAACAGCGTCTGCTGAACGCCTACCGGAACGGCATTTTCCCCTGGTATTCTGCGGGAGACCCCATTCTATGGTGGTCGCCTGACCCGCGCGCAGTGTTGTATGCCGGTGAATTCCATGTCAGCCGCAGCCTGGCGCGCTTTATACGACACAACCCTTATCGCGTCACAGTTAATCAACAGTTTGCCGAGGTTATCGCCGCCTGCGCTGAACGCGGACAGGAAGGAACCTGGATCGGGCCCGAGGTCCAGGCGGCATTTATCCGACTGCATCACCGGGGACGGGCGCATTCGATAGAGGCATGGCTGGGAGAAGAACTGGTGGGCGGCATGTATGGTATTTCCCAGGGCGCTATGTTTTGCGGCGAATCGATGTTCAGTCGCCGGGACAATGCGTCTAAAGTGGCATTGCTGACATTTTGCCGTTTCTTTATGCATCAGGGTGGAAAAATGATAGACTGTCAGGTATTGAATTCACATACGGCCTCCTTAGGCGCACGGGAAATCCCGCGACGCGACTATCTCGCCCTGCTGAGTCAATTACAACGGATTACGCTGGCAGCTGACTGCTGGCAATCGCAAACCCTCTCTGTCGACAATCTGAACAGCGATCACTGATCCCTGCGCAGAGTGCGGCTTTGTTCATCACTTCTTTACATAATGAGGGTTTTTCGGCATTATCTTGCCGGTTAAAAACTATGGTATTTAAACCTAGAGGATTCGATGGCCAAAGAAGACAATATTGAAATGCAAGGCACGGTACTGGATACACTGCCTAACACCATGTTCCGCGTAGAATTGGAAAACGGGCATGTGGTTACCGCTCACATCTCCGGTAAAATGCGTAAAAACTATATCCGCATCCTGACGGGCGACAAAGTCACTGTTGAGCTTACCCCGTACGACCTGAGCAAAGGCCGCATTGTCTTCCGTAGCCGCTGATACGCTTTTATTTCGCTGATGCCCTTCTCTGCGGACACCGTCGGCCGGTCATGACAGCTTTGCAAATGGCGACCTTCGGCCGACGCTTCTCGGGGAAAACCTGACCACAATCAGCGAAACCCTGTTGTGACATAATAAGTTCACTAATAAAAAAGGCGATGCAGAGCATCGCCTTTTATTTTTATTGTTTCATCCACGCCATCAATGCACGCCTTCCGCTTTACGCTTCTGGGCGCTGAGGAATTCGTACTTAAGCTGCTTTTTGTCTTTATCCAGCGCTACCGAAACCGAGCCGCCATCAACCAGGCTGCCGAACAGCAGTTCATTGGCCAACGGTTTTTTCAAGTTTTCCTGCATGACGCGCGCCATGGGACGGGCCCCCATTGAACGGTCATAGCCCTTGTCGGAAAGCCAGTTGCGCGCCTCGTCGCTGACTTCGAGGGATACACCTTTGGCGTCCAGCTGGGCCTGAAGTTCAACAATAAACTTGTCCACCACCTGCTGGATAATTTCCGGCGAAAGGTGGTTGAACCAGATGATGTTATCCAGACGGTTACGGAACTCTGGGGAGAACATTTTTTTGATCTCGCCCATCGCATCAGTGCTGTTGTCCTGTTGAATCAGGCCAATAGACTGGCGCTGTGTTTCCTGGACGCCGGCATTGGTGGTCATCACCAGAATCACATTGCGGAAATCCGCCTTGCGACCATTATTATCGGTCAGCGTACCGTTATCCATGACTTGCAGCAACAGGTTGAAGACATCCGGGTGAGCCTTTTCGATTTCATCCAGCAGCAGGACCGCGTGAGGATGCTTTAACACCGCATCAGTCAGCAGCCCCCCCTGATCGTAGCCGACATAGCCCGGAGGGGCACCGATCAGTCGGCTTACCGTATGGCGTTCCATATATTCGGACATATCGAATCTCAGCAGCTCGATATCCAGCGCCTTGGCCAGTTGGACCGTTACTTCGGTTTTGCCGACCCCGGTCGGTCCGGCGAACAGGAAAGAACCGACGGGCTTATGATCCTGACCAAGCCCGGCGCGGCTCATCTTGATAGCTTCAGTCAGGGCAAGGATGGCGTCATCCTGTCCGAACACCAGCATTTTCAGACGATCGCCAAGGCTCCTGAGCACATCCCGGTCGCTGGCAGACACGGTTTTCTCCGGGATGCGCGCAATACGGGCAACCACAGACTCGATATCGGCCACGTTGACGGTTTTCTTGCGCTTGCTTACCGGCAGCAGGCGGCTGCGTGCGCCGGCTTCATCAATAACATCAATCGCTTTGTCCGGTAGATGACGGTCATTAATGTATTTGACCGCCAATTCCACCGCCGCCCGTACTGCTTTGGCAGTGTAACGAACGTCATGATGGGCTTCGTATTTCGACTTCAGACCGGTAAGAATCTGCACAGTTTCTTCAACCGATGGTTCGGTGATATCGATTTTCTGGAAACGACGGGCCAGAGCGCGGTCTTTCTCGAAAATATTGCTGAATTCCTGATAGGTCGTGGAGCCCATCACCCTTATCTTGCCGCTGGACAGCAGCGGTTTGATCAGGTTGGCTGCATCGACCTGCCCACCGGAAGCCGCACCGGCACCGATGATGGTGTGAATTTCATCAATAAACAGGATGCTGTTCTGATCCTGCTCAAGCTGTTTTAGCAACGCCTTGAAGCGTTTTTCAAAATCACCGCGATATTTGGTCCCTGCCAGCAGCGAACCGATATCGAGGGAATAGATGGTGCACTCGGCAATCACCTCGGGAACTTCGCCCCGGACAATTCGCCAGGCCAGCCCTTCGGCAATGGCGGTTTTGCCGACGCCAGACTCGCCTACCAGCAGCGGGTTGTTTTTACGGCGGCGGCACAGCACCTGAATAGCGCGCTCAAGTTCGCGATCGCGGCCAATCAGCGGGTCGATACCGCCGACACGAGCAAGTTGGTTGAGATTTGTAGTGAAGTTTTCCATACGCTCCTCCCCGCCAGCCTGCTCTTCATTGACCGGTGCTTCGGGACCGGGCGCCTGGGTCTCATCTTTACGGGTGCCGTGGGAGATGAAGTTGACCACGTCCAGTCGGCTGACGTCATGCTTGCGCAGCAGATAGGCGGCCTGCGACTCCTGTTCACTGAAGATCGCCACTAGTACATTCGCGCCGTTCACTTCGCTGCGTCCGGATGACTGGACATGGAACACCGCGCGCTGCAGTACGCGCTGGAAACTCAGCGTAGGCTGAGTATCGCGCTCTTCCTCGCTAGCAGGCAGTGTGGGAGTCGTCTGCTTGATGAACGCTTCAAGTTCCTGGCGAAGGGCCGCCAGATCAACCGTGCAGGCTTCAAGGGCTTCACGTGCGGATGGATTGCTGAGTAATGCCAGCAAGAGATGTTCCACGGTCATAAACTCATGCCGGTGCTCACGCGCCCTGGCGAAAGCCATGTTTAAACTGAGTTCCAGTTCTTGATTGAGCATTGGCACCTCCCAAATTGATCGCCCGTTCAGGCTTTTTCCAGCGTACAAAGCAACGGATGCTCATTTTCCTTTGCGTATCGGTTGACATGAGCCACTTTCGTTTCGGCTACTTCGGCAGTATAGACGCCGCAGATAGCCTTACCTTTATAATGCACCGTGAGCATGAGTTGCGTTGCACGTTCCACATCATAAGAAAAGAACTTTTGTAATACGTCAATAACAAATTCCATCGGAGTGTAGTCATCATTGATTAGTATCACGTTATACATTGATGGGGGCTGCAGCGCCTCTTTCAACTTATCTTCGACCACGTGCTGCACTTCTGGCCTGTTACTGGTATTGCCCATCGCTAATCCGCTTCAATTCCGCCTTTTATCAAACACTGGGGCCCTGAAAAGATGCGTCTGGCCCCAGCACCGCTGATGTCTAATGAGTTTATCATCTGAACACGCATTGCGCTCCCTGCCACGATAAATCCTGTTCCGATCACAGGTGCAAGAGTAAATAACGCGCAATAAGCGTTACCTGGTTCAAACTTTGAAAAAGTCATTTGGCATCTCTTCGCCAACATCTTGACCTGCGACTTCTATCCTCTAGAGTGTAAATGCGTAAGCACTTGCGATATGATCAATAAGAGCTTACGACGTCAACAATCCTCATCACACAGTAGATTCGGTTGCGAGGGATGTATAAACATGGAGACGGGTAAAGTTAAATGGTTCAATAACGCCAAAGGTTTTGGGTTTATCTGCCCGGAGAACGGCGGCGAGGATATATTTGCGCATTACTCAACAATCCAGATGGACGGATACCGGACGTTAAAAGCAGGCCAGATGGTGAAATTCGAGGTCCATCAAGGACCCAAGGGTAATCACGCCAGTCTGATCCTGCCGGTTCAAGCCGAGGCTCTGGCCGGATAACGCGTCCCTAGGCTACGCTCACCGATACGACCATTAAATGCCAGTGCCTTACTGGCATTTTTTTGTCCGGGTCAGCGGATTTTTACCGCTTACCATCAAGGTATAACACTTTTCTTTTTTGACGCAAGTATAATTATTATGCCGATAACTGCCGATGGTCAGTGCCTGCACAGCTGATATTACTGCGGCGGTAACTGGCTTTCACGCCACGGCTAATAAGGGCGATAAATCAATCACACCATAAACGGCAAATAAACAAAAAGCCAACTTGATCGATAAAGGTTAGGACATTTATCTTTTGTTTAGGCTTAGTTTGTTGAAGTACTCCTTTCCCGATTTCAGAGCTCCGTGTTATGTCGCATATCATCTCCAGCCTGGTTCCTGCCCCGGCCATCAATGGCTGGCAATTGGCGCTGGCGCTGGCAAAGGGTAAATGTTCGCCCGGCATTGCCTGGCAAGGCAGACTTTACCGCTGGCGTTTTTTTATCCGCCATTTTCTCACCCTGCGCTATTCAGGGGCGTGGCTGGATCATCTGGCCAGACATCCGATGCTTCCCAGCATTCTGGCAGCCCAGCCAGGTCTGCCCTGTAAAATGCATCGCCCTTATCTTGCGGTCAGCATGGCCCGAGAAGATCAGTTAAGCGCCCTGGTTTATCACTACGATAATTTTATCAGAGGTCTGCCGCCTGCCGTGATCAATGCGCATCTGCATCACGCCGGCGCCAGGCTACTGGAACTGGAAGGCAAGAATAATAAGCGTTACGCTATAAACCTCATCTCAATGGATAAATTCAACCGGGAGGGTGAAGTCACTCTGCGGTTGATGAACGATGAAAATATCATGCTGGCGCAGATTACCTTCATCATGACTCCGCAGGCCGGCGGTACGCTGTTTATCGGCGGTCTTCAGGGCGCACCCAGTGGTGTTCCGCACGAGGCTATCCATGAAGCGACCAAAGCCTGCCATGGCCTGTTCCCGAAAAGACTGGTGGTCGAGGCACTTACCGAGCTTGGCCGGCATTTGGGGGTCAGGCAGATCCTGTGCGTCAGCAATCGCCATCATATGTATCGCTGCTGGCGCTACTTTTATAAAAAGAAGCACCTTTTTCACGCCGATTACGACGGCTTCTGGGCTTCGCTGAACGGCACCCTGCAGGATAGCGGCTATTATTCACTGCCGTTGTCAATCAGCCGAAAACCGATTGAATCGTTGGCCAGCAAGAAGCGCGCGGAATACCGTCGGCGCTATGGTTTGCTTGACGACCTCAGCCAGCAGTTAGCTCAGAGTCTGGCCTACCCGAACAGGTCCGTTTTGCGATAAAGTAATTCTTAATTTTAGAGCGACGCATAAATTTGCACATTTAGCCCTGCCGCTGCTTTACAGCGTCAGGGCTTTTGACTAGCGTGTACGCCTAAGATATCGACCGCAACAACTAATGGTTCTCTTTATATGTATTCCGGCCTGCTGATTATCCTTATCCCGTTATGTATTGGCTATGTCCTGCCGCGCCAGGGATTGCGCACCCTGAAGGTGGTAAATCGTCTGTTAAGCGCCATGGTATATGTCATCCTGTTCTTTATGGGTATAAGCCTGGCATTTCTTGACGATCTCTCCACTAATCTGATGCTAATAGCCGGTTACGTACTGGTGTTCAGCCTGTGTATTCTTTGCATGAATTACCTGGCTCTGTTGTGGCTGGATAAACGACTGCCCTGGCCGAGCTCAGGCCATGCCCAGCCTCCCACATCGCGCTGGCGCATGGCGCTGGACTCGTTCCGGCTCTGTATGGTGGTGGCGGTTGGATTCGGGCTGGGTCTGACCGGTTGGCACTGGCTCGGCGAAGCTTCCCGCGCCAGCGAAATTTGTCTTATCCTGCTGCTGTTGCTGGTCGGCATTCAGTTGCGAAACAGCGGCATGACACTGTGGCAGATTATCCTCAATCGACGCGGCGTGTTTATCGCCGCGGTGGTGGCGGTCAGTTCCCTGGCTGGCGGTGCGGCGGCGGCGCTGATACTGGGACTGCCGGTCAACACCGGCCTGGCCATGGCTTCGGCCTTTGGTTGGTATTCCCTGTCGGCGATACTGATGACCGACGCGTTTGGCCCGGTTATCGGCAGCACTGCTTTTTTTAACGATCTGCTGCGTGAACTGGCGGCGATCGTGCTCATCCCGGCACTGATGCGCAGGCAGCGCAGCACCGGCCTTGGGCTATGCGGCGCCACTTCCATGGATTTTACCCTGCCGGTACTGCAGCGCAGTGGCGGCATTGATGTGGTGCCTACCGCTATCGTTCACGGTTTTCTGCTCAGTCTGCTGGCGCCGATACTGATTGCGCTCTTTTCAGTCTGAAGCCACCGGCTTTCAGCCTGAAGCCACCAGCCGATTGACAGGGATTTTTCCCGGGCGTTGAGGTTTGGGTCTACGCTTTATCACTATGTTGTGTCGTCAAGATGCAAAGATGATATTGATAGCGAGGGACACTCTATGAAGCAAAGCGTTGCGGCCATGGTCGCCAAAACACTTGAACTGGCCGGAGTCAAACGCATCTGGGGCGTGACCGGTGATTCACTTAACGGCTTGAGCGACAGCCTCAATCGTATGGGCACCATCGAATGGATGGGTACCCGACATGAAGAAGTGGCCGCTTTTGCCGCGGGAGCCGAGGCCCATGTCACCGGCGAACTGGCGGTGTGTGCCGGGTCCTGCGGCCCCGGTAACCTGCATTTGATCAATGGCTTGTTTGACTGCCATCGCAGCGGTATGCCGGTGCTGGCAATCGCTGCCCATATTCCCTCAAGCGAAATCGGCAGCGGCTATTTTCAGGAAACCCATCCGGAAGAGCTGTTTCGCGAATGCAGTCACTACTGTGAACTGGTCTCCAATCCCGAACAATTGCAGCAGGTGTTGGGCATCGCCATGCGCAAAGCCATTTTAAACCGCGGGGTGTCAGTGGTCGTGTTGCCTGGCGATATCGCTCTCAAACCCGCGCCGGAGGATTTCAAACCGGTATGGTATACCCCTCACGCCCCGCTGGCGGTGCCGCCGATCGGTGAACTGGAAAAACTGGCCGACATCCTGAATCAGGCTAAAAATGTGACCCTGATGTGCGGCAGCGGCTGCGCCGGCGCTCATGATGAAGTGGTCCAGCTGGCCGGCATGCTTAAAGCGCCGGTAGTCCATGCGCTAAGGGGTAAAGAACATATTGAATGGGATAATCCGTTCGACGTCGGCATGACCGGTCTTATCGGTTTTTCGTCCGGCTATCATGCCATGATGAACGCCGATACCCTGGTGCTGCTGGGCACTCGCTTCCCGTATCGGGCATTTTATCCCGCGGATGCCAACATCATCCAGATTGATATTGATCCCGGCAGCCTGGGTGCCCATTGTGCGATAAACATGGCATTGATAGGCGATATCAAGTCCACGTTGGCAGTGCTGCTGCCGCGGCTGGTGGAAAAAACCGATCGCCGCTTTCTGGATAAGGCGTTGGAACACTACATTGACAGTCGCAAAGGGCTTGATGACCTGGCGACTGAAAGCGGCGATAAGCCTCTGCATCCCCAATATGTTGCCCAGCAGATAAGCCGCCTGGCGGATGCTGATGCCATTTTCACCTGCGATGTCGGTACCCCTACCGTCTGGGCAGCCCGTTATCTGGAGATGAATGGTCAGCGCCGCCTTATAGGCTCGTTTAACCATGGGTCAATGGCCAACGCCATGCCTCAGGCGCTGGGGGCGCAGGCTGCCTGGCCGGGCAGGCAAGTTGTCGCCTTATGCGGCGATGGCGGTTTTACCATGCTGATGGGTGATTTTTTATCTATGGCACAGATGAAATTGCCGGTCAAAATCATTATCTTTAACAATAGCGTATTGGGTTTTGTCGCCATGGAGATGAAATCAGGCGGTTATCTGACCGACGGTACCGACCTTAAAAACCCTGATTTTGCCGCCATTGCCGCCGCTGCGGGCATCAAGGGCATCCGGGTCGAGAAATCAGCTGAACTGGATGGCGCGCTGACCGCGGCCTTTGCTCATGACGGCCCGGTCCTGATAGATGTCATCACCGCCAAAGAAGAATTGGCGATGCCGCCACAAATCAAGTTGGAACAGGCCAAAGGTTTCAGCCTGTATATGCTGCGGGCTATTATCAATGGTCGTGGCGACGAAGTGATTGAATTAGCAAAAACCAACTGGCTGCGTTAAGGCCCGACATCGCCCCTCCCGTACAGGGAGGGAGTCCTGTCCCGCCCTGTCGTGCAGCAATGAACTTCAACGTATAGGGTTAATATGATCGATTTACGTAGTGATACCGTTACGCTACCGAGCGCTGATATGCGCCGTCTGATGGCCGAGGCGGAAGTGGGCGATGATGTCTACGGCGATGATCCAACGGTTGCCGCCCTGGAAGCGGACGGCGCCAGATTAAGCGCTAAAGAGGCATCGCTGTTTTTTCCCAGCGGCACCCAGGCCAACCTGGTTGCCCTGCTGACACATTGTCAGCGCGGCGAAGAGTATATCGTTGGCCAGAAAGCCCATAATTATCTGTTTGAAGCAGGCGGTGCAGCAGTACTTGGCAGTATCCAGCCACAGCCGCTGGACGCTGCAGCGGATGCGACCCTGCCGCTGGCAGAGGTGGAAGCCGCCATCAAACCTGATGACTTCCATTTTGCACGCACGCGGCTGTTGAGTCTTGAGAATACCCACAACGGTAAAGTCGTCCCTCAGGCCTATCTGCGCCAGGCCTGGGAGTTCACCCGGCAGAAAAAGCTGGGGTTGCATATAGATGGCGCACGGATTTTCAATGCGGTGGTAGCCCAGAATCTGGCCCTGAGCGATATCACTCGTTATTGCGATACGCTGACGATTTGTCTTTCCAAAGGATTGGGCGCGCCGGTCGGCTCCCTGCTGTGCGGCAGCGAAGCCTATATTCATCAGGCCAAGCGCTGGCGAAAAATGGTGGGGGGCGGCATGCGCCAAGCCGGTATCCTGGCGGCAGCGGGCCGTTATGCGCTGCAGCATAATGTCGACCGCCTGCGGGAGGACCATGATAATGCCCAATGGCTAGAGCAACAGCTCGCCGCCCTGGGGGTGGAGATCATCGCCCCGGGCGCGCAAACCAATATGCTGTTTATTCGCCAACCGGCTGAACTTGCCGCCAAGCTTGGGCCGTGGATGCTGCAGAACGGCATTCGCCTGTCATCCGGGCAGGTAACACGCCTGGTCACTCATCTCAATATCAGCAGTACCGACCTGGAAAAGGTAGTGGACTGCTGGAAAGCCTTTCTCGAGCATCATGAAGAACTAGCCAGCGCTCCGGTCACCGGCGTTTATTTCAAGTAAGCTGTCCAGGATAGCTTCGGTTTCCGCATCAGGCAGACCGCGGAAATCGCGCTGACGGAAATGCATTTGGAACGCCGAAATCGCCTTGCGCTGCAGCGCGGTCGGCATATCAGGTGTAACATCGTAGCCGTAGCGTGACAGTCGCTTGATTATGCCGTCCATTCCGACCGGCGCGTCAGCCGGACGGTTTTTCAGGTAATGCTCTACCCGCGCCTGCTGAGGCCACAGGCCAATACCTGCCTCAGCCAGTTGCCGCCAAGGAAACAGCGGCCCCGGATCCTGCTTGCGACGCCAGGCGATATCGCTGTGGCCGACCACATTGGCCGGCTCAATCCGGTATCGTTCGATAATCTGCCGACTGAGGTTGATGACCAGCTCGATCTGGCCGGGCGGCCAGCGTGACCAGACAATGCCTTTCGCGGTGCGGCGATAGCCGCCGTTCACCGCTTCGATACCGATAGACGTATCATTCAGGTGAGTGCGTCCACGCCAGTAACTTGCTCCGGCATGCCAGGCCCGCCGAGATTCATCCACCAATCTGATGACGGTGTCGTTGTTTTCAGCCGATGGCACCAGGTAATGGGCACTGACGACATTGTTGCTTAACGTTGCCAAAGAACTGTCAAAATCACCGGCGGTATAATGGATCACCAGGAACTGGATGCGCTCATCGGATCCGCCCGGTTTGTCGGCGTCACGAATGTTGACACCGCCGGACTGGCAGCCCGCCAACAGGGCAGTAAACAGCAAGGCAAGCCCTATCCCTCTCACATTCATATCGGTCAGTCCGTCCGGGGATGCTGAAGCCATTATCGGCAAAGGTATTGAACGTATCATCATTACGTCAGACAGTGCTTTTGGCGAATTGTGCCCCCAATGCACAAGCGCCTGATTTTTCAATTATACTCATGGCTGCACCTTTTAACCTCCTTCTGCTTAAACAAGGTATAACATGAACAAGAAGCTGTTTGTCCTGATTCCCTGTGCGCTGTTGCTGACCGCCTGCACCACAGTCGAGCCGGCATTTAAAGACATCGGTTCACGCAGTGGACCCTGCGTTGAAGGCGGTCCGGATGAAGTAGCCCAACGGTTCTACGATCTGCGTATCGAGCAGGGGGTGCAAACCAAACCCGACGCCGGCCAACTGACGGCATACCGTCCCTATCTCAGCGCCGCTCTGTGGCACGCCCTGACGGTAGAACATGATGCCCGTGAAAAACTGGCTCGATTGCCGGCGGCGGATATTTTCAGTAGCCTGTCTCAGGGAGCGGATACGGCATCAGTTCACAGTGCCTCGACCATTCCCAACACCGATGCCAAGAATATCCCGCTGCGCGTCAACTTTGCCCGCGACATGGCTAATGGCGATAAGGTCAAGTGGCAGGATGAAGTATTGATGGTAAGAGAAGGCACCTGCTGGGTCATCGACGATGTGCGTTACCTCGGCGCGTCATCTCATGCCTCTGCCGGCACGCTGCGTCAGGTGCTTGAAATACGCTAACCGGCCACTGCGGATGCCCGGTGCATCGCCGTTTGAGCGGCGCATCCGCGCTGACTGACCGCCTACCCGACGGCGGCCGGCCGGCGATATTACCGATACCGCAGCGTTGATTACGCGGTCATGCCGTTCCCTCCGTTCCCTGTGAAGTTACGCCGAATGTGTTACTATTAGGACACTAATTCAAAATAATCAGCGCTTATGATTGCATCGCTCTGGCGTGAGCGTTAACATCTGCGCCCCTAATGGCTATTCATTTTTATCGCATGAGTATTCAACTAAACCGCATTAACTGCTTTTACGGCGCTTATCAGGCGCTGTTTGATATCAACCTGACCTGTCCGGCGGGAGAAACACTGGTCCTGCTCGGGCCAAGTGGTGCCGGGAAAAGCTCGTTGCTGCGCGTGCTCAACCTGTTGGAAACTCCCGGCAGCGGTGAACTTGATATCGCCGGCAACCATTTTGACTTCAGCCGCACACCCGATCAGAAGGCTATCCGGGACCTGCGTCGTAACGTCGGCATGGTTTTCCAGCAATATAATCTCTGGCCACACCTGACGGTTCGTCAGAATTTGATTGAAGCCCCGTGCCGGGTACTCGGATTGTCCCGCGAAGCGGCGAATGCGCGCGCCGATAAACTGCTTGGGCGCCTGCGGCTGACCGACTTCAGCGATCGCTTTCCGCTACACCTCTCCGGCGGACAGCAGCAGCGAGTCGCTATTGCCCGCGCGTTGATGATGGAGCCGCAGGTGCTGCTGTTCGATGAACCCACCGCTGCACTCGACCCGGAGATTACCGCTCAGGTGGTCGGCATCATTCGTGAACTTTCTGAAACAGGCATTACCCAGGTGATCGTCACCCATGAAGTTGAAGTGGCCCGCAAAACAGCCAGTCGGGTGGTATATATGGAAAATGGCCATATTGTGGAGCAAGGCGATGCGTCGCACTTTGCAACGCCACATACTGAGGCTTTCGCTAGTTATTTGTCTCATTAATAATTCAGGAGTCTGAACATGAAAAAGATGATCATTGCTGCCCTGCTGACCAGCCTCAGTACCTCCGCCGCGTGGGCTGAAACCATCCGTTTTGCTACCGAAGCCTCCTATGCGCCTTTTGAATTCGTCGACGGCGACAATAAGATCCAGGGATTCGATATCGACCTGGCCAACGCCCTTTGCAAGGAAATCAAAGCAGACTGTACCTTTACTAACCAGTCCTTTGACAGCCTGATCCCCAGCCTGAAATTTCGCCGTTTCGACGCGATCATTTCCGGAATGGATATAACGCCAGAGCGCCAGAAACAAGTCGCCTTTACCACCCCTTATTATGAAAACTCTGCAGTCTTTGTTGCCGAAAAGGATAAGTTCAGCGATCTGGTTGCGCTCAAAGGCAAACGCGTAGGCATGCAGAACGGGTCAACCCATCAGAAATTCCTGATGGACAAGCATCCTGAAATTACGTCAGTCCCTTACGATAGCTATCAGAATGCTATTCTGGATTTGAAAAACGGCCGTCTGGACAGTGTGTTCGGTGATACCGCCGTAGTGAATGAATGGCTGACCAAAGATGCCACCCTCGGCGTGGTGGGGGATAAAATCACCGATAAAGGCTATTTCGGCACCGGACTGGGTATTGCGGTGCGCCAGAATAATGCCGAGCTGCTGCAGAAACTCAACGCTGCCCTGGAAAAAGTGAAGCAGGACGGCACCTACCAGACGCTGTATCAAAAATGGTTTAAGCAGTAAATCTATTACATGGAACTACTACACACTCTCGCCAGCGCCGCCGGGACAACCGTCGGCCTGGCGCTATGCGCGCTGGTTTTCGGCCTTATCCTGGCGATGTGCTTTGCCGGCTGGGAATCCTGCCGCTGGAAATGGCTGGCGCTGACCGGCACCGCGTTGGTTACGCTGCTGCGCGGCCTGCCGGAAATACTGGTGGTGCTGTCAGTTTATTTCGGCGCATCCCAGTTGCTGATGGTGCTGGCCGACGGTATCCCTGTCAATCTGTACTTCTTCAGTTTCACCTTCAGCCTGCCGATTGAAAACTTTGATGTCAGTCCGTTTCTCTGCGGCGTCATTGCGCTGTCGCTGCTCTATTCAGCCTATGCTTCGCAAACGCTGCGCGGGGCGCTGAAAGCCATTCCTTACGGTCAGTGGGAATCAGGTATGGCGCTGGGTCTCGGCAAGGGAGAAATATTCTTCCGCCTGGTAATGCCGCAAATGTGGCGACACGCTCTGCCGGGCCTGGGCAACCAGTGGCTGGTTTTGCTTAAGGATACTGCGCTGGTCTCGTTAATCAGCGTTAACGATTTGATGCTGCAGACCAAGAGCATCGTCAGCTTTACCCGCGAGCCTTTTACCTGGTATTTGATAGCGGCGGCCATTTATCTGGTCATCACGCTGCTAAGCCAGCTGGTGCTGCGTGCCTTTGAACGGCGTTCCACCCGCTTTGAAACGAGGGCGTCCTGAATGTTGGCCTATCTGCCTTCTCTGATAAAAGGCCTGCCCGTCAGCCTTTCACTGACCTTATGCGCCGTTTTGATTTCACTGCTGCTGTCGCTGATATTCACCATGATCATCAGTCTGAAAACACCGGTACTGGTTCAACTGATCAAGGTTTACATTACAGTATTTACCGGCACCCCGTTGCTGGTGCAGATTTTCCTTATCTATTACGGACCGGGACAGTTTACTGCCCTGCGCGACATCCCCTGGCTGTGGTCGATGCTTTCACAGCCATGGCTTTGCGCCATGGTGGCGTTGGCTCTTAACAGCGCCGCCTACAGCACCCAACTGTTCACCGGCGCCATGCGCGCCATACCCGCGGGTCAGTGGCAGTCTTGCCAGGCGCTGGGCATGTCGCGGCTGGACTCGCTGCGCCTGCTGATGCCCTATGCCATTAAACGTGCGCTGTCATCCTATTCCAATGAAGTGGTGCTGGTATTTAAAAGTACCTCTCTGGCCTACACCATTACCCTGCTGGATGTGATGGGGCACAGCCAGTTGATGTACGGTCGCACCTATGATGTGATGGTATTCGGCGCCGCCGGGCTGATTTATCTGTGCGTGAACGGAATCCTGACGCTGGCGATGCGTCGCGTCGAGCACCGAGCGCTGCGCTTTGAACGGCGCAACTGAGACGCTGCACCGGCGGCTAAAGGCTCAGGCTAAGTTCAATCCGGTGTATGCTCCAGCAGCACCAGGGTTTCATAATGAGCGGTATGGGGAAACAGGTCGAACAGCTGCGCTTTACGGATCCGATAAGCAGCGAGTGCCTGCAGATCTCTGGCAAGCGTAGTCGCCTGGCAGCTGGAATAAAGTATCCAACGCGGCGACATCCGGGATAGATAGTCGCACAGACTGTCGCCAATCCCCCGCCGTGGCGGGTTCACCAGCACCAGATCGGGCACTGACGCATTGGAAACCGCAAATCCGGTTGAATCCAGCGCCTGGAAGTCTATCTGTTCGAGCCCCATTTCATCAGCTGACAGCCTGGCGCTGGCGATCGCCTCAGGGCTTATTTCGATGCCGGTAAGCCGCACATCCGGCCCGGCGCAATGCAGTCCAAACCCGCCTACTCCGCAAAATAAATCCCACAGATGCCGCACTTTCAATTCGGCGACCCAGCTGGCCGCGGCGGCATAGAGCCGCGCAGCGACCGCCGGATTGGTCTGGAAAAAGCCACGCGGCCGGATATGCAGCGGCACGTGATTCAACCGCTCGAGCAGCGTCTGCTGTTTGGTCAGAATGATTTCGGTCTCACCCTCAAGAATAGCCATGTGAATCGGCTGCAGGTTGACCGAAATCACGCTAAGCAGCGGTAATTGCTGCTGCAGCCATGGCAGTTGGGCCTTGAGGGATGCCAGTTTGCTCTCGGATCTCAGCACAAAACGCAGCATCAGCGCCCCAGTATATTCACTGCCGGTCAACAGCAGGAATTTCAGCTCGCCGCGTTTGCGGGCAACGTTATAAGGCACCAACCCGGCACGCGCGACCAATTGCCGCAGGATGGCAAAAACAGCAGCAAAACTTGCCGGATAAAGCGGACAGTTGCTGAGGTCGGCCGGCGTCCCATCAGGCGAGACTATACCAAATATCGGGCGTTCGACACTGCCGCTCACCACCATCTTGGCTTTATTGCGGAAAGACTGCCTGGCGGAATGTACCGGTTCAAGCCACTGGTCTACCGGGGAAAAAGCCAGCAGGCCGGACAGATGGCGTTGCTTATCCAGCAATTGTTGCTCATAGGGGATGTCTAGCCATTGACAGGATCGGCAGCGGCCGGCGTTGAATAAATCACAGTGCATCAGTTAAGGATAGCTTTGCTCGGCATGAAGGAGGGACAGTATAGCACCGGGCCTGAGCCAGGGTCACCGGTGAATCTCAAAAAAACGTCGGCTGGATAAGGGTATGAACAGCAGACCCAAGATCACCACATCAGGTAGCTTATGCAAAAGCAGCTGATAGAAAATCTCAACGGTATTGTTACCCGCCAGCATATACATCTCTGGGTAGAATCCGCCCCAGCTGGCGACAAACAGGTAACCAGCGGAAGCTATCTGGCAACCCAGAAAGCACCAGCGCGACCAGTTAAACCCTTTCATCACGCCGAAGCCTGAACGCAGTTCAAAGTAAACCACTGACAGACTGGCCAGAAACAGGCAGGTCAGGTCCCATGAACGGCTGCTGGTATTGATGAAGTCACGCAGCCCGTCAGCGCCAAGGGTGGTGATAAGCAGTGTAATATCGATAAAACAGGTGGCAACGATGGCAATACCGCTGATAAGCACGGCAACCGGCGCATCTTTTCGTGGACGCGCCTTGTCCAGCGTCCTGGCCTGACGACCCGCCATCCCGGTGCCGACACCCCTGAAAATCTCCGACATTGCGCCTCTCTCCTGCCAAGGAGCCACCTAACGGCGGCCTAAGGCTAAAGATTAGCAGTCTTTATCAGATTCAGCCACGTGCAGCACGCTGTCGGTCGCGCAGTCGCTGTTTTTCTGCCCTCGCCATCAGCCACCAAGCGATAAGACCGATCAAACCGACCATGCCGAGTATGATAGTGGCCAAGGCATTGATTTCCGGATTAACGCCGAGTCTTACGCTTGAAAACACCAGCATCGGTAAGGTGGTCGACCCGGGTCCGGCGACAAAACTGGCGATGACCAGGTCATCCAGCGACAGGGTAAACGCCAGCAGCCAGCCGGAAATAATGGCCGGCGCGATCATCGGTAGGGTGATGATAAAGAACACCTTTACCGGCGTAGCGCCCAAATCCATCGCCGCTTCCTCAAGAGATTTATCCAGTTCGCGCAGCCGCGAGTTAACCACCACGGCGACATAGGCCGTGCAGAACGTCACATGGGCAAGCCAGATGGTAAACATGCCTCGTTCCGCAGGCCAGCCAATCGCATGTCCCAAGGCGACAAACAGCAGCAGCAGCGACAGGCCGGTGATCACATCAGGCATCACCAACGGCGCGGTCAGCATAAAGGCGAAACCATTGGCGCCACGAAACTTGCCGAAGCGCACCACCACTACCGCAGCAAGGGTACCGAGTATCACCGCCATGGTGGCGGTAGCCGCCGCCAGCGTCAGGCTGAGAGTGACTGCGCGGATCATGGTGTCGTCGTTGAACAAGACGCCATACCAGCGCGTGGACCAACCGGCCCAGACGGTCACCAATTTGGAGCTGTTAAAGGAATAAATCACCAGCATCAGCATTGGCGCGTATAAAAAGGTGAAGCCCAGGGCCAGAATAACCAGACGCCAGGGAGAGCGAACCACCGGCAGATTGTTCATGCATGACCTCCGATGGTTTTGTTCTGATGCTTGTGGAACCACATGATGGGGATAACCAACAGCAGCAGCATGATAATGGCCACCGCTGACGCTACTGGCCAGTCACGGTTGTTAAAGAACTCCTGCCACAGGATCCGCCCTATCATGATACTGTCCGGCCCACCGAGCAGCTCAGGGATAACATACTCGCCTACCGCAGGGATGAAAACCAGCATCGATCCGGCGATAATGCCGCCTTTGGTCAGCGGCACGATAACCTGGAAAAAGGTTTTGACCGGCTTGGCGCCCAGATCAAGCGAGGCTTCCACCAATGAGTAGTCCAGCCGGGTAAGCGCGGTATAAATCGGCAGGATCATGAACGGCAGATAGGCATAGACTACGCCGATATACACCGCCACGTTGGTGTGCAGGATAACCAGCGGTTGATCAATGACCCCGAGCCACATCAGGAAATTGTTCAGTACGCCATTATTCTTCAATATTCCCATCCAGGCATAGACGCGGATAAGAAAAGAGGTCCATGAGGGCAGGATAACCAGCAGCAGCAGGATATTGCGCGTTGAGGCCTTGCTGTGTGCCACCGCCCAGGCCATCGGATAACCGATAAGCAGGCAGAAAAAAGTCGAGACCGCCGCCACCTGCAGCGATTGCAGATAAGCCTGGACATAAAGAGGATCATCCAGCAACTGGGTAAAGTTGCCCAGATTCAGTGAAATAGTCAGTGTACCGTCCAGCCAACTGACCAGATCGGTATAGGGCGGTATCGCCCGGGCCATTTCAGCCAGGCTTATTTTAAATACAATCAGGAAGGGCAGCATAAACAGCAGCAACAACCACACATAAGGCAGGAATATAACGCCTTTGCGTCCATGGGCCATCTGCAGCCGGGTAAGCCAGCCCGGGATCTGTTTCACCGGCGCCGCAGCGGTTGGCGCTTTTACATCAGCAGGCAGAGACATCGGTTTTTCCCCTTGCATCAGACCGTCAACACCACGCAGCTGTCCGCATCCCAACAAAGACGCACTTCATCTCCCCAGGTCGGCGAGCCCTTGCGAAAACGATGGGCATTCTGCAATTGAGCACTTATCATTTGTCCACTGTGCAGACGCACGTGATAAATGGAAAGATCGCCCAGATAGGCAATATTGATAACCTCGCCGACGGCGAAGTTATAGCCATCCTCGGGAATGTCTTCGCACAGCATGATTTTTTCCGGCCGCAGGGCGACATGCACCGGCACGCCATCGACCACCGATACATCGGAATTCACCTGCAAAGGATGTCGCAGGCCGGGGCTCTGGATCACCAGCGTATCGTCATGGCGCTCCACCAGCAGCCCCTCGAACATATTGACCGAGCCGATAAACTCGGCGCTGAAGCGGCTGTTGGGATGCTCGTAAATCTCTTCAGGCTCGCCTATCTGAATGAATTTCCCCCGGTTCATAATGGCAATCCTGCCGGCCATGGTCATGGCCTCTTCCTGATCATGGGTCACCATGACGCAGGTTACGCCGACACGCTCCAGGATGTCGACCACTTCCAACTGCATCCGGTCGCGCAGTTTCTTATCCAGCGCGCCCATGGGTTCGTCCAACAGCAGCAGTTTCGGACGTTTGGCCAGGCTTCTGGCCAATGCCACGCGCTGACGCTGCCCGCCTGAAAGCTGGTGCGGCTTGCGGGCGGCATATTCCTGCATATGCACCATGGCCAGCATTTCCTCGACCCTTTGCTTTATCTCTGCCCGCGGCAGTTTGTCCTGCTTGAGACCAAAGGCGATATTCTGCTCAACGGTCATGTGGGGAAATAACGCATAAGATTGAAACATCATATTGATCGGACGCTGATAAGGCGGAGTATGCGACAGGTCCTGCCCATCCAGCACAATCTGTCCATGGGTCGGTGGTTCAAACCCCGCCAGCATTCTCAACAGGGTAGATTTTCCGCAACCGGAAGCGCCCAACAGCGCAAACATTTCACCTTTATAGATAGTCAGGCTGACATCATCGACCGCTGACTGGCCATCAAAAGTTTTGGTCAGGTTGCGAATTTCCAGTAATGGCGTGACCATTTTCTGGCTTTTGGCTGGGGGGCGGGAAATTGCATCGTTCACTGACATCACTCTCCGGAACGTTAATCAGTTACCCGCAAACCGGGTTAATCTGCAGTTGGAAAAAGCATAACAGGCGGTTGTCAGCCGCCTGTGGGTAGATTGTGGCGTCGCCGTTTGCTATTACTTACCGCTTTTAACCTTCGTCCAGGAGCGGGTAATCACCCGGTCAATTTTAGGCGGCTGCACTTTGAGGGTGAACAGTTTGGCGCGCACATCGGCAGGAGGATAAATACCTGGATTGTTACGCACTTCTTCGCTGACCAGAGGCGTAGCGGCTTTATTGCCGTTAGCGTAATAAATCAGGTCGCTGGCCTGCGCAATCACCTTGGGTTCCATCAGATAGTTGATGAACTGATAGGCTTCTTCGGTATTTTTGGCATCGGCAGGAATGGCCAGCACATCAAAAAAGGCCAGTGCGCCCTCTTTGGGAATAGAGTAGGCAATGTTGACGCCGTTTTTAGCTTCTTTGGCGCGATTGGCCGCCTGCATGATATCGCCGGCCCAGCCGATCGCGACGCAGGTATCCCCATTAGCCAGATCATTGATGTACTGGGACGAATGGAAATAACGGATACTTGGCCGCAGCTTAAGCAGTAAATCATTGGCGGCGCCGCTGTAGTCTTCGGCGTTACTGCTATTGGGATCTTTACCCAGATAATTCAGCACCGTAGCGTAAATCTCGGTAGGTGCATCGAGGAAAGAGACGCCGCAGCTTTTCAGCTTTTCGAGGTTTTCCGGCTTCAGCACCAAATCCCAGCTATTGACCGGGGCATCGGTGCCTAACGCAGCTTTGACTTTCTCCACGTTGTAGCCGATGCCGGTGGTGGCCCACATATAAGGAATAGCATATTTGTTATCAGGATCATGCTGGCTGATAAGCTTGAGCAATTCCGGATCGAGATTTTTATAGTTAGGCAATTTGGCTTTATCCAGCGGCTGGAAGACACCGGCGCTTAATTGGCGCTCCAGGAAACTGGCAGAAGGGACCACAATATCGAAACCGGTACTGCCGGCCATCAGTTTCCCTTCCAGCACTTCGTTGGAATCGAAAACGTCATAGACCACTTTAATACCGGTCTGCTTTTCAAAATCAGGAACGGTATTAGGTGCAATATAATCTGACCAGTTATACACATGCAGTGTCTTATCTGCCGCCAAAGCGTTGACGGACGCGGCCATCAATAAGCCACTGACAACAGCCGAAAGCCATTTTTTACGTTGGGTGAACATCCGTTCATTCCTCCAGAACACGGTTATCAATTAGCGGTAATTGTGTATCCTCAACCGATACACGACGCTTTAACAAGCGCAGCAGCCGATGGCGGCACCCTGAAATATTATTCACTGGGTTCAGCTTGAAAATGGGGTCGATTGACGACGTTCATTTCCCGTGCTCTGTGCAGAAACAGAAGCATAACCGCAGCCGGCTGGCGACGCCAGCGGCAAGCGTCAAAACGGTCTTAATTGACTAATAATTCATTTATAGCGGAATAATTCCGGCAACGGGAGCGATAGGAGCGGAGGATATAGGGTGAGTTTGGCCATAAGACAGCATATGACGCGGCAATGCCTCACGCCGGACATTCAACCAGATTTGAAACCGCCGGTAAGCCGTTAATGGATGACCGGGACCGACATTTTAGCGGTGGTCGGCTCTTCTTCATCCCCGAGGAATAACAAATCATTGGCCCGGGCCTCGACAATCAGCATTGAAATCTGCTCTTCTGCCTGCGTCATAAAATGGCGGAACTGGCTGAAAGTCACGCCGACTTCAATGCTTAATGCCTGACAGGCAACCAGTTTTGGCAGGTTATCATCCTGGATATCGATGAATGCCTTGACAGTCAGCGAACTGGCATTGATCTGACTCAAGTCGCCCACCAGGCCGATAAGCGCGGTAGGCCGCACTTCAGCCAATGCCGAAAACAGGATGACATTATCGATCAAATCAATTTTGGCATCGAAAATGCCGTCGAAATTCTGCATATGCGGCAGATGCAATGCCTGACAGGAATCGCACTCGAAAAACGACAGACTCAACTTTTCCAGCCAACGCCGGAGGATATCCAGATCCGGGACTACCAGTGAATCCATAACCACCAACCTTTAAGTAATAATCCAGCAAACGGGCCATAGCTTACGGAATATTAAAAGCCAGCGCTACGTCCAAAAATGGCAAAATTCGACCGAAAGCGTGATTATCTCGCTGCCTTTCTGACTTCGGTCGCCTAAGCGGGCGATGTCCTGATGACATCATATTGATTTTTAACCGAAGCTGGGCATCTGCTATCCGCTAAAAAGGTTTTAGCCGCTGGTCCAGAGGATAATCCGAAAATGGATTGATAGGGCATGAAGATGCTTGTCGGCCGCTGGCGAGCCAGGCACGGACTGGCAACCGAGACAGGGACTGCAGGCCAGGTCCTCAGCGCCTCACCGGCGCTACCTGGCTGGCTCACTATGCCGTTGCGGGACTGTTGACGGATTGCTGCTGTTCGATATAAGCAATCATCATGCCGGCAATATCAATCCCGGTGGTGGTTTCAATACCCTCTAGTCCAGGTGATGCATTGACCTCCATCACCAACGGCCCCCGTTCGGCGCGCAAAATATCTACCCCCGCCACCTGCAGGCCCAGAGTTTTTGCTGCCCTGATGGCCACATCGCGCTCTTTGACTGTGATGGCTACGTGACGCGCGGTACCGCCTCGGTGAAGATTGGAGCGAAAATCGCCTTCTTTGGCCTGACGCTCAATGGTCGCCACTACCCGGTCGCCGATAACCAGACAACGTATGTCTTTGCCCCTGGCTTCGCGAATGTATTCCTGGACCAGGAACTGGGCCTTGAGGCCCCGGAATGCATCAATGACGCTCTCGGCCGCCTGGCGGGTTTCCGCCAGCACCACCCCAATGCCCTGGGTGCCTTCTACCAGCTTGACCACCAGAGGCGCTCCACCGACCATATCAATCAAATCGCGGGTATCATCCGGTGAATCAGCAAACCCGGTCACCGGCAGACCGATCCCCTGGCGTGCCATTAACTGGAGGGAATGCAGTTTGTCGCGGGCACGGGCAATCGCGGCGGAATCGTTCAGAACAAAACTGCCCTGAATTTCAAATTGCCTCAGCACGGCGGTACCAAAAAAAGTGATGGCTGAACCAATACGTGGAATGACGGCATCATAATGGGCTAACTGCTGACCACGATAATGGATAGAAGGTGCGTCGCAGTTGACATTCATATAGCAGGAAAGCGGATCAATAATATCCACCCTATGATGACGAAGCTCTGCGGCTTCGCGCAATTTGCGGCAGGAATACAGCGAACCGTCACGGGATAACAGGGCAATTTTCACGGGTAGCTCGAGCATGCTCATACTGAGGGACAGTTATAATAATCCGCAGGTGCGGTTCGGTCGAGTATTTTGCTGCCCAAGGGGTCAGTATCCGCGATTACCCTACCGGTTCAGCAGGCTGATAGCCCCAGGGAATGACAGCGAAAGGGATAATCTGCTTTTTTTTCTGCTTATCAGCAGGCATAGTGAGGCTAAACAAGAGACGAATAATAAGTTGCATGTCGTTTCATTGGTTCACATTCATGTGTAAAGGAGTAACTATGTTTGCTGTCATTTTCGGGCGTCCGGGCTGTCCTTATTGTGTGCGCGCTAAAGAGCTGGCTGAAAAACTGACTGTTGAACGGGATGACTTTACCTTCCGCTACGTTGATATCCATGCTGAAGGCATTTCCAAAGCCGACCTGTCCAAAACGGTAGGAAAGCCGGTAGAGACGGTTCCGCAAATTTTTCTCGATCAGGTACATGTAGGTGGTTATACCGACTTTGAAGCCTACGCCCGTGAAAATCTAAGCCTGTATCAGGCATAAAATGGCTACTGCCCGCAGCGCTCTTTTCAGGGCCGGTGTGTCCTTAAAGGGCGTTGCGCTTTTCCTCAAGGCGCTGCGCTTTTTTTCAAAGGCATTGCGCTTTTTTTCAAAGGCGTTGCGCTTTTCCTCATCCACTTTTACCCTCTAGTGCGGATGTTCACTTCCCAACAAGTGCTGGTCTGTGGTCGCTGGGCCAAACTAATGCAGTGGACGTTTAAATACCCTGACGATAAAATAGCTGCTTAAGGCACCAAAACCGCACCAAAATACCGCGCTCAGCAGGTAGGCCAACTGATGCCACAGCGTATAGTTCACGCTCTGAGCCAGATAAAACATCAACAGGCACAGGGGGGTAGCGCAAAGGGCGCCCAACATCGGTCCGATGACGCCCTGCTCCGCCGACAGCATGCTTCCAGCCATGCCCGGCAGAATAAACAGCAGCAAGCCTAATTCGGCACCGGTGGCAGCAGCGTTATCCCATTGGGCGAGGCCACTCTTCTGGCTGATGAATACCAGCACAAAAAGTACAGCAGAACTGATGATGCCTGCATTACGTCGTTTAATCATGGTGATAAGCGCCCCTCATTATTACCGATACTTACATTGGCCTGCAGTTCGTCGTAACATGATGTAAAGAATAAAAATGAGAATAAATAAATATCGCTGGTCCCTGCTTCTGACATATGACGATGAAAAAAAGCAGGCAAATAAGCGGTGACGTTATGCCCGATTAGCCAGAACAAACCATTGCCCACAGCAAATAGGCCACTGCCGGTTAAGCTCCAGCAACAGGCGACAAGATACCCATGAGGGTAAAGTTACTTTATAAAGTTATTTATATCAAGACGTTGCTGGTAACAGATAGGTTATGAGACCGCAGTGCAAAAGTCGCTGAATTGTTAATTAGCCATGACATTTCATGATACACACGGCGGCCAGCTAAAAATTAATCATTGAGCTGCCTTATATTTAATCTTACAAGCCAGTCATTCATCAGCAGTTTTTTAATCATCCCCTTCTGGCTGCAGACCGCGCCCGGCTTACACTGGCATGCCTGATGACGGTGTTATTTGTTAAATCTTTTCCAATAATATTTTTAATCATTGCATTAAAAGCAGCCATTACTCAGCGATAAATTCATCCAGTTCGGTTTACCTGGCGCGTCTGCTCAAACAACAGCATAAAAAAACACATTTTTTTTAACACCCTCAGAACTTTTTTTGTGGGTGAGAGTCTGAATTTACGCCACTGCTTTTCTTTGAAGTCCCCATATTGAGGAGCCCGACCGTCCCGCCTTTTAGGTTCAAGACGTTCGGGTTTTTTATTGTCTCACTGTCCTTACGCCCGCCATGATCGGTTGATCCGCTGCCCCCACGTTCACCGCAGTATACTGCTGGCTTCATCACTCACCGCATGATTGCTCCTTCCTTGCAGCCTTGGGTGTTTGCATTTTTTATGCGCTAAACGTGCTGTCAATTATTGCTGATAGTATTACCTATTAGCCCAGGCCATCGAACATATGATTATCAGCCCGTCAAAATTGCATTAATTTTCAGTTAATATACACGTGTTAGGTTTAATACCACATGGCGTGGTATTACAACTTCATACACAGTAACGCATGTTATTTCACCCAGTAAGGTATATAGATCACCTATCAAAATGTTTACTGAATATTCTAAAGCGGCGACATTACCCGACGCCAAACATTCAGTATTTTTATCAACCGATATGATATTAATTTTATTGTTTAAATTTAATGAGTTATCTTCTTATTTACCTTGCCTGATCTTCTGCATAAATTTAACTCAACTGATGAGTGAATCACGTTACCCTTATTAATTGGCACTTTTATTACTTGAAGCGATAATTCATAATTAAGTTATCTCTGTCAAAAAAATCAAATTTAAACATGAATCTTGTCTGTAAAATCTTTATGATTGCAGTCGATCTTATCTTGGAACTGAATAAGGTCATAAAATAATCATAACTGCCATAACTCGCGCTTGTAGATCAAAAGCGGTGAAAAGATAAACAATGTTCATGGCTAAAGCCTGCAAACACCTATGTGCTTCGGAGATTTAATGGATAACGCTCATTCAAACACCTGCCCCGCAACCAAAGCGGCAACAGGGCGAACCTGGCTCAATTCGGATATGGTCTGGATGCTGGGGCTTTACGGAACGGCGATCGGCGCAGGCGTGTTGTTTTTGCCAATCAATGCCGGCATCGGCGGGTTGCTGCCGCTGCTGATAATGGCGGTGCTGGCTTTTCCGATGACCTATTATTCACACCGGGGCATGACGCGGTTTGTATTATCAGGCAGCCTGGAAAGTAAAGATATCACCGATGTGGTCAGCGAGCATTTCGGCAAAAAAATAGGTAAAGCGATCACCTTTCTTTACTTCATGGCAATTTATCCGATTCTGCTGGTCTACAGCGTCGCCATCACCAATACCGTTGAAAGTTTCATAACGCATCAATTGGGTAGCCAGGCACCGCCGCGCGCGCTGCTGGCGCTGGTGCTGATTGTCGGCCTGATGGCAATCATCAGCCTTGGCCGGGATGTCATCGTCAAAGTCATGAGCATGCTGGTGTTCCCCTTTGTCGCCGTACTGGTATTCCTGGCGCTCTATCTGGTGCCTTACTGGACGACGGCGATTTTTGATGCCCCGCTGGTTGCCGGTGCAGACGAGGGCAACAGCCTTATCAGCGTCCTGTGGCTGGCGGTGCCGGTAATGGTGTTCTCATTCAACCATTCGCCGATCATTTCCTCTTTCGCCATGTCTAAACGTGATGAATACGGCCCGCAGGCCGAGAAGAAATGTTCCGCTATCCTGGCAGTGAGCCATCTGATGATGGTGCTGACCGTGATGTTCTTCGTGTTCAGCTGTGTACTGAGTCTGTCCCCTGCGAGCCTGGCTGAGGCCAAAGCACAGAATATCTCTATTCTTTCCTACCTGGCCAACCATTTTGACAACCCGTACATCGCCCTGCTGGCGCCGATAATCGCTTTCGTCGCCATCACAAAATCGTTTCTGGGCCATTATCTGGGCGCCAGTGAAGGCTTTACCGGCTTGATATCCAGCGCGCTGGAGAGAAATGGCAAGAAACCGAGCGCCGGTTTGCTCAACAAACTGACGGCCCTGTTCATGTTGGTAACCTCATGGGCGGTGGCTACGCTTAATCCCAGCATTCTCGGCATGATAGAGACCCTGGGCGGGCCAATCATCGCCATGCTGCTGTTCCTGATGCCGATGTATGCCATTAGCAAAGTACCGGCCATGGCGAAATACCGTGGTGTCGCCAGTAACTACTTTGTCTGGCTGATGGGCCTGGTTGCGATGAGCGCCATTGTGTATAAGCTGCTGGGTTGAATATACTGAAGCACCGGCATCCGCCGGTGCTCTGGTTTAACCCCAAACGGAAGCAAACAGTCCTTTTACCTTTAATACAATCCAATCCCAGATGTTGCCGATAAAATTCCCTTTCTCTACCGCTTCCATTACCACCAGCGGGCGTTGTTCAATCACTTTGCCATCCAGCATAAAATCGATGGTTCCCACCTGTTGATGCAAGGCCAGTGGCGCCTCAAGCTGGGGTGAAGTCAGGGTGAAGGTGGCCTTCAAATTCTTCAGTTGCCCTTTGGGCAGTGTGACGGCCGCATTCTTGGCAACCCCAAGATTGACCTCGCCGGCATCGCCAAACCAAACTTTCTGACGGGTAAAAGCACGATCGGTGGTGATTGGCGTTACCGTCTCATAAAAACGAAAACCCCAGGTCAGCAGTTTTTCGCTTTCACGAAAGCGTACGCCGTCAGTGGGCGCGCCGAGCACCACTGATATCAACCGCATGCCGTTGTCGGTCGCCGAAGCCACCAGGTTATGGCCCGCACCGTCGGTATAGCCGGTTTTAACACCGTCGACCTGCAGATTACCGTTCCACAGCAGGCGATTGCGGTTCGGCTGCTTGATGCGGTTATAGGTAAACTCTTTTTCCTTATGAATAGCGTATTCATCCGGCACGTCACGGATCAGCGCCTGACTAAGCAGGGCCATATCACGAGCAGTACTGTATTGGCCTTCGGCATCCAGGCCGTGCACCGTGAGGAAATGGGTATTGGCCAACCCGAGCGCTTTGGCATATTGGTTCATCAGGCTAACAAAGGCATCCTGGCTGCCGGCGACATAGTCGGCCAGTGCAATACTGGCATCATTACCGGACTGGATGACCATGCCTTTATTCAACTGGGACAAAACGACCTGCTCGCCTGGCTTGAGGAACATCAACGACGACCCGCGCAGCACCGGATTGCCGGTCGCCCAGGCATCTTTGCCGATAGTGACCTGATCCTCTGAGTGTATTTTGCCGACTTTAAGCGCCTGACCGATGACATAGCTGGACATGATCTTGGTCAGGCTGGCCGGATCAAGACGCTGGTCGGCATTCGACTCGGCCAGGACCTTGCCGCTCTGATAGTCGATCAGGATAAATGCTTTTGCATCAATCTGTGGAGCGGCCGGCGGTGTGTCAGCCCTTGCGCCCAGAGTGGTGAAGATGATTAGGGTGCCAGCGGAGAGCACGATGTTCTTGGTATAAGACAGAGTTTTCTTCATGACGTGGCCAGAGTATCCATTCGGTGATGGTTACCGCGTTACTCACGGTAGCGGATTGAGTGTAACGACCTGATTCAAATCTGAAGTCAGCAGGTTTGTTTCATATCTTAACGATTTATCTGTTTTAGACACAAATCAACTTTGCCGGATTACACGCATTTTTCCACTTTTTTCGGTTTTATCACTTGAGGCAGGCCTGAAACCCGCCTCCAGAATCGTCAACCACGTCCACGCCGGTCGGCACGCTGTGCCAGCCAATCGCCCAGTACCTGAACGATCTGTACCAGAATAATAAGCGCCACCACGGTGATGATCATGACATTGGTTTCATAGCGGTAATAGCCAAAGCGAATCGCCAGATCGCCTACCCCGCCGCCGCCGACAATACCTGCCATGGCGGAATAGCCAATCAAGCTCACCAAGGTAATAGTCAGGCCGCGCAGCAGCCCGGCCATGGCTTCCGGCAGCAATACGGTACAGATGATCCGCAGCGGACTGGCGCCAAAGGCTTTTGCCGCTTCGATAATCCCGGGGTCGACTTCACGCAGCGCGCCGTCCACCAGCCGGGCATAAAAAGCAATCGCCGCTACCGAAAGCGGTACGGATGCGGCAATCGGTCCAATGGTGTTGCCCAGCAGATATTGCGTCAGCGGCAGCAGCATCACCAACAGGATAACGAAGGGGATTGAGCGGATGATATTAACCAAAATACTGCCAGTGAGGTAAATAAACCGGTTTTGCCAGAACAGGTGACGGCTGGTAACGTAAATCAGGAACCCCAGCGGCAGACCGCCGATGATGGAAAACAGCGTGGCGATGCCTACCATTTGAAAAGTTTCGCCAAAGGCAGCCACCAGATCAAGCCATAAATCAGCCATGCAGTACCTCCACACGAGCGGTGTTGTCCCGGATATAGTTCACTGCTTCAGTGATACGCTCCGGGGTATCCGGATGAGTGAGTAAGGCCACCAATAAGCCGAGTGCGCGCGACCCGATATATTCAATTTTGCCATGAAGAATGTTGACCGAGACGCCAAAGCGGGTGGCGACATCAGACAGCACCGGCTGTTCGGCGGAGGGGCCGATAAACAGTATTTTCAGCAAGGTTCCCTGCAAATCCTGCATCAGGCGTGCAGGCAACTCCAGGTTCAAGGTGTGGGATACCAGTTGGCGGGTAAATTCATGCCGTGGGTTGGCAAAAATATCGAACACATCGCCCTCTTCAACCACCCTGCCTCGGCTCATGACCGCCACCCGATCGCAAATGGACTTTATCACTGCCATCTCATGCGAAATAAGCACGATGGTTATTCCCAGACGGGCGTTAATCTCTTTAAGCAACTGCAGAATGGCGCTGGATGTATCAAGGTCCAGCGCGGATGTCGGCTCATCGCACAGCAGTACCTCGGGTTGATTGGCAATGGCGCGGGCGATACCGACACGCTGTTTCTGACCGCCGCTGAGCTGAGCCGGATAGGCATCAGCTTTGTCAGCCAGTCCCACCAGCGCCAGGATTTCCGGCACTCTCCTGGCGATATCAGCGGTTGATTTACCGGCAGCGCGCAGGCTGAAAGCCACATTGGCAGCAACGGTGCGGGTATGCATCAGATTGAAATGCTGGAAAATCATACCGATTTTCTGTCGCTGTTGACGCAGCGCCCGACCGGTGAGGCCGCTTACCGCAACGCCATTGACTTTTACGGTACCCGCGGTCGGCCGCTGCAGTAGATTGATGGTGCGCAACAAGGTGCTTTTGCCTGCGCCGCTGGCGCCGACGATGCCGTAAACTTCACCCTGGCTGATAGCAAGGCTGACATCATCAACCGCGAGAGAGCCCTGCTGCTTTCCTTGGTGAAAAGCAACACAGATCTTTTGTAACTCAATCATGACCCACAAACTCCTGGAAAACGTCATTTACATACTGCCGCCCTGGCGGGCGGCTGGCTGATACTAAGGCTTGGCCGGTGCGGCCGCTTCCTGCATCCAGGCGGGTTTTTGGAATTGGCTGAATACGGAGCTAGGCTCATTTATCACCGCCGCATACGCCGGCGATTCAACGGCAGCCTTGATATCTTTGACAAAGGGTTGGTTCAGGTCTGCGGTGCGCACGGCAATAACGTTCTTCAGGTTTTCATCAAGCGTTTCCAGCGCCAGTGCAGAAGACAGTTTTAGCCCGGCGGCAAAAGCAAAATTACCGTTGACCAGTGCGCCGCTAGCGCTGTCAAGGGTGCGCGGCAATTGGGCGGCTTCCAGCGGTTTAAACACGATCCCGCGAGGATTCTCGGCAATGTCGCGCTCGGACGCTTTGGTCGGGTCGATATCGGGCTTGATGCTTATCAGCCCAAGCGTTGCCAGAAAGCGCAGACCGCGCGCCAGATTGGTAGGATCATTGGAAAGAGTGACGACATCGCCTTTTTTCAACTGATTAATGGCGGTTAATTTGCGGGAATAAAAACCCATGCTTGCGGTTGGCACAATAATCAAGCCGCTGACTTTGAGGTTTTTATCCGCAGCGAACTTCTCAAGATACAGCGTGTGCTGGAACAGATTGGCGTCAATGCTGCCATTGGCCAGCGCCATATTCGGCTGTACATAATCACTGAATTCCCTGACCACCACTTTATAGCCTTTCTTGGTCAGTTCAGGCTTGATAGCCTGATTGACCATATCGCCATAAGGGCCGGGCGCTACGCCGAACACGATTGTTTTGGCATCGTCCTGAGCCTGAGCTATTTGCAAACCGAAGGCAATAAGACCGGCAGCCAGCAGTCCACGGGCCGTATGAGTTAATATCATGATTTACACTTTCCTGTAGGCAAAAGGCAGTTTCACACTGCAACATAACCTAATGATTAAATCATACTTATCATCAGGATAATGGTGAATATTTGATAATGTATTTTTTTTGAAATAAAAATCTGTTTAATCGCGTTGCAAAAAGCGATTAATACGCTTTTAGCCTATATAAAAGCGTATAATCCAGCTATAGCTAATTTTTAGCGGTTTTTTTATCGAATGAGGCGTGAATGTTAACTATTTGGGGTCGTGAAAACTCAACTAATGTAAAAAAAGTATTATGGTGCGCGGCCGAACTGGATTTAGCCTTTAATTTAATACAGGCCGGTGGGCAGTACGGCAAAATTAAAGAACCGTTATTTTTATCATTGAATCCGAATGGACTGGTGCCTTGCATGCAAGATGATGAAAATGATCTGGTGCTGTGGGAGTCCAATACCATCGTGCGCTATATCGCCGCCCGATTTGGCCAGGATACCTGGCTGTTGAACGATGCCGCTACCCGCGCCCAGTCAGAGAAATGGATGGATTGGACGCTCTCCTCACTGGCGCCAGCCCTGACGCCGGTTTTTATCAATCTGGTCAGGACCCCGGCCAAGCTTCGCGATAGCGCAGCGGTAGCCGCCGGCATCGAAGCATGTGAACGGCTGCTTGATATCGCTGAAACCGCGCTGGAGAAAAAAAGCTGGTTTTCCGGCAACGATTTCGGCATCGGCGATATATCGATGGGCTGCCTGGCCTATAACTGGTTTAGCTTGGCTATCGAACGCAAGCCACGCGGCCGGTTCCAGGAATGGTACGACGGCGTCAGCAGCCGAACCGCATTTAAAACCCGGGTGATGCTGCCCTTGTCGTAATTATCTTGTCAGGCGCGGGGGCACGGCTTGCCCCGCGCGCTGCCAACGGTTTCTACGCCCCGGGAGTAGCCAGGCCCACTTTTAATAATTTGCCGTCGCTTTCATCCGTCAGTACATAAACGTAACCATCCGGGCCGACTCGGACATCTCGAATACGCTCATTCCGATCGGCCAGCAGCCGCTGTTCCCCAGTCACCTTATCGCCGTCCAGGGTCATACGCAGCAACACTTTCTGCTTCAGCGCACCGATAAACACCGAATGCCGCCATTCGCCAAAACGATCGGCATCGTAAAATGCCATCCCGCTGACCGCGGGCGAGCGTTGCCAGAACCAGGCCGGCTGCCGGGTGCCTTCAACAATTTCGCCCTTGGCTTCGGGAATTTTGAGCCCGGAATAATTGATACCATAAGTGGCAATCGGCCAGCCATAGTTAGCGCCGCGGGCAATGATATTTATCTCATCACCGCCGCGCGGACCATGCTCATTCTCCCAGATATCGCCGGTCCAGGGGTTGACCGCCAAACCCTGCGGATTACGGATACCGTATGACCAGATCTCAGGCCGGGCATTCTCATCGTTGACGAACGGATTATCAGGCGGCACTTCACCTGCCGCGGTAAGGCGCACAATTTTGCCCTGATGTTTGTTCAGCTGTTGCGCAGTCGGCCGACGGTTATTTTCACCCAGGGCAATATACAGCATACCCTGGCGATCAAAGGCCAGCCGTCCGCCAAAATGCTCACCCGATGATAGCTTAGGCCGCTGGCGAAAAATAACCTTGAAATCACTCAGCCGCCGGTGGTCTTCGGATAACCTGCCGAACCCTACCGCGGTACCCGCCCCCTCTTCTCCTTCGCCTTTTTCGGCATAGCTAAGATAAATCCGGCGGGACTGCTCAAAGTCGGGCGCGAGCACCACATCAAATAACCCGCCCTGACCATGATGATAAACTTCCGGCGTCCCCTCGATCGGTTCAGATACCTTCTGCCCCGGCTGCCACAGACGCAGTTTGCCTGGACGTTCGGTAATAAGCATGGCCGGCGTACCGGGCAAGAAAGCCAGCGACCAAGGATTTTCCAATCCTTCCACCAACACCGCAACCTGGACTTTCCGGGCATCGGCCGCCGGTTCAGCGGCGACGGACGGGGCTGCGGCGATGGTCATGCCGAGCGTAAAAATCAGGGGTGTGATCCAGCGCATCTGTATCCCTCCTTAAAGACCCTTCTAAGCGTAGGAATGGATAAGCAGATATGCGAACGGCCGAGACGGCTTTTACATTTTCTGACAAAGCGGATTTGATGCCAGCAGATATTAAACTTTTGTTATTAATTAATTGCATGTTATTAATTGATTAACATATTTATTATTTAATATGGCAACTTTGAACCGATTTTCGGTTCACGGTGGTTTCCCCTAAGGAGTCAATATGCAAAAGTATTCCGGCCGCCTGTCCGTTATCGCCCTCAGCCTGCTGCTGGGCGCCTGCGCCCCGCATTACCAGACGGTTTCCCCTGATAACAGCCAGGCAAAACTCTCCCAACAAGCCGTGCTAGCGGTTAACTGGATGCAGCAATCAGGTGAGATTAGCGCCTTGGCATATCAGGCGTTTAACGCCGCAGAATCGGCGTTTATTTCAGCCAACGCACGCCCCGGACTGAAAAAAGCGGTGGTGGTCGATCTGGATGAAACGATGATAGACAACAGCGCTTATGCTGGCTGGCAAATCGTGCGCAACCAGCCGTTTGCCGATGATACCTGGAGCCAGTGGACCCAGGCCAGGGAAGCCAAGGCACTGCCTGGAGCAGTCTCCTTCTCTCATTTCATCAAAGATCATGGCGGGCAAATATTTTATGTTTCCAATCGATCTCAGCAGGATTATACCGCGACGCTGGATAATCTGCAGGCCCTGGGATTCGCCGATGTCAGCAGTAAAACTCTGCTGCTTAAACCGATTAACGGCAACTCTGATAAACAACAGCGTTTTAACGCGGTAGAACAACAGGGATATGACATCGTGGTGTTTGTCGGCGATAACCTGAATGATTTCAGCAGCGAAAATTATCATAAGCTGAACACGCAGCGTCGCGATTTCGTCAATCGCCATCAGCGTGAATTCGGACGTAAATATATCGTATTGCCTAATCCCTCCTATGGTGATTGGGAAGGAGGGATGTCCAAACAGTACTTCAAGACCGATAATCAGGGGAAACTGAAAATACGGGCTTCGCTTATTGATGCCTGGGACGGTAAGTAGTCGGGGTGGGCAGGCATCGCAGCCGATAACACTGTGATGCCACTTTGAAGGCTTAATGCTTCAGTTTCGGATCCAGGGCGTCGCGCAGACCGTCGCCCAACAGGTTGAAAGCAAGCACCGTTAAAAATATCGCCAGGCTGGGCATAATGGCCACATGCGGAGCAATGACCATATCGGCGCGCGCTTCATTCAGCATAGCGCCCCATTCCGGCGTTGGCGGCTGTGCGCCCAATCCGAGAAATGACAGACTGGCAGCGGTGATAATCGATGTACCGATACGCAGGGTAAAATACACCACGATCGATGACAGGGTACCGGGCAGGATATGTCGGAAGATAATCGTCCGGTCAGGCGCGCCAATGCTTTTGGCCGATTCGATATAGGTCTGGTGTTTAAGTACCAGGGTATTGCCGCGCACCAGCCTGGCGAAAGCCGGAATACTGAAAATGGCCACCGCAATAATCACATTCGACATGCCTGACCCCATGATCGCCACCACCGCAATGGCCAGCAGGATACCGGGGAAAGCGAACAGTACGTCGCAGATACGCATGATGATACGATCCCACCAGCCTTCATAGTACCCCGCCACCAGACCCAGCACGATGCCGACCGCCATCCCGAGTATGACCGAAAAGACGCCGGCGGCGAGGGAAATGCGGGTGCCCATCAGGATACGGCTGAAAATATCCCGCCCCAGCGAGTCAACACCCAGCCAGTGAACCAGCGACGGGCCTTCATTCAGCCGATCATAGTCAAAATAGTTTTCAGCATCGAACGGCACCAGCCAAGGTGCCAGCAAAGCCGCCGCGATCAGCAGAATAACAAATGCCCCTGCCGCCATGCCTAGCGGCTGCCGCTTGAATCGCCGCCAGAATTCACGCCAGGGCGTACGCACGCGATGCGGATCAATTACCGGCATCGCCGCCATCGCCGCCTCTCTGCGCCAGAATTTCATCACGCTTCCTTACTTGTATCGAATTGAAGGATTGATGGCGGCATAAAGCATATCCACCAGCAAATTGATGACGATAAACTCCAGTGAAAACAGCAATACTTCCGCCTGAATCACCGGGTAATCACGCATGGTGACCGAGTCCACCAGCAACCGGCCGAGGCCAGGCCAGTTGAACACCACCTCAACCACAATAGACCCGCCCAGCAGAAAGCCAAACTGCAGTCCCATCATGGTAATCACCGGGATCATGGCGTTGCGCAGGCCATGCTTGATGATGACCCGGCTTTCCTGCACGCCCTTGGCGCGAGCGGTGCGCATATAATCTTCCTGCATAACCTCGATAAAGGAGGCCCGGGTAAAGCGCGCCATGATGGCCGCCACCGCAGCTCCCAAGGTTATAGAGGGCAGTAGATAGTGACTGGGGGTGTCCGCTCCAACTGTCGGCAGCCAACCAAGCTGAACCGAGAAAACCTGCATCAGCAGGATCCCCAGGGCAAAGGCCGGAAAGGAAATCCCCGAAACGGCAAGCGTCATTCCCAGTCGATCGGGCCAGCGATTACGCCATACCGCCGAGATAATCCCCAGCGCCATGCCAAAAATCACCGACCAGATCATGCTGGACAGGGTAAGCCACAGGGTAGGCATGAAGCGGGAAGCGATTTCACTGCTGACCGGCCGCTTGGAAATCAATGAATTTCCGAAATCCCCCTGTAGCGCATTAACGATAAAATGAACAAATTGCTCAGGCAGGGGCCGGTCCAGCCCCAAATCCTGGCGTATAAGCGCTATAACTGACGCATCCGCCTCCGGTCCCGCCGCCAGGCGGGCCGGATCGCCGGGCAACAGGTGTACAAACATAAACACCAGTACCGCGACGATCAGCAGCGTCGGAACAAGCCCCAACAGCCGTTTGATAAAATAATTCAGCATCGTGGTCTGAGTTATTTAAGGTCAATCTGCGAGAATTCAAACGACGTATCCGGCATCACATAGAAGCCGGTCAGGCTCTTACCATGGGCATACAGTAATTTCTCGGTAGCCAGGAACGCCCAAGGGGCATCTGCCCAGATTTTGTCCTGCGCATCTTTATACAGACGGGTTTTTTCGGCCCGGTCAGTGGTTTTCAGCGCATCGGCCAGATCTTTATCGACCTGTGGATTGCTGTAAAAAGCGGTGTTAAACAGCGCCGGCGGTGCTGACTGGCTGGCAAACAGCGGCGTCAGCGCCCAATCGGCCTCCCCGGTGGAGGCTGACCAGCCGGTATAGAACAGTCTAACTCCGGTCTCTTTTACCCCCTTGGCTTCAACTTCGGCGGCGCGCTGACCGGCATCCATCGCCAGAACCGTGACCTTGATACCGACCTGGGCCAACTGTTGCTGGGTGAACTGCAGCACTTTCTGCGCGGTACTGTGATTATGGGAAGACCATAGCGTGGTGGTGAAACCGTTCGGGTAGCCGGCTTCTTTCAACAGCTCACGCGCCTTGGCCGGATCATAAGGCCAGGGCTGGTATTTCACCGCATAGTCGATACCCTGCGGCACCGGGCCCTGAGCTGGTTCGGCATAGCCGGCAAAGGCGACCTTGACCAGCGCTTCTTTATTGATGGCATAGTTAATCGCCTGGCGCACTTTAAGATTATCGAACGGTTTTTGCGTCACGTTAAAGCTGATATACCGTTGGAGAATCGATGGGGCCGCGACCAGATCGATTTTACTGTTTTTCTCCAGCACTTTGGCCTGCTCGTAGGGGATCGGATAGGCGGCATTCGCCTCGCCGGTCTGCAGCATAGCGGCGCGGGTATTGTTGTCTACCACGGGTCGCCAGGTGATGCTGTCGAGCTTGGCTGCGTCTTGCTGCCAGTAGCCATCAAAACGTTTTACCTTGACGAAATCGGTCTGATTCCAGGTTTCAAGTTCATAAGGGCCGGTACCGACCGGATGGAAGCCGATTTCCTTACCATATTTTTTCAACGCTGCCGGTGAAATGATCGCCGCCGCCGGATGAGCCAGGTTGTTAAGGAAGGCGGAGAATGGCTGTTTGAGGGTTATTTTAACCGTATAGGGATCGACGACCTCGGTTTTATCGATCATTTTGAACAGGTTATATCGTTTCAGCCGGTTATCCGGGTTGCTGGCCCGATCCAGGTTGACCTTTACCGCTTCGGCATTGAAATCGGTGCCGTCCTGGAACTTAACGCCCTGATGAACCTTGATGGTATAGGTTAGCCCGTCCGGGCTGGCCTCATAGCTTTCAGCCAGCACATTGATTTGCTTCATATCCTTATCAAAGCCGAACAATCCTTGGTAGAAGGATTTAGCCACCGCCTGCGACAAGGTATCATTGGCATCATAAGGGTCGAGGCTGGTGAAGTTTGAATTGACGGCGATAACCGCATCCTTGGCGGCCCAGGCCGGCACAGCGGCAAATGAGGTCACTACTGCGGTGGCAATTAACCAGTTACGCTTACTATTCTTCTGCATCATATCGCTACACTCTCCATGAATAACCGTTCAATAGGCGCCGCCGACCGGATGACGGGCGACATAGTGCCCCTCCCCGACCTGAACGAGCGGCGCGACAATGGGCTCATTGCCCAGCGCCCGGACGGGGCTGGGTATTTCATCTAGCTGTAATGCCATTTCGCGATGCCGCCGCAGCGGGTCAGCGACCGGCACGGCAGACATCAGTTTTCGGGTATAGGGATGTTGGGGGTTATCAAACAGCTGGCGGCGCGGGCCGATTTCTACAATCTGGCCCAGATACATCACCGCGACTCGATGGCTGATACGCTCCACCACCGCCATATCATGAGAAATAAATAGAAAAGCAATGCCCAACTCGCGCTGCAGATCGAGCATCAGGTTAATAATTTGCGCCTGGATAGACACATCCAGCGCCGATACCGACTCGTCGGCAATCACCACTTTGGGATTCAGCGCCAGGGCCCTGGCGATGCAGATACGCTGACGCTGGCCGCCGGAAAATTCATGGGGATAGCGTTGGGCATGCTCTGGCAGCAGGCCGACGCGCTTCAGCAGATCAGACACGCGCTGTTCAGCCTCTTTTCCTGACATCACCCGATGAATCAGCAGCGGTTCCATGATCGAATAACCAACGGTGATACGCGGATCAAGCGATGCATAGGGATCCTGGAATATAAACTGGATATCGCGCCGTAGGTGCTGCAGGTCGGCTCCTGCCAAGCCATTGATCAGTTTGCCGTTGAAAATTATTTCGCCACCCTGGCTGTCCACCAGCCTCAGCAATGAGCGGCCGGTCGTGGACTTGCCGCAGCCGGACTCGCCCACCAGGGCCAGCGTCTCTCCGGGATAAAGCGAGAAACTGACTTTTTCAACCGCATGCACGCGGCGAGTGACTCGATTCAAGATACCGCTGCGGATATCGAATCGAGTCACCAAATCCCGCACTTCCAGGATGGGCGCCGAGCCCAAGGGCGCAACGGTATCTTGCCCCAAAGCCGGGGCGGCAGGCGTGCCCACCGGGGCAACGGTATCTTGCCCCAAAGCCAGAGCGGCAGGCGTGCCCATATGTCCGTCTCTGACCTGCCCCAGGGCAGGGACCTCAAGGGTCCCAACGGCTGCGACATTGACCTGGGGAAACTTGGCCGGATAATCAGTATTCGCCATAGACCCCAGGCGCGGCACCGCCGCCAGCAAAGCGCGGGTATAGGGCTCGCGGGGAGCGGCAAACAGGGTTTCCACCGCTGCGGACTCGACATTATCTCCTCGGTACATCACCAGCACCCGGTCGGCCATTTCAGCCACTACGCCCATATCGTGGGTAATGAAAATGACCGCCATCCGCATTTCCTGCTGCAGCAGGGTAATAAGCTGTAAAATCTGTGCCTGGATAGTCACATCCAGCGCGGTGGTTGGCTCATCGGCAATCAGCAGTTGTGGGCGGCAGGATAATGCCATGGCGATCATGACACGCTGTCGCATACCGCCTGAGAGCTGATGAGGATAGCGATCCAGTATATTGCGGGCCTCGGGAATACGTACTAAATCCAGCATCCTCAGCGCTTCCCGGCGGGCGCTGCGGTGATCTTTTCCCTGATGCAACCGTATGGACTCAGCTATCTGTTCGCCCACTGGGAAGACCGGGTTGAGCGAGGTCATCGGTTCCTGGAATATCATCGCCATATCAGCGCCGCGCAGCGCGCGTAAACGCGCTGGTGAGGCACTGGCCAAATCAATGACGTTGCCAGTGCGAGGTCGGAACAGCATCGCCCCGCCGCTGATGTCGCCTCCCCCCTGTTCAACCAGTCGCATCAGTGCCAGCGACGTCACTGATTTGCCGGAACCGGACTCACCCACGATGGCCAGGGTTTCGCCTTGGTCCACATGAAATGAGAGATTCCTGACCGCTTCAATCCGCTGGCCTTCCTGGTTAAAACCCACGCTCAGGGATCGCACGTCCAACACCCGTTCCGTCGGCAACAGCAGCCCGCCGGACACCTCCCCCCTGGCCGGGGCCGACGATGCCATCAGCGGTAAATCCCTATATCGGGTACTGAGCCGACATAGCCGACGCCCCGGTACATGCCTTCACTGTTAAAAGGCAGCGCAACATTTCCCTGGGCATCTACCGCGATCAGTCCGCCGGAGCCACCGAGCAACGGAATTTTGTCGAAAATAACCCGCCGGGCGGCATCGGCGAGAGAAAGTCCGCCATAGGCCATCATGGCCGCGACGTCATAAGCGGCGACCCGACGCATAAAAACTTCACCACTGCCGGTGCAGGACACTGCCGCGGTCGCATTATCGGCGTAGCAGCCAGCGCCGATGATCGGGGAATCCCCTACCCGCCCGGCCTGCTTGTTGACCATCCCGCCGGTCGATGTAGCGGCGGCCAGATTTCCCAAGCCATCACATGCTACCGCGCCGACCGTGCCGAATTTACGGTCAGGATCTATCGGATCGACAGCCAGCGTTGCCGAGTCGTGGTCAAGCATCGCGCCCTGCCGTTCCGCCAGCAGCCGTTGTAATTGCCGGTAGCGTTCATCGGTTGAAAAAAATGCAGGCGATACCGCTTCCAGCCCCTGAGAAAGCGCGAATGCCTCCGCCCCCTGGCCGGTGAACATCACATGTTCACTGTGTTGCATCACCGCGCGGGCCGCCAGGACAGGATTGCGCACTCGCGTCACACCGCATACCGCACCCGCCTCGAGGGTAGCGCCATCCATGATGCTGGCATCCAGTTCATGGCTGCCCTGGTGGGTAAACACCGAGCCGATGCCGGCATTGAACAGCGGGCATTCTTCCAACTGCCGCACGGCTTCGGTCACCGCGTCCAGCGCGCTGCCGCCGTCGGCCAGGATGTGCTGTCCATGGGTAACTATCACATTCAAGGCTTGCAAGTAGCGCTGTTCTTTACCGGCACTCATCGCCGATCGGGTTAATGCGCCCGCGCCACCATGGATAACTATTACTGGTTTACTCATCCGCGTCAGTACCCTCTCACCGTGGCCCTAAAACAGCTTTACTGATCATTCAGCGAAAGCGTTAATACCAATAATCAATATAGATAGTTAAAAAAGTAGTAATAAAATTAACATGCTATCTATTTTGACTATATGGGCCGCGACCGCCACTGTAAAGCAGAAATAACTGATGATAAATTACTCACGCCATCGGGGCTTTATTGATGAAAATACAGGCACATGAATGGCTAACTGCGCAGGGGATTTTTCGTCGTTGGCTTTATCTGACATAATAAAGCCAAGTTGCCTACCCTACCGCTCAGTTTTCACTGCCGGTTTTTAAGGAGCGCCTATGTCATCCTCCCCGCTGCTCACCCTGGAGCAGGCTCTGGAAAAAATGCTGTCTCACGTCAGCCCCCTGTCCAATGAACATAATCAGACGATAAGCCTCACTCAGGCAATGGGCCGGATAAGCGCAACAGCGATTGTCTCGCCGGTTAATGTGCCGCCCTTTGATAATTCCGCGATGGATGGCTATGCGCTGCAGGCGGTTGACATACCTTCCAATGGGACCTTGCCGGTGATCGGCACGGCTTTTGCAGGCCGACCTTACAGCGGTGAATGGCCGTCAGGCACGGCCCTGCGCATCATGACCGGCGCGCCGGTACCGACCTCCGCCGCAGCCGTTATCATGCAGGAACAGGCCGAAACGACTGACCAAGGCGTCCGCTTCGTCGCACCGGTAGCCATTGGCCAGAATATTCGTCGGATCGGCGATGATATTCACCTGGGCGATAAGGTGTTTGAGGCTGGCAGATTACTGGGGATTGCCGAACTGCCGATGCTGGCTTCACTGGGTATCGCCGAGGTCGAGGTGACGCGGCGGCTAAAAGTGGCCCTGTTCTCAACCGGCGATGAACTACAGCCGATAGGCGCGGCCCTTGCCGAAGGACAGATTCACGATACCAACCGTTTTGCCGTCAGACTGATGCTCGAACAGCTGGGTTGCGAAGTACTGGATCTGGGCATCATCCCTGATGATGCCGATGCTCTGCGCCAAGCCTTTAGTCAGGCTGCGGCGGCCGATCTCATCATTACCAGCGGTGGGGTTTCGGTCGGTGAGGCTGACTACACCAAATCGATCCTTGAAGAACGGGGCGAGATAAATTTTTGGAAACTGGCCATCAAACCCGGTAAGCCGTTTGCCTTTGGCCGCATGGGATCCGCCTGGTTTTGTGGGCTGCCTGGAAACCCGGTATCGGCGGCAGTGACGTTTTATCAATTGGTTCAGCCGCTTATCGCCCGTCTTTCCGGCCGCCAGGGTTGGCATTTACCGACCCGCCTACGTGCCAGGGCGCTGACGCCATTAAAAAAGCAACCCGGTCGCATGGATTTCCAGCGCGGGATTTTCCATCGCAATGAGCGGGATGAGATGGTGGTCGCCAGCACCGGCCATCAGGGCTCTCATGTCTTCAGTTCGTTCAGCGCAGCCAACTGTTTTATCGTACTGGCGGCGGAACAGGGCCCGGTCAAGGCCGGCGACTGGGTCGAAATAGAGCCTTTTAATCCGCTATTGCAACAGTAATGGAAAAGGAGCCGGCAGTGATCCCAGAGCTGACTAATGATGAAATGCTGCGCTATAACCGGCAGATTATGCTGCGCGGTTTTGATTTCGACGGCCAGGAGAAGCTTAAACAATCCAGCGTGCTGGTGGTCGGACTCGGCGGTCTGGGCTCGGCGGCGGCGCAATATCTTGCCGCGGCGGGCATAGGCCATTTATTGCTGCTGGATTTCGATACGGTGGCGCTGTCCAATCTGCAGCGCCAGGTTCTGCATACCGATGCGCGTGTCGGCCTGCCAAAAGTCGACTCTGCGCGCCAGGCGCTCGCCGCCATCAATCCCAATGTGCGATTGACGCCGTTAGCCGAAACCGCCGATGACGCCCGCCTGGCAAATCTGATAACCGAATGTGATGCGGTGCTGGACTGCACCGATAACGTGACTACCCGCGAGCAGCTTAATAAGCTGTGCTTCGCCACCGGCGTGCCGCTGATATCCGGCGCAGCCATCCGCATGGAGGGTCAGGTCAGCGTTTTTACCTGGCAACCCGGGGAACCCTGTTACCGCTGCCTCAGCAGGCTATTTGGCGACCAGAGCCTGACCTGCGCAGAGTCCGGCGTGATGGCGCCCTTAGTCGGCGTTATCGGCTCACTACAGGCCATGGAATGCATTAAGGTCGTCACTGGCTTTGGCGAGCCTGCCCGGGGCAAACTGATAATCTATGATGCGATGACGATGGAATTCAGGCAATTGAAGCTGCCGCGTAATCCTCACTGCGACGTGTGCGGGACGGTCTAGCAGGTCTTTGGGTAAGGACTACGGAGCAGGCCGGCCTGAATGATATGCGGGACGGTATAGCAGCTCTGTGAGGTAAGGACTACAGAGCTGGCCGGCCTGTATTATGTCGGCCGGTCCGCTCTGCAGAAATTAGTTCAGGCCCTGGCTGCGCAGGTAATCTTCGTAGTTACCGCTGAAATCGATAACTTTTTCAGGCGTCATCTCGATGATGCGGGTCGCCAGTGAACTGACGAACTCGCGGTCATGGGAAACGAAGATCAGCGTACCCTGGTAGACCTCAAGCGCCATGTTAAGCGATTCGATGGACTCCATATCCAGATGGTTGGTTGGTTCGTCCATCAGCAGGATATTAGGCTTGGACATCATCAATTTACCAAACAGCATACGGCCTTTTTCGCCCCCGGACAGCACGCTGACCGGCTTGACGATATCATCCTGGCTAAACAGCAGCCGGCCAAGAATGCTGCGCACCGCCTGTTCGTCGTCGCTTGGCTGCTTCCACTGGCTCATCCAGTCGAATACCGAGAGGTTTTCGGTAAAGTCACCGGCGTGATCCTGAGCGTAATAGCCGATACTGGCGTTCTCGGACCATTTGAGCTCCCCTGACAGCGGCGGTAATTCACCGAACAGGGTTTTCAACAGCGTGGTTTTACCGATACCGTTAGCGCCAAGAATCGCCACTTTTTCGCCGACTTCCACCATCATGTTCACTTTGCTGAACAGCGGCGGCAAATCCTGATAACCCTGACTCAGTTGCTGTACTTCAAGCGCGTTACGGAACAGTTTCCTGTCCTGCTCAAAGCGGATAAACGGATTCTGCCGGCTGGATGCTTTAACTTCATCCAGCTTGATCTTATCAATCTGGCGGGCACGGGATGTTGCCTGGCGAGATTTGGATGCGTTGGCGCTAAAGCGGCTGACGAATGACTGCAGCTCGGCGATCTGCGCTTTTTTCTTGGCGTTGTCCGACATCAGGCGCTCACGGGCCTGGGTAGACGCGGTCATATAATCATCATAGTTGCCCGGATAAATACGCAGCTCACCGTAATCCAGATCAGCCATATGGGTGCATACCATGTTCAGAAAGTGGCGGTCATGGGAAATGATAATCATTGTGCTGTTACGTTCGTTCAGCACCTGCTCCAGCCAACGGATGGTATTGATGTCCAGGTTGTTGGTAGGTTCATCCAGCAGCAGGATATCAGGATTAGCGAACAGCGCCTGAGCCAGCAGCACACGCAGTTTCCAGCCCGGGGCGACTTCGCTCATCAGGCCATAATGCTGTTCGACCGGGATACCGACGCCAAGCAGCAGTTCACCGGCGCGCGCTTCGGCGGTATAACCGTCCATTTCGCCATACAGGACTTCCAGATCGGCTACGCGATAGCCTTGGGCTTCGCTCATCTCCGCCATGGCGTAGATGGCATCACGCTCTTCCTTGACGGCCCACAGCTCGCCGTGGCCCATGATGACCGTATCCAGCACCGTGTAATGCTCAAAGGCAAATTGATCCTGACGCAGTTTACCCAACCGTTCATTAGGATCCAGGTTGACATGACCGCCGCTCGGCACCAGATCGCCGCCGAGTATTTTCATCAGGGTTGATTTACCGCAGCCGTTGGCGCCGATAAGGCCATAGCGGTTGCCACCGCCGAACTTCACGGAAATATTTTCGAACAGCGGCTTGCTGCCGAATTGCATGGTGATGTTATTACTGATTAGCAAAAGAGGTACTCTTGGTTAAAACGTGACATTAGCCACATTATGCCATATATCGGCGATTAAATGTGCCTTCTAGCGTGGTATCAGTGAATATAATCCGGTCATGCCGACAATGATGGGGATAAAACGGCGGGCAGTCAGGCTATGGAGGCGCTTAGAGACGCGAGCAAAGCCATACTTGCGGCGTACGCTGGTCAGCGGCCAGACTTGGGAGGTAAAACGAATAAGCCAGGGAATCAACAATAACAAGGCCGTAGGCGGCGATATTATCGCAGCGCACGGCCCTGAAAAGGTCTTAGAAGCGGTAACCTACACCGGCAATCCAGGTACCGATATCGGTAGAACGGATGCGGCTTTGTTCATAAGACACGTCAATTGCCACGTTTTCCATCGGGTTGAACTGCAGACCAGCGCCGTACGCTACGCCGTAGTCGCTATTGCTGTTATTTTCAGAACCGTTGGAAGCATTGTTCTGGAAGCGGCCATGGCCAAAGCCCACTACACCGTAAATGCTTGCCCAGTCGTTGAGGCGGTAAGCAGGACCAGCGGTAAAGCCGTAGTATTGGCCTTTGGAATAGTAACCGTCGGAAGAACTGTCGTCTTCGATGTGAGTGAAGGACGTAATGAAGCCTAAAGGCTCATCATTATCGAATTCGTAACGGTACTTCAGGTTAAAACCGTTAGCCTTGTTGACTACGCCTTGTGCGTCGCCCTGGGCATAACCTGCTGATACGGTGCTTTGACCAGCAGACGCAGAACCTGCGGCAACGGCCAGAACACATGCTAACGCTGAAAGACATGCAATTTTTTTCATAACCACCTCAAATGTGAATTTACGTCCTAACAATGGAAATATAACAAAAAGCAGCACGAAACTCTGCTTCATATTTATTGTCCAAGCAATGGTATCGTGTAACATAAGTTTTCAGCTTCATCTATCCCATTCATTTTACTTATGTTTTGCGCAAAGCCGTTTGCTATATTTTTCTTACCCCATTGCTGATATCCAGATAATTCTTAACCGAACGATCAAAAAATAGTCCAGCCTGAGAATTTTGCGTAAGTTTTTTCGTAAAAAAATCACTGGCCTGGCAGAACTTACACATTAGCCCGTCAAGTTTACCGTCATTGACGGCTTATTTACGTTTAACACCGCGCTGGCGTTGTGCTATTTTTATCCGCTATCGACCACAGCGGATTCCGGGCGCCACCGGCCAATAGTCAGCAATTCAGTTATTTCCGCCAGGTTAATTCAAATGAAAAGTATTTGTATTAATATTTAGATAATAATTGGTAAAATTAATTTCTTGTAGGATGACGCGCCAGACGGCAAAAGGGAACTGCAGGTTATTCCCCCGTCCCCAGCGGGAGCGGGCTGTTAATAAAGTGTAACTATATTGATCAAGCAAAGATATGGCCAATATCAGTAATAGGAAGCAAAAAGTGAAACTGCTGCTATACTGAAAGCCTGAACGAAATTAAAAACTATTAAATCAATTAGACATAAGAGGACGTTTAAATATGAGCACCGCTAAACTGGTTAAAACGAAATCTTCAGACCTTATTTATACACGCAATGATGTTGAAGAAGAGGTCAAGACGGCCACTATCGAAGTACTTAACCGTCTGGTAGTGGAATTTGTCGATTTGGCGCTCATCACCAAACAGGCGCATTGGAATATGCGCGGCAGCAACTTTATTGGCGTGCATGAAATGCTGGATGAGTTCCGAGCCACTCTTCTCGAACATCAAGACACCATCGCAGAACGTGTGGTACAGCTGGGTGGCGTTGCGCTTGGAACCGTACAGGTGACGAATGACCGGACGCCGCTGAAGAGCTATCCGACCAATATTCACAGCGTTCAGGATCATTTGAAGGCGTTGGCCGATCGCTATGGTGTCGTCGCTAATGACACTCGTAAGGCGATCACTGAAGTTGAAGATGAAGACACCGCAGACATCTTCACCGCCGCTTCACGTGATCTGGATAAATACCTGTGGTTTATCGAGTCCAATATCGAATAACCCAGGCACAGCTTCTGGTCCGGCATTAGCGGAGAGTCATTTACCCGATAATGCTGTACTCGGGCCAGTAAATAATAAGGTTGGCGGCGCAAGCGGCCAGCCTTTTTTATTTGCCAAGGTTGGCATTCTTTCATTCCTTGAATAACAGGAGCTTATCTTATGGCCAGTGGTTGGGCGCCAGACGGTGCCGTACAGGATCAAATCGATTCTACCATCAATGACGCGGTAGACCGCGCCCGCATGAACCGGTTGAAAGGGCCCAGCGCCGCCTGCTGCCAGGAATGCGACGAACCGATTCCACCAGCGAGGCGCGAAGCTGTACCCGGCGTCCAATTGTGTATTAGTTGCCAGTCGGCGCGGGATAGAAAAGCCGCGTCTCATGCTGGCTATAACCGCCGCGGGAGCAAAGACAGTCAACTGCGCTGAAACCGGCGCGGCAATAAGACACTCAGCGGCGCTGAGACCGGCGCGACAGTAAAGGCAGTCAACTGCGCTGAGACCAGCGCGGTAACATGCTTTTTCGCTAGGGCGGCATAATCGCTGAAGGTATCTATACTTAACCTCATTGATTTTATTTTGCTTTGTTTTCAACCTCCGCCATGAGGAAAGGTTAATGCCGCTGTATTCCGGTCTATCGGTGACGCGTTTGCACCTGATGCATCTGCGGAACATCGTCCTGCTATTACTCATCCCGTTCGTTTTACTCCCCCGCGCCATGGCAGCCTCTGATCCGGCAGGGGTAAATCCATCGCAGGCGGTAGCCTCAGCACACACCCAGGGCAAGCAGGAAGAACAGGAAAAACCCGGCGAAGAGGCCGAACAACAGGCTTCCTATGCGGCCTTGGCCAATATTCTGGATGACGAGAATTCACGGGCAGATTTGATCCAGCAGTTGCGCGCCGCTGCCGATGGCAAACAGAGCGATGTCACGCCGCAACTCGCCCCGGGCAGCGACAGTCAGGACGATCCGCCGACGTTGCTTGACAGCATCACCGGTGTAACCCGTCATTACAGCGGCGTGGTGAGCAATAAGCTCGCCGTATTGCACAACACCCTTACCCATGCTCCTCAGCATCGTTTTAACCAGGGGGTATTTCTTCAGGCCTTAAGCCGATTCGCTCTGCTGTCCGGCGCCACATTTGCCTTTTATTTTGCCGCCCGTCTGGTGATTGCTCCCCTGCTGCGTCGAGTGGGCCACTGGGGACGCAAGACCCATGAGCGCTACAAAAGTGGCGTCAAAGCGGTGCTAGTCCTGCTGGGTGCATTTGCTGCTGAATTGGGCTTATTATTGGCGGCGGTGATGGTGGGGCAGTTACTCGGCCAGTATCTAAGCGATGGCAGCCGGGTTCTGGCCCGCCAGCAGGCGCTGTTCCTGAATGCTTTTGCCTTGATGGAATTTTTCAAACTGTTGCTGAGGATGATCTTCTGCCCTGGTTATCCGGAGATTCGCCGTTTCCCGATAGGGGATCAGGGCGCACGCTATTGGAATAACCGACTCAGCCTGGTCAGCGGATTTATTGGCTATAGCTCAATGGTGGTAGTACCGATAATCGCCAATCAAACCAGTCTGCAGATTGCCGCGGTGGTCAACTTTATGCTGATGCTCGGCACCACGCTTTACATACTGCTATTGATTGTGCGCAACAAGCGTGTACTTCAGCAGGAGCTTGAAAGACTCGCCAACCGTTCGCTGGCATTTTTCAGCGTGTTTATCAGGGCCTTCAGCCTGGTGTGGCACTGGCTGGCAATCACTTATTTTGTGGTGCTCTTTTTCCTCACTCAGTTCGATCCCGGCAACAGCCTGAAATTCATGGTCACCGCCACCGTCAAAAGTCTGATGATGATAAGCATCGGTGCCCTGCTCTCCGGCCTGTTAACCCGTTGGATATCGCGGCATATCAGTTTGTCTGCCGATATGCGGCGTAATTATCCCCAACTGCAGCAGAGAATAAATGTCTATGTTTCCGGCGGCCTGAAGATCTGCCGCATTCTGGTGGTGTGCAGCGTGATATTGATGCTGCTGGATGCCTGGCATCTGTTCGATTTGGGCCACTGGTTGACCGATGATGTCGGTGCCCGGATGGTGGATGCGTTGCTGCGCATTGCGATCATCATGTTTTTCTCGGTGCTAGGCTGGACGCTGCTGGCGAGCCTTATCGAAAATCGGTTGGCCACCGATGCCCATGGCCGCCCGCAGCCCAGTGCCCGTACTCGTACTCTGCTGACGCTGTTTCGTAATGCGCTTTCCGTCATTATCAGTACCATCACTATCATGATCATTTTGTCTGAGATAGGGGTTAATATCGCGCCGCTGTTGGCAGGTGCCGGAGCCTTGGGCCTGGCAGTCAGTTTTGGCTCGCAAACCTTGGTAAAAGACGTAATAACCGGGGTATTTATTCAATTTGAAAATGGGATGAATACCGGCGATTTGGTGACTATTGGTGATGTCACCGGCGTGGTTGAGCGAATGACTATCCGATCGGTCGGCGTGCGCCAGGATACCGGTGCCTATCACATAATTCCCTACTCTTCTATTACCACTTTTGCTAACTTTGTTCGCGGTATCGGCTCGTTTGTGGCCAACTATGACGTCAGTCGCAATGAAAATATCGATAAAGTGAACACCATTCTGCGAGAAGCGGTCAGTGAACTGATGCAAAAGCCGGATATTGGCCCACTGGTCATCGGCGAGCCCAATTTCGGCGGTGTGGTCGGTCTGACCAATCAAGCCTTTACCGTTCGGGTTTCTTTTACCACCCAGGCCCTGAAACAGTGGACAGTGCGATTTGCGCTTGATGGTCTGGTCAAAAATCATTTTGAAGCGGCAGGCATCAAGCCACCCTATCAGGCGGTACAGGTCATCAATAACAGCGATGCGCCTGATGCCGACCCCAGTTCGGCAGCAGGCAGCCATATTTTACCCTCGTCCTGACGATGCGCATAACGGAGCAAATGTGAATAGTCAATCCAGACATTATTATGAACCCCGTAACGGCCATGGTCTGCCCCATGATCCGCTTAATGCCATTATCGGGCCAAGGCCTATCGGCTGGATAGCCTCGGTCAGCGAACATGGGCAGCGTAACCTGGCGCCCTACAGTTTTTTTAACTGTTTCAATTATCATCCGCCCATTATCGGCTTCAGCAGCGTGGGCTGGAAAGACAGCGTCGCCAACATTGTCGCCACCGGGGAATTTGTCTGGAACCTGGCGACCCGTCCTTTGGCCGAAGCGATGAATCGTTGTTCAGCGCCCCTGCCGGCCGGTGAAGACGAATTTGAACTGGCCGGCCTGACGGCGGTGAAAGGAGAACAGGTGTCTGCCCACCGAGTTGCCGAAAGCCCGGTCAATTTCGAATGCCGGCTGACCCAGTGCATCCAACTGCGGGCTGCTGACGCCCGGCAACTTGATACCTGGCTGGTGCTGGGAGAAGTGATTGGTGTGCATATTGAAAGGTCGCTGCTGGATGCTGAAGGGATTTACCAGACCGCAGCCGCCCAGCCGATACTGCGCGCAGGTGGGCCTAGCGCATACTACGGCATCAGTGATGAGTTGCGTTTTGACCTGTTTCGTCCGGGTGACTGAGAGCTGAGACTATCACCGAACAGCTGCATCAAAAAAGATGAATAACTTTTTCAATAATCACCTGTGTTATTACTGATAAATAAGAGTATCATAAGCATCTAATATGATATTATTTACTCAGTTATTATTATGAAACTATCAATTTATTCTCATTCACTGCTGCTGGCAGCAAGCCTGGCAACCTGCACCGCCTGGGCCTCAAGCGTTCCCGATATGCCCAGGAACATCAGAACTGACAGCGCCTGCATTGACAAGACCACCGCCGAAACCGCCGGCAGTTGCCCACGACAGGTCCTTACCAGCAATAGTCAGGCAGTGAAAGGCTACAGCCCGGTTTATCATCAGGATTGATACCTGCTACAAACCTGGTAGCAGGTCCCTCTTGTTGCCTCAGGCAAAAGATCCTTCACCCGACAGTTCATTACAGCCCCAGCCAGTGAACATAATGATATCTAACGCTCAGGTTAATCAGCACCGCATGCGGTAAACCGCGTTCTGGTGGCCTCGCCGCCCTCAGGGGCGAGGCATAATCACCTCAGCCATATCTTTTGGTTATCGCCTGCTCAAACGCCCAGCACATGTCTTCATCGCCTTGCTGATTAGATGCCAGTGTCAGTTCGCCATCGATAATCCGTATTGACGCCTGCAGGTCGAAATCAGCCGCCGGCTGCGGCCGCAGCGCGGCTTTATCCATGGTTGCACGGGCCAGTTGCCAGGCCTGGTCTACCGTCTGATTGCAGACCTCAGCCAGATAGGCCGGATTAAAACCCTCGCCGGTCAGCCTCAGTAGCGTATCGTTATGGCTGACGCTGTTGCCTGGGGCCCAATAATGCCGGGCCAGATCGGGTCCGATAGCCGGATTGTCCGTCAGATAGCCGTCGCGCTCAAGGAAGAAATGCCGGGTCTGTTCAACCGCCATCAGCGCCAGCAGGTAGCCCTGATAGGAACAGGCTGATTCCTGTGACAGCAGGTGAGGTATGGCCATGGTGGGCCGCGGGCTGCCGCTCACCCCCAGGATCTTCAGCTCGGTCTGGCGCGCCAGAGCAATAATATTCTCCGGCGTCAGCTTTTCATCCTCCCACTGATACAGCGCCCATTCAAAGTAAGGCACCAGCAGAATATGCCGTTCATTGAAAGCGCGCATCGGCTGGCGTGCAGCAATCGACTGATGGATCAGCGCGTCAGGAATCGGTTCATTATCAGCATTGAGCGCATAGCGCTTCAGCCAGTCGGCATCGTCAAGCAGGCTGTCGCAGAACATCGACTGGGTTTCGGCATAGGCCATTGAGGTCGGCGGAAACTCCTGGGAAAAACACGGTGCGTTCTGGGTGATATTGGAAAAATGCGCCGCATGCCCTCCTTCGTGGAACAGGGTATTGATGCCGCTGATGCCGCTGCCGATCTGATCCGGCCGGGCCAGGCTGGTAAAATTCAGTCTGGCCGGCACCCAACCGCCGTTATGCCAGAACGGTGGGACCGGGCCATGCATAAACCCGTTTTCATACTTGTCCTTGCGCACCAGCAGATCCAGCTGCATGGCGGCACCGCGAAAACCGATATGCAGCCGTTTAAAACTGTCTACCCAACGGCGCAACGATTGCGAGAACGGCAGATAGGGGTCCAGCTGGCGGGTGACGTCTCCGGCGCTGGCATAGCGTATATTCCAGGGCTCCAAAGCGCTTTGCCCTTTCGCCTGCGCCAGGACCCTGAGGCTATTCACGTTGGCATCGCGGGTCTGGGATTCAAAGCTTTCAAGAATGGCGAACAGCTGCTCTGGGGTCATCTGTTCTGTCTTGTTAACCTTGTAATCAAAAAAATTCCGGTATCCCATTCGGCGGGCGAACTGATTGCGCAACCGGACCAGTTCGGGGAAACCGTTATTCACCAGCCATAGCTCCAGCTGATTAAGTGCCAGATGAGAACTCCGCCGACAGGCTTCATCGTCGTTATTGGCCTGATTGGTCAGGAGCTCACCAAGCGTCGCCGGCACCGGCTCGTCGCTGCCGTCCTGATGCCTGAGCACCTGCGTTTTGCGGCGGATATACAGGCTGTTTTCAGCGGCGATGATCTGGTCCATCAGCGCTTGAGCCTCAGCATCCTCGATGACATTACAGTCAAAGAATCGCGCCCAGCCATTGAGGCCATGCAACAGCGCGTCCCGTTCCTGACCTGCGGGAAGGCCATGCAGCCCGGCGATATATTCACGCAGCTCGGCCGGCCTGGACGGTGATGAAATAAAGCGTTTATAGGCCGTTTCGGCCTCAGCGAAGCGCTCAGGGACATCTGCAGCGCCGATAGCCATATAATTCTGCCAAAACAGATCTTCTTTCGCCTGGTGGACCGCCAGATAGTCCTGATTGAGACGATTAAAATACTCAAGTGCCTGTTGCATAGCGAGTCATTACCCCTTGCTGAAAACGCCGTCCCTTTGATGTCCGGCCGATAGGTTGAGTCAGCCGGGACTGAATGCCCGGTCGATAGTGTCAAGCGCGCTGGCAATCCCGTCCGCCTGTCCGGTGGCTTTCAGGCAGCAGGCGAGCTGCAGCCGGATAGCATCCGGCAAGGCAAGCTCTCCTCGCAGGCAGGCTTCGGTCCAGCGGGCGGTACTGAGCGCATCTCGCCCCTCCGGCTGGGAAGACAGCGGCGGCAGTGGGTACTGTTGCGGATCCAGCAACAGTTCCTGTTCACCTCGGTGAAGTCCGATAATCCTGGCCATGCGCTGAGGATTGGCATAGGTCTCGCCTTCGGTGCCGTTCATCAGCAGGCCGCTGGCATTGATGGCGGTGAAAAACGCCGCTACCCGGGGCACATATTCTGGATGCGAAACGCTGGCCAGCCGCCAGTGCAGATGATGATGAAACGGCGTCGCCAGCTTGGCCAGGGTGTGGGCGCTGTTCCTGACGCCCATACGCCAGCGCAGATTAAGCTGTGAATCCATTTCCGGCGACATCAGCTTAATCGGCAGGAATAGCGGTTTTCTTTGCATTATCAACGCACTTTGCGCATCTTCACGGCGGGTCGGCGGATGAATGCCAAGCGCCCGGAAGATCTCCGCGCTGGTTACCCGGGCGGGATCATGGCTGACGCCATGCACCACTACCGGGAAACCGAGCGTGGATAGCGCCATGGCCAGCAAGGGGGTGAGGTTGGCCTGTTTGCGGGCACCGTTATAGCTGGGTATAACGATGGGCGGCGGCATATCCGCCGGCGCCTGCAGCGGCATCACCCGCTCCTGCATCGCCTGATAGAAGCCGAGCATTTCCTCTTCGGCCTCAGCCTTGATGCGGAATGCAATGAGGATGCCGCCCAGTTCAAGGTCAGGCACTTCACCGGCCAGCATCGCCCGATAAAGCGCCAGGGCTGTCGGCTGGTCGAGACTGCGCGCGTGATGCTTGCCGCGGCCTATCTCTTTAATGATCTTAGTGTAATCCATAGGCCATCCCTTTGTGTTGTCTCTGCCGCCCATGATATATCGCCGTCAATCGGCTGGCCTGCCGTTACACTGGCGGGCCGGCCGGCAACACCCCGTCACTCGGTGCTGCAGCGGGCGAACGCCTCCACGCACCGGCTGGGTTCAGACCGCGCGCTGCTCGATCGGAAATACCGGCAGCGCCGCCAGCAGCCTGGCCCCGTACGCTTTACTCAGCAACCGACGATCATAAATCACGATTTCGCCAGTGCATGCATGGCTGCGGATAAGACGCCCCACTTGCTGTATCAAGTTGAATGAGGCGACAGGCAGGCTCTGCACCTCAAACGGGTGCCGTTGCTGGCTTTTGAGCCATTCACCTTCGGTCAGTACTACCGGGCTGTCAATAGGGGGGAAGGCAATTTTGTGGATATGGACCTGGGTCAGCAATTCGCCTTTCAGATCCAGCCCTTCGGCAAACGACTGCAGACCCACCAGCACGCTGGTCTTGCCTGCCTCCACCCGGCGGCGGTGTGCTTCAACCAGCCGATAGCGTGGCTGGTCTCCTTGCACCAGCAGGCAGAGCCTCTGGCTGGCAAGGTGGGTCAGGAATAGCTGCATCGCCCGATGACTGGCAAACAGCACCAGCATGCCATGATGAAGACCGGCGGCAAGCTCGGCCTGGAAGAAACGCGCCATCTCCTCGATGTGCTCGGCTTCACGGGCCATTACCGGTTCATTGTCCATCAGCGGGATAACCAGTTTGCCCTGATGGCGGTGATCAAAGGGGGAGTCAAGCGCGATAAAGCGATCCCCGGCGCGCTCCTTTAGCCCGGAAAGCTCCTGCATGCGCTTAAAGCTTTGTAGCGAACGCAGCGTCGCCGAAGTGACCACCACGTGGGGCACCCGGGACCACAGCAGTTTTTCCAACTGGCTGCTGACGCGGATGCCGACGCAGTGCAGATACAAGTGGGCGCCATTCTCGCCCATTTCACGCGTCAGCCATTTGGAAATCGGCGCATTGGAAGCCTCCTGCAGCGCGGCAAGTTTCCATAGCCGGGCGGTCGATTCCCAGTATCCCAGGCTGCGGCTCTGCTGCAGCAGCGCCTGGTGGAGTTTGACGATGTCATGCTTGGCGGTTTTCTCGCTCAGATCGTCAAGAATGAATTCCGCCAGCATCCGCAGCTCTTCCGCAAGCTTGTGCAGCCTGGCGGCGATTTCGGTCATTTCAGGCGGCAGCTGTCCCATCTCAAACCGGTGTTCCGCCTGCACACTGTCCCTGGGCAAAAAACCGGCGGCCTGCTGGCCAAATGCCAGCACCAGCGCCAGTATCTCGTCGCAGTGGTTTTTCAGCCGGCCGGCTTCGCTGAGTCGGGGAGGTTTGGCCGGGCGGAATTGCGCCAGTACCTGTTCCGTCTGACGCATAAACTGATCCAGCTGATGTGAGACGAACGTCAGGGTGATTTCCCCCTCCATCTCCAGAGCATCACGAGCGACGTCAGGCAGGTGGTGCCCTTCATCAAGCACCAACAGCATGTTTTTTGCCTCCGGCAGCACCGATTCGCTCTCCATTGCCGCCATCACCAGCGCATGATTGGCGACCACCACATCGGCGTTTTCAATTTCCTTGCGCGCCAGAAAAAACGGGCACTCACGAAAATAATGGCAATTACGCCCGAGGCAGTTGGCTTTGTCGGTACTGAGCCTGGACCACAGCGGATCATTGACGGTTTGCGTATAATGATCGCGCAGGCCGTCCCAGGCAAAGCTTGCCAGCGCTTTTTGCAGCGAAACGCAGAGTGCCTGCTCAGCGCCGGTGGCCGGCGCCATCTCTTCATCCAGAAACAGCATCAGGTCGCCCTGAAAGGCGGTATCCGCCGCGAGGATGGCCAGATTGCGCGGACAGACATAGCGCCGACGACCGAAGGCGCCGGTGAATTTCAGATCCGGAATGATTTTTCGCAGCAGCGGCAGATCTTTACTGAAGATTTGATCCTGCAGGGCTACGTTGGCGGTACTAACGACCAGCGGTTTTTCTTCGGCGCGGCTGATGGCGATACCCGGAATCAGGTACGACAGGGTTTTGCCGACCCCGGTGGGCGCTTCAATCGCCAGATGCCGTTCGCTTTCGCCGCCAAGCGTGCGTGCGACCTCGGCAATCATTTGACGCTGAGGAGCGCGCGAAATGAAATCCGGGATATGTTTCTGCAGCGCTTTATACCAGTCGTGGATTTGCGCTTTGGTAGCAACGGACAGCGACATGAGCCTTCATAATGTAATCAACAGGACCGGTATTGTCACACAGACCGGCGACGGCGTCAGCCTGATACTGTACATATCTGCAGGGGCGTCGCAAAAAAAGTCACCGTACAGCAGTTGCCCTGACGGCTTGTTTCCTGCCGCCGAGCACTTATAATGCCCCATGCCCTGATAAGGAATGAAAACAATGAATCTTGTTCGCGCCGGCGTATTCGGCCTGATTTCGCTCTGCGCGCTTGGCGCAATAGGCGGCGTAATGCTCGCAGGCTATATCGTCATCGTCCACAGTTGACCTAAGTAAAAACCGCTGCGTCGCTGACTGCGGTCGATGAGATCCATTCACGCCCGGCCGGCACGCCGATCCAGACGGGATAACCAGCGCTCGAACACCAGATCGGTGACAATGGCCAGCAAAGCGACCAGCACGGCCCCCTGCAGTATGTAGGCAGTATTGAAACCGCTCAGTCCGATGATAATCGGCGAACCCAGGGTTTTGGTGCCGACCGTCGCCGCAATGGCGGCGGTGCCGATATTGATCATGATCGATGTTCGGATACCGGCGATAATCACTGGGGCGGCGAGAGGCAGTTCAACGCGGGTCAGAATTTGCCAGCGGGTCATGCCGGCACCGGCCGCCGTCTCGCGGATAGCGCCCGGGACGGTATCAATGCCGGTTAGCGTTCCCTGCACAATAGGCAGCAGGCCATAAAGCACCAGGGCGATAATGGCCGGTTGCTCGCCAAATCCCATAACCGGTACCGCTACCGCCAGCACCGCCACCGGTGGAAAAGTCTGGCCTACGGCGACCAGGGTTTCTGTCAGGGAACGAAATTCTCGCCCGGCCCGACGCGTCACCGCGACCCCCGCACCTACCCCGAGCAAAACGGCGATAACGCTCGATATCACCACCAGTTTCATATGGGCCCAGGCGAGTACCGCAAAGCTGTCCTGCAGATAGACCGGTCTGGCAAGCGACGGGAATAGAAAACTGAACAGCCCCTTGAACCAGGGCATGCCGAACATCAGCAGCAGCAGCAGGGCCAGGCACCACCAAAGTGGATCGGTCAGAACACGGCGCCTCATCTACCCCTCCCCCTTCACCGGCTTTATCAGGTCTCTGAAATGCAGCACGCCGACCACCTTGCCATCCTCGCCGGCAACCGGCAATTGCTCAGCCTGCCGCGCAATAAATATCGATAGTGCTTCGCGCAGAGACAAGCTGGCAGCAACCGCTATGCCGGGCAGTTGTTCGCCTGGCCGGGCATGGCTGCCTGCCGTACCGAGTCCCAGCAATCTGATGCCGATATCATCCTGACCAAAAAACGCACGCACGAAAGGGGTGGCAGGCTGCAGCAGCATCTGCTGCGGTGTGCCCTGCTGGACCACTTTGCCGTTGTCCAGCAGGATGATCCGGTCGGCCAGGGTCAGCGCTTCGTCGATATCATGAGTTACCAGCACCAGCGTTCGGCCGGAAAGGCGATGGATGCGGACGATTTCCGCCTGCATGGAGGCACGGGTCACCGGATCGAGCGCTCCAAAGGGTTCATCCATCAGCAACACATCGGGATTGGCCGCCAGCGCACGGGCGACACCGACCCGTTGTTGCTGACCGCCGGACAGCTGATGGGGAAAGCGATGACGGAACTGCTCGGCATCCAGATGCAGCAGCTCGAGCAGTTCGGTAACCCGATCGCGGATTTTTGCTCGCGGCCATTTCAGCAGTTGCGGCACCGTGGCGATATTTTTTTCCACGGTCCAGTGGGGAAAAAGGCCAATCGACTGAATGGCATAACCCATCCTGCGCCGCAGTTCTTCTGGCTTGAAGTTATGGATCTCCTCGCCGGCAAACAGGATTTTGCCCTGATCATGCTCAATCAGTCGATTGATCATTTTGAGCGTAGTGGACTTGCCCGAACCAGAGGTGCCAATCAGCACGGTAAATTCGCCCTTGGCGATATTAAGATCGAGGTGTTCAATCGCCGGTTTACCGTTAAAGTATTTTCCCACCTGTTTGAATTCGATCATGGCCGTTTGGTTTCCATAAAAGAAATAAGCAATTTGAACAGCGTGTCTACCAGCACCGCCAGGCCGATAGCCGGCACTACGCCTAACAGCACCAGTTCCAGCGCACTGCTGAGTAATCCCTGGAACATCAGTGAGCCAAAACCGCCGGCACCGATAAGTGCGGCAATCATTCCCATACCGACGGTCTGCACCGCGATGACCCTCAGGCCGGATAAAATCACCGGCAGCCCCAGCGGAATCTGCACCCGCCTGAAAATCTGGCTTCCGGTCATGCCCATCCCTCGTGCGCTTTCGATAACGCTGGCGGGCACATATTCCAGCGCCGCTGTTACGCTACGCACCAGCGGCAGCAAGGCATACAGCACCAGGGCAATCAGCGCCGGCGCAAGGCCGATGCCGCTGATGCCCCAATGCCGCAGCCAGGGCAGACTGGTTGCCAGCCCGCTTAACGGGGCGATCAGCAGACCAAACAGGGCGATGGCCGGTACCGTCTGGATCACATTCAGGACCGAAAAGATCAGCGGTCGCCAGCGGGCAGAATGATGGCAAAACAGCCCGAGCGGTATACCGATAAGCGTGGCCGGCACCAGCGTACCGAACAGCAGGATCAAATGGCCGCTAAAAGCCTGCTGAAATACGTCGGAACGGTTTGCGTATTCCTTAAGGAGAGATAATTGATCCAGTCGACCCGACATCAGCAGCCACACTAGCGGCAACCAGATTTGCAGATTGAGCAGCACGCGCAGTAAAGGCCGACGGGTTAATCGACCGATGGCATCGGCGGCCATCAATAGACACAGCGCCGCGATCGAATAATAGCCGCTGCCGAAAGACGTTCTCACCAGGGCACCGCCCTGGGCAGCGAGGTCGCTGGCGGTGATCCCGGCGAGCCAGGCCAATGCAAAGAACAGCAGTTCAGCCAGCAGGAGAGTGACAACCAGTCCGGCGCGCCGGAGCGGAATCAGGCTTAACGCCAGCCATGCCGCCAGCGGTATCGCCAGCCCAATCCAGCCGCCCCAAATCAATGTGGCAAGACCGATACCCTGACCGGATATCAGTCGATTGGGTGCGTAGTTGACTAAGGGCAGCAACAGGCCTGCCAGTCCGATACCCAGCGTAAGCACCAGCAGCACCGGACTGTTAATCCTCACCCACCTGCCCTCCTTGACACAGTATGTACAGTTGTTCTTTGGCCGCCAAGGCGTGGCAAAACCGGGGATGTAACCGCGCCGCCATTCCGGAGGTCGGCATCAAGATTTGATAAACCCTTTTTGCTTCAGATAATCGGCGGCGACTTTACTGGCATTCTGTCCCTCAACGGCGATACTGGCATTCAGTCGCTGCAGGGTGGCGGCATCCAGGGAAGCGAATACCGGCTTGAGCCACTGGGTTATCTCAGGATGCTGCTTAAGCACCTCGTCGCGAATGACCGGGGTTGGCGCATAAACCGGCTGGACGCCTTTCGGGTCGGCAAGCGTCCGCATTCCCAGCGCAGCGACGGGCCCATCGGTGCCATAAGCCATGGCGGCATTGACGCCGGAAGTATGCTCCGCGGCCGTTTTAAGCGTCACCGCCGTGTCACCGCCGGCCAATGACAGCAGTTGGTCCTGCGACAGGGTAAAATCATACGCTTTCTGGAAGGCGGGCAAGGCATCGGCACGCTCAATGAACTCTGCCGACGCGGCCAGCTTGAATACCCCACCCTCTTTCAGATAGCGGCTGAGATCGGCCAGCGAGGCCAGCTGGCCCTTGGCGGCGACATCTTCACGTACTGCAATCGTCCAGGTATTATTGGCCGGGGCCGGATCCAGCCAGACAATATGGTTTTTCTCGTAATCCAGCGTCTTCACTTTCTGATAGCCGGCATTGGCATCTTTCCAGGCCGGATCCTTTTCATCTGCAAAGAAGAAGGCGCCATTGCCGGTATATTCGGGATAGATATCAATTTCATTGGCGACGATGGCGCCGCGAAGGACTTGGGTCGCGCCCAACTGCAGCTTATTGATGGTTTTTACCCCATGCGACTCCAGCACCTGGAGGATAATATTGCCCAGCAGCGAGCCTTCGGTATCGATTTTAGAGCCCACCTGCACTGGCGCAGTGGCGGCAAAAGAGCCGGCAGAGCCAAGCATCGCCGCCGCCACGCAAAGCAGACGTCCATGGTGAAAAATTGTAGCCATGAATTTGATTCCTTATCCAGAAGATGAGATGGAAACGGCCCCGAGCAGCGCCCTGGGTTTTTCAAAAGAATAGACTAAATAACGCTATTGATATTCACATCAGCCGAAGAGGGGCAGAGGAAGAGCACCTGACCGCTGCCCCTGGCTGAACCCACACCACCTCAATAAAGCATCTGGCGGTGATAACTGCAACCTTAACGGCGGCTGAGACGCCGTTTAGCCAGCCTGGCGCAGTTGGCGGTACGCCAGGTAATAGCGGGGGATTACCGACATGGTCAGCCTGAACCAGGGAGTGAAATTTTCAGGCGTGCGGACTGCTTCATCGGCAATATCGGTCAGCGAAGCGTAGCGCCAGCCCATCGCTTCCAGGGGATTTATCACCGGCATTCGGCGGCTGACGCCAAAAAAAACATGGCCATATTCATGCTCGATAAGCTGATTGGGCATCGGCAACCGGTACTGTAGATTGAACACCGCTGTAAGGGTTGCATCCATGCCCATTTCTTCAAACAGACGTCGATGCGCCGCAGCTGATGTCTGTTCGTGTGGCAGGGGATGACTGCAGCAGGTATTACTCCACAACCCGCCGCAATGGTACTTATCCTCGGCTCGCCGCTGCAGCAGCAGTTCGCCATGGGGATTAAAAATATAAACCGTTACTGCTCGGTGTAATCGCCCTTCCCGATGTGCCCTGAGTTTTTCCATCTGACCTGTCGGGCGGTCATATTCATCCACCAGCAGTACCTGCGTTGACACCATCTCACCTTACCCCAGACATTTCTCTGGCAGTAAGTGTAATTCCCACGCCGCTAAAAGTCTGTGTCGCCGGTGTGGAATAGTGCAAGTGATCGCCTATTTTTGCAATAAACAGTGAAGGTATGAAGAAGGGGCGATGGGGGAGCGGGCGGGGTTGCCGGGACCGGATCCGGGCAACCCTTCTGGTCGATTACAACAGCGTAAAACTGGCGCTGTTGACTCTGGCTGAATCCAGCCCGATCATTACGTCGAATTTACCCGGCTCAGCGATAAGCTGCATTTGCTGGTTATAGAACTTCAGCATGTCAGGGCTTAGCGTGAACGTCAGGGTCTGGCTTTCCCCGGCTTTGAGGAACACCGACTGAAAGCCCTTCAGTTCTTTCACCGGCCGACTGATGGACGACACGCGATCATGCAGGTAGAGCTGGGCTACCGTCCTTCCGTCCCGACTGCCGCTATTGGTCAGGGTCACGCTTGCGGTGATACTGCCATCACGGGCCATGGTCGTTGCCGATAATTTCACCTCGGACAGGGTAAAGGTCGTGTAGCTCAGGCCATAGCCGAACGGATAGAGCGGACCATTGGCCTCATCATAGTAATGAGAGGTGTACTTCTCGGGGTTATCGAACCGGTAAGGCCTACCGCTGGGCAGGTGGTTGTAATATATCGGTATCTGCCCCACCGATCGGGGGAACGACATCGGCAGTTTAGCGGAAGGATTATAATCACCGAACAGGACATCGGCGATGGCGTTACCGCCCTCAGTACCCGGGAACCAGGCTTCAATCATCGCATCAGCCTGTTGATCCTCATGCACCAGCGACAGCGGACGTCCGTTCATCACCACCAGAATAAGCGGCTTGCCGGTCGCTTTCAGTGCGGCGATCATCTGACGCTGGATGGCGGGGATGGTAATATCCGAACGGCTGGAGGCTTCATGGGCCATGCCCTGCGCTTCCCCGACGGCGGCGATGATAACATCCGATTTATTGGCCGCCGCGACCGCCTCAGCCAGCATCTGCTCCGGCGTGCGCGGGTCGCTCTGAATCGTTTGTTCATACTGGTTAAGGTAAGCCAGCAGTCCCTGATGATCGGTGACGTTGGCCCCTTTGGCATAATTTACCGTCACCTGGCTGCCGACGGCGTTACGGATGCCTTCAAGCAGGGTGACCGACTGCGCGGCACGGCCGGCAGCCGACCAACTGCCCATGATATCCCGCTTGCTGTCGGCCAGCGGACCGATAACCGCAATGCTGCCCTGTTTCTTTAACGGTAGCACCTGCAGGCGGTTTTTCAGCAGCACCAGGCTCTGGCGCGCCACTGCCCGGGCTTCAGCGCGGTGCAAGCGGCTTTCGGCATTCGTATCAGCCGGATCGCTGCCCACCGGGCCAAGATGGGCATAGGCATCGCGGAACAGGCCCATATCATATTTGACGTTCAGTACATGGCGTACCGCGTCGTCGATTTCATCAACCGTCACCTCGCCGCTTTCAACCAGGCCCGGCAGATAGCGAATATAGTATTCGTCGCTCATGCTCATATTAATGCCTGACTTGATGGCGACTTTCACCGCCTCACGCGGCGAACCGGCCACGCCATGACGGATCAGTTCCTTGATTGCCCCATGATCACTGACAGTGATGCCGGTAAAACCCCATTGCGTGCGCAGCACGTCTTTAAGCAACCAGCTGTCTGCCGTCGCAGGCGTTCCATTAAGCGAGTTGAGGGCCACCATCACCCCGCCGCTGCCGGCATCCAGCGCCGCTTTATAAGGCGGCAAATAATCCTGGAACAGCTTTTGCGGGCTCATATCAACCGTGTTGTAATCCCGCCCGCCCTCTACAGCGCCGTAGGCGGCAAAATGCTTGACGCTGGTCATCAGCGCATGGCGATCGGCAGGGTTTTTGCCCTGAATGGACTGCACCAGCACGCGGCCGATTTCAGCGGTGAGGAAAGTATCTTCCCCCAGCCCTTCAGACACCCTTCCCCAGCGCGGGTCGCGGCTGATATCGACCATTGGCGCCCAGGTCATGTTCAGGCCATCTTCACTGCCTTCAATGGCGGATATCCTGCCGCTGGTGGCCACGGCATCCAGATTCCAGCTGGACGCCAGCCCCAGGCTTATGGGAAATATGGTGCGCTGACCATGGACGATATCGTAGGCGAAGAACAGCGGCACCTTCAGGCGCGGTAGCTGCATCGCCTGATCCTGCATCTGGCGGATATCAGGCCGGGTAACGGTATTGAAAATCGCCCCCACCTGGCCTTTTTCAATCATGTCGCGAATGTTTTCTTTTGGATTGTCCGGGCCGACGCTTATCAGCCTCAGCTGGCCGATTTTCTCCGGCAGCGTCATTTTTTGCAGCAATGCGGTGACATAATCATCGCGGGGCAAAGCGGGATCAGGCAGGTCGGTGGTTTGCGCTAAAGCGGGATTCAGGGCGAATCCAATTAGCAGGCTTAATGAGCACAGCCATTTCATATTATTGTTCTCACACTCTCAAAGGCGAACCGGCCTGGGGTGCCGGTCATGGGATGTTTGGTTTACTCTTCCACAATAACCCTACATCGCGCAGTGTAGCCGATCACAGCAAAAACGGGATATCATTAAATATGTGCACGCTTTTATTTCAGCAAAAGGCGTAAAGTAGCCAAGCGTTATCACCGCTACCCGCTGAGCAGCGGGACTGACAGGCCCTGCGTGGTCCACTTATCAGAAGGGATTATCATGCCACAACCGCACGCACCATCTCATGCCCCCTTTATCCAACAGCTTGCCGATATTGTCGGGAAGAAGCATCTACTGACCGAAGCCAGGAAAACCCGTCATTACTGCCGTGGTTTCCGTTCCGGTGGTGGCAGCGCCCTGGCGGTGGTCATCCCGGGATCACTCTGGCAACTGTGGTGCGTACTCAACGCCTGCGTGGACGCGGACAAGATAATCATTATGCAGGCGGCCAATACTGGCCTGACCGAGGGGTCTACCCCGAGCGGCGAGGATTATGATCGCGAGGTGGTGGTGGTGAGTACCCGTCGTCTTGACGGCGTTCAGTTGCTGGATGAAGGGCGCCAGGTGATCGCACTGCCCGGCAGCACGCTCTACACCCTGGAGAAAAACCTCAAACCGCTTAAACGCGAACCTCACTCGGTTATCGGTTCATCCTGCCTGGGCGCATCGGTCATCGGTGGTATCTGTAATAACTCAGGCGGCTCACTGGTGAAGCGCGGCCCGGCCTATACCGAAATGGCGCTGTATGCCAAACGTGGCGAGGACGGCAAACTCAAGCTGGTCAACCACCTGGGTATTGACCTGGGCACGACGCCGGAACAGATCCTCCACCGGCTGGAGCATCAGCAGTACCGACCAGCGGATATCCATTCAGCCGATCGCCCTTGCTCCGATGGCGACTATGCCAGCCGGGTGCGAGAGGTCGATCAGCAAACGCCGTCGCGATTCAATGCCGATAAAAGGCGCCTGTATGAAGCCTCCGGCAGCGCCGGTAAACTGGCGGTATTTGCCGTTAGGCTCGATACCTTCCCCGCCGAACCCCGACAGCAGGTGTTTTATATCGGCACCAATGATCCCCAGGTACTGACTCGCCTGCGCCGGGATATTCTGACTGATTTCACCCACCTGCCGGTGGCTGGTGAATATATGCATCGAGATTGCTACGACATCAGCGAAGTCTACGGTAAAGATACCTTCGTGATGATAAATCGGCTGGGAACCGACCGGATGCCGCTGTTTTTCCGTCTCAAGGGGCTGTTTGACGGCACGCTTAACGCCTGGACCGGTAAATCGACGCCATTGAGCGATCGCATTCTGCAGCGCCTCTCCAGGCTGTGGCCTGGCCATTTGCCGGCGCGTATGAAGGATTATCGCGACCGATTCGAACATCATCTGATGCTGAAGATGTCAGGCGAAGGCATTGAAGAAGCTGCCGCTTACCTGAACCGCTTTTTCAGTCAGGAAGAAGGGGCATATTTTACCTGTACGCCCGATGAGGGCAGCAAAGCGTTTCTGCACCGGTTCGCTGCTGCCGGCGCTGCGGTGCGTTACCATGCGGTACACAGTGATAAGGTCGAAGAGATCCTGGCTCTGGATATCGCCCTGGCCCGTAATGACCTCCAGTGGTTTGAAACGCTGCCTGAGGAGATTGACCGGCAGTTAGTCGCCAAACTCTATTATGGCCATTTCATGTGCCACGTGTTCCATCAGGATTATATCGTGCGCAAAGGCGTCGACAGCCATGCGCTGAAACTGCAGATGCTGGACCTGCTGGATAAGCGAGGCGCCGAATATCCCGCTGAGCACAACGTCGGCCATTTGTATGCCGCCAAGCCTGACCTGGCCAATTTTTATCAGCAAACCGACCCGACTAACACGTTTAATCCCGGCATTGGTAAAACCAGCAAAAACAGAAACTGGTGTTGTGATGGGCATCATGACCAGAAACCACTATGAAATGCTGCCGTTCGAGATTTTTAAAACCAATTCCCCTGGTATTGTCCCGAGTGCTTGGCAAGCCGTCATACCTTTGCAATACTGCCATGCCATGTAACAAAGCATAACCTGCCTAGACAGCCATTGACGCGGCAGGCCGAAGCTTGTGGCGTCATTTGCCGACAGCATGAGAGGAAAGAGTAATGCATCAGCTCAGAGAAGCCCGCATGAATGAGTTAGCTGAACTCACTGAGCTCTGTCTGCAGTCAAAAGCATTGTGGGGCTATGATGAAGTGTTCATGTTGCGCTGCCGGGAGGCGCTGACTTTCCATCCTGCGGACAGTGAAAATTCCCTGATTTGCGTCGCGCAAAAAAATAATACCTTGCTGGGATGCGCCCAGTTACAGTTTAATAAAGACGTTGCCTTTCTAGAGCGTCTGTTTGTTTCACCCACCAATATCAAAAATGGTATCGGCAAAGCGTTATTTGGCTGGTCGCTGAAGGCGGCTCATCGCGCCGGCGTCGAATGTCTGCTGATTGACGCTGATCCGCTGGCTGCCGGATTCTATCTCCGCATGGGCGCCCGCGAAGCAGGCATTGTGGACTCAGGCACTGTTCCAGGTCAGCGTATTCCCCGTTTCAAAGTCCACTTATCCTGTCATCATTCACCCTAACGGTCACCATTATGGAGCGAGATGTGTATCAGCTTTATATTGCCAACAAAAATTATTCCTCCTGGTCGTTGCGTCCCTGGGCACTGATGACCCAGCTTGAAATCCCGTTTAACGAGCAACTCTCGCCCTTCACCGCTGCTCCGGCAGAACAATTCAAACGGTTTTCCGCCGCAGGTAAGGTGCCGGCCCTGTACGACGATAGCCTGCTGGTTTGGGATTCACTGGCCATCATTGAATATCTGGCCGAGAAACACTCAAACATATGGCCAAAGGCCGTTGAGGCTCGCGCCTGGGCGCGTTCCGCCGCCGCTGAAATGCATTCGGGTTTTAACGCTATCCGCAACCTCTGCCCGATGAGTTGCGGCGTCCGCGTGCGGCTTAACAGCGCCAGCGCGACAGCCCTCGCCAGTGATGTTGCCAGGCTGGATGCGCTATGGCAGCAAGGTTTGGCAACGTTTGGAGGCCCTTTCCTGGCGGGCGATGCCTTCAGCGCGGTCGATGCTTTCTTTGCTCCGGTCGTGTTCCGTCAGCAAACCTATGGCCTGGCACTATCGTCAGCTTCTCTGGCGTGGTGTCGCCGTATGCGTGAGCTGCCTTCGCTCGATAGCTGGTATCAGGCGGCGCTGGCTGAGCCCTGGCGTGAAGCGGGTCATGAAGCCGATGTCATCGCGGTAGGGGTGATAACCGACGATTTTCGCACGCCGGCCTGACCGCCCTCCTCGCTGCAGGTCAGCCGCACTATGTCACAGATCAGGGCCTATTGCGGTTCCGGCCGACGCTCAGCCCTCTTCCCGCGCTTTCTGCTTGCGATAACTCATGGCCGCAGGCGGGACCGGCGTTGCTTTCCCCGTTTCAAGCCAGCTGCGTATTCGGTTAGCATCGGCGAAGTGGGTATATTTACCGTAGGCATCGAGCACGACCAGTGCTACCGGACGATGGTTGATCACGGTTCTCATGACCAGGCAATGGCCAGCTTCATTAGTAAACCCGGTTTTGGTCAATTGGATGGTCCAGTCAGGTCGATAAACCAGATGATTGGTATTGCGAAAGGGCAGCGTATATACCGGGTTGGCAAAAGTAGCCATGGTTTCATGGGTGGTGCTCAAGTCGCTGAGTAACGGATATTTCTTGGTGGCGATAAGCAGTTTTGACAAGTCGCGCGCCGTAGAAACATTGCGATAAGACAGTCCTGTGGGCTCTACATAGCGGGTATGGGTCATACCCAATGCGCGGGCCTTGCTGTTCATGGCGGCGATAAACGCCGGATAGCCACCCGGATAATGATGGGCCAGGCTTGCCGCCGCCCGGTTTTCCGACGACATCAGCGCCAGTAGCAGCATATTGCGACGGCTGATTTCACTGCCCACGCGGACCCGGGAGAATACGCCTTTAAGCTCGGCGGTATGCCGAATATCCACTGAGATGATTTCATCCATGGACTGGTGGGCATCCAGCACCACCATGGCGGTCATCAGCTTAGACAGCGATGCAATGGGTACAACTTTGTCCGGCGAAGTGGAATAAAGCAGATGATTATCCGCCATGTCCAGAACGATGGCGCTGCCCGAAGCGATTTTTAACGGTGATACCAGCGTAGATGACGACGCGCTCACCGCAGCACCGGCAATGGGTATACACAGTGTGCTGGCGGCTAAAAGAGAAAAGCTTAGACATCCGATACGTACAAGAGAGCCCATTTATCTGTTACCCGAAGAGATACCGCGCATCTGCGGTGTAGTACGCCATAGTATATCCGAACATTATCCGACTCAAATTGCCTGATGCCGGGTATTTTTTGTCACTAAATATCTTTAACCCGCCGGATATACATCGCCTGCCGTCCTGTTTAGCCCGAAAAGACCTAAGTTGATGCTTTTACCCTTCATAGGACTGGCTGACATAACGGTGTATTGTCAGTTTTAATTGATGTCCCTTTGACGTTTTTTAACCGCAACCCTGGAAATTGTAAAAATAACATTTACTCTTTAAATACAAATCTTTTCAAACTGCGCTGCACCCGACAACTCGATGAGCGATATGGAAAATAATCACGGTTCTGACGCTAAAGCCAGATCACCTGCTGCCGATCCTGATGAAAACGACCGCGCGGTGAAGGCCGAGCGGCTGGAAAAAACGGCAACTTCCTCGCAGAGCGCCCAGAGTGGGCAGGATAGTGAACAACCGGAAAAACGCGATCGGCCGGGGAAAAAACCGCTGATTATGCTGGCGGTGGTGGTGCTGGTAATGATCGTGGTCGGACTTTATTTCTGGCTGACCACCCGTAATCAGGAAACCACCGATGACGCTTTTATCGAAGGAGATGCGGTGACAATTGCCCCCAGGATAGGGGGGTATGTGGTCAACCTGGCGGTCGGCGATAATCAGCGGGTACGCAAAGGCGATCTGCTGGCGCAGATTGATCCGCGTGATGCCATGGCCGAACGCGACAGGGCTCAGGCGCAACTGGGACTGGCAGAAGCGCAACTGCACCAGGCTGAAGTACAGCTTTCCCTGGCAAAAGTGCAATATCCAGCCCAACTGACCCAGGCCAGGTCCCAGCAGGTAAGGGCCGAGGCCAATCTGCAAAATGCCGAATCAGATTATCGCCGACAGCGTAATGTTGACCCGCGCGCCACTTCCCAGCAGCGAGTCGATAATGCCAGTGCACAGGTGCGTTCAGCCCGGGCTGACGTTGCCAATGCCCGCGCCCAGGTTGAGGTAGCCGCCCAGGTCGATTTGCAAATTCGCCTGGCCGCCTCGATGGTTGAAGCGCGCAGGCAGCAGGTCGGACAGGCGAAAGCGCAACTGGAAACCGCCCGGCTTAACCTGGCCTGGACCGATGTCCGCGCGCCGTTTGATGGCTATGTTACCCGCCGAAATGTACAGCCCGGTACCCTGGTACAGGCCGGCAGCTCACTTTTTTCAGTGGTTTCGCCGGCTATCTGGGTGACCGCCAACTTTAAAGAAACTCAGTTGGAACGGATGCGGCCAGGCCAGAAGGTGAATATTACCGTCGACGCCTGGCCGGATCGTGAACTCCATGGCCATATCGACAGCATCCAGCAGGGTACCGGATCCCGTTTCTCAGCCTTTCCGGCGGAAAACGCCACTGGAAATTTTGTGAAAATCGTTCAGCGAGTACCGGTCAAAATTGTCATTGACCGCGGCCTGGATGCTGATCAACCACTGCCGCTGGGGCTGTCTGTTGCACCCAAGGTGATCATTGAATGAGCGGCGAACGCAGCTGGCAGCCCTCCGGCAATCCCTGGACGGTGGCGGTCGTCGTGACCCTGGCGGTATTTATGGAAATCCTGGATACCACTATCGTCAATGTTGCCCTGCCCCATGTCGCCGGGTCGTTGTCATCCAGTTATGATGAATCGACCTGGGTGCTGACCTCCTATCTGGTGGCTAATGGCATCGTGCTGCCGATCTCTGCTTTTCTCAGTCGTGCGCTGGGACGCAAGCAGTACTTCATGATTTGTGTGGCCATGTTCACCGTCTGTTCCCTGCTGTGTGGTATAGCGACCGAACTGTGGCAAATGATCCTGTTTCGCATTCTGCAGGGATTTTTCGGCGGAGGCCTGCAGCCGGTTCAGCAGTCGGTATTGCTGGATTACTTCAAACCTGAAGATCGCGGTAAGGCCTTTGGCCTATCATCCATTGCCATCATTGTCGCTCCGGTGGTCGGTCCAACCCTGGGTGGATGGATCACCGATAATTACAGCTGGCGCTGGGTGTTCCTTATTAATATTCCAGTGGGTATCATCACGCTGCTGGCTATATATCAGCTATTGGAAGATCCCCCCTGGGAGAAAAAAGTCAGCGGCAGAAAACTGAATATCGATTATATGGGTATCGGCTTCATTGCCCTCGGCCTGGGCTGCCTGCAGGTGATGCTTGACCGGGGCGAAGACGACGACTGGTTCAATTCCGATTTTATTCGCCTGTTCGCGGTGTTGACCGCTATCGGACTGGTGGGAGCGGTATATTGGCTGCTCTACACCAAAAAACCCGTGGTCGACCTGCGCTGTCTGAAAGATCGCAATTTCGCCGTCGCCAGCCTGCTGATGGCCGGCATGGCAATGATCCTGTATGGCAGCTCAGTAGTGATGCCCCAGTTGGCTCAGCAAGAGTTGGGCTATACCGCCACGCTGTCAGGGCTGGTGCTCTCACCGGGCGCTATCCTTATCGTGCTGTCGATTCCGTTGGTGCTTAAACTGATGCCGCTGGTACAGACGCGCTGGCTGATTGCATTTGGTTTCCTGCTGCTGGCGCTGTCTTTTATCTATTCACGCCAGTTAGTGCCTGACGTTGATTTCAACACCCTGGTGCTGATGCGCAGCGCCCAGTCGATTGGGCTTGGTTTTCTGTTTGTTCCGCTGACCACTATCGCCTATGTGACGCTCGCCCCCAAGCTTAATGCCGATGCGACCGCGCTGTTTACCATGTTCAGAAATGTGGCGGGGTCGGTGGGTATCTCTCTGTCCACCGCGGCCATTACCGAGCGTTCCCAAGTGCACAGCGCCGGCATGGTGCATAACATGTCTGAGTTCAGCGAGCCGTTTCAAGAGGCGATACGCCGAGGGGCCGCGGCGATCCGCGACTTTGCCCATCAGTTAGCCGACCCGGTACAGCTAGCCACCGCCAGGCTGTACCAGGAAATGATAGTACAGTCTCGGATCCTGGCCTATGTGGATGTATTTACCCTCTGTGCCCTGGTGTCGTTTATCCTCATTCCATTTTGTCTGTTGCTTTCGCCGGTGAAAAGCGAAGGCAATGCGGGAGCTCACTGATATGTCTGCCCGTTCTGCCTGTTCCACTCCCCGCCGATGTGCCCTGCCCGTCAAAGCCTGTTTTACGCTGGTGGCAATGATCAGCGGCGGCTGCGCCGTCGGCCCGGATTATCAGTCCCCTCAAGCCACTGTGCCGGCCCATTGGCATGACAGTGATGAAGCTTCGGGATCGCGCGTGCAAAGCACCCGGCCCGATCCGGCCTGGTGGCGCAGTTTCAACGATCCCCAGCTTGACAGCCTGATTGCCCGGGCGATAGCAGGTAATCTGACGATTCGTCAGTCGGTGCTGCGCATCGCCGGCGCCCGCCAGCAGCAAATCCAGGCCGGAGCCGCCGGACTGCCTGCGGTTGAAGCGAACGCCAGCGCCCGTCGCCAGCAGCTTGGGCTGGAGGGGATACTCGACGCCAGTGGCGCCCGCGCTCAGGCCGAACAGACTAATACAGAGCTGGCATCGGGACTGGGCAGCCTGACGGAGCCTATCCATTTATATCAGGGCAGCTTTGACGCATCCTGGGAAATTGATTTATGGGGACGGGTCAGACGTTCAGTTGAACTGGCGGATGCCAAGGCCCAGTCGGCCATCGAAGGCCGCAATGACGCCCTGGTTTCGCTGGAGGCGGAAGTGGCCCGAACCTACCTGCAGTTGCGCGGTAATCAAAGCATTATCAGCACGCTTGAAACCCAGATAGCCGTAGCCGAACAATCCCGGACGCTGACGCTCAGCCGGCAGCAAAATGGCCTTTCACCCCAGATGGACGTTGAGAATGCCGGGGCACAGCTCAGTTCTCTACAGGCACAATTACCGCAATACCAGGCCGGCGCGCGCCAGGCGATGAATGCGCTGGCGGTATTGATTGGCCAGCCCCCTGGCCAGCTTGACTCGGAACTGACCACGCCGAAGCCGATGCCGGCGATGCCTGCGGTTATACCGGTTGGCATCCCATCCACTCTGGCGCGACGTCGCCCGGATATTCGTCGCGCGGAGGCGGAACTGCACGCAGCTACCGCCAACATCGGCGTATCGGTGGCACAGCTGTTTCCCGATCTCTCGCTAACCGGGCAGTTCGGCCTGCGCAATACCGAAACAGATTACCTTACCCACTGGAGCAGCCATTTCTATGCGTTTGGGCCGCAGATCTCACTGCCGATATTTCAGGGCGGTCGACTGGTGTCTAATGTTCGTCTGGCGCGGGTTGAACAGGCTAATGCGGTGCTGGCTTATCGCCAGGTAGTGCTGAATGCGCTGCAGGACGTTGAGAATGCATTGGTCAGTTACCGTACGGATAAACAACAGGTCAAGGCGCTGGAGAACACCGCAGACTCTCTTGAAACGGCTTTTATGCTGGCAAATGAGGGATATCGGCAAGGGCTCAGCACTTTTATCAATGTGCTTGACGCCCAGCGTCAGCTGGCCCAGGCGCGCCAGCAGGCAGCCTCAGCCCGCGTGAAGACCGCTACCGATCTGGTCTCGTTGTACAAAGCCCTTGGCGGCGGCTGGGAAGTCTGGCATCAGCCGGCCATGCCGGACTATCCGCTATTCGGCCCGGCAGAAACGCTAACGCGAAATCCATAGGAGCATGATGACCTACTCAGGGTTACTGGCCCACCCAGGGCCATGCAGCCCCTATCAGGTTACTGGCCCACTCAGGCCATTCAGGCTCTATCAGGTTGCTGGTCCACTCAGGCCATTCAGGCTCTATCAGGTTGCTGGTCCACCCAGAGCCATTCGGGCCCTATCAGGTTACTGGTCCACTCAGGGCCCTTCAGGGTTACTGGCCCTCTTAGGGTCAGTCTGTTTCCTATAGGATAGGGTTAGTCGGCCCCATGGGGGATTGCAGCGCAGGCCTTATGGCATGAGTGCAAAAATGCGCTGTTGCTTATCCTCTCTCAGTCGCCGGCTGATTGGCAATTGACCTGATCCTGCGCACCGCTGCCCCGTTTCAATTGGCCCTGTCCCGGTTTACCATAGCGTTCATCCGCAGGCTGCCTGTGGCAGCCGGGCTGATATTCCACTGTTATAGGTCTGAACGGCAAACACTGAGGAAACCAGGGTGACAATACACCGGGTAGTGATTCTCCGACATGGGGAAAGTGAATGGAATAAACAAAATCGATTCACTGGGTGGACTGATGTTGATTTGACCGCCAAAGGCCGACAGGAAGCCATCCAGGCAGCAAAGCTCCTGGCTGCCAGCGGATTCCATTTTGATTTCGCCTGTACCTCGGTCCTCAAGCGTTCTATTCACACTCTGTGGCAGGTGCTGGATGAGCTGGATCTCTGCTGGCTGCCGACTCAAGCCGACTGGAGATTAAACGAGCGCCATTATGGTGCACTGGAAGGACTGAACAAAGCGGAAACCGCCGAGCGCTTCGGCCCGCAAATCGTTAAACAATGGCGGCGCAGCTACCGGACTTATCCGCCGGCCCTGGCGATAGAAGATCAGCGCTACCCCGGCCATGACCGGCGCTACCGAGCCCTCTCGGCCAGTGAATTGCCGCTGACCGAAAGCCTGGAAGCGACGGTGCAGCGGGTGATTGCCTTCTGGCATCAGGAAATCACCCAGCGTCTGCTCTCGCATCAGCGGATCCTGTTGGTTTCCCATGCCAACGCCATCAGAGCGCTGATGACATATTTTGACGCTATCAGCAACGACCATTTGTCGGAACTTTATATCCCAACCGGGGTGCCGCTGATATATGAGTTCGATGACCAGCTTAAGCCGATAAATCATTATTATCTGGGTGACCGAGACGATATTGCCGCCCGCATCAGCAAGGTCAAAGCGCAGGCTTTCAACCGTCAATAGCGTCCAATCGCCTGCGCTATGGCCAATGAGGTGTTCAGCGCCCTGATCTCGCTGAATAACGCCCCCGCTTCGCCATATTCCTTACGCAGATAGCCCAGCCATTGCTTGACTCTGGCGACATGATACAGCCCGGTGTCGCCCTGCTTTTCGAGCTGGACATATTTTTGCAGCAGCTTGACCACCTCAGGCCATGGCATAGGGGGTTCGTTATATTTTATCACCCGGCTGAGGTTAGGCACATTCAGCGCTCCGCGACCGATCATTACCGCATCACAGCCAGTCATTGCCATACAGGCGTGGGCGCTCTGATGATCCCAGATTTCACCATTGGCAATCACCGGAATAGTCAGCCGACGGCGGATTTCGCCAATAGCCTGCCAGTTGATCCTTTCGGCCCGGTAGCCATCTTCTTTGGTGCGGCCATGGACCGTGAGCTCAGTGGCGCCCGCCTGCTGCACCGCATCGGCAATTTCCAGGCTGTGGGAAGGTGAATCCCACCCTAGCCGCACTTTTACCGTCACCGGCAGGTGGGCAGGCACCGCGTCGCGCATCGCCCTGGCCCCGCTGAAAATGAGATCGGGATCCTTGAGCAGCGACGCGCCGCCGCCGCTGCCGTTCACCGTTTTAGACGGGCAACCACAATTCAGATCCACCCCTCGGGAGCCCAGTTCAACTGCCCTGAATGCATTCTCGGCCAGCCACTCGGGATGCTGTCCCAACAGTTGGACTCGCACCGGCGTGCCATCGGGCGTCAGGCTCTGGTGAGCTAACTCAGGGCAAAGGCGCAGGAAGGATTTTACCGGCAACCGGCTGTCCACCACACGAACAAACTCGGTGATGCAGAGATCGTAATCATTTACTTCACAGAGTAAACGCCGGACCAGAGAATCCAGAACGCCCTCCATGGGAGCCAGTAACACGCGCATAACCCGATAACCACTCTATAAAGACGCGCAATAGTAGGGGATTTACCGTTGTCGGATCAACTGTATACTGCGCCGCTGACCCTGGCGACGCCGTACCTGTTGACCTTTTCCCCGTCTGGAGCCGCGGCCCTGCCGTATAGTGAAACGTATCAATCCCCGAGCATAGCGCCCGGCGGGCAAAAAAAAACACTTCACGGACCTGAGGCCGGCGAAGTGTTTCTAAAAAATTGAAATCAGCAGTACCGCAGAGGCCAACTGCTATCTTTCAACAGACGCCGTCACCAGACGGTGTCGGATGAACTTATTTATTGCCGCTGCGATTGCCCGCGTAGGAAGACGAGCTGCTGCCTGCAGCGCGACGCGGAGCACCGCTGCGCGCCGGACGCGAGCTGCCGTCATTGTCACGGCGGCGTTCAGGGGCACGGCCATCACGACCGCCGCTATTGGCATCACGGGAATAACCAGCTCCGCCGCGAGGCGCAGCGCCACGAGGCGCACCACCTCGTGAAGGACCGCCTGAGCGGGAACCACGGCCCTGCTGGATAGGCTCAGCCTTGATGGTAGGATCAGGCTCATAGCCTGGCAGCGCAATGCGCGGAATCGGTTTTTTCAGCAGGCGTTCAATATCGCGCAGCAGACCCAGTTCATCGACACACACCAGGGAAAGCGCTTCACCAGTGGCTGCCGCACGGCCGGTTCGGCCGATACGGTGAACATAATCTTCCGCCACTTGCGGCAGTTCATAGTTCACTACATGAGGCAGCAGATCGATATCAAGGCCGCGGGCGGCGATATCGGTTGCGACCAGCACCCGGATCTTGCCCTGTTTGAAATCAGCCAGGGCGCGAGTACGGGCGCCCTGGCTCTTGTTGCCATGAATGGCCGCCGAGGTAATGCCGTCTTTATTCAGCAGCTCAGCCAAATGATTGGCGCCATGCTTGGTACGGGTAAATACCAGCACCTGTTGCCAGTCATGGTGGCCAATCATGTAAGACAGCAGTTCACGTTTGCGCTTTTTATCAACCAAATGCGCAAACTGAGTAATCTGTTCAGAAGCCGTGTTGCGACGGGCGACTTCTACCGATGCCGGGTTATCCAGCAGGCCGTTAGCCAGGGCCTTAATCTCATCGGAGAAGGTGGCTGAGAACATCAGGCTCTGACGTTTGGCCGGCAGCAATTTCATCACGCGGCGGATATCGTGAATAAAGCCCATGTCCAGCATGCGGTCAGCTTCGTCCAATACCAGGATTTCAACGGCGGACAGGTCTACTGCACGCTGCTGAGCCAGGTCAAGCAGGCGGCCCGGAGTGGCTATCAGCACGTCGACGCCGCCGCGAAGCTTCAGCATTTGCGGGTTGATGCTGACGCCGCCAAACACCACCAGCGAACGCAGACTGATATGGGTACTGTATTCAGTAACGTTTTCGCCAATCTGCGCAGCCAACTCACGGGTCGGGGTCAGGATAAGCGCCCTTACCGGACGGCGGCCTTTGACCGACGGAGCAGGATTTTGGCCCAACAGTTGCAAGATAGGCAGAGTGAACGCGGCGGTTTTGCCGGTGCCGGTCTGCGCGCTGGCCATGATATCTCGGCCCTGCAGAACGTAAGGAATAGCCTGTTGCTGCACCGGGGTAGGCTCGGTATAGCCCTTCTCGGACAATGCACGCAAAATCTCGGCACTCAAGCCAAGTGAATCAAATGACATAATTATGAAAAACTCCAGATCCGCCCCGATGTCGCCTCGACATGCTGCGCTCAGGGGGATAATCAGATGGGAGGCAATCGCCTTACCATGGTGAACGGACAACACATTGGGCACAGTGTAGCAAATTAACTGACCAAAGGGGATGAGAATCGGGTAAATAACTCAATCTGCCGCTTCTGGTCCATGATCGTCCCGCACCGGGGCGGGACAATCATGGGTAATTTGGCCAGTCACCATTACCCGTTAAGGAATTTATTAAGAAAAAGACGCGTGCGCTCATGCTCGGGCTGGGCAAAAAGCGATTTCGCCTGCCCCTGCTCGACGATATTGCCGTCATCCATGAAGATCGCCCGGTCAGCCACGTCGCGGGCGAAGCTCATTTCATGGGTGACGATGATCATGGTGCGCCGTTCTTCGGCCAGGGCGCGGATAGTACTGAGCACTTCGCCCACCAGTTCAGGGTCCAGCGCCGAGGTCGGTTCATCAAAAAGAATCACCTCCGGCCGCATGGCCAGGGCCCGTGCAATGGCGACCCGCTGCTGCTGGCCGCCGGAAAGCCGTTTGGGATACGCATCTTCCTTGCCGCTCAACCCGACCTTGGCCAGCAGGGCACGCGCCCGTTCAACCGCTTCGGCCCGGGGCTCCCCCTTGACGATAATCGGGCCTTCAATGATATTTTCCAGCACCGACCGATGCGGGAATAAATTGAAGTTCTGGAACACAAAGCCCACCTGCTGGCGCAGTTCCCTGACCTGGCGTTTCTGATCGCCGAGCGGCCGGTTGGCATCAATCTGGATGTTTCCGACCTTGATGGAACCACTATCGGGCTCTTCCAGCAGATTGATACTGCGCAGCAAAGTGGTTTTTCCTGAGCCACTGGGCCCAACGATAGCCAGCACTTCACCACCTTCGACGCTGAGATTTACGCCATTGAGAACCCGGTTATCACCGAAGCTCTTGACCAGTTGCCTGAGTTCTATAACGCTCATTGATGCTCCAATGTCAGCGACGGTTGCCGAATATACGCAGCAGCATCATGAACAGGTTGATAAAGTCCAGATAGAGGCTGAGTGCTCCGACTATTGAATATTTACGGAACTGCTCTTTGTCATCAACCGACAGGCCAGCGCCGAGGTTTTTCAGCTTCTGGGTGTCGTAAGCCGTCAGGCCGACAAACACCACCACGCCGATATAGGTCACCGCCCACATCAGCGCCGTGCTCTTGAGCCAGATGTTGACCACCGAGGCCAGCACAATGCCGATAAGCCCCATAAACAGCAGGTTACCCATGCTGCTCAAATCGCGCTTGGTGGTATAACCCCAGACGCTCATGGCGCCGAACATCCCTCCGGCCACCACGAATGTCGCGGCTATCGACGAGGAGGTATAAAGAATGAAGATGCTCGACAAGGTGAGGCCGGTCAAGGCGGAATACAGCATGAACAGTGCCGTGGCCACCGCGCCGCTGAGACGGTTGACCATGCCTGAAATAACAAACACCAGGGCCAGTTGGGCAATGATAAGCCCGAAGAAAGTGATCTGGCTGGAGAATACCAACTCCAGTACCGCCGGGGTGCGCGCCGCGAACCAGGCGACAAAAGCCGTCAGTAACAATCCGCAGGTCATCCAGCCATAAACCTGCGCCATGAACGGCTGTATGGCGGTATTGGCGCGTTCAACAATTGAACCCTGCGAGCGAGGGAATCTGTCCATGGATGTCACCTTTCTACGTTGCCTAGAGAAGATAAATGATTAAGGCCTCAGTGAGTGGCCTGCCAATCAAAAGCATACCATAAATCCCGGCGGCATGAGGGAACCCTGCGGTGAAATACGCGATGGCGATTCAGAGAATGCGGCTGTCTGTGCCGGTCAGTCCAGCGGGTCCGGCCGGTGATGCCAGCGCTCGGCCGCCTGCTTGTCGCTGACTCTGGCATCGACCCAGCGGTTTCCCTGGGGCGTGGACTCGCGTTTCCAGAATGGCGCCCGGGTCTTCAGGATATCCATGATGAATTCGGCTGCGCTGAAAGCCGCACCGCGATGAGCTCCGCTGACGCCGACAAACACAATCTGTTCGCCGGCATGCAGTTCACCGATGCGGTGCCAAATGCTGATACGCCGCACCGGCCAGCGACCGCGGGCTTCACTGGCAATATCGGCCAGAGCTTGCTCGGTCATGCCCGGATAATGTTCGAGGGTCAGCACGCTGACTTCATCGTCCAGGTTGTGGTTGCGTACTTTGCCGGTGAACGTCACTACCGCGCCGTCGTCCGCGCTGGCCGAGAGCCAGTCGTGTTCAGCGCCCAGGCTGAAATCATGGTGTGCTACCCGGATGCGGGTGTTGTCGTTGGCACTCATCCGCCGGTCACCGGCGGGAAAAAAGCGATCTCATCGCCGTTGGTCAGCGGATGGTCCTGCTCGACCAGCGACTGATTGACTGCGGCCAAGAGATTGCCGGACGCCAGCGCCAGCGCCCACTTTTCGCCGCGTTGGCACAGCGATGCCCGCAGTTGCTCGACGGTTGAAAAATCTGCGGCCTCCAGCTCCAGGCGGTCAAGGCCGGTCAGCTCACGCACCTGGGCAAAAAATAAGACTGTAATCATGATTTTTCCGCCTTGAATTCACCGGATTTACCGCCGGTTTTTGCCAGTAGCCTGACCGGACCGATAACCATGTCCTTCTGCACCGCCTTGCACATGTCGTAAATCGTCAACGCGGCGATCGAGGCTGCGGTCAGCGCTTCCATTTCCACACCGGTTTTACCGGTCAGCCGGCACAGCGTTTCGATCCTCACCCGACTGGCGTCAGGCTGCGCTTCGAGATGCACTTCTACCTTGCTCAGCATCAGCGGATGGCAGAGGGGAATAAGCTCCCAGGTTTTTTTCGCCGCCTGGATGCCGGCAATGCGGGCGGTTGCGAACACATCGCCTTTGTGATGACTGCCGTCGACTATCATGGCAAGGGTGGCAGGCAGCATCAGCACGTAGGCTTCTGCGCGTGCTTCACGAACGGTTTCCGCTTTGGCGGACACGTCCACCATATGGGCTTCGCCGCTGGCATTGAGATGAGTAAGTTGGGACATAGTGATTTCCTTAACCGGCATCAACCGCCGATATACGACAGATTGCGGGTGATGCCCGTTTCTCCCTGATGGAGAAAATGCGTTTTTTTCTTCAACTGCAGGCCGCCGGAAATACGCGTCTTCAGCGCGTCCAGTTGATGATCTTCAGCCAGCAAATCACGCAGTGGGATGCCATCCTCGCCAAACAGGCAGAGGTGCAGATTGCCGATTGCCGAAACGCGCAGCCGGTTACAGCTGGCACAGAAATCTTTGGCGTACGGCATGATAAGTCCGATTTCCCCCAGGTAATCCTGATGGTGGAAAACCAGCGCCGGACCGTCGCTGCGCCCACGAGCCTGCAGCGTCCAGCCCATATCGATCAATTTTCGGCGAATGGTCTCGCCGGAAACGTGGCGATTCTGGAACAGCTGCGATCCATCGCCGGTTTCCATTAATTCGATGAAACGCAGCTGTATTGGCCGGGTTTTGATCCATTCAAGAAACGTGTTCAAATGGATATCGTTGACATTACGCATCAGCACCGTGTTGACTTTGACCTTGCTGAAACCCGCGTCAAAGGCTGCATCGATTCCCGCCATGACTTCACGGAACTTGTCCTGACCGGTTATCGCATGAAACTGACGTGCATCCAGGCTGTCGACGCTCACATTGAGGCCGGTAAGGCCGGCTGCGCGCCAGGCGGCCACATCGCGAGCCAGCCGATAACCGTTAGTGGTCACCGCCAGCGTTTTGATTGCTGAATGGCTTTTTACCGTGGCGATGACATCGCAAAAGTCGCGACGCAGGGAGGGCTCTCCGCCGGTCAAGCGGACCTTCTCGGTACCCAGATCGGCGAAAGCATGGGTCACTCGGCGAATTTCATCCAGCGACAGGAAACTTTTATTGCTTACCCCATTAGGACGATAGCCATCGGGCAGGCAATAGGTACAGCGGAAATTGCAGACGTCCGTGATGGACAGCCGCAAATAGTAAAATTTGCGCGCAAACGCATCGATAAGTTGTGGCACCGTTAACACCTTTCCAAATACGGGAGATGCCGGCATTTCTACCCTGCACCCTGGTGGCAATCGCCACGGCCAGTGCGCCATATCGTTCAACAATGAACCACTTAGGCGTAAAGGCTAGGAGTTCGATTTTAACCAGGCCCATTAACGACCGGTTGAAACCCTGGTTTTGTCAGATCATTCTACTCCCAATAAATCCTTACTGCCATTTTTGCTCGGAAAATTAACGCTATATAAACAGTTATATAGCGTAACGATGTTCATTATGCCCCCGCTTAAACCCTGATGAAAATGCGCCGTCAAACACCTATCATCGTTTCGCTTTTCGCCGCAAATCCGCTATTTTATGGCTGATTCTCAGCCCACGGCGGGTTAATAAGGAAAATTATGCGAAATCGTACGTTAGCGGATTTAGACCAGGTGGTAGCACTTGGGGGCGGACACGGGCTTGGCCGAGTCATGTCTTCGCTTTCAGCGCTCGGATCCCGACTTACCGGGATCGTCACCACCACCGATAACGGCGGTTCATCTGGGCGTATTCGCCAGTCAGAAGGCGGTATCGCCTGGGGCGATACCCGCAACTGTCTTAATCAGCTGATTACCGAGCCCGGTATCGCGGCGGCGATGTTCGAATATCGGTTCGCCGGTCAGGGCGAACTGGCCGGCCATAACCTCGGCAATCTGATGCTCAAGGCGCTGGATAATCTCAGCGTCAGACCGCTGGAGGCGATTAATCTTGTTCGCGATCTGCTGAAAGTCAATGCGCTGCTGATTCCCATGTCTGAACAGGCGGTGGATCTGCAGGCATTAACCCAGGCAGGGACAACCGTTTATGGCGAAGTGAATATTGATACCCTGACTGAAGTACCACGACACCTCCAGCTGTCTCCACGGGTAGCAGCTACCCGCGAAGCGATACAGGCGCTAAATGACGCCGACCTGATTCTTATCGGCCCCGGCAGCTTCCTGACCAGTTTGATGCCGCTGCTGCTGCTGGGCGAATTGACCCAGGCCTTACGACGCACCAAAGCACCGATGGTCTATATTGATAACCTGGGACGTGAATTGAGCGTGGCGGCTGCCAATATGAGCCTGTCTCAGAAACTGCAGATGATGGAACAGTATATTGGCCGCAGCGGGGTCATTGATGCGGTAGTGGTAGCGCCCAACTGCGATACCGCGGGTGCCGAAGGGCGGATAGTCATCCAGCAGCCGCTCAGCGCTGACGGCGAAGCACACCACCATGACCGTCAGCGATTGAGGAAAGCGCTGGACAGTGCCTTGCAGTCACTGGGCTGAGCAATCTGGCGGCGACAGGGATTGTCGCCGCCAGCGGTCAGGAAACCAGGATGAAATGCTCACGCATCGCATGGATTTCATCACGCATCCGCGCCGCCTCCTCAAATTCCAGGTTTTGCGCATGCTGCTGCATTTTTGCCTCCAGCTCGCGGATCTTCTGTTCAACCAGTTTTGGCGTCAAATTGCCATATTGGGCAGCCGCCTCCATCGCCTTGCGCTTTTTCTGCTTGGCATGGGCCGGGGTTTGCCCCATTTCCATAATGTCGGCAATCTGCTTGTTCAGCGCTTGCGGCGTGATGCCATGCTCTTCGTTATAAGCCTGCTGTTTGATACGACGGCGCTCCGTTTCATCAATGGCGCGCGCCATGGAGGGGGTGATTTTATCGCCGTACAGAATGGCCTTGCCGTTAAGATTACGTGCCGCCCGGCCGATAGTCTGGATAAGCGAGCGCTCTGAACGCAGGAAACCTTCCTTGTCGGCATCAAGGATAGCCACCAGTGAGACCTCAGGCATATCCAGTCCCTCACGCAGCAGGTTTATGCCGACCAGCACGTCGAATTCACCCAACCGGAGATCGCGGATAATCTCGACCCGCTCTACCGTCTCGATATCTGAATGGAGGTAACGTACCCGCTCGCCATGCTCTTCCAGATATTCGGTCAGATCTTCCGCCATGCGTTTAGTCAGCGTGGTCACCAGCACCCGCTCGTTGATAAGCACCCGCTTGCGGATTTCAGACAGCAAATCATCCACCTGTGTCGTGACCGGGCGAACCTCGATTAAGGGATCAAGCAACCCGGTCGGCCGCACCAGTTGGTCAATAACCTCACCGCCGGACATTTCAAGCTCGTATTTACCGGGAGTCGCGGAAACATAAATGGTCTGCGGCGCCAGCGCGGCAAATTCTTCGAATTTCATTGGCCGGTTATCCAGTGCCGACGGCAAACGGAATCCATATTCCACCAGCGTTTCCTTACGTGCGCGGTCGCCTTTGTACATGCCGCCGATCTGCGGAATAGTGACATGGGATTCATCGACCACCAGCAGACCGTCAGCCGGCAGATAGTCGAACAACGTCGGCGGTGCTTCACCCGGTCCGCGCCCGGACAGATAGCGTGAGTAGTTTTCTATGCCCGAGCAATAGCCCAGTTCATTCATCATTTCCAGATCGAACTGGGTACGCTGGGACAGGCGCTGCTCCTCCACCAGTTTGTTGTTTTCCAGCAGGTTCTTGCGGCGGTCGGCTAATTCGACCTTGATGTCTTCCATGGCCTGCAGCAGGCGTTCCCGCGGCGTAACGTAATGGGTTTTAGGATAGATGGTATAGCGCGGGATCACTTGCTCCACCTGGCCGGTAAGCGGATCAAACAGCGACAGTCGCTCGACTTCCTGGTCAAACAGCTCTACGCGTAAAGCCACTTCATCGGACTCCGCCGGGAAAATGTCGATGACCTCGCCACGAACCCGGAAAGTGCCGCGCTGGAACGCCTGATCATTGCGGGTATATTGCAGTTCCGACAGACGGTGGACGATTGAGCGCTGGTCGACAATCATGCCGCGGGTCAGATGCAGCATCATCTTCAGGTAGGCATCAGGATCGCCCAGGCCGTAAATCGCCGAGACCGACGCCACCACGATAACGTCGCGTCGTTCAAGCAACGCTTTGGTTGCCGACAGACGCATTTGCTCGATATGTTCATTTACCGATGCGTCCTTTTCAATAAACGTGTCGGAGCTGGGCACATAGGCTTCCGGCTGATAATAATCGTAATAAGAGACAAAATACTCAACCGCGTTGTCAGGAAAAAAAGCCTTCATCTCGCCATATAACTGTGCCGCCAGCGTTTTATTGGGGGCCAGCACCATGGTCGGCCGATTCAGATCGGCAATCACGTTGGCCACGGTGAAGGTTTTACCGGAACCGGTCACGCCCAGCAAAGTCTGGTGCGCCAGGCCGTCATTCAACCCCTCTTCAAGGAGGCGAATGGCTTCCGGCTGGTCCCCTGAGGGTTTGAAGTCCGAATGCAGTTTGAATTCTTTGCTCATGTAACAGGCTACCTGCTGGAGAAGAAAGTGTGGCGGGATGCGACCCTTAATTATGGATCAACGTGGTTATTTTACCAGCTAACCGTCACTGGATACAACCACAGTATTAACATACGCAGCAATGGGCTTGATGACACTCCTACATAATGGAAAATAACGGACATAATGCCACTGCGCACAATTCTGTCTGGTCAAGATATTTTGTAGCATCAAGCGCCGAAAACTCCTTGACTTGAAAACTTTAGGGAAAATTATAAACATCGAATATCGCCGGCCATTAAATTCGCTTGATTTTAACTAAAGGTTTGTTTTTTCATTGAATAAAAAAAGCGTGGAGAATACAGACAACTCGCCAGCAACCCGCGTCCGCTCTCGTTTCGGCAGGTTTTTCTAAACCTAATGCACATGGTTATCCACAGGAATAGTGGATAAGTCTTACCGCCCCGCTGCCCGCTTGAGTTTGCCAAACGGCCCTTTTATGAAGATCCGATGACGAAAAGGATCTTTTTTAGCTATTTTTTGCCGATTGCTACCGCGTTGTTATTCATTAAAGGACTAAAGAAGGCGGCCTGTCGATAGCGGCTATACGCAGGTCTCAAAGCGAATTGCACTTTCGCAGTGCTTGAAAATGACCTTGCACCATCATATTGGCGATGGGCACCGGCAAAGTGCAATGTTTGGCAGTATGTTTTGTCGTAGGGATTAATCCAATCATGATTATGCTATGAGTAGCCGGGGTCGGCAGTGCAAGCCGCCATAAGCAGCGGGAGGGAAAGGGTTGGCCTGATAGTTGCTTTATCTTGTCTCCGGGTAAATCACCTGCACCATTATCCGTTATTTTTTTGAAAAACACGCCAAAATGGGGGAAGAACTCAATATGTTGCGTTTGCAATCGGTAAATCAGTTTTACGGGCCAAAGCATACATTGCGCGATATCAGCTTGACGCTGCCGCGCGGGGAATGCACCTGCCTGCTGGGTCGCAACGGCGTCGGTAAAACCACCCTTATCAACTGCATTATGGGCCATGTTCCGGTAACCAGCGGCTCCATGACATGGCAGTTGGACGGAGGACTGCAGGAGAACCTGCTGTCGCACCCGGTAGAGCGACGGGCAGCATTAGGCATCGGCTATGTGCCCAAGGGGCGGCAGATATTTTCACAACTGAGCGTCGATGAAAACCTACGCGTGGCGTTAATGGCCGGCCGCAATAAAACCCATCAGGTGCCGCCAATGGTCTACGAATTGTTTCCGCAGATGTACAGCATGCGTCAGGAGCGAGCCGGTAACCTTACCGAAAGTCAGCAGCAGCAGCTGGCCATTGCCCGCGCCCTGGTGCTAAAACCCGAACTGCTTATTCTGGATGAACCGCTAAGCGGCTTTCAACCCGGCGCAGTACAGGAACTGAGCCGTAATATTCGCCAGATGCAGCATGATTTCGGCCTGACGCTGCTGTTGGTAGAACAGCAGTTGTCGCTGGTACCGAAAAGCGGAGACAGATTCTGCCTGCTGGAGGCCGGACGTAATGTCGCCCAAGGATCGCTTGATCAACTTGATGACAATTTGATCCAGACCTATCTTGCGGGGTAGTACGCCCCAACCCATTATAAGTAACCGCCCATGAAATCGTTATTCACCACACCGGCCTTTTCACAACAGTCAGATCCAGCGGGCGTCTAGCGCGGTAGTAACGCCCCTTTTATTCCGCCATTCTTATTTTCATTTCAGTAGCGACACATCCAGATACTCAGCCAGGGTGTCATTACCGGGATCTTGTAACCAGGGAATAACGCCCAGTAGCGGCGCTTCCAGCCGTTGGCGCAAGGTGTCCAGGTACTCAGTCGGCCGATGAACCTTTTCAGACAAATTATTGGCAATCCAGCCGGCCAGCGGCAGTCCCGCCTGTTTTACCGCCAGGGCGGTAAGCAACGCATGATTGATACAGCCAAGCTTCAGTCCAACCACCAGTATCACCGGCAACTGCTCCTGGGTGACCCATTGGGCAAAGCTCAGACTGTCGCTCAACGGCGTAAACCAGCCGCCGGCTCCTTCGACAAACACCCAATCTGCCTTTGATTCCAGCCGGCGCAGCCCAGCGGAAAGCATGCTGGCGTGGATGGGGCGGTTTTCATCACGGCTGGCGATATGCGGTGATGTCGGCTCGCCAAACGCCAGTGGATTGATCTGGTCATAAGGCAGCGTCAGACTGCTGTTGGCGGCCAGGGCCAGCGCATCGCTGTTGCGCCATCCCTGCGGGGTTGCGATACAGCCCGAGGCTACCGGTTTATAGCCCACGGTCATCCCCCCTTGCCTTCTTGCGCTTTGCAGCAAGGCGCAGGTGGCAACCGTTTTACCCGCGTCAGTGTCGGTACCGGTGATAAAATAGCGATCAGTCACGATAAATAATGCCATAGGTTAGATGATAACTGAGCAGCAGTCCCTGTTGATCCCGGGGCCAGGCTGCTTCCAGGGCGGTTAGCGCTGCTTTACCTCCCAGTCCAGCGGAACGACCGGCGCGCAGATAGCCGGCCCCGACTCCCTTCAGTCCCATTAACAGACTGCGCAGGCAAGGGTAATGCAGCCGTTGCCGTTGATGGTGCAGCTGATGCCGATAAGCAGCAAAAATATCGGCCAGGCATGCTGATGAAAGAAAAGTGTTACGATGAACGGCGTCATCTACCCGGCTCCAGGCCAGATCAAGTTCAAGTAGTGAACCGCTGGACAACGTTGACAGCGCAATCAGTCCGCCAGGCCGGACCACTCGAAAAAATTCCGCCAGCACCGCCGGTAAATCGTCACACCACTGGACTGCCAGGTTGGAAAACACCATGTCCACCGATCCGCTGGACAACGGCAAATGCTCCATATCGCCATTGACATACAGCATTTGGCTATCGCCATGTCGGCGTGCCACCGCCAGCATATCGGCCGACAGATCCAGGCCAATGAGCCGATTGCCGCGCTGCTGCCATTGCCGACTGAACCAACCGGTGCCGCAACCGGCATCCAGTATGGTTTTATTCTGCTGGGGACCCGCTAACTGCATGAGCCGTTCGCCACAGTGGCGCTGGAAAGCGGCATGGGAATCATAGTGCGCCGCAGCGCGGTCAAAGCTGCGTGCTATGCCGCGTTTATGCTGGGTGACTGCACGCATCCAACGCCTCCAGTAAACCGTCGATATCTTCGTCCCGATGAGTGGCGGTAAGGGTAATGCGCAGTCGGGCACTGCCCGGCGGAACGGTTGGCGGGCGAATCGCCGTTACCCAGCAGCCCCGCTCACGCAAGCGGGCGCTCAAATCCATGGCCTGCTGATTACCACCGACCAGCAGAGGTTGTATCGCGCTTTCAGATACCGCCAGCCGATAGCCGATGCCGACAGCGCCTTGCCGAAAACGCTGAATATTGGCCGCCAGCCGCTGACGCCTGGCGTCACCATGACTGATTTCGGTCAGCGCCGCGTCCAGGGCGCAGACCTGGGCCGGCGGCAGCGCGGTGCTGTAAATCAGGTGCCGGGCAAACTGGGTCAAATACTCAGCCGTGGTCTCATCACACACTACCGCTGCCCCACTGACCCCGGCGGCTTTGCCGAAGGTGACCACCAGTAGGTCCGGCCGGCAGCGCTGCTGCCAGGCACTGCCTCTGCCCTGTTCACCCACGCAGCCAAAACCGTGGGCGTCATCAACCATCAGCCAGCCGCCCGCCGGCCTTATCACCCGCTGTAGCTCATTAAGAGGGGCGCTGTCACCGTCCATGCTGAAAACCCCTTCGGTTATCGCCAGGCGCAGCCCCTGGCAGCAGGTGGCGGTCAAACGCTGCAGCGCAGCGGGATCATTATGGGCGAACCGCCGCAATTGAGCAGGCGACTGCAGGGCAGCTTCGAGCAATGAAGCATGGCTCAGCTTGTCCGCCAGGATCTGATCCTGGCCGCCGGTCAGGGCGGCGATCACCGCCTGATTAGCGGCATAGCCCGAGGTAAACAGTAAGGCCCGCGGATAACCGAGCCAGTCGGCAAGGCGGGCTTCAAATGCCTGATGTACGCTACTGTAGCCGGTGACATGGCCGGATCCGCCCGAGCCGATGCCATAGCGTTCGGCCCCCTGTTGCCAGGCGGCGATGATGTCTGGGTGTCGGGCCAGGCCAAGATAATCATTGGCGGAAAAATTGAGGTAGCGGCGATGGTTTAGCGTGATAAGCCGATCATTGCCCCCCTGCAGGGGCAACCGGCGGCGATAGGCGCCTGCCTGCTGTCGCTCATCCAGCGCTGATTGCAGCCGTGAAGTCCAGTCCATCAGCGTGCGGCATTATAATATTGAGGGGTATCGGCATTGATCAGTTGGCCGGCCAGTTCCCACTGCTGGCCTTCATCGCCCTGTTCAGTCGCCACCGGCTCAGTATTCAGGCCAAGCTTACGGAACAGCTGCATATCCGAGTCTTCCTGCGGATTCGGGGTGGTCAGTAATTTACAGCCATAGAATATCGAATTGGCCCCGGCCATAAAGCACATCGCCTGGGTCTGTTCATTCATTTGCTCACGTCCGGCCGACAGGCGCACATAAGATCGCGGCATCATGATTCGCGCCACCGCGATGGTGCGGATAAAATCAAACGGGTCCACATCTTCATTGTCGGCCAGCGGCGTTCCTTTGACCTTGACCAGCATATTGATCGGAACGCTTTCCGGCGGCTCAGGCAGATTGGCCAGTTGTACCAGCAGTCCGGCACGGTCATTCAGGCTTTCTCCCAGACCGACAATTCCGCCTGAACAGACTTTAATGCCGGCCTCGCGCACTTTGCTTAAGGTATCCAGACGATCCTGGTAGCTTCGGGTGGTGACAATACTGCCGTAAAATTCCGGCGAGGTGTCCAGGTTATGGTTATAAAAATCCAGACCGGCGCGCGCCAGCCGTTCAGCCTGAACAGTGCTGAGCATGCCCAGGGTCATGCAGGTTTCCATGCCCAGCGCTTTTACGCCCTGAACCATCCGTTCCAGGTAGGGCATATCCCGCTCATGGGGGTTTTTCCAGGCAGCACCCATGCAGAATCGGGTAGAGCCGGCCGCCTTGGCTTGCTGGGCTGAGCTCAGGACCTGCTCAACCTGCATCAGCCGCTCGGTTTCAAGACCGGTATGGTAGCGCGCGCTCTGCGGGCAATATTTGCAGTCTTCGGGACAGGCACCGGTTTTGATCGACAGCAGGGTACTGACCTGTACCTGGCTGGGATCAAAATGTTGTCTGTGCACTTGCTGAGCGTCGAACATCAGGTCCATAAAAGGCTTATCAAACAGGGTACGGGCGCTGGCCAGCGTCCAGGGGGGAGAGGTATGCATCGTTATGAAAACCCATAGTGTTTGTGCGAAAATATGTCGCCAGTTTAATTCAGGTCGCTATACTGTCAACCAAATATTGTTAATTTTAGTTTACAGGAATTATAATGCAGCCCACTGATCTTGACTTTGACCGCCGTCATATCTGGCACCCCTATACGTCAATGACCCGGCCGCTGCCCTGTTATCCGGTGATATCCGCCAGCGGCTGCGAACTGGAGTTGGCAGAGGGTTGCCGATTAGTGGATGGCATGTCCTCCTGGTGGGCAGCGATCCATGGCTACAACCATCCGCACATCAATCAGGCGGTAGCCGAGCAACTAGCGCAGATGTCTCATGTGATGTTCGGCGGTATTACCCATCCCCAGGCGGTCAGCCTGTGCCGACGTTTGGTGGCGATGACGCCGCTGCCGCTGGAGTGCGTGTTTCTCGCTGACTCCGGATCGGTGGCGGTGGAAGTGGCGATAAAGATGGCGTTGCAGTATTGGCAGGCGCGGGGCGAGCCACGCCGGCAATTGCTCAGCCTGCGTCACGGTTATCACGGCGATACCTTCGGCGCGATGTCGGTATGCGATCCAGATAATTCGATGCACAGCCTGTATCAGGGCTACCTGCCGGCCCATCGCTTCATCGACAGCCCGCAGTGCGCTTTCGACGGTGACTGGGATGAGCGGGATGTCGACGCCCTGGAGAAGGCGATTCTGGCCGATGGCGATACGCTGGCAGCGGTGATCCTGGAGCCTATAGTGCAGGGTGCCGGCGGCATGCGATTTTACCATCGCCGTTATCTGCAGCGAGTGCGTGAATTATGCGACCAGGCCGGTCTGTTGCTGATAGCCGATGAAATAGCCACCGGCTTTGGCCGCACCGGCAAACTGTTCGCCTGCGAGCATGCCGATATTACACCTGACATCATGTGTCTGGGCAAAGCATTGACCGGGGGCTACATGACCCTTTCAGCCACAATGACCACTCGCCCGGTGGCTGACACTATCAGCAACGGCGAGGCGGGCTGTTTTATGCACGGCCCGACCTTTATGGGCAACCCGTTGGCCTGCGCCGCCGCCAATGCCAGCCTGTCGCTGCTGGAGCAAGGCAACTGGCCTGGACAGGTGGCGGCTATCGAAAGACAGCTGCGCCAGGGCCTGCAGCATCTCAGACTTCACCCTCGGGTATCGGATGTACGAGTGCTGGGCGCCATTGGCGTGATTGAAACCCGTCAAGCAGTCAATATGGCGGCGCTGCAGCGATTTTTTGTCGCTCAAGGCGTCTGGATCCGCCCGTTCGGCCGGCTGATATATCTGATGCCGCCTTATATAATCCAGGCGGATCAACTGTCAAAACTGATTAACGCCATGAGTGATGCGCTGGACCACCCGCACCACTTTATGCAAGGCTGATGCTGGCTGCCGATGTCCATACCCGCTAAACCGCTGGCAGTGCTGTGCATCCAATCGACCCAGTAGGAAGCGCCAGGCTGGACAATGGCAGGCAGGCCAATCTCGCGGGCAAGGGACGCCCAGGCACGCATAGGTAAGCAGCTGCCTTCGGGGCCGTCTATGCTTAGAGCTACCTGAGCTACACTGAGGAGTATCATCATCATGAATCAGAACGATAAAGTTAACCGTAAAGTCGTACTGGCCTCCCGCCCCGATGGCGCGCCCACCGCCGAAAACTTCCGTCTTGAAACCGCTGACATTCCTGCCCCCGGTCCGGGTGAGTTGCTGCTCCGCACCGTGTATATGTCACTGGATCCCTACATGCGGGGTCGGATGAGCGATGCGCCGTCGTATGCCGATCCGGTACCGATTGATGGCGTGATGACCGCGGGCACTGTCTCAAGAGTGGTAAGCAGCAATAATAAGGATTACCGGCCAGGCGACTGGGTGCTCAGTTATGCCGGCTGGCAGGATTACAGTGTTTCACATGGCGAGGGTCTGGAGAAGCTGGCGGGCGACAGCCTGCAGCATCCGTCCTGGGCGCTGGGCGTACTGGGTATGCCTGGCTTTACCGGTTATATGGGCCTTAAGGATATCGGCCAGCCTCAGGCCGGCGAAACGGTGGTGGTTGGCGCGGCTACCGGCGCAGTCGGTTCAGTCGTCGGCCAGGTAGCGAAATTGAAGGGCTGCCGGGCGGTGGGCGTTGCCAGCGGCGCAGAAAAATGCCGCTATGCGGTCGACACACTGGGCTTTGACGCTTGTGTCGATCGTCGTGCCGACGATTTCGCCAGGCAACTGGCCGATGCCTGCCCCGATGGCATAGACATCTATTTCGAAAGCGTTGGCGGCGCAGTTTTCGATGCCGTTATCCCGCTGCTTAATACTAAAGCGCGTATTCCGCTTTGTGGCGTGATAGCCAACTATAACAGCCGGGATCTGCCGGACGGTAAAGATCGTCTGCCCTTCCTGCAGGCGCTGCTGCTGCGCAAGCGTATCCGTATGCAGGGTTTCATCATTTTCCAGGATTACGGTGACCGCTATCAGGAGTTCGTCGATGAGGTCGGTCCCTGGGCCAGTGCGGGTAAAGTCATTATGCGCGAAGATATTGTTGATGAACTGGAAAGCGCACCCCAGGCATTTATCGATATGCTGCAAGGCAAAAACTTCGGTAAGCTGGTTATCCGCGTCGGCGAAGACAACGCCTGAATATTTGCAGCAGAGGAGAAGGCAATGACATTTACCTTGACCAGTAATGATCTGACACCGGGCGGCAAGCTGCCTGAACGCCATGTATTCAATGGCATGGGTTACAACGGTGAAAACCTGTCGCCCCACCTTGCATGGGACCATGTGCCGGCCGGCACCAAAAGTTTCGTGATAACGGTTTTTGATCCTGATGCGCCCACCGGTTCAGGCTGGTGGCATTGGACGGTCGCCAACCTGCCGGCAGGCACCCGCTCCCTGCCCCAGGGCGCCGGTTCGGGCAAGGCGTCCCTGCCCGCCGGTGCGGTGCAGGGTCGCACCGATTTTGGCTCAGCCGGTTATGGCGGTGCAGCGCCGCCGCAGGGCGAGAGCCATCGATATCAGTTTACCGTCCATGCGCTGGACGTCGAGTCGATAGCCGTGGATGAAAACGCCAGCGGCGCCATAGTTGGCTTTAACCTCCATTTTCATTCCCTGGGCAAGGCAACGCTCGAAGTAAGCTATAGCTGATCGGTTTAGCGGCAGTGATCCTTTCCTTTCTGCTGCCGCTGTCACCCTCTGAGCTGTCGCTGCCACCCTCGGCCATCATGGCCGGATGCAGGCTGGGTAACGCTTAATAAGCGACAGCGGCCCCCCTCTGCTATCGCTCCTGTCAGCGCTCACCGCTCTTTAGCGTTGCAGAATGCTTACCCACATCGGGCCCTGCCCTACCGCATAGCGCGCCAGCGGGCTCAGCGAGCCCCGTTCGACACCAATCCGATAGACTTCGATATGGTGGGACTTTTGCCCTGCCGCCACCAGGAAGCGACCGCTGCCGTCGATGTCAAAGCCGCGTGGCTGGGCTTCGGTCGGCTGATGGCCCGAGAGCGTCAGGCTGCTGCCATCTTCGCTGACCGCAAAACAGGCAATCACGCTGGCGGTGCGATCACAGGCGTACAGGAAGCGTCCATCCGGCGTTATGTGGATGTCCGCCGCCCAGCGGGTATCGCTGAAGTCGGCCGGCATGATGTCCAATGTCTGAATGATGCGAGGGCCGCCGGCACTGCCGTCCATGGCATAGACATTCACCGTGCTGTCCAGCTCATTGACGCCAAAGGCGAAAGGCTTTTGCGGATGGAACACCAAATGGCGCGGCCCGGCACCGGTCACAGTAGCGACGGCGGCCGGGGATGCGGCGGTCAGTTGACCGTCATTGGCCAGGTCATACAGCCGGATGCGGTCCTCTTTCAGGCAAGGGATCCACACCTGTCGGTTGGCCGGGTCGGCATTGGCGGAATGGCAATTTGTCAGGCCTTCCACATTCTGTAGTGGCGCGCCGACAATGCCGCTTTCGTCAATCGGACTGACGCTGGTACAGCTGAAACTGTACGAAGCGCTGAACAGAAAACGTCCCAGGCGATCGGTGGATATATGGGTCGGGCTGCCGGGCAATGGCGCTACGCCAGCCTCGGACAGCATGCCCTGCTCATCGATATGGTAGCTGACCACGCCGAATGCCGGGCGCACACCGATATAAAGATGGGTCTTGGCCGGATTAATCGTCATCGGCTGTCCCTGTCCCGGGGTATCTACCGCCTGCAGCAGGGTCAAGCTTCCTTCGTTATCCATTTGCCACACATGTATCTGCTGGCTTTCCGGGCTGGCAACATAGACGATCTGCTTCATGGTTTCTCCTGATGATGAGCACGCGAGCGGTTAATTATGCCCTAAATAAATCGGGCTTTTAAGCATGTCACTGATGATGCGGGTTATCCATGACAATTTTCGCGGTTTTCGTGTTGCTCGCTAAGGTGTAATATCAACTATTTCATGTTTTATAATTAACTTATTAGGACAACTATGACTTATCGCGTGATCGCCCTTGATCTGGACGGAACCTTACTGAATAAGCAAAAGCAAATTCTGCCCGAATCCCTCAAGGCCCTGGCCGAAGCGCAGGCTGCCGGCGTGCGCGTGGTCGTGGTCACCGGACGCCACCATGTCGCTATCCACCCTTTTTATCAGGCGTTAAACCTCGATACGCCCGCCATCTGCTGTAACGGTACCTACCTGTACAACTATCAGGATAAGAACGTCATCACCGCCAACCCGCTGGAAAAGGGCCAGGCTCAAAGCGTGCTTGATCGCCTGCAGCACTATAATATCCATGGCCTGGTGTATGTGGATGATGCCATGCTTTATGAAAAACCGAGCGATCATGTCGTCCGCTCCCTGGCTTGGTCCGACACCCTGCCCCTGGCCCAGCGGCCCAATCTGTTGCAGGTAGACAGCTTGGCTCAGGCGGTGGCAGATGCCGAAGCCATCTGGAAATTCGCCACCTCATACCCAGATATTCCCAAGCTCCAAGCGTTTGCCAAGACCATTGAGCAGGATCTGGGGCTGGCATGCGAGTGGTCCTGGCATGACCAGGTCGATATCGCCCAGGCAGGCAACAGCAAAGGCAAACTGCTGCAGCAGTGGGTCGAGTCGGAAGGACTGTCAATGTCCCAGGTGGTCGCTTTTGGTGATAACTACAACGACTTGAGCATGATAGAAGCAGCAGGTCTTGGGGTGGCGATGGGCAACAGCGATGATGCTATCAAGGCCCGCGCGGATCTGGTCATTGGCGATAACGAATCGCCGGTAATTGCCGACGTTATCCGCCAGCGGATCCTGGGCTGATCGGTCGGGCCTGATTATGGCCGCCAGCTGCAGATGTCCGATTTCTGACCGTCAAATACAGCGGCCGGATCCTGTCTGCCAGTTGCGGCAGTCCGATTTCTGGCCGCCAGCTGCAGCGGCCAGACGCCGCCGGCCTGTTTATTCAGCTGTGATAACGTCAAGGCCCGATGATGCCCGGGTCTGATGACGGTCTAGCCCTCAATAGGCTCAGGTAGTGATCGACACACTCTTTATCTGGGCATACAGCTTCATTCCATCCGTCAAGCCCATCTCGTCCAGGGCCCACGGAGATATCCTGGCCCACAGTGTATGGCCTTGTATATCAAGCCTGACTTCCACCTGATTATTCACCTCCAGCCATTCCCGGACCACTGCCGGCAGGATATTACGGATACTGCTCTGCGCCGGGGGGGCGGTGACCAGAGAGATATCACTGGCGGCGATGCGAATGCGCAGCGGCATGCCGATGGGCAAATCCACCCGGCTGACCCATAACCGTTCGCTGCCCAACGCCAGGGCGGTCATGGCATAACGAGGATGCTGCCCGGCGATGCTGACCCGCAGCACGGTACTTTGTTCTTCCCGTGCCAGCCAGGGGCGAAGCACGCTGCTGGCCCACACTGCTTCAAGGGCGCCAAAGGCCTTGACCTTACCGTTATCCAGGATCAGCACCTGCTCCGCCAGTTGGGTAATTTCTTCCAGGCTATGGCTGACATACAGCACCGGAATCCGCACTTGCGCGGCCAGCTTCTCCAGGTAAGGCATCAGTTCTCGTTTGCGCGGCAGATCGAGAGACGCCAGCGGCTCATCCATTAACAGGATTTCCGGCGCGCTGAGTAGCGCTCGACCGATAGCGACCCGTTGTTTTTCACCGCCTGAAAGCGTCGCCGGCGCACGGCTCAGCAAATGGCTGATCCCCAAAAGGGTCACAATGGCATCGAATTCAGGACGCATTGAGGCCGCCATGCCGTACTGAAGATTGCCCCGTACCCGGTAATGGGGAAACAGCCGCGCATCCTGAAAGACATAACCCACCCGCCGTTTCTCCGGCGGCAGGCAGATGCGCCGATCGGCATCAAACAATAGCCTGCCGTTCAGTGCAATCGTCCCCCGCTGAGGACGGGTCAGGCCGCCGATGGCATTGATAAGCGAGGTCTTGCCGGCACCCGAAACGCCGAACACGGCGGTAATACCGCTGACCGGAATATCTGCCTGCACCTCAAGCTGCAGATCACCCAGACGTTGCCAGATAGCCAGTTGCAGCATCAGCCCCCCATTCTTCGGCGGCCCCAGTTGGCCAGCCATTCTGCCGCCAGTAGCGACGCCAGGGAAAGCATAATGGCCAGCACGCACAGGCGCGCCGCGGCCGACTCTGCTCCCGGCGTTTCAATCAGGGTATACATCGCGAGGGGAATAGTGCGGGTTTCGCCGGGGATATTGGATACAAAGGTTATGGTGGCGCCGAATTCGCCCAGGGAACGGGCAAACGCCAGCACGGTGCCGACCACTATCCCCGGAAAGGCCAACGGCAGCGTAATGGTAAAAAACACCCGCCACGGACCGGCCCCCAGCGTCCTGGCCGCTTGCTCAAACCGCAGATCGATCGCCTCTAGCGCCAGGCGTATGGCGCGCACCATCAGCGGAAAGGCGACCACTGCCGAAGCCAGCGCCGCGCCTCGCCAGCTGAAACTGAAACTGAAACCGGTCAGGTCATAGAGCCATGAACCGATAACACCACGCCGACCGAGGCCTATCAGCAACAGATAGCCAATGACCACCGGCGGCAGCACCAGCGGCAAATGGATAATGCCGTCTACCAGCGCCTTACCGGGAAAGCGGCAACGCACCAGGATCCAGGCCACCATAATTCCCAGCGGCAAACTGCAGACAACCGCCAGCAGAGAAACCCGCAGGCTGAGAACCACCGCCTGCCATTCATAGTCGGTCAAAAACATTAACGGGTGGTAAAACCATAGTGTTTAAAAACGCCGGCGGCCGCAGGGGTTTTCAAATAATCGTAAAACGCCTGGGCTGCAGCACTGTTATTGTCTTTTACCAGCGCCATCGGATACTCGATGGTTTTATGGCTGTCGGTCGGGAAAGTGCCGATAACTTTGACGCCCTGGGTTGCCACAACATCGGAGCCGTAGACGATACCCAGCGGCGCCTCTTGACGTTCGACCAGCGCCAACGCCGCACGGACGCTGTTAGCCCGCGCCATCACCGGCGACAGAGTGTCCCAGGCGCCCAGCTGTTCCAGCGCTTCTTTGGCGTAAATACCCGCGGGCACATGGTCAGGATCACCCACCGCCAGCTTCTGACCCTGGAGCAGTGAGGTCCATGGGGTCTGTGGGTTAATGTCGACGTGGTTCTGCTGGCTGTTGTTAGGCGCCACCAGCACCAGGTTATTACCCAGCAGGGTATAGCGCGTTTCCTCGACGATGTGCTTTTTATCCTGGACATAGTCCATCCACTGCTGGTCGGCGGAGATAAAGAGATTGGCCGGCGCCCCCTGCTCTATCTGGCGCGCCAGCGTCGATGAGGAAGCAAAGGATGAAACGATTTCCACCTGGTGGTCTTGCTGATACTGCTTGGCAATGTCCTGAAGGGCATTGGTCAGTGAGGCGGCGGCGAATACGGTGACCTTGTCGGCTGCAGCGGCGGCCTGGACGTTCAGCCCGGCCGTCAGGCAGAGCCCGACTGACCAGGCAACGAGATACTTCTTCATTTAGATTTTGCCCGTGTTTTTCGTTGTATAAAAAATAATATAACGATAATCACACGTTGTCATCCGAATTTACGCCGACGATCCCCAGGCGCAGCATCCCCGGGAAGCGGTTAACGCCGGGTCTTGATATCACTCTCATCGGTCGCACGCGCCAAAGCCAGTCCGATAAGCTTATCCACCAACGAGCGATAATCCAGCCCACTGGCCTGCCAAAGCTTGGGGTACATGCTGATGGAGGTAAACCCTGGAAGGGTATTAATTTCGTTTATAATTACCTGACCCTCGTTGGTCAGAAAGAAATCAACGCGCGACATCACCGCACAGCCCGCCGCCAAATAGGCTTCACGGGCAATAAGACGAATCTGGTCACTCACCTGTGGGTCCAGGGCGGCAGGAATAACCAGCCCGGCCTGACTGCCTTTCAAGTATTTGGTGTCATAGGCATAAAATTCATCATTGGCCAGGATCTCACCGCATACGCTGACCTCGGGCTGATCATTTCCCAGCACCGCAGTTTCTATTTCGCGACCGACGATGGCGGTCTCCACCAATACCTTGTGGTCGTAGCTGAAAGCCAGATCAAGCGCCTGCATAAAGCTTTGCAGGTCACCCACTTTACTGACGCCAACAGAAGATCCCTGCGATGCCGGTTTGATAAATAACGGCAGCCCCAGGCTGGCCGTTATCTGGTTGAAATCGACCTGCTGGCGTTCTCCCCGGTGCAGCGTCACTGAAGGCGTCACCGGTAATCCGGCATCGCGCAGCACTCGCTTGGTCATGTCTTTATCCATGCACACCGCAGAGCCCATCACTGCAGGGCCGACAAAAGGCACGTTCAGTACCCGCAACAGACCCTGAATAGAGCCATCTTCCCCCGCGGCGCCATGCATGACCGAAAAAGCGACATCGATGTTGGGCAAGGGCATGCCAGTGCTGATTTCAATCAGCTGGACGTGATGGTGCCCGGGCACCACCGAGAGATAGCGAGTTGAGGGAGCAAGGGCGATATCTGCCGGTGAGTCGGCATTTACCAGGTAGTCGGCCTCATCATAGACCAACCAGCGCCCCTCTTTATCCACACCTATTAACGCCAAATCATAGCGCTGGCGATCAATGGCTTTGATAACATTGATTGACGAGCGCAGCGAGACTTCATGCTCAGTAGACTGTCCGCCGAACAGCACCGCCAGTCGCCGTTTTCCATTTACCGGTTGTTCCATTACATCCTCTTTGTCACCGAAAGGTCATTCAGACGCTAACAGAGTATTAGCCGCTGGGGATCATGTAAAGTGACGGTTGCTGGAGGAAGTGAACAGCTGAAGGAAAGCGGGAAATATCAGGGCAGGCAGCCGGAGATCAAAACCGGCCTGCCGTCAGGGATGACGACAGGGGGACAGTTAATTTAGGCGATTCGCTTCAGCGGACTTGTCCTGCCGGCGCTGTTTCGGATGGCCAAATTTGGAAATAACATTGAAAAACGTTCCAAAAGCCCAGATCAGGCCCAGGATAACGACCATGACCACTGGCACCAGCAGCACCACCATCACCAGACTTTTCAGTAATTCTAACATTGAGACCTCTTCAAACGCGGTTACTACAGGGATATAAGCGTTAACTCTGCTCTTTATACCAGTTTAGCAGCCAGACGCTGTAGGCTTTTTATGTCATTGGCCGGCGAAAAGACAATGGGGGCTGCCATCCATGGCCGCTAAGGGTAGAATAGTCCTATTTGGTGTTTCCCCAGTCGAGAGCCGAACCATGCAGGCTGAAATACAACTGACCCTTAGACTCAGACAGCAACTGTTCGCCGATCCCAGGCGGATAGCCCTGCTGCGCCATGTCGGCCACACCGGCTCTATCAGCCAAGGGGCAAAACTTGCCGGCATCAGTTACAAAAGCGCCTGGGATGCGATCAATGGCATGAACGCCCTCAGTGAACATCCGCTGGTGGAACGCGTCACCGGTGGCAAAGGCGGCGGCGGCGCTACCCTTACCCATTACGCTAACCGCCTGCTGCAACTTTATGACTTACTCGAACAGATACAGCAGAAAGCCTTCGATGTGCTGCAAAAAGACGACCTGCCCTTGGACAGCCTGCTGGCGGCGATTTCACGTTTTTCACTGCAGACCAGCGCCCGCAATCAATTTTTCGGTACCTTGCTTGCACGAAGCCAGCAGCAGGTACAGCAGCAGGTAAAAGTGCAGATTGCCAACAGCCGAACCTGCATCACCGCCGCACTGACTCGCCAAAGCGCAGACCGCCTGCAGCTGGTCACCGGCAAGGAAGTGCTGGTGCTTATCAAGGCGCCCTGGGTGTCGGTCCAGGCTGCCATCGCCCCCGCGCCCCAGGCTGATAATGTCCTGAGCGGTGTGATAGCCGGACTTGAGATCGGCGAAGACAGCGATGAAGCGCTGATTACCCTTGAGGGGGGCGAAACGCTGTGCGCTACCCTGCCGAAAATCATCACGGATACGCAAAATCTTCGCGTCAATCTGCCGGTTACAGCATATTTCAACGCCGACCAGGTTATCATCGCCACGCTGTGCTGAAGGCGTCAATGCTGATTGACATCAAGTAAATTATTACCGATGCTAAGTTGAAGTTGCATTATAAGGAATGATTGATGACATCGTTGCATATTTCGCAAGGTATATTCAGACTCAGCGACACCCGCACTCTTTCCCTTGAGCAAATAGAGATTGAAACGGGTCAGCGCTGGGCTTTTGTCGGTGCCAACGGCAGCGGTAAATCGGCACTGGCCCGCGCCTTGTCAGGCGAGCTGAGGCTGCTTTCAGGACACTATCACAACGCTTACACCCGCATCGCCCGACTCTCCTTTGAGCAATTGCAAAAGCTGATGACGGAGGAATGGCAGCGCAACAATACCGATTTGCTGAGTGAAGGTGAAGACGATACCGGCCGTACCACCGAACAGATTATCCGGCAGGATGTGGAGGATGCTGTATTGTGCCGCCAGTTGGCTGAACAGTTCGGCATCAGCGCGTTGCTCGGCAGGCGCTTCAAGTATCTTTCGACCGGCGAAACCCGCAAAGCCCTACTGTGCCAAGCGCTGATGTCCAGGCCAGACCTGCTGATTCTGGACGAGCCTTTTGATGGCCTGGATGTCGCCTCGCGCGCGCAATTGAGTTCACTGCTGACCGGACTTGCCGGCCCAGAGATGAGCCTGGTACTGGTGCTTAATCGTTTCGAGGATATTCCCACCGCCATTGACCATGTCGGTATTCTGGCCGATTGCAGCCTGACCTGCACCGGTACGCGTGATGCATTGCTGTCACAGGCATTGGTCGCCCAGTTGGCCCATGCGGAAAACCTTGCCGGCCTGACCTTGCCGGCGGTGGAAGATCCGGCAAACCGCATTGCGCTGTCCAGAGACCAGCCGCTTATTACCTTGCGCCAGGGCGTGGTTTCCTATCAGGACCGGCCGATCCTGCATCATCTCGACTGGGAAGTGTTGCCAGGCCAGCATTGGCAAATCGTCGGTCCCAACGGCGCCGGCAAATCCACTCTGCTCAGCCTGGTTACCGGCGATCATCCCCAGGGGTACAGTAATGACCTGACGCTGTTTGGCCGCCGGCGCGGCAGCGGCGAAACCATTTGGGACATCAAGCGTCATATCGGCTATGTCAGCAGTAGCCTGCATCTTGACTACCGGGTCAGCGCCAGCGCCCGCAGCGTTATCCTGTCCGGTTTCTTCGACTCCATCGGCGTCTACCAGTCGGTCTCTGAGAAACAGCAGCAACTGACCCGACAGTGGCTGCTGCTGCTCGGGCTGGACAGCGCCGCTGATGCCCCGTTCCACAGCCTTTCCTGGGGCCAGCAGCGACTGGCGCTGATTGCCAGGGCGCTGGTCAAGCATCCGGCACTGCTGATACTTGATGAACCCCTGCAGGGACTCGATCCGCTGAACCGTCAATTAGTGCGACGCTGGATAGATGTGCTTATCGCCGAAGGAGATACTCAGTTGCTGTTTGTCTCCCATCATGCCGAAGATGCCCCCCAATGCATTACTCACCGGCTTACCTTCATCGCGGACGGTGACATGTATCGTTATCAGCAGCACCGCTTGCCTTCAGCCCGTTAAGTGAGTGGTTGAGCGCGTTGCGCAGTTCAGACACTATCGGCAAAGTGATTGGCAGATAGTGTCTGGGATCATTTGTGGTGTAATCGATACCATTTGCTTGCGGAATTTTCTTGAATTTCACTATCGATTTCGCAAACTACCTCTTTTGCGCCACGTGAACAAGGCATTACACACTACCACCGTGTATGTAACCGATTGCATTTTTATCGACTTGATCACCCTTTCCGCCCCCGGTTCATGCTATTTTTATTTTTATTAAAATCACGTATTGTTTAAGGCATCGCGTAACGGCTAAGTGGAAGCGGTTACACTCATAAGGAGCAATGATGACCCCATTCAACCCCATCGATCACCCGCATCGACGTCTCAATCCGCTCAGCGGACAGTGGATCCTGGTTTCACCTCACCGGGCCAAGCGCCCCTGGCAGGGGCAGCAGGAAACCCCTTCGCAGGACACCTTGCCGTCGCATGATCCCGACTGCTTCCTGTGTGCCGGCAATACGCGTGTCACCGGCGATATTAACCCCGATTACCAGACCACCTATGTCTTTACCAATGACTTTGCCGCGTTAATGCCCGATACGCCTGATGCTACAGACAGCGGCGATCCGCTGTTCCGTATCGGCAGCGCCCGCGGTACCAGCCGGGTGATCTGTTTCTCGCCCGACCACAGCAAAACCCTGCCTGAACTCAGCCTGCCTGCGCTTGAGGCGATTGTGAAGACCTGGCAAGAGCAAAGTGAAGATCTGGGTAAAACCTACCCTTGGGTGCAGGTATTTGAAAACAAAGGTGCGGCGATGGGCTGCTCGAATCCCCATCCACATGGGCAAATCTGGGCCAACAGTTTCCTGCCTAATGAAGCAGAGCGTGAAGATCGGCTGCAGCTTGAATACTTCAAGCGTGAAGGATCCGCTTTATTGATGGATTATGCTGAACGGGAACAGCGTGATGGCTCCCGCACCGTTGTCGAGACGACGCACTGGCTGGCGGTGGTGCCCTACTGGGCGGCCTGGCCGTTCGAAACCCTGCTGCTGCCCAAGTTCCCGGTGCAGCGGCTGGGGGAGCTGAACGATGACCAGCGACGGGATTTGGCCGTTGCGCTGAAGAAACTCACCAGCCGCTATGACAACCTGTTTAGCTGTTCTTTCCCCTACTCAATGGGCTGGCATGGCGCGCCGTTCACCGAAGATTCCCAACGTCACTGGCAGCTCCATGCGCATTTTTATCCGCCACTGCTACGTTCCGCGACAGTGCGCAAATTTATGGTGGGTTATGAAATGCTGGCGGAAGCCCAGCGAGACCTGACCGCAGAACAGGCGGCCGAACGTTTGCGTGCGGTCAGCGACATCCATTTTCGGGAATCCGGAGTTTAATCATGACGTTAAAAAATATCACTGAAACCACATTCCGCCAGGTGTTCGGCTATGAACCCGCATTAACCGTACAGGCCCCTGGCCGGGTTAATCTTATTGGCGAACATACTGACTACAATGATGGTTTCGTCCTGCCCTGTGCCATCGATTACCATACGGTGATAAGCGCTGCCAAGCGTGACGACCGGCAGGTCCGGGTTATTGCTGTGGATTGTGACAGCCAGCAAGACATTTTTTCTCTGGATGAGTCAATTTTAAGCCACGATAGCCAGCAGTGGTCAAACTACGTCCGTGGCGTGGTCAAACACCTGGCGAAACGCAACGGTGATTTCGGCGGCGCGGACCTGGTGATAAGCGGCAATGTCCCCCAGGGAGCCGGACTGAGTTCATCGGCGTCGCTCGAAGTGGCGGTAGGCAAGGTCTTCCAGTCGCTTTATCACCTGTCGGTGGACGACGTCGAGCTGGCGCTTAACGGTCAGGAAGCCGAAAACCAGTTTGTCGGCTGTAACTGCGGCATCATGGATCAGTTGATTTCCGCCCTGGGCAAGGACAACCACGCGTTGCTGATTGACTGTAGGACACTGGGCACCCGCGCGGTACCGATGCCTGATAATGTGGCGGTGGTCATTATCAACTCCAATGTAAAACGTGGCCTGGTGGACAGTGAATACAACGCCCGCCGCGTGCAGTGCGAAACCGGCGCCCGCTTCTTTACCGCCGATAAACTGCGCGATGTTGAACTCAGCCAGTTCGCAGCGGTGGAACATGAGCTGGATCCGGTGGTGGCCAAGCGGGTGCGCCATGTGCTGAGCGAGAATGCCCGCACCCTCGCTGCGGCCGATGCGCTGGCGGCGGGAGATTTGACGCTGATGGGCAAACTGATGGCCCAATCCCATGACTCGATGCGTGATGATTTTGAAATCACGGTGCCTGCCATCGATACCCTGGTCGAGATTGTTAAACAGGTCATCGGCGATGAAGGCGGTGTGCGCATGACTGGCGGCGGGTTTGGCGGTTGTGTGGTTGCGCTTATTCCTGCCAGTAAAGTGGATGCCGTGCGCGACGCCGTCGCCCGGCAGTATCCTGAAAAAACCGGCCTCAAAGAGACGTTCTATGTGTGCCATGCATCCGAAGGAACAGGTCTATGTTAAAAATGTATGACTCGGGCACCGCTCCCGATGGCCAGCCGTTTCAATGCCTTACACTCAGTAACGTCCATGGGACAGAAATCAGCCTGATGGATTGGGGCGCCACCTGGCTTTCCTGCCAGTTGAAGCTTGCCGACGGCTCACGCCGCGAGGTGCTGCTGGGCTGCCAGACGCCGGAGGAATATCCCCAGCAAAATGCCTACCTCGGCGCGACGGTTGGCCGTTATGCCAATCGTATCGCCAACGCCACGTTGGCCAGGGCGGGCCGGCAGTGGCATCTCAGCGCCAATCAGGACACGCATCAGCTTCACGGCGGTGCGCAAGGTTTTCACGCCCGGCGCTGGCAACTGGCCGAACACAGTACCGATTCAGCGCTGTTCCGGCTTGAATCGGCCGATGGCGATCAGGGATTTCCCGGTAATCTGACCGCTGAAGTACGCTATACCGTTACCGAGGATAATTCTGTCACCATTGACTACCAGGCCACGGTAGACAAGCCCTGCCCGATTAATCTGACTAACCATGCCTATTTCCATCTGGATGGGCCCAATAGCGATATTCGTCCCCAGACCTTGCAGATCGCTGCCGATAAATTTCTGCCGGTAGACAGCGAGGGGATCCCCTGCGCCGATCCTGCTGATGTGACGGATACCGGCATGGACTTTCGTCAACCCAAAACCATTGCGCAGGATTTCCTGCGTGACCGGGATCAGCAACGGATGAAAGGCTATGATCACGGCTATCTTCTCAATGCGGGCTGCCGTAACGGCGACGAACCGGCTGCCAAACTCTGGTCTGCCGATGGCAAACTGCTGCTGCAGCTGTACACCACAGCGCCGGCGGTGCAGTTCTATAGCGGCAATTACCTGGCCGGAACACCGGCGCGCCACGGCGGCCAGTACCTGAGCTACAGCGGCGTGGCGCTTGAAAGCGAGTTTCTGCCCGATAGCCCCAATCACCCGGAGTGGCCTCAGGAAGCCTGCTGGCTGGAGCCTGGAGAAACCTACCGTTCACAGACCCGTTATCAATTCGTCGCACTGTAACGCCTTTACACTGAAGCTATTATTTCGCTATGGTTGATCTATGCGGTTGCTGGCACAGTGGTGCAGGCAATATAATGGATTCAGTTTTAGTAAATTATTGGGACTTAAAGGAGTCTAGCGATGGCTGTAACTAAATTGGTTCTGGTACGACACGGCGAAAGTCAGTGGAACAATGAAAACCGTTTCACCGGCTGGACGGACGTAGAGCTTTCCGACAAAGGTCGCACCGAAGCCAAACAAGCCGGTAAGCAATTGAAAGCTGAAGGCTTTGTATTTGATTTTGCTTATACCTCTGTATTAAAACGCGCTATCCATACTTTATGGAACGTGCTTGACGAACTGGATCAGGCATGGCTGCCGGTCGAGAAATCATGGCGTCTGAATGAGCGTCATTACGGAGCTCTGCAAGGGCTGAACAAAGCCGAAACCGCTGAAAAATACGGTGACGAGCAGGTCAAACAGTGGCGTCGCGGTTTTGCCGTCACTCCGCCGGAACTGACCCGTGATGACGAACGTTTCCCTGGCCACGATGCCCGCTACGCTAACCTCAGCGCTGATGAGCTGCCAACCACCGAAAGCCTGGCACTGACCATTGATCGCGTTATCCCTTTTTGGGATGAAAGCATTTTACCGCGCATCAAGAGCGGTGAACGCGTGATCATTGCTGCGCACGGTAACTCTATCCGTGCACTGGTTAAATTCCTGGATAATCTGAGCGAAGAAGAAATTCTTGAGCTGAATATTCCGACCGGCGTACCGCTAGTCTATGAATTTGACGACAACATGAAGCCTATCAAGCACTACTACCTCGGCAATGCGGATGAAATCGCGGCCAAAGCGGCGGCGGTAGCCAATCAAGGCAAAGCGAAGTAATTTTTCTGACCGTTCCGCGCCCGGTGATCCGGCTACGGCGCTGAACGGTCAATTTCACGCCTTTAGCGGCGACGGTCCTGTACCGCGTTCGCCAGCTGTCTGAGCAGCGTTTCAGTATCTTCCCAGCCGATGCAGGCATCAGTGACGCTCTGCCCATACACCAGTTCCACCCCGCTTTCCAGATTCTGGTTGCCTTCCACCAGATGGCTTTCGATCATTACACCCATGATGCTGTTTTCGCCGGCGCTGATTTGCCCGCATACGTCTGCCCCGACCTCCATCTGCTTCTTGAATTGCTTGCTGCTGTTCGCATGGCTGCAATCGATCATGATCTGGGCCGGCAAGGAGGCCTTGGCCAGTCCATCCTTGACCGCTTTGACATGATGAGCGCTGTAATTCGGCTCACGGCCGCCGCGCAGAATAATATGGCAGTCGCTGTTACCACTGGTATTAACAATTGCCGAATGTCCCCACTTGGTCACCGACAAGAAGCAATGGGCTGCACCGGCGGCATTGATTGCATCTATCGCCACCTTGATGGTGCCGTCAGTGCCATTTTTGAAGCCGACCGGACAAGACAGCCCAGAGGCCAGCTCCCGATGGACCTGAGATTCCGTGGTGCGAGCACCGATGGCACCCCAACTCATCAGATCCGCCACATACTGCGGGGTAATCATATCGAGGAATTCACCTGCGGCCGGCAGACCGGTATCATTGATTTCCAGCAGCAGTTTGCGGGCAATGCGCAGACCGTCGTTGATATCAAAACTGTTGTCCATATGGGGGTCGTTAATCAGCCCCTTCCAACCCACGGTGGTCCGCGGCTTTTCGAAGTAAACCCGCATCACTATTTCCAGGGAATCGCTCAGTTCATTGCGCAGCGCCAGCAAACGGCCGGCATATTCCCTGGCCGCTTTAGTGTCGTGAATTGAACAAGGACCAATCACCACCAGCAGGCGGTCCTCGGTACCCTTCAGGATTTTGTGGATGGCACTGCGTGCTGATGCTACCGTTGAAGCCGCCTTTTCGCTAGCGGGAAATTTTTCTAACAACGCAACCGGCGGTAGCAGTTCTTTAATTTCTTTAATTCTCAAATCATCATTAAGGTAATTCATAAGACTATCTGTTTTCTCATTTTTAGACTGCCAAGGATAATTCAACGCTTAATCTATCCTCCATGCAACAGTCTGTAAATCCAGATTGCGGGTTAATTCAGCAACAAATTTGATCACCGGCAAATCTTGACTATGCTTAATGCATGGTAAGCCACGGATATGCGAACAGTAATGTCATAAACGCGGTTTAACATTTCTTCACGGAGACTCCGGGTATACTTCGCTGAAGTTTCTCTCCGCATTGTTTGATAGGCGGACTTTACACCCACTCTGGTATAAAAGAGGGAAAAGACTATGCAAACGAACACCACCAAAAAAATGGCTATGGTTTTTCTGACAGCGGTAATGACTATTGGCAGCGGCGCGGTATTTGCAGCCCCGGGCAGCGGCTCTAATGCGGGCGGCAGCGATGGCGGCGCGCAGAAAGAAACCTCAGCGCCGAATGACGTCAATAATAAGGACATCAATTCCGGTACCACCAATAATACCGGCACCACCAGCGCCTCTGGGCTGACTGCCGATGAAGCACATAAAAATACGGTCTGTAAAGATGGCCGTTGCCCGGATACCAACTCCAAGGTAGAAACCGGCGAAAAGGGTCAGACTGAAGCCACCAAAACGGATGGTACGACCCACTAACAGCTCTGTCTGTAATGGCAGCGCTGAATACAGCATCGTATTGTTATTGAGGGCGCAATCGGGCTTGGGATAACGATAATTATACGGAATCAGGCTTAAAGCCTGATTTTTTTTATCTTGATAATCACATCGCAGAATAAATGATAATCACATCGCAGGATAAATATGGCCAACTTCCGAAAGCCGGGTGTACGGCACAGAGCAACTAAAACGTCGCTTCCGAGCGGCTGTTGAAGTAAACGAGCCTGGTTTGCGATAAATTACCCGCTCTACGATTGAGATGAACAGGTTATTTAATGGCGCATATACATAATCACGGTCAGTCGTCTGGCGAGGGTAAGGAAAACAATAAACGCCTGCTGGCGGCTTTCATCGTAACCGCCGCTTTTATGGTCATCGAAGTGATCGGCGGGCTGGTCTCCGGATCGCTGGCGCTGTTGGCTGATGCCGGACATATGCTTACCGACGCGGCGGCATTGCTGATGGCGCTGACCGCGGTGCATTTTGCCAATCATAAGCCTAATGGCCGACATACCTTCGGCTATCTACGCCTGACAACGCTTGCTGCCTTCATTAATGCGCTGGCCCTGCTGGTTATTACTCTGGTCATCGTCTGGGAAGCCATTGAGCGTTTCTATCAGCCCCGGCCGATAGCCGGTTGGACGATGATGGTGATTGCCATTGCCGGCCTGCTGGCCAATCTGCTTTCATTCTGGCTGCTGCACAGCGGCAGTAGTGAAAAAAACATGAATATGCGCGGCGCGGCGCTGCATGTCCTGGGAGATTTGCTCGGCTCGGTAGGTGCCATTGTTGCGGCAATCATTATTTTGGTCACCGGCTGGATGCCAATAGACCCGATTCTGTCGATTCTGGTTTCGGGACTGGTCCTGCGCAGTGGCTGGAGACTGCTGCGCGAAAGCCTGCATGAACTGCTGGAGGGCACGCCGGCCCAGTTCGATATTGACAAACTCAAGCGTGAAATGACGATGAATATTGCCGAGGTGCGCAATATTCATCATGTGCATATCTGGCAGGTCGGCGAGAAGCCCATCATGACCATGCATGTACAGGTCGTCCCGCCGTATGATCATGACGGCCTGCTGCACCGCATCCAGCATTACCTGCTGGAGCACTACCGCATCTCTCATGCCACTATCCAGATGGAATACCAGTCATGCTCTCAGGGCGATTGCGCTATCACTACCCTTGAGCAGGGGTCGGCCAGCCATTCCCATGCCGCCCAGCACCATGAGAGCTTGCATCACCCTAGCGGGCATCAGCACTAAACGGCGGGCATCAGCGTTGAAACCAGGCTACCCGCGCTGGATGCCGGGCATCAGCGTTGAAACCAGGCTGCCCGCGCTGAATGCCGGGCATCAGCGTTGAAACCAGGCTGCCCGCGCTGAATGCCGGGCATCAGCGTTGAAACCAGGCTGCCCGCGCTGGATGCCGGGCATCAATTGTGGACCAGCCTTACCAGCAGCTAAGAGCCGGGTTTGTCAAGCCACTAAAAACGGCTCTTATCAAGTGTTAGGCATTGCCGGCCAGTTTAATCTTCAGCTGGCTGGCAAAGTCCAGCATGCGATTAAGCGGCACCAGCGCCTGCTGGCGTAACGCCTCAGAAACATGCACCTCATGCGCCGCCCCACCCTCGCTAAGACCCAACGCGATAGCCTGCAGGCCGTTCATCGCCATCCACGGGCAGTGAGCGCAGCTGCGGCACGTCGCGCCCTCTCCCGCCGTCGGCGCTTCCAGCAAGATTTTATCCGGACAGGCCTGCTGCATCTTATAGAAAATGCCCCGATCGGTGGCGACAATCATCTGCTGCTGAGGCAGGCTTTGCGCTGCATGAATAAGTTGGCTGGTCGAGCCGACAGCGTCTGCCAGGTCGACTATCGCCTGGGGTGATTCAGGATGTACCAGTACCGCAGCCTCGGGATACAGGGTCTTCATTCGCATCAGGGCCTGGGTTTTAAATTCATCATGAACGATACAGGCGCTTTGCCAGCAAATCATGTCGGCACCGGTCTGCTGTTGGACATAGCGGCCCAGATGGCGGTCCGGTGCCCAGATGATTTTTTTTCCCAGGCTGTCCAAATGCTCAATCAGTTCAACGGCAATGCTGGACGTCACCACATAATCGGCACGGGCTTTTACCGCAGCGGAAGTATTGGCATACACCACCACCGTGCGGTCAGGATGCGCATCGCAGAAGGCGCTGAACTCATCGATTGGGCATCCCAGATCCAGCGAACATTCAGCCTTGAGGGTGGGCATCAGCACCCGTTTGCCGGGGCTGAGGATTTTAGCGGTTTCCCCCATAAAGCGTACCCCGGCTACCAGCAGGGTGGTCGCCGGATGGCTGCTGCCGAAACGCGCCATTTCCAGGGAATCAGCCACGCAGCCACCGGTCTCTTCAGCCAGCGCCTGGATAACCGGATCGGTATAGTAGTGAGCGACAATAACCCCATTACGTTGTTTTAGCAGGCGTTTGATTTCGCCGACAAAGTATTGCTGTTCATCCTGCTTCAGCGCAGGCGGCTTGGGCGGAAAAGGATAGATGGCAGCATTCACATCCGATAATTCGATCATATGCGGTTCTCAGTGCCTGCCGCGTGAGCTGAATGGACCCGGTAAGGCGGCAAGCGGGGCTATAGTCAGCGGCTGTTTTATATACTAAACAAAATAGCGGTATTTTCACCAAATGTCGCGCTTAATTTGCCTTGAAAAGCAAATTTGTTTAGTGTCTAGCGACTACGTGAAGGGGAGTTTGGATGTGAATGCGAGATGGCGCCTCACCACAGCTGCTCATTCCGCCGATCAGTGCGACATATTCGACAAGAGGGTGGGTAAATGCGGGAAGTAAATAAACGCAGGCTCTCATCCCGTGCGACAGTGCGATATGTTTAAAGAGAGGTTAGATGTCGTTGCGAACATATATTTGAAAGTGGTGGGTCGTGCAGGATTCGAACCTGCGACCAATTGATTAAAAGTCAACTGCTCTACCAACTGAGCTAACGACCCACTGTGTAGCGTAGATACTGCATGATGAACACCGCAGGTTGCGATAACTCATCTGAACGTATTGCAACGCTCAATCGGATAATGGTGGGTCGTGCAGGATTCGAACCTGCGACCAATTGATTAAAAGTCAACTGCTCTACCAACTGAGCTAACGACCCAATCATCCGTTTTCTTACCCTTGCCAGTGGCTTAATGCTTTCCCTTGGCAACGGCGGCATATATTACTGAGTTAATTTTTTGAAGCAACCTAAATTTCCCGTCCTGGCGTTCAACTGCTTGTTCTTCGCGCATTCAGAACTATTTTTGTCCATCCAGGCCCTGTTTTCGGGCCAGGATAGCTTAAAGTGCGTTCAATTTTGACTGCGCTTGCTTGGCTGACGTCGAGCTGGGGTAAAGCTTGATGACCTGCTGGTAAACCGCTTTGGCTTTATCCGTCTGGCCTTTTTCCTGCATGATCACCCCGACCTTGAATAACGCTTCAGCACTTTTCGGCGATTTTGGGTAGTTTTTTACCACTAACGCAAAATAATAAGCCGCATCGTCCTTTTTACCCTTATTGTAATTCAGCTGACCAAGCCAATAGTTTGCATTCGGCTGGTAAGTAGAATCCGGGTAACGTTTAACAAAAGCCTGGAAAGCACTGATAGCCTGATCGTACTGTTTCTTTTCCAGTACCAGTGCAACCGCACTGTTGTAATCGGTATTAGCGTCTCCTGAGCCGGCAGGCGCCGCCGCGCCGGACTGCGCCGGTGCACTGTCAGTATTCGCTGTAACGGCCCCTGCTGCAGCGCCCGCTGCGGAATTCTGGCCAGCAGACGAGCTCTGGCTGAGGGTATCCATCTGCTGATATATCTGTTTCTGGCGCTCAACGACCTGAGTAAGCTGATACTGGCTTTCCTGGATCTGACCGCGTAATGAATCAATATCACGCTGGCTTTCAGAGAGCTGTTGCTGGAGTTGGGTTAATAGTTGGCCGTGAGCGTTGGATATACGCTCAAGCTGGATGACCCGGTCTTCGACCGAGCCGGAGCCGGCATTACTGATTGGCGCTTGGGCAGTAGCGGCCCAGGGGGCCGCTACGCCAATCAGCAACGACAGACTCAATAGGTGAGGCCTGAAGTTACTGCTCATGCAATTCTCTTAGTAAACCAGTACGGCACGACGGTTTTTGGAGTAAGCAGATTCGTCATGTCCCAGTACAGCCGGTTTCTCTTTACCGTAAGATACGATAGAAACCTGGTCGGCGGAGACGCCTTTACCTTGAAGGTACATTTTCACGGCATTGGCACGACGTTCGCCCAGGGCGATGTTGTATTCCGGTGTACCGCGCTCATCCGCATGACCTTCTACGGTCACTTTGTATGAAGGGTTGTCACGCAGGAACTGTGCGTGAGAATCCAGCATTTGAGCGAAGTCAGAACGGATATCGTATTTGTCCAGATCGAAGTAGACGATATTGTTGCGTTGCAGTTCTTGCATCTGCAGACGCGCCTGCTCTTCAGAGGACATATTGCCGCTAGTGTCCATACCAGTGCCATTGCCGCCAGCGCCCATGGCAGATTCATCACCATTGTTTGCGCTTTTGTGAGAACTACACGCGGCGATTGCCACTAAAGGCACAGCCAACATCAGCCCTTTTAGCACTTTGTTCAGTTGCATCTCATATTTCCTTTTATAGTTTGCCATACATATTTACACATGCATCACAGATACGGCGACCAGGCAGGAAATTTTACCTGTCCATCAGTTGCCGGAAGACGCGCTTTGAAACGCCCATCAGTCGAGACCAGCTGTAACACGGACCCCAGCCCTTGCGAAGCGCTGTAGATTACCATTGTGCCGTTGGGAGCGACGCTAGGCGTCTCATCCAGGAACGTGTCCGTCAACACTTGGACGGCTCCCGTTACCAGATCCTGTTTGGCGATATGCTGAGCGCCGCCGTTCGAACTGACCATCGTCAGGAACTTGCCGTCTGCGCTCACATCCGCGTCCTGATTCTGGGAGCCTTCCCAGGTCAGACGCTGCGGAGTACCGCCGTTGATACCAATTTTATACACTTGTGGACGACCCCCCTGATCCGAGGTGTAAGCCAAGGTCTGGCTATCCGGGAACCAGGTAGGTTCGGTATTGTTGCTGCGCCCATCGGTCACTTGGCTAATCTGGCCGGAGCCGAGGTTCATGACATAAAGATTCAGGCTGCCTGACTTGGACAGCGCGAAAGCCAGTTTGGAACCGTCCGGCGAGAATGCCGGGGCGCCGTTATGCTGCGGGAAGCTGGCAATCTGGCGAATGCTGCCGTTGGCCAGCGTCTGCACGACCAGCGCTGAACGGCCGCTTTCAAAGGTGACGTAGGCCACTTTGCTGCCGTCAGGAGACCAGGCCGGCGACATCAGCGGCTGCGGTGAACGGTGGACAGTGAACTGGTTATGCCCATCATAGTCGGCAACCCGCAGCTCATAGGCGAACTGCCCGCCATTGCCCTGCACCACGTAGGCGATACGGGTACGGAAAGCGCCCTTGATGCCGGTCAGTTTTTCAAAGGTTTCGTCACTGGCGGTATGCGCGGCATAGCGTAGCCACTGCTTGGTCACCTTGAACTGGTTTTGCGCCAATATCGCCCCCGGGTTGCCGGAGGTATCCACCAGTTGATAAGACACGACATAGCTGCCGTCAGCGCTGGGCTGAACCTGGCCGATGATGATCGAGTCGATACCCAGCGCGGTCCAGGCTGCCGGCGTCACTTCGGCGGCAGAGGCCGGTTGCTGAGGCATACGTGACGGTTCAAGCGGATTGAACTTGCCGCTATTGCGCAAGTCGGCACCGACAATCGAACCGATATCCTCAGGCGCGGCGCCTGAGCCGGCCCATTTAAAAGGAACGACGGCAATCGGTCTGGCCGAATCCACCCCTTGTGTTATTTCAATGCGTACTTCCGCATGCAGCACGGATGCCCATAACACGAAAAAACCTAGCGCTACTCGAAATGCCTGCTTCATTTCATCTCCCATACCAGGACGTCAGCCCCGATAAATTAGCAGAATTTTAACTAATCCGCGTACACAAAACTACAGAACCCCGACTGACAACATAGTACAAATCCTAAACCACCATCGGTTTATTTTACCCACCGCTAAGATTACTGCACCGCGCCTTTACTGAGGTTTGAACCTTATCGGCGCGTTTTTAAATTGCTCATAAACTTCAGGACTTGGCGGCTTAGGTATTTTTGCCAATTTAGCGGCGGACACCGCTGCCTGGCAAAGCGCCGGGTCGCCCCCTTCGGCGGTAATGGATATCAATAGACCGTCGGGTGCGAGTTTGATACGCAAATCGCAGACTTTCCCACTGTAGCTGCCACCATCATAAAATTTATTGGAAATCGCCGAGGTAATCTGCCCTAGGTATGCATTAACATCAGCCCCATTAGCGCCACTCTTCTTGCCGCTTCCGGCACCAGGGGCACCCCCCCCCGATTGCGGTCCCCCGCCAGCTTTAGGCGCGTTCTTCGAATCGGTCAGCCCGCCCAATAAATCGTTGACTTCACTGGACTGCTTGGCGGCCGCGGCGGCAGCGGCTTTCTTCTTGGCATCCGCCGCTTTTTTTGCAGCGGCTGCTTTATCTTTAGCGGCCTTTTCGGAAAGTTCTTTAGCCGCTTTTTCAGCAGCAGCCTTCTCAGCGGCGGCTTGTGTGGCTTTTTCCGCGGCGGCTTTTTCTGCTTTATCGGCGGCGGCCTTCTCTGCCTTGGCGTTGGCGTCAGCCGCCGCTTTGGCATCAGCTACAGCCTTGGCCTCGGCAGCGGCTTTGGCCTTTGCTGCCTGCTGGGCTTTCGCCTCCGCTTCAGCCTGCTTCTTAGCTGCAGTGGCGGCGGCCTGCTTGCTGGCCTCGGCCTCAGCCTGTTTCTTGGCCTCGGCAGCCGCTTTGGCCTGTTCGGCTGCGGCATCGGCTCGGGCCTTGGCCGCTGCCGCTTCGGCCTGCTTCTGCTGCTCCTGCGCCTGCTTGGTCGCGGCTTCAGCCTGCTGTTTTTGCTGCTCGGCCTGCTGGGCCGCTTCCGCTGCCTGCTTGGCCTGCTCGGCTTTCTGCTGCTGAGCCGTTTCCTGGGCTTCCAGGCGCTCCTTTTCCAACTCTTTCAACCGTTGCTGTTCAGCGGCCTGTTTCTGCTGCAGTTCTTCGGCCTGCTGCTGAGCGCGTTTTTCACGCAGTTGCGCCGCCCGCTGAGCATCCGTCTGCTGCTGTTGCTGCCGATTATACTGTTGCACCACAGCGCCCGGATCGACCATGACCGCATCGATCGAAGAACCGCCACCACCACCACCGCTGGCCTCAACATTCTGTTGCCAGGAACTCCAGATCAGCACCGCTATCAGGACAATATGCAGGCCGATGGAAATAATAATGGCGCGTTTAAGCTTGTCGCTCTGTTCGGTTGTTTTTAACACAATCGATTCCCAAAAACAGCGTTGCCGGATAAAGCTTGCATCATCATCAGACCGTCAGATGGGCTGCGTCATGAGGCCAACCGACTTGACGCCGGCCTGATGCAGCAGATTCAGAGCTTTGATGATTTCATCATACGGCACATCGCGTGCGCCACCAATCAGGAACACCGTCTTTGGATTGGCACTCATCCGGGCGCGGGCCTCGCTGACGACCTGTTCGGAAGGAAGCTGTTCCAGGCGATCATGATCAACCACCAGACTGTACTGGCCAATACCCGACACTTCGACGATAACCGGTGGATTATCGTCAGTGCTGACGGTCTTGGAGTCCGTCGCGTCCGGCAAGTCCACCTCTACGCTCTGGGTGATTATCGGCGCAGTTGCCATGAAAATCAGTACCAGCACCAACAGCACATCCAGCAGCGGGACGATGTTAATCTCTGACTTAATTTCTCTACGACCGCGTTTACGGGCCATGCTCTACCCTCCTTCCTACTTGGCGCTGTCGCTGGCGAAGGCCTGACGATGCAGGATGGCGATAAACTCTTCGGTAAAGTTGTCGTAGTTCTGCTCCAGCTTGTTTACCCGCTGGCTGAGACGGTTATACGCCATCACCGCCGGAATGGCGGCAAACAGGCCGATCGCAGTGGCGATAAGCGCCTCAGCAATCCCCGGCGCAACCATCTGCAGGGTAGCCTGCTTGACGGCGCCCAGGCCGATAAAGGCGTGCATGATGCCCCATACGGTGCCGAACAGGCCGATGTAGGGACTGATGGAGCCGACGGTGCCCAGAAAAGGAATGTGGGTTTCCAAGGCTTCAAGTTCACGATTCATGGATATGCGCATGGCGCGTGACGCCCCCTCAACCACGGCTTCAGGGGCATGGCTGTTGGCGCGATGCAGGCGGGCGAATTCTTTAAACCCGGAATAAAAAATCTGCTCTGAGCCGCTCAGCTCATCCCGGCGGGTCTGGCTTTCCTGATACAGGCGCGACAGCTCAATGCCGGACCAGAATTTGTCTTCGAATGCTTCAGCATCACGGTTGGCCGAATTCAGGATACGCGTACGCTGGATAATGATCGCCCAGGATGCAATTGAAAAGCATATCAGAACCAGCATGATCAGTTTAACCAGAAAGCCTGCTTTCAGGAACAGATCAAAAATGTTCATTTCAGTCACTGCTTGAACTCCGCGACAATAGACTTGGGAAGCGCGATCGGCTTCATTAGGTGTGGATCAATACATGCAATCAAAACATCCGCCTGGCAGAGTAATGCCCCCTCTGCATTCAGGATGCGTTGCGCAAAGGTCAAAGAGGCACCACGCAGGGAAACGATTTCAGATTCAACCACCAGTAAATCGTCCAGGTGCGCCGAAGCGAGATAGTCCAGCGTCATGCGTCTGACCACGAACGCGATATTTTCATGCAGCAGGGCCTGCTGATGGAAATTATGCTGGCGCAGCATTTCAGTACGTGCCCGTTCGAAGAAAGCAACGTATCGCGCATGATAGACAACACCGCCGGCGTCCGTATCTTCGTAATAGACGCGTACCGGCCATCGAAATAACGAATGACTCACTGTAGATCCCAGCAACGCAAAACAACGGTGCTTACTATACTCAAGAGCTGGGGCGTTGGGAATGGATTCATTAAGACGAATGAAAATAATTATGGGCCGCGGACCGGCCCATGGAGAATAGGGGTTAAAACTTTACCCAACTATACTTAACATTGAAAAATCAATATTTCAACTGAAAGTATAAATAAGTGCGATCAGCAGAATAATTAATGCCGGCAGAGGCATGAAAATGATTCGCCAGCGTAAATGACGGGGACGGAACCCTACCCCATGAATAATACCGGCGCAAACCGCCCAGATAAGGACGAAAGCATGCCAGACTTCAAGCGGGCTGGTTTTCGCGGCGAAACGCGACGGCAGCCAGAAGACGCTCAAGGCAAGCGCCAGCGCCAGTATCAGAGAAAGAGCCCTCACAGGGCTCTTATCCGTCAGTGCATACAGTCTTTGGGCTAATGACGTCATCACTTGGCCGTCTTTTCGCCTTTGGTGTCTTCATGATGCTCAAGCGCCAGGGCGGTGATAATCCCAAAGGCACAGGCAAGAAGCGTTCCCAGGATCCAGGCAAAATACCACATAATTTCAGCTCCTTACTCAGTACAGACTGTGAGTGTTCTGTTCGATATGCTCTTTGGTAATACGGCCGAACATTTTCCAGTAACACCAAATTGTGTATATAAGCACTATGGGTACAAATATCGCGGCAACGATAGTCATCACTTTAAGCGTCAGCAGGCTGGACGTTGCATCCCAGACGGTCAGGCTCGCCCCTGGCATGGTACTGGAAGGCATGATAAACGGGAACATGGTGATGCCGGCGGTGAGAATGACGCAAGCCGAGGTCAGGGAAGAACACAGGAACGCCCATGCTCCCCTGCCCAGGCGCGAGAAAAGCACGGTCAGCAGCGGAAGCAGCACGCCCAGAGCGGGTATCGCCCACAGCAGCGGATAGCGATGATAGTTTGCCATCCATGCACCGGCCTGATGGGCGACTTCTTTGCGCAGCGGATTAGACTCTGCCAGGGTATTGATGGCGGAAGTAATGGTATAGCCGTCAATGCCGTTGACCACCCAGATGCCCGCCAGCAGGAAGGTCACCATAGTGACCAGGGCCGACACCTGGGTCACCTTGCGAACGCGTACCAGCATATCGCCGGAAGTACGCATCTGCAGGTAGGTGCCGCCATGGCTCAGGAACATCGACAGGCTGACGATACCGGCCAGCAGGCCGAACGGGTTCAGCAACTGGAAGAAGTTACCGGTGTAGAACAGGCGCAGGTATTCATCGACATGGAATGGAACGCCCTGCAGCAGATTACCGAAGGCGACGCCGATAACCAGCGGCGGCACGAAGCTGCCGATAAAAATGCCCCAGTCCCACATATTGCGCCAGCGCGGATCTTCGATTTTCGAGCGGTAGTCAAAACCTACCGGTCGGAAGAACAGCGATGCCAGCACCAGGATCATTGCAATATAGAAGCCGGAGAACGCAGCGGCATAGACCATCGGCCAGGCGGCAAACAGCGCACCGCCGGCGGTAATCAGCCAAACCTGGTTACCGTCCCAGTGCGGAGCAATGGTATTGATCATTACCCGGCGCTCGACATCGCTGCGCCCGAGGAAGCGCACCAGCATGCCGACACCCATATCAAAACCGTCAGTGACGGCGAAACCTATCAGCAGGACACCAATCAGTACCCACCAGATTAAGCGTAAAACTTCATAATCAAACATGGTCAGGGCTCCTGTTTACCGTGCTTTCTGCAAGGTGGGGGTTGACTGTTCAAAATGATAATTGCCGGTTTTGAGGCTGCTTGGCCCCAGGCGGGCAAATTTGAACATCAGATACATCTCTGCCACCAGGAACAGCGTATACAAACCGCATATCAGTCCCATCGAGAACAGGATATCGCCCGCCGTCAGGCTTGAGTTGGCGACCGCGGTGGGCAGTACTTCACCAATGGCCCAAGGCTGCCGACCATATTCAGCTACAAACCAGCCGGCTTCAATGGCAATCCACGGCAACGGGATGCCGTAAAGTGCGGCTCGGTGCAGCCAACGTTTCTGACCGATACGATTGCGCAGTACGGTCCAGAAGCACATAGAGATGATAAACAGCATGATAATGCCGCAACCGACCATGATGCGGAACGAGAAGTACAGCGGCGCTACACGAGGAATAGAGTCGTTGGTCGCCTGCTGGATTTGCTGTTCCGTCGCGTCGGAGACGTTTTCGGTGTAGCGCTTGAGCAGCAGACCGTAGCCCAGATCCTGCTTGGCGCGATTAAACGCGGCCCGCACTTCAGGGTCGCTGTTGCCTCCACGCAATTGCTGCAGCAAATCATAGGCTTTCATGCCGTTGCGGATACGCACTTCATGCTGCACCATCAGGTCCTTGAGGCCGGTAACCTGGCGGTCTGTGGAACGGGTGGCGATAATACCCAGCGCATAGGGAATCTGGATGGCAAAATGGTTTTCCTGATCCTTTTGGTTAGGCAGGCCTATCAGCGTAAAGGCTGCAGGCGCCGGCTGGGTTTCCCACTCAGCTTCAATGGCCGCCAGCTTGGTTTTCTGCACATCGCCCATTTCATAGCCGGACTCGTCGCCCAGCACGATAACCGACAGCACTGATGCCATGCCGAATGCAGCAGCGATGGCGAAAGATCGTTTGGCAAAGCCGATATCTCGCCCTTTGAGCAGGTAATACGAACTGATACCGAGCACGAACATCGCACCGGTACAGTACCCCGCCGCCACGGTATGGACGAACTTGACTTGAGCGACAGGATTCAGCACCAGATCGGTAAAGCTCAGCATTTCCATGCGCATGGTTTCAAAGTTGAAATCCGCGGCGATAGGATTCTGCATCCAGCCGTTGGCCACCAGGATCCACAGTGCCGACAGATTGGAACCCAGCGCCACCAGCCAGGTGACCGCCATATGCTGAACTTTGCCCAGCCGGTCCCAGCCGAAGAAGAACAGGCCGACGAAAGTGGACTCCAGGAAGAACGCCATCAAGCCTTCGATGGCCAGCGGGGCGCCGAAGATATCGCCTACGTAATGGGAGAAATAAGACCAGTTGGTCCCGAACTGGAACTCCATAGTCAGGCCGGTTGCCACACCCAGTGCAAAGTTGATAGCAAACAGCTTGCCCCAGAATTTGGTCATGTCCTTGTAAATCTGTTTACCGGACAGGACATAGACGGTTTCCATTATGGCTAACAGGAACGCCATGCCCAGCGTCAGCGGCACAAACAGGAAATGATACATCGCGGTTAGGGCGAATTGTAATCGTGATAGTTCGACGACATCAAACATGATGACTCCTTGCTCCTCGCAGGAAGGCTCCCACATGCGGTAGTACGCAGCCTTAAAAATGCTGAAAGGCCGCAGCATAAACCGCGGTGATTTTTGAAGAGTTTATAATTGTGACTTACCGTCAATCACTGCATGACAATAACGTCCGGTACGTTATTACAGAAACGTGACGGGAAGGTTTTAATTACGCATCCGTATCCGGGCCGGATTGGAGGGTATAGTACCCCTCAATTTACTCAGGATAAATATATTTTTTCCTAAGATGGTATGTAAAACGACATATTGATCAAATTAGCCGACACTGCCTGACCCGGGAAACTTGCGCCAGCGCAAATTCATGCCCGCACTAGTAGATTAGCGTTCTACAATCATTGATTTAGCGCAATCTTTTGCGGGATATGTTAAATATTCGTGGCGGGAATAACGCGCTTAAGCTTAATGTTAATAAAGTGTAATTAATATACGAACTTTTAAATTAAATAATGCATCAAACAGAACATGAATTATTTTATTTATCCACTCCGGGTTTTATTAACGCCATTCAATTATCTATATCGGCATATAAACCAGTAACAAACAGACTATATATGTTGCGTAATCTGAAAATAATCCGTTTATTAATAACATTTCATTAACCAGGGTTATCTTCAGGCCCGGTTTCCGCCTGCTGTTGACTCGGATGACCCGGTAGCGGACACAAAAAAGCCACCCCAACGATCTGGCGCTGTGAAGCGGACGTCTCCGCTTTACAGCGCCGGATCACCAGGGTGGCTGCAGTAATAGCTGAAATTATCAGGCCGGCATGATTGATTTCAGCGCTTCGCCGATATCGGCCAGGCTGCGCACCGTTTTGACGCCTGCAGCTTCGAGTGCGGCGAATTTTTCGTCTGCCGTTCCCTTACCGCCCGCGATAATGGCCCCTGCATGGCCCATACGTTTACCTTTGGGAGCGGTCACCCCGGCAATGTAGCCTACTACCGGTTTGGTGACATGATCCTTGATATAGGCTGCGGCTTCTTCTTCCGCACTACCGCCTATCTCGCCTATCATCACGATTGCTTCGGTCTGGGGATCCTGCTCGAACAGCTTAAGAATATCGATAAAATTGGAACCCGGGATCGGGTCGCCGCCGATGCCCACGCAGCTGGACTGGCCCAGACCGGTATCAGTCGTTTGTTTTACCGCTTCATAGGTCAGGGTGCCTGATCGGGAGACGATGCCGACACGGCCAGGTTGGTGGATGTGGCCGGGCATGATGCCTATCTTGCATTCACCCGGGGTAATCACCCCCGGACAGTTAGGTCCGATCATCCGGGCTGTGCTTTGTTCAAGCTTGGCCTTGACCACCAGCATATCCAGCGTAGGGATGCCTTCGGTAATACAAATAATCAACTCAATCCCGGCATCGATAGCCTCCAGGATAGAGTCTTTGCAAAACGGCGCCGGGACATAGATGACGGTCGCGGTGGCGCCGGTCTTCTCTACCGCTTCGCGCACGGTATTGAACACCGGTAAACCAAGATGCTCGGTACCGCCCTTGCCCGGCGTGACGCCGCCGACCATCTGCGTACCATAGGCCAACGCCTGTTCCGAGTGAAAAGTACCCTGGCTTCCGGTAAATCCCTGGCAGATAACTTTGGTGTCTTTATTAATTAAAATGGACATTATTTTCCCTCCACCGCGGCGACGACTTGTTGGGCCGCATCAGTCAGACTGGTGGCAGCAATGATGTTAAGGCCGCTGTCGGCAAGCGTTTTGGCGCCCAGCTCGGCATTGTTCCCTTCCAGCCTGACCACGACCGGCACGCTGACGCCGACTTCTTCAACCGCGCCGATTATGCCTTCAGCGATAAGATCGCAACGCACGATGCCACCGAAAATGTTGACCAGTACGGCTTTGACTTTATCGTCTGAAAGGATGATTTTAAATGCTTCCGTCACTCGTTCCTTGGTGGCGCCGCCGCCGACATCAAGGAAGTTGGCCGGGGTACCGCCGTGCAGTTGGACGATATCCATGGTTCCCATCGCCAGTCCGGCGCCGTTGACCATGCAGCCGATGTTGCCATCCAGCGCGACATAGTTCAGTTCCCACTGGGCAGCATGGGCTTCGCGTTCATCCTCCTGGGAAGGATCACGCATTTCACGCAATTCCGGTTGACGGAAAAGCGCATTACCGTCAGCGCCCAACTTGCCATCCAGGCAGATCAAATCGCCATCGCGAGTCACCACCAGCGGGTTGATTTCCACCAGCGCCAAATCACGCTCCAGGAACAGCCTTGCCAGTCCCATATAAATTTTGGCAAACTGATTAATCTGCTTGCCGGACAGGCCCAGTTTGAAGGCCAGCTCGCGCCCCTGGTAAGGCTGTGGACCGGTCAGCGGATCCAGCGCCATTTTATGAATCAGATGCGGCGTTTCTTCCGCCACTTTTTCGATTTCTACGCCGCCTTCAGTCGACGCCATGAAAACCACCCGGCGAGTGCTGCGATCAACGACCGCGCCCAGATAAAGTTCCTGGGCAATGTCGGTCGCGGCTTCAACCAAAATCTGATTGACCGGCTGGCCTTGGGCATCTGTCTGATAGGTGACCAGGCGCTTGCCCAGCCAGTTTTCGGCGAAAGCGCGGATCTCTTCCTTGCTTTTGACCACTTTGACGCCGCCTGACTTGCCGCGGCCGCCCGCATGTACCTGGCATTTGACTACCCAGGGACCGGCACCAATTTTTGAAGCTGACTCTTCCGCTTCGCGTGGTGTGGAGCAGGCATAACCCGTAGGGGCAGGCAGGCCATACCGAGCAAAAAGCTGTTTTGCCTGATATTCATGTAAGTTCATGTGTTCTATCCATCGTCGTCTGGAGAGTGTCAGCGGCCCGACAGGCAGGGCCACCGTAAAACGGCTGCGCCGTTGAAAACGCCCCGGATGCGGAACCGGTCCGCAACCGGGTCATGGCTATACGTCGAGCAGCAGGCGGGTCGGGTCTTCGAGCATGTCTTTGACCGCCACCAGGAAACTCACTGACTCTTTGCCGTCGATCAGGCGATGATCGTATGACAGGGCCAGATACATCATCGGCAAAATCACCACCTGGCCATCGACCGCCATCGGGCGATCCTTGATGGCATGCATGCCCAGGATTGCGCTCTGCGGCGGGTTGATGATCGGGGTCGACATCAGGGAGCCGAATACGCCGCCATTGGTGATGGTAAAGTTGCCGCCGGTCAGTTCTTCGACTTTAAGCTTGCCGTCACGGCCCTTGACCGCCAGTTCCTTGATGGTTTTTTCGATATCGGCCATGCCTAGCGCGTCGACATCACGCAGTACCGGGGTCACCAGACCGCGCGGGGTGGAAACCGCGATGCTGACATCAAAGTAGTTGTGGTAGACCACATCATCGCCATCAATAGAGGCATTCACTTCCGGGAAACGTTTCAATGCTTCCACTACCGCCTTGATATAGAAGGACATGAACCCCAGCCGAATACCGTGGCGCTTTTCAAAAGCGTCGCCATACTGCTTGCGCAGTTCCATGATTGGCTTCATGTTGACTTCATTAAAGGTGGTCAGCATGGCAGTGCTGTTTTTCGCTTCCAGCAGACGCTCGGCCACGCGCTTACGCAGGCGGGTCATCGGAACGCGTTTTTCGCTGCGGTTACCCAGTGCGGCCGGGGCGCTGTGACCGGCGGTCGGTGCGGCAGTGGCTGACGCCGGCGCTGTGGCCGACGTGCTGCTGATGTGTTTTTCCACATCTTCACGGGTGATACGTCCGCCGACGCCGCTGCCTTTGATCGCCTGGGCATCCAGATCATGCTCGGCGATTAAGCGACGGATCGCCGGGCTGAGCGCTTCACTGTTCTCTTCTTCCAGGCCGGCGGTGTGGCGCTTGGCGGGCGTTGACTCTTTGGCTTCAGACTTCTCGGACGTCTCCTGACCGCTGCTGTCGCCCTGACGCAGTCGGCCCAGAATCTGGCGCGACGTTACCGTAGCGCCTTCATCTTCCAGCAGGGCTTCAAGCACGCCGGCTTGCGGAGCAGGCACTTCAAGCACCACTTTATCGGTTTCGATTTCCACCAACACTTCGTCACGCTCTACGCGGTCACCGGGTTTTTTATGCCAGGTGGCGACGGTCGCATCGGCAACCGATTCAGGGAGGTCAGGAACCAGAATATCTACGCTACTCATCATCTATCCTTATAGTTAATTAACGTTCAGCGCGTCATTGACCAGATCTTTCTGCTGGGTCTGGTGCACGGACAAATACCCTACCGCCGGAGAGGCTGAAGCCGGGCGTCCCGCGTAACGTAATGATGCTCCAGGCGAAATCACTTCCTGGAAATGGTGCTGGCTGCAATACCAGGCACCTTGATTAAGAGGCTCTTCCTGACACCAGATAAAATCCTTCACATGCTTGAAGGGTTGCAACGCCTGCTGGACCGACTGGTGAGGGAAGGGATACAGCTGTTCAATGCGCACAATGGCCACATCCTGCTGTCCGTTCTTACGCCGCTGATCAAGCAAATCATAGTAAACTTTACCGGAACACATCACGACTCGCTTCACGCCCTGCGGATCCAGGGAATCAACTTCGCCGATAGCCGGCAGGAAAGTGCCGTGGGCCAGTTCTTCCATCGACGAGATGGCCAGCGGGTGGCGAAGCAGTGATTTCGGCGACATGACGATAAGCGGACGGCGCATGCTCCGCAGCGCCTGGCGTCGCAGCATGTGATAGACCTGCGCCGGGGTGGAAGGAACGCAGACCTGCATGTTCTGCTCGGCGCACAGTTGGAGATAACGCTCCAGTCGCGCTGATGAATGTTCCGGACCCTGCCCTTCATAGCCGTGCGGCAACAGCATCACCAGGCCGCACATCCGGCCCCATTTCTGCTCGCCGGAGCTGATGAACTGATCGATAACCACCTGAGCGCCGTTGGCGAAATCACCGAACTGCGCTTCCCAAATAACCAGCGTGCGGGGCTCGGCAGTGGCATAGCCGTATTCGAATGCCAGCACCGCTTCCTCGGACAGCACCGAATCCCACACCCGGAAGGTTCCCTGGGCGTTATGCACATGGGCAAGCGGAGTATAGGAAGAACCGTTCTTCTGGTTATGCACCACCGCGTGACGGTGGAAAAAGGTACCGCGGGCGGTATCTTCACCAGAGAGGCGGATCGGGATGCCCTCATCCACCAGGGTGGCATAGGCCAGATTTTCAGCGCCGCCCCAGTCAAAGGGCTTGGTGCCGTCGGCCATCGCTGCCCGGTCGGCGTAGATTTTGGCGACCCGGGGCTGCATTTCCACCCCATCAGGCACTTCGCTGATACGATGCGCCAGCTCCTTCAGCCGCTTGATATCCACCGTGCTCGGATACGCTTCATCCCATTCATGGCCGAGATAAGGCTGCCAGGTAAAGGAATGCAGGTTCATCGGCCGCCATTCTTTCACCACGCATTCGCCGTGGTCGAGCGCATCCCGGTAGAGGTTGACCATTTCGGTGGCATCCTCGAGACTGGCAAGCTGGTTTTTCTCCAGCCGGTCGGCATACAGTTTGCGCGGCGTCGGATGTTTCTTGATTTTCTGGTACATCAGCGGCTGGGTGGCGCTTGGCTCATCGGCTTCGTTATGGCCGTGACGACGGTAGCAGACCAAATCGATCATCACATCGCGCTTGAAGGTATTACGGAAATCCAGCGCAACGCGGGTGACGAATGCCACCGCTTCAGGATCATCGGCATTAACGTGGAAAATCGGCGCCTGTACCATTTTGGCGATATCGGTACAGTACTGGGTCGAGCGGGCATCATGGGGATTGGAGGTGGTGAAGCCCACCTGGTTGTTGATAACGATCCGCACCGTGCCGCCTACGTCGTATCCGCGCGCCTTGGACATGTTCAACGTTTCCTGAACCACCCCCTGGCCGCTGATGGCGGCATCGCCATGCAGGGTAATCGGCAATACCATGCGGCTGCTCTGCTGATCCAGGCGATCAATTCGTGCCCTGACCGACCCCATGACTACCGGACTGACGATTTCCAGATGGGAAGGGTTGAAAGCCAGCGCCAGATGCACCAGGCCGCCTTCGGTTTCCACATCGGATGAAAACCCCTGGTGGTATTTCACGTCGCCGGTGCCCAAGTGTTCTTTATGCTTGCCGGAAAACTCGTCGAACAAGTCCTGCGGTTTTTTGCCCAGCACATTGATAAGCACATTCAGACGACCGCGGTGGGCCATGCCCAGCACCACTTCACGGGTGCCGTTGGCGCCCGCATAGCGGATCATTTCCTTGAGCATCGGAATCAGCGCATCGCCGCCTTCCAGCGAGAAGCGTTTGGCTCCCGGAAATTTGGCGCCGAGATAACGCTCAATACCTTCCGCAGCGGTTAGCTCGCTTAAAAAGCGTTTTTTCTCATCGCTGCTGAAACTCGGCTGGCCGACCACCGACTCGATATGCTGCTGGATCCAGCGCTTTTCTTCGGTATTGGTAATGTGCATATACTCAGCACCGATTGAACCGCAATAGGTCTGCTTTAGCGCTTCATACAGGTCAGCAAGCTTCATGGTGTCTTTGCCGATGGCAAAGGAGCCGACATTAAACGTTTCCTGGAAATCAGCCTCAGTGAGGTTATGGAATTCAGGGTTCAGATCGGGAACCGTTTCCTGTTTCCACAGGCCTAGCGGATCAAGGTTGGCATGCTGATGACCGCGGAAACGGAAAGCATTTATTAATTGGAGGACTTTGACCTGTTTGGAATCGCTGTCTGGATCGTTGACCGAAGAGGTGTAGCGTTTGGCATCCTTGGCCAGGCGCCGGAAATAATCCCGCGTTTTGGAGTGGAGTTGATCGGGAGTGACGCCTGCGGTCGGTAGCTGTTTGAATATCGAACTCCAGCTATCGTCCACAGAGTCAGGATCCGTTAAAAAATCTTCATAGAGCTGCTCTATGTAGGACTGGTTCGCGCCCGCCAGATAGGAGGAATCCAGCCAGGCCTTCATTGCGCCGTTCTGCATCTTGATCCCTTAAGCTTCTATAGCTTCAGTTTTCGCCGTGGTTAACCTGTATGTCGGATAACATATAAGGGTTCAAACGGCCTCAAACCTGCGCGCAGCGGTACAGGTGTTCAGTCCGAAGGAACCTTTGAAAAGCGGCTGGTCACGCATGCCCGGGGGCGAACCGTCTTTCAAAGGCTTCTGCTGCGCTGCGTCCGGCTTATCGCTGGACGCAGCCAGTGGGGTATCAGGCGCTTTGCTGAAGAAGCATACTCTTTATATGGCCGATGGCCTTGGTTGGATTCAGTCCTTTGGGGCATACGCTGACGCAATTCATGATGCTGTGGCAGCGGAAAACGCTGAAAGCATCGTTCAAATCGTCAAGTCGCTCCTGTCGCTCGGTATCACGGCTATCGATAAGGAAACGATAAGACGCCAGCAGGCCCGCCGGGCCGATGAATTTATCCGGATTCCACCAGAACGACGGACAGGAGGTGGAACAGCAGGCGCACAGGATACATTCATACAGTCCATCCAGTTTGGCCCGCTCCTCAGGCGATTGCAAATGCTCGCGCGCAGGAGGATTCCTGCCGTCATTCAGCAGGAAAGGCTTGATTTTTTCATACTGGGCATAGAACTGCCCCATGTCGACCACCAGGTCCCGTACCACCGGCAGACCGGGCAACGGGCGGATGACGACTTTATTGCTGCCTTTACGCAGCGCCGACAGTGGGGTAATGCAGGCAAGGCCGTTTTTGCCGTTCATATTGATGCCGTCCGAACCGCATACGCCTTCACGGCAGGAGCGGCGGAACGCCAGCGTCGGATCCTGTTCCTTAAGCTGGATGAGGGCATCCAGCACCATCATGTCCCGCCCTTCCTCGGTCTCAAGCTGGTAGTCCTGCATGCGCGGCTTATCGTCGACATCAGGATTATAACGGTATATAGAAAATTCAACTTTCATTGCTTTATCCTCCGCCCTGCTTAATATGTACGCACTTTTGGCGGGAATGCCGGGCGTAGCGTAGGTTGCATATTCACTTCCCGACGGGTCATACTGTCGCTCTCGGGAAGATACAGGCTATGGCACAGCCAGTTCTCATCATCGCGATCCGGATAATCGAAACGGCTGTGCGCTCCCCGGCTTTCGGTACGATAGTTGGCGGCCACTGCAGTGGAATAGGCGGTTTCCATCAGATTGTCCAGCTCCAGGCACTCTACACGCTGGGTATTGAATTCACTGGAGGTATCGTCGAGGCGGGCATGGTGCAGACGCTCGCGGATTTCCTTGAGCTCAGCCAGCCCCTTGGCCATCGCATCACCCTCGCGGAATACTGAGAAGTTATTCTGCATGCAGGCCTGGAGGGCCTTGCGGATCTCAACCGGATCTTCGCCGCTGCGGTTGCCGTTCCAGCGGTTGTAGCGGGCAAGCGAGGCCTCGATGTCTGAATCGCCCGCTTCGCGAAATGCCCCCTGCTCCTGCAGCGATTCGCGCAGGTGCATACCGGCTGCCCGGCCGAACACCACCAGGTCGAGCAGCGAATTGCCGCCGAGACGGTTGGCGCCGTGGACCGACACGCAGGCAATTTCACCAACCGCAAACAGGCCGGGGATAACCACATCTTCGCCTTGGGCATTAACGGTAATCGCCTGTCCGCTGACCTTGGTGGGAATGCCGCCCATCATATAGTGACAGGTAGGGATAACCGGAATCGGTTCTTTGACCGGATCCACATGGGCAAAGGTGCGGGACAGCTCCAGAATGCCCGGCAGACGCGATTCCAGCACGTCTTTACCCAGATGGTCCAGCTTGAGTTTGGCATGGGGACCCCATGGGCCCTCACAGCCGCGACCTTCGCGGATTTCAATCATGATTGAACGAGCAACCACGTCACGCCCGGCCAAATCTTTGGCATTGGGCGCATAACGTTCCATAAAGCGCTCGCCATGCTTGTTCAGCAGGTAGCCACCCTCGCCGCGGCAGCCTTCGGTGACCAGTACGCCGGCGCCGGCTATGCCGGTAGGATGGAACTGCCACATTTCCATGTCCTGCACCGGCACCCCAGCGCGCAGCGCCATGCCGATACCGTCACCGGTATTGATGTGGGCGTTGGTGGTGGACTGGTAAATGCGCCCGGCACCGCCGGTCGCCAGGATAGTGGCGCGCGCCTTGAAATAGACAACCTCACCGGTCTCGATACAGAGCGCGGTACAGCCAACCATCGCTCCGTCCTGGTTTTTGACCAGATCCAGCGCGTACCATTCAGAAAAAATCGTGGTGTGGTTTTTCAGGTTCTGCTGATACAGCGTATGCAGCAGCGCATGACCGGTCCGGTCGGCCGCCGCTGCGGTACGCGCCGCCTGTTCGCCGCCGAAGTTGCGCGACTGGCCGCCGAACGGGCGCTGATATATGCGCCCATCGTCAAGACGGGAAAACGGCAGGCCCATATGCTCAAGCTCAAGCACTGCCTCAGGGCCGGTCTTGCACATATATTCTATGGCATCCTGATCGCCGATATAATCCGATCCCTTGACGGTGTCATACATATGCCACTGCCAGTCATCCTCATGGGTATTGCCCAGCGCAACGGTGATACCGCCCTGCGCGGATACGGTATGGGATCGGGTTGGGAAAACCTTGGATATCAGGGCACATGAAAGACCCATTTGTGAAATCTGTAGCGCGGCGCGCATTCCCGCACCACCTGCGCCTATCACTACGGCGTCAAACTCTCTTACCGGCAAACTCATTTACGCCCCCCACACCACGACAGTTCCATAAAGTAAATACACCAATAACGTAATCACGATGGCCAGTTGCAATAATAGGCGCAGCGGCAGATATTTGATGTAATCCGTTAATACCTGCCACATGCCGATCCAGGTATGAATCAGGATCGACAACAGGGCCAGCAGGGTAAAGACTTTGGTCATGGGTAAGGCAAAAAAGCCGCGCCAGGTTTCATAGGTCTGGGTATCGCTGAGAATAATGAAACCGAGCATATAGATGATGTACAGGCAGATAACGATGGCGGAGGCACGAACCAATAGCCACTCATGAACTCCGTTACGTCCAAGTGCCGAAGCGTTACTTACCATACGAGGACTCCAGCCAATAATGAAAGCACGACAGTGATCAAAAATGTAACATTTGCCGTTAATTTGCCCATAGCGAATGTCTCATCCAGGTAGCCGAAATCCATTAGCATATGACGAATTCCACCTACCGTATGATAGGCAAGTGCAGTCAGAATTCCCCACATTATGAATTTGACGATGAAGCTGTCCATCACATCGGCAGCCTGCAGAAAGCCTTCAGCCGAGGAAAGAGACAATCCAAGAATCCACAGCAGTATACCGATAGCCACAAACATAATGACGCCGGTCACGCGATGGAGAATGGAAGCTATTGCAGTAACGGGAAACCGGATCGTTTGCAGATCCAAGTTGACAGGCCTTTGTTTTTTCACGGTTTTGCCCACACAGCTATTATTATATTCTTTCCTCCGGTCCTGGATGGATCAGACAGCGCTTGGTCTAAACCACGACACGTCATGTGCTTTTAACACAATTCCTTGTGCATAAATGACGCGTAAAATCACGCTGGGTGCTCCTACTACAGGGAGTTCCGGAGACCTTGTGAAAGTATATGGCTTTCACATTATGATTACAATTACCATACAAATTGTTTGTTAACATTTGAGCCGTTTAGTGACTGCCATCACGTATTTTATAAATAGTCATTAGGCACTTAGCTGCTTTGACAAAAAAGCAACAATTCTATTACAAATGAAATTTTAAATATGCTATAACCACAGCAAGTGATGGCATATATACTTCCTCCATGAGAAAGTTTATGCAACAGTGTGCGCTATGTCTTTACTCACAGGTAAAGATATCCATTAAAAGCAAAAACTGTCATCAGTAAATCTTTAACAACCTGGGATACCCGTTCGTTCATCCTGTAACGGAATAACTTGCATCACCCCTTGTGCTCTGTACCCTGCATAGGTCCCTAGCCAGAGTCAGGGCTGACAAAAAAACGCGCAAGCACCGCAGGCATGCCGGCATCCTCAGGTAGAGATTTAATAAATAAGCGCTAAGGAGATTATAATGGCTGACAATAAAGCGATGCTAAACCTTGACGGCGAATCGCCCATCGAGCTGGATGTACTGACCGGTACCATGGGTGAAAAGGAAATTGATATTCGCAGTCTGGGTTCTAAAGGGTACTTTACGTTCGATCCCGGTTTCACTTCTACCGCTTCATGTGAGTCCAAAATTACCTTTATCGACGGTGATGAAGGCATCCTGCTTCATCGTGGGTATCCCATTGATCAGCTTGCCTTGAATTCCAACTTCCTGGAAGTCTGCTATATCCTGCTGTATGGCGAAAAACCCAGCCAGGAAGAGTACGATAAATTCACCACCATCGTCACGCGCCATACCATGGTCCACGAGCAGATAACCCGCCTATTCCATGGTTTTCGCCGCGATTCTCATCCCATGGCGGTGCTGTGCGGCGTGACCGGCGCGCTGGCAGCCTTCTATCACGATTCCCTGGACGTCAACGTCGAGCGCCATCGTGAAATAGCCGCCTTCCGTCTGCTGTCCAAAATGCCGACCGTGGCAGCGATGTGTTACAAATATTCCCTGGGTCAGCCGTTTGTCTACCCGCGCAACACTCTTTCCTATGCAGGTAACTTCCTGCACATGATGTTCTCTACGCCCTGCGAGGAATACGTGGTCAACCCGGTGCTGGAACGCGCCATGGACCGGATTCTTATCCTGCATGCTGATCACGAGCAGAACGCATCGACCTCTACGGTGCGTACCGCCGGTTCATCAGGCGCCAATCCGTTTGCCTGTATCGCGGCCGGCATTGCCTCTCTGTGGGGACCGGCCCATGGCGGCGCCAATGAAGCCTGCCTGCGGATGCTGGAGGAGATCAACAGCGTCGAGCACATCCCGGCGTTTATCAAGCGCGCCAAGGACAAGAATGACTCCTTCCGGCTGATGGGATTCGGGCATCGGGTCTATAAGAATTATGACCCGCGCGCCACCGTGATGCGTGAAACCTGCCATGAAGTGCTTAAAGAACTGAATCTCTCCGACGACCTGCTGGCCGTGGCGATGGAGCTTGAACACATCGCGCTGCATGACCCGTACTTCATTGAGAAAAAACTGTATCCGAATGTCGATTTCTATTCTGGCATTATACTGAAAGCAATGGGAATACCTTCCACCATGTTTACCGTGATTTTTGCTATGGCCCGTACTGTCGGCTGGATTGCCCATTGGAAAGAAATGCACGATGACGGCGTCAAGATTGCCCGTCCGCGTCAGCTCTACACCGGATATCAAAAACGCGATTTTAACTCAGATATCAAGTAATTACCGACAGCCAGTCCCGGTAGCAACCACGCCGCGTATATGCGGCGTTTTTTTGTCTGCCCGCCGCAGATCCTCAGGAAACAGCACCTCCGGTGACAGCGATATCACGCTCAGTGTTTAATGCCGCCATGATGGCAGCTTCAAGCCCGGCAAGCACTGTCGCTGTCGCCATGCTGGGCGCACCGGGATGGGCCGCCGCTTGGGAAGGCAGATAAGGCACATGGATAAAACCGCCGCGCACCGGCCAGTCTGCGCGTGCCAGAAAATGCAGCAGGCCATACATGATGTGGTTGCAGACGAAGGTGCCGGCGGTCTGCGAGACCTCCGCCGGTACCCCGGCCTTAACCATCGCCTGCACCATTGCCTTAAGCGGTAGAGTGGAGAAATAGGCGGCGGGACCGCCGCTGATGATCGGCCGATCTATCGGCTGTTCGCCGTGGTTATCCGGTATTCTGGCATCATCAATATTGATGGCCACCCGTTCCAGCGAAACCTTGCTGCGACCGCCGGCCTGGCCCAGCGCCAGTACCAGCAAAGGGCGATGTACCACCACCGCTTCGATAAGCCGTTCGGCCGCCAGGCCGAAAACACAAGGCAACCGACAGGTGGCCACCTGGGCATCACCGAATTGACGGCGCTGTAACTGCCTGGCGATCTCCCAGGAAGGGTTTACCGCTTGATTGTCAAACGGTTCGATGCCGGTAATCAAAATAGTCTTCATGATGCAGGCTCCTTTTCTTGTCTCATCTGTCCATCAGGTCCGGGTTGGCTTGGTCAGCCGGACAGACCAGAATACCTCCGGTATCATCGCGATAGCAGATGACACGTCCGTCGGTCACCCGGCCGGTATTCAGGCGGCAGTTACGGCGATGCCCTGCTCGGCAAAGGCGCGACTCAGGCGCCGGGCAAAGGCCAGCGCATGCGGCCCATCACCATGCAGACAGACGGTATCAGCCTGTATGGCTAACCATCGCCCATCGCAGCTTCTGACTCGCCGGTGCATGACCATCTCTAGGGTCCTCTCCAGCGCCTGCTGCTCATCCACTATCAATGCGCCGGCTTCGCTCCTCGGCACCAGACTGCCATCAGCCCGATAGCCCCGGTCGACGAACACTTCCTGACGAACCTCCAGCCCGTGTTGCCGACCTGCGGTAATCAGTTCACTACCGGCCAGGCCGAACAGCCTTAGCGCCGGGTCAACCGCTTTCACCGCCCGTGCGACTGCATCAGCCAGACCAGCATCGCACGCCGCCTGGTTGTACAGCATGCCATGGGGTTTGACGTGGGCCATCACCGCCCCTTCAGCGCGGGCGATGGCAGCCAGGGCGCCGAGTTGATAGATCATCTGGGCATACACTGTGTCAGGCGCCAGCGACATCGCCAGGCGGCCGAAGTGTTCCCGATCCGGATAGCCTGGATGGGCGCCGACGGCTACGCCATGGCGTAGCGCCCATTTTACCGACTGACGCATCATAGCAGCATCACCGGCGTGGAAACCGCAGGCGATATTGGCTGAACTGACCCACTGCAGCAGCGCCTCGTCGTGAGGACCGCCCTCGCCCAAATCCGCATTCAAATCAATATGCATCACGCCTCGCTTGTTGTTCAGCCATCGCTGCGGTGGGGGTCATCCCGAAAAGACTCAATTTTCCCTTAATCGCCAGCCGATCTGATCCAGATAGCGTGCCTGTTCCAGCCAGGCGCGATGAGCCTCGTCAAGGCTGCATTCGACAAAATGCACCGGCTCGCCCAGGCGAATCTGCGCCAGATGATAAAGATCGGCTTCGATCACGCAGGCAATACGCGGATAGCCGCCGGTGGTTTGGGCATCGGCCATCAGTACGATCGGCTGGCCGTTATGCGGCACCTGGACAACGCCGGGCAGTAGGCCGTGGGAAGGTAATTCCCGCGGGGTGGCCCTGCCCAGCACCGGTCCCTGCAGCCGATAACCCATGCGATTGCTTTGCGGACTGATTTGCCATGAGCTGCGCCAGAATGCATCCCGAGCGTCGGCATCAAACTCCAGATACTCGGGCCCAGGCAAAGCGCGGACGCGGTTGCCGAACAGCAGTTGCCGTATACCGCACTGCCTGGCGGGGATGAAATCCGGCTGACCGGTCGCCAGCAGATCGCCGTCAGCCAGCAGACGGCCTTGATGGCCGCCAAAGCCGGCCTTTACATCGGTACTGCGCGACCTCAGCACTTCAGCTACCTCAAACCCGCCGGATACCGCCAGGTAACTGCGCATACCGTGCCGGGGCATGGTCAGTCTAAGTAGCTGGCCCCGACAGACCTGGAAACGCCAGCCGGTCCACAACGGCTGATCGTCCAGCTGCGCCCGGCAATCAGCACCGGTCAGGGCCAGCCAGCCATCAAAGTCGATTTCAGCACTGAATTGTCCCAGGGTGATTTCAATTACCGCCGCCGTAGCCGGATTACCCACCAGCAGATTGGCCATTTTCATTGCCGGTTTATCCATTGCTCCGCCGAGGCTTACGCCCAGGCTGGCATAACCGGCACGGCCGTCATCCTGTATGGAGCTCATGATGCCGGCCCGTATGATTTTCAGCATACGCCCTCCGGCCGGGGTACAAATCTCAGGGTATCGCCGGGCTGCAACAGGGCAGGAACAGACGCAGCCGCATCAAACAGCGATAAAACGGTGCGGCCTATCAGTTGCCAGCCACCCGGCGTTGCCAGCGGGTAGATGCCGGTCTGGCTACCGCCGATGCCCACCGAGCCCGCCGCTACCTGCAGGCGTGGTTTATCCAGTCGCGGTACGTGGAGTGTTTCAGGCAGGCCGCCAAGGTAAGGAAAGCCAGGCTGGAAGCCGAGAAAATAGACCGTATAGACGGCGGCTGAATGATGCTCGACCACTTGGCGGGGAGTCATGCCGACCTTATCAGCGACCCACTGCAGGTCCGGGCCGTCCTCACCGCCATACACTACCGGTATCGCCACTTCCCGCGGTTCAGTCGGTATGGACTCGCTCTCTTCCCACCAGGCTTGAAGCTGCTCAATGGCATCCAACGCAGCATGCTGGGGATAACTCAGCCATACCGTGAGATTGTTCATCCCCGGGATCACCTCACGCACAGCATCATGGTGCTTTAGGCGTAAAGCCAGACCGCTGATACGGCGCTGGCTTGCTAGCGTCATCGGTGGCTCAAGTTCGAGCACTACCGCACTCTCTCCCAGCAGATAACATCGCGCACGCTGCAACGGCTCCTCCTGTAATCCTGTCAGATCATCAATTGATTTCTATAGGATTAACAGTTATCCGGAACCGGAGCCTCCCTGTCAATGACTGATTGCTGCAGGTACGGTTCAGGCAGGATTGGGAATATCGATAAAGGTGACATCCAACTGATGTTCCCGGGCCAACCAGTCGCCCAGCGCCCGGATCCCGCCGCATTCAGTGGCATGATGGCCGGCGGCAAAAAAATGCAGTCCATATTCCCGTGCGATGTGGATGGTTTTCTCCGACACTTCGCCGGTAATAAAGGCCTCTGCCCCGGCGCGGGCCGCCTGTTCGATAAAGTCCTGGCCGCCACCGGTGCACCAGGCAACCCGACGAATGACGGCCGGTCCATTGTCGCCGCTGTGCAGCACCTTTCGATCAAGTCCATTCTCCAGACGCAGCATCAACTCCTCCGGTGATAGCGCTTGGGCAAAGGCACCGGTCGGCACCAGCGGCTCAACCATGCCGGTAACGGTAATGCCGAGCAACTGAGCTAATTGGGCATTGTTGCCCAGCACCGGGTGGGCATCCAGCGGCAAATGCCAGGCAAACAGGTTGATATCATTGCTGAGCAGAGTTTGTAAACGACGGCGTTTCATGCCGTCAATCACCGGCGATTCGTTTTTCCAGAAATAACCATGATGCACCAGCACCGCATCGGCTTTGTGAGCGACTGCCGCATCAAGCAGGGCCTGACAAGCGGTGACGCCGGTGACGATCCGTTCTATATTTTCTCGCCCTTCAACCTGCAGGCCATTCGGGGCATAGTCCTGGAAGCGGGTGCTGTCCAGCAGTTGATTAATTAATTGCTCAAGTTGTCGATTACGCATCTTCACTGTTCTCTTATCGCGGGTTCTTTGCCGCCTCGTAGGCTGCCAGGGCACGTATACGCGCTTTGGCATGATCTACGATCGGCCGGGGATAATCCAGTCCCCCGGTTTCAGCCTGCTGCCAGCTATAAGGATCATGCAGATATCTATCCGGCACCTTCGCCAGTTCCGGCACCCAGCGGCGAATAAATTCGCCCTTTTCATCAAAACGGCGGCCTTGGGTGGTCGGATTGAAAATACGAAAATAGGGAGCCGCATCGGTACCGGTAGAGGCAGCCCATTGCCAGCCGCCATTATTGGCGCAAAAATCACCGTCTATCAGCCGGCTCATGAAAAACTGCTCGCCCCGCCGCCAGTCGATCAGCAAATCTTTGACCAGGAAACTGGCGGTAATCATCCGTAAGCGATTATGCATCCAACCGGTCTGGTTCATCTGGCGCATCGCCGCATCGACGATCGGAAAACCGGTCAGACCGGCACACCAGGCATCAAACAATCGATCATCTTGCCGCCAGGCTACCCGACCGGTCCACTGGATAAACGGCTGGTGCTTGGCCAGCCGTGGATAAGCCACCATCAAATGGCGGTAAAAATCACGCCAGATAAGCTCGTTCAGCCAGCAAAAAGCGCCGGACTCAGGCCGGATCAACAGGTCCGGATACGCTTTCAGCAACCGGTTATAGCACTGGCGCGGCGATAACACGCCCAGCGCCAGATAAGGCGAAAGTCGGCTGGTGGCGTCCAACGCCGGGATATCACGCGCTTGCGGATAGTCCGCCACCTGCTGATGACAGAAAGTGCGCAGCCGCGACAGGGCGGCATCCTCCCCGGCGGGCCAGTCAGCACCCGGATCCTGCTGCGGATAGCTGAACGGCATCGGATCATCCGACACAGTTTCTATCCCCTCTAGACGCTGGGCGGGCGCAGGCACGCATTCCATCTCCGCGGTGGACAGCGCTTTCAGGAAGGCGTTGCGAAACGGAGTATAGACTTTATACATCTCACCGCCGCCGGTCAGCACCGCTCCCGGCGGCAGCAGTACGCCGTCGTCCAGGCCCTGACAGACCAGCCGATCGCCAAGCTGTTGTTCCAGCCGGCGATCGCGCAGCTGTTCGTTGTACTCATACTGATAGTTATAAAAAAGATGGCTGACCTGCTGACGGCGGCAAAATTCGTCGACCCAATCCACTGCCTGGTCAAAATCATCACATTGATGGTAGTGCAGTGGAATACCCCGCCTAGCCAACGCCGGGCTGAGTTCATGAAGATTTTGCAGCAGGAAAGCGGCCTGACGCGCCGACATGCCATGATCCCGCCATTGGCCGGGGGTAGCGATATAGAGTGCCAGCACCTGGGCATCAGGATTGCGGCATGCTGCATTCAACGCCGGGTTATCGTGAATACGCAGGTCATTGCGCAGCCAGAGCAGATGGGTTGCCATAAATCGTCCTTGAAGTTAATGCCCGTATCGCAGCCGTAGGGCTTCCGGGTAAGGTTCGAAGTAACGCTGCTGGGCCAGCCAGCTATCGGGATATTCCGCCATGTAGTGCTTAATCAGGGTGAGAGGGGCCAGTAATGGCTGTAGTCCCCGGCGATAACTGTCTATCAACTGGGTCAGTTCCTGGCGCTGGGCGGGTGTCAGATTGGGTCTGAAATAACCCTGCACATGCATCAGGACATTGGTGTGATTGCGTCGAGTGGCAACATTGGACAGCAGCTTCATTAATCGCAGTCGATATTCCAAAGCGAATTTTTCCACCGAATCCCACTCGGCAATGGTGGCGACAAAGGGCCCAATCTGACGATACTGTGGCTGGGAGTGGGCCAACAGCAACAGCTTGTAGCGCCGGTGAAACGCCATCAGCGCTCCACGAGTGACCCCGCCTTTGAGCAACTGGTTAAACTCATACAGCGCATAAATGCGGGCGACGAAATTTTCACGCAGTGCCGGATCCTGCAACCGGCCGTCTTCCTCGACAGGCAGCCAGGGCAATCGCGCCTGCAGCGTGCGGGTGAAAATACCGGTGCCATTTTTACGCGATCCATCCTTATCATAAATCCTGACGCGCTCCATGCCGCAGCTGGGTGATTTAGCGCAGACGATATAGCCACACAGATGCGCCAGGGAAGCCACGCTCTCGCGGGAAAACGCCTCCATGGCATCGGTAACGTCAAGTTGATGCTTGTCATTGCTTGCGCGCAGGGTGATTTCGCCCTGTGGATCCTTGACCAGACGCAGCGCCGGGCGTGGCGTCGGTAAACCGATGGCCATTTCAGGACACAAGTGTTCAAATGCCACATACGGCGCCAAATCTTCTAAAGCAAATATCAAGCGTTTATGCCCGCCGTCAAAACGGACATGCTCTCCCATCAGGCAGGCGCTGATACCCACGGGGATTTTAGTGCTCATCCATTGCTCCTGCTGCGTGATTGCTTAAGCAAAGCGTAGACGAATTTGCCCTATACCACCGGCAGCTAATTAATAATTTGCTGAAGACAAAGGATTTCCTGTTTTTTATATTATTTTTATATCCCGCCCGGCAATCTTTGCGCGTTCTTTGCACCCGACCAGATAGGCTTCATATCACTTGTCCCTATTGGAATATCAACATGACCCCTTTGTTGAACGTCGGTCTATTACTGATGGTTTTCGTGCTGATCGGCTATCTGGTCTATGCCCTGCTACGGGCTGAGGACTTCTGATGGCCATCAGCTTCCTGTTACTGACCGGCGTATTGCTGTCAACGGTGCTGCTGTTGGCGATGCCGCTGAGCCGGCTGTTCAGCGCCATGGTCGATACCTCCCCTACGGCCTGGCCGTTGCCCGGCCGCAGCCGCCTGCTGTCAATGCTGACCGTACCCGCCCGGGAAATGAGCTGGGGCGCCTATGCCTTGGCGATTGTGGCGTTCAATGGCCTGGGTGCGGTGCTGCTGTTTGCCATATTGATGCTGCAGGGCGGGCTGCCGCTCAATCCGCTGCAATTGCCCGGTCTTTCCTGGCATCTGGCGCTAAATACCGCCATCAGCTTTGTCACCAATACCAACTGGCAAGCCTTCAGCGGCGAAAATACCCTCAGCACCCTGAGCCAGATGACCGGTCTGGCAGTGCAGAACTTCCTGTCGGCGGCCAGCGGTATTGCCGTGGCGCTGGCGTTTATTCGCAGCTTTGCGCGCCGCTCGGCCAGTACCCTGGGCAATGCCTGGCAGGATCTGTGGGGAATCACGCTGTATATACTGCTGCCTGTGTCCCTGCTGCTGGCGCTGTTTTTCGTTAGCCAGGGCGTGGTACAGAGCTTTGACGGCGCGTTTGCTTACCAGACGCTTGAAGGGATCCATCGGCAAATCGCGCTCGGCCCGGTCGCCTCCCAAGAGGCGATAAAGTTGCTTGGCACCAACGGAGGGGGCTTTTACGGCGCCAACTCGGCGCATCCGTTCGAAAACCCTACCGGCCTGGCCAATCTGGTGCAGATGGTGGCGATGCTGCTGATCCCTGCGGCGCTATGTATGACCTTCGGTCGCGCCGTCGGTGACAGCAGTCAGGGTCGGGCCCTGCTGTGGTCCATGTCGGTCATCTTGGTCATTGCGCTGGCCGTGGTGGTATTCGCCGAGTATCAGGGCAATCCGCACCTGCTGTCTTCGGGCGCGACCGCCAGCGCCAATATGGAAGGCAAGGAAACCCGTTTTGGTATCCTGCTGTCCGCCTTCTATGCGGTAATCACCACCGCCACCTCTAGCGGCGCGGTCAATGCAATGCATGATTCTTTTACCGCGCTGGGCGGCCTTATCCCGATGTGGCTGATGCAGATAGGCGAAGTCGTATTTGGCGGCGTCGGTTCGGGCCTGTACAGCATGCTGCTGTTTGTCATCCTGACGGTATTTATCGCCGGCCTGATGATCGGTCGCACGCCGGAATATCTGGGCAAAAAAATCGGTACGTTTGAAATGAAAATGACCGCTCTGGCGATCCTTATCAGTCCCACTCTGGTTCTTGCCGGTGCCGCCGTGGCGGTGACCCTGCCCGCCGGTCGCGATGGGGTGCTTAATCCCGGCGCCCATAGCTTTAGCGAAATCCTCTATGCCTTTTCTTCGGCGGCCAACAATAACGGCAGTGCCTTTGCCGGCCTGAGCGTTAATACCCCTTTCTATAACCTTGCCCTGGGCATCGCCATGCTGGTCGGCCGTTTCGGTATCATCCTTCCGGTACTGGCCATTGCCGGCGCACTGGTCAGCAAACCGCGGCAGCCTGCAGGTTCGGGAACCTTGCCGACCAACGGTCCGCTGTTTATCGCGCTGCTGACCGGTACCGTGCTGCTGGTGGGCGCATTAACCTTTATCCCCGCATTGGCCCTTGGCCCGATTGCAGAGCATTTGCACGGCAGTGTGAACCTGGCCGGGCTGGAGAAATAACATGGCAGAAATCAGTCAGGCTTTATTCAGCACGCAACTGGTGCGAAACGCCGTGGGGGAGGCGTTCAAAAAACTGGATCCTCGCAGCCAATGGCGTAATCCGGTGATGTTTATCGTCTATATCGGTAGTCTGCTCACTACCCTGCTATGGTTCGGCATGGTGAGCGGGCAGTGGCCGGGCAACGCGCTTTTTACCGGCATCATTACCCTGTGGCTGTGGTTCACCGTCCTGTTCGCCAATCTGGCTGAAGCGCTGGCGGAGGGTCGCAGCAAAGCCCAGTCAGCCAGCCTTAGAGGGGTACGCAAAACCCAGTGGGCCGATAAAATCAGCACGCCGGATGCCGATGCCGAAAGCGAAAAAGTGCCGGTAGACAGCCTGCGTAAAGGTGACCTGGTGCGGGTCAGGGCCGGTGAGATCATTCCGTGCGACGGCGAGATCCTGGTGGGAGGTGCCTCGGTGGATGAAAGCGCCATCACCGGTGAGTCGGCACCGGTTATCCGCGAAGCCGGCGGCGACTTTTCGTCGGTCACCGGCGGCACCCGGCTGCTGTCCGACTGGATTCTGGTGGCATGCCGCGTCAATCCGGGGGAAACCTTCCTCGACCGGATGATCGCCATGGTCGAAGGCGCCAAGCGGCGGAAAACACCCAATGAAATTGCGCTGACCATCCTGCTTATCGCCCTGACGCTTATTTTCCTGATGGTCACAGCGACATTATTGCCGATATCGCTTTACAGCGTTGCGGTCAATCAGGCCGGAGAGCCGGTAAGCATCACGGTGCTGGTTGCCCTGCTGGTCTGCCTGATACCAACCACCATTGGCGGTCTGCTGTCGGCTATCGGTGTGGCGGGCATGAGCCGTTTGCTGGCGGCAAATGTTATTGCCACCAGCGGCCGGGCGGTAGAGGCAGCCGGTGACGTTAACGTTCTGTTGCTGGATAAAACCGGCACTATCACACTGGGCAACCGCCAGGCAACGGCCTTTCTGCCCGCACCGGGCGTCAGTGAGCGGCAATTGGCGGATGTCGCACAATTGGCATCGCTGGCGGATGAAACTCCCGAAGGCCGCAGTATCGTGATCCTGGCCAAGCAGCGCTTCAGCCTGCGCGAACGCAGTCTGCAGCAACTGTCGGCGGAATTCGTGCCATTCTCAGCCAAAACCCGCATGAGCGGCGTCAATATGCCCGGACGGATCATTCGCAAAGGATCCGCTGACGCACTTCGCCGTTATATTGAGTCCACCGGCGGCGTTTATTCCTCGGCGGTCAATGTGATGGTCGAAGATGTGGCACGCCGTGGCGGCACCCCGCTGGTGGTTGCCGAAGGAGACGGCGTGCTGGGCGTGGTCGCACTGAGCGATATCGTTAAAGGCGGGCTGCGTGAGCGTTTCGCCGAACTCCGGCGCATGGGGATCAAAACCGTCATGGTCACCGGCGATAACCCCCTAACCGCTGCCGCCATCGCCGCCGAGGCCGGCGTGGATGATTTTCTGTCAGAAGCCACGCCTGAAGCCAAGCTGGCGCTGATTCGCCAGTATCAGTCCGAAGGCCGGCTGGTAGCGATGACCGGCGATGGCACCAACGATGCCCCGGCGCTGGCTCAGGCTGATGTGGCGGTAGCGATGAACTCCGGCACCCAGGCCGCCAAGGAGGCCGGCAATATGGTGGATTTGGACTCCAATCCGACCAAATTGCTGGAAATTGTGCATATCGGCAAACAAATGCTGATGACCCGCGGCTCGCTTACCACCTTCAGTATCGCTAACGATGTGGCCAAATATTTCGCCATTATTCCGGCGGCGTTTGCCCCGGTTTATCCTCAGTTAGATGTGCTGAATATTATGCAGCTGCACTCCCCGGCCAGCGCTATTTTATCGGCGGTCATCTTCAATGCATTGATTATCGTCGCGCTGATTCCGCTGGCGTTAAAAGGCATAAGCTACCGGCCGATGCCGGCTGCCGCTCTGTTGCGACGTAATCTGTGGCGCTATGGCGGCGGCGGATTGATGGTGCCGTTCATCGGCATCAAATTAATCGACATGCTGCTTCAATGGACAACCATCGCCTGACGGATGCCGTCCCACGCTTGCCGGGTGACGGTATTTCGCCTGCTGAACAACGATTGGAAAAATAAATGCGAACCTTAAGCAGTGCCTTTATTATATTGATTCTCCTGACGTTGGTGACCGGTGGGATTTATCCCCTGCTGACCACGCTTATCGCCGGACAGTTGTTTCCCTTCCAGGCCCAGGGCTCCCGATTAATGGCAGAGGATCGTTATATCGGTTCATTGCTGATAGGCCAGTCTTTTACCCGGGATGATTATTTTCATGGCCGGCCCTCGGCGACCGCCGGCAGCGCGTATAATACCGAGGCCTCCGGCGGCAGCAATCTGGCGGGCAGTAATCCCGAACTGGGAATACAGGTGGATGATCGGATTGCCTTCTGGCGGCGGTCAAACGGCGCCGCGCCAGTACCGTTGGATTTGGTTGCCGCTTCAGGCAGCGGACTGGATCCAGACATATCTCCCGAGTCGGCGCGCTACCAGGCGGCCGCCATCGCCGGCAAACGGGGTCTGTCTGAACAGCAGGTGCTGGCGCTGATTGACAAGCAACTGGCGCAGCGGCGGGGGATGCCGTCGTTTATCGCCCCGCCGGCCATCAACGTGCTGCAGCTTAACCTGGCATTGGATGCCTTGGCCCAACGCTAGACCAACAGGAGCACAAATGCCGTACCCCGAACCGCCAAGGCCGGACCCCGACCAGTTGCTTGATAGCATCAGCCGCAGCGGGCGAGGCAAACTCAAAATATTCTTTGGCGCCAATGCCGGCGTGGGAAAAACCTATGCGATGCTGCAGGATGCGCATCGTCGACGGCTTTTAGGTGAAGACGTTCTGGTGGGTATCGTGGAAACGCATGGCCGGCAGGACACCGAAGCCTTGATTTCGCCGCTGAAGATCCTGGCGCGCAGAACACCGGGCCATCAGCGGCGAACCTTTGCCGAATTCGATCTGGATGCCGCCCTGTTGCGCAAACCCACCGTTATCCTGCTGGATGAATTGGCGCACAGCAATGCCCCCGGATCGCGTCATCGCAAGCGTTGGCAGGATATGGAGGAGTTGCTCGACGCCGGTATCGATGTGCTCACCACCCTCAACGTCCAGCATCTGGAAAGCCTTAATGATGTGGTCGGCGGCATCACCGGTATCCAGGTCCGTGAGACGGTCCCGGACCCGATTTTCGATGCCGCCGATGATGTGGTGCTGGTTGACCTGCCGCCCGAAGATTTACGTCAACGGTTAAGGGAGGGCAAAATTTACCTTAATGGGCAGGCCGAGCGCGCCATTGAACACTTCTTTCGTAAAGGTAACCTGATTGCGCTGCGTGAGCTGGCCTTGAGACGCATGGCCGACCGCGTGGATGATGAAGTCAGGGCCTTTCGCCAGAGCAGGGATGACGAGCCGGTGTGGCATACGCGGGATGCCGTACTGTTATGCCTCGGTCCGGAACGGGGTAACCAGAAACTGGTCAGGACGGCTGCTCGACTTGCCGCCAGACTGGGCAGCGAGTGGCACGCGGTCTATGTTGAAACCCAGCGCTTACGTGGTCTGCCGGAATCACGGCGGCGCGCTATCCTGCGCGATCTCAAAATGGCCCAGGATCTGGGGGCTGAAACCGCGACGCTCTCAGATAAGCGCCCCGAACCGGCCCTGGTACGCTATGCGCGCCAGCATAATCTGGGCAAGATAGTGATCGGTCGGCGCGGCCGCTTGCCCAGGCTGCCCAGGGCCGATTTCGCTCGTCGGCTGGGCAGCCTGGCGCCTGAGCTGGATATTTTCATTATCGGACAGCCGGAGAACGCTGAAGAGCCGGTCCGGGAAAGTGAAAGCCGCCCGTTGCTCGATCGCTGGCGCATGTCCCTGCGCGGTGCCGGCGTGGCGCTGGCGCTGTGCGCGTTGATTACCCTGCCGGCCCAGTGGCTGCTGCCGTCGATAGAATTGTCCAATCTGGTGATGGTGTATTTGCTGGCGGTGGTGATCGTTGCCCTGTTGTATGGCCGCTGGCCATCGGTATTTTCCGCGGTTATCAATGTGGCCAGCTTTGATCTGTTTTTTGTCCAACCCCGCGGCTCGCTGGGAGTGAGTAATATCCAGTACCTGCTGACCTTTGCCGTGATGCTGGCGGTGGGTATTATTGTCGGCAATCTTACCGCCGGGGTGCGCTATCAGGCGAGGATTGCCCGCTATCGCGAGCAGCGTGCCCGGCAGCTATATGAAATGTCCAAGGCGCTCAGCCAGGCCCTTACGCCGGATGACATCGCCCGTACCGCCCTGCATTTTGTCGGCAATACCTTTCAGGCTCGGCTACGGCTTTATCTGGCGGAAAATAATCAACTGATTGACAAGACCGCGCCGGTGAAAGGCGTCGCGCTGTCGGTTGACCCGGCCATCGTCCGCTGGAGCTTTGATCGCGGCATGCCTTCCGGGGTCGGTACCGATACCCTGCCCGGCCTGAGTTATCAACTGTGGCCAGTCAGTACCGATAAGGACCGTTTCGGCGTTCTGGTCATTGAACCCAAGTCCCCCAGGCAATTGCTGATCCCCGAACAGCAGCGGCTGCTGCAAACCTGTATTGTGCTGATTGCCGGCGCCCTGGAGCGTTTCAGCCTGGCCGACAGGGCCGAGCAAGCCCGGCTTGCCGCCGAACGGGAGCAATTGCGTAACGCATTACTGGCGGCGCTCTCACACGATCTGCGCACCCCGTTGACGGTATTGTTCGGCCAGGCTGAAATACTCACGCTTGATCTGGCCAGCGCAGGTTCTCCTTTTGCTGCCCAAGCGAATGAAATACGCAGCCAGGTATTGGGCACCACTCGGCTGGTGCACAATCTGCTGGATATGGCGCGGCTGCAGTCGGGCGGGTTCAGCATCAACAGCAGTTGGCAGTCCCTGGAAGAAATGATCGGCAGCGCCCTGAGAATGATGAAAAATCAGTTGGCGGATAATACCGTCATTCTCGACCTGCCCGATCATCTGCAATTGGTGAATTGCGACAGCACCCTGCTGGAGCGCGTATTTATCAATCTGCTGGAAAATGCGATAAAGTATGCCGGCACGGCGGCGCAGATTACTCTACGGGCCAGAACATCCCCGGGCTGGCTTGAAATCAGCGTTGAAGATGACGGTCCCGGCATCCCGCCCGGGGCTGAAAAACAGATATTCGATAAATTCACTCGCGGTCACCCTGAATCCGCCATACCCGGTGTTGGCCTGGGTTTAGCCATCTGTCAGGCTATTGCTGACCTTCACCAGGGTCATCTTGGGGTACGGAACCGGTCTGGCGGCGGAGCGATATTTACCCTCTCCCTGCCGCTGGGCGAACCGCCCCAGCTATTGCTCCAGGAGGAAGAATGAGCCAGCTGCCGACCCAGATTGTGATCGTTGAAGATGAAGACGCCATCAGGCGTTTTGTTCGCCAAGCCCTGGAGCGCGAAGGATACCGAGTGTTCGACGCCGCCGATATGGCTCGCGGGCTGATAGAAGCCGCCAGCCGTAAGCCGGATCTTATCATCCTGGATCTTGGCCTGCCCGATGGCGATGGCATGGATTTTATTCGCGATTTGCGGCAATGGAGTCAGGTCAAGGTATTGGTGCTGTCGGCCAGAAGCGACGAGCAAGATAAAATAGACGCCCTGGATATCGGCGCTGACGATTATCTGACCAAGCCGTTCGGCGTAGGCGAGCTCTTGGCGCGGGTACGGGTTGCCCTGCGCCATCCGCAGCATGACGCCACATGTTCACCCCAAGTCACTTTCGGCAATATCAGCGTTTGTCTTATCAATCGACAGGTGCTGCGCGATGGTCAACTGCTGCATCTGACGCCGATTGAATTTAGGCTGCTGGCGGCGTTGCTGGCCCATCAGGGAAAAGTGCTGACCCAGCGCCACCTGCTGCGTGAGGTCTGGGGGCCAAATGCGGTAGAGCACAATCACTATCTGCGGATTTATATGGCCCATCTGCGCCAGAAACTGGAGCCAGATCCGGCCCAACCCGCTCATCTATTAACCGAAACCGGGATTGGCTATCGCTTTATGCCCTGAACTGTCGCTTTGCCCCAGTCAGTGGCGACACGCAGCGACTCATCCAGGACGGCCAGGCAAAAAAAAACGCCGGAACAGGTCCGGCGTCATTGGGTACTCGCGGGTTAACAACCGCTATTCTGCCCGGTACCGGCCATTATCAGGCCCCGGCCAGCACCTGATTGACAATCTCTACCGCTTCTTTTTCAATCCTGGCGCGATGCTCAGCGCCCAGGAAGCTTTCACAATAAATTTTGTAGGCTTCTTCAGTGCCGGATGGACGTGCCGCAAACCAGCCGTTCTCGGTCATGACCTTCAGGCCGCCGATAGAGGCGCCATTGCCCGGCGCTTCTGTCAGACGGGCAGTGATTGGGTCGCCGGCCAGCGTATCGGCCTTCACTTGATCAGGAGACAGCCTGGACAACACGGCTTTTTGCGCGTGGGTCGCTGACGCCTGGATACGATTGTAGCTGGGGGCGCCGAAGCGTTCGGCCAGTTCGTCATAGTGCTGCTGCGGATTCTTGCCGGTCACGGCGGTAATTTCGGCCGCCAGCAGGCACATGATGATTCCATCCTTGTCGGTAGACCAAGGCTGGCCGTCAAAGCGCAGGAAAGAGGCACCGGCGCTTTCTTCGCCGCCAAAGCCCAGGCTGCCGTCATAGAGGCCATCGACAAACCACTTGAAGCCGACCGGCACTTCTACCAGCTTGCGGCCCAGATCCGCCACCACCCGGTCGATCATCGCGCTGGACACCAGCGTCTTGCCGACCGCCACATCCTTGCCCCACTGGGGACGATGCTGGAACAGATAGTTGATAGCCACCGCGAGGAAATGGTTGGGGTTCATCAGTCCGGCCGGCGTGACGATACCGTGACGGTCATAATCCGGGTCGTTGGCGAAAGCCAGGCTGAATTTATCCCGCAGTGCCAGCAGACCAGCCATTGCCCAATTGGAGGAGCAATCCATGCGGATAATGCCGTCATGATCCAGATGCATAAAGCGGAAAGTCTGATCGATTTCTTCATTAACCAGCGTCAAATCCAGCTGATAATGCTCCGCGATGCGCTGCCAGTAGGCAATACCTGAGCCTCCCAGCGGATCGACGCCGAGCTTTAGGCCGGCGCGCTGAATAGCAGCCATATCGACTACCGAGGCCAGTCCTTCCACGTAGGCCTGCACCAGATCCTGCTGATGGATGCGGCCACTTTGCCAGGCGGCATCAAGGGTCAGACGCTTGACATCTTTCAGGCCGCCGGCCAGCAATTCATTGGCGCGCTGTTCTATCACTTTGGTGACATTGGTGTCGGCGGGTCCGCCATTGGGCGGATTATATTTGATGCCGCCATCCTCAGGTGGATTGTGGGACGGCGTGATGACGATACCGTCGGCTTGTGCTCCGCCGGCGCTGTTATGCACCAGGATCGCGTTAGACACTGCCGGCGTCGGCGTATAGCCGTTATCCTGCTGCACGATAATCTCTACGCCATTGGCGCTAAGCACTTCCAGGACGGAAATAAAAGCCGGTTCTGACAACGCATGGGTATCCTTGCCCACATAACAGGGACCGGTAATGCCCTGTTTGCTGCGTTGTTCGGCGATGGCCTGGCTGATGGCCAGAATATGCGCTTCATTGAAGCTGCCGCGCCCAGCGCTGCCGCGATGCCCGGAAGTGCCGAACTTTACGCTTTGGGCCGCATCGGCCGGATCAGGCTGCAGTACATAATACTGCGAGGTCAACTGTGCCACATTAATCAAATCACTTTGACGGGCGGCTTGCCCGGCGCGGGGGTGATTAGCCATCGGCGCTACTCCCTTGAAAGTTATTTATAAAGTGCCGCAAACTTTGTCTGTGAGTTCCACAGGAAACTGCATGGAAAGCATAATATGTTCGACCATGCCACGCTTGCGGCCAGTATTGGTATTGGTAATGACCCAGAACGGCGTTTCAGGCACCTGTTTTGGCTTGGTGTGACTGCCGTTCTGTAATAACGTAAGCTCATTATCCGCAAAGTAGGTTCTGGTACGCCCGTGCAGGGTCTCGGCGGCCTCGGCAAACTCCTTAGGCGCGATACCGTGAAGGGTGGTCAGTATCAGCATAAACCGATCCACTGCCTTGCGTTGCTCAGCATAGTCGTCAGACAGCAATAATTCTCGCATCGCACGTACCCGATCGCGGGCCGGTACCGCATTTTCCGATTTTTCGGCCACGGGGGACGCAGCCACCGGCTTGACGGCACTGCTCACTTTCCCATTAAATTTCAGCATCCGGCGTAAAATATCCGACGCACTTTCGCCTATATGCTGAGTGTGGCTGGCGATATAGCGGTAAAGGTCTTCATCGACTTCAATCGTTTTCATTTTTGTCCGGGGCTTTTTTCTCAAAAATCAATCGACAGGATTATACAAGTTTAACCCTACTCACCAATAGCTTTAGACAGCATTGATGCCTAAAACTCGGATTATCACCCACCCGCCTATCGGTGGTGCAGTTGCGTTTTTGCTGGTCACACCCTCCTCAGGTCATGATAGGCTATCTTTTTCCCCCCTTCCGACGAGGAAATGATGGATTTGAATTATCGCTATGCATTGGCAACCACGCCGAACGACAGACTGCCTATCGTGTTGATACACGGTCTTTTCGGTAGCCTGGATAATCTCGGTGTCCTGGCGCGGCCCCTTGGCGAAAATTACCCGACCCTGCAGGTCGATTTACGCAATCATGGTCTGTCGCCGCACAGTGATGATATCAACTACGATCTGATGGCCGGCGATGTGATTACACTGCTGGATAAACTGAACATAGCAAAATGCATCCTGATAGGCCATTCCATGGGCGGTAAAGTCGCCATGACGTTAAGCGCCCTTCAGCCTGAGCGTATCGACAGACTGGTGGTCATAGACATGGCGCCGGTGGCCTACCCTACCCGGCATCATGACGATGTGTTTGCTGCGTTGCGCCATGTCAGCCAGTCTACAGTCCGTGAACGACATGAGGCAGCCAGCCTGATGAAACAGGATATCAGCGACAGCGGCACCATCCCCTTTTTGCTTAAATCCTTTATCAAGGGCACCTGGCGCTTCAATGTAGATGCGCTGTGGGCACACTACGATGACATTATAGGCTGGCAGGAGTCTGCGCCGTGGCATGGCCCGGTCCTTTTTATACGCGGCGGCAATTCACCTTATCTCTCTGATGACTATCGCCCGTCGATACAGCGTCAGTTTCCCCATGCCCGGGCTCATGTCATTGCAGGCGCCGGCCACTGGGTGCATGCCGAAAAGCCAGATGCGGTGATGCGCGCGATTGGCCGTTTCCTGACGGCGTGACCGCCGCGCCAAACCGCCGCTGTCAGCCTTAGCCCATGCGGAGGGGAGTACGACTCTCCGGCCTGGTACTGGCCTCGAAAGAGTAGACCGCGTACAGCAACTCTGCCTGGTACGGGCTCGAAAGAATAGACTGAGTGCAGCAACTCTGCCCGGTACGGGCTCGAAAGAGTAGACCGCGTACAGCAACTCTGCCCGGTACTGGCGGTAGAATGGCGCCCCCTTATTTGTCCGGCGCCAACGTGAGGATAGTAAACCATTGTCGTTTAATGCCGACGTGAGGTAATATGCCAGGCTCTTTTTCCGGGTGGAACCGCCGAACGGTGAATATTGTCGCCATCCGGGCCTTACCTAAACCTGCTTTCTGATGCAAAACCCCTTCATGACCTATGGCAAAAGAACAAACGGATCGCACTACGCTGGATTTATTCGTTGACGAACGCCGTCCAGGGCGCCCGAAGACCAGTCCTTTATCCCGTGATGAGCAGTTACGCATCAACAAACGTAATCAACTGCGTCGAGATAAGGTGCGGGGGCTGCGGCGGGTAGAGTTGAAAATCAATGCTGATGCGGTAGATGTGCTCAATCACCTGGCCGAGCAGCGCAACATGTCGCGCAGCGAATTGATCGAGTTGATTTTACTGGCGGAGCTGGAACGTCAGCAGCAGGGCAATTGACATACGGCATCATGGCCGCTTACCGCAAATCTGGCCTGAGTGATAAAAACCGCTGGCGGCGAGTTTCTCCTTAAGTTAGGGTCTGCTATCATTGCGGCTATGACCGGATGGTTGCACCACCGACCATATCCATAATATTCATGAGGTTTTTAATTACATGGCGATCGTAGGCATTTTTTTTGGCAGTGATACCGGCAATACCGAAAACATTGCCAAAATGATTCAAAAGCAGCTTGGGCCTGATGTTGCTGAAGTTCATGACATTGCCAAAAGCAGTAAAGAGGACCTTGAAAAATTCGACTTGCTGCTGCTCGGTATCCCTACCTGGTATTACGGTGAAGCCCAATGCGACTGGGACGATTTCTTCCCGACGCTTGAAGGAGTGGATTTCAATGGTAAAATCGTCGGCCTGTTCGGCTGCGGCGATCAGGAAGATTACGCGGAATATTTCTGCGATGCCATGGGCACTATCCGCGATATCATTGAACCCAACGGTGCCACCCTTATTGGCCAATGGCCGACTGCCGGCTATCATTTCGAAGCATCCAAAGGCCTGGCCGACGACGACCACTTTGTGGGCCTTGCCATTGATGAAGACCGCCAGCCTGAACTGACCGCTGAACGCGTTGATGGCTGGGTCAAGCAAATCAGCAATGAACTGAACCTGAGCGAAGTTATCGGCTAAATGTTGCGTAGATGTTATTTTACTGGGCCGTTACGCTGCTAACGGTCCGGCTCTAGCCGTTGATAAATAATTCCTTTTACAGCGATAGTCACAAATTTTTAATTTTTTCCCGCAAACCAGTACAATAGCCCGGTACTACCACCCTAATCCCTGAAAAGTTGCATGGTTAAGTGCCTTCAGGCAGGCTATACTCGTAATCAAACCTGTTTTCATTTGCATTTTACCGTTCTATGATGAGACAGCGATACATTTTCAGGCCGACTCTCGTTTGGGCCAAGAGTGCCTTCAATCAGATTATTAAAGTAACAGGATTAAACCCGCATGACTGACAACAATATCGCGCTAAAAAAGGCCGGCCTTAAAGTTACCCTTCCCAGGCTGAAAATCCTGGAAGTGTTGCAAGATCCGGAATGTCATCACGTCAGCGCGGAAGATCTCTACAAAAAACTCATTGATATGAGCGAAGAAATCGGACTGGCCACGGTGTACCGTGTGCTTAACCAGTTCGACGATGCCGGTATCGTCACCCGCCACAACTTCGAAGGCGGCAAATCCGTTTTTGAACTGACCCAGCAGCATCATCATGATCATCTTATCTGTCTGGACTGCGGCAAGGTTATCGAATTTCGTGACGAATTTATCGAAGCCCGCCAGCGTGATATCGCCAAGCGGCACAATATCAAGCTGACCAACCACAGCCTGTATCTGTACGGTCACTGTGAAGAGGGCGACTGCCGGGAAGACGAGACCCTGCACGACATGGCCGCCCCCCTGCATGCCGAGGTAAAACAGTAATCTTCGTAACGCCTGTCTGCACCAAGAGCCGCATCCGTGCGGTTTTTTTCTGGCCAAAAAAAGGCCACCCGCAGGCGACCGTTTTTATAGCTACATCCGCTCGTCCGATTATCCCTGAGCGGCAGTCTTGGTCCAGGTATCCCTGAGCCCGACGGTGCGGTTAAACACCGGCTTGGCGGCGCTTGAGTACTGACTGTCGGCACAGAAATACCCTTCACGCTCAAACTGATAAGGCTGCCCCGGCTGAGCATCCCGCACCCCGGCCTCGGCGTAACCCTGCTTGACCACCAGCGACTCCGGGTTGATGGTGCTGAGGAAGTCTTCCGCGCTGCCAGGATTGGCCACACTGAACAGACGGTCGTACAGACGGAACTCGACCTTCACGCCATGTACCGCCGATACCCAGTGAATAACACCCTTGACCTTGCGGCCATCAGCCGGGTCCTTACTCAGGGTTTCAGGATCATAGCTGCAGTAGATGGTGGTAATTTCACCTTCAACATTTTTATCGATATGCTCGGCTTTGATCACATAGGCATTACGTAATCTGACCTCTTTACCCAGCACCAGCCGTTTGTATTGTTTGTTGGCTTCTTCCCTGAAATCGGCCCGGTCGATAAAAATCTCACGGCTGAAAGCCACCTGGCGGCTGCCCATTTCAGGTTTATTAGGATGCTGCGGCATGGTGATGGCTTCTTCATAGCCTGCCGGCAGATTCTCGATAACCACCTTGACCGGATCGATGACCGCCATGGCGCGTGGGGCGGATTCATTCAAGTCTTCGCGAATGCAGGCTTCCAAGGCGGCCATTTCCACATTGTTATCCTGTTTGGTCACGCCGATGCGGCGGCAGAATTCACGAATGGATGCAGCGGTGTAGCCCCGCCGGCGCAGGCCGGATACCGTTGGCATGCGGGGATCATCCCAGCCCTCAACGATATTTTCCGTCACCAGTTGGTTGAGCTTGCGCTTGGACATGATGGCGTATTCAAGATTGAGGCGAGAGAACTCATACTGCCGCGGATGGCAGGGGATAGTGATATTGTCCAGCACCCAATCGTACAGACGGCGGTTATCCTGAAACTCCAGGGTACAGAGGGAGTGGGTAATGGCTTCCAGCGCATCGGAAATGCAGTGGGTGAAATCGTACATCGGGTAGATGCACCATTTATCACCGGTCTGGTGATGGGTAGCAAACTTGATCCGATACAGCACCGGGTCACGCATCACCATAAAGGGCGAGGCCATATCGATTTTGGCACGCAGACAGGCAGTGCCCTCGGCAAAACCACCGGTGCGCATTTTTTCAAACAGCGCCAGGTTTTCTTCTACCGAACGGTCGCGATACGGACTGTTGGTGCCAGGCCGGGTCAGCGTACCGCGGTATTCACGAATTTGCTCCGCCGACAGCTCATCCACATAGGCCAGGCCCTTGTTGATAAGCTCAAGCGCATACTGGTGCAGTTGGTCAAAATAATCAGACGAATAGTGGATATCGCCGCTCCAGTTGAAACCCAGCCACTGGACGTCTTCTTTAATCGATTCAACGAACTCGATATCTTCTTTAACCGGATTGGTATCGTCAAAGCGCAGGTTACATTGCCCCTGATAATCTTGCGCAATACCAAAATTCAGGCAGATCGATTTGGCATGACCAATATGCAAGTAGCCATTGGGTTCAGGCGGGAAACGGGTATGCACCGACGCGTGCTTACCCGACGCCAGATCTTCGTCAATAATCTGACGAATAAAATTGGTTGGGCGGGCTTCAGCCTCACTCATGTTGATATTCCTCTATACGAAACCACTCTATTTATAGCGCTTATGTTCCAACATGCCAGAGCAGGACACAACCGTTAGTTGCAGAAATTCTGCCTGCCGGCGATTTGAGGGTAACAACACCGGGGGATAAGAGGACGTTATGAGCAGAGCCAGGCGCAAATGACGGCGCCTGGCGTTACATCAGCAGAACTATTTAGCCGTGATGTCCAACAGACGGGTCTGGCCAGCGATCACCTTGCCGGTCGCCACCGCACTGATGGTGCCGAACGCCTCCATGTTGGCAATCACCACCGGGCTTATCAGCGATTGAGCGTGGGCAGTGAGGTACTCCAGATCCAGCATCAGTATCGGCTGTCCCTGGGTAACCTTGCTGCCCTCCTCAACCAGACAGGTAAAGCCCTGGCCATTGAGCATCACGGTATCAATGCCGATATGTACAATCACCTCCGCTCCCGTGTCGGTTTCCAGACAGAAAGCATGATGGGTGCCGAACACCTTGACCAGTGTGCCATTGGCCGGCGACAACACCTCTGGCGCGGTTGGCCGTATTGCTACCCCCTCGCCCACCGCTTTACTGGCGAAGGCTTCGTCCGGCACCTGTTCCAGCGTGACAATATCACCGGTAATCGGCGACATCAGGCTGACCACGACCGGACGTGCCGCCGCCGCTGATGGCGCGACTGCTAGCGGCGCGGTTTCGGGCGCTGCAATCTGTGATACCGACCGGGCGGCACTGACCGGACCGGCGGCCAGTACGTTGCGCATCGCGCTGGCAATAATCTCGGCCCGCGTGCCGACGATTATCTGCACACTTTCTTTATTCAGACGGATAACCCCCTGAGCGCCCAGATTGCGGGCCAGGGATTCATTGACCTGGGCAGAATCCTTGACGTTCAGGCGCAGGCGGGTAATGCAGGCATCAATGCCGGTGAGATTGTCCGAGCCGCCGATCGCGCTGATATATCGCCGCGCCAGGGCTTGGGTCTCATCGCCTTTGCTCAGTAAAACGGTATCCACATCAGTGTCGTAACCGTCAGCCTCGTCGCCCACCACCTGCAGTTCTCTGCCCGGCGTCAGCAGATTGAAGCGTTTGATGGTGAAACGGAATACCAGGTAATAAAGGATAAAGAACACCACCCCCTGGGGGATAAGCATATACCACTGCGTCGCCAGCGGGTTGCGCACCGACAGCAACATATCCACCAGTCCGGCGCTGAAGCCGAATCCGGCAATCCAGTGCATCTGGGCTGAAATAAATACCGATATACCGGTCAGAATGGCATGCAGTAAATACAGCACTGGCGCGACGAACATAAACGAAAATTCAAGCGGTTCAGTAATGCCGGTAAAGAAGGAGGCAAAACCGGCCGCGATCATCAAACTGGCGATTTTGGCCTTGTTTTCCACCCGGGCGCAATGGTAAATAGCCAGCGCTGCACCGGGCAGGCCGAACATCATCACCGGGAAAAAGCCTGCCTGATAGCGCCCGGTAATGCCGGCGATGGCGGTGCCGGCATTAATCGACTGCTGACCGCCGAGGAAATTCGGAATGTCGTTGATGCCGGCGACGTTAAACCAGAATACCGAGTTAAGTGCATGATGCAGACCCACCGGAATCAGCAGGCGGTTAAAGAAGGCATAGATACCCGCGCCTACCGACCCCATTTGCTGAATATATTCGCCGAAGGTCACCAGGGCGTTGTAGATGGCCGGCCAGATGTACATCAGGATGAACGACACCACGATCATCACGAAAGACACCAGGATCGGCACCAGCCGGCGGCCGCTGAAAAACGCCAGCGCCCGGGGCAGTTCAACCTGGCTGTATCGGTTATAAATCTCAGCGGAGATAATACCGACCAGGATACCGACAAACTGTGTATTGATTTTGCCGAATGCCGCCGGCACCTGTTCCAGCGGAATACGCTGGATCATGGCGACTGCAGCAGGGGCGCATAACGTCGTCACTACCAAGAAGCCGACAAATCCCGACAGCGCCGCGGCACCGTCTTTATCCCTGGACATGCCGTATGCCACGCCGATGGCGAACAGCACCGACATGTTTTCTATAATCGCCGAACCCGATTTGATCAAGAACGCCGCCAGGGCATTTTCGCTTCCCCAGCCGCTCGGATCAATTGCATAACCTATACCCATCAGGATCGCGGCGGCGGGCAGCGTTGCCACCGGCACCATCAGCGCGCGCCCGATCTTTTGCAGATAACTGAGTACACTCACGGTAAATCCCCCTATCGAACTCTCGAATGATCGGGTGTTGAGGGCTGCTCAACCCCTTGCCAGTAAACATGTCTATCCACCTGCTGATCCTTTTGCCGGACCTTTAATTCTCAACGCGAATTAATTAGCACTTCCTGACCATAATTTAAACTTGAATCCGGTGAATTTGTGACTTATTCTAGCTTTTAAGTCAAACTTATTTTTCAAAGCAAATAATCTTTTTACAGCAATCCCTAACGGTCCATGCGCTATCTACCCACTGATGGAGTGGAATAACGTTGAGCGTTATACTGATTTGCAGGGATCTGCGCCCCATCTACCAAAGAGGCTAGCCATGAGACTCATACCTTTAAACACTGCGGCCAATGTCGGCCAGTGGGCAGCACGCCACATCGTCGATCGCATTAATGCTTTCCATCCCACTGCCGATAAGCCGTTTATCCTGGGCCTGCCTACCGGCAGCACCCCGCTTGAAGCCTACAAGGCGCTTATTGAGATGCACAAATCAGGCCAGGTCAGCTTTAAACATGTCGTCACCTTCAATATGGACGAATATGTCGGCCTGCCGACTGAACATCCCGAAAGCTACTACACCTTTATGTATAGTAACTTTTTCAACCATGTGGATATCCCGCCTGAAAATATAAATCTGCTGAACGGCAATGCGCCGGACATCGATGCTGAATGCCGTCGTTACGAAGAAAAAATCAAATCCTACGGTAAAATCAATTTGTTTATGGGCGGTGTAGGTAACGATGGGCATATTGCCTTCAATGAACCGGGCTCTTCACTTGCCTCCCGCACCCGTATCAAAACCCTTACCCAGGAAACCCGGCGGGCGAACTCGCGTTTCTTCGATAATGATATCGAGCAGGTTCCGCGCTATGCCCTGACCGTGGGCGTCGGCACGCTGCTAGACGCTGAAGAAGTGATGATTCTGGTTATCGGTCACAATAAAGCGCTTGCCTTACAGGCCGCTGTAGAAGGTAATGTCAATCATATGTGGACCATCAGTTGCCTGCAGCTCCATGCCAAGGCCATTATGGTATGCGATGAACCTTCAACTTCGGAACTGAAAGTGAAAACTGTCAGGTATTTCCGCGAACTGGAAATGGAAAGCGTAGAGAAACAGTAATAAACCGGGAGCATAAAATGTTCGCATTAGTTAATGGCCGGGTTCATACCGGCTACCAGGTATTGTCCGGTCATGCGGTTGTCCTGGATGACGGCAAAATCAAAGCGGTGTGTCCAGAAGCTTCCCTGCCGGCCGGCATCGAGCAGCATGATCTGGCGGGTGCGGTACTGGCGCCCGGCTTTATCGACCTGCAGCTGAACGGCTGCGGCGGTGTACAGTTCAACGACAGCCTGCAGGCGCTGTCGGTCCATACGCTGGAAGTCATGCAGCGCGCCAACCAGAAATCCGGCTGCACCAGTTTTCTGCCGACGCTGATTACCAGTACCGACGAATTCATGTGCCGCGCGGTTGAAGTCATGCGCGCCTACCTGGCGCAGAACAGCCATCAGGCTCTGGGACTGCATCTGGAAGGTCCCTGGCTGAACCCGGTTAAGAAAGGCACCCATGATGAGCATCTGATGCGTCGGCCTGAACCGGAGATAATGGATTTCCTGTGCGCTAACGCGGATGTCATCACCAAGATAACGCTGGCGCCGGAACAGGTTGATGCCGAAACCATACGGCGCCTGGCCCAGGCCGGCATTGTCGTCTCCGCGGGTCATTCATTTGCGACTTATGATCAGGCCAAGGCCGGATTTGCCGCCGGTATTCGCTTCGCCACCCATCTTTTTAACGCCATGCCGCCGCTGACCGGGCGCGAACCCGGCCTGATGGGCGCCATCTTTGACGCGCCAGAGGTTTACTGCGGCATCATCGCCGACGGTCTGCACGTTAACTGGGCCAATGTACGCAATGCCAAGCGTCTAAAGGGCGACAAGCTGGTGCTGGTCACTGACGCTACCGCGCCTGCCGGGGCGGATAATGCGATAGATCAGTTCATTTTCGCCGGCAAGACCATATACTATCGCGACGGACTGTGCGTAGACGAGGCCGGCACCCTTAGCGGTTCTTCACTGACCATGATCGAGGCGGTGCGTAACAGCGTAGAATTCATCGGCATTCCGCTGGATGAAGCACTGCGCATGGCGACACTCTATCCGGCGCAGGCAATCGCCGTGGACACGCAGTTGGGCAGCCTTTCCGTGGGAAAAACCGCCAATTTGACGGCTTTTGACCGCGATTACAACATCACTAAAACCATCGTCAACGGTAATGTCGTCTAGCGATTAGCGAGTAATTTATTCATGAGCCCAGGCGGACAAACCCCGATAGGAAATGTTGACCTCGTCAAACAGTTGAATAGCGCAGCGGTTTACCGCCTTATTGACCAGTCAGGGCCGATATCGCGAATTCAGATAGCCGAACAGAGTCAGCTGGCGCCCGCCAGTATCACCAAAATCACCCGTCAACTGCTGGAAAGGGGCCTTATCCGCGAAGTTGACCAGCAAGCCTCGACCGGTGGCCGACGGGCCATCTCAATCGTCACCGAAACCCGATCTTTTCAAGCGGTCAGCATCCGTCTCGGGCGGCACGACGCCACCATTGCGCTGTATGACCTGAGCGGCAAATCGCTGTCGGAAGAAAACTTTGCCTTGCCTGAGCGAACCCAGGAGTCGCTGGAGCATGCGCTGTTCGGCGCGATAAGCCGTTTTCTGGATCAGTGTCAGCGCAAAATCCGCGAGCTGATTGCCATCTCGGTGATTTTGCCGGGACTGGTAGACCCCTATAACGGCGTGGTGCGTTATATGCCCCATATCAGCGTCAGTCACTGGACGCTGGCCGAAAACCTCCATCGCCGTTTCGGCCTTAATGCCTTCGTCGGCCATAATATCCGCAGCCTGGCGCTGGCGGAGCACTATTTCGGGGCAACTCGCCATTGTGCCGACTCCATTTTGGTGCGCGTACATCGCGGTACCGGCGCCGGGATCTTGGTACATGGCCAAATTTTCCTCGGCACGCTGGGGAACGCCGGCGAAATCGGCCATATCCAGGTTGACCCGCTTGGTGAGCGCTGCCACTGCGGCAATTTTGGCTGCCTGGAAACCATTGCCGCTAATGGCGCCATCGAGCAAAGGGTCAGCCATTTGCTGCGCCAGGGCTATCCCAGCAAGCTGACGCTGGACGACTGTGGCGTCAGCGCCATCTGTAAAGCAGCTAATCGCGGCGATCCGCTGGCTTGTGAAGTGATCGAGCAAGTCGGCCACTACCTGGGTAAAGTGATTGCCCTGACCATTAACCTGTTCAATCCGCAAAAGGTGGTACTGGCCGGCGAAATTACCGAAGCCCATAAAGTGATCCTGCCGGCCATTCAACGCTGTATCGACAAACAGGTGCTCAAGGAATTCCGGCAAAATCTACCGGTGGTGGTCTCGGCCCTCGACCACAGCTCAGCCATTGGTGCTTTTGCGCTGGTCAAGCGGGCAATGCTCAACGGTGTACTTATCCAGCATCTGCTTGAAAATGAGTGAATTGCCGCTTTTACTCTTTCAGCGAATTAGCGATCGGCTAAAATTCCAGGCTTCAATGCAGGTTTTATTATTCATCTCTCATTAAAAACCCCAATTTATTAAATAATTATCAGCTGTATGGCTTTTTTTATTGAATGATATTGAACTTGAGGGTGGTTTTGATGCTAAATCGTTGGTATCGAAACGGCATTGAGTCACAGCGATACCGCAACGCATTGACTGCATCACCGTCCGGGGCCCGCTCCGGCTGATGCACTATTTCATCCGGCCGACCATCATGTCCTCCGGGGTAAGCAGTTAGGGAGAAGAGTATGTGTTCTATTTTCGGTGTTCTGGATCTGAAGTCCGACCCGGTTGAATTGCGCAGTAAAGCGCTTGAACTGTCACGCCTGATGCGTCATCGCGGTCCCGACTGGTCCGGCGTTTACGCCAGCGACAAGGCAGTTCTTGCTCATGAACGCCTGTCTATTGTCGACGTCAACACCGGCGCCCAGCCGCTATACAATGCCGAGCAGACCCATGTTCTGGCGGTCAACGGCGAAATTTACAATCACCAGAGCCTGCGTCAGGAATATGGCGATCGCTATGCGTTCCAGACCGGTTCCGATTGCGAAGTGATCCTGGCGCTATATAAGGAAAAAGGCCCGCAGTTCCTGGATGAACTGCGCGGTATGTTCGCCTTTATTCTTTATGATACCGAGCAGGATGCATATCTCATCGGCCGTGACCATATGGGCATTATCCCGCTGTATATGGGCCATGACGAAAACGGCACCCTGTATGTCGCCTCGGAAATGAAATCGCTGGTGCCGGTCTGCCGCAGCATCAAGGAATTCCCTCCAGGAAGCTATCTGTGGAGCAAAGACGGTCAGATCCGTGAATATTATGCCCGTGACTGGTTTGATTATGAAAACGTAAAACACAATGTCACGGACAAGATTGCATTGCGTGATGCGCTGGAAGAATCGGTCAAAAGCCATCTGATGTCAGACGTGCCCTATGGCGTGCTGCTCTCCGGCGGTCTTGACTCGTCCATTATTTCGGCGATTACCAAAAAATATGCCGCTCGACGGGTGGAAGATGAAGCCCGCAGTGAAGCCTGGTGGCCTCAGCTGCATTCCTTTGCCGTCGGCCTGGAAGGCTCACCAGACCTGCGCGCCGCCAAGGATGTCGCCAAGCATCTGGGTACCGTGCATCATGAAATCCATTTCACCGTGCAAGAAGGCCTGGATGCCATCCGGGATGTTATCTATCACATTGAAACCTATGATGTGACCACCATACGCGCGTCTACGCCGATGTACCTGATGTCCCGCAAGATCAAGGCGATGGGCATTAAAATGGTGCTGTCGGGCGAAGGCGCGGACGAAGTGTTCGGCGGCTATCTATACTTCCATAAAGCGCCTAACGCCAAAGAATTCCATGAAGAACTGGTGCGAAAACTCCAGGCCCTGCATATGTATGACTGCGCCCGCGCCAATAAAGCCATGTCGGCCTGGGGCGTCGAGGCTCGGGTGCCCTTCCTGGACAAGGACTTCCTGGATGTGGCGATGCGGGTCAACCCGCAGGATAAAATGTGCGGCAACGGCAAAATCGAGAAGCATATCTTGCGCGAGTGTTTTGCTTCCTATCTGCCGGAAAGCGTCGCCTGGCGGCAGAAAGAGCAGTTTTCCGATGGCGTGGGCTACAGTTGGATCGACAGTCTCAAACAGGTGGCTGCCGAACAGATTACCGACCAGCAACTGGAAAACGCGCATTTCCGTTTCCCTTATAATACCCCTGGCTCGAAGGAAGGTTACCTATACCGTCAGATTTTTGAAGAACTGTTCCCGCTGCCCAGTGCAGCCGAATGCGTGCCTGGCGGCCCCTCCGTCGCCTGCTCCTCCTCCACGGCGATCGAATGGGATGAAGCGTTCAAAAAGATGGATGATCCCTCAGGACGTGCAGTAGGCGTACATCAGTCCGCTTATTGATCTCGCGCGTAAAGATGTTGAAAAACGGGCCTCTGGGCCCGTTTTTCATTGTGCCGCTGCGCCGGAAAAAGCCGGTTTAGCCGCTTTTATCATCATGTTGGTCATAAGCCAGACAAACGGTCGCTTACAATCCCGATTAGCAAAAAAAGGGGTTGACTGAATATCGCCAACTACGCATAATGCGCCCCGCAAGGCCGAATGAAGGTCACGCGGAAAGGATGGCTACGTAGCTCAGCTGGTTAGAGCACAGCACTCATAATGCTGGGGTCACAGGTTCGAATCCCGTCGTAGCCACCATACTTTGCGGGAGTGGCGAAATTGGTAGACGCACCAGATTTAGGTTCTGGCGCCGCAAGGTGTGCGAGTTCAAGTCTCGCCTCCCGCACCATTTCGGCATTGCAACGGATGGGGTATAGCCAAGCGGTAAGGCAGCGGGTTTTGATCCCGCCACGCCCAGGTTCGAATCCTGGTACCCCAGCCATTCCATCGGCAGTAATGGATGGACAACAGAATTTTAGCAGTATGGTTATCGTGGTATTGGGATATAGCCAAGCGGTAAGGCAGCGGGTTTTGATCCCGCCACCCCCAGGTTCGAATCCTGGTATCCCAGCCAAAAGTTTTTGAAAAAAAGTATTGTAACTTACGAATATTTAAGTACAATTTGGCTACGTAGCTCAGCTGGTTAGAGCACAGCACTCATAATGCTGGGGTCACAGGTTCGATTCCCGTCGTAGCCACCACATTTTTGGGGTATCGCCAAGCGGTAAGGCAGCGGATTCTGATTCCGCCACCCCAGGTTCGAATCCTGGTACCCCAGCCACACAAAGACTGCGCAAGCAGCACGAAATAGGGGCAATGCTTAAAAGCATTGCCCCTTTTTCGTTTCAATATCCCGCTACCCCGTCTGCATTTTTCCTGGGCAGGGAGTCACTCATCTCATTAAATAGCCATCAGGCCTGGCGCTTAACGCCCAGTCAAAGACCGAGCGCGTATTTCAATGCCTGCGTTTTCAGTCGCCCGGCACGCTGGGCCAGCATCAGCCCGATATTTCGTGCCAACCTGACCGGGGGAACGCGGTTGCTAAAAGTGTTGTAAAAAAAGTCCATCCCGCTTTGCATTAACAGATTATCGGCCCGCCGGCGATGCTGGTAGCGCTTGAGCACCGTCTCACTATCCCAGGCTTCACCCCGGGATCGGGCATTGATAAGCACCTCCACCAGCGCATCCGCATCGCGAAACCCCAGATTGGCGCCCTGCCCCGCCAGCGGATTGATGGTGTGGGCGGCATCACCGATAAGTGCCAGCCCGGGGCCGACATAGCGCTGGGCATGGCTGCGCACCAACGGGAAAGAGCCGGCAGCCTGTGCCTTGATACTGCCTAGCCGTGGCGGAAAGGTGCGGGCCACTTCCCGCTCCAGCTCAGGCAGAGCCATCCCCTGCAGGCGCTTGATTTTTTCCACGCTGTCATACCACACCAGTGAGGCCCAGTTATCATAAAGCGGCAAAAAGGCGCGTGGCCCCTCAGGGGTAAACTGCTGCCAGGTGACGTCCTGCTGACCCAGCGGGGTACTGACGGTAATCAGCATGCAGGACTGCCGATATTGCCAGCCATCGATGCCAATACCGGCCTGCTGGCGCACTTTTGAGCGGGCGCCGTCAGCGCCTATCAGCAATCGGCTGCTGACCCGATCGCCGTTATCAAGACCCAGGGTCCAACACCCGCCATCATACTGCATGGTTTCAAGGGTGGCCGGACAGCGCAGCTCAAGATTGTCGCAGTTGTCGAAAGCCTGCCACAGCGCTTGCTGCAAACGGTTGTTCTCTATCATAAAGCCCAGCTCAGGCAGTTTCAGCGCCGACGCGTCAAACGAGACCAGCGACTCAGGCCATTCCCAGGTCTCCAGACGCCGGTAAGGCACCTGAAAATGGCGGTCGACACGCTGCCAGGCGCCGACCTGACGCAGCATCGCCACCGACGCGCAACTGATGGCCGATACCCGCAAGTCAGGTATCGCGCCCGCACCAGGGGCGGCGGGCATCACATGATCCAGCACCAGTACGCTGAATCCACTCTGCGCCAGTGCCAGCGCGGCGGTGGCACCCACCATGCCGCCGCCGGACACCACCACATCAAAAGAGGGGTTTTCTGTATTCATCTTGACTATGCTTTTCGAGTAATATGGTCGGAATAGCCTTCAGTGTACCGCATTTTTCCAGACTTAAAGATAACCCTTTGACCGGCGCGCTGGTCACAACAACGCCAAAGGATTACACTATGCGCCCTGCATTAAGCCTTAATGATGTTTCCCGCACCCGAGTAATGGCAAGCCGATGACCAAAAAACTGTATATCAAGACCTGGGGCTGTCAGATGAATGAGTACGATTCATCCAAGATGGCTGACTTACTGGATAGCACCCATGGCTATCAGTTGACGGAGATCGCTGAAGAAGCGGACGTCCTGTTGCTTAATACCTGTTCGATACGGGAAAAGGCACAGGAAAAGGTGTTCCATCAACTGGGCCGCTGGCGCATGCTGAAAGAGGCCAACCCGGACCTGATTATCGGGGTGGGCGGCTGCGTGGCGTCTCAGGAAGGCGAGCATATTCGCCAGCGGGCTCACTATGTGGACATTGTTTTTGGTCCGCAGACCCTGCATCGCCTGCCGGAAATGATCAATCGGGTGCGCGGCAACCGCAGTCCTGTCGTGGATATCAGCTTTCCGGAAATTGAAAAATTTGACCGCTTGCCCGAACCGCGCGCTGACGGGCCGACGGCGTTCGTTTCAATTATGGAAGGCTGTAACAAATACTGCACCTTCTGTGTGGTGCCCTATACCCGCGGCGAAGAAGTCAGCCGGCCCTGCGATGATATCCTGTTTGAGATAGCCCAGTTAGCGGCGCAGGGCGTTCGCGAAGTTAATCTGCTGGGGCAGAATGTCAACGCCTGGCGTGGCAGCTTTTACGATGGCGAGCAAGGCAGTTTCGCTGAACTGCTGCGCCTGGTCGCCGCGATAGACGGTATTGACCGGGTGCGCTTCACCACCAGCCACCCGATTGAGTTCGGCGACGATATCATCGAGGTTTATCGCGACACGCCTGAACTGGTCAGCTTTGTCCATCTGCCGGTACAGAGCGGTTCCGACCGCATTCTGACCATGATGAAGCGAGCCCATACCGCACTTGAATACAAAGCGATCATCCGCAAACTGCACAAGGCGCGTCCCGGTATCCAGATAAGCTCCGATTTCATCGTCGGTTTCCCCGGCGAAACCCAGGCTGACTTTGAGCAGACCATGAAGCTCATCGGCGAAGTCAATTTTGATATGAGCTACAGCTTTATTTATTCGGCCCGTCCCGGCACTCCCGCCGCCGATATGGTCGATGATGTTGCTGAGGAAGAGAAAAAACAGCGTCTGCATCTGCTGCAGGAGCGCATTACCCAACAGGCGATGCAGTACAGCCGCCGTATGCAAGGCACCGTTCAGCGCATACTGGTCGAAGGCACCTCCCGTAAAAGCATCATGGAGTTGTCAGGGCGCACTGAAAACAACCGCGTAGTTAATTTTGAAGGGACGCCAGATCTTATCGGCAAGTTCGTCGATGTCGACATCGTCGATGTCAACCCTAACTCACTGCGCGGCATTGTGGTGCGGACTGAAGATGAGATGGGCCTGCGGGTTAACGAGACGCCGGCACAGGTCATTGCGAGAACCCGTAAAGAAAATGCTATCGGCGTGGGTGTTTACCAGCCTTGACTCCCTTTCCGACATCCCCAGACGGGCGGCCATAAGCCGCCCATGCCCTACTTTACACCTCGGTTGCATTTTGCACTCAGCTACCATTTCACACGCTGGTTGCAATTTTCTGTCGCGCCCCCAATATTATCTGTATGCCCGAAACCTGAACAGCGGGCCGGCGGTGCTACAATCATGAGAGTGTAAATCAGCATCAAAAGGCCGTTACTGACCGGGCATGCGGTCATTATAATCCTGTTATCCGTTAACGCGGCCTTTAAGGCCCAGAGGAAGAGTTTGAACGTCGACACGAAAGAAATCGTACTGGAGCCAGCAGACAACAAACGCCTGTTGAGCCTCTGCGGACCATTTGATGACAACATCAAACAGCTTGAGCGCCGGTTGGGCATAGAAATCAACCGCCGGGATAACCACTTCAAACTGGTGGGTAAACTACTGTGCGTAGATGCAGCCGCCACTATCCTGCGCAGCCTGTATGTCGATACCGCCCCGGTCAGAGGGGTTTCAAGCGATATCGACCCTGAACAGATCCATCTGGCGATTAAAGAAAGCCGGGTGCTTGAACAGGCGGCCGACAGCGTGCCGGACTACGGCAAAGCCATTCATATCCAGACCAAGCGCGGCGTTATCAAGCCCCGCACGCCAAACCAGGCTCAGTATATCGCCAATATTCTTGATCACGACATCACCTTTGGCGTCGGCCCGGCGGGTACCGGTAAAACCTACCTGGCGGTAGCGGCGGCGGTAGATGCACTGGAGCGCCAGGAGATCCGGCGTATCCTGCTGACCCGTCCGGCGGTGGAAGCCGGTGAAAAACTGGGATTCCTGCCAGGCGATCTCAGCCAGAAAGTCGATCCTTACCTCAGGCCGCTGTACGATGCGCTGTTTGAGATGCTGGGCTTCGAACGGGTTGAAAAACTGATTGAACGTAATGTCATTGAGGTCGCCCCACTCGCCTACATGCGCGGCCGTACACTCAATGATGCCTTTATCATCCTCGATGAGAGCCAGAATACGTCGATCGAGCAGATGAAAATGTTCCTGACCCGTATCGGCTTTAACTCCAGGGCGGTCATTACCGGCGACGTAACGCAAATTGACCTGCCACGCCATCAGAAGTCAGGCCTGCGTCATGCTATCGAAGTACTGTCGTCGGTCGAAGAAATAAGCTTTAACTTCTTCAACAGTGAAGACGTGGTGCGTCATCCGGTGGTGGCGCTGATTGTGAATGCCTATGAAGCCTGGGAATCGGCCGACGAACGCCATCGTGACGACGTCGCCCGCGAACGCAAACGCGAGGCCATGGCTGAGCGCAGCAAGTCTCAGGCCGCTGCCGGCCGCTCACCATCTGATGAAAATGCGCTGGAGCCTTCCGATGAGTGAGGTTATCCTCGATTTGCAACTGGCCTGTGAACAGCCTCAGGGACTGCCGGCTGAAGCCGATTTCACCCGCTGGCTACAGGGTGTGCTTCCCCGTTTTTGCGAGCAGGCTGAACTGACGATCCGACTGGTGGACGAGGCCGAAAGCCATGAGCTGAATCTGACTTACCGCGGCATGGATAAACCCACCAATGTGCTGTCATTCCCCTTTGAAGCACCGCCGGGGATCGAACTCCCCTTACTGGGCGATTTGGTGATATGCCGGCAGGTAGTGGAAAGGGAAGCCACTGAACAGGATAAAAACCTGGATGCCCATTGGGCACATATGGTTGTCCACGGCTGTCTTCATCTGCTAGGGTATGATCATATCGAAGACGATGAAGCCGAAGAAATGGAATCGCTGGAAATGGAAATCATGCAGCAGATGGGTTTCCCGGATCCTTACCTGGCTGAAAAGAATGTTTAAATAGCGGCACCGGGCGTAATGCCTGGTGCTTTTTACTATCCCCACTATAAGTGAAATTAACTGAACGCCATGAGCGACGACCATTCGCAGAGCAGTGACAGCCCCAGTCCCAAGAAGGGCTTTTTTACCCTGATACTGAATCAGCTTTTTCACGGAGAGCCCAAAAATCGTAATGATTTGCTGGATTTGATCCGCGACTCCGAACAAAACGAACTGATCGATCCCGACACCCGCGATATGCTTGAAGGCGTAATGGATATCGCCGAACAGCGCGTCCGGGATATCATGATCCCCCGCTCACAAATGGTGACGCTCAAGAAAAACCAATCGCTGGAAGAGTGCCTGGATGTCATCATCGAATCCGCCCACTCCCGCTTTCCGGTTATTAGCGAGGACAAGGATCATATCGAAGGGATCCTGATGGCCAAGGATTTGCTGCCGTTCATGCTCAGCAATTCCGAACCTTTCAGTATGGAAAAAGTGTTACGCCCGGCAGTTGTCGTTCCCGAAAGCAAGCGCGTCGACCGGATGCTCAAGGAGTTCCGTTCCCAGCGTTATCACATGGCCATTGTCATTGATGAATTTGGCGGTGTGTCCGGCCTGGTCACTATCGAAGATATTCTTGAGCTTATCGTCGGAGAAATAGAAGATGAATACGACGACGAAGAAGATCGGGATATCCGCCAGCTGAATCGGCATACCTTTACCATTCGCGCACTGACCCCGATTGAAGATTTCAATGATGTGTTCAATACCCATTTCAGCGACGAAGAAGTGGATACCATTGGTGGCCTGGTGATGCAGGCCTTTGGTCATCTGCCGGCCAGGGGCGAAACTATCGAGATTGATGGTTATGCCTTTAAAGTCGCCATGGCCGATAGCCGGCGCATTATACAGGTTCATGTAAAAATCCCTGAAGACTCCCCCCAACCCGTCATGGAAGAATAACGTCTCAATGAACCGTGTTTCGCTGATTGAACGCCAGCAGATTCGCATGCTGCTGGCGTTGCTGGCCGGTGCCTGCGGCGCCCTGGCCTTTTCGCCTTACGATCTCTGGCCGGCCGCGTTGGTTTCTCTGGCGGGTCTGCAGGCACTGACCCTCAACCGTCGCCCATCCCAGGCCGCCTGGATCGGCTTCGCTTGGGGAATGGGTCTGTTCGGTGCCGGTGTAAACTGGGTGTATGTCAGCATTGCGCAGTTCGGCGGCATGCCCGGCCCGGTCAATGTGGGACTGGTGGTACTCCTGGCCGCCTACCTGGCGCTGTATCCAATGCTGTTTGCCTGGATGCTGACGCGTTACTGGCCCGATGTCACCTGGTGGCGTCTGGCACTGGCGGCGCCGGTGCTCTGGCAAGTCAGCGAATTCCTGCGCGGCTGGGTGCTGAGCGGCTTCCCCTGGCTGCAGTTTGGCTATAGTCAGATAAGCGGTCCACTGAAAGGGCTTGCCCCGTTGTTTGGCGTCGAGAGCATCACGTTTGCGCTGATGGCCATCAGCGGGTTGTTGGTTTTTGCCTGGCGCAAACGCAGCAAAGGCGCGGCCATCGCTGCCCTACTGCTGCTGATAGCGCCTTGGCCGCTCAGACAGATACAATGGACCACTGAACAGCCTGAGCGCGCCGTTGACGTGGCTCTGGTGCAGGGAAATATTCCCCAGACGCTGAAATGGCAGGCAGATCAGGTACGCCCTACGCTCCAGACCTATCTCAGTCTCAGTCGGCCAGCCCTGGGAAAAGCGCAGATGATCATCTGGCCTGAGTCCGCCATTCCGGATAACGAGATAGATCAGAATGCTTTCCTGACCGAGCTGGATGAACTGCTGCGTGAACAGCGCACCAGCCTGATTACCGGCATAATCGATGCCCGGCCTACACCACACGGCTACGATTATTATAACAGCATTGTCGTACTGGGCGAGAATACACCTTACCGTTACCCGAGCCCGGACCGCTATGCCAAACATCATCTGGTCCCCTTTGGGGAATATGTGCCCTTGGCATCACTGTTGCGTCCTCTGGCGCCCTTCTTTAACCTGCCGATGTCATCACTGAGCCGGGGAAACTATGTCCAGCCCCAGCTCAGCGTGGCCGGCATGAAGCTGACCGCCGCCATCTGTTACGAAATTATTCTGGGGGAACAGGTGAGGGACAATTTCCGTCCTGATTCAGATTTCCTGCTGACCATTTCCAATGATGCCTGGTTTGGTCATTCCATCGGTCCCTGGCAGCATTATCAGATGGCGCGGATGCGATCGCTGGAGCTGGGCCGGCCGCTGCTGCGTAGCACCAATAACGGCATTACCACCGTCATAAACGCCGACGGTAATCCGGCCAGCCTGCTGCCCCAGTTTACCCGTGAGGTGCTCCATGCCCGAGTTACCCCAACCCGGGGTTTGACGCCGTATGCCCGTTTTGGCAACTGGCCGCTGTGGGGCGCGACCCTGATCCTGGCATTCGGCTGCGTGGTTTTTGGCCGCCGCCGGCGCTAAAAACCTGATGATAACCTTTTGAACGATGAGCCCTGTATGAATATCGACCCTCAATTTTTGCTTACCGAGCCTTCTTCGCTGCGCGAACATTATGCCCAGCCCTATCCAGCTGTGGTGCAAAAGCAGATTGATCATATTGATGACTACGCTCGGCGCCTGATTAACCTGTCGCCGTTTATCGTGCTGGGCACCCTCGGCGCGTCCGGTATCGATTGCTCCCCCAAAGGCGGCGAGCCGGGCTTTGTCCATGTAGAGGATAGCAAAACCCTGTTGTTGCCTGACCGGTCAGGCAACAACCGTCTTGATGGTTTGAGCAATATTTTGCAGAATGCTTTCGTCGGCATCCTGTTTCTTATACCTGGCTGGGCTGAGGGATTCAGAGTCAATGGCCGCGCCCGTATTTCGGTCGACCCACAACTGTGCGGCCGCTTTGCTCAAAACGGCCACCCGGCGAAAAGCATTATCGTCATTGATGTCGATGAGGTGTTTATCCATTGCGGCCGGGCTATTACTTTTGCCGATCTGTGGAACAGCGAAAAACAGGCAGATCGCAGCCAGCTACCGACCGCCCTCGAAGTATTCAAAGCCCATGTCGCCATTTCGGCCGCTCGAAGCGACGCAGAATAACCTCCTCCCATGCCCCACCCAGGGGCAATTGTTCTAAATGGCATGATTTTTGCTGCTAACTATATCGAATGTGAAGAATTACCGGTCGCGAACAATAGCTATCGTCATCAGAGCTGCTTGAATGGTGCAATATACGCACCATGTTGGTGCATAAGCGTCAGCGTGCAATTTAATGGTGCGCTCTGTCTCGCAAAAGGTAAACATTTCTATTTCAAATTATTTACATTCATCTATTTTTAACGTACCCCGCTTTGACTTTACGCGTCAGACCTCAACCGGGGCTAACGTGATACTCATGATTGCAGCCGTCGAACACGTTACCGGCGGCATGTTGACAGCAAAGGAGTTGGAAGATGCAAATGCGCAAATTGGCTTTATCGTTTTTAATCCTCGGCATGGCCGGCAGTATGGCCCATGCGGAAGAGCTGACCGGTACGCTGAAGAAAATCAAAGACAGTGGCGTTATCGTTGTCGGCCACCGAGAATCCTCTGTTCCCTTCTCCTATTACGATAATCAACAAAAAGTGGTCGGTTATTCCCAGGCTTACTCCGATGCCATTGTCGATGCGGTAAAGAAAAAAGTTGAGGCGCCTAATCTGCAGGTTAAATACTTGCCGATCACGTCGCAAAACCGTATTCCGCTGCTGCAAAATGGCACTTATGATTTCGAATGTGGTTCAACCACCAATAACGCAGAACGGCAAAAACAGGTCGCATTCTCCAATACCGTGTTTATCATCGGCACCCGTCTGGCAGTCAAGAAAGGCAGCGATATTAAAGATTTCGACGATTTGAAAGGCAAAACCGTGGTTGTCACCGCCGGCACCACCTCGGAAGTGCTGCTGAATAAGCTGAATGATGAGAAGAAACTGGACCTGCGCATCATCAGCACCAAAGATCATGGCGACTCTTTCCGTACACTGGAAAGCGGCCGTGCGGTGGCCTTCATGATGGATGATGCGCTGCTTGCCGGCGAACGCGCCAAATCCAAGAAACCCGATCAATGGGATATTTTGGGTACGCCTCAATCAAAAGAAGCCTACGGCTGTATGCTGCGCAAGGATGATCAGGAGTTCAAGAAACTGGTCGACACCGCCATCGCTTCAATCCAGACGTCCGGCACCGCTGCGAAATGGTATGACACCTGGTTCAAACAGCCTATCCCACCCAAGAATCTGAACATGAATTTTGATATGTCCGATGACGTCAAGCAGCTGTTCAGCGCCCCTAACGACAAGGCCGTAAACTAATAACGATAATAAGGGTGGGTTATAACCCACCCTATCGATTGCTGGAAAAGGCAAGGACAGACAGACGTGCGGCGGCCGTTCCCCGCTGCGCGGTTCATATAGCCGTTCATCAATCTTCAGGGTAGCCATGCTACCCTTTTTTACCGGAGTTTTTATGTCAATAGATTGGAACTGGGGTATCTTTTTCGAAGCGGCCCCGTTTGGCAACACCACCTATCTAGGCTGGCTTTGGTCAGGCTTCAAAGTCACCGTGGCGGTCTCGTTATGCGCTTGGATCATCGCCTTTTTCGTCGGGTCGATATTCGGTATCCTGCGTACCGTTCCCAACCGTTTCCTTTCGGCGCTGGGTACCGGCTATGTCGAGTTATTTCGTAACGTCCCCCTGATTGTGCAGTTCTTTATCTGGTATCTGGTGGTGCCGGAACTGCTGCCGGCCGATATCGGCATGTGGTTCAAGGCGGAACTGGATCCCAATATCCAGTTTTTCGTTTCATCGATGATCTGCCTTGGGCTCTTTACCGCAGCCCGCATCTGCGAGCAGGTGCGCTCAGGTATCCAGTCCCTGCCCCGAGGCCAGCAGGCCGCCGGCCTGGCGATGGGGCTGACTCTGTCCCAGACCTACCGCTATGTGCTGCTGCCCAATGCCTATCGGGTCATCGTACCGCCGATGACCTCTGAAATGCTGAATCTGGTGAAAAATTCATCGGTAGCCTCCACCATCGGGCTGGTGGAAATGGCCGCCCAAGCCAGCAAACTGCTGGATTATTCAGCCCACGCCTATGAATCATTTACCGCCATCACCGTGGGATATTTGATAATCAACGCCCTGATCATGTTGAGCATGTATTTTGTAGAAAGAAAAATTCGCCTGCCGGGCTATATGGGAGGCAAATAATGTACGAATTTGACTGGAGTTCGATCATTCCCGGCCTGCCCTATATGATGCAAGGCATGATAATTACCTTGAAGATCACCTTTACCGCGGTGTTCTTCGGCATTATCTGGGGCACGGTACTGGCGGTCATGCGCCTATCGCCAATCAAACCTGTCAGTTGGTTCGCCAAAATTTATGTCAACCTGTTCCGCTCAGTGCCGCTGCTGATGGTGCTGTTGTGGTTTTATCTGGTGGTGCCAAGCCTGCTGACCAAAGTACTGGGCATTTCGCCGCAGACCGACATCAGGCTTATTTCAGCGATGGTGGCTTTTTCGCTGTTTGAAGCAGCGTATTATTCTGAAATCATCCGTGCCGGGATTATCAGCATTTCTCGGGGCCAGTCTTCGGCCGCGCTGGCGCTGGGCATGACCCACTGGCAGTCGATGAAGCTGGTCATCCTGCCCCAGGCATTTCGCGCCATGGTGCCGCTGCTATTAACCCAGGGGATTGTCCTGTTCCAGGATACCTCATTGGTTTATGTATTAAGTCTGGCTGATTTCTTCCGCTCCGCGTCTTCGATGGGCGAGCGTGATGGGACCCAGGTAGAAATGATTTTGTTTGCCGGCCTGGTGTATTTTGTCATAAGCCTGAGTGCCTCCCTGCTGGTGAATTATTTGAAGAAAAGGACAGTTTGATGATTTCCCTGAAAAACGTTTCAAAATGGTATGGTCACTTTCAGGTTCTGACTGACTGCACCACCGAAGTCAAAAAAGGCGAAGTGGTGGTCGTTTGTGGCCCCTCCGGCTCAGGCAAGTCCACATTGATTAAAACCGTCAACGGCCTTGAGCCGATTCAGCAGGGGCAAATACTGGTCAACGGAACGGCGGTGAACGATAAAGGCACCAATCTGGCGCAGTTGCGTTCACGTGTCGGCATGGTGTTTCAGCATTTCGAACTGTTTCCCCATCTGTCGATTATCGAGAACCTGACGCTGGCGCAGGTGAAGGTGCTTAAGCGCGATAAGGCCGAGGCGCGTCAGAAAGGGCTCAAGCTACTGGAGCGCGTAGGCCTGAGTGCCCACGCAGACAAGTTTCCCGGCCAGCTGTCCGGCGGTCAACAACAGCGTGTGGCCATTGCCCGGGCGCTGTGCATGGATCCTATCGCGATGCTGTTTGATGAGCCGACCTCGGCGCTTGATCCGGAAATGATCAATGAAGTCCTGGATGTCATGGTGGAACTGGCCCAGGAAGGCATGACCATGATGGTGGTCACCCATGAGATGGGCTTTGCCCGCAAGGTCGCGCACCGGGTGATTTTCATGGATGAAGGGAAAATCATAGAGGACTCACCGAAGGAAGCCTTTTTCCAGCATCCTCAATCCGATCGGGCCCGCGATTTCCTGGCCAAGATCCTACATTGAGTCCGGTGGCAGCCAGCAACGTGTAATGCGCCGGTCTGCCGTTCGGTTTTCAGGCGGGTGACCCAAGGTACCCCAAGCTGGCGGTGGGATAGTCTGGCCACTATTTCCTGGGGCGGCTGTCGAAAAAGGGTGCGGCTGAACAGTCGGCCGCAACACCGGTCTCTGTTACTCCGCAACCTTGGCGGCCGTAGCTGCCCTAGCTGCCCTAGCTGCCTAGCTGCCTAGCTGCCTAGCAGATAATATAATGCCATCTCAATACGCAACCGGGTGCATCGGCGGCGAATCACTGGTCAGTTCAGTTTCTAAACGGCTGACGATTGAACTGATCATGGCCGCAAGCAGGGCAAACCGGCAGGACTTCCGGTGTATAGAACGCCAGATAATGATGACAGCGTTCGCACACCAGATTGCCCAGCCCGACGACTTCGCCGCTGTGATAGACCCCGTGATGGCTGACATCTTTAAATACTTCTTTCCATTCAAGCTGGGTTTTATCGGTTATATCCGCCAACCGCTGCCAAAGGCTTTCTTTGATAACCCGCAGAAAGACGCTCTCATCATCGTCTTCCCGGCTTTCATCATAACTGCGGGCGAATTCTTCCAGGTCACGGCGCACGGCCCCACAAACCTGTTCAACTTCGGTGGGCGTAAGATCGCCGGTGCCCGACAAACGCTGCCGGGCATCGTCTACCAGCGTATCAATATCCCTTTCGCCATCTTCCAGACGTTGGCTGAGAGAACTCAGTAATTCATGGTAGTATTGAGCAACCTTGTCCATCGTTATCTCCTTGTATCCCGCAGGCGATCGCCGCAGCGACAAAACAGGCACTTATGATTATCACACTGATAATTTTAGTCCAAAACAAACGGAGCACGCGGGTTAAAATGGAATGGCAGGGAATAATTCTTCAGAATTTGAATGATTGCCGCTGAAATACCGCTCCCTGACGCTGTGGGTGTTGTTGCCGCTATTGCTTATCAGCTATGCTAGGCGGATCATTGAATCGTTATGACGCCCGAACACAGGGGCGTGGCTGTATTAACCCATAGGACCACTGGCTGCCATGCAAGAGCAATATCGCCCGGAAGAGATAGAATCCCACGTTCAGCTTCACTGGCAAGAACATCAGACTTTCAAAGTGACCGAAGACGCAGGCAAAGAAAAATATTATTGCCTGTCTATGCTGCCTTATCCCTCCGGTCGACTTCACATGGGCCATGTGCGTAATTACAGTATTGGTGATGTGATTTCCCGGTATCAGCGTATGCTCGGCAAAAACGTCCTGCAGCCGATTGGCTGGGATGCGTTCGGCCTGCCCGCCGAAGGTGCGGCGGTCAAGAACAACACCGCTCCGGCGCCTTGGACTTACGACAATATCGACTACATGAAAAACCAGCTGAAACTGCTGGGTTTCGGCTATGACTGGAGCCGAGAAGTCACCACCTGCCGGCCGGAATACTATCGCTGGGAACAGTGGTTCTTCACCCGCCTTTATGAAAAGGGCCTGGTCTACAAGAAAACCTCGGCGGTGAACTGGTGCCCGCACGATCAGACGGTGTTGGCCAACGAACAGGTGATTGATGGTTGCTGTTGGCGCTGCGATACCAAAGTCGAGCGTAAAGAGATTCCGCAGTGGTTTGTTAAAATCACCGCGTATGCCGATGAACTGCTCTATGACCTGGATACGCTGGAAAGCTGGCCTGAGCAGGTCAAAACCATGCAGCGTAACTGGATCGGCCGTTCTGAAGGGGTTGAGATCACCTTTGATGTGGAAAACAGCGAAGAAAAGCTGTCGGTCTATACTACCCGCCCCGATACCTTCATGGGCGTGACGTATGTTGCCGTGGCGGCGGGCCATCCTCTGTCACTGCAGGCGGCGGCATCCAACCCGGCCCTGGCGGATTTCATCAACGAGTGCCGTAATACCAAGGTAGCCGAAGCAGAAATGGCCACCATGGAAAAAAAAGGCATGGAAACCGGCCTGTATGCCGTCCATCCGCTGAACGGTGAAAAAGTCCCGGTATGGGTCGCCAACTTCGTTTTAATGGAATACGGCACCGGCGCAGTGATGGCGGTCCCCGGCCACGATCAGCGCGACTGGGAATTTGCCACCAAATACCATCTGCCGATAACGCCGGTCATTCTGACCGCCGACGGCAGCGAACCCGATCTGTCTTTGCAGGCGATGACCGAAAAAGGCGCCCTGTTCAACTCGGGTGAATTCAACGGACTTGACCACCTGGCAGGCTTTAACGCTATCGCCGACAAGCTGGTTGCCCAAGGTGTGGGCGAGCGCAAGGTCAACTATCGGCTGCGCGACTGGGGCGTTTCCCGTCAGCGCTACTGGGGCGCACCTATTCCGATGGTGACCCTGGAAGACGGCACCGTGGTGCCTGCACCTGATGATCAATTGCCGGTGCTGCTGCCTGAAGATGTGGTCATGGACGGTATTTCGAGCCCGATCAAACAAGATCCGACCTGGGCGCAGACCACGGTAAACGGTCAGCCGGCGCTGCGTGAAACCGATACCTTTGATACCTTCATGGAATCTTCCTGGTATTATGCGCGCTATACCTGCCCGGACTATGACCAGGGTATGCTTGATCCGGCGGCGGCTAATTACTGGCTGCCGGTCGATCAATATATCGGCGGCATCGAACACGCCATCATGCATCTGATGTATTTCCGATTCTTTCACAAGCTGTTGCGCGACGCCGGACTGGTGAATTCCGATGAACCGGCAAAACGTCTGCTGTGTCAAGGCATGGTGCTGGCTGATGCCTTCTATCGCATCGGCAGCGGCGGCGAGCGCATCTGGGTATCGCCGGTGGATGTCACCGTCGAACGCGATGACAAAGGCCGCATTTCCAAATCCACCGACAACGAAGGCCGAGAAGTCATCTACGCGGGCATGAGCAAAATGTCCAAGTCGAAAAACAACGGCATCGACCCGCAGGTGATGGTAGAAAAATACGGTGCCGATACCGTCAGGCTGTTTATGATGTTCGCCTCGCCGGCGGACATGACCCTTGAATGGCAGGAGTCCGGGGTTGAGGGAGCGAACCGCTTCCTCAAACGCGTCTGGAAGCTGGTATTTGACCATACTTCCCGTGGCGCGGTAAGCGCGCTTGACGTCACCGGGCTCAACAGCGCCCAGAAAGATCTGCGTCGCGATCTGCACAAGACCATCGCCAAGGTGACTGACGATATCGGTCGCCGTCAGACCTTTAATACGGCGATCGCCGCGGTTATGGAACTGATGAACAAACTGGCTCGCGCCCCCCAGGAAACCGAGCAGGACAGAGCCCTGCTGCAGGAAGCCCTGACCTCGGTGGTGCGTTTGTTGTATCCGTTCACCCCGCATGCAAGCTTTGCGTTGTGGCAGGCGCTCGGCGGTGAAGGCGATATCGACAATGCCTCATGGCCGGTTGCCGATGACGCGGCAATGGTTGAAGATGCCAAACTGGTTGTGGTACAGGTAAATGGCAAGCTGCGGGCAAAAATTACCGTGCCTGCGGATGCTGATGAAGCACTGGTACGTGAGCGTGCGGCCAAAGAACATCTGGTTGCGAAATATCTGGAGGGGGCCCAGATACGTAAAGTGATTTACGTTCCGGGTAAACTGCTTAACCTGGTGGTGGGTTGAGTCAAGGAGGCATCGTGCGACATCGTACTTTAGCATTTTTACTGGGACTGGTGGTGCTGGCTACTGCAGGCTGTGGTTTTCATCTGCGCGGCACCACTCAAGTGCCAAGCGAAATGAAGACCATGACCCTGAATAGCTATGATCAGTACGGCCCGTTGACTCGGGCGGTACGTGCCGAGCTGCGCCTCAGCGATGTGACCATCGCCGATGACTCGGACCCGGCAAGCAAGACATTGCCTTCGCTGCGCATTACCGGTTCGTCCGAAAGCCAGTCAACCGCTTCGGTGTTCCAGGATGGTAAAACCGCCGAATATCAGTTGATCCTGAATGTCCAGGCGCAGGTATTGACGCCCGGGAAAGATCTCTACCCGATCGATATCAGGGTGTTCCGTTCATTCTTCGACAACCCGCTGACTGCGCTTGCCAAAGATGCGGAAGGCGAAATCATCCGCCAGGAAATGCGCCAGCAGGCGGCGCAGCAGTTGGTTCGCCGGCTGCTGGAAGTCCATGCTGCCGAGGAAGCCGGCAACGCTGCTCCCACCAGCGCCAAAACCGACGCGGCGGGTGTGGCCGCTAAATGATCCGGCTTTACCCGGAACAGCTGGGGGCGCAATTGCAGGAATCATTGCGCCCCTGCTATTTTTTGTTCGGCAACGATCCGCTGCTGATCCAGGAAAGCCAGGACAGTATCCGGGCTGAAGCCCAGAAGGCTGAATTCACTGAGCACTTCAGCGTTACCCTCGACGCAAATACCGACTGGGATAACATTTACAGTCTTTGCCAGGCACTGAGCCTGTTTGCCAGCCGGCAGACATTGCTGCTGGTATTGCCCGATGGCGGGACCAACGCGCAGATGGGTGAGAAGCTGCTGCAGCTGTCGGCCCTGCAGCATCCCGACCTGATAGTGATCCTGCGCGGCAGCAAACCTACCCGCGCCCAGGAGAACAGTGCCTGGTTCAAGTCCCTCAGCCAGAATGCGGTCTATATCAGTTGCATGACGCCTGAACAGGCTCAACTGCCGCGCTGGGTGGCGGCACGCGCCAAATCAATGAAACTCAGCGCCGACGATGCCGCTATCCAGCTGCTTTGCTACTGCTATGAAGGCAATCTGCTGGCGCTGGCCCAGGCACTGGAGCGACTGTCGCTGATTTATGCCGATGGTAAACTGACGCTGTTGCGCGTTGAGTCGGCGGTCAATGACGCCGCGCATTTCACCCCTTTTCACTGGGTCGACGCTATCCTTGCCGGCAAAAGCAAGCGCGCCGGCCATATCCTGAATCAGCTGCGCCGTGAAGCCAGTGAACCGGTTATCCTGCTGCGCAGTCTGCAGCGTGAGGTGATGCTGCTGCTGACGCTGCAAAGGACGATGCGCCAGACGCCGTTGCGCGCCTTGTTTGACCAGCACAAGGTCTGGCAGAATCGTCGCCCCCTGCTAACCCAGGCTCTGCAGCGACTGTCAGCCCGACAGATTCAGCAGGCGGTGGCGGCCATGGTGCGGGTTGAAATCAGCCTCAAGCAGGACTATGGTTATCCTGTCTGGGATGATTTCGACGCGATATCCCTGCTGTTGTGTGGAAAAAACCTGCCCGGATTGATGCTGAATGCCTGAATCACCACCTTGTGACGTCAAACCACTGATTGCGCTGTTTGGCGGCACATTTGACCCGATCCACTACGGCCATCTCAATACGGTGCAGTCCCTGGCCGCCATGGTCGGACTGGATAATGTCATTCTGATGCCGAACAATGTGCCGCCCCATCGAGCGCAGCCCGAAGCCAGTGCGGGCCAGCGTCTGCATATGGTTGAGCTGGCGCTGGCCGGAATGCCCTCAGGTATGTTCAGCCTGGACGACCGCGAGTTGCGCCGGCAAACACCGTCCTGGACATTTGATACCTTTACCGACCTGCGCAGCGAATGGGGGCCTTGCCAGCCGCTGGCGTTCATTATCGGGCTGGACTCGCTGCTGACCCTGCCGACCTGGCATCGGGGTACTGAACTGCTTGCCCTGTGCCATCTGCTGGTCTGTGCCAGACCCGGCTATGCCACCCATATGGCAGAGCCTGAATGGCAATCCTGGCTCGAAACGCATGTGACCCACGATATCGGCCAGCTCCACCGCCAGCCGGCTGGCTGCATCTACCTGGCATCAACGCCGCTGCTGCCGATTTCAGCCAGCCAGATCCGCGACCGGCGTCACCAGGGGCTGGCCTGCGATGAAATGCTGCCCCCTGCGGTGCTGCGCTATATTGACGCGCAGGGTTTATATCGCTAGTCTGCGCGCCCGTGATATACTCCGCGGCTTGATTTGCCGTTTATGCCGGTGGCGCCACAACACGCTCACGCCATTTTCCGGACAATCACTCTACTCACAGCGCTGTTCATCCAGAACCGCGCAGGCAAAGCACACCGAAGGGGGAACCTTTGCAAGATAACACGCTCAAAGACTTCGTTATTGACAAAATAGATGATCTTAAAGGTCAGGATATAATTTCTGTCGATGTAAAGGGTAAATCCAGTATTACCGATTGCATGATCATCTGTACCGGCACCTCCAGCCGCCACGTGATGTCAATTGCAGATCACGTCGTTCAGGAGTCCCGCGCTGCCGGATTGATGCCCCTTGGCGTCGAAGGTGAAAGCGTCGCCGACTGGATCGTTGTCGACCTGGGCGATGTCATCGTTCACGTCATGCAGGAAGAAAGCCGTCGCCTTTATGAGCTGGAAAAGCTCTGGAGCTGATGGGTGAAGCTGCAGTTGATCGCCGTCGGCACTAAAATGCCCGACTGGGTGCAAACCGGATTCACCGACTATTTACGGCGCTTTCCCAGGGATATGCCGTTTGAACTGACCGAAATACCGGCAGGAAAACGCGGTAAAAATGCCGATATTGGCCGTATCCTTGAAAAGGAAGGCGAGCAGATGATGGCAGCGGTAGGAAAAGGGAACCGAATCGTGACGCTGGATATTCCCGGTTCGCGTTGGCAAACCCCCGAACTGGCTCGCCAACTCGAGCGCTGGAAGCTTGACGGCAGGGATATCAGCCTGCTTATCGGCGGCCCTGAAGGGCTGGCGCCGGTCTGCAAGGCTTCTGCAGAGCAGAGCTGGTCACTGTCGCCGTTAACCTTGCCACACCCGCTGGTGCGGGTATTAGTCGCGGAGAGCCTGTATCGTGCCTGGAGCATTACGACCAATCATCCCTATCATCGCGAGTAATGCGGTGACGATTTTCACAGTGAAATAACTTCGCGGAATGAAAATAGAACGCAACCCCTTTCGCGACTATTCAGCTGAATCGGCCCTGTTTGTCCGCCGTGCGCTGGTAGCATTTACCGGTATTCTGCTGCTGAGTGGCGTATTGACAGTCAACCTTTATCATTTGCAGATCATGCGTCATGATGACTATCAGACCCGCTCCAATGCCAACCGTATCAAGCTGGTGCCTATCGCGCCCAGCCGCGGCATTATCTATGACCGCAACGGCATCCCTCTTGCTCTGAATAGAAGTATCTACCAGTTGGAACTGGTGCCTGAGAAAGTCGATAATCTGGCGGCGACGATTAACGCCCTGACGCCGATAGTCGATCTGACCGCGGATGATATCGCCACTTTCGAGAAGGAGCGTAAAAGCTCGCGCCGATTTACCTCGCTGCCGCTAAAAATCGGCATGACCGATGTACAGCAGGCCCGATTTGCGGTCAATCAGTTCCGCTTTCCCGGGGTTGAGATTAAAGTCTACCAGCGCCGCTATTACCCCTATGGTTCCGCCCTGACCCACGTCATTGGCTATGTCTCCAAAATTAACGATAAAGATGTCGAACGCCTGAACAAGGAAGGCATCTACGCCAACTACAGCGCCACCCATGATATCGGCAAGCTGGGGATCGAACGCTTTTACGAAAACACCCTGCATGGCAAGACCGGCTATGAAGAGGTTGAGGTCAATAACCGCGGCCGGGTGATTCGTCAACTGCATGAACAGCCGCCGCAGGCGGGCAAAGATATCTATTTGACCATTGATCTGCACCTGCAGTCTTATATTGAAAAACTGCTGGCCGGCAGCCGGGCGGCGGTGGTGGTGTCGGACCCACGCGATGGTGGCATCCGGGCCCTGGTGTCCAACCCGAGTTATGATCCCAACCTGTTTGTCGATGGTATCTCCAGCAAGGCTTATCAGGGCCTGCTGCTGGATGATAATCGGCCGCTTATCAACCGGGCTACCCAGGGCGTCTATCCGCCGGCGTCGACAGTCAAACCTTTTATCGCGGTCTCGGCTCTGACCGAGGGCACGATCACCAAGAATTTTTCACTGTTCGATCCGGGCTGGTGGCAACTGCCGGGGTCGGAAAAACGTTATCGCGACTGGAAAAAATGGGGCCATGGCCGCCTCAATGTGACCAAGGCCCTGGAAGAATCGGCCGATACCTATTTCTATCAGGTCGCTTATGACATGGGCATCGATAAGCTGTCCGCCTGGATGACCCGCTTTGGCTATGGAGACTACACCGGCATCGATCTTTCCGAGGAACGCGCCGGCATCATGCCGACCCGTGAATGGAAGCAAAAGCGTTTCAAGAAGCCGTGGTACCAGGGGGACACCATTCCGGTCGGTATCGGCCAGGGATACTGGACCGCAACGCCGGTTCAGATGTCCAAGGCGCTGATGACGTTGATTAACGACGGCCAGGTCAGAGTGCCGCATCTGCTGCACAGCACCCGGGAGAACGGTCAGTTGCTGCCTTACCGCCAGCCTGAGCAGACGCATATCGGCGAACCCCATTCCGGCTTCTGGGAAATCGCCAAGGACGGGATGTACGGCGTCGCCAACCGATCGAACGGGACCGGGCGCAAGAGCTTTGCCGACGCACCCTACAAGGCGGCGGCCAAATCGGGTACCGCCCAGGTTTACGGGCTGAAAGCCAATGAAACCTATAATGCCCACAAGATTGCAGAAAAGCTGCGCGACCATAAATTGATGACGGCATATGCGCCCTACGACAAACCGGAAGTTGCGGTAGTGGTAGTGCTGGAAAACGGCGGTATCGGGCCTGCGGTGGGGACCATTACCCGCCAGATTCTGGACCATATCATGCTCGGCGACAATACAACTGACCTTCCGGCCGAGCAGCCTGCTCCGCCGGGGGTGGAAGGTGATTAAACAACCATGACCGATAACCAGCAGAAAGGGGTACTGGGCGCATTATGGGCCCGGCTTCATATCGATGTGATGTTTCTGTTCCTGATAACACTGCTGCTGGCTTATAGCGCGCTGGTGATGTGGAGCGCCAGTGGGCAGGACCTAGGCATGATGGAGCGTAAAGTCGGCCAGATCCTGATGGGGCTGCTGGTGATGCTGGTGATGGCCCAGGTACCGCCCCGGGTCTATGAATCCTGGGCACCTTATCTCTATATCGTCTGCGTGATCCTGCTGATACTGGTGGACGCCTTCGGCCAAATCAGCAAAGGGGCGCAGCGCTGGCTGGATCTGGGATTCGTGCGATTCCAGCCCTCTGAAATCGCTAAAATCGCCGTGCCGCTGATGGTCGCCCGATTCATCAATCGCGACAGCTGCCCACCGTCGCTGAAAAATACCGGTATCGCTCTGGTACTTATATTCCTGCCTACCCTGCTGGTGGCGGCGCAGCCCGATCTGGGCACCAGTATCCTTATCGCCGCGTCAGGATTGTTTGTGCTGTTCTTGTCCGGTATGAGCTGGAAACTTATCGCCGTTGCCGCCGTGCTGGTGGCCGCTTTTGTGCCTATACTCTGGTTCTTCCTGATGCATGACTACCAGCGCGACCGGGTAATGATGCTGCTTGACCCGGAAAGCGACCCGCTCGGTGCCGGCTATCACATCATCCAGTCCAAAATCGCCATCGGGTCAGGCGGTCTGAGCGGTAAAGGCTGGCTGCATGGCACCCAATCTCAGCTGGAGTTCCTGCCCGAACGCCACACCGATTTTATCTTTGCCGTGCTGGGCGAGGAACTGGGCCTGATAGGCGTGCTGGTTCTGCTGGGGCTATATCTGTGTATCATCATGCGAGGACTGATCATTGCCGCCCGCGCCCAGACCACCTTTGGCCGTGTCATGGCCGGCGGCCTGATGTTGATTTTGTTTGTTTATGTCTTCGTGAATATAGGCATGGTTAGTGGTATCTTACCGGTGGTCGGCGTCCCGCTGCCGCTGGTGAGTTACGGCGGTTCCGCTTTGATTGTCCTGATGGCGGGGTTTGGTATCGTCATGTCGATACATACTCATCGAAAAATGTTGTCGAAAAATCTCTAGAGGTGAGCAATGCGTAAGCAATGGTGTTGTATCGGCATGATAGGACTCATGCTCTCGGCATGTACCACTAATGAACAGGCTTCGACGCCCACCGCCCCGGCACAGACCTATAACGGTCCGGTCGTCGAAATCAGCGGCGCTGAACCGCGCTATGAACCGGTTAATCCAGCCAACAGCCAGGATTACCAGGTCAATGGCAAAACCTACCGCATCAACCAGAATCCACAAAATTACAGCGAAACCGGCCTGGCATCCTGGTATGACAGCGAAAGCAACGGTACCCGCACCGCCAACGGCGAAACCTTTGACGCCTATGCACTGGCGGCAGCCCATCCTACCCTGCCGCTGCCGAGCTACGTGCGGGTCACCAACATCAGTAACGGTCGGCAGTTGGTAGTCCGGGTAAACGACCGCGGCCCTTACAAACCGGGCAGGATCATTGATCTGACCCGCGCCGCCGGCGATCGACTGAATATCTCCAATAATAGCCGGGTGAAGGTGGACTATATCCAGGTGGCGCCAGACGGCACCTTGTCCGGCCCGGGTACTATCGGCACCGTGGTCGCCAAGCAAAGCTATGCCCTGCCCGATCGGCCTGACCTCGGTGGCGCCGCACCGGCCATGTCGGGTGAGAGTGGCACTGCGGCTCCGGTAATGACCGGAACGGATAACCTATCGCCAGCCGCTTCCGCCACCGATATCGTCCAGCCTGAGGCCCGCCCGGTGATGGACTCAGCGCCGCAATCCAGCCGCGGTGGGTTCCTCGGCGCACCGCAGCCCCTGCCGCCGGGCGTCATTGAGTCACCCCAGTCCACTCCGGCAACGGCGGTTGCAGCCGTGGTTGCTCCAGCTGCGTCCGCCAGCGCTGCTCCAACTGCGGCCGCCAGTGCGGTTGCTTCGGGCGGCTACCTGGTCCAGGTTGGCGCGGTAGGCGATCGTCAGCGGGCGATTTCCCTGCAGCAAAGCCTCAGCCAGCGATTTGGCGTGCCCGGCAAAATCACCCCGAACGGCAATCTTTATCGCATTCAGCTGGGCCCCTTCAGCAGCCGCCAGCAGGCAAATGCGCTCTCCCAGCGTCTGGCCAGCGAAGCCCAACAGCCCTCTTTTATCACCACCGACAGTCTTTAACGCCTGACAATCATCTCGACCCCGGCACACGCCGGGGTTGCGCCTTTATGTACAGTCTCAACATGGCCTGATTTACAGCCTTAACATGGCCTGGCTCACCGGGCCTGAAACATTATTAAAAGGTTAAGACGGGTCTGGCCGCAGATTGCCTGATGCCGGGGTATTTTACATCTGCTATAGTGTGGCACGATTTTAACTTACTCCCACGGATGCTGCTGTCCTGACATGAATAGCGTAATAACTCACCACATATTCAAGCGCCTGGCCCTGGGTACCGCTATCGCCTTTGGCGCTGTCGCCCCTGGTTTTGCAGACGATATCAATCTGAAAACCATGATCCCCGGTGTTCCGCAGATTGATGCCGAAACCTATATCCTGATTGATTACAACTCCGGCAAGGTATTGGCGGAACTCAATGCCGATACTCGACGTGACCCTGCCAGTCTGACCAAAATGATGACCAGCTATGTTATCGGCCAGTCGATCAAATCGGGTAAAATTACGCCTAACGACGTGGTGTCGATCAGCAAGGACGCCTGGGCAACCGGCAATCCGGTATTCAAGGGGTCGTCGCTGATGTTTCTCAAGCCCGGCGATCGCGTGCCGGTCTCGGAGCTTAACCGCGGCATTATCCTGCAGTCGGGTAATGATGCCTGCGTCGCGATGGCTGACTATGTCGCAGGCAGTCAGGACGCCTTTGTCGGACTGATGAATAACTACGTCAAAGCACTGGGTCTGCCCAACACCCATTTTGAGACAGTGCATGGCCTTGATGCGCGGGGTCAGTACAGTTCTGCCCGCGATATGGCCATGATCGGTAAAGCGCTAATTCGCGATGTGCCTGATGAGTATGCCACCTATAAAGAAAAAGAATTCACCTTCAACAATATCCGTCAGATGAACCGTAATGGCCTGCTGTGGGATACCAATCTGGCGGTGGACGGCATCAAGACCGGCCATACCGAATCGGCCGGCTACAATCTGGTGGCATCGGCCACCGAAGGCCAGATGCGGCTTATTTCCGCCGTTATGGGCGGGCATTCCGCCAAGGGCCGTGAAAACGAAACCCGCAAACTGCTTACCTGGGGCTTTCGCTTTTTTGAAACCGTAGCCCCGCTGAAAGCCGGCAAGGAGTTTGCCTCTGAGCCGGTATGGTTTGGCGATACGGACAACGTCAATCTGGGCGTCGACAAGGATGCTTTCCTGACTATTCCGCGCGGCCGGATGAAAGATCTCAAAGCCAGCTATGTGCTCGACAGCCAGGAGCTGCACGCGCCGCTGGCCAAAAACCAGCAGGTGGGCACCATCAACTTCCAGCTGGATGGAAAGACCATCGAACAGCGTCCGTTAGTGGTGCTGAACGAAGTCAAAGAAGGGAATATCTTCGGCAAAATGATCGATTATATCAAACTGATGTTCCATCGCTGGTTCGGTTAATTACGCCGCACCTTGTCATCGGTAAACAAGTCCCCATATAATAGGTTATCTTTTACACTCCCGCATCAGCGGGAGTGTTCATTATGGCTACTGCAAAATGGCCATAATCGTTACCTGGAGTACCAATGAAAACCAAATTAAATGAACTGCTCGAATTCCCCTGCGCTTTTACCTACAAAGTGATGGGCTCGGCCCAGCCTGAACTGGTGGGTAAAGTGCTTGAGGTGGTTCAGCGTCACGCGCCTGGTGATTACAGTCCGCAGGTGAAACCCAGCAGCAAGGGCAACTATCACTCAGTTTCTATTACTATCACCGCCACGCATATCGAACAGGTCGAAACGCTGTACGAAGAACTGGGCAGTATTGATATCGTTCGCATGGTGCTGTAACCAGGAGTTCCCGTGGCAGAATCCTTGATTGTTCGCCAACTTGGCTTGCAGCCCTATCAGCTTATTTCCCAGGCGATGCATGATTTTACCGACCGCCGCGATGCGCGTACTCCGGATGAACTGTGGCTGGTTGAGCACCCGCAGGTGTTTACCCAGGGCCAGGCCGGCAAGGCGGAACACTTGCTGATGCCCGGGGATATTCCGGTGATACAGAGCGATCGCGGTGGACAGGTAACCTTTCATGGGCCTGGACAGCAGATCCTGTATGTGCTGATTGACCTCAAGCGTCGCAAAGTGGGCGTCAGGCAGTTAGTCACCGTGCTGGAACAGACGGTCGTCGATACCCTGGCTCAACTGGATATCAATGCTTATGCCCGAGCAGATGCGCCGGGCGTCTACGTCGATCAAAAAAAGATCTGCTCCCTGGGTCTGCGCATCCGCCATGGCTGCTCATTTCATGGCCTGGCGCTGAATGTTGCGATGGACCTGTCTCCCTTCCTGCGCATCAACCCCTGTGGCTATGCGGGGCTGGAGATGACCCAGGTAAGCCACTTTGTAGCGGGCATCCAGACGCGGGATGTCGCCCCATTGCTAATTGCGTCCTGCCTGACGTTGTTGAAGGTGGAGCAACCGGTGACCCTCCAGGAAAACGGGCGACAGGTAATCTATTGATTGTCAGTAACTTGCATTTTATCGCCCACGGTGGATTTGCATTCAAAGTGACCAGCAATCCATGTTATAATTTTTAAAGATTTCTCAAATATATTTGAACAAATGAATAACATGCCCTAAAGCATGTATTCTCACCGTCAAATTCGGGCCTGGACCCCCATTATTATGAGCAAACCGATTCAGATGGAACGCGGCGTTAAATACCGCGATGCCGATAAAATGGCATTAATCCCGATAAAAACCGTCGCCGTCGAGCGTGAAGAGATCTTGCGTAAGCCGGCATGGATGAAAATCAAACTGCCTGCCGATTCTTCGCGCATCCAAGGTATCAAGGCCGCCATGCGTAAAAACGGCCTGCACTCAGTTTGCGAAGAAGCGTCCTGCCCGAATCTGGCTGAATGTTTTAATCACGGTACCGCAACCTTTATGATCCTGGGCGCGATTTGTACCCGCCGCTGTCCATTCTGCGATGTGGCACACGGTCGCCCGGTGACACCTGACGCCAATGAACCAGAGAAGCTGGCCCAGACCATTGCCGATATGGCACTGCGCTATGTCGTGGTTACATCGGTGGACCGGGACGACCTGCGCGACGGTGGCGCCCAGCATTTTGCCGATTGCATCAGTGCCATTCGCCGCAAGAGCCCGACCATCAAAATTGAAACGCTGGTGCCGGACTTCCGTGGCCGTATGGATAAAGCGCTCGATATTATCAACGCCTCGCCGCCGGATGTATTCAACCATAACCTGGAAAATGTGCCGCGCCTGTATCGTCAGGTTCGCCCCGGGGCTGATTACAACTGGTCGCTTAAGCTGCTTGAACGCTTCAAAGAAGCTAACCCGGACCTGCCGACCAAGTCAGGCCTGATGGTTGGACTGGGCGAAACCAACGCCGAAATCGTCGATGTCATGCGCGATCTACGTCGTCATGGTGTAACCATGCTGACTCTGGGTCAATACCTTCAGCCCAGCCGCCATCACCTGGCGGTCAAACGCTATGTCAGTCCCCAAGAGTTCGATGAAATGAAAGAGGAAGCGCTGGCCATGGGCTTTACCCATGCGGCCTGCGGACCGTTTGTACGCTCCTCTTACCATGCCGATCTTCAGGCCAAGGGGATGGAAGTCAAATAACAGGACATATCCTGTTACCCTTTGACTCAGCGTAAATCCGGTCCGCACCGCGTTTAGCCGGTGTGTTTGCCAAGAAAACAAAAAAGGATGGACTCAGTCCATCCTTTTTTACAGCAGGCTGATGCCGGGTTAATTTCGCATTACCCCCGGCCAGGATCTGCAACATGAGAGCTGAGGCAGTCTTGCTCAATCTTTCCGGTCAACGGCCTGTGGCGTAATGGCTGCGTCATCAGCCTGGGTCTTCTGAGCGGCGCCATCATCGCTCATGGCTTTCTTGAAGCCCTTGATGGCCGCACCCAGATCGCCCCCCAGACTGCGCAGCTTATTGGTGCCGAACAGTAAAACGATTAAAGCGCCTATAACTAACAGCTTGGTAATGCTGATACCTTCCATAAAAACCTTCTTGATAAATGGGGGCAGGAAATTCAAGCCAGAATACGTCTTCCGCTCGTTTTACCGCTAATAAAATGGCAGCACAAGCGTTATCTGTAACAGTTTACGTCATGCCGGCCACTCAAGAAACAAGCCAGACTACAGCACCAAGAGCTAAGGAGAGGCGGAGGAATAACCCGCTACATTCCCCACTGGGGATTCAACCCGATTTCAGGCATAAAAAAACCCGCACAGAGCGGGTTTTTCAGAAACTGGCTATTAAATAGCAGTAACGTCAGCAGCCGAAGGGCCTTTGGCGCCATTGGTGATTTCAAACTCTACGCGTTGGCCTTCAGCCAGGGTTTTGAAACCATTGCTCTGGATGGCAGAGAAATGTACGAACACGTCTTTGCTACCATCTTCAGGAGTAATGAAACCGAATCCTTTGGACTCATTAAACCACTTAACGTTACCTTTAATCTTAGACATCAAACTTACCTTTAAATAAATGATAGACACAAATTCTGTGTCGTGGGCTAGTACATCAATTGACAAGCAATTTGTCCAGTACAAGATCGCTTTAAGGTGAGGAATGAGACTAAAATAACATTTTAACCCGGAAAAATACCGCCTCCTCGCATGAAACACTAACACAGAGGGGGGAAGCTTTAAGGATGTTCAGGCGCCAATAATGTCCTTTTGAAAGAGTGATTAACTTTTACACCCCCCGCGTTGGTGAAATTGGCCTCAAGGGTTGAACAGACTAAAAGCGCCCGTGGGCGCTTTTGTCGCCGCCTGACCGACCGGCGGTAATCAGCCTTTCCTGGGCTTTACAGACCGTAAACCAGCGATACCGCAGTACGGGTATCGGTATGCTTAGGCGCACTGTCCGGCGGGTTATTGTTATACGTCACGTTGTAAGTCACTTTCAAGGCGAAATGATCGTTGATACCTACGCTCAAACCGGTTTCAGAGTTGAGAGTGGTATCATCATTGGCCAATACCGATACGCCCTGGATAAACTTGGTATTATCAGTCAACTGATAAGAATAAGACGCTGCGCCATAGGCCAGTGCCTTGGTGGTGTTGCCACCGCCCTGAAACTCGTCATGGCGAACGCCAGGACCCGCTTCCAGGCGCAAGGTATGAATCGGGCCATTCAGTACCTGACGGCCGTAGCCGGCGGTAAAGGTTGAACGTGAACGGTAACCATTAAAACGGTCGCTTAACCAGCTGCCTTGGCTAAACAGGAAATTATCGTCATCCAGGTTATGACGCGCACGGGCTCCCGCCTGATACTTTTCGGTTGAGCGCTGATCGTCAGAGGAATTATTCAGCGCTTCACCCCAAATACTGTAGGCATTCGAGGGCTGGAACCAGGTCATGGTCGTGTTGGCAGACAGCGAGGAATTTCGCGAGTTGCCGCTCTGGGCATTGTATCCCGCCTGAATGTTGCCATCGAAGCTTTTCTTAGCAGTGGAAGGATCATCCAAAGCGGTAAATATATCAGTTGAAGCAAAGCTTGAAACACTCGCCAGGGACAAACCCATGACAGTCAGCAATGAAATAGCGCGAAGACGACCTGTGCGTAACATAATCTACCTATCGAAATATGTGTGATGAATCAGAGTTTGGAATGTGTGCTAGTGTAGCGAATTAGAGGCAAAGGTGTAGCGGTAATTTTTTGTAAGATTAGTAACAAATCTTAATATTACTGCCGTCTTCTGCATTTCAAAATAGAAACAACGTTATCGCCCTGAAAATGACCTTTCTTTTCAAGAAGATACATTAACGATATTTTAAGCCGCCGAATTAATTAATCAAATTCCGTTTAATTTGAATATAATGAATATTATTAAAGTGAATTACAGACTATTCTTATTCCTGTTTTCGGCGGCGAGATTTTATAAATATTTTGGCCAACAGACAACATATTTCTCATAAATGACAAGAAATAGCCCACACTGGCCGCCGTGTTTAGCCAAAGCGTATTCAATACGAAATGGGCATGACTAATCTATCCTGTTTGAGCAGGGGCTCTGAAGGGCGTTTTCATGCTCAACAGCATCAGAGGTATAGCGATAATTCACCGCTCGGACGGGTTTTGAACCGACGATGCAGCCAAAGATATTGCTCAGGAGCACGCATGATTTCTTTTTCGACGACTTTATTCATGTAAACCGTCGCCGCCATTTCATCATCCAGGGGGTAGTCATCCAGTTGCGGTTGGATCAGCAGTTGATACCCACTGCCATCCTGTTTACGGATAAGCACGACCGGCACCAGTTTGGGTTTAGCCAGACGGGCCAGGGTAAAAGTGCCGCGGGTAGTGGCCGCCTGGTCAACAGCAAAAAACGGGGCGAAAATACTGCCCCTGGGGCCGTAATCCTGATCTGGGGCAAACCATACCGTTTCACCCTGTTTCATCGCATTGACCATGCTGCGTAAATCTTTACGATCAAGCATTGCCTTATTGGAACGCATCCGTCCCCAGGTTTGGACGCATTCCATAGCTTTATTGTTATGGGGACGATACATCGCCATCATCGGCTGACAAAGTCCCATAGCCCTACCGCCCAGCTCCAATGACATAAAATGAATCCCAATCACCATCACACCCTGGTTATGCTGATTAGCGCGCTGCAGATTGTGCAGCCCTGAAACATCAAACCAGCGTTTGACGCGAGCATCAGACCAGAACCAGGCCATACCGGTTTCCATTAGCCCCATGCCCAGAGAACTGAAATTATCAGTGATGGTCTGTTCCAGTTTGGTTTTATCCATCAGTGGAAAGCACAATTCCAAATTTCGGCGGGCGATGGCAACCCGACGTTTCAGGAAAGGCCGTGAAGCTCTGCCAAGCACCCCCCCTAACCGGCGTAAAACCGGATAGGGGAGCTGGACCAGTAGAAACAACACCCCTAACCCGAACCAGGTAAACCAGTAACGGGGATGCAGGAGCGCGATGGACATTTTTTGTGTGTGCGGCATAAGCTTCATTCTTTAGTCGATGGAGTATCAGCAGCGTGGACAGAGTATTGTTTGACGATGCTGTGAATGGTTTGACACCCTTTATCTGATATAATCGGCAAAAAAAGTGAGAATTTTCAATTTATTTACCAAAATCAGGAAAACTCTGAACAGCGCTGTTGCTAGCCTATCCATCGGGTTTATCGGTCGTCACGCCTATGCCTTGCGGATCTCGGGGGCAAAAGCGTGAAAATTGGTAGGTAAGTCTCGGGGGTAGGGCCCTATAACGTCTGGTTGTATTATATCATAAAAGCCAGCTGCAAGCGCTTAGTGCAGAAAATTTAAACATTCGCATCAGCAGACCAGGATCTTCCCCGACCAGGCAGCGCATGCTAAATGTCGGGACACCGCAGACTACTCATTTTGTCTCGCATTTCTGCAGCATGATGGCTGTTATACCGATGCGTTGGCTGCTGCCGAATCTGAGTGGATAGCCATAGCTGGCGGATAATGGTGACGGTCATACCGATGCGTTGGCTGCTGTCGAATCTCAGTGGATAGCCATAGCTGGCGGGTATGGGTGTTTGTCAGGATGGTTTTCTCACCAGCGTCAGGCCGCCAAAAAACGGCAACCGCCTGAGTCAAGTCGCCGCTCTCGATGCCGGTGGCTATCAGTCTTTATCTGACATGCCGATACCTTTTTTATGAGTATGGCGTTCCGTCAAATGGGCAGATTGTGGCTTCGGATTGACCGCCTGCACGGGGTTGGCCTGGACGCTGCACTCTTCTGTCGCCTCCTTCACTTTGACAAGGTTAAGGTTACCGTAATGCATCGTGCCTTGGGTAATGCTTATCGGGAATAACTCATTCTTGGCATTGATATTATAGAGCTCGCCCTTCCAGATAATCAGCTTGCCAGGATTGGCAATCGTACGTTCCCATTGCCGACAGTCTACCGTTTTACCCTGTGGGCTGACCAGGAAACTGGCCATGGCATCTGGGCTGACCAGCGCCTTCTGAGGACCTGCGCTTTGCCACACGCCTGCAACACCTTGCGGGGCTGGCGTGGTTATCACTTCAGCATATTCCGGCGCTCCCGCGCATCCGGAAACAGATGTTGCCAGCAGTAACGCAACAAAAATCTTCTTCATGCTTGATGTCCTTGATAAGTCTTGAATGGCTGAAGCAGGTAAGACGTTCCCAGCGGAAGATTTCAGCGAACAACCGCTTGCGGACTCCGTCCCTAGAGAAAGCAATCACGCCATCATGGCAAGGACCGCCGGTCTCCGTTAGCACAGTTTAATAGATTTAAGCATATAAAAGAATGTTAAGCTGGTAATGGCGGAGATGACAATAACGAAGAAAGGACTATAAGCCTCAGAACAAGGCAGCGGAATCGAGATCAAAAAAAACCCCGGCGAAGCCGAGGTTCTAAAATTTTCAGGCCGAAAGCGCTGTTTTGTCATTCACAGTCAGAGCTGCAGAAGACTCAAGGTCAGGCGCTTAAGTAGCCAGGCTGTAAATTACAGCGCAACAACGTTAGTTGCTGACGGGCCTTTCTGGCCTTGTTCGATGTTGAACTCGACCTGCTGGCCTTCGTCCAGGGTTTTGAAATCATTGCTCTGGATGGCAGAGAAGTGAACGAACACATCTTTGCTGCCGTCAGCAGGAGTGATGAAGCCAAAACCTTTACCAGCGTCAAACCATTTTACTGAACCAGTCATTTTATTAGACATAGGATATATCCTTCATAGTAGTTGGGCCGCCATAAGGCGATTGTGGTCTGTTTGTCAGGAATTACTTATGGGAGCACTAGAGAAGGAAATTCCTCGGAGAAGCGATTTTGACATCGTTTAAACCGGAACAACTTTACTAAAATGACATTCATAAATAGGTCTGTTCTACAAACCGATGACGCTATTTACACACAGGCAGATTCTGATAGCAAGGTTTTTTTTATTATTATTTATTCACTCATCATACTTCACAAGCAACGATGCATGGTCTATGCAAATTCGAAGCGATGGCCCATAACTCGCTGATAAAATGCTAAAAAAGAAAATAACCGTTGTTCGTGCATCGGTGACAACGCAGCGATCCAACGGCCTGTTTCAACTGACGAACCATGCCCAAAAAGTGCATATAACTGATTAAATAATGGACGATTGAAGTCGTGCATCAGACATATTAAAAAAAGCGATTAAGCAGGAATCAGTTCAAGGGGACTCGCGGGATGTTGGTCAAAGCGCAGTGGTCAGACGGCGACAATCTGATCGGCAACGATGGAATACCCACCATTCCATTCCATACGGCCGGTAATCTTGAGGCGCTGGCCCCGCAAATGGGCCATTAATTCGAGCGCCATGATATCAAACCCCACAACGGTCAGCGGATAAGAGCTGCGCTTTTCGCTTTCAGCCAGAATTGTGGCCTTGACCATGGGACGACCGGTAGTGCTTTTAATACGGCTGGGAGATTTGGTAATGACACCGGACAACGTGGTGGTAATGGGTTGTGCGGAACCTTCATTCAAGTGCTGACTGCTGGAATTCATGACAGGAATACCTCCGTAATGTTAACTTTATGCCTGTAACGATAAATTATTTTACCTTATTACACGGGCTTTGTGTTAACAATTGCGTAAGTTTCGCTCATTTCAGCACGATCTTCTGTCCCAAGGCGACATGTAAATCGCCATTTACCCGAGCGCTGTCACAGAATAGGCCTGTTTGGAGCCCGGGAGGCTGATAGGGCCAAAGCCTATCAGCCTCCGGTTGACGCCGGCACCAAGCGCCTTGCTTACTGACGGTATTTTTCTACCAGCGCCAAGGCCAGGGCTTCGGTCTGCGCATCAGCTGAGCCGGAGATATCCGATGGCCGGAAATGCATCTGGAAGGCAATCAACACCTTTCTGGTCTCCTCATCCAGCTCACCATTCTGCGGGATTTGATAGCCATATTTGGCCAGGGCGGTCTGTATAACCTTGACTGACGCGGTTGCTGCGGGGTCTCGGCCAGCCAGGTATTTGACTACCGCCTCTTTTGAAGGCCATGCGCCTATGCCACGCTTAGCCAGCATTTCCCACGGGAATAACGGGCCTGGATCATGTTTTCGCTGAGGAGCAATGTCACTGTGGGCCAGGATATTATCAGGCGAAATACCATATCGTGTTGCGATATCTTGCGCCATCCGCGCGACCAGTTCGATTTGCTCCGGTGTATAAGGATACCAATGTTTGCCCGTCAACCCCTCGGTAAAACCAAGATTGACGATTTCAATGCCAATGGACGTATCATTGAGATTATCACGCTGCGCCCAGTGACTCACCCCCGCGTGCCAAGCGCGCCTTCTCTCCGGCACCAGTCCCAGAACCACCGGCTTTCCCCCGTCAACCGCAGGCACGGAAGGAATCAGATAATGGGCGCTGGCCCCACCATCAGGCTGGGTCAGCAGGCGAAGGGATTCCTTGTCATCCACAGCGGTATAATGCATCACCAAAAAGCGAATGCGCTCATTGGCGTTAGCGGAAGTAATGCGAGTGTCTACCGTATAATTGCCGCGATCTATTTTATAATTGCCCTGCTCAATGAGGGCATTTTTTTCATGAGTACATCCGGCCAGAATGAGCGCCAACAGTGGAATCGTGATCCGTTTCATTACATCCTCCCTGATAGAAAACTCATCCTGCGCCGATAACTTGAAACAGTAATTAAACAAAGAGTTTTTACATTATTATCACGCGCTAAATTATATTTAATCTCCATTAATTCAAAAAGAAAGAAGTCTTAAAATGGCTACCGTAGTCCCCGGCCGACCTTTTACCTGCTGATGCCGTGGTATCCACCTAGGCGGGCAAGGGACGGCCGAGACGGTTTTTTTAAGTCTATTTTGGCGTAGCTACCAGCCACTGCGAATAACCAGCATCTTGGCTTCATGAGACTGGACTTCGGTGGAATAGCGCTGTTCGAATGCACCCATATCGCGTTTTGCCCCTATATCACGCACCAGCATTTTCTTCCAGGGCAGGTCCAGGTCCTGTTGGATATTAAGGCTCATGATGGCGGTCTGGCTCGAACGGTTCAGTAAAGCGACCGCCCAGGATCCATCTGCCAGCGGTTTGGCGAATATTTGCAAATCGCCGTTACTGACCACTCTTTTTGCCTGTAGCCCTAGGGGGTCCTGGTTCAGAGCAATGATTTCTTTATTGGTCAGCGTCGCCAGATCTTCGGCCGTCAGATTATCCAGATTCGCGCCAATCAACAGCGGCGAACTCAGTATCGACCACATGCTAAAATGCGTACGGTATTCAGTATCCGAAGCGCCGGTTCCCACCAGTTCCTTTGAGTGCCCGTGCAGCCCGATAATCAGCATATCGTAATCATTCCAGTGGCCTTTGCCGCTGTATTGTTCCAGACCAACACCGCGATCTATCATATCCAGCACATCAAAGTAGTAATCTTCCCGGTGGCCGGGATAGTTAAAATCATCGCTGATATCCTGGCCGATGCGCCACTGATTGGCACCGACTTTTGCTCCCCACTGCCAGATGTTCTGCCAGCCGCAATGGCAGGCGTGATAGACCACCGGCCGTCCGGTTGCCTTCAGTGCCTCTGACATATTGCCGAAGGCCGTTTTCAGCACAGCCTGACTTGCTTGCTGATGGCTACAGCATGAATCATATTTCAAGTGGTCTACACCCCATGAGGCGAACAGGGCAGCATCTTCTTTTTCATGCCCTTCCGATCCGGTATAGCCCGCACACGTCATATTACCGGGCCCGCTGTAAATTCCCAATTTCATTCCCTTCTTGTGCGCATAATCCGCCAGATATTTTATTCCCTTAGGGAATTTATTTTCATCAATTGCCAGTGGATTATCGACTCGGGATCCTTTGTATTTTTGCCAGCCATCATCAATATTGACATAAATATAACCCGCATCGCGCAGACCTGTTGAAACCATTTTATCTATAGTATCAATTATCACTTTTTCATTTATTCTATCACCATAATAATTCCAGCTTGACCAGCCCATTGGCGGCGTTGCTGCAAGCTGGGTCGTCAATATGGGTTGATGATCAAAAGTCACCGTTGAATTATTGATAGTCTCAGCAAAGAGGTTGCCGCTAAATAAAGCCATACACATTACTGCCAAAGGAAATTTCATAAATCTATTACTCCGGTAAAATCATAAGCGCAGGCATCCCCTGTGTTTCACACATAATAAAAACGGGCGATGACGAATGGAAATAATTTACAGAGCAGTACTTAATTTTATCGCGTTTTGTTTCTCTTCAGAATACACCATCATCGTCGACCCTGAAATCGCCAGCACAATACCGGCTAATGCCCATGCCCCCGGCATTGACTGATAAACAATCAACGAGATGACCGCGGTCAATACGGGCGCCAAGGCATTGGTGCAGGGCGCGATTATCGTCGCCTTGCCGCGGGATAACGCCATGACCAGGCATAAGGCACCTACGGCATTTAATAACTGAATAAACGCAGTGGCAAGTGTGGCCATCAGCGGATAACTGGCCCCTTTGTCTGCCAGCATCAGCCAGGCAACCGGCGCCAGTACAATACCGGTCAGAGTCATATAACCGAACACCGAACTGTCTTTAACGCCAAGATTGGATGCTCTCTTCATGAAAAAAGCCTGCACGCCCCAGGCGATGCAGATAATCACCGAATAGAACAGCCATAACAATCCTTCGCCCTTATCACTATTGCCGCTGCTGATGCTGAACATCAGAATGGATAATAACGCCAATACCACACCGAGAGCTCCCAGTTTATTCACTCGTTCTTTCAGCATTACCAGCGACATCATTACGGTAATGGCCGGTGAAATGGAAATAATCGGGAAAACCAGGTAGGCAGGCGCTCCCATGGCGAGCGTTTTGAACAGCAGCAGTTGGCCGCCCGCGCCGGTAAAACCGATCAAGCAGCCATAGAGGATAGCCGTTCCTGACGTGTCAAAGCGTTGCCCACGCAGTGAAAACCAGCAGGGGATCAACATTGTCAGGGACCATATAATGTAAATCCACTGATCGGGGTAACCATAATGGGTTGTCGGCCAAGCGCTGAACGCCCCCCACACCCCCCAAGTGATGACCACCATAAAGGTATAAACAATCCAGGATTTATTGCTCATTACAACCCCCAAATGATAATTTTGCTAATGCCTGCTCAGAGAGCGGGTGACCGTTTAATTTGGCGGCATAAATTGCCGCACCGAGACTGGGATGATATTCGGGCAGGGATATATGGTAATTGCCATTGAATCTGGAGAGCTCATAAGCAAAGGCCTCAAGAATGACATCGCCACATTTGAATACGCCGCCGGTGTAGGAAACACGCACGCTTTCATCAGCGCCGTATTCCAATAAGCCGCGCAGTGTGTCGACCATCAGCGCCAGTTCTTTTGCCGCCTGGAAAAAAATAGCGCGCGTCTGCCGATCACCAGCAACAGCAGCTTCACAGGCTATGGGCGCCAGTGATGCTATTTTCCCCCGGTCACCTTTCCATTGATTGAAAACCAGATCGCAGATATCAAGATCGCTACTGCAGGGGTATTTTTCGTGAATAAGGTCGTAGAACAGATCTTTTTGTAATCGACCGTCCGACATGCGCGAAAATAAATTCAGCGCCTGGCAACCGATCCAGTATGCGCTGCCTTCATCGCTGAAAAGTTCCCCCCAGCCGCCGCAACGCGCGCTGCGGCCATGATGTTCACCGTAAGCGATAGAACCGGTGCCAGAGACGACATTGATACCGTCCCGACAACCCAGACTTGCCGCCCATCCGCAAATCATATCGTTATGACACCGGTAATGTTCGGCACTGAGTAGAGGCTGCGGCAGGGCATCCAGTCGCGGAATATCTGCAGAGACTTCGCCATATGCCGGCAGCCCGAGAAAAGTAAAACTGATATCATCGGGGGTGATTCCCGCCCGATGACAGGTTTCGCTTATCCCATTCAATACCACGTTGCGTGCGGCTTCTATCCCCACGCTCAGGTAGTAGCAGGTTGCGGACTCATGGCGTGCCAGCACCTCGCCGGTATCATTTATCAATACGAAAGCAGTCTTGGTTCCACCGCCGTCCACGCCCAGATAGATCACTTGAGACCCCCTTCGGCAAGACGCCCTTCAGAACCACAGATGGTAATTTTTTCGTGGATGACCGTTTTCATCGCATCCATCCCTTCACGCATATAAAAGCGCGGGTCGCTGGCGTCAGGATGCTGGCCAAAATAGGCTTTTACCGCATCGGCAAAGGCAATTTTCAATTCAGTACCCACGTTGACCTTGGCAATGCCTAATTGAATTGCCTGCCTCACGTCTTCATCTGGCACACCGCTTCCGCCATGCAGTACCAGAGGAATATCCAGCAGCCTGCCAATCTGATCCAGTCGGCTAAAGTCAATTTTGGGACGGTGGGCATAAAGCCCATGAGCCGTGCCTATCGCCACCGCCAGACTGTCGATGCCAGTATGCTTGACAAAACTGACCGCCTGCTCGGGATCGGTTAAAAATGCATGGGCCTCGTCAACATGCTGATCGTCTTCAATTCCCCCCAGCCTGCCGAGTTCGGCCTCTACGCTACAGTCGTGTCGATGGCAATATTCAACCACCTGGCGTACCAGGACGACGTTCTGTTCATACGGCAGATGGCTACCGTCCACCATGGCGCTGCGGACACCGGCCCGAACCTTGGCGGCAATATCATCAAAGGACTCATGATGATCCAGGTGCAGAACTACCGGCATATCAAAGCTGCTGGAGTAAGCCGCCCCCAGCGCCAGCATTTCCTCGCAGGCGATATGCTTGTAGGTGCCCGGTGTGCCGGCGAGAATTGCCGGCGAGCGCCGCTCCTGACAGGCCTCAAGAACTGCCTGAATGGTTTCTGCGTTATGTATATTAAACGCCGGTACCGCCCAGGCCTGCTTACGGGCGCGGTCGAGCAAATATTTAGTTGAAATGATTGCCATGATTATTCCTCACTGACTGGGCTATTGCTTTCGTTCCAGGGGTAGATATTCACACCTTCAACCACCCGGTTTACCCGCCCTTCCGGCGAAGGATTATCGGGCGTCATGCCCAGCAGCAGGGATTGCGAAAGGGCATAAATCTGCGCATAGACCAGAAAGCCAACGGCCAGCTGACCGTCGGAAAAATCCGTTGCCGCAGGCAGATAACAGTGATCCCCTTGCTCTATTTCCGGCGCTGCGGCGCCAGCCAAAGCGACGATGCTGGCCGCCACGCCGTCCTTACGCAGTTCCGCCAGCAAATCCAAATCATAACGGCGGGTATAGGGATCATTAGAGATAAGCACCACTACCTGGGTATTTTTATCGACCAGAGATTTGGGGCCATGGCGAAAACCGACCGGCGATTCATAGAACGCCGCCGTCTTGCCGGCAGTAAGTTCCAGCAGTTTCAAGGCGCATTCATGGGCAATGCCCTGCAGGCTGCCGCTTCCCAGCCAGATAACCCGGTTAACACCGCCCAGTTGCAACGGAGAACGGGTAAGATCCTGCTGAGTGTCTATTAAAGAGAAAACACTTTGCGCCAATGCCTGGATGGCAGGCAGGCTTCCCCCTTCCCCACCGAATGCCGACAAACAGGCCAGTAGCATACTGGTCATGCTGCTGGTCATGGCAAAACCCCGATCACAGGTTTTGTCAGGCAGCGGCAGCGCCAGCACGTTCTGACGGCCCTGATACCTTTGATAAAGTTCGCCTTTGGGATTGCAGGTCACCAGCAGATGGTGACAGTCCGGATTGCGCTGGTCCGCCACTGTCAGCGCGGCTATGCTTTCAGGGCTCGAGCCTGAGCGGGCAAAAGACACCAGCAGTAAAGGGCAGTAGGAAGGCAAGAAACCGGCTGGATCGCTGACAATATCAGTGGTTGAAACCGAGCTCACCGGCACTTTCAGCAAGCGGGCCAGGATCGGTGCCAGGCTATCGCCAATAAAAGCAGAAGAGCCCGCCCCGGTAAGGATTACCCTCATTCCGGATTTCGACAGAAGGGGGGTGAGAAAAGCATCTATCTGCTTTCTTATCGCCACAATGGCGCTGGCGGTTTCCAGCCACATTTGTGGCTGATGGCGAATCTCCTGCTCGGTCCAGCAAGAAACCGTGTTTTGTTCACGCATGAATGTGTTTCCCTTAAGCTTCGTTAACAGCGGCAGGCCGCGGCGTACTCACGGAGTACATCGGTGATGGCGTCCAGCACCAGGGTTCGGGCCTCCGGACGCAACTGCTTACTGCGAACGCGGCGATACTGTATCGGCAGATACTGGCTCAATAATGGCTGTGACAGTGGCTGCCGATTGAGGTTTTCCAAAAGAAGGTCTACGGCTGCCTGAACCTGCTTATCCGGCCAGTAATAACGCAAGCGATCCGAGTAGCTGAAATGACGAGCAAAATGCTGCTGCTGTTCGGTGCCGCGGTAATATTTCTGCCAGGCACTGGGCGCTGCCAACATGGTTTGCTCCAGGCAGGCCCGTAGGCCGCTGCGTTGCCCCTCGGGCACCCATTCACGCTCGATATTTTCCAGGGAATAAAGCGCTTCGCGCAGGGCAAAGGTCAGTGCGGGTCCCACTTTGAGGATGGCAAAATGGCCTTTAACCAAAGCCCGATAAGCTTCAGGCTGCTGGTAATCGGTGGAGTGCGCTTCAAATACCAGGTGCGGGTAGTGATTGACGCATTCGCTAAGAGATGCTGCCTTTTCGGCTTCGAAGTCGACGACACCGTCATGGGAATATTCCACGCCTGGCTGAACTACCAAGCCAATCACCCGCGGCCAGATGTGACCAAGGTCTAGCCGCTCAAACGCCTGACGGTGCGTCGACAGCGTCAGTGCTGCGGCATCCACGCATGTGACAGCCAGAGAATCCAGAGAGTGTGCTGCCCCTCCCGGCACAGGTACCTCAGTACCAATGACATACACCACCTGGCATGCGCCAAATTCTCTCTGGCTGGTTTGCTCGCAGACACGGGCCAGACGCGCCGCGCGTTCAGCAACAATAGCATCGGTCAAAGGCTGCGGGTCACCGGCGCACGGCATGCTGCAGTCAAGATGGATCTTCTGAAACCCAGCCGCCACGTACTGCTCAACCAAAACCTCGGCACGTGCCATCGCCTGTTCCGCCGGCATATGCTGCCAGCGATTCGGGCCAAGATGATCTCCTCCCAAAATCAACTGGTCTGGCGAGAAATCCAGCGCTTGCGCCAGCGACCGAAGATGATCACTGAAATCCTGCGGCGTCATGCCGGTGTAGCCACCGTCCTGATCAACCTGGTTGGATGTCGCTTCAACCAGTAATTCGGTACCTTGCTCACGAGCAAACAGAATGGCGGCTTCCAGCACCCAGGGATGGGCAGAACATACTGAAGTGATGCCCACATGCTCACCCTGCTTATGCCTGGCGATTAATTCAGTCAATGTTGCCATGTAGCCTCTTTAACTTTCGTTTCATTTCACTTAACCTTCAAATTACGGTAATAAAGACCATAATGAAAGGAAATGGAAATATCAACAAAGAATATTGCGATCAAGGCAAACATAACGAAATAGTGTGATCTGCGTTTTATTTCCCAGGTCAGGAGAAAGCCGCTTTTATCTTTGATAACTTTCGGTTAGGCAGTGAAGGAAACACAAGAAAAGGAAAGGCAATGGATTCTTCGCCCATAAGCAGTAAGTATGATAGCCTTCGTAACAAAGAATAGGTTGGGCAGCCTGCGCAACTGAAAATGTCCGGGTGTCGGGTTATACAGCGGCATACGCAATCCCGGTTCAACTTCCCAAACACGTTAACCACGTCCTACGAAGACTATGATCGAGAAAAAAAGTGTACGCAGTACCAGTGAAAGGCGAGAAAAAATCATTTCGCTGTTGAAAAGCCAAGGGGCGGTACAGGTCAGTGATTTGGCAGCCCGCTTCCAGGTTTCCACTGTGACTATTCGTGGCGATTTGACTTTCCTGGAAAAACGCGGAATGGCTACCCGCGCCTATGGCGGCGCATTGATTTGCCAACCCCCGACCATGGCCAGCGAACGCAGTATCGAGGCCAAGCAGACTGAGCATCTGCTGGTCAAACAGCGCATAGCGCAGCAAGCAGCTTCAATGATCACTGCCGGCAGTACGATCATTCTCGACTCAGGCACGACCACTTACGAAATTGCACTGCAACTGGGTGACAAGCAGGATATCATTGTGATGACCAACGGGATGAATGTGGCTAACGCACTACTGAATGCCTCTGCCGTCGAATTGTTGCTTACCGGTGGCCATCTGCGGCGCAGCTCCCAATCGTTCTACGGCTCCCAGGCAGAACTGTCATTAGATAATTATCATTTTGATATGCTGTTTCTCGGTGTTGATGGACTGAGTCTGACCCAGGGCGTTACCACCCATCACGAGAACGAAGCGCGTATGAATCGTCGTATGTGTGAGGTATCCAAACGCATCATTGCAGTGGCTGATTCAAGTAAATTCAATCGGGTAGGTTTACATCGGATCATTGACACTGCCCGTATCGATGTTCTTATCACCGACACGGCTATCAGTGACGAAATGCGTAAAGGACTGGAAGATTTAGGGGTCGAATTGCTGCTGGTTGATCATACATAAAAAATGCCCGCCATAAGCGGGCAATAAGCATGACAGGCAAGATTCTGTTTTTGTGTTTGCGAAGATAGCATGCTCTGTAATAATGACACTTATATGACAATAACTGCATCACCTTGCCGTGAGTGGCGTTCAGTTCAACAGATAAGCTAAAAATGTTACCCGAGCACTTCTTTAGGCAACCTACCCAAGTTAAACCCGGAAGCGGTGTAAAGGGCAGCAGCTGCCCTATTTTTGCCACCCGGCCGGCAGATCCGACTGTTATTTAGAGCTACCTCCCAACAACCCCCTTACGAACGCCTTCTGGAAGCAGAGAAAGACCAGCAGCATGGGCAGCACTGAAATCAACGTTGATGCCATCAATGCGCCATAGTCCACCTGAACAGCGCTGATAAAACCATTCAGCTTGGCAGTCACAGGCATGGTGCTGTCACTGTTGGTCAACGTCATAGCGAATAGCAGGTCATTCCAGATAGATCGGCTTTGCACTATGGTCAGCGCGGCAATTCCCGACAGCGAAGCCGGCAGGAGGATCTTGAAAAAATAACCGGTTGGCCGACAGCCATCCAGCTGTGCCGCTTCAAAAATGGCGCGCGGCACGGTAGCGAAGAAGTTGCGCATAAAAAACGTACAGACCGGCACACCATAGGCCACATGTACCAACCAAAGCCCGGAGATATGGTTGTACAGGCCAAGTTGATGCATTATAAAAAAGACGGGAATTTGTACAATTTGATAAGGTACAAACATGCCGCTCAACAAAAAAAGGTAAATCCACCGACTGCTTTTTACCGGCAGCATTGACAAGGGAAAGGCCGCGATGCAGCCAATCAGCACTGACAGTATCACTGCTGGCACGGTGATTTCTATGCTGTTCAGCAGGCTGACGCCAATTTGCTGCCAGCCGGTGGAGAAATTACCGCTGTACCATGAAGTTGGCAGAGTCAGGGTATTTACCAGCTCCGCGGGCGTTTTCAGCGATGCGCTCAGCGCCAGCAGCAGCGGCAGCACAAACAGCAGCGCCAGCAATGTTGCTGCGCTGTAACGTAACAGTCGTAGTGGTTTGACAGCCAAGGTCACCGTGCTCATTCGCTCAACTCCTCTACGCGTCGGGTGATATAGATGATGTAAGGCAGGATCAACAGCGCCGCCAGCAACAGCTGGCATATGCCAATCGCGCTGGCCATCCCCATTTTAAACTGACCAAAAGCCACATCGTACAGTTGGGTGGCCAGCACCTCAGAGGCACGCGAGGGGCCTCCCCCAGTCATTGACCAGACGATATCAAACAAGCGCATGGCGTCGATGCCAAAAATGCCTACCACCAGAATGGTCGAAGGCCATAGTTGCGGGATGATGATGTGCCAGAAGATACTCCAGCGTGACGCCCCATCTACCCTGGCCGCCTCCAGATATTCGTAAGGCAGGTTGCGCAGGCCAGCCAGAAAAACAATGAAGGCAAAACCCGTCCCGGACCAGAGTGCGGCGAGCATCACCGACAGGTTGACAATGGCCGGATCGCCCAGCCAGTTCTGCATTTGCTCGGGAAAACCCAGTTTGGCTATTACCGTATTGAACAGCCCGCCATCCGGCAGGTACAGCCAGCGCCAAATGGCTGCTACCGCTACCGGCATAAAAATATAGGGCACAAAGAAGGCCAGCTTAAACAGGCTTTCACCGCGCAACTTACCATCCACCAAAAGTGCCAGCCCCAGTCCCGCCAGGCTTGGCACGACCAGGCAGAAAGCCAACCAGGCAATATTATTGAGAACGGCATGATGAAACCGCGGTTGTGAGAGCAAGCTGGTGTAGTTATCCAGCCCCACGAAACGTTGCCGTGGCGAAAGGCCATCCCAGTCATGCAACGACAGATTGAAGGTATAAAAAATGGGGTACAGATAAGAGGCGACAAACAATATAACTGGCAGCAGTAAAAACAAGCCATAAGTCAGGTTGCGCTGTCTGCGGGCAGAAAGGGTGGGCAAAAGTGGCATGATGTTACGCAACTCCTCATAAATTAGTCCGACGCGTTTCGGGTGATTACCTGAAGACGCGCGGCGGACCTTACAGAATGTTTCCAGTTACCATTTAACGAACACGCCTTCATCTTTCTTAAGCGTTTGCCGCTGCTGCTCAAGCGAATTCAGCATAGCGTCGAGCCCCTCCGGGCTTGGGTTTTGCGCATAGGCGGCAATTTGGTTGCCCAGTTCCTCACTCAATTCGACCGGCAGCAAAAATTTGAAGTTGGGCAGTACCTTTTGCAGCTGGTTAGATTGCTGAAGCTCTCCCCAGGTTTTTTTGCCGATGGTATCGTAGATGCTGTCATCAACCGTCATATTGGCGGTAACCGAGCCTTTGGGACCATTAAACGCCCGTTGGCCTTCAGCGCTGGCGGCGGCCAGCAGGAAGTTTTTCCCGGCCTGGTTTTTGATCGCGTTGCCGGTTTCAGCGCGCGCTAATACGTCTACCTGTACCACGGTAGCCCCGGAAAGACCCGGCGCCGGGAAAAAGTTGAAGTCTATTCCCGGCTGCATACCCTTTTCCTTTAGATAGGCGGCAACCCAGTCGCCCATCTGGTACATCGCAACCTTACCCTGGACCAGGCGATCAGCGGCGCTGGACCAAGTGTATCCACTCCAGTCTTTCATGTAGTTTTTGGCATACATTTCGGTGAACAACACAAAGGCTTTGCGGACTTCTGGGCTGTTAAACGGCATGTCGCCGCTGGCCAACCGGTAATAACCGTCGGAGCCCAATGTCGAGACCAGTGGCGCGTACAGGTTATAGGCGGTCCAGTTGTTGCCGCCCGCGTTAGCCAGCACTTCATAACCCGCGTTTTTCAGGGCCTTGCTCACGGCGCTATATTCTTCCCAGCTTTTAGGCGGCGTCAGATGAAGTTTGTCGAAAATCTGTTTGTTGTAAAAAATATTGCTGACCGTATGCATATTAAGGGGAATGCCATAATGCTTGCCGTTAAAGGTGACCACCCGCGCCAGCCCTTTAGGAAACAGGCTGTCACCCTTTACCTGTTGCCAGATATCGTCCACCGGTGCCAACCGGCCACTGTCGACGAAGTTTTTCAGTTCCTGCCCCAGCGCGCTTTGCCAGACGGCCGGAATATTGCCACCCAAAAAACCCACCTGCAACGCCTGACGCATCTCAGTGGTACTTCCTGAAATCGACCGCTGTTTTATAGGCGTTTCCGGATACATTTTGTTAGATACCGCCATCAGCCCGTTGATTGCCGCCAGCTCAGAACCCGATCCCCAATAGGTCCAGACCTCGCTGGTGGGAGCGGATTGCGCCTGAGCAATGCCAGACGCACAGACGGTAATCAGGGTGGCCGCGGCCAGAGTGATACCAGGCTTCATTGTGTGGATCTCCTGAATGAATAAATGAATCGAAAGAAGGCCGCCGAGTAATAATTCTTAGGTACAAACATAACGTAGCTGAACATTGCGCGGAGAGTCAATTGAGGGCGACATACCCTTTGCTTATATCCGGAAATACAGGACTGGTGGATTTTTTATTGCTCAACCTAGGTGTAAGACACGGCAAAGAGTCAACTTAAACAGATTTAAATACTAATATTCATCGCAAACGCAGTATTTACTGCATTTAACAACTCTGGGTGACTGTTGAAGATATTGACTTGCTGACAAGGGTTTCATATTTTGTTTGAAATTCAATTTAATTACCGTGCCGTCAAATTTATGAATCCAACTTATCTTCGTCAGATACATGCTTCCCAGATATTCCACGCCTTACGCGCCCACCCTAATATCTCCCAGCGGGAGTTAGGTGTCCTGACGGGGTGCGATAAATCAACGGTATCGGTAATCATCAAGCGCTTCGAAACTATGGGGCTGGTCGAACGCACACAAGGGCAGCCGCGCGGCACAAGGGGCCGTCCCCAGGAGAGTCTGCGCATTTCCATGAGCAGTGGCTTCCTGCTGGGTGTGCATCTTGAATTTGAGCAATTGGTATTGGTGCTGGCGACGCTTGATGGGCAACCGCTGGACAGCTGGCAGGGCCCTTTACCAGTCGAGCCTGCGGCATTGAGTCCACTGTTAACTGAGGGCATAGCGGCACTGATGCAGGGACAGCCGCAGCCGGCCGCTGAGATCCGCAGCGTGGGCGTCTGCCTGCCCGGCTTGGTAAAGATGGGCGGAGGACTGGTCTATTCCCCAAACCTGGACTGGCGCGATGTAAACATGGCCGAACTCTTGGCTCCCCATCTGTCCGTGCCGGTCCAGGCGGATAACGATACTAATGCTGCCACCCTGGCCGAACATTTGTTTGGCGATTGCGCCGGCATCGACGATTTCCTGCTGATCCAGGGCGGGTCGGGCGTTGGTGGCGGTCTGTTTATGGATGGCCGGGTCTATCGCGGTAAATCCGGTTTTGCCGGCGAACTGGGACATCAGAAAGTGATAGCCAATGGCCGGCCCTGCAATTGCGGTGCGATGGGGTGTCTATCAGCCTATTTATCGCCGGGGGTTCTGGTAGAACGCGCCGGGTATTGCGCACCAGGTATCGCCTCGCTAGCGGATGTGCAGGCGGCCGCTGACGCGGGTGACCGCGAAATTCAGGGGCTGTTGGATGAGTCCGGCGGTTATGTGGGGCTGGTTCTGTCAAACCTCATCAATGCGCTTAACCCTCCGGCCGTGGTATTGAGCGGCACGCTGGCGCAGCTGTGGCCATGGCTGGAGCCAGGGGTCCGGCGTTCACTCAATGAGAATGCTCTGCCGGCAATGCTTTCTCAGGTCAATATCATTATTTCCCGCCTTAGCACCGCTTCGGTGCCATCAGGTGGGGTTGCACTGGCGCTGGAGGGTTTCACCAGTCTGGACGCCTCAGAAACGCTGTTTGGCTAACACTGTCACGTCTACCAAAAGGAAAAATGATTCATGAAACGCATTGCTGTTCTGGGTATCTCTTACGAAGCGTTGTTGCGCTCACCTGTGCTGACCGACACCATGGAGATTAAACGCGGGTCGGAAATGCTTGATGCCGGCCTGTGGCTGGTACGCGGCATTGAACAGCGCCTGCGCGAAGAAAAGGATGTGGAAATCATCCCCATTATGTGGGCGACCGCATTACCGGGCGGCGGATTTACCGCTGAGATTTATCAACAGGTAAAAGCAGAATGTCTACAGGGACTAAGCAAAGCGGGTGCATTGGACGGCGTGGTGCTGGCGAACCACGGGGCCATGGAAGTGCAGGGGCTGGATTGCCATGCCGATACCGATTTTGCGGCTGCGGTGCGGGAAGTGGTCGGCGCCAGTGCCGTTATCACTGTGGCGCTGGACCTGCACGGCCATATTACACCGCAAATGCTGAAGGTGGTCGATGCCATCAGCGCCCTGCGCACCGCCCCTCATCGCGACGATCAGGAAACCGGATATCGCGCAGCCCATCAGTTATTGCACATCCTTCACAGTGGCCAGCGGCCTAAAATTGCCGCCGTGCGTATCCCGATGCTGATTCCGGGTGAACAGTCGGTTACCACCGCCAGCCCCGGCAAGGAACTCTATGCCCGTTTGCCGGAAATCAACGCTCTGCCGGGCATTATGGATGCCAATATTCTGGTGGGATTTGCCTGGAACGACCGTCCTTGGGTAGGCATGACCGTCTGGGTAACGGCGCAAGATGATCTGGCGCTGGCTACCCGGCTGGCGCAGCAACTGGCCGATGATATCTGGGAACGCCGACGAGATTTTATACTGCGGATGGAAACGGCCAATATAGAGGAAGGATTGAAGATCGCCGCCGTCGCCCCTCAGTTCCCCCTGTTTTTATCTGATTCCGGTGACAATACTACAGCCGGAGCCTATGGCGATTTGACGACTGTATTACAGGCTGTGCTTGATGAGCCCGCACTGACTGATGTCGTCGTGGCGGGCATCACGGCTCCCGGTATCGTCAGGCAATGCCACCAGGCGGGAGTCGGTGCCACCGTACAGCTGATTCTGGGAGCGGAGCACCGCTCGGCCCCGGCAACAGCCAGGCACGTCACAGCGGTAGTGGAAGCCGTAGACGACGAGCTGCGCCCCGATGGTTTTCAGCCATATCTACGGGAAAGCGCTGCCTGGGCGCGGGTGCGCATCGGCCACGTGCTGGCAACGTTCCATGCGGCATCCATCGGCATTACTACGCCAGCGCATTTCACGATGATGGGCATAGACCCCCTGGTTCACAAGGTCTGTGTTGTTAAGCTCGGCTACCTGCATCCACAGTTGGAGGACATCGTTGCCCGGCATATTTTACTGATGAGCGACGGTGCCGCCAACCTGGATGTGCGCCGATTGTCCTTCAGTCAGGTGCCGCGACCGTGCTGGCCGCTTGACCCGGAAGGGCAATGGTCCGCCGCTGATAACACCTACACTACCCCGCTACCAGGAGGTCCCGACTATGCGTAAACTTAATCTGCGTTCCGTTACTCTGCCTGACTTCGGTGTGCCGGAAACTGCCCCCCCAATCCCGCCAGAGATTTATGAATCGCGATGCCAGCGAGCCTGGCAGGCGGCAGGTTGTGACTGGCTGGTGGTGTATGCCGATCGTGAGCATCTGGCTAATATTGCCTTTCTTTCCGGCTTTGAACCGCGTTTTGAAGAAGCACTGTTATTGCTCGGCCCGGCAGGCCAGCGCATCGTTATTACGGGTAATGAAGGTCTAAGTTATGTTCCTCGCGCCGGGCTGGCTGGGATCGACATCCTCTTGAGCCAGACCATGAGCCTGTCAGGACAGGATCGCACCCGGCAATCGGACCTGGTTGCGGTGCTGCGCCAGGCCGGCATGGCCCCGAGCCAAAGCGCCGGACTGGTGGGCTGGAAATGCCTGCAGGAGGAAGAGTGGCATGGCGCGTTGCCCTCGTTCCATGCTTCTGCGCTGGTCGTAGACGCGCTGCGAGCGGTGCTGGAGGATCCTCGGGCGTTGAGTGACGCCACACCTGTGTTGATGCACCCCGAAACTGGACTGCGGGCGGTGGTGGATGTGCACCAGATTGCCGCCCAGGAATGGGGAGCGGCCAGGGCATCGGCCGCAGTGTGGCGCATCGTTTGCGGCACGCGACTGGGTGAGAGTGAAATGGCTGCCGCCGCACGCATGGGCTACGCCGGCGAAGTCATGAACACCCACATGATGTTCTCTTCCAGCCGTCCCGGCGAAGGGCCGGTTGTGGGGTTGGCGAGCCCTGGAGGGCGGCGGCTACTTGAGGGCGATGGGGTCACCACGGCAGTGAGCTACTGGGGCGGTCTTTCTGCTCGCGCCGGCCTGCTGGCAACCGAAAATGAGCGCTTTACGGCCATTGCCAAGGCCTACTTCCAGGGTTTGCTGACCTGGTATGAAACAGCGGATATCGGCGTAAGCGGCGGCGAACTATTCGGACGAGTCAATGACGCTCTCGCGCTGGGCGGGCTCAGTTCAGCCCTTAACCCCGGACATCTGGTGGGCCATGATGAATGGGTCAGCACACCGGTGCGGCCGGGATCGACTGAATGTATCCGTTCCGGCATGCCATTTCAGGTGGATGTGATTCCGACTCCGATGACAGCGGGCTGGGCGCTTAACTGCGAGGATGCAGTCACCTTTGCCGACGCTGATCTGCGTTTGGCGCTTAGCCAGGCCTACCCAGATGTATGGATGCGTATTGAGGGACGACGTCGTTTTGTGCAGCAGGAACTGGGCGTCGCCCTACGACCATCAGTGCTGCCCTTATCCAACACGCCGCTGTGCCTGCCACCTTGCTGGCTGGCGGCTGATAAACTTTTGGTATGTGAATAAGCCTGTCGCTGCCGGTCCGCCTAGGGGCCGGCGTAATGAAACGAAACCACTATGCGGAAACGGTTTTTATGTCGAAAGTGTCGCTGCACCAGGTAGCCAAGTTTTATGATAATTATCACGCCGTGCAGGATATCAGTCTGGATATTCCTGATAATGCTTTTGTCGTGTTGGTCGGACCGTCCGGTTGCGGTAAGTCTACCACGCTCAGAATGATTGCCGGATTGGAGGATATAAGCCGGGGGGAAATTCGCATCGGTGATCGGGTAGTGAACCAACTGCCACCGGCGGAGCGGGATATCGCCATGGTATTCCAGAATTATGCGCTTTATCCTCATATGACAGTGCGGCAGAATATTGCTTTCGGCCTGAAGCAGCGCCGCCTGCCCGCAGCGGAAATTGCCCGGCGTATCGACAATATCGCCAAGCTGCTGAATATAGAAACCCTGTTGGATCGCAAACCTCGCAACATGTCTGGCGGTCAACGGCAGCGGGTGGCAATGGGCCGTGCCATGGTGCGTAGTCCGGCGGTATTTCTATTTGACGAGCCGTTGTCCAATCTTGACGCCAGCCTGCGCGTCAGGATGCGTACTGAGATTAAGCGATTGCATCAGGCCGTACCCACCACCACCATTTATGTCACTCACGATCAAACCGAGGCGATGACCCTTGCAGATATTGTCGTCGTGATGAACGGCGGCCGTATTGAACAATACGGCCCGCCGCAGCAATTGTACCATTCTCCCGATACCCGTTTTGTCGCGGGCTTTATCGGCTCGCCCGCAATGAACTTTTTTCCGGCTACCTTGACCCTCACTGAAGGGACCCCCACCATTATGCTGGCCGGTGATATCCGGTTACCGCTGCTGACGGCGCATTTCCCGGCGGACTTGCAGGTCGGAAAACCGTTGACGGTAGGTATTCGCCCGGAACACTGGACACTGAGCGGCGATGATAATGCCTGTCTGCAAGTGACGGTGGATGTGGTGGAACCCTTGGGCCAGGAAACGCTGGTCTATTTCCGCCACGGCGGCGAGGACTATTGCGTGCGGCTTGACGCCAGTTTTGACGGCGCACCGGGAGAGACGCTAAAGCTCTACCCCTGCCGGGATAAAATCCATCTATTTGACCTAGAGAGCGGCCTGCGTTTATTGATCGATTGACCCTGAACCGCCCTTTGAGAAATCTGTTCACATGGACCCGCATGTGAACAGCATGTTGAAATGACTCAAGCCCATAATTCGCGTAAGTTACCTGCCTGCTGGCCAGGCGAGAATCGGGCGCCATCCGGTTATTTCTCAAGCGACCGTTAAAAATGAGCCGCATCACACGTATCGATGGCCAAATTACCCATAATATCGCTGATCTTTGGCGGCAAAGAGCTTTCGCGCTTTTATCGTTATTTTCTTTATCTACATTTATAAATAGATTTGTCACATCGAGGGGGATGTTGATCGGGATGAGTACAACTGCGCTTTCCCATTTATGAGAGTACTCCTACCGTCATTCCAGTTGTATATGTCTTGGGCGACCTGTTTCGCCGGAAAACCCCTGCCTGGACAATTGCATTATTATTCATCCTGACGATGCCATGATGAAGGCGACGGTAGGTAGTACCAAGAACTATAACATTAATGCTGCAAAATTCTTGAAAGGACCGCGTGTTACTGGTGAAGATAAGTATCCGGTTGTGCTTTTCCCATTGGGCATTCCGAATATGAAAACAGCGATGGACGGGGCTATCGAAAAAGATAAGTGCGCAGTTGGACTGAGTGACGTAGTCGTTACACAACTGAATCATGCCTTTATCTTCGGTACCTTTGGCTACCGTGCTGAGGGTAATCTGATTATTGACAAGACTCTGCCTAATTGCGAAAACCATATCTGAATTTATCGACTTAATCGAGCCGCCTATAGCGGTTTTTTTTATGGCTATCTCCATAAAAGAACGACTCTTATCTACTATCTCGATGACTTAAGGGAAGCTGCTCAGATCATCAAACATTGCTCCTATTGGCTGGCTTAAGAACAGCAGCGCTAGCCATCATACGGCCTCATTTATCCCTGCGCGACTGTCGGCGTCAAACCTTGGTCTGTCAATTGCTGCCTGACATTTTGTCCGATGAATTGAACCCGTGCCATGAATCATCCCTGCGCTGTCACTTATGGCCTTCTTCGGCTTCACCGCGACTTTTTGTCGCGGTCCATTTCCATGGCGATGAAGGCCTAAATTGTTGTAAGCGGTTAATTGTCGCTTTGCAACTGGCGCAGCGGATTCATTTGATATTCAGCGCTATTTACATGCTTCCCTACCAACATAATCAGCAATTGATTCATCAAATATAGGCGCCATATCAGAATGTGGGGAAGATGACTGCATTTCTTCAAAGGTGTCACCCTCACCAAGATATTTGACGGTATGGTTTGAACAATCGTATAGCCGTTTAGAAAATGAGGTGCCTGAAGGCCCAACTCTTTTAGTTACTATCGCCTTGAAGTTCCCTTTGCCTCCCTTCTCAAGCACAGTATATTCTGCCTTTATATCAGTTGGGATATGCAACTTATACACTGCAGCTTGCGCCGATAATGAAAATGCGAATCCTAATATTAAAGCGGCAGTTAACTTCATGAGAGAATTTAACCATGATGAATCATTATGTATGAAAATATTACCACTAACTTTATAATTCTGTAAATACCCCCATGTTAAAGCCATGCATTTTTTGAGATCATGACCCTGCAAATAACTCTGTATTATTGTCACCGTATTGAAAGTGATAGTTCAAGCGGTCACCGAACTCGATAAAAAAACGGCTCATGGCAAACCGCCTTCTGGATCGGCATACTCCATTTGTTTGACGCATCCTTGATCGTCAGATAAATAACTTTTCGCGCCGAGTCGTCTGTCGGGAACCCCGCTGGCTTGTTGATGGCTGCCCGGTTAACACTGTTCAGCGACTCGGTGGCATTCGTAGTGTAAATTGCCTTGCGGATATTTGTCATCCCATACGTCCCCGAGCGCATCCAGCACCATCAGCGCGGCTGCTTCCGTCGGAGCCTGCTATACCGTTTTAACCCGCCGGTGACGGCCTTGTAGTCCTTCCATGACAGGTATTCCAGGCTGTTGCGCACCCTATGAATGATGCGCAGCTGGATAGGTGTCTGTGGCTAAACGCTGTTTATCGCATCCGTGAAGCCATTCAGGCTGTCCACGCAGGCAATCAGGGATGTGCAGGCCCCCGCGGTTTGAGCTCTGTCAGCACACTGAGCCAGAACTTCGCGCCTCCGTTTTCGACAAACCACATATCCAGCACTCTTTCTGAGGGGCTATTAGCGCACGGGTGGAGAAATCCACCTCAACACCGGATATTGGGCTGAGAAACGCCAGCACGGCGGCAGTAATCGCAGGGACCCACGACGTTAGAGGTATTTTAGCGCTTGCAAAATCGGTTGGCGAATCCCTGAGGAGGAAGAACATGGATTCAATGCTTACATTAATCCAATCCCAACAATTTTTAAACATGAAACACGTTTTTAGCTGCAGTTAAAATTTAAACCTGAAGCAGCTTCACATATTAAGTGAAACCTTTTACATTCAGCTTGCCCATGCCGGGCTTTTCTTCTGAACATAAAAGGAATTATATGTTAAAAATACTATTTTTATTTATTTCAATGACATCAATATCTTCTTTCTCCATTGCAAATCCAATGTTATCTGACAATGAGGTTAAAACGGAAATCATTAGGGAGTATTTGAAAAGACATATCACCTACACCGGCCCCTGCCCTTGTCCTGAAATTAAGGCCGCAGACGGGAGCCAGTGCGGCACAAGAAGCGCCTGGAGTCGCAAGCCAGGGACTGGCGTAATGTGCTATTTGGACGAAGTGAAGCCTGGAATGGTTGATGTCTGGCGTGTGAAAAATACAAACCAGAAGGCTTTACCGCAACGAATAATGACAGCTAAAAATATAAAAATAGATAATAAAATTGATGAATACTTGAAGAACTACGTTATTAATAAAATAACAAACCCCGACGATTTAAATTTCAAGGGGCTTAAGATAGTTGATACAAAAAAGATAGAGTGATGGAAAAAAGCAAGTCAGGAAGTTAGTCATTCCTTATGAGACAAGCTTGATTGATTAATCCCTGTTCTGGCCCGCTTCGGCGGGCTTTTATTTACACCCAGAGAATGCCAAGGCCGGCAAAGCGATAGGTGTAGCTTTGAAAGATACTGCGCTTAAGGTGTTAAAAGATCAGATAGACAGTAATTTGCGTTATGTCTTTGTGCATCTCAGCGCATCTTCCTCACTGACGGCAGTAGGACGCAGTCAGTGAGGAAGATGCGGATTGATGATAACACAGCCTGGCGAACTAGCCTTCGCCGAGCTGGCATCACTGACTTTCGTTTTCATGACTTGAGGCATACCTGGGCAAGCTGGTTAATACAGTCCGGGGTGCCAAAATCTGTATTGCAGGAAATGGGCAGCTGGGAGTCAATCGAAATGGTGCGGAGGTATGCCCACCTTGCAGCGAATCATTTGACTGAACACGCGAGGCAAATCGATGTGATTTTTAACCCCTACAGGATTCGAACCAGTGACCTACGGCTTAGAAGTTCCTAGATTTACCTTTTAACACAGTAACTTACCGCATCAATACGCGCTCACACGTCCCACGATGCAAAAACATGCAAAGGCTTGTAAAACACTACAACCCTTTGTGTGTGCCAAAAGTGTCCCACGCTAACGATCACATGCACGGCCTGTCTTCGAACTCGAAACATGGCGTGCTGTTGGCTGAATACGACACAACGCCAAAAATCACCGCCGCTTCATCAGAGATAGAATCCTCTGTTAGCCGCCTCACAGCTTTCTGCATGTCCAGTTTTTTGAGCGCAGGCGATGGGTATAGCTGCAGCATGCACAGCATATGCTCACCGCCAACATCAGCCACGACGACAGATCCATCAACAGGCGTTCTGGCCCTGTCTACCACTAACAGCGAGTCCGGCAATATACCGTGTTGCGGCGAACCATCCACAGCTTTCATGAAATACGTGGATGAAGGCCGCAAAATGCACAGCTGATCGAGCGAAATTCTGTCTTCAATGTCGTCGTTTGCCGGAGATGGGAAACCCATGATAAGCCCTCGATACTGTTTGGACATACAGTATAATTAATCGCTTATCATCTCTTGTCAATTGCATCCCACTCCACTCGGGCAATATATATCAATTTTATTTCCTGTTAGATCTTTGCAGTATTAGCCATATCTTATTGAATTTACTGATAACTAATTTATCAAAGAACTTTATGTAAATTGCGCATACTGCAAATGATGTGAAAACAGCTATTACTATGGTTGTTTTGTAACCCACTAATGATTGAGTTATTGGGTATTTGTTCCATATAAGCCTCTCGAATATAGCATGAGACCAAAATCCTATGTCGGCATGTATTAGATAAAGCGGGTACGTCATTGCACCTAAGAATTTTACAGTAGAATAATGTTTCCCTACTTCTTTTATGTTGAATGCACACCAGGATAGTGTTATCAACACAAGGCAAGAAAGTAGCAGAGAGGCATTTGTCACAGAGTACCCGAAGCTTGATTGAGAATGCTGGTTGAATCCTACCATGCGACTATAAATAAGAATTGAGCCAAGTGCGATTATGGCAATATCTAAAGGATTTACCCTATCCTTGCTTATGTTATAAATTGCAATTCCAACTATAAAGTGACCTGCATATTCTGTTATAAATAGATACTCAATTAAAGAAGATGAAATAACATATTGGTTTGCAAATGCTAATAATAACCAAGCAAAACAGAAATTCCTTTTGTTACTTTCCCAGACACCAAAAACCATCATTATGGAAACGATAATGTAGAAAGTTACTTCTTTTTGTATTGTCCAATATACATCACTGAAAAATGAATGGCCGAATGCTTGCGGGAAAAAAGTTAGACTATAAATTAGAGATTCGGCTCTCTCTTTAAACTCAACCATAGGAAGAGAAATGCTAAATATGAGAGCCACAACACTAAATATAAAAAATGTTGGCAAAATCCTGTTTATCCTGGACTTGATGAAGTCGAAAGGCTTTCTTCCATCTGACGAGAGTGATATTACGATTCCGCTAATGATGAAGAACAAATCAACACCAAAATCACCATAGAAAAATGATCTCACTGCAAGTTCTTTAGGTAAAAGTCCAGACAGTGGTGAGGCAAACATGTAGTGGTACATTATCACCATCAAAAACGCAAAAAACCTTAACCCATCTAACGCCTCTACTCTGATCTTCCCTTTCATATACCCCTCTGGAGGATGCTAAATTGCAGTGATCATACATCAGAGGGAGAATTTATGACATTTTAACTTACCTACTCAACCGCTCGACTATCCCGGCCATCACAGAAATATCTCATCCTGAAATAATCCTGTATTAATTACCTGGCCAATCCGCCCCAAACTCGCAAAGCGAGCGGGGATGATTGCATACCGAAAGGAGCAGCATCAGGTCGATCACCCTCAGGGGAGGTGTCTGGCATTGTCATTTATTTACACCGACAGGCAAAAGAGTTAGGAAATCGCTTGGCACAACGGACAAGCGGCAAGCACAAAAGTTGCACGACCGATTGAAATCGGAAGCGTGGCGGGTTGATCAATTAGGTGACCTACCCGTCCGTAGTTTTGAAGAGTGCTGTATCAGATGGCTGGATGAAAAGGACACCAAGCGCAGCCCGGACGATGACAAACCGAAGATCTCTTTCTTCTTAGAGCACTTTTCTGGGCGGGATATTGCCACAATCTTCACGTTTTGCGTTTGTGCACACGAAAGCATGGCATCGATCAGATGGCTCAATGACGGATGCAGTGAGAAAAATGAGGGTGGATGATAATAGCGCGTGGAAAACAGGACTTAAACGGGCAGGCATCACCGATTTCGTTTTCACGATCTGAGACACCCCTGGGCGAGTTGGTTAATTCAATCCGGGGTGCCGCTGTCGGCGCTGCAGGAAATGGGAGGTTGGGAGAGTATAGAAATGGTGCGCAGATATGCCCATCTGGCACCGAATCATTTGACTGAACACGCGAGGCAAATTGACGTTATTTTTAACGAACGTGTCCCAAATCTGTCCCACAGTGAAAAGCAGATCGGAACAAATGACATGTAACTCATTGAGTTTAAATGGTACGCCCTACTGGATTCGAACCAGTGACCTACGGCTTAGAAGGCCGTTGCTCTATCCAACTGAGCTAAGGGCGCACAGGGGCAAGTGCTGCTGCATAATGCGGATTGGATTATACGTAGCGAGCGGGCCTAGTCAATGGCTTTTCTTCTTACTGCTCAGCTGCTAAGCAATTGTATCGCATTCAGTGCCTGACAGCAGGCCGCGCTTCTGACAAAATAGCGCCTATCACAGCATGAATGAACTATGGATTATCAATTCAGATGGTTGCAAAAATTATAGATGGGAAAACGATTGCGCAGCAGGTCAGGAATGAAGTGGCTGGTCTGGTGCAAAAACGCCTGAGTATCGGCAAGCGCGCTCCGGGCTTAGCGGTGGTGCTGGTCGGAGCAAATCCGGCCTCACAAATCTATGTTGGCAGTAAAAGAAAAGCCTGTGAAGACGTAGGCTTTATTTCACGCTCATATGATCTGCCGGATACCGTTTCAGAATCAGCACTGCTTGAGCTTATCGACACCCTGAACGCCGATGAAACCATCGATGGTATACTGGTCCAGCTTCCCTTGCCTGCCGGCATTGACAATATCAACGTATTGGAACGCATTGCGCCTGATAAGGATGTGGACGGCTTTCACCCATACAATGTCGGCCGCCTGTGCCAGCGTGCGCCCTTGCTGCGCCCCTGTACCCCACGGGGCATTATTACTCTGCTGGAGCGGTGCGGCATTGATACCTTTGGCCAGAATGCCGTGGTCGTCGGCGCATCGAATATCGTCGGTCGGCCGATGAGCCTGGAGCTGCTGCTTGCCGGTTGTACGGTAACAGTGACCCACCGCTTTACCAAAGATCTGCAGCGGCATATTGAAAACGCCGATATCCTGGTGGTGGCGGTCGGTAAACCCGGTTTTATTCCCGGAGAGTGGATAAAGCCAGGCGCGGTAGTGCTGGATGTAGGTATCAATCGGCTGGACAATGGCAAGTTGATCGGTGATGTTGAATTCAGCGTCGCGGCTGAACGGGCATCCTGGATTACCCCGGTACCGGGCGGCGTAGGGCCGATGACAGTTGCAACGTTGCTGCAGAATACGCTGCAGGCCTGCGAAGATTATCACGACAAGCAATCCTGAAGGCGGATTAACATGGAAACATTCTCATTAGAAGGTCACCCGCATATCGCTCTTTGTGATTTGCTGAAGTTTCAGGGATGGTGTGACAGCGGCGCGGCAGCAAAGATTGCGGTCGCCGAAGGTTTGGTTAGGGTCGATGGTGAAATGGAAACCCGTAAGCGCTGTAAAATCGTGGCGGCGCAGCGGATAGAGTATCAGGGCCAGACGGTCAATATCGTCGAGTAATCTCCCCTAGTGTCAGGATACTTGTCACCCCCATCATAAATCCTAATGGGGCGATGGGGACATTTTATGAAGCGCATTTCACCGGAGCGAAAGGCGGCCACACTGGCTAAACTCCTTCCTCCGTATAACATGACGGTCAGCGCAGTTGCACAAATGGAAGGGATATCGGAAGCTACTTTGTATAATTGGCGTAGTCAGGCTAAAGCAGAGGGGAAACCGGTGCCGGGTGCAGACAAAAACAGCGAACAGTGGCCGGCGCAAGCCCGCTTAGCGGTGATTATCGAGACCGCCACACTCAGTGAGACCGACATTGCGGCGTACTGCCGTAAAAAAGGTCTGTATCCAGAGCAGATCACCCAATGGAA
>NZ_SMCR01000002.1:362389-693888 GCF_004343195.1 Biostraticola tofi | reverse complement strand
TTACTGTTTGTTCACTCTTCAAGACTTGATATTTTTTACATCTGATATCGTCTTGTGAGTGCCCACACAGATTGTCTGATAAATTGTTAAAGAGCGTGGCCAGCGTGAAAAAACTCACGTGGCGCGGGTGGCGTATATTACGTTTTCCCGCTGAAGAGTCAAGCTTTTATTTGCTTCACCGAAGCGCTTTTCCCTTCCCGACCCGGTGCGTCGAAGCGCTTATTCCCGGTCAGTGGAGGCGCATTATAGGGACTTCCTGCGGCATGACAAGCGCTAATTTTAAAAATACGGCCAACCGCTCAGAATTAGAACAAACCGCTCTTTTTCCCAACGATTAGGCCTTGGGACATGCCCAGTCGGCTCAAAACATCAGCGGCGAGGCAACATATTGATGCTGCGGAATGTCGCTAAGACTGAGTTTGCGCTGCTGGAGTGGGAAAGGAAGGCCATGGTACAGGCCTGGCAGCTTGCACCATGGATAACACCTTAATTATTACTGTAAGGCAACGATGTGATCATCTTTGACTTCCAGACGTACCGGCACCCCTGGAATCAAGGTCCCGGCCAGGATCTGCTGGGACAAGGGGTTTTCGATTTCCTGCTGGATGGCGCGCTTGAGAGGACGCGCTCCATATACCGGATCGAATCCGGTTTTAGCCAGCAGGTCTAGCGCTTCATCACTTAAGGTCATGCTATAACCACGATCTTCCAGACGTTTGTGCAGTCGCTGCAGCTGAATCTGGGCGATGTTGGAAATGTGCTCACGAGTAAGCGGATGGAATACCACTACTTCATCGACCCGGTTGATAAACTCCGGCCTGAAATGATGGCTGACCACTCCCAGAACCATATCTTTCATCTGCTGGTAATTCATCTCGCCGAATCGCTCCTGGATAACATCAGATCCCAGATTCGATGTCATGATGACCACTGTATTGCGAAAATCAACCGTGCGTCCCTGGCCATCTGTCAGTCGGCCGTCATCCAGCACCTGCAGCAGAATATTGAACACATCCGGATGCGCCTTCTCGATTTCATCCAGCAAGATGACCGAATAAGGACGACGGCGCACCGCCTCGGTCAGATAGCCACCTTCTTCATAACCGACATATCCCGGAGGAGCGCCAACCAGACGCGATACCGAATGCTTTTCCATAAATTCGGACATATCTATCCGCACCATGGCGTCATCACTGTTGAACAGGAACGTCGCCAGCGCTTTACACAGCTCGGTCTTACCTACCCCGGTTGGCCCAAGGAACATAAATGACCCGATGGGACGGTTAGGATCGGCAAGTCCGGCACGACTGCGCCTGATAGCATTCGATACGGCTTCTACCGCCTCATTCTGGCCGATAACGCGCTGGTGTAAATCCTGCTCCATACGCAGCAGCTTTTCCCGCTCGCTTTCCAGCATCCTTGATACCGGAATACCGGTCCAGCGCGCCAATACCTCAGCGATTTCAGTATCGGTAACGCGGTTACGCAGCAAGCGCATGGTTTTGCCTTCAGACTGGGCTGCTGCCGCGAGCTGTTTTTCCAGCTCAGGAATACGCCCATACTGTAACTCAGACATGCGGGCCAGATCACCAACGCGACGCGCTTGTTCAATAGCCAGCTTCGCCTGTTCCAGTTCAGCTTTTAGCGTCTGGGTACCGGACAGGGAAGCCTTTTCAGCTTTCCATTCTTCTTCAAGCTCGGAATATTCCCGCTCTTTATGATCCAGTTCCTCATTCAGCATCGACAGGCGTTTGAGGCTCGCATCATCAGATTCTTTTTTCAGCGCCTGCTGCTCCAGTTTCAACTGGATGATCCGGCGTTCGAGCCGATCCAGCGCTTCAGGCTTGGAGTCAATCTGGATACGGATGCTTGAAGCCGCCTCGTCGATAAGGTCGATAGCTTTGTCCGGCAACTGTCGGTCAGCGATATAACGGTGCGACAGCGTGGCGGCGGCAACGATAGCAGGGTCAGTTATCTGTACATGGTGATGGAGCTCATAGCGCTCCTTCAAGCCCCGCAGTATAGCGATGGTATCTTCAACACTGGGCTCCGCCACAAACACTTTCTGGAACCGGCGCTCAAGAGCCGCGTCTTTCTCAATATACTGGCGATACTCATCCAGGGTGGTGGCGCCAACACAGTGGAGCTCGCCGCGTGCGAGTGCCGGCTTCAGCATGTTGCCTGCATCCATCGCCCCATCGGCTTTGCCGGCGCCGACCATGGTATGCAGTTCATCAATGAACAGGATGATATTGCCTTCCTGTTTGGACAAGTCGTTAAGCACCGCTTTGAGACGTTCTTCAAATTCGCCGCGATATTTGGCGCCGGCGACCAGCGACCCCATGTCCAGCGACAACACACGACTGTTTTTCATGCCCTCAGGTACTTCACCATTGATGATACGCTGGGCCAGCCCTTCAACAATGGCGGTTTTACCGACGCCGGGCTCGCCGATCAAGACCGGGTTATTTTTTGTACGGCGCTGCAGAACCTGGATGGTACGCCGAATCTCTTCGTCACGACCGATAACCGGATCCAGTTTACCCTGCTCTGCCCTTTCGGTCAGATCGATAGTGTATTTCTGCAAAGCTTGCCGCTGCTCTTCTGCACCTTGTTCTTTCACGTTTTCTCCACCGCGCATTTGATCTATCGCCTGGGTAATAGTGTCGCTGGTCGCGCCGGCCGATTTCAGTAAATCCGCCAGGGCTCCACGCGACTCCAGGGCAGCCAGGACAAATAACTCAGATGAAATAAAACTGTCGCCGCGCTTCTGGGCAAATTTGTCGCACAGGTTAAGCACCCGGATGAGGTCGGCCGAAGGTTGGACATCGCCGTCGGTACCCTGGACCTGGGGCAGACGTTCACAAGCCTGCTCGACATCGATAGTGAATTTAGCTGCGTTGACGCCGGCCGATTGCAGCAAAGGCCTGACGCTGCCGCCTTCCTGTTTCAGCAAGGCCTGCATAAGATGTAAAGGTTCGATGAACTGATTGTCGCGCCCAAGTGCTAAGGACTGGGCATCGGCGAGGGCAAGCTGGAATTTATTGGTAAGACGATCCAGACGCATAACTCCTCCCACATTGGTCAAAATTGCTACTCTGGAGATTAAATAAGGTCGTTTATTTAAAATTCAAGGATATTTCGCCAATAAGTTGGATGATATTTGTTACCCATCCTGGACCGTCTTGGGGAGAGAGATTATATCAGCCAGACCAAACTTGCCATACGTCCGGTGATTCCATCACGCCGATAGGAGAAAAATAATGCAGTTTCAGTCACTGTACAGTGATTTCCACCATAAATTTGCCTTACGCCGGCGGCCTTCAGCCTCAATCTGGCCAAAAGATAGATATCTGCTAAAAACTTGTTGCCCGAAGCGACGAAAGCGGCTTCCGCTGCCGCATCAACGCCGATGAAAGCGTCCCTGACCTCGGCACCCACTTCAAAGGCCCGAGGACCAATGGCTGGACCCAGCCAAGCCATGATCTGCCCCGGATGGTCAGCAAAAGTCGATAGGGTCTTTTCAAGAATACCGTTGCAAAGTCCTCGCCAGCCGGCATGGGCGGCAGCCACTTCGCTGCCGGCCTGATTGCAAAACAGCACCGGTAAACAGTCGGCAGTCATCACCGCGCAGACTTGCCCTGCGTGACGAGTATAAACCGCATCGCCCGGTTGATGGCCGCTGCCGCAGCCATCAAGGGTGACGACATCGACGCCATGTACCTGGGACAGCCAGTCAACCGGCCCGGGCAATCCGGCCATTTCGATCAAACGACGGCGGTTCTGGTCCACCGTTGCTGGTTGGTCACCGACATGGGAACCCAGATTCAATGACTGCCATGGTGCAACGCTTGCGCCACCCATGCGGGTAGTTGAACAGGCGCGGACGTTGGCCGGTGCCGGCCATTCAGGGAAAATCAGCGAGTTCATGACCAGCCGTTCTGCTCGTTGAACAGCAGGGTATCAGCCTTGAGTGCTTCAATAAGATCGACCATGTCCTGAGGTAACGGAGCATGCCATTCCATTTCTATGGAGGTAATGGGATGATAAAGCCTGAGCATGGTTGCGTGCAGCGCCTGCCGATCAAAGCCACGCAGCACCCTGCTGAACTCCTCGGTTGCTCCCTTGGAAGGACGAGGACGGCCGCCGTAAAGAGGATCACCGATCAGCGGATGATTGATGTAAGCCATATGCACACGGATCTGATGGGTACGACCGGTTTCCAGCCGCAGCCGCAGCCGGGTATGGGCACGGAAATGTTCCATGATGCGATAATGCGTCACAGCGGGTTTTCCCATCGGATGCACGGACATATGGGTGCGCTTGGTCGGATGGCGCGAAATCGGCTGCTCAACCGTGCCGCCGGCGGTCATGTTGCCCATGGCAACCGCTTCATATTCGCGAGTAATCTCGCGGGCCTGTAACGATTCTACCAACCGGGTTTGGGCCGGAACCGTTTTGGCGACCACCATCAGACCGGTGGTATCCTTATCCAGTCGATGAACGATACCGGCTCGCGGCACGTCGGCTATCGGCGGGTAGTAATGGAGCAAGGCATTCAGTACTGTGCCGTCTGCATTACCGGCTCCAGGGTGTACCACCAGATCGCGCGGTTTATTGATTACCAGAATATCATCGTCTTCATATACGATATTCAGGGCGATATCCTGTGCCTGCCAGCGGGTTTCTTCTTCGATAACCGCATCAATTTCAACGCGTTCTCCGCCAAGCACCTTCTCTTTGGGCGTCGCACAGACCTGCCCGTTTACACTGACCCGATTATCCAGGATCCAGGCTTTTATGCGAGATCGGGAATAATCAGGGAACATTTCAGCCAAAGCCTGATCTAACCGTTGGCCTAGTTGTGATTCATTCACCGTGCCGGTGAGGAGTTGTTGTTGTGCCATATGCAGCTTCTTCGTTAACGTTAGGTTTTCACGGCAATGCCGTTTAAAATAATATGCTATTGTAGCTGGTCTCGACCGGGAGCTTAACGGACAGTTCCTGGAAAAACACTCTGAGGATAAGCAAAACGTCATGATGCGTATGAAATATCTGGTGGCTGCTGCCACACTGAGCCTGGTGCTGGTAGGCTGTTCCAGTACCAAGGATGCCGTTCCCGACAATCCGCCCTCCGAGATTTATGCGTCCGCACAGCAGAAATTGCAGGACGGCAACTATAGTGGAGCGATTAAGGAACTGGAAGCGCTGGATAACCGTTATCCTTTCGGTCCCTATGCGCAGCAGGTTCAGCTTGACCTTATTTACGCCTACTATAAATCGGCGGACTTAGCGTTGGCCCAGGCCTCGATTGATCGATTTCTGCGGTTGAACCCTACCCATCCCAACGCCGATTATGTACTTTACATGCGCGGTCTCACGGATATGGCGCTAGATGACAGCACACTGCAGGGATTCTTTGGAATTGATCGTTCCGATCGCGATCCTCAGCATGCCCGTGCGGCATTCAAAGATTTCACACAATTATTACGCAGCTATCCGAACAGCCAGTATGCCACGGATGCCACCAAACGTCTGGTTTATCTGAAAGATCGCCTGGCCAAGCATGAACTGGCGGTTGCTCAGTACTACAACAAGCGTGGCGCATATGTGGCGGTTGTGAATCGCGTTGAACAAATGCTTCGTGATTTTCCCGATGCGCAGGCAACCCGCGATGCACTGCCGCTGATGCAGCGAGCCTATCAGCAATTGCGCCTGAACGGGCAGGCTGACAAAGTGGAAAAAATCATCGCCGCCAACCCGGCTTGATGTCTTCAGTCAGCGTTTTTCGACGGCAACCTGCGGGTTGCCGTTTTTATTCAACAGGGGCGCTATTCAGGGGGCAATTCGCTCGCACTTACACTTTACCGTTAAGCTATCAACACTTATACCTCTTCAAAAACGGACTTTCCGGGGAAGGCATATCGGTAAACCGTTTTGCTAAAGTACCTGCGGCGTACATGTTGCTTTGGTCGAGTAGGCGAAAGGGAGCATTTAGCAGGCAGTTAGGCAGTTAGGCAGTGATGAATTAATAGAAGCAGAAGCAGAAGCAGAAGCAGAAGCAGAAGCAGAAGCAGAAGCAGGGCAGCATCTGTCGTTAAACAGAAGAAATCAAGACTGATTGGCTCACCTTCACCGCTACCATCCATTCAATAATGACTGATTTGAATCCAACACTCAAGGCCCTTCCAGCAGTTCCTCCCAGCGGTTCACAAAAACAGTTTCTGTGCCTCCAATCGCCGAAATAAATCGCGTCAGATCACACATATTTCCCTACCAGGGGTTATGCTTAATTTACCGAGACGACAACAGAGAGGTATTTGATATGATCATTAATATCACCAGCAAACAAATGGACATCACTCCGGCCATTCGTCAGCACGTCGAGGAACGCTTGGCCAAGCTGGTCAAATGGCAGACCCAACTGATCAACCCGCATATCATCCTCTCCAAGCAGCCCCAGGGCTTTGTGGCTGATGCCACGCTGAATACCCCTAATGGACAATTGGTTGCCAGTGCCAATCATTACGATATGTACGCTGCGGTAAATGAGCTGATTAACAAGCTTGAGCGCCAGCTCAACAAGGTTCAGCATAAAGGTGAAGCACGCCGCGCAGCAGAATGCGTGAAAACGTCCGCTTTTGTGCTGGAAGAGGAATAATCCGCCCTGACCGGCCCCGGCAATCTACAATGCAATGGTCCTGCCTGACGGCGATGGCTTCAGCTTAATTACCCAGACGCGCCCCGGTGGCGCGTTTTATATTGACAGAATTAAAAGCCAACGGTTAATGTAAACCTCTTAATGACACACAGGGCCCTGAAAACATGTCTTCATCACCGTTTCTCTTCGCATCCTTTTTTATCTTCCCCTAAATGGGAGGCCTGTCGTCATGTGAGAAAGAATGCGAAGACGAACAAAAAAGCCTCCCGACAACGGAGGCTTTTTTTATGATTGCGGCTAAGGTAAAAACTGAATGAATGATAATCCTTTATTAGCGCTGCGCGAGCGCATAAGCGCATTAGATTTAAAACTGCTGGCGCTGCTGTCGGAGCGGCGCGAGATTGCACTGGAAGTGGCTAAAAGCAAGATTGATTCCCACCGGCCGATTCGCGATAAATCCAGGGAGCGCGATCTGCTCGAATACTTGGTGGCGGAGGGAAAAAAACGTAACCTTGATGCTTTCTATGTCACTCGCCTGTTTCAGTTAATCATTGAAGATTCTGTACTGACACAGCAGGCTCTGTTGCAGACCCGTCTTAATCCCGACCATGAGCCTTCGGCCAGGGTTGCCTTTCTGGGTCCGAAAGGCTCCTATTCCCATCTGGCGGCGCGTCAGTACGGGGCACGGTATTTCGATAATGTCCTGGAATGCGGTTGTCAAAAATTTGCCGATATCATTCAAATGGTTGAAACCGGGCAAGCCGACTACGGCGTATTACCCATTGAGAACAGCAGTTCTGGCTCAATCAATGATGTTTATGATCTGCTGCAACATACACATCTGTCGCTGGTGGGTGAACTGACTAATAATATTGACCATTGCGTACTGGTCAGCGGCGAAACACGTCTGGATGATATCCACGTGGTCTATAGCCATCCTCAGCCGTTCCAGCAATGCAGCCAGTTTATCAATCGTTTTCCTCACTGGAAAATTGAGTATTGTGAAAGTACCGCTGCGGCAATGGAAAAAGTGGCGGCGCTGAAATCGCCTCATGCCGCTGCGCTGGGCAGCGGCGCAGGTGGCGAACTCTATGGTCTGCAGGTGCTGGAGCATAGCCTGGCTAACCAGGAGCAAAATTTTACCCGCTTTATTGTATTGGCTCGCAAGGCTATCGACGTGTCTGAACAGGTGCCGGCCAAGACAACGCTTATCATGGCAACTGGGCAGCAGTCTGGTGCATTGGTGGAGGCACTACTGGTACTGCGTGAGCAGGGAATCATCATGACTCGGCTGGAATCGCGCCCTATTCATGGTAATCCCCACGAGGAAATGTTCTATATCGACGTGCAGGCTAATGCCCGTAGCGCCGAGATGCGCAGAGCCCTGGCGGGACTGATGGAAATCACCCGCTCGCTAAAAGTCTTAGGCTGTTATCCGAGCGAGAACGTTATACCCGTCGAACCGCACTAGAAAAGACCGCCACCGCCAGGCCTTGCATCTTCGACATCGCTTCGTTCACCTTAACGGATGATCCCTCGGAAGATGGCGGCCTTAAAGGCACCGCCGTCGACACAGCAGGAAATAGGCGGGAATATTAGCGGTGGCGGTCTCGGGATTGGGCTGCCGGTGTAGACCTGTATTTCTCAGTCACGGCCGCCATTTGCTATAGCGGTCCCCTATAACCCGACATTTTCAGCTACGGCTATCATTGGCCTGACGCAGCAGCGTCCGGCTCTCTTCCAGAAAGCGCTGGGCATAATCGCCAAACCAATGTTCGATCTTCTCAAATCTATCGACAAAAGCTTGTTTATCACCGCTTTCCAGCAATTGGATGGCATCGCCAAAACGCTGGTAGTAACGCTTGATAAGCGCCAGGTTGCTCTCGGAGGACATGATGATATCGGCATACAGCTGCGGATCCTGCGCAAACAGTCTGCCGACCATCGCCAGTTCCAGCCGGTAGATCGGTGAAGATAAAGCCAGCAATTGCTCAAGTTCGACATTTTCTTCTGATAAGTGATAACCGTAGGCAAAGGTCGCAAAGTGACGCAATGCCTGAATAAAGGCCATATTCTGATCATGTTCAACCGCGCTGCTGCGATGAAGTATGGCACCCCAGACCTGGATTTGCTCCAGCAGCCACTGATAGGCTTCGGGCTGACGTCCGTCGCAATAAACCACCACCTGCTTGGCCAAGCTGCCACTGTCCGGTCCGAACATCGGATGCAGTCCAAGTACCGGACCGTTATGAGCAGCGAGCATTGCCTGCAGCGGGTCATTTTTGATCGATGCCAAATCGACAAGAATACAATCATCCGGCAACGGCGGCAGGCGTTGAATGATGTCTATCGTCAGATGTATTGGAACGCTGACTATCACCATGCCGGCATCAGCCAGCAGTGTTTGTGCCTGCGGCCAGTCCTCCTGTTCCAGAATCCTGACCTGGTAGCCTGATAGCGTCAGCATTTTTTCAAACAGGCAACCCATACGACCACGGCCGCCGACGATCACCACCGGACCGAGCTGCGGGCAAAGCGTTTTGAACCCTTTGTCGTTTTCACTGCTGTAAGATTCACGCATCACGCGGCGCAGCACATCTTCAATCAGGTCCGGCGGTACACCCTGGGCCAAGGCTTCTTCACGGCGAGAGGCCAACATCAGCGCTTCTCGATCCGGCGCATAAATCGGCAGACCGTGGCGACTTTTAACCTCTCCCACTTCAGCCACCAACTTAAGCCGCTGGGAAAGCAAGGCGAGCAATCCTTGGTCAACTTCGTCAATCTTATCCCTTAACGCCGTCAGCTCCGCTACCATACCCGTTATTCTCCTGTCAGCCGCCCGGCAAGAATATCCTGCAGCTCATTATGCATGCGTCGCAACAGGGTATCAGTACTTTGCCAATCGATACAGGCATCCGTTATCGAAACGCCATAGCGCATTGCTGCACGCGGCTGCTCGGATGACTGATTGCCTTCGTGGATATGGCTTTCCAGCATCAATCCGATAATGGACCGATTACCGGCTTTGATCTGTGCCAGCGCGGATTCAGCCACTTCGGCCTGACGACGGTAATCTTTGTTCGAGTTACCATGGCTGCAGTCAATCATCAGGGCAGGATGCAGACCGGCGCCTGACATTTGAGCTTCGCAATCAAGAATATCTTCAGGATGGTAATTGGGTTGTTTGCCGCCACGCAGAATGACATGACCATCCGGGTTACCCTGCGTATGCAGCAAGCACACCTGTCCTGACTGATTGATGCCCATGAAGCGGTGAGCCATGGCGGCGGCGCGCATAGCATTGATAGCCGTTCCCAGGCTGCCATCGGTACCATTTTTGAAGCCCACCGGCATGGAAAGCCCTGAGGCCATTTCACGGTGGGTCTGCGATTCAGTCGTGCGTGCGCCGATAGCAGACCAGCTAAACAGATCGCCCAGATATTGCGGACTGTTGGGATCCAGCGCCTCGGTGGCGAGGGGGAGTCCCATACGTACCAGTTCCAGCAACAAACCGCGCGCAATCTTGAGCCCTGCTTCGACATCGAAGGAGTTATCCATGTATGGGTCGTTAATCAGGCCCTTCCAGCCCACGGTAGTGCGGGGTTTTTCAAAATAGACCCGCATCACGATGAACAGCTTGTCACCCAGCTCATTGGAGAGCTGTTTTAAACGGCGAGCGTAATCCAGTGCCGCGTCGGTATCGTGGATGGAACATGGTCCGCAAACCACCAGAAGACGCGGATCCCTGCCATGGATGATATCGCGAATGGATTGACGGGCCGAAGCGATAGCCTGCTGCTCGCCCTCAGACAGGGGGAATTGCTGCTTAAGTTCTTCCGGCGTGATCATTACCTGCTCGGCGCTGATATTGACGTTATTGAGTGCATCTTTCTGCATGGGAAAATATCCTGACTAAGTGAGTTCTTTCGCCTGCGTCACTCGAGAGTGGACGCCGCTGTATGGGATATACCATACCATTAAATGTAAAGGTTACAATCCATAACTGTAAATATCTCATTACTTTTCCAGAACTCTGTGCGAGGACCTAACTCCGCATCACCCTTGGCTTCCAGTGATAAACATCAGTGGAAAACTGAATAAAATAGTTAATTATCAATATCTTAAAAAACAATGCAACATAAAAAAACCTTCACAACCATAACGTTAACGCCATTCAAAAAAGCCGTCGTAAACTTAAATTTACACACCTTCACTTCGACATTTTACATTCCATCGAGTCAACTGCCGATAACATTGACGGATGAATACCACACACCTTTTTACCTCCTGACAATAGCTGTCGCATATTACCGGCCGACACCCTATGATTGATAAAACCATCAGGTCACTTAAAAGATGATAAGCATGAATAAATACATTTTGATCTGTACGGCAGGCTTTATTCTGGCCGGCTGCAGCACTCCTCCTCACCTCAGTGCTGACGCCCCCGCCGGATCGCAATGGTTCCAGGCAGGATACCAGGATGCATCAACCGGTAAAATCGTCAAAGATAACAATACCTTGGCCGAATGGTACGGCAATCCGCAAATCAATCGTGAGGAATATCTTCAAGGATACAGCGCTGGCCAGAAAGCCCTTTGCCAGCCTGCGGCGCTGCTGGCCTGGGGAAAGCAAGGTAAAAACTTCCCTGCCAGTTGCGACGGGGTGGATAATGCGGAACGACTGAGGGACCAATGGCAACAAAAAGTCGACCCTGAAGGTCAATAAGCCAGAACTTTGCTCAGCCCGTTGACCTATAAACCCGTTGACCTGTTACCCCGTTGACCTGTTACCCCGTTGGCCTGTTAACCCGTTGGTATGTTAACCCGTTGGTATGTTGGCCTGCGGGATTAATCTCATTCTCTGCCCAGCAACATCAGGCGGGTTAATTATCATATATATTTATTAATGTTTTCAATTGACCCTGTCAGCGCCGTATTGCGCAGCACGCCATTACGGCTTTTTTTATCAAACGGAATATCATTAACAATGAATACACTATTCAAAGGATCGACCCTCACCCGTTTTGTTTTAATGCCTTTAATGCTACTGGCGATGCTGGTTGCCCTGAACGGTTGTGGCGATAAAGAGCCTGAGCAGCGTAAAGCCTTTATCGATTTCCTGCAGACCCGGGTTATCGCCAAGCCACAGATGGCCGTGCCTCAATTAACCGAAGCTGATAAAAAGGCCTTTGGCCCCTATGCAGATCATTATGCCATCATCACGGATTTTCATAAGGCGATGAATGAAGAAATGAACGGGAGTTTGGCACCGGCATTTATCAGCCTCAGTGATGTGGGATCAGTAGATAAACTGCTGGCTAAACGTGACCAGTTGCAGAAAATGTCTAATGACAGCACCGCCTGGCAGCAAAAGCTAGTCCAGCTGCGGGCAGATACTGACAAGAAGCATGCGGCTCTCAAGCAACCTGATGACCTGAAGGCCGTTTATGACAGAGCCTACGACAAAGTGATCGTGCAGCCAGATATACTGGCTGAGCAGGTCTTCACTCTGCTGCCAAAAGTACTGACGCTGGTGGTCGCCAAAGCTGACTTTATAAAATCACAGGGTGACAACGTTAAGATTATCGGCAATACCGTTCAGTTCAGCGATCAGCAAACGCTGGATAAATTCAACCAGATCCAGAAACAGCTGCAGCCGCTTATCGTCGAGCTAACGCAGGTAAGCAGTAACATGCAGCAGTTGGTTCGTTAGCCTCGCGACTCACTTGCTTCATCTATGCTGGTATTACCTATACATGCAGAAAAATGACCATTATCTGCTTCAGGTTACTGAGTTTCTAGCTGCCACTGTCGGTTATTCGCCAGGGATTAGCCGGTATCTGCCTCAGATGACAGGGTATGTCACTCCGTTTAACCGGTCACTGCTGCGAGATCCAGATTCCGGGTAGTTGCCGCCGATGACGTGCGCTATCTTGGGCAGTTTAAAGCCTGATAGTTGGTCTGGTACCGCGTCGAGCGCATAAAAAAAGGGTTAGCCTCGCGGCTAACCCTCTATAACTAAAAGCTTTCGGATGTAGCGAAAGCGTACTAGCCGTTAAGACGCTCTTTGATACGGGCAGACTTACCAGTACGTTCACGCAGGTAATACAGTTTGGCCTGACGAACGGCACCACGACGTTTCACGGTAATGCTGTCGATTACCGGAGAGTGCGTCTGGAATACACGCTCAACACCTTCGCCGTTGGAAATTTTGCGAACAGTGAAAGCAGAATGCAGACCGCGGTTACGAATAGCGATAACCACGCCCTCGAATGCCTGCAGACGTTTCTTGCTACCTTCAACAACCCATACCTTAACTTCCACGGAATCACCCGGACGGAATGAAGGTACGTCCTGTTTCAGCTGTTCTTCTTCGATTTGCTTGATAATGTTGCTCATAATAAGTCTCTTACCCTAGGTAAACTGAGTTTTCAGGTTGAAAGGCAATCAGTGCCAATCCCCTTTAATCGTCTTGCTGCACGGACCGATATTCCTTTTGGAATGCCGCCAGCAACTTTGCTTGCTCGTCAGTCAGAGCTAGGCTTTCCAGAAGTTCAGGCCTTCGAAGCCAGGTACGGCCCAAAGACTGTTTCAGACGCCAGCGACGAATCTCGGCATGATTTCCCGACAGCAGAACCGGCGGTACCTCCACACCTTCTAACACCTCTGGGCGGGTATAGTGGGGGCAGTCCAGCCACCCCTGCGCGAATGAGTCCTCGGCCGCGGATGCTTCGTGACCCAGTACGCCTGGAATAAACCGGGATACCGAATCAATCAGCGTCATAGCCGCCAACTCACCACCGCTGAGCACAAAATCGCCTATTGACCATTCTTCATCAATTTCAGCGGCGATAACGCGCTCATCTATACCTTCGTAACGACCGCAAACCAGAATCATCTTCGGGTTACCGGCCAGCTCGCTCACGCCTTGCTGATCGAGCTTACGTCCCTGAGGGGAGAGATAAATCACCTTCGCCCCTTCGCCTGCCTTGTTTTTTGCCTCGTGAATTGCATCCCGCAAGGGCTGCACCATCATCAGCATGCCCGGTCCGCCGCCGTAAGGTCGGTCGTCCACGGTACGATGCCGGTCATGGGTGAAATCACGCGGACTCCAGCACTGCACATTAAGCAGGCCGTTTTTCACTGCTCGGCCAGTTACCCCGTACTCAGTAATTGCGCGGAACATCTCAGGAAACAGGCTTATTACCCCAATCCACATAACAGCGTTCCACTCATTATTACCGGTTACTACCGGTCAGAAAGCCGGATCCCAGTCAACTTCAATCAGTTGCGCGGTAATATCGACCTTCTTGATAACCTGGCCGTCAAGGAACGGTATCAACCGCTCCTGGATGCCGAAGGCATCTTTCAGGTTGGCTTTGACAACCATGACATCATTAGAACCGGTTTCCATCATATCAATGACGGCGCCGAGCTGATAACCCGCAGTAGTGATTACCTGGCAACCCATAAGGTCTTTCCAGTAATAATCGCCTGCGTCCAGCGCCGGCAGTTGCGTTGAGTCGACGAGTATTTCACAGTTCGTCAAAAGACCCGCAGCTTCCCGATCTTCAATGCCTTTGATCTTGATGATCAAATCCTGATTATGGCGTTTCCAGCCTTCCAGCTCGATATGCTGCCAATTACCCGCCCGTTTAATAAACCAGGGCTGGTAGTCAAAAATGCTTTCGGCGTCTTCAGTGGATGAAAACACTCTGAGCCAACCGCGAATGCCATATGTAGAACCCATCTTGCCCAATACGATGGGATTGTCAGGACTCGTCATACGGATTTGTGTGCTCATTGTTACCACCGTGACCTTTTAAGCCGCTTTCTTAGCGTCTTTGATCAGCGAGGAAACGCGTTCGGATACTGTTGCACCCAGGCTTACCCAGTGATCAACGCGATCCAAGTCTAAACGCAGACCTTCAGCCTGACCGGAAGCGATCGGGTTGAAAAAGCCAATACGTTCAATAAAGCGACCATCGCGCGCATTGCGGCTATCGGTCACGACGATCTGATAGAACGGGCGTTTTTTAGCGCCGCCACGTGCCAAACGAATTGTTACCATAACATCCTCTTTAGTTAATAAAACAACCGGGCCTCATCGGGGAACGAGGTCCGGTTGCAGTATAAAAAGCCCCAAAATTTTACTCGTTTCGGGACAAAAAGCAATCGATACTTAACGTCCGGGAAAACCAGTAGGCATCATACCTTTCATGCCGCGCATCATTTTCGCCATACCGCCTTTCTTCATCTTCTTCATCATACGCTGCATTTCATCAAACTGCTTGAGCATACGATTCACATCCTGTACCTGCAGCCCGCAACCAGATGCAATGCGGCGCTTGCGTGAGCCTTTGATGATTTCGGGCTGGGCGCGCTCTTTAAGCGTCATCGAGTTGATGATCGCCTCCATGCGGACCAAAACCTTGTCATCCATCTGCGACTTGACGTTATCCGGCAGTTGCCCGGCACCGGGCAATTTGCTCATCATGCTGGCCATGCCGCCCATATTGCGCATCTGCTTGAGCTGTTCCAGAAAGTCGGTCAGGTCGAAACCATCGCCCTTCTTGAGTTTACTGGCCAGCTTTTCAGCCTGGGCGCGATCAACCTTGCTTTCGATATCTTCGATCAATGAAAGCACATCGCCCATACCGAGGATTCGGCCGGCCAGGCGGTCTGGATAAAAGGGTTCCAGCGCGTCGGTTTTTTCGCCGACGCCCATAAATTTAATCGGTTTGCCGGTAATATGGCGAATAGACAACGCCGCGCCGCCGCGGGCATCGCCATCGACCTTGGTCAGCACCACGCCGGTGAGCGGCAGAGCTTCGTTAAACGCCTTGGCGGTATTGGCCGCATCCTGCCCGGTCATGGCATCGACCACGAACAGGGTTTCCACCGGATTGATCGCACTGTGGATCTGGATGATTTCATCCATCATGGCCGAGTCGACATGCAGGCGGCCGGCGGTATCCACCAGCAGCACATCATAAAACTTCAGCTTGGCATGCCTGACGGCTTGGTTGACGATATCAAGCGGCTTCTGCCCGGCATCGGAGGGGAAGAAATCCACGCCTACGGTTTCGGCCAGGGTTTCAAGCTGTTTGATAGCCGCCGGACGATATACGTCCGCCGAGACCACCAGCACTTTCTTTTTATGCTTCTCGCGCAGGAACTTGCCGAGCTTGCCGACGCTGGTAGTTTTACCTGCCCCCTGAAGACCGGCCATCAGCACGACTGCCGGCGGCTGGGCGGCAAGGTTCAAATCGTTATTTTCAGCACCCATGGCGTTAACCAGTTCAGTGCGGACGATTTTGACGAATTCCTGCCCTGGGGTGAGGCTCTTGTTGACATCCTGACCCACCGCGCGCTCTTTCACGCGGTTGATAAATTCCCGCACCACCGGCAGAGCGACGTCGGCTTCAAGCAATGCCATGCGCACTTCACGCAGCGTATCCTTGATATTGTCTTCAGTCAGACGGCCCCGGCCGCTGATATTGCGCAACGAGCGCGATAATCGATCGGATAAATTTTCAAACATCGTTGTTTACTCAATCTGGAGTCGGGCCGCTTTCGCGACAGTATTGCGATGAGTATAACACGAAGCGTATACGGATCACTGCCCCGAAGACGAGAACGGTTGGAGCAAAACGATGCTGAGGCTATACTGTGCCTCTTATTCTTTTGAACAAAGCCTATAAGCGATATGTCCTGGATTGCCCTGCTGGCGTTTATCGCCTATTCAATAAGCCTTGGCCTGATTCTGCCCAGTATCCTGCGTAAACAGGGTCTCTCCCGCCGGCTGGCGCTGCTATCTGCGGCAGTAGCGCTGATAAGCCATGCGGTGTTTCTCTATCTGCGCATCTTTGATGTCCAGACCGGCCAGAATCTGAGTCTGCTGAATATCGGATCGCTGATAACGCTGATGATCTGTACGGTAATGACCATCGTTGCCTCCCGCAACCGCGGCTGGTTCCTGTTGCCCATCGTTTATCTGCTCGCCATGATCCATATGGTGTTTGCCAGCGTGATGCCGGGTGAATTCATCACTCACCTGGAGGCGACGCCAGGCCTGATGGTGCATATCGGCCTGGCCCTGTTCTCCTACGCGGTGCTGTTCATCGCCGCGCTGTATGCCTTCCAGCTGGCCTGGCTTGACCATATGCTCAAGAACAAGAAGCTGACATTCACCAGCGATATGCCGCCGCTGATGGGCATAGAGCGCAAAATGTTCCATATCACTCAGGTTGGAGTGGTGCTGCTTACGTTGACGCTGATAACCGGCCTGGTGTTCATGCAGCATATATTTGATGAAGAGAATCTGCACAAGGCACTGCTCTCCTTTCTGGCCTGGCTGGTCTATATTGTTATTTTATGGGGCCATTACATCAAAGGCTGGCGCGGACGTCGCGTGGTATGGCTCAGCATGGTCGGCGTGGCACTGTTGACCCTGGCTTATTTTGGCAGCCGTATCTGGCAGAATGTGATGGTTCTCTGAGCCCAATGCTGACGGTTCGCGTCGCGCCCTTTCGAGGGCGTTTGTTTTTTCTCCTGTAAGGAATACCACGTTGGAACATGTTTCAACCGGTACACTGCTGATTATCCTGGTGATCATGGTACTGGTTTCTGCTTATTTCTCCGCCTCAGAAACCGGCATGATGACGCTGAACCGCTATCGCCTGCGTCACGCCGCCAAACAGGGCAACCGTGCCGCCCGCCGCGTTGAAAAGCTTCTGTCGCGCACCGATCGTCTGCTCAGCCTGGTGCTTATCGGCAATAACCTGGTCAATATTCTGGCATCGGCACTGGCAACCATTGTTGGCATGCGTCTGTATGGCGACGCGGGGGTGGCGGTTGCTACCGGCGTTCTGACTTTCGTGGTGCTGCTGTTCGCCGAGGTGCTGCCCAAGACTATCGCCGCACTTTATCCAGAAAGGATAGCCTTTCCCAGCAGCGTGCTGCTGGTCCCGCTGCAGACCGTCATGATGCCGCTGGTCTGGCTACTGAACATGATGGCTCGCCTTATCATGCGCCTACTGGGCATTAAGCTGCCGTCAAATCTGCGCGATGCGCTGAACAAAGAAGAGCTGAGATCGGTGGTTAACTCCTCTCGATCGCTCATTTCCAGACGCAACCAGGACATGCTGATTTCCATATTGGACCTGGAAAAGGTCACCGTCGGCGACATCATGGTGCCGCGTAACGATATCGTCGGCATCAACGTCAATGACGACTGGAAGTCGATTATCCGCCAGTTGACCCATTCCCCCCACGGCCGCATCGTGCTGTACCGTGATAATCTTGATGATGCGATCGGTATGCTGCGGGTGCGTGAGGCCTACCGCCTGATGACTGAAAAGAAAGAGTTCACCAAGGAAAACCTGCTGCGGGCGGCGGATGAAATTTACTATATTCCCGAAGGCACGCCGCTGAATGTACAACTGGTAAAGTTTCAGCGCAATAAAGAGAAAGTAGGGCTTATTGTCAATGAATATGGCGACATCCAGGGGCTGGCGACCGTTGAAGATATTCTGGAAGAAATCGTCGGCGACTTTACCACGTCCATGTCGCCGAGCCTGGCGGAAGAAGTTATCCCCCAAAGCGATGGTTCGGTACTGATTGAAGGCGGCGCCAATATCCGCGAACTCAACAAGGCGTTCAACTGGACGCTGCCCGAGGACGAAGCCAGGACCATTAACGGCATGCTGCTGGAAGAGCTGGAAGACATCCCGGCAGTCAATACCCGCACCCGCATCGGCAGTTACCAGATAGATATACTCGAGGTCAGCGGCAATATGATAAAGCAAGTGCGGATAACGCCGCTGACGCCGTTAAAGGATGGCGTTGATGATGCTCGTTGAGTTTACGAGGGCTCTTGCGGGGGACATTTGCGCGCTTGCTGAAGCATTGTTGACTGCATCCGCTGGAAACTAAAAACCCTCCGGTATCGGAGGGCTGTGCTGCTGCCGCTGACAAATCAACGCTTCTCAGAATGGACCCGATGATAGCAGTCGCGTACTGCCTCAGGCCGCCTACTGTGAAAACGGCTGAACAGTCAGATATGCAGTTCCGCCAGTTTGTCTTTAGGCAGCGCCAGCTCATCATTTTGGTTGATGCGGATATCATTATCCAGAATATGCCGGGCGATGTCCTGTGCTTCCGTCAATGAGTGCATTTCATAAGTACCACACTGATATTCGTTAAGCTCGGGGATGTGTTTCTGGTCAGTCACTTTGAGCACATCGGCCATTGCCGCCTTCCATGCCGCTGCGACACGATTTTCGTCAGGCGCGCCAATCAGGCTCATATAGAAGCCGGTACGACAGCCCATCGGCGAAATATCGACAATTTCCACGCCCTGACCATTAAGATGATTACGCATAAAGCCGGCAAACAGGTGTTCCAGGGTATGTATGCCGCGTTCAGGCATCACTTCCAGGTTTGGCCGGCAAAAGCGCAGATCGAAAACGGTGATGGTATCGCCATGTGGCGTTTTCATGGTTTTTGCTACACGTACCGCAGGCGCTGCCATGCGGGTGTGGTCTACGGTAAAGCTATCCAAGAGTGGCATCTCGTCACCTCCTCGTAAAAAAATTTGAAATTATTTTTGCTATCAAAGGAAACCTTTTCCCCAGCCGCTAGTCATAATTAGTGAAAGACGCGCATTTGTTATCATCATCCCTGTCTACAGTGATGTTTATTTGGCCACATATTCTGTGGCCTTTTCTTTTTACTGCTACTTGTCATTGCCCGGCCTTGCTGGCCAGGAAACTTTCAAAATCCATGATATCGGCCGCTTCGATTTCCTGCTGTTTGCGCAGGGAACGCACGCGTTCTGCCGCCAGATCATCTTCACTCAAAACGTCCAACGGTTCATCGCATAACGTGCGGCGATACTGATCTGCCAGTATCAAGCCCAAACCGCCGATGCCGTGCTGCTTCATATCTTCAAGCATGCGTGCTGAAAAGGTCAATTCCGGGTTATCAAAGCTCTTGACCAGTTTGTCGCTGACCTGCTGATAGTGATCGTTCTGATTAATGCGGTCCAGAACCTCCGCCACGCGACGCAGATCGTGAAACAGTCCCTTACCCACGTCAGCCAGCGGGAACTCTGCTGTGCGACAGCCGATGCCCAATTTAAGCCCAGGTTTGCGTCCTTCGATAATGACGCGGTTCCAGTTGGCTCGAGTGCAGTCCAGTTCCTCAGCGTTCATTTCCGGCGCGTCGGCCAGGGTACACCAGATCAGGAACAGATCGAGGAAACGCGCCTGCTCATGGTCGACGCCAATCGGTGAGAAGGGATTGATATCCAGTGAACGAACTTCGATGTATTCAATACCGCCGCGCAGCAACGCATCCGAAGGGGTTTCGCCTGCATGGGTGACGCGTTTGGGGCGAATGGGCGCATACAGTTCATTTTCAATCTGCAGGACGTTGGTGTTCAGTTGCAGATAGCGGCCATCCCGTTTAAGCCCCATCCGCTGATATTCTGCAGAGGGGGTCTTGATCGCCTGTTTAAGCGCGGCGACGTATTCGTCCAGCTTGTTAAAGGTAATACCTAGGTGACTTTGCGACTTATTGGTATACCCCAGATCACTCAAGCGCAGTGAGGTGGCGTATGGCAGATAAATCATGCCGGAGGCAGAAGTCTCAAAAGGCAGGCTGGTTTCGCGACCGTTAAGGAATGAAGAACAAATGGCCGGCGATGCACCGAACAGATAAGGAATGATCCAGCCGAAGCGGTAGTAGTTGCGAATCAGCCGTAGATAGCCTTCAGAGATCGCTGTCTTACCGCTAGCTGCGTCGGTCACGCCCAGACGCGCCTGCCAGAATGCCAGCGGCAGGGAAAAATTGTAATGAACGCCAGAAATGACCTGCATCAGCGCACTATAACGGTTTTTCAGCCCTTCGCGATAAAGGGTTTTAAATTTGCCGGCATTGGAACTGCCGTACTGGGCCAGCTCAATCGGCTGATTACTGTCGATGTAGCAAGGCATGCTCATCGGCCACAGCCGTTCATCGCCCAGATTACGCGCTACATGGCGATGTACGTCGCGCAGCAACGCGAGCATATGATCGATATCGTCATCGACCGGCGTAATAAACTCCAGCAGGGCTTCGGCAAAATCAGTAGTAATCCATTTATGGGTCAGCGCCGAGCCAAGCGATGCCGGATGGGGAGTCTGTGCCAGTTGCCCATTAGGGGTAATGCGCAGCGTCTCGCGCTCCACGCCTCGGCGCAGTCCTTTCAACGCATCAGGATGGGATTCCAGCCATGAAAGCGCTTCTGATACATCCGGGATCACATTGACCTCCCGCAATTAAATGGGTATAGATTAAGCATAATTGAAACTGCCTGTTTAAGACTGTCTGTCAAATTTGTTCCGGTATTTACCACCACGCTATCCCCTGCAACGTCAACCAGGTCAGTACGCCATAGCGTAATGCTTTACCCAGAGATAAAAAAATCATTACCGGTATTAACGGTAAACGCAACCAGCCGGCGATCACACACAGCAGGTCGCCTATAATCGGCAGCCAGCTCAGCAGCAAGGTAATGCTGCCATAACGGCGCATCCAGCCCAAAGCAGTCTGCAGGCCTCGTCGACCGCTTAATTCAGGTGCAAAACGTCCCAGCATCACATTGGTCGCCCCGCCGAGCGTATTGCCAAGCGTTGCGACCGTCAATAATAGCAGGGGAGCTCCCTTGCCCGCACTGAGCAGCGCGACCAGCATGACTTCGGAGTTACCCGGCAGCAGCGTCGCACTCAGAAAGCTGCTGGCCAGCAGCAGCCATGGGCTTGCCGCTTCGATCACGGAATCAAGCGTACGTCGACAAATGCCATATTGGCTGCTTGCGCTGCCTGGATACCAAAGTCTGCATCCTCGAATACCACGCATTTTTCAGGCGCAACTCCGATGAGCTCGGCGCAACGCAGAAAGGTTTCCGGATGGGGCTTATAGGCTTTCACGTCGTCAGCGCCGACAATGGCGTCAAAATAATGCAGTAGTCCCAGATGCTCAAGCAACATTTCGGCCATGTGATGCTCACTGCCGGTGCCAACCGCCATCGGCTTTTTACCGTAAGCCTGCTTGACTACCGAAATCAGCGGCAATGGGCGGACATGGTCCAATAGCATTGCGCTTACCGCCGCGGTTTTTTCTTCCGCCAGCTGATAGGGATCCAGTGAGGATTGATGAGCTGCCAGAATAGTGCCGGCGATGAACCAGGTGGGCGAACCATTCAGCCCGACGACCAACGACTCATCAAACTGCATGCCGTATTTATTCAGCACCTGGTGCCATGCTTTTCGATGAGTAGGTTCAGTATCAAGCAGAGTACCGTCCATATCAAAGATCAGTCCATCGTAGTCATCGTACATGGTGGTAACCCTGAGACCTGAAAAGAGGCTTTACTGTAGCGCAAAGTCATAAAGTTGTCGCTTTTTCTGTTGACGTCCCGCATACGTTAACAGCTTGCCTGCTATAACAATAATGAGAAAATTTCAGGAGCCGCAAAGCTTATGACTGGCGGCAGGCAAGGGCTATGGCTGGGGATCCGTCATGATACCGTGCGGGTTCAGTGCGGTAAGCGCAGAGCTTAAAATGGCATCTATGGTGAAAACCAGCCAGCTAGGCAACTCTGCAAGATGTTTGATGAGAGGACAAATAAGGTTTAAGCCCGTAAGTGATTTACTTGATAGCTTCGCCGCCAAGTTCATCGCCATCGAGTGCTCTTCAAGCCGGGTATCAATGGGCGAAACCGGCCGGGTCGGGTTACCAGCGCTCGTTACAATCAGTGTGCTGAGGGTTGGCCGCGGCACCTACCGGCCTGGCCGGATCATCTGCTAGTGCTAGGGACAATCAGTCTATTGCCGCCATTGCCAACGCATCTTCGCCCGCCGGGAGGCGCATCGGCGTGTCTGGGTCGTTAGCCATCAGCCATATCGCTTTTGCCACATCATCGGGGTAGGTCACCTTGGCATCGCCTTGCATTCCGGTAAAGATGCGCTGGCCCAGTTCAGCATAATCTTCGGGCACAGTTCCCATTATGCGCTGGGCATTTTCACCGAAACGGGTTTCCGGCGCTCGGCCAGGAAGCACCAGACCAACCCGGATATTGAATGGCCTGAGCTCAATGGCCAGTGACTCCGTGAAAGCATTCACCGCCGCCTTGCTGGCGGTATAGACTGACAGCAATGGCAGCGGGGCCAGCGTCACGGCAGATGTCACATTGATGACCACACCCGTGCGTCGCTGCCTGAATCGCGGCAACACAGCCTGAGTCATTGCAATGGTACCCAGAGTATTGGTGGCAAATACGGCCTCCAACGCAGCGGCTGGAACCCCCTCGAGCGCATTTAACAAACCGAGCCCAGCGTTGTTTACCAGTACGTCGATATCTCCAGCATCAGCCATAGCCTGATCAATGCTGTCCTGTTGAGTCACATCAAGGCCAAGCAGACGTAAATTATCATTGTCAGGTAAAAGGTCTTTTTGCACAGTGCGCATTGTGGCGATCACCTTCCAGTTTCGTGCCAGAAAATATCTGGCGGTTGCCAAACCAAATCCTGATGAACAGCCTGTGATCATTACTGTTTTCATTATTTACTCCGCTTAGTTGACTTGCCCAGCGCAAATAATAAACTGCCTTGTTCGGACTATATATATCTATAAATCCGTTATTCATTTGCAGGAGTCCAGAAATGCCCGATCCGTTAGCGGAAATAATCACCATGCTGAAGCTTAAGGTTGTTTTATCTAAAACGGTCAGTGGAGCGGGCAACTGGCGGGTCCGGCGTTCAGAGCTCGGACAGCCATTCTACTGCGCCATTCTTTCCGGATCCTGCCACTTTGAAATTGAAGGTCATGCATTACTGACTCTGCATACGGGTGATTTTATTTTGATACCTGCTGCTTATAACTTCGCCATGACCAGCATTCAAGGGCCAGAGTCGGGAACGACTAACTCCACCCCTATTGCTGTTTCAGCAGGCCATTTCAGGCTGGGAAATGCACATGCTTCCTCTGAAATGCTGGCCATGATTGGGCACTGCGTAGCGGATTCACCGGACGCGGGCCTGCTGGTTTCTCTTCTGCCAGAGTTCGTTTTTGTCAGAGACGAAAAGCGACTGGCCATGCTTGTACAGTTAGTGCGTGATGAGGCCCAGGCGCAACGGGCCGGCAAGGAAATGATCCTGGAGCGCCTGGTAGAACTGCTGTTCATTGAGGCCATACGTGCGACAGGTACCCTCGCTACTCCGGGACTGATGCGCGGCCTTGCCGATAGCCGTATCGCCCAGGCAATACGCCTGATACATCAGGATCCCGCCAGACGGTGGACGGTTAAAGAGTTGGCTATGTGCTGCGCTTTATCACGCTCGGCTCTATTCGAGCGTTTTACGGAATTGATGGGCGTCACACCGATGGGATATCTGATGACCTGGCGGATGACGATTGCGATGCAGTTGCTCGGCCGCGCCGGGGTCGGTATTGCAACAGTAGCGGAGCGCGTAGGCTATGGATCCGCCAGTGCCTTTAGCGTGGCATTTACCCGCTATGTCGGCATGCCGCCAGGTAAATATAACCAGCATCTGTCAGCGGGGAAACCCTTGCCTGGGCTTATTCAGCAAAATTTGGCATACAGGAGATAATCACAGGATGGGGCATCGCAGGTAGTCAAGATAAAGCAGGAAATCGGTCGATTGCAGGTATTCAGGGTAGAAGAGTAAATCAGAGAATGGTGCATCCGGGAGGATTCGAACCTCCGACCGCTCGGTTCGTAGCCGAGTACTCTATCCAGCTGAGCTACGGATGCAGATAATTACCGGTACTGCCTGACTGCGGAATCGATGTGTTAATCAGAAATGGTGCATCCGGGAGGATTCGAACCTCCGACCGCTCGGTTCGTAGCCGAGTACTCTATCCAGCTGAGCTACGGATGCAAGGTGTGAAATGAATAATGAACTGGGCCGGAGCCTGGTTATTTATCTGCTGTCAGGTACGAACGACCTGAGGAACAGCTATTCAATTCTGACATCTGAAAAACAGGGCACTGATATAATGCATAACTCTGTGATACTTGAAGCCTGCATGATGCAGGGGACTTAATCCATGCTGACCACTAACCTTCAGTTCGCTTAAGGCCCGACTGAAATGGTGCATCCGGGAGGATTCGAACCTCCGACCGCTCGGTTCGTAGCCGAGTACTCTATCCAGCTGAGCTACGGATGCAGTGTTAATGGCGGTGAGGGAGGGATTCGAACCCTCGATACAGCTTTTGACCGTATACTCCCTTAGCAGGGGAGCGCCTTCAGCCGCTCGGCCACCTCACCTACGCGCCGTTGATAAAGCTCATCGGCACTGCGTGGCGCACATATTACTTTCCCGGCCTGATAAGTCAAACAATTTTTCCAGACTCACGCTCGTTTGCACAAAAGCCATTCAACTTGACGATATTGCCAGCAAAAACGCACACGCACACGGTTTTTATCGACGACAATACCTGCAGCATGAGTCCAGCCAGTTATGGCATAAAGTGGAGCAAGGAAAGTTAATAAGCAGAATTATGCGGCGCCTCGCTTATTGCAAGGCGCTTGAAATTGTCAGAAAGGAGCCTGTTGTGACTTCTCGGCCTGAATACGCTGGTAGATTTCTTCACGGTGGACGGATACCTCTTTAGGCGCGTTGACACCGATGCGAACCTGGTTGCCCTTGACGCCTAAAACAGTAACCGTTACCTCATCGCCAATCATGAGGGTCTCACCAACTCGACGAGTCAGAATAAGCATTCTTTGCTCCTTGAAAAATTAAAAGAGTCGGGTCTCTCAGTTTCCCGCCATTATCCATCATATACCGTGAAAACGTAAGACTTGTGAGTGGCACTACACAAAATGCCCCTGAGCCTGTATCACTTTCAATATCTGGTATAAGTTTAGTCGATATGACCAGCTTCGCGTCTAACTTTTGATACCGGGAACAATATGAATCCAAACACCCTAACTTAACAGAAAGTTAGGGTGTTTATAATAAGGTATTCTTATTCTGATCAGAGTTTTGTTGCAAGCATCGCGTCAACGCTTGCCAGCGCCGCTGGCAACGCAGCGACATCACTGCCGCCGGCCTGGGCTAAATCCGGCCGTCCGCCCCCTTTGCCGCCCACCTGCGCGGCCAGAGAAGCGATGACCTCACCCGCTTTCACCCGATCTGTGACATTTTTTGTCACGCCAGCAATCAGGCTTACCCGGTCGTCGGTTACCGTCGCCAATACGATTACCGCAGTGCCGAGCTGGTTCTTCAAGTCATCAACCATGGTGCGCAGCATTTTTGGCTCCACGTTATCCAACTGGCAGACCAACACCTTGACGCCGTTTATTTCTTTGGCTTGCTGCACCAAAGAGGCGCTTTCAAGCGCCGCCTGCTGGCTCTTGAGTTGCTGGATCTCTTTTTCCTGCTGGCGCGTACGTTCAAGCAGCGCCTTGACCTTATCGGCCAGGGTCTGGCTGTCGCCTTTAACCAGTTGGCCGATGCCCTGAATCAAATCGCTTTGCTGATGAAGGCTTGCCAGTGCGCCTTCACCGGTAACGGCTTCAATGCGCCGTACGCCGGCAGCGGTACCGGATTCCGAGATAATATGGAACAGGCCGATATCGCCAGTACGGCTGGCGTGGAGCCCGCCGCACAGTTCGGTAGAAAAGTCCCCCATCGAAAGCACCCGCACTTCAGCATCATATTTCTCACCGAACAATGCCATTGCGCCTTTACTGCGGGCGGCCTCGAGCTCCATGATTTCAGTGTTGATCGGCAGATTACGACGAATCTGGGCATTGACGATATCTTCTACCTGGCGGACCTGTTCTGGCTTCATGGCTTCGAAATGCGAGAAGTCAAAGCGCAGATACTGGTCGTTGACCAGCGACCCTTTCTGACCGACATGACTGCCCAGCACCTGGCGCAGGGCTGCATGCAGCAGATGGGTAGCCGAGTGGTTCAGCCGGATGCGATTGCGACGGGCTTCATCCACTGTGGCGAAAACCCGATCGCCGACCTTGAGTTCTCCATGATTCAGTCGACCCTGATGACCAAAGGCTTTGCCATATTTCTGAGTATCGTTGACGATAAACAGGCTGTTTGTGCTTTTCAGCTCGCCCTGATCGCCAACCTGCCCGCCGGACTCGCCATAAAAGGGCGTTTCATCGAGGACAACGACCGCTTCCTCGCCCTGATGCACAGAGGATACCGACTCGCCGTTGCGGAACAGCGCTGTGACTTTGCCTTCATGATGCAGCTCGGTGTAGCCAAAGAAACGAGTAGCATCGTCGACACGCAGCATGCTGTTGTAATCGGTGCCGAAGCCGCTGGACTCACGGGCGCGCTGTCGCTGCTGCTCCATGGCCTGCTCAAAGCCGGCTTCATCGACCTTCAGGCCGCGTTCACGACAGACGTCAGCCGTTAAATCCAGCGGGAATCCGTAGGTATCATAGAGACGGAAAGCCGTTTCGCCATTCAGCGTATCCCCTTCCAGGCGGGACAGCTCATCGTCAAGCAATGCCAGGCCGCGTTCCAGGGTACGGGCAAACTGTTCTTCTTCAGTGCGCAGCACTTGTTCGACAATTTCGCGCTGGGGCAGCATCTGGCTGGCAGCAGAGCCCATCACCTCAATCAGCGGCGCCACCAGCTTATAGAAGAAGGCGTCACGCGCGCCAAGCATATTGCCATGGCGTACTGCCCGGCGAATGATGCGGCGCAGCACGTAGCCGCGACCTTCATTTGACGGCACCACGCCATCGGCAATCAGGAAAGCGCATGAACGGATATGATCGGCAATGACGCGTAATGATTTACTGGTCAGGTCGCTGTGGCCGGTTACCGCGGCCACATCGGCAATCAGCTTAGTGAACAGATCGATTTCGTAGTTGGAGTTAACATGCTGCAATACGGCAGAAATACGCTCCAACCCCATGCCGGTATCAACCGATGGCTTTGGCAGCGGCAACATAGTGCCATCAGCCTGGCGATTGAACTGCATGAACACCAGGTTCCAAATCTCGATATATCGGTCGCCATCTTCTTCCGGGCTTCCGGGCGGGCCGCCCCAGATATGATCGCCGTGATCATAAAATATCTCTGAACAAGGCCCGCAGGGACCGGTATCGCCCATCTGCCAGAAATTATCCGAGGCATAAGCGCTACCCTTGTTATCGCCGATGCGAATAATGCGTTCTTCAGGTACGCCCACTTCATTGGCCCATATACTGTAGGCTTCGTCGTCCGTGGCATAGACGGTGACCCAGAGCTTTTCTTTGGGCAGATTGAACCACTGTTCGCTGGTCAGCAGTTCCCAGGCAAATAAGATGGCATCCTGTTTGAAATAGTCGCCGAAGCTGAAATTCCCCAGCATTTCAAAGAAGGTATGATGCCGTGCGGTGTAGCCGACATTTTCCAAATCGTTGTGTTTGCCCCCGGCACGCACGCAACGCTGGGAGGTGGTTGCGCGATGATATGAGCGCTTATCCAGACCCAGGAAAACATCTTTGAACTGGTTCATCCCGGCATTGGTAAACAACAATGTCGGATCGTTATCAGGCACCAGGGAGCTGCTCGCTACGACCTGGTGTCCCTTACTATGGAAAAAATCGAGAAACGCTTGACGGATCTCAGCGGTGCTCTTGCTCATAATTGTCCCGGAATGAGGCTAAAAAAACAAATCGAGAACAGAATAGCGCAGTATTGGGGCGCTGCAGTAGCGTTCACGGACTCAAAGTGGGAATAAGATAAATTTTCTTGAAGGGGAAGTAAAATCCCGCGCACTATCTATTTATAAATTTATATAAATTGCACGGATATCGTCGAAGGAAAAACCACGGGAAAGGAGGTAGCGCTGTATCTTGATTCTGGCGTCCCGTTCCGCGGGGAGGGGATCACCAAACTTTTTCATCGCAGCTGCTTTTGCCAGGGCCGGCCGGTCAATCTCAGCTTCGCCAAAGGCGCCGTCAATTGATTCACGGTCAACGCCTTTTTGCATCAGCTCCATGCGGATCCGCTGCTCACCATAACCTTTGCGGGTGCGGCTGCTGATATAACGCTGGGCAAAACGCGTATCGTTTAGCCAGTCATTTTCCAGACAATAGTGTATCGCAGCATCAATTTGCTCCTGCGTAATTTCCGGGGATTGCTCAGAAGTCTCTGCTTCTTTGCCTGCATCAGAGGGCGCGCGCCGAGGAAAACGACGCCGAGACACGGGCTGCGATGCAAGCTTGCGCCGCAGCTCCGCTTCACTGTGGTCACGCATCGACAGGATACGTAATGCACGGTCAAGTAATGTACTCAACCCAATAACCTGCCATTGTCAAAACATAACGACATGACCGGGTTATGGGATTCAGACTGATTAAAACTCTTCATTACTCTCGCTGGCGGCTTTTTCGTCAGCTTTTTCAGTATCTGCACCCAGAGGAGCTCCATCGGTGTTGCGCAGCAGCATGTCACGAAGCTTTTTATCCAGTTCAGCGGCAATTTCAGGCCGTTCCTTCAGGAAGATACAGGCGTTTGATTTACCCTGACCGATTTTCTCGCCGTTGTAGCTGTACCAAGCGCCCGCCTTTTCAATCAGCTTATGCTTCACGCCCAAATCGACCAATTCACCGCGGATATTGATACCTTCGCCGTACATGATTTGGAATTCAGCCTGCTTAAAGGGTGCGGCAACCTTGTTCTTGACCACTTTTACCCGGGTTTCGCTGCCGACCACCACATCGCCTTCCTTGATGGAACCGATACGACGGATATCCAGGCGCACGGAAGCGTAGAACTTCAGGGCATTACCGCCGGTGGTTGTTTCCGGGTTACCGAACATCACGCCGATTTTCATACGGATCTGGTTGATAAAGATCAGCAGCGTGTTGGCGTTTTTAAGGTTGCCGGCCAGTTTACGCATTGCCTGGCTCATCATACGTGCCGCGAGGCCCATATGGGAGTCGCCGATTTCACCTTCGATTTCCGCTTTCGGCGTCAACGCCGCCACGGAATCGACGATGATGACGTCGACCGCGCCGGAACGGGTCAGCGCATCACAGATTTCCAAAGCCTGCTCGCCGGTATCCGGCTGTGAGCACAGCAGGTTGTCGATATCTACGCCCAGTTTTTTCGCGTAGATGGGATCGAGGGCATGCTCGGCATCGATAAAGGCACAGGTCTTGCCTTCACGCTGGGCAGCAGCGATAACCTGCAGCGTCAGCGTCGTCTTACCTGATGACTCAGGCCCGTAGATTTCAACGATACGCCCCATCGGCAAGCCACCGGCGCCCAGTGCGATATCCAGGGAAAGAGAACCTGTGGAGATCGTTTCAACATCCATTGAACGGTCTTCACCAAGGCGCATGATAGAGCCTTTACCAAATTGTTTTTCAATCTGGCCCAATGCCGCGGCTAACGCCTTTTGTTTATTCTCATCAATAGCCATTTCAACTCCTATCAGCAGGGAGCGACATCGCTACCCTCTTTTTCACCAAACATGTGTGCCGGTACTGCAGCCAATTATACTGTATAGTCATACAGTATCAAGTAGAATTTCACAGAAACGTATCTATCAGGGTTTTCAGCGCGAAATGCACCGATTGCCGGCGGATATCATCACGCTCGCCGTCAAAGTGCATCAACTGGGAAAACGGCTCGCTGCCCCTGGCGGCAAAACCAAACCAGACGGTGCCGACCGGTTTTTCAATCGAGCCGCCGTCAGGCCCGGCGATGCCGCTGATGGCAACCGCATAGTCGGCACCCGCGGCTTTAAGCGCACCGGCGGCCATTTCAAGCACGACCGGGTCGCTGACCGCGCCATGCTTTTCAAGTGTGCTCGCCTGGACGCCGAGCAAATCGCTTTTGGCCTGGTTACTGTAGGTCACAAAACCCCGGTCAAACCAGCCGGCACTGCCGGAAATGTCTGTGATGGTTTTAGCCACCCAGCCGCCGGTGCAAGACTCGGCGCAGGTAATGAAAGCGTTTTGCTGTTTCAGGGCCGCGCCAAGGCGGCTACTGACGGCTGACAGTTCTTTATCGTCCATTGTACCCCATCCTGATGAGTAAGGTGTGCTGGTGAAAGGCGGGTATCTGGCTTGCAGCGGGATTACCGTTGGTTTTCCGGCACCTATCCCGAAAGCGTGCAAAAAGTGTTTGCCTTCGACAGAGCCGCTTCCAGCTCGCCTTTCCTTTGGTTGTCACCATTATAATGAGTTAAGCGCAGTTGTGATGTGCCGGAAGTAATAATCTGCGGCACAGAAGGGAAAAAACATCAGGTGCGAATTTGATATATTCTCATTATAAATATATAACTTGAAGTTATTAATAATTACTTAATATGATTTAATGTTAACTAGAAACTGGTTTAGCATCCTGGCAATCAGGGAATGAATATCTCATTTGCCCTTTCACTGTCATTCAGGAACCTCAATGAAAAAGATAACTCTGGCACTATTGGCAGCCGGCTCACTGTTAGGCGCCGCGACTCAGCTTCAGGCTGCCGACAATCTGGCCGCGATCAAAGCCGCCGGCACCATCACTTTTGGCACCGAAGGCACCTATTCGCCTTATACCTATCATGACAGCAGCGACAAGCTGGTCGGTTTTGATGTGGATCTGGGCCGGGCGGTGGCAGAAAAACTGGGTGTGAAAGCCAAGTTCATCGAAGGCCGTTGGGATGGACTGATTGCCGGTCTGGACGGTAAACGCTACGACGCGGTGATAAACCAGGTGGGAATCACGCCGGAACGTCAGGCCAAATACGCTTTTTCCAAGCCTTACATTGACTCGAAAGTGGTCTTGATTACCCGCGAAGACAATACCACCATCAAAAGCTTTGCCGACCTTAAAGGCCAGAAATCCGCCCAGAGCCTGACCAGCAACTATTCCCAGTTGGCAACCAAGTATGGCGCTGATATCGTACCGACCGACGGCTTTAACCAGTCGCTGGACCTGGTGATTTCCGGCCGTGCCGCCGCGACCCTGAACGATAATCTGTCATTCCTGGACTTCAAAAAGCAAAAACCCAATGCCAAGGTGAAGATTGTGGCATCGGAGAAGGCCAATGCCCCGTCAGGTATTCTGGTGCGTAAAGGAGATAGCGAACTGGTTGATGCCCTGAACAAGGCTCTGGACGAAGTGAAGGCAGATGGTACCTATAAAGCCATTTCCATTCGTTATTTCAATCAGGATATTTCTGAGTAATTTTTTTCGTGTAAAGGAGCGCTGAACAGATGCCGCCTTGGTTGCAACTGATGGCAGACTCCTTCTGGCGGTTGTTCTCAGCCGGAGTCATGTTTACCCTGCCGCTGGCCCTGCTGTCGTTTGTCTGCGGGCTGGCGGTAGGTTTTATTGTGGCGTTGATCCGGCTGTACGGCCCGCAACCGCTAAAAGGGATCGCTGATTTTTATGTGTGGGTGATACGGGGTACGCCATTACTGGTGCAACTGTTCCTCATTTTTTATGGTCTACCCAGCGCAGGTATTACGCTCGATGCTTTTCCGGCGGCGCTTATCGGTTTTACGCTAAGCGTGGGTGCCTACAGCTCGGAAATCATACGGGGCGCTATTGTGTCAGTGCCGAAAGCCCAATGGGAAGCCGCCTATGCCATCGGTATGGACAGCAGCCAGGCGATGCGCCGCGTCATTCTGCCGCAGTCGGTATTTGTTTCCCTACCGCCACTGGCCAATTCTTTTATCTCCCTGATTAAAGATACCTCGCTGGCAGCGGTGATTACCGTGCCGGAAATGTTTCTTGCAGCGCAGCGAATCGTCTCAGTGACGTATGAACCGCTGATTCTGTATGTTGAAGCGGCGATAATTTATTTGGCATTCAGCACGGTGCTGGGCAAGCTGCAGATCAAACTGGAAGTCTATTTCCGCCGTTATGAATAAGCTACTGGAGCTTATCTGCATATTCTGACCCGGCAGTAGGCATTGGACTGCTGTCGGACCAGATACCCCCGTGCCGCTAACCCTTCCCCGACCGATGCTGGATTTTACCTCTTGGCGCGGCAACGTGTTTTTACCTTGCGGCTCGGGATGAATCATCCTGAATAACTTTCTCACTGAAATTGAGTTTATAAAGCGTTTAAGGAACGCTAAAGTAATTGTCACAATGAATTATTTACCCAGGAAACTAGTGATGATTGCAAGTTTGAACAACCACTTCACCCGACTGACCGATCGGCCGGATTTCGGCAAACTGATCCTCAGGCTGACGTTCGGCTTGCTGATGCTGTTCCATGGCGTATTCAAGCTACAGCATGGGGTAGGCTGGATAGCAGACATGCTCGAACAGCAGGGCTTGCCCGGATTCATCGCTTATGGCGCCTATATCGGCGAACTGGTGGTGCCGGTGATGATCATCATCGGACTGCTGACCCGCCCGGCCGGCTTTATCTATGCGTTTAACCTGTTGGTTGCCACCTGGCTGGTGCATTCCAACGATGTTTTCACCCTGAGCAGAGTGGGTGCCTGGACGCTGGAGACCGAAGCGCTTTATTTCCTGGGCGGCATTATCATCATGCTGATGGGTGCCGGTCGATATGCTGTTATCCGTAATCCATCATATCGCTGACCCCTTTCCGCCATAAAAGCCGAGATCCTGCGTCATCCTTGACTGCGCTGCGGTCAAGGATGACGGCCGACTGAGCCCCTCTGCGTCTTGCCAACCCCTGCCTGCCGGGACTATGGCAATGGCCTTTTTGGGTCAACCTTCTGCAAAACGTGCCCGGGTTTCACTTTTCCTGCCTTTTCGAGCAATAATTTGACCCCACAAGGATTGGCGGTTGTTATTGAGGTGATAGACTGAGGTTACTGATATCAATATCAACCAGAGGAAAGGGATAGATGGAAGGAGGGCTGATTTTTTGCAAGGATTCAGTATTACGATTCCGTTCGGACTATGACGATACCACCGCCGTTCCCCTGCTATCTATCCAGCGTTGCCTGGATGAAGATGAACTCAGCATACTGCAATTCTTCCGCAATCCGGTGATCATCGAATCCGGCACGACGCTGTCGGCCATCTTTGTCGCCCTGCAGCCATGGCAGAAAATCCTGGGAACCTGGCTTGATCGGGATGTCTCGGCGTATATCGCCGCAATCAGAAAACCCTCGACCACTGACAGCGAATTTGACTGGATTGAGTTACAAAAGACCACGACTGTGCAGCGCGCCTGGCACCATGAAAAGATGCAGGATGAAGACGACCTGACTGAATATATGAATCGCAAAGGGTCGCCGACGTTGGACTTTGATATCGAGACGCACTGGTCGGCGACCGGTTTCAAGAGAGACGATAAAGAGCGCTACAGTATCAGCGGCGATATCCAAGGCATCAAAAATGTGCCGGTGGTGATCAACAATCGTCAGTTGCTTAGCAGTTATCAGGGCGGAAACAGCCGTTTGATCAACGGTGCCTGCCCTGGGGTCACGGTAAAGGGCAGCTCAAGTTATATTCAAGGCGATACTTCATTCCCCTTCTCGGCCGTACTTGAAGCCATCTTCATTGATGGCCTGTTTTACTACTCGCCGCAGGCGGCGAAAGCCAATCTGGCGATGCTGACTGAACTGGCGTCGCTGATTGAGGAAACGGAGGCTGACGGTGACGATGTCCTGGCAACCGCCGACGCCGGCAACAGCCCCGTGGATTTCGCTGCTGCCAATGACCGTGAAGGGACTCATGATGACGATGGCGCCATCGGCAGTGCGGGCGCTAACGATGACGACGGCGCCAATGATGATGATGGCGGTACGGAAGTGATTCAGGTTGAAGTCAGTGACGGCGCTTTTGATTCATTGTTTGAACATATGGAATCGGAGCAGGAACGCTGGGAAGCGCTGAAATCCCGCTGCAGTTCCGCAGGCAGTCTGCCGGTGAGAATTGGCGCCATACAGCAGGCCACCGCGCCGGAATCACGCTTCATACGTTATATCGAAGGTGGCGAGGACGACAGATAACATTAATTTCTGCCACTGCCGACAGGCTTTACAGACAGCTGTGCACATAAGATACTGCGCTATCATTTTCCCTGCTGCAGTTGCTCTATGCCTTTTTACACAGTTCTTCCGGTCTGGATATTTGGCGTTGCATTAATTCTGCTGACCCCCGGCCCCACCAATACCCTGTTATCTTCAGCCGGGGCCGCCAAAGGCTTTGCCGGCGCGGTGGGTTTCCTGCTGTTTGAAATACTGGGATATGTCATCGCCATCAGCCTTTGGGGCGTGATGCTGCATCATCTGATGGGCGGCTATCTGGCACTGCTGCCGATTATCCTGAAGGCATTCTGCGCTCTGTATATCATCTACCTGGCCACTAAACTGTGGCGGAAAAAAACCTTGGCCGCATCAGGGCAGGAAAACACCGTTACGCCGAAGCGCCTTTTCCTGGCCACACTGGCCAATCCCAAAGCGTTTTTATTCGCCGGCACGCTGCTGCCTGCCGCGACTTTCCTGCATTACGACGACTACCTGAAAAATTTGGCGGGATTTGTCGTCTTGTCCGCCGCAATCGGCCTGGGATGGGTTTATCTGGGCAGCGCTCTGGTGCGCGGTCGGTTCACGCGTTTTCCCCTAAGCGTAGTAGACAAGGGGGCGGCGCTAGTGATGTTGGCGTTTTCGCTGCTGATGCTCGGCCAGGTGCTCAACAATCTGTGAACAGCTGGTCACTGCTGTGGACCATTAGCCGCAGCAGTGATTACGGCATTCAGTTTTTCTTCACGAATTCAGATTTGAGCTTCATCGGGCCGAAGCCATCGATTTTGCAGTCAATATTATGGTCGCCTTCAACCAGGCGGATACCTTTCACTTTGGTGCCGATCTTCAAGGTGGAAGAGCTACCTTTGACTTTAAGATCTTTAATCACCGTAACCGAATCTCCATCGGCCAGCAGATTACCGTTGGCGTCACGTACCGTCAGTCCTTCGTCCTCTGCGGTGGCAGTAAGACTGGCCGACCATTCATGGCCGCATTCGGGGCAGTTGAGCTGCTCCCCTTCCTGCCAGGTAAATTCTGAACTGCATTGGGGACATGGGGGTAATTGTTGCACCTTAACCTCGACAAAAATAAGAAAAACAGGAAAAAGCGGCCTAACACAGCGCTCACTCTTCGGAATGCCTATTTTACACGTTTTGTCATCCTGAGGTACAGCCTGTCCAGCAGAAGTCACTCCGAGAACATTCACCCATAGCGCAGCCGCCTTCCAGCGGATCAGTGCATCAGCGGATCACTACATCAGCGGATCAGTGCATCAGCGGGTCGGGATTCCCAATTTCTTCATGCGCGAAAGCAGGGTAGTACGCTTTACCCCCAACCGCTGGGCCGCGCCGCGCGGGCCGGCTACCACACCATTGGTTTCTTTCAATACCTGCATAATCCGTTGATATTCATCTGCCGGGCCAGATGAGTCAGCCGCGGGCCGGGCCACGCCTTCAGCAGTGCGGGACTGGCCTGCGGGGATGGCTAACGGCCCGGCGGGCGACATCGGCGACAGATGAAACTGCAGCTCGGGCAGTTGCAGGTTGAGCACCGTGCCATGCGTAAGCAATACTGCCCGTTCAATCACGTTTTCCAGCTCACGTACGTTGCCCGGCCAGGGCATCAGGCTCAACAGGCGCAGCGTTTCGGCAGGAATACTGTCGATGGTGCGCTTCATGCGTCTGGCGATTTTATAGGTCAGGAATTTCACCAGCAGCGGGATATCTTCCGGCCGTTCGCGCAGCGGCGGGATGACCAGCGGGAAGACATTCAGCCGATAATAGAGATCGCTGCGAAATTCGTGATCGGCCACCATTTGCTTGAGATCCCGATTGGTGGCCGCAATAAGCCTGACATCAACCGAAATCAGTTTATTCCCCCCTACCCGTTCAAATTCCCGTTCCTGCAGCACCCGCAGAAGTTTAGGCTGCAGCTCCGGCGGGATTTCACCCACTTCATCCAGGAACAGCGAACCCTGATCCGCCAGTTCGAAGCGCCCCATTCGCTGGGCGGTGGCGCCGGTGAAAGATCCCTTTTCATGACCAAACAGATCGCTTTCCAACAGGCCCGCCGGCATCGCGGCGCAGTTCATGTTGACCATGCGTTTATCCCGGCGATCGCTGAGGTTATGGATGGCCCGCGCGATCAGTTCTTTGCCGGTGCCGGTTTCACCCAGAATCAGCACGGTGCAGTCGCTTTTGGACACCATTTCCACTTGCCTGAGCACCGACGACATGCCTTGACTGCGGCCGACAATTTCGCTGAAGTCCGGGCTGTTACCGTTTATCTGCTCAGTCAGGTAAAGGTTCTCGTGCACCAGCCGCTCCTTGAGCCGGCTTATTTCCTGATAGGCCAATGCGTTGTCTACGGCGATGGCGATACGTTCGGCAATCTGTTGCAGCACCTGCAAATTGGCGGCATTGAAATTATCCGGCTGGCACTGAGCCAGCTTCAGCACGCCGAGGGTTTTCTGGCCAAAGATAAGCGGCAGAATGCAAAGGCTTTGGATGTGTTCATGCCACAGATCAAAAAGCTGGCGCTCATCGTCGGCCAGTTGATCGGACTGCTTAAGATTCAGCAGCAGCATCTGACCGCTCTGCATAACCTGTTCTGCCAAGGTGCCGGCCAGCGGTACCGTGGATTGCTGGCGCTGGGCGACATTATTTTGCAGGTAATGCGTAGAGTATAGCGTTACCAGATCTTCTCGATCGCCGCACAGCACGATGCTGATAGCGTCAATCTTGAAAAAGCGATGAATTTCGGTAGAGATCTCACCGATCAAATCGTCCAGATCAAGCTTGGACAGTACGGCGTTGGTCACATCGACCAGCACGCGATAATCGTCCCGCTCGCGACGTAACTGCCGCTGCTGACCCTGTGACTGCTCGCGGAGCTGCAACTGTTCGACCGCCATTGACAGCAGGTCCATCAACAGCCGCGCTTTGACCAGCGACGCATCGCTGAAGGGCTTGCCATTACTGCGCCAGAGTTCGCAGCCGCCGAGCAGAACCCCGCCCGCCCGCAGCGGCATCAGGCAATAGTGACTGAAGGAAGGGTGCAATGCCAAAGCGGCGATTTGCGGATACCGTTCGGCCAACGCTGCGGCGGTGGCCCGCAGCGGCTGCCCGCTTCGCTGTAGCTCTAAAACCGGTCCATTGGCAAGCAGGGTTTGATCATGAAAGCTCAGCGACTGCTGCTGGCGGTCGAGACCATAAAAACTGACGCGGGCCCCCGGTGGATGCAGCAACAGCAGCGCCGCGCCTTCGGCCAGTTCCCATGCCTGGACTACGTCCTGCAGCAGCCGCAGCAGGGAGCTGAAACTCTGCTGATTAAGCAACCTACGGGTGAGCTCCAGGTGTTCCGGTTTCTCAAGACTTGTCTTCGACATTGAACATCACTCTGATTGACAAAATAAAAGCGAAAATAATCATTATGGGTTAGTGGAGTAATAAGGGTACCGCTCACCGCGGGCCAGCGCCCCCGACCGGATCAACAAATCCGGGGTAAAGGCTCGGCATAGGGTAAGTCCAGCAGTCGGCCTACGCCATATGCCCCCTCAAGCCGGACATCTCCCCGGCCGGTGACCCGGCCGATAGTGGCCGCATCCCGGCCTAGCGGATGGCTACGTAGCGCAGCCAATACCGCCTGCTCGGCCTGCTCGCTGACCACCAGCACCAGATTGCCCTCATTGGCAAAGTTCAGCGCCTCCAGCCCTAGCAGCTCACAGATGCCGCGAACCGCCGGCTTAATCGGCAGCAGACACTCAGAGATGCTGATCCCCAGCCGGCTGGCGGCGGCAAATTCATGCAGGATGGCGTTGACGCCGCCACGGGTGGCATCACGCAGGGCATGCACTCCGGCAATCTGCCTGAGCGGGGCGATAAGATCGGTCAATACTGCACAGTCGCTGGTCAAATCCAGCGACATGCCCAGCTTCTCCCGCAGGTTGAGGATGGTCGCGCCATGATCGCCAAGGGTGCCGCTGACCAATATTCGATCATCAGGCTGGATATGCTGCGCCGACCACTCCAGTCGCCGGGGTATCACGCCAATGCCGGCGGTATTGATAAACAGCTTGTCTGCGGCGCCACGCTGCACCACTTTGGTATCGCCGGTGACGATGCGAATGCCGGCCTGGTGCGCCACTGCCGCCATTGACCTCACCACCCGTTCCAGATCCGCCAGCGGCAGGCCCTCCTCCAGGATAAAGCCACAGGAGAGATAGCCCGGCGTGGCTCCGCTTACCGCCAGATCGTTGGCGGTTCCGCATACCGCCAGGGTGCCGATATCGCCGCCGGGAAAAAAGAGCGGATCAATCACATAGCTATCAGTGGTGAAGGCCAGTCTGTCGCCCTGCAGGGCGAGCGTATCCAAGCTGATCCTGGCCTGATCCTCGCGCATCTGCAGCTCAGGATCGGCGAACGCCGGTAAAAACAGTTCATCAAGCAAGCGTTGCATGGCCCGGCCGCCGCTGCCGTGAGCCAGGCTAATCACATCGTTCATTGCGTTTGTTCCTTGGTTTGCCGCCGATACTGGTACCAAGCGGCGCAAGCGCCCTCCGAGGACACCATCAGCGCACCGAAAGCGTTCTGCGGCGTGCATTCACTGCCGAACAGAGGACAGTCACAGGGTTTGCTTCGGCCGGTCAGCACCGCCCCGCAGCGGCTACGCCGGTCATCCGCCACTTGGCAATGGCTGGGATGAAAGCGTTGCTCGGCATCGAAATGCCGGTAAGCCGGCGTCAGCGCAATGCCTGAATCGGCGATCACGCCCAATCCTCGCCATTCGCTGTCGCCGCCGAGGGCAAATACATCCGCCATCGCCTGTTGAGCCAGTATGTTGCCCTGGTCAGGGACCACCCGCCGATATTGGTTTTCGACCGTGCTGTCATGGCGCAAGAACTGCTCTAGCAGCATCATCACGCCCTGCAGGATATCAAGCGGTTCAAAGCCGGTGACCACCACCGGCTTGCGGTGTTCCCGGCTGATAAATCGATACGGCACGATACCGGTAACCATGCTTACATGCCCCGGCGCCAAAAACGCATCGATAGGCACGTCGGGCTGTTGCAGCAGGCTGGCCAGGGTCGGCATCAAACTGATGTGCTGGCAGAAAACGGTGAAATTGCCGATGCCTTCCGCCCGGGCCTGCTGCAGGGTGATGGCAGTCACCGGCATGGTGGTTTCAAATCCCAGCGCAAAGAACACAACTTGTCGGTCCGGACTCTGTCGGGCCAGCGCCAGGGCATCCAGTGGCGAGTAGACGACCCGCACATCGGCTCCCCGTTCCCGGGCCTGCTGAAGTGAGGCTCGGCTGCCCGGTACGCGCATGGCATCGCCAAAAGTACAGAAGATCACTGCCGGGTGGGTGGCAATCTCTACGCAGGCATCGATCCTGCCGCGCGGCAGTACGCACACCGGGCAGCCTGGGCCGTGGATAAACTCGATAGCCGATCCCAGCAGCTTATCCAGCCCGAAACGAAAAATGGCGTGGGTATGGCCGCCGCAGACTTCCATGATGTGCAATGGCCGGTCCGGGCGGTAGGGCAAGGTTTCGACCGTGCGGGCGATACGCTGCAGCATCGCCTTGACCAGCGTCGGATCGCGAAATTCATCCACATAGTCCATCAGCGCCCTTCCCCGGTCATGAACAACATCACATCGTTTTCCACTTCCCCCATGGCGTGCAGGGCCGCCAGCATCTCTGCCGCCTCCGGTTCATCAAGCAGGCTCATGGCAAAGCCCACATGGATAAGTACCCAGCAGCCGACCAGCGAGGCGGCGCTGTTACCCGGCGCGATCACCAGGGCAATATTGACCTCCCGCCTGACACCGCAGACTTCGGCCCAGGCATGCTGGGGCGGGCAGCCGTCCAGCTCGACGATTTGACCCGGGATGCCTATGCACATCGCTGTGCCTCCAGCCAGTCGAGCCATTGATCCATCCCCTCGCCGTGAGCGGCAGACAAGGCAATAATGTCAATGTCAGGATTGACCTGGCGGGCATTGGCCACGCAGGCCTCCATATCAAAATCCAGATAGGGCAGCAGATCGATTTTATTCAATATCATCAGGCTGGCGGCGGCGAACATGTGCGGATATTTAAGCGGTTTATCTTCACCTTCGGTGATCGACAGAACCGCCACTTTATGGCGCTCGCCCAGATCGAAACCGGCCGGGCAGACCAGATTGCCAACGTTTTCAATAAAAAGCAGGCTATTGGCGGCCAGCGACAGACGGTGAAATGCATCGTGGACCATTTGAGCATCCAGATGACAGCCCTTGCCGGTATTCACTTGGATAGCCGCCACGCCAGTGGCGCGTATGCGCTCTGCATCGCGCGTGGTCTGCTGGTCGCCCTCTATAACTGCACAGCTAACCTGGCCGCGCAGCCGCAGCAGCGTTTGCGTCAGCAACGTCGTTTTACCCGAGCCGGGGCTTGATACCAGATTCAGCGCCAGGATCTGCTGACTGCCGAAATGCGCCCGGTTATGAGCCGCCAGCCGATTGTTTTTCTCCAGCACGCCGGTTTCGATTTCCACCATTCGGCGCTGGCTGAGACCAGGTGCATGGGTGCCGGCGATGCCCAAGCCGTAATGCAGATCAGCCGACACTCTTTTTCGTGGCCTGAAAGGGACTTTTACCGGCTGGGCATCAACCGCCACATCGCCTTCTATTTTCAGTTCGCCACTGGCGCAACCACAGGTTGAACACATCATTTTACCCCTTAAACGTTATTCAATTTCCATGCGTTTTATCGTCATACCGTCATCAGCATCAACCTGCAGATTACGACTGCCGCAAAGCGGGCAGAGCACCACTTTGATTGCCAGCAGTTCTACCTCCCGCTGGCAGTCATGACACCAGCAATGGGCCTGCTGCTGATCAATATGCAGTTGGCAACCCTGAGCCAGGGTGTCGCGGCACACTACATCAAAGCAAAATCGCAGCGCTTCGGCCTCAACACAGGAAAAAGCGCCGATTTCCAACCATACGGCCCTGATCCGTTGCGCCTGCTGCCTGACGGCATGTTGCAGCATAATGTCCAGCGCATGCTGGCAAAGCGTTATTTCATGCATCAGGTTCTCCCGGTCGTCAAAAACGCGTCATTTCTTGAAGGTTGCAATTTGAATGCCAAGCCATCCAGCAAGCCGATAGAGGCGTGAAATAAATCGCCACAGGGTCAGTGACATATTTGTCGGTCGTCATCGTCATCGACACCAGAATTTATCCTGTCTCTGTCTTAGCCCAGGCGAGTATTTAACGCTGCTGCTTGAATTTAATAGAAATAAATATTATCCGCGACACTGGCACGTTTTATGCCATATAGCCCTATCCAATGTCATATTGTCAGCATTGACCTAATACATAATCAAAATCGGGTAACCACTATGAGCACGATAAATGAAGTAACCAGCCAGGCCGATTATATCGCCGCCCAGAGAAGCCGCCTGTCAGCCCAGTGGCAGGCATATCACCGCACATTAATAAATGGAATTACCCACTCAAAAATAATTCATAATCATGAACTTATATGCGGTCACAATCACGATGCGCGCTTTCTTCTTTTTGATCATTTTATGATTCGCATCCAACTGAATGATGATTTTTACAGCCGTGATATCTGCTACTGCATAAATGTCGCCACGCCCGATCAAGCAGAACGGTTGCTGCCCTTTGCCCACGCCACCCTGGATGAAAACGGCACTATAGACGGCAGCGTCAATAACCGGGATACGCAGGCGGTAACTGAACATTACCTGATGAAAATTTCAGTCATTTATCAGTGCCTGTTTAATTCGATGCATGACAATCATTCGGCACATAAAGAATTAGAAAAAATAATTCTTAATCGCTAAGCCGATTATTTCTCTGACGGTCTCAAGTGTCGAAATAATCCGTTAAATGCCGATTTCGTCAAAAATGACGAAATAACGAGGAGCATCAATGAACCGCTTTATTATCGCGGATCCCAAATTATGCATTGGCTGCAATACCTGTATGGCCAGTTGCGCCGAGGAGCACCGTCAACTGGGTTTACAGGCGATGCCCAGGCTGCGGGTCATGCGCAATGCCCGGGATTCAGCGCCGGTTACCTGCCGCCAATGCGATGACGCCCCCTGCGCCAAAGTGTGTCCGGTAAATGCTATTCGTCATCAGGACAATGCCATCGTCCTTAATGAAAGCCTGTGCGTCAGTTGCAAACTGTGCGCTATTGCCTGCCCGTTCGGAGCAATCGGCTTTGAAGGCAGTCGGCCGTTGGCTGTTCCGGCAAACTGCAATACTCCGCTGGCGCTGCCGGCCCCCGTCGCTCCGCGCCCGGTCAGTCCGTTACTGGACTTTCAGCCGGGGGTACGCGCCGTGGCGGTGAAGTGCGACTTGTGTGCGGCGGGCAGCGAAGGCCCGGCCTGCGTACGCACCTGTCCGACCCAGGCTATACGTTTGGTGAGCGCTGAGGATGTCCGTGCCGCCAGTGAACAGAAAAGGCGCAGCGCCATGCAGGCCCTTGCCAGCGATCTCCCTTTTGTCCGCCCGTTAGAAACCCATAAGGAGCAACGCTCATTATGAACCCGCTGTTTACCGATCCACTGCAGCTGCTGACAATATCGCTGACAGGATATCTGCTGCTGGCCGTATTGGGGATACTGCTGTCGCCCTGGCCGCGGGTCTGCGCCTGGACCGGCGCAGGCACCGTTATTGCCGCCCTTGCCAGCCTGATTGCGGCATGGCAAATGCGTTTTACTGTTCCGCAGCACGCTTCCCTGCCCTGGCTTGGCCTTGGCGTTGAGCAAAGCGGGCTGAATGCACTGCTGCTGCTGGTGGTTGCCGTCAGCGCGCTGTGGCTGGGGCTTTATCACTGGGGATGGCTGGCGACGGTTGCCGCCCGCCGACGCGCGCGCATCGCCAGTCTGAGTCATCTGATGCTGGCGGCGCTCAGTGCGGCGGTGATGGCGGATAATGCCGTCACCCTGACGCTGATGCTCGAACTGTCCGCTCTGGCCGGCTATTTCCTGGTGGTGCAGCCGGGTGAGGCTAAAAGCCAGGCCGCCGGCCATAGCCAGTTCCTGCTGGCACGCCTGGCGACCCTGCTGCTGATAGCCGCTTTCAGTCTGCTTTATCTTCATCTGCACAGCCTGCAGTTCAGCGTAATTCGCACCGCTCAGTTGCCCGACGCCTTGCGTAACGCGGTGTTTTTGCTGGCGCTCGGCGGTTTTGGCATTGTTGCCGGCATCATGCCGTTGCACGGTTGGGCACCGTCATCCCATGGCAGTGCGCCGGCATCGGTGGCGATGCTTTTTTCATCGGTGCAGCTGAAAATCGGTTTGCTGGGCATTCTCAGGATCAGTCTGGATGTGCTGGGGACACCGTCGCTTTGGTGGGGGCTGCTGGTGCTGATACTGGCGGCCGGCACTGCATTCTTCGGTGGGCTTTACGCATTGATGGAACATGATCTGCGCCGTTTGTTGGCCTATCACTCCCTGGAAAACGTCGGCATTATCCTGCTGGGTATCGGCGGGGCAATGGTCGGCATTACGCTTCAGATGCCGCTGCTGGCTATGCTGGCGCTGACCGGCGGTTTGTTCCATCTGTTTAACCATAGCCTGTTCAAAGGGGCGTTGCTGCTCGCGGCCGGCGCTATAGAACAGCAGACCGGGCTCAAGGACCTGGAAAAAATGGGCGGACTGGCGCGGTTGATGCCTTGGACCGCCGGCGCGTTGCTGACCGGTCTTATTGCTATGGCGGCATTGCCGCCGCTGAATGGTTTTGCCAGCGAATGGCTTATTTACCAGGGGCTATTTACCCTCGGTACCGGGCCGGGATTTGTTTTACATTTGCTCGGCCCGCTGCTGGCGGTGGTTCTGGCCATCACCGGTGCGCTGGCGCTGATGTGCATCAGCAAAGTATTCGGCGTTTGCTGCCTGGGCGCGCCACGCACTGAGGCCGCACTCGGCGCCCGTCCGGCCCATCGACTGGTTACCCTGAGCGCACTGCTGCCGGCCATACTCTGCCTGTTATGCGGCATAGGGGCACCGTGGCTGATTCCGTTGTTTGCCGCCACCGCCGCCGAGCTCACGGGATATCCCTCGGCGGCACCGATCGGCCTGGTATCAGCGCCGCTGATTGCCCTGCTGTTGCTCTCCATGCCGCTGCTGCCGTTGCTGATAGCCGCGGTTTATCGCCGCAAACGGCTGCCTCCACGGTTACGGGGCAGCGCCTGGGCCTGCGGCTACGGCCATGAAGCCTCGATGGTGGTGACCGCCACCGGCTTTGCCCAACCGTTGCGGGTACTGTTCGCCCCCCTTTACCAGTTGCGTCGCTGGTTGATGCCTTCGGGCATCAATACCTTGCTGCATCGCCAGGCGGTAACCACCTTCTGCCATGGCCTGGCTGCCGTAGAATTGGCGGTGCTGCTGGTTGTGGCACTGGCCTGAGGAGATTCTGATGACCTATCCCACTTTACTGGCAGGCCTGGTGCAGGCTGTCATCTTACTGGCGGTTTCGCCGTTTTTTGCCGGCTTGAGCCGCCTGTTGCGCGCCAGGCTTCACTGCCGCCAGGGCGCGGGTGTTCTGCAGGAATACCGCGATATCGTCAAACTGCTCAAGCGCCAGAGTGTGGCGCCGGCGGCAGCCGGCTGGGTATTCGTCAGTATGCCGTACCTGCTTACCGGTGCCCTGCTGACTATCGCCTGCGCCTTGCCGATGCTGATGCAAGCCTCACCGCTGCCGGCGATTGGCGATGTGATTACGCTGATTTATCTGTTCGCGGTGGTTCGTTTTGTTTTTGTTATCGCCGGTCTGGATACCGGCAGCACCTTTACCGCTATCGGCGCCAGCCGGGAAGCGATCATGGGCATCCTGGTGGAACCGATTCTGATGCTGGGCCTGTGGGTGGCCGGGCTGGTCGCCGGTTCACTGCAGTTAACCGCCATAACGCACAGCATTGTCTCATGGCCGCTGTATGACTGGCTGCCGCTGCTGTTCGCCTGGCTGGCCTGCGCCTTCGCTACCTATATCGAGATGGGCAAACTGCCTTTTGATCTGGCTGAAGCCGAGCAGGAACTGCAGGAAGGGCCGCTGACAGAATACAGCGGTGCAGGGCTGGGTATCCTCAAATGGGGCATCAGCCTGAAACAGTTGGTGGTGCTGCAGCTGTTCCTCGGCGTGTTTATTCCCTGGGGGCAAGCCACGGAGCTTACCGTGCCGGCGCTGGTGCTGGCTCTGGGACTGAGTCTGTTGAAACTCGTTTGCGCCATCGGGCTGATTGCGCTGATTGAAAACAGCGTAGCCCGCCTGAGATTCCTCAACGCCGCTCGCACTACCTGGGCTGGATTCGGCCTGGCTTTCCTGGCGCTGGTGTCCTGGCTGGTTGTCAGTTGATCAATAACAGAGGCAATTCATGAGTAACGAACATATTGGCCAGCATTATCTGGCAGCGCTGAACCAGCAGTTTCCGGCTACCGTGCTGAAGGCGGAATGGCAGACTCGCGATCAGCTGACCGTCACCATTAAAATCAATGATCTGCCGGAAGTGGTCGCTTGGCTTTACTATCAGCAGGGCGGCTGGCTGTCGGTGCTGTTCGGCAATGACGAGCGGACGCTGTGCGGCCACTATGGCCTGTATTATGTGCTGTCGATGGAGCAAGGCGTTAAATGCTGGATAACGGTGCGGGTCGAGGTCGATGCCGACACGCTGGAGTTTCCCTCGGTCACACCACGGGTGCCGGCGGCGGTGTGGGGCGAGCGCGAAGTGCGGGACATGTACGGCCTGCGGCCAGTGGGCCTGCCTGACCAACGGCGCCTGGTGCTGCCCGACGATTGGCCGGATGAACTCTACCCATTGCGTAAAGATGCGATGGATTACCGCCAGCGTCCGGCACCCACCACCGACGTGGAAACCTATCCCTTTATCAGCGAGGCCGGCAGTGAGGCCGGGGTGGTGCCGATAGGCCCATTGCATGTCACCTCGGATGAACCGGGCCACTTTCGCCTGTTTGTCGATGGCGAAGATATTATCGATGCCGACTACCGTTTGTTCTATGTCCATCGGGGCATGGAGAAACTGGCTGAGACCCGGATGGGTTATAACGAGGTGACCTTCCTGTCCGATCGGGTATGCGGCATTTGCGGCTTTACCCATAGCGTGGCTTATACCAGTTCTGTGGAAAACGCCATGGGGATCGCGGTGCCGGAACGGGCTCAGATGATTCGATCCATTCTGCTGGAGGTGGAGCGGCTGCACAGTCATTTGCTTAACCTCGGGCTGGCCTGCCATTTTGTCGGCTTTGATTCTGGCTTCATGCAGTTTTTCCGGGTGCGTGAACAATCGATGAAGATCGCCGAAGTCCTGACCGGCGCCCGCAAAACCTATGGTCTGAACCTGATTGGCGGCATTCGTCGCGACATGCTGAAAAACGACATTGTTCAGACGCTGCAGTTGGCGGCCGGTATGCGCGCCGAGCTGACTGACCTGGTCGATATTCTTCTAAGCACGCCGAATACCGGGCAGCGCAGTATCGGCGTCGGCCGGCTGGATCCACAGGTCGCACGGGATTACAGCAATGTCGGCCCGATGATCCGCGGCAGTGGCCATCGCCGGGATACCCGCCTGGATCATCCGTTTGCCGGCTATGCCAGCCTGCCGGTTGAACTGTGCGTTGAAGACGGCTGCGATGTGTATTCACGCCTGAAGGTGCGTATCCACGAAGTCTTCAACTCCCTGGCGATCATTGAGTTTGGTCTGCAGAACCTGCCGGCCGGCCCATTGGCGGTGGAAGGCTTTAGCTATATTCCGCACCGTTTTGCGCTGGGTTTTGCTGAGGCGCCCCGTGGCGACGATATCCACTGGAGCATGACCGGCGACAATCAGAAGCTGTTCCGCTGGCGCTGCCGTGCCGCTACCTATGCCAACTGGCCTACCCTGCGCTATATGCTGCGCGGCAATACCGTCTCCGACGCACCGCTGATTATCGGCAGCCTCGATCCCTGCTACTCCTGTACCGATCGCATGACCATTGTCGATGTGCGCAAGCGTAAGTCAGTGGTGGTGCCCTATAAGGAGATCGAACGCTATGGCATCGAACGCCGAAATGCGCCGTTTTAAGAGAACAACATCATGTTGAAATTCATTAGAAAAGTGCTGAACACCGGTAAAGTGACAGTAGCTTATCCGGCTGAACCCCTGCCGGTAGATGCTAATTTTCGCGGCAAGCCGGAATATCAGCCTGAACAATGCATCGCCTGCGGCGCCTGCGCCAATGCCTGTCCGTCAAACGCACTGACAATGGCAACCGATAGCGAAAAAGGCGTCATCCGCTGGCAGCTGTTTCTCGGTCGCTGCATCTTCTGCGCCCGTTGCGAAGAAGTCTGCCCTACCGCGGCTATCCGCCTATCAAGGCAATTCGAACTGGCAGTCTGGCGTAAGGAGGACCTGTTTGAGCGGGCTGACTTCAAGCTGTGCTACTGCCGACAATGCCATAAGCCGTATGCCGCGCAGAAAGAGATTGATTACACCCTGGCATTACTGGAAATAAGCGGTGAGCAGCAGGGGTATTACCAGCGCCAGTTGGAAACTTGCCCGGCCTGCAAGCAGCAGCAGAATCTTACCCAGGCCGACCGGATTGATATCGGCCGTCATCTGACCCGCGAGGTGAACCGATGAGCCCACTACCGATTGGACCCCGAGACCAGAATGGCCTGCCGGTGCCGATTAGCGTTGATGAAAGTATTAGCCGCCTGAAAACCGCCTTATTACAAGACATAGGCCGATCGGCCTATGTCTACCGCGTTGACTGCGGTGGCTGTAATGGCTGTGAAATCGAAATTTTCGCCGCTATCTCTCCGCTGTTCGATGCTGAACGCTTTGGTATCAAGTTGGTTCCTTCGCCGCGGCATGCCGATATTCTGCTGTTTACCGGCGCGGTTACCCGTGCCATGCGGATCCCGGCCGTTCGCGCCTGGCAGGCGGCGCCAGACCCGAAAATCAGCATCTCCTACGGCGCCTGTGGCAACAGCGGGGGTATTTTCCATGACCTCTACTGCGTGTGGGGCGGTACCGATCGCATCGTTCCGGTGGATGTCTATATCCCAGGATGTCCGCCTACTCCCGCGGCGACCCTTTACGGTTTTGCCCTGGCCCTGGGGCTGCTTTCCCAGAAAATCTCTGCCCGACAGCATCATCAGGCACCCGAAGAAGCCGCTGCCTTGTTACATCCGGCCTTGCCCCAGCCCTTGCGCGTGCTGCTGGACCGGGAAGCCCGCCGGATGGCCGGCTACCGCTATGGCCGCCAGATTGCCGACAGGTTTATGGATCTGATGGCGCAGGCCCCCATGGAGGCGCGGCGCCAACGGATTGACCAGTATCTTGCCGAGCAAAGCGATCCCCGGCTGACGGAAATCGTCGGTAACCTGATGGCGATTTGCCAGCAGGTAGCGTCTGGAGAGCTGCGGCTATGAGCAGATCATCCCGAGTGGTGTTTTATTCCCTGAGCCGCAAATTCGTCCAGGAAAAACAGGCGCCGCCCAAAGCCCAGGAAGTGATTTATTACAGCCTGGCGATAGGCCATCACCTTGGCGTCATCGACTGTCTGCAATCCCGGCTGGAATGCCCGCTGGACGGCTTTAACCGCTGGGTAGCGCAACTGCCGTCCGGCGGTGCCGCGCGTCGCAAGCTGGAGGGCTTAGGGCGCTTCGGGGAAATCTGCATCGACAGTACCCATACCCATCTGCTGGCCACAGCGCTCAGCAAGGCGGCCCCCCTGCTGACCGATGAGCAACAGTCCTGGAGCCAGCGGCTGATAGACCTGCTGCAGCTGATTGAAAATGAACCGGCCATTTACCTGATGGTGAGGAGGAGAGATGGCTAACCTGTTGCTGTGCGTAGGTAACATCATGATGGGCGATGACGGCGCCGGCCCTTTATTGGCGGAGCGCTGCCTGCAGGGGATGCCGGCGAACTGGACGGTGGTGGATGGCGGCGCGGCGCCGGAAAACGATATCGGCCATATTCGCGACCTGCGTCCGGACCGGCTGGTGATCGTCGATGCGACCGAGATGGGGCTGGCCGCCGGCGAAACCCGGGTCATTGACGCCGAGGCTATCGCCGAACTGTTTATCACAACGACCCACAACCTGCCGCTCAGTTTTCTTATCGATCAACTGCGTCCGGATATTCCTGAGATCACCTTTATCGGTATACAGCCGGAGACGGTCGCCTTCTATTACCCGGTAAGCGCGGCGGTCACCCAGGCGGTCGACAGATTATACCGCCGCATGGCGCATTGGCTGCCCGATGGCGGTTACCCGCGACTGATGATGACGAATGACTGAAAAGCCGCTCGTCACTTATGCCACGACGCTCGTCACGCTTAGATCAAGATTATGATTTTTAACGCATTAATTGTTGGCACGCTTTATGTATAAGTTACGACTAACAGCACAACATGACCTTCTTACCAGGAGTTACTGATGAACCGGTTCATCATCGCCGATCCCAAAAAATGCATCGGCTGTCGCACCTGTGAAATCGCCTGCGTGATGGCGCACAGTGAAACCCAGGATATTTCGGCGCTTAACGCCGCCACTTTCGCCCCGCGATTGCATGTGATCAAGGGCGTTAACGTCAGCACCGCCGTGCTCTGCCGGCAGTGCGAAGACGCGCCCTGCTCTAACGTCTGCCCCAACGGCGCCATCGTCCGCCAGAACGGTATGGTGCTGGTGATGCAGGAACGCTGCATTGGCTGCAAAACCTGCGTAGTGGCCTGCCCCTACGGCGCCATGGAGGTGATTACCCGTCCGGTAATTCGTCAAAACGGCGCGGCGCTCTATGCCAGCACTGATAAAGCGGAGGCACACAAATGCGACCTGTGCCACCAGCGCAGCGACGGCCCTGCCTGTATGGCAGTCTGCCCGACCAACGCGTTGCATTGCGTTGACCGCAACCTGCTGCAGGATATGAACGCCGAGAAACGCCGCCGCGCCGCGCTCGACACTATGTCGTCACTGTTTTAGGAACCCCACAGATGAATAAAATCACTACCGTCTGCCCATACTGCGGTGCAGGCTGCAAAATGAAACTGGTGGTCGATAATGGCCGCATTATTCGTGCCGAAGCTGCCGAAGGTGCCACAAATCAGGGGGAATTGTGCCTGAAAGGTTATTACGGCTGGGATTTTCTCAATGATACCAAGCTGTTGACGCCGCGTCTGAGCCAGCCGCTTATCCGCCGTGAAAAGGGCGGCAAATTCGAGGCGGTGAGCTGGGATGAAGCAATAAGCTATACCGCCCGTCGCCTGAAAGAGATCAAGCAGCAATACGGCGCCCGCGCCATTATGCATACCGGCTCATCACGGGGCACCGGCAACGAAACCAATTACGTGATGCAGAAATTCGCCCGGGCCGTTATCGGCAATAATAATGTCGACTGCTGCGCCCGCGTCTGTCACGGCCCTTCGGTTGCCGGTTTACAGGCTACCCTGGGCAATGGCGCGATGAGCAACTCCATCGGCGATATCGAAAACTCCAAGTGCCTGCTGATCATTGGCTATAACTGCGCCGACTCCCACCCGATCGTCGCTCGCCGGGTATTGAAAGCCAAAGAAAAAGGCGCCCAGATCGTGGTGTGCGATCCGCGCCGGATCGAAACCGCGCGCATTGCCGATCAGCACTTGCAAATCAATAATGGCTGCAATATGGCATTGGTTAACGCCTTCGCCCACGTACTGATTGAAGAAAATCTCTACGACACCGATTATGTGGCCAAATACACTCAGGGGTTTGAAGCCTATCGCCAGCTAGTGGCGGATTTTGCTCCCGAAGCGGTAGAGGAGCTTACCGGCGTGAGCGCCCAGCAAATCCGGCAAGCGATGCGGACCTATGCCAGCGCGCCTTCAGCCACCATCATGTGGGGCATGGGGGTGACGCAGTTCGGCCAGGCGGTCGATGTGGTCAAGGGGTTGGCCAGTCTGGCGCTGTTGACCGGCAATCTGGGACGTCCCAATGTCGGCGTTGGCCCGGTCCGCGGGCAAAACAATGTTCAGGGCGCCTGCGATATGGGCGTACTGCCTAACGAATTCCCGGGTTATCAATCAGTTACCGACCCAGAGGTTCGCGCCAAATTCGCCGCTGCCTGGGGTATCGATGCCGACAAAATGGACAGCGAAGTCGGTTATCGTATTACCGAAGTTCCCCATCTGGTGCATGAAGGCAAGGTCAAGGCCTACTACATCATGGGAGAAGACCCGCTGCAGACCGAAGCCGATCTCAGTTTGGTCCGCGGTGCCTTCGCGGCACTGGACTTTATCGTGGTGCAAGATATCTTTATGACCAAAACCGCTGAGCAGGCCGATGTTATTCTGCCTGCCACTTCCTGGGGAGAGCACGGCGGCGTATTCTCCTGCGCCGACCGTGGCTTCCAGCGCTTCGAAAAGGCTATCGAGCCTCAATATAATGTGAAACGTGACTGGGAAATCATCAGCCTGCTTGCCACCGAACTGGGCTATCCCATGCATTACCAGGATAACCAGCAAATCTGGGACGAGATGCGCGAGCTCTGTCCGCTGTTTTACGGTGCCACCTACGAAAAAATGGGCGAACTGGGTCATATACAGTGGCCGTGCCCGACGCTTGATCATCCGGGTACCCCCTATCTTTATGAAGGTAACCGGTTCACCACCCCCTCAGGTAAAGGACAGTTGTTTGCCACCGCCTGGCGGGCGCCGGCAGAAGTACCTGACAGCGCCTACCCGCTGGTGCTGTGTACTGTGCGTGAAGTCGGGCACTACTCCTGCCGATCAATGACCGGTAACTGCGCCGCCCTGCAGACGCTGGCCGACGAACCGGGTTTTGTCCAAATCCATCCGCAGGATGCCGACCTGCTCGGCATCAGTGACCAACAGCTGGTGTGGGTGTCATCCCGCCGGGGTAAGGTCATTTCGCGCGCCAACTTTAATGAGCGTATCAATAAAGGCGCGGTGTATATGACTTATCAGTGGTGGATAGGGGCGTGCAACGAGCTGACGCAGGAAAATCTGGACCCCATATCCAAAACGCCTGAAACCAAATATTGCGCGGTTAAACTGGAAGCCATCAGCGATCAGCACTGGGCCGAAAATTATGCCCAGCAAAGCTACAGTGATATGAAGGCCCGTCTGCGCAGCGCAGCCGAAGATCTGGCATAACTGCCGGGTGTTCGACAAGCTAAAGCCGGCTGGACGATGGCTTGGCCTTATCAGTCTGATGCCTGTCACATCAGGCGGGCATCAGGGTCAACAGTACCGCCTTTGCCCATCAGTCCGGCCGTCGGCGTATGACCCAAGGAGTAGGCATAATGACAGATTCTGTTCCCTGCATCGCGCTACCCGCCGGACAGCCGCTTGCTGAGCCCGGTGTCCTGATATCGATAAGCGGTAAGGTGCAGGGTGTCGGATTCAGGCCCTTTGTCTGGCAATTAGCCGGGCAGTTGCAGTTGCGCGGCGACTGCAGCAATAACAGCGCCGGCGTGGAAATACAACTGGCCGCTACCGACGGGATAGATGAATTCCTCGGCAGGCTCCGGCAACAGGCGCCGGCGCTGGCCAAGATTGATTCCATCAGTCTGACGCCATTCAGCTGGCTGCGGTCGCCCGTGGACTTCATTATTCTCAGCAGCCGACCAGGGCGGATGAGCACCCAGATCGTGCCCGACGCCGCCACTTGTCCGGATTGTTTGGACGAGCTGTTCAACCCTGGCAATCGCCGATTTGCCTACCCTTTCATCAACTGTACCCATTGCGGCCCCCGCTATACCATTATCAGCGCCATGCCTTACGACCGACCCAATACCAGCATGGCGACGTTCCCGCTTTGTCCCGCCTGTGGCCAGGAATATGCCTCGCCCACCGACCGGCGTTTTCATGCCCAGCCGGTGGCCTGCCCGGTATGCGGGCCGGTACTGTCCAGTTGCCAGGCCGATGGCATTACGCAGCATGTTGGCCAGATGGCGCTAGAGCAAGCGGCCGCTGCGATTGCCGCCGGTCACATCGTGGCGATTAAAGGGCTTGGCGGTTTTCATCTGGCCTGCGATGCGACCCGCAGCGAGGCGGTGCGCCGGCTCAGAGCACGCAAGCGTCGGCCGGGCAAACCGCTGGCGGTGATGCTGCCGGACAGTCATTGGCTGGCGCGAGTCACTAACAGCCCGCAGCTGGACCCACTCGCCGCCTTGCTGGCATCGCCCGCCGCGCCGATCGTCCTGGTCAGCCATCGATCGGACTCGCCATTGTGTCCGGAGATTGCCCCGCAGCTGGATGAGGTCGGCGTGATGCTGCCGGCTAATCCGCTGCAGCATCTGCTGATGCGGCGGCTCGGATGTCCGCTGGTGATGACCTCCGGTAACGCCAGCGGGCGCGCCCCGGCACTGAGCAATCAGCAAGCGCTGGCCGGACTGGCCGGCATTGCCGATCTCTGGCTGCTGCACGATCGGGCTATTGTGCAGCGCGCTGACGATTCACTGCAGCGCTGGCATCCTGACCACCCGGAGATGCTGCGCCGCGCCAGAGGCTACGTGCCGGATGCATTTCCCCTGCCGCCGGGATTCAGCACCCGGCAACCGCTGCTGGCGACCGGCGGCGATCGCAAAAATACCTTTTGCCTACTGCTGGGCAACAAGGCGATCCTCAGCCAGCATTTCGGCGATCTGGAAGCGGAAGACGTCCAGCAGCAATGGCATCAGGCAATCGCGGTGTTCAGTAATCTTTATCACGTCCGTCCAGAGCTGCTGGCGACCGATGCCCATCCGGGCTATGTCTGCCACCGCTGGGCCCACCGCCAGTCGTTACCGGTAGTCGATATCATGCACCATCATGCCCATCTGGCTGCCTGCCTGGCGGAACATCAGTGGCCGCTGGATGCCGGACCGGTCATTGGCCTGGCGCTGGATGGCATTGGCTATGGACCTGATGGCCAATGGTGGGGAGGCGAATGCCTGTTGGTCGATTACCGGCACTGTCGCCATCTGGGCGGCTTACCGCCGGTCGCCCTGCCGGGAGGGGATTTGGCCGCCCGCCAGCCGTGGCGCAACTTGCTCGCACACCTGGACAGGTTTGTCCCTGACTGGCAGGGCATGCCACAGAGCGCCGATCTGTTGGCCCGTCCCTGGCAGCCATTGCTCAAGGCAGTCCAGGCCGGCATCAACGCGCCACTGGCGTCTTCCTGCGGGCGGCTGTTTGATGCCGCCGCCGCCCTGCTGGGCTGCGCCCCTGAACAACAGCGCTGGGAGGGTGAAGCCGCCTGTCGGCTGGAAGCCCTGGCGCATCGCTCAGCGGCCGCTGATCATCCGGTCACGTTACCGCTGAAAGGAGATAGATTGGATCTGGCGGTATTCTGGCGGCAGTGGCTGTTATGGCAAGCTCCAGCCCCTGAGCGGGCCTGGGCATTTCACGATGCGCTAGCCAAAGGCTTTGCGCGGCTAGCCCGGCAGTTTGCCGATCGACATGGCATCCGGTGGGTGGCGGTGAGTGGCGGCGTGCTGCATAACCGTCTGCTGCGCCAGCGGCTGTGTCTGCATCTGGCACCGCTGCGAGTAATGCTGCCTGAGCAGGTCCCGGCCGGCGATGGCGGGCTGGCGCTGGGTCAGGCGATGATCGCCTGCGCGTTACGCATTCCCCAACCTATCATTCAGTTAAGTTATACCTAGGTTTAAGGTATTGATCAGAAACAATGCGATAGTATGATAATTCATTACAATGATCACACGCTTCATTGAACCTTCTTCTCATAGAGATCAAAAACTTGCTCATACTGCGCACAACGCTGCTGGCACTGCTCGCCGTTATACCCCTGCTGGCCAATGCCGCCGCACCTGAAGAACTGAGTATTGCCTGGCCGGTTAACGTCGGGCCTTTGAATCCTCATCTCTATACCCCCAACCAAATGTTTGCCCAGAGCATGGTGTATGAACCCTTGGTGAAATACCAGGCAGATGGGACGGTCATTCCCTGGCTGGCAGTCAAATGGCAGCACTCGGATGACGGAAGGGTCTGGCTTTTTACCCTGCGCGATGATGTCACCTTTTCCAATGGGGAGCCCTTCACCGCCCAGGCCGCGGAGCAGAACTTTCACGCCGTGCTCGACAATCGCCAGCGACATGCCTGGCTTGAACTGACCAACCAGATTACGGACGTCAAAGCGCTCAGCCCTACTCAACTGCAGATTACCCTGAAGACCGCTTACTACCCGTTCCTGCAGGAACTCGCCCTGCCGCGGCCATTCCGTTTCATTGCCCCATCGCAGTTCAAAGGCCATGAGACCATGAACGGTATCCTGGCCCCTATTGGTACCGGGCCGTGGGTACTGCAGCAATCCCGGCTTAATCAGTATGACGTCATGGTGCGAAACGAGCATTACTGGGGGAATAAACCGCGGGTAAAGAAGATCACTATCAAAGTCATTCCGGATGCCACCAGCCGCGCGGTAGCCCTTGAAACCGGCGATATCGACCTGCTGTATGGCGATGAAGGGCTGTTACCCCTGGATACCTTTGACCGTTTCAGCCACAATCCGGCGTACCGCACCCAGCGTTCGCAGCCGGTGGAAACGGTCATGCTGGCGCTTAACTCCGCACGCTGGCCGACCAACGAGCAGGCAGTGCGGGAAGCGCTTAATTATGCGGTCGACAAGCCTACCCTTATAACCAGTGCGCTGTACGGAACACAGAAGGTGGCCGACACCCTGTTTGACCCGACAGTGCCTTACGCCGACATTGGCCTTGCCGCGCGCTCTTTTGATCCGGTCAAAGCCAGAACCCTGCTCGAGAATGCGGGATGGCTGCTGCCTGCCGGTGAATCGGTACGTCAAAAGGCAGGCCAGGCGCTGCGGATAGAGCTGGCCTTTATCGGCACCGATGCGCTGAGTAAATCGATGGCCGAGATTATTCAGGCCAATCTGCTGCAGGTGGGGGTGGCGGTCACGCTGGTCGGCGAAGAGGAGAGCAGCATCTATGCCCGGCAGAAAGATGGCCGTTTCGGCATGATTTTCAACCGCACCTGGGGCGCGCCCTACGATCCGCCGGCCTTTTTGAGTTCCATGCGCGTCCCCTCCCATGCCGATTATCAAGCGCAACTGGGGTTAGCGGATAAGGCGCTTATCGACCGCAAAATCGAGCAGATCCTGACAACCACCGACCCAACGCTGCGTAAGACGCTGTATCGCGAGGTGCTCACCCGTTTGCATAACGAAGCGGTTTATCTGCCTATCAGCACCGTTTCACTGTTATCGGTCTCTCGCCGAGAACTGGGCGTTATCCCCTTTGCCCCGCTGTCATCGGATATTCCCTTCGAACTGATTACACCGGTGAACCGCTGATGCTGCGATACATTCTGCGGCGTATTCTGCTGCTGGTGCCGATGCTGCTGGTAGCGTCGGTGGTAATATTCCTGATGCTGCGCCTGGGCGCCGGTGACCCGGCAATGGATTATTTGCGGCTGTCCAGCCTGCCGCCGACGCCGGCAATGCTTGCATCGACGCGAAGCATGCTGGGTCTCGATCAACCCCTGATTGTCCAGTACGGACACTGGCTGTTTAAGGCCGTGCAGTTGGACTTCGGCATCTCCTATGCCACCCAGCGCCCGGTGCTGGAAGACTTGCTGCAGTTTCTGCCCGCCACGCTGCAGTTGACCGCAGCGGCACTGGCGCTGATTTTACTCACCTCGGTGCCGTTAGGCATCTGGGCGGCGCGCCATCGCGACCGGATGCCCGATTTTGTAGTGCGGCTGATCGCTTTTCTCGGTGTTTCAATGCCCAATTTCTGGCTGGCATTCCTGCTGGTGATGGTATTTTCGGTCTGGCTGCAGTGGCTGCCTGCCCTGGGCTATGGCAGTTGGCGGCACATTCTGCTGCCGGCGTTCTCTATCGCCTTTATGTCACTGGCTATCAATGCGCGCCTGCTGCGGGCCAGCATGCTGGAAGTCGCCGGGCAGCGGCATGTAACCTGGGCACGTTTACGTGGGCTTGATAACCGACACACTGAACGGCGCCATATATTACGCAATGCCGCCCTGCCGATGGTGACCGCCTTGGGAATGCATATCGGTGAACTGATTGGCGGCACGATGATCATCGAGAGCATCTTTGCCTGGCCCGGCGTCGGACGCTATGCCGTCTCGGCCATCTTTAACCGCGACTATCCGGTAATACAATGTTTCACCCTGATGATGGTTACCGTATTTGTCGTGTGCAATCTGCTGGTGGACCTGCTCAATGTAGCGCTCGATCCGCGTATTCGCCGCCACGAAGGAGCCTATAAGTGAGGTTTTTCCTTTCAGCCCGCTGGTCGGTTCGTCTGGCGCTGGTCATTATTGCGCTGCTGATCATGACTGCCTTCACCAGCCACTGGTGGCTACCCTACGATCCGCAGGCGATCAATTTGCCGCAGCGCCTGTTATCGCCCAACAGCCAACACTGGCTTGGCACTGACCACTTGGGACGGGATATTCTCAGCCGGCTGCTGGCCGCTACCCGCATCTCGCTCGGTTCGGTGATGGTTTGCCTGATACTGGTGCTGGCGCTGGGATTGACTATCGGCGGCGGGGCAGGACTTATCGGTGGCCGGGTCGATCAGGGGCTGATGCGCATAGCCGATCTGTTTATGACCTTCCCCACCTCGATCCTGTCCTTTTTTATGGTAGGGGTATTGGGCACCGGTCTCACCAATGTGGTGATTGCTATCGCCCTGTCCCATTGGGCCTGGTATGCGCGCATGGTACGCAGTATGGTTATCTCCCTGCGCCAGCGCGAATTTGTGCTGGCAGCCAGGCTCAGCGGTGCCGGCTATCGGCATATTTTCCTCGATCATCTTGCCGGCGCGGTGGTGCCGTCGCTGGTGGTACTGGCAACGCTGGATATCGGCCATATGATGCTGCATGTGGCGGGCATGTCCTTCCTTGGCTTGGGCGTTACCGCCCCTACTCCTGAGTGGGGGGTGATGATCAATGACGCCAGGCAATATATCTGGACCCAGCCACTGCAGATGCTGTGGCCCGGCATGGCGCTATTCCTGAGCGTGATGGCCTTTAATCTGGTCGGTGACGCACTACGCGATCACCTTGACCCTCATATGACGATGGAGCACAGCCACTGATGCCGCAGCAGATTGAACTGCAGCATATTACCCTGCAGGCAAAACAGCCGCTGGTGAGGGATATCTCGCTTACGCTGCGAAAAGGCCGGGTACTGGCGCTGGTTGGCGGCAGCGGCAGCGGTAAATCCCTGACCTGCTCAGCTCTGCTGGGGGTGCTGCCCGCCGGCGTATATCAGACCTCCGGCCAGGTGCGGGCAGATGACCAAACCGTTTGCCCCGACCAACTGCGGGGCTTCAAAATAGCGACCATTATGCAGAATCCCCGCAGCGCCTTTAATCCGCTGCATACCATGGCGGCGCATATTGATGAAACCTGCAAGGCGCTCGACAAACCCGCCGACCGGCCAATGCTGCTGTCGGCGTTACAGGCCGTCGGGTTGGAAGATGCCGAGCGCATACTGTCGCTCTATCCGTTTGAAATGAGCGGCGGCATGCTGCAGCGCATGATGATTGCGCTGGCCCTGCTTATCGATGCGCCCTTTATCATCGCCGATGAGCCGACCACCGACCTGGACATGGTGGCCCAGGGCAAAATTCTCGATCTGCTGGAAAACGTAATGGCCACCCGTTCACCCGGCATGCTGCTGGTCACCCACGATATGGGCGTGGTCGCGCGCCTGGCGGATGATGTTGCGGTCATGCATCAGGGTGCTATCGTCGAACATGCCTGCATAGAAGATATCTTTACCTCTCCTCGGCACCCGGTGACCCGGAATCTGCTGAGCGCCCATCTGGCGCTATATGGACTGGAGTTGCCCGGATGAGCTTACTCAGCGTCAACGCACTCAGCCATGGCTACTTTCATCAGCCGCCAGTGCTCAACGGCATCACGTTTACCCTGCAGGCAGGAGAAACGGTTGCCCTGCTGGGGCGCAGCGGGTGCGGCAAGAGTACCCTGGCGCGTTTGCTGGTCGGACTGGAATCCGCTGCGGCCGGGCAGATACACTGGCGAGGGGTAGCCATTTCATCGCTGAAAAAAACCGGCCGTATTGCGTTTCATCGCGATATCCAGCTGGTATTTCAGGACGCGATAGGCGCGGTAAATCCGCGCCAAACGGTGTACGACATTATTCGCGAACCGATGCGCCATTTGCTGAACTTGTCGCGCCAACAGCAGCTTGCCCGCATCTGCCAACTGCTGCGAGTGGTTGAACTGGATGAAGACGTGCTCAGGCAGCGCCCCCCCCAGCTTAGCGGCGGCCAGCTACAGCGGGTCTGCCTGGCCCGCGCACTGGTGGTCGAGCCAAAATTACTGATCCTGGATGAAGCGGTATCCAATCTCGATCTGGTGTTACAGGCCGGCATCATCGAACTGCTTAAGCGCTTGCAGCAACAGTTCAACACCACCTATCTGTTTATTACCCATGATCTGCGGCTGGTCGAGCGTTTCTGCCAGCGGGTGATGGTAATGGAGAACGGGCAGATTGTTGAAACCGTTAACGTGCAATCGCCGTTGACCTTCCGGTCCTCTGCCGGGCAGCAATTGCAGAGGGCGGTGCTTCCCCCTTTCCCGGTTCGCCGTCACACGCCCCCTACCGAGGTATTAACTGCATGCAGCGCATAACAATTACCCTTGATGATGATCTGTTGACCAGCCTGGACGATTTAAGCCAGCAACGCGGCTACCATAATCGTTCCGAAGCCATTCGCGATATTCTGCGTAACCAACTGGTCCGGGCCAGCGAGCAGAGCAGCGAACGGCAGGGTTATGCGGTACTGTCTTATGTCTATGAGCATGAGAAACGGGATCTCGCGAGCCGCATTGTTTCCACCCAGCACCATCAGCACGATTTATCGGTGGCGACTCTGCACGTGCATATCAATCATGATGACTGCCTGGAAGTCACCGTGCTGAAGGGCAGGATGGCTGATATCCAGGAATTGTCGGATGATGTCATTTCACAACGCGGCGTCCGTCATGGCCATTTGCAAAAGCTGCTATAGTCGATCCTGTCTCGCTCAAAGCTGGTATTGCCAGGGTTCAGGCAACAGCCTGAAGCTGTCGCCTTCTTCGATAATGTGGGCAAAGCCGGGAAAGTCGATATGCATACCGGCCACCAGCAGCCGGTCACGAGCCACATCGGCAAAGATGTCCCGGCGAGTGCTTGCCGCCAGGGCGGGATGGTGGTCGAAGCTCATGGTAACCTCCGGTCGCGTCACCTGTATTTCGGGCACGTGAATGATATCGCCAAGAATAAGTAACCCATCACCGCCAGAAGCGATCATAAATCCGCTGTGGCCGGGCGTATGGCCGGGCAGCGGTACGCTGGTAACTCCCGGAAAAATGTCGGCTTCGCCGCGAAACGTCTTGATAACGCTGGCATAAGGCTCAATCTGCTCGCGCGCGCAGTGGAAAAAGTGCTTTCGATCCTGTTCATCCATGCGGTACATCTCGACATCGTCGAACCAGTGTTCAAGCTCAGCATGGTGGACCACCAGCTCGGCGTTAGGAAAGTACCGTGCTCCGCTCCGGCGGTCCGACAGGCCTGCAGAATGATCCGGATGCACGTGCGTCAGCAGAACAGTATCGATAGCGGCGGGATCGACGCCTAGGGCATGCAGGCTGTTCAGTAATTGGCCGGCTGAGGGCTGCAGATAGGTGCCGCAACCGGTGTCTATCAGCGCCAGCCGGCCGGCAGAATGCACCAGGAAGCAATTCACCGAGGCCCGTCGTGCAGGGCGGAAATTGGCGGCCAGGATCTGTCGCGCTTCCTCGGGCTCGATGTTCTGCAACGATGTGATGCCGGCATCCAGATAGCCATCCGACACGCAGGTTACGATGATATCGCCAATGCGTCGGTGATAGACCGGAGGCACTTGAGTTTGGGGAGGTTGGTGCATGCAATCACGGCGCCTTGTGGATAGAGTATCAAGTAAATATTGAGCGGACTATCGAGCCCGCACTGCTGCTACCGCGCAAGCTCGCCGCGGGCGGGCCCGGCCGCCCTTAATGCGGCACGCGTATTCCGCCTTCAACACCGCTCGGGCTTAACAGCACCTGCCAGAGTTGGATATTGCGCGCACGAAATGCGCCGGCACAGGCGGTAAGGTAATAATTGAACATACGGTAAAAGCGATCGCCATAGCGCTCAGCCAGACGAGGCCAGGCCCGTTGAAAACGCTGATGCCAAGCCATAAGCGTTCGGTCATAATCGGTGCCAAAATTATGCCAGTCTTCCATCACGAAATGGGGTTCGCTGGCTTCGGCGATATGCTTGGCCGAGGGCAGGCAGCCGTTGGGGAAAATATATTTATTGATCCAGGCATCGACATTCATATCGGTCTGGTTAGCGCCGATGGTATGCAGTAAAAACAGACCACCGCTGTTCAGGTTGCGACGGACAACCTCGAAATAAGTGGCATAGTTTTTCGGCCCCACATGTTCGAACATGCCGACCGAGACAATGCGATCAAACTGCAAGGCAAGACAGCGATAATCCTGCAGCAGGATGGTGACATCCAGCCCTGCGCAGCGCTGTTGCGCCAGTGCCTGCTGTTCGACGGAGATGGTAACGCCGTGTACCGACACGCCATAATGGGTGGCGGCATAGGCGGCCAGCCCGCCCCAGCCGCAACCGACATCCAGCAGCGTCATACCGGGCTGCAACTGCAGCTTGCGGCAAATCATGTCCAGTTTGGCTTCCTGGGCCTTGTCCAGCGTCTGCGCCTGGTGCCAGTAACCGCAGGAGTATTGCATATAGGGGTCAAGCAGCTGAGTGAACAAATCGTTGCCCAGGTCATAATGCTCTTTACCTACCGTCCAGGCGCGCTTGCGGGATTGCAGATTGAAAATCCTGGCTGTCGCTACCGCCAGCGTATCCCTGAAATGGGGAGGAAGTCTTTTTTCCAGTCCGGCGCGCAGTAGGCGATGAAAGAACATGTCCAGCCGATCGCAGTCCCACCAGCCATCCATGTAGCTTTCGCCCAACCCGAGCGAGCCTTCTTTCAGCACACGCTTAAAGAAATGGGGGTTATTGATTTTAATATCATGAGGACGGCTACCATTAATTTGGATGTCCGCTTCGCTCAACATCTCGTGCGCGATTCGATACCAGTTATTATCATAAAGGCCCAGCGCTTCAATACATGTGGTACTCATAAATCCTCCACTACCGCTGTTCTGTTGTCGCCCGGCGAGGGCACAGATCCCTGTTGCTTACCGAGAATCTCAAATCCAGAACGGCACTCTAGACCCAAATAACAGGATGGTCTATGATGGATACTCTGTAATTTTTGACCGAAAATCTTGAAATGAGCCAATCACACCAGTTCGCCCTTTCATCCGACCTCATCAGCGAACTGCTGACCGGAATGCGCTTGCGGGGCGTGCAGTATCGCCGCATCAAGACCGGGCCAGAGTTCGGCCTCAGCTTTGATGCCAGGCCCGGACACGTTTACTTCCATTTCCTCGCCGTCGGCTCCGCCGTACTGCGGATGGCGGACGGCAGCCTGCATACCATTTCCGCGGGTAATGCCATGTTTATGCCCCAGGGCGGTGCCCATCAGCTGATCTCCAGTCCCGATGCACCGGTTCAGGATATCGACAGTTTTGTCACCGCCCCGCTCGGTGACACCGTCTGTGCGGTGGATGCATTAGCCAGCAGCGACATCACTCCCAGCACTATCCTGTTTTATGGCTGCATGGAGTTTGACCTCGGCGGCATGCAAGGCCTGGGTCCATTGATGCCTGGTCTGATGCTGGTCGATGCCCATGGGCAGCGCTATCCCGGGCTGATGCCGATCCTTGACTCGATGAAACGTGAAATCTGCTCCGGACGCGTGGGTTTTGCCGGTATCCTGGCCCGGTTGGCCGACGTGGTAGCGGCGATGATCATACGTGGCTGGGTTGAATGCGGCTGCGACAACGCCTCCGGGCTGGTAGCCGCATTGCGCGACCCCAGGCTGGCCCGTGCCATACTCGCCCTGCACCGCCAGCCGGGCCGGGATTGGACGGTGGCGGAACTGGCGTCCGAATGCCATACCTCGCGATCGGTATTCGCCGACCGCTTCCAGGCAACCATCGGCACGCCGCCGCTGCGCTACGCGACCGAATTGCGGATGCGCCTGGCCAGCCAATGGCTGACCCAGGACCGTCTGCCGATTGAAGCGGTGGCCCAGCGTCTGGGCTACACCTCACAGGCCGCCTTTAGCCGGGCATTTAAGCGCATCGTCGGCCAGTCGCCGGGGGCCAGCCGACAGATGGGCTCTGCTGTGGGTTGATGAAGAAGAGGGGTCAGATGCTGATGAAACCTATAAACCAGAGAGGTGTATAGGCCTGATAAGCGGGGTGCAGGATGCAGCAACGCTTTACTCTGGTACCATCTTAACCAGGAACGATTAAAAGCCATTAACAGGGCATCACAAAGCTACTGCGATAACCCATGCTGAGCTGATTCTTACTCACCCTACAGGGATGAAATGGAGCGATGTCGATAGACTACCAGTCGATGACACACTGGATCAGTGAAGCATTAAAAAGGGCTGGGAACAGACGACGCTGCGCGACCGGAAGCAAAACGCCATGGCGAGACTACCACCGTCCTGATGCGCCGCCGCCGCCGCTCGATCCGCCACCGCCGCTAGAGCCGCCGCCCCCTGAGCTCCCGCCGCCGCCGCCGCGTCCACTGCGTCCACTGCGTCCACTGCGGGCACTGCGGGCACTGCGGGCACTGCGACCACTGCGACCACTGCGACCAGCAAAGCTACTCGTTAAGGACAAAATGATCGCCAGCGGCACCAAAGTAAACATAAACAAGGTGGCATAATCTTTAATATCTTCCGCCCCTTGGCCCAAGGAAACATTGTAGCAAGCAGCCATCACCACCATTGCCAGGCCACACTTCAATGCGCGCACTACCGGTACCCCGCGCCGAAAAATGAGCAATGGCAATAAAACCATACCCCACAGCCACATGCCTATGGTTTTCGGCGAAAGCTGACGCGCCGTGGGTTCCTCGGGCAGAGGCTGTCCGTCGAGCAGCGTACGGATATCCGCGACCCCCTGGCTAATGCCTTTATAATATTGATTTTTCTTGAATTCAGGCAGAACGCTGTTGCGTAAAATGCGGCCAGTTTGTACATCGGTAAGCGTGCCCTCCAGTCCATAGCCCACTTCTATACGCACCGTATGATCATTGACAGCGACCAGAAACAACATGCCGTCGTCACGTTTTTTGTCGCCAAGTTTCCACTGATCGAAAACGCGCGTCGCAAACTGCTCTACCGTATCATCGCCGGTAGTGTTCACTAACAATACCGCTATCTGAGCGCTGCGCTGCGCTTCAATGTCAGTCAGTGTCGCCATCAACGTGCGCTGCTCATCGGCGCTCAACGTGTGAGTGAGATCCGTTACCCGCGCGTGTAATGGCGGCACCGGTATCGTGTCGGCCTGCGCAATGCTGAACGTCAGCATGCACAGCACAAGCAGGATAAGACGCTGCATCATGGCCTCCTTTACTGCCAGCATCAGTGCGCCGGCGCCGGTGTGCCGAAATCTACCGTGGGCGCGTGTGAGATAGCCTGCTCATCCTCAGGCGTGAAGTTCGCTTTGGCATGATAGCCCATCGCTTTAGCCACCAGCACCCCGGGGAATTGGCGAATCAGCGTATTGTAGCGCTGCACTGCCGACACATAGCGACCACGAGCAACGGCGATACGGTTTTCGGTACCTTCAAGCTGTACCATTAAATCCTGATATAGCCCGTTGGCTTTTAACTCAGGATAGCGCTCACTGACCGCGATTAAGCGCGACAGCGCACCGCCAAGCTGGGTTTGCGCCTGTTGCCAGCGGGCCTGCGCTGTCGCGTCGTCGGGCTGTTGATTCAGCGCTTGCGTGGCTTGTGCGGTGCGGCTTCGTGCCTGCGCGACCTGGGTAAGTACCTCAGTTTCATGATTGGCGTAGGATCTCACGGTAGCAACCAGGTTAGGGATGAGATCTGCACGGCGTTGATACTGGTTAAGCACTTCAGCCCAGGCGGCCGTCACCTTTTCATCACTGCTCTGAATATCGTTATAGCCACACCCCGACAGCATAAAGATGGCCAGCAGTGCCAGCCAAATGCGCATCATAATGTTATTCCTCAATATTGACCTGGAGACAAGTCTAGCGCATGGCGTGCGTAAAGGGCAATTGCCGTGGCTAGCCAAGCAACCATCGCCAATATCGGCTTTGCCCTGATCGTCTGTTTCATGGTTTCTATCGCTTTAACTGACAAAGGCTATGCGAGTTGTTTTTGTAGTAGCCCCCTGATGATCCATACACTTTGACCCGCCTAAAATAAGAGGTCGGCTTGGAACTTTGTTCAAGACTGGTCAAAGCGAAATCATGGCTACTGTTCTTACTGAGCCAGAGCGACGCCGCCGTCGTCGCCCCCCGCAGGAGAAGATCGCCATCGTTCATAAAACCTTCCAGCCAGGAAGCTCCGTTTCTCTTGTCGCTCGTCGTCATAATGTGACTGCTAATCAAGTCTTTAAATGGCGTAAGCCATACCAGGACGGTCGCATGATATAGGGGGTCAAAACCAGTCATGGCGGAAAATGCAGCGGCAATCAAGCGCAACAATCCAAATGAGGGGAGATTAGGGTCTGTCCCTGTTTCCAATATCGTTGATACACCTATGGCCCTGTACCCACCAACGGGCTTATTAATTTCTATTGCTTAACATCGCGTGGTCAGATCGTAGACTGCGTTTTTGGTAGCCGTTATGATTGCATTTCACACAGGATTTATAAGTGATTGTGAAAAGGATACGGTTGAGGAACTCAACGGAACATACTTCTTTGCCGGTAAGTCCAATCTGAGCGTTGCACAGCGGCTGTTTATGATTTTTTGCGAGAATACGGCAAGCCAATTGGGGATTGGCGCGGCCGATTTTGGGGCTATTGTCTCGGGTAGAAACCACTTAGGCATAAGGGGCAAGTTTGCCAATGCGACGAAAGGAACCTCTTACGCCTCAAAAGCGCGGGGCAACGATAAGTTATGGTAGATAGTATCGAACAGCGAGTTTATGAGCTTGTACGGCCATATGCTGGCACGTATCTGTTCAATGTTAAACAGGTAGAACTAACGCCTGAGACTGATTTTGATACTGATCTCAACATTGATGAGCTTGAAGCCGAAGATCTCATGAATGAGTTTTTCGAGAAACTCAACGTTGAACGGGGCAACTTCAAGATCGAAACCTACTTCCCCAACCTCCCTTTTTCATGTAATCCGTTCAAGAAAACGGAACCTGTACCCGTCCCAGATTTCACTATCGGTATGCTGATTGAATCAGCTAAAGCAGGGAAATGGTTGTACGAATAATCGCAAGGCGCTTAATAAGTGGCTGTACCCGTACACTTATTTTTGACCGATGGGGATGGCGCTGGTTTTGCCCCCCCTATCTCCGGTCACGAATTACGCGGACTTCCCAAATATCTGTCGTGCCAGTTGAGCGCATGAAGTGGTTTTAAGCCTACATGTCCATACACTTATTCCCGCTTAGGTTGAAGGTTTCCCCACGCGCCGATATTCTCTTGGCGAGCGATATTCTAAAGCGCTAGTGTGTTTTCTCGCTAGCCGAACCGCCATCTCCCATCACTATGTTGGCTATGGAGATGGAAGAAGGATGAGATATCATTCACCCTGACATTAAGGACAACATTGCTTTGCACACTGGCTTGTGGAAAAGTGCATAGTCTCATCGATGTCAATCAAGCAAGCATAGACCTAAATGGAAAAGTTGATGAGCTAGGTTTATTGCGTTGGGCGGTCGTTGATTGTCAAGGGTTTACCTGTAATGTCGGCAACTGCTTTTTAATCTTCACCAACCGTCAGCCAGGTCCGTCTCCACGAAATGTCTGTATCGATAACGTGTTGATTAACATAGAATGACTTACAGTCATTTTACAGAAATGTCTCACCTATATCAGCAGTGCGATTTCATATTCTGGATAGCTTTTTGATTACTGCTGGCCGACAATTTTTGGTTTTATAGGGCTTACCAGGGTTTCGCTTGCGGCCAACTGAGAACGCCAAAGAATTATAAACCGAGTTAAATCAATATGAAAGAGTCTACAGACATGGACCTATCTGCCCACACCCCAATGATGCAGCAGTACCTCAAGCTAAAGGCGCAGCACCCCGATATTCTGCTGTTCTACCGGATGGGCGATTTCTATGAGATGTTCTATGACGACGCCAAGCGCGCCTCCCAGTTGATGGATATCTCGCTGACCAAGCGGGGAGCGTCCGCCGGTGAGCCGATACCGATGGCCGGTGTGCCCTATCATGCGGTGGATACCTATCTGGCCAAACTGGTCAATCTGGGCGAGTCGGTGGCCATCTGCGAGCAAATCGGCGATCCGGCGACATCCAAGGGACCGGTCGAGCGTCGGGTAGTCAGAATCGTTACGCCGGGCACACTGACCGACGAGGCGCTGCTGAGCGAACGCCAGGACAATCTGCTGGCCGCTATCTGGCAACAGGCCGAGGGCTTTGGCTATGCCACGCTTGATATCACCTCCGGCCGTTTCCTGGTCACTGAACCCGCCGACCGGGAGGCGATGGCCGCCGAGCTGCAGCGCACCAATCCGGCCGAGCTTTTGTTCCCGGAAACCTTCCACGATATGCCGCTGATTGAACACCGGCGCGGCCTGCGCCGCCGCCCGATCTGGGAATTCGAACTCGATACCGCGCGCCAACAGCTAAATCTGCAGTTCGGCACGCGCGATCTGAACGGTTTCGGCGTCGAGCGTGCGCTAGCGGCGCTGTGTGCAGCCGGCTGCCTGCTGCAGTATGTGAAGGATACCCAGCGTACCTCCCTGCCCCATATTCGATCCATTACTCTCGAGCGGCAGCAGGACGCTATCGTCATGGATGCCGCCACTCGCCGCAACCTTGAGCTGACCCAGAACCTGGGCGGCGGAGTGGACAATACCCTGGCAGAAATTCTTGATCATACGGTGACGCCGATGGGCAGCCGGATGCTTAAGCGCTGGATCCATATGCCCAAGCGCAACCGGGTAGTGCTCGGCCACCGGCAACAGGCTATCGTAGCGCTGCAGGAACGCTATCCAGAGCTGCAGCCAGTGCTGCGCCAGGTCGGCGATCTGGAACGGGTGCTGGCGCGTCTGGCGCTACGCAGCGCCCGGCCGCGTGATCTGGCCCGTATGCGCCATGCATTCCAGCAACTGCCGGCCCTCCATCAGCAGCTGTGCGCCGAACCGACGGAACATATCCAGAACCTGCTCGGCCAGGTCGGCCGATTCGAAGAGCTGAACACCCTGCTGGAAACGGCAATCATCGAAGCGCCGCCGGTGCTGGTGAGGGATGGCGGCGTGATAGCACCGGGTTATAACGCCGAACTGGATGAATGGCGTGCCCTGGCCGATGGCGCCACCGACTATCTGGACCGCCTGGAAATCCGCGAACGCGAACAGACCGGGCTTGATACGCTGAAGGTCGGCTTTAATGCCATTCATGGTTATTACATTCAATTGAGCCGTGGCCAGAGCCATCTGGCGCCGATGCACTATATGCGCCGCCAGACGCTGAAAAATGCCGAGCGTTACATTATTCCTGAGCTTAAGGAGTATGAGGACAAGGTGCTGACCTCCAAAGGCAAAGCGCTGGCGCTGGAAAAAATGCTCTATGACCAGTTGTTTGACCTGTTGCTGCCCCATCTGGCTGATTTGCAGCACAGCGCCGCCGCGCTGGCGGAGCTGGATGTGCTCGCCAATCTGGCCGAACGCGCGGAAACACTCAACTATACCTGCCCTACACTTTCCGAGGTGCCGGAGATTCGGATAGTCGATGGACGCCATCCGGTGGTGGAACAGGTATTAAGCGAGCCCTTTATTGCCAATCCGCTGTCGCTGGCCCGTGAACGGCGGATGCTGATTATTACCGGCCCTAATATGGGCGGTAAAAGCACCTATATGCGCCAGACGGCCCTTATTGTCCTGATGGCGTATATCGGCAGTTTTGTGCCGGCGACCCAAGCGGTTATCGGGCCCATCGATCGCATTTTTACTCGCGTCGGCGCCGCGGATGATCTCGCGTCAGGCCGTTCAACCTTTATGGTGGAGATGACCGAGACGGCGAATATTCTGCACAATGCCACTCCCCAGAGTCTGGTGCTGATGGATGAAATTGGTCGGGGTACATCTACCTATGATGGACTGTCGTTGGCTTGGGCCTGTGCCGAAAACCTGGCGGGTAAAATCAAAGCCATGACCCTGTTTGCCACCCACTATTTCGAGCTGACGACGCTGCCGGAGAAGATGGAAGGTGTGGTGAATGTGCATCTGGATGCCCTGGAGCATGGAGAGACGATAGCGTTTATGCATCGGGTGCAGGATGGCGCTGCCAGCAAAAGCTACGGGTTATCGGTGGCCGCCCTGGCGGGTGTGCCGAAAGAGGTCATCAAACGGGCCAGGCAGAAGCTGAAAGAGCTGGAAAATCTGTCTGCCGGCGCCGGTGCCGGCACGGTCGATGGATCACAACTGTCGCTGCTGCAGCCAGAGGAAACCCCTGAGGCGGTTGAGGCCCTGCAGGCCTTGGACCCCGATACGCTATCGCCGCGTCAGGCGCTGGAGATGATTTATCGCCTGAAAGACATGGTCTGACTGTGAGTGCGCCACCTGGTCCACGGCAACCCTGGTCGTCAACGCAACGCTTCGGCGCAGCAGCCGGACCAGCCCTACACAGGCTGACGTCACCGGTAGTTGACGTCAGCGACAATTGAAGACAAAAAAACGCGGCAGGGGATACCTGCCGCGTTTTTTATTACCGCCCGCAAGGACAGTTGTATCGTTTACTTATTCACGAAACAGGGCTTCAATATTCAATCCCTGTGTCTGCAGTATTTCACGCAGACGACGCAGGCCTTCAACCTGAATTTGCCGTACACGCTCACGTGTAAGACCAATTTCACGACCCACATCTTCAAGCGTAGCCGCTTCATAGCCCAGCAGACCAAAGCGTCTGGCCAGCACTTCACGCTGTTTAGCGTTCAGTTCGAACAGCCACTTGACGATGCTTTGTTTCATATCATCGTCTTGAGTGGTGTCTTCCGGGCCACTCTCTTTTTCGTCAGACAAAATGTCCAGCAAAGCCTTTTCAGAGTCACCGCCCAATGGGGTGTCTACTGAGGTGATACGCTCGTTGAGACGCAGCATGCGGGTGACATCGTCAACCGGTTTATCAAGCTGCTGAGCAATCTCTTCGGCGCTTGGCTCGTGGTCCAGTTTGTGTGAGAGCTCGCGTGCGGTGCGCAAATAAACATTAAGCTCTTTAACGATATGGATTGGCAGGCGAATCGTACGGGTTTGATTCATGATGGCCCGTTCGATGGTCTGTCGAATCCACCAGGTTGCGTAAGTAGAAAAACGGAATCCTCTTTCTGGATCAAATTTCTCTACCGCGCGGATAAGACCCAGGTTTCCCTCTTCGATCAAATCCAGCAGCGCAAGTCCACGGTTACTATAACGGCGGGCGATTTTCACCACCAACCGCAAGTTGCTTTCGATCATACGACGTCGTGAGGGAACATCGCCCCGCAGTGCGCGTCGAGCAAAATAGACTTCTTCTTCGGCTGTGAGAAGCGGGGAGTATCCTATCTCGCCCAGGTAGAGCTGCGTCGCATCCAGCACACGCTGGCTGGCGCCTTGTGACAGCAGCTCTTCTTCGGCTATATCATTATCAGCAGGCTCATCTACTAGCGCCTTCTCGTCAAATGATTCTGCGCCATTCTCATCGAATTCAGCATCTTCATGTAACTCGTTAACTTTCAGCGTATTTTGGCTCATAGTGGCTCCTACCCGTGATCCCTGACGAGATATGACTCATCCCGCCTAATTATCGCTGCGGAAGGTAACGCAGCGGGTTTACGGATTTCCCCTTGTAACGAATTTCAAAATGCAATCTTACTGAGCTGGTCCCCGTGCTACCCATGGTAGCTATCTGCTGTCCCGCCTTAACTTCTTGTTGTTCCCGGACCAGCATTGTATCGTTATGGGCGTAAGCACTCAGGTAATCATCATTATGTTTGATGATAATCAGATTACCGTAACCCCTTAAAGCATTGCCTGCATACACTACACGACCGCCTGAGGTCGAGAGTATCGGCTGACCACGTGACCCGGAGATATCGATCCCTTTGTTGCCGCCTTCAGAGGCGGAAAAGTTGTCGATGATTTTACCATCCGTAGGCCACCGCCATCCGGCAATTGCCGTGTTCCCCGACGCTACACTGGGTGGCGTGGTAGAGGGAGCGGTAACAGGCGCTGTTGTCGCAACAACGGTGCCCGTAGTGGGTAACATTTTGCCGCCGTTTGAGGGCAACATTTTCCCTACATTCTGTTTACCTGAACTTTCAGAATACGCATTGTTCGCTTGAGAATCAATACCCGGGTTCACCAATTGCGTATTCGAAGCAGGATTTGGTGCGCCACCATTGCCGGTGTTGCTTGCCAGCATACCACCGCCACTCGTACCGGTTCCGCTTCCGGTGAGAGGTGCCGCTCCGTTACCAACCTGCAAAGTTTGACCTACATTAAGGCCATATGGTTCCGGAATATTGTTCCTTTTGGCTAAGTCCCTGAAATCAGTACCTGTTATCCAGGCTATATAGAACAGAGTATCGCCACGCTTGACCTGATACGTGGTGCCTGAATAAGAACCCTTAGGAATGGAATTGTAGCTGCGGTTATAAACAATATTCCCTTGAGAGGAAACGTCGGTACCGCCCCCTGATGCCGCCGCTGACGGAGCAGCCGTAGGATTGTCCGACGACGCGCCGGCAGAGGGATATGGGGCTACCGCGCCTGATCCTGAAGGGGAAGAGGGATACGGCGCTGCCGTGCCTTGTCCGGCAGTCGACGAAGGATACGGCGCCAGCGGAGTTGACGTCGATGCCCTGGCGGGGGTTGAAACCGCCCCGCCGGCAGATTGATTCTGCCCAGGCCGGTTTGACACCAGCCCGCCACGGCCACCGCCGCCATCTACGCTACTTATGGGGGCGGCAGCGTCATCACTGGCACATCCAGCCAAACACAAACTCGCTACTGTTCCTACCGCAATGCGGCGCCAGTAGCATTTTGGGCTTCCCATGCTCATCTCTCCCCTGTGGCAGCAAAGCCAATCATCATTCCAAATATGCCAGACATTATCGTTATACATCCTTTACACACTGAATACCTCAGCATTCAGAGTATTTTAAGCTATTTCCTAAAAGGTTCAGGCTGAAGATAATGCTAGCAACAACCGATGTAAGGCGCCATTAAACACCTGTATAGAAATTTAAGTAAGCCAGCGCCATGATCAAAAAAAGTGTCTTCCCAAACAGCGCGCTCAGGCAAGCTCGCCTTTGACCAGCGGGACAAAACGAACCATTTCAATGGTTTCTACGCTAAATTCATTGTTGTGCCGACGCACCCGGGTCAGATGCTGGCTTTCTTCGCCAACCGGCAACACCATGATGCCGCCCTCATCCAGCTGAGCCATTAGCGCCGGAGGAATTTCAGGCGGGGCAGCAGTGACGATAATGGCGTCGAACGGTCCTTTGGAAGGCCAGCCCAGCCAGCCGTCACCGTGGCGGGTAGAAATATTATGCAGATCAAGCTGTTTCAGGCGGCGCTTGGCCTGCCATTGCAGTTTTTTGATGCGCTCGACTGAACAGACATGCTGTACCAGGTGCGCCAGGATCGCGGTTTGATAACCTGAACCGGTGCCGATTTCCAGCACTCTTGACGTGGGTTGCAGCGCCAGCAGCGCCGTCATGCGGGCGACGATATAGGGCTGGGAAATCGTCTGACCGAGGCCAATCGGCAGCGCGGTATTATCATAGGCCTTGTGCTCAAAGGCTTCATCGATAAAACGTTCCCGCGGCACCGCCTCGATAGCCTGCAACAGACGCTCATCGTGGATCCCAAGCAAGCGCAGTTGCGACAGCAGGACCTGCGTACGGCCATCTACCATTGACTCTCGACCTCCGCGTTAACCAGCCACTTTTCCAGTACCGACTGAGCCGACCAGGCGGTCAAATCGACCTGTAGCGGCGTTATCGATACATATCCTTCTTCGACAGCGGCAAAATCCGTGTCCGGGCCTTTATCGAAGGTTTCTCCCGGCGGCCCGATCCAGAACATCTCACGACCGCGCGGATCCAGGGTGCGGATGGCCTGATTGGACGGATGCCTGCTGCCGCAGCGCGTCACCCGTATCCCCTTCAGCGACGACAACGGCAAATCAGGCACATTGATATTCAAAATTTTCCCGGTACGCAGCGGCGTTTTCCCCAGCGCCCGGAGTAACCCGCAGGTGACGGCTGCCGCCGTTTCATAATGACGCTCGCCATTCAGCGATATCGCCAGCGCCGGGAAACCGAGATGGCGGCCTTCCATCGCCGCAGCGACGGTGCCCGAATAAATCACATCGTCGCCCAGATTGGGGCCGGCGTTGATGCCGGACACCACAATATCCGGTGCCGGACGCATCAGTGCGTTGACGCCCAGGTAGACACAGTCGGTCGGGGTGCCCGAAAGCACGGCGATATCGCCGTTGCTCTCGGTCTGGATACGTAAAGGAGCATCCAGCGTCAGCGAATTGGACGCGCCGCTCCGGTTACGGTCAGGTGCCACAATTTGAATATCGGCAAATTGGCGCAGGGCTTCAGCCAGGGTCTGAATGCCGGGCGCATGGATCCCATCGTCATTACATAAAAGTATGCGCATAGTAATTAGCTTTATAGAATAATTATCGATTTCAACGCGCTGCACACCATTGGGCAAAAGCATCTGCAATTATTGATTGCTCAGCCAATACCCAATGAACAACCCTGCCGGTTACGAAAAAACAATAATGGCATGAAACGTCACGCCGGTGAAGCCGGCAATTCGGGCTGTGGGGCAAAAAAAACGGGGTAGCATTCGCTATAGGGCGACGTCTGCGTCAGCAACTAGCAATTCTCTTACAACACTTGTAGCAAAACTGCCGGCAGGAAGCGCAAAGGACATTGCTAGCGTTTGTGGATCCTGCCAGTTCCAGGCCAAATCCTGGGGCACAATGCTGATGGCGCGCCGCGCAGGCTCCAGCCGCTCCCGGACCAGCAGCCCCAATAGGGCGGGTTGACTCTCCAGGCAGCCCTGTTCAAACGCCAGCGCGTCACCAGCGGTACCTGCTGGGCCATCGCCCGGCAGCGGTGCCGTTACGCTGAGCTCGCCCTGCGCCACTCTCTCGGTCAACAGGGGGAGTTCATCGGCCAATGCGATAAACCAGCTGCCGCGTCCGGTCAGTTGCAGCGCATCGCCGGCCAGCACCTGTCCGGCACCGAAACGGGCCAGACGCTGGCTGACGACCAGGTTAAACAGTGCACTGCGGGCGCTGGACAGATAGAAACTGCGTTTTCCCCGATCTTTGATGCGAACGTCATCAGCGGCCCATTTCAAGGCCATCTCCAGGTTGTTGCCCTGACGACCAAAACGCTGGCTGCCGAAATAATTGGGTACCCCCAGGTGGCTTATCAGTGACAACCGCTGTTCAACCGAGTCACGGTCGCTGACCTGACGCAGCACCAGTCTGAATCGATTGCCCTTGAGCGTACCGATACGCAATTTACGGCGATGGCGGGTCACTGCAAGCACCTGGCAGCCTTCAAGCTGGAATTGGCTGAAGTCCGGCGCGGTTTTGCCGGGGATGCGCAAGCAGAACCATTGCTCGGTAATAGCATGGCGGTCTTTCATGCCGGCATAACTGACCGAGCGCAGCGCAATGCCGGCGAATTTGGCCAACGCTTCAGCGACGAAAACGGTGTTGCAGCCGGTTTTACGCAGCCGCACCAGAATATGTTCGCCCTCGCCATCCGGCGCAAAGCCCAGATCTTCGGTAACGATAAAATCACCGGCGGTGGACTTCAGCACGCCGGTGGCTGACGGCCTGGTGTGGAGCCAATGCAGTTGGCTCTCTACGAGTCCGGCGCTCATGGGCGTTTTATCAGCAGCGCTACCGCTGCACAGGCGATGCCTTCGCCTCGGCCGGTGAAGCCCAACTGCTCGGTGGTGGTCGCCTTGACATTAACCTCATCGATATGACAGGCCAAGTCTTCGGCAATGTGGACGCGCATTTGTGGAATATGCGGGGCCATTTTAGGCGCCTGGGCAATCAGGGTGATATCCACATTGCCCAGCAGATAACCTTTGGCCTGGATGCGGCGCCAGGCTTCTCGCAACAGTTCACGGCTGTCAGCCCCTTTGAAGGCCGGATCGGTATCTGGAAACAGCTTGCCAATGTCGCCGAGCGCGGCGGCGCCAAGCAGCGCATCGGTCAGGGCGTGCAGCGCCACATCGCCGTCGGAGTGGGCCAGCAGCCCCTGCGCATAAGGAATACGAACGCCGCCGATGATAAGCGGGCCTTCGCCGCCGAATTTATGAACATCAAAACCATGGCCGATGCGCATCAGACCTTCTCCCCTTTATGCAATTGAGTCAGATAAAAAGCCGCCAGGTCCAGATCTTCCGGACGCGTGACTTTGATGTTATCGGCCCGGCCCGGCACCAGTAGCGGCCGATAACCGCAATATTCCAAGGCCGAAGCTTCATCAGTGATGACCGCTCCTGCGTCGAGCGCCCGTTCCAGGCACGACAACAGCAGTCGGCCGGGAAAAAGCTGGGGCGTCAGGGCATGCCAGAGATTGTTGCGATCAATCGTCTGGGCGATATGAGCTCCATCAGCGGCCGCCCGTTTCATGGTGTCCCGCACCGGCGCGGCCAGGATACCGCCGATATCGGACTGGGCAGTCAGCGCTAAAAGGCGCAACAGGTCATCCTGATGGAGGCAGGGCCTGGCGGCATCATGCACCAGTACCCAGGGTGCCTCGCCAGCAAGCCGCAGCCCGGCCAATACTGAATCGGCCCGTTCCCGGCCCCCTGGCACCTGGCGGACGCGCGCATCCTGGCTGACTGGCAGCCGGTCGAACCAGCAGTCATCCGGGCTCAGTGCCACGATCACCTGGCGAATGCAGGGTTGCGCCAGCAGCGCCGCTATGGCGTGCTCAATGACGGTTTTATCACCAATGGCGAGGTACTGCTTGGGGAAGGACATCTGCATGCGGCTGCCCAGGCCTGCCGCCGGCACAATAGCAATAATATCCTCAAAGGATCCTGCGGGTGAAAGCATTATTGATTATCTTGAGAAGCTGGCGCCGTGGTACGCCGTTTAGATTGGTCCGGAACAAGGCGATAGAAGCTCTCGCCGGGCTTTATCATGCCAAGCTCGTTGCGTGAGCGTTCCTCGATGGCTTCCTGGCCACCGTTCAAATCATCGATCTCAGCAAACAGCTGGTCGTTGCGCGCTTTAAGCTTGGCATTACTGCCCTGCTGAACCGCGACATCGCTTTCAACACGGACTAAATCGTGAACTCCGTTTTTACCGAGCCACAGTGAGTATTGTAACCATCCAAGCAGTACTAATAACAGCAGCGTAAGTTTTCCCATCCCCGCCCCCTGAAAGACAGCACAATCATCCCATATCTTCAGGCCGGACTCCACACCAGGCGGAAAATAGAGTTACCAAAGCCGCATATCGCCGCTTTTTCGCGCGCTTTTAAGACGGATTTTTACCGTTTGTTACCAGCAGCAATCATGGGCGGGGGTTCACCAGCCGGTCAATCGGGAAAATACTAGCCAGAACAGCGTAAAGATTGACAGCCCGCTTAACAGGATTACCCCTAAGATCCGGCCGGGTAAGAGCAGACCGAAAAGCATGCCAATCAGCACCGACAGCGGCATCAGCGCCAGGAAAAAAGGCCAGGTATACAGCAGGACAAATAAGGCGTTCGCCCCATAGATAATAATAGGCACGGCAAACGCCAGCCAGTAGAAGGTAAAGCCGGCCATGCCGGCCCAGAAACTGCCGGGTAACGCATTTCCGTGGCGAGACAGGTGCCTTTTCAACGTAAAACGTAGCGGCTGAATGCCTTTTAACCGGGTGATTTGCTGCATAACGTACCTGCGCGTGGTGATAGCAGACCGTCACGCAAGTTTAGCGGCGATCAGGCCAGTCAGGATCCGATAATAACGCGGCTGCGCAGCAGGTCTAATAAACGCAGCGTCAAATCTGTTACCAATTGTTCGCCGTTCAGATGCACTTCCGGTGCCAGTGGCGCCTCATACACGGCATCTATGCCGGTGAAGTTACGCAGTTCACCGGCACGGGCTTTTTTATACAGCCCTTTGGGATCGCGGGCTTCACAAATGGACAGCGGCGTATCGACAAATACCTCAATAAAGCGGGCCTCGGGCAGCATGTCACGCACCATGCGCCTTTCAGCCCGGTGAGGGGAAATAAACGCCGTCAAAACCACCAGACCTGCATCCACCATCAGCCTGGCGACTTCACCTACCCGCCGGATGTTCTCACGCCGGTCTTCATCACTGAAGCCCAGGTCGCGACACAGGCCGTGTCGCACGTTATCACCGTCAAGCAGATAGGTGCTGACGCCAGACTGATGCAGCGCCTGCTCCAGCGCCCCGGCCAGGGTAGACTTGCCGGAGCCCGACAAACCGGTGAACCACAGCACTGCGCCCTGATGGCGATGTAATTGCTCACGATCCTGGCGGATCACCGGATGGTCATGCCAGCGGATATTTTCATCCGCTGCCCCCCTATGCTCGGCCATGGTTATTTGCCTCCCAGCAGGTCGCGAGCGCCCCAATGGGGGAAGTGGCGGCGCACCAGGGAATTGAGTTCAACTTCAAAGTCACTGAAGCTCTGCGGTTCACGGTACACCTCCTCTAACGGTTCACGCACCATACCGGCGCCGACCGTCACATTGGTCAAGCGATCGATAAATATCAATCCGCCGGTCACCGCATTGTCGGCATATCTGTCCAGCACCATCGGCTCGTCGAAGGCCAGTTCCACCAGGCCGATCCCGTTCAGCGGCAGACTGTCGGTCACCCGCTGCGTCAGGCTGTTGATCTCTACCTGATACTGGATATTTTCCAGCCGGGCACGGGTCTTTTTGCCGGCAATCTTGATATCAAAGCTCTGACCGACGCTCAGGGGCTGGTCAGTCATCCAGACCACATCGACCTGGGCGTTCTGCACCGTGCGGATGTCAGCCGCGGCATCGACGATCATATCGCCGCGGCTGATATCGATTTCATCGGCGAGCACCAGCGTTACCGCTTCTCCAGCCCAGGCTTCCGGCAGACTGCCGTCAAAGGTCACAATCCGGTCGATAGTCGAACTCAGCCCCGAAGGCAGCACTTTGATCTTTTGTCCCACTCGCAGCACACCTGAAGCGACAGTGCCAGCGTAACCGCGAAAGTCCAGGTCGGGCCGATTGACATACTGCACCGGGAACCGCACCGGCTGCTGTTCATTGAGGTTAAGCACCTCCACGTTTTCCAGCAGATCCAGCAACGTCGGCCCCTGATACCAGGGCATAGAGGCTGCCGGACTGGCGACATTGTCCCCTTCCAGCGCCGAGATCGGTACAAAGCTGATATTCAGGTCCGCCGGCAGCTGCTGGGCAAACAGCCGGTAATCCTGTGTGAACTGCTCATAGACCTGCTGATCATAGTTGACCAGATCCATTTTATTGACCGCCACCACCAGGTGGCGGATCCCAAGCAGGGTACTGATAAAGCTGTGGCGCCGCGTCTGATCCAGCACGCCTTTGCGAGCGTCGATTAACAGAATCGCCAAATCGCAGGTCGAGGCGCCGGTGGCCATATTGCGGGTATACTGCTCATGCCCCGGCGTATCGGCGATAATGAATTTGCGCTTTTCAGTGGAGAAGTAGCGGTAGGCCACATCAATAGTGATGCCCTGCTCGCGTTCAGCCTGCAGGCCATCGACCAGCAGCGCCAGGTCGAGCTTTTCGCCCTGGGTGCCCAGGCGCTTGCTGTCTGAATGCAGTGTCGACAGCTGGTCTTCATAAATCTGCCGGGTATCGTGCAGCAGGCGTCCTATCAGGGTACTTTTCCCATCATCGACGCTGCCGCAGGTCAGAAAGCGCAGCAGCGTTTTGTGCTGTTGGGCATGCAGGTAAGCTTCCACCCCGCCCTGCTCAGCGATCTGTCTGGCTATGGCATTGTTCATGTGATCGCTCCTCAGAAGTAGCCCTGGCGTTTTTTCATTTCCATCGATCCGGACTGATCGCGGTCGATGACTCTTCCCTGCCGTTCACTGGTGGTGGACACCAGCATTTCTTCGATGATCGAAGGCAAGGTTTCGGCGGTGGATTCCACCGCGCCGGTCAACGGCCAGCAGCCGAGCGTCCTGAAACGTACCATGCGCTGGGTGATGACTTCGCCAGGCTGCAGGTCAATGCGGTCGTCGTCCACCATCAGCAGCATACCGTCGCGTTCCAGCACCGGTCGCGGCTTGGCCAGGTACAGCGGGACGATTTCAATGTTTTCCAGGTAGATGTACTGCCAGATATCCAGCTCGGTCCAGTTGGAAAGCGGAAACACCCGAATGCTTTCGCCCTTGTTAATCTGGCCATTGTAGTTGTGCCAGAGTTCGGGCCGTTGGTTTTTCGGATCCCAGCGGTGCAGACGATCGCGGAACGAATAGATACGCTCTTTGGCGCGCGATTTCTCTTCATCGCGACGGGCTCCGCCAAAGGCGGCGTCAAAGCCGTATTTATCTAGCGCCTGCTTCAACCCTTCGGTTTTCATGATATCGGTGTGCTTGGCGCTACCGTGAACAAACGGGTTAATGCCCAGTTTTTCCCCTTCGAGATTACGGTGTACCAGCAGATCGCAGCCATAGGCCCTGGCGGTGTGATCGCGGAACTGGTACATCTCGCGGAATTTCCAGCCGGTATCCACATGCAGCAGCGGAAAAGGAAGCGTGCCGGGAAAAAACGCCTTTCTCGCCAGATGCAGCATCACCGAGGAATCTTTACCGATGGAATACATCATCACCGGATTATCGAATTCAGCGGCGACTTCACGGATGATATGGATGCTTTCCGCTTCCAGCTGTCGCAAATGGGTGAATCGTTGTTGGTCCATTAAATACTTCCTTAAGCCAGATTGACCACTGAGGCGCGCTTTTGCGACGTCAAATCCTGTTTTCCAAACCAGGCAATCTGATGGTGGAGAGTGACAACGTCGCCAATCACCAGCAATGCCGGTGTGGGAGCATGTTGTGCCAGAGTTTCAAGTTGATCCAGCGTACCGATAAACACCTGCTGGTCGGGCCGGGTGCCGCGGCTGATAACCGCCACCGGCGTTTGGGGCGAGCGGCCATTGATAATCAGTTGACGGCTAATCTCGGCAGCCTTGACTACCCCCATATAAATAGCCAGCGTCTGCTGGCCCTGGGCAAGCGCAGGCCAGTCAAGGGCGTTACCGTCAGGGCGAAGGTGGCCGGTAATGAAAAGCACGCTCTGGGCATACTCCCGGTGGGTCAGCGGGATGCCGGCGTAGGCGGTCGCACCCGCGGCGGCGGTGATGCCCGGCACCACCTGGAACGGGATGCCCGCCTCAGCCACTTGCTGCAATTCCTCACCGCCGCGGCCGAAAATAAACGGGTCGCCGCCCTTGAGCCTGACGACGCGCCTGCCCTGCTGGGCATGGGTGACCAGCAGTCGATTGATTTCATCCTGGGTCATTGAATGCTGTCCGGCACGCTTACCGACACAGATACGCTCCGCATCACGGCGCACCAGCTCCAGCACTTCATCGCTGACCAGAAAATCATAGAGCACCACATCGGCCTGCTGCATCAGTTGCAGGCCACGCAGCGTCATCAGTCCGGCATCACCGGGTCCGGCCCCGACCAGCGCCACCTCACCGCCGTGCTCCGGCAACGCGGTAAGCTGCTGCATCAGGGCATCTTCGGCACCTTCAAGTTGCCCTTGGGCGACCAGGCTGGCGAAACGGCCATTCAACGCTTTTTCCCAGAATCGCCGGCGTCCGGTCATCGAGCCGATATGCTGCTTGACCCGTTCACGCCAGTTGCCGGCTATCTGCGCCATCGGTCCGAGAAAGGCCGGCAGCAGGGATTCCAGCTTCTCCCGCAGGATCCGCGCCAGCACCGGCGCTTTTCCGCCGGAGGAAATCGCAATCATGATCGGCGAACGATCGACGATTGAAGGAAAAATAATCGAACACTGCGGCTGGTCATCGACCACATTGGCCAGAATATGGCGTTTATCCGCCTGGGCAGAGACCTCGGCGTTCAGGGCCGCATCGTCGGTAGCGGCGATAACCAGAAATACGCCTGCCAGCATATCAGCGGTAAATACCTCACCGATGACGCTCAGCCGACCTGCCTGATGCTGCAGTTTCAGCTCAGGCGCCAGTTCGCGCGCGACAATGCGCACAGCGGCACCCGCGCGCTGAAGCAGTACTATTTTTCGTGCGGCCACCTCGCCTCCGCCTACCACCAGCACCGGGCGTTGTCTGAGATCGGCAAACAGAGGTAAATATTCCACGACATCCTTTCATCATATGACTTAGCAATAGAGCGACTATACGTCTTGCAGTTTGGTTCTATGAAATTCTTAATTGGAATTACATTTGCTTTAATGGAATAACGCCATGATTGACAGTGGTATCGCCATCAGCACGTTCTTCAACAATTCCGCTCTTTAATTGCCTCCAGGCGCGCAAACAAATTGTTTTAGACTCGGAGCAGTCCCATACTATAGGCGTTATCAGACGCGGCAGAATACGTTGCCGCTCCCTTTCCTGAGGACTCAGCAACATGTGTCACCCCGGTCGCATAAAACGCGCGTTTATGGCGTTGTGCGTCACACTGGTATTACCCCAGGCGGCTAAAGCCGCTTTGCCCAGCCCAGGCTCGTTTGCCGAGCAGCAGACCCGCTACATCGCCACTTATTTTCCCGGACGGATGGCCGGCAGCCCCGTTGAACAGATGGCCGCCGACTACCTGCATCATCAGTTTGAGCAGTTAGGCTACCTGAGCAACCTGCGGGCTTTCAATACTCGTTACCGCTACAGCGACAGCAACGGTAAAGCTGACTGGCGCCGCATCACATCGACCTCGGTGATTGCGGCCAACGCCGGACAGAGCGCCGATGAAATTCTGGTGATTGCCCATGCCGATACGTTTTTGCCCCACAGCGATAAAGAGGTGAACAGCAATTTCGGCGGCCTGACGCTGCAAGGCGTGGATGACAATGCCGCAGGGGTCGGGATTATGCTGTCCCTAGCCAGGCAAATGGCCGGCCATCATGGCAAGGCTGGCCTGCGCTTCGTCGCTCTCAGCGCCGGTGAACCCGATATCCAGGGGGCGGAAGATTATCTGCAGCGCATGACCCCATATGAGAGACAGCATACCCTGCTGGTTATCAATCTGGACAGTCTGGTTGCCGGCCAGCAACTCAAAATGAATTTCCATCCCGGCGCCGCAGAAGATCGCGCGGCGACGGATATCAAAAAGATGGGCGCCATGGCCCGTAAAGCGGGGATTGGGCTGCTGCTCAATACCGTCAGCGCCAAAGTCACTGAGTGTCCCACCAATGCGCTGCCGTTTATCCAGGCGGGGTTCAGCGTGCTGGATGTCAGTTCCGGCATGGCGGGTAAAGACTGCCGGCAGCGTAAAACCAGCCGTCATTTTCCGCTGGGTGGCGTTCGTTACCAAAGCCAGCGCGATAGCCTGGCTTATCTGGACCAACACCTCAGTGGACAAATCACGGTTAGAACCCGGGACAGCATGCGACTGCTCGAGCCATTACTGGTCAATCTGACCGGCCACGCAGCGAAAATTTAGCCGGGAGGTCAGCCTTCGTGCAGACCACACTCCCGCTTCAGACCAAAGAAGCGGGTTTGTTCCTCGTTCATCCCGGGCTCCCATTTGCGGGTAGTATGGGTATCCCCCACCGACAGGTAACCCTGCTCCCATAACGGGTGATAAGACAGTCCATGCTGCTTGAGATACTGATAGACCTGGCGGTTATCCCAGTCGATGATCGGCAGCAGTTTAAATACGCCGCGCTGAATAGCCAGCACCGGCAGCTCGGCACGGCTGCCGGACTGTTCACGGCGCAGGCCGGCAAACCAGGTCGCGGCATCAAGTGAGGACAGAGCGCGGTTCATCGGTTCAACCTTATTGATAAAGTTGTACTTTTCTATGCCCGCGACGCCCTGCTCCCAGAGCTTGCCATAGCGCGCCTCTTGCCACGCCGGCGACTGCGCAGCCTGGAATACCTGCAGATTCAGCTGCAGTTGTTCAGTCAATTGATCGATAAAGCGGTAAGTCTCCGGAAACAGATAGCCGGTATCGGTCAGTATCACCGGAATAGTCGGCCGCTGGCGGCTGACCAGATGTAGTGATACCGCCGCCTGAATACCGAAGCTTGATGACAGCACCGACTGGTCCGGCAGATTTTCCAGCGCCCAGCTTACTCGTTCCTCGGCAGACAGTCCCTCAAGCAGTTGGTTAACCTGGGCCAGCGCAGCGGTCTGCTGCGATTTATCCAGTTGGTTCAGCTCTATCAGGTTTAATGTGGTCATCGGCAGATCTCCAGATCAGTCGTGAAAGTCACGGGCGGAGTCAATCACCGGTTTGACGATACCGGCGCGTACCACAAAATCACCGTAGGATTCATCGCCATGACGCTCTTTGGCCCAGCGACCAGTGGTGCTATCAATGATCTCCAGGATCTCGTTTTCGGGGATATTCTCGCGATACATGCGCGGGATCCGATTGCCGGCGCGATCGCCGCCCAGATACAGGTTATAGCGCCCGACCGCTTTCCCTACCAGCCCGATTTCAGCCAGCATCGCCCGGCCGCAGCCGTTAGGACAACCGGTTACGCGCAAGATGATTTCGTCATTGCCCAAGCCATGGCCGTTCATGATGTCCTCAACCTTGGTGACGAACTGCGGCAAAAAGCGTTCAGCTTCGGCCATCGCCAGTGGACAAGTCGGAAAGGCAACACAGGCCATCGAGGCCTTACGCTGCAGGCTTACGCCATCGTTTATCAACCCATGCTGGCGGGCCAGCTTTTCAATCCGCGCTTTGTCTTTGGTTGGCACACCGGCGATGATCAGGTTCTGATTGGCGGTCAGACGGAAATCGCCTTTGTGAATGCGGGCGATTTCGGCCATGCCGGTTTTCAAGCTGCGGTCCGGGTAGTCCAGCAAGCGGCCATTTTCGATAAACAGCGTCAGGTGCCATTTATTATCGATGCCCTTAACCCAGCCAAAGCGGTCGCCGCGTTCGTTAAAGGCATAAGAACGAATCGGCTCAAATGCGATACCGGTGCGTTTTTCCACTTCGGCTTTAAAGACATCGACGCCAACCCGCTCCAGCGTATATTTGGTTTTCGCATTTTTGCGATTGGAACGGTTGCCCCAGTCGCGTTGTGTGGCGACGATAGCCTCGGCAAAGGCCAGCGTGTGTTCAACCGGAATATAGCCGAATTCGCTGGCCCGCCGCGGATAGGTAGACTTGTCGCCATGGGTCATCGCCAGGCCGCCGCCGACCAGCACGTTAAAACCGACCAGCCGGCCGTTATCGCTGATAGCCACGAAATTAAGGTCGTTGGCGTGAATATCGACATCATTCAGCGGCGGTATCACTACCGTGGTTTTAAATTTACGCGGCAGATAGGTCGGCCCGAGGATCGGCTCCTGGTCGGTGGTTTCACGCTTTTCGCCGTCCAGCCACACCTCGGCATAGGCCCGGGTTTTCGGCAGCAGGTGCTCGGAAATCTTCTTCGCCCATTCATAGGCCTGAAAATGCAGTTCCGACTCGACCGGGTTAGAGGTACAGAGCACATTGCGATTGACATCGCCGGCGGTGGCAATCGAGTCCAGGCCCAGACGGTTGAGCAGTTGGTGCATTTGTTTCAGCTTCGGCTTCAGTACGCCATGAAACTGGAAAGTCTGGCGTGTGGTCAGCCGGATACTGCCGTACAGGGTATTCTGTGCCGCAAACTCTTCAATGCCGAGCCATTGTTCAGGGGTGATAACGCCGCCGGGCAGGCGACAGCGCAGCATCATATTAATCAACGGTTCCAGCTTCTGTTCGGCACGCTCAGCCCGCTCGTCGCGATCATCCTGCTGATACATGCCGTGAAAGCGGATCAGCTGGAAATTGTCGCCATTGAAGCCGCCGGTCAGACCGTCGTGCAAATCTGCCGCGATAGTGCCGCGCAGCAAGTTGCTGGCCCCCTTCAGGCGTTCATTGTCTGATAATGCAGGGGTGGATGGTTTCTCACTCATCAATAAACATCTCGCTGGTAACGGCGCTCAATGCGCAGCTCACTCAATAATTCGTCGGCCTGCTCGGTATCCATGCCGCCGTGCAAGGCAATCAGTTCCACTAATGCCAGCTCAACATCCTTGGCCATCCGAGTGGCGTCGCCGCACACATAGATATGGGCGCCCTGCTGGATCCAGCGCCAGACTTCGGCCCCTTTTTCCCGCAATTTGTCCTGCACATAGATTTTTTTAGCCTGATCACGGGACCAGGCCAGATCAATCTGCGTGAGAATGCCGTCTTTTTTGTAACGCTGCCATTCGACCTGGTAGAGAAAATCATCGGTAAAATGCGGATTACCAAATATCAGCCAGTTCTTGCCCGGCGCCTCATCCGCCGCCCGCTGCTGCAGAAATGCGCGGAATGGGGCGATGCCGGTTCCTGGTCCAATCATGATGATCGGCGTATTGGGATCGCCCGGCAGGCGGAAATTATCGTTATGTTCGATAAACACCTGCACATTGTCATCTTCGGCCAAACGGTCGGCCAGAAAGCCAGACGCGCCCCCGGTGCGTGGGCGGCCATCAATGTCATAGCGCACCACCCCGACAGTGATATGCACTTCATCGCCGACTTCCGCCTGGGCTGAAGCAATGGAATAAAGTCTCGGCGTCAGCGGCCGCAATAACTCAATTAGCTGTTCAGGGTTAAGTTCGACCGGCGCCTCGCGCACCATATCGACAATCGGGGTAGCGGCGGCGTAGGCCTGCAGCGCCACTTTATCGTCTACCAGCGCCAGCAGCTTTTCATTTCGGGCAAGGGCGGCATATGCGGCGACGATAACCGGCGTGTTCTGCGTGAGCTCAAAGCGAGACTCCAGCGCCTCGGTAAGGGTCAGTTCAGCGCCCTCCACCGTCACCTGCAGATCGCCTTTCAGCCACAATAGGTCAAGCAACTCGCTGACTAACGCCGGATCGTTGCGGTACCAGACGCCCAGCGCATCGCCAGGCTGGTATCTGATGCCCGAATCGCCCAGGTCAATTTCGATATGCCGGACGTCCTTTTGTGAACGGCGACCGGTAATTTTTTGGCTGGCCGCCACCTGGGCGGTCAGCGGCGACGTTTTACTGACCGGGCTGCTGTCGACCTCATTAATGGTGCCGCTGAGGTTAAGCTGCTGCTCGGCCGGCGTCGCTTTGGCTACCCGTGTTTTGAGCAGGGCAACGACCTCCTGGCGCCAGGCAAGCGCGACCGCCTGGTATTCAACATCGGCATCGACCCGGGCCAGCAGTCGCTGAGCGCCCAGCTGTTCCAGGCGACCGTCGAAATCCTTACCCACTTTGGCAAAGAATTCATAAGAGGTATCCCCCAGGCCGAATACCGCAAAGTGGGTATCGGTCAGGGCGGGTGCCTTTTTCGACATCAGGAATTTAAACAGCGCCACCGCTTCTTCCGGCGCATCCCCCTCTCCCTGGGTAGAGGCGATCACCACCAGCAATTTTTCCTGGGCAATCTGCTTGAATTTATAGTCGCCGGCATTAATCAGCACCACATCAAGCTCTGCGGCGATCAAATCGTCGCGCAACTGCTCGGCCAGCCGGCGGGCGTTGCCGGTCTGGGAGGCGCTGAGCAGCGTGATAGGCTGAGGTTTTGCCGCCGTGGCGGCCGGTTGCGGATGGCTTGCCTGCGGCTGATTGACCTGTCCCCAGAAATAGCCTGAAACCCAGGCCAACTGGAGCGGTGAAAAATCACCGGTTGCAGCTTGCAAGCGGGCCAGCTGTTCCGGATTTATCGGAAGCAAAGAGGTTGACGGAGCCTGAGTGGTCATTGCTGTTCGGTTGTCCTTGTACTGAACCCTGATAAGGCAGAATGATGTTGCTGTTAGATCACTTGAGTTTGTAAGGTTAACCGGCGGGATGCAATCTATTAAAGATGGTCTGGCAATATTAAATAACCAAACAACCTAAGGAGTAAATGAGGTAAAATTTACCTGCCAAAGTGGGATGTGGATCAGTTGATTGAGCGACAATTGACTTACTTTGCAGACAAAAGTTTTGTTACTAGCGGCGCATTGCCTGGCATCATGGCGCGCATTTGGTTACCATTCAGCGTTAAAAGTTAATAGAGAAGCAATAGTGACCACCTCGTTATTTAAAGATTTTACTTTTGAAGCTGCACATTTACTGCCCCATGTACCGGCAGGACATAAGTGCGGGCGCCTGCATGGCCATTCGTTTCTGGTAAGAATCGAAATTACCGGCCCCGTCGATCCGCATACCGGCTGGATCCTCGACTTTGCCGATCTGAAAGCCGCCTTTAAGCCGGTGTTGGACCGTCTGGACCATTACTACCTCAACGATATTCCCGGTCTGGAAAACCCGACCAGCGAAGTGCTGTCCCAGTGGATCTGGCAGCAACTTAAGCCGGCCCTGCCGTTGCTGAGTGCGGTCCAGGTAAAAGAGACCTGCACCGCTGGCTGCATCTACCGTGGCGAAGTCTGATTTCATCAACGCCCGCGCATCAGTGACGCCTGTGTTGATCGATGCCTGAGCTATAGTGATGCCTGCCCCGGATTGAAGCTTGTGCATCAGTGATGCCTGCCTTGGATAGAACCCTGAGTGTTAACCTTCGCCCCTAAATGAAACGCCTCAGGCGATATGCAGATATTTATGGGTCTGCATCGACAGCCGCCAGTTACGGGCGATACAGGTTTTGATACACAGCCGGGTGGCGGCGTCCTGCTGGCTTATCGGCTGCAAAGCGATAACCCGTTGCTTGTCATCGGTCAGCATGGCCAGCAATTCATCCAGATGTTCTATATCACGTTCACGCGCGACCGGATGCTTAATTTCATCAGCGCGTTGCAGCGCATGCTTCTGCACCTCCATGCCGCCACGCATGTTGACCTTCGGTGAAACCGTCACCCAGGTCTGGGTGGTGCAGCGTATCTCATGGGTACCGCTGGTTTCGATCTGGCAGCTGAAACCGTGCTGTTCGAGTATATGGGTCAGCGAAGTCAGGTCATGTATGCAGGGCTCCCCGCCGGTTATCACCACATGCTGGGCGGTATAGCCCTGTTCGGCAATGATCTCCAGGATCGCTTCCGGCGTCACGTTGGCCCACTGTTCGCTATCAACGGTTTTCAGCGGTATATCCCCCAGTGGCACTTCTTTTTCAGCGTCCTGCTCCCAGGTATGCTTGGTGTCGCACCAGCTGCAGCCTACCGGGCAACCCTGCAGGCGGATAAAAACAGCGGGCACGCCGGTAAAGTAACCTTCGCCCTGCAGCGTCTGGAATATTTCGTTAAGCGGGTACTGCATCGGATTCACTGATTCTCGCGTCTGGTTTGTAACGTGATTATAACCACTACCGGCGAACAGCCAACGGGCTGTTTTCAGGCCGGGCGGAAAAATAAAAACCCGCCGAAGCGGGTTGACATCTGTCGGGTTGTTCCCCGCAGCGTCGCGGGGAAAACCGGGCATGGCTTACGCCTGGCCTTTAACTTCTTTCAGGCCGTTGAACGGAGCGCGTTCGCCCAGCGCTTCTTCGATCCGAATCAGCTGGTTGTATTTGGCAACGCGGTCAGAACGGCTCATAGAACCGGTCTTGATCTGGCCTGCCGCAGTACCTACCGCCAGATCGGCGATAGTGGCATCTTCGGTTTCGCCTGAGCGGTGAGAGATGATGGTGGTGTAGCCGGCATCTTTCGCCATCTTGATGGCTGCAAGGGTTTCAGTCAGTGAACCGATCTGATTGAATTTAATAAGGATTGAGTTGGCAATACCTTTATCAATACCTTCCTTCAGGATCTTGGTATTGGTGACGAACAGGTCGTCGCCCACCAGCTGGATTTTGTCGCCCAACACTTTAGTCTGGTAGGCAAAGCCTTCCCAATCAGATTCGTTCAGGCCATCTTCGATAGAAACGATTGGATAACTCTTGGTCAGTTCTTCCAGGTAATGAGTGAATTCCTGAGAAGTGAAGGTTTTGCCTTCGCCTTTCAGCTCATAGTTACCGGTTTTCTCATCAAAGAACTCGGAAGCAGCACAGTCCATGGCCAGGGTGATGTCTTTACCCAGTACATAGCCGGCTTTTTCTACCGCTTCCTTGATGGCGGCCAGGGCGGCAGCGTTGGATTCGAGGTTCGGCGCATAGCCGCCTTCATCACCAACTGCCGTGCCCATACCTTTGGACTTCAGCACTTTAGCCAGGGTGTGGAACACTTCAGAACCCATACGGATAGCTTCTTTGACGGTTTTAGCGCCCACCGGCTGGATCATGAATTCCTGGATATCGACATTGTTGTCGGCATGTTCACCACCGTTGATGATATTCATCATCGGCAACGGCATGGAAAATTTACCCGGGGTACCGTTCAGTTCAGCGATGTGCTCATAAAGCGGCATGCCTTTGGAAGCAGCAGCGGCTTTGGCAGCAGCCAATGATACGGCCAGAATGGCGTTGGCGCCGAACTGGGATTTGTTTTCAGTACCGTCCAAGTCGATCATGACCTTGTCGATGGCGGCCTGGTCTTTGGCATCTTTGCCCTGCAGAGCTTCAGCAATAGGACCATTTACCGCATTGACTGCTTTGGTCACGCCTTTGCCCAGAAAACGGGATTTGTCGCCATCACGCAGTTCCAGCGCTTCACGCGAACCGGTAGAGGCGCCTGACGGGGCTGCAGCCAGACCAACAAAACCACCTTCCAGATGAACTTCAGCTTCAACAGTCGGATTTCCGCGAGAATCGATAATTTCACGGCCAAGGACTTTAACGATTTTGGACATTAGTATTTCCTCAGTACAAGTTAAAACAAAATTCCTGACGGACCGCGCCAGGTTTATGCCTGCGCGTGCCGCCGTATCCTTTTTATTTCATCTGGCGCTTCTGGTAATCGCCTGCGGCCTTGACGAAGCCGCTGAACAACGGGTGTCCATCGCGCGGAGTAGAGGTAAACTCCGGATGGAACTGGCAGGCCACGAACCACGGATGATCCGGCAGCTCGATCATTTCCACCAGTTTGTTATCACCTGACAGACCAGCCACACGCAGGCCGGCCGCTTCAATCGGTTTCAACAGCATGTTGTTGACTTCATAGCGATGACGATGACGTTCAATGATAGTCGATGACCCGTACATCTCCCGCACCAGACTGCCTTCGGTCAACTGACATGGCTGTCCGCCAAGGCGCATAGTGCCGCCTAAGTCGCTTTCTTCGCTGCGCATTTCAACATTGCCGTTTTCATCGCGCCACTCGGTAATCAGCGCCACCACCGGGTACTTGCAATCCGGCACGAACTCGGTTGAGTTCGCATCTTGCATGCCGGCGACATGGCGCGCGAATTCAATCAGCGCCACCTGCATCCCCAGGCAAATGCCCAGGTAAGGGATTTTATTTTCACGGGCATATTGCGCCGTCAGGATCTTGCCCTCGACACCTCGGTAACCAAAGCCGCCGGGGATCAGGATCGCGTCAAGATTCTTAAGGATCTCGACGCCGCGGGTTTCAACATCCTGCGAATCAATCAGCTTTATGTTAACGGTCAGACGATTTTTCAGGCCGGCATGCTTCAGTGCCTCGATAACCGATTTATAGGCATCTGGCAGCTCGACATATTTGCCTACCATGCCGATGGTCACTTCACCACCGGGATTGGCTTCCTGATACACCACCTGCTCCCATTCAGACAGGTCGGCGTCCGGACAGTTCAAGCTGAATCGTTTACAAATATAATCGTCCAGGCCCTGGGATTTCAATAGCGCCGGGATTTTATAAATAGAATCAACATCTTTAAGAGAAATAACCGCTTTTTCAGGAACGTTGCAGAATAAAGCAATTTTAGCACGTTCATTGGTCGGCACCGAGCGATCGGAACGGCAAATCAGCACATCCGGCTGGATACCGATAGACAGCAGTTCTTTGACCGAGTGCTGGGTCGGCTTGGTTTTCACTTCACCGGAAGCCGCCATATAAGGCACCAGGGTGAGGTGCATGTAGAGGGTGTGTTCACGACCCACTTCTACCGCCATCTGGCGGATGGCTTCCAGGAAAGGCATCGCTTCGATATCGCCGACGGTACCGCCGATTTCAACCAGCACCACATCATGACCTTCGCCGCCTTCGATAATACGTTCCTTGATGGCGTTGGTGATATGGGGAATGACCTGGATTGTGGCGCCCAGATAGTCGCCGCGCCGTTCTTTACGCAACACATCGGAGTAGATACGTCCGGTAGTGAAGTTATTACGGCGGGACATTTTAGTGCGAATGAAGCGCTCATAGTGACCCAGGTCGAGATCGGTTTCTGCCCCGTCTTCGGTAACAAAAACTTCGCCGTGCTGGATAGGGCTCATGGTACCGGGATCCACATTGATATACGGGTCCAGCTTCATGATGGTAACGTTAAGGCCACGGGCTTCGAGAATAGCCGCCAGGGAGGCTGCGGCAATGCCTTTACCCAATGAGGATACGACCCCGCCGGTTACAAAAATATAATTAGTTGTCATGCTGAACCTGAGAATTTAGGTGTAAAGACGGAATAACCAAGACGGGAAAACAGTATACCTTAAGCCTTTATCCGCCACAAATGTTCGTTTCACTGAATGTGATCGGGGCATATTACGGCTTTGCGGCGGGCAACCTGCCGCCGCAGGAAGAATAAAAATATATAAAACAATTGGTTAAGCAGCCTATTTGCCGGGAATTTAACAAAACGGCAAAGCCGGCGTTACGCTTTTATTTCCGCTTTTTTCACCTGCTGCCAAGCGGTTTCCATTTGTTCAAGCGTAGCCTGCTCAAGGGTTTGTCCGCTAGCGATAATAATTTCTTCAACCTGGCGAAAGCGGCGTTCAAATTTATTATTGGCTTTCTGCAGGGCTATCTCGGCCTTTTGGCCTAAATGTCGCGAAAGATTAACCGTAGCAAACAACAGATCGCCCACTTCTTCTTCCAGCTTGTCCGGGTCAACCACTGCCTGACGCGCCTCATGCATCACTTCGTCAATTTCTTCATGCACTTTTTCCAGCACCGGGCCCAGGGTATGCCAGTCAAAGCCTACCGATGCGCAGCGCTGCTGGATTTTCTGCGCTTTCATCAGCGCGGGCAGCGCCTGGGGAATATCATCCAGCGGAGAAAGGCGGGATTTTTCCGCCCGTTCAGCCGCCTTGATGGTTTCCCACTGCCCGGCGGGTATCTGCAACGAGACGCCCTCCAGAGCCGGGTTAAAGATATGCGGGTGACGTCTTTCGAGTTTATCGCTGATAGCGTTACAGATATCGTTGAAATCAAACAGGCCCTGTTCACGGGCCAATTCAGCATAAAACACCACTTGAAACAGCAGATCGCCCAACTCGCCGCGCAGATCGTCATAATCTCTGCGGCCGATGGCGTCGATCACTTCATGGGTCTCTTCCAGGGTATAGGGCACGATGGAATCGAACGTCTGCCGGCGATCCCAGGCACAGCCGCGCTCAGGAGAGCGCAGGGTAGCCATGATGTCGAGCAGTCGTGCCAGCGGTGAAGGTTCGGCTGAGTTTAAAGACATATCAATTCCCATGCAGACGCCGGGCGTCGATGACATCCGGTAATTGGTTCAGCCTGGAGAGCACTCGTCCCAGGACCTGGAGATTGTAGATTTCTATATCCATATCGATGGTGGCCAACTGCTGCTTGACGTCGCTGCGGCTGGCGACCCCCAGCACGTTGACCTTTTCGTTAGCCAGGATGGTGGTGATATCACGCAGCAGGCCGCTGCGGTCGTTGGCCACCACCCGCACCACCAGCGAATATCCGCTGGAGTAGCTTTCGCCCCACACCGCATCCACAATGCGCTCAGGTGCGTTGGCCTGCAGATCGGCCAGTTGATCGCAGTCGGCACGGTGAATGGATATTCCCCGACCCTGGGTGATAAAGCCGGTGATTTCATCGCCGGGTATCGGCTGGCAGCAGCGGGCGATATGATGCATCAGATTGCCCACGCCTTCGACCACTACCCGGCCGTTATCCTTGCTGCGCGGTACCGAGGGCGAATTCTTCTGGGTAAGCTGCAGCAGGGCCGCCTGATCCTGCTCTTCGGCGCTGGGCTTATTAAGCTTGCTCTGCAGGTAGTTGACCATCTGATTGATGCGTACATCGCCACCGCCGATCGAGGCCAGCAATTCATCCAGGGAATTGACGTTGTAGCGCGGCAGCAGCAGCTTCTCCGCTTCGCGGATGCTGATGCCCAGATGCTCCAGTTCGTCATCCAGCAGTTGGCGGCCGGCGAGAATGTTTTTGTCCCGGTCCTGCTTGCGGAACCAGTTATGGATTTTCGAGCGACCGCGGCTGGTGGTCACAAAGCCCAGATTGGGGTTTAGCCAGTCTCGGCTTGGGTTCGGGTGTTTCTGGGTAATGATCTCCACCTGATCGCCCATCCGCAGCTGATAGGTAAACGGCACGATGCGGCCGCTGATTTTGGCGCCGATGCAGCGGTGGCCCACATCGCTGTGGATGTGGTAGGCGAAATCCAGCGGTGTCGAGCCTGACGGCAGGTCGATCACGTCGCCTTTGGGGGTAAACACATAGACCCGATCGTCGAATACCTGGCTTCTGACCTCGTCGAGAATTTCCCCTGAATCGGCCATTTCTTCCTGCCAGGACAGCAGCTTACGCAGCCAGGCGATACGTTCTTCGTAGCCTGAACGGGAGCCAGTGGCGCTGGCCCCTTCTTTATATTTCCAGTGCGCGGCGACGCCAAGCTCAGCGTCTTCGTGCATCTGCCGGGTACGGATCTGGATTTCCAGCGTCTTGCCGCGCGGCCCGAGCACCACGGTGTGGATTGACTGATAGCCGTTTGGTTTCGGGTTGGCCACATAGTCGTCGAACTCATCCGGCAGATGCCGGTAATGGGTATGGACAATCCCCAGGGCGGCATAGCAGTCCTGCAGGCGATCAACCACAATCCGCACCGCACGGACATCAAACAGTTCATCGAACTCAAGCGCCTTTTTCTGCATTTTTCGCCAGATACTGTAGATATGCTTGGGACGGCCGTAGATATCGGCCTTAAGCCCTTCTTCCTTCATCGCCTGGCGCAGGGAAGAGACGAAATCATCAATATAGTGTTCGCGATCGATGCGACGCTCATGGAGCAGTTTGGCGATGCGTTTGTATTCATCAGGGTGCAGATAACGGAAGCAGAAATCTTCCAGCTCCCATTTCAGTTGACCGATGCCCAGACGGTTGGCCAGCGGCGCATAAATATTGGTGCTCTCTTTGGCGGCCAGTACCCGTTCGTCTTCCGGCGCGTCCTTGAGTTCACGCAGATGGGCGATACGCTCGGCAAGCTTTATCACCACGCAGCGAAAATCTTCGACGATTGCCAGCAGCATACGGCGGACATTGTCCACCTGTTCAGGCGCCATGGTATCGTTGTGGGTGGCTTTAAGCTGGCGGATGGCATCCATGTCGCGTACGCCGTGCACCAAATCGAAAATCTTCTTGCCGAAATCCTGCTCGAGCTTTGGCTCTTCCACCACGCCGGCGTCCACCAGCGGGAATAACAGCGCGGCGCACAGGCTGTCGTTGTCCATGCTGAGCATCGACAGGATTTCGACCATTTCGATACCGCGCCACAACAGCAGCGACGCATCCGAGTGATTCTTGCATTGCTGTTCGCAGTAGCGCCAGGTTTCGGCCAGCCGCTCACTTGACTGTGGGTTGGTAAGTCCCAGACTGGCTACCCAGTCTTCAAGGGCAAATTCGCCCGCCGTGTTCAAATGCGCACTTCTTACCGCAACCATACCCACTCCCTACTTTGCCAAGATGCCGGAACTCTTGATAAATAACACCATGGACTCCAGGTGACCGCTATGGGGGAACATATCCAGCATAGCCACGCGCGCAGCACTGTATCCCGCCGCCAACAACGTCTTGCTGTCCCGTGCAAGCGTCGAGGGATTACAGGAAACATAGACAATGCGCCGGGGAGACCAGGCAGCAATAAGTGACATAACACCCTGAGCACCGCCACGTGCGGGGTCAAGCAAAACCTTATCAAATCCCTCGCTGGCCCAGGGCTGCTTCGCGGCATCCAGCTCAAGATTTTCATGATAAAAGGTTACATTATTGAGTGAATTATTTAATGCATTATATTGCCCATTAGCAACTAAGGCCGCAACCCCCTCCACGCCGATGACCTGGCCGCTGCGCTTTGCCAGCGGCAGGGTAAAATTGCCCATGCCGCAAAACAGATCCAGCACCCGCTCAGAAGCGTCCGGCTCAAGCCACTGCAGGGCCAGCGCCACCATCTGCCGGTTGACCTCGCCATTGACCTGGATGAAGTCGCGAGGACTGAATCGAAGCTCAAGATCATCAATCCGATAGACCGGCGCTGCACCACGCAGGCAGTCCAATTCATCGCTTTGCGGTGCCAGCCAGACGGCAATCTGATGGCTGTCGGCAAACGCGGTCAGCGCATCGCGGTCGGCATGACTGAGCGGCTCAAGGTGGCGCAACACCAGCAGAGGACCATTATCGGCCAGCACCAGTTCCAGGTGTCCCAGGCGTTTGACCGCCTGCAGCCCCTGCAGGCACTCTCTCAAGGGCACCAGTAACTCACTGAGCTCGGGGCGCAGTATAGGACAAATGCGGATATCCACCAGCTCAGTTGAATTGGCCTGACGATAGCCCATCAGCAACCGACCGGTTTTAAGCTGAAACAACAGGCCTAGCCGGGTCCGGCGTCGATAGCCATAGGCTTGGGCGCCGACCGTCAGCACCTCGCCTGTTTGGACACCGGTTTCCCGCTCCAGCAGTGCTCTCAGCGCGGTGGCTTTACTCTGCTGCTGCAGGTTGAGACTGATATGTTGCTGCTGGCAGCCGCCGCACTGGGAAAAATGCGGGCACAGCGGCGTGACACGCTCCGGGCTGTCCGAAAGACGCCGGGTGACCCGCGCCCGACTGAACTGGCGTTTTTCTTCCGTCAGTCGGACCTCGGCCTGTTCTCCGGGCAATAATCCAGGAATAAACACCACTTTGCCGTTGTGACGCGCCATGCCCTGGCCGAACCCGTCCAGGCCGGAGCAGGTCAGTGTGAGCGTTTGCCGGGGCGTTTCGCGGCGGCGGGGAGAGTAGAACTGAGCCATGTTTTCCTGAGTGATCAATGCGGATTCGCAATCGATTATCTCATATTCCCGCCAGCGGTCCAATTAAAGCTAGGAGGTAAAAGGACACGCCAGCGATATGATATCATCGGTAGAGGCCGCGCCGTTGCCGGCAGAATCCGTTAGTCCCTGACCCTCGGTCAGAGTACAATTCCCGACAATGATAAACGGTTGACGCCCCCGGCTACCGATGCTGACCGCTTAATGGACCGCTATGACTAAATACAGTTTACGCGCGCGCATGATGATCCTGATATTAGCCCCTACGCTGCTTATCGGCCTGTTGCTGAGCGCTTTTTTTGTCATCCATCGTTACAATGAACTGCAGAATCAATTGGTGAATGCCGGGAAAAGCATTATCGAGCCGCTGGCGGTATCGACCGAACAGGGTCTGGCATACGGCGATCGCCAATCGGTTCAGAATTTCATCAATTTGTTGCATCGGCATCATTCCGAGATTGTGCGCGGCATCAGTGTTTTTGATGCCGCCAATCATTTACTGGCCAGCTCGAACTATCAGCAAAATCTCCAGCAGCTTCAGCTGCCGGCCGATACGGCACTGCCGCAGTCTCTTACCCTGGAGCGGCACGGCGGCAGCCTGGTGATGCGTACCCCGATAATCAACGAGACCGAACAGTCGGTCACGCAGACCGCTGCGCCCGGGATAAGCCAGCGAGCGGCGATGGGCTATATCGCCATTGAGCTCGATCTGGACTCCGTGCGCCTGCAGCAGTACAAGGAGGCGTTTCTCTCCACCCTGCTGCTGCTGCTGTGCCTGTGTATCGCCGTGCTGTTTGCCTATCGTCTGATGCGAGACGTTACTGGCCCGATCCGCAACATGGTCAGCACCGTCGACCGCATCCGGCGCGGTCAATTGGACAGTCGGGTGGAGGGCTTTATGCTGGGCGAACTGGATATGCTGAAAAATGGCATCAACTCCATGGCGATGTCTCTGACCGCTTATCATGAAGAGATGCAGCAAAGTATCGATCAGGCTACCTCGGATCTGCGCGAAACGCTGGAGCAGATGGAAATTCAGAACGTTGAACTGGATTTGGCGAAAAAGCGTGCCCAGGAAGCCGTCAGGATCAAATCCGAATTCCTGGCCAACATGTCCCACGAATTGAGAACGCCCCTTAATGGCGTTATCGGCTTCACCCGCCAGACGCTGAAAACCCCGCTGTCGCCCACCCAGCGGGATTACCTGCAGACCATTGAGCGCTCTGGCAATCATTTATTAAGCATTATCAATGACGTGCTGGATTTCTCCAAGCTTGAGGCCGGCAAACTGCTGCTTGAAACCATTCCCTTCGCCCTGCGGGCCAATCTGGATGAGGTTGTCGTGCTGCTGGCCCACACCGCCCATGAAAAGGGGTTGGAGGTAACGCTTAATGTGCAGCATGAAGTGCCTGAATATGTTATCGGCGATCCGTTGCGCCTGCAGCAGGTCATGACCAATCTGCTGGGCAATGCCATCAAGTTTACTGAAAATGGCAATATCGATATCAGGGTGGAAAAGCGTGATGATCATTACGATCAAATCATGCTTGAAGTCCAAATCCAGGATACCGGCATCGGCATTTCGGCCTTGCAGCAGTCCCAGTTGTTCCAGGCCTTTCGTCAGGCGGATGCCAGTATTACCCGCCGTCATGGCGGCACCGGCCTAGGGCTTATCATCACCCAGAAACTGGTGAAGGAAATGGGCGGGGATATCAACTTCCATAGTCAGATTAACCAGGGATCCACCTTCCGTTTTTCGATCCCGCTGCAGCTTAATCATCTGGCATCGCCCGACCCGCATCAGTATGATTATCTCCTCAATAAACGTCTGGCGTATGTAGAAAGCAACGCCGCCTCCGCCAGGGCTACCCTCGACATGCTGGATACCACGCCGCTGAGGGTGGCCTATAGCCAGACCTTGGACCAGCTGCCGGCGGGGCTATACGATTTCCTGCTGCTAGGCAAGCCGGTTCAGCCGCGCTTGTCGCTGCTGGAAATAAAACGCGAACTGGTGAGAACCAGCAAAATGGCTCCCTGCGTTATCCTTGCTCTGCCTTGCCAGGCTCAGGTCGATGCTGAGCAAATCAAGAAAATGGGCGCCTATGCCTGCCTGGCGAAACCGGTCTCATCAGGGCGCTTGTTCGCCCTGTTGTGCGAACAGCAGCTGCAACAGGTGCCAATCTCCGCTGACACCCCTCCGCTGCCGTTTTGCCTGCCGCTGAAAGTGATGGCGGTCGATGACAACCCGGCCAACCTGAAACTGATTGGCGCGCTGCTGCGCGAGCGGGTGGGCCACACGGTGTTATGCGAAAACGCCCGCGAAGCCATCGCCTATGCCCGTCTTCACTCACTGGACTTGATTCTGATGGATATCCAGATGCCGGAGATCGACGGACTTCGCGCCGCCGAGCTGATTCGCCAGTTGCCTCAACACCAGCGCACGCCAATTGTGGCGGTGACCGCCCATACGCTGGAAAATCAGCAACAGCATTTGCTGGCATCAGGGATGGACGATTATCTGCCCAAACCGATTGACGAAGCGATGCTGCAGCAACTGCTGGCTCGCTATGCGCCCGCCGGTAGCAGCCCGCATCCTGCTACTGAGCCGAGCGGCCTGCCGGACAGGCAGGATATCAGCCTGGACTGGCAGCAGGCTCTACGTCAGGCGGCGGAAAAGCCGGACCTGGCGCTATCGCTGCTGAAGATGCTGCTGAACGCCCTGGAGGACATCAGGACCGAGGTGGAGCTGCTGCTGTCAGACCCAGAGCGCCCTTCGCCGTTGCCGATGATTCACAAGTTACATGGCAGTTGCTGCTACAGTGGCGTTCCTCGTCTGAAACGGCTGTGCGCCGATATTGAGCGCCAGTTGCACAGTGGCGTGGCGGTCAGTGAGCTTGAGCCCGAATGGCTAGAGATGCTGGATGAGATTGAAAATGTCAAATTGGCCGCCGAGCCTTTTCTTGAAAGCGCAACGGCGGCCGAAAAATGACGTTGATGCCGTCACAGACATGTTGGCGGCGAGTTGATGACTTAAATGCCCTCGCCGCCAGCTTGATGGCGGCGAGTTGATGACTTAAATGCCCTCGCCGCCAGCTTGATGGCGGCGGGTAAATTACTTGAATGCCGCAGCCAGCTTGATAGTGGCTGCGATGTTACGCGCCGTCATGCGCACGTTGCCGGCGGCGTTTTCCAGCGCATCATCCAGTGAGCAGATGCTGTAAAGCACACTGAATACCGCATCAAGGCCGTGCTGATGGACGATGCCCACATCAGCGGTCAGGCTGCCGGCAATACCTATCACCGGTTTATTGTAGCGTTTGGCCACTTTTGCAACGCCGATGGGCACTTTGCCCTGAATAGTCTGGCTGTCAATGCGCCCTTCACCGGTGATGACCAACGTCGCATCCTTGACCAGTTCGTCCAGCCCCAGCGCTTCGGTGACAATTTCGATGCCTTTGCGCAGTTCAGCACCGCAGAATGCCTGCAAACCAGCGCCCATGCCGCCTGCTGCTCCGGCACCCGGCTCATGTTCCACGTCCAGCTTCAAATCACGACTGATAATGGCGGCGTAGTGTTTAAGCGCCGCATCCAGCCGGACGATCATTTCAGGAGTAGCGCCTTTCTGCGGCCCGAAAATAGCCGAGGCGCCTTCGTCGCCGGTCAGCGGATTGGTCACGTCGCAGGCAACTTCAAACCGACAGCGGGCAATGCGCGGATCCAGGTCTGACACATCAATCCTATCGAGCTTATCGAGCTCGCCGCCGCCATAGCCTATCTGCTCGCCGCTGGCATCCAGCAACCTGCCGCCCAGCGCCTGAACCATGCCGGCGCCGCCATCATTGGTCGCGCTGCCGCCGATACCGATAATGCAGTGCTCTACCCCTCGGTCCAGTGCGCTTTTAATCAGCTCGCCGGTACCAAAAGACGTAGTAAGAAGCGGGTTTCGGTCGCCGGAGCGAACCAGTTCCAGTCCGCTGGCCGCCGCCATTTCAATAAAAGCGCACTGTTTGTCGCCCGACAAGCCAAAGAAACCGTCTACCGGTTCGCCCAACGGACCAGTAACCCGGACATTGACTATCTCGCCGCCGGTGGCGGCGACCATCGCCTCCACAGTACCCTCTCCGCCATCGGCGACTGGCAGTTTGACGTAAAGGGCATCGGGAAATACCTCGCGAAATCCATTTTCAATCTGCGTCGCGACTTCCAAAGCAGATAAACTCTCTTTATAAGAATCCGGTGCGATTACTATTTTCATAAACTACCTGCGCCTGTTGAGCCTGAGCCGGCGAAATGGCATCTTCGCCGGCTGATAGAGCGCCCGTCAGGCGCCCAGCCGGATTAATGACGTTTGACTTCTACCTTGGCCAGCTTTTCATAATAACAGGCGAGAGCACTGTGATCCGCGGTACCCAGGTCGTCTTGCTTCAGGGCCTGCATCATTTCCATGACCGCCGCGGTCAGCGGCAATTGAGCACCGACGCCATGGGAGGTATCAAGGGCATTGGCCAGGTCTTTGATATGCAGATCAATGCGGAACCCGGGCTTGAAGTTGCGATCGAGCACCATCGGCGCTTTGGCTTCCAGTACGGTACTGCCGGCCAGTCCGCCGCGAATCGCCTGGAACACCAGTTCAGGATCCACACCGGCTTTGGTTGCCAGCACCAGCGCTTCGGACATCGCGGCGATGTTCAGCGCCACAATCACCTGGTTAGCCAGTTTGGTCACGTTACCGGCGCCAATGTCGCCGGTATGCACTACCGATCCGGCCATTGATTTAAGCAGATCGTAGTAACGATCAAATATCGCTTTATCACCGCCGACCATCACCGACAGGGTGCCATCGATAGCTTTAGGTTCACCGCCGCTGACCGGCGCATCCAACATCAGAATCTGTTTTTCAGCCAGTGCCGCGGCAATTTCACGGCTGGCCAGTGGGGCGATGGAGCTCATGTCGATCACTACGGTGCCGGCTTTAGCGCCTTCAATAACGCCGCCCTCACCCAGCACCACTTCTTTAACGTGAGGGGAATTCGGCAGCATGGTGATGATAACGTCAACCTGTCCGGCCACTTCACTGGCGCTTTGGGCCGCTACGGCACCTGCGGCGACAACTTCAGCGACCGCTTCCTGGTTGCGATCAAGTACCACCAGAGAATAGCCCGCTTTGAGCAGGTTTTTGCTCATTGGTTTTCCCATGATGCCCAAGCCAATAAATCCAATTTTCATGTCGCTTACCTCATTCTTTTCTGATGAAGCGCGCCAGGGCGCGCCAGTTACATTATTGCTTGAATTTGTCGCACAGCGCCTGCGTCGAGCTTCTGAATACGCCCAAATCGCTACCTACCGCGACAAAACGCGCGCCCCACTCCAGATAACGGCGGGCATCGACTTCAGCCGGGGCCAGAATGCCGCTGGGTTTCCCCTGGGCTTTGGCGCGGGCAAAGATATGGCGGATGACGTCCTGTACTTCAGGATGGTTTGGCTGTCCCAGATAACCCAGCGCCGCAGATAAATCGCCCGGTCCGACAAAAATACCGTCCACGCCGTCTACCGCCGCGATGGCGTCAATATTGTCCACCCCTTCCTGGCTTTCGATTTGGGTCATGACGGTGATATTTTCATCAATGATGGAGAAGTATTCCGGTACCGTACCGTAGTTGTTGCAACGATGAGAAACCGAGACGCCGCGGATGCCCGCCGGCGGATAACGGGTAGAAGACACCGCACGCAATGCCTGCTCTTCGGTTTCAATAAACGGAATCAGGAAATTATAAAAACCGATATCCAGCAGGCGTTTAATAATCACCGGCTCATTGGTCGGCGGCCTGACTACCGGCGCGCTATGGCTGCCCTTAAGCGCCATCAGCTGTGGTACAAATGTGGTGATATCGTTGGGCGCATGTTCTCCGTCCAGTACCAGCCAGTCGAACCCCGCCAGACCCAAGACTTCAGTTGATACCGGGTTCGCCAATGCGCACCAGCAACCAATCAGGGTATCGCCTGCCAGCAACTTCTGACGAAAACGATTTGGCAGTAATGGATTATTCATAATTGACCTCTTTGCAACATTACGTAAACGTTGGGACCCGGCCTGCAGGCCGGGTCTCCCCTATCAGGATTTAACCAGTACCAGGCGTTTGATTTCACCGACCACTACCAGGTAGCAGAACATTGCCGCCAGTGCTGAACAGCCGACGAAAATCAGCGCCGCGTTGAATGAATGTAATTCTTTAACCATATAACCGATGGCCAGCGGGGTCACGATTGACGCCACATTGCCGAACACGTTGAATACCGCGCCGCACAGGCCGACGATTTCTTTCGGCGCGGTGTCAGCGATAACCGGCCATCCCAGTGCGCCAAAACCTTTACCGAAGAAGGCCAGCGCCATCAGTGCAACCACTATTACCGTGTTGTCAGTGTAATTACACAGGATAATACTGGTCGCCAGCAGCATCCCCAGCACGATAGGAATTTTTCGCGCCACGGTCAGTGAATGGCCGCGTTTGAGCAGATAGTCGGATACCACGCCGCCCATCACGCCGCCGACAAATCCGCACAAGGCGGGAATCGAGGCGACCAGGCCAACTTTCAGGATGGACATGCCTTTATCCTGAACCAGATAAATCGGGAACCAGGTCAGGAAGAACCAGGTGATACTGTTAATGAAATATTGACCGAAGAATACACCCAGCATCATGCGGTTGGTCAGCATCTGCTTGACGTAGTCCCATTTAGGCCCGTCCTTGCGTTTGCCGGCCGATGGCGCATCCATATCCACAACCGCGCCGCCGGCGGCGATATAATCCAGTTCCGCCTGAGAGACGTGCGGGTGTTTGTTTGGGTTATGCAGGAATTTCACCCAGATGATGGTCAACACAAAACCCACAATACCCATCACGGTAAACACATGTTCCCAGCCCCAGGCATAGGTCAGCCAGCCCAGCAATGGCGAGAAAATGGCCAGGGCAAAGTACTGGGCCGAGTTAAAGATGGCTGAAGCGGTGCCGCGCTCTTTGGTCGGGAACCAGGCGGCAACGATACGGGCATTGGCCGGGAATGAAGGTGCTTCAGAGAAGCCCAGCATAAACCGCAGAATAAACAGCGTCATGGCCGCATAGGCTATCGGGAAAAAGCCGACAAAGCCCTGCAGGAAGGTGAAGAAAGACCAGAAGAACAGACTGTAGGTATAGACGCGTTTGGATCCGAAGCGGTCAAGCAGCCAGCCGCCAGGGATTTGCATAATCAGATAAGCCCAGCCGAAAGCCGAAAAAACCAGTCCCATCTGGCCGGCATCCAGGCCGAGGTCACGCGCGACATCAGTACCGGCAATTGACAGAGTGGCTCGGTCAGCATAATTGACCGCCGTTACCAGGAATATAATAAATAATATTATGTAGCGCACATGCGTTTTGGCGTTACTTTTTGTCTGAGTTGTAATGCTCATAGGATACGCTCTAGTAGAAGATGACAATGCCCGACAATATGGCCAGCTATTAAATGATTTGCGGGACATCATCATGGAATTAATGATTTCCTCCGAAGAGGCGTTTCATTTCACCGTATTGCCACTTTAATACTTATTTTCGATGGCAGGCATAGTTTAGGAAACCTGGTTTCAAATAGCATTATGCAAGTGACCAATGTTCCCATTGCTGAGGTGTCGTTTTTGCGGCATAAGCCCAATGCGACGCGACCTGTATCACGCTATTTCAACAGCATGAAACCATTAAAGGAAATTAGTGATGCAGGTCACTATTTCTTCAGCATTCGCCTGATAAATTCGCCCGCATCAGGGGTAAACTCAGTCACATGCACAATGAATGACCTTACTAATATGACTATAATACTGGCATTAACCGTGTTGTTATCGTCATCATATTGAGCAGTGGCGCAAAGAATTTTATTTTTTATTTCGGAGTGAGCTATGTCATCTACGATTATCACAACCGCTGAAAGAGCATTCTATATTAAAGTGCATGAAAGCGATAACGTCGCCATTATTGTAAATAATAACGGACTAAAGGCTGGCACCCAATTCCCGGATGGACTCACCCTTATTGAACATATTCCTCAAGGCCACAAAGTGGCGCTGACGGATATTCCCGCCGATGGCAATATCATTCGCTACGGCGAAATAATTGGCTATGCGCTGCGTGATATCAAACAAGGCAGCTGGATTGATGAGTCCCTGGTTAAACTACCCGAGGCCCCTGCCCTAGAGACCCTGCCGCTGGCCACTAAAGTCCCGGATCCGCTGCCGCCGCTCGAGGGCTATACCTTCGAAGGTTACCGTAATCCGGACGGCAGTGTCGGTACCAAGAATTTACTGGGTATCACCACTAGCGTGCACTGCGTCGCCGGAGTCGTTGAATATGTGGTCAAGCTTATCGAGCGCGACCTGCTGCCTAAATACCCCAATGTCGATGGCGTGGTTGGACTGAATCATCTGTACGGCTGCGGGGTGGCAATCAATGCGCCGGCGGCGGTGGTGCCGATCCGCACCATCCATAATATCGCCCTGAACCCGAATTTCGGCGGTGAAGTGATGGTGGTCGGCCTGGGCTGTGAAAAGCTGCAGCCAGAACGCCTGCTTGAAGGTACCCCTGACGCCATTCCTATCGCCCAGGAAGGCGCCAGCATTGTGCGCCTGCAGGATGAAAAACATGTGGGCTTCAAATCGATGGTTGACGATATCCTGGCGGTCGCTGAAAGCCACCTGCAGCGGCTGAACCAGCGCAAGCGTGAGACCTGTCCGGCATCGGAACTGGTGGTTGGCATGCAGTGCGGCGGCAGCGATGCGTTTTCCGGCGTCACCGCTAATCCGGCGGTAGGCTTTGCCTCCGACCTGTTGGTACGCTGTGGCGCCACGGTGATGTTTTCCGAAGTGACTGAAGTTCGCGATGCTATCCATTTGCTGACACCGCGCGCCGCCGATGAACATGTCGGACGCCGTCTGCTGGAGGAAATGGCCTGGTATGATGATTACCTGAGTGCCGGCCAGACTGACCGCAGTGCTAACCCCTCTCCAGGTAACAAGAAAGGCGGTCTGGCCAACGTGGTGGAAAAAGCACTGGGTTCGATCGCCAAGTCCGGTACCAGCGCTATTTCCGAAGTGCTTTCACCGGGCCAGCGCCCGACCAAGCGCGGCCTGATTTACGCCGCCACTCCTGCCAGCGATTTCGTTTGCGGCACCCAGCAATTGGCCTCAGGCATTACCGTGCAGGTATTTACCACCGGGCGCGGCACCCCTTACGGACTGGCGGCGGTACCGGTTATCAAGATGGCGACCCGTACCGCATTGGCGGACCGCTGGTATGATTTGATGGATATCAATGCCGGTACCATTGCTACCGGCGAAGCGACCATCGAGGACGTGGGCTGGCAGCTGTTCGAATTTATCCTGGATATTGCCAGCGATCGTAAAAAGACCTGGTCTGATCAATGGGGCATTCATAATGCGCTGTCGGTGTTCAACCCGGCGCCAGTGACCTGAGAAAACGTCAGTCACGCGGGTGCAGCAGCAGCAAAAAGCCGGCAATATGCCGGCTTTTTGCTGTGTCGTCTGGGGTACTGCGGTTGCGGTTACCCTCTGCCCTGTTAACGCACCAGCGCCGGACGCTTGTTATCGAAGGACCAGCCCGGGACCAGGTATTGCATGCCGATAGCATCATCCCGCGCCCCCAGTCCATGCTGCTGGTAAAGCGCATTGCCTTTCATCAGTTGGTCCTGGTCAAGCTCTATCCCCAGGCCTGGTTTTTCAGGCACCTTCACTTTGCCGCCTTGAATGCGCAGCGGTTCGCGGGTCAGACGCTGATTGCCCTCCTGCCAGATCCAGTGAGTATCGATAGCGGTGATTTTTCCCGGTGCCGCCGCCGCGACCTGGGTGAACATCGCCAGGGAGATATCAAAATGGTTATTGGAATGCGATCCCCAGGTCAGTCCCCATTCATGGCAGAGCTCGGCGACGCGCACTGAGCCCTGCATGGTCCAGAAATGCGGATCGGCAAGCGGAATATCGACCGATTGCAGCGCCAGGGTATGGCCCAGTTGGCGCCAATCGGTGGCTATCATATTGGTGGCGGTCGGCAGGCCGGTGGCACGCTTGAACTCGGCCATGATTTCGCGGCCAGAGAAACCTTGCTCAGCGCCGCAGGGATCTTCGGCATAGGCCAGTATTCCGCGTAACTGCCTACCCAGGGTAATGGCTTCATCGAGCGACCAGGCACCGTTGGGATCAAGGGTAATGCGTGCCTGGGGAAAGCTGTGCGCCAGCGCGGTTACCGCTTCGGCTTCTTCTGCACCAGCCAGTACGCCCCCTTTAAGTTTGAAATCATTGAAACCATACTTTTCCTGGGCAGCCTGTGCCAGCCTGACTATCGCCTCAGGCGTCAGCGCAGCTTCATGGCGCAGTCGGTACCATTCGCAACGCTCATCGGGCTGCTGCCGATAGGGCAGGTCCGTTTGGCGGCGGTCGCCGATATAAAACAGATAACCCAGCATATCGACTTCGCTGCGCTGCTGGCCATCGCCCAGCAGGGCCGCCACCGGCACCCCTAAAAATTGGCCCAGCAGGTCGAGCATGGCCGCTTCTATGCCGGTGACTACATGAATGGTGATCCGCAGATCGAAGGTTTGGCTGCCGCGACCGGCGGCGTCGCGACCGGCAAACTGCGAGCGGACCGCCTGCATGACGTTTTTATACTCGGCAAGCGTTTTACCGACAACCAGTGGGGCGGCTTCCTCCAGCGTGCGGCGAATGAGCTCCCCGCCGGGGATTTCCCCGACTCCCTGCTGGCCGGCGTTGTCGGTCAGCACGACGATATTGCGGGTAAAGAACGGCGCGTGGGCGCCGCTGAGATTTAACAGCATGCTGTCATGGCCGGCGACCGGAATCACCTTCATGGTTTTTATGACGGGTGTCATGTACATTCCTCAGGCTGATAAAGCCTGGCTGATCCGTGGGATTGGCTGCAATCAGTCAGGGAAGAGATAATCGACTGTAGCGCTGCGCGGTAATGCTGTCATTGTGCAGCCGTCATAGGGTTATTATGCAGACGACCAATATCAGCGGTTGAGTCAGCGGTTGTCAGCGGGCAGGCGGGCCCTTTCTCCGCAGATGCCTCCTGCCTTTTTTTATCGGTAATGTGACCTTGCCTGCAAACTTGGAATGATATCCTTCGAGATTGTGCGTTTGCACAATGTATGACAACGCATCGCTGAGTATGCTGAGAGTCAGATCGATTATCATGGGATGAGCGGGGATGGCGACGTATCATCTTGATGCCAGGTTGGCTCAGGAAATTGTAGCAAGAACAATGCAGATTATTGATAGTAATATCAATGTGATGGATGCCCGCGGCCGGATCATTGGCAGTGGGGATCAAGAGCGTATCGGTGAGCTGCATGAGGGCGCCCTGCTGGCGCTGTCCCAGGCCCGTATAGTCGAGATCGATGAAGGCGTCGCCAGGCATTTGCATGGTGTTAGGCCGGGCATCAATCTGCCGCTGAAGATCGACGGGACGATAGTCGGGGTTATCGGTTTGACCGGTAATCCCGGCCAGTTGCGTACCTATGGCGAGCTGGTGTGCATGACGGCGGAGATGATGCTGGAGCAGGCCAGGCTGCTGCATATGCTGGCACAGGACAGCCGGCTGCAGGAGGAGCTGGTGTTGAATCTTATTCGCGCGGAGGAGGTGACGCCGGCGTTGAGTGAGTGGGCGCAGCGATTGGGGATTGATATTCATCAGCCGCGGGTGGCCGCGTTGGTTGAGGTGGACAGCGGTCAGTTCGGGGTGGACAGCGCAATGGCAGAGCTGCAGCAGTTGCAGAATCTGCTGACCACGCCGGAGCGTAACAACCTGATTGCGATTGTGTCGCTGACCGAGATGGTGGTGCTGAAGCCAGCGTTGAACAGTCACGGTCGCTGGGATGCTGAGGAGCATCGGCGGCGCGTGGATACGCTGTTTTCGCGAATGACCGAGAGCGGCAGGCTGCGGGTGCGGATTGCGTTGGGCAATTTTTTTACCGGCCCCGGCGGGATAGCCCGTTCATGGCGCACCGCCTGTACGACGATGGCGGTCGGTAAGCAGCGTTTGCCTGAGGAGCGGCGTTATTTTTATCCTGACTTGATGCTGCCGGTGCTGCTGGACAGTTTAAGAGGCGGATGGCAGGCGAATGAGCTGGTGCGTCCGCTGGCGAAGCTTAAGGCGATGGATGGTAATGGGTTGCTGAGACGGACGCTGATTGCCTGGTTCAGGCATAATGTGCAGCCTACTCCGACGGCCAAGGCGTTGTTTATTCATCGTAATACGCTGGAATACCGGTTGAATCGCATTTCGGATATGACCGGGCTGAATCTGTCCAATTTTGACGACCGGTTGCTGCTGTATGTGGCGCTGCAGCTGGATGATGACGCTTGACAGCCCGCGTTGGCTTGCGCCGATTCGACCCATTCGGGAGGTTTGCCGTTTAAACCGACATAGCCCGGCCTAAGACGCCGGGCTATGTCGGGCACGCAGTATTTACTGGGCCAGCAAGTAGAGGCTGGCGTCTCCGCGCTTGATGTTGAGCGCCAGGACAGCGGGTTTGCTGTCCAGGACTTTGCGCAGCTCGGCGATATTTTGTACCGGCTGCTGGTTGAGTCCGAGGATGATGTCGCCTTTTTTCAGGCCGATGCGTTCGGCCTTACTGCCGGCTTTGACGTTGTCGACCTTGACGCCTTTTTCGCTGCCGGTTTCGGTGTTGCTGAGTTCAGCGCCTTCGATACCGATATAGACGGCGGCGGAGTCGAGCTGGGATTGGGTGCTTTGTTCCAGGGTAACGGTGACATTGACCGGTTTGCCTTCGCGCAGCAGGCCGAGCACCATTTTGGTTCCGACCGGCTGGGAACTGACTTCTGCCCGGAAGGCGGCAAAGCTGGAGATGGCTTTTCCGTTCATGGTGACGATAACGTCACCTGCTTTGACGCCGGCCTTGGCTGCAGCGGAGTTCGGCAATACCTGACTGACGAAGGCCCCGCGTTGAGCATCGACTTTCATGGCTTTTGCCAGGTCGGAGGTGAGCTCCGCACCGAGGATGCCAATTTCACCGCGGCGTACTTGACCGTAAGCCACCATTTGCGTAGTCAGGTTTTTTACCATGTTGCTGGGGATGGCGAAGCCAATGCCGATATTGCCGCCGCCGGGGGCGAGGATGGCAGTATTGATGCCGATGAGTTCGCCATTAAGGTTCACCAGGGCGCCGCCCGAATTGCCGCGGTTGATGGCCGCATCGGTCTGGATGAAGTTTTCGTAATTTTCGATATTCAGTCCGCTGCGCCCCAGGGCTGATACGATGCCTGAGGTGGCGGTTTCGCCCAGGCCGTAGGGGTTGCCGATCGCCACGGTATAATCGCCTACCCGTAACTGGTCGGAGTCGGCCATTTTGATGGCGGTCAGGTTTTTGAAGTCTTTTAACTGTACCAGCGCGATATCGGAACGCGGATCTTTGCCGATGACGGTTGCGTCAAAGCGGCGGCCATCGCCGAGCTGGACCTGGATTTTTGTGGCGTCATTGACCACGTGGTTGTTGGTGACCACATAGCCTTTGGCGGCGTCGATGACCACCCCGGCACCCAGGGCCTGAAACTGCTGGCGAGCGGGTGCGTTCTGGGCGCTATCATCACCGCCATCGGAACCCTCAGTACCGTCCCCTCCCTCTGCGCCGCCCTGGCACAAGGGTGAGGCTTGAAAAGGCGATCCATCCTGGCACAGGGGCGAGTTCTGGCCGAAAAACTGCTGGAATTGTTCGGGGATACCGGCGGGGCCGGCACTGGCCGCCGGCAAGCTGCCCTCAACGCTGATGCTCACCACGGAAGGCATGACTTTCTCCAGCATCGGTGCCAGCGTCGGCATCTGCTGACCGCCGGTCGGCGCCTGACCCGGCGTTTGTTGCCCACCCATGGGTGCCTGACCCGGCGATGGCTGACCGCCGGTGGGGGCCGGCTCTGCCGCTGGCTGGCCGCTGGCGGCGGAGGCGGTTTCGGCCGCTGAGGCCGGCAGCAGATTCATCGTCAAACCTAAACTTAATACCAGCGCACTCAGGACTAGATTTGCTTTTTTCATTAGTGATTATCTCGATTAATCGTGCAGGCCAGACTCTGGCCGATCGCAATGGTTTATGATGAGATTTATCAATTAACCCTAAGTTCATTGTCAAAAAAGCGGCAAAGGTAAAAAATTATTGGCGGCCTTTACAATTCATCATGCTGCTTGACGGTCAGTCCGCCGCCATCAGACGGCGGTATTCATCCCAGGCGTAGAGGTCGGTCATACCGCTGATATAGTCCTGGATAAGCCGCGCCCGATAATAGAACTCCAGCATCTCCCATTGCGAGGTCGGTCGGGTCTTGATGCTGTCCATTCCCTCAGTGTAGGCCATACGGTGCTTGGTTGGCAGTTTATGGAGCAGTCTGGTCGCTATCGGGTAGCCACGGTGATAATCGTTTTCCATCAGCGAACGGAATTCAGTCTGCGGCATTTCCATTAATGGATTGTAGATTTCCAGCAGTCCGCTGATAACCCGATATCCCTGCAGCTCAAGCAGTTCCACTTCCGGGTGGTTAAACACATGCTTGAAGGCCACATTCTTGAATATTTTCAATAACCTGTATGCCGGACTGGAGTCCTCCAGCAGTGCCTGGTTAAAGCATCCACTAAAGATAGGCTCCAGGTTGTCCAGAAAACGATCTGCCGCGTGCGGCACCAGGCGGGCAACCGCATTCACCCGCAGAAACATGAAGAATTGATCGCCGCTGCGCAGACCCCGGTTGCGCTGGATCTTGTCATAGGCCTGGGTGACTACGCGATCGAACAGATCATTTTTTTCGTCCCTGCCCCACTCTTGCTGCAGGTGCAGATAGAGTTGTTCGACGGTGAATATTTTCTTCTCCACCGCATCTTCCAGGTCGGCGATGCAGTAGGAGATATCATCGGCGGCTTCCATTATGTAGGTCAGGGGAAAGCGGTGAAATTCACCCAATGACAATTGCTGGCGCAATGTTTTGACATACTCCTCTTCCGCCAGGTAGTAGCCCGGTTTCTTCATCAGGTAATCAAAGGCGGGCGGAATCGCTCCCTGCCAGTAGGCCGGACGGGTGTACTTGAGAATGCAACCGACCTGGGCATAGGTCAGATTAAGCTTAAGCAGGCTGTGCACCATGCGGATAGCCTGGGCATTGCCCTCGAAATGGCAAAGGTCCATGCGGATCCTGCTGCGCAGCAGATTGTCCTGATCCTCACCGGCGCGCAGGCGCAGGCATTCGATCTGGCAGCGGTCATTACCCGGGGTGATGCTGTCCAAGCCTGCGCTGTCCAGCCGCTGATTGAACCAGTTATTGATCGCTGACTCGCCAAAGTGGCCAAAGGGAGGATTACCGATGTCGTGCATCAAACAGGCCATTTCAACAATGCTTTCAAACGGCGCCTCCAGTTGAGCCAGTCCCAGGGCGCCAAGTCGGTTGTCGCGTCTGAGCCGGTAGAGTACCTCTTTGGCGATATGGCGGCCGACCTGCTGAACTTCCAGCGAGTGGGTCAGGCGTGAGCGCACCGCGGCATTACGCTCCAAGGGAAAAACCTGGGTTTTCTGCTGCAGGCGCCGTATGGCGGCGGAGTTGATGATCCGCCCTCGATCGCTCTCGAACTGGCGAATGATGGCATAATCATCCTTTGCCGAGATAGTGGCGCTGTAAGGGCGCTGGTAGCTGATTTTCTGGCTAAAGTCGATGGCGGACATCATTTTCCCTCGGATAAATTCCCTGGCTACCGTGATACCAATACCACCGGTTAAACGCAACTGCATTGGCAATTATTTCCCCGCCTCAGGCATAATAGGGATACGCGCCTGGAAAGCTGTGTATTTCTTCGTTACCCTCCAGGCATCAATTTATAAAGTCAGTAATGGGAATAATTATGAGAGTAGGCATCATCGGCGCCATGGAAGAGGAAGTCACTCTACTGCGGGACCAGATTTCCGATCGGCACACCTGGCAATGCGCGGGCTGTGAAATCTACAGCGGCAAACTGAATGGTGTGGACGTCGCCCTGCTGAAATCCGGTATCGGCAAGGTGTCGGCAGCGTTGGGAACTACCCTGCTGCTGGACCACTTCAAACCTGACATGGTGATCAATACCGGTTCCGCCGGCGGCCTGGATCCCTCGCTGAAAGTGGGCGATATCGTGGTTTCCCATGAGCTGCTCTACCATGACGCAGACGTCACCGCATTTGGCTATGCCCCCGGCCAGATGGCCCAGTGTCCGGCAACCTTCCCGGCCGCCTCTTCGCTAGTGGTTGTGGCAGAGGAATGCATAGACCGGCTGGGTCTGCATGCGGTTCGTGGTCTGGTGGTCAGCGGCGATGCGTTTATCAACGGCGCCGAACGGCTTAACCACATCCGCACCACTTTCCCCGAGGCAATCGCCGTTGAAATGGAAGCGACCGCCATTGCCCATGTCTGCCATCAGTTTGCCGTGCCGTTTGTGGTCGTACGTGCCATTTCCGACGTTGCTGATCAGGCATCCCACCTGAGTTTTGAGGAATTTCTCACCGTAGCCGCCAGGCAATCGACCGCCCTGGTGATGGCGATGCTGCAGGAATTGGCCGGCCAGCAATAATGCGCAGGGTGTCCCGCCTGTTGCTGGCGCTGGGGCTACTTGCGGCGGCCCTGCCGACTCTTGCGGCGCATCGGGTCATTAGTCTTGCCCCTCATACGACTGAATTAGCCTATGCCGCCGGGATGGGCGATGTCCTGGTGGCCGTTAGCGCCTGGTCAGATTACCCGCCGCCGGCCCGGCAACTTGAGCAGGTTGCGTCCTGGCAGGGGGTGAATATTGAGCGGATCATGGCGCTTAAGCCGGATCTTATCCTGGCGTGGCGAGGAGGTAATCCACAGCGGGCCATGGAACAACTGGCGGCGTTTTCTATTCCCGTAGTCTATATCGACCCGGGCAGCATCGCCGATATTGCCCGAGCGCTGGATAACCTGGCGCGTTACAGTCCCCATCCGGAACAGGCGCACCAGGCAGCCAGGCAGTTACTTAAAGGTGAAGCCGAGCTTAAACAGCGTTATGCCGGCCTGCGCCACAGGCGGGTATTTATGCAGTTTGGCACCCAGCCGCTGTTTACCGCCGCCGGCGATACGCTGCAAAGCCGGGTACTGTCGCTGTGCGGTGCCACCAATGTGTTCAGCCACAGCCCAGTTCCCTGGCCCCAGGTTGGCCGCGAACAGGTGCTGCTGCGTAAGCCAGAGGCTATTGTGACCATCGGTAATCAGGACCGAAGCGAAGCCATACGGCAGTTTTGGGCACCTCATCTCAAGGTGCCGGTGATTACGATAAAAGAGGACTGGTTCAGTCGCGCCGGCCCGCGCATGCTTGACGGGGCGGAACAACTTTGTCAGGGCATGGCGGCACTGGACGGTTCCACGCTTGATGCCAAAAAGACAGAGGAATAAACATGCTGTACTGGCTTGATGTGCTGGGCACCGCGGTATTTGCGATTTCCGGCGTTTTGCTCGCCGGCAAGCTGCGCATGGACCCTTTCGGCGTGCTGGTGCTGGGGGTAGTGACCGCTATCGGCGGAGGAACGATCCGCGACATGGCGCTGAACCACGGCCCAGCCTTCTGGGTCAGGGATCCTACCGATCTGGTGGTGGCGATGGTCACCTGCTGCGTGACTATCATGGTGGTCCGCCATCCGCGTCGACTGCCGAAATGGATACTGCCGGTATTAGATGCCATTGGACTGTCGGTATTTGTCGGTATCGGCGTCGACAAGGCATTCCTCAGCGGAACCGGTCCGCTGGTGGCAATTTGTATGGGCGTCATCACCGGCGTAGGCGGCGGCATCATCCGTGACATATTGGCCCGGGAAATCCCGATGATCCTGCGAACTGAAGTCTACGCGACCGCCTGTATTGCCGGCGGCATCGTTCACGCCACCGCTTTTTACCAGTTTGGTATCAGTTCGATAGATGCAATGGTAATGGGGATGGGAGTGACGCTTGCGATTCGCCTGGCGGCGATCCGCTGGCACCTGAAATTACCGACCTTCGAACTGGACTCGTCCAGCCAGGACAGCAAACAGCGTTGAACGATGAAACAACCAGCCGATGTTACCGGCGCGTCCGTACCGCACCGGAAGCCATTGCTGGGAGCAGAGCAGATTCAGATACTGAACGAAGAACCACACCCACAGGTGGTTTTGGCGTTCGGATTGGTGACGATAAAGCGCGAACCTTCCAGGCCTTCGGTGTAATCAACCGAACCGCCCAGCAGATATTGCAGGCTCATCGGGTCAACCACCAGGGCAACGCCCTGTTTTTCAATGGTCAGGTCATCTTCGTTGATATTATCATCGAAGGTAAAGCCATACTGAAAGCCGCTACAACCGCCACCGGTAATGTAAACCCGTAACTTCAGGTTAGGATTTTCTTCATCCGCAATCAGATTTTTAACTTTGCTCGCCGCTGAATCGGTGAATTGTAAGGGTAACGCTGCAGTTTCACTCATCTAAGTACTCCAACCATGATTATCAGGACCGGAAAACATCACCTGATAGAGAGTAGTATTATCCCCCACCAACCGGCTACGTTCAAGTATTGCTCATTACGCCAGGCTTTTTTGCCGACGCGTGCTGTTCTTTCCGCATCTTTTGTCATTTCCCCACCGGCCGGCAGGCGATGACGCCGGCGCCAATCGGCTAACAAACAGTGCTTATTGCCGGTCAGTTTATTACACTAGACTCATCAGCATTGTTGTTTTCAGCCAGGAGCCCTGTAATGAGTCATTCCGAAAGTCTGTACGCCAAAGCGCGTGAAGTTATCCCCGGCGGCGTCAATTCGCCGGTGCGCGCCTTTAGCGGTGTCGGCGGTACGCCGCTGTTTATCGAACGGGCGGACGGTGCCCGCCTGTATGATGCCGATGGCCAGGGCTATATTGATTATGTCGGTTCATGGGGGCCGATGGTGCTGGGGCATAACAATCCGGTGGTACGTGAAGCTGTTATCGAGGCGGCGGGGCGAGGCCTGAGTTTTGGCGCGCCCACCGCCAAAGAAGTGGACATGGCCGAATTGGTCACCCGTCTGGTGCCTTCCATGGACATGGTACGGATGGTCAACTCCGGCACCGAAGCCACTATGAGCGCTATCCGCTTGGCCCGAGGTTATACCGGCCGGGACAAAATCATTAAATTCGAAGGCTGCTACCACGGCCATGCCGATGGGCTGCTGGTGAAAGCCGGATCGGGCGCGCTTACCCTCGGGCAACCCAGCTCACCCGGCGTACCGGCCGATTATGCCCGCCATACGCTGACTTGCACCTATAACGATCTGACCAGCGTCGGTCAGGCGTTTGAACAATATCCGGCCGACATCGCCGCTATTATTGTTGAACCGGTAGCCGGCAATATGAACTGCGTGCCGCCGCTGCCGGAATTCCTGCCCGGACTGCGTAAGCTGTGCGATGAGTTCGGCGCTCTGCTTATCATTGATGAAGTGATGACCGGCTTTCGCGTGGCCCTGGCCGGCGCGCAGGCCTATTATGGCGTAACGCCGGACCTGACCTGCCTGGGAAAAATCATCGGTGGCGGCATGCCGGTTGGCGCGTTTGGCGGACGTCGTGAAGTGATGGCGGCCCTGGCCCCCACCGGGCCGGTTTATCAGGCCGGTACGCTTTCGGGTAACCCGATCGCCATGGCGGCCGGCTTCGCCTGCCTGACCGAAGTGGCCCGTCCGGGAGTACATGCTCGACTGACGGCGTTAACCGACCGTCTGGCCGAGGGGCTGCTGTCAGCCGCAGAGCAGCAGGGCATCCCGTTGGTGGTGAACCATGTGGGCGGCATGTTCGGAATTTTCTTTACCGATTCACCGACCATTACCTGCTATCAAGATGTCATGTCCTGCGACGTCGAGCGCTTCAAAACCTTCTTCCACCTGATGCTGGCGGAAGGGATTTATTTAGCGCCCTCGGCGTTTGAAGCCGGCTTTATGTCGCTGGCGCACACTGAAGAAGATATCGACCATACCGTGGCCGCCGCCAGCCGCAGCTTCGCTGCACTGCAGCACGCATAAAGTTATCACTGGCGGCACAGTCGCTGATTGACGCCGCCCCCGATTATCTGCCGACCGGCTTTAGGGGGCGTTCAGCAGATTCAGGACTGCCGACGCAGCAGATAGATAAAATACGGCGCACCGATAAATGTCGCCAGCAAGCCCGCCGGTATCTGGTCAGGGAACATAATCATTCTGCCGCACCAGTCGGCGAACACCATCAGTACCCCGCCGATCATCGCCGCCAGCAGCATCTGTGGTATCGGCTTGTGCATGCCCAGCATTCGCGCCATATGCGGCGCCATCAGGCCGACGAAGCTCAGCGGTCCGACCGCCAGCGTCGCTCCGGCGGTTAGCACTGCCGCCAGCAGCAGCATGGTCAGACGGGAGAAGGTCAGCCCCAGACCCAGCGAACGGGCGGCAGCCCCCCCGAGCGGCAGTAGGGTCAGCCAGCGCCGGCACAGCGGCACCGCCAGCATCAATACCAGCGCCAGCACCGCGGTCAACACCGCCTGCGGCGCCTGGATGCCATAGGTCGATCCGGAAATCCAGGTCAGCAGGCTGCCCAGGCGCGGATCACCACTTATCATCAGCAGGGTAATCAGCGTGGTAAACAGCGTACTGAGTGCAATGCCGGCCAACAACATGCGCTGGGCCGAGAAATGCCGCTGTCCCGACACCAGAATAATCAGGCCAAGAGTAATAGCCGCACCCAGGCTGCCTGCCGGCAACAGCCAGGCAAAGGCATCTCCAGGCACCAGGAACAGCATCAGCACAATGCCGGCGGAGGCACCGGCGCTAATACCCAGCACTTCCGGGCTGCCCATCGGGTTGGCGGTAAGCCTTTGGATCAAAGTACCGGCAATCGCCAGCATCACGCCTGAGCTCAGGGCCGCCAGAATGCGCGGCCAGCGCCAGGGAAGCAAGCCCCTCAATTCACTGCCGCCGGCCCAATGCCAGCCATAGCCATTACGTCCCAGCATCAGGGCAGTCATCACCACTGCAATAAGCAGTATCAGACCGGCGGCCATCCACAGCAGCGACCATTGCGATCGGGAACTGCCCTCAGCGGCGGCAGGGCTCACCGCCGTAGCGGGGGCGACGCTATGGCGTAATCGCGGCAACAGCCACAGCAGCAGTGGTGCGCCAATCACCGCAGTCGCCGCGCCGGTGGGCACTTCACGCCACACACCGGCCAGCCACACCAGAGCCTGGTCGGCAAACCACAGCAACAGTGCGCCGATAAGCGGCGCCAGCAACAACCGGTGTATCAGCCGCCGGGCCCCCAGTAGTTTGGCAATCAGCGGCGAGAACAGGCCGATAAACCCGACGATGCCCACCGCATTGACCAGTTGCGCGCTCAACACAATCGCCAGCGCCAAGGCCGCCAGACGCGCCACATTCAGCCCCAGCCCCAGGTTCCGCGCCACCCCATCGTCTACGCCCAGCAGGATCATCGGGCGCACCAGCAACAGCGCCAGCAGCAGGGCAATGCCGAGTCTGGGCAGCAGGAAACCTACCGTTTGCCAGTCCTGCTGATTCAGGGCGCCGCTGCTCCACAGGAACAGATTTTCCAACTGCTGGTAATGGAATAGCGTCAGCAGGTTATTGACCGCACTGCCGTACAGGCTTAATACCAACCCGGCCAGAATGAGCGTCACCGGCGACATACGCCGCCCCCAGGCAATACCAAACACCAGCAGGCTGACAATAATGGCGCCCGCCATGGCGGCCATCTGCTGACTGATTTCGCCCCCCGGCAGCATGCCTAAAGTGACCACCGTCACCCCAAGCTGGGCGCCGGTAGCCACGCCAAGCGTCGCCGGTTCGGCAAGAGGATTACGCAGTACTTGCTGAAACAGCACCCCCACCAGCCCCAGACCTGCGCCAATCAGGATTGCGACCGCCATGCGCGGCAGCAGACTGTAGTAAAACAGAATCCTGCCGACATCGGTCCCGGGCGGCTGGCTGATGGCGTCCAGCCAGCGTTCGGCCGGCAGCACCTGGCCGGCGTTATAGCCGCTCAGAGCCAGGGCGGCCAGCAACAGTAGTGTAAGCATCGTCACCGGCAGCGCTCTGGAGGGGGTTTTTAACGGCATCGAGCCGGCCGTCTTAGCGCCGGATTGATGGGATAGATTCACACTCATGACCAGCGCCCTTCCAGTTGTTCCAGCACCCGGGCAAAACGCAGCGCCGCAAACGTGGCGCCGTAAAGCCAGACCGCCGGCGCCTGCTGGAAGCTGTTTTCTCTGATGAACGGCATTGCCTGCCATAAAGGCGTGCGGGATACCCGCTCAAGCCGCTGGCGATCATCATGTTGAAAATAAATCGCGCGGCAGGATGGCAGCGTGACCAGCCGCTCGATGCCGACAATTGCCGACCCCCAGAAATTGGTTTCTCCCTGCCAGACATTGTCGATAGCCAGTTTATCCAGCACCTGCTGGAACAGGCTGTTATTGCCCAGCAGCAGCACATGCCTATCGTCCAACAGGGAAAACATCAGCAGCGGCTGACGACGATAAGAGGCCAAAGCCGGCACCAGCGCATCCATCTGCCGGTCAAAATCGGCCAGATGATGACCGGCTGCGTCAGGAATACCCAATTTTTGAGCCAGCGAAGCCAGCGATAGGCGTGCCATATCCAGCGGTTTTCCTTTATCACTGGAAAACGAAAAACTCATGGCGGGGGCAATCGACGACAGGACCGCCGGACGCGGGCCATAACCTTGGGAGTACAGAATCAGGTCAGGTTTGAGGGACGTAATCAGTTCCAGATTAGGTTCGGTACGTTTACCCACGTCGAGAATATCCGCCGACAGCGCCGGTTGCTGCACCCATATCCGGTAGTCAACCTGCTCGGCAACCGCCAACGGCGTTACGCCCAGCGCATACAGCAGTTCTACCGGCAGCCATTCCAGGGCAATAATCCGCTGGTAAGCGCTCTGTGCCGACGCCTGGCGGCTGCCCAGGCCCAGCATCAGCGGTGACAGCGCCAGCGCCGTCAGCAGGCGGCGGCGAACCAGGTCAGGTGGCAAGAAAGGTAAATTCATCAGTAGACAAAGCTCACCGGTGCGCCGCCGCTCGGGTGCGGCAGAGTCCCCATCGGGATACCGTAGATTTGCTCTAGCACCTCACTCTGCATTAACTGATCCGGGCTGCCGCTGGCAATGATTTTCCCCTGACGTAGCGCCGCCAGACTGTCACAATAACGCGCGGCCATATTGATATCGTGCAGCACGGCAATCACCGTCAGGCTGCGTTCCCGACTCATGCGTTTGATAAGCGCCAATACATCGACCTGATGAGCGATATCCAGCGCCGAGGTGGGCTCATCCAGCAGCAGGCAGCGGCTGTCCTGGGCGACGGTCATCGCCAGCCAGGCACGCTGACGCTCGCCACCGGACAGGCTGTCCACCAGCCGTTGGGCGAAAGGACGCAACCCAACCAGGTCGATGGCATCCTCTACCTGCTGTCTATCGGCCGGAGTGAAGCGGCCCAAGGCGCCGTGCCAGGGATAGCGGCCCAGGGCGACCAGTTCGCGCACCGTCATGCCTTCGGCCGCCGGCAATTGCTGGGGCAGATAGGCCACCTGACGGGCAAAGGCCTTGCTGTCCCATTCTCCGGTCGGTTTGTTATTGAGTAATGCCGCACCGCTGCTGGCGTCCTGCTGGCGGCCGAGAATCTTCAGCAACGTTGATTTGCCTGAGCCATTATGGCCAATCAGCCCGCAGACCTTACCGGCGGGAAAATCAAAAGTTAGCGGATGCAGCAGCACCCGGCCGGGTACCGCGAAACTGACCTCTTTCAGCGAGAAGGTAGCCGTCTGAAGTGATGTTGAATCATGCATAAGTCAAAGGATCTTCCGCCGGTCTGTTCAGGCGCAGGTATCAGAGCGGATCGACTGATGCTGACGCAGATCTGGCCTGAAAGCCGCTGAAGTTTTCCGAATTAAGTAAATGATAATTATTCAAAACGACAATGATAGGCGTAATGGAAGAGTGACTGCAAGAGGAAAAACGGCCCCGATTAACGGGGCCGTTGAATTACTTACCGAACATGTCCTTGATCCAGCCGGCAACGCCTTTGCCATCCTCTTCCTCTTCCTTGGGCGGCGGCTGCTGACCGGCAGGCTGCTGGCCCTGGGACTCGAAGGGATTCGCCTCTGGGGTCGGAATCACTTCACTGGCCTGGCAAAGGGACTGAGGGTCCTCGGTCCATACCGGAATAGTTCGCAGACTACTGCCGCCGTTGCAGATAAAATTACCTGCATAGTCGATAGTCATCTGATTGATACCTTCAGGCGGAACCAAGTCCAGGGCTAACGGCGTCTGGTTTTCCAGATAGCGGCGGTAAAGCGTTAGCGCACCATTGGCGCCGGTCAGTTTAGCCGGACCATAGTTATCGCGTCCAACCCACACCACCGCCACTTCTTTACCATCGACGCCGGCGAACCAGCTGTCGCGCAAATCATTGGTAGTGCCGGTTTTGGCCGCCAGGTGATAGGAAGGAAACTTGACTGACAGGGAGCGGGACGTGCCGCGCGCCACACCCTGCTGCATGCTGTATAGCGTCAAATAAGCCGCCTGGGCGGGTACCACGCGTTCAGCCTGAGGGAAGCTCTGGTACAGCACCTGGCCGTCTTCACTGATCACCGACCGCACCGCCGACAGCGTCGCCCGGTTACCCCCTCCGGCGATAGTCTGATACTCCTGCGCCACTTCCATCGGCGTAAGGCTGATAGCGCCCAGCAGCATCGAAGGCATCGGATGAATCACCTCATTGGGAATACCCAGGTTAAGCAGTGTCTTGGTGATGTTGTCGAGGCCGACCGACATGCCCAAATTGACCGTCGGCACGTTAAGCGATTGCGCCAGGGCATCCACCAGCATCACTTTGCCGCGGAACTGGCGATCATAGTTTTTCGGCATCCAGTCAGAGCCGTTGGGCTGCTTGAGTGAAATCGGCTCATCGGCAATCCAGGTATTCAGGCGATAACGGTCAGGTTCACTTAAGGCGGTCAGATAGGTCGGCGGCTTAGCCAGCGAGCCGACCGGGCGACGCGCCTGGATGGCGCGGTTGAAGCCGGCGAACTGTGGCTGGGAACCGCCGACCATCGCCCGCACTTCGCCACTGAAGCGATCAACCACAACCATGGCGGTTTCCAGATCGTTCACGCCGCGCCCGGCCCGCAGTGCCGGCACCCCGACTTCGACTGAGCGTTCAGCGGCGTCCTGGGAAACCGGATCCAGCGTGGTGAAAATTTTCACCCCGGACAAATCGTTAACCTTATCGCCCAGCTTATCCTGCAATTCCTGGCGCACCATCTGCATGAACGCCGGCTGCGGCGTAATCACCCCGCCGCGGGGCTGCACCCCGAGCGGACGAGCGCTGAGCATATTATAAAGTTCGGTATCGATAACTTGCTGGTTCTGGAGTAATTTCAGCACCAGGTTACGACGCTCCAAAGCAAGTTTGGGATTGCGCCATGGGTTATAGAGCGAAGCCCCTTTCACCATGCCGACCAGCATCGCCTGCTGATCCAGGCTGAGTTCATCCACCGGACGACCAAAGTAATAGAGGCTGGCCAGCGGGAAACCGCGGATCTGATCGCTGCCGCTCTGGCCCAGGTACACCTCGTTCAGGTAAAGCTCAAGGATCCGATCTTTGCTGTAGCGATAATCAAGGATGATCGCCATATACGCTTCGTTGATTTTGCGCCACAGCGAGCGTTCATTGGTCAGGAACAGGTTCTTGACCAGCTGCTGGGTCAGCGTACTGCCGCCCTGAACCGCGCGGCCCGCGGTGACATTGGCCAGGAATGCGCGCCCGATAGACATGACGCTGATACCGTCATGCTGGTAAAAATGGCGGTCTTCGGTGGCAATCAGCGTATCCACCAGCAGATCCGGGAAGCCGGCGCGCGGGACAAACAGCCGCTGTTCGCCTTTGGGCGACTGAAGCATGGTAATCAGTCGCGGATCCAGCCGGAAGAAACCGAAACTGCGCTGATTTTCCTGATTCTGGATCTGCATCAAGCGATCTTTTTCGAACAGCAGCCGGGCATGGATCTGCCCTTCTTTGCCATCCGGGAAATCGAATGGCCGGCGCAACATCTCTATGCTATTGGCTTTAACGGTAAACTCGCCCGGACGGGTAATGCGGGTGACCTGACGGTACTGCATGCCCTCCAGCAAATTGACCATTTCGCTTTGACTGTAGGCCATACCGGGTTCGAGGTTGACCATCCGGCCATATACCGCCGCCGGCAGCTGCCATACCTTGCCGTCGATGCGGCTGCGCACCTGGGCATCCAGGTAAAAGCCGTAGATCACCAGCAAAATGACCAGCACCACAAACACTTTGATTATCAGTCCCAATAGGCGACGGCGCTTGCGCGGCGGGCGAGCGCTTCCTTTTTGACGTGGCACTACGGCTTTCTCCTCATGAACATAGTCATCATCATCCTGAAAATCGTGATTATTGCGGTCATAGTCATCCTGCCTTTTACGCCCAAAGAATGGCTTGCGGGTCGGTTTACGGGCCGGCGGTTTTCCATGACGTCCGATAGGTTCGCGGTCATCCCCAGACATCGTTGTGATTCTCCATACTGCTGACGGCTGCGCCGTCCACTCTGGTCCCCTGCCGAAAACGTCGGAACAGGAAACCTCTTAAATTAGCGCTGCAGATACTTTTTGGTCCGGCGGGTGGGCAATGCCTCCGCCGGGTTATCCGGCCAGGCATGCTTGGGATAACGTCCTTTCATTTCTTTTTGCACCTGCCGATAGGCTCCCTGCCAGAAACCGGCCAGATCGCCGGTTATCTGCAGCGGATGCTGAGCGGGCGAGAGCAGCTCCAGCACCAGGGCTACGCGCCCCTGCGCCACTGAAGGACTCTGCTTTTCACCGAACATCTCCTGCATCCTGACCGCCAGTACCGGCGGCTGGCCATGCTGGTAGCGTATCGGCAATCGACTGCCGGTGGGCACAGTGTAGTGGCTTGGCAGCTCACTATCCAGCCGTTGACGTGAAGACCAGTCCAGCAGCCCTGCCAGCGCCTGGCTGATATTGACATTTTTAAGTCCGCGCACATCATGCACCCCGTCAAGCCAGGGCATCAGCCAGCGCGGCAACGCCGCCAGCAAAGCGGCATCATCCACCGCCGGCCACGGGTCTTCGGGCAACCAGTCCCGGGCGCACAACAGACGCTGGCGAAGCGAGAGCGCCGGGGCATCCCAGTTGAGCACCGACAGCCCCTGCTCTTCTATCCAGTTCAGCAGCGCCTGCTGCATCACCTCGGCCGACGGCCTGGCCTGGGGCTGCTCGCGCCAGACCAGCCTGTCCAGCTGTTCGCGCCGCAAGACCCGCAAGCTACCCTTCTCCCGATCCCATGCCATGGTGGTGCTTATCGTCAGCCAATCGGGAAACGCCGCTATCAGTTTATCGATATCCAGCGGTACCGCCAGACGAATACGGGCGTCTGGCGCCTGGCTCTGCTGCAACAGCCCGGGGGCAATCAACCACTCCATGCCGGCCAAGGCTTCATCGGCAGACAGGGCCGCGCCAAGGCCGCAAGCCAACTGGTAACGGCCATCGGCATCACGCCGGCGGGCGATCCGGTCGCGAAATCCCCGGGCCAACAGCGTCTGCAGCAACTCCCCGTCGTCAGTATGCGGCAAATCGGACCGGGGGGATGACCGGCCGGCCAGTTGTCTGGCGCGCCGCTGCCAGTGCGGCAATGGCTGGGCCAGATGATCGCGCAGATCAGTTGAGCCACTGCGCGGCGGCTCTTCCAGAATGGCCGCCAGCAAAGCAGCACTGGCGCGATGCTGCCGGTTATCGCCGGCATAATACAACATCGCCGCCAGCCGCGGATCGCAGCCGAATTGAGCCATCGCCCGCCCGGCTGCGGTCAGCCGGCCTTCGCCGTCCAGAGCGGTCAATGTTTTCAAAAGCGAAATCGCCGCTGCCAGCGCCGGGGCCGGCGGCGAGTCAATCCAGGCCAGGGAGCTTACCTGTGGACATCCCCACAGCAGTAATTCCAGGTAAAGCCCCCCAAGGTCGCTTTGCAAAATTTCCGGCTGATGATGTTCCGGCGCGCGCTCCGCATGGGACTGGCTATACAGATGCCAGCAGACGCCGGCGCTGAGGCGGCCGGCGCGGCCGGCTCGCTGAATCATCGATGCCTGGCTGATGCGCCTGGTCTGCAGCCTGCTCAGGCCGCTGCGGGCATCGAATTCAGTCGCCCGTTCAAGACCACTATCGGCCACCAGTGAGATGCCATCAATGGTCAGGCTGGTTTCGGCAATATTGGTCGCCAGAACCACCTTGCGACGGCCCGGCGGCGATGGGCGAATCGCCCGCTGTTGATCTTCCAGCGACAGCGCACCATAAAGCGGACAAAGATCGACATCATCGCCGATCCGCGATGCCATCAGCCCCTGGATCCGATGAATCTCCGCCACCCCCGGCAGGAACAGCAGCAGTGATCCCTGATGCTGGTCCAGCATGGCGCAGACCGCCGATGCGATGGCTGCGTCAGGTCTTGCCTGCGCAGGCAACGGATGATAAACCCGCTCGACAGGGAAACTGCGGCCTTCAGAGCGAATAATCGGCGCGTCGGGCAACAGATCGAGCAGGCGCCGATCGTCCAGCGTTGCCGACATGATCAAGATTTTCAGATCAGCCCGCAGCCCCTGCTGCACATCAAGCAGCAGCGCCAGCGCCAGATCGGCCTGCAGGCTGCGCTCGTGAAATTCATCCAGAATAACCAGCGAGACGCCGCCGAGCTCCGGATCTTGCTGCAGCATACGCGTCAGGATACCTTCGGTCACCACTTCCAGGCGGGTCTCGGCGCCGCTGCGGCTTTCGGCGCGCATCCGATATCCCACCGCCTGGCCGGGGGCTTGGCTGAGCTGGGCCGCCAAGCGAAGCGCCACGTTTTTAGTCGCCAGCCGGCGCGGTTCCAGCATGACTATTTTACCGGGAAGCCCGGCGCGTCGCAGGATTTCCAGCGGCAGCCAGGTGGATTTGCCCGCGCCGGTGGGCGCATGCAGCAGCACTTGGGGCGCGCGCTGCAATGCATCCAGCAATTCCTCTACTACGGCACTGACCGGTAATGACGCCACGCTATCTCCGTTAAAAGGATTAACATTCTGGGGCGGGCATTGTAGCATCGCTTCTTTGTGAAACAGAATCATTGCAGCCTGCAGCGACATTGGCGCCACAGGCCCGAGCGGAGTCAGAGGATGGTTCCCGACCACAGAAATCGGCAGATGACCGCCAGACGTTTGTTTTTCGCCCTGGCGCTGCCCGAACCGCTGCGCCAGAACATCATCGCCTGGCGCGCCGATGCATTTCCAATCAGTGCCGGCAGACCGGTGGTCTGCGCCAATTTGCATCTGACGCTGGCATTTCTGGGCGACACCAGCCCCGGACAGGAGAAGGCCCTGCGTCAGGCTGCAACACGACTGACACAACCCTGCTTTAGTCTGCAGTTTGACGATTGCGGGCACTGGCCTCGTTCGGGGGTGATCTGGCTTGGCATGCGGCGGGCACCGCGTGAACTGCTGCAGCTGGCTGGCTGGCTGCGTGCACAGGCGGCACGCCAAGGCTGTTATCAAAGCCCGCTGCCTTTTCACCCCCATGTGACGCTGCTGCGCCAGGCCAACGAAGCGGTTGCCCTGCCGCCCGCAGCGCCGGGCTGGTTGGCTCAAGCAGTCAGTTTTGGTCTTTATGCTTCTGAGTTTGACAAAGGCCGTCCCCGGTATAAGCTGCTGGATAGCTGGCCATTGCAACGGACATGTCGTCAACCGGCCGATTAATGGAACACCATGGAATTCAGTCCTGAGTTAAAGCCAGCCCGGCTGGTGCAGCGTTATAAACGCTTTCTGGCCGATGTGATCACCGCTGAAGGCGAGGAACTGACCATACACTGCGCCAATACCGGCGCGATGACCGGCTGTGGAGCTCCGGGAGATACCCTGTGGTATTCCACATCGGACAATCGCAAGCGCCGTTATCCCCATACGTGGGAACTGACCGAGACCGCTGCGGGTCACCGGATCGGGGTAAATACCGGCCGGGCTAATGCCTTGTTGGGCGAGGCGATAGCCCTTAATCGCATCCCGGCATTGTGCGGTTATGAAAACTATCGTTCCGAAGTGAGGTATGGCGCAGAAAATAGTCGGATAGATTGGTTATTATCAGCGGAAAATCGTGCCAACTGCTATATTGAGGTCAAATCCGTCACATTACTGCAACAACAATGGGGTTATTTTCCAGATGCAGTGACGTTGCGGGGCCAAAAACATATACGTGAATTACAAGCAATGACGCAACAGGGGCATCGTGCAGTGCTTTTTTTCGTGGTGCTGCACTCGGGCATTGATCGAGTCGCTCCCGCAAGGCACATTGACCCGCGTTATGCAGAATTGATATTGCAGGCACAGCAGAACGGCGTTGAGATTATGTGTTACGGGACGCAGTTATCACCGCACGGTATCCGGCTTGACGCCCCATTACCGTTATTTATTTCGTGAGTGCCAATCGGTGAAAAGCGCACTAAAATGCTCAACTTTTCCACAGGTTACCACTTCGCCAAATACGCCTTTACTGATGCACTTGTCAAGTAGGCGACGGGAATAATTGCCATCCTAGGCGTCATCTGTTATTTATAGCGGCCTGTTTTTTCCCCACGTTGGGGATCGATAGTGCGTGTTAAGAAGGAGAAGCAACATGCAAGAAGGGCAAACCCGTAAGACATCCTCCTTGAGCATTCTCGCCATCGCAGGGGTGGAGCCATACCAGCAGAAGCCTGGCGAAGAATACATGAATGATGCTCAGCTTGTGCACTTCAGGCGTATTCTCGAAGCATGGCGTAATCAATTAAGAGATGAAGTAGGACGTACCGTTTCCCACATGCAGGACGAGGCAGCAAATTTTCCCGATCCGGTCGATCGTGCCGCTCAGGAAGAAGAATTCAGCCTCGAATTGCGTAACCGAGACCGAGAACGCAAGCTGATCAAGAAGATCGAAAAAACCCTTAAGAAAGTGGAAGACAAAGATTTTGGCTACTGCGATTCTTGTGGGGTTGAAATCGGTATTCGCCGCCTGGAAGCGCGGCCGACCGCCGATTTGTGCATCGACTGCAAAACCCTGGCCGAAATCCGCGAAAAGCAGATGGCTGGGTAATCATCATCCGGGATTGCTGCGGTTCCGCCCAGGGACCGGCTCAACGGGGCTGCAGTAAACCGAGCGGAAAGCCTTTCCAGATTAATGTCTGTACACAGCTCATATAAGGGGCGTTTCGCCCCTTCTCCCTCCGGCGCGCTTCATTTCGGCTCGTTGGTCGCCGCTCTGGGAAGTTATCTCCAGGCCCGCAGCCAACAGGGGCAGTGGCTAGTGCGTATCGAAGATATCGACCCGCCCCGAGAAGTCCCCGGCGCCTCAACAACCATCCTGCGTCAGCTTGAACACTATGGCCTGCACTGGGACGGCGAGGTTTGGTATCAGTCTACCCGCCATCAGGCCTATCTTGCTGCCCTGGACGATCTCAGGCGTCGTGGCCTCAGCTACTGCTGTCGCTGCACCCGCAGCCGGATACAGCAACTGGGCGGCTTCTATGACGGCCACTGCCGCAGCCTTCGCCTGCCGCCTGAACAGGCGGCGATACGCTTGCGCCAGATAAGGCCGGTATATCGCTTTCACGATCGGTTGCGCGGCAGTATCGAGGTGTGCCCACAATTGGCCGATGAAGATTTTATTATCCGCCGCCGCGATGGTCTGTTTGCCTACAACCTGGCGGTAGTGGTTGATGATGCCGCCCAGGGAGTTACCGAGATCGTTCGCGGAGCCGATTTGATTGAACCGACGGTACGCCAGATGGCGCTCTATCAACAATTGGGTTATAACGTACCGGGATATGTGCATTTACCCCTGGCGATGGCGGCAACCGGCGGCAAGCTTTCCAAGCAGAACCACGCGCCGGAACTGCCGCTGGACGATCCACGCCCGGTGCTGGCTGCCGCCCTGCGTTTTTTGAATCAACCCGAGCCGCAAGGCTGGCGCGATATAACGACCGGGAGTATGGTAGAATCGGCGATAGCGAACTGGTCCCTTGAAGCGGTACCGTTTTCGCCTTCACTTGATAAGGACAACCTACCCGCCCATTCTCAAAGGTCGCGGGGTGAGCTATGATTAGCCGCTATTTTTAGTTGCTCCTGTTTATTTGTTACTATTGAGGTGTACTATTTTTACCCGAGTAGCCAACTTCTGCCGCAAGGTGCTTCATCGCGAAAGCACAGAAGCGGCACCAGAGGATAGACGCCCTTTGACGATTATCCCCCGAGACCAACACTCCATCTCGCGTAAAGAGATCAGTGAAAATGCATTAAAGGTCCTTTACCGTCTGAACAAGGCCGGTTACGAGTCCTATCTGGTTGGCGGTGGCGTCCGCGATCTGCTGCTCGGCAAAAAGCCGAAGGATTTTGACATCACCACCAACGCCACCCCCGAGCAAATGCGGAAGTTATTCCGTAACTGCCGCCTGGTTGGCCGGCGTTTCCGCCTGGCCCACGTGATGTTCGGCCCTGAAATCATTGAAGTTGCCACCTTTCGCGGCCACCACATGGGCCAAGAAGCGGAAAATACCGCAAGCGAGATCAAGGTGCCGGCGGCGGCGGTACAGGCACAGAACGGCATGCTGCTGCGCGACAACATCTTCGGCTCTATCGAGGAAGATGCCCAGCGCCGCGACTTTACCGTCAACAGCCTCTATTACAGCGTGGCGGATTTCAGCCTGCGCGACTATACCGGCGGCCTGCGCGATTTGCAGGAAGGTGTTATCCGCCTTATTGGCGACCCGGAAACCCGCTATCGCGAAGATCCGGTGCGGATGCTGCGCGCGGTGCGCTTTGCCGCCAAGCTTGGCATGACCATCAGCCCGGAAACCGGCGAGCCTATTCCGCGACTGGCCTCGCTGCTGCATGATATTCCCCCTGCCAGGCTGTTTGAAGAATCCTTGAAAATGCTGCAGGCCGGATACGGCGAATCAACTTACCGGCTGCTGTGCGAGTATCAGCTGTTCCAGCCACTGTTTCCGCTTATCAGTCGGAATTTCACCGAAAGCGGTGACAGTTATATGGAACACATGGTCACCCGGGTGCTGCAAAATACCGATCAGCGTTTGCATAACGACATGCGCGTTAATCCGGCCTTCCTGTTCTCTGCGATGCTGTGGTATCCCCTGCTGGAACATGCCCAGAAGCTGACTCAGGAAAGCGGTCTGACCTATTTTGATGCCTTTGGCCTGGCGTTGAACGATATTCTGGATGAACAATGTCGCTCATTGGCTATTCCCAAGCGGCTGACCACCCTGATGCGCGATATCTGGCAACTGCAGTTGCGCCTGTCCCGCCGCCAGGGCAAACGCGCCTACAAGCTGATGGAACACCCGAAATTCCGCGCCGCCTATGATCTGCTGGCGCTACGCGCCGAAGTGGAAAATAACGGCGAGTTGCTGCGTCTGACCCAGTGGTGGGGCGAATTCCAAGTCGCGCCGCCGCCGCGCCAGAAGCATATGCTCAATACGCTGGGCGATGACGGCCCTTCCCGCCCAAGACGCCCGCGCCGCCGCACGCCGGTGCATCGTGACCCGGCCTGAATCCAGGGTCTGGTTGGCGCTGGGCAGCAATCTTGCCCAGCCGCTCAATCAGGTCGATGCAGCCTTATCCGCCCTGGCGGCATTGCCCGCTACCCGCCTATCTGCCTGCTCCTCCTATTACCGCAGCCGTCCGCTGGGTCCCCAGGATCAGCCTGCTTATCTAAATGCGGTGGTAGAACTGCACACCTGTCTGGCGCCGGAAATCCTGCTCGACCACACCCAGGCCATCGAGCTTTCCCAGGGCCGCGTCCGCAAGGCCGATCGCTGGGGTCCGCGTACGCTGGATCTGGATATCCTGCTGTTTGGCGAACAGGTTATCGACACCGCCAGGCTGACGGTGCCGCATTACGATATGAAAAACCGCGAGTTCATGCTCTATCCCCTGGCGGAACTGGCGGCTGACCTTCATTTTCCCGATGGAGAAGCGCTGTCTGACCGGCTGGCCCGGGTGCCGCTGAATGGCCTTGAATTCTGGGATGATCAGCATCGACTGCAGCGGTGGTAATCCCGCCTGCCTATTAAATCATGCCCTTAAAACGGCTATTATTGCGGCAACGCTACCACCGCCTCCATCATTCCATTAGAATAACGCGCCTTGCTTGTAACTTCACTTTTGCCGCTACCGGCCCGAGGTGTGATGACAATGACTACCCTTATCCAACTGCGTCAATGGAAACAGCAACAGAAAAAATTTGCTTCGCTTACCGCCTATGATGCCGGCTTCGCCCGACTGTTCGAACAACAGGGCGTCAAGGTGATGCTGGTGGGCGATTCACTGGGCATGACCATGCAGGGCCACGACTCGACACTGCCGGTCACTCTTGAAGAGATGGCCTATCATACTCGCTGCGTCCGGCGGGGAGCGCCTGACTGCCTGTTGCTGGCCGATCTGCCGTTCATGACCTATGCCACCCCCAAGCAGGCGTTCGACAGCGCGGCACTGCTGATGCGGGCCGGTGCCAACATGGTCAAAGTCGAGGGCGGCAGTTGGCTGACGCAAACCGTGCAGCAACTGACGGAACGTGCGGTGCCGGTATGCGGACATTTGGGGCTGACCCCGCAATCGGTTAATATCTTTGGCGGTTATAAGGTGCAAGGGCGAGACGAAGAGAGCGCTGAGCGACTGTTGCTGGATGCCCTGGCGCTTGAACAGGCCGGCGCCCAGTTGCTGGTGCTGGAATGCGTACCGGTTTCACTGGCCGCCAGAGTGACCGAATCGCTGTCGATACCGGTTATAGGCATCGGCGCCGGCAGCGTAACCGACGGCCAGATTCTGGTGATGCAGGATGCGCTGGGCATTACCGGTGAAGGCGCGCCCCGCTTCTCAAAAAACTTCCTGACGCAGGACAGCGATATTCGCGCCGCCGTTCGCCAGTATGTACAGGACGTTGAACAGGGCGTCTTCCCAGACGCTGAACACAGTTTCCAATAGCTGACGGTCAAGGAGATCGGACGGTGTTAATCATTCAGAACCCGGTAATACTTCGGCAGACCGTCAAGGACTGGCGGCAGGCGGGTAAACGTATCGCCCTGGTGCCGACCATGGGCAACCTGCATGACGGCCATATGACGCTGGTGGATGAAGCCCGCGCCAGGGCCGATATTGTCGTCGTAAGCATTTTCGTCAATCCGCTGCAGTTTGACCGCCCTGAGGATCTGGCCGCTTATCCCAAGACGCTGCAGGAAGACTGTGAGAAGTTGACCCAGCGCGGCGCGGATATGGTTTTCGCCCCAACGGCTGCGGTAATTTATCCTGCCGGGCTCGACAGCCAGACCTTCGTCGATGTACCACGCTACTCAGGCATCCTGGAGGGCGAAAGCCGGCCCGGGCATTTTCGCGGCGTGTCTACCATTGTCAGTAAACTGTTTAATCTGGTGCAGCCGGATCTGGCCTGCTTCGGGCAAAAAGACTATCAGCAATTGGCGCTGATTCGCCAGATGGTGGTCGATTTATCCTATGATATCGAGATTGTCGCCGTGCCGACGGTGCGGGCCAAAGATGGTCTGGCGCTGAGTTCACGCAATGGATACCTTACCGCTGAACAGCGGGCGCTGGCGCCTGCGTTGGCGGCCGTTATGAACCGGCTGGCGGGGCTGCTGCGGCAGGGCGAACGCCATATCGATGAATTGCTTGAACAGTCAGCCAGTGAGCTGGCAAAAGCCGGATTACAGGCCGATGCACTGCATATCTGCGATGCCGAAACACTCAGGCCACTGACCGTCGATAGCACCCGCGCGGTAATACTGTTTGCCGCCTGGCTGGGCAAAGCCAGACTGATTGATAATGTGATAGTCGACCTGACTGAATAACAGCCCCCAGCTATCACAATTTTCGTTAACATCCCCTTTGGGGAGTACCGAGGCCACGTTTTATGATACGCACCATGCTACGCGGAAAGCTGCACCGGGTTCACGTCACTCAGGCGGATTTGCACTATGAAGGCTCCTGCGCTATCGATCAGGATTTTCTCGATGCGGCGGGGATTCTGGAGTATGAAGCTATTGATATTTACAATGTCACTAACGGCATGCGCTTTTCCACCTATGCCATTGCCGCCGAGCGAGGCTCGCGGATTATCTCGGTCAATGGAGCTGCCGCACGCTGCGCCTGCGTGGATGACCTGTTGATTATCTGCGCTTACGTACAGCTGAGTGACAGCGAAGCACGCAGCCACAAGCCCAGCGTGGCCTACTTCGACGCCGGCAATATCCTTAGGCGCACCGCCAAGGCCCTGCCGGTGCAGGTGGCCTGAGATTTTCGCTCACATATGGTGGGGTCAGTTGATATGGGGCCAGTTGATGGTGGGGCCAGCTGATGGTGGGGCCAGCTGATGGTGGGGCCAGCTGATGGAGGGGCCAGCTGATAGTGGGGCCAGCTGATGGTGGGGCCAGCTGATAGTGGGGTCAGCTGATAGTGGGGTCAGCTGATAGTGGGGTCAGCTGATAGTGGGGTCAGCTGATAGTGGGGTCAGCTGATAGTGGGGTCAGCTGATAGTCTGGTCAGCTGTTAGCCTTATCTGCTGATGGTCCGGCGGCTATCTGGCTGATGATCTGGCACATAGAGTATCAGAGGGCCGGTGACCATGCATGGTGACTGAAGCTGAGCGGCGGCTGGGCTAGTCCAGGGGACCTGAGGGTCCCCTGGTTGCTTGCTCAGGTACGCAACCCGCTACCGCGCTGGATCAGATACCAGCACAGCAGGTAAAACACAATAATAAATCCGACCAGGACCGACAGGGTAAACGCCAGCGGCACATCGCTGATGCCGAGGAAACCGTAACGGAAGCCGCTTATCATGTAGACTACCGGGTTCAGCTTGGAAACCGCCTGCCAAAACGGCGGCAGCAGCGTCAGGGAATAGAATACCCCGCCCAGATAAGTCAGCGGTGTCAGCACAAAGGTCGGGATAATGCTGATGTCATCAAAGCTTTTGGCAAAGACCGCATTCAGCAGACCGGCAAGTGAAAACAGCACTGCTGTCAGTACCAGCGTCACCGCCACCATCCACCAGGCATGGACCTGGAACGGCACAAAGAACAGCGAAATCGCCGTCACCAGGATCCCCACGCAGATGCCCCGGGCCACGCCGCCGCCGACATAACCGGCGATGATCACATGGGTCGGCACCGGCGCCACCAGCAATTCCTCAATGTTTCGCTGGAATTTTGCGCTAAAAAATGACGAGGCCACATTGGTATAGGCATTGGTGATTACCGCCATCATTATCAGTCCCGGCACGATAAACTGCATATACGTAAAGCCGTGCATATCACCGATGCGTGAACCGATAAGGTTGCCGAAGATAATAAAATACAGCGTCATGGTGATGACCGGCGGCACCAGGGTCTGGATCCAGATACGGGCAAAACGGTTGATTTCTTTACGCCAGATACTCTTAAGGGCAATCCAGTACAGCTGCATCATGCTTTCAAACTCCGGGTGGCTCGGTCATCCTTAACCAGGGTGACAAATAATTCTTCCAGACGGTTGGCTTTGTTTCTCATACTCAACACCTGAACCCCTTGGGCGCTGAGCTGGCTGAACAGACTGTTCAGGCCCTGCTCACGCATCACTTCCACCTCCAGGGTACTGGTATCCAATAACTGGTTGCGATAACCATTCAGTTTAGGCAGCGCGCTTTTGGGGGCCAGATCTAGGATAAAGGTCTCGGACTTAAGCTTGCCCAGCAGCTCGCGCATAGAGGTATTTTCCACCAGCTCGCCATGCTGGATGATGCCGATATTGCGGCACAGCATCTCGGCCTCTTCCAGATAATGGGTGGTGAGGATAATCGTGGTTCCGCTTTGGTTCAATTCGCGCAGAAATCCCCACATCGAGCGACGCAGCTCGATATCCACCCCGGCAGTCGGCTCATCAAGGATCAAAAGCTTAGGCTCATGCATCAGCGCTCTGGCTATCATCAACCGTCTTTTCATACCGCCGGACAGCATCCGGGCCCGTTCATCGCGCTTATCCCACAGGTCCAACTGACGGAGGAATTTCTCCGCTCTGTCCGCGGCGGCTTTCCGTTCTACGCCATAGTAGCCGGCCTGGTGAACCACTATCTGGTAAACCGTTTCGAACTGATCGAAATTGAATTCCTGCGGTACCAGGCCGAGCTGGCGCTTAGCGTTGACGATATCTTTATCGATATCGTAGCCAAACACTTTTACCTTGCCGGCTGATTTGTTGACCAAGGCGCTGATGATGCCAATGGTGGTGGATTTCCCCGCGCCATTCGGCCCCAGCAGGGCATAAAAATCACCTGCTTCCACGTTCAGGTCGATGCCTTTCAGCGCCTGTACGCCGCCTGCATAGACTTTGGTCAGTTTCTCCAGTTCAAGTGCATATGTCATAACTGAGGGGTTGCCTTATTCATAATGGGTTTTACGAATTTATTTTAAAAATTGCGTTGTTGGCCTATATTAACCCATCGCAATACGCTAGTTATGGGCTATTAATAGCAATGAAAGATATCGATACACTGATAAGCAACAACCAAAACTGGTCCAATCTTCTGGTGGAAGAGGACCCGGGATTCTTTGAACGTCTGGCATTAGCCCAAAAACCCCGCTTTCTGTGGATTGGGTGTTCCGACAGCCGCGTTCCCGCAGAAAGGCTGACCGGACTCGAGCCCGGTGAGTTATTTGTCCATCGTAACGTCGCCAACCTGGTCATTCATACCGACCTTAACTGCCTGTCTGTCGTTCAGTACGCGGTCGACGTGCTGGAAGTCGAACATATTATTATCTGCGGTCACTATGGCTGTGGCGGCGTACAGGCCGCTATCGACAATCCCGAACTGGGGCTGATTGACAACTGGCTGCTGCATATCCGTGATTTGTGGTACAAGCATAGCTCACTGCTGGGAGAGCTACATCCTGAAGATCGCATTAACAAGCTTTGTGAGATTAACGTTATCGAGCAGGTCTACAATCTGGGGCACTCCACCATCATGCGTTCAGCCTGGCATCGTGGACAGAAGGTGACGATCCACGGCTGGGTATACGGTATCCAGGATGGCCTGCTGCGCAATCTGGATGTCTCCGCCACCAGCCGGGAAACGCTAGAACAGCGCTACCGGCAGGGCGTCGCCAACCTGCAGCATAATCACCGCTGAAAGCCTCAGGCGTGCCCGGCCGGCACGCCATTATCCGCTGCGGACCCTACTGCCAGCCGACCCGATCAGTCCTGCGCGACCAGCATTGTCACTTTACCCACATAGGGTAAATGACGGTAGCGTTGAGCATAATCTATGCCGTAGCCCACAACGAACTCATCAGGAATGGCAAAGCCGACCCACTCGACATGCACATTGACCTCACGGCGGTCAGGTTTGTCCAGCAAGGTGCAGATAGCCAGGGATTTCGGCTGGCGCAGCTCAAGAATTTCACGCACCTTACTCAGGGTGTTGCCGGAATCGATAATATCTTCGACGATGAGCACGTCCTTGCCGCGGATATCTTCGTCCAGATCCTTGAGGATTTTTACATCACGGCTGCTGCTCATGCCGCTGCCGTAACTGGAGGCGGTCATGAAATCTACCTCGTGGGGCACCGTCACTGCCCGGCACAGATCAGCCATAAACATGAATGAGCCTCGTAACAGGCCAACCAGCACCATTTCACTGCCGCTGTCGCAGTAGTGGTCACTGATTTCCTTTCCCAGGGCGGCGACTCGGCGGGCGATTTCCTGTTCGGAAATCATCACTTCCACGGTATGTTTCATTATGGATACACATCAACTCAATTCATTCGGGATAACCGATTCTACCATATCCGGCAGGCTCAATGCGATTGTCGCCAGGCTGGCGGGACAGCGGCTGAAACCTGTTCCATACTTGATAGTGTATTGACGCGAAATCCGTCCGCCGACAACAATCTCTAGGGCGGAAATCATGAATCATGATAACGTTTAATTCCATTGAGTGATCGGGTCTTTTGCTATGAAGAAAACTGCGTTAGTCATGCTGCTGTTGGGATTGCTGGGTTTACCCATGGCATCGCAGGCATTAACAGAATCCGAGGCAGAAGACATGGCGGATCTGACCGCTGTATTTGTTTACTTGAAAAATAACTGTGGCTACAGCGATATGCCCAATGAACAAATTCGCCGCGCCATCCAGATTTTTGCCCTGCAGAACAAATGGGACATGACCAATTATGGCGCTTACGACATGCGCGCGCTCGGTGAAGCCAGCTATCGCGATTTAAGTGGTATCGCCATTCCCACACCGAACAAATGCCGGTCACTGGCCAGCAACTCATTGAGTTTACTGGCTTACGCTCGCTAACCAGACTACTGCCGCAGTTGGACGAAATTTAACCGTGCATCCCGGCTTAGAGTCCGCTATTATACCGCGCCGCTTTTTCACGGCAGTTTGCCCCAAGGAGCAGCCTGATATGTCACAAAAAGAAACCTGGTTTGAAACACTGCATGACCATTTCGGTCAGTACTTTACCGTAGATAATATCCTTTACCGGGAAAAAACCGATCACCAGGATTTGGTCATTTTTGAAAATGCCGCTCTGGGTCGCGTCATGGCTCTGGATGGCGTGGTTCAGACCACTGAACGCGATGAATTCATTTATCATGAAATGATGGCCCATGTGCCGCTGACAGCGCATGGCAATGCCAAGAACGTGCTGATCATCGGCGGCGGCGATGGCGGCATGCTGCGCGAAGTCAGCCGCCATCCGGGCGTTGAGCAGATTACCATGGTAGAAATCGACGCCGGCGTGGTGTCATTTTGTCGTCAGTATTTACCCGGCCACAATGCAGGATCATTTGATGATCCGCGTTTTGAACTGGTGATTGATGATGGCGTAAATTACGTTTGCCAGACGGCTAAAAAATTCGATGTGGTGATCTCCGACTGCACCGATCCTATCGGTCCGGGCGAGAGTCTCTTCACTTCTGATTTTTATCAGGGGTGCGCGCGAATTCTCAATGAAGGCGGTATTTTCGTTGCCCAGAACGGCGTATGCTTCCTTCAGCAGGACGAAGCGGTAAACAGTCATCGCAAGCTCAGCAATTACTTTGACGATGTCAGTTTTTATCAGGCCGCCATTCCGACCTATTATGGTGGGATCATGACCTTTGCCTGGGCAAGCCAGAACCCGGCCCTGCGCCAGCTGGACAGCGCAACGCTTGATAAGCGGATTAATGCTCTGGGCCTTAAATGCCGTTATTATAATTCGGCAATCCACACCGGCAGCTTTGCCTTGCCGCAATATCTACTGAATGCCCTGTCAGCATCATGCTGAATGTCATTTATAAGGGGGTGAACCAAATTGCAGAAGCTAAAACTACACGGCTTTAACAATCTAACCAAGAGCCTGAGTTTTTGTATTTACGATATTTGTTACGCCAAAACGGCTGATGACCGTGACGGGTATATCGCGTACATAGACGAACAATATAATGCCAACCGGCTTACCGAAATCCTCAGCGAAACCTGCTCAATGATAGGCGCTAATATCCTGAACGTCGCGCGCCAGGATTATGAACCGCAGGGTGCCAGCGTGACCATACTGGTCAGCGAAGAGCCGATTGACCCGCAGAGCATCGATAAGTCAGAGCATCCCGGGCCATTGCCTGAATCTGTGGTCGCGCATCTGGACAAAAGCCATATCTGTGTACACACCTATCCGGAAAGCCATCCCGAAGGCGGATTATGCACTTTCAGGGCTGATATCGAAGTATCGACCTGTGGCGTGATTTCGCCGCTAAAAGCGCTCAACTATCTGATTCACCAGCTTGAATCAGATATCGTCACCATGGATTATCGGGTACGTGGATTTACCCGCGACGTCAACGGCGTTAAACATTACATCGACCACGAAATCAATTCGATCCAGAACTTCATGTCGCGGGATATGAAAGCCCTCTACCACATGATGGACGTGAATGTTTACCAGGAAAACATCTTCCACACCAAGATGATGCTGAAGGACTTCGATCTCAAGCATTACTTGTTCAATGCCAAACCGGAAGATCTCAGCGCTGACGAGCGCAAAGCCATTACCGATCTGCTGTATAAAGAAATGCAGGAAATCTACTACGGCCGTAACCTGCCGATAGTCTGATGCCGGTTGAATCGGGCCCGACGTTGGGCCCGTCTTTTCTAGCGATGGTTAACAATAAAGTCTCGGTAGTGCTGCAAAGCGGTCAGAAAATCCTCGGTGCCGCAGCTGGCCATACTCTCCTCATCGTAGTAATTCATGCCCTCCTCAAGCTCCTCATTGACATAATCAAGACTGTTAGCGCCGACCCTGACCTCTTCACTGTCAATCCACAGCGTATATTCATGACCAATCTGTCGCCAGTGAGGCTGGGTGCCTTTTCCGGCAATCTGCTGCTGCAGCACATTTTCTATCTGGTCCAGTTGGCTCAGGTTGCCTTTAAGCTCTTCATTGATCCAATGCCCTATCGCCTCATGGCCCATTGAAAAGGTGACCATTACCTGGCCGGTAATGTCTCGCAGGAACTCGTAGTCCATATTATTTCTTTCCAGAGAATAAGCGTTGAAAGCGTCAGCCTCGTCCAGCAGCAGACACTCCGATATAATTCAATGTTACCTGTTCCTGCGCACAAGATCGTTACTCATTACTGATTTTCGCCCCTTTCCGGGTAATCACCGGCGGCCCAGCGGTTAAAGCCGATACAGCAAAAAAAAACCGGTCGGGGTTAACCGACCGGCTTGTTGCCATTGAGCATAAACGCCCTGGTGATTAGTTAGACCGCGGTCTGAAAAATCACCTGATCAGCCTTGTCGGTATATTCGCTTAACCGATCAAAGTTGAGATAGCGGTAGGTATCAGCTGAGGTCTGATCGACCAGCGTGATAGCTTCCAGGTATTGCTCAGGCGAAGGCAGATAACCCAGTAGCGACGTCACCGCCGCCAGTTCAGCCGAGGCCAGATAAACGTCGGCCCCGTTGCCCAATCGGTTCGGGAAGTTGCGGGTCGAGGTAGACACTACCGTCGCGCCCTCTGCGACCCGGGCCTGGTTGCCCATGCACAGCGAACAGCCTGGGATCTCTACCCTGGCGCCGCTCTTGCCGAAAATGCTGTAGTAGCCCTCCTCGGTCAACTGGGCGGCATCCATCTTGGTCGGCGGCGCAACCCACAGACGGGTAGGCAGCTGGCCGGTATGCTGGTCCAGCAGTTTACCGGCGGCACGGAAATGACCGATATTGGTCATACAGGAACCGATAAACACTTCATCGATTTTGCTGCCGGCCACATCAGACAGCAGGCGGGCGTCATCAGGATCATTCGGCGCACAGAGAATAGGCTGGTTGATATCCGCCAGATCGATGTCAATCACCGCAGCATATTCAGCATCGGCATCAGGCTCCAGCAGCTCGGGATTAGCCAGCCAGTTTTCCATGCCGGTTATGCGGCGCTCCAGGGTACGACGATCGCCATAGCCTTCGGAGATCATCCACTTGAGCAGCACGATATTAGATGACAGATATTCAACGATCGGCGCTTTATCAAGCTTGATGGTACAGCCGGCAGCGGAACGTTCAGCCGAGGCATCGGCCAGTTCGAATGCCTGCTCTACCTTCAGCTCAGGCAGGCCTTCAATTTCCAGGATACGGCCGGAGAAAATGTTTTTCTTGCCTTTTTTCTCCACCGTCAGCAGCCCTTGCTGGATGGCGTAATAGGGGATGGCATGCACCAGATCGCGCAGGGTAATACCCGGTTTCATCTTGCCTTTGAAACGCACCAGCACCGATTCAGGCATATCCAGCGGCATCACGCCGGTCGCGGCGGCAAATGCCACCAGGCCCGAGCCGGCAGGGAATGAAATGCCAATAGGGAACCGGGTATGGGAGTCTCCGCCGGTCCCAACGGTATCGGGCAACAGCATCCGGTTCAGCCAAGAGTGAATGATGCCGTCGCCCGGACGCAGCGATACGCCGCCACGGTTCATAATGAAGTCTGGCAGCGTATGGTGGGTCTGCACATCAACCGGCTTCGGGTAGGCGGCGGTATGGCAGAACGACTGCATCACCAGGTCGGCAGAGAAGCCCAGACAGGCCAGATCCTTCAGCTCGTCGCGGGTCATCGGCCCGGTGGTGTCCTGGGAGCCGACCGAGGTCATTTTAGGTTCGCAGTATTGCCCCGGACGGATACCGGTCACGCCGCAGGCGCGGCCAACCATCTTCTGCGCCAGGGTAAAACCTTTATCACTCTGGACCACATCCCGTGCATGACGGAAAATCTCGCTCGGGGGCAGCCCCAGGGATTCGCGCGCCCGGGTGGTGAGGCCGCGACCGATAATCAGCGGAATACGTCCGCCGGCCCTGACTTCGTCAATCAGCACCTCGGTTTTCAGCGCGAAACTTGCCAGCAGTTCCTGGCTTTCATGGCTGCGCACTTCGCCCTTGAACGGATAGATATCAATGACGTCGCCCATGTTCAACAGGGACACGTCCACTTCAATCGGCAGCGCCCCGGCGTCTTCCATGGTATTGAAGAAAATCGGCGCAATCTTGCTGCCCAGCACCACTCCGCCGCCGCGCTTATTCGGTACGTGAGGAATATCATCGCCCATAAACCACAGCACCGAGTTGGTGGCTGATTTGCGCGATGAACCGGTGCCGACCACATCGCCGACATACGCCAGCGGGAAGCCCTTGGCATTTAGCGCTTCGATCTGCTTGATCGGGCCGACTGCGCCCGGCTGGTCGGGATTGATGCCTTCACGGGCATTTTTCAGCATTGCCAGGGCGTGCAGCGGGATATCCGGACGCGACCAGGCATCCTGCGCCGGAGAGAGGTCGTCGGTATTGGTTTCGCCGGTGACCTTGAACACCGTCACGGTGATTTTATCGGCCAGTCCCGGACGCGACAGGAACCACTCAGCGTCCGCCCAGGCATGCATTACCGCCTTGGCATGGGGATTGCCGGCCCGGGCTTTCTCTTCAACATCAAAGAAGTTGTCGAACATCAGCAGCATCGATTTCAGCGCGTTGGCGGCAATCGGCGCCAGTTGTTCATTGTCCAATGCATCCACCAGCGGTTGGATGTTATATCCCCCCTGCATGGTGCCCAGCAGCTCTACCGCTTTCTCAGCACTGACCAGAGGCGAATAAGCCTCACCTTTAGCGATGGCTGCGAGGAAACCGGCTTTAACGTAGGCTGCTTCATCTACGCCCGGGGGGACACGGTTAATCAAGAGATCCAATAGGAACTGTTCTTCGCCGGCAGGCGGGTTTTTCAACTGCTCAACCAACGCGGCCATTTGTACGGCATCGAGAGGCTTAGGGACGATACCCTGTTCAGCACGCTCGGCAACGTGCTTACGATATTCTTCTAGCACGACGTTCTCCTCGCTTTCATTGTCATAGGTAGTGCCTGGCTTTCCTTCGTCACCGGGGAGATGTTCATTTGGCTATAAGAGTAATGACCCGGTTCCGGGCAGGCAGTTTATCAGTATTTAACCGCTTTGTTAATTTGTTTACATATAATTAACATAGTTTTTAGCTGAATGGTTTAAGCCGGACAGCATAATTAACGGGGCGGGAAACATGAGCTCACACAGTTAATTTACCAAGTTTTTATCGCTGGAGGTTACAATTTCGCAATTTTTTTAACGTTGCTGAGCGGACTGGCGGGAGAGGATAAGCAAGGAAACAATTGTCGCCGCCGAAGCGACGACAATGTGCGGACAGGCTCCGGCTAGCGCCTGCCAACCGCACCGGCAGAGTAGCGCCGGCAACGGGAATTACTTTCTCTTCTTGGCTTTCGGGTTCGGCAGGTCGGTAATGCTGCCTTCAAACACTTCCGCCGCCAGGCCGACCGACTCATGCAGGGTCGGGTGGGCGTGGATGGTCAGCGCGATGTCTTCAGCATCACAGCCCATTTCGATAGCCAGGCCGATTTCACCCAGCAGCTCGCCGCCGTTGACACCGACTACGGCGCCGCCGATGACGCGATGGGATTCTTTATCGAAAATCAGCTTGGTCATGCCATCCTGGCAGTCAGAAGCGATAGCACGGCCTGAGGCTGCCCACGGGAAGGTGGCCACTTCATAGCTGATGCCTTTTTCTTTTGCTTCTTTTTCAGTCAGGCCAACCCAGGCAACTTCCGGCTCAGTGTAGGCGATGGACGGAATAACCTTCGGATCGAAGTAATGTTTCTTGCCGGAGATGACTTCAGCCGCAACGTGGCCTTCATGCACCCCTTTATGCGCCAGCATCGGCTGACCGACGATATCGCCGATGGCGTAGATATGCGGCACGTTGGTGCGCATTTGCTTGTCGACGCGGATAAAGCCGCGATCGTCAACTTCTACACCGGCTTTACCGGCATCCAGCGATTTACCGTTAGGCACACGACCGATGGCCACCAGCACTGCGTCATAGCGCTGCGGTTCGGCAGGCGCTTTCTTGCCTTCCATGGTCACGTAGATGCCGTCTTCTTTGGCTTCTACCGCTGTGACCTTGGTTTCCAGCATCAATTCGAACTGCTTGCTGATACGCTTGGTGAAGACCTTGACGATATCTTTATCCGCCGCCGGGATAACCTGATCGAACATTTCGACCACTTCGATTTTAGAGCCCAGAGCGTGATAAACCGTCGCCATTTCCAGGCCGATGATACCGCCCCCCATGACCAGCAGACGTTCCGGTACGGTAGTCAGTTCCAACGCGTCGGTGGAATCCCATACGCGCGGGTCATCATGAGGTATGAACGGCAGCTGAATCGGACGTGATCCGGCAGCGATGATGGCATTGTCGAAGTTGATGGTGGTCGTACCCTGTTCACCTTCAACCGACAGGGTGTTGGCGCCGGTAAACTTGCCCAGGCCATTAACCACGGTGACTTTGCGCGCTTTCGCCATGCCGGCCAGACCGCCGGTCAGCTGATTGACGACTTTCTCTTTCCAGGTACGCACCTTGTTGATATCGGTTTTCGGTTCGCCGAAAACGATACCGTGCTCGCCCAATGCCTTGGCTTCTTCAATCACCTTGGCAACGTGCAGCAGGGCTTTGGAAGGGATACATCCAACATTCAGGCAAACGCCGCCGAGAGTGGCATAACGTTCGACCAGCACGGTTTCAAGACCTAAATCCGCGCAACGGAAGGCCGCAGAGTATCCCCCCGGGCCCGCCCCAAGTACCACGACCTGAGCTTTAATTTCGTTACTCATCATGACCTCTTAGTTGTTTGTCCGGCGGGTCAGACGTCAATTTTCTGGCGTGTTAAGTGCATAACGCGCTGTATCCACCGGGCCGCATCCATCGCAGATAGTTTACAGAAATGTTAACAAACTGCAAAGCTCGTTGATAAGACGCATGTTCTGATTGCCGTGCCGCTACGCTTTGCGGCAGCGTCACGCGAAACAATGAGGCCGGCCAGACGGCCGGCCCCGGGCTTACATCACCAGGCGACGAATGTCGGACATTACGTTGTTGATGAAGGTAATAAAGCGTGCACCGTCTGCACCGTCAATGACGCGATGGTCATAGGACAGCGACAGCGGCAGCATCAGACGCGGCGTAAACTCCTTGCCGTTCCACACCGGTTTCATGGCTGACTTGGACACGCCAAGGATAGCCACTTCAGGGGCGTTAACGATAGGGGTAAACGCTGTTCCGCCGATGCCACCCAGGCTGGAAATGGTAAAGCACCCGCCCTGCATATCAGACGAGGTCAATTTACCTACGCGCGCCTTTTTGGAGATTTCGGCCAGTTCACGTGAAAGCTCGAAGATGCCTTTCTTGTTCACATCGCGGAATACCGGAACGACCAGGCCGTTAGGCGTATCAACCGCTACACCAATATTGATGTATTTTTTCAGCGTCAGTTTCTGTCCATCTTCAGACAGGGAGCTATTGAAGCGAGGCAGTTCTTCCAGCGCCTTGGCAACGGCTTTCATGATGAACACCAGCGGGGTGATCTTCACGTCCAGTTTTTTCTTCTCGGCTTCCACGTTCTGCTGCTTGCGGAAAGCTTCAACTTCGGTGATATCCGCGTCATCCCATTGGGTGACGTGGGGGATCATCACCCAGTTGCGATGCAGGTTGGCACCGGAAATTTTCTGGATACGGCCCAGTTCGACTTCTTCGGTCTGGCCGAATTTGCTGAAGTCCACTTTTGGCCATGGCAGCAGGCCAGGCAACGAACCGCCGGTAGCTGCGCCGGCCGGAGCCGCTTCAGCACGTTTGACGGCATCTTTAACGTAGGCCTGGATATCTTCGCGCAGGATACGGCCTTTACGTCCGGTGCCCTTCACTTTGGCAAGGTTGACGCCAAACTCGCGGGCCAGGCGACGGATAACCGGGGTCGCATGCACGTAGGCATCGTTTTCGGCAAACTCAGTTTTACCGGTGGCGGCAGCGGCGTTTTTATTGGCGCTGGAAGCCGGTGCCGGCGCAACGGCGGCAGAGGACTCGGTTTTCTCATCTTTAGCCGGAGCGGCGGCGGCCGGAGCGGCGCCTTCAACTTCAAACACCATGATAAGCGAGCCGGTGCTGACTTTGTCGCCGGTGCTGATTTTGATTTCTTTCACGGTACCGGCAAACGGTGCCGGCACTTCCATTGAAGCCTTGTCGCCTTCAACAGTAATCAGTGACTGCTCGGCGTCGATCTTGTCGCCGACCTTGACCATCACTTCGGTTACTTCGACTTCATCACCGCCGATATCCGGTACGTTGACTTCTTTGCTGCCGCCAGCCTGGGCAGGCTGGGCAGCAGATTCGGCCGCTGGCTTGCTGTCGCCCGCCGGCGCAGCGGTTGCACCGCTGCCTGCCACTTCAAATACCATGATAAGCGAACCGGTGCTGACTTTGTCGCCGGTGCTGATTTTGATTTCTTTCACCGTACCGGCAAACGGCGCCGGGACTTCCATTGACGCTTTATCGCCTTCAACGGTAATCAGCGATTGTTCGGCTTCAACCTGGTCGCCGACCTTGACCAGCACTTCGGTCACTTCGACTTCGTCGCTGCCGATATCCGGTACGTTGACTTCTTTGCTTTCGCTCACACCGCCGGCGGCGGGTTTTTCTTCGGCCTTGGCGTCGCTTTTGGCTTCTTCTTTGGCCGGGGCGGCAGTTGAAGCGCCTTCGGCATCATCAAAGATCATGATCAATTTGCCGGTTTCGACTTTATCGCCGACCGCAACTTTGATCTCTTTGATAACCCCCGCCTGCGGCGAGGGAACTTCCATCGAGGCTTTATCGCCTTCAACGGTAATCAGCGATTGCTCGGCTTCAACTTTATCACCGACCTTGACCAGCACTTCGGTGACTTCAACTTCATCTGCACCGATATCCGGTACGTTAATTTCAATAGCCATTGATTTTTTAACCTCTTATGCCAAACGTGGGTTTACTTTGTCAGCATCGATGCCGAACTTGGTAATAGCCTTGGCTACCACGTCAGTACCGATATCGCCACGTTTAGCCAGTTCACCCAGCGCTGCCACGACCACGTAGGCTGCGTCTACTTCGAAATGATGACGCAGGTTTTCGCGGCTGTCGGAGCGGCCGAAACCATCGGTACCCAGTACACGGAAATCGCTGGCCGGGACGAAGCTGCGGATTTGCTCGGCGAACAGTTTCATGTAGTCGGTGGACGCAACGGCCGGCGCATCGTTCAGCACCTGCGCGACATAAGGCACGCGCGGGGTTTCGCTCGGATGCAGCATGTTCCAGCGCTCACAATCCTGGCCATCGCGGGCAAGTTCAGTGAACGAGGTCACGCTGTAGACGTCAGAACCGATACCGTAGTCTTTAGCCAGGATGTCAGCGGCTTCACGTACATGACGCAGGATGGCGCCGGAACCCAGCAGCTGTACCTTGCCTTTGCTGCCTTCGATGGTTTCAAGCTTGTAGATACCCTTACGGATACCCTCTTCCGCGCCTTCAGGCATGGCAGGCATATGGTAGTTTTCGTTCAGCGTGGTCAGGTAGTAATACACGTTTTCCTGCGCTTCGCCGTACATACGTACCAGGCCATCATGCATGATAACCGCGACTTCATACGCATAAGCCGGATCGTAGGAGATACAGTTCGGGATAGTCAGCGACTGAATGTGGCTGTGGCCGTCTTCATGCTGCAGGCCTTCGCCGTTCAGGGTGGTACGACCGGAGGTGCCGCCGATGAGGAAGCCGCGCGCCTGCTGATCGCCCGCCGCCCAGCACAAATCGCCGATACGCTGGAAGCCGAACATTGAATAATAGATATAGAACGGGATCATCGGCAGGTCATTGGTACTGTATGACGTAGCCGCTGCCAGCCAGGAAGAGGCGGCGCCCAGTTCGTTGATGCCTTCCTGCAGAATCTGGCCTTTCTCGTCTTCACGGTAGTAAGCAACCTGCTCACGGTCCTGCGGCGTATACTGCTGGCCGTTCGGGCTGTAGATACCGATCTGACGGAACAGACCTTCCATACCGAAAGTACGCGCCTCATCGGCGATGATCGGCACCAGGCGATCCTTGATGGACGGGTTCTTCAGCATCACGTTCAGAACGCGGACGAAAGCGATGGTGGTGGAGATTTCTTTCTTCTGCTCTTCCAGCAGCGAACGGAAATCTTCCAGCGCCGGCAGCTCAAGCGGTTTGGTGAAGTTCTTCAGACGAGTCGGCAGGTAGCCGTGCAGCGCCTGGCGGCGTTCATGCAGGTACTTGTACTCTTCAGAACCTTCTTCAAAGGTGATGTACGGCAGTTTTTCAATGGTGTCGTCGGTGATGGTGTTCAGATTGAAACGATCACGGAAGTAGCGCACGCCATCCATGTTCATTTTCTTGACCTGGTGGGCGATGTTCATGCCTTCCGCGGTCACACCCATGCCATAACCTTTGATAGTGTGGGCCAGGATGACCACCGGCTTGCCAGTCGTCTTACGGGCTTTATCCAGCGCGGCGAAGACTTTCTTCGGATCGTGGCCGCCACGGTTCAGCGCCCAGATGTCGTCATCGCTGAGATCTTTAACCAGCGCAGCGGTTTCCGGATATTTACCGAAGAAGTGTTCACGCACATAGGCGCCGCTCTTCGATTTGAAAGTCTGGTAATCGCCGTCGACGGTTTCGTTCATCAGTTGGATAAGCTTGCCGCCGGTATCTTTACGCAGTAGTTCGTCCCAACGTCCACCCCAGATGACTTTCAGTACTTCCCAACCGGCGCCGCTGAAAATACCTTCCAGTTCGTTGATAATTTTGCCGTTGCCGGTCACCGGGCCATCAAGACGCTGCAGGTTACAGTTGATGATGAATACCAGGTTGTCCAGCTTCTCACGGGTAGCGATGGTGATGGCGCCCTTGGATTCCGGCTCGTCCATTTCACCGTCGCCAAGGAACGCGTAAACAGTCTGGGCAGTGGTGTTTTTCAGGCCACGGTGGTTCAGATACTTGAGGAACTTAGCCTGGTAAATGGCGCTGATCGGGCCCAGACCCATGGATACGGTCGGGAACTGCCAGAACTCAGGCATCAATTTCGGGTGCGGGTAAGAAGACAGGCCCTTGCCGTGCACTTCCTGACGGAAATTATTCATCTGATCTTCAGTCAGGCGGCCTTCAAGGAAAGCGCGGGCATAAACGCCTGGAGAGATATGACCCTGGAAATACACCAGATCGCCGCCGTCCTGGTCGTTACGGGCGCGGAAGAAATGGTTGAAGCACACTTCATAAACCGTTGCGGAAGATTGGAAGGATGCCATATGGCCGCCCAGGTCCAGGTCTTTCTTGGAAGCACGCAATACGGTCATGACGGCATTCCAGCGAATGGCTGAACGAATACGGCGCTCAAGTTCCAGATTACCAGGATATTCAGGCTCGTCTTCCACCGGAATAGTGTTGATGTAGTTACGTCCTGCAGCGCCGGCGGCAATGCTGACTCCGCCTTTGCGGGCACCGTCAAGCACCTGATCAATCAGGAACTGCGCGCGCTCAATACCTTCTTCACGGATAACCGATTCGATCGCCTGTAGCCAGTCGCGTGTTTCGATCGGATCCACGTCATTGTATAAACGTTCTGACATGGTGGTGTTCCTTATCTATCTCTAATATTGGTTTAATTGGAGCCTGTCTTCCTGTGCTCTTGAAAAAAACACACGAAGACAGGCCCATAGCTTTCGTTGCCGCGTTTAGTGCCTCAAATCAGGCGCTCAATCCTTGCGTTGCTGGAGTCGGCGTAGTGAACGTTCACGCCGGCTATGTTCCCGACCAAGGTCCAGCAAGATTTCCTCAATAAACGCCAGATGGCGGTGTGATGCTTCGCGGGCCGTTTCGGGTTCGCGTGCAACAATCGCCGCAAAAATCCCGGCGCGATGGCTGCTTACCTGCGCCAGCATTTCACGGCGCGAGTAAAGCAATTCAAAGTTCTGTCGGACGTTGTTCTCGAGCATCGGCCCCATACAGCGGACCAAATGCAATAAAACCGCATTATGGGCGGCTTCGGTTACGGCAATTTGATACTGCATGACGGCATCGGCTTCGACATCAAGATCGCCGCTGGCCTGCGCCTGCTCAATGGCCTCGTGGCATTCGCGGATACGGTTGAGATCTTCCTCAGTGCCACGCAATGCGGCGTAGTAGGCGGCGATACCTTCCAGCGCGTGTCGCGTTTCCAGCAAATCGTATTGTGACTCAGGATGTTCGGCCAATAATTCAGCCAACGGATCGCTGAAGCTCTGCCACAGGTTGTTTTGCACATATGTTCCGCCGCCCTGACGGCGCGAAAGGAGACCCTTCGCTTCCAGACGCTGAATAGCTTCTCTTAAGGAAGGACGCGAGACATCAAACTGCTTTGCCAGTTCGCGCTCGGGAGGCAGTTTTTCGCCGGGGCGCAACGTCCCTTCAAGGATCAGATATTCCAATTGCTGCTCGATGACATCCGATAATTTTGGCTGTCGGATTTTACTATAGGCCATTTATAGTCTTCTCAGCAAAAGCGCGGAGTCAATTGGTAATACCAATTTAATAAACGTGCCGCTAAAGTAACAAAGTATTCACCTTATGTCCATATTGGCATTGACCTAAATCATCAAAAGCTGCACATTCAAGCATATGCACGACACATATGCTGCATGAGGACAAATACTCAGCATAACCGCCCATTGCCTGCCTGCAGAGAATTTAACGTAGTTGAAACGTTTAGACGCAAGCTGAACCGATTAGCCTGTTATTAAAGTGAATATTCATTCAATTAATTGAATATTCATTCAATTAATTTCTTCTTGCCGTCCCGCCCGGAGACGCTCATCTGCCTCGTCGCGGGAAATTAATGCGCTCGATCATTCCCTCAATATTTTATCCCGTCCGGAGGCATAAATCAGGTGCAAACTTTTTTCCATAACACTATTCTTGTGCCAGTGACACTCACTGGAAAGATTATTCATTATCGGCTGCCGTAAAAAAAAACTTACAAAATTCGTATCTACTGGCTTACACATGGCAGTTAGTGCTGTGAACGGCCATCTTGTCCCAATAACAGAGGATTTTTAAATGGATGGGAAACAGCGCTCACAGACGCTGAAGCGCGGCCTGAAAAACCGGCATATTCAGCTTATTGCTTTAGGCGGCGCAATTGGTACCGGGCTGTTTCTGGGTATTGCCCAAACGATCCAAATGGCCGGTCCGGCGGTTATCCTGGGCTATGCCATTGGCGGTTTTATCGCTTTTCTTATCATGCGCCAGCTGGGTGAGATGGTGGTGGAAGAACCCGTTGCCGGCTCATTCAGCCATTTTGCCTATAAATACTGGGGCAATTTTGCCGGCTTTGCTTCGGGCTGGAATTATTGGGTACTGTACGTCCTGGTCGCCATGGCTGAGCTGTCGGCGGTGGGGATCTACATGCAGTACTGGTGGCCCGATCTGCCTACCTGGGTCTCGGCAGCGGTATTCTTCGTGCTGATCAATGTCATCAACCTGGCAAACGTCAAGGTGTATGGCGAAATGGAGTTCTGGTTTGCCATTATCAAAGTGGTGGCAATAATCGCCATGATCCTGTTTGGCGGCTGGCTGCTGCTCAGCGGCAGCGGCGGACCGGAAGCCTCGGTCAGTAATCTGTGGAACAACGGTGGCTTCTTTGCAAAAGGCATCGGCGGGCTGGTCATGGCGATGGCGGTGATCATGTTCTCGTTTGGCGGCCTTGAGCTGGTAGGTATCACCGCTGCCGAAGCGGACAACCCTGAGCAAAGCATTCCTAAAGCCACTAACCAGGTCATCTACCGTATCTTGATTTTCTATATCGGTTCTCTTACCGTGCTGCTTTCTCTTTATCCTTGGGGTAAAGTGGTTGAAGGCGGCAGCCCATTTGTACTGATATTCCATGCCCTTAACAGCAACATTGTGGCGACAGTGCTCAATATTGTGGTACTGACGGCGGCCCTGTCGGTCTACAACAGCTGCGTCTTCAGCAACAGCCGCATGCTTTACGGTCTGGCAAGTCAGGGCAACGGCCCTAAATCATTGATGAAAGTCGACAGCCGCGGCGTACCGGTACTGGCCATAGGCGTTTCAGCGCTCGCTACCGCTCTGTGTGTGCTGATCAACTATCTGATGCCGGGCAAGGCGTTTGGACTGCTGATGTCACTGGTGGTATCTGCACTGGTGATCAACTGGGGCATGATAAGCCTGGCACACCTGAAATTCCGCCGCTCCATGACGCGCCAAGGCATTACCACCAAATTTGGCGCGCTGTGGTATCCGTTCGGCAACTATCTTTGTCTGGCGTTTATGGCCGGCATCCTGGTGGTAATGGCCAAAACGCCCGGCATGGATATTTCGGTTTACCTGATCCCGGTCTGGTTGATCGTGCTGGGGATAGGCTTTGCCTTCAAGCGTAAAACCCAGTCTACAGTTAACTGACTGCCTGCATAACCCCTGACTCATAACCCAGCGCTACCTGTTACAGCGGGCGTCTGGGTCATGACTCACATTGCCCTGCCTACTGTTACAGCGGTGCCTGTTCATGCCGCCTTGCTAAACCAGCGTGCCGTATATAGTCAGCAATGCCACCACCACCACAATCACCAGGGTAATTTTTTTGGCAAGCGCTACCGCAGCCCGCGGCGTCTGGACGTCATCCAGGTGCGGCTCCCGCGCCAGCGAAAACTGGGCCAGTCGGGTCAGCACGCCATATTGGCCGCTGTGTATATCGGCCAGAGAGGCAAACCAGGCCGGCAGCGCTCTTTCGCCGTGCCCCAGCAGGGCATAGGCCACGCCGGCCAGACGCACCGGAATCCAGTCCAGCCAGTGCAGCAGAGCATCAATTCCAGACTGTGAACGTTTCAGCGGGGTCGAATGCCTGGCAAGCCAGGTCTGCCACGCGCGCAGGAATCCATAGCCGGCCAGCAGCGCTGGACCATATGGCCCCCCCACGACCAGCCAGAACAGCGGCGCCAGGTAAAAACGGAAATTGATCCACAGTAGGGCATTCTGCAGTTCGCGCAGCCGCTGCTCTTTATCATAATCCACCGGCAGACCGTGAATCAGCGCCAGCTCCTCGCTCATCGCTTCGGTGGCGTGACTGTCGCCGCGGCCGGCAGCCATCAGATACGCCCGATAGTGGCTGCGGATGCCACCTGCGCCGATACACAGCGTGCAAACCACCAGCCACAGCGCCAGCAGGGGAATGCCGAACAACCAGCCGGACGCCAGGCGCAGGCTCACGCCCACCAGCAGCATCCAGCAAATGCTAATCAGTAGGGTTTGTATCAGGGAAGTCTGGCGCAGGCGGGTAAACAACCGTGCCAGTATGTGGTCCAGCTGCCAGCGATCGCCGGTTTTAAACAGGCGCTCCCAGGCCAATACCACAAGCAATGTAAACAGCGTCATGTCAAGTCCCTCTCCCCATAATGAGCATCGATGGAGGTTCCAAGCAGTTGGCGGTAATGATGCCACAGAAATGCGCGGCCGGGATCGGTCTTGCGCTCCGGCGCAATATCGCTGTGACCGGTGATACGATCTGGCGTGACCGGATAGGAACGCATGATGAGCTGCGTGACGTCCGCCAACTGACGATATTGAGCCTCGCAGTAGGGCAATTCATCGGTGCCCTCAAGCTCGATACCGATAGAAAAATCATTGCATCGCTCCCGGCCCTGATAGCAGGAGATGCCGGCATGCCAGGCCCGGCGGTCAAAAGGGACATACTGCACTATTTCACCGTCGCGGCGGATAAGGCAATGGGCCGACACACGCAGATGGGCAATACCGGTGAAATAGGGATCTGCCTCCTTTTCCAGGGTGCCGGTAAACAGTTGGTCGATATAGGGCCCGCCAAATCGACCCGGCGGCAAGCTGATATTATGCACCACCAGCACGCTGGGCTGTTCATTGTCTGGACGGTCGTCGCAATGGGGTGATGGAACACGCTTAGCCCCTGAAATCCAGCCATTTTCCAAATGCATACTTCACCTCTCCGGTCCGGCAGTGGTACTTATCCCGGCAACAGGGTAGCATGTTTGCCAGTGACCTTTATCCGCTATTTTCGGAGTTTTTTATGGCAACTCGCCGATACGATGCCGACCTTCGCCGGGCCCAATTGCTGGCCCGGATCGATCAAGATATTCCATTATCCGTTACGCTGGCCCTGCGTGAAGATCTGGGCGGAGAGGCTGATGCCGATGGGGATATTACCGCCCGTTTGCTGCCTAGGGAGCGACAGGCGACCGCCACCATCATTACTCGGGAAAACGGTGTGTTTTGCGGTCAGCGTTGGCTTATCGAAGTATTCCATCAGCTTGGCGGCAATGTGTGCATTGACTGGCAGGTGAGCGATGGCGACGTCGTCAGGGTCAACCAGCCCCTCTGCCACCTTTCCGGTCCGGCCCATATCCTGCTGACCGGCGAAAGAACGGCGCTCAACTTTGTTCAGACACTGTCTGGGGTGGCGACCGAGGTCAAACGGTATGTCGGCGAGCTGGCAGGTACCGGCACCCAGCTGCTGGATACCCGTAAAACACTGCCTGGCCTTCGCACCGCGCTGAAATATGCGGTGCTGTGCGGCGGCGGCAGTAATCACCGCCTGGGCCTGGCTGACGCTTTTCTTATCAAGGAAAACCATATTATGGCCGCCGGCTCGATTGCCGCGGCGGTGGCCAATGCAATCAGCCTGCGTCCCGACGTACCGGTAGAGGTAGAGGTGGAAAGCCTCGATGAACTGAGACAGGCGCTGGACGCCGGCGCTGATATCGTCATGCTGGACAACTTCTCCCTGGCCGACATGCGGCGGGCGGTGGCGGCCACCGGCCAGCGCGCCCTGCTGGAAGTGTCAGGCAATGTGACGTTTGAAACGCTGCGTGAATTCGCCCTCACCGGGGTGGATTATATTTCAGTCGGTGCGCTGACCAAACATGTGCGGGCGATGGATCTTTCGATGCGCTTTGACTGAAAGGGCACAGGCGCGCAATAAATCTTTCGATGCGCGGTGCCTGAGAGAGCACCGGCGGGCAAGGGTGTTGCCGACAGGTTTTGCTGCCCAGCCAGTCCGAAGTTTGGCCGGGGCGCTATTGCAGTTTGCCGGGCGTCCATCGACGGAGTTTCTTGGCGGGATATGTATGAAGGGATTGCAATCATGTAAGCCCATTATCTTATCTGCCGCGCTGATTCCACTCCCACAGGTCCATGCTGGTCAACAGTCCGAGCAGTCGCCAGGATAGCTCTCACGGTCATCCTGGTGCTTTCCTCTCATGAACAGACAAGCGGGTTTTACTCTGGTGGAGCTGATGGTTGTTATCGCCATCATCGCCACGCTCGGCGCAATTGCCCTGCCGGGCTATCAGCGTTATATCATTCATGCCGCGCTCATCGATATGCTGCAGTTATCGGCGCCTTATCGCTCTGCTGTCGAACTTTGCGCTCTGCAGCAGGGAAGCCTGGATCAATGCCGGTCGGGCCGGCATGGCATTCCAGCAGTCATGACGTCGCGTTATGTCAGTGCCAGTTCGGTGCAGCAGGGGGTAATTAGCCTATCCGGCCAGCTTTCGCTTCAGGGCCTGACGGTAGTAATGACGCCGGTGATGCAGGCGCAGGGCCTGAGGTGGGCCAGGCAGTGTCGGACCGAAGATCAGCAGGAGCATCTGTCCGGACCGTGCCGGTCGGTATTTCATTCGGATGAAACCGGAGACCAGCAATGATTGCCACGCGTGATGATCACCTTACAGCAGAAGAATTTATCGATCAAATGCTCAGCCAGGCTATAGCGGTGGGCGCCTCAGATATCCATCTGGATCCCTGCCCTTCCCAGGGATACCGGCTGAGAATGCGCATAGATGGCCTGATGCAGCAAAGCCGCCCCTGTCCGGCCGGCCTGGCAACGATGCTGGCGGTCCGGCTCAAAATCATGGCCCGGTTGGATATTGCCGAACGCCGCCTGCCCCAGGACGGGCAATTTATTATCCCTCTCCCGGCGCCGGGCTGTTCTTTTCGTTTATCTACCCTGCCCGCGCTCGGCGGAGAAAAGATAGCGCTGCGCCTGCTGCCCGGCGAGCAGAGTGGCCTATCCCTGCGGCAGTTGGGCATGACTGAAAGCGTGCTAAATAACTTCCTGCAGCATTTGCAGGCTCCGCAGGGCATGATCCTGCTGACCGGACCGACCGGCAGCGGCAAAACCATGACGCTGTATGCGGCACTGGTTCATCTGCGCCAGAGGCCGCTGCATATCTGCAGCGTGGAAGACCCTGTTGAAATCCCGTTGTCAGGTATCACCCAATGCCAGGTAAATCTCAAAGCCAGGCTGGATTTCCCCCTGTTGCTGCGTGCCCTGTTGCGTCAGGATCCCGATGTGATCATGGTGGGAGAAATACGTGATGCCCAAACCGCTGCCATTGCCGCCCATGCGGCGCGCAGTGCTCATCTGGTGCTGGCGACCCTGCACTGCGCCACTCCACGGGAAGCGCTGGCCCGGTTATCCCAGTTGGGCCTCTCCCCTGACAGCATCGAGCCGGTTCTCAGGCTGGTGATGGCCCAGCGCCTGGTCAGGCGTTTATGCCCGCATTGCCGTCGCCTTGAATCGGCACCTCATAATGCCGTCTGCAGTCGTTCCCCTCCCTCAGCCTTGCCTCACTATTGGCAGGCGGTGGGGTGTGGACGATGCCACGGCGGCTACGAAGGTCGTTGCGGGCTGTTCAGCCTGTCCGATAAATCACCTGGCGAATTATCACATTCGCGCCATTCCCTAATGGAACCTGCCGCCGCCGATGCTGATGGGCTGTGGCAGGCGGGTCTTAGCCTGGCGGCGGCAGGCGAAACTACCGTCAGTGAACTGTGGCGTGTGCTGGGATAATGGCTAAGCATGATAAACAGTCAATGGCTGTTCCGATGGCGGGGGCTTTCAAAAACAGGCGAACCCTGCGAAGGCGAACGCATCGGCACTAGCCGGAAGGCAGTCTGCCGGCTGTTGGTGCGTGAAGGCCTACAGCCATTCAGCGTGCATCTGTCAGGTTATCTGCCGGCGTCTTATTGGCAGCGGGCCGCACTTATCGAATTATCTCTGCAGCTTGCCTCGCTGCTCGGCGCGGGATTGCCTTTACGTGATAGCCTGCATCTGCTGGCGGAAGACCATCCTGGCGCCGGCTGGCGCTGTGTATTGGCATCCCTGGCGGCCCGCATTGAACAGGGACAGTCGCTCTCAATCGCCCTGACGGCGTTTCCCCAGGTATTTCCGGCAACCTGGCCGCCGATGGTAACCCTGGGCGAAATGACCGGCCGGCTGGATCAATGCTTCAGCCAGCTAGCCGACAATGAGGGAAACGTGCAACTGTTGAAGCAGCAGGTGATACAGGCACTGCGGTATCCGTTATTTGTCTGTTTCACCGCTGTCCTGGTACTGGTGGGCATGTTCACCTTGGTGCTGCCGGAGTTTGCCCGCCTCTATCAAAGTGCCGGAGCGGTATTGCCGGGCCCGACTCGGGCGCTGCTGACGCTGGCTGAGGTGCTGGAGCGCTATGGCCTGCTCTTGCTGGCAATGATGTCGCTGCTGGCGATGGTTTATCGGCGCACATTAAGGCAAAACCCTGTCTGGCGACAGGTCACAGGCAGGCTGCTGCTGCGTCTGCCTATGCTCGGACGGGTCATCAGGCACCATAATATCTACCTGCTGTTCAGGACACTTGCCATGACACATCCTGCGGGCATCACCCTGGATAACGGCCTGGCCCTGGCGGCAGCCACCGCCAGCCATCAGGCCTATCATCTGGCCATTATCGAATTTATTACCCATATCCGTCATGGCCATGCTTTCAGTCAAGCCCTGTTGAACCACAAACTCTTCCCGCCCCAGTGCCGGCTGCTAATAAAAACCGCCGAGTATGCCGGTACACTCGACGACATTTTCGGGCAACTTGCCGGTCTTCATGAGCAACGCACCCGGCAACTGGCCAGAGCATTGACGCAATGGGCCGAACCGCTGCTGTTGCTTATCGTTGGCGGTATGGTATGCGGCCTGGTGTTCGTTCTTTACCTGCCGCTACTGGATCTGGGAGAGGTCATGGGCCATTTCTGAACCCTGGATCCCCTGGCTCATCATGATAGGAAAAAGCAGATTTCAGATTAAGATCTCAGATAAGCAAGTAAGCAGGTAAGCAGGTAAGCAGGTAAGCAGGTAAGCAGGTAAGCAGGTAAGCAGGTAAGCAGGTAAGCAGGTAAGCAGGTAAGCAGGTAAGCAGGTAAGCAGGTAAGCAGGTAAGCAGGTAAGCAGGTAAGCAAGAAGCCTGAGCTCCCTGCTTATCTTTAGCAAGCGTTAAAGCTGGGTAAATACCCGGTTTTCCTGCTCGGCCACCCGTATGAAGGTGGTCCGCTTGGTCAGTTCCTTAAGACGGGATGCACCCACATAAGTACAGGCAGAGCGCAAGCCGCCCATGATATCCCGGAGGGTATTTTCCACCGGCCCGCGCAGCGGCAGCTTGACCGTCTTGCCTTCGGCCGCGCGGTATTGCGCAACACCGCCGACATGGCGGTTCATGGCGGATTCAGAGCTCATACCATAGAACAGCATGAATTTTTCGCCATTCTCTTCGACCAGGGTGCCTTCGCATTCATCATGGCCGGCCAGCATGCCGCCGAGCATTACAAAGTCCGCTCCGCCGCCGAACGCCTTGGCGACATCGCCAGGTACCGAACAGCCGCCATCGCTGACGATCTGGCCGCCAAGGCCGTGAGCTGCATCCGCACATTCAATAACCGCTGACAATTGCGGGTAACCAACGCCGGTTTTAACCCGAGTGGTACAGACCGAGCCCGGGCCGATGCCGACCTTGACGATGTCCGCACCAGAAAGAATAAGCTCTTCCACCATCTCACCGGTAACGACGTTACCCGCACAGATGACGTTATTAGGGAAGGCTTCACGGGCCTTCTGCACAAACGTCACGAAATGTTCGGAATAGCCGTTGGCCACGTCGATACAGATGAATTTAAGCTTAGAAGATAACGCCAGGATAAGCTTGAGCTTGTCGAAATCGGCATCCGAGGTGCCGCTGGAGACCATGACATGGCGAAGTACCGATTCTGGACTCTCGGCAATAAAGCTGCGCCACTGCTCGACAGTATAATGTTTGTGAACCGCGGTAAGAACCTCAAAGGAGGCCAGCACCCGGGCCATCTGAAAAGTGCCTACGGTATCCATATTGGCGGCGATGATCGGCACGCCAGACCATGAGCAACCTGAGTGATGGAAAGTATAATCGCGCTGGAGTTCAACATCAGAGCGGCTCTTGAGGGTAGAGCGCTTGGGGCGAATCAGTACATCTTTGAAGCCTAATTTGAGATCTTCTTCAATACGCATCTGCAGTATTCCTGGTGTATGGCGATAAATCGCATGTAGGGGGCTAAGGTAAATAATTGCCAATTCCAGTGACGGTATCATACACCGGATTATTCTTATCGCAAGACTGCGAAAGCCGACTGTTTTACGCTACAATCGTACAAATTTACCGACGAACTTCCGGTGCACCGCAGTCCCGTGAGCTGCCGCAGGCATCATCGCCCGTAAGGCCTGTGCCAGGCCCGACAATAGCAAGCCGGAACCGACAGTGAATATCACGCCTGGAAATGTCGCTGTATCAGGGTGGAGTGTGGACCATATGCATTTTATTGTTGCATTGACCGGCGGTATCGGCAGCGGCAAGAGCACCGTTGCCGATGCTTTCGCCCGGTTAGGCGTCACCATAGTGGATGCCGATGTCATTGCCCGTCGGGTAGTCGAGCCGGGCACCCCGGCGCTGAAGGCTATTATTGCGCGCTTTGGCGCAGAGGTACGACAGGCGGATGGCGCACTTGATCGCAGAGCGCTGCGCCAGCGTATATTCAGCTCCGAAGACGATAAAATCTGGCTTAACGGGCTGCTCCATCCCCTGATTCAGCAACATACTGCGCAACAATTTGCTGAAGCCACCGGCGACTATGTGCTCTGGGTGGTGCCGCTGCTGGTGGAAAATCAGCTGCAGCATCGAGCCAACCGTGTATTGGTGGTTGATGTGGACGTGGAAACCCAGATAAATCGCACCCTCAAGCGTGATGGCGTAGACCGCCGGCAAATTACCCGCATTCTTGCCGCCCAGGCGACCCGAGAACAGCGATTAGCCATTGCAGACGATATTATTGATAATAATGGAAACCCGGACGATATCGTCGAGCGCGTGGCTGCCCTGCATCGTTGTTATCAGGCATGTGCGGCATCAGCAACCCGACAGGATTGATAAAATGAGTAACGTCGACGCTACCCCGACCACGGTGCTTTTCGAGCATCCCCTTAATGAAAAAATGCGGACCTGGCTCCGTTTGGAATTTCTATTACAACACATATTCGACAGCCCGCCGCTGGCGACTATTTCAAATACGCTGCCTTTCTTTCGCACCCTTTCTGATCTGCTGGATGTGCTTGAGCGCGGGGAAATCCGCACTGATATGCTCAAAGAACTGGAGCGACAACAGCAAAAAATGCGCCAATGGGAAGGCGTGCCCGGCGTGGATACCGAACGCGTCCTGACAGTCAGGGACGAGCTCAAGCAATGCGCCAGCATACTGATGTCGGCTCCACGTCTTGGGCAGGCGCTGCGGGAAGACCGGCTGATTGCGGCAGTACGCCAGCGGCTTTCGATACCCGGAGGATGCTGCAGCTTTGACTTGCCCTCATTGCATATCTGGTTGCATCTGCCCCAATCTTCTCGGGACAGTCAGAAAAACGAGTGGCTGGTGACTTTGCTGCCGCTGCACAACACCCTTATTTTATTGCTGGGCATGGTGCGTAACTCTGGCCAGTTCAAGCAGCAAATCAGTCTGAATGGCTTTTTCCAGGACAATGCCGACGAGGGCGAACTGCTGCGGATGCGCATCCCGCTGGAGCATCAGCTTTATCCCCAGGTTTCAGGACATAAAACCCGTTATGCCATTCGTTTCCTGTCTCTGGACAGTGAAAAAGGCGTTCCACCGAATCGCCTGTCATTCGAACTGGCCTGCTGTTAGGAAATGAAAATATGAATGATGAAGTAATTGAAGTTGAATGCCCTACCTGTGGCAACACCGTCGTCTGGGGACAGCAGAGCCCCTATCGGCCGTTCTGCAGCAAACGCTGCCAGCTGATTGATCTGGGTGAATGGGCCGACGAGGAAAAACGCATTCCCAGCGATAAACAGGTGACCGACAGTGACGATTGGAGTGAAATCCAGCATTGAGTACTACGGCGGCATTGCCATGAAAGCCAGCACCGGCAATGCACGCTGGCATTTAACCGGGAAGCCAGGCCGTAAAAAAGGCCTGGCTTGGCTGTCTCCACTGTGAACCTTCTCAGGTTTAACCCAATTCCGTTACGTTGCATCATGCTAACGGATAACAGTAGCGGCCTTTAGGTCGAGGCTTTCAACTGACGAATAATGGCGGCATTCACCGGCGGGAAATCTTCAGGATCCAGCTCCTGCTGCGGGCACCAGCGTACCGGCTGTCCTTCATTGCCACAGGGTTCGCCTTTCCACTGCTCGACCAGATAAAAATAGAATGCCATCTGGCGATCGCCAAAGTTGTGCTGGCCGGTAGATAAAAGCGTGGCCTGCCCGACGTCAATGCCCGCCTCTTCATGCAGCTCACGGGTTAGCGCCTGTAGTGGCGTTTCACCGTCTTCCACTTTACCGCCGGGAAACTCCCAGAAGCCGCCCATATGCGCCTTTTCAGGACGCTGTGCGATGAAGATTTCATGCTGGGGGTTACGTATGATCCCTACCGCAACGGTACGTGATGTCATTGCCTCCCCCTCTCCCTGTCAGGTTATCGTGTTGGTAAATACTGGCGTCTGCCGATCAGGATGATCGGCAAACCGGACCGTGCTGCAGCTGGCCGTGGCTTAATGCCGCAGCTAGTGCTCAGCTTGCCAATGCTGCAGCTGGCCGCGTTTTAGTGTTGCAGCTTGCCGTGACACTGTTTGTATTTCTTGCCGGATCCGCACGGGCAGGGATCGTTACGTCCTACCTTGCGGCCTTCCGGGGCCAGTTGCTGCGGTGCGGCTGGTTCGGCAGGCAGTTCCTGATGGCTGAGCTGCTGTTGTTGCGCCAAGCGCTCTGCCTCTTCACGACGTTCGCGTTCCATGGCCTCCACTTCTTCCGGCATGCGCACCTGTACTTTACTCAGGGTGCTTATCACTTCGTATTTCAGTGATTCCAGCATAGCGGCGAACATGGCGAATGACTCACGCTTGTACTCCTGCTTCGGATCTTTCTGCGCGTAACCGCGCAGATGGATACCCTGACGCAGATAATCCATTGCCGCCAGATGCTCTTTCCACAAAGAATCCAGCGTTTGCAGCATGACGCCTTTTTCGAAATTGCGCATCATGTCGCTGCCGACCACTTCCTCCTTGCGCTGATACTCCTCCAGGGCGACGGTCAGTACGCGCTCGCGCAGCGTTTCTTCATGCAGTCCAGGCTCTTGGTCCAACCATTCGGCTATCGGCATCGTCAGGTCGAAATCGTCCTTCAAGCGCTGCTCCAGCCCGGGGACGTCCCACATTTCTTCCAGCGACTGCGGCGGAATATGGTTGTCCAGGATGGTTTTTAGCACGTCTTCACGGATACTTTTGACGGTGTCACTGATGTCAGCCACATCGAGTAATTCATTACGCTGAGTATATATGGCGCGGCGCTGATCGTTGGCGACATCATCATATTCCAGCAATTGCTTACGGATATCGAAGTTGCGGCTTTCCACTTTGCGCTGGGCATTGGCAATAGCCTTGGTCACCCATGGGTGCTCAATGGCTTCGCCTGGTTTCATACCCAATTTACGCATCATGCCGGATACCCGATCAGAGGCGAAAATACGCATCAGCGCATCTTCCATCGACAGATAGAAACGCGATGAACCGGCATCGCCCTGGCGACCAGAACGGCCACGCAACTGATTATCGATACGGCGTGATTCATGTCGCTCGGTGCCGATGATATGCAGGCCGCCGGAGGCCAGCACCGCATCGTGGCGAATCTGCCAGGCGGCTTTCAGATCGGCTATCTGTTGTTCGGTCGGCTCTTCCAGGGCAGCAATCTCCGCCTGCCAACTGCCGCCCAGTACGATATCGGTACCGCGACCCGCCATGTTGGTGGCAATGGTAACGGCTTTAGGCTGGCCAGCCTGGGAGACAATATCTGCTTCCATGGCATGGAACTTGGCGTTCAGCACTTTATGGTCGATACCGGCTTTTTGCAGCTCATTGGACACCACTTCTGATTTCTCGATCGAGATAGTCCCGACCAGTACCGGCTGTCCCCGCTCGGTGCACGCCTTGATGTCCTCGATGATCGCATCGATCTTCTCTTTTTCAGTCATATAGACCAGATCCGGCATATCTTTACGGATCATCGGACGGTTGGTCGGCACAACGATGGTATCGAGCTTGTAAATGCTGCTGAACTCAAAGGCTTCGGTATCGGCGGTCCCGGTCATCCCGGCCAGCTTGTCATACAGACGGAAATAGTTCTGGAAGGTAATCGATGCCAGAGTCTGGTTTTCATTCTGGATAGCGACATTTTCCTTGGCTTCGACCGCCTGATGCAGGCCATCAGACCAGCGACGACCCGGCATGGTGCGGCCGGTATGTTCGTCGACAATAATCACTTCGCCGTCTTTAACGATGTAATCTACGTCGCGGGCAAACAGCACATGGGCGCGCAGGGCGGCTGTCACGTGGTGCATCAGCATGATGTTGGCCGGCGAATAGAGCGACTCGCCCTCATCCATGATCTCCGCCTGGACCAGCAGCTCTTCGATCAGCACCAGACCGCGTTCGGTCAGGTTGACCTGACGTGATTTTTCATCCACCGAGAAGTGACCTTCTCCCTGGAAGGAGTCGGAATCCTCTTTGTCCTGACGGATAAGATGGGGAATAAGTTTATCAACCCGCATATACATTTCGGAGCTGTCTTCCGCCGGGCCGGAAATAATCAGCGGTGTACGGGCTTCATCGATAAGGATGGAGTCAACCTCATCCACTAAGGCGTAATGGAGTTTCCGCTGCACGCGTTCTTCAGGGCTGAAGGCCATGTTGTCGCGCAGGTAATCGAAGCCGTATTCATTGTTGGTGCCATAGGTAATATCGGCGGCATAGGCGGCGCGCTTGGCCGGAGCCGGCAGACCGGGCAGGTTGATACCGACCGACAGTCCGAGGAATTCAAACAGCGGGCGGTTGTTTTCGGCATCGCGCTGGGCCAGATAATCATTGACGGTTACCACATGCACGCCTTTGCCGCTCAGGGCGTTCAGGTAAGCAGGCAGGGTGGCGGTCAGGGTTTTACCTTCACCGGTACGCATTTCTGCGATACAGCGATCGTTCAGCACCATGCCGCCCAGCAGCTGCACGTCAAAGTGACGCATATTGAATACGCGCTTACTGGCTTCGCGTACCACGGCAAAAGCCTCTGGCAGCAGGCTGTCTACCGTCTCGCCTTTCTCCAGGCGGTCACGAAACTCGACGGTTTTGGCGCGCAGCTGGTCATCAGACAGCTTTTGCACCTCAGGCTCCATCCGATTGATGGCATCAACGTGTTTACTCATGCGTCGCAGCGTTCTGTCGTTACGACTACCGAAAATCTTGGTCAGAATTGAAGATATCATGTCAGTTATAATCTCATCACGGCCGCGCACGGGCGCAGTCGGCAAATATATAAAATAATAAAATAAGGGGCTACTGCGTTACGATAGGCTTATGTGGCGAGGTCCGGCACGGATTTCATGTACCTGGGCAAGGCGAATTACGCTACGATGATCGATAAGGGCGGCAGGTCTGGCGACAGGTGTGCGATAAGGTCTCGCCAGCGGCACGGCATCATGGGTCAACAGGGCGTTAAGCGTGCTGATTAATACCTGATGCTGGGCGTTGAGTGGTTCGGCGCTTTCGGCAAGCGTGGTATGAAATGTGGAACCACCGGGCGCCGGTACCCAGGTTACGGTGAGATGGCGTATAACGGTACGGATGGCGTGCTGATGCCAGTAATCAACGCCATAGCCGGTGCGGCGGGGCGTTTCCCTCAGCCGCGACAGGTCACCAAAGCTGGCGGCAATGACATTATGCCGGCTGAGGTTGGCGAAAGTGTTCGACTGCGGGGTCGGTTCCTGAGCGCCGCTGGGTAAATAAGGCACGCCAAAACTCGCCGCAACCATCCCCAACAGGAGATGTGGCCAGAAATAACGTCTGCTAAATTGTCGCCAACGATTTAGAATACCCATTATACCTTAATCATTCCGCCGGAGTTTTATGCGCGACAGTCGTCCACACGCCATTGAAAGTTTGTTTGACCAAGCCGCGAAACCCGGACACGCTTCCCTGCAGCTGATTCAACAACGCGCGTTGGCGCTGCTCAAACTCAATAACGCTTTGGCAGGTCTATTACCGGCACCGATGAAACCCTGGTGCCGCGTGGCTAATTTCCGCCAGGGCGTATTGGTTATTGAAACCGCCAACGCCAGTTGGATGATGCGGTTACGCTATGAGCAATCAGGGTTATTATCCGCATTACGTGCCCAGATTCTACCATCATTGTCATCAATCGACATCAGGATTAACCCGGCCTTGGCGACAAAAGGCCATTCAAGCGGACAAAATAGCGGCGGTTCTCACCAGACGGTCAAGGTGGAGAAGATTGAAGGTCGTAAATTAGGGGTCCAGAGCGCGGTAGCGATTCGTCAGTTGGCGGCAAGAAGCCCGGAAAAACTGAGAAAAATACTGGAACGACTGGCGGAGCAGGCCGGAGAGAGTGCCGACCCCACCCGTCGTTAAGAGTTAAAGCAGTTCTTTGTGCAGATTTCCGCGCCTGTCAGGCCAGAACCAGCGAAGGCGCCTTGAAGGCCAGCGGCATTTCTGCCTCGTCTTCGAAGGTCACCAGCTCCCAGGCTTCCTGACGTGCCAGCACTGCCTGTAACAATTTATTGTTCAGAGCATGGCCGGATTTATACGCCGTAAATGCGCCAATGACGTTATGGCCACACATAAACAAGTCGCCGATGGCGTCCAGCAGTTTATGGCGAACAAATTCATCTTCGAAACGCAGACCGTCTTCATTCAGTACCCGGTAATCATCGACAACGATGGCGCAATCGAAACTGCCGCCCAGGCACAGGCCGCGAGATTGAAGATACTCAATATCGCGCATGAAGCCAAAGGTTCGGGCACGGCTGATTTGCCTAACGAACGATTCGGCGGAAAAATTCAGGAAATAACGTTGCGAGCTTCCATCAATCGCAGGATGTTTGAAGTCAATGGTAAAATCGAGCGTAAAACCGTTATAAGGTTTGAACTCGGCCCATTTGTCGCCATCCTCTACCCGGACCGTTTCCTTAAGGCGCAGAAATTTCTTGGCGCTATTAAGTTCTTCGATACCGGCATCCATCAGCAGATAGATAAAGGGGCTGGCGCTGCCGTCCATAATAGGAATTTCAGGCGCATTGACTTCAACGACGATGTTATCGATGCCCAAACCCGCCAGAGCAGCGTTGAGATGCTCAACGGTAGAGATACGGACATCATGCTCATTGACCAGGCAGGTCGCCAGCATGGTGTCCCGTACCGATTTGGCGTCCGCCGGAAAATCCACCGGGGGAGTCAAATCCGTACGGCGATAGATGACCCCGGTGTTTGCCGGTGCAGGGCGCAGTGTCAGTGTGACCTTTTTGCCGGTGTGTAAACCCACGCCGGTGGCCTGCACAATACGTTTTAATGTCCGCTGTTTGATCATCAGTTTATCTCGCAATGTTATCCATACCGCCTACCCAGCATTATACAGCAGGGCTAGCGGCATAGTTTAGCACAAAGAGCGGCGATACTAAATAACCAGGCATCAGTCAGCCTGTTTACGCAGAAACGCCGGGATATCCAGGTAATCAGGTTCTTTGCCTGGCTGTCCATTCTGCTCATTTACCGCTTTGGCAGCCGTTTTCTGCTCTTGAGCAGAAAGAGGCGACATGCCGTGGGCGTGCTGCTGGTAGCGATTGTCGATCGGCTGGCTGGTCTGTTTGTTGGTCACCAGCGTTATCTCAGGACGCTTGTCCATACCGATACCGGTCGCCACCACGGTCACGCGCAGCTCGTCGTTCATTTCCGGATCAAGTGAAGTCCCGATCACCACAGTGGCGTTATCGGATGCAAACGCGCGGATGGTATTACCCACGGTTTCGAATTCATCCAGACGCAGGTCGAAGCCAGCGGTAATGTTGACCAGCACGCCGCGAGCGCCGGACAGGTCGATGTCTTCCAGCAACGGGCTGGAAATCGCCATTTCAGCCGCTTCTTCCGCACGATCTTCGCCACAGGCAACGCCGGAACCCATCATGGCATAGCCCATTTCGGACATCACGGTGCGTACGTCGGCAAAGTCGACGTTCATCAGGCCGGGACGGGTAATCAGTTCGGCAATACCCTGGACTGCGCCTTTCAGCACATCGTTAGCCGCACCGAAGGCATCCAGCAGCGAGATTCCGCGGCCGAGCACTTTAAGCAACTTGTCGTTGGGAATGGTAATAAGCGAGTCGACATGCTTGGACAGTTCAGCGATGCCCTGCTCGGCAAAGGCCATACGCTTCTTGCCTTCGAAATTGAAGGGCTTGGTCACCACGGCAACCGTCAAAATGCCCAGCTCCTTCGCCACTTCAGCCACTACGGGTGCCGCACCCGTACCGGTGCCGCCACCCATACCGGCGGCGATGAACACCATATCGGCGCCTTCCAGCGCGGCACGCAGCGCTTCACGGTCTTCTTCGGCGGAGTTACGGCCTACTTCAGGGTTGGCACCGGCTCCCAGCCCCTTGGTGATGCCGCCGCCAATCTGGATAGTCTGGCCGACCGCTGTTTTGCGCAATGCTTGGGCATCGGTGTTGACGGCGAAAAAGTCTACGCCTTCAATGCGTTCGCGCACCATGTGCTCGACGGCATTACCACCGCCGCCGCCGACGCCGATGACTTTGATCACCGCGTCGTTGGTTAATTCCATAGGTTCAAACATAGTTTCTCTCCGTTTTGTGCCTGTCGCTACAGACTCGGCCGCCTGCACAGCATGAGTCCGTCAGTAAACAATTAAAACTCTTTCCTCAACCAACTGCTGATCCGCTTAAACCAGGTTCCGACTGAGGTACGTTTTTCTACTTCTATCTCACCACTCAGGTGAGACTCTTTTCCGTAATGCAGTAGCCCGACGGCGGTTGAATAATATGGAGCCTGCGCATAATCGGTCAGGCCGGTAATATTCAGCGGCTCGCCGATACGTACCTGAGTATGGAAAACTCGCTGGGCACAGGCCGCCAGGCCGTCAATTTGCGCCGCGCCACCGGTTAAGACGATGCCTGCGGCCAAATGGTGTTTCGCTCCCTGCTGGCGAAGCTGTTCCTGCAATTGCAGAATTTCATCGTTCACCAGGTTCAGCAATTCGGTATAACGTGGTTCTATCACCTCAGCCAGCGTCTGGCGCTGAAGGCTGCGTGGCGGACGACCGCCGACACTTGGCACTTCAACGCTCTCGTCTTTGCTGACCACCGAGCCCAGTGCGCAGCCGTGACGGACTTTAATCGCTTCAGCATCGGTCGGTGGCGTGCCGAACGCATAAGCGATATCGCTAGTGACGACATTGCCGGCATAAGGAATGACTTTGGTATGCCGTAGCGCGCCAGCGGTATACACCGCCATATCCATAGTACCACCGCCGATATCCACTACGCAGACGCCCAACTCACGTTCATCTTCAGTCAGCACCGCATAACTTGACGCCAGACCGGCAAAGATAAGTTGGTCCACTTTCAGACCACAACGTTCCACGGCTTTTACAATATTCTTTGCCATATCATTATGGCAGGTAATCAGATGAACCTTGGCCTGCATTCGCACACCTGACAATCCGACCGGGTTTTTGATCCCTTCCTGATAATCAATGGCGTAATCCTGTGGGATCACATGCAAAATCCGGTGTTCATCGCGCACTCGCACCGATTTCGCGGTGTGAACCACATTTTCTACATCTTCCTGTGTAACTTCTTCTTCTGAAATAGGAACCATCCCTATTTCGTTCTGGCAGCTGATATGCTTACCGGATAACGCCAGATAGACCGAAGATATCTGGCAGTCCGCCATCAGTTCCGCCTGATCGATGGCGCGCTGTACGCATTTCACCACTGACTCCAGGTCGTTGACGCCGCCTTTATCCATGCCCCGGGACGGGCAACTGCCCACACCAATGATATTTACCATGCCATCGGGCAGAACTTCCCCTACCAGCGCGGCGACCTTCGCCGTACCGATCTCCAGTCCAACTACCAGTTTTCTGTCCGTCGACTTAATCATTGTTGTTTAGCCTGTGCCTGATTCTGTTGCTGATTACTATTCTGCTCGTCGATAAACGCCGGAGCCCAGCCGACTGCAAGGCCGGTTTCATAACGCAGATCCACATAACTTAACCGCTTATTATCGGTCCGGGCCTGCTGGAGTAGAACCGGATAAATCCCGATAAACCGCTGAATACGCCGTGTTCTGTCATCCCGGCCCAGTTCAAGCCGGATATCGTCCTGCAGCGTCACCTGCCAGGAGTGACGAGCGCTCATACTGACCGTCTTCAGCGTAAATTTGTTTTCTGCCATCAGCGGGTTCATGGCGCGGTAACCGGCCAAAACATCCTGTTCACTGCCCTCAGGACCATAGAGCATTGGCATGGACTGTTTCCCCACCCGCTCGGCAGGAACGCTGAAGGATTTACCGGTCGCATCAAGCATGTGCAAATCGTTCCAGCGCGCCACCGGGACATATTCGACCAGATGGATTTTCAGTTCATTGGGCCATTGTTTACGCACACTGGCCTGCTTTATCCACGGCAGCCGTTCAATCTGCTGCTGAATAACATTCACATCCTGGGTCATAAAGGTGCCTGGCGCGCCAAGCGCCAATATCGCCTGGCGAATATCATCATTGGTGGTGAAATGACGCTCACCGGTCAGCACCAGCCTTGACAGCGGCAGACGATGCGCGTCCTTCATCCAACCCACCACCATCCAGCCGCCCCAGACCATGGTTCCCAACACCGCCAGCAGGAACAGCAATCCCAGCAGTTGACCGCCGTTGCTGCGCCCGGTGGTGGTATTTTCCGCCTCGCGGTTGCGTACATTGATGGCTGCCTGGGACATATTAATTCGCCAATGCCAGAATACGGGTAACCAGACCGGCGAAGTCTATGCCGCTCTGTCGTGCCGCCATCGGCACCAGACTGTGGTTGGTCATGCCCGGAGAGGTGTTGGCCTCCAGGATATAAAGCCCGCCGTCGCTGTCCATCATGATATCCACCCGGCCCCAGCCGCTGCACCCCAGCGCCTGCCAGGCATCCATAGCCAGGCGGGCCAGTTGCTGTTCCTGATGTTCATCCTCGCCGCCCGGGCAAAAATAGGCGGTCTGGTCAGAAAGGTATTTGGCCTGGTAATCATAAAATATCGCGCTCGGCTTGATGCGCACCGAGGGCAGCGTCTCCGAACCGAGGATCGACACGGTAAATTCAGGTCCGCTCAGCCATTTTTCCACCAGCACTTCGTCGTCATAGCGGAAGGCATCTTCCAGGGCAATCGCTAACTCCGTCCGGCTTTCAGCCCGGCTCATGCCAACGCTGGAGCCTTCCCGGCTTGGTTTTACGATAACCGGCAGGCCCAAAGCCGCCAGCGCCGCATCATACTGCTCGCTGCCTGCCGCGTAATCAGCACGATTAAGCGCCACATAGGGCGGTACCGGCAATTTTTTGCCTTCCAGCAGCCATTTGGTGCGGGTTTTGTCCATGCACAGCGAGCTGGCCATCACACCGCTGCCGGTATAGGGCAATCCGAGGAAATCCAACACCCCCTGCAGGGTGCCGTCTTCACCTCCGCGCCCGTGCAGAGCGATAAACACCTTGTCGAAACCCAGCGCCTTGAGTTCCAGCGGCGATACATCACGGGTATCGATACCCGTGGCATCGATACCGGCTTCAATCAGGCCGGCCAGTACCGCCGCGCCCGACTGGAGGGAAACCTCGCGCTCGCTGGAATCGCCGCCCAACAGCACCGCTATTTTTTCAGCCATGGGCACCCCCGGTTAGCGCAGCGGGCTGGAGCTGGGTATCGGCCAGCCGGCGGGCTATCTTGCCGACGGTTCCCGCACCCTGCATCAGCACCAGATCGTTATCGGCCAGCGCCAGCGCCAGCGCCTCAGGCAGCGCATCCATATCCGATACCAGGATAGGATCCACTTTACCGCGCCCGCGAATGGTCCGGCACAGCGATCGGCTGTCGGCCCCGGGGATCGGCGTTTCACCGGCCGGATACACATCCAGCATCAGCAGAACGTCGACCCCGGAAAGCACATTGGCAAAATCATCAAATAAATCCCGCGTACGGGTGTAACGGTGCGGCTGGAATACCATCACCAGCCGTTTATCCGGCCAGCCGGCGCGCGCCGCTTTAATCGTGGCGTCCACCTCTGTCGGATGATGGCCGTAGTCATCGACCAGCATGACGTCACCTGACTTGCCGTTTACCTTGTCCAGCGGGTAGCTACCGAGGAAATCAAAACGGCGGCCGGTTCCCTGGAACTGCATCAGGGCCCGCAGGATATTGTCATCTTCAATGCCTTCTTCCGTAGCGACGGCAATGGCTGCAGCAGCATTCAGCGCGTTGTGCCGGCCGGGTGCGTTCAATACCACCTCGACAACCGGTTTATCCTGGCGTTGAACGGTGAAGAAGCCCTGAGCGCCCTCCTGGCGGTAAGACAGGATGCGTACATCGGCATCTTCACTGAAACCATAGGTGGTGATATGGCGGCCGACCCGCGGCAGCAATTCCCGGATCACCGGATCGTCAATACACATTACCGCACGGCCGTAGAACGGCAGGTTATGCAGGAAAGTGATAAACGTCTGCTTCAATACTTCAAAGTCGCCCTGGTAAGTATCCATATGGTCGGCTTCGATGTTGGTGATAATCGCTACCATCGGCTGCAGATGCAGGAAAGAAGCATCGCTTTCATCAGCCTCGGCGATCAGGTAGCGACTGCAGCCCAACCGGGCATGGACGCCAGCGGCCTTGACCAGCCCTCCGTTAACAAAGGTCGGGTCCAATCCGCCTTCGGCGTAAATACTGGCCACCATGGCGGTGGTGGTGGTTTTGCCATGGGTGCCGGCGATCGCGATACCGTTACGAAAACGCATCAGTTCAGCCAGCATTTCAGCACGCTGAATGACCGGAATGCGGGCCTCTTTAGCGGCGACGATTTCCGGGTTATCCGCAGAAATCGCGCTGGAGACCACCACAACACTTGCCTGACTGATATTTTCCGGGCGGTGGTTGAAAAACACCTGAGCGCCCAGCGCAATCAGTTGCTGGGTGACTGCGTTCGGCGCCAGATCGGAGCCGCTGATTTGATAACCTTCATTGGCCAGCACTTCGGCAATACCGCCCATGCCGGCACCGCCGATGCCGACAAAGTGGATCTGCCGCACGCGCCGCATTTCAGGTACCAGTGTTCGCAGTTTCGCCAGTTGTTGTGTATTCACGTAGTTATCACTTATTTGTCTGTTTTCTTATCGGGCAGGACCATCAAGTCCGCCCGGCAACATATCGTCGTTTGAACCATTGGGGTCAGCCTTTATTGGCCGCCGCGATCACTTCTCGCGCTACCCGTTCAGTGGCATCGGGTATGGCGGCATGACGTGCACGCTGGGCCATATCGAGCAGCGCAGGACGATCCCAGCTCATCAGCAGTTCGCTGACGTTGTGGACCGTGAATTGCGGCTGCTCGAGGATCCGCGCTGCGCCAGCTTCTTCCAGCGGGCGCGCATTCCAGTACTGCTGGCGGTCTTTATGCTGGAACGGCACAAAGATCGCCGGCAGTCCGGCGGCAGCGATTTCACTCACCGTCAACGCCCCGGATCGGCAGACCACCACGTCAGCCCAGCCATAGGCCGCCGCCATATCATCAATGAATTCGGTCACGCGATGACCGCCCTGCCCTGCTTCGGCGTAATCCTGATTGACCTTGTCGAGCGCTCCCTGGCCCACCTGGTGCCACAGGGTGATGCGGTCGCCGAGCGTTGCCGCGACGCGGGGCATGGTCTGGTTCAGTATCCTGGCGCCCTGACTGCCGCCGATCACCAGCACTCTTACCGGCCCTTGCCGGTGTAGCAGCCGTTCAGCCGGCAGCGGCAGCGCCAATACATCGGTTCGCACCGGATTGCCGACCACCGCCGCCTTGGGAAATGCGCCGGGAAACGCCTGCAACACCGTGCGAGCAAGCTTCGCCAGCCAGCGGTTAGTCAGTCCGGCAATGCCATTCTGCTCATGGAGCACTACCGGGATACCGAGCATCCAGGCCGCCAGGCCGCCCGGACCGGAGACATAGCCGCCCATACCCAATACCACATCCGGTTTCCAGGCCGTCATGATAGCCCGCGCCTGCCTGACAGCGCGCCAGATACGCATCGGCGCCGCCAGTTGGGCCTTTAGCCCTTTGCCGCGCAGCCCGGAAATGCGGATAAAATCAATGTCGATGCCGTTTTTCGGCACCAGTATGGCTTCCATTCGATCGGCGGTTCCCAGCCAGCGAACCTCCCAGCCCTGCGCCATCAGGTGATGGGCAACCGCCAGTCCCGGGAACACATGTCCTCCGGTACCGCCGGCCATCACCATTAAACGCCTGGTATTCCCTTTCATCGGGCACTCCTTACAAACGCCTGGGCTTTAGTCAGGCGCGTTTCATAATCGATACGCAGCAACAGCACGATAGCGGTGGACATAATCAGCAGACTGGAACCACCGTAGCTTATCAGCGGCAGCGTCAGGCCTTTGGTCGGCAGCATGCCGGCGGCGGCACCGACATTGACCAGCGCCTGGAAGCTGAACCAGATGCCGATGGCGCAGGCCAGGAAACCGGAAAAACGCTGATCGATCTCTAACGCCTTACGACCAATCGACATAGCGCGAAAAGCGACGAAGAATACCATTAACAGCGCTAAAACAACGCCGAAATATCCAAGTTCTTCGCCCAGAATGGCAAAAATAAAGTCGGTGTGGGCTTCCGGCAGATATTCAAGTTTTTGTACCGAATTGCCCAGACCCTGTCCCCAAAATTCCCCGCGGCCAAAGGCCATCAGCGACTGGGTCAGCTGATAGCCGCTGCCGAACGGATCCTCCCAGGGATTCCAGAACGAGGTCACCCGTCGCATACGGTAGGGTTCTGCGATAATCAGCAGCACCACCGCGAAAATCCCCGAACCGATAATCGACAGGAACTGCCACAGTTTAGCCCCTGCCAGAAACAGCATTGCCAGGGTAGTGACGAACAGCACCACTACCGTACCCAGATCGGGCTGCGCCAGCAGCAATACAGCCAGCACCACCATCACGCCCATGGGTTTGCAGAAGCCCCAGAAATTGCTGCGCACTTCCTCGACCTTGCGCACCAGATAGCTGGCCAGATAGCAGAACAGCGCCAGCTTGGACAATTCCGCCGGCTGGATACGCAGCGGCCCCAGGGCTATCCAGCGGGAAGCCCCGTTGACCGAGCTGCCGACCACCAGCACCACCAGCAGCAGGACAATGGTCATCAGCAGCATGATGGAACTGTAGCGCTGCCAGATTTCCATCGGCACCCGCAGGGTAATCAGCGACAGGCCGAACGCCAGCACCAGATAAAAACCATCCCGCTTGGCGAAGAAAAACGGATCATCCGACAAACGCTGTCCAATCGGCATTGATGCCGACGTCACCATGATAAAACCGATGCAGGCCAGGCCAAACGTCAGCCACAGCAGCGTGCGATCATACAGCAGCTGAGTCGGCGCCTCGGCTTCACGCACGCCCATGATCCAGTCTTTCATCCCCTGTGAACTGAACATTACCGGCATTTTTATCCGCATATCAGCCAAGCTCCTTTGCCAGTCGGACAAAATCATCGCCGCGTTGTTCAAAGCTCTTGAACTGATCCAGACTGGCGCAGGCGGGAGACAACAGCACCATGTCGCCTTTGCCGGTTCGTGCGGCAATCAGGCGCATCGCCTGTTCCATGGTTTCAGTCAGTTCGGACACCTCGGGACGTAACGACGCCAGCGCTGCACCGTCACGGCCAAAACAGTAAAGCCGGATGCCTTCACCCTGCAGATGCGGCAGCAGCGGCGTAAAGTCGGCCGATTTGCCATCGCCGCCCAGCAGCAGATGCAGCGTTCCAGCAACATGTAAGCCGTTCAGCGCCGCTTCGGTGCTGCCGACATTGGTGGCCTTGGAATCATTTATCCAGCGCACGCCGCGGTTTTCCCATGCCAGCTGAAAACGGTGCGTCAGCCCGGTGAAGGTTTTCAACGCCGCCAGGGAGGCCACGCGCGGGATGCCGGCGGCATCAGCCAGCGCCAACGCCGCCAGGGCATTGGTATAGTTGTGGCGACCGGTAAGCTTCATTTCCGTTACCGCCAGCAGCCGTTCACCTTTGACCTCAAGCCACTGATCGTCTGCCGGGCCGGTTAACCGATAGTCGCCTGAGGCTGCGCCGAAACTCAGACACTGCAGGTTGCCGGCCCGCACAGGACGGGTCAGCGGGTCTTCTGCATTTATCACACCGGTTGCGGCCTGGTCATAAATCCGTAATTTAGCCGCGCGATACTGCTGCATACCCAGTGGGTAGCGGTTCATATGATCTTCAGTCACATTGAGTATGGTCGCCGCCGCCGCCCGAAGGCTGGAGGTGGTCTCCAGCTGGAAGCTCGACAGCTCCAGCACATACAACCGGGCCGGCTGGTCAAGCAGCATCAGCGCCGGCAGGCCGATATTGCCGCCCACACCAACCTGCCAGCCGGCCTGGCGGGCCATTTCGCCCACCAGTACCGTCACGGTGCTTTTACCGTTGGAGCCGGTAATAGCAATAATCGGCGCCCTGACTTCGCGGCAGAACAGTTCGATATCACCGACGATGTCCACTCCGGCATCGGCAGCGGCGCTGAGTTCTGGCGTGAACAGCGCCACACCCGGACTGGCCACGATGAGGTCGGCCTCAAGCAGCCAGTTTTCGTTGAGGCTGCCCAGATGGCGCTCGATGTCGGCGTCGAGCTTATCCAGCCCAGGCGGACTGAAGCGGGTATCCATCACCCGCGGCGTTACGCCACGGGCGACAAAGAAATCAACACAGGAGAGCCCGGTCAGGCCCAGCCCGATAATGACCACTTTTTTACCCTGATAGTCCGCCATGGTTAACGCACCTTGAGCGTAGCCAGTCCAATCAGGACCAGCATCAGTGAAATAATCCAAAAACGCACGATGACCCGAGGTTCCGGCCAGCCTTTCAATTCGTAATGATGATGAATCGGCGCCATGCGGAAAATCCGCTGACCGCGCAGTTTGAACGAACCGACCTGCAGGATGACCGACAGGGTCTCGACCACAAACACGCCGCCCATGATCACCAGCAGGAATTCCTGACGCAGCAGCACGGCAATAGTGCCAAGCGCGCCGCCCAGCGCCAGCGAGCCGACATCGCCCATAAACACCTGGGCCGGGTAGGTGTTAAACCACAGGAAACCCAGCCCGGCGCCGACGATGGCGGTACAAACGATAACCAGCTCCCCGGCGAAACGGATATAGGGAATATGCAGGTAACCGGCAAAATTCATGTTGCCGGTGGCCCATGCCACCAGCGCCAGCCCGGCGGCGACAAATACCGTCGGCATAATGGCCAGCCCATCGAGTCCGTCGGTCAGGTTGACGGCGTTACTGGTACCGACAATCACGAAATACGCCAGCACCATGTACCACAGGCCTAGCTGAGGCATGATGTCCTTGAAGAACGGCACGACCAGCTGGGTAGCCGGCGTGTCTTTGCCGATAGTGAACATCACAAAAGCCACCACAATGGCAATCACCGACTGCCAGAAATACTTCCAGCGAGCAATCAGCCCCTTGGTATCCTTGCGCACCACCTTGCGGTAGTCATCGATAAAGCCCACTACGCCGAAACCCAGCAGTACAAACAGCACGCACCAGACATAAGGATTGGAGGGATAAGCCCACATCATCACTGAAACGGTGATCGATGCCAGGATCATCAGCCCGCCCATGGTCGGCGTTCCGCGTTTGCTGAAATGGGACTCAGGACCGTCGTTACGCACTACCTGGCCAATCTGCAGTTTCTGCAGCCAGGCGATCATGCGCGGGCCCAGCCACAATGAGATAAACAACGCCGTCAGCAAGCTGACGATGGCGCGGAACGTCAAATATGAAAAGACGTTGAAGCCGGAATAAAACGGGACCAGATGCTCGGCCAGCCAGACTAACATGATGCTTTCTCCTGTAACGCACGTACTACCTGCTCCATTGCGGCACTCCGTGAACCCTTGACTAACACGGTAATGACCGCATGCTCAGACAGTAACTGCGTCAGACGGGAAGTCAGCGACGCTTTATCGGGAAAATGTTCGCCGCAGCCGCTGGCCTCGCTGAGCAAATGGCTCAACGCGCCGACGCTCAGCACTTTATCAATACCGGCAATCTGCAGGGCCTCGCCGACCTGGCGATGGCACTCCTGCTGTTCGTCGCCCAACTCAGCCATATCGCCGGTGACCATCACCCGGTAGCCCGGCATCTCAGCCAGCACTTGGCCGGCGGCGGTCATCGAGCCGACATTGGCGTTATAGCTGTCATCCAGCAGCAATTTTCCTGGCCCCAGTGCAATCGGGAACAGGCGGCCGGGCACAGCCTCTAATTCGCTCAGCCCGGTCTTGACGGCACTGAGCGGAGCTCCAACCGACAGCGCCAGGGCGGCGGCAGCCAGTGCATTGGCCACATTGTGTCGACCGGGCAGCGGCAGATTGACGACCACACTCCCCGCAGGAGAGTGCAGGGTAAAGCTGACGCCCGGATTGCCGGACTGAATATCGGTGGCGTAAAAATCGACATCATCCTGATGATCCTGGGCAGAAAAGCGCCACACCTGTTTGCGATGCAACGTTTCCTGCCAGTGCGGCCAGTCGTGGCTGTCGGCATTGATGATAGCGATGCCATCGGCCGGCAGGCTGCCGAAAATTTCACCTTTGGCCTGGGCCACGCCGGTCAGAGAACCGAAGCCGGCCAGATGAGCGGCCGACAGGTTATTGACCAGCGCACTCTGCGGGCGGACCAGATCGGTGGTATAAGCAATTTCACCCTTGTGATTGGCGCCCAGCTCGATGACGGCAAAATCATCTTCAGCCGTCAGACGCAACAGCGTCAGCGGCACGCCGATGTCATTATTGAAGTTTCCGGCGGTATACCGCACCTGCCCGCACTGACGCAGGATCGCTGCGGTCATTTCTTTCACCGACGTTTTCCCGGAAGAACCGGTCAGGGCGACCACTTTGGCGGGGACCTGCTGGCGAACCCAGGCGCCCAATTGACCCAGCGCCAGCCGCGTATCGGTTACCAGCAGTTGCGAAACATCAATTGGTAAGCGTTTACTGACCAGCAACGCTTTAGCACCGGCGGCTATCGCCTGTTCGGCAAAATCATGGGCATCAAAATTATCGCCTTTCAGGGCCACAAACAGGCCATCGGCGTCAATTTTACGCGAATCGGTGGTGACGCTGGCTACGTTGGCATCGGCGCCGATAAGTTCAGCAGCAAGTATCGAGGCCAGGGCTTTCAAGGTGACGTTAATCATGCAATCACCCCGAGTAACCGTGACACCGTAGTGCGGTCAGAGTAGTCCAGGCGCCGCTGGCCGATAATCTGGTAATCTTCATGGCCTTTACCGGCCACCAACACCAGATCCTGCTCGCCGGCCTGCATGATGGCGCTGGTCACGGCTTCGGCTCTGCCGGGAATGGTAATGGCTTTAGCCGCATCCAGCAGGCCAGACAGAATATCCTGGATAATAGCTTCCGGGGCTTCACTGCGCGGATTATCATCGGTAATTACCACGCGATCCGCATACTGCTCGGCAATACCGCCCATAAGTGGGCGCTTACCTTTATCACGATCACCGCCACAGCCGAACACACACCAAAGCTTGCCATTACAGTGCAGCCTTGCCGCCGCCAGGGCTTTTTCCAATGCATCCGGTGTGTGGGCATAATCGACCACCACCGTCGGCTTGCCGGCAGAGTGGAATACCTCCATACGGCCGCAGACCGACTGCAGCCGGGCGGCGCTCGATTGCAATTCATCAAGGGGGTAGCCCAGTGAAAGCAGCGTACCCAGCGCCAGCAACAGATTACTGACATTAAACTCGCCAATCAGGCGGCTGTGGATAACGCCGTTGCCCCAACTGGATTTGAAGCTTATCTCGGCGCCGGCATAATGGTAGCGGATGGTTTCTGCCGCCAGCCATTGCCCGGTCCAGCTTTCAGGTAGGCGATTATTCACTGACACAGCGACCGCCTCAGGCAGTGATGACAACCAGCGTCGGCCTACTTCATCATCGGCATTAATAATGCGACCGCCGACCTTCAAGCGGGAAAACAGCTGCCATTTGGCCGCTTCATAGGCGGCCATATCGCCATGGTAATCCAGATGGTCGCGGCTCAGGTTGGTAAATACCGCCGCCGCAAAGTGCAGATCCTCAACCCGATGCTGCACCAGCCCATGAGAAGAGACTTCCATGGCGGTGAAGGTTGCGCCCTGACTCGCGAGCTGACTTAGGGAATGCTGGATATCGACTGCCGAACCGGTGGTGTTCTCTGCCGGGGTAATCTGACCAAACAGGCCATTGCCGACCGTGCCCATGACTGCGCTGGTTTCGCCCAGCAATTTCGCCCACTGCGCCAGTAAATGGGCGGTGGTGGTTTTTCCGTTGGTGCCGGTCACGCCGACCAGCTGTAATGCGGCTGACGGTTGGTGATAAAAGCGCCCTGCCAGTTCAGACAGACGCTGGTTCAGGCCATTCAGATAAATCACCGGCACGCCATGTATCTCACGCATCTCGCCATCGGCTGCCTCTTGGTCCGCTTCAGCGATAACGGCGGCAACCCCTTGCGCAATAGCCTGGGAAATAAAGCGGCGACCATCCAGGCTGTGGCCGGCGACAGCCACGAACAGGTCCCCGCACGCCGCGGTGCGGCTGTCCAGTGCCATTTCTCTTAACTGCCGCTCGGGTGCCTCAGGCACCCAGGGAGCAAGCAGTTCGCGCAAATTACGATCGACCACCTGATGCCTCTTCTCGATTAGTTAGCATGTCATTTTTTTCCCCGGTGTTCAGCGCATCGGGTTCAATATTCATGGTACGCAATACACCGCCCATGATGGCGCCGAACACCGGTGCGGATACCGCACCACCATAGTATTTGCCGGCCTGCGGGTCATTTATCACCACTACCAGGGCAAAGCGGGGATTGCTGGCAGGCGCAACGCCTGCAGTGTAGGCGATGTATTTATTGATGTATTTCCCATCCGGGCCGACTTTTTTCGCCGTACCGGTTTTAATCGCGATACGGTAGCCCTTGATGGCCGCCTTGGTCCCGCCGCCGCCAGGCAGGGCGACGCTTTCCATCATGTGAACCACGGTGCGTACCAGGGACTCAGGGAAAATACGCTCGCCGGCAACCGGCGGGTCGACTTTAGTTATCGACAATGGACGCAGAACGCCCAGGCTGCCGATGGAGGCATAGACTCGCGCTAACTGTAACGGCGTTACCATCAGCCCGTAGCCAAAAGAGAAGGTGGCCCTCTCTATGTCAGACCACCGTTGTTTATGGGGATATAAGCCACTGCTTTCTCCGACCAGCCCCAAATTGGTCGCCTTACCCAATCCGAAACGCGAGTAAGTTTCTACCAGCGCTGCGGAAGGCATCGCTAACGCCAGCTTGGAAACGCCGACGTTACTCGATTTCTGTAATACCCCGGTCAGGGTCAATTCACTGTAGCGCGCCACATCTTTGATTTCATGGCCGTTAACATAATAGGGCAAGGTGTTGAGCACGCTGTTTTCACGAATAACCCCGCGCTGCAGAGCGGTCATCACCACCATCGGCTTCACGGTGGAGCCGGGTTCGAAAATATCGGTGATGGCGCGGTTGCGCATGACATCTTTGGGCGTGCCGGTCAGGTTGTTGGGATTGTAGGAAGGACTGTTGGCCATCGCCAGCACTTCGCCGGTATTAACGTCAACCAGCACTGCGGTACCGGACTCGGCTTTATTGAAGGCCACCGCATTATTCAACTCACGGTAGACCAGCGCTTGCAACCGTTCGTCGATGCTCAGCGCCAGATTGTGTGCCGCCTGGCTGTCTACCGAAGAAATGTCTTCAATCACTCGGCCGAAGCGGTCCTTGCGCACGGTGCGCTCGCCCGGCTGGCCGGTCAGCCAGCGATCGAAGCTTTTTTCAACCCCTTCAATACCCTGGCTATCGATATTGGTAAAACCAATCAGATGGGCGGTCACCTGCCCTGCCGGATAGTAGCGCCGTGATTCCTGCCGCAGGAAGATGCCCGGCAGCTTGAGCTTGTGGATATAGTCGCCGATGGCCGGATTAACCTGCCGGGCCAGATAAACAAAGCGGCCTTTAGGATTGGCATTGATGCGTGACGACAGCTGATCAAGGGGTACGCCCAGTGCATCAGACAGTGCTTTCCAGCGACTGTCTGCCGTCACGCCGCCACGCTCGTTAACGTCTTTAGGATCGGCCCAGATGGCATTCACCGGTACGCTGACCGCCAGCGGACGGCCGGCCCGGTCACTTATCATGCCGCGCGCAGTAGGGATTTCCTGCACCCGTAGCGAGCGCATGTCGCCCTCGCGCACCAGTTTATCCGGATTGATAATCTGCAGATAGCCGACGCGGGACATCAGGCCAACCAGCGCAAGCAGAATACAACCGCACAGCAATGCAAAACGCCAGCTGACAAAGCTGGCCTGATCTTCCTGGCGTTTAAGTTTAATCGCTCGCGCGGCTTTCATTTATATTTCAGCTATCCATCTCTGTTCATGGTTGAACCACAATGTTTTCTTGTGAGGGATCCACGTGCTGCATCAGCATTTTTTCTGTGGCGATTCGTTCCACCCGGCTGTGATCGCCCAAGGCATTTTCTTCCAGTATCAGGTTGCGCCATTCAATATCCAGCGCATCGCGCTCAAGCACCAATTGCTCACGCTGAGCCGTTAACCGGCGGGTTTCATGGGCGGTCGTCACCACCAGAATCGCCGAAATAACCACCGCGACCAGCAAAATAACCGGCAGCTTGCCATGGCGTAATAAATCGCCGCCAATGATCCCGACCAGACCATGTCGCTCGTTGCCAATCATGACGCCAATTTCTCGGCAAAGCGCAGCACTGAACTGCGCGCACGCGGATTATTGGCCACTTCCTGCTCCGACGGCTGCATTTTACCTACCGCTTTTAACTGGCGGGCACCGCCGTATTCGGCAATCTGCTGTTCAGTCAGCGGCATGCCGGCAGGCACCTGAGGCGCACGGCTGTGATGGCGGATAAAACGCTTCACCAGGCGATCTTCCAGCGAGTGGAAACTGATAACCGATAGCCTGCCGCCGTTCGCCAGGATCTCAAGCGTACCGTCGAGCGCCTTTTCAATCTCTTCAAGTTCGCTGTTGATGTAAATCCGTATCGCCTGGAAGCTGCGGGTCGCCGGATGCTTATGCTTGTCGCGAAACGGGCTGGCATCGGCAATAAGCTCGGCCAGTTCGCGGGTGGTGGTCATCGGCATCTGCAGATTTCTCTCCACGATGGCGCGGGCGATACGTTTGGCAAAGCGTTCTTCGCCGAAGGTTTTCAACACCCAGGCGATATCGTCGGCATCTGCCTTGACCAGCCACTCGGCCGCAGACAGACCGCGGGTCGTATCCATGCGCATGTCCAGCGGGCCATTGCGCATGAATGAAAAGCCGCGTTCCGGGGAATCAAGCTGCGGAGAAGACACGCCCAGATCCAGCAGGATGCCGTCTACTTGACCGCAAAGGCCCCGCTCTGACATATAGCGGGCCATTTCGGAAAAGGGACCGTGAATAATGGTGAAACGAGGATCGTTGATTTCACCGGCAGCCTTGATCGCTTCAGGATCCCTGTCGATAGCCAGCAACCGGCCTTCTGGTCCCAGTTGAGACAGAATAAGCCGGGTATGCCCTCCGCGACCAAAAGTACCGTCTATATAAATCCCGTCCGGACGTATGTTGAGGCCGTTGACTGCTTCATCAAGCAAAACAGTGGTATGAGTATAATTTTCTGACATGGCTATAATGATAAGTCTTGCAGTCGGTCAGAGAGTGGTTCCTGAGCGGACTGTTCAGCGTCTATATCTTCCTTGACTTGTTGATACCAGGTCTGTTCATCCCACAATTCAAATTTGTTGAATTGTCCAACCAGCATCACTTCTTTGGTCAGTCCGGCATGCAGTCTTAGCGTTTGCGCGATAAGTATGCGGCCGGCATTGTCCATCTGGCACTCGCTTGCATGCCCAAGCAATAAGCGTTGAACGCGACGTTCCAGTGGGTTCATGCTCGATAAACGCGACAGTTTCTGCTCGATAATCTCCCATTCGGGTAAAGGGTAAAGCAACAGGCATGGCTGATGGAGATCGATGGTGCAGACCATCAATCCATCCGACTCCTCGTGCAGCTTTTCTCGGTATCGCGTTGGCACGCCAAGCCGGCCTTTGCTGTCGAGGTTAACCAAGGTTGCTCCACGAAACATACCCAGTTCTACCCCTTTAAACCCAGAGACACCACTTTACCCCACAAATCCCCACGCAAAAGAGTGTACGAATGGTAATAAAACATTGTCAAGTAACTAAGGAGTCTACGAGGGATTATTTATGTAAGGAGTAACAACCATTGGGAGGAATTAGAAAAATGACGATCAAAAAGCGTAAAAATAACATCATGATATTCATAATTACCGAGAATGCGTTTAAAAAAATGTAAAAGACTCAAATACAGCGAATTGGAATCTGTGCGGGGCGTGTACTTTCCAAGTCAGCTTCCGTTCAGCCCTGGCTCCCCCCTGCGTCGTGCAGTAAAACGCGTGGTTACACGTCAGGTTAAGCAAAAGTCTGTTTAATGCTTGTGGAATTATTTTAAACCAATTAAACAGCAGCAATGAACGCCAGTGGCTTAATTAAATAACAACTTTACTTTTATTTACTTGCTGGGTGGCGTTTTTGCAACCATTTTAATTCCACAATTCTTGCATTAATTGCGTCGCACGGATTAATCCTAAAACGGCCGGGGGGATAATACGCCTGAAGCCGATTTGCCGCAAAAGAATATTTAGCTACCAGGTAGCCGCTTTTTTATCAATTCTTTGAATTCATTTAGTTTTCTTAAGTTAACGGTGTGATATAGCCTGCTAAGGCACCCAAAATGATAAAGCCAGTCATTAAGTCTGCTAATTGGCTAAAAATAAATATTTTCGCCTAGTTATAAATATCAATGCAGTGATGTACTCTAAGCATCAAAATCATACCGCTACAATTGACTGTGACACTTCTTATAGCGGATCCTCAGCAGGCCTTTTTGAGTAGTGGAGCGAGCAGCATGTTCTGGCGATCTTCCCGTTTGCGTAGTGCAGCGGCAGACACCTTTGCCCTGGTGGTATATTGTTTTGTCGCCGGCATGGCGATTGAAATCCTGCTGTCAGGCATGAGCGTCGAACAATCTTTATCTTCCCGGCTGCTGTCGATCCCGGTCAACATTGTCATCGCCTGGCCCTATGGACAATATCGCGATGCAGCCATGCGACTGGCCAGACGCTATGCGCCCAATCGCCTGTGGATACGCAATCTGACCGATCTGCTGGCCTATGTCAGCTTTCAGTCGCCGGTGTATGTGCTGATTTTGTGGGCAGTAGGTGCGGATATGCAGCAGATCATGACAGCGGTAACCGGCAATGCTATCGGTTCCATGCTGCTGGGCGTGCTTTATGGTTATTTTCTCGAGTATTGCCGGCGGCTGTTCAGGGTTTCCGGCTATGTCAATCTGTGACATGACGGCGGTAAGGTACTGCGCAACACTGCGGCATATTTACCGCTGAATACGGCAGCAGACTGAATACTGCCGTAGAAATCCCACCTGCTAACCTCGATTTAACCGGCCACGCTTGAACAGGTTCCGACGTATGCGCGTCAGGCCCGGCTTAGGCCGATGAGGTTCGTCCAGGCTGGCCAGCACCAGCTCAAGCACCCTCTCAGCGACATCGCGATGCCGTTGCGCCACCGCCAACACCGGACAGTCCAGGAAATCCAGCAGTTCGTGATCGCCGAAGGTGGCGATGGCCAGGTTGGACGGCAGCCGGCCCTGCTGCTTGAGCGTCACGTCCATTACCCCCTGCAGCAGGGAAAACGAGGTGGTAAATAGCGCCTCGGGCATCGGTCTGGTCTCCAGGTAGCGACTGAACAGCGCCGCGGCGGCCGAGCGCTCATAACTGTTGGCATAGAGGAAATCCGGCTGACGCGGATCGTCGCCCCATCCCTGGCGGAATCCCTGCTCTCGCAAAAAACTGACCGACAGTTCGGGCAGCGCGCCCAGATAGACAATCGACTCGCCCGGCAGCTTGCGCAGTTCACTGGCCAGCATCTCGGCATCTTCCTGATCCGCCCCGACGACGCTGATAAAGTGCTCGCGATCCAGCGCCCGATCCAACGCGATAATGGGAAAGCGATCGTTGGCCCAGCGTTGATAAAAGGGGTGTTCCGGCGGAAGGGCGGTAGAGACGATAATCGCATCGACTTGCCGTTGCAGCAGATGCTCGACGCAACGCATTTCGTTGTCAGGCTGATCTTCAGAACAGGCTATCAATAACTGGTAACCCCGCTGACGCGCCTGTCGTTCCAGATAGTTGGCGATACGGGTGTAGCTGGTGTTTTCCAGATCGGGGATCACCAGGCCGATGGAGCGGGTTCTGCCGGCCCTGAGACCGGCGGCAACCGCATTTGGATGGTAATTATATTCTCTGACTACCGCCATGACTTTTTCGACGGTTTTATCGCTTACGCGGTACTGTTTCGCTTTGCCGTTGATGACATAACTGGCAGTTGTGCGCGAAACACCAGCCAGACGCGCGATTTCATCCAGTTTCACATTCGCCCCTTTACGCGTGAGTTAATTCCTTGTCCGTGATGTCCATAGTCTCATCAGGGAATTCAACTATGCTACAACTAACGCTTGAAATCACTAAGCAGAAATTAACCACCGGAGGGATTGACCCCCCTCCGGTAATAGTGCATATCGGCAAATATGAACCGGCTTACCGGCGGCTAGCGCATGATTTTATCGCCGCGCGCCAGCCCGACGATACCCGAGCGGGCAACTTCGACAATTTCGCCAACATCGCGGATGGCGGCCAGAAAGGCATCCAGTTTGTCACTGGTGCCGACCAGCTGGACGGTATAAAGCGCCGGCGTCACATCGACTATCTGGCCGCGGAAAATCTCGGTGCAGCGCTTGACCTCTTCGCGGCCGAAACCGCTGGCCTGAACCTTGACCAGCATAATTTCACGCTCGACATGGCTGCCCTGCCCCTGGCCCAGTTCACTGACCCGCAGCACGTCCACCAGTTTATGCAGCTGTTTTTCGATCTGCTCCAGAACCTTGGCATCTCCCACGGTCTGGATGGTCATGCGCGACAGCGTCGGATCATCAGTCGGCGCCACCGTCAGGCTTTCAATGTTGTAGCCCCGCTGGGAAAACAAACCAATTACTCGCGACAGCGCGCCGGATTCGTTCTCCAGTAACACAGATAAAATACGGCGCATGATCAGGTCCTCTCCGTTTTACTTAACCACATTTCATCCATGCCGCCGCCGCGGATATGCATGGGATATACATGCTCAGTGCCATCCACCAGCACATCCACGAACACCAGACGGTTTTTCACCGCCAGCGCACTGGCGAGGCCGCTCTCCAGCTGGTCCGGTGAACTGATGGAGATACCGACGTGGCCGTAGGCTTCTGCCAGTTTGACAAAATCAGGCAGTGACTGCATATAGGACTGGGAGTGACGACCGGAATAGATCATGTCCTGCCACTGTTTCACCATGCCCAGATAGCGGTTATTGAGGCTGACGATGACGATCGGCAGATCATACTGTAGCGCGGTGGAAAGCTCCTGGATATTCATCTGGATGCTGCCATCGCCAGTAATACAGATCACCGTTTCATTGGGCAATGCCAGCTTGACGCCCAGTGCCGCCGGCAGGCCGAATCCCATGGTGCCCAGACCACCGGAATTGATCCAGCGGCGCGGTTTATCAAACGGGTAATAGAGCGCAGCAAACATCTGGTGCTGACCGACATCCGAGGTCACATAAGCATCCCCGTTGGTGAGTCGATGCAGAGTTTCAATGACCGCCTGAGGTTTGATTTTATCGCTTTGGGTATCGTACCTGAGACACTGGCGCTCACGCCAAAGCTCAATCAGCCGCCACCAGTCACGCAAGCCATCGAACGACTGAACCACGTCGGCCTGAGGCAACTGTTCCAGCATCTGCTGCAGTACCTGGCGGGCATCGCCGACAATAGGAATATCGGCATTGACCGTCTTGGAAATCGACGCCGGATCGATATCAATATGCAGAATAGTGGCGTCAGGACAGTATTTGGCCAGATTGTTGGTGGTGCGGTCATCAAAGCGCACGCCGACAGCGAAAATCACATCGGCGTTATGCATCGCCATATTGGCTTCATAGGTACCATGCATGCCAAGCATACCCAGGCTTTGGCGGTGGGTACCGGGGAAACTGCCCAGACCCATCAGTGAACTCACCACCGGCAGATTCAACTGCTCAGCCAACTGTCGCAGTTCCTGATGGCAGTCGGCGGTTATCGCACCGCCGCCGGTATAGATAACCGGCTTCTCGGCCGCCAGCAGGGTTTGCAGCGCTCGGCGGATCTGCCCTTTATGTCCCTGAACCGTCGGGTTATAGGAACGCATCGATACCGTTTCTGGATAGATGTAGGGAAGCTTGGCTGCCGGATTGAGGATATCCTTCGGCAGGTCAATCACCACCGGCCCCGGACGCCCGGTAGAGGCCAGGTAAAAAGCCTTTTTCAGGGTGGAAGGAATATCTTCGGTCTTTTTGACCAGGAAACTGTGCTTTACCACTGGGCGCGAAATGCCCACCATGTCGCATTCCTGGAAGGCGTCGTAGCCAATCAGCGAGCTGGCGACCTGCCCGGAAATGACCACCAGCGGAATCGAGTCCATATAGGCGGTGGCAATACCGGTGACAGCATTGGTCGCTCCCGGACCCGAGGTGACCAGCACCACGCCCACCTCACCGGTGGCGCGGGCATAGCCATCAGCCATGTGTACCGCGCCCTGCTCGTGGCGAACCAGCACATGGTCAATCCCACCTACCGTATGCAGCGCATCATAAATATCCAGCACCGCACCGCCGGGATAACCGAATATTTGCTTTACGCCCTGATCGATTAACGACCGGACCACCATCTCGGCTCCTGACAACATCTCCATGGGTTTGCCTCCGGGCTTACTAATAGGTTCGTCGACAACGGATTGCTTTCCTGCTGTCGCGGGGTACAGGGACATTAAACGGCCTCTTAATCACTTATTGTTATTTGAATTGTTAGCCAGTTACGATAACCCCTGTTAATCATGCAGGCAATTGGCAAAAAACCTTCTTAATTATGTGCCATTAGACATTGCTCTGCTGTATGCAGGCTTTGCATGATAAAACGCTGGAAAAAACCCTATAAACGCTGCTTATATCATGCCCAATGGATAAATTACAGCAGGGTAAGCGTAGGTAGTTGATCTCAGTCCGTTAAGCGTGCCCGGTGAAGGGTTGACAGCCCGGCAGACATGCTGTACCAATAATAGTACTTCAACAGAATTACACGGGACGCTATCAGTTTATGTTTGCTTCTTCTTTCCGTCTACTAGGCCTACTACTACTCGCATCTTCTTTGCGCGGTACGCTGGTACACGGAGTTTAGAACTGACTTCACCGTCCCAGATAAAAACCCGCGCACTGCGCGGGTTTTTTTATGTCTGCAGTGCGCACGAAAACCGGATAAGGGTAAAGCATGAGCCAACAAGTCATTATTTTCGATACCACGCTGCGTGATGGTGAACAGGCATTGCAGGCCAGTCTGAGTGTCAAAGAGAAGCTGCAAATCGCCCTGGCGCTGGAGAGAATGGGGGTTGATGTTATGGAAGTCGGTTTTCCGGTATCCTCTCCCGGCGATTTTGAATCGGTACAGACCATTGCCCGCCAAATCAAAAACAGTCGGGTGTGCGGTCTGGCGCGCTGCGTTGAGAAAGACATCGACGTCGCGGCCGAGGCGCTGCGCATTGCCGAGGCCTTCCGTATCCACGTCTTCCTGGCCACCTCTACCTTGCACATTGAATCAAAGCTGAAGCGCAGCTTCGACCAGGTCATGGAGATGGCGGTCCAATCCGTCAAACGGGCCCGTCGCTACACCGATGATGTGGAATTTTCCTGCGAAGATGCCGGACGTACCCCGATTGACAACCTGTGTCGGGTAGTTGAGGCGGCCATCAATGCCGGCGCGACCACCATCAATATCCCCGATACCGTTGGTTACACTACTCCCACCCAGTTCAGCGGCATTATCACTTCTCTGTACCATCGCGTTCCCAATATCGATAAAGCCATTATCTCGGTGCACTGCCACGACGACCTGGGCATGGCGGTAGGTAACTCCATCGCCGCCGTTCAGGCCGGCGCGCGGCAGGTTGAAGGGACGCTGAACGGCATCGGCGAACGCGCCGGCAATACCGCGCTTGAAGAAGTGATCATGGCGATTAAAGTGCGGGAAGACATCATGGGTGTCCATACCGGCATCAATCATCAGGAAATTTACCGCACCAGCCAGATTGTCAGTCAACTGTGCAACATGCCTATACCAGCCAATAAAGCGATTGTCGGGTCCAATGCCTTTGCCCACTCTTCGGGTATCCATCAGGATGGCGTACTGAAAAATCGTCAAAATTACGAAATCATGACGCCGGAAACTATCGGTTTGAAAGAAGTGCAGTTGAACCTGACTTCCCGTTCAGGACGCGCGGCGGTTAAGCACCGCATGCAGGAAATGGGCTACCAGGAAAGCGACTACAGCATGGATGAGCTGTACAGCGCGTTCCTGAAGCTGGCGGACAAAAAAGGCCAGGTATTTGATTATGATCTTGAAGCGCTGGCGTTTATCAATAAACAGCAGGAAGAGCCAGAGCATTTCCGGCTGGATTATTTCAGCGTGCAGTCAGGATCGCAAGCTATCGCCACTGCATCGGTGAAACTGGCCTGCGGCGATGACATCAAGGCCGAGGCCGCTACCGGTAACGGCCCGGTAGATGCGGTCTATCAGGCATTGAACCGGATCACCGATTATCCCATCACCCTGCAAAAATATCAGTTAACCGCCAAAGGGCACGGCCGCGATGCCCTGGGCCAAGTGGATATCGTGGTCGACTTCAATAATCGACGCTTCCACGGTGTCGGTCTGGCGACTGATATCATCGAGTCTTCCGCCAAGGCGATGGTGCATGTAATGAACAATATCTGGCGTGCGCAACAGGTTGAAAAAGAGCTGCAGCGCTTACAACACAATAACAAACAGGATTTCCAGGAAACGGTGTAATCATGACCCGCACATACCACATTGCAGTTTTACCCGGAGACGGTATCGGACCAGAAGTCATGGCCCAGGCATATAAGGTGCTGGACGCCGTCCGCCGCCGTTTTCAGGTACGCATTACCACCAGCGAGTATGACGTCGGCGGCGCGGCGATCGATCGTCACGGCAGTCCATTACCGCCGGCAACCGTCAGCGGCTGCGAGCAGGCCGATGCTATTCTGTTCGGCTCGGTCGGCGGACCTCAATGGGAGCATTTGCCGCCGGACGGACAGCCCGAGCGCGGCGCGCTGCTGCCATTACGCAAACACTTTAAATTGTTCAGCAACCTGCGTCCGGCCAGGTTGTACCAGGGCCTGGAAGAATTCTGCCCGCTGCGGGCCGATATCGCCGCACGCGGCTTCGATATTCTGTGCGTACGTGAACTGACCGGCGGCATTTACTTTGGTACGCCCAAGGGGCGCGAAGGCACCGGCATGCATGAACGGGCCTTTGATACTGAAGTTTATTACCGCTTCGAGATTGAACGCATTGCCCGCATTGCCTTTGAATCTGCGCGTAAACGCCGCAGCAAAGTCACCTCAATCGATAAAGCGAACGTGTTGCAAAGCTCGATTATGTGGCGCGAAGTGGTCAATGCAATCGCCAGCGATTATCCCGATGTCGAACTGGCTCATTTGTATATCGACAATGCCACGATGCAGCTTATCAAAGACCCGTCGCAGTTTGACGTGCTGCTGTGCTCTAACCTGTTCGGCGATATTCTGTCCGATGAATGCGCCATGATTACCGGGTCAATGGGCATGCTGCCTTCGGCCAGCCTCAACGAGCAGGGTTTTGGCCTGTACGAACCGGCCGGCGGCTCCGCGCCGGATATCGCCGGTAAGAATCTGGCCAATCCGATCGCACAGATCCTTTCCACTGCTCTGCTGCTGCGTTACAGCCTGGGGCTGGATGAGGCCGCCGATGCGATTGAACAGGCAGTAAACAAGACGCTGGAAGCCGGATATCGGACGGCGGATCTGGCGGGTGAGGGCCAGGCCATCGGCACCGATGAAATCGGCACCGTCATCGCCGACTTTATGACTCAAGAGGCATAATTATTATGGGCAGGTCGTTATACCAAAAATTATATGATGCGCATGTGGTTCATGAAGCGCCCGATGAAACACCGTTGCTGTACATTGACCGTCACCTGGTACATGAAGTGACGTCTCCCCAGGCATTTGATGGCCTGCGCGCCATGGGCCGCCCGGTGCGCCAGCCCGGCAAAACCTTTGCCACCATGGATCACAATGTCTCGACCCAGACCAAAGACATTAACGCCAGCGGCGAAATGGCGCGCATCCAGATGCAGGAGCTGATAAAAAACTGTGCCGAATTCGGCGTACAGTTGTATGACCTGAATCACCCGTTCCAGGGCATCGTTCACGTTATTGGCCCGGAACAGGGTATGACGCTGCCCGGCATGACCATCGTTTGCGGTGACTCCCATACCGCTACCCATGGCGCGTTCGGTTCACTGGCATTTGGTATCGGCACCTCGGAGGTCGAACATGTGCTGGCCACCCAGACCTTGAAGCAAGGCCGTGCCCGCACCATGAAAGTGGAAGTGACCGGCACCGCAGCGCCGGGCATTACCGCCAAGGACATCGTGTTAGCGGTGATAGGCAAGATCGGATCCGCCGGCGGCACCGGCCATGTAGTGGAATTCTGCGGCGAGGCTATCCGCTCGCTGAGCATGGAAGGCCGCATGACGCTGTGCAATATGGCGATCGAAATGGGTGCCAAGGCGGGTCTGGTCGCCCCTGACGATATTACCTATGCCTATCTGCAGGGCCGCCAGTTCGCGCCGAAAAGCGATGACTGGCTGCAGGCCGTGGCATACTGGCGCACCCTGAAATCTGATGATGACGCGGTATTCGATAGAGAGGTCCAGCTGGATGCCAGCGATATCGCACCGCAGGTCACCTGGGGCACCAACCCTGGCCAGGTTATCGCCATCAACCAGATTATTCCCTCGCCGGACTCTTTCAGCGATCCGGTTGAACGCAGTTCGGCGGCCAAGGCCCTGGCCTATATGGACCTGCAGCCAGGTATCCGTCTGACCGAGGTGGCTATCGATAAAGTGTTTATCGGTTCCTGTACCAATTCCCGTATTGAAGATCTGCGTGCGGCGGCGGCGATTGCCAAAGGGCGTAAAGTCGCCCATGGCGTACAGGCCATCGTGGTTCCCGGGTCCGGGCCGGTCAAAGCCCAGGCCGAAGCCGAAGGGCTGGATCAGATTTTCATTTCCGCCGGTTTTGAATGGCGCCTGCCCGGCTGCTCTATGTGCCTGGCGATGAACAACGACCGGTTGAACCCCGGCGAACGCTGCGCCTCCACCAGCAACCGTAATTTTGAAGGCCGTCAGGGCAGAGGCGGACGCACGCATCTGGTCAGCCCGGCAATGGCGGCGGCGGCGGCGGTCACCGGCCATTTCGCCGATATCCGCGAACTGAATTAAGAGAGATTGATGATGGCAAAATTTACCCAACATACCGGGCTGGTGGTGCCGCTGGATGCCGCTAACGTGGATACCGATGCGATTATCCCTAAGCAGTTTCTGCAGAAAGTGACCCGTACCGGCTTTGGACAGCATTTATTCAATGACTGGCGCTATCTGGACGACGCCGGCCAGCAGCCTAATCCGGAATTCGTGCTTAACCTGCCGCGCTATAAAGGCGCCAGTATCCTGTTGGCGCGGGAGAATTTCGGCTGTGGATCGTCGCGCGAGCATGCGCCCTGGGCGCTGACTGATTATGGCTTTCACGCGGTTATCGCCCCAAGCTTTGCCGATATTTTCTATGGCAACAGTTTCAACAACCAGTTGCTGCCGATAACCTTGCCTGACGTGCAGATAAATGCACTGTTTGCGCTGGTGGCAAGCCAGGAAGGGATGACCTTTACCGTTGATCTGCAAAACCAGCTGGTGATAGCCGGCGATAATCGTTATCCGTTTGAAATCGACGGTTTTCGTCGTCACTGCATGATAAACGGTCTGGACAGCATCGGCCTGACCCTGCAGCACGATACAGCGATCAGCGCCTATGAAGCCAAGCAGCCGGCGTTTCTGCACTGAAATCCGTCAACCTTCTCTGGCCTGCCTGCAGGTCAGAGTCCATTATCCCGCCCTTATGACCTAAAAAAAACCGCGGCCAGTTGCCCACGGCAGGTGAATTCACCCTCACTCAGCATATACGTTTGTCATCGGCATAAGCTGCAGGGGAAAGCACAGGGGACTACATGCGCGGCATTCGCATGAATGCCCTCGGCTGGTTTGATTTTAAATCCGCCTGGTTTACGCCGCCCGACGCCACAGCACTGTTAAGCCCGCGCTGAACCGATTATACTGAAGTTCGTTCTCAACGGGGTGCGGCGCTTAACTGGAAATGACATCCGGTTAAGCCAGCTGAGAGTATACCCGTCGAACCTGATCCGGTTAATACCGGCGAAGGGATTTGAGAGTGCTTCCGGCGTGCTCAAAACCTTTGCCATCTTCATTCTCAGGAGCGCAAAGTGTTGAAAAAATGGTTATCCTGCCTATTACTGATGGTCGCCGCCCCGGCGCTGGCCAAGCCTGTACTCACCGTTTATACCTATGACTCCTTTGCTTCCGAGTGGGGGCCAGGACCGGCAATCAAAAAATCATTCGAAGCCGATTGCGCCTGCGAATTGAAATATGTCGCCCTGGAAGACGGGGTTTCGCTGCTGAACCGTTTACGTATGGAAGGCAAAAACAGCAAGGCTGATGTGGTGCTCGGATTGGACAACAATCTGTTGAAGGCCGCCCATGACAGCGGGCTTTTCGCCGAACACCAGGTCGATACCGCTGCCCTTGCCCTGCCGGACGGCTGGAACGACAAGACGTTCCTGCCGTTTGATTTCGGCTATTTTGCCTTTGTCTACGATAAGAACAAAATCGCCAATCCGCCAAAAAGCCTGCATGAACTGGTGGAAAGCACTGCGCCTTTGAAAATCATTTATGAGGATCCGCGCACCAGCACCCCCGGTCTGGGTCTGCTGCTGTGGATGCAGAAAGTCTACGGCGACCAAGCGCCTGACGCCTGGCAGAAGCTGGCCAGGAAAACCGTTACCGTGACCAAGGGCTGGAGTGAAGCCTATGGCTTGTTCCTGAAAGGCGAAGCGGATTTGGTGCTGAGCTACACCACCTCTCCGGCCTACCATGTCGTTGCAGAGCATAAAGATAACTACGCCGCGGCGCCGTTCAGTGAAGGCCATTATCTTCAGGTCGAAGTGGCAGGTCGACTGGCTGCCAGCAAGCATCCCGCGCTTGCCCAGCGCTTTATGAATTTTGTGCTTGAACCGGGCTTCCAGCAGGCGATTCCCAAAGGTAACTGGATGTATCCGGTGATGAAAACCGACTTGCCCGCCGGCTTCGGCCCAGTACCGCAAAAGACCTTGACGTTCACTCCGGATGAACTCGAAGCCGGACGCAGCGGCTGGGTCCGAGCCTGGCAACAAGCCGTCAGCCAGTGACGAAACGCTGGCTTTGGCCTGGGCTGACCGCAGCCCTGCTACTGGTCGCCGTCGCCCTGACGGCGTTCGGCGCACTGTGGTTACACGCGCCGATGCCGGACTGGCAGAGTTTTTTATCCGACAGCTATCTGTGGCACGTAGTGCGGTTCACCTTCTGGCAAGCATTTCTGTCGGCATGGCTTTCGGTCATACCGGCGATTTTCCTGTCACGGGCGCTATTCAGGCGACGCTTTCCCGGCCGTTTGCTGCTGCTGCGCTTTTGCGGCATGACGCTGGTGCTGCCGGTGCTGGTGGCGGTGTTCGGCCTACTGAGCGTGTATGGCCGTCAGGGCTGGCTGGCCCAGCTCTGCGGCTGGCTGGAACTGCCCTATCATTTCTCTCCTTATGGCCTGCAGGGCATTTTGCTGGCACATGTATTTTTCAACCTGCCGCTGGCAACGCGTCTGTTGCTGCAAGCCCTTGACGGCATTCCGACTGAACAGCGCCAGATAGCCGCCCAGCTCAATATGCGCGGCTGGCACCTGTTCCGGTTTGTCGAATGGCCTTTTATGCGGCGTCAGTTGCTGCCGGCGGCCGGCCTGATATTTATGCTTTGCTTCGCCAGTTTCGCCACCGTACTATCGCTCGGCGGCGGTCCGAAGGCGACCACCATCGAATTGGCCATTTATCAGGCACTGAGCTACGACTACGATCCTGGCCGCGCAGCGATGCTGGCCCTGCTGCAAATGCTTTGCTGCCTGGGGCTGGTGCTGATGAGCCAGCGCCTGACCCAGGCCTTTCCGGTCGGGGAAACCCGCGAGGCGCCCTGGCGCAATCCTGAGGACAGCCGCCGCCGTCGGCTGACCGACGGGTTTACCATTGCCGCCGCCCTGCTGCTGCTGCTGCCGCCGCTGCTGGCGGTGGTCACCGGCGGCCTCAACCAGGCCTGGCTAAGCGTGCTGAAACAGCAGGCGCTGTGGTCCGCCCTGCTGACCTCCACGGTGATTGCCCTGTCAGCTGGGCTGGTTTCGGTGGTGCTGACGATGATGCTGCTGTGGAGCAGCCGGGAGCTTCGCCTGCGACAGCAACCATGGCCGGCCCAGTGGCTGGAGCTGAGCGGCATGCTGATCCTGGCCATGCCGGGTATTGTGCTGGCGACCGGTTTTTTCCTGTTGACCAACGACACCATCGGCATGCCTGAATCCCCCTATGCCCCGGTTATTTTGACTAATGCCCTGATGGCGATCCCCTATGCGTTGAAGGTGCTGGACAATCCGATGCTTGATCTGGCCGAGCGCTATAACCGGCTGTGCCTGTCGCTGAATATTACCGGTTTCAATCGACTGCGGCTCATGGAGTGGCGGGCACTGCGCCAGCCGGTTGGCCGGGCGATGGCTTTCGCTTCAGTGCTATCGGTCGGCGATTTCGGCATTATGGCGCTGTTCGGCAATGAACAGTTCCGCACCTTGCCGCTTTACCTATACCAGCAGATCGGCGCCTACCGCAGCCAGGATGGTGCAGTAACCGCTTTGATGCTGCTGATACTCTGTTTTTTGTTATTCACCGTGATTGAGAAACTGTCGGGGCCCAATGATAAATCTGGCTAAAGTGACCTGGATCTGGCAGCACCTGCCCATCCGGTTCGATCTTCAGATCAACGCCGGCGAAAAAGTGGCGGTGCTGGGGCCGAGCGGCGCCGGCAAGAGCACGTTGCTGAATCTGATTGCCGGTTTTTTGCCGGCCAGCAGCGGCACCATCACCCTGGATGGCCGTGATCACCGCCACACGGCCCCCGCCGCCAGACCGGTATCGATGCTGTTTCAGGAGAATAATTTGTTTTCCCACCTGACCGTATCGGAGAATATCGGCCTGGGGCTGGATCCGGGGTTGAAACTGACGCCATCCCAGCAGGAATTGCGCCGGCAGGTTGCACAGCGGGTAGGCCTGGGGGAGTTGCTGGACCGACTGCCGGGGCAGTTATCCGGTGGTCAGCGACAACGCGCCGCGCTGGCGCGCTGTCTGGTTCGGCGCCAGCCGATCCTGCTGCTGGATGAGCCTTTCTCTGCCCTGGATCCGGCACTGCGCAGCGAGATGCTCAAACACCTCAGCGAGGTGTGCGATGAGCATGGACTGACCCTTTTAATGGTATCCCACAACCTGGACGATGCGGTCCGTATCGCCCCACGCACCCTGCTGGTGGTCGATGGCCGGATTTATTACGACGGCCCGACGGCACCGTTGGTCAGCGGAGAGGCACCCGAAGCGGCGATACTGGGCATCACCACGGTAAGGCCATAACCTGACCCACCCGATGGGCATAGGCCGGCATCAACGGATGCTGACTTACCACCAGCACTGCGACCACCGCCGCCGCCATACACAGCGGGGCCAGCCAGCGCAGCCGTGAGAGCGGCAGCCAGCTGGCCAGACGATCGCTGCCCCGCCGGCCATGACGCAGCCAACGCCAGGCCAGCCAGCACGCCAGCCACAGCAGTACTGCGCTTGACAATAGCAGCCAGCGAAACAGGGAACTGCCGCCGCCGGGGATGGTAATCGCCACACCCGCCAGAATGCCGGGCATAAAATAAAGCGGCGGCCAACTGAGACAACCAATGATATTGGGCGGGGCAAATCTGGCCGGCGGTAAATCCAGCATACCCGCCACCAGCGGCACCAGCGGACGTGTCGGGCCGACGAAGCGTCCTACCAGGATCGTGACCAGGCTATGGCGGTGCAGGGCGTGCTCGGTACGCTCGAGCATCGATCGATGCTTCTTGAGAAATGACCATTTCTTCAGCGGCTTTTTAAAACGATGGCCGATATACCAGGATATCCAGTCGCCCATAAAGCAGCCGACCGTGCCGGCCGCCCAGGCGCTGTAAAAATCAATCCGGCCGCTGCCGATAAGCGCGCCGAACGACGCCATCATGATGGTGCCCGGCAGCAGCAAGCCCACCAGCGCCAGCGATTCCAGAAACGCCACCAAGACAACGGCAATAAGCGAGAAAGCCAGGGATTGAGTGACCAGTTGTTCTAAATAGGCTTCCATAACTTTCTCTTGTCGACATAGGCCGGCGGATTGTCGCGGCTGATAGCCGGGTGAGTCAACCCGCTATGTATATAATTATATGTCACGGGTTGTCGGTCTGGCCGGCAACGCATTAATACTGTATAAATAATCATGATCATTATTCAATTCAAACTAATTTAAATGAAATTGCGCCCAGCCGCCACCAAGGCAACCACCATCATACGGTTGTTGATGCTGCGCCTGCAGGCAGGTGGTTTACCATGACCCAAAAACCTCCCACAGCAGCGACTGCCCGCAGCGCCCGCCAGGGATTTATCCTTACCCGACACTGGCGCGATACCGCGGACGGCATTGTCATCGATTTATGGCTGGCAACCGATGATGGGCCGTGCAAAATCAGTCTGCCGCCCCAGTCCGCCGTGGCGTTTGTCCCGCAGGAACAGGCCTCTCGGGTTAGGCAACTGCTGGCCGACGGCGAAGACTACAGCCTGCGTGAACTGAAACTGCGGGATTTCAATCGACGCCCGGTGGCCGGTCTGTACTGCCGGCAGCAACGTATATTGTCCAAGGCGGAGAAACGGCTTAAAGAAGCCGGCATCCCGCTTTATGAAGCCGATATCCGCCCGCCTGAGCGCTACCTGATGGAGCGCTTTATCACCGCTCCGGTGCGGTTTGAAGGGCAGCCTGGGCCGAATGGCGCCATAAAGGTCGCCGGACTGCAGCCGGATGAACACTACCGCCCCACCCTCAGACTGGTATCGCTGGATATAGAAACCACCCGCTATGGTGAACTTTATTGCATCGGCCTGCACGGCTGTGGGCAGCACCAAGTGTACATGCTGGGGGAGGATTCCGGCGCCGATCCGGGCCGCAGGGAGATGAAGCTGGAGTATGTGGCCAGCCGAGGCTTACTGCTTGAACGTCTCAATCAATGGTTTGAACGCCATGATCCTGATGCCATCATCGGCTGGAATCTGGTGCAGTTTGATCTGCGGATATTGCAAAAGCATGCCGACCGCTACCGCGTTCCGTTGCGGCTGGGACGTCAGGGTAAAGCGCTGGAGTGGCGTGAACATGGCTTCAGGGAGGGACAGTTCATCGCCGGCGCTACCGGCCGGCTTATCATCGACGGCATCGAGGCGCTGAAGTCCGCCTTCTGGCAATTTCCTTCCTTCAGCCTGGAAAACGTTGCCCGACAACTGCTGGGAGAGGGCAAGGATATCTCAACCCCTTACCAGCGGATGGATGAGATCGATCGTCTATACCAGGAAGACCAACCCGCCCTGGCCCGTTACAACCTGAAAGACTGTGAACTGGTTACCGCCATCTTCGACAAAACCCGGCTGATGGCTTTTCTGCTTGAGCGGGCAACCGTCACCGGGCTGGCGGCTGATCGCAGCGGCGGGTCGGTGGCCGCCTTCAGCTGGCTCTACTTGCCCAGAATGCACCGGGCGGGCTACGTCGCGCCCAATCTGGGGGATGTAGCCGCAAAAGCCAGTCCCGGCGGTTATGTCATGGACTCTCAGCCCGGCCTTTACGATTCGGTGCTGGTATTGGATTACAAAAGCCTGTATCCGTCGATCATCCGCACCTTTCTTATCGACCCCATCGGCTTGATTGAAGGTCTGGCCGATGCAGACAACGCCAACACCATCGAGGGTTTTGTCGGCGCCCGCTTTTCCCGCCGTCATCATTGCCTGCCGGAGATTGTCGAAAAACTCTGGCAGGGCCGGGAAAGCGCCAAACGCGATCAGAATCAGCCATTATCCCAGGCGCTGAAAATCATCATGAATGCCTTTTATGGCGTTCTGGGCGCACCGGGCTGCCGGTTTTTCGACTCGCGCCTGGCCTCCTCGATCACCCTGCGCGGCCATGCCATCATGCATCAGACCCGGGAGCTTATTGAAGCCCAGGGATTTTCAGTCATTTATGGCGATACCGACTCCACCTTTGTCTGGCTGGGCCATGCCCACGCCAGAGACGACGCCGATGCGATAGGTCAGCAGCTAGTCAAAGATATCAACCGCTGGTGGCGACAGCATTTGCAGCAGCAGATGGGGCTGGAAAGCGCCCTGGAGCTGGAATATGAGACCCATTTCAGCCGCTTTTTAATGCCGACCATCCGCGGGGCGGAGCTTGGCAGCAAAAAACGCTATGCCGGTCTGGTAGAGGACTGCGACCAGGGAAGAATGGTGTTCAAGGGGCTGGAAACGGTGCGCAGCGACTGGACGCCGCTGGCACAGCAATTTCAGCAGCAATTGTATGAACGCATCTTCCGCCGTCAGCCTTATCAGCAGTTTATCCGCGATTATGTGGCCAGGACGCTAACCGGCCAAATGGACCACCTGCTGGTGTACCGTAAGCGACTGCGGCGTAAATTGAGCGAATATGAGCGCAACGTGCCGCCTCAAGCCCGGGCGGCACGTATAGCGGACGATTACAATCAGCTGCACGGACGACCGCAGCAATACCAGAACGGCGGCTGGATAAGCTATATGATAACCACAGCCGGTCCACAGCCGCTGGAGAGCCGGCATGCCGATCCCGACTATGACCACTATCTGAATAAACAGCTTCAACCGGTGGCCGATGCTATCCTGCCGTTTTTACAGGACGATTTTACCACCTTAATATCAGGTCAACTGGGTTTGTTTTAATACGAAAGGCGTCATTGGCAGGTGACGAACAAGGATTCATCCATTAACATAGCGCCCTTCCGGATGTTAATGCCAAACCCTTACCGAGTTTTGCCGCCGTGCAATAAAGGCCTTGCGCCCGCCACGGCAAGCCGCGCTATTGCCGGAAATTTTGCCTAACACAACACCGAGCCGAGAAAATATGCCTTTTACCCTGGGTCAACGCTGGATAAGCGATACGGAAAGCGAATTAGGATTAGGGACTGTGGTTGCAGTTGATGCACGCATGATTACCCTGATGTTCCCCGCAACCGGTGAAAACCGTCTATACGCCCGCAGCGACGCCCCTATAACCCGGGTGATGTTCAATCCCGGCGACACGGTGACCAGCCATGAAGGCTGGCAACTGGCGGTTGAGTCAGTCCAGGAACAGGAAGGACTGCTGACCTATTTCGGCACTCGCCTGGATACCGGACAGACTGATGCCACCCTCAATGAAGTCCGCCTAGACAGCAAGCTGACCTTCAGCAAGCCGCAGGATCGCCTGTTCGCCGGCCAGATTGACCGGATGGATCGCTTTGCCCTGCGCTACCGGGCGCGCAAATTTCACAGTGAGCAATTTCGCCAGGACTGGAATGGCCTGCGCGGTATTCGCGCTAGCCTTATTCCCCATCAGTTGCATATCGCTTCCCAGATTGGACGACGCCATGCTCCGAGAGTGTTGCTGGCGGACGAAGTCGGGCTGGGGAAAACCATTGAAGCAGGCATGATCATTCATCAGCAACTGCTGACCGGTCGGGCTGAACGCATTCTCATCGTGGTACCGGAATCCTTGCTGCACCAGTGGCTGGTGGAAATGCTGCGCCGATTCAACCTGCATTTTTCGCTGTTTGACGACGAGCGCTATGCCGAAGCGATGCTGGACAGCGATAACCCGTTTGAGACCGAACAGCTGGTACTCTGTTCGCTGGACTTTGTGCGACGCAATAAAGATCGCCTGGAAAAGCTGACCGAGGCAGAATGGGATATGATGGTGGTCGATGAAGCCCATCACCTCTCGTGGAGCCATAACGCCCCCAGCCGTGAGTATCAGGTGATTGAGCAACTGGCGGCGGCCATCCCGTCGGTGCTGCTGCTGACCGCCACCCCTGAACAACTGGGGCTGGAAAGCCACTTCGCCCGATTGCGTCTGCTGGACCCTGACCGTTTCCATGACTACGAAAGCTTTGTCGCAGAACAGCAGCGCTACCGTCCGGTGGCGGATGCCGTTTCCCTGCTGCTGAATGGTGAGCCTCTTGGCGACGAAAGCCGTACCCTGCTCGGTCACATGCTGAGCCTGAAGGACAGCGAAGCACTGATGACCGAGGCTGATGGTCCCGAACCTCGCGCCAGCGCCGCCCGCCGTCAGCTTATCTCCCTGCTGATGGACCGTCACGGCACCAGCCGGGTACTGTTCAGGAACACCCGCCAGGGCGTCAAGGGTTTCCCTAACCGCACCCTGCACGGAATAAAGCTACCGTTGGCGGCTCAGTACCAGACTGCTATCAAGGTCGCTGGTATCATGGGCGGCAAGCAGCCGCTCGATGAACGGGCACGCAACATGCTTTATCCCGAGCAGATATACCAGCAGTTCGAAGGGCAGAACGCCACCTGGTGGAATTTCGATCCGCGCGTCGAATGGCTGTTGAATTTCCTGCTGGAAAACCGGCAGGAAAAAATCCTGGTGATTTGCGCCCATGCGGCGACGGCGTTACAGCTCGAGCAGGTACTGCGAGAGCGCGAAGCGGTACGCGCCGCGGTATTCCATGAAGGCCTGTCGCTGGTGGATCGCGATCGGGCCGCAGCCTACTTCGCCTCAGAAGACGACGGCGCCCAAGTGCTGCTGTGTTCGGAGATCGGTTCAGAAGGACGCAACTTCCAGTTTGCACACCATCTGGTGATGTTCGATCTGCCGTTCAATCCCGACTTGCTCGAGCAGCGCATCGGCCGTCTGGACCGTATCGGCCAGCAACAGGATATCAGCATCTATGTGCCTTACCTGGAAGATACCGCTCAGGCAGTGCTGCTGCGCTGGTATCATGAAGGGCTGGACGCGTTTGAACACACCTGCCCTACCGGCCGGGCGCTTTATGATCAGGGCTACAGCCAGCTCATCGGCTATCTGGCTGAGCCGACCGCCACCGAAGGACTTGATGACTTTATCAGCGACAGCCGGGAGCGGCACGATGCGCTGAAACTGCAAATGGAGCAGGGCCGGGATCGCTTGCTGGAGCAGCATTCCAACGGTGGCGAACAGGCGGTCGCATTGGCCGAGACTATTGCGGCCGAAGACAGCGACAGCCACTTGGTCAATTTCGCGCTGAACCTGTTCGATATCATCGGTATTAATCAGGACGACCGCAGCGACAGCCTGATCGTACTGACGCCGGGCGATCACATGATGGTCCCTGATTTTCCCGGCCTGCCGGAAGAGGGCTGTACCATCACCTTCAACCGCGAACAGGCGTTATCCCGAGAAGATACCCAGTTCATCAGTTGGGAACATCCGATCATCCGCAACGGTCTGGATCTGGTGCTTTCTGGCGATAGCGGTACCAGTGCGGTTTCGCTGCTGAAAAACAAAGCTTTGCCGGTAGGCACCCTGCTGGTGGAACTGATTTATGTCATTGAGTCCCAGGCGCCGAGAAAACTGCAGTTGAATCGCTTCCTGCCGGCAACGCCGGTACGCCTGCTGCTGGACAAAAACGGCACCGATCTGGCGGCCCAGGTTGAATTCGAACAATTCAACCGCCAGCTTAATGCGGTTAAACGCCACACTGCCAGCAAGCTGGTCGGGGCGGTACAGCAGGAAGTGCATGGCCTGTTGAAAAGCAGTGAAGCCCTGGTTGCTGTTCAAGCGGCACAGATCATCAAGGAGGCCAGAAAACAGGCCGATGACAATCTCAGTGCGGAGCTGAGTCGCCTTGAGGCGCTGAAAGCGGTTAATCCGGCCATTCGTACCGATGAACTGGACGCCGCCGCGACCAGCCGCAGCCAGATTCTGGCCCATCTTGATGAAGCCAACTGGCGCCTCGACGCTATTCGCCTTATCGTCGTTACTCATCAGTAAGTCCAAGGTCTCCCGGCGTGAATCAACGCCGGGAGCAACCGGAGCCCTATGGAACGCTATAATCCCCCACTGGAACCCTGGCTGCATATCCTCTATCAGGATGCGCATATCATGGTGGTCAATAAACCCAGCGGACTGCTGTCTGTGCCCGGCCGCGCGCCGGAACACCGGGACAGCATCATGTCGCGCATTCAAGCCCAGTATCCTCTGGCGCAATCGGTGCATCGGCTGGATATGGCCACCAGCGGCGTTATCGCCGTCGCGTTGACCAAAGCGGCAGAGCGCGAGCTCAAACGCCAGTTCAGGGAGCGGGAACCGAAAAAATCGTATATCGCCAGAATCTGGGGGCATCCTGCTAAGCATGAAGGGGTGGTGGATTTACCGCTGATTTGCGACTGGCCTAACCGGCCAAAACAGAAAGTGTGCTTTGAAACCGGTAAAGCGGCGCAAACCGAATACCAGGTATTGTCATTGGACGATGACGGTACCGCCCGGGTGCTGCTCAAGCCTATTACCGGCAGGTCTCATCAATTGCGGGTACATATGCTGGCGCTCGGCCATCCGATACTCGGCGATGGATTTTACGCACCCTTGGCGGTAGCGGCCCTGTCGGACCGGCTGTTGCTGCATGCTCAGGAACTGGCGATCACCCATCCGGCCTTTCATTCGCCGATTCATTTTCGCTGTCAAGCGGATTTCTGAGGGTAACCTTCGGCGAATAAAACCGGCTAGCACCCCCGCCTGCATGGCCGGTTATCCTGCTACCGACCATGGAGGGACGGGAGTGTGGATCAGCGAAAACCTTTCTCCTGTTTAATCAGGTCATAAGCCGCCTGGATAGACTGGGTTTTCTGTTTGGCCATCTCCATCATTTCCGGCGGCAGCCCCTTGGCAACAAGTTTGTCCGGATGATGTTCGCTCATCAGCTTGCGGTAGGCGCGCTTGATGACCGTGGCGTCATCGGTCGGACTGACCCCCAGAACCTTACAGGCATCGGCAAGCGTCGGACCGCTGCGGGCACCGGGCTGATAGCTACCGCCGGCATACCCCTGATTACCGCCACCGGTATGGCCGCCGAACTGCTGCCCGCCTTCCATCATGCTGAGGAACTGATCGAACTGCATCCGCGATATGCCCAGTTCTTCAGCTATCACATACAGCACCTGGCGCTCGTTGGGATGCAGCGATCCGTCAGCAAACGCCGCCTGCAGCTGGATTTCAAGAAACATACGGATAAGATCAAACCGACCAAAGCAGATCTGACGGAAGTCGCGCAGCGTTTGGCGCAGCGGAAATTGCGGTTCCTTACCCTGACGAAATGCCTCCTGAGCGGCGGTTCGTATCGTTCCGTGCAACTGCATCCGTTCCATCAGCAGGCTGGCCGTCTGAATATCAGCCTCGGTGACCCGGCCTTTGGATTTGGTCAGATGCCCCATGACCTGAAAAGTCGTGCGGAAAAAGACATCTTGCCTGGTTTGCTTCTCACTGAAGAATCCGGCGCCGCCGTCAGTCCGGGTACGGGAACTGCGCGCCTTATCAACCATATGGCCGACGAGGAAGCCCAACACCACGCCCCAGAAGCCACCACCGGACATGTAACCTAATAATACGCCTAACAGCTTTCCCCAATACTGCATATACTCCTCAATTCATCATGCCGTCGGCTCAAATTTGCTTTATCATACCTGTCATTTGACGCGGTGCCTAACGGTGCACGGATAAACGACGGGATTTATCACTGGCGCGGTAACGGTGAGTGAGATAGTCTCAAACCGTTTATCGGCATGAAGCCCTGTATGACGGAACACCTGAAAACGCATATGAAAAAACGTTTCCCCACATTGCTGGCCAGCCTTATCTGGACAGCGCTCTACAGCCAGCAAGCGTCGGCCGATCTTGCTGACCAGTGTATGCTGGGCGTACCCGCCTATACCAAACCGCTGGTCAACGGCGCGCCGGGAGAGCTGCCGGTACGGATTCAGGCGGATAAAGCCGAGGCCAATTATCCCGATAATGCCCTTTTCTCAGGCAATGTCGATATCCAGCAGGGCAACAGCACTCTGACCGCCGAACAGGTCGAGCTTGAACAGAAGCAGGCCGGCCAGACTGACCCGGTCCGCACGGTCACCGCCACAGGCAATGTCAATTACGGCGACAACCAGATCAAGCTCAAGGGGCCTAAAGCATGGTCCAATCTCAATACCAAAGATACCGATGTGTATCAGGGAGATTACCAGATGGTGGGCCGCCAGGGACGCGGTGAGGCTGACACCATGAAAATGCGCGGTGAAAACCGCTATACCGTTTTGGAAAACGGGACATTTACCTCCTGTCTGCCTGGTGATGACAGCTGGAGCGTGGTAGGTTCCGAGGTCATTCATGATCGTGAAGAACAGGTCGCCGAAATCTGGAATGCACGCTTTAAAATCGGCAGCGTGCCGATTTTCTACAGCCCTTATATGCAATTACCGGTTGGCGACAAACGCCGCTCGGGATTTTTATTGCCTACAGCCAGTTATGGCAAAAGCAGCGGCTTTGAATTCAGCGCCCCTTATTACCTGAACCTGGCGCCGAATTACGATGCAACCATCACGCCGCACTACATGAGCAAGCGCGGCACCCAGCTGCAGACCGAATTCCGTTATCTCTCTACCCCAGGGGAAGGGCTGGTAGAATTTGACTGGCTGCCGGATGATAAGCAGTACGCACGTGATAACGCCGGCGATGACAACAGCGACCGCTGGATGTTCTACTGGAAACACAACGGCGTAATGGACCAGGTCTGGCGCTTCAACGTCGATTATACCCGCGTCAGCGATCCCAACTACTTTGACGATCTTGACTCCAAGTACGGTTCCACCACCGACGGCTATGCCGCGCAGAAGTTCAGTGCCGGCTATGCAGACGAGCACTGGGACGTTGCCCTGGCAAGCAAGCGATTCCAGATATTCTCCAACAGCGGCAACCAGAGCGCCTATCGGGCTGAACCGCTGCTGGATATCAACTATTACCAGAACGATGTCGGGCCGTTCGATACCCGCATTTACGCCCAGGCAGGCAAGTTCACCAGCGTGGATAACGATAATCCGAAAGCCACCCGCCTGCATATCGAGCCGACAGTCAATCTGCCGCTGGCTAACCGCTGGGGCAGCATCAATACCGAAGCCAAGCTGCTGGCGACCCATTATCAACAGGATAATCTCGATACCTTCAATGAAACCAACAGCAGCGGTCGCGTGCTGGACGGGTCGGTAAACCGGGTGATGCCCCAGTTCAAGACCGATGGCAAGATGGTCTTTGACCGGGAAATGGACAGCGCTGCCGGCTATACTCAGACGCTTGAGCCGCGCATGCAGTACCTGTACGTGCCCTATCGGAATCAGAGCAATATCGGTATTTATGACTCCACCCTGCTGCAGACCGATTACTCGGGTCTGTTCAGGGACCGGTCATACAGCGGGCTTGATCGCATCGCATCGGCCAATCAATTGGCCAGCGGCGTTACCACCCGTGTATATGACGATGAATTGGTTGAACGTTTCAACGCATCCGTAGGTCAGATATATTACTTCAGCCGCGCCCGCACCAGCGACAAGCCCAGCGGGTGGAATGAAGATGCTGATACCGGCAGCCTGGTGTGGGCCGGTGACAGCTACTGGAAAATCAGCAATCGCTGGGGCGTCAGAGGCGGACTGCAGTATGATACCCGCCTGGACAGTCTGGCACTGGGCGATGCGGTGCTTGAATACCGACGCGACCAGAACCGGATGGTGCAGTTGAACTACCGTTATGCCAGCCCGGAATATATCCAGGCGATGCTGCCGGACATCAATCATCCGGGCTATCAGCAAGGCATATCGCAAGTTGGCGCTATAGCCAGCTGGCCGATTGTCGATCGCTGGTCCCTGGTCGGTGGCTATTACTATGATACCAAGGCTAACCAGCCTGCCGATCAGCTTATCGGCCTGCAGTACAACACCTGCTGCTGGGCGGTGGGCGTGAGTTTTGAACGCAAGATCAATGGCTGGAACAATGCCGACAGCACCAGCCAATACGACAAGAGAGTGTCATTTAACATTGAACTGCGCGGTTTGAGCAGCAATTATGGCCTGGGTACGGAAAAAATGCTGGGTTCCGGCATACTGCCTTACCAACGGGCATTTTAATGCTGATAACACGAGCATACATTGAACCTCAATCCGCAGATGCGGCTGATAGAAATGGAAAAGTTATGAAAAACTGGAGAACGCTCATCCTTGGCCTGGCGATTTGCGCCAACACTGCGTTCGCAGCACCTCAAGTGGTGGATAAAGTCGCCGCTGTCGTCGATAACAGCGTCGTTCTCGAAAGCGATGTGGCCGGATTGATGAAGTCGGTAAAACAAAGCGCCAGCGAGGCCAAACAACAGTTGCCTGATGATGCCACTTTACGGCATCAGATACTGGATCGGCTGGTGATGGACAATATTATTTTGCAGCTTGCCCAGCGCGGCAATATGACCATCACCGATGAACAACTGGATCAGTCGATCGCCAATATCGCCGCCCAAAACCGCATGTCGGTAGATCAACTTCGCAGCCGGCTGGCTTATGACGGCATGGACTACAATACCTATCGCAACCAGATTCGCAAAGAGATGCTGATCGCCGAAGTGCGTAACAGCGAAGTGCGCCGCCGGGTCACCATTCTTCCGCAGGAAGTGGACTCGCTGGCCAAGCAGGTTGCCGCCCAGACCGGCAACGGCGCCGAGTTCAACCTGAGCCATATCCTGATTCCGCTGTCGGAGAATCCGAGCCAGCAGCAGGTCGATGATGCCGAACAGCTGGCCAACACACTGGTGGAACAATTGAAGGGCGGTGCGGACTTCGGCAAGCTCGCCATTACCTACTCCGCCGATGCCCAGGCGCTGAAAGGCGGCCAGATGGGTTGGGGCAAACCTGAAGAGCTGCCTTCGCTGTTTGCCGAACGCCTGCAGGGTGCGGGTAAAGGCGCAATCGTCGGTCCGATCCGTTCAGGGGTCGGCTTCCATATTCTGCGCGTTAATGATGTGCGCGGCGGCGATCAGAAAGTGTCGGTCACCGAAGTGCTTGCCCGCCATATCCTGCTGCGTCCCTCGGTGGTAATGACCGATCAGCAGGCTGACAGCAAACTGCGCGAAGTGGCGCAGGAAATCAAGAGCGGCCGCACCGATTTCGCCACCGCCGCCAAACAGCTTTCACAGGATCCGGGTTCTGCCAATCAGGGCGGCGATCTGGGCTGGGCATCAGCAGACATTTATGATCCGGCTTTTCGCGACGCGATCATGCGTCTGAAGAAAGGGGAATTGAGTGCGCCGGTGCATACCTCCTTCGGCTGGCATCTGATCCAACTGATGGACACCCGTCAGGTGGACCGCACTGATGCTGCGCAAAAGGAACGGGCGTATCGCTTGCTGTTCAACCGCAAGTTTGCCGAAGAAGCCCAGACCTGGATGCAGGAACAGCGCGCCACTGCTTATGTGAAAATCATGGACGGCAATGGTCAATAGTCACCGGATAGTGCTGACTCCCGGCGAACCTGCCGGGATCGGCCCTGATGTGACGGTGATGCTTGCCCAGCAGGCCTGGCCTGCAGAGCTGGTGGTCTGTGCCGACCCTGAAGTGTTAATGTTACGCGCCAGACAGCTCTCGCTGCCTCTGACGGTTGAAGAGTATCGTTCTGACCTCCCCGCCTCCCCTTCTCCGCCTGGCCACCTTCGCCTACTGGCGGTCAAAACGCCGTCACCGGTTAACGCCGGCCAACTTGATGTCGCCAACAGCGGCTATGTGCTCGAGACCCTGGCCCGGGCCTGCGACGGCTGCCTGCAGGGGCAATTCGACGCCCTGGTCACCGGCCCGGTGCATAAAGGCATCATCAATGATAGCGGCCTGCCCTTCAGCGGCCATACAGAATTTTTCGCCGAGCGCAGCCAGTGCGAGCGGGTGGTAATGATGCTGGCAACCGATTCGCTCAGAGTCGCCCTTGCTACCACCCATCTGCCGCTGCTGGCGGTGCCCGGCGCCATTACCCGGCAGAGCCTGACGGAAGTGATCCGCATTCTCGTCGGCGACCTGCGTCGCTATTTCGGCATCGGCCAGCCTCGCATCTACGTGTGCGGACTCAATCCCCATGCCGGTGAAGGCGGACATATGGGCCGGGAGGAAATAGATGTTATCATACCGGCGCTGGACGCCCTGCGTGCCGAAGGCATCATGCTCTCCGGCCCGCTGCCGGCCGATACCCTGTTTCAGCCCAAGTACCTGCAGCATGCAGACGCGGTACTGGCGATGTATCACGATCAGGGATTGCCGGTGCTGAAGTATCAGGGCTTCGGGCGGGCAGTGAATATTACCCTGGGACTCCCTTTTATTCGTACCTCTGTTGATCATGGCACCGCGCTGGAACTGGCGGGCAGCGGGCAAGCAGAGGCCGGCAGTATCAAAACGGCGTTAAACCTCGCCATAGAAATGATAAATAACCGCAATGAGTAATAATGTTCATCAAGGCCATCTGGCCCGTAAACGATTTGGCCAGAACTTTCTCCATGATAGCTATATCATCGACTCTATCGTCTCGGCGATCCATCCTCTGCCGGACCAGGCAGTGGTCGAAATCGGCCCTGGCCTGGGCGCGTTGACCGAACCGGTCGCCGAGCGCCTGGAGCATATGACGGTCATCGAGCTGGACCGCGACCTGGCCGCCCGGCTGGCGACCCACCCGTTTATGCAGCAGAAGCTGGAAATTATTCAGCAGGATGCCATGACCGTCGATTTCGCGGCGCTGGCTGCAAAGGCCGGCCAGCCGCTGCGGGTATTCGGCAACCTGCCCTACAATATTTCCACGCCGTTGATGTTTCATCTTTTCAGTTATACTGAAGCCATTCGCGATATGCATTTCATGTTGCAAAAAGAAGTGGTCAATCGCCTGGTGGCCGGTCCGAACAGCAAAGCCTATGGCCGACTGAGCGTGATGGCGCAGTACTACTGCCACATCATACCGGTGCTGGAAGTGCCGCCAGAATCGTTCCGCCCGGCGCCAAAAGTGGATTCCGCTGTGGTGCGTCTGGTACCGCATGCTACCCTGCCCTACCCGGTCAGGGATTTGCAGGTGCTGGCGCGCATTACCAGCCAGGCGTTTAACCAACGACGCAAGACCGTGCGCAATAGTCTTGCTAATCTGTTCACGCCAGAACAGCTGAAAGATCTGGGCGTTGATCCGGTGCTGCGCGCAGAAAATATTTCGGTAGAGCAGTACTGTCGGCTGGCCAACTGGCTGACGGAGAATCCGACGTCCCAGGCTTAAAGGAGTCGTTTGCCATGATCAATTCACCCCGCGTTTGTGTACAGGTACAGAGCATGTACGTCGAAACGCAGTCGCAGCCGCAAGAGCAGCGCTATGTATTTGCCTACACAATTACGGTACGTAATCTTGGCCGGCATAATGTCCAGTTGGTCGGCCGTTACTGGCTTATCACTAATGCTGATGGCAAGCCCAGCGAGGTCAAAGGCGAAGGCGTGGTCGGTGAGCAGCCGGTTATCCTGCCGGGCAGCGAATTTCAGTATACCAGCGGGGCGATTCTGGAAACGCCGCTGGGTACCATGGAGGGGCATTATGAAATGCTCGACCATCAGGGGCAATCATTTCGGGTTGCCATTCCGGTCTTCCGCCTAGCCATACCAACACTTATTAATTAATTATGTCGACCTATTTAATCGGGGATATCCACGGCTGTTTTGATGAGCTGAAGGCGCTGCTGACGCAGGTAGATTTTAATGAGCAGAAAGACCAGCTGTGGCTGACCGGTGATCTGGTGGCCCGCGGCCCCGGCTCACTGGAAGTACTGAGGCTGGTACGCTCGCTTGGCGACAGCGTACGTATGGTGCTGGGCAATCATGACCTGCACCTGCTGGCGGTTTTCGCCGGCATTAGCCGCAACAAGCCCAAGGATCGCATCACGCCGCTGCTCGAGGCGCCGGATGCCGATGAGCTTATCAATTGGCTGCGCCGCCAACCGGTGCTGCAGGTGGATGAACAGAAGAAACTGGTCATGGCCCATGCGGGGATTTCCCCCCAATGGGATCTGGACACCGCCCGCCAGTGTGCCCGCGAAGTCGAAGCGGTGCTTGGCAGCGACAGCTACCCGCTGTTCCTGGATGCGATGTATGGCGATATGCCGAATAACTGGTCGCCGGAACTGACCGGGCTGGCGCGGCTACGCTTCAGCACCAATGTGTTTACCCGTATGCGCTACTGTTTCCCTAACGGCCAGTTGGACATGTTCTGCAAGGATACGCCGGATAAGGCTCCAGCCCCGCTGAAGCCCTGGTTTTCCCTGCCCGGACCGGTCGCGGAAGACTACAGTATCGTGTTTGGGCACTGGGCTTCGCTTGAAGGTAAAGGCACCCCGGCGCACATATACGGGCTGGATACCGGCTGCTGCTGGGGAGGCGATCTTACCCTGCTTCATTGGGAAGAACAGCGTTATGTCACTCAGCCGTCCAATCGGCAGGATGAAAGCGCGGTGGAAACCGCCCCGCCGCTGGAAGGGACAATCAGCCCGGCTAGCGACGATTAAAGCGCCGGTTGATCCACAGCACAGCGGCCCGCTCCATGCGGGCCGCCTGCTTTCACTTCATTGAACCCGTCTCATCTTTTTTCTGCCGGTATGCTGACCGGCTACTGCGGGGTACGCTGCCCGTCTATTGCGGCATACGCTGTCCGGCTACCGCTAACCCCTTAGCGGTCAGCTGCTCAGGACGGTGCGCCGACCACGCCACCATCGGTACGAGTGATCATTACCACCGAAGAACGCGGCCGCGGGCTGTTGTTGGGAAAATGGGAGTCGCCCTCTTCCCCGGGATGCTGCACATTAACAAATAGCGTACGGTAATCCGGCGTAAAGGTGATACCGGTCAGTTCACAGGATTTGGGCCCCACCATAAAGCGGCGGATCTCACCGCTGGTCGGGCAGCCCACCAACATCTGATTATTGCCTTGGCCGGCATACTCGCCTTCATTGGTGTATTTTCCATCCGTCAGGATCCACAGCCGGCCGTCCCGATCAAAACCCAGGCCGTCCGGGCTGTTAAAGGTATTTTCGGCAGTGATGTTAGGGCTGCCGCGATAAACCCCTTCAGGATGGGCAATCGGATTGCCGCACAGCGCGTACATGTCCCAGCCGAAGGTGGTGGCGGCGGCATCGCCGCCTTCATCCCAGCGGATGATTTGTCCGTAGAGGTTTTTCGGCCGCGGGTTGGCCGCGTTAAGCGGCATCGCTTCATTGCCGCGCTTATTGTTGTTGGTCAGGGTGCAGTAAGCCCTGCCATCGTGTGGATTAACGGCAATCCATTCAGGACGATCCATCTTGGTAGCGCCGACTTGGGTGGCGGCCTTGCGGGTAAACAGGCAAATATCCGCCTGGCTGGCGAAGCCGTTTTCCTTGGTCAGCCCATTCTGCCCCCACACCAGCGGCAGCCACTGGCCGGTGCCCTTCAAGGGTACCCCGTCAGTATTGCTGTCAAAGCGCGCCACATACAGCGTGCCATTATCGAGCAGCTGACCATTTTTGGCCGGATTGCTCTCATCCACCCGTTCGGCTGAGACAAATTTATAAATGTACTCACCCACTTCGTCATCGCCCATATAGACCACTAAATGGCCATTTTTAGCGATAGTGACCGCAGCATTCTCATGCTTGAATCGACCCAGGGCAGTGCGTTTCACCGGAACTGACGCAGGGTTCAGCGGGTCGATTTCGACTATCCAGCCAAAGCGGTTAAACTCGTTAGGATTTTTGCTAAGATCAAACCGCGGGTCAAAATCGGCCCAGTTGCGCTCAGGCTCTTTCACATTAAGGCTGTACAGCGCCTGCTCCGGGGTAACTTTATAGCCGGCGTCACTGGCACCAAAATAGGTGTCGAAATTCTCTTCGCAGGTCAGATAAGTGCCCCAGGGCGTTTTGCCGTTGGCGCAGTTGCCAAAGGTGCCCAGCACCTTCAATCCCGCCGGATCGGCCGCGGTCTGCAGTTGAGCATGGCCGGCAGCCGGGCCGCTGAAACGCATTTCAGTCAGGGCAGTAATACGGCGATTATAACGGGCATCTTTGACAACCTGCCATGGCTTGCCTGCGGCGGTACGGCGTATCTCGAATACCGATACCCCATGGGCTGCCTGGGATTTGCGCACCTCCCCAAGGTTCAGTGCCCGACTACCGCCATGGGCAAACAAATATTTCTCGTTGACGTATTCGTTATTGATAGCCATTACGCCGCGATTTTCATCAATCGGAAAATAACTCATACCGTCATTGTTGTCGCCGAATTGCTTTAGCTGATCGTCGGCGCTGTTGTTTCCCTGTGGATCAAAAGCCGGTGCATCGGCAAACAGCGGATCGCCCCAGGAAATAAGAATATCCGCCTGATACCCTGGCGGTAAAGTGATGGTATCTTCGCCAGAGGCAGCGATGGGACTAAACCCCAGCAGTCCGCGGGTGTTGGCGGGCAACGTCGCCGCATCAGCGGTTGCCGACAGGTTCCAGATGCCACCGCCCAAAAATCCGGCCAGGCCGACAGCGCCAGCATTGCCCAGCAATTTCCGGCGGCCCGGGTCCCGTAAACGATCGGCATTCAAGGTGTCAGGTTTGCGAGTCATATATGAGTATCCTGTTATTTTTGTCCCAAGGTATTAGCGCATCCTCTAGGGGGATGGCGCCTCATCGGACCAAGAATAAGCAGGGTATGTTACAGCCGCGTTACAAAAATGCGGTTTACGCGGGCGGGCGCGGCTGGGGCGCCCGGGCAGGATTAACGGCGGTCGAGGATTTCAAAACAGAAGCTATGGGTATTCTTATCATCAGCATCATGGAATTCACTGAAAGTAGACTGCCATTGGTCGGGTTCATAATCAGGGAACCAGGTATCGCCATCCACTTCGGCATCAATGTGCGTCAGATAAAGTCTGCCGGCACGAGGCAGGAATTCATGGTAGATCTTGCCACCGCCAATCACCATAATTTCTTCGACATTACCGGCAGCGTCCAGCGCTTCCTGGGCTGAACTCACCCAGGTAACCCGGTCATCGGTCCCCGGATGACGGCTCATCACGATATTGAGGCGCCCGGGCAGCGGCTTACCGATAGATTCATAGGTCCTTCTCCCCATTATCACCGGCTTTTGCAGCGTGAGGCGCTTGAACCAGGCCAGATCGGCAGGCAGGTGCCAGGGCATGGCGTTTTCCATGCCGATCACGCGGTCAACAGCCAGAGCGGCAATCAGACTAATTATCATACGGAACCTTAAAGGCAATAAAATTGCTGACACTATACGGAAAGTGCCCGCAGCCGTCGATAGCGATACCTGGCCGACATCTCAAATTTCGGATAGCGCTTAATCGCCGCCGGCTTATACGCCTGGTCGTTTGCGGTAAAGCCACAGCCCAGGCAGGGACAGGCCTATGGAAAGAGCGCCAACGATAAACGCCGCCTTGAGAAAATGGGTAACCAGCGTATCAATCAACGGTTCGCTGTAGCCGAAATGGGACAGTTCAACCGCGGAAATCATCGCACTGTAGGCCGAAATACCGGGAAACATCGGGATCACCGCCGCCACCGTGAAGACCTTCGGGTGCGCCAGCAGCCAGCGTGACCAATGGATACCGATGATGCCGATAAGAATCGATGCCAGCAGGGAGGCCCATTCGATGGTCAGTCCGTAATGCATCATCAGCATCCGCGAGCCATGGCCGATCGCCCCCAGCAAGGCGCAATAGCGCAGCGCCCTGGCCGGCACGTTAAACACCATGGCAAAGCCTAGCGCCGGCACTGCCGCCAGCAGCATATCTTCGAGCAGCGCCCACAGCAGATTCATGACCATCTCCCGAATCCCCACAGGGACATCGCCATCACAATGCCGATACAGGTAGAGAGCGTCAGCAGACTGGCCATGGTCCAGCGCGCCAGGCCGGTATTCACATGGCCCTTGAACATATCCGCCACTGCGTTAATCAGCGGAAAGCCCGGCACCAGCAGCAACACACTGGCGGGCATCGCGACCGGCGAAGCGCTCGACAGCCCTGGCACCCGCATCAGCAGGCCGGCGGCTGAGGTTGCCACAAAGGCGGTGATGCAAAAGTTAATCAGCGGATTCATATGGCGGCCGGTAAGTACCTGTCGCACGTACATCGCCAGCCCGCTGGCCAGGCAGGTAATAACAAACGCCTGCCAGTCGCCGCCGTTAAGCCGGCTGAAGCAACCGCACGATAGACCGACCATGGTCACCATCAGCCAGCGCGGATAGCGCAGCGGTTTGATAGCGGCAAAACGTTTAGCCACATCGCCGGCATCAAGCAAACGATGTTCTGCCATAATGACAATATGCTGCACTTGCACCACCACGTGCATGTTAATGCCGCGATCGTTGTTTTTACGCGTTGATGTCATGCAATAGCCATCGGCGATGGTGGTCAATACCACCGCGTTGGCAGAGATCGAACTTTCCACGCGGCCAACGCCCAGGGCCTTGCCGAGCCGGGTGGCAAGCTGTTCCACCAGCATGCTTTCCGCGCCGTGTTGCAGCAGCAGCAGTGCGCAATCGATACAAAGGCGGGTGATATCCCGTTGCCGTTGCTTTGGCATGATGCTGGTCATACAAACCTGCCTGTAAATGGTCATTGTCCGACAACAGACGACATTATTTTCAGCCAACCGGTGACATCATGTTACGTCAGCCGATGATTTCTTCTGCCAACCGGCGACGGTCAGCGCGCTGCATTATCGCTATATACACTAAACGCAATCCTGTGGCAGATCAGTTTTAGCGCATAAAAAAAGAGCATCGGCGATGCTCTTTCACGGCAGTCAGGCCACAGCGGTCAAGTCATGCGACGCCGGCCCCGTAGGGCCGGCGACCGCACTGGACTCAGTCGCCTTTCAACTGCTGATGCAGTTCCTGCACCGAAATCACCTGGGCGGTTGCATCGGCGGTTAACGACATCGCAGTGGCAAAGCCGCCGTTAAGCGTGGTGTCGTAGTGCACTTTATACTGCAGCGCACTGCGGCGAATCAGCTTGGAGTCTTCAATCGCCTGACGGCCGGCGGTGGTATTGACGATATAGGTGTATTCGCCGTTCTTGATGCGATCCTGGATATGCGGGCGGCCTTCATGCACTTTATTGACCAGTCGCGGGTTGATGCCCGCTTCGCCCAGTATCACGGCGGTACCGTGGGTCGCATCCAGTTCAAAACCATGCTTGAGCAGCTTGGCCGCCAGATCGACGACCCGGTGTTTATCGCCGGCGCGTACCGACAGCAACGCCCGGCCGCTTTTCTTCATTTGCGACTGACTGCCAAGCATCGCCTTGGCAAACGCTTCGGCGAAGGTCCTGCCGACGCCCATAACCTCGCCGGTTGAGCGCATTTCAGGCCCGAGGATCGGATCGACGCCGGGAAATTTATTAAACGGCAGCACCACTTCCTTGACTGAATAATACGGCGGGATGACTTCTGTCAGCATCCCCTGCTGCGTCAACGACTGCCCGGCCATTACCCGGGCCGCCACCTTGGCCAGCGGCACGCCGGTGGCTTTGGAAACGAACGGTACGGTCCGCGCCGCACGGGGGTTAACCTCGATCAGATAGACCTCATTGTCCTTGACCGCAAATTGCACGTTCATCAGGCCCCGCACCTGCAGTTCAAACGCCAGTTTCTCGACCTGCTGGCGCATGACATCCTGAATTTCCTGGCTGAGGGTGTAGGCCGGCAGCGAGCAGGCCGAATCGCCTGAATGGACGCCTGCCTGTTCTATATGCTCCATGATGCCGCCGATAAGCACCCTTTCGCCATCGCAGATGGCATCCACATCGACTTCTACCGCGTCATCCAGGAAGCGATCCAGCAACACTGGCGCATCATTTGACACGCTGACGGCATGCTGGAAGTAGCGCAGCAGATCCACCTCATCGTAAACGATTTCCATTGCCCGGCCGCCCAACACGTATGAGGGACGCACTACCAGCGGGTAGCCGATGGTGGCGGCTTTTTCCACCGCGTGGTCGATAGTCGATACCGTGGCGTTGGCCGGTTGTTTCAGCCCCAGGCGTTCGACCGCCTGCTGGAAGCGTTCCCGGTCTTCTGCCCGGTCGATGGCATCCGGACTGGTGCCGATGATCGGCACGCCGGCGGCTTCAAGCGCCCGTGCCAGTTTCAGCGGCGTCTGGCCGCCGTATTGGACAATGACGCCCTTGGGCTTCTCGATACGCACGATTTCCAGTACATCTTCAAGCGTTACCGGTTCGAAATACAGCCGATCGGAGGTGTCATAATCGGTAGAAACGGTTTCCGGATTGCAGTTGACCATAATGGTCTCGTAGCCGTCTTCGCGCAGCGCCAGGGAGGCATGGACACAACAGTAATCAAACTCGATACCCTGGCCAATCCGGTTAGGACCGCCGCCCAGCACCATGATTTTCTCTTTGTCCTGATGAGGATTTGACTCACATTCTTCATCATAGGTCGAGTACATATAGGCGGTATCAGTGGCAAATTCCGCCGCACAGGTATCCACCCGCTTGTAGACCGGATGCAGGTTAAAGTTCTCACGCAGCTTGCGGATCTCGTTTTCAGCCACCCCGGCCAGCGTCGCCAGCCTGGCGTCGGCGAACCCCTTGCGCTTGAGCTGGCGCAGGAACTCGGCGTCCAGGGCGGTGATGCCGCCCTCAGCTACCTGGGCCTCCAGTTTCACCAATTCTTTAATCTGCACCAGGAACCAGCGGTCGACGTTAGTCAGGTTGAAGACGCCATCCACCGACAGCCCGGCCCTGAAGGCATCGGCGATATACCAGATACGATCGCCGCCGGCGTCTTTCAGCTCGCGGCGGATTTTGGTCAGCGCCTCAGGATCGTCCTGGCTGACTTGCGGGTCAAAGCCGGTGGCGCCGACTTCCAGTCCGCGCAGCGCTTTTTGCAGCGACTCCTGCTGGGTACGGCCAATGGCCATCACTTCGCCCACCGATTTCATCTGCGTGGTCAGACGGTCGTTGGCGCCGGCAAATTTTTCGAAATTGAAGCGGGGTATCTTGGTAACCACATAGTCGATAGAAGGCTCGAACGACGCCGGGGTCCTTCCGCCGGTGATATCATTCATCAGTTCATCAAGGGTGTAACCCACCGCCAGCTTGGCGGCCACCTTGGCTATCGGGAAGCCGGTCGCTTTGGAGGCCAGCGCCGAAGAACGCGATACCCGCGGGTTCATTTCGATAATGATAAGACGGCCGTTTTTCGGGTTGACCGAGAACTGCACGTTCGAGCCGCCGGTTTCAACGCCTATCTCACGCAGCACCGCCATCGAGGCGTTACGCATGATCTGATATTCCTTATCGGTCAGGGTCTGGGCCGGCGCGACCGTTATCGAATCGCCGGTATGGATCCCCATGGCGTCAAAGTTTTCGATCGAACAGACGATGATGCAGTTATCATTTTTATCGCGCACCACCTCCATTTCATACTCTTTCCAGCCAATCAGTGACTCATCGATCAGCAGTTCTTTGGTCGGCGACAGATCCAGGCCACGCTCACAGATTTCTTCAAATTCTTCGCGGTTATAGGCAATGCCGCCGCCAGATCCCCCCATGGTGAAAGAGGGGCGAATGATGCAGGGAAAGCCAACATCAGCGGCGACCGCCAGCGCTTCCTCCATATTATGAGCAATACCGGAGCGGGCGGTGTCCAGGCCGATTTTCTTCATCGCCTTGTCAAAACGCTGGCGATCTTCGGCTTTATCGATGGCGTCCGCGGTGGCACCTATCATGGTAACGCCGAACTCCGCCAGAACGCCGTGGCGTTCGAGTTCCAACGCGCAGTTAAGCGCTGTCTGGCCACCCATGGTCGGCAGCACTGCATCGGGCCGCTCTTTTTCGATGATCTTGCGCACCACTTCCCAATGGATGGGCTCAATATAGGTTGCATCGGCCATCTCAGGGTCAGTCATGATGGTTGCCGGGTTGGAGTTAACCAGAATAACCCGGTAGCCCTCTTCGCGCAGCGCTTTACAGGCTTGTGCGCCTGAGTAGTCAAACTCGCAGGCCTGGCCGATGACGATAGGGCCGGCACCCAGAATCAGGATACTTTTTATATCGGTACGTTTTGGCATTCTTTACTCCTGATTATTTTGCCTGAGAACGGTATGACTTGATCAGTTCGATAAAGTGATCGAACAACGGCGCTGCATCATGGGGGCCGGGGCTGGCTTCCGGATGCCCCTGGAAACTGAACGCCGCCTTATCGGTACGGTGAATGCCCTGCAAAGAGCCATCAAACAAGGAAGTGTGGGTTACCCGCAGGGTGGCGGGCAGCGTGGTTTCATCAACCGCAAAGCCATGGTTCTGAGCCGTGATCATCACCCGGCCGGCATCCAGATCCTTCACCGGATGGTTACCGCCATGATGACCAAACTTCATTTTGACCGTCCTGGCGCCGCTGGCGAGGGCCAGTAGCTGGTGTCCCAGGCAAATGCCGAATACCGGGGTAGCGGTGGCGAGGATTTCCCGGATGGCGGTGATCGCATAATCACAAGGCTCCGGGTCGCCTGGGCCGTTGGCCAGGAACACGCCGTCCGGATTCATCGCCAGTACGGCGGCGGCAGGCGTCTGGGCCGGCACTACCGTCAGGCGGCAGCCGCGGTCTACCAGCATGCGCATGATGTTGCGCTTGATCCCATAATCATAGGCGACCACATGGTAGGGCAGCAGTGCGGCATCCACCGGCTCGGCCAGTTCATTTTCCAGCGTCCAACTGCCCTGGGTCCAACTGTACTGTTCAGCGGTGCTGACTTCTTTGGCCAGGTCCATCCCCTTGAGACCCGGGAACTGGCGAGCTTTTTGCAGCGCCAACGCCGCGTCAGGAGCATCGCCGGCGATGATGCAGCCGTTCTGGGCGCCCTTTTCCCGCAGCAGGCGCGTCAGTTTCCGCGTATCGATGTCGGCTATGCCGACCACATTGCTGGCCTTGAGGTAATCTGCCAGGGAGCCGGTGCTGCGATAATTGCTGGCCAGCAGGGGCAGATCGCGAATGACCAGGCCGGCGGCCTGTACCTGGGAGGATTCTTCATCTGCTGGATTGGTGCCGACATTGCCGATATGAGGATAGGTAAGAGTAACGATTTGGCGGGAATAGGAAGGATCAGTAAGGATTTCTTGATAACCGGTCATCGACGTATTGAAGACCACTTCCCCCACTGCCGTTCCTGTTGCCCCGATGGCCCGACCGTGGAATTGGGTTCCGTCTTCCAGAACCAATAACGCTGACTTTATCAAAACACCCTCCAAGGAATATTCAGTCAAGATATTTGCATATTAATTCAGATTTAACGATCTAAATCAACGCAAAAAACACCTTCAAGGTAGAATTTTGGCAAATTGGGCGCATTTTAATGATGAGTTGCACACTTGTCCACCCCAGTAGCCTTTTTTTTATCATATTATAACGCTTTTAACCGTTCATCCCGCTGAGCCGGCCAAAAACCGCCGAAAAATGGGCCAGCTAATCGTTTGCTATACCAGTTAGCGAACTTTACAGCTCAAGCAACCTGATTTTGCCCCATACCCTACAGATCAGGGCTAAAATGGTGGGAAAATAAGAAGAATTTATGGATTATTGGCTACTTATAGCAATGAACACGGCTAAATGCTCATTTTTGCACTAAATAAAAATCGCCTATATTCACACCTTAATATCAACAAGTTATAAAGAATATTTTTCAAAACGTGATGTGAAAATTTATAAACGTTGCAAATCCAGCACATCGCTCATGTCATAAAGCCCTTTTTCATGGCTCTTTACCCAGACAGCAGCGCGTATGGCGCCTTTTGCAAATGTCATGCGACTGGAGGCTTTATGGGTCAGTTCCAGCCGCTCGCCGATATCAGCAAACATTGCGGTATGCTCACCGACAATATCCCCAGCACGAACGGTAGCAAAACCTATAGTGCCGGGCTGGCGCTCGCCGGTATGGCCTTCGCGGGCATACACCGCGCAGTCATCCAGATTTTTTCCCAGCGCACCGGCTATGGCTTCGCCCATCGCCAAGGCGGTGCCTGATGGGGCATCTACTTTATGGCGATGGTGGGCTTCGACGATTTCTATATCACAATAGTCGCCCATAACAGCGGCGGTTTTTTCCAGCAGTCGCAGCAACACGTTGACGCCAATACTGAAGTTGGCTGCAAAAACGATACCGATATCTTCAGAAGCGGCGGCAATATGCCGTTTTTGCTGCTCATCCAGGCCGGTGGTGCCGATTATCATCGCCTTATGGTGGCGGCGGCAGAAGTCCAGATAGGCAATGGTGCCCTCTGGGCGGGTGAAATCAACCAGTACATCAAACTGGTCCTTGATGGCTTCAAGACTGTCGCTCACCAGGATGTGGCACCGGCCGATGCCGGCCAGCTCGCCGGCATCGGTGCCGGTAAGGCTTGAACCCGGACGCTCGAGGGCCGCCCCCAGCACCGCCTCAGCCGATTCGGCTGTCGCCTGGATAAGTTGCCGGCCCATGCGGCCGCCCGCGCCCGCAATCGCGATGCGAATTGGTTTCATGCTCATAATATCTCTCAGATTATAGCCCGGTGATTATGCTTTCAGGTTAACCGGCACAGTCCCCTGCCGCCAGCATAATTGATAACCGATTAGAAATTAATGCACAGCTGGCGCTGATATCAGCGTTGCCAATAGCCATTGCATAAACGTGCGCTTCGCGGGTTAAAGTTGAATGTTTATTCATTAATGTATTATCAGCTCACTTTTATGTCGTGCTTTATCAGGCTACACTGGGTTTACAGAGCCGGACGGTTTCCTATATCAGAGGACATGATGAGCCATTTTTTGAACACGCCCCTAGAGGCTCTCGGCGATTACCGTGCCGAGTTAGGTGAGACACCCGTTTGGTGCAGCAGAAGCCAATCCCTGCTGTGGGTAGACATCCTGCAGCGCCGCCTGCTGCGCTATTGGCCTGAAACCCAGAAGTTTGAGCAGCGGCAGCTCGATTGCCTGTTCAGTGCGGTGCTGCTGACTGAAGAAGAAGAGCAGTTCCTGGTGGTATCCCAGCAGGGGATCATGCTTTATCACTACGGGGTTGAACATCCCAGCCTTGATCTGATGTGCGAGTATCCAGAAGATCCGGATGCCACGCGTCCTAATGAAGCGGGTATCGCCCCCGACGGTTCGCTGTGGTTCAGCACCATGGACCTGAACGAAAAACTGCCCATCGGCGGCTGGTATCGCTATACCTCCGGGGCATCAGAACCGGAAAAGATGCTGGATAATGTCACTATCCCTAATACCCTGGCCTGGTTTGAAGATATCGTCTGGTTTGCCGACAGCGCAGAACAGCGTTTTTACTGCAGCACCGGTGACCGAATTGATCCCGAGCGGATGCGCAGCCATTCTGCCGATGATAAAACCCCGGACGGCTCGGCCCTGACCATGCGCGGCGAACTGATTACCGCCCGCTTTGGCCATGGCTGCCTGAGCCGCTATCAGATAGCGGCTGGTGAATTGAAACTGCAGGAAGATATTGCGCTGCCGGTGCTGCAGCCAAGCTGCTGCGCCTTCGGCGGACCGCAGTTAAACGAGCTGTTCATTACCTCAGCGAGAAAGCAGCTGGATGAGCCCGGCGAACTGGACGGTGCCGTGCTCCATGCCAAGACTACCGCCACCGGCGTGCCGGAGCGTCGATTCAGACTGTAATGTTTTGGCAAACGCCATAGCCGGTTTGGCGGCTGGAGACTGAAACCGGCGGCTGAAACGGCACTGAATGGCATCTATAGCACTAGGCGACTAACACGATAGTCACTCGGCGCAGCAGGCTGACTGCGTACGGCTGGCCCAAAGCGAGCGGCCAGATCAGTCGACCATTTTAACGTCCACACGTAACTCTTTCGGTACTTCAAACACGATATTTTCTTCACGGCCGATAAGCTCTTCAGCCCCAGCCGCGCCCAGTGACTGCAAACGTTCAATCACCTCGCGCACCAGGATATCCGGTGCCGACGCACCGGCGGTTACGCCGATGTGGTTCACACCCTGCAGCCAGCTTTCCTGGATATCGGTCGCGTTATCGATAAGATACGCCGGCTTACCCACCCGCTGCGCCAACTCGGCCAGGCGGTTAGAGTTGGAGGAATTTTTCGATCCTACCACCAGCACTACATCCGCCTGCGCCGCCAGGTTGCGAACCGCTTCCTGACGATTGGTGGTCGCATAGCAGATATCATCTTTACGCGGGCCGATGATCTTCGGAAAGCGCTCGCGCAGGGCATCGATAACGTCAGAGGTGTCGTCGACCGAAAGCGTAGTCTGGGTCATGAAGCACAGATTACTGTCATTCTTGACGCTGAGCTTCCAGACATCGTCAGGAGACTCGACCAGATACATTCCGCCATTGGGGTTATTATACTGCCCCATGGTCCCTTCTACCTCAGGGTGACCGGTATGTCCGATAAGGATAGCTTCGCTGCCCTTGCGGCTGGCGCGCGCCACTTCCATATGTACTTTGGTCACCAGCGGGCAGGTAGCATCGAATACCGTTAAATCGCGGCTTTTCGCTTCGGCTCTGACCGCCTGGGAGACGCCATGGGCGGAAAAAATCAGTATCGATCCATCGGGCACTTCATCGATCTGTTCAATGAAGATGGCGCCGCTGGCGCGCAGCGTATCCACCACATAGCGATTATGCACCACCTCATGACGGACATAAATCGGCGCGCCGTAGATTTCCAGCGCCCGGTCAACAATGCTGATGGCGCGGTCAACGCCTGCGCAGAATCCTCGGGGATTAGCCAGCAGAATACGCATTTGTGTCCTCCAGCTGGGGATTTATCGCCAAAACATCAATATCAAACCAGACTTTACGGCCGGCCAGCGGATGATTGAAATCGACCGTTACCGATTCTTCCGCCACTTCCCGGATAAGGCCCGGCATCTCGCTGCCATTGATACCGGTAAACAGCATAATGGTGCCTACCTCAGGCACCCCGCCGCTGGCGGCAAAATCCCGCGCTGAGAAAAACTGGATAAGATCAGGATTTACCGGTCCGAACGCGGCGTCCGCTTCCAGGGAAAAGGTTTTTTTATCGCCGGTATGCAGCCCGAGCAATTGCTGCTCGAGCGCCGCGGACAAACTGGTATCACCGAGTCTGAACAGCGCCGGTTTATTCTCGCGCCGGGTGGACTCGGCAAGGGTGCCATCCTCTAGCTTGAGATCAAAATGCAGCAGCACTGCGCTGTCGGATTGCACTTGCTCGGTCATAATTACCCTTTCTATTTTGCCGCCTTGTCGGCTGGACGCACAAAGCCTTCCAGCACCACCAGGATGGCGCCGATACAAATGGCGCAGTCAGCGACGTTAAAGGTCGGCCAATGCCAGTTGCCGACGTAGAAGTCAATGAAATCAATCACCACACCATGAATGAGGCGGTCAGACAGATTGCCGACCGCGCCACCGATAATCAGGCTATAGGCGCAATTGGTCATCTTCTGCTGCGCCGTGGATCGGTACATCATCACCAGCAGCGCAACACAAATAACCAGCGCGATGGCGGAAAAGAACCAGCGCTGCCAGCCGCCTTTGTCCGCCAGAAAGCTGAAGGCGGCGCCATAGTTGTGGGCATAGAAAAAGTTGAAGAACGGCATCACCGATACCGATTCATGCAGCATGAAGGTGTTCATGACCCATTGCTTGGAGCCAAGATCAACCACCAGTACCAGCAGCGCCAGCCAGAGCCAACGCAATCCTGTGGACATCAAAGGTCTACTCATCAGACAAATTTACGCTCTTCACCAGATCCTGCCACATTGGTAGCACAGCGACCACAGATTTCAGGATGCTCAGCATGCTGGCCGATATCCGTCTCGAAATGCCAGCAACGCGGACACTTGCTGCCTTCCGCTTTTGCCAGCCCGATCTTCAGGCCCCGTAGCGCCTCGCTTTGCAGGGCTTCATCAGGGGCGCTGGCATAGTCAGCTACTTTTGCCCGCGAGGTCAGCAGCGCAAAGTGCAGTTCGTCGCCTAGCCCATTCAGCTTCTGCGCCAGTTCGGCATCGGCAAACAGGGTAACGCGGGCCTCCAGCGAACCGCCGATTGTCTTATCGGCACGGGCCTGCTCCAGCACTTTGTTCACTTCACCACGCACCAGCAACAGCGTGTTCCAGTAAGCGTCGTTCATCTGCTGCTTTTCGTCCAGTCCGAACAGACCGTCATACCATTCTTCGGTAAACACAAACTCGGCGCGCTTGCCCGGCATGAAGTTCCAGACTTCATCGGCGGTAAACGACAGAATAGGCGCCATCCAGCGCACCAGGGCTTCGACGATATGGTAAAGCGCAGTCTGGCAGCTGCGTCGCGCAATACTGTCCGCCTTGGTGGTGTACTGGCGATCCTTGATGATATCCAGGTAGAACGAGCCCATTTCAATGGAGCAGAACTGCATCATGCGCTGCACCACATTATGGAAATCATAGCTTTCATAGGCGGCGATGATTTCCGCCTGGGCGGCTTTGGCCCGGCCCACGGCCCAGCGGTCCAGCACCACCATGTCTTCCGGCTTCACGCTGTGGACGGCGGGATCAAAGCCGTTGAGATTAGCCAGCAGGAAACGCGCGGTGTTGCGAATACGGCGGTACGCATCGGCTGAGCGCTTGAGGATTTCGTCCGATACCGCAATCTCGCCGGTATAATCGGTAGAACCCACCCACAGGCGCAGAATATCGCCGCCAAGCTTGTCCATCACCTGCTGCGGGCTGACGGTATTGCCGATAGACTTGGACATCTTGCGGCCGTCGCCATCGACGGTAAAGCCATGGGTAAGCACCTGACGGTAAGGAGCCTTGCCTTTCATCGCGGTGGACAGCATCAGCGAGGACATGAACCAGCCGCGATGCTGGTCGGAACCCTCAAGATACATATCCGGCTGCTGGCCTTCAAACTCCGGCCGTACGTCGACCACCGATGAATGGGTTGAGCCGGAGTCAAACCATACATCAAGCGTATCCGGCACTTTAGTATAGCCGGCGGCCTCTTCGCCCAGAATATCGGCCGGATCCAGATCCCACCACGCCTGGATACCGTCCTGCTCTACCCGCTTGGCCACCTGCTCCATCAATTCAAGGGTGCGCGGGTGCAGTTCTTCAGTATCTTTATGGACAAACAGCGCCATCGGAACGCCCCAGGTGCGCTGACGGGAAATACACCAGTCAGGACGGTTGGCGACCATATTTTCGATACGCGCCTGGCCCCAGCCCGGGATCCACTGCACACTTTTGATCTCTTCCAGCGACTGTTTACGCAGTCCTTGCTGATCCATGCTGATAAACCACTGCGGCGTGGCGCGGAAGATAATCGGCGTCTTGTGGCGCCAGCAGTGGGGATAGCTGTGCTGCAGCTTCTCCAGATGTATCAGGGCGCCGCTGTCGCGCAGCAGTCCCACCACCACGTCATTGGCTTTGAACACCTGCAGGCCGTCCAGCGCCGGGAAAGTGCCCGGCAGATAGCAACCGTCCGGTCCGACCGGGTTGGCCACTTCCAGGCCGTACTGCTGGCCGATAACGTAGTCGTCAGGACCGTGACCAGGAGCGGTATGCACTGCACCGGTACCGGCGTCAAGCGTAACGTGCAGGCCGAGGATCGCCGGCACATCGAAGCCCATGAACGGGTGGGTAAAACGCAGCAGTTCCAGGTCGCGCCCTTTACAGGTGCCCAGAACCCGCCACTCGGCGACGCCGGCGCGCTTCATCACGCTGTCGACCAGTTCAGCCGCCAGGATCCACGCCTGGCCATCCACCGCCACCAGCTGATAGTCAAAATCAGGGTGGACCGAGATAGCCCGGTTGGCCGGCAGCGTCCAGGGAGTCGTGGTCCAGATAACCAGCGACAGCGGGCCATTGAAGTCGCTGACGCCGAATTTGGCCGCCACATCGGCAGGCTGGCTGGCGCGAAAGGCCACATCAATCGACGGCGAGGTACGGTCATAGTATTCGACTTCGGCCTCGGCCAGCGCTGAACGACAGTCAATGCACCAGTGCACCGGCTTGGCGCCTTTATGCAGGTGGCCATTATGGATAACCTTGCCCAAAGCGCGGATAATATTCGCTTCGGTGGCAAAGTCCATCGTCAGATAGGGATGATCCCAATCGCCGAGCACGCCGAGGCGAATGAAGTCTTTCTTCTGCAGGGCAATCTGTTCGGCGGCATAACGGCGACAGGCTTCGCGAAACTGCGCCGGCGTCACCTTCTCGCCCGGCTTGCCGATCAATTGTTCGACTTTGAGTTCGATAGGCAGGCCATGGCAGTCCCAGCCGGGCACATACGGAGAGTCATAACCCGAAAGCCCCTTGGACTTGACGATAATGTCCTTGAGAATCTTGTTAACCGAGTGACCGATATGAATATTGCCATTCGCATAGGGAGGGCCGTCATGCAGAATAAAGGTTTTCCGACCTTTCTTGGCGTTGCGAATAATCCCGTACAGGTCCTGTTCATACCAACGTTGCAGCATGCCAGGCTCGCGCTTGGCGAGATCGCCGCGCATCGGGAACCCTGTGTCCGGCAGGTTCAGGGTATTTTTGTAATCACTCATTCGATTCTCGGTTCCGTTTTCGGTTAGAGCGTTTAAAGGGGTGCCTGCAGCCCGAAGAACTCCCGGGCGTTCACCACATCATTCGCGATTTGCCGTTTTAGCTCGTCAAACGAAGCAAACCGTTGTTCATTGCGCAGTTTGGCGCGGATTACCACCTCGATATGCTGACCATACAGGTCAAGCGTCATATCAAGCAAATGCACTTCCAGTCGCTGCACCGAACCGGCGACCGTCGGCCGGGTGCCCACGTTGGCGACGCCGGCCAATGGCCCTACGCCTATGCCCAGTACCTCGACCGCATAGACGCCGTTTATCGGCGCCGGGCGGCCTTTTAGCGAGACATTGGCGGTGGGAAAACCAATGGTACGCCCCAGGGCCTGGCCATGCTCAACGCGTCCGGAGAGGCGGTAAGGATGGCCCATCAGCATTTCAGCGACCACCAGATGATCGTTATTGAGGGCTTCGCGCACCAGCGTGCTGCTGATGCGTTTGCCGCCTTCGGTATAGGTCGAGGTACTCATCACCTCAAAGCCTGCCGCCTGGCTTGCCTGCTGCAGGAAAGCAAAGTCTCCCTGGCGACCGGCACCGAAGCGAAAGTCATCGCCGACGCAGAGGAATTTGACGCCAAGCTTATCCACCAGCAATTGCGAGACAAACGATTTGGCGTCCATCGCCGCAAAGCGCTGATTAAAAGTGACGCACAGCACAGCGTCGACACCGGCCTCAGCCAGGTATTTAACTTTATCCCGCAGCCGGGTCAGCCGTGCCGGGGCCGCCGCCCCCGCAAAGTGCTCCTGCGGCTGGGGTTCGAAAATCATCACCATCACCGGCAGGCCGCGACGGCGGCCTTCGGTCTGCAATTGAGCAATCAACGCCTGGTGCCCGCGATGAAAACCATCAAAATTGCCTATGGTCAGCACGCACCCTGGGTAATGCGCCTGAAGGTTGTGTATGCCGCGAATAAGCTTCATAGCAGGCCTAAGACAGTGGAAACCGGCGGGATTATACCTTGTACAGCGCCTAAGGTTAACCAGCGATTCTTAACTTTGGCAGTCATGCGCGAGAAAGCCCGGCGGTTTTAATGCCAATCATCGCTTTTTTCACCTTAAGCACTATATTCCGCCGGTCGAAACTGGTAGAATCCTGCGCCATCACATTGTAACAAGCGTTGTGCTTTAGAGCGCCGCTTATTTGCACAAATCCATTGACAAAAGAAGACCGAAAGGGCATATTCCTCGGCCTTTGAATTGTCTCATAGAACACGTTTGGGAGTTGGACCTTGGCTAATATCAAATCAGCTAAGAAACGCGCCGTACAGTCTGAGAAGCGTCGTCAGCACAATGCAAGCCGTCGCTCCATGATGCGTACCTTTGTCAAGAAGGTATACGCGGCTATCGCTGCAGGCGATAAAGAAGCTGCGCAGAATGCATTTTCTGCGATGCAACCTATTCTGGACCGTCAGGCCAGCAAGGGTTTGATCCATAAGAACAAAGCTGCACGTCATAAATCTAATTTAGTCGCGCAAATCAACTCAATGCAGTAATGCTTTAGTTGATGCTTGTTAAAAAAACCGGCTTCGGCCGGTTTTTTTGTTTCATGATGACTCCAGTACCGCAATCCGCTGGACTACGCCAAGGGTAAATAAAGAATTTTTATCAACCACTTAGGCAATTTCAACCTCTGTCGGTATTTCCGAAACTCGACCCGGCTCCCGAGCGACCTGGTCACAACTCACATCGACCGGCGCCCCTGTTCAACCGCTCCCGCTTTAAATTCAGCACTGTATTTCTTGCGTTTCATCACAAACACTCCTTTGCGTCCAGTATGACGCGTTTCTCAAGTGTCCGTCTTAGCGGGGGAGAACCCGGTGGTCGTATCACCGTTGAGACGAAATCTGCTTGGCGCTACGCCGATGATCCGCTTGAATGCGCGGCTAAAAGATGCTTCGGAATCGTATCCAAGCTGGTAGGCCACCTCCGTTATACGCATGCCATCACGCGAAATCCACGCCCGGGCTTGGTGCATACGCACTTCAGCTATATAGCGGGCAGGGGTCTTTCCCACTATCGCCGTGAATTTGTCAGCAAAACTGGAACGTGATGCTCCCATAACCTGGGCCAATTTCACGACATTCCAATCAAGCCCTGGATCCGAATGGATCGCCGCGAGCACCTTTCCGATCTGTGGGTCGCGAACAGCAGCGATCCATCCACCGCTATCGTGGCTACTTCTCTCTATCCATGATCGGATTATTTGTGCCGCCATGACATCAGCAAGTCGCGCAAGCATCCCGCTAGCGCCGACACGACTTAATGTGCATTCTGACATCATGGCATCCATAAGATGTGGGATAACTGGCTCGTTGGTCATCAAATCTGTCGCCCTCATCGCTTGCGGCATCATATCCATGAGTGGGTGGAGGCTATCAAGATTGAAGCGCATGCTGCCGCAGAAGAGCGTGGAAATTTCAGCAGGTCCAGACTCGGGAGCCGAGGCTCCATATATTTTCGCCGGATATGAGATGGGTTTGCGCTGGCGAAATGGAATTGGCGTGAGTTCAGGTGAACTAGCAAGTATGTGAGCCGAACCTCGGGGCAGCAGCACAGCATCACCAGCCGCAAGTTCGCTCCATTCTTCTTCTGTGGAAAACCAACACGTCTTGCCTGCGACAAAGTGGAAGTAGGCATTTTCCTGGGGCGGGTAGTAAAAGCTCCAGTCTCCTGCCAACAGGGATCGCTCGTAAGCGACCCCGTCTAAGCGGAGGCCACATAGGATCTGCGTCAAAGAGTCAATAGTGTCGGCAGGAGAGCGAATGGACGAATAGTCATGCATAGTGGCGTTTTAGCATGTAAACGCCAGTAGCGCAAGGTTAGTATATGGAGATAGATATCTTTTAATCTGTCTGGAGTGTTTTCATGCCACTTACAACCGAACTGGACACACGTACCATGCCCAGAGAGCGTGCTGCATGGCCCGCAGTTTATTCATTGGCGCTGGGCGCTTTTGTACTCGTGACAGCAGAGCTGCTTCCTATCGGCTTGCTGACACCAATGGCAAATGACCTAGAGGTATCGAATGGCGCTATCGGGCAGACCATTACCGCTGTTGGTATCGCCGCCGCTTTGGCGGGCCCACTGCTTATCCTTGCCGCCGGGCGCGTCAACCGCCGGCTAATACTGTGGACTTTGATGGGGGCCTTGGTAGTTTCCAGCATTCTGACAGGTCTATCGACCGACATGGTCATACTTCTTTCTGCTCGCGCACTGTTGGGCTTTGCGATTGGCGGATTTTGGGCAATGTTAACCATGCTGGCGATACGGCTTGTCCCATCTCAGCTCGTACCAAGGGCAATGGCCATAATCCTCATGGGAATATCGGCAGGAATTACCGTGGCGCCGTCTATAGGCGCATTTCTCGGATCATTATTGGGCTGGCGGGAAACATTCTTTCTGTCCGCCGCGCTTGGTCTTGTGACGCTTGTCATTCAGTTTTTTACGCTTCCGTCACTGCCCGCCACGTCCACCTCGGCAATTGAAAAGTTCGCAAAGGTTATTGCGCGCCCCAGCGTTCTTCTAGGAATTGCTACCGTACTGATAGGCATGTCCGGACACATAGCCGCTTTTACGTTCATTCGTCCATTCCTGGAAATCTCACCAGTTCTTCAGGTGTCGACAATATCGTTGGCACTGCTTGTTTTTGGCATTGGTGGGCTGATCGGGAATATGGTTAGCAGCAAAATTGCCGAGCACAGTCCGGCGATTGCAATCGCGAGCTCATCGGCACTAGTTGCACTAAGCATTCTGGTTCTAGCCATTGCAGGAACCCATCCGACTCTAGCCTTGATTGCCACAGCCATTTGGGGTTGCGCCTATGGTGGTTTTCCCGTTGCAACGACCATCTGGAATGCGCGCGCAGCTGCCGAAGCTGACCTTGCGGAGCCTGCCGGCGCACTTCACTCCACCGCCTTCCAAGTCGCCATAGCCTGCGGAGGCATCCTGGGAGGCCTGCTGATTGACGGAGTAGGCCTGACAGGCCTCTTTATCTATTCCTCAATAACCATGGCAATTGGAGCAGTGATCATGTTTTCGTTGGGGCGCTCCTTTGAGCGCAGGGAAGTCGCTGCAAGCGAATGACGCGCGCGGGAAAACTGTTTCTGGAACACAGGCCACGTGTGTTCACCGCCTTGCAGCAGGCTCAAGAGGAGAAGAGATCGCCGCCGAAGCTAGCTGATGATGCCGATTTTCGCTGGTGGTCATCCCTCGAACGCGCGGCCCAAGGTTGCGCGTTCTTCGTTCTGGAGAGCTGCGGCCCGAAATAGAGCTAAACCCGTGCCCCATATAGACTTCCGGCCATAAGGCTGTTTTCATAAAACGCATGACACCAAAACTTTTTTGTGTCCGCAAACTGCCTCTCACCCTTTTGACCGATCGCCTGGATTACCGAGGACCGCCTGAGTCAGGGGCAGCGCCAGGCGCAGCAGCACATATCCCAGCACTGCGGCAATCAGCGAGCCACCGAGTATCCCCATTTTGGCAAGAATGATCATTTCAGGATCGGCGCGACCAAACGCCAGGGTAGCGATAAAGATCGACATGGTAAAGCCGATACCGCACAGCACTGCCGCCGCCGCTATCTGGCGGAAATTAACCCCGGTAGGCAAACCGGCTAAACCGAGCTTGATTGCTCCCCAGGTGAATAAAAGAATGCCAATCGGTTTACCCAGCACCAGCCCGGCGGCAATGCCCACCGGCAGCACAGAGACCAGATGGGACGGCGTCACCCCGAGCAGCGATATGCCGGCATTGGCGAAGGCGAACAGCGGCAGCACCGCATAGCTGACCCAGGGCTGCAGTCGATGCTCAAGCGCACGTCCTGGAGAATGATCGGTACCTGGCAATGATAACGGGATCAGTGCCCCAACCACTACGCCGGCCAGGGTGGCATGTATGCCCGACATCAGCACACAAACCCACAGCACCAGCCCGACCAGCAGATAGAGGCCTACCGGACGGACATTGCTGCGGTTCATCACCAGCAGTACGCCGATAGCCACCGCCGCGCCGGCCAGCGCCATCAGGTTGAGGTCATGGCTATAGAACAGCGCAATGATCACAATAGCGCCCAGATCGTCGATGATCGCCAGCGCCAGCAGAAACACCTTGAGGCTGGTAGGCACCCGCTTACCCAGCAACGCCAGTACGCCCAGCGCAAAGGCGATATCGGTCGCAGCGGGAATCGCCCAGCCATCATGGTTGGCCGGTTCGCTGTGATTAATCAGCATATAGATAAGTGCAGGTGCAACCATGCCGCCCAATGCCGCGATAGCCGGAAATGCGGCTTTGGTGCGGCTGGCCAATGCTCCTTTCAGCAGTTCATATTTGACTTCCAGACCGACCATCAGAAAGAACACGGCCATCAGGGCGTCATTGATGACATACAGCAGAGAAAAATGAGACGGTGCCGAGGCCGCGGGATCCTGTGGAAAATGGATAATCGCGGCGTAAAGCGGCGCGGCGGGGGTATTGGCCATAATCAGCGCCACCAGCGCTGCCATGATCAGTAATACGCCGCTGGACGCCTCATGATCGAGGAATCGACGAAAAAATGACATCGGGAATACCGTCCTGGTTTTTGTAAATTTCCTGCATTGTGCGCGATGACGATCGACAGGTAAACAAAAAAGGGCGGTGGACGGAATGTATTAATTAACTTTACAAACCACACCACAAAAATAAAAAATCCCCGGTGGATAACACCGGGGATCTGCGGACGAATCAGCAATTACATAGTGGAATCAGCGTGTCAAATCGTCAAAGAATTTCTTCACGCCATCGAGGAAGCTCTTCGATCGGGGGCTATTCTGATCACCGCTCGGTCCACCAAAGCTTTCTTCCAGTTCTCGCAGCAGCTGTTTCTGCTTTTCATTAAGCTTGACCGGCGTTTCAACCACCACCCGGCAAAGCAGATCGCCCTGGCTGCCGCCGCGGACCGATTTGACGCCTTTGCCGCGCATGCGGAACAGCTTGCCGGTCTGGGTTTCAGCCGGTACTTTCAGCTTGACCCTGCCATCAAGCGTCGGCACTTCGATTTCTCCGCCCAGGGCTGCCATGGCAAAGTTAATCGGCACTTCACAATAGAGGTTGTTCTCTTCACGCTCAAAGATCGGATGCTTGCGCACCTGGACTTGAACATACAGATCGCCTGCCGACGCGCCCTGCTCGCCCGCTTCGCCTTCACCCGCCAGACGGATGCGATCGCCGGTATCCACCCCTGCAGGGATTTTGACCGACAGCGTCTTGGACTTCTCTACCCGGCCATGGCCGTGGCATTTGGTGCAGGGATCCTTGATGATCTTGCCTTTACCGTGGCAAGTCGGACAGGCCTGCTGAACGGCAAAGAAGCCCTGCCGCATTTGCACCTGGCCGGCACCATGGCAGGTAGGACAGGTGGCTGCTGATGTGCCTGGACGAGCACCGCTGCCGTGGCAGATATCACACTCTTCAAGTGTAGGAATACGGATTTCCCGCGTGACCCCGCGAACCGCTTCTTCCAGGGAGAGTTCCATATTGTAGCGCAGGTCGGAACCTCGGCTGGCGCGCTGACGGCGGCTACCGCCAAATATATCGCCGAACACGTCGCCAAAGATATCGCTGAAATCCGCACCGCCGGCACCGCCGCCGCCGCCTCCCTGTTCAAAGGCGGCATGGCCATATTGATCATAGGCCGCACGTTTTTGCGCGTCGGTCAGGATTTCATAAGCTTCTTTGATTTCTTTGAATTTGGCTTCGGCTTCTGCATTGCCTGGGTTGCGATCCGGGTGGAATTTCATCGCCAGGCGTTTATAGGCCTTTTTGATTTCGCGCTCTTCCGCTTCCCGGGAAACGCCCAAAATCTCGTAATAGTCTGCTTTCGCCATTGTTTTTTCCTACCCCTCAACATGCTTGCACGGGCGAAGGGTTTCCCCCGCGCCCGTGCCAGTAGCCAGCGGCGATAGTCATGACCGCCGCCGTGCCCGATCAAGGGCGATTATTTTTTATCTTTAACTTCTTCGAACTCGGCATCAACCACATCGTCATCTTTGCCGGCTTCGTTACCCGCGGCGCCTGCGTCGCCGGCCGCCTGCTGCTGAGCAGCTTCCATCAGCTTGCCGGAAACCTGAATCAGCGCCTGCATCTTAGCTTCGATTTCAGCTTTGTCTTCGCCTTTCAGCGCAGTATCCAGACCTTTCAGCGCTTCATCGATAGCGGTCTTGTCTTCTGCCGGCAGTGTGTCGCCAGCTTCTTCCAACTGCTTGCGGGTGCTGTGCAGCAGGTGATCCGCCTGGTTGCGGGTCTGTACCAGCTCTTCGAACTTGCGGTCAGATTCCGCATTGGCTTCTGCCTCGCGCACCATCTTCTGGATTTCTTCCTCGTTCAGACCGGAAGAAGCCTTGATAGTGATTTTCTGCTCGCGCCCGCTGTTTTTGTCTTTGGCGGATACGTGCAGAATACCGTCGGCATCAATATCAAAAGTGACTTCGATTTGCGGCGTACCGCGCATCGCGGGAGAAATACCGTCCAGGTTGAACTGTCCTAACGATTTATTATCGTTGGCGCGTTTACGTTCGCCCTGCAACACATGAATCGTTACGGCAGACTGGTTATCTTCCGCAGTGGAGAACACCTGGCTGTGCTTGGTCGGAATGGTGGTGTTCTTGCTGATAAGCGCAGTCATCACGCCGCCCATGGTTTCAATACCCAGCGACAGCGGGGTCACGTCCAGCAGCAATACATCTTTCACATCACCGGCCAGCACGCCGCCCTGTACCGCAGCGCCGATAGCCACTGCTTCATCGGGGTTGACGTCTTTACGCGGCTCTTTGCCAAAGAAGTCGGTGACCTTCTTCTGCACCAGCGGCATGCGGGTCTGCCCCCCGACCAGAATAACGTCTTTGATGTCGGATACGGAAAGGCCAGCGTCCTTCAGCGCGACTTTAAGCGGTTCCATGGTGCGGTTGACCAGGTCTTCTACCAGCGACTCAAGCTTGGCGCGGGTCACTTTCAGGTTCATATGCTTGGGACCGGTGGCATCTGCGGTGATATACGGCAGGTTCACGTCGGTCTGCTGAGCCGAAGACAGTTCGATCTTGGCTTTTTCCGCAGCTTCTTTCAGGCGCTGCATGGCCAGCGGATCGTTGCGCAGGTCAATACCCTGATCTTTCTTGAATTCATCAACCAGGTAGTTGATCAGACGACTGTCGAAGTCTTCACCACCCAAATGCGTGTCACCGTTGGTCGCCAGCACTTCAAAGGTTTTTTCGCCGTCAACATCATCGATTTCGATGATGGAGATATCGAATGTACCGCCGCCCAGGTCATAGACAGCGATAGTGCGGTTGCCGACTTCTTTGTCGAGGCCATAGGCCAGCGCAGCCGCTGTCGGTTCGTTGATGATACGCTTGACTTCAAGACCGGCGATACGACCGGCATCTTTAGTCGCCTGGCGCTGCGTGTCGTTGAAGTAAGCCGGAACGGTAATAACCGCTTCGGTAACCGGCTCGCCCAGGTAATCTTCGGCGGTCTTCTTCATCTTTTTCAGGATTTCAGCGGAAATCTGCGGCGGCGCCATTTTCTGGCCTTTGATATCCAGCCAGGCATCGCCATTGTCGGCACCGACGATTTTATAGGGCATGATGCTGACATCACGCTGCACTTCTTCATCCTGAAAACGGCGGCCAATCAAACGCTTGATGGCGAACAGGGTGTTTTGCGGGTTAGTGACGGACTGACGTTTAGCCGGCTGGCCAACCAGAATCTCGCCATCCTGCGTGTAAGCAATAATTGAAGGAGTGGTACGATCACCTTCACTGTTTTCAAGCACGCGCGGTTTGGTGCCTTCAATGATTGCGATACAAGAGTTGGTCGTACCCAAGTCGATACCAATGATTTTACCCATCTAAACATCTCCACTAAAAGGTCATTTTTCGTTGTGGTCGTATACCTGATATGCGTCCGGTAAGCTTGTTTTCAAGTCTCCCGGCGCTCGATTGTCTGCAGGTTAAACAACGTTGGTTGCAAATAAGATGGGGTCGCCAAGCTCTGCATCAAGGGGCGGCGTAAAAAAAAATCCACATTACTGATGCCGTTAAATCCCCCACTTCCTGATTAATATGGATATTAATTTGTAGCTCATTGATTTTAAATCTTTTTATTCGGCGGTCCGAACGCGGATGATCGGTTGGGGCGGTTGTTTTTTTTATTAAAAAAATTCCCGCCGGTCTGCGGTCTGCATTCCGGCGAGACCGGGAATCAACCGCCTGTCTATCGGCTGGCGGGTTTTCAGCCTGGAAGCTCACCCGCTTTGACCTGGGCCTCTAGAGCAGCACGTTGGCGCAGCGATGAAGGCAGGCACAGGCCAAGCACCATGCCCATCAGCGCCAGCCCAAGCACATACCAGGCCGGCGCCATTGGCGTGACCTTCATGATCATGGTGACCATTACCGGCGTCAGGCCACCAAAAATGGCATAAGCCACATTGTAGGAAAACGAGATACCGCTGAAGCGTACCGCCGCCGGGAATGCATGGACCATGACGTATGGCACGCCGCCAACCACACCAACACTGAATCCCGCCAAGCCGTAGGCCAGGAATAACTGTGCGGTATTGGATGTATCGCAGTGGTAGAACAGCCAGCTGAAGAGCGCCAGCAGCCCACAGCCGACGATGAAGGTTTTCCCTGCGCCAAAGCGATCAATCAGCAGGCCAGTGATAATGCAGCCTACCGCCAGGGCAATGGTCGCCAGGCTGTTGGCCTGCAGCGACACCGCCGGCGTTACCCCAGCCTGCTGCTGCAGCCATAGCGGGGCCATCAGGATCACCACCACAATCCCGGCCGACAGCAGCCAGGTGAGCAACATGGAAACCATGACCGCCATTTTATGATTGACGACCACTGACTTGAGCGGCAGTTCCTGCGCCAGGGTTTTACGGGCCTGCATCTCGATAAAGATCGGTGTTTCACTGAGCCAGCGCCGCAGGTACATTGCTCCGAGGCCAAATATGCCGCCCAGCAGGAACGGAATACGCCAGCCGCCATCGGCAATGGCCTGCTGACTGAGAAAGGTGTTAAGCAGCGTAGCGATAAACGACCCGAGAAGGATGCCGACCGTCAGTCCGGCGGTCAGCGTGCCGCAAGCGAAACCGATTCGTCTGGCGGGCACGTGTTCTGAAACAAATACCCATGCGCCCGGCACTTCGCCGCCGATGGCCGCGCCCTGCAGTATGCGCAGCAGCAACAGCAGCACCGGGGCCGTAATGCCAATGCTGGCGTAGGTCGGCAGTAGCCCCATGGCAAGGGTCGGCACCGCCATCAGCAGGATAGACAGGCTGAACATCTTCTTGCGTCCAACCTTGTCGCCAAAATGTGCCAGGATGATGCCGCCCAGCGGCCTGGCCAGATAGCCGGCGGCAAAAATGCCGAAAGTCTGCATCTGGCGAAGCCATTCAGGCATATCCGCCGGGAAAAATAATTTGCCCATCACGCCGGCAAAAAAAACAAAAATGATAAAATCGTAGAATTCCAGTGCACCGCCCAATGCCGCAAGCGAAAGCGTTTTGTAATCCTGCCGGTTTAACCGGCGATGTTTTTCGCCTTTCATAGTGGTTCGCGCTTAGCCAGATGAAGAGGGAAAAAATATATCATAGCTTGTAAATTTTTCCTTACTGAGACGGAAATATATTTGCACGGAAGGAAAGGATATTTTACTGGCGGCGGGCGCTTTTCGGCCTGAAGGCGCTTATCACCTCGGGGTGAGTTTCAATGTAAGGTCCCTCAAGCAATTGAATGCAATAAGGGACGCTGGCAAAAAGCCCAGCTGCCACCACCGCGCCGCTGCTGTCCTTCACTCCCTCCAGTGTTTCCTTGATCGATTTCGGCTGGCCGGGCAAGTTGATAATAAGCGCCTGTTTGCGAATGACGGCCGTCTGACGCGACAGGATGGCGGTGGGCACGAAGTGCAGGCTAATCTGTCGCATCTGCTCCCCAAAGCCCGGCATTTCACGGTCCGCGATGGCGAGGGTCGCATCCGGGGTGACATCCCGCCGTGCCGGTCCGGTGCCGCCGGTAGTCAATATCAAATGGCAGTCCAACTGATCTACCAGTTCACAAAGCACCTGCTCAATCAGCGGCTGCTCATCCGGCACCAGGCGGCTTTCAACTACGTAAGGCGTGGCTAAAGCGCTGCTGAGCCAGTCTTCAAGCGCTGGGATCCCTTGGTCAGGATAAACCCCTTGCGTGGCGCGATCCGATACCGACACCAGGCCTATGCGGCAGGTATTCATATTTAATTACTCGTCAGAAACAGGGCGGCATCAAGCGTTAATAGCTTATTAACCGCCCTGGGCAAGCCAAGGGCAAGAGCAGCCGGCCCGATGACCGGCCACCTCTGTCACGCGTTTTACAGCAGTTCGCTTATCATCGCTTCCAGCTTTTCCTGGTCTACGGCGAATTTTCGAATGCCGTCGGCCAGTTTATCGACCGCCATAGGATCCAGATTATGCTGCCAGTAAAATTCCGCTTCGGTCATTGTTTCCGGACGGGACTTCACCTGGCCTGTAAAAGATAGTTTACGTTCAACATTGCCCTGGGTTTCGGCCAGTTCTTTAAGCAGCGCAGGGGCGATGGTCAGGCGATCGCAGCCGGCCAGCGCCAGGATTTCACCGCTGTTGCGGAAACTGGCGCCCATGACCACGGTTTCATAGCCATGCTGTTTGTAATAGTGATAGATTTCGGTCACTGAAATCACGCCCGGATCTTCCTGAGGCGCAAATTCCTGCTGTTTGCCGTTGGCTTTATGCCAATCCAGGATACGGCCGACAAAAGGAGATATCAGATAGGCGCCTGCTTCGGCGCAGGCGCGAGCCTGGGCGAAAGAAAACAGCAGCGTCAGATTACAGTTGATACCGGCTTTTTCCAGTTGCTCGGCAGCGCGGATGCCTTGCCAGGTGGACGCCAGCTTGATAAGGATCCGGTCATTGCTGATGCCGGCATCGTTATACAGTTTGATAAGGCTCTTGGCCTTGGCGACGCTGGCTTCGGTATCGTAGGAGAGACGCGCATCGACTTCAGTAGATACCCGGCCCGGCACCAGTTTGAGGATCTCCAGACCGATGGTGACCGCCAGCTTATCGGCGGCATATTTTATCTGCTCGTCCTTGTCGCTGCTTTGGGAACGGGCCCAGCTGACCGCATCTTCAATATACTGGCGGTACTCAGGCAATTGAGCGGCATTGAGAATAAGCGAGGGATTGGTCGTGGCGTCCTGGGGCTGGTAGAGTTTAATGGCTGTGATATCACCGGTGTCGGCAACCACAGTGGTCATGTTACGCAGGGTACTCAGTTGATTACTCATATGGGCATTTTCTCATTGTTAATGATGTGTAATGCCGACGGCATTACAGCGCCTGTTTCGATAATACCACGGGGTATCGCCGCTGCAAGGGAACGGCAACTGTTCCTGACTGTTAATGCCATAGATAATCTCTTCGCCTAATTCGGAGCCATCGCAGCTACAATAGGCATAACAAACGGAGCCGGATGCAATGACAGGGACGAGGGAACCATGGCTGACCTGCTGGATTTTATAAATAACCTGATGTGGGATTCAGTGCTGGTTTATCTGTTGCTCGGCACCGGTATCTGGTTCACTGCCCGTTCCGGGTTTATCCAGTTCAGACATTTTACCCATCTGTTTACCATTCTCCACGGCGCGGCAGCGGAAGACCGGTCAGGTATATCGCCCTTCCAGGCATTATGCATTTCTCTGGCTGCACGCATCGGCTGCGGCAACCTGATGGGTGTCGCCCTGGCACTGACGCTGGGCGGCCCGGGCGCGATTGTATGGATGTGGCTGGCGGCCATGGCCGGCATGGCTACGGCATTTGCGGAAAGCACCCTGGCCCAGTTGTACAAGGTACGCGATGCCGATGGCAACTACCGTGGCGGGCCTGCCTGGTATATGGCCCATGGCCTGGGGCTACGCTGGATGGGGGTGATATTCACCCTGTTTATGCTGTGCGGCTACGGCGGTGTCTTCAGCTCGCTGCAGGCCAACGCCATTGCTCAGTCAATGGAATCTCTGATGGGTATCAGTCGGCCGGTCACGGGCCTGGCATTGCTGGCCCTGAGTGCGCTGCTGTTTATTTCCGGCATGCGTTTTATCTCGCGGTTATGCCAATGGCTGGTACCGGCAATGGCGATGCTGTATGTGCTGCTGGCCCTTTGGGTGATGGCCGCTCATGCAGAACGGCTGCCTGACGTCGCGGTTCTGGTGTTGACCAGCGCTTTCGGCTTTGAGCCGGCCGCCTCCGGAATCGCCGGCTTTGCCGTTGCCCAGGCGGTTTTTCAGGGCATTCAGCGCGGTTTGTTTTCCAATGGTGCCGGCATGGGTTCGATATCCAATATCAGCGCCGCCGCCAGGGCATGGCCTCCCCACCCTGCATCGCACGGCTATATCCAGATGCTGTCGGTATTTATCGATACGCTGGTTATCTGCGGCGCGACTGCCGCTATTATTCTGACCTCCGGCAGCCTGGACCGGGCCGGTGCCGATATGCAAGGCTTCAGGCTTATCCAGCAGTCCCTATTATCAGTCAGCGGCCACTGGAGCGTGCTGTTCGTTACCCTGGCGGTTTTTGTATTTTCATTTGCCTCGATAATCGGCAATTATGTCTGCGCCGAAAGCTGCCTGCATTTTTTCAGACTTCATCCCCGGCGGCTGGTGCCGATGCTTCGTTTGACCACGCTTGCGATGATCATGTACGGCTGCCTTGAGGAGATCCCGGTGCTGTGGCAACTGGCCAACCTGACGATGGGGTTGATGAGCCTGACCAACCTGATTGCATTATTGCTGCTGTCGCACACGGTATTGATGCTGGCTCGCGACTATAACAGCCAGCGCGGCGTCGGCAAGCTGCCGACCTTTTACCGGGCTAATTTTCCCGGTATCGCCGCACAGCTTTCTCCCGGAATGTGGGAAAAACCGGTAATCACCAAATAATCCTACCCCGCAGATACGGCTTGCTGTATCCGGGTGAATTACTGACAGGACATGAATACTATGTTGATGGTTGTCTCCCCGGCTAAAACGCTGGATTACCAAACTCCGCTGGCCACCCGCCGCTATACCCAGCCGGAGCTGCTGGCGCAGTCTGAAAAACTGATTGACCTCTGCCGCAAAATGACGCCGGCGCACTTATCTCGCCTGATGGGCATCAGCGATAAGCTGGCGGACCTCAACGCAGCCCGATTTCAGTCATGGCAAGCTGATTTCACACCGGACAATGCCCGCCAGGCCATTCTGGCCTTCAAGGGCGATGTTTACACCGGCATGGCGGCCGAAAGCTTCAGCGAGCAGGATTTTGATTTTGCCCAGACCCATCTGCGCATGCTTTCCGGGCTCTACGGCATCCTGCGCCCGCTGGACCTCATGCAGCCTTACCGTCTGGAAATGGGTATACGCCTGGCCAATCCCGCTGGCCCGGACTTATATCATTTCTGGGGAGAACGGTTGACAGAAATGCTTAACCAGGCACTGGCGGTCCAGGGCGACGATATTTTGCTGAACCTGGCCTCGCAGGAGTATTTCAAGGCGGTGAAGACCCGTCGACTGTCCGGTCGGATTATTACCCCGGTGTTCCTGGATGAAAAAAACGGCAAATATAAAATCATCAGCTTTAATGCGAAAAAAGCGCGCGGCATGATGAGTCGGTTTGTGATTAAACAGCGCCTGACCCGGCCAGAGCAATTGCGGGATTTTACCGAGGGTGGCTATCGGTTCCATGGCGAAGAGTCCAGCGACAGCGAATGGATATTCAAGCGTGCCGAACAACGCTAGTCCCATGAAAGGCCCGCCCCAGTGGGCGGGCTCACAGAGTTACTGCGGCAGGTCTAGCAGCACTTGGCGCAGTTGGCTGAAATCGGCCGATAACTCCCTGGAGAGCAGCGGCAGCGAGGCACGGATAGCCAATGGTTGCGGCAACGGCAGCGTCTGGCCGAGGATCTGATCCACCGATTCTTTGAACTTGGCCGGATGGGCGGTGCCCAGGAACAGACCGTACTCGCCGGGCTGCAACTGGTCGCGCAGCAAACGATAGGCAATGGCGGCATGAGGTTCGGAAATATACCCCAGCCCGGCCAGTTCGCGCAGGGTCGAGCGGGTGGTTTCGTCATCTACCGCACCATAGGCCAGGCTGTCCAAACGCCAGTTCTTGCGGCGGAACAGTTCTTCCACCCGCGGCCAGTTATTCGGCTGGCTGACGTCCATGGCATTGGACAATGTGGCGACCGTCACGTTGGGCAGCCAATCGCCGGCCGCCAGAAAACGCGGCACGGTATCATTGGCATTGGTGGCGGCGATAAAACGCTTTATCGGCAGACCCAGTGATTTAGCCAGCAGGCCGGCGGTCAGGTCGCCGAAATTACCGCTCGGTACCGAGACCACCAGCTGATTGCGCTGCTGCTGAGACAGCTGTGCTACCGCTTCGAAATAATAACAAATCTGCGCCAGCAGTCGGCTGATATTGATGGAGTTGGCGGAATTAAGCCCCAGTTGCTTTTTCAGCGGCTCATCATCAAACGCCTGCTTCACCAGCGCCTGGCACGCGTCAAAATCGCCTTCAATCGCCACCGTGTGGATATTGCCTCCCAAGGTGCAGAACAGCTTTTCCTGCAGCGGGCTGATTTTGCCCTTGGGATAAAGGATGACCACCCGCACGTTTTCCAGGCCATAGAACGCATGAGCTACGGCTGCGCCGGTATCGCCGGACGTCGCGGTCAGGATAGTGACCGGCTGGCCTTTAGCCACCTCAGTCAGCATCTGGGCCATAAACCGTGCGCCGAAGTCCTTGAACGCCAGGGTCGGGCCATGGAACAGCTCCAGTGCCGCGATATCTTCGCTGACGCCGACCACCGGTGCCGGGAATTCGAAAGCGGCGTTGACACGTTTCTCAATGACCTCAAGCGGGATCTCATCGCCAATAAAAGCCGACAGAATCCGCGCACTGCGCGTCACCAGGTCCAGTTCAAGCAACTGGTCGATTTCAGTCAGGCTGAATTCAGGTAAGTCCAGCGGAAAAAACAGTCCCTGCTGACGTCCCAGCCCCTGCTTGATGGCCTGGGCAAAGCTGACCTGCTCGTTGTGATCCTTGATATTATAAAGTTTCATAAGTTATCCCATCACTCGCGCGCCGGTGGTATCCAGGCGGCAGATATGAACAAAACCTTCATCATTTTGCAGGTAATGCTGTGAAAGCCAGTCGGCAGTGCGCCTGGCGGTGTCTTCCTGATCGCAGACCGCGAACAGGGTGGGGCCGGAGCCGGAAATGCCGCAGGCCAGCGCACCGATATCGGCGACCGCTTGGCGGGCCTGGGCGAAGCCAGGCAACAAGCGGGTGCGGTAAGGCTCGGCAATCACATCTTGCATCAGAGCCGCGGCCAGCGCCGGCTGCTGGCTATGGCAGGCATGGATAAAACCGGCAAGGTAGCGACCGTGGCTGATACAATCCTGACGGCGATATTGAGCCGGTAGAATAGCCCTCGCCTCGGCGGTAGAGACCTTGATGCCCGGATAAGCCATGACCCATAACCAGTCGGCAAAACCCGGCACCTGCTGGCTGATGATATCCTGCTGTTCCAGAATCAGTTGCATACCCCCCAGAAAACAGGGCGCCACATTATCGTAATGCACGCCGCCGGAAATGCGGCCTTCCATTTCTCCCATCAACGCCAGCATCTGGTTTTCGGACAGCGGATGCTCGCAGAACGTATTCATCGCGACCAATGCCGCCACCACCGAGCACGCGCTTGACCCCAGGCCGGAGCCGATAGGCATGTTTTTCTCAAGCCGCATGGCCACCGGAATGGTTTTTCCGATGGTTTGGCAAAAGCGCTCCCAGCATTGAAAAACAATATTCTCCCGCTCTTCGGCGGGCAATTTATCAACGAAACGCCCTTCATTCGCCAAACTGAAGGTCGCCGCTGCTTCAACCGACACGCAGTCGCCCAGCAGCGTGCCGTCAACCGGCGTCACCGCCGCGCCCAGAACATCAAATCCTACGCTTACATTGCCTATTGAAGCCGGTGCATACACCTTAACCATTTTATACTCCCAACTTCCATGACAGTGTGCGCAATAAATCGGCGAATACCCCTGCGGCAGTAACATCGTTACCGGCGCCGTAACCACGTAGCACCAGCGGCAGCGGCTGATAGTAGCGAGTGTAGAATGCCAACGCGTTCTCACCGTCTTTCACTTTATATAATGGGTTGTTGCCGTCCACCGCCTCGATTTTCACCGCACAACGGCCGTTATCTATGCTTCCCACGTAACGCAGCACCTTGCCGGCATCCCTTGCCTGGGCAACGTGGGTGGAAAAAGCATCATCCAGCCTGGGCAGGTTGGCCAGGAAATCGTTCACATCGCCATTGGCGGTGAATTCCGCCGGCAGCACAGGCTGGACGTCGATATCGTCTAACTCCAACTGATAGCCCGCTTCCCGCGCCAGGATAAGCAGCTTGCGCGCGACATCCATTCCGCTGAGGTCGTCTCGCGGATCAGGCTCGGTATAGCCCAGGGCCTTGGCGGCCAGTGTCGCCTCGGACAGGGAAACCCCTTCATCCAGTTTACCGAAAATGAACGACAGCGACCCGGAAAGAATACCGGAAAAGCGAACCAGTTCATCACCGGCATTCAGTAAATTCTGCAGGTTTTCAATGACGGGCAAACCGGCGCCCACATTGGTGTCATACAGGAATTTGCGCCTGGAGGAGGCGGCGGCGGCCCGCATCTGCTGGTAATAATGCATTGAGCCAGTGTTGGCCTTTTTGTTCGGTGTCACCACATGGAAGCCGTCGGACAGAAAATCAGCATACTGACTGGCCACCGCTTCATTGCTGGTACAATCGACAATAACCGGATTCAGCAAGTGATATTCTTTGACCAGTCGAATCAGCCGGCCGAGATTAAAGGGCTCGCGGGCATCAGCCAGCTCTTGGCGCCAGCTATCAAGAGCAATGCCGTGAACATTGGTCAGCATGGCGCGCGAGTTGGCCACGCCGCAGACGCGAAGATCGATATGTTTATCTTTCAGCCACTGGCGCTGGCGATGGATTTGTTCAATCAGCGCCCCGCCGACACCACCGGAGCCGATAACAAATACTTCGATAACCTGACACGTGTTAAACAGCATCTGATGCGCCACCCGGACTCCGGTTGTGGTGCAGTCGTTATCCACTACCACCGATATGGATCGTTCGGAAGATCCCTGGGCAATAGCGACGATATTGATATTGGCGCGCGCCAGGGCGGCGAAGAGTTTGGCGGACAGGCCGCGATGGGTACGCATGCCATCGCCGACCACTGAAATGACCGCCAATTGGCTGATCACATCCAGCGGTTCCAGCAAGCCATCTTTGAGTTCAAGATAAAACTCTTCCTCCAGCGCCTTGCTCGCAGCGTTCAGCTCATGGAAATGCACGCAAAAACTGATGCTGTACTCGGAAGAGGACTGAGTTATCAGCACCACCGAACACCCCGCGCGCGACATGGCGGCAAACACCCTGGCTGCCATGCCGATCATCCCCTTCATCCCCGGGCCGGAGACATTGATCATCGCCATATTATTCAGATGGGTGATGCCTTTGACCGGATTATCATTGTCCAGGCTGGCTTGGCTTATCAGCGTGCCCGGCGCCTGGGGATTAGACGTGTTTTTTATCAGGCAAGGGATTTGGAACTGGGCAATCGGAGCGATGGTACGGGGATGCAGGACTTTGGCGCCGAAATAGGAAAGCTCCATCGCCTCCTGATAAGACATCGACTTCAGCAGTCGGGCATCAGGTACCTGCCGGGGATCGCAGGTATAGACGCCATCCACATCGGTCCAGATTTCACAGCAATCAGCCCGCAGGCAGGCGGCCAGCACGGCGGCAGAATAATCAGAACCGTTGCGCCCCAGGACCACCAGTTCGCCTCGGTCATTACCGGCGGTAAATCCGGCCATCAAGATAAGCTGGTCCTCTGCAATAGCGGCATCATTAATCCGTCGGGTCGATTCGGCGATATCGACGGCAGACTCGAGGTAATGTCCGTGGGCCAGCAGTTTTTCGACCGGATTGATAACCGCTACCTGGTAACCGCGCGCCTGCAACACCGCCTCCATGATGGCAATTGACAACTTTTCACCCAGGCAGATAATGGCCGCGTTTACGCTGTCCGGGCACTGTTTCAGCAGACTGATACCGTGCAACAGTTGTTTGAGCTGGGCAAACTCCTGCGCGATAAACAGCTGCAGTTCCTGATAGGCAAAGCCTGGTTGAGCGTCTTTAAGCCCCTGTAGTAATGAAGTAAAGATGATTTCAGCATCGTTCATTGTCGGCTGGATATCCATGCCGGTCAGGGTCTTGTCAATCATTGACACCAGATGGTTAGTAATTCTGGCGGGTGCGGAAAGCACGGTGGCTACCTGTCCCTGGCGAGCATTACTTTCAATTATGTCCGCAACGCGTAAGAAACGTTCCGCGTTGGCGACTGACGTGCCACCGAATTTCAGTACTCGCATTTCTGGTTTTCTCCTGGATTAGCGCTTAAAAAAAAGCCCGCACTGGTTAGGTGCGGGCTTTTTTCTGTTTATCCTTTACGCGTCAGCCCGCACCGTAACCAGTAGTTTCGGTGATGGTGATAATAATGGTGGTCAGGCTAAGTAGACGCATGTGTTCCGGTATGTTTTACATTTTTTGATGCCTATTGGATTAAAGCAATCTGACCATCAAGTCAATGAATTTCTGATTTCAGCCCGCCATCCCCGCCCAAGACAAGCAGTGTTTATCACCGGAAGACACTGCATCCACCATAAACATAGCAAGAATTAGGGAAAAATACAGATTTAAATGTCACTAACAAAACACTATGCAACATATTAAACTAGTGAGGGTTTTTTAGGTTTTATCGGACTGAAAAAGGGCCATACACCACAGGCCTTATCTGTTGAAACCGGCATGATCGAGTGGTTAAGCTTATTAAAAAGGAAATTGCGGTTCTTTTTTGCAGCATATAAAAGGCCGTCTACTGCAGCATTTAACCCGACAAAAGATAATGTCCAGCCAAATGCAGATGTGACAATAGTTAATCGCCGGCTCACAAAGTATTAACAGCCCATTTCCAGGCAGGGTTATAAGAAAATGTTATTTAAACCGTACTTTCAACCCGGTTTTCTGTGGCAAAGTCATATATATATCAACTGCCTTGCCCTAGGGCTAACATCCCTCGATAAACCCGATGCCCCAAGATGAGTTCAGCCATCTTCAGGCCGGTCGTCGCGATACCAAAGCCGGTTAATAAGCCTGTAAGCCGATAGTGGTGTTAATGTTTTTATCCAAATGCGCACCTTGTTCGTCTCAATTTTGATATATGTCAGCAAAATGAAATTTTATGGGGTGGCAAATCCGGTTGGCGCTGTTATATTGTTGTTAATAAGGGTAAGCTATGCGGCATTTGAGCCTGAGAAAAGCCGGCCCTGAATTAAGATTAATCATATCGGGATAGCCGCAGATTAATCTGAGCAGGCCACGTTTACGTACATTAGCCTCAAAGATTTGGGAAACCGACTTTATTCCTGAAGCAATGTTAGGGACGACAACGGCTGTGTACTTCCTCTTTCAATTTTTGTTGGTCATTTTAGGTAGCAAACATGCAGACCCCGCACATTCTTATCGTTGAAGACGAGTCCGTTACCCGCAACACCCTCAAAAGTATTTTTGAAGCTGAGGGCTACATGGTACATGAAGCCACTGATGGTGCTGAAATGCATCAGATCCTGTCGGAAAACGACATCAACCTGGTCATCATGGATATCAACCTGCCGGGTAAGAATGGACTGTTGCTGGCCCGTGAATTGCGGGAGCATGCGAGCGTAGCGCTGATGTTTTTGACCGGGCGTGATAATGAAGTAGACAAAATCCTTGGCCTGGAAATCGGCGCTGATGACTATATTACCAAACCCTTCAATCCCCGTGAGCTGACCATTCGGGCCCGTAATCTGCTGTCGCGTACCATGAACCTGGGAAGCGCGCCCGAAGAGCGCAAATTGGTTGAAAGCTACAAATTCAACGGCTGGGAGCTGGATATCAACAGCCGCTCGCTGATAAGCCCCACCGGCGAACAGTACAAGCTGCCGCGCAGCGAATTCCGCGCCATGCTGCACTTTTGCGAAAACCCCGGCAAAATCCAGTCCCGTGCCGAGCTGCTGAAGAAAATGACCGGCCGCGAGCTTAAAGCCCATGACCGCACCGTTGATGTGACGATTCGTCGTATCCGTAAACATTTCGAATCTACACCTGATACGCCGGAAATCATCGCCACCATTCATGGCGAGGGTTATCGTTTTTGTGGTGATCTTGAAGGCTGAAGGGCCCTTGTATCGCCCGGTTGCCGTTTAACCGGCGAGATCGCAGCTTGACTAGCGAAAGTGAAACGGGGGCCAGCTGGGCCCCCGTTCTGTATGCGGGTTATCTGTTCCAAGGCATGATTGGCACGGCGCTCAGGGCATTTTTAGGTGATCCGTCAACCACGCGGTCTGAGTAGGAAAGATAAATCAGCGCGTTACGGTCAGCATCATAAAAACGCACGACCTGCAGCCGTTTGAACACCAGCGAGGTGCGCTTTTGAAACACCACGCTGCCGCTTTGTTTGCCATTTTTGATTTTATCGGTCAGCGTAATGGGTCCGACCTGCTGACAGGAAATCGCGGCATCGGCAGTATCTTCAGCTAGCCCCAATCCCCCCTTGATGCCACCGGTTTTAGCCCGACTGAGATAACAGGTCACGTTTTTCACATCGGGATCGTCAAAGGCTTCAACCACGATTTTATGGTCTGGTCCAAAAAACTTGAACACCGTGTCTACCGATCCTACTTGTTCAGCTTGTGCAATACCCGCCAGGGTGAGGCTCAGCAGCAGCGCAGCGAAGATTTTGTTTTTCATAGAGTTTATGGAATGTTTCCGGTTAATGATGCGACGTTTTATCAGGCTTATCCGCTTTATAGCATATCAGCAGACAGTGGCAATAATTACCTAATAAATCTTTGGCGAACTCTTTACCAAAAAATTGCTATGATGCGTCAACAAAAAAAACGCATCGTGCACCACATGTTTCCAGAGGAAGATCTATGGATCAAGCCGCTATTATTCGCGACCTGTTGAGTTGGCTGGAAAGACATCTTGACCAACCGCTCTCGCTGGACAATGTTGCCGCCAAAGCCGGATATTCCAAATGGCACCTGCAACGTATGTTCAAAGAAGTGACCGGCCAGGCGATCGGCGCGTATATCCGCGCGCGACGTCTCTCCAAAGCAGCGGTCGCGCTGCGCCTTACCAGCCGACCGATTCTCGATATCGCCCTGCAGTATCGTTTTGACTCGCAGCAGACGTTTACCCGGGCGTTTAAAAAACAGTTTGCCCAGACCCCGGCGCTGTACCGCCGTTCACTGGAATGGGATGCCAACGGAATCCGCCCGCCGATTTCGCTGGAGCAACATGCATTGCCGCAGCCGATTTTAATCACGCTCCCGGCCCGGCGATTGATAGGCATTACCCAGAGCTACTCCTGCACCCTGGAAGAGATCGGCAATTTTCGCATGGAAATGCGCGTCCATTTCTGGCGCCAGTATCTGGGCGAAGCGGATACCATACCGCCTCTGCTGTTTGGCCTCAACGACTCCCGGCCAAGCCAGGAGAAGGACGATGAACAGGAGATGTTTTACACCACCGCCCTAGACCCGCAGCACGCGCCGAATAATATTCAGACCAGCCAGTCCATTGAGCTAGAAGGTGGCGATTATGCCCAGTTTATTTATGAGGGGCCGCCTGATGGTCTGCAAAGCTTTATCATGACCCTGTACGGTACCTGCCTACCGTCAATGAAGATGATAAGACGCAGCGGCCCGGACATTGAGCAGTTCGCTCCGCCGGCCGATGCCGAGCGCGATGGCCCCTTACCTGAAAAGATCCGCTGCGAATATCTGATTCCGGTACGTCGTTAGCGCTGGAGTTCGTCCAGAGCGGGCATATCCAGGTGTGAGGTATCGCCTGCGGTTTCCACCACCCAGCCTGACGCCAGCCAAGGACTTTCCTGATAATCCATGCGCGACAGTGAACAGTTGCGCAAGCGCAGACGACGTTCCGCATAGGCAGGCAATCCCAGCACGGTGCTGATAAGGCAGCCCAGCGCCATACCGTGGCTGACCAGCAGCGGCCGGCTGCCATCAGGGAGGTTGCGGCAGTCATCCAGTGCCGCCTGCATCCGTGCGGCAAGCTCGGTCATCGACTCGCCTTCAGGGATGCGCCCTTCCGGCGTGCCGTCCACCAGCTGCTTGCGCCACTGTTCTTCCTGGCGGGTCAGGGTCGCAATGTCGCGCATTTCCAGCACGCCCATGCTCAGCTCACGCAATCGGGGGTCGAGCGTTAGCTCGCAGCCGCAGGCATCAGCGATAAATCCGGCGGTCTGTCGTGTACGGCCGAGGTCGCTGCTGATAACATGGGTAATACCTATGGATTTAACACGATCCGCGACCTGTTGCGCCTGACGTTCACCTTTAGCGGTCAATGCACTGTCGGTTTGCCCCTGAATGCGACGAAGTGCATTCCACTCTGTCTCGCCATGGCGAACAAGATAGACCTGTAACATGTTGGTTTTCCGTTATACTGCGTGAAAATGACTGGAGTAATGAATACGTTATGTATCATGTAATAGCTGCAACTACCAATCCGGCAAAGATAGACGCCATCAGGCAAGCCTTTAACGATACTTTCGGCCCGGACAGCTGTCGGCTTGAAGGCATCGACGTCGATAGCGGCGTTCCGTCCCAGCCGCTGGGCGACCACCAGACGCGCAGCGGTGCCCGCAACCGGGTCATGGCGGCCCGGCAGGTATGCCCCGAAGCTGATTTCTGGGTCGGCGTGGAGGCCGGTGTCGAAGGCAACATGACCTTTGCCTGGATGGTTGTCGAGAATACCCATTTACGGGGAGAATCGCGCTCTGCCAGTTTGATGTTACCAGACAGTATATTACAAGGTATCGCCCAGGGCCGCGAATTAGGTCATGAAATGGCAAGATTAACCGGGATTGACAACATTAAGCACCAAGGCGGCGCCATTGGGGTATTCACTGCCGGCATACTGACCCGCACCAGCGTCTACCACCAGGCGCTTTGTCTGGCACTGGTCCCCTTTTGCAACGCCATTTACCAGACTCCGAGGCGCAACGGCGCCTGAAAGCAAGGCCGGAAAAGCCTAGGGTGCCAGGCCGCTGTTTTTTGCTGAATCAAGCAGTTGCTGTTCAAGCCATTGCCGCAACTGAGGAGAGGCGGTTTTCAGGCTGTTCGAGCCTCGGGTGATTGTCGCAATCCCGGTCCCCAGCGCGTTTTTTAATTCCCGCTGGCTCATTTCACCTTTCAGTAAAGCCTGAATAATGTGGATGCGAGTGCCTAGCGCCTCTCGCTCATCGGCGGTAAGCATCAATTCGAGCAGTGGGCCGTGCTGCCGGTCTGTATAGGCTTGGCCGAGCAGCGCGACAAACTGATCCCAGGCCAGATCGCTCTCGGCGCGGTCGCTGGGATTTACATCGGACGGTGAGAGTGAATTGGTCATTGATAAACTGCCATACCATCAAACTAGTACGGCAGTTTAACACATTTTCCGCGGCTCAGTAACGCCGTTGCCATTCAGCATCGGTCAGCACCTTGGCCGGCTGGCGCAGGAAATAGCGATAGAACACATCATAGGCCAGCACATTTTTAACGTAGCCCCGGGTCTCTGAGAACGGGATGCTTTCGATAAACGCGACTGCGTCAATGCGTCCGGCACTGTTGCCAAGCCAGGTATTCACCCGGCCAGGGCCGGCGTTATAGGCAACGCTTGACAGGATGCGGTTACGGCCGAACATCTGATACACATATTCCAGGTAAGCGGTCCCGAGAGTAATGTTGGTCTGCGGATCCAGCAACTGGCTGGAATTGCTGTAGTTACTCACGCCGAACATTTGCGCCGTTTGCTGGGCAGTCGCCGGCATCAGCTGCATCAGGCCGGCGGCGCCTACCGGGGACCGTACCTTGGGATTCCAGGCGCTTTCCTGGCGGGCTATCGCCATGGCGTAGCTTTGGGAAATGCCTTTCTCGTCGGTTGCCTGGCGGAATTCACGATGCCAGGCCAAAGGGAAGCGTTCTTCCAAATGGTCCCACAGCTTACCGCTGATGGTTGCCTGCACGCTCAGGTCCGGCCACTTCTGCTCAAAAGCATAACGGGCCAACGCTTCCTGCTCAGGCTTGCTGCGGCTCAGAATCAGTCCGCTCCATTCACTGCGCGCCAGGTTATCCATATTCCAGTACATCAATTCCCGGACTCGGGCTATCTCGGGACTTTTGCCCAGGCTGGGGCTGGGTTTCACCGCCTGGGCCACATTGATCGGATAACTGACGCCCAGCTTTTGCGCCGCCACCATCGGATAGAAACCACGCTCTTTCATCAACTCACGTAATATCGGTTCACCCTGCGATTTGCGGCCATTGTCGATCATCAGCGCAGCGCGCCAATAGCGCCATTCATCTTTCTGACGCGCATCGTCAGGCAGGCGATCAAGCCAGGCCTGAACAGCGCCCATATCGCCCTGCCCCAGCGAAGAGCGTATCCGCCGCTCCAGCAGCGCCGTTGAATGTCCGCGTAAAATAACAGCATCACGCCACCTGATCTGTTCAGCAGTCGCGTCGGGCCCCATCAATTGCCAGGCAACGCTTTCGTCCATGGCCAGGCGCTGGTCCGGGCTCATTTTCTGCAGTCTGGCCAGAGTGGGAATCATGTCGCGGGCATTTTCGACGTTCTGCCGCGCCAGCCTTGCCAGCGCCATGCCGGTGGCGTCACGCGTCAGATCTGTCGGCCCGACGCTTCTGGCGAAGCCTTCCACCATCGCCGGGTTATCCTGCAGTGCCGCCAGCGCATTACCCATGGTCTGGTACTCATTGGGTAACTGCTTGGACAAATAGTTTACCAGGCTGGTATTGCCCTCTTTCATTGCCAGACGAATGCGCTCAAGGGTCGCCAGCGGACTACGTTCGCCGGCCTGATCCCAGACACCAAACAGTTTATTGCAGCTTTCAGGCAATGAGTGACCATTGAGCCACAGGTTCCTGGCCCCTTCCCAGGCGACCTGTTGATTGCCGGTTGCCCATTGAGCGTAATAATAGTTACAGCGAGCGGCCATCGGTTTGGGCGGTTCCGGGCTGAAGACCAGCAAACTTTGCCAGTCTTGACGCCTGGCCAGCTCGTTGATAAACCTTGCCGGCAGCGAACGTGCCGGCGGCAGCGTGGGATGAGCGGCGGTAAACGCCTTGATCTGTCCTATATCGGCCTGACCGAGATCTGCGGACAAAGCCCGGTATTCAAGATAGGGATAGAGCGGGTAGTCGCCCAGAGAGGGCATCAATTGATTGACCACCTCCATCTGGTTATTGTCCCAGGCCTGTTTTACCTGGAGATAGCGCTGACGCTGTGCCTCTATCGAGTCTGCCTTCGCAGATCCAGCCATCACTATCAGGCAGGCCGTTGCCGCCAGAAATCGCCGTTTGTCCACCTTGACTATCATCAAAACCAATCCTCAGCGTATGTCTTTCTTATCGGTGCGATATTTACAGGCACTGACCGGTATGCCCCTGCCATTGGGTTCAGGTTTACTCTGACCATGCTAGCCGTGGGGCCTGATGTATGCCATCGATTGTATTAACTATTACCTATATTTTCATTTTTAATGATAATTAATGTGTAAACAGCTTATTAGTGCCGCACCGGCTGCGGGTAATGCCGCAGATTTATCTGCCGACATCGCCGGCTGGATGCTCAGGCTGTGATAACGCGACGAAAACCGCTAAACTGCATATCAATAAACCGGACAGAACCCGAGGTGCCAGCGAGAGCATGTCTTGGCTTACCCCGGCGCACCCTTTGCATGCCCCGTTTCGGGCGGGGCATACCTAAAACAGAAATAAAAAGAGGCTCTTTCCAACGTGGCTCAATACGTCTATACCATGCATCGCGTCGGCAAAATCGTTCCGCCGAAACGCCATATTCTGAAAGATATCTCCCTGAGTTTTTTCCCGGGAGCCAAAATCGGCGTTCTGGGCCTGAATGGTTCCGGTAAATCTACGCTGCTGCGCATCATGGCCGGCATTGACACCGACATTGAAGGTGAAGCCCGTCCGCAGGCCGGCCTCAAAATCGGTTATCTGCCGCAGGAACCGCAGCTGAATCTTGAACAAACGGTGCGTGAGTCAATCGAAGAGGCCGTGTCCGAGGTCAAACAGGCGTTGACCCGCCTGGATGAAGTGTATGCCGCCTATGCCGAAGCTGACGCCGATTTTGACAAGCTGGCGAAAGAACAGGGCGAGCTTGAAGCCGTTATCCAGGCCCAGGACGGACATAATCTGGATAACCAGCTTGAGCGGGCTGCCGATGCCCTGCGCCTGCCGCCTTGGGATGCCAAAATCGCCACGTTGTCCGGTGGTGAACGCCGGCGGGTGGCGATTTGCCGCCTGCTGCTTGAAAAACCCGATATGCTGCTGCTTGATGAACCGACCAACCACCTTGACGCCGAATCCGTCGCCTGGCTGGAGCGCTTCCTGCACGACTATGAAGGTACCGTGGTCGCTATTACCCATGACCGCTACTTCCTGGACAACGTTGCCGGCTGGATCCTCGAGCTTGACCGCGGTGAAGGCATTCCCTGGGAAGGCAACTACTCTTCCTGGCTTGAGCAGAAAGACCAGCGTCTTTCCCAGGAAGCCTCCTCTGAAGCGGCGCGTCGCAAATCGATCCAGAAAGAGCTGGAGTGGGTACGCAGCAATGCCAAAGGCCGTCAATCAAAAGGCAAGGCCCGTCTGGCGCGCTTCGAGGAACTCAACAGCGTCGAATATCAGAAACGTAACGAGACCAGTGAGCTGTTTATTCCGCCCGGCGCCCGTCTTGGCGATAAAGTGCTGGAGGTCAACGGCCTGCGTAAGTCATATGGCGATCGCGTGTTGATTGAAGATCTGACTTTCGCGGTGCCGAAAGGCGCCATCGTCGGCATCATCGGTCCCAACGGCGCCGGTAAGTCGACGCTGTTCCGCCTGCTGTCGGATAAGGAGCAGCCCGACAGCGGCAGTATCAGCCTGGGGGATACCGTCCAACTGGCATCGGTCGATCAGTTCCGCGATAACATGGACAACAGCAAAACGGTGTGGGAAGAGATTTCCGGCGGCCAGGACATCATGCGCATTGGCTCATTTGAATTACCGAGCCGCGCTTATGTCGGGCGTTTCAACTTCAAAGGGGTCGATCAAGGCAAGCGTATCGGCGAACTGTCCGGTGGCGAACGAGGTCGTGTCCATCTGGCCAAGCTGCTGCAGGTTGGCGGCAATATGCTGCTGCTCGATGAACCGACCAACGATCTGGACGTGGAAACACTGCGCGCGCTGGAAAACGCCCTGCTGGAGTTCCCGGGCTGCGCCATGGTCATCTCCCATGACCGCTGGTTCCTGGACCGTATCGCTACCCACATTATCGACTATCAGGATGAAGGCAAAATCGAATTCTTTGAAGGCAACTTCACCGAATACGAAGAGTGGAAAAAGAAAACGCTGGGTGCTGAAGCCCTACAGCCTCACCGAATCAAATATAAAAAGATATCGTAACGCCGAGTAACCTGCCGGCCAGGTCTGAGAGCAATCATTTCAGACCCGGCCCACCGGTCGCAGGCGGTTAATTTAGCCGCCGGCAGTGGCTCGTACTAACGCTCACCCAGCAGATCGCGCACCAGCTCGATTGACTGCAGGAAACGCTGGTCGTAGTCCGCCACGTCGATACGCACATACGGAATATCATTTTTGATCAGCAAGGATTCGAGCAGTTGTTGAAAATCATTGCGATCCCCCGGCGCACCCAGGCTGCGCAGGCCATCGGCCACCCAGGGCGTGTTATTCTTGAGCAGGATGACCAGATCAAAGCGGTATTCATCGATCATCGCCTGTACAAAGGCATGTTCCCGCCCATGGTATTTTATGCAAAATGCCTGGCTGGTGACGAAATCAGTGTCGATAAATGCCACTTTATTGGCATATTTTACCGCGAAATCAATATATTGCGCCTGACCCAGGGCGATTTTGTCATAGTCTGAATACTGCAAGGCCATTTCATCGCCGCCCAGATGTGAGAACACATATTCACGGCCGTATTCCCACGCGCTGGTCGTATTGAAGATATTGGCCAGCTTGTTGACCATGGTGGATTTACCGCTGGATTCGCCGCCGATAAGCGCCACGGTACGGACAAAAAACGGTTTCACCTCGGTGGGGATATAGTCCCAGTAGTGGAACGGATTCTGACGGATCTGCTCGCCGCTTATCGCCATGAATGAACGGTCCGGATCCACCAGCAGCGTTTCGATGCCTAGGTGTTCACGGTACAGAGCAACATCCTGGGCCTCGCTTGAGTAGATAAGGTCAGGCTCGATGCCCTTTTCTGCCATGAATGACTTTACCCCCTGGCTCCAGACGTCCCAACCATGGGGATAGGGCTCCATGCCTTGCTCGTTAAAGGCGTGAATGCGGATATTCTTCTGGTATTTGAAGGTCTGCAGCAGCCAGCGCAGGCGATCGCTCACCGTTGGCTGCCCAGACATGGCGCTGTCTTCAAACAGTTTCCTGTCACGCAGCTCATCGTAGTTGAGCACGACATGCAGCTCATCCACCTGGCTGCAGGCACGCTGGATAAGATAAATATGCCCGGTGTGCAGCGGATAGAATTTACCGAATACCACCCCGGTTTTCTTCGGCCGGCGCGGGAAATCCAGGTTCAGAAAACGATGAATCGCCTCAAGCTTCTGGGCGCTGGGGCTTTTTATCTTGGCATTGAGCAACTGACTCAGGTAGCCCTTGGTCATGCCGCAGGCCTGAGCGACCTGTTGCAGCGTACATCCCTGTTGTTTTATCGCACTCTTGAGATAATCGAATGACGACATACCCCTCCCGCAGGTTTAAAGCTTAATAAGGGTTAATCCGTGGCCGCCGGGCCAGCCAGGCAATGCCGCGCTTAATCCAGTTCTTCCAGGATAGACAGCGCATCGGACAGCTTTTTCACTCCGAAGATTTGCATATTCTCCTGAGGTTTTTTCGGCACATTGGCCTGAGGTACGATGGCGCGGCGAAAACCGTGTTTTGCCGCTTCGGTAATACGTTCCTGCCCACTGGGCACCGGGCGTATTTCGCCGGCCAGCCCCACCTCGCCAAACACCACCAGATCGCGCGGCAACGGCCGATCGCGCAGGCTCGACACCATTGCCAGCATCAACGCCAGATCGGCGCTGGTTTCACTGACCTTAACACCGCCAACAACATTGACAAACACGTCCTGATCGGCCATCTGAAGGCCGCCGTGGCGGTGCAGCACCGCCAGCAGGATCGCTAGCCGATTCTGCTCCAGTCCGACCGCCACACGCCGTGGATTGGACATCATCGAGTGATCGACCAACGCCTGAATCTCGACCAGCAGCGGTCGAGTGCCTTCCCAGACCACCATCACGCTGCTGCCGGGGGTCATTTCTTCGCCACGGCTGAGGAAAATGGCCGATGGGTTGCTGACCTCTCGCAAGCCCTGCTCCGTCATGGCGAACACCCCCAGCTCATTGACGGCGCCGAAGCGGTTCTTATGGCTGCGTAAGGTACGAAAACGCGAGTCGCCGTCGCCATCCAGCATGATAGAGCAATCGATGCAGTGCTCCAGCACTTTTGGTCCGGCCAGCGCGCCGTCTTTGGTGACGTGGCCGACCATGATGATCGCCACCCCCTGGGTTTTGGCAAAACGGGTCAGCCAGGCGGCAGATTCGCGCACCTGGGCCACACTGCCCGGCGACGACTGGATATCGGACAGGTGCATCACCTGGATGGAATCGATGACCATCAGGCGGGGTTTCTCTTCAGAGGCGATCAGGCAGATTTGCTCAATGCTGGTTTCAGACAGCATATTAAGTCCGCCGGTCGGGAGACCGAGCCGATGCGCACGCATGGCAACCTGCTGCAATGACTCCTCGCCGGTGACATACAGCGTTTTCATCTGCTCAGACAGCTTGCACAGCGTCTGCAGCAGCAGGGTACTTTTACCGGCCCCGGGGCTGCCGCCGATGAGGATAGCACTGCCGGGCACCACCCCGCCGCCCAGCACCCGGTCAAATTCCTTGAAGCCGGTAGTGAAGCGCGGCACTTCCTCCAGACTGATATCAGATAGCCTGCGCACCTTGCTGACGCCGGTTTCCCCGGCATAGCCGCTGAACCGGTCATTGCGCGCCTCGGCCGGGCTTGACGCTAACCGGACCTCCGTAATGGTGTTCCACGCCTGGCAGGCGCTGCACTGCCCTTGCCAGCGCGGATAATCCGCCCCGCATTCATTACAGACGAAGGCGCGTTTTACCGCTTTTGCCACGAATACCTCTGGAGTTCAGTTAGTTTAGAAAGGCGTCTGCCGCAGCAGTCAGGCGAGCCGCGGCCTATCTCTCTTCGTTTTTAAGATTGCCGGTCAGGATGCACAGCACCCCCATCAGATCGGCATGACGGATAGTCACCTTGCTCAGATCATTCACCTTCGGTTTGGCATGATAGGCGATGCCCAGCCCGGCCGATTGTATCATCAACAGATCATTGGCACCGTCGCCAATCGCAACCGTCTGGGTAAGTGGTATGCCAAGCTTATTGGTCAGGACCTTGAGCTGATTGGCTTTAAAAGCGGCATCGACGATAGGGCCGACCACCTCCCCGGTCAGCCGGCCGTCACGGATCTCCAGCTCATTAGCCACCACGGAGGCCAGCCGCAGTCTGTCGCGCAGATATTCAGCATAGTAAGTAAAGCCGCCGGAAGCGATAGCCACCTGCCAGCCCATGCTTTGCAGTTTTCGCACCAGCTCGGTCAAGCCTGGCATCAGCGGCAGCTGGTCGCGCACCTGTCGCAGAATTTGCGCATCCGCTCCTTTGAGGGTCGCCACGCGAAAACGCAGGCTTTGGGCGAAATCGAGCTCCCCGCGCATCGCCCGTTCAGTCACGGCGGCCACCTGTTCGCCGACGCCCGCCAGTTTGGCGATTTCATCAATGCACTCTATCTGGATGGCGGTAGAGTCCATATCCATGATAAGCAGGCCCGGTGCGCGTAAATGCGGCGTTTTATCAAACGGCGCCACATCAAGGCACAGCTCATGGGCCAGTTTGGTGGCGCGTGGCGTCAGGGAGCCGGCCAGGCGGATCACCTGATACTCGCCGACATGCCAGGCGAAAACAATCACCATCGCCGCGCCCAGCTTCTGCTGGAAGCGAGCGAGCATCAACTTATCGAGCGTTTTGCCGTATAATAACCAACCGGTATGGCCGGCCCGGTAATCAAGGGGCATGACTTCATCACCGCTTAACGATAGCGGCAGTCCCGGCCATAGCGAAATCTCGCTGGGGAGATCACAGTAGGTCAGACTAATAGGCATCAATTACTCCTGTAGCATTAATGGTTCTATACGGTAAAACGACGCGCATCAAGCTATCCTATCGCTGGCGCTTCTGGCAACATAAAGCGATAAATTAGAGAAGGTACTCCATGGCCCGCGCTAAACTTACGTTTCGGTTACACCGGACCGCCATTGTCCTTATCTGCGTCACGCTGCTGGTCGCCCTGATGCAGGGGGCAAGTTATTTCAGCCTCAGTCACCAGGTGGCGCGTTCGGCGCAGGTTGATGAACTGGCCAGCACGCTGGTACGTCAGTTGGCCGGACAGCTGTCGCCGCTGATGGGCCTTGGCGACACCAGCAGCGCGCCGGTGCAGGCGATACTTGACCAGTTAACACACCAGAGCCGCATTCTGGATGCCAGCGTTTACGGCATTGACGGCGCACTGATTGCCAGGGCCGGGGAAAATGTCAGCGTGCGCGACCGGCTGGCGATTGATAAGCCCCGCGCCGGCAGCTATTTCAATCATCAACTGGTCCATGCCATTATCTCGAAAGAGGGAGCGCCCAGCGGATTCGTACGCCTGACGCTTGATACCCATGTGCTGGAAACCGATGCCAAGCAGGTCGATAACACCACTAACCTGCTGCGCCTGATGATCCTGCTGGCATTGGCCATCGGTATCATCCTGGCGCGCACCCTGCTGCAGAATCGCCGTAGTCGATGGCAGCAGTCTCCGTATCTGCTGACGGCAGGCAGGCCGCTGGCGGAGCGGCGCAACGAGCAGCAGGATAACCCTTCCTCCCCGAATGGCCCCTCCTCGCCTGACCGCTAGGCTTTATCGCGCAGTACCGATTCCAGCGCCACTTCAATCATCTCGTTAAAGGTGGTCTGACGATCGGCGGCGCTTAAGGCAGCGCCGGTGCGAATGTGATCCGATACGGTGCAAATGGCCATGGCCCGGGCGCCGAATTCAGCTGCAACGCCGTAGATGCCCGCCGCCTCCATCTCCACGCCGAGAATGCCGTATTTTTCCATGACGTCAAACATCTGCGGATCAGGGGTATAGAACAGATCAGCGGAAAAAAGGTTGCCGACTCGCACCTTCACACCCAGCGTGTTGGCCGCCTCTACCGCATTATGTACCATGTGGTAATCGGCAATAGCGGCGAAGTCATGGTCTTTGAAGCGCATGCGGTTCACCTTGGAATCAGTGCAGGCTCCCAGGCCAATCACCACATCGCGCAAGTCGACATCACTGCGTACCGCCCCGCATGAGCCGACGCGAATAATCTGCTTTACATCAAATTCGGTAATCAGCTCTTTGGTATAGATCGAGCAGGAAGGGATACCCATGCCGTGCCCCATCACCGAAACACGGCGGCCTTTATAGTCACCGGTATAGCCCAGCATGCCGCGCACGTTGTTCACTTCCCGGGCGCCGGCGAGGAATGTGTCGGCGATGTATTTGGCCCTGAGCGGATCGCCGGGCATCAGTACAACGTCTGCAAAATCACCTTTTTCGGCGTTGATATGTGGCGTGGCCATAATGTAATCGTTCCTTTTCATTGTACATAGTGGGCAGGGACCCCCTGCCCAGGGCGGTCAAAGTATCGCAGTACCATAATCCATCGGACTCAAGCCGAAATAGTGCGCTACCGTCTGGCCGATATCGGCAAACGTTTCCCTATGGCCATAATTGCCGGGCTTGATATTCAGCCCGTAAATCAGTACCGGTACATATTCACGGGTATGGTCAGTTCCCGACCAGGTGGGATCGCAACCGTGGTCTGCGGTCAGGATCAGCATGTCATCCGGCGCCAACAGAGCGATAAGCTCCGGCAGGCGGCGATCAAACAGTTCGAGCGCGGCGGCGTAGCCGGCAACGTCCCGGCGGTGTCCGTAGGCGGAATCGAAGTCAACAAAATTGGTGAACACGATAGTCTGGTCGCGCGCCTGACGCATTTCTGCAATAGTGGCGTCAAACAACGCATCCAGACCGGTCGCTTTTACCTTGCGGGTAATGCCGACCTGGGCATAGATATCGGCAATCTTACCGACGGAAACGACTTGGCCGCCCTTCTCATCCACCAATTTTTTTAACATGGTCGGCGAGGGGGGTTCAACCGCCAGATCGTGACGGTTGCCGGTGCGTTCGAAATGCCCGGCCTGGCTGCCGATAAAGGGCCGGGCAATCACCCGGCCGATGTTATATCCACCGTCGGTCAGGATCTGTCGCGCTGTTTCGCACAGGCTGTACAGCCGATCCAGGCCAAAAGTCTCTTCATGACAGGCAATCTGGAACACCGAGTCCGCCGAAGTATAGAAAATCGGCTTGCCGGTACGCATATGTTCTTCGCCGAGTTTATCGAGAATCACCGTCCCCGAAGAATGACAGTTGCCCAGGTAGCCCGGCAGATTAGCGCTTGCGACTAATTCATCCAGCAGCGCCTGGGGGAAGCTGTTCTCAATATCGGCAAAATAGCCCCAGTCGAACAGCACCGGTACGCCGGCGATTTCCCAATGTCCCGAGGGAGTATCTTTGCCTGACGAAATTTCGCTGGCCCAGGCCCAGGCGCCGGTCACCTCTGCGTTGGCATCCAGCCCGGCCGGAAAACGCCCGGTGGCGCCCTCTGCCGCTTTCCCCAGCCCAAGACGGGTGAGGTTCGGCAGCGTCAATGGGCCGCCGCGTCCCTGGTTCGCTTCTCCCTGCTGGCATTTTTCAGCTATGTGTCCCAGCGTATCGGCGCCGCTGTCGCCGAATTTCTCCGCATCGTGGGCGGAGCCGATGCCGAACGAGTCAAGCATCATGATAAAAGCACGTTTCATTGTATTCTCCTGGCTACTGCCAATAATAACTCTGCCGGCCATGAGTCCCTTTACCGCCGCTGATGTCTGCTTAAAGATCATGCCGAGGGCAAAATGCGTTTGTAGATCACCTCGCCAGGGGCCGCAGGACGGGTCGACAGTCGGACCGAGGCACGGACTCGCTCAGCCGCCTGTTGCCAGCTGTCCTCACTGGCAGCATGGATAACCGCCAGCGGACGCATGCCATCGACCGCTTCGCCCAGCCGCACCATGGAGGTCAGACCGACGCTGTAGTCGATACTGTCGCCGGGACGTCGCCGGCCACCGCCCAAAGACACCACCGCCATGCCCAGCTCGCGGGTATCCATGGCGCTGACGTATCCTTCACCATCAGCAAACACCGGTTTACTGAGTGTGGCTTCCGGCAGATAGCGGTCGTAGCGACTGATAAAATCATTTGGTCCGCCCTGGGCGGCGATCATCCTGCCGAAGCGCTCTGCCGCCTCGCCATTGTCCAGCACCTTTTGCAAAGCTGCCCGCGCCTCGGCATCGCCGGCAGCCAGACCGGATGTCACCAGCATTTCACTGCACAGGGCCAGCGTCACCGACAGCAGACGCGGGTTACGCTCATCACCGGTTAGGAAACGCACCGCTTCGCGTACTTCCAGCGCATTGCCGGCGCTGGAGGCCAGTACCTGATTCATGTCGGTAAGCAGAGCCGTGGTCTTGCATCCGGCGCCATTAGCCACGCTGACGATAGACTGGGCCAGCGCTTCTGATTGCTCCAATGTCGCCATCAGCGCCCCGGACCCGACCTTCACATCCATCACTAACGCATCCAGCCCTTCGGCCAGCTTCTTCGCCAGAATCGATGCGGTAATAAGGGCGATCGAATCGACGGTCGCGGTGGTATCCCTGGTCGCATAGAAACGCTTGTCCGCCGGCGCCAGAGAGTTGGTCTGGCCGATAATCGCCACCCCGACATCCTTGATAATGTCTTTCAGTCGCCGTTCATCAGGGAATATATCCATGCCGGGGATAGACTCGAGCTTGTCCAGCGTTCCCCCGGTATGCCCGAGCCCCCGGCCTGAAATCATCGGCACAAAACCGCCGCAGGCCGCGACCATCGGACCCAGCATCAGCGAGGTGACATCGCCTACCCCGCCAGTGGAATGTTTATCGACCACCGGACCGTTGAGGCCGCAAGTTGCCCATTGCAACTGATGACCGGAGTCGCGCATCGCCAGCGTCAACGCCACTCGCTCGTCAATATTCATATCATGATAAAAAACCGTCATGGCAAATGCGGCGATTTGACCTTCGGAAACGGTATTGTCACGAATTCCGTTTATGAAAAATCGGATTTCCTGTTCGCTCAGTACGCCGCCATCGCGTTTTTTTCGAATTATTTCCTGTGTCAGGAACATGGCATCCTCTACCTGCTGCGTAGTGCGGACTCGGGTCCGCAAGAAAAAAGCCGATTATCCAACCTTGATTACCCGCCGACTTAATAACTGCCGCTACTGCTGCGGGTTTCCTGGCCCAATGCGGTCAGCAGGCTAGCGAGCAAGCTGGAGGCGCCAAAGCGGAAATGGCGGACATCTGCCCACTCCGGACCCAGTATCCGATCCGCCAGCGCCAGGTATTCCGCCGCCTCCTCGGCGGTGCGTACGCCGCCCGCCGCCTTAAAGCCGACGGTATCGCCGACGCCCAGATCGGCAATCACCCCAAGCATTATTTCCGCGCTTTCAAGCGTTGCATTGACCGGCACTTTGCCTGTCGAGGTTTTGATAAAATCGGCGCCGCCGGCAATGGCCAGTTCCGAAGCGCGGCGAATCAGCTCAGGCCGGCGCAGTTCGCCGCTTTCGATAATGACCTTCAGCGTGACGCCGGCTGCTGCGCATAACGCCTTGCATTCCTGCACCAGCGTCAATCCCACCTGTTCGTTACCGGCGATAAGAGCCCGATAGGGAAACACCACATCCACTTCATCGGCACCGTAGGCAATGGCGGCACCGGTCTCGGCTACGGCGATCTCCACATCATCATCGCCATGGGGGAAATTGGTGACGGTAGCAATGAGCACGTCGCTGGCCCCCGCCTGCTGCAGAGCTTTGCGGGCCACCGGAACAAAGCGGGGATAGACGCACACCGCCGCCGTTTTGCCGGCCGGGCTGTTAGCCAGTCGGCAAAGGGCGATGACCTTTTCACGGGTATCGTCATCATTCAGGGTAGTCAGGTCCATCAGGCCCAGGGCGCGTTGCGCTGCAACGGTTATATCATTCATAGTACTCTCCAACTTACGATGACTTCAGCGCGCATTACCTGTAAACCGGGGGATGCCCGGTAAGGCAGCGTCACGCTGACAAGGTTGGCGAGCGGACTTGGTTCCATGAAGAGAGTCCCGCAAAGCGCGGGGTATCAGAGTTCCTTCTCACCGCAAATGCCGGTAATAAGGGCAAACGTTCCGTTTTGCCCGCTGTCGAATTCACCCTTATTTTTCCATATCTGAGTCAAATAAGCTGTATCAGCTTAACGAATTAGACAATCAGAGACGAATATTTACCGACTTAGCCGCTCAAGTCGGCAGGATGTTCATTTTTAAGGCACCTGATCGAGACGGAACAGCCGCAGGCTGTTTTGATAGAGCGCTTCGGCTAGCTGCTCCGGCGTTTCACTGCGCAGTCCGCACAGCGCCCTGAACGTCAAGACCGCTCTCTCAGGCCGGTTAGGCTGGCCCTGAAACCCGGCCAACGGCATATCGGGCGCATCAGTCTCCAGCAGCAGTCGGTCGAGCGGCAGCCGGGCCATTACCGTGCGGGTCTTGGCGGCACGCTCATAGGTAATGGTACCGCCGACGCCAATGTAATATCCCAGCCGGATAAAAGCCTGGGCCTGCTGGTAACTGCCGGCAAAACCATGCACCACACCGGTACGCGCCACCGGCTGACGCCGCAGCACCGCCGCCAGCCGATCATGCGTGCGCCTGGAGTGCAGTATCACCGGCAGGTCATAGCGGTCAGCCAGTTTCAGTTGGCTGAGCAAAACATCCTGTTGCCGTTCTGACATCGGGTTAGCCCGATACTCGTCCAGGCCGATTTCACCAATCGCCACCAGCCGGGGATGGCCAGCCTGCAGGTAATGTTCCAGCAGCGCCAGTCCGGCTTCATCATGCTGTTCTATGACAATAGGATGCATGCCCAGGGCAGCGTAAAGACCGTTAAAGCGATCAACCAGCGTCATGATACGTTCGAAATATTCTGCCGCAACCGCAGGCACGATGATGCCATTGACGCCGGCTGCCGTTGCCTGAGCCAGGCTTTGACTTTCCTGGTCCTTGAAGGGTGGGAAGTCAAAGTGGCAGTGTGTATCGATAAACCGCAGTCTGGACATATCCCCTCCTGGATATCGGTTCAGCCCGGCACTACGCCCTGAGGAATAGGCGCCATAGCTTGCAGGCTCCCGTCAATTTAAGGCTTTGGTAAACAAGGCGACAATACCAGCAATCAACAGGGCGTTTTAATTAATGCCCAGTGAAATACGATGAATACGCTCTCCTGTAGGGTCACGCATTGCATATGCTCATGCTACAGCATACGGGTAAACCTACATGTGAAGGCAGGTTAGAGGGAATTCAAATTAAAGAGAAATAAATGCAGACGATGACGATGACGATGACGATGAATGTTAACGCGGCAGCAAAGAATGTTGCTACAGATGACGTGGATAAAACGTAAAGCTGATACTCCTCACTACAGTGCGGCCAGCGCTTTAATTAATGGCAGAGGGGGGGTACCTACGTTTTCATCAGTGGCCGAGGGGGTATCTGCGCTTTCATCAGTGGCAGAGGGGGATATCTGCGTTTTACCGGTCAACAGTATGCTGCTTACAGCAGGCAGGCTCGGTTTTACCATAATCTTCCTGCAGAACGCCGGAGAGATAGTCATTGCTCCCTGCTACCCAGGCACAATCGTTATCAAACCACTCTGCCCACAATAACAACATCTGGCTTTTCACTTGTTTCAATTTGCCCACTACGACGTCGCTATTCATGACTCACTCTCCGGGATATAGCCTTGCAGCACTCCTGAACGGATCTCGATATTTCGAGATCCGCTGTCGAATTTACGTGCTACCTGCCGCGACGGCCGGTGAACAAGCTTACCAGGAACAGGATAATACCCACGACGAAGACAATTTTAGCTGCCCACGCTGCAGTACCCGCCAAGCCACCAAACCCTAATGCAGCTGCAATCAAGGCAACAACCAGAAAAATAATGCCCCAACGAAACATACGCTTCTCCTTACCCAAATGATGGAAGTACTACTCTCGTATTACCGGAGGAGGGGAAGTTGGCTTCCCTTCCTGTGAAATCACCGGTTTGTTTTATTGCTTACGCCTACATCGCCAGTCTTGAAAGAAATCGTTATTATTTCACGATCTTCAGATCATTCTTGACGCTTTTAACCCCTTCAACAGCCTTGGACACGCTTTCGGCGCGGGTAGACTGCTGATCGTTTTCGACATCACCGCTTAGTTGAACGATGCCATCGGTGGTTTCGACTTTAATCTTGCGCGAGGGAACCGCATCATCAGCCAGCAGCTTGGCTTTCACTTCGCTGGTAATAGCGGTATCGCTGGCATAGGTTTTAACCGATGCTTTGTTATTTTCTTTCACGTGCAGCTTATCACTGACCGATTTAACACCCTCGACTTTACCGGCAGTGGCAACTGCCTGTTCAGCCTGCTGTTGATTGGCGACAAAGCCGCTCAGCGTGACGACACCGTGGCTGGTTTCGACTGAAATATCATTGCTGTTAATCGCGTCATTGCCGACCAGAGCGCTTTTTACTTTGGCAGTGACGGCGCTATCGCCCATATAATTCGACGCGTTTTTCATTGAATTATCGATTTTGGCACCGGTGGTGCTGGCCGCAGACTTCGCATCCTGAGTCACGGTGGTGTCTGCCATTGCCGTAGCGCTGGCCAGAACCGATCCAAGAACAATAGCGGTAAGCGACTTTGCAATTTTGGTCTTATTCATCGATTATTTCCTTTAGTCTGTCCACCCGATAATACGGGTGTTATCGCCACAACGGTGGCCTGTCTGAATACGCACGGGGAATAAAGCATCCGGCAATACAGTGAAAAATAGTAGAGAGCTGCAGCCTGGCAGTACCCTATTCAATCGAAATTTTAATCTTTTATCGTAACGGCATTAGCCATTGAGTTATTTTCCGAAGAACGATAGTGCTTAATTCCCTGCCAGAAAGGCCGACCCGAGAGTGAAAGTTGATCACGAACGCCTGAATAAGTAGCGTATCACTCTGAATTCGTCGAAATTACCAGCGTAATTGACCATTCCGGAAGAGACAATTTAACTATAGACCAGAAATAACAAATTGCATGGCGGTCAGAGAAAAAATCATCGATTTTGAAGTATAAGCAACGATTTAAGAACTTTCCGTAGCCGAAATAGAATGACGCATTAGAGTGGAAAAGGCAGGTTCTGCGCGGCCTCGGCTGGGAATGGCCGCCAAATGGCAATGGGGTCGAATCCGCCCGGGCAGTAAAGCAGCAGGCTCGACAAACCGTCGAGCCTGCTGACGTTAACGCTTGAACACCCTAGCATCCAGTCGAATCAATGCTCACGGGTTTTATGCAGTTGGACGTCGGGATAACGCTCGCGAGTCAGGTTAAGGTTAACCATGCTCGGGGCGATATAAGACAGATTATCGCCGCCATCCAGTGCCAGATTGAGCTCATTCTTACGCTTGAACTCTTCAAGTTTTTTGGCATCGGCACACTCTACCCACCGAGCGGTGGAGACATTGACCGACTCATACAACGCCTCAACGTTGTACTCGCTCTTCAATCGGGCAACCACCACTTCAAACTGCAGCACCCCGACCGCGCCAACGATAAGATCATTATTGCTCAGCGGGCGGAATACCTGCACGGCGCCCTCTTCCGACAGTTGGACCAGTCCTTTAAGCAACTGCTTCTGCTTGAGCGGATCGCGCAGACGGATGCGGCGGAACATCTCAGGGGCAAAGTTGGGGATACCGGTAAACTTCAGATCTTCGCCCTGGGTAAAGGTATCGCCAATCTGGATAGTACCGTGGTTATGCAAACCGATAATATCGCCCGGGTAGGCTTCTTCAATATGAGAGCGATCGCCCGCCATAAAGGTCAGCGCATCGGCAATTACCACGTCTTTGCCGGTGCGGACCTGACGCAGTTTCATCCCTTTTTCGTAGCGCCCGGAAACCACGCGCATGAACGCCACCCGGTCACGGTGCTTGGGATCCATATTGGCCTGAATCTTGAAGACAAAGCCGGTAAATTTTTCTTCGTCAGCACTGACCACCCGCGCATGAGTGCTGCGCGGCATCGGTGGCGGTGCCCACTCAACCAGGCCGTCCAGCATATGATCGACGCCAAAGTTGCCCAGGGCTGTGCCGAAAAATACCGGCGTCAGCTCACCGGCGAGAAAAGCGTCTTTCTCAAACGGATGGGAGGCACCCTGTACCAGTTCCAGTTCTTCACGCAACTGAGCCGCCAGTTCTTCGCCGACCGCTGTATCCAGTTCGGGGTTATTGAGCCCTTTCACTACCCTCAATTCCTGAATAGTATGGCCTTTGCCGGTTTGGTAAAGATAGGTTTCATCTTTATAGAGATGGTAGACCCCTTTGAACAGCTTGCCGCAGCCGATAGGCCAGGTAATGGGCGCACAGGCGATACGCAATTCGCTTTCAACCTCGTCCAGCAGTTCGGTAGGATCGCGGATGTCGCGGTCGACCTTGTTCATGAACGTCAAGATTGGCGTATCGCGCAGGCGCGTCACTTCCATCAGCTTACGGGTGCGGTCCTCAACGCCCTTGGCGGCATCAATCACCATCAGACAGCAGTCCACCGCGGTCAGCGTTCGGTAGGTATCCTCAGAGAAGTCTTCATGCCCCGGGGTATCCAGCAGATTGACCAGGGCATGGCGATAAGGGAATTGCATCACCGATGTGGTGATGGAAATACCGCGCTGCTTTTCCATTTCCATCCAGTCGGACTTGGCGTGATGGCTTGAACCACGCCCTTTGACGGTACCCGCGGTCTGGATGGCCTGTCCGAACAGCAGGACTTTTTCGGTGATGGTGGTTTTACCGGCGTCGGGGTGCGATATGATCGCAAAAGTGCGCCGGGCCGCAACTTCTGCAGCGTAGGAGGCATTCTTCATCATTTGTTTCTCGATGGTACGTCGTGATGGTCAACAATAGCGATAATGGTGCTTTATGCCGAGATTCTACATGGAGTAGGAAAGCATTGATAGCGTGCAGATAAGCCGCTAACCCAGCGGCAGCGCCATCAAAATGGCATCTTCACGCCCCGCCGCCGCCGGATAATAGTCACGGCGCACCGAGACTTCATTAAACCCCAGCGAAGCGTACAGCGCGATGGCGGCCCGATTGGACCGGCGCACTTCAAGCCACAGCGTCAGTATATCCCGCGCGTCGAGCGCCGAAATCAGATGCTCAAGCAGCTGGCGGCCGACGCCGCGACGCTGAAAATCCGGGTGAACCGCGATATTAAACAGCGAGGCTTCATCAAGCACTACCTGGGTAATGGCGAATCCGGCCATCACCCCATCGCGGGTTAATTTGAAGTTCAGATAGCGGTCGCCCTGATTGCTGGCAAGAGTCTTGGCCGTCCAGGGAAAGGCATGGCTGGCCTGCTCGATATGCCAGGCTTCGGTCAGGTCGGTCGGATCAAGCGGAGAAATCATGTTCATGTTGACAAATTTGCTGCCAGAGTTCGCGTTTAGCGCTGGCATTATCCATAAGCGTCGCCAGTGACGGCGAACTGAGTGAGATACCCACCAGGCTTCTGGTGGCCGAGCTACCCTGCCACCAACTGTGGCACCGGGTGTCATCCGGCAGCATCAGCACCTGGTCTGAGGTAAGCGGATAACTGTCTTTTACCGCCAGGCCAAGGCTTTGCAGGACATCCCTGACCAGAGGATGGGCCAAATCCGGCAGGGTCTGGGCTATGACCACCAGCTTGATACCTGTTGGTATCGCCACCGCGACTTCGCCCTGAAGCACCGCCGGGCGCCTGAGCGACCATTGTGTGATACCCAGCTGTTGTAACATTCTGTCGCGTCGTGAAGTCATTTGCTGTCCTGTAGGCGGCAGTGGATTGTGCGCCGCTATGCTACCAAACACATCGAACCGGCGGCAATAAACCACTATACTCCCCACTGGATTATTTAGGAGCCTTAGCCGCATGTCTGCATTAACACCCGCCAGTGAAGTGATACTTCGTCATCAAGACCGTTTTTTGGATAAGCAGGTGCTATTTGCCGGCGATATACAGGATACGTTACCGGCCGAGTTCGAGGCCAATGTGGTGCGTGTCCATACCGCCTGGTATCACCACGCCAAGACCCTGCGCGCCAGAATGGCTGAGGAAACGGTCGGGTACGGGCTGGTCGCCAGCAGCGACATGGTCGGCCAGTGCGATACGTTAATCTATTTCTGGCCTAAAAATAAGCCTGAGGCGCAATTTCAACTGATGAATTTATTGTCGCTGATGCCATTGGGCAGCGATATCTTTATTGTTGGAGAAAACCGCAGCGGCGTGCGCAGCGCCGAAGGGATGCTTACCGACTACAGCAGCCTGGGCAAGATTGACAGCGCCCGTCGCTGTGGTCTTTATCACGGGACTCTGTCAACCCAACCCTCATTTGACGCCGATGAATTCTGGAACGGCTATCAGGTGGATGACGTGGTAGTCAAAACGCTGCCGGGCGTTTTCAGCCGCGATGGTCTGGACAGCGGCACGCAGTTGCTGCTCTCCACCTTCACCGAACCGGTCAAAGGCGCAGTGGCCGATATTGGCTGCGGCACCGGCGTACTGTCTGCGGTGCTTGCCGCCCGATCCCCGGGCATCAAGCTTACGCTCACTGATGCGCATGCCCCAGCCCTGGCCGCAGCCGAAGCTACTCTTGCGGCTAACGGACTGACCGGAACCGTGGTGGTCAGCGATGTCTATTCCGACCTGTCTGGCCGATTCGACATGATCATTTCCAATCCGCCGTTCCACGACGGTATGCATACCAATCTCCAGGCTGCCGAGAGCCTTATTCGCGGTGCCCTTGCCCATTTACGGATAGGTGGCCAGCTGCGAATCGTGGCTAATGCCTTTCTGCCGTATCCGGACCTGCTGGATGCGGTATTCGGCAACCATCAGGTATTGGCGCAGAATGGACGATTCAAGGTTTATCTTTCCACACATCAGGTAAGCCGTGGCAAAGATAAAAAACGTTAATCGCCCGCAGGCGCGGTAAAACGCACCGATGGAAATGATGCTCGCCCCTCCATCGGCTGCGTATCGACAGACAGGGGTGTTTTTTTCGTCAAATGCCGATCAAAGCTCAAATAATCATTGACCTTGACGCTAAAACCTCTAGAATTCGCCTCCGTAGTGATAGGGCTTCGGCCTTATCGATGTCATGCGAAGGTGGCGGAATTGGTAGACGCGCTAGCTTCAGGTGTTAGTGTCTTAACGGACGTGAGGGTTCAAGTCCCTCTCTTCGCACCATCATCACTACACGCAGTATTTTTGTTACCGAATTGAACGCGAAGGTGGCGGAATTGGTAGACGCGCTAGCTTCAGGTGTTAGTGTTCTAACGGACGTGAGGGTTCAAGTCCCTCTCTTCGCACCAATCGGTTAACGGCATCGGTACTGTAAGCTTCAAAAAATGAATTTGGCTGAGCGAAGGTGGCGGAATTGGTAGACGCGCTAGCTTCAGGTGTTAGTGTCTTAACGGACGTGAGGGTTCAAGTCCCTCTCTTCGCACCAAAATTCATGAATCCCTGCCCAAGATCGCCCTCTGTTGCTTGCCTCTGCTATTGCTTGTATTGCTTGCCTCTACTTTTGCTTGCCTCTAGTGTAGCTTACCTCTACTATCGCCCACTTCTCCAGTTGCCCTCCTCTACTATCGCCCTCCTCTACAGTTGCTTTCATCTGATACTGCTTTTCTCTATCGTTGCTTGGCTATTGCTTGCCCTTGATTTTATTACCCGCGCCTGTTGCCGCACGACCTAGAATTCGTCTCGGCAACCGCCAGACATCCCCTTTTCAGCCTGAAACACCTTTGCCTGATACGCGTTGGGTGATTTTTTCTCGGCGAGTGACATCAGTAATTAAAACTGTTAAATTACAGGAAGTAGATCTAATAATTGATTGGAAATAATAATAACCGAAATCCTTATTTGTTATTATTGAGTCATTATTTCGCATTGCTTTGCCATTGACTTCTCGGGGCTGAATTCCTAACAGATGATGAATAATATTAGCTATGACGAACTTCGCCGAAGCCGACAGCGATTATCTTTGTTATTATTTTTATTCATAAATATTTTATTTTCAATATTTTACGTCGCTACTGCGTTCAATACTACTCGAACCCCGACCATCCCTTCTATCTTGGTTGCACTGGCGAGTCCTATTCTGTTGATAATCAGCTATTTCAGAATGAAAAATTATGCCCACCAGCTGAATATTTTCTCACTTATTATCGGATTATTATGGGCATGGCATATCAGCACCCGCTTTCACTCGATGGTCCCCCTGGATAAAAACGTCTTGCTGTTCAGCCTGATGATGGTCTTTTTCATCAGCGCGATTTCGCTAACCGGTAACTTCCAGGCTTTTTGCCTGCACAGTCTGCCTTCGGCCGTGACGGTAGTGGTGCTGGACGATTTCACCCATGCGCCCATGCTGGCATTAGCCATCGTCTTGCCACTGCTCAGCTTTTCCCTGCATTACCTGATGCATAAACGGGCTGATGTGTTTACTCATGAACTGGTCAATCGGCTAAGCCACGAGCGTGAGCGGTTCAGTGATTTAAGCATGATTGACCCGCTCACCGGCCTCTTCAATCGGCGCGGGATGAATAACAAGCTGGAAAACCTGGCGCTCGATAAAGGTAACAGCCACTATATTCTGCTGCTCGATATTGATCACTTCAAAGCCTATAACGATAACTATGGCCATACCATGGGGGACAAAGCTCTGGTGGCAGTGGCTGTAGCCATACGCGATGCCGTGCGTTCCAGGGATGTTGTGGTGCGCTACGGCGGGGAGGAATTTCTGGTGCTGCTTATCGACGTTGACCAGCACCAGGCCATGGAAAGGGCGGAAAGCGTGCGCCAGGCCGTATTGGATCTGAAGATACCCCATGTGTACAGCGAAAATGAACCCACCACCGTCACCCTGAGCGCGGGTATCGCGATGCTGTCCGGCGACAATATCATCGAATCCCTGAGCATGGCCGATGTCGCATTATATCAGGCCAAAAAAAGCGGAAGAAATGTGGTTCAACTCGCCGTGGAGGATAATCCGATTAACACCGGATCGGTTAATGCCGTCCAGTAATTTTGAATTACTTACCTGTCTTGAATAAATTACTTTATAGTTAAATCAAAAGACGCCCCGCTGTATATTCTGAGTATTATCTTAATTTAAGATATTATACCTTTGAAGCTTAACGATTACTTACTCCGCCGGCACTGATCATCAGCATTGCCGAAAATCCCCCTACTTTAAATAGCCGCCAAAAAGCGTAAAAGAAAAGGTCAAAAATGCAACCAGGGAGCCACCGAAATAACACAGTGTTAATTATCACTGCTGTTATGATCAAAAAAATAGACATTTAAATATATTTATTCCCATGCTTATAAAATTTAGCAATGACTGTCATTCTCATTTAGAATGCACGTTTACCCTTTGGATCGGTCCAGCAGATGACAGCCAGCGTCAATAAGAAGGCATGCAACATCGGCAATCAACGCAATGACCGTCATGCCGGTGCTGCGCATGCCGGCGAACTGAGGGCGCTGTTCTCGGCAAATGAGGCTTTTTTTCTCAACGCCCTCAGGCTTGCAGAACCGACGCCGTCAACCGCTCACACCCTTGAGAGCTGGTCTGAACCGGCGGTACTGGCAGCATGGCTACAGCGCTATGGCGATGATATCTATCGCGAACATGCCGGCGTAAAACGCGATGACAAGCCGCTGTTATCATTATGGGCGCAGTGGTATTTCGGCCTGTTGATCCCGCCTTTGATGCTGGCGTTGCTCAAACATCCCCAAGGGGTTGACTGCAGCGCCTCCGCCTATCTGCTCGATATTCATGAAACCGGCCGACCTGCAGGGTTTTATCTCGCCCCGGCCCCTCTGCCCGGCTATCAGGACGCCAGTGCCTGCCAACGCATCGAGCATCTGATAACCGCCCATCTGCGGCCGGTGGTCGATAAGCTGGAAGCGCTGGGAGCATTGAACGGCAAGCTGATATGGAACAACAATGGCTACCTGATGTACTGGTATTTGACCCAGCTTAGGCCCGGTATGGACAGCCGTGTGCTGGATGCTCTCGATACAGCGCTGTTTGACTGCGAAACCCTGAGTGATGGCAGCGATAATCCGTTGTATCGCACCGTCATCACCCGCCAGGCTAAAAGACAGCGACGCAGTTGCTGCCAGCGCTATAAATTACCCGGCGTGGAAATGTGCACCACCTGTACGCTGGCGCCTTGAACCGGAGCAGCCGTCATCTGAGCAAATGGCTTAAGCAAGGGCTGATTATTCTGGCCATCATCAGCCTGGCCCTGCTGGGGTGACGTATTTATCAATCCCAGCAGAGACCCCCTTTGATGTTGTGGCATACCCAGGTGCCCGATGAGTGACCAGCCGCCAAGCTGGACCAAAGCGACTGGCGCGGCTGGATGATCCATGAAAACGGCCAACCCCGGCGAATCGGGTATTGCCCTGGGCCAGTTGGCGGCACGCGGCGAGCAAGCCGCCTTGAGCATTTCGGCTGCAACCCTGACGCGTGTTACCTACAACCCATTCTTTCAACTGATGCTGGATAAAATTGACAGCACACGGAAACCTGCCGACGGAATTGCGCAGAAATAACCTTACATCAAAGGGTTATAAGCAGGATTTGCTCTTAGAGAAGATCGCCACTAGTCTTAGTGGACGCCATCATTCAACCTCAGGAGCACAGGATGAGCAAGAAAATAGCGGTATTGATAACCGATGAATTTGAAGATTCCGAATTCACGTCGCCTGCCAAGACCTATCAGCAAGCGGGCCATCAGGTCATCACGATTGAAGAACAGGCGGGTAAAATCGTCACCGGCAAAAAAGGTGAAGCCAAGGTGACTATCGACAAGTCGATTGACGATGTCAGCGTCGATGATTTCGATGCGCTGTTGCTACCCGGTGGCCATTCACCCGACAGTCTGCGCGGCGATGACCGCTTTGTCGACTTTACCCGGGCATTTGTGCAAAGCGGTAAGCCGGTCTTTGCCATCTGTCATGGGCCCCAACTGCTTATCAGCGCCGATGGCGTGCGCGGCAAGAAAATGACCACTGTTAAAGCCATCGTGGTGGATTTGAAAAATGCCGGAGCCGACTTTTTCGATAAAGAAGTGGTGGTCGATAATGACATCCTGGTGACCAGCAGAACGCCGGATGACTTGCCCGCGTTCAACCGTGAATCACTGCGGATCCTCAACAAGAAATAATTAACCGCCGGCAGAAGCTATCTGCCGGCGCTGTTCATCAGCTCGCCGCCAGTAAATCTTGGTGCCAAAACCGCGCCGATTATCAGTCATTTTGATTTCATCCAGACGGATTTGCCACACCGGTGTGCTGAAAGCTGCTGCCTGGGGGATTTGCGCCAGATAAAGCGCCCTGGCATTATTCAGCGCTTCGCCCGCCAGCTGCCGGCACTGCCCCTGATACTGCACACCCTGTAACTGGCTGACCTCAGGCTGCTGATCGTTAACCGTACCGGCGACAAAACGGCAATGCTGTAACATGGCCCCATGGCGGGTATCACTGTCGGTCATGATAATAAAAGCCATCGCCTTCACATCCAGTACATAGAAACAGTTGGCGCACCAGAGGGTGCCGCTGGTGCTGTCGCCGGTGCACAGCGTCAGCACATGCTGGCCATAGAGATAGCCAATCAACGCATCAAAAGATTCTGCTCTATTCATGGCAACCGCTTTATTTTCAATAACGATGATGAGAATATCAGACTGTCGGCGGACGACAGCCGCTGAAGGGTTTTACGGCTGCGCTGGCCGCCTGGCTCACCCGATTTGGACCGTAACGAGGAACGCGACAATTTATCATGACCACTTGCTGGTACCTTTATCTGGTCCGCACCCGCAGCGGCATACTCTACACCGGCATCACCACTGATGTCATTCGGCGTGTGGAACAGCACCGGCTTGGTACCGGAGCCAAAGCGCTGAGAGGAAAAGGCCCGTTGACGCTTGAATTCTGTCGCCCGGCCGGCGATCGCCCCAGCGCTTCCCGGTGGGAATACCGGGTCAAGCAACTGAGCCGGACGCAAAAAGAACGCCTGATAAACCAGCCCGAGATACTATTGGACGATCTGTGGCAAAGCCTGGCGACCGTGGCGCCACGGGGACGGCAAGACGCGCCGGTTTGAGGCCGCCTCGCCTATCAGGATAAGGCATTGAAGTGTTCAGCGAACTCCACCTGGCCGCTGAGGCCGACCAGCGCCTCATCCGACAGGCTGAACATCTGTAACGCAACCTCACTGCCAGGCCAGCGACACTCCAGCGGCAGTTCAGCTGCGGCCCTGAAGCCAAAGCGGCTATACCAGTCTGGACTGCCCAGCACTACCACACCGTGGTAGCCAAATTCATTCAGCGTATCCAGACCGGTGTACAGCAGTTGCCCACCGATACCCTGTCCACGGAACGGTTGGTCTACCGCCAGCGGCGCCAAAGCGACCCATTGCCGGTCTTCCCCGTCGATAAGCACCGGGCTGAATGCCGCATAGCCGATGACGCCGCCGTCATCGTCAGTGGCGACAATGCCAAGCGTCAGTAGCCCATCCTCACGTAATTTGTGCACCAGACAGGCTTCGTCATCTCGATTGAATGCCCGACGCAACAGCGCAGTGATCCCCTGGGCATCGACCGGGATTTCTATCCGAATCAACACGGCAGGCTGGCGCGGGTGGCTTTCACCGGCGCGCTCTCTTTGACTCCGGCGGCAATAAACTCCGCCAACTGCAGCAGGGTGATGCGCAACGCCTTGGGCATACTCTCCAGATCAATGGCATCCATCAGATTTTTAACCTGCAAACCCAGCTCGGTATCCCCCTCGATCGTCAGGCGTCGCTGGAAAAACAGCGTATCCGGATCTTCTTTGCGGGCGGCGATAAGCACCAGGTCATTAGCGTTTCCGACAAAACTGACATCGGCAATCCCCTCGCTTTTGACCGACAGCCGATCGTCAATCACCGTCATAAACCAGGTCAGGTCCAGATCGTTGACCTCGATTTTCAACCAGCGACCGTTCAGAAAATCCAGTTCGCCTTCAGCCAGGGCTTGGCGAAATTGCCAGTGCAGCACCTGTTCAATCACTCTTTGCTTGAGCGCAAACGGCATCATACTGATAGGCAGACGCAAAAGCGCAGGCCCTTGACGCACCAGCTGTGTGCGTAGTTTATCCAACACGGCATCTACTCCTATGTATCAATCAGGCACTATTTTGCCACAGTGAATAAAAGCGTTAGGGGGCTGCATCAATGTTTGTTGAACAAACATCAGCAATTTCACGCCATTCGATCGGCGACTAATCGACCTCAATACGCCATAAACTGCCTCAAATCAACATCCGTTTATTCAACCTTAATTAAAATCGCCGATTAAACCCATTGTTAACTGCCTGACGCTTTGGGCGTCACGGCACAGCCTAGCCAGGAGCTTTATGGAATTGCTCTGTCCCGCCGGAAACCTGCCGGCCCTGAAGGCGGCTATCGACCATGGTGCCGATGCAGTTTATATCGGCCTCAAGGATGATACCAATGCCCGTCACTTCGCCGGCCTGAATTTTACCGATAAACGGCTGCAGGAAGCCAGGGAGTACGTTCACCGCTATCGGCGAAAACTGCATATCGCTATCAATACCTTTGCCCATCCAGACGGATTTTCACGCTGGCAGCGCGCGGTGGATATGGCGGCGCAAAGTGGTGCCGATGCCTTGATCCTGGCCGACCCGGCGATGCTTGAGTATGCTGCCAGCCGTTATCCCGACATCGAACGTCACGTTTCAGTCCAGGCCTCTGCCACCAACGAAGCGGCTATTCGTTTCTACCAGCAGAACTTTGATGTGGCGCGCGTGGTCTTGCCCCGCGTTCTGTCTATGCACCAGGTCAAACAGCTGGCCCGCGTAAGTCCGGTACCGCTGGAAGTGTTCGCCTTCGGTAGCCTGTGCATCATGGCTGAGGGACGCTGCTATCTGTCTTCATACCTGACCGGGGAATCACCCAACACCGTCGGAGCCTGTTCGCCGGCGCGCTTTGTCCGCTGGCAGAAAACGGAGGCCGGTTTGGAGTCCAGATTAAACAATGTGCTGATTGATCGTTATTCCGAGCATGAAAACGCTGGCTACCCAACTCTGTGCAAAGGCCGATACCACGTTGACGGCCAACGTTATCATGCCCTAGAAGAACCGACCAGCCTCAACACACTCTCGCTGCTGCCGGAGTTATTGGCTGCCAACATCGCGTCGGTAAAGATCGAAGGTCGTCAACGCAGTCCAGCCTATGTCAGCCAGGTGACTAAAGTCTGGCGGCAGGCAATAGATCTTTGCCGTGCCGACCCGGAAAACTTTAGCCCGCAGGATGCCTGGGTCGAGGCGCTCGGCGCGGTCGCAGAAGGCACCCAGACCACCCTGGGCGCCTATCATCGGCAATGGCAGTAACAGGAGAATATTCATGAAATACGCACTTGGACCGTTACTTTATTACTGGCCCAAACAGGAAACCGAAACCTTCTACCTGGCCGCCCGAGACAGCAGCGCCGATATCATTTACCTTGGCGAAAATGTCTGCAGCAAACGCCGCGCCATGAAAACCGGCGACTGGCTTGCATTGGCCAAAAGTCTGTCGACCTCGGGTAAGCAAATCGTTATCAGCACCCTGGCGCTTATCCAGGCCCCTTCGGAGCTTAGCGAACTCAAACGCTATATCGACAACGGCGAGTTTCTGATCGAAGCCAACGACCTTGGCATGGTCCAGCTTGCGGCAGAACACCACCTGCCGTTCGTCGGCGGCCCGGCGCTCAACTGCTACAACGCCTACACCCTGCGCATCCTGCACCGCCAGGGCATGATGCGCTGGTGCATGCCGGTCGAGCTATCGCGCGAATGGCTGCAAAATACCCTGCAGCAATGCGACGAACTGGGCTTTCGCCACCGGTTCGACGTCGAACTGTTCAGTTACGGCCACCTGCCGCTGGCCTGGTCAGCCCGCTGTTTCACCGCGCGCTCCGAAAACCGCGCCCGGGACGAATGCGAAACCTGCTGCATCAACTACCCCACCGGCCGTCCGGTGCTGACCCAGGAACAGCAGAAGGTCTTCGTCCTCAACGGCATCCAGACCCAGAGCGGCTACTGCTATAACCTGATTAATGAGCAGCCCTCGATGGCAGGCTTGGTCGATGTGGTGCGGCTTTCACCTCAGAGCCTTGATACCCTGCCGCTTATCGACGACTTCAGAAACAATCTCCAGGGCAGCCATCCCTACCCGCTCGCCCGCCAGCACGACTGCAACGGCTACTGGAAACGCATCGCCGGCCTCGAACTGGTCGAATAACCCAACGCACAGCCAAACCGATCAACTGTAAAAGGGAGACCACCCCGAATGGGATGAATTGGCGAAAGCCAAGAGCATCCATCGGGGGGACGATCCGCTAACCGCGTACTCGCTGGCAACACCTCGCCATCTGCCAGAGTGAACTCAGGTTAACGGGAGACCACCCCGGATGGGATGAATTGACGTAAGCCAAATTACCCGAATACACACTTTTAGGTAATACTCATACTCACCATTAGCCGACACTTAAAGTCTACGACTGACAGTGAGCTCATTATGCAAAAACAACAGCCGATCGCCTTCTCCGTACTCGACCTCTCTCCGGTACCGCTCGGAGCCAACCCCCGCCAGGCCTTTGACAACTCCCTCGATCTTGCCCGCCACGCCGAGCAATGGGGCTACCACCGCTACTGGATGGCCGAACACCACAACATGACCGGCATCGCCAGCGCCGCCACCTCAGTACTGCTCGGCTACATTGCCGGCGGCACCCGTACCCTGCGTATCGGTTCCGGAGGCGTCATGCTGCCTAACCACTCCCCGCTGGTCATAGCAGAACAGTTCGGCACCCTTGAAACCCTGTATCCGGGACGGGTAGACCTTGGACTCGGACGCGCACCCGGTACCGACCAGCGCACCATGATCGCCCTGCGTAGACATCTGTCCGGCGATGTCGACAGCTTCCCCAACGACGTAAAAGAACTGCTGGCCTACTTTGACGACGTCAAACCCGGCCAACCGGTGCAGGCGGTGCCTGGCCAAGGACTGCACATCCCCATCTGGCTGCTCGGATCCAGCCTCTACAGCGCCCAACTGGCGGCGGCCCTCGGCCTACCCTTCGCCTTTGCCTCCCATTTCGCGCCAGATCTGTTGTGGCAGGCCCTTAAAATCTATCGGGAAAAATTCACCCCGTCGCCCTACCTCGACCAGCCCTATGCCATGGTCTGCATCAACGTGGTCGCAGCGCAAAGCGAACGTGATGCGCGCTACCATTTCACCTCGATGCAGCAGCAGTTCATTAACCTGCGCCGCGGCAGACCGGGCCCCTTGCCGGCCCCGGTCGAAGATATAGCAGCCCTCTGGTCGCCGGGCGAGCAATACGGTGTCGAGCAAGCCCTCAGCCTCTCGGTAGTCGGTGACCGGGCTACGGTGAGAAAAGGCCTGCAATCGATAATCGACCAGACCGGCGCCGACGAACTGATGATCAATGGCCAGATCTTCGACCATCAGGCTCGCCTGGCCTCGTTTGACATCGCCATGGATGTCCGCGCCGAGTTGCAATCGGCATCCTGAAGCGGCAGCCAAAAAAAAGCCCCATCCGGAGATGGGGCTCTATTAATCAGCAGCGTTAGGCCGGTTGATTATGAATCGCCGAAACGACGACGGCCGGCAGGAGCGGCGGTATCACCCTCGCGACGCGGGGCGCGCGGAGTATCACTGCGATTGGAGAAACGACGTTCGCCGGAAGCATTACCGCCTTCACGACGATCGCTGAAGCTACGCCGGGCCGGAGCAGCGCCATCACGACGTTCGCCAGCGGAACCACCACGGCCTGCACCGCCGCCGCGACGTTCACCGCGCGGCTGCGCTACTGCTTCACCGACAAACTGCATGTTCATCGGTTTGTTAAGGATACGGGTACGGGTAAAATGCGAAAGCATATCACCCGGCATACCTTTGGGCAGCTCAATGGTCGAATGTGAGGCGAACAGCTTGATGTTACCGATATAACGGCTGCTGATATCGCCTTCGTTAGCGATAGCACCAACAATATGACGAACTTCAACGCCATCATCGCGACCCACTTCAATCCGATAAAGATCCATCTCGCCAACATCACGACGCTCGCGACGGGCAGGACGTTCACCTCCGGCTTCAGGACGGCGTTCGTCACGTTCACGGAATTCACGACGTGGACGACGATCGATAACCGGATCAGGCGGCAGGATAAGCGGACGCTCACCCTGAGCCATTTTCAGCAGCGCGGCGGCCAGGGTTTCCATATCCAGCTCATCAGCAGGCTGAAGCTTGGCCAGCAATGCACGATACATATCCAGATCGCTGCTTTCCAACTGCGCCTGAACTTTAGCGGCAAATTTGGTCAGACGACGGGCGCCCAGTACATCGGCAGTCGGCAGTTCAACTTCAGGAATAGCCAGCTTCATGATGCGTTCAATGTTGCGCAGCAGGCGACGTTCGCGGTTTTCAACGAACAGCAGAGCGCGACCGGCACGACCGGCACGACCGGTACGGCCGATGCGATGAACGTAAGATTCCGAGTCCATCGGGATGTCGTAGTTAACGACCAGGCTGATACGATCAACGTCCAGACCGCGGGCAGCCACATCGGTGGCGATCAGAATGTCCAGACGCCCGTCTTTAAGGCGATCCAGCGTCTGCTCACGCAGCGCCTGGTTCATATCACCGTTCAGCGCCGCACTGTTATAGCCGCTGCGTTCCAGCGCTTCGGCCACTTCCAGGGTCGCGTTTTTGGTACGAACGAAAATAATCGCCGCATCAAAATCTTCAGCTTCAAGGAAACGTACCAGCGCTTCGTTCTTGCGCATGCCCTGCACTGTCCAATAACTCTGGCTGATGTCGGGACGGGTGGTGACGCTTGACTGAATGCGCACTTCCTGCGGTTCATTCATGAAGCGGCGAGTAATACGACGAATGGCTTCCGGCATGGTTGCCGAGAACAGCGCTGTCTGATGTTTGGCCGGGATCTGCGCCATGATGGTTTCAACGTCTTCGATGAACCCCATACGCAGCATTTCATCAGCTTCGTCCAGCACCAGGCCGCTCAGGCGGGAAAGATCGAGGGTACCGCGCTTCAGATGGTCAAGCAGACGGCCCGGAGTACCGACAACCACCTGCGGCCCCTGGCGCAGCGCGCGCAGCTGGACGTCATAACGCTGGCCGCCGTAAAGGGCAACCACATTCAGGCCTTTCATGTGTTTGGAAAACTCTGAACATGCTTCGGCCACCTGCACAGCCAATTCACGAGTAGGCGCCAGAACCAGCACCTGAGGCGCAGCCAGTTCGGGATTGATATTATGTAAAAGCGGAACTGCGAACGCCGCAGTTTTGCCACTGCCGGTCTGTGCCATACCCAGTACGTCACGACCCGCCAGCAGATGGGGGATACATTCAGCCTGGATAGGTGATGGCTTTTCATAGCCAAGATCGCTCAGGGCGTTAAGAATAGGAGTAGAAAGTCCCAGATCAGCAAAGGAGATTTCAAGTTCAGACATGTATACGTGCCTCATTCATTATGGCGGCCAGTCTACATACCTCGTCGTGAAAACTATCAGTCATTTTCATCAAAAAGTGTGAACCGGCTCAAATTGGATTTAAAACGAACAAACAAACCCTCACCTTCACAGGCGAAAAAAAAAGAAAATTCAGGTTAAGGATGTTTAGTTCGTCAGCTATTGCTGGTCCGATTCTGATAGGTCGTCTTGCCCTTGGCCCAATAGCGCCAATTCCAACAATGCATAGCGGTGCTCAACAAAATTGTGAACGTTGTTAGCGACCGTCAGTTTGAACAACGCCGAAGCGGAGTTCTTGTCCCCCAGACTCAGGTAATGTTTACCTAAATAGAAGTCAGTTTCACTGAGATGCTCGGCGAGCGAAGTGTTATCCGTTGCGTCCGCCTTAAGGCGCTCCATCAGTGTCTTTTCACTGATGTCCCCCAGGTAGAACTCGACAATATTCCATCCCCATTGCCCTCGGTTCGCTTTCTGATAACGCTTGGTAAGCGCCGTTTTAGCTTTGTCGGTGTCGATTTCTTTCTCGACCAGATAAAGCCACAGAGAGCGGAAGGGATCATTTGGGTCGTCGCGATAAAACGCCTGCAGATCATCCTGCGCTAAACGGTAGCGACCGCCATAATACAGGGCGATGCCACGGTTAAAAAACGCGTAGTTATAAGTTGGATCAAGCTCTAGTACAGAATCAAACGCTTCATAGGCAGCATCATAATTGCCTGCCTGCGTTAAGTATATGCCGAGATAGTTAAACACTTCCGGCATATCGGGTCGAATAGCCAGCGCTTGTGAAAAATCATTTCGCGCTAAAGCCCTCAGACCCAGACTATCATACAGCACTCCGCGCTCATATAATAGCTGTGCTCGTTCATCATCGGTGAGTGCCCTACTGGCAAGGATTTGTTCCATCCGCGCCAGAATGACTTCCTGCTGCAACGTAGGCTGCAATGGAACGGCCAATACGTCGTCTTTACGCCAATCAATGTTGCTGCATCCTGCCAGCATAAACGCCATTGCAACGAACCACCAGCGCAAGTAAGGCCTCATTTCCCACTCCCGAAGAAAAACATTGGATGAACGTCCTGTCCCCCATCGGCTCAACACAGGGCATCCCGCCCTGGTGATAGGACAGCCCCCGTCGCCGGGAGCTGTTTCATGCACTCGACCGTTTTATTCTACTTCAGGTACTACCTGGTCCTGGGACGGTGCGCTGGCTTCTTTAATGCTCAGACGGACACGGCCCTGGCGATCAACTTCCAGTACCTTGACCGGCACTTCCTGACCCATTTCCAGGTAATCGGCCACCTTCTCAACGCGCTTGTCGGCGATTTGAGAAATATGCACCAAGCCTTCTTTACCGCCGCCGATGGCCACAAAGGCGCCAAAATCAACGATACGGGTTACTTTACCATTATAGATGCGGCCCACTTCAATTTCAGCGGTGATTTCTTCAATGCGACGAATAGCATGACGCGCTTTATCACCGTCGGTTGCAGCAACCTTCACCGTACCATCGTCTTCGATTTCAATCGTCGTGCCGGTTTCTTCGGTCAAGGCACGGATCACCGAGCCACCTTTACCGATAACGTCCTTGATCTTGTCGGGACTGATTTTGATGGTATGGATACGCGGGGCGAACTGGGAAATATCGCCACGCGGAGTACTGATTGCCTGTTCCATCACGCCCAGGATGTGCAGACGCGCGCCTTTGGCCTGATTCAGTGCAACCTGCATGATTTCGCGGGTGATACCTTCAATCTTGATATCCATCTGCAGCGCGGTGACGCCTTCACGGCTACCGGCAACTTTAAAGTCCATATCACCCAGATGATCTTCATCACCCAGAATATCGGACAGCACGACAAAATTGTCGCCTTCTTTAACCAGGCCCATGGCGATACCGGCGACAGCGGCTTTGATCGGTACGCCTGCATCCATCAGCGCCAATGAAGCGCCGCAGACGGAAGCCATCGAAGAAGAGCCATTGGATTCGGTAATTTCCGACACCACACGTACGGTGTAAGGGAATTCGTTAGCCTTTGGCATCACCGCCAGTACGCCACGCTTCGCCAAACGGCCATGGCCGATTTCACGACGCTTGGGTGAGCCGACCATGCCGGTTTCACCTACGCAATACGGAGGGAAGTTATAGTGTAGCAGGAAACGGTCAGTACGATCGCCTGTCAGCTCATCAATATTCTGGGCGTCACGTTCAGTACCCAGCGTAGCCGTGACCAGCGCCTGAGTCTCACCCCGGGTGAACAGCGCCGAACCATGGGTGCGGGGCAATACGCCGGTGCGAACGTCCAGGCCGCGGATCATGTCTTTTTCACGGCCATCGATACGCGGCTCGCCACGCAGAACACGGCTGCGAACCACCTCTTTTTCCAGACTGCCCAGCAATTCCTTGATGTCGGCCGGATTCAGGGTGTCATTCTGCTCGAGCAGGGCGGCAACCACCTCTTCTTTGATGACGTTGACCTGAGCGTAACGCTGTTGTTTTTCGGTGATGCGATAGGCATCGCCAATACGGCTTTCAGCAAGCGTTGCGACCTGGCTTTGCAGCGCGGCATCAACTGCCGGTGCGGCCCATTCCCATTTCGGTTTACCGGCTTCTGCAACCAGGGCATTGATATTTTCAATCACCACCTGCTGCTGATCGTGGCCGAACACCACGGCGCCAAGCATTTCGTCTTCGCTTAACAGTTGCGCTTCGGATTCTACCATCAGCACGGCGTTAGCCGTACCGGCAACCACCAGATCAAGCTTGCTTTCAGCCAGCTCAGCCATGGTCGGGTTGAGCACGTACTGATTATTGATATAACCGACGCGGGCCGAACCGATTGGGCCGCTAAAAGGGATACCGGACAGGCTCAGTGCGGCGGATGCGCCGATCATCGCCACGATGTCCGGGCTCACCTGCGGGTTTACCGATACCACGGTGGCAATGACCTGTACTTCGTTCAGGAAACCTTCCGGGAACAGAGGACGGATAGGACGGTCAATCAGACGGGAGATCAGGGTCTCGCCTTCGCTGGGACGTCCTTCACGACGGAAGAAGCCGCCCGGGAAACGACCGGCTGCATAGGTACGTTCCTGGTAGTTGACCGTCAACGGGAAAAACCCCTGGCCTGGCTTAGCCTGCCTGGCACCGACAACCGTCACGAATACCGCCGTGTCGTCCATGCTTACCATTACGGCGGCTGTTGCCTGACGCGCCATCATACCGGTTTCGATGGTCACGGTATGTTGGCCATATTGGAACTTGCGTACTATCGGATTTAGCAAAATTATATCCTTTTACAGGGCAGGAACATTTTCACGCTGCTCCCGCCATTGATAGTCAATTTCTCATTGCATCCTCGCGACTAATGACAATCCTTATCCCTCGGATAAAGCCTCTCATTAGCCGCGCGAACCTCAGCAATGGAATAATTTACTTCAGCAATAGCTGATGATCATCAATTACTATTGCACCCTAGAAGAAAGGGGCCACAAAAGGCCCCTTTCTACCAACACTGTCTGGCTTAGCGACGCAGACCAAGGCGCTCGATGAGGCTGGTGTAGCGCGCGACATCCTTGCCTTTCAGGTAGTCGAGCAGCTTACGACGCTGTGAAACCATGCGCAGCAGACCGCGACGGCTGTGGTGGTCTTTTTTATGCTCTGCAAAATGGCCTTGCAAGTGGCTGATTTGTGCAGTTAAAAGAGCAACCTGAACCTCGGTGGAACCGCTGTCGTTGGCATCACGGCCGAAATCAGTAACAATTTTAGCTTTCGCTTCAACACTTAGAGACATGATGATACTCCAGATTATAGTGTAAATAACAAGGGCGCCGATCTCTAATTCAGCAACCCAATTCATAAGCCGCGCTATTCTACTCTTAGCCCGGGACAATCGCAAGGTGCACAGATGACTAGGTTCGGCTTTCAGCGACCAGTCGACGCGGGGCAACGCGGCCGGCTTCAATGATTTCGCCGATACCGAAAAAGCGGCGCTCGGCACCCTCGGTCAGGCGAACCAGTCCGCCGACTGGCAGGGCGGCGGCATCAACCGTCTGTCCTAGCCTGACACAGCCTGCAGCGGCTGTCGTCAGGTTGACTTCAGGCAGATTGGCCACCGCACTGTCCATCGGCAGCAGCAGCGCATCAAGCGATTGAAGGGTCTGAGGCTCAATCGGCGCTTCAGCGGTCATGGCGCGCAGGGTATCGAGCGTGACCATTTTATCCGCCGGATAATTAGCCACCGCCAGGCGCCGCAGCACGATAACATGGGCGCCACAGCCCAGCCTCTCACCCAAATCATCGATAATGGTGCGGATGTAGGTGCCTTTGGAACAGTGGATCTCCAGCTCGAGGGTATGCTGGTCGTAATGAACAAGCTGCAATTCATACACGGTGATGCTACGGGCTTCCCGCGGCACCTCGATGCCCTGGCGAGCATATTCATACAGCGGACGGCCCTGATACTTGAGGGCTGAATACATTGACGGCACCTGCTGGGTCTCGCCACGAAAGCGCTCCAGTGATGCCTGCAGATCATCAAATGTAACGTTCACCGGGCGTTCGCTTATCACTTGCCCTTCAGCATCGGAGGTATCGGTACGCTGGCCAAGTTTCGCCACCACCCGATAACGTTTGTCCGCATCCAGCAGGTGCTGTGAAAACTTGGTAGCCTCGCCCAGGCAAATCGGCAGCATACCGGTCGCCAGCGGATCCAATGCGCCGGTATGGCCCGCCTTGTTGGCATGAAAAAGGCGCTTCACCTTTTGCAGCAGGTCGTTCGAGGATAGCCCTAGGGGCTTATCGAGCAGCACGATACCATCGATATCGCGTCCGCGGCGGCTTGGGCGACCCATCAGTCCTCTTTACCTTCTTCCGGCTCAGCCTCATTGCGGCGGGCCTTGTCATTTTGCACAATCTGGCTGACCAGATTGGACATTCGCATCCCTTCAACCAGCGAGTTGTCGTAGGCGAAGGTCAGTTCAGGCACCACACGCAGACGCATGGCCTTGCCGAGCAGGCTGCGGATGAAACCGGACGCATCCTGCAGCGCTTTGACACCGGCTTTGACCTGGGCAGGCTCGTTGTCATTGAGGAAAGTGACGAAAACCTTGGCATACGCCAGATCCCGCGACACTTCCACGCCGGATACGGTAGCCATGCCCACGCGGGGATCTTTGATTTCGCGCTGCAGGATCAGGGCGATTTCTTTTTGCATTTCCTGCGCTACGCGCTGAGTTCGGCTGTATTCTTTGGCCATGATAAATTCTCCAGACAAGTCGGGGGGCCTTAAGCCCCCCGAAGATGTTCTCAGCCTGAGGCTGTGAATTAAGCGATAGTTCGTTGAATTTCGATAGTTTCGAATACTTCAATCACATCGCCTGAACGAACATCGTTGTAGTTCTTAACGCCGATACCACATTCCATGCCGTTACGAACTTCATTGACGTCATCTTTAAAGCGACGCAGTGATTCCAGTTCGCCTTCGTAAATCACCACGTTTTCACGCAGTACACGGATGCGGTTATGACGTTTAACAATCCCTTCAGTCACCATACAGCCGGCGATAGCGCCGAACTTCGGTGAACGGAATACATCACGGACCTCGGCCAGGCCGATGATTTCCTGTTTGTATTCCGGCGCCAACATACCGCTCATCGCCTGTTTGACTTCGTCAATCAAGTCATAGATGACGGAATAGTAGCGCAGATCCAGGCTCTCCGCTTCGACTACGCGACGTGCAGATGCATCAGCACGGACGTTGAAGCCCAGGATGATGGCGTTGGACGCGGCGGCCAGGGTAGCATCGGTTTCGGTAATCCCACCCACGCCGGAACCCACGATCTTCACTTTCACTTCGTCGGTAGACAGCTTCTCGAGGGAATCGCAGATGGCTTCGGTAGACCCCTGCACATCGGCCTTCAGGACAATGTTCAGTTCCGACACTTCGCCTTCGGTCATGTTGGCAAACATGTTCTCCAGCTTGGACTTCTGCTGGCGAGCCAGTTTGACTTCGCGGAATTTGCCCTGGCGATAGAGAGCAACTTCACGCGCTTTCTTCTCGTCACGCACCACGGTAGCTTCATCACCGGCAGCAGGAACCCCTGACAGACCGAGAATTTCAACCGGGATGGAAGGACCCGCCGAGGAGACATCGCGGCCCACTTCGTCACGCATGGCACGTACGCGGCCGTATTCGAATCCACACAGGACGATATCACCCTTGTTCAGGGTACCTTCACGCACCAATACGGTGGCGACCGGACCGCGGCCCTTGTCGAGGAAGGATTCAATCACCGCACCGCTGGCCATGCCGTTACGGATGGCTTTCAGCTCAAGGACTTCCGCCTGCAGCAGGATAGCGTCAAGCAGATCGTCAATGCCGGTGCCTGATTTGGCGGACACATTGACGAACTGGCTTTCGCCGCCCCATTCTTCAGGAATCACGCCGTACTGGGTCAGTTCATTCTTGACGCGGTCCGGATCAGCCTCGGGCTTGTCAATCTTGTTCACTGCAACCACAACCGGCACTTTCGCCGCTTTGGCATGCTGAATAGCTTCGATGGTCTGCGGCATTACGCCGTCATCAGCCGCCACTACCAGCACCACGATATCCGTTGCCTGAGCGCCACGGGCACGCATAGCGGTAAACGCGGCATGTCCAGGGGTATCAAGGAAAGTAATCATGCCGTTATCGGTTTCTACATGGTAGGCGCCGATATGCTGGGTAATGCCACCGGCTTCGCCTGCCGCCACTTTGGTGGAGCGGATATAGTCCAGCAGTGAGGTTTTACCGTGATCGACGTGGCCCATGATGGTCACGACAGGCGCACGCGGCTCGGCCTGAACGCCGGTATCGCGGTCGCTCATTACCGATTCTTCCAGCTCGTTTTCACGACGCAGGATAACCTTGTGACCCATTTCTTCCGCAACCAGCTGAGCCGTTTCCTGATCGATAACCTGGTTGATGGTCGCCATAGCGCCCAACTTCATCATCGCCTTGATCACCTGAGAACCTTTCACCGCCATTTTATTGGCCAGTTCAGCCACGGTGACGGTTTCGCCGATCACCACATCGCGGTTAACCGCCTGAGCCGGCTTGTTAAAGCTCTGCTGCAGGGTGCTTGGCTTACGCTTACCTTTACGGGTAACGGCGCGGGCCTCTTCGCGATCGGCTTTGGACTCGGACAACCGGCTGGTTTTCTTCTGCTTGGTCGCTTTGCCGCCACGAGTGCGTGCGCGACGCTCGCCTTCGACCTTGCGGTCGTTCTCATCTTCCGCTTCGCGGGCATGGGCAGAGGTCGTGACATGATAATCACTGGTGTCTTCTTCAGCAGGTTCCGGAGTCGCAACCCAGGTACCGCCGTTCTCTTCGGCCATGCGGCGGGCTTCTTCTGCAACGAGGCGAGCCTGTTCTTCGACCTTGCGACGCGTTTCCTCTTCCGCTTTGCGTCTAAGCTCAGCGGCCTCGGCTTCACGGCGAGCTTTTTCGGCCGCCTGTGGTGACTTGGTCATATTATTGGTCTGCTGGTTGGTCAATTTTTCACTTTCCGCTGCTACACGCTTCGCTTGTTCAGCGGCCTCACGTTTAGCTTTGTCTTCGGCTACCCGTTTTGCTTTTTCTTCCGCTTCGCGCTTGGCTTTCTCAGCGGCTTCGCGCTGTGCCAGTTGCTCGGCTTCCTGAAGAGCCCGTTCTTCCGCTTCACGCTTCGCCTGCTCTTCCGCTTCAGCCTGTTCTTCAGCCTGCGGATCTCGCTGCACATACGTACGTTTCTTGCGGACTTCTATCTGTACCGACTTACTTTTACCGCCGGTGCTGGGAATATTCAAGGTGCTGCGTGTTTTACGCTGTAAAGTTAATTTGCCTGGCGCGTTGCCCCGTTCACGGTTCAGGTGCGCCAGTAAGGTCTCTTTCTCATGCTGGGTCACAGAATCAACTTCGGTTTTATCGATCCCAGCATCAGCAAACTGCTGTACCAGGCGATCGACCGGAGTTTGAATTTCTGCGGCGAGCGATTTTACGGTTACATCTGTCATGCTGTTCCTTTCCTGCTACAGTTTATTACGCGTTGTCGCCAAACCAACAGATATTACGGGCGGCCATAATAAGCTCACCGGCTTTTTCACTGCTAAGCCCTTCAATATCTGATAAATCGTCGACACCCTGTTCGGCAAGATCTTCCAGCGTACAAACGCCACGCGCCGCCAGCTTGAACGCCATCTCTTGCTCAAGCTCCGGCAGACCCAACAGATCTTCAGCCGGCTTGCCCCCGCCGCGATTCTCTTCCTGCGCCAGGGCCAGCGTGGTCAGGGCATTTTTTGCCCGTTCACGCAGCGCTTCTACCATATCTTCATCAAGCCCATCAATCTCAAGCAACTCTTTCATCGGGACGTAAGCCAGTTCTTCCAGGGAAGAGAAGCCTTCCTCGACCAGAACCAGGGCAAACTCCTCATCGATATCCAGGTGTTTCATAAAGATATCGATAGCCGCATGCGCTTCGGCCTGATGTTTTTCCTGCAAATCTTCTACCGTCATTACATTGAGTTCCCAGCCGCTGAGCTGGGAAGCCAGTCGGACATTCTGTCCGTTGCGGCCGATAGCCTGGGCAAGGTTGCCCGACTCCACCGCGATATCCATGGTGTGTTTGTCTTCGTCGACCACAATAGAGGCAACGTCGGCAGGCGCCATGGCGTTGATAACGAACTGCGCGGGATTGTCGTCCCACAGGACGATATCAATACGTTCGCCGCCCAGCTCGCTGGAAACCGCCTGGACACGCGCACCGCGCATGCCAACACAGGCGCCGACCGGATCGATGCGCTTATCGTTGGTCTTCACGGCTATTTTGGCACGTGACCCCGGATCGCGGGCGGCGGCTTTGATTTCGATGACTTCTTCACCGATTTCCGGCACTTCGATGCGGAACAGCTCGATCAGCATTTCGGGACGCGAACGGCTGACAAACAGCTGAGCGCCGCGGGCTTCGGGACGCACCGAGTAAAGCACGCCGCGGATCCGGTCGCCGGGACGAAAGTTTTCACGTGGCAACATGTCTTCGCGGCCGATAACGGCTTCGGCATTGCTGCCCAGATCCAGACTGATGTTGTCGCGGTTAACTTTTTTCACCACGCCGGTGACGATCTCGCCTTCGTGGGTGCGGAACTGCTCTACCACCATGGCGCGCTCAGCTTCACGCACCTTCTGCACGATAACTTGCTTGGCGGTCTGAGTGGTGATGCGGTCAAAGACCACTGACTCGATCTCATCTTCCACATAACCGCCGACCTGCAGGGCGGGATCTTCGAATTGAGCGGCTTCGAGTGTAATTTCACGCGTGGGTTGCGTCACTTCCTCGACGATAACCCAGCGACGGAAGGTGTCGAAATCGCCGGTTTTACGGTCGATATTGACACGAACCTCGATCTCCTGCTCGTATTTTTTCTTTGTTGCCGTAGCCAGTGCAGTTTCCAGCGCTTCAAATATTTTTTCACGAGGAACCGCTTTCTCATTAGACACTGCTTCAACAACAGCCAGAATCTCTTTATTCATCCTAGTTGCCTCATTAAAACGTTAAAAGTGGGGTACCAGGTTCGCTTTCTGGATGTTGCTCAAAGCGAACACTTCATCTTTGCCGTCCACAGTCACCGTAATCATTTCGCCGTCTATCGTTTTAATGATTCCCTGCCACTTGCGACGGTTTTGCATTGCAATGCGCAAAACCACACTCGCTTCTTCGCCGGCGAACTGTTCAAAGTGCGCGGTGGTAAAGAGCGGGCGATCAAGTCCCGGTGAGGAGACTTCCAGGCTGTAGGCTACGGTAATAGGCTCTTCGACGTCCAGCACCGCGCTTACCTGATGGCTTACATCAGCACAATCATCAACCGTGATACCATCTTCACTATCAATGTAGATACGTAGCGTTGATTGACGGCCCCGAATAAATTCGATACCGACCAGTTCATAGCCGAGAGCTTCAACTGGCGCAGTAATCATCTCTGTCAATTTTTGTTCTAATGTGGACAAAGCCACCCCCGAGACATAAAAAAAGGGCTAAATAGCCCAGTAGTTCTGTAGTTAAATAACAAAAAACCCCGAAAATTCGGGGCTTTAAGTCACTGGACCCTGTAAACCGCACTGCGGTTTTTACAACATTCCAATAAAATCTTTTTCAAAACCGCATCTGGTAATTAAGTATACGCTAAAGACAGTATATTTGAAAAATGACTCTACAGGAAAGTGGTTGCGGGGGCCGGATTTGAACCGACGACCTTCGGGTTATGAGCCCGACGAGCTACCAGGCTGCTCCACCCCGCGTCCGAAAACGTTGCGAATACTACGCCGATAACAGCAAAAAAGCAAGTTATCTATTTTGGATTGGTACCGAGGACGGGACTTGAACCCGTAAGCCCAATCGGGCACTACCACCTCAAGGTAGCGTGTCTACCAATTCCACCACCTCGGCACTTCTGATGCTGTTGTACTTTACTGCGCTGTTACTTTACTAAGGTATTGCCTTACTGCGGGATATCGTTGTTCGGCTTCAATGGCGCATCGGATGGTGCTTTATCCGCCTGCTGTGGCTGGTTCAGATTATCCCACTCACTGCCTTTCTGACCGTGGTTACTGCTCATGTTGCCCAACACCAGGCTCAGGATAAAAAACAGGGTCGCGAGCACGGCCGTCATACGGGTCATGAAGTTACCGGAACCACTCGAACCGAACAGTGTGCCAGAGGCGCCTGCACCGAAAGAGGCTCCCATATCAGCACCTTTACCTTGCTGCAGCATGATCAGCGCAACAAGCACGACAGCTACCAACAGGAATATGACTAACAGAGCTTCGTACATGATATTTTCAGTATCCTTGCGGCTGTACCGCGTGTTGAGCTATTACCCCAATTCGGCCAAAACAGACTCCGACTGAAGCGGGTGTGAATACTAACCAAAGCCAAAGCGGTGCGCAAGGGCATTTTAACGCTGGCGTTCCGTTTGCGGAAAAAAACGCCAGCCGGTAGCATATTTTACCCTGCCCGCCTTAGCCGGCGGCTTTTACCGCATCGGCAATGCAGTGGGCCAAGCGCGTCACCTGCTCTTCGTCTTCGCCTTCGACCATGACCCTTATCAGCGGCTCGGTGCCCGACTTGCGCAGCAAGACTCTGCCGCGGCCGGCCAGCGCCGTTTCCACTTCCCGGCAGGCGTTGACCACCGCGTCTGACTCCAGCGGATTACCGGCGCCGCTGAATCTTACATTCACCAGTATCTGCGGCAGCAGTTTCATGCCGCTGCAAAGGTCATGAAGCGACATATTGTTGCCGACCATGGCTGACAATACCTGCAGACCGGCAATGATGCCGTCGCCGGTGGTGGTTTTATCGAGCAGGATCACATGCCCGGAATTCTCGGCGCCCATGCGCCAGCCTTTTTCCTGCATTTTTTCCAGTACGTAGCGGTCGCCGACCCGCGCTCGCTCGAACGGGATGCCAAGCTGCTTGAGCGCCAGCTCCAGCCCGATATTGCTCATCAGGGTGCCGACCACCCCGCCGCTGAGCCGTCCCTGACGCAGTTGCTCGCGGGCGATGATATACAGAATCTGATCGCCATCGACCTTGTTGCCAAGATGATCGACCATAATGATGCGATCGCCGTCACCATCGTAAGCAATGCCCAGTGCCGCCTTCTCTTGCAGCACCCGCTCGGTGAGCTGACGCACATCGGTGGCGCCGCACTCTTTGTTGATATTCATGCCATCCGGTTGGCAGCCGATGGTTACAACCGTCGCGCCCAGTTCACGCAGCACGCTGGGAGCGATGTGATAGGTGGCGCCATTGGCGCAGTCGACCACAATCTTCAGGCCACGCACGCTCAGATTGCTGGGAAAGGTGCCCTTGCAGAATTCGATATAGCGGCCGGCGGCGTCAACAATCCGGCTGGCTTTGCCCAGTTCGCTGGACTCAACGCAGGTAATGGTTTTTTCAAGCTCGGCTTCGATGGCCTCTTCTACCTCGTCTGGCAGCTTGGTGCCGTCGATGGAGAAAAATTTGATGCCGTTGTCATCATAAGGATTATGCGAGGCGGAAATGACTATCCCCGCTTCGGCGCGAAAGGTGCGGGTCAGGTAGGCGATGGCCGGCGTCGGCATCGGGCCGGTAAACGCCGCCGACAGTCCGGCGGCGGCAAGCCCTGCCTCCAGGGCAGACTCCAGCATATAGCCGGAAATCCGCGTGTCCTTGCCGATGATGATTTTCCGCGAACCATGACGGGCCAGCACCTTGCCGGCCGCCCAGCCCAGCTTGAGCACAAAATCGGGAGTAATGGGACTTTCGCCGACCTTGCCGCGAATGCCGTCGGTGCCGAAGTATTTATGGTTACTCATACAGATTTTTCTTCCTTCGCTGAAAGCGTTGCTTCGACGATCCGCATCGCCTCGACAGTTTCTCTGACATCGTGGACACGGATGATGTGCGCCCCCTGCATGGCGGCGATCACTGCACAGGCTATGCTGCCGGTCATGCGCTGGTCCGCCGGGGCCTGGGTAAGTTGTCCTATCATCGATTTCCTCGACATGCCGACCAGCAGCGGCAAACCGAAATGGTGAAACGCCGACAGTCGCGCCAGCAGGCGGTAATTATGCTGCAGAGTCTTGCCAAAACCGAAGCCCGGATCGATGATTAATCGGTTTTTTGCGATCCCTGCCGCTTCACAGCGCGCAATCTGCCGGACGAAATAGGCGTCGACCTCGGCAACCACATCGTCGTAATGCGGGTCAAGCTGCATGTTTTGCGGACCATCGCCCTGCATATGCATCAGGCAGACCGGTAATCCGCTGGCTCTGGCCGCTGCCAGCGCCCCAGGAAGCGCCAGAGAGCGGATATCATTAATCAGATGCGCCCCGGCCGCGGCGCTGTCACGTATCACTCCGGCTTTTGACGTATCGACCGAGATAAACACATCAAAGCGCGCCGCCAGCGCCTCGACTACCGGTACCACCCGGGCTATTTCCTCCTGCTCGCTGACCTCGGCCGCGCCGGGCCGAGTGGACTCGCCGCCAATATCGATAAGCGTCGCCCCGGCAGCAATCATATCGGCGGCATGGGAAAGCGCTGCCGACAGGGTGGCATGCCGACCGCCGTCGGAAAAAGAGTCAGGGGTGACATTGAGGATACCCATCACCTGGGGCGTCGCCAGATTGAGGCTTTGCTGTTTAACCTGGAGTTTCACCGGCGTCATTCCTTTGGCACTGAAATACAGGCCACTATCTTAGCATCGACCCGGATAATAATAATCCCAAAAATCCATCCGTCTGGCGATTGCCGAGTTGGCGCCAGTGAGACCACACCGAGGGGCAAAAAATAAAACCCCGACGGCGGAGAGTCTTTCCAACGGCAGGAAATAAAAAACCCCTGTCGACCGACAGGGGTTTGCTTGATAACGATGTTCGAAAAGCGGCGTCAACATTGCCGCCTTCCGGACACATTGCCTTAGCGGTTGCCGAACTGTTCGGACATGGTGTTGCCCGGGTTCGGGGTACGGGGCTCATCCACTGGCGTAGGTGCCTGCGGAGTCCCGCCGTTATCAGAATTGCTATTGGTGGTGTCGTCCCATCCAGCTGGCGGACGAACGGTCTTACGGCCCATCAGGTCATCGATTTGCGGCGCATCGATAGTTTCATATTTCATCAACGCATCCTTCATCGAATGCAGGATATCCATATTTTCCATCAGCAGCGAACGAGCACGTACATAGTTGCGTTCGATAAGGGATTTAACTTCCTGATCGATAATGCGCGCAGTCTCATCAGACATATGTTTGGCCTTGGCCACTGAACGCCCAAGGAACACTTCTCCCTCTTCTTCGGCGTAGAGCAGCGGACCCAGCTTTTCCGAAAAGCCCCACTGGGTAACCATGTTACGCGCAATAGAGGTTGCCACTTTGATGTCGTTCGACGCACCGGTGGATACTTTGGCCGGGCCGTAAATGATTTCTTCGGCCAGACGACCGCCGTACAGCGTGGAAATCTGACTTTCCAGCTTCTGGCGGCTGGCGCTGATAGCATCACCCTCCGGCAGGAAGAACGTTACGCCGAGCGCGCGGCCACGAGGAATGATCGTCACCTTGTGCACCGGGTCATGTTCAGGCACCAGACGGCCAATGATGGCATGGCCAGCTTCGTGGTAAGCGGTAGATTCTTTCTGGGCTTCGGTCATCACCATTGAACGGCGCTCGGCGCCCATCATGATTTTGTCCTTGGCTTTTTCAAATTCCACCATCGAAACCACGCGCTTGCTGCCGCGGGCGGCGAACAGCGCCGCTTCGTTTACCAGGTTGGCCAGATCGGCACCGGAGAAGCCTGGCGTACCGCGGGCAATCACTGACGGATCCATATCGGTCGACAGTGGTACGCGACGCATATGGACTTTCAGGATTTGTTCACGGCCACGTACGTCGGGCAGTCCTACCACCACCTGGCGGTCAAAACGGCCCGGACGCAGCAGAGCCGGGTCAAGCACATCGGGGCGGTTGGTTGCGGCGATGACGATGATGCCTTCATTGCCTTCAAAACCATCCATTTCAACCAGCATCTGGTTCAGGGTCTGTTCACGTTCGTCATGACCTCCTCCCAGACCTGCGCCACGCTGACGGCCAACGGCATCGATTTCATCGATGAAGATGATACACGGGGCGGCTTTCTTTGCCTGTTCGAACATGTCACGCACACGGGATGCGCCGACACCGACAAACATTTCGACAAAGTCGGAGCCTGAAATGGTAAAGAATGGCACCTTGGCCTCGCCGGCAATCGCTTTCGCCAGCAGTGTCTTACCGGTACCAGGAGGGCCGACCATCAATACCCCTTTCGGGATCTTGCCGCCCAACTTCTGGAAACGACTTGGTTCACGCAGGTAATCAACCAGTTCGCTGACTTCCTCTTTCGCTTCGTCGCAGCCGGCAACATCGGCGAAAGTGGTTTTGATCTGATCTTCAGTCAGCATTCGGGCTTTACTCTTGCCGAAGGACATCGCGCCCTTGCCGCCGCCGCCCTGCATCTGCCGCATGAAGAATATCCACACGCCAATCAGCAACAGCATCGGGAACCAGGAAATGAAGATCGACGCCAGCAGGCTCGGCTCTTCAGGGGGTTCACCCACCACCTTGACGTTCTTGGTCAACAGGATATCCAGTAATTTAGGATCGTTGACCGGGATATACGTGGTGTAACGGTTGCTGTCTTTTTTAGTTACGGTTATTTCGCGCCCGTTAATACGTGCGTCACGAATCTGGTCCTGATTCAATTCCGACATAAAGGTGGAATAATCCACACGTCGGGCGTTTGACTCGCTGGGCCCGAAACTCTGGAATACAGACATCAGCACAACTGCGATGACTAACCAGAGAATCAGGTTTTTCGCCATGTCACTCAAGGTATTAACCTCATATTACAAAGGTGTTAACAATTAGCGTAGGGTACTATAATTTGCGCCCTGTCGCCACAATGTACACTTCACGGGATCTTAAGCGTGAAGCGTCTGGCTTACGAATCTTTACCTTCGTAAATAGGGAGCGAATTTCCCGCAGGTATTCATCAAAACCTTCTCCCTGAAAGACTTTAACCAGAAAACTACCGCCTGGTGCCAGCACATCCCGACACATTTCCAATGCCAATTCCACTAAATACATGGATTTGGGAATATCCACAGCCGGCGTCCCACTCATGTTAGGGGCCATATCTGACATGACCACCTGTACTTTACTTTCGCCTACTCTCGCGAGCAGGGCGTTTAAAACCAGCGGATCTCGAAAGTCCCCCTGGAGGAAATCGACTCCGACGATCGGGTCCATCGGCAGGAGATCACAGGCTATGATACGCCCTTTCCCGCCAATCTGCGTCACCGCGAACTGTGACCAGCCACCGGGTGCTGCGCCTAAATCAACTACCGTCATACCCGGTTTGAACAACTTGTCGCCCTGCTGTATTTCATCAAGTTTAAACCAGGCACGAGAACGCAGTCCCTTTTTTTGCGCCTGCAATACATATTTATCGCTAAAGTGTTCCTGTAGCCATCGACTTGAGCTTGCAGAACGCTTTTTGGTCGCCATCTTATTTTCCAACTATCATGATACGGTGCAGGAGATGAGATTGTCGTTTGGTGATAACCATCACATGGCGGTAGAATGTACCGTTTTCAATCCCAACGTAAGCAAAAAAGACAAATGAATCTGAATAACAAGCAAAAACAGCACCTGAAAGGCCTTGCTCATCCATTAAAGCCCGTGGTCATGCTCGGCAACAACGGCCTGACGGAAGGCGTGCTGGCGGAAATTGAACAGGCTCTTGAGCATCACGAGCTGATTAAGGTGAAAATTGCCGCTGAAGAACGTGAGACAAAAACGCTTATCGCTGATGCCATCGTGCGGGAAACCGGTGCCGTCAATGTGCAGGTGATCGGAAATATACTGGTACTTTTCCGACCCACTAAAGAGCGCAAGATAACCTTACCTCGCTAACAGCGCTTTTTCTGATGAAAAGGTGCCATTCTCTGACCTGGAGTAAAAGGCCGTTACCGGCCTTTTTCTTTTCTTTACAAAAAAAACAGAACGATTAGCGCGATATATCTTAAATATATTCCACTTTGAGGATTTCGAATTCCACCTCGCCGCCTGGCGTGCGGATAACCACGATATCCCCTTCTGATTTGCCCACCAGCCCGCGGGCTATTGGCGAGTTGATTGAAATCAGATTTTGTTTAAAGTCAGCCTCATCGTCGCCGACAATACGATAAGTCTGCTCTTCTTCAGTATCCAGATTCTGGACGGAAACCGTTGAGCCAAATATTACCCTGCCATTCGCTGCCAATTTTGTGACATCGATCACTTGAGCGTTAGAGAGTTTAGCTTCGATTTCCTGAATACGGCCTTCACAGAACCCCTGCTGTTCACGGGCTGCATGATATTCGGCGTTTTCTTTCAGATCACCATGCTCCCGCGCATCGGCAATCGCCGTGATTATTTCCGGGCGACGAACGCTCTTCAGGTAATCAAGTTCTTCCCGTAGTTTTTCTGCACCACGCAATGTCATCGGAATCTGGTTCATATAAATACCTCTGAAAAATTCATCCTGCTTAAATATTTGCCGTCCTGACGATAGCGCAAGCAGCGGCTAAAGCTGTCGTGCGCCTCTGCTTGAGCGAAAAACAAAAAAAAACCGGACCCGCGTAATAAGCTCGGGTCAGGGTAGGTTTTTCATTTTGAGTTGTATTTTAACCCAGAGTTGCATGTGGGTCATCGTTTACTTTGACCCTGTTTGCGCCGTAGTATGGCGGCATGATTATCTGCTGCTGTTTAAAATTATGCGCTTCAAACATATTATTACTGGGTTAATACCTTTTTTTATGCTTTCCGCCCAGGCGGCCCCGGTAGAAAACTATACCGAACTGCTGCCTGACGGCGCCAATCTGGCGCTGGTTGTTCAGAAAATTGGCTCATCGACACCGGTTGTTGATTATCACAGCCAGCAGATGGCGCTGCCGGCGAGTACCCAGAAAGTGATTACCGCTTTGGCCGCACTGCTGCAGCTGGGCCCGGACTGGCGTTTTATCACCCGGTTCGAGACCAGCGGCAGCGTCGCCAACGGCGTGCTTAATGGCAATCTGGTCGCGCGTTTCAGCGGCGATCCGACCCTGACGCGCCAGCAGATCCGCAATATGGTCACTGAACTTAAAAAACAGGGGATCCGCCAAGTTACCGGCAATGTGCTGATTGATACCTCGGTGTTCGCCAGTCATGACAAGGCGCCGGGCTGGCCATGGAACGATATGACCCAATGCTTCAGCGCGCCGCCCTCCGCCGCCATCATCGATCGCAACTGTTTTTCCGTTTCGCTGTACAGTGCCCCCAAGGCCGGCGACACCGCTTTTATCCGGGTGGCCTCTTATTACCCGGTCAATATGTTCAGCCAGGTGCGCACTCTGGCCAGAGGTTCCTCCGAGGCGCAATATTGTGAGCTGGACGTAGTGCCCGGTGAACTGAATCGGTTTACTCTGACCGGCTGCATGATGCAGCGTGCCGAGCCGCTGCCGCTGGCATTCGCTATCCAGGACGGGGCCAGCTATGTCGGCGCCATTCTGAAGAATGAACTCAAGCAGGCCGATATTTCAGTCAGCGGCGCGCTGCTGCGCCAGACCCTCCCCAGTGCGACCGGCACGGTACTGGCTCAGACTCAGTCTGCCCCGCTGCGCGATTTGCTTAAAATCATGCTGAAAAAATCCGACAACATGATTGCCGATACCCTATTCAGAACCATTGGCCATGAGCATTTCAATGTGCCCGGTACCTGGCGCGCCGGCGCGGATGCGGTTCGTCAGATTTTACGTAAACAGGCTGGCGTCGATTTAGGCAACAGTATCGTGGTCGACGGTTCCGGCCTGTCACGCCACGACCTGATTTCTCCGGCGACTATGCTGCAAGTATTACAGTATATCGGCCAGAATGATCAGACCCTGAATATTATCTCCATGCTGCCGCTGGCGGGCTATGACGGCACCTTGATGTACCGGGCCGGTCTGCATGAAGCTGGCGTGGACGGCAAGGTTTCGGCCAAGACCGGCTCGCTGCAGGGCGTCTATAATCTGGCTGGCTTTATCACTACCGCCAGCGGCCAGCGCATGGCTTTCGTCCAGTACCTTTCAGGTTATGCGGTGCCGCCGGAGGATCAGCGTTCACGGCGTATTCCTCTGGTCAGATTTGAAAGCAGGCTTTATAAAGACATCTACCAAAACAATTGATAGCATAAAAAAAGCGGCCGTCCTGGCCGCTTTTTTTATCGCGTCTGACGACTGCGCTCGATTCATCCAGTCGCTGCCGCCAGGTTCATCGCCCGCTGTGGGGCTTTTATTCAGCGCTTGTAGATAAACTCCACGCCGTCATCATCATCCTCGTCCCAGTCGTCATCGTCCAGATCGTCTTCGTTTTCTTCAACCGGATTGGCCAGTTGTTCGCGATGATAGTCATCCCACATGAATTCGACTTTCTCTGGCGCCGCTTCCTCGGCTGGCTGCTCTTTGGGCTGGGTGTTGATAAACGACATGACATCCCAGCAGAGGGCCTTGACGCCGTCGCGATTGGCAGCGGAGATAATGTAGTAATCGCCTTCCCATCCCAACGCTTTGGCAATGGATTCAGCGCGGCTGGCGGCTTCTTCAGCGCCCAGCAAATCAAGCTTGTTGAATACCAGCCAGCGCGGTTTACCCGCCAGTTTTTCACTGTAACGCTCAAGCTCTTTGATAATGATCCTGGCGTTTTCCACCGGATCCGATTCGTCGATCGGCGCCAGGTCGATAAGGTGCAGCAGCACCCGGCAGCGTTCCAGATGCTTAAGGAAACGGATACCAAGGCCAGCGCCATCGGCAGCGCCTTCAATCAGTCCTGGGATATCCGCCACCACAAAGCTCTGCTCGTTATCCATTCGCACCACGCCAAGGCTGGGTACCAGAGTGGTGAAGGGATAATCAGCAACTTTAGGCTTGGCGGCGGATACCGCGCGGATAAAGGTCGATTTGCCCGCATTGGGCAGCCCCAACATGCCGACATCGGCCAGCAGCATCAGCTCAAGCTGTAAATCGCGCGTTTCACCGGCTGTGCCGTCGGTCCGCTGACGCGGCGCACGATTTACCGATGACTTGAAGCGGGTATTGCCGAGGCCGTGAAAGCCGCCTTTGGCGACCATCAACACCTGCTGATGCCGGGTCATATCGCCCATCACCTCGCCGGTCCCCTGATCGAGGATGCGAGTGCCGACCGGTACCTTGATGGTAATATCCTTGCCGCGTTTGCCGGTACAGTCACGGCTCTGGCCATTCTGGCCTCTTTCAGCACGGAAGGACTTTTCGAAACGATAGTCGATAAGCGTATTCAGGTTTTCATCGGCCAGCAGATAGACATCGCCGCCATCGCCACCGTCACCGCCGTCCGGACCACCGCGGGGGATATATTTTTCCCGGCGGAAACTGACGCAACCATTGCCGCCGTCTCCGGCAACCACCACAATAGCGGCTTCATCTACAAACTTCATGATAACTCTCCGTAACTCATTTGCCGGGTGGTTTAGCTGAACCTACCGGCCCTGTTTTAGACTGCCCCGGCCACCAGCGATGGCCTATGGCAGAAAACATCGCACCCGCTACCACGACAAATGCGCCCAGGTAGCCAATGGCATTCAGCACCGGCGGAGCAAAATAATTCGGCCAGACCAGTGCCAGCAAATCCGAAAAAAATAAGGTGAACAACGGTGTCAGGGTCACAATGGCGCTGACCTGCGCCGCCTGCCAGCGCGCCATGGCTTCAGCCAGCGCGCCGTATCCCACCAGGGTGTTCACCCCGCAAAACAGCAGACAGGCAATTTGCCAGCCGCTGAGATTCATCACCGCTGAAGGCTTGGTGACCCCGGTCAGCGCTATTGTACATAAAACATACAGCAAAAACAGGATCTGCTGTGATGCCAGGCGTCGCAGCAACACTTTTTGCGCCACACCATAACTGACCCAGACCATTGCAGCACACACGCCCAGGATCACGCCCAGCGTGTAATCGGTCAACCGCGTGAAAATCTCTATCAGGCTGGTGTTGAAAAACATTAGCAGACCGAAGACCAACATCCCCGCGCCGATGACCTGGGTGATGCGCATGCGCTCTTTAAGAATAAAGACGCTGGCAAGCATCATTCCCACCGGCGACAGCTGACCGATAACCTGAGAAGCGGTAGGACTCAGATACTGTAGCGATGAGCTGAAAAAGATGAAATTGCCCAGTAAGCCGGCGGTGGCGATGACCAGCAGCAGCAGCCATCTCCAGCCTGCGAATAACCTCAGGCGAGGCAACTGCCCGCGTGGAGCCAGAATTAACAGCAAACCGATGCTGGCCATCAAAAAGCGAAACCAGACCACGGTATAGGGCTCCATATCGGTAAGCACCTGTTTCATGGCAATCGGCAACGCACCCCAGCACATTGCTGTGGTCAGTGCCAGGAGGATGCCTGTACCCGCTTGTTGTCCCGCCTGCTGATGAGTTTTCATGGTCCCTGAACGCTACATTTACCCCAAGGTGAAAATAAAAAGCCCCGCAACGAATTGCGGGGCTTAACTCTGTTATTGGAAAACGAAAAATTTATTCAGCAACGATGCTGACATACTTACGATTTTTCGGTCCTTTAACTTCGAACTGGATTTTACCAGTGGCCAAAGCAAACAGAGTATGGTCTTTACCGCAACCCACATTGGTTCCCGGGTGGAATTTGGTTCCACGCTGACGAACAATGATGCTGCCTGCTAAAACTGCTTCGCCGCCGAAACGTTTTACGCCCAGACGTTTACTTTCTGAGTCGCGACCGTTACGTGTGGAGCCGCCAGCCTTTTTGTGTGCCATGAGTGTGCTCTCCTGTTAAGCGCCAATACCGGTGATTTTCACGTCAGTGAACCACTGACGATGGCCTTGTTGTTTACGGTAGTGCTTACGGCGACGAAATTTAACGATCATCACTTTGTCACCACGACCGTGAGCCACAACTTCAGCTTTGATCTTTCCGCCATTGACGAAAGGAACACCAATCTGAATGTCATCACCGTTAGCGATCATCATAACCTGGTCAAATTCAACAGTTTCACCTGTTGCGATGTCCAGTTTCTCCAGACGCACTGTCTGGCCTTCGCTAACCCGGTGTTGTTTACCACCACTTTGGAAAACCGCGTACATAAAAAACTCCGCTTTCCGCGCACTCAACTTTTATTCGTCCAGAGTGCGCTATAAAATATTCACAATAGGGCGCGAATTCTACGCAAAAAACCTGACTATGACAAGTGCATAATACATACAGGAAGCGAAAAAACAGCAGTTTCTTCACCGGCATTTATCTATCTCATTTTTCAAGTACAATCAGTAACACAGTTTCTGCCATCTGGCCCCATGTGCAGCGTTACTATTTTAACGGTATAAATAAAAGCCGAAACCCATAATGAACCTTGATCAAATTACAGACCTCACCGCGCAGGATATGGCGGACGTGAATGCAGCGATTCTTGAGCAACTGAACTCCGAGGTGGTGCTTATCAACCAGCTTGGACATTACATTATCAGCGGCGGTGGCAAGCGTATCAGACCGATGATTGCGGTTCTGGCGGCGCGCGCGCTGCATTACGAAGGCGCCAAGCATGTCAAAGTGGCTGCCCTGATAGAGTTTATCCATACCGCAACGCTGTTGCATGATGACGTCGTCGACGAATCAGACATGCGGCGAGGCAAGGCGACAGCCAATGCGGCATACGGCAACGCGGCCAGCGTGTTGGTCGGCGACTTTATCTACACCCGCGCCTTTCAGATGATGACATCGCTCGAATCATTGCGGGTGCTGGCGCTGATGTCGGAAGCGGTCAATGTGATCGCGGAAGGAGAAGTGCTGCAGCTGATGAACTGCAACGATCCGGATATCACCGTAGAAAGCTATATGCGGGTTATTTACAGCAAAACCGCACGGTTGTTCGAGGCAGCATCCCAGTCCTCCGCTATTCTTGCCGGCGCCAACCCGGAACAGGAACAGGCGCTGAAAGATTATGGACGCTATCTCGGCACCGCGTTCCAGCTTATCGATGATCTGCTGGACTACAGCTCTGACGGCAAAACGCTGGGCAAAAATACCGGCGACGACCTTAACGAGGGTAAGCCGACGCTGCCGCTGCTGCACGCAATGCATAACGGCAACCCCCAGCAGGTACAGATGATACGCCAGGCGATTGAGCAGGGTAATGGACGTCATTTGCTGGAAGAGGTGCTGGAGGCGATGCATCAGTGCCGGTCGCTGGACTACACCCGCCAGTGCGCCGAGGCAGAAGCGGATAAAGCGATAGCCAGCCTGGCCTGCCTGCAGCCGACGCCTTACCGCGATGCCCTGGAAAGTCTGGCCCATCTGGCTGTACAGCGGCAGTTCTGATTCATCTTGCTGGATAATCTCCGGGCGGGCCAGCACACTGGCCTTATCCCGGAGCTACTCGTTGATATCCAGCCGGGTGAGAAAATGTCCGATCCCTTCGCGCATCACCAGCCTGATGACTTTCTCCCGCTCCAGGGGTGAAAACTGGTGATAGACGGCAATCCAGGCCTCTAGCGAGGTCCCGCCAGCATTGGCTATTACCGGCTCAGTCGTCCAGACGGCTGCCTCATCGTGCATATGCGTGGCGGTGAGCGCCTGCTGTACTGTTGCCGGCAGGCTGTGAAAGGCGAATTCCAGCCCTCTGCCCTGTCGCCCTTTCAGTCGGCGGCGTTCCCATTTTTCACGTCTGGCGCGATCGCATAGTCCCTGCCGGGTTCCCGGCAATCCGGCGACAGCAATCAGTTCACCGGTCGTGAACCAGGCTTTTTTCATAAAATTTCATTCCAATAATGGACGGGTTTATCGAAAATTGACTTTTTTTGGAAAAAAGTAGGAATATTTTAGGAAATTTAATGCTATAAAATTTCCAAATAGCGTAACCACTTAACTGGCGCTTTACTAAAACCCGTTAGTTATAGCATTAACTCTCCTCAACGACAGCAAAGGAATGAACAAATGGATACAAGGAATAATGATTGGCACCCTGCGGACATCATTGCAGCACTTCGTAAACGCGGTACGTCGCTGGCAGCGGTCTCTCGAGCTGCGGGATTAAGCTCTTCAACCCTCGCCAATGCGCTGACAAGACCCTGGCCAAAAGGAGAATGGCTTATTGCCGATGCTCTGGAGATCCATGCTTCCGAGATATGGCCTGGACGCTATATCGACCCAAAAACTAATGAACTGCTCGACAGAAAGAGCCTGATCCGCTCCCGTTGATCGCAAGTGAGGTAATACCCGGAGAGAATGTGCTCTCTCCGGGCACCTGCGCCTACATCAGCTGCTGCTGTGCGCCGCCATTTCCTTTTCAGGAAAATCCAGACGCTTCAGCAATTGCAGCACACCTTCACGCACGATAAACGCGACGATGAAATTACGCTCAGTATCAGATAGCTGACGATGAATCTCATTCCAGGTTGCGCAGGGTTCCTGTGCAGTCAGCGTGTATTCCGCCTGCGTAGTCCTCAGTGAAAGCGTTTTTTTTACCGAGTCGGGCAGGCTTTGCCAGGCATATTCAACTGCTTTACCGCGCGCGCCTTCCCTGCGCCTTTTTTGCCATCCTTCTTCTCTGGCCTTGCGATTTAACCCTTGACGTGTTTTCGGTAAGCCACCTATTCCGATTAGTTCATGGGTTGCAATCCATTCCTTTTTTAGTTCCATCACGTCCCTCCTTGTCATGGCGATATCCTTGCGCTATCCCCATTACGAAGCTTCAAGCCAACTGGATTCAAAAAAAAATGGTCAAGCTTGCACCATGGGGCAGCTATTCATGCGTTCTATTATGTATAACATTTAAGCCTTGCCGTTACATCAATTACAACATAAAAAAGTGTAAAACGTTAAAGGTGGATGAATAATTGAGAGCCCGGACAGATATTTTCCAATGAATCAGCACCTAGTTTAATTACCATTAATTTTCAATGAAATAGATATATTCAATAAGCAATAAAAAACACATAAAAAAGGTATTGAAAAAATCAAAATTAAGAAAAATATAAGCACCTCCGCTGTGGCGTCAGCCAATAAATACAGGGGAAGTAAAAGGATAATGTAGAGAAATTTAATTCAGGGATTGTAGACGTGAAATGAATTCCCCTGCCAGGCGACAGGGGAACGGCCGGGACTTATTGATTGATGAAATTCACACCCAGTTCTATGTCCTGTTTCAAAACAGACAGCATATTATGCAGCGATTGTTGCTCAAACTCACTGAGGGTACCTAGCGGCAGGCGCTGTTCCAGCCCATTCCTACCCAGCAGCAAGGGTTGGGCAAAGAAACGGCTAAGGTTGCCGTCGCTTTCGACATAGGCACATTCAATGACATTGGCTTCGCCCTGCAGAGCCCGTACCAATGAGAGGCCAAACCTGGCGGCGGCCTGCCCCATGGATAAGGTGGCGGAGCCTCCTCCAGCCTTGGCCTCGACCACCTCCGTTCCGGCGTTCTGTATTCGGCGGGTCAACTCGGTAACTTCCTGCTCGCTGAAGCTGACGCCTTTCACCTGCGACAGCAATGGCAGAATGGTTACCCCTGAGTGGCCGCCAATAACAGGAACCTCCAGCGAATCGGGTTCCAACCCTTTAAGTTCAGCCACAAAGGTGTTGGAACGGATGATATCCAGAGTGGTGACGCCAAAAAGCTTGGCGGGGTGATAAACTCCGGCTTTTTTCAGCGCTTCGGCGGCGATGGCGACGGTGGTGTTGACCGGATTGGTGATGATGCCGATAAGCGCTTCCGGGGCCGTTTTCGCCACCTGGTTGACCAGGTTGCGCACAATCCCGGCATTAACGTTGAATAAATCAGAACGATCCATGCCGGGTTTGCGCGCTACGCCGGCCGAAATCAATACGATATCCGCCCCTTCAAGCGCGGGTGAGGCATCTTCGCCGCAAAAACCTTTTGTTACCACCGCCGTCGGGATATGACTGAGATCCACCGCAACACCCGGCGTCACCGGGGCAATGTCGTATAGAGAGAGTTCTGAGCCTGAAGGAAGCTGTGTTTTGAGTAATAAGGCGAGCGCCTGGCCAATTCCGCCTGCTGCACCGAGAACTGCAACTTTCATTCTACACTCCTTATAATCGGATAATTAACTGCCCCGCATCGATCCTGCTAAGATCATAGTGATACAAGTCAGCAAAAACAAACTTGAGATGTTGAGTTTGAGAGATAACGCAACCTGCCAATTCCCTGTTGAAATGCCTGCTTCCTTGAACAGGGCGTACCAATAAAGATACTGCCGGGCGAACAAGATCTAATCGATTATGCCGGTTACCTTACACCGGTAAGATTGCTCAAAACAACATCAATCTCATAACATTTCCTTTACGATTTCGGCGGTATTTTATGCGATCGACTTCATATCGATGAACGAATTTTGTTGGTAAAATAGCCGATTGATTTTTGCCCGAGTGCTCACCGATTGCTGTGGATTTTGATTGCATAAAAATTCATAAATCTGCATAATAATCGCTCCACATCCTGCAAATCCGGAAAACCAATGCGTAACCCATCAAAACAAGAAGAACTTGTGAAAGCATTCAGGGCATTGTTGAAAGAAGAGAAATTCAGTTCGCAAGGCGAAATTGTCAGCGCATTGCAGGAAGATGGATTCGAGAATATCAATCAATCGAAAGTATCGCGTATGTTGACCAAATTCGGCGCAGTGCGTACGCGCAATGCCAAAATGGAAATGGTCTACTGCCTGCCGGCAGAGCTGGGGGTTCCCACCACCAGCAGTCCACTGAAAAATCTGGTGCTGGACGTAGATTACAACGATGCGCTGGTTATCATTCACACCAGCCCCGGTGCGGCTCAACTGATTGCGCGCATGCTGGATTCGCTGGGTAAATCAGAGGGCATACTAGGCACCATCGCCGGTGACGATACTATATTTACGACGCCTGCTCGGGGGTTCAGCGTCAGACAATTGTATGAGGCCATTCTGGTGCTGTTTGAGCAGGAGCTTTGAAGGCCAAGGGCCTGATTATGTACCGATCTTAAGCCTATGCCGGCCCTACGTGCCACGGCGTTATCTCCTGATGTTAAGCTCTCCTTCCCCACTATATCCCTGCATAAACGCCTGCTAGCAGTACGATACGTACCTGCAAGCCTGAAGCTTAAGCACGATTAGCTAAATCGTTTAACTTCATGTTTTATAAACCAATTGATAACAAGTGATTATTATTTGACCACTTTTAATAACTTTCGCTTATATCTATAGATGGCAAGAGCACAAAGTTTCATATTAAATTATGTGCCTTCTATTAATACCTATGGTTATTAGTGTATACTCTTTTTCGTGATGTCTATCACAGATTCATGACTTGAAGAAGACAAGAGGCTAAAATAATGAAAATCAAAACAACCGTTTCCCTGCTAGCAGTAATGTCCGTGCTCTCATTTGGCGCTTTTGCGGCTGAATCTTTATCCCTTGAGCAGACCAGCGGTCTGAGCCCGGCAGGCACCATCACTCTGTCTGGTAAAGCTGGCGCCCCGGCCGATATCCGTCAGGCCATAAACGCCGCGGCCGATGCTAAAGGCGCTAAAGCGTATCGGGTCACCGAGGCTTACAACAATGACACCTGGCACGCTACTGCGCGTCTGTATAACTAAGCGTACAAGAGAAGATTAACAAGAAGAGTTCACTGTAAGGTGATCCAGAAGGTCGTTACCGTTATCGCGCTTTATTATTCCTGTGTCGCAGCGTAATAAACCCTCGTTAACGTTATGCTTTCCCTCGTCGTCCTATCCGACGATCCTTGCCCCCGATCCCGGGGGCTTTTTTTTGGCTGGTTACTTGGCTAGAGTCGCTTTGCGGGCCAGCTCAGCCAGCAACTTCTGGTGAATGCCGCCGAAACCGCCATTACTCATTACCAGAATGAAATCTCCCGGCTGGGCCGTTCTGGTAATCATATCCACCAGTGTATCCACATCAGCGTTCCAGTGAGCAGGCTGCACGCAGGCGTCAGCGACTTCACTTACCTGCCAGGGAATGTGCTGTGGCTGTAACAGGAATACTTCATCCGCGCGCCCCAGAGAAGGCGCCAGCTCGTTTTTGCTTAGCCCCATTTTCATGGTATTGGAGCGAGGCTCAAGCACGGCGATAATCCGCGCCGTCCCGCCGACCTTACTGCGCAGCGCGGCAAGGGTGGCCAAAATAGCGGTTGGATGATGGGCAAAATCGTCATACACCGTTACGCCATTCGCGCTGCCTTTGAGCTCCAGTCGACGACGGGCATTGATGAAGCTTGCCAATGCTTTACAGGCATCCGTCGGCAAAACCCCCACATGGCGCGCTGCAGCGATAGCCATCAGCCCATTATGCATATTATGTTCGCCTACCAGATCCCACTCGACTTCACCCACCAGGTCATCATTCAGGTAAACCTGCCACTTGCCGGCATCGGCTGCGGTTTTTCTGGCGCGCCACATTCCTTCTTCTCCGGCGTACTCAAGCTCGCTCCAGCAGCCCATGGCCAGCGTATGTTTCAAATTGGCATCGTTATCAGGCAGGATAATTCGCCCTTGCCCCGGTACCAGGCGTATCAGGTGATGAAACTGTTTTTCGATGGCTTTCAGATCATCGAAGATATCGGCATGGTCGAACTCAAGATTATTGAGTATCAGCGTGCGTGGGCAATAATGCAGAAATTTGGAACGCTTGTCGAAGAACGCGCAGTCATATTCATCAGCCTCTACGACAAAGAACGATCCTGCGCCAAGCCTGGCGGATACGCTGAAATTCCCCGGAACGCCGCCGATAACAAAACCCGGCTGATAGCCGCACTGCTCGAGGATCCAGGTCACCATACCTGCCGTAGTGGTTTTGCCATGGGTGCCGGCGACGGCGATGACCCAGCGTTGCTGCAGTACGTGGTCATGCAGCCACTGAGGACCGGAGACATAGGGAATTCCTCGTTCAAGCACCGCTTCAACGCAAGGATTACCGCGGCTCATGGCATTACCGATAATCACCAGGTCCGGCGCCGGCATCAACTGAGCGGGTGAGTAGCCGCTCATCAGTTCAATCCCCTGGTCCTGGAGCAGGGTGCTCATTGGTGGATAGACATTATCGTCAGAGCCGGTCACCTCATGTCCGAGGGATCGTGCCAGCATCGCCAGTCCGCCCATGAACGTGCCACAGATACCAAGAATATGAATGCGCATAATTTTTCCATTTTCAGCTGCGTATTACCGTCCATTCTAACGCCAGGACCTTTTGATAGAAACGGATTTGATGATGTACTCATAAACTGTTTGAGCTAAACTGCTAGGACAAACGTGTGTGGTAAAGTCTTTTTACCGCTGCTCATCCTTAGGTTTAGGGTCCTCTTTATCTTCAGGGAAAGTGTCATGAAAACGTTAGGCGAATTTATTGTTGAGAAACAGCACGAATTTCCACATGCCACAGGTGAGCTGACCGCCTTGCTTTCTGCCATCAAACTTGGCGCCAAAATCATCCATCGTGATATCAATAAAGCGGGACTGGTGGATATTCTGGGAACCAGCGGCGTGTCTAATGTTCAGGGCGAAGTTCAGATGAAGCTCGACCTGTTTGCCAATGAAAAACTGAAGGCAGCGCTCAAGGCCCGCGGTCAGGTAGCAGGCATTGCCTCGGAAGAAGAAGATGAAATTGTCGTCTTTGATGGAGAGGGTTCTGAAAACGGTAAATATGTGGTGCTGATGGATCCGCTGGACGGCTCATCGAATATCGATGTGAATGTTTCAGTTGGCACTATTTTCTCGATTTATCGCCGTATCACGCCAGTAGGTACACCGGTGACTGAAGAAGATTTCCTTCAGCCGGGCAGCAAGCAGGTAGCTGCAGGGTACGTAGTGTATGGCTCTTCAACCATGCTGGTATACACCACCGGCTGCGGCGTGCATGCTTTTACCTATGATCCTTCTCTGGGGGTATTCTGTCTGTCACATGAAAGCGTGCATTTCCCTGAGAGCGGACAGATGTACTCGATCAATGAAGGCAACTACATCAAGTTCCCCAACGGCGTTAAAAAGTACATCAAGTATTGCCAGGAAATGGACGAAGCGACTAACCGTCCCTATACCTCGCGCTACATTGGTTCTTTGGTTTCGGATTTCCATCGTAATCTGCTCAAGGGCGGCATCTATCTTTATCCCAGCACGGCGACCCACCCGGAGGGTAAACTACGTCTGGCTTATGAATGCAATCCGATGGCGTTTCTGGCTGAGCAGGCTGGCGGCAAAGCCAGCGATGGCAAGAACCGGATCCTGGATATCGTGCCGCAAAAATTGCATCAGCGTTCACCCTTCTTCGTCGGCACCCAGTCGATGGTGGAAGACGCCGAGAGATTTCTGCGCGATTACCCCGAAGAGCAATAATCGATAATTACGTTAAAACTCATTACAATGTGCGGTAACGCTTTATCGCACAGTTAAAGGAAACTGACATGAGCTTGAATCTGGTACCGGCAGGAAAAGATCTTCCTGAAGACATTTATGTAGTAATCGAAATTCCGGCGAATGCCACTCCGATCAAATATGAAGTCGACAAGGAAACCGGCACGCTGTTTGTCGATCGTTTCATGTCCACCGCCATGTTCTATCCGTGTAACTATGGTTACATCAACCATACTCTGTCACTTGATGGCGATCCGGTTGACGTGCTGGTCCCGACCCCGTACCCGCTTCAGCCAGGTTCAGTGGTTCGTTGCCGTCCGGTCGGCGTGTTGAAAATGACTGACGAAGCCGGTGAAGATGCTAAAGTTGTTGCCGTTCCCCACACCAAGCTGTCTAAAGAATACGATCACATCAAAGATGTTAACGACCTTCCGGAATTACTGCGCGGTCAGATCACCCACTTCTTTGAGCAATATAAAGCGCTGGAAAAAGGTAAATGGGTCAAGGTTGATGGTTGGGAAAATGCGGAAGCGGCCAAGGCCGAAATCCTCACGTCTTTCGAACGTGCCAAAAACAAATAACGTTGCTTGTAACGGAAAAAAAACACCGCTCAGGCGGTGTTTTTTTTGTTCATGCAGGCAGAAAGGAGCATCGCCGGTCAGGGTTCCTGGTCCCGCTTGAGCCAGTCGCCGCTTTTCAGCAGGCGCAAACCATCGACCGGACGCTGATAGACATACATCCAGGCAGTACCATAAGGGGTACCAATCAGTACCCGCTTATATTCACCACTCTTGGTGCGCAGCGCATCCAGTTCGCCGAGGGTCGAAGAATCGATACGATATACTTCGCAATAGACCTTGCCGCTGCCGGGAATAACAGCAGGGTAATGGCCCAGATCATACAGATCGTATCCCACTATTTCATAATCGCCCAGCCACTGACCGTTTGTCATCCAGTGGCTGTTGCCCTGCTTTCGTCGCAGGCTACCATAGACAATAATTCGCATTGTTAAAACTCAAACTGATAGAGCAAGTCTAACGCCTGATCGAGACCAGACACGGCTTCCAGATAAAGTTTAGGCATTAAACGGTAACGTAAAGTTAGCGTTGCCAGTGAATCAAAAATACCGACGCCATATTTAACCTGCAGGCCCGGTGCGACATAACCACTCACGACGACTTGAGAACTGTCGCCAACGCCCTGTGTATCCAGAGCTAAATGACTAACGCCAAAGGCTTCGCCAATCTTGCCGACCAGTTGGCCGCTTTGTGCGACCCCCATACCGACCAGCATCGATGTCATCATATTGCTGTCGCCGCCTGAAGCATCCAGCCCCTGACCGCGCAGCAGATAAGACAGCGCCTCCTGCTGGGATTTCACCGGATCCGAGAATACGTCCAGCTTCGGCTGATCTGCCAGGCCTGTAACCCTGACGCCTGCCGTCACCCCATCTTCAGTCGAATCTGGATTACGGATGGCTTCAATGTTCAGCAGGGGCTGATCCGGCGGACCGGAGAACAGCAATTGCCCTTTGTTGACGATCAAATCCTGTCCATAGGCATGGAAGCGGCCGGAAGGGATATCGATCTGGCCGTTAAGGCCTAATCCCCGGTGATCCTGCACCATTTTCAGATCGCCCTGCAACCGGGCTTTAAGACCGAATGCATCCAGCCGGACATCCTTCCCTACATGAATCGTCAGATTGCTGTTTATCGGCACAGCCGGCGCCCGGGCAGGGGCGATTGGCTTAAGCTGTTCATCCAGCAGCACTTGATCAGACGATACGCCGACCGCGCTCTCAGGCAGTTCCTGTACCACGATGCGCGCCCAGGGAATATCGACCGTGCCGTTCAGTGCAAACTGCGTTGGCGATGCGTCAAACACCACATCCGGCGACACGTCCAACCGTACCATGGGCGGCACGGTAATTCTCACTTTATCTCCCTTGGCGGCGATCCGTGCACGCCAGGCATCAATCTGGCTCCAGTCGGCGTTGCCGGCCAGGTTGATCTGGCCGCGGGTGGTCTGCACCAGCCCCTGCAGCACCGAACGTGTCCCTGAGAAATCTAGCGCCAGTCGACTGCTTTGCATAGCGAACGGCATCCAGTTGCCTTTAATGATCACCTTTTCCAGCCCTAACTGACCGAAAATCAGCGGCTGGCGGCTATTGCCGCCAATGCGCAGATTTGCATTCAGCTGACCGTTGGCGCTTTCCCCGCGTGACAGGATGGGATTGATGATCGCCAGAGAGATGTCGCGGATATTCAGGTTACCGGTAAGATTGCGCCTGCCCTGGGGATCGGCAATCCGTAATTGTCCATCGGTCTGGCCGTTGCCGGCGATTTTGACCAGCCAGTCCAGATTGGCATTGCCTTTGTCCAGCGCGGCATTGACATTCAGGGTATCAAACGCCACCGGCAGCGATCGGCTGTCAACGTTTTGGCGGATGTTCACGCCTTTACCCACCAGAGAGACTTTTGCCTGCGGCAGTGAGTCGCCCTGCTTCCAACTGACATCCGCCCGGCCGCTGAATACGCCCGCCAACTGGGTATCATCGGTGAGGAACGGTTTAATCATCGCCAGATCAAAACGATTTAGCAGCAGGCTGCCCTGGCCGCCTTGCGGGCTGGCGACAATATTGGTCGGCACGCACAGATTGGCATTCGGGTTCTGCCAGCAATGAGGGCCCACGGTAATTTTCTGACCGGCATTCAGGTAGTCCAGCGTCATATCCCGACTAAGACGCCATTCACCGACCGGCGTCTCAAAACGGGTCTGTGACAGCCGCCCCTGCCAGCGCTGTTGCTGCCGGTCAAAACCGCCGTCCAGGCTCAATTGGCCGGCGACCGGGTCGCCAGTGAGGCTGACGCGAAGCTGATGCTGCTTTTCATTGCCTTTGGCCGTCAGCAACAGTGTGCTTATTTTAAAACTGTCCTGCTGCAATTGACTGACCCGCAACGTCAAGTTGCCTTTGATCTGGTCGCTTGAGCTCAGATCGCCCTTCAGGTTTACCTGGCGGACGCTCAGAGCCTGGAACCGCAGACCGGAAGCGGTCAGGTCAGCCAGCAGTTGCGGCGCCATCAGGCTGCCGCGCACGTTAATCTTGCCCTTGGCGGTGCCGCCGAGTCCTGGCAGAGCACCATCCAGCCGGGGCGCATCTATAGTCGCATCCAGGGCAAGTTTCTCATCCAATTGGCCCTTGATATCCAGGCTATTGCGTCCCAGCGCCAGCTGGATACCGGGGATATTCCACTGATTGGCGGCATTGCCGGACAGACTGCCTTTGGCTGACAGTTTATTCTGTTTGATATTGCCGTCGAGTTTCAATTCGGGCACCCGCAGTTGCCAGCTGCCGCCATAAAGACTGCCCTTAGTGGTCATTTTTCCAGCCACTCTGGCCGGCCAGTCAGGCCATTGCCGGGCGGTATTGATGCCGGTCAACGTCAGTTCACTGCGCCAGCTTATCGCCTTGCTCCAGTCGATAACCGCGGTTAAATCGGTATGCCCCTGGAGGGCATCCACTCTCAGTCGGGACAGGGTAAACTGCGAAGGGGTGCCATTGCCCTGTATCGCCAGCGTGGCGGGCGGCATGCCCTCGCCGCTGAGAGCGGCCCCCACGGCCAGGCGGTAGTCCGTTGCCCGGCCAGCCAGATGCATTGACACATTTCTGGCCTGATAGTGGGGCGTGCCGGTGAGCGGCCATTGCAAATTATCGCTGACTATCCGCAGGTCCAACGGCAATCCCGTCTCGGCAAGGCGGGTTTTCAGGCTCAGCCCGGCCCCCAGCGGGCCGGAAAGATTGATGTTGCCCTTCAGTTCCTGGCGCAGTTCACCGTTAACGGTCAACTTTACCCGTTCGCCTTTCAACGGCGCTACATTCACTTTTGAGTTAACCGTCAGATTAACGGGCCAGTTGTCCCTCAGGCTGGCCTCGCCACTGGCATTAAGCAGTCCCTGGGGAGAGTCGATATCCAGCTTAGTCAGTGACAGATGCTGATCCTGCATTGCCATCCGCAGCGCCAGCGAGGTAACCAGGATATCGACATCCCCGGTCAGCCGCAGGTTTTCAGCCCTCAGGTCCTCTAGAGTGATATTCAACGGTAGCTGGATATTCGGTATCGACGGCAGCAAAGGCTTGGCAAAAAGCGCAGCCAGCGTCTCTCCCAGCGGCGGCGCCTGGCGCAGCGCGGCTTTCTCGGCATCCGCGCGGGTGGCGGCCTCTTTCTTTTCCTGCTCGGTCTGGATCACTGCATCTATCGCCTGGTCAGTGATGATTTCTGCCGCCTTGGGCAGTTTTACCAGCAAACCTTCAATATGGGTCGGTGACACTACCAAGTTGTTGTCGCTAAAGGTGATGCCACTGGTGAACTGGTTCAGTGAGACGGCGGTGCCGTCGACCTGTACGCTGACGTTATTTATCGCCAGGCGCTTCAGGATAACCGGATAAGGCGTGCTGATGGAGGATGCCGGCTGTTCGACTGCCGGCTCCTGTTCAGGCGTTGGCGTCATTTCCGCGGTTCTGATGCTGACGGCTACTTCGCTCAGGGACAGATCATCAAGGCACAGCTGCCGCTGGCGCAGGCAGGCGGTATTGACGGAGAGGTGGAATTGGCCGGCACGCACGGTGACGCCCGGCATCTGCCAACTGACGCCGTTAAGCGAGAGGTCTCGCCAGCCGCCGCTGACGCTGGCGATATCCAGCCCTGGTACCCAGCGGGAGGCTCCGTTCAATATCAGGTGCAGACCACTGGTGGTGCCGAGCAGGTAGGCTACGGTCGCCAGCAGTAGGATAATGAAGATGAATATTCCCAGGCTGATCTTTTTTATCAGACTCATAATTCAGGCCCTAATCCTATATAAAACTGGAGCCCATGCTCATCCTTATCGCCGACCGGGGCGGCGATATCAAGTTTGATCGGACCGACCGGCGACTGCCATCTGACCCCCACGCCGGCGCCGGTTTTAACATTACTCTGCTTGATATCATTGACCGCTTCACCCGCGTCGATAAAAGCGGCGCCCCACCACTTGCCGCTGACGTTGTATTGGTACTCCAGCGAACCGGTAGCCAGTTTCGACGCCCCGGTAAGCTTGTCTTTATCATCTTTTGGCGACAGTGATTTGTATTTGTAGCCACGAATACTGCGATCGCCGCCGGCGAAGAAACGCAAAGAGGGCGGTACACGTTCGAAATCATTGGTCTCGATCCAGCCCAGATTGCCGCGGGCAACAAAGCGGTGCTTGTCGGCCAGCGTACGAATCCAGACGTTCTGGGCCTGGATAACGAAGAAGTCGATATCCGATCCCCAGGTGGTGTCGGAGACATCGAACGAATAGCGCTGGGAGTCGCCCCACGTCGGCATCAGGCCGCCCCGCTGCCGGGTACGGTTAATGCTTACCCCTGGATACAGCAGCATGGTGGTGTTGGTGACATCGGCCTGGGTAAAGTGATCAAGGCTCCAGCGCAGGTTCACCGAACGCTGCCAGCCACTGGACATATCCCAGTAGCGAGCCACATTCACTGAAGTGGAATTAGACTGGGTATCGTTGAGATCTTCGCGCTTGAAGCCGGACTGCACCAGATAATATTGTTCCAAAGGGTTTTTCAACAGCGGGATCTTGTAACTGAAATCCAGCGCCTGCTCAGGGGCAGACAGACTGAGGCTGGTCTCCAGACTGTGACCGCGGGAATTTATCCATGGTCGGCTCCAACTGGTTTTTACCCTCGGACCAACATCGGTGGCATAGCCTACCCCGGTTTCAATGGTGTTACGGGTGCGCGGTGTCACCACCGCATCCAGCGGCAGCGTTTTGTTGGTTTTGCTCTGTTCGAAATCCGGCGAAATCACCACCGAGTTGAACCAGTTGGTCGCCGCTAATCGTCGGTTGAGTTCAGCCAGTGAGTCGGCGCTGTATTCCTCACCTTCACGGATGGACGACAGATTCTGCAGGTAATCTTCCCTTATCTGGGCGCCGTGAAAGCGTATTTTGCCAAACCGGTAGCGCTGGCCGCTGTCAAAGTCGATGTCCCAGAAGGCCTGATAGCGCGTTGGCGACACGCCGAGCTGGCTCTTGCGAAACTCGGCGTCGAAATACCCTTTGCGCAACGCCAGGCTGGACAAGCCATTTTTGAAGTTGGTGTAATCAGCATGATTAAGCACCGTGCCCAGCGCCGGCTTACCGTCCTTTACCCGCTGCCGATAATCAGGGTCCTGACGGGCATCGCCACGCAATATCACATCGACCCCGGCGATAAGCACCGGCTTGCCTGGATTGATACGGGTGACCAGGACCTCACGGCCGCCATTGACCGCCGGCCGGAACTGGAAATCGATTACCGGCGAGTAATAGCCCAGGGCACTGAGTCCCTCGCGGACCGCTTCATTGACTCGCGCCTGGAAGCGGGCATCCGCGGTGATTTCATCGGTTGAGATAGTGGACAGCCGCGCACGCACATTGCGCTGCAGTTCGCCACTGATGCCCTCTACCTGCAACCGGATACTGGCCCCCTGTGAAACCGGTGTCAGCACCAGGGTGCCGAGCAGGCATAACAGCCGAAGATATCGCATGCGCGGGTGGCTCCTGAGTTTGTTCTTCCTGATACAGCCTGGGTCGCGGTAATGAACCACCGTCATTCCTATCATCTTGTAATGGCAGAAGGCGCTTTAATTTTTATTACCTGCTTCTAAGCAGTGTAAATACATCTTAACGTAGTATCGTCGTATGATGTTTGTAAAAATTATGTTTTAAAACAGACTATGATTTGATACTGAGAGCCTTAGTCTAAACAGGAGTCAACTGTGGCGCAAAATTTTGATAAAACCCGACTTGTTTCACAAAGCGACGCTTTGCCGGGACGCACGCCCCCCATGCCGGTCGCGACCACTCATCTGTTCAACGGGCATTCGATGACCCACGTTCCGGAAGGGATGGCTGTCGCCCTGTTCGCCATGGGATGCTTCTGGGGCGTAGAACGCCTTTTCTGGCAGACGGAAGGGATATACAGTACCGCCGCCGGCTATAGCGGGGGCTTTACCCCCAACCCCACTTACCGCGAAGTCTGCAGCGGCCAGACCGCGCACGCCGAAGCGGTAAGGGTGGTATACGATCCGTCAGTGGTCAGCTATCGCCAACTGCTGCAACTATTTTGGGAAAACCACGACCCTGCCCAGGGGATGCGCCAGGGCGGCGATATCGGTTCGCAGTACCGTTCGGCTATCTATCCGCTGACGCCGGAGCAGCAAACCGAGGCCGTTGAAAGCCTGCAGGTGTTCCAGGATGCGATGGCCCAGGCCGGCGATACCCGCGAGGTGACAACTGAAATTGCCGCAGCCGGTCCGTTTTATTATGCAGAGGATGAACATCAGCAATACTTGTACAAAAATCCACATGGCTACTGTAATCTGGGCGGCATCGGCGTTTGCATGCCGCCACGGACCTGAAATCCGGCGGTCAGCAACGGGCATGAACCTTATACTGACCGCTGTTTCCACCTGATAACAACGATATACTGTTATCATTCACAACCTATATAGCCTTTTGAAGGCGTGCCGGCCAGAGGTCGGCCCGACGTGGCCAGATTATGCTGAACAGTATTTTGCTCATCTTGTTACTCATTGCCGTGAGTGCCTTTTTTTCAATTTCAGAGATTTCCCTCGCCGCATCGCGCAAGATCAAGCTGAAACTCCTCGCTGATGAAGGCAACATCAATGCCCAGCGGGTGCTGAAACTGCAGGAAACGCCGGGCGTATTTTTCACTGTTATCCAGATTGGCCTGAATGCGGTGGCCATACTCGGCGGTATCGTCGGCGATGCCGCTTTTTCCCCCTCGTTCTTCGGCATTTTTATTCGTTTCATGTCGCCGGAACTGGCTGAGCAGCTAAGCTTTATCTGTTCCTTTACCCTTGTCACCAGTCTTTTCATCCTGATCGCCGATTTGACCCCGAAACGTATTGCGTTGATTTCACCTGAGGCTTATGCCGTTCGGATAATCAACCCAATGCGCTTGTGCCTGCTGGTATTCCGCCCCCTGGTGTGGCTGTTTAACGGCATGGCCAACATGATTTTCAGAATGCTGAAGCTGCCGATGGTGAGAAAGGATGACATAACCTCGGACGACATTTATGCCGTGGTCGAAGCAGGGGCGCTGGCCGGGGTGCTGCGTAAGCAGGAGCATGAGCTGATAGAAAACGTCTTTGAGCTGGAATCACGCACCGTCCCCTCGTCGATGACCTCCAGGGAGAGCATTATCTATTTCGATCTGCATGAGTCGGAAGAGAGCATCAAAACCAAAATTTCGACGCATCCCCACTCCAAATTTTTGGTATGCGATGCCAACATCGACCATATCCTGGGTTATGTCGACTCTAAGGATTTGCTTAACCGGGTGCTGGGCAATCAGAGCCTGGCGCTCAGCAGCGGCGTGCAGATTCGCTCGGCGCTTATCGTGCCCGATACCCTTACTCTCTCGGAAGCGCTGGAGAGCTTCAAAACGGCAGGCGAGGACTTTGCGGTAATTCTGAATGAATATGCGTTGGTGGTAGGCATCATTACCTTGAACGATGTGATGACGACACTGATGGGCGATCTGGTTGGACAGGGGCTGGAAGAACAGATTGTCGCTCGGGATGAGAACTCCTGGCTCATAGAAGGCGGTACACCGATTGATGATGTGATGAGGGTGCTGCACATCGATGAGTTTCCGCAGGCGGGCAATTATGAAACTATTGGCGGCTTTATGATGTTTATGCTGCGCAAAATCCCCAAGCGAACTGATTTTGTCCGCTTTTCAGGCTACAAATTTGAAGTGGTGGATATCGACAGCTACAAAATTGACCAACTGCTGGTCACCCGCATTGAGGAAAAAACCTCAATGCTGCTCGCGCCTTCCACAGATAGCACCACGGTACTCTGAAGGTTGCAACGAGTGACGGCGCCGATATTCACCGGCGCCGTCACTTTATCCTCCTCTGGCGAGGAGAAGACAGGACCGCATCGCGGAGCGAACGGTATTACGATCAGCCCATTTCCGCCTGCAGACGCATGACTTGCCGATTCACTTCGGACATTACGCTGAAATGCTGTTTGTCCCGTACCCGGGGCATCAGTATCTTGCCTTTGTCAAACTCAAAGGCACCGATGCCTTTGATATAAATTCTGCCGCGGAAAAGGGTCTTCACATAAGTGGCAACTTTCACTGCGTTATAGCGATGGAAGATTCTCATTGTTCAACTTTCTCCCTTGGTTTACTTCGTCCTGCCGTATGCCTGGAAGAATAGCGCAGGCATAAATCGGTCGGTGTTCATTATATAAGCATCAGCTAATGCAATTAATCTGAGTCGCCCGAACGTAATTAGTTCCGGGCGTTACAGTATTGCTAACGGGTTTTACACTATTTGACAGTATGCTGCTGGTACATCGTCGGTTTGTACAGGACAAACGCCCTAGAGCCGCCAGTGACATTGCCTTAAGGGCGCACGATTGAGACAGCAGCAATCCGTGTAGTCAGCATGGGAAAAATAGCCTGCGCCAAAGGAATATATTTATTCTCCCGGCAATGACCCGCTGCAGACGAGCTACTCTAGCGCAGCAATATGACTGAATGAAGACAGGGACAGGGGGCAGGCAGGAATAACCATCGGCGTCGGCGGGTGGCGTCGGCGGGTGGCGGGTGGCGTCGGCGGGTGGCCGGGGGCCGGGGGCCGGGCAGCGATAGGTTGCCGGCCCTGCTGAAATCAAATAGGAAAAACGCTCGGCCAGCCTGTATCAGAAGAGCGAAACGCGAAAGCCAGGGTTAAGGAAAGATTCTCGAGGGTGGTAATCCAGTGGACGCCCCTGCCAGTCATTCACTACCGCGCCGGCGGCGCTGGCTATCGCATGACCTGCGGCGGTATCCCAGACGCTGGTAGGTGCAAAGCGGGGATAAAGTTGAGCCGAACCTTCAGCCACCAAGCAGAACTTCAGCGACGAACCGACAGTGACGGTCTGATGCTCACCCAGTTGGGCCAGATAATCACGCAACTCCTGGTTATCGCCATGAGAGCGGCTGACCACGACCAGCGGAGGACGGGCTTCCTTGCAGTGTATAGCCAATGTGTTACCGCCGCTATCGACCTTCCAGGCCTGCCCATGGCTGGCGGCATACAATACACCGGTTACCGGCGCGTAGACCACGCCAAGCACGGCGATACCGTTTTCAATCAAGGCGATATTTACGGTGAACTCACCGTTGCGGCGCAGAAATTCTTTGGTTCCGTCCAGCGGATCCACCAGCCAGAATCGGGTCCAGTGCTGACGCACCTCCCATGAGGGCGGATCTTCTTCGGACAAAACCGGGATATCGGGCGCCAGCGCAAGCAAGCCGTCGGCAATAACCCGGTGCGCGGCCAGATCGGCAGCGGTTACCGGGGAATCATCGGTTTTCTGGTTCAGTTCCAGCGGCTTGTCGCCATCATACACCTGCATGATCGCTTTACCCGCGTCACGGGATAACTGGCTAATCTGTTCAATCATGACACACCTCTGAATGTTACCGCCGGCTACCGATACGGTAACGGCAGTTCGCTGGGGTCACAGCCCTGAACGGCCGGCCGGTAGTCTCTAGATCATAATAGTCCAGACCGGTTAACAGTTCGACATCCGGGCCGTAGAAGTTTGACCTGCCGTGGCCCGGCGGAAATAAAAATATCGCCGGACCGCTTTGCCTCTATCAGCGGTATCTCAGAGAATTTCCAGCAGTTCCACTTCAAAAATCAGCGCGCTGAAAGGAGGAATCGATGCACCAGCGCCACGCTCGCCATAAGCCAGGTTGTGGGGAATATACAGCTCCCATTTGGAACCCACCGGCATCAGGGTTAATGCTTCGATCCAGCCAGGGATAACGCCGCTGACCGGAAACTCGGCCGGCTGGCCGCGCTGCACTGAACTATCGAATACCGAACCGTCCAGCAAACGACCGGTATAATGTACCTTAACCCGATCCTGCCGAGAAGGAATGGATCCGTCACCCTGTTCGAGCACTTTGAACTGAAGGCCGGACTCGATCAGATTGACGCCTTCTTTAGCGGCATTGGCTTCCAGGAATTGCTGCCCTTCCACCGCCAGATGCTGCTGGCGCTCAAGACGGACCGCATCGGCACGCTCATGGATAGTGCGCAGCGCACGATGAATCACATCAACCGGTACCGCAGGCGCATTGCCCGCCAGCGCGTCAGTCAGTCCTGCCAGCAGAGCTTCAGGCAACAGTCCCTGCAGACCTGATTCTTCAAGCTGCTGTCCTACCTGTAAACCAATGCCGTAACTTGCCTGAGCTTCAACGCTGTCTAGAGAAAGGGTAGTCATTAAATATCCTTGTTTATATAAAACCGAAAGGCGAAGCATAACAGCGCCAGCCGACCGGGTAAAATCTTCATCAATGAATATTATTCCTGCAACCGATGCAGTCGGCAGCGCCAATGGCGAATTAACCTTGGTGGTTCCGGGCACAGCGCTTTATACTTCAAATGATTAACGCATAACCATGGCAAGAGAGGTCATCATGGGCAGAATCGCGCCCAGGAAAAACAAACAGTCCCGTTTTTCCGGTTCGATTTTTGATGTATTCAAAAAAGAGCCGCGTCATAACCTGCGCCCTAATGATGAGGATGAGGGTGACATCACGTCAGAAACCGGACTAAGAGCCCGGCTGACACAGTGCTGGCATCTGCCTGACCGCTTTGACTGGCTGGCTCCGCTGCCTGCGGTGCATCGCCGTTGGCTGTGCGTCGCGTTGCTGGTGGTGATCGTGGCCTTTATCTGGCCCTCTGCTCCCGAAACGCCGGCCGTCTCCCAATCCGCATCAGACAGCCGCACCGCGGCACTGCAGGCCGAGCTGGTTGATAACAGCGCAGACAGTCAGCCCGATGGCAACTGGCGGCAATATCAGATTAGCGAAGGGCAAACGCTGGCGCAGTTATTCCGTCAGCATGGTTTGCCGGTAGCGGATGTTTTTGCCATGGCTCAGGTGGAGGGTGGCAGTAAGCCGCTGAGCAATCTGCAGGCGGGTCAGCAGGTGAGAGTCATGCAAAACGAGCGCGGGCTGGTGACCGCCCTGGAGATTGAAACGTCGACCGGCAAAGTACGCTTCGATCGTCAATCAGACGGCAGCTACCAGGTCAGATAACATGATGTGTGAAAAGCAAAACGCCGGCACAGGGCCGGCGTTTTTTTTACTACTGCTTAGTCTTTCGATTAAGCTTCAGCAACAACGATAACATTCAGGGTAGCGAAAACATCGCTGTGAACCTGGATGCTGACATCGTGATCACCGATGGTACGCAGAACGCCATTCGGCAGACGCACTTCGCTTTTGGCAACAGAAACGCCGGCAGCGGTGATGGCATCAGCGATATCGCGGGTACCGATAGAACCGAACAGTTTGCCTTCGTCGCCTGCTTTAGACGCGATGGTGACGCTGCCCAGTTCGTTGATTTTCGCGGCGCGTGCTTCAGCGGCATTCTGATCGGCAGCCAGTTTGGCTTCACGTTCAGCGCGGTTCGCTTCGAAATATTCAACGTTTTTCTTGGTTGCCGGAACGGCTTTACCTTGCGGTACCAGGAAGTTACGAGCATAGCCCGCTTTAACATTAACCTGGTCGCCTAAGCTGCCAAGGTTGGCTACTTTATCAAGCAAAATAACTTGCATTACCTTATCCTCTCAAAGTCTTATTGGACAGTGACCGATTACTGATGACGATCAGTGTACGGCAACAGAGACAGGTAGCGCGCACGCTTGATCGCACGTGCCAACTGACGTTGGTATTTTGCACGAGTACCGGTAATACGGCTCGGGACAATTTTGCCGCTTTCGGTGATGTAGTTTTTCAGCGTAGCGATGTCTTTGTAGTCGATCTCAACAACGCCTTCCGCGGTGAAACGGCAGAACTTGCGACGACGGAAATAACGTGCCATATGGCTAGTCTCCAGAATCTATCAATTCAATCTGCTCGGCATGCAATACCACTTTACTGATTCCATTGCGGCCCTGATGGCAACAAATGAAACCCTGCACCGTGAGTTGCGTACCGACCGTTATACTGCGAGTAATATCGGTTGACTGTTTCCCACTGACCACCACGGGCATTCTGCACCATGCTTGTCGTGAAAAACCGGCTTCCTGCTGCTGCGAGCGGTGCTCAAGCACAAACTGGCAGTGCGGAATACCTGACGGGCTAACCTTGCGAATCGGTGTCTTGCACACAGTGCCCGACAACGCCAGACGGTTGGCCGTCATCATCAATTACTCTTCAGAATCCCCAGCATCAGTGTCATCGTTGGCTTCAGTGGCGAAATCTTCACGGCGCTCACGGCGTTCGTCTTTCGCTTTAACCATCGGTGAAGCTTCAGTGACCGCATGCTTAACGCGCATGATCATGCTGCGGATAACGGCGTCGTTGAAGCGGAAGTTTGTTTCCAGCTCATCGATCGCTTCCTGCGGAGCTTCTACGTTCAGCAGAACATAGTGAGCCTTGTGCAGTTTGTTGATCGGGTAAGCCAGCTGACGGCGGCCCCAGTCTTCCAGGCGATGAATCTGACCTTCCGCATTGGTGATAGCGGTGGTGTAGCGTTCAATCATGCCCGCAACCTGTTCGCTTTGGTCAGGATGGACCATAAAAACGATTTCGTAATGACGCATAGAATTGCTCCTTACGGATTATTCAGCCTCCTGTCAGGGTCAACCGCGGCCCATGGAAGCAAGGAACGTGATAATTGTGCGGTCGAAAAATGACGCGCAATAGTACATTTCTACAAGGCGTAATACAAGGATTTAGTGGGTTCTTGCGGGAATTAAAAAGGTCAGATAACTGGCAGGCCAAATACTTTTATGAAAAATAATATCAAAAATAAATTCTTGATTCAAAATTACTGAATGATTGCATCAATAAACTCTGGTTTTTCCTTAGCGCAAGGCTGCTTATAATGTAATCAATCCAGTAAGCAAGGCTTAGCAAAGAAACCCAGCACCAGGGAATATAAGAAGAAGAGTCATCTTGCATTTAGGCCCCGTATATGGGGCTTTTTTTTTGCCGGTCCTACCTCCTCCCTACAGATGGTGTTTGAAGAACTCACAGCCTGCAGCCAGCGCAGAAACTGTGATCTTATGACCGATGCCCGCTTCTGTCAGGTAGGTGACCTGGTGATGTCCCTCAGTATTTCGCAGCGCCTGATAGAGTTCGGCGCTCTCCTCGGGCGGCACCAGCGGGTCAGCTTCGCCATGCCATAGCAGCAGCGGCCTGCCAGCCAGCCGATCCAGACGATGATAAACATCATACTCCGCCAGAGGCGCCCAGCCAGGTGCCGACGCATTGTCGCCGTCCTGCGCCTCCTGGGGAAACAGTCGCGATGATAATGAGAGGTAGCCCCCCGACCCCATAAAACAGGCTGTGGCCTTCAGCCAGGAATAGCGAGCCATTGCCCCCAACGCTGTCATGCCGCCCATCGACGCGCCGCAAATGCCGACCCTGTCCTCTTCAATCAGACCCTTTTGACGGTAAAAATGATAGAGGCCAGGTACTTCATCAATATTGTTGCGCAGGATGTCCCAGAAATGATTGAAGCGGTATGCCTCATTGCCGTCAAAACGCGCGCCGTGCATCAGAGCATCGGGCAAAATCACGCGAAACCCGGCCTTGGCCAGCGCATAACCGAAATAGGAATACACTTCTTTGGAAGAGGTGTAGCCATGATAAAAGAACAGGGTCGGCAGAGGCTGGTTGTATGCCCCGGCTGGCACTGCATGGATGACGTCGATGCCGTCAACCGACTCCTGATGCATTTCTACCATTTGATTCCCCGCTTATTCAACGTACTGCTTTAACAGCTTTGTTCACCCTACCTTAATCATCGGCAGTCATTTCCGCTATACTGTTGACTCTTTAATTTGTTTTATCGGGGAATAGTTATGAAACAGATCGCCGCCGTTATCATTCCGCTGAGCCTGCTTTTGGCGGGCTGCAGCCTGATGAACAGCGAATCCGAATCCACCCCAGCCTCCGCCGCTGCGACCTCCTCGGGCAATGCTGAACCAGCAGTTCAGATAAGCCGCAATCAGGTGGGCTCACTGGTCAAGTCCGGCAATATTACCGTCAGCGAACGTGGCAGCCCAATGGATGCCGAACAGGCTTTGCAACAAAAGGCCAATGAAAACGGCGCCCGATACTATCAGGTCATTTACATTTCTGAGACCGTAACGCCTGGCGTCTGGCGTGGTGAGGCCATCATCTACCGCTGATATAATAGGCGTGCGGACGTCAGGGGCAGGATGTCCGAACACCCCGGCGGCATGCCGGGGCAGATAAGGTGGTTAAATCGTTATGGCAGTCGTTTTATAACCGACGACGCCACAGTGGCTCACGTTATTACAGACGCTGCCTGACGGCCTCAAACAGGCATACACCTGCTGCCACAGAAACATTAAGCGAGGTAACTGTGCCAGCCATCGGAATACTGATAAGCTCGTCACAGTGCTCTCGCGTAAGCCGACGCATACCCTCGCCTTCAGCCCCCATCACCAGCGCCAGCGGTCCGGTCAGTTTGCTTTGATAAAGATGGTGGTCCGCTTCACCGGCAGTGCCGACAATCCAGACATTGTGCTCTTTGAGTAATCGCAGAGTCCGTGCAAGGTTGGTCACCCGGATAAGCGGTACCGTTTCGGCTGCGCCACTGGCGACCTTTTTAGCGGTTGCGTTAAGCTGGGCCGAACGATCCCGCGGAACAATAACCGCATGTACCCCGGCGGCATCCGCATTACGCAGGCAGGCGCCAAGGTTATGCGGGTCTGTCACGCCATCAAGTATCAGCAGTAGCGGCGCCGTATGCTGCTGCAGCAGGGATTCCAAATCACTCTCCTGATATTGCCGTCCTTCCTGTACCCGGGCCACGATCCCCTGATGTACCGCCCCTTCCACCTTTTCATCCAGCCACTGGCGGTTGGCGACCTGTATGGTCAGCCCGGCTGCCTCCAGTTCCAGCAGCAGCGGATGCAGGCGGCGGTCGTCCCGCCCTTTGAGGATCCAGACATCCAGAAACCGTTGCGGATCGCGTTCAAGTAATGCTTTAACGGCATGAATACCGTAAATAATTTCGCTCATGTTCTTTCTTAATGTAAATGGGCCATTAAGGCCCATGCGTTAAATCATACAGATAAATCCAGTCGAGACACTCCAACCAGGCGTTATTCGCCAGTCTTAGTGGACCCTGCCGGTTTTTTGCTGCGTTTAGGTTTCGCCGTTTCACTGCGGTCCACGCTTGCTGCAGGCGCTTTAGGCGCGGCCTTTTTGCTACGAGCAGCAGGTTTGGCCTGTTCTGCCGTCGCCGGCTGCGCGGCGGCGGCTGGGCTTAGCGATGCGGGCGCTGCCGTTGCTGCTTTAGACGTCGCTTTGGGCGTTGCCTTTTTGCTGCGAGCAGCAGGTTTGGCTGTTTCAGCCGCTGGCTTGGCGGTGCTTGACGCTGGCCTGGCCTTTTCTGCCGTCGCCGGCTGCGCGGCGGGTGCCGGGCTTACCGATGCGGGCGCTGTAGAGGCAGGCTTGGATGTCGCTTTGGACGTCGCTTTGGATGTCGCTTTAGACGTCGCTTTGGGCGTTGCTTTTTTGCTGCGAGCAGCAGGTTTGGCTGTTTCAGCCGCTGGCTTGGCGGTACTTGACGCTGGCCTGGCCTTATCTGCCGTCGCCGGCTGCGCGGCGGGTGCCGGGCTTACCGATGCAGGCGCTGTAGAGGCAGGCTTGGATGTCGCTTTGGGCGTCGCTTTGGGCGTTGCCTTTCTGCTGCGAGCAGCAGGTTTGGCTGTTTCAGCCGCTGGCTTGGCGGTGCTTGCCGCTGGCTTGGCCTTATCTGCCGTCGCCGGCTGCGCGGCGGGTGCCGGGCTTACCGATGCA
>NZ_SMCR01000002.1:344440-362381 GCF_004343195.1 Biostraticola tofi | reverse complement strand
TGTTTCAGCCGCTGGCTTGGCGGTGCTTGCCGCTGGCTTGGCCTTATCTGCCGTCGCCGGCTGCGCGGCGGGTGCCGGGCTTACCGATGCGGGCGCTGTAGAGGCCGCTTTGGGCGTCGCCTTTCTGCTGCGCCTGGTTGTCTGGCTCTGCTCACCGCTGGCTGACTGAATGGCGGCAGATGCTGACTCGGTGCGCACCGGCCTGCCGGCAGGCGGGGTATCAGACGACTGATGGGCCGCAGGTTGTCCCGCATGGCTCTGCGCCTCCTGGGCCGCTGCATTGGATTTGGCAGCCTTGCGGCGGGCGTTGCGTGAAGGCCTGGAGGTCGCATCCACTACAGGCGCAATAGCGGCTGAGGATGCAGGCTGTTCTCGGGTATCAGTAACTACCGGCGTTTCTGCTGCGGCCGCATTGGCTTTAGCCGCATTGGCTTTAGCCGCCGCCCTGCGGCGCGCACTGCGCGATGGGGCGGCGGGCTTGTCCGCCGCCGGATTGCCGCCAGTAGACGACGGACCGGCGACCTTTTGATCCAAAGCGCTAGCCGGGTTGTTTTTCAACCCAGCGCTGCGGTTCTTATCCCTTGAGGCCTTCCCTTTCGGCTTGGTTTTCTGGCTACCGCTGTCACCCTGACGGAATACGCTGTCGGACTCGAAGTTGGCCGGCTGCTTGGTGGTATGCCGACGGCGCGGCGGTTTGCTGCCTTCACTGGAAGCCCCTCTCGGCTGTTGCCGTGAACGATTTCGCTCGGTCTTACCTGCACCGCGCGGCTGACGTTTACTCGACACCAGAGAAAAATCGATTTTGCGCTCGTCCATATGGACGGCTTCGACACGAATTTCTACCGAGTCGCCCAGACGATAGCTGGAGCCGCCGGACTCACCAATCAGACGCTGGCCGATGTTGTCGTAACGGTAATAGTCATTATCAAGGGTGGAGACATGCACCAGGCCGTCGATAAACAGTTCATTGAGGCGCACGAAGAAACCAAAACCGGTAACGCTGGCGATGATGCCGCTGAATACTTCGCCGACCTGGTCCTGCATAAAGTCGCATTTCAGCCAGTCAGCGACATCGCGTGTCGCTTCGTCTGCCCGACGCTCGCTCATGGAGCAGTGCTGGCCCAGCTGCAGCATCTCAGTCAGCTCCGAATGCCAGCCGCCGGTCGCGGTGGAACGACCGGTCAGTTCGCCCTCGTCACGGGCCAGCAAGTACTTGATGGCGCGATGCAGCGCCAGATCGGGATAACGCCGAATCGGTGAGGTAAAGTGAGCATACGCCTGCAGCGCCAGCCCGAAATGGCCCCGATTTTCAGGATCATAAATAGCCTGTTTCATTGAGCGCAGCAGCATGGTCTGCAGCATTTCGTGATCCGGTCGATCGGCGACGATATTCATCATCTCGGCGTAATCTTTCGGCTCAGGCTTCAAGCCGCCGCCCAGGCTAAGGCCCAGCTCGCCGAGGACACTGCGCAGCGCGGTGATGTGATCATTGCTGGGACGATCGTGCACCCGATAAAGCGCCGGCTCATTGTTTTTCTCTACAAAACGCGCAGCGGCGATGTTCGCCAGAATCATGCATTCTTCGATCAGTTTATGGGCATCATTGCGCATCACCGGTTCGATACGGTCAATCCGGCGTTCTGCGTTGAAGATAAACTTGGCCTCTTCGGTTTCGAAAGAGATACCGCCGCGCTCGGCACGTGCGATATCCAGCGCCTTGTACATCTCATGCAGCGTCTCAAGCGGCTTGATAAGCGGCTTGTAATGATCACGTAATTCCTGGTGGCCCTGCAGGATCTGCCAGACCTTATTATAGGTCAGCCGGGCGTGGGAGTTCATCACCGCTTCATAGAATTTGTAAGAAGACAGCCTGCCCTGAGCGGAAATGGTCATTTCACACACCATGCAAAGCCGATCAACCTGGGGATTGAGTGAACACAAGCCGTTTGACAAGACTTCCGGCAGCATGGGAATGACTTGCGATGGGAAATAGACCGACGTCCCGCGGCCCCTGGCTTCATCATCTAATGGCGTATTGGGCCGCACATAATAGCTGACGTCGGCTATAGCAACCCACAGGCGCCAGCCGCCGCCGCGTTTCTTCTCACAGAACACCGCATCATCAAAGTCGCGGGCATCTTCACCGTCGATAGTCACCAGTTGAAGATTGCGCAGGTCGACACGGCCGCGTTTGGCCTCTGCCGGCACCTCTTCTTTCAGACTGGCAATCTGTTCTTCGACTTCAGGCGGCCAGGTATAGGGAATATCGTGGGTGCGGACCGCGATATCAACCGCCATGCCGGTACCCATGTTTTCGCCCAGAATCTCGACGACTTTGCCGATGGCTTTAGTCCGTCTGGTCGGACGCTGGGTCAACTCGACAACCACTACCGAGCCCATCCGCGCACCGGCGGTGCCCTCGGGCGGAATCAGGATATCAAAACTCAGGCGGCTGTCGTCAGGCACCACGAATGCGCTGCCGGCATCGACAAAGTAGCGGCCAACGATCTGGCTGGTTTTTGGCACCAGCACGCGGACAATCCGGCCTTCGCGGCGGCCGCGGCGATCTTCGCCCAGCGGCTGCGCCATGACCACATCGCCATGGATAGCCATTTTCATCTGCTCGGCGGACAGGTAAAGGTCGTCTTTTCGCCCTTCTACTCTGAGGAAGCCGAAGCCATCGCGATGGCCAATAACCGTTCCGCGCAGCAGGTCCAGACGTTCTGGCAGCGCATAGCACTGACGACGGGTAAATATCAGTTGGCCGTCGCGCTCCATAGCGCGCAAGCGACGACGCAGCCCTTCAATCTGATCTTCACCGGTGATGTTAAATTCCTGCGCAAGCTCTTCGCGGCTGACCGGCTTTTCCCGCTTGGCCAGGTGCTCCAGGATGAATTCCCGGCTGGGGACGGGGAATTCGTATTTTTCTGCTTCACGTTGCAGAAAGGGATCTTGAGACATGCGCTACCTCCATTGTCTAAAACAGGTTGCCATGCCGATATCATTCAGCAAGCAATAAATATGTAGAGCGGCGGATTTTCTGTCTGCAACCGGACAAAACATCTTGTCAGATGTTGTCAGAAATCTCGAAAGGCCTGCTGCAATACCCGTTTTACACCGCAGGCAGGAGGGGAAGACAAAATTCCGCACTACAATTGACGATATATCTACGGTTGGGCCGTCAATACGCCATCATGACTTATAAGAGTAACCTTTAGGAACCAAACAGGCTATATGACTTGTGAGGCCACTTTAACAAAGTCGTTTCGCGGATAGGCTAACTTATTGATAGATAAAAATAAACCGGGACAAGCCCGGTTTAGTATAATTTGATGGCGAGAAGCCTTTTATGCATTATGCATCAAAGGGATCACGCAAAATCATGGTTTCAGAACGATCCGGACCCGTTGAGATGATATCAATCGGTACACCGGTGATTTCTTCAATGCGGCGAATATAGCTGCGCGCCGCTTCCGGCAGCTGGTCATATTCTTTTACGCCGAAGGTGGACTCACTCCAGCCAGGCAGGCTTTCGTAGATCGGTTCAATCCCTTCCCAACCTTCAGCAGCCAGCGGCGTGGTGGTCAGTTGGCGACCGTCTGGCATGCGGTAGCCGATACAGATTTTGACCTCTTTCAGGCCATCCAGCACGTCCAGTTTGGTCAAACAGAAACCGGAGAGGGAGTTGATCTGTACCGAGCGGCGGACGGCAACCGCGTCCAGCCAGCCAGTGCGGCGACGGCGGCCGGTAGTCGCGCCGAACTCATTGCCTTTGGTGCTGAGGAATTCACCGATATCATCAAACAGCTCGGTCGGGAACGGGCCGGCACCTACGCGGGTAGAATAGGCTTTGACAATGCCCAGTACATAGTCGACATAGCGCGGACCCAAGCCTGAACCGGTGGCAACGCCGCCGGCGGTGGTGTTGGAAGAGGTGACATACGGATAGGTGCCATGATCGATGTCCAGCAGGGTGCCCTGGGCACCTTCGAACATGATAAGGTCGCCACGCTGGCGGGCGCTGTCCAGCAGTTCAGACACATCAACCACCATGCCGGTCAGGATATCGGCAACCGCCATCACCTCATCGAGGATGGTCTGGTAGTCCACGGCATCGGCTTTGTAGTAATTGACCAGCTGGAAGTTGTGATAATCAACAATGTCTTTCAGCTTGATCGCAAAGGTTTCTTTATTGAAAAGATCGCTGACACGCAGGCCGCGGCGCGCGACTTTGTCTTCATAGGCAGGGCCTATGCCGCGACCGGTAGTGCCGATAGCTTTGGCTCCACGGGCTTTTTCACGCGCAACGTCCAGCGCAACATGATAGGAGAGGATCAGCGGGCAAGCTTCTGACAGCAGCAAACGCTCACGTACTGGTACGCCACGAGCTTCAAGTTCACCCATTTCTTTCATCAGGGCTTCCGGCGACAAGACAACGCCGTTCGCAATGATGCTGGTTACGTTTTCACGCAGAATACCAGATGGAATTAAATGAAGAACGGTTTTTTCACCGTTGATAACCAAAGTATGACCGGCGTTGTGGCCGCCCTGATAACGAACGACATATTTAGCGCGTTCAGTCAGCAGATCCACGACCTTGCCTTTACCTTCGTCACCCCATTGGGTGCCCAGTACGACGACGTTCTTACCCATCTCAAAATTCACCAGATTGCTTAAAAAAGGATTCTAACATCTCAATCCCCTGCTTTCAGTACTTTTTACCACCGTATTGCCCACTTTTTTAGCTCTGGGATCAACCTCCCATTTTGTGACGCAACATATAGTAGATTACGCAGCCCGCAACCACTAAACCGCCGCCAAAGCGTCTCAGCAGCGCATCGGGCAGTGTCGACAGCGTGCCGATCATTTTTCGCCACAGGGCGGGAAACAGCATCGGGCCTAGGCCTTCAAGTACCAATACTAGCCCCAGCGCCATCCAGATAGTCGGACTCATGTTATCTCCCGGTAGAGTCAGTGAAATGATGTGCCAGCCAAGATAAAGAGGAAAAAGAAAGAGTAAAGGGAAAAAGTGAGACAACTTGTTAGACGTCTCTGGCGAATTGGGTCAGTGCCGGCCCAGTGGCTGCAGGCCGGCGTCGCACCGCCAACCGGGGGTAAGGCGCATTGCCGGCACGCAAAAAAAAACCCGCCGGATTCGGCGGGCTTAAGCACACAGCATCGAGTGCGCTGCACTCCGGGATAACGACCGCCGTTACGGACGGACCAGAGAGGTGGCTTCAGGTGATTTCATAAAGCGGAAGAAATCACTGTCAGGACTCAGCACCATAATGTCGTTATTGCCGCTGAAGCTGTTTTCATAGGCACGCAGACTGCGGATGAAAGCATAAAATTCCGGATCTTCGCTGAATGCGTCCGCAAACAGTTTAGCCGTTTCGGCATCGGCTTCACCACGCGTGATGAGCGCAGTACGCTCGGCCTCCGCCAGAGTACGGGTCACTTCGTAGTCGGCAGTCGCGCGCAGCTTTTCAGCCTCTTCCTGGCCCTGTGAACGATGGCGACGGGCAACAGCTTCACGCTCGGCACGCATACGTTGATAGATAGCGTCAGAGACTTCAGCCGGCAGGTTGATCTGCTTGATGCGCACATCCACGACTTCGATACCCAACGCCGCCATGCTGTTCGGATTGACCGCCGGCTGTTTGCCGCTGGTCTCACGCTCCACACGTGCCGCTGCCGATGCGATGGCGTCATCTGCGGCGGTAGTCTGGATTTCCTCATCATCGCCGGCGCTGCCGGTATTCAGCGCCTGGCGCACATCGGTCATCAGTCGGTTACGGGAATCTGTAACGATACCCTTGACATCCAGACGACCCAGTTCAGAACGCAAACGGTCACTGAACTTACGCTTGAGCAGCACTTCAGCCTGCGACACATCGCCGCCGCCGGTAGCCAGGTAATAGCGACTGAAATCGCTGATACGCCATTTGATATAGGAATCGACGATCAGATCTTTTTTCTCCATGGTCACAAAGCGGTCAGCCTGATTTTCCATGGTCTGGATACGTGCATCCAGTGATTTAACCGTCTCAATAAACGGAATTTTAAAGTGCAGACCCGGATTAAAGATTTCCGGTTTATTTTCGTCATCGCGCAGGACTTTACCGAAACGCAGCACGATACCACGCTGGCCTTCCTGGACCACGAAAAGTGATGCATACAGCACCACCAGCACCGCGATAAGAACAAGTATTAAGGGCTTACGCATCGGTTACTCTCTCCCTACGCGAGTGGTATCTTCACGTTGAGCATTCGCTTTACGCTGATCCATGATTGAATTATTGCTGTTGCGCGTAGCATTCGACGCACTGCTGCTGCCGCTCGGTGCCGGCAGGCGCATGAGACTGCTGCCGCTGTTGTCCTGGCGCTCGCCGCCAGCGGGTGCATTTCGCAGCATTTGTTCCAGGGGCAGTACCATCAGGTTGCCGCCGCTCTTATCATTGACCAGGATTTTGCGGGTATGGCTCAGCACGCGTTCCATGGCATCGATATACAAGCGCTCACGGGTGATCTGCGGTGCGGCTTTATATTCCGGCAGAACTTTGGCGAAACGCTGGACTTCACCCTGAGCTTCCAGGACGGTGCGCGCTTTATAGGCGCGACCTTCTTCCAGTATACGCTGCGCCTGCCCGTTGGCACGAGGCTGCACTTCGTTGGAATAGGCTTCCGCTTCGCGGATGTACTGCTGCTCATTCTCACGTGCGGCAATGGCATCGTCGAACGCCGCTTTGACCTCTTCGGGCGGACGGGCTGCCTGGAAGTTGACGTCCAGCAAGGTGATACCCATGTTGTAAGGCTGGATGGTTTCCTCCAGTACCCGCTGGGTATCGCTTCTGACCACGGTACGTCCTTCGGTCAGGATACGGTCCATGGTGTATTTGCCGATAACACCGCGCAAGGCGCTGTCGGTCGCCTGGCGCAGGCTGTCGTCAGCATTGGTGACGCTGAACAGATAGCGTTCCGGATCGGTCACCCGGTACTGCACGTTCATCTCGACGCGCACCACGTTTTCATCGGAGGTAAGCATGACGCCTGAAGCAGCCAGTTCACGTACCGATTCAACATTAACCGCACGGACGTTATCGATAAAGGTGGGCTTCCAGTTCAGACCCGGCTGGACCAGATGATCGAACTTGCCGAAACGAACCACCACGCCGCGCTCGGCTTCCTTGATGGTATAAAAGCCGCTGCCTGCCCAGATCACCACCACCGCAGCGGCAGCCAGAGCAAAAATACGGCTACTGCGGCCAGCGCCGCGGTTTGAACCGCCGGTATTGTCAGGATTACGGTTGCCGCCGCCAAAGCCGCCAATTTTTTTGCTGAGTTTCCTGAAGATATCGTCAAGATCAGGAGGCCCCTGCTCGCGTCCGCCTTTATTATTATTTCCGCCAGAGTTGCCGCTATTATTATTGCTGCTTCCCCACGGGTCGCGGTCATGTCCGTTATTACCGGGCTGATTCCACGCCATGTTTTAGCTCCATTTTACTTTAATTAGTATTCTTCAGGCTTTAGTTCCCAAAGGACGGTCAGACAATGTAGTCCACCAACTCGTTTTCCTGCTTGCAAAGACGATGCCAGTCAATGATAGGCATTCTGACTACCAAGCCAACACTGCCGTCGTCTTCGATCCATTCCTTTTCAATCGCCTGTAGCTGGTGAAAACGACTACGCAAACGTCCAGCCTGGGGAGGCAGGCGCAGCTCATGCTGTGCAATTTCTCCCGACAGACGCTCGGTCAACGCCTGAAAAAGCAATGGAATACCTTCGCCGGTCTGGGCAGATAACCATACTCTGACCGGGATATTTTCTTCATCGCGATCAATACGCGGGATAAAATCCTCCAGCATATCGATTTTGTTCATTACCAGCAGTACCGGAATGTCGTCAGCTTCTATTTCCGCCAGCACCGAGTCCACGGCGTCGATGTTTTCCTTGATACGTCCGTCGGCTGCGTCCACTACGTGCAGCAGCAGCGTAGCCTGCCGAGTTTCCTGCAGGGTTGCCTTGAAAGCCGCCACCAGGTCATGGGGAAGATGACGGATAAACCCTACCGTATCTGCCAGCACGGTATCGCCGACGTCGCCAACCGTAATACGCCTGAGCGTCGGGTCGAGGGTGGCAAAAAGCTTATCGGCCGCATAAACACCGGCATCGGTTATCTGGTTGAACAGGGTAGATTTACCGGCATTGGTATAACCTACCAGCGATACTGTCGGCACATCGGCGCGTGCACGGGCTCTTCGTCCCTGGTCACGCTGTTTCTCGACCCGCTCCAGGCGGGAAAGGATCAGGGTAATACGGTTACGCAACAGCCTGCGGTCAGTTTCAAGCTGTGTTTCGCCCGGACCCCGCAGACCGATGCCGCCCTTCTGGCGTTCAAGGTGTGTCCATCCTCGCACCAGCCGCGTCGCCAGGTGACGCAATTGCGCCAGCTCTACCTGTAGCTTACCCTCATGGGTCCGCGCACGCTGGGCGAATATGTCAAGAATGAGACCGGTACGATCTATTACCCGGCATTCACAGACGCGCTCAAGATTTCGCTCCTGGGCCGGAGACAAAGCATGATCAAATAATACGACAGACGCGCCACTGGTTTTAACCGCATCGGCAATTTCTTCGGCCTTTCCTTCGCCGACAAAGTATTTGGGATGGGGCGCCCTGCGGCTCCCGGTGATGACGTGCAGCGTCTCTACCCCGGCGGAAGAGACCAGGGATTCAAACTCCCTAAGATCTTCCATGTCTTTGTCTTGTGCGAAAAAAACGTGAACCAGTATGGCCTGCTCACCGGCATCATAACGGTCAAACAAGCGTACAACCTCTCAAACGGATAAACCGCAGTTATGACGGAGCCTTAGCGCCTTAAAACGCTAAAGCACCGCGACAGGGTCAGAATCGACCCGCCTTATTCGGCATCATCACTTTCCGGCGCAGGCTGCTGGCCGGCTGGGGTGCTACCATGATGGTAATTGCTGGAACCGCCGCCCGAATTGTTATTGTGATGCGCTACCGGACGAGAAGGAACCACGGTCGAAATGGCGTGCTTGTAAACCATTTGACTAACCGTGTTTTTCAGCAAAATCACAAACTGGTCAAACGACTCAATCTGCCCCTGTAATTTGATGCCATTAACCAAATAAATAGAAACCGGAACGCGTTCCCGACGCAATGCGTTCAAGAACGGATCTTGCAAAGATTGCCCCTTAGCCATTCTATCTTTTCCTTATGTGCTTGTTGTTTTTAACAAGAACCATGTGGCTCTAAATATATAAACGATGTAAAAAAAGCGCGTTCAGTACTTATCAATTGTACACAATCAGTCAACCTATGCACTAACAACCTGTAATACCGTTTCAACGGCGGCTTGAGGCTGTTCGCTGTCAAGCCAGTGCGCAGCCTCCCAGCCGCGCAGCCAGGTCATTTGTCGCTTGGCAAGCTGTCGTGTCGCGCAAATACCACGAAAAACCATCTCATCGTAATCAACTTCACCGGATAAATAGGCCCACATCTGACGATAACCGACACAGCGGACGGACGGCATATCCGCATGCAAATCACCCCGAGCAAAAAGTGTCCTGGCTTCCTGCTCAAAACCGGCAGCCAGCATCTGGTGAAAGCGCTGTTCTATTCGTCGATGCAGCAATTCACGATTGTTAGGTGCGATGATGAACTGAAAGACCCGGTAAGGTAAGGTCTCGCCGGATATTTTTGTCATTTCCGTTAGAGTTTTACCTGAAACGAAAAAAACTTCCAGTGCCCTGGACAGTCTCTGAGGATCATTAGGATGAATACGCAGAGCGGCAATCGGATCAATCTGTTGCAACTGCCGGTGCAATACATCCCAACCCCTGAGTTGGGCATCCTGCTCAATACGCTCTCTGACGGCGGCATCCGCCGGAGGCAAAGGCGATAACCCCTCTAGCAGCGCTTTGTAATAGAGCATGGTGCCGCCAACCAATAATGGCACACGTCCGGAAGCGGTGATTTCTGCCATTTCACTCAGTGCATCACGGCGGAAATCCGCAGCCGAATAGCTCTCGGACGGATCACGGATATCGATCAATCGGTGAGGAGCCTGGGCCAATTCATCTTTGCTGGGTTTCGCCGTCCCGATATCCATCTCGCGATATATTAATGCCGAATCGACGCTTATCAGTTCAACCGGCAACTGCCGACGCAGAGTCATCGCCAGAGCGGTCTTGCCCGATGCGGTCGGGCCCATGATAAATATGGCCGGCGGAAGGCTGGCGATATCGGGTCTAATCATTTTTCAGGGCCTTAACAGCAGCCTCAAGTTCAAGTAATACCAGCAGCTCATCAGGCGGGGCTTTCACCCAGTGCGGACATAGCCGCTCAACTTCACAGAGCAATTGTATCGCCTGGGAATGGCTCCAGGCATGTTGTTCATCGTTTAACTGGCGGGCAATCCAGGCAGCGATGTCGTCATGAGATAAAGAGTCATGATGAGAGAGGTAGCCTAACAGTTCTGGAATCAAGTTTTGTAAATTTTGTTGGCGTAACGGTAAAGGTACCGCATTTAGTATTGCCTGCCGGTGATTTACCTGCATTGCAATTCCCATTTCGGCCAGCATTGCCTGGTACTGGCCGAAGGCCCGGGCCTCGTTGTCCTTAAGGGTTAACCGCAACGGAATCAGTAACGGCTGGGCCTTGAGGATTTCGCCCCCCGGGGTTAATTGCTTTTGCCGCAGTCCCCGCTCGGCAAACGGCAGTGAAATCAGCGCCAGCCGGTGGCGAAACTCAACCAGCGCATAGCAAGGCGGGTAGATAGTCAGCACCTTCCCGAAACTCTGGACATCATCGGCGACAGGAGGTGTATTGCCGGCCAGGACCTCGGCGCTGTTCAGGCGCTTGTCATCAGCGGCAGCGGTATCGAGCAGGCGGCGATAGATTTCCCCTTCCCGGCGCTGATATTCCCGTGGCAGATAGCCGGGACGGTCGCGCATTTTCTGTGCGGCAGCCACGGGATCAATTTGATGCTGCCTCGGGTCTCTGGCGACATCGGGGTAGGCGTTGCCGCTTGTACTTCCGACACCAGTAGAGGCGCTGCTGCCGCCTGTCCTTCCGACACCAGTATAGGCGCTGCCGCCGCCTGTCCTTCCGACACCGGTATAGGCGCGGCCTTCCGCACTGGCATCGCCGCCACGCTTGAATATATCCCTCTGCCCGACGGGCAATTCACGACTGTCTACCGACGGGGTTGAAAAATGGTTGGTCCCGGATGCCGCACGGTTTTCCGGCGACCACGTTGCGGGTGCGGTTTCAGCACCCGTTTCGCCCAGCGTCAACGGATCGGCCTGATGCTGCGCCAGCACGGCGATGACCGCCTGATAAATGAAATCGTGCACCAGTCGGGCCTGATGAAAACGCACTTCATGCTTGGCCGGATGGACATTGACATCCACCTGGTGGGGACTGACATCCAGATAAAGGACAAATGCCGGTTGCTGCCCATCACTCAGTTGCTCCTGATAGGCCTGGCGAATGGCGTGATTAATCAGCTTATCTCTCATCATTCGGTTGTTAACGTAGCAATACTGCATCTCCGGCAAGTCGCCTTCCCCGCGCGGATCCGCAACCCAGCCGCGGATATTCAGATCGCCGTGATTCCAGGACACCTCCAGCGCCCGCTGTACAAAAGCAGCGCCGCACAGATTGCCCAGCCGGCGCAGATGCTGGGATCCAGCGTTGGCCGCCCGGTATTGCCGGACTGTTTTACCGTTGTGCTGCAGGGTGAACGTCACATCAAAGCGCGCCAGCGCGATGCGTTTAACAATTTCGTCAATATGGGCGAATTCGGTTTTATCGGTGCGCATGAACTTACGCCGTGCCGGCGTGTTGTAAAACAAATCCATCACTTCAACCGTACACCCGACCGGATGGGCCGCAGGTTTCACCGTCACCGTCATATCGCGGCCTTCGGCATAAGCTTGCCAGGCTTCCGACTGCGTATCCGTTCGGGAGGTAATGGTCAGTCGGGAAACAGAACTGATACTGGCCAGGGCTTCGCCGCGGAATCCCATACTGATGATAGCTTCAAGGTCCTCTAGCGAGGCAATTTTACTGGTGGCGTGACGCGCCAGGGAAAGCGCCAGATCATCCTTGCCAATACCGCAGCCGTTATCGCGGATACGAATAAGCCTGGCGCCGCCCTTTTCAATATCGATATCAATACGGCTGGCGCCGGCGTCAAGACTGTTCTCCACCAGTTCTTTCACCACCGATGCCGGGCGTTCGACCACTTCACCGGCGGCGATCTGGTTGGCCAGTTGCGGTGGTAGTATCTTGATAGCCATGACTGCCCCTCCTGTTAACTCAGCGAGCCGGAATAACCAGCGTCTGGCCCAGCATGACATTATCCGTTTTCAATTTATTCGCCTGGCTGATAGCGCCGGCGCTGACGCCATATTTCGCCGCTATCGAGGTAAGCGAATCGCCAGTCACCACTTTATGCCGACTGACTCCCCGGGCAGACGACGCCGCAGACGCCGCCGCTTCGGCAGGAATATTCAATCGCTGCCCCACCCAGACAGTCGCCTTTTTCAGCTTGTTCATCTGCTGGAGCTGGGCCATGCTGATACCATACTGCGACGCCAGGCCCGACAGGGTTTCACCTCGCTGTACCGTATGACGCACCATTTTGCCGGTATAAGGCTTCACGGCGCTGGCGTTGGACTGCGCTACCGCCTGGGCGCCGCTGGCGCCAGCATCGTCCGCAGAGCTAACGCCCTGGGGACGATTTTCCAACTTTGGGCCATTTTGCATCGGATGCGACTGGAAATAGAGGCGCAATCCCTGATACAGGGCATTAGCGATCTTCTCCTGGTACGCGCTGCTACCCAGCAGCCGCTCCTCAGATCTGTTGCTGATAAAGCCGGTTTCCACTAACAGCGAGGGAATATCCGGGGATCGAAGGACGCCCAAGCTGGCATGCTCAGGGCGTCGCTTATGCAAAGAGCCGACCGACTGCAGCTGGCGCAGCACCTTCACCGCGACATCATAGCCGACGCGTTGAGAGTGGCCGAACTGCAGATCAAGCACTGCCTGGCTCAGGTAAGGATCAGATGAGCTGTTAGCCAGCAGATCGCCCGCTCCGCCAAGCAATTCGGACTGCTTTTCATGCTGTTCAAGCCAGTTGCCCATTTCGCTGTTGGCGCGACGGTTTGACAGTACCCATACCGAGGCACCGCTGGCGCTTCGATTAGGCGCAGCATCGGCATGGATCGACACCAGCACGCTGGCGCCTTTTTTACGCGCCACATCCGAGCGGCCCATGACCGAGATAAAGTAGTCACCATCACGCGTCAGTACTGGCTTGAACATCGGATCCTGGTCCAAAAGCGCTTTCAGTTTACGGGCGATGGCAATGGTGACGTTTTTCTCTTTCAGGCCATTGGCGCCGATAGCGCCAGGATCCTGACCGCCATGCCCGGCATCGATCGCTACCACCACCTGGTCGCCCGACGAGACTCGGCTACGGTGTCTATTGCTGGACACCGGCACCGGAACGACAGTACTGTTCTCGGCCACCGTCATCTTGTTGTCGAACGGATTTTTCTCCGACGCATTAGGCGCCGGCGTCGCAGGTTCGGCCCGGGTCACCCTAGCGCTGCTGGCCACAGGCGGGGGACTGACCGGACGCTGGCCGCTTACCGTGACGACCACACTATAGCCGTTGCCCGTTTGCTGGGTACTGGCTCTCACCCGGGCTTTTCCCGTCAGTTCGAACACCAGCCTGATACTCTGCGAATCAACGGCGTTACTGGTCCGTATGCGCTGGATAAGGTTCTGGCCGCTAAATTGCAGGGGCAGTCCCTGAACCGGGCCGCTCTGGCGAATGTCAACAACCACTCTTTCCGGATTATGCAGCCCGAAGAAGGCATAGACCGGCTGCTGGCGAAAACCGAGGGTGACAGTCGCCTGGCTCTGGCCATTGGATACATTGATGTCGCTCAGGGTAGCGCTTAACGCCTGACCGGTCAGTAACAGCAAAGCAAAGAAAAAAAGTATTCTGATGGCTGACCTCATTAGCGCTGTTCCCGCCAGGCACTGAGCTGCGCCACGCTTTGCTGACCTTTGGCCGTCAATCCGCAGGCCACTACCTGTCGACCATCGCCCTGATAGGCAAAGCTCAGGGTGATATCGGGCTCAGGGAGCAGGCCTGCCCCTTGCTGGGGCCATTCAACCAGGCAAATCACATCATCCCGGCCGAAATAATCGCGCACGCCCATGAACTCCAGCTCTTCAGGATCCGTCAGGCGATACAAATCAAAATGGTAAACCGTAAAGCGGGCCAGTTCATAAGGTTCGACCAGAGTATAGGTCGGGCTTTTAACGTTGCCCTGATGGCCCAGCGCCTGGAGAAACCCGCGACTGAAGGTGGTTTTACCCGCGCCCAGATCACCATAGAGGTAAATCACGCAGGCCTGCCGGCAAACATCTGCCAGTTTAGCGCCGAAGGCTAGGGTTGCCGCTTCATCCGGCAAAGGTATTTCACATTTATCCATGTTTGATTTCTATGCGATGTGTTCGGGATTAACAAACGGAAATAATGCCGGCAGCAAATCGGTCGCCAGCATGCCTCGCGTTCCTTTTTCTGCCGCCAGCGCGTCAGCCGCTGCGCCGTGGACTACGCATCCAGCACAGGCCGCATCATAGAGCGACAGCCGTTGCGCAAGCAGGCCCCCAATAATACCGGAAAGTAAATCGCCCATGCCACCAGAGGCCATACCCGCATTGCCGACATCCGCTACCGCCAGCGCTGCGCGGTGGTCGGCAATAAGTGTGCCGGCGCCTTTCAGAACTACCACGCCGCCGTAGCGCTCAGCCAGTTCCCTGGCGGAATGTAAGCGATCACTTTCAACTTCAGCGACGGATCTGCCCAGTAATCGAGCCGCCTCGCCGGGATGGGGAGTAATAATACGATTGTGACGTTTCCCGGGGGTGATTGCCAGCATGTTCAGCGCGTCGGCATCCCAAAGCATCGGTTTATCGGAAAGATTAACCTGATGCAGGGCGTTTTTCCCCCAATCAGACTGACCCAGGCCAGGGCCAATCACAATAATGTCGGCCCATTCCAGTCCATTACCAAGAGAATCTTCGGTGAGTGACTCAACCATCAGTTCCGGTCTGGCGGTCAACAGTGCAGCCATGTTCTCTTCTCGGGTCAGCACCCTGACCAAACCGGCGCCGGTGCGCAGTGCCGCCTCACCGGTCATGCGGATGGCCCCGGACAGGCCGGTATCGCCGCCGACGATCAGCAGCCGGCCATTATCACCCTTGTGGGAACAGGGATCTCTGGGCTTTAACCAGCGCGTCAGTTGGGGCGCAGTCAGTCGCTCCAGCGCCGGCGGCTGGGAGTGAAGCCATTCCTCCAGACCTAAATCATCATAGTGCAATTGGCCCACTACGCGCCGAGCCTTCCCCGTCAGGAGACCAGGCTTTAGTGCAATAAATGTCACGGTGACCGATGCGTTGATCACCTCGCCGGCGGCGGCTCCGGTCTGGGCATGCAGTCCAGATGGAATATCCAGCGAAATAACCGGTGCCAAATGTCGGTTAGCCTGCTGAATAAGCCCGGCATAGGGCTCGCGCGCCGCGTTTTGCAGACCGGTTCCCAGCAGGCCATCAATAATCACCTCGATATCCGCGGGCCATGGCGCATCAGCAGGTAAAATGTCGCCGCCGCTCGCCCGCCACTCTTGCCTGGCCTGATACGCCGGCTGGCCCCGGTCGACACTGTCGTCGTCGCCACAGGCAATGACCTGAACACGCTTGCCGGCAGCGGCGGCTAGCCGGGCCACAACATAAGCATCGCCGCCATTGTTGCCCTTGCCCGCCAGCACTAGCCAATGCCGGGAAAACGGATAATGCCAGCTAGCGAATCGATAGGCCGCGCTGCCGGCCCGCAGCATAAGCTGGTAAAGTGAAACGCCGGCCGCATTGGCCGCCGAGCTTTCCCACTGCCGCAGCCACTGCGCGTCATAGACAGAATATGGTAAACTTAGCAGGTCAGCGTTCTTTTTATGGTCCGTCATGTCATACCCTTTCGATCTTCAAGAATTAGCCCGATTGATTAAACAATGGGGGATAGCGTTGGGATTCCAGCAGATTGGCATCTGCGATACCGATCTCAGTGACCAGGAACCCCTCCTGCAGGCCTGGCTGGACAATCAATACCATGGCGAAATGGATTGGATGGCGCGTCACGGCATGATGCGCGCTCGTCCTCATGAATTATTGCCCGGGACCCTGCGCGTGATAAGCGTGCGGATGAATTATCTGCCCGCCAGGGCCGCCTTCGCCTCCACATTGAAAAATCCCCGATTAGGTTATGTTAGTCGTTATGCGCTGGGACGCGACTATCATAAGGTTCTCAGAAGCCGATTAAAGCAGTTAGGCGAAAAAATCCGCGCCTGGTGCGGGCAAGCGAATTATCGCCCGTTTGTCGATTCGGCACCGATTCTGGAGCGCCCGCTGGCGGCGAAAGCCGGACTAGGCTGGGTTGGCAAACACTCGCTTATTTTGAACCGGGAAGCGGGTTCCTGGTTCTTTCTCGGTGAATTGCTTATCGATCTGCCGTTGCCGGTGGATGGCGCGGTGAAGGAAGAATGCGGAAAGTGCGTGGCCTGTATCACCACCTGCCCGACCGGCGCCATCGTTGCGCCTTATACGGTGGATGCCAGGCGCTGTATCTCCTACCTGACGATTGAGCTCGAGGGAGATATACCTGAAGCGCTGCGTCCGCTAATAGGTAACCGGATTTATGGCTGTGACGATTGCCAACTGATATGTCCCTGGAATCGCTTTTCGCAACTCACCGATGAGGCGGATTTTTCACCACGGGCGGCATTACATGCGCCTGAGCTTATCGATTTATTCCACTGGGACGAAGCCCGGTTTCTGCGAGTGACTGAGGGGTCGGCCATCAGGCGTATCGGCCATCTGCGCTGGCTGCGCAATATCGCCGTTGCGCTGGGAAACGCACCTTACGAACCGGCGGTGCTGTCAGCGCTGCAATCGCGATCTGGAGAAAATGCACTGCTGGACCGCCATATACAGTGGGCGGTCGGCGAGCAGTTGGCTCGTCGCGAGGCGCAAAGCGTCAAGGTGCAGACTGCGCAGCAGCAGCGGCTGGTCAGATCAATCGAAAAGGGATTATCGCGGGATGCTTGAGCAGATGACCAAAGGCATTAAAACGAAGGTTATCAGCCTGTGAATAAAAATAAAAACCCTTTCACAATCAAGCATGATAAAAAAGACAATAGCGCAAGCGTAGCTTTTGAAATAAATATTTACCCCGCAGAATCAGCAAGATAAAAAAACTCCGATTTAGATCATTAACATTGAGGAAAAGTGTATTGCAGGGGAAGCCTGTGGATAACTCTGTTTAAAAGATTATTCACCGTCGGCTGTCTCGTCAGCCATAAACACTAGCGTGTGGATAAGTCATTGAGAAGAAAAAGGACTGTCTCAAGTGGCAGAATAAGCGGGTTAATCATAATAACCCCCTGATAAATAATGATTTACAACATCTTGCAGCTTCAGGAAGGCGGGCATTATGTCTTTCTTGAACCACCTTGGCAAGACATCTTTAAAAAAACGGGCAACCGAACGATTTCGCCAGGCACATTCTCTGCCAACCCGGGTTAAGAAGAAATCGAAATTTAAACACCTAGCTCACAATATCATCATAAATATTTATAAATATTCCGGCAATAGGCCTGTAATCCGGGAGCGAACCATAAAAAAAGGGCCCGCAGGCCCTCTTTTAGCTAGCTGCAACTTTCTCACGAACCCTGCAGAGCATTATTGGAGCGGGAAACGAGGCTCGAACTCGCGACCCCAACCTTGGCAAGGTTGTGCTCTACCACTGAGCTATTCCCGCAATACTGTGGCGCAGCCCTGT
>NZ_SMCR01000002.1:0-344432 GCF_004343195.1 Biostraticola tofi | reverse complement strand
TTGGAGCGGGAAACGAGGCTCGAACTCGCGACCCCAACCTTGGCAAGGTTGTGCTCTACCACTGAGCTATTCCCGCAATACTGTGGCGCAGCCCTGTGAACATCGGCTGCCATACGCCCGGCATGATTATTGCCACCCGACGTATTGTCTGTCTGGAGCGGGAAACGAGGCTCGAACTCGCGACCCCAACCTTGGCAAGGTTGTGCTCTACCACTGAGCTATTCCCGCAATACTGTGGCGCAGCCCTGTGAACATCAGCTGCCATACGCCCGGCATGATTATTGCCACCCGACGCATTGTCTGTCTGGAGCGGGAAACGAGGCTCGAACTCGCGACCCCAACCTTGGCAAGGTTGTGCTCTACCACTGAGCTATTCCCGCTTTTCGCAACGAAATTTATCACCGTTACGGGGAGCGCATTATACGAGAAAACCAACGCTCCGCAAGACCTGAAGCCTTAAAAAAGTTATCCGTGTGATTCGACTGCCGTTAAAAACAGCAATTTGCCGATTTAACCGACAAAACGGCTGGCTTTTCTCACAGCTGGATAAAATGTTGTCGGTAATAGGCCAGTTCAGCGACCGACTCGCGAATGTCATCCAGCGCCTGGTGGGTATTTTTCTTTTTAAGGCCGGCCAGAATCTCGGGCTTCCAACGTCGGGCCAGTTCCTTAAGCGTACTGACATCCAGATAGCGGTAATGGAAAAAGGCTTCCAGCAGAGGCATGTAGCGGAACAAGAATCGGCGATCCTGTCCGATGCTGTTACCGCAGATCGGCGATTTACCGGCCGGTACCCAGAGTTCAAGGAATGCCAGCGTCTGAGCTACCGCATCATCTTCGGTCAGTGTGCTTTGGCGAACCCGTTCCACCAGTCCGCTGCCGGTATGGGTTCTGACATTCCATTCATCCATCAGACCCAGTTGCTGTTCAGATTGATGAATCGCCAACACCGGTCCTTCGGCCAGGATGTTGAGGTTGGCATCGGTCACCAGCGTGGCAATTTCTATAATACGATCCCTTTCAGGATCCAGCCCGGTCATTTCGAGATCGATCCAGATAAGATTATTTTCATTAACAGACATGTTTTTCTCACCGCGAGGGGTTTTAAGGCGTTTCTGGTAGAATACTGTGTATCATAGACGTTTTCATCGCCGTGGGCGATCCGCCGTCCCGATCCATCAGCATTAAGTGAGGCGTAGTGAGTAAAAACAAACTTTCCAAAGGGCAGCTTCGCCGCGTTCAGGCCAATCACCAACGCCGCCTGAGAATAAGCGACAGGGGTGTCGATTTGGATGACTCGCTGCTCGGACCGGCGCAACAAGGCATTGTCATTAGCCGATTCGGCAAGCATGCAGATATTGAAGCGCAAGATGGCAGCCTGCACCGCTGCAACCTACGCCGCACCCTGGGCTCGCTGGTCACCGGTGATCGGGTGGTCTGGCGCGACAGCCGGGATCCGTCGGTGGGCATCAGCGGCATCGTTGAAGCGGTGCATCCACGAGACTCCGTTCTGACGCGGCCCGATTTATATGACGGCGTCAAACCGATTGCCGCCAATATGGATCAAATTGTTATCGTCTCGGCAATCTTGCCGGAACTGTCGCTCAATATCATTGATCGCTACCTGGTGGCCTGCGAAAACGTCGAGGTCGAGCCGTTGATTGTCCTCAACAAGATCGACCTGCTGGATAGCGAGGCACGGGCCTGGGTAGATAAAATGATGGCGATCTACACCCGCATCGGTTATCGGGTAATCATGGTGTCAAGTCAGAGCCGAGAAGGGATGACTGAGCTCGAAGCGGCGCTAACCGATCGCATCAGCATCTTCGCCGGCCAGTCCGGCGTCGGCAAATCCAGTCTGCTTAACGCTCTGCTGCCGCCGGAACATGCCCAGATTCTGGTCAATAATGTGTCTGACAATTCAGGGCTCGGCCAGCACACCACCACTGCCGCCCGTATGTATCATTTCCAGCATGGCGGCCAGGTTATCGATTCGCCCGGAGTGCGTGAATTCGGGCTCTGGCATCTGGAGCCGGAACAAATAACTCAGGGTTTTGTCGAATTCAGGGACTATTTGGGCAGTTGTAAATTCCGTGACTGCACCCATGATACCGATCCCGGCTGCGCCATCCGCGAGGCGGTCGAGCAAGGTAAAATTGCCGGTGAGCGTTTTGAAAATTATCACCACATACTGGAAAGCATGTCCCAGGCTAAACCGAGAAAAACGTTTTCAGAATCCGGTAACTGACTTTATCAGCGTACGCCGCTACAATGCGGCCCTTTTCTAAACGCCGTATCACTATATCATTCTATGCAAGAGGTTTGCCGTGCTAGACAGGTTCAAGATTGCACTACAACATACCCTTCCCAAGCGCTGGCTGACTCAACTGGCGGGATGGGGGGCGGAGCGTCGGGGTGGCTGGCTGACCAAGCTGGTGATCGACGGGTTCGTCCGGTTTTATAAAGTGGACATGCAGGAGGCGCAGCGCCCGGAGCTGACGGCTTACCGCACTTTCAACGAGTTCTTTGTCCGGCCGTTGCGGGATGATGCCCGGCCGATAGATACCGACCCGCTGCGATTGGTCATGCCGGCTGATGGCGCAGTTTCCCAATCAGGGCCTATCGATGGTGACCAGGTGTTCCAGGCCAAGGGGCATCATTACAGCCTGGAAGCGCTGCTGGCCGGCAATGATCAGATGACCCAGATTTTCCGCGATGGCAGTTTCGTTACCACCTACCTGGCCCCGCGTGACTATCATCGAGTCCATATGCCCTGTAACGGCATTCTGCGCGAGATGATCTATGTGCCGGGCGACCTGTTCTCGGTCAATCCACTGACTGCCGCCTCGATCCCAAACCTGTTTGCCCGCAACGAGCGCGTAATTTGCCTGTTCGATACCGATTTCGGCCCCATGGCGCAGATCCTGGTGGGCGCCACCATCGTCGGCAGCATTGAGACCACCTGGGCCGGCACCGTTACCCCGCCGCGTGAAGGGGTCATTAAACGCTGGCGCTACCCGGCGGCTGATGACGATGGCGCTGTGGTGTTGCTCAAGGGCCAGGAGATGGGCCGTTTCAAGCTGGGATCAACCGTTGTTAACCTGTTCAGTAAAGATAACGTCATCCTTGGCGACCATCTGCACACGCGTTTCGTGACCCGCGTCGGTCAGTATATGGCCCAGGGCAGCGAGGCGGTGGATTACCCGCTTCCCGGCCAGTCTGCAGTTCAATAAGGGGTTTGTGAGGTGCGCCTGATCATTACCCTACTGCTGGGGTGCCTGCTGGCATCCCCGGCATTTGCGTCTGCTTTTCCTGATGAAGAACAGGTCAGAAAAAGCCTGCAGCAGGCACAAGACAACAAAACGATGGCCAATCAGGCTGAAATTGTTGATGCATTTCAGGCTACGCTCAATTTCATTGCCGAAGGCAAAGCTTCACTGCAGCTCAGCCGTGAGTATCAGGCGGCGATTGATGACTTTCCGCAGTTGACCAAGTCGTTGCGTGATGAGCGTGAAAAAGAAGATGCTCAGCCCGAAGACATAAACCCGAAGCTTCAGGCCGGTGAACTGGAACAGCAGATTCTGCAGGTCAGCGGCCGACTTAACGAGCTAACGGCGCAGTTGCAGCAGGAGCAGGATCAGGCGCGCAACATCAGTGACTCGCTTGGACATCTGCCGCAGCTGCAGGGCGAAGTGCGTAAAGCGCTGAACGACACCGAACTCCAGCAAAAAAGCCAGAATAACGCCAATACCCCCCTTGGGCAGGCGCAGAATATCATGCTGCAGGCCGAGCTGGCGGCGCGCCGCGCCAGGGTGGATGAACTCGACAAGCAGCAGTTGAGTGCTAATAACCGCCAGGAACTGTCGCGTTTACGGGCTGAATTGCTGAAAAAGCGCCGGGATCGCGTCGATCTCCAGCTACAGACGCTGCGCAACCGGCTCAACAGCCTGCGCCAGCAAGAGGCGGAACAGGCGCTTGAGCATACCGAAATGCTGGCTGAGCAAAGCGGAAATCTGCCCCAGTCCATCAGCAGCCAGCTGCGGGTTAATCGTGATCTGTCGGTAGAATTGAACAAGCAGGCCCAGCGGATGGATCTGATTGCGTCCCAGCAGCGCCAGGCCGCATCCCAGACCCTCCAGGTCAGACAGGCGCTCAGCACGCTGCGCGAACAGGCCCAGTGGCTGGGTGAATCTCCTGCCCTGGGTGAGTCCCTGCGCGCGCAGGTATCCAGTCTACCTGAGATGCCCAAACCCCAGCAGCTGGACAGCGATATGGCCCAGTTGCGCATTCAGCGTCTCCATTACGAAGATTTGCTCAATAAGCAGCCTCAATTAGCCCAGAGCCGGCAGGACGACGGCACGCCGCTGACTGAAGTGCAATCCCGACTGCTGGAAGCCCAGTTGCGCACCCAGCGTAATTTGCTGAATTCGTTATTGTCTTCCTGCGATACCCAGATACTGGAACTGACCAAGCTCAAGGTGGCCAACAGCCATCTTGAAGAAGCAATGAAAGAAATTAAGGACGCCGCCCACCGCTATCTGTTCTGGGTGGCGGATGTCAACCCGGTATCGCTCCACTACCCGCTGTATGTGGCGCAGGATCTGCGCCGGCTGGTGTCGCTGGACACGCTCAACCAGGTCGGCCGGGCGGTGGTGATGATGCTGACCAGCCAGGAAACCCTGATCCCGCTGTTTGCCGCCCTGGTGATGGTGGGCTTTAGCATCAGCTCCCGTCGCCACTACCATGACTTCCTTGAACGCTCCAGCGGCAAGGTGGGCAAGGTCAATCAGGACTACTTCTTCCTGACGCTGCGCACGGTCTTCTGGTCTGTCGTGGTGGCCCTGCCCCTGCCGGTGCTGTGGGCCGCCTTGGGCTTCGGCTTGCAGCACGCCTGGCCTTACCCAATGGCTGTCGCCATTGGCGATGGGTTGATAGCGACCGTGCCGGTGCTGTGGCTGTTTATGATCTGCGCCCATTTTGCCCATCCGCACGGCCTGTTCGTGGTGCATTTCGGCTGGCCGATGCGCCGAGTGAGCCGGGCGATGCGCTACTACACGCTATCGATATGGCTGCTGGTGCCGTTGATGATGGCACTGATTACCTTTGATAATCTTAACGACCGCGAATTTTCGGCCAGCCTCGGGCGATTGTGCTTTATCCTGCTGTGCATCGGCCTGAGCCTGGTGACCAACAGCCTTAAGCGCGCCAAATTGCCGCTTTACTTGGATAAACATGGCTCCAGCGACAATGTCCTGAACCGGACGTTGTGGAACATCATGGTCAGCGTGCCGATTGTCGCGGCACTGGCATCCTGCCTGGGTCATCTGGCGACAGCCAAGGCGCTGCTCGGGCGGCTGGAGAGTTCGGTGGCCATCTGGTTCCTGCTGTTGGTTATCTACCATATCATTCGTCGCTGGATGTTTATTCAGCGCCGGCGTATTGCCTATGATCGTGCCAAACAGCGCCGGGCCGAAATCCTGGCGCAGCGCGCCCGTAACGAAGAAGATCTTTCCCAGTCGCAACTGAATGATGCCGCCGCCGAAGTCGATGAAAAGGTAGTGGATCTGGATACCATCAGCGCCCAGTCGCTGCGGCTGGTTCGTTCGATCCTGACGATGATCGCGTTTGTGTCTGTGGTGCTGCTGTGGTCGGAGATCCATTCTGCTTTCGGCTTCCTGGAGAACATTCCGCTGTGGAATGTTACCGCGACGATAAAAGGCGTAGAGACCATTCAGTCGATCTCATTGGGATCGGTGCTTATCGCCATCCTGGTGATGATCATTACCACCCAGTTGGTCAGGAATCTACCGGCGCTGCTGGAGCTGGCGCTGCTGCAGCATCTCGATCTGACGCCCGGTACCGGTTATGCCATCACCACCGTCACCAAATATGTGCTGCTGCTGATAGGCGGGTTGATTGGCTTTTCCCTGATTGGTATCGAGTGGTCCAAATTGCAATGGCTGGTTGCCGCGCTGGGTGTCGGGCTCGGCTTCGGGCTGCAGGAGATCTTCGCCAACTTTATATCGGGTCTGATTATTTTGTTTGAAAAGCCGATCCGCATTGGCGATACCGTGACCATCAGGAATCTCACCGGTAATATCACCCGCATCAATACCCGGGCGACCACCATAACCGACTGGGATCGCAAAGAGATCATTGTGCCCAACAAGGCCTTCATTACTGAACAGTTTATCAACTGGTCGTTATCCGACTCCGTGACCAGGGTGGTATTGACGCTGCCGGCGCCGCCGGATGCCGACACAGAACACATCACGCATATCCTTATCACCGCGGCCAGACGTTGTTCGCTGGTGTTGGATAACCCGGCTCCGGAAGCCTATTTGGTCGATTTGCAGCAAGGAATACAGATTTTTGAGCTGCGGGTGCATGCCGCTGAGATGGGCCACCGGATGCCGCTGCGCCATCAGCTCAATTCACTGATCCTGGCCGGCTATCACGAGTCCGGACTGGAGATGCCGTTCCCGCCTTTCCAGATGAAGATGGACGGCGTCTCCAGAGCGATGAAGCCAGATGTCGGCTCGCTTTAGGCGACTGGCATTATGACCGGTCGACCGGGAAGGCGATGACTTCGCTCAGGCTATGGGCATTGAGCGCCAGCATTATCAGCCGGTCGACACCCAGTGCAACGCCTGCGCACTCGGGAATGCCATACTCCAGGGCGGCGAGCAGGTTCTCATCAATCGGCTTCGGGGGAAGATTCAGCAGTGTACGCTTACGATTATCCTGCACGAAGCGCTGGCGCTGTTCGGTGCTGTCGGTCAGTTCGCGAAAGCCATTGGCCAGCTCAATCCCTTTAAAATAGGCTTCGAAACGATCGGCTACCCGGTGATCTTCAGTGCTGATTTCTGCCAACGCTGCCTGGCTGGCCGGGAAGTGATAAACAAACGTCGGTTTCTCACGGCCGATGTTCGGCTCGACCCCCATAGCGAACAACAGCTGCAGCAGGGTATCACGATCATCATCCACCGATGCGGCCTCATCCAGGTTCAACTTGACTGCCGCGTCATAGAGCTGCGCTTTATCGGCCGAAAGCGGATCAAGGCCGATATGCCGCGTAAACACCTGCTGATAGGACAGGGTTTCGGCACTTTCGCACTCCAGGGTTTCTTGCAGCAGGTCATCAACTTCATTCATCAGCCGGTACATATCATAATGAGGCCGGTACCACTCGAGCATAGTGAACTCGGGATTATGATGACGTCCGGCTTCTTCGTTACGAAAACTGCGGCACAGCTGAAAAATGGGGCCGCTGCCGGCAGCCAGCAAACGCTTCATATGATATTCAGGACTGGTCATGAGATACAGCGGCATGCCAAGTGCGGCGCCGGGGCCAACAAAACGAGTCTCAAACGGAACCAGATGGATATCGGTTACCGTTGCCTGGCTCATCGCCGGGGTTTCGACTTCCAATAATCCACGATCTGAGAAAAAGCGCCTTATCTGCGCCATGATTGTCGCTCGTTTAAGTAAATTGGCGATAGGTGCGGCGGGTTGCCAGCTTGCCGTTTCGCTCATAACATTCTCTCCATGCAAACAGGGGATGAAGTCTACCCGCATCCGATGAAGGGCACAAATAAACCCCTAACTCTTTTTTAGCTATCAAGTCGGGCAGCATGTTCTAAAAGGCACTATCGCCGGGATAGCGCGGATCATATTTTTATCACGTTTTTATCAAGCTCAACGCGTTGATGGAACTACACTTACCTTACTGTCATGGCGAATAAGGATCCCTGATGCATTTCTGGAGAAATACGGCGCTGTTCATTTCGTCACTGCTATCGCTGTCCTGCAGCGTCAGTCCACCCAGCGGCGTCAAGCCGGTGGGTCACTTTGATGCCAACCGCTATTTGGGAACCTGGTACGAAATTGCCAGGCTGGATCACCGATTCGAGCGCGGGCTGGATCATGTTACCGCCCACTATAGTCTGCGCGACGATGGCGGACTTACTGTGGTCAATAAAGGGTTCTCGCCAGGGAAACAGCGCTGGCAACAAAGTGTGGGGAAAGCCTTTTTTACCGACTCTGCGCAGCAGGGTTCGTTAAAAGTCTCTTTCTTTGGCCCGTTCTATGGCGGATATCATGTCATTGAGCTGGACGACGACTATCGCTATGCCCTGGTATCCGGGCCTAATCGCGATTACCTGTGGCTATTGGCGCGGGATAAGATGATAGATGAACCGGTTAAACAGCGACTGGTGGCTAGTGCGCGCCAACAGGGCTTTCCGGTGGATGAACTGATTTGGGTTGACCAGCAGTAAACAAGTGCCCGGTGCGATGTCACGCTGGATACCGTACCGGGTATAGAGTCTGCCATGCTTCAGAATATACCTGCGCCTATCGGGCGCAAAGACGGGTTACTGCGCGGCACGCTGAATAGCTTCACCACCCGCTTCCACATCTTCGCCCGCACCACGCGTGGTATTACAGGCGGTCAAAGAAGAAAGCACCAGTACAGATAAGAGGGCAATAATACTTTTTTTCAACATGATATTATCCTTATAGTGAAAATAAAAAGTACAGCCCTATAAGCATAGTTGGAAAAATGAAATGCGTTGCCTGCTATGGAAATTTTAAGACTATTTTACCCACTCGCTCCGCGGGAAATTGCCCCGCCCAGGTGCTGTACATCCTGACCAAACCCGCGCGCTGTATTACAGCCGTTTAATGTCAATAGCGTAAATACGGCGACCAGCACTATTTTCACTGCCCTGGATAACATGCTGCCGGCTCCCCCATGCACAGGAATCATCAGGAAAACCCGCCGTCAGCGCCGGTTCTCCTGTTAAACAGCGTTATTTTACCCGTGATACGTATTCGCCTGAGCGGGTATCCACTTTGATGACTTCGCCAATCTGCACGAACAGCGGCACCTTCACGACTGCACCGGTCGTCAGGGTAGCAGGTTTGCCGCCGGTACCGGCGGTGTCGCCTTTAAGGCCTGGATCGGTGTCGGTGATTTCAAGCTCGACAAAGTTAGGCGGCGTAACGGCGATAGGCTGTCCATTCCACAGGGTCAGCACACATTCAGCCTGCTCAACCAGCCACTTGGCGTTATCGCCGACGGCCTTCACATCAGCTGCCAGTTGCTCAAAGGTTTCGTTATTCATGAAATGCCAGAACTCACCGTCGTTATAAAGGTAAGTCAGGTTCATATCCATGACATCGGCTGCTTCAACGGTGTCGCCGGACTTGAAGGTTTTCTCCAGCACTTTACCGGAAATCAGTTTACGGATACGTACGCGGCTGAAGGCCTGGCCTTTGCCCGGCTTTACGAATTCGTTTTCAATGACCGCACACGGCTCGCCGTCTTGCATGATTTTGAGACCGGAACGGAATTCATTGGTACTATAAGACGCCATGGTGGTCCTCTTAAATTAAACTTGGTAACGAAGCCAAAAAATGGCAGATATTGTAACCCGAAATAACCCCACTAGAGAAGATTGGTTGCATCAACTTGCCGATGTCATTACCGATCCGCTCGAATTATTGCAGCAACTGCGGCTCAGCCATTATCCAGACTTGCTGGAAGGTGCTGCGGCCCGGCGCCTTTTTCCACTGCGCGTGCCCAGAGCCTTCGTGGCGCGCATGACCAAAGGCGATCCTGCAGATCCCCTGCTGCGCCAGGTATTGACCCTGTCTGATGAATTCCTTGACCAGCCGGGTTTCTCCACCGATCCGCTGGAAGAACAACAAAGCGCGGTGCCGGGTTTGCTGCATAAATATGCCAATCGCGCCCTACTGCTGGTTAAAGGAGGCTGCGCCGTTAATTGCCGTTACTGCTTTCGCCGGCACTTTCCCTATCAGGATAATCAGGGCAGCAGAGCCAATCTGGCGGGTGCCATGGAGTATATCCGCTGCCACCCGGAACTGAACGAAATAATTTTTTCCGGCGGTGACCCGCTGATGGCCAAGGATACTGAGCTGGACACGATTATCAGCCAGCTCGAAGCGATCCCCCATCTAAAAACTTTGCGCATTCACAGCCGTTTACCGGTAGTGATCCCGGCCAGGATCACCGCCACCCTGTGCCAGAGGCTATCCGCATGCCGTCTCAAGGTGGTGCTGGTAACCCATATCAATCACTCCAATGAGATAGACGGCGCCCTCAGGGCCAGCATGGCGCAACTGCGCCATGCTGGCGTCACACTGCTTAACCAGAGCGTATTGCTGCGTGGGGTAAATGATGATGCCGCTACCCTGGCAAACCTGAGCGAAGCGTTGTTTGCTGCCGGCATCCTGCCTTACTACCTGCATGTGCTGGATAAGGTCAAGGGAGCTAGCCACTTTTTGGTGGACGATGAGCGGGCGCGAGCGATTATGCGGGAACTGCTGGGAAGAGTATCAGGCTATCTGGTGCCGAGACTTGCCAGGGAAATCGGCGGCGAAACCAGTAAAACTCCGCTTGATCTGGGGTTGCGCCAGCAATGATCAATGGCGGCATCGTCTGGGAAAGTAGCAGACGATACCGCTATGATTAGCTGCTATTGGCACTGATAAACCTGTCCCTGAATTTTGCTGTCCAGGGGCACAAAGCTTGAAAGGTAGGTATCACGAGTAGAGGTAGGACTTACGGCACCATAAATGGTGTTACCGCCCATGGCTGCCGCTTTGTTTCTCAAATCATTGGCCGCTCCGCGCATGGAAGAATCTTCTCCACCATTACCCGATAACCAGTTGCCCTGAACACCGGTAAGGGTGCCGAGCATACGGCATTCGCTGCCCGGCTGCGTATCGGTGAACTTGACGGCCTGGCCGGCTGCTGACAGGTTGGTGGTGCTGGAGCACCCCGCCAGGAAGAAAACACCGGCACAAAGACAACATAAAGAGTTAATCCGCATCTGGTTCCTCGTTTTTCTTGTTGTGTATCACCTAACAGTAACCGGGTTGCCGCTTTTTTGCCAATAAAACAAAAACCCCCGGCTTGCCGGGGGTTTTCTGTTTTGCTGCAGGATAGACGGGGGAATTACATCATTCCGCCCATACCACCCATGCCGCCCATCCCACCCATGCCACCGGCACCGCCTAAATCAGCCTTATCTTCTTTAGGCAGATCGGTGATCATACACTCGGTAGTGATCATCAGGCCGGCGATGGAAGCCGCGTACTGCAGCGCAGAACGGGTTACCTTGGTCGGATCCAGGATACCCATTTCAATCATGTTGCCGTACTGTTCAGTCGCCGCGTTATAGCCCATGTTGCCTTCGCTGGCTTTAACGTTGTTGGCAATAACAGAAGGCTCTTCACCGGCGTTGGCAACGATCTGGCGCAGCGGTGCTTCCATTGCGCGACGCGCAACTTTGATACCGACGTTCTGATCTTCGTTGTCGCCACGCAAATCAGCGATGCTGTTGGCTACGCGAACCAGCGCAACACCACCACCGGCGACCACACCTTCTTCAACCGCAGCGCGGGTAGCATGCAGGGCATCTTCCACGCGGGCTTTTTTCTCTTTCATTTCGACTTCAGTCGCCGCGCCAACCTTGATAACCGCTACGCCGCCAGCCAGTTTGGCTACACGTTCCTGCAGTTTTTCACGATCGTAATCAGAGGTCGCTTCATCACGCTGCTGGTTGATTTGAGCAACGCGGTTTTCGATAACGGCCCTGTCGCCGATACCATCGATGATGGTAGTAGTGTCTTTAGTGATAACCACACGCTTGGCCTGACCCATATCTTCCAGGGTGGCTTTTTCCAGCTCCAGGCCGATCTCTTCAGAGATAACGGTCCCGGCGGTCAGGATAGCGATATCCTGCAGCATGGCTTTACGACGATCACCAAAGCCAGGGGCTTTAACTGCGGCCACTTTAACAATGCCGCGCATGGTGTTGACCACCAGAGTCGCCAAGGCTTCGCCTTCAACGTCTTCAGCGATAATCAACAGCGGTTTGCCTGCTTTGGCAACGGCTTCCAGCACCGGCAGCATTTCACGGATGTTGGAGATTTTCTTGTCAGCCAGCAGAATGAACGGGCTTTCCAGTTCAACAGCACCGGTTTCCGGCTTGTTGATGAAATAAGGGGACAGGTAGCCGCGGTCGAACTGCATACCTTCTACCACGTCAAGTTCGTCCTGCAAACCAGAACCTTCTTCAACAGTGATAACGCCTTCTTTGGTCACTCTCGCCATGGCTTCGGCGATCAGTTTGCCGACGGTTTCATCAGAGTTGGCGGAGATGGTGCCGACCTGGGCAATAGCTTTGGAGTCAGAGCAAGGAACCGACAGTTTTTTCAGTTCTTCAACGGCGGCGATAACGGCTTTATCGATACCGCGTTTCAGATCCATCGGGTTCATGCCAGCGGCAACGGCTTTCAGACCTTCATTGACGATGGATTGAGCCAGAACCGTTGCAGTGGTAGTACCGTCGCCCGCAGCGTCATTGGCCTTGGAAGCGACTTCTTTAACCATCTGCGCGCCCATGTTCTCGAATTTGTCTTCGAGTTCAATTTCACGCGCAACAGACACGCCGTCTTTGGTGATGACCGGTGAACCAAAAGATTTGTCTAAAACGACATTACGGCCTTTAGGACCCAGGGTGACTTTGACTGCGTCTGCCAGGATGTTTACGCCGCGAAGCATTTTAATGCGAGCGTCATTACCGAATTTTACGTCTTTAGCTGCCATTATGAATTTCCCTTAAATTCGTTCAGTTCAGAAGATTACGCGCGGATTACGCCTCAACAATAGCCAGAATGTCGCTTTCGGACATGATCAGGACTTCTTCATTATCGATTTTTTCCACTTTCACGCCGTAACCGTCATTAAAGATAACGATATCGCCAATCTTCACATCCAGCGGCTTCACTTCGCCGTTTTCCAGGATGCGACCGTGGCCGACTGCCAACACTTCGCCACGGGTAGATTTACCCGCCGCAGAACCGGTCAGAACGATGCCGCCAGCCGATTTGGATTCAACTTCTTTACGCTTGACGATAACGCGATCATGTAATGGACGAATATTCATTGATAGCTCCCCTTAAGAAAGTCCGTATCAGTTTTTTGGGATGAATGCCGGGCATGCCTTCATGCCCTGCCTCGTGGTCTTAAAGATGGGGGCGTTCAATTACGCTTCAAGGGGGCAAAAAAAAAAAATTTATCTGACCGGATAAATAATCGCCAAAGAAATAAAATAACAGTTAAAATTCAAACGATTATGAAAATTCTTCAACGTTATTCTTTTACCAGGATCATTCATCGCCTCGTTTATCATCGATGCGATTATGAGGAACATCTTTACGCTGATATTCACCTTCGAAGGTATCGCCGTCGGCGCCGGGACCGGCACGGTGAGTGAAACGCAGGTAGGGCAGCAATTTCAGCGTCAGGGAATTCTGCACCGGAGGCAGCAGCAGCAGCAAGCCGAGGAAATCGGTAAAAAAGCCCGGCAGCAGCAGCAAGAACCCAGCCAGCAGTACCGATACGCTTTTGATCATCTCGGCCGCCGGACTTTCACCTTGGGCAATCTTTACCTGCATCTGCGTCAGGATACGCAGCCCCTGGGTACGCACCAGCGACACACCGACAAACGAGGTCAGCACCACCAGCAGCAGCGTCAGCAGCACTCCGATAACGTGGGCGACCTGAATAAACAGGGTTATCTCAATATAAGCAACGACAAAGATCAGTATTAACGGTATCCAACGCACCGAATTCTCCTATGGTTATGCATCTTTACTTCTACTTTACACCCCAAAGCGGGGGTAAGATGAAGGAAATAAGCGGTTCGGCAACAACACTTCACGACATGATTATCTGTTTAATGGTAGCTGATGGAACGAATTTCAACCCTTGGCGCGTTATCCGCCCGGATTCTGGCGCCTGACCGGATGCGCAAGGTAAACGGCAGGTTAAATAACCGTGATCGACTTAATAGCTTTGGCGACAAAACAGCATATAATTGCGAGTGACAGCCAAATGGTAGCGGATGTATCTGTAAAATAAACCTTTAAACCAGATGATCCTTTAACATCAGTGTAAAACATCGCCTATTAAGGAAGTGCCCCATGGCAAGCAACATCCGTATAGAAGAAGACCTGTTGGGGACGCGTGAAGTTCCTTCCGATGCCTATTATGGTATCCATACCTTACGCGCCATTGAAAACTTCTCTATCAGCAACACCAGAATCAGTGATATCCCGGATTTTGTCCGCGGCATGGTCATGGTTAAAAAGGCGGCGGCCCTGGCCAATAAAGAGCTTAAAACACTGCCGAGAAATATTGCTGACATCATCGTGAAAGCCTGCGATGAAGTGCTGGAAAAAGGCCGCTGTCTGGACCAGTTCCCGATTGATGTCTATCAGGGAGGTGCCGGCACCTCGGTGAATATGAATACCAATGAAGTCCTGGCCAATATCGGTCTGGAACTGATGGGGCATAGCAAAGGCGAATACCTGTTTCTCAACCCCAATGATCACCTGAACAAATGCCAGTCGACCAACGACGCCTATCCAACCGGTTTCCGCATTGCGGTATATCAGTCGATTCTGCGTCTTATCAGCGCTATTGATGCCCTGAGCGAAGGCTTTGAGACCAAAGCGAACGCGTTTTCCTCTATCCTGAAAATGGGACGCACCCAGTTGCAAGACGCGGTGCCGATGACACTGGGCCAGGAATTCCATGCGTTCACCGTGCTGCTGAGAGAAGAAAATAAAAATCTGCTGCGCACCGGCGAATTGCTGCTTGAGGTCAATCTTGGCGCTACCGCCATCGGCACCCGGCTTAATACGCCTGACGGCTATCAGGCACTGGCCGTTGAAAAACTGGCTCAGATTAGCGGACTGCCCTGCGTACCGGCAGAAGATCTGATTGAAGCCACCTCAGACTGCGGCGCTTATGTGATGGTACACAGCGCGCTTAAACGCCTGGCAGTCAAATTATCCAAAATCTGTAATGATCTGCGCTTGCTTTCTTCCGGCCCGCGCACCGGCCTGAACGAAATCAACCTGCCGCAACTACAGGCGGGTTCATCCATAATGCCGGCGAAAGTCAATCCGGTCATCCCGGAAGTGGTCAACCAGGTTTGCTTTAAAGTCATCGGTAATGACACCTGCATTACCATGGCGTCCGAGGCCGGTCAGCTCCAGCTTAACGTAATGGAACCGGTTATCGGCCAGGCGATGTTTGAGTCAATCCATATCCTGACCAACGCCTGCTATAACTTGCTGAATAAGTGTATCAGCGGCATCACCGCCAACAAGGAAGTCTGCGAAGCCTATGTGTTCAACTCCATCGGCATCGTCACCTACCTGAATCCATTTATCGGCCACCATAACGGTGATATCGTCGGCAAGATCTGTGCGGAAACAGGCAAGAGCGTGCGTGAAGTGGTCCTGGAGCGCGGGCTGTTGACCGAAGCTGAGCTGGACGATATTTTTTCGCTGGAAAACCTGATGCACCCGGCCTATAAAGCCGTACGTTACACTGATGATGTGCAGTAATTAATCCTTCACCACGGGTCTGCGGCATCGACGGCCTGCCGTGCCGCGCACTCGCATCCGCCTGCAGTCCTTCGGTGTTTAAACCATTGCCAGCTTATCCAATCAACCATGACTGGATAGCAGCGCCGCCGTTTTACTGTACCTCGGATGTTTATTGGCCTGCCCGCTCCCGGGCCTTATACTCACCAGACCAGGATGGAGCCGCTCCAGGTGTTACCGACTTTCGCAGGAATCACGTGTTGAAAAAAGTGCTTTGTTACCCCCCCACTCGCACCGCCAGCGAGCCCACCCGGCGATATCGGCTGCAGAGTCCATTGCAGCGATGGCTGCGCATGCTGTTGCTGGTGATTATTTCCGCCGGCATGCTGCCGCTGGCGGCGCAGTCTTCCCTATTCGGCCATCAGAATGCCTCTGGTTTCGTTCGCAGCGAACAGGCTTTCAGCTTTGATTTTCACCAGCAGGGCCCGGTGCTTAAGCTCATTTGGCAGATTCGTCCCGGTTATTACCTTTACCGCCAGCAAATAAAGCTGACGCCCTTAGCGGCCACCCTCGGCGAGATTGAACTGCCCGCCGGACAGCTTCATCGAGATGAATTTTTTGGCGAGACTCAGATTTATCGGCAGACATTACAGTTGGCCATACCGATCACTCAGGCAGGCGTGGATGCCCAGGTAAGCGTTACCTGGCAAGGTTGTGCCGAGGCCGGCTTTTGCTACCCCCCAGAAACCCGGCAGGTGCCGCTCAACGCGGTGGTCGCCAACGCCACCCGGCAAACTACCGCCGCCCCCACTGTCCAGCTAGCGCCGGTGAAGGATATTCAGCAGCCCTTTTCGCCGCTGTGGGCGCTGCTTATCGGTATCGGCATTGCCTTTACCCCCTGCGTGTTGCCGATGTATCCGCTTATTTCCGGTATTATTCTCGGTAATGGCGCCGGCAGGCTGAGTTCAGGCCGGATTTTCCTGCTGTCGATGGTCTACGTCCAGGGCATGGCGGTGACCTATACCTTACTGGGCATTGCCGTGGCGGCGGCCGGATTGCAACTGCAGGCCGCATTGCAGCAGCCTTTCATCCTGATTGGCTTGTCAGTGCTGTTTATGCTGCTGGCGGCAGCCATGTTCGGCGCCTATAGCCTCCAGTTACCCTCTTCGGTGCAGACGCGGCTGACGCTTTGGAGCAACCAGCTACAGCCTGGCGCGTTGGCCGGTGTTTTTGCTATGGGCGCCCTGGCCGGGCTTTTCTGCTCGCCCTGCACCACCGCCCCCCTTAGCGCTATTTTACTGTATATCGCCCAGAGCGGTAACTTGCTCACCGGTGGCCTGACGTTGTATCTGTATGCCCTCGGCATGGGCATCCCGCTGGTGGTGTTCGCCCTGTTCGGTCATCGGCTGTTGCCAAGATCCGGTCCCTGGATGCAGCGGGTCAAGGAAGGCTTTGGTTTTGTGATCCTGGCGTTGCCGGTATTTTTACTGGAGCGAGTATTGGGAGATGAATGGGGCTCCCGGCTGTGGAGTCTGCTGGCGGTGAGTTTCCTGGGATGGGCGCTGCTGGCTGGACGGGATGCCCGCTATCGCGGCAATCGGGTGGTGGCGATGGTGCTGCTGCTGATGATGATCGTGGCGGCGCGCCCGCTGCAGGACTGGGCCTTCGGCTCGAACGGGTCAACTGCTGGGGCCCCGGCGGCCCAGGGCCCGGTGTTTGCCCGAGTGGTTTCGGTGGCGGATATTAATCGAGCCTTGGCCGCATCTCCCGGCAAACCGGCGATGCTGGATCTGTATGCCGACTGGTGCGTGGCCTGCAAGGAATTCGAAAAATATACCTTTACCGACCCGGCGGTTAAGCAGGAACTGGCCGGTTTTACTCTGCTGCAGGCTGATGTAACAGCAGACCAGCCAGACCAGAAAGCCCTGCTGAACCAGTTAAAGGTGATGGGATTGCCAACCCTGCTGTTCTTTGACGACCAGGGCCATGAGATCCCAGGCTCCAGAGTGACCGGCTTTATGCAGGCACGGGATTTCCAAAGCCATTTGCACAATATCGCCGGTTAAACGACACTAGAGCTTAACGCGCTATCAATTAGGAGGCTTACGTGCAACGCGAAGATATACTGGATCATGCGTTGAACCTTTTAGAAATAAAAGGTTTTACCCTTGTGTCACTGGAGATGCTTGCAGAAGAACTGTCCCTGCCGATAGCGCAATTACAGGCGTTTTGGCCAGACCGCGAGGCCCTGCTCCACGATTGCCTGCGTTATCATGCCGATCAGGTGGATAACTGGCGCGGACTGTTGTTGAAAGATGAGAGCCTTGATACCCAGCAAAAACTCCTGGCGCGTTATCAGGTGCTGGATCATCAGGTTCGCCAGCAGCGCTACCCCGGCTGCTTGTTTGTCGCCGCCTGCAGCTTTTATCCTGACACCGGCCATCCGATCCATCAGTTGGCCGAGCAGCAAAAACAGGCCTCGCTCACCTATACCCGCGATCTGCTGACCGAGCTTGAGGCTGATGATCCCACCATGGTGGCCCAGCAGATGGAACTGGTGCTGGAAGGGTGTTTAAGCAAGCTTTTAGTCAAGCATCAGCTACAGGATGTCGCTGTAGCCCGCCGCCTGGCTGAAGATATTCTGCGTCTGGCGCTATGCCGTAAAAATGGGGCATTGAGTTAAATAACCGCCAATTTGCCTGAAAAGCCAGCAATCAGGCGAGGTTTATCATAAATCTCTGATAAATCCATTGACGAAAAGCGGCCAATACGGTTTAATGCGGCCCGTTGCCCGGATAGCTCAGTCGGTAGAGCAGGGGATTGAAAATCCCCGTGTCCTTGGTTCGATTCCGAGTCCGGGCACCACCATTCTTTTTTATGCTTTCTTATGAATCCCTATATATCTTCAATTCGATAGGTTAGCGTAAAAACCCTTTCCGATACGTTCTGATTTATCCCTAGGTATCCGGAAAATGTGGGGTCAAATTGCGGGTCATTCAGTTCGATGAATGGAGAGACCCTTACATGGCTCTGACTGACAGTAAAATCCGCGCTGCAAAAACCTTGGTAAAATCCTACAAAATCACCGATGCCCACGGTCTGTATCTACTGGTATCCACCAGCGGCTCGCGTCTGTGGTATTTCCCCTACAGCTTCGGCGGCAAAGAATCCCTCCTGGCTTTAGGCGCCTATCCGCAGGTGACGCTGGCGGATGCTCGCGAAAAGCGCGACGCCGCGCGCAAGCTGCTGGCATCGGGCAACTGCCCTTCCCTGTACCGTGAGTCCGAAAAAAACGCTGTAGACGAAACCCGCACCTTTAAACACATCGCAATCTCGTGGCACACCAGCAGCCTCAGGCTCTGGTCGGAAAGCCACGCGGATACAATCGTTACCTGCCTGAAACGCTACGCGTTCCCTGACCTTGGTGAAATGGACATCACAGAAATCGAAACACGGCATCTGGCGCAGCTCATCAAGGCCATCGACGATAAAGGCGTGCATGACGTTGCAGGGACTACAGCGCCATCAGTTGGTTTTTTTCTGGCGGGCCAGAGGCCCGCGGGGCGCTTACCCCGCCATGTTAAACCGCAGCTATGACTTACACGTTTTCTTCAAGAAAGGTGGTAACGGGAATGCCAAATCGCTTTGATAATGCTTTCATGTGGTCAAGCGTTAGGGAACGCTCACCTTTGAGTATCATACTAACCAATGAACCAGCGTCAATTTCGTCTTTAAAGCTGGTTTGATTTAAACCATATTGATCCATCAGTGTGCGCAGTACGGCCAGTTCTTTGGGTATCGCGGCAATACGGGCATTAAATTCGGCGTATTCCGGCGCGGTATTTTCATAATCCGCAATTTTTTTTGCGAGTAGGTCAATCAATGGATTTTCGTCATCCGTATCGATTAAGCGTTCTACCAGTTCGAGAGCCTGCTCGTAGTCATGCCGATTATCACTCCCCCCAAGTAAAGAGACGGCATTTACCAATGTCGCAGCCGCATTAAGTGCAGCCTGATAGTGAGTCGATGTGATCATTTTGGGTTTCTCCGATAATAATCAGTCAGCTTGTCGTACTCTTTATGGGTCACGATGTGCTTAATGAAAACATTCTTTGTTTCAAACTTGATATAAGCTATCAATCGTAGGTTATTGCCACCGATATCAATGACCCACCATTTTTGTCTGTACTTGAATCTGTCCAGACTTCCAAACTGTGCCTTGAGATGTTCGGGTGTAGTAAACCGTTCCGAGTGCAACACTCTATATGTCGCATCTAATGCCAAAGCGTCATTCGGATAGCGTCGTGCAGCTTCAGCGTTACGTTCCGGTGAATAGCGTTCATATCAAGCATCGTTGCCCCATTGGGATTTTAGTATGGGGTGTCAACTACCCTGTCAGAAAGCGCAGACAACTTAATCGGTTTCTAAGCCGGGTACGCGCCCGGGAATTATTTATTCACTAGGCGGCTTATAATTAATTATGCCTTGTCCACGAAGGTCCCATTGGTAACTGTGGAATCGCACCGTGATTAGTCCCGCGTTGCCCGATGTGAGAAGGCTGCATGGGAACGTGAGGCATAGGAACATTAACAGGACCGTGATCTATCAGTCCAAATGCGACATTTGCACTCCAGCAATTCCGGCACCAACAAATGCACCGGATACTCCCCCCGTTTTTGCCCCGACTGCTGCCCCGACCGCCATTTCGCGTCCTATAGCAATAGCCAATTGCTTATTGTCAGGCTCTGGATTTGGACAATTCAACATTTAATTCCTTTTTTTGATTAACCGATAAGTTAAGTAAATAATTATTCCGACAAACATACTTACTAATGAGGAATAAGAAAAACTTAAGATTTCTTCTTCGGAAATATTACCAAATTCCACACCATTCCCCCATAACAAAAAACATGAATTTGTTAACCAGGGAAGAAATATTAATGTATAAAAAATATTATTATTGAAACCATGTTTTCTTATGTAAAAAAAACTAGCAATAAGCACATAAGTTAAAGGAGTATGTATGTTAAAAACCATTATTAATCTCATATTAATTTATAATGCTAGCAGTTAAGGATGAATTTTAACTATTTTTTTAATAGCTTTTTCACACCACATTTATTATATAAATTTCTTAAGAAATCAAGTTTAATTAGTCATGTCACATTGCCGTAGAGCATAGTGGTTCGGTAAACTGCCGGTAAAAACGAATCGCGCTGACCCTGTACCGGAACAGTGTCACCGGCAATTAAGTTGAGTTTATCGAAGTCGCCATCAAATACCGGTCAAGATATAAGTCACTTCGCCGCACCAAATCCGATCCGATTCCGTTACTGCGTAATGTCGATCGAGATGGTTTGGAACTTCAGTGTGCTCACCATCAGGGTAATCCTTCTGGCTCCGGCAGCACCACCGCTGGCGAAGGCTTGTTTGCTGCCATACCTTGGTATCCGAGCTTCTTTTGGTCACACCTTGATATAACGGCCAGGGAATGCGCCGGTTAGGCCATTTTCCAGGCTGTAAATCGTTTCACCCAGTAAAATGGCCCGAACAATCCGGGCGCCGATCTTCCGACCGACATAAGCGCTGATTTTATCCCTGTATTCCAATTCCTCCGCTCTAAGGGTATAGGGCGAGTTCGGCAGGATAAAAGTAAAGTCGGCATCCTTGCCAATCGCAATTCTGCCTTTTGTATGCAAAGCAAAGCGGTCGGCAGGGTTTATTGCGATGAGTCTGGAAAATTGTGTCAATGGCATACCCCGTTTTTGTACGCTTTCATCAAAAAAAATATCAACGTCATTTTGTAACCCCGCAATACCGCCCCAGGCGTCAAACGCATTGTTTTTGTTTTTCAGTGTTGCCGGACAAGGTGAATAATCGGTAGTAATAACGTTTATATTGCCGGCTAGCACATGCCGCCATAAACCATCCTGCGCCTTTTTGTCGCGAATAGGCGGTGAGCATTTTGCTAACGGACCAATCTCATCTAACTCATCCGTAACAAAATACAAATATGATTACAGGTTTCACAGGTAATGTTAAGCCCTTCCCCGCGCGCTTTTATCACTTCTTCTACGGCTTCAGGACTCGAAATATGGCAAAAATTAATTGGACAGCCGGTTATCTTCACAAACAAAACTGCACGTCGAATGGCTTCAACTTCTGCGAAAACCGGATGAGTGGCTTATAGAGGATTTTAAAGATACATAGCCTTTTTCATAAGCAATTTGCGCTAAACGTTCTGTAATTGCGGCGTTCTCAGCATGAATCATCAAAACCCTGCCTGTTTTGGCTATTTGTCGCATGCCTGCATAAAGGGGATAATCATCAACGTTCAGAAAATCACCTTTGATGGAAGAATCTCCGCAAGTTGCCATAAAGCATTTGTATCCGACAACCCCACAGTCGCTCTGCTCTTGGATTCCATTATTGTCTAATTATATGGAACTAAGCCACCATGAGATGCTGCATCAATGACTAATTTCCCTACTCCAGCAGCATATTTAATTTCCAACATGTTTTTATCGACTGTGGCAGGCAATTGATTCAATGGCATTGCTATGATAGTGGTGACACCTCCTTTAGCGCATGCCCTGGTTCCGGTAACATACCCTTCCCAGTCCTTGCGAATACCGCCCCCGGGTTCATTTATATGGACGTGCGCATCTACCATTCCAGGGCTTACCACCAGACCCGTTGCATCAATCACGTGTTCAGCCCCCCTTAATGCCGAGCCTATTGCGGCAATTTTGCCGTTTTTAATGGCGACGTCAGTAAGCACTTCACCCTGTTCTAAAATAACTAAGCCATTAGCAATGATCGCATCGTAATTACGAATTCCTGCCTGACGGGCGGGCAAGGCGGCGCGACTCTTCGCCTCACTGGCTGATACGGGAATGGGTGGCGATCCCCTATTGCCGCTATACCGGTAATGTCCTTTAAAAGGTTTCTTCTATTTTCAGAAAAAAAACGTCTTTTCCATTAATTCCTTCTTTCACCTCAGCGATCTTTCCCAAGTTCGATTTCATCATCTATTTCCTTATTCTCAATTGTCATAAAAAATCGTAGCGTTGATATTTAATAACTTGGTTTTTTTATTTAAAAGCAGTCGTTATGGTTTTTTTATATAAAAATTATCTGTTTTATCTGAAATTTATATAGTTATCTGAAAACATAGGAAAAATTACCAAGCTTTTTTTTTGGTTTAAATATAATCAACAATTTCAAAATAGCTTTCGGAGAATATAATTCCGAAAAGTGATCCCATAATTTTCATAACGGCCAGGATGCCCAGTTGATTTTGTTAACTATATTACACTAAGTCAGCATGGCGGCAGTTTCGGCATTATCCATAATATTATTACAGATACGCGGGCATTGTTTTTTTAAGTTATTCGACGCCGGAACATAAAACCGCCCATTGCCGAGATATACTCGTCATGAGTAAAAACAATTACCTTTTAAAACGTTTTGAAAAATAATGAAATTGGCATTATTTAAATTACATCTTATAAACATGTACCGCCACGCATTGGATCTGGACGGCCCCACAACTGTGGACATTTCCTGTGTTTACGTGAACTACGCCCAGGATCGTGGACATTCCAGCCATGCCCGGCGCACCATTGAAAAAGCCGGCATTGCCGGCTTGTAGTAATAAATAAATAGATAACCAAGATCGGGATGGTCAGAACTCTGGCCAGAGAATCTATCGTTGAAACCGCCACACTCAGTTAAGCCGAACTGAGCGAATACTGCCGTCGCAAAGAGCTTTATCCAGAACAAATAGCCCAGTAGGAACAGAATTCTCTCCAGACGCTACAAACCGATACCCGCTAGTCGCACAAATAGGCTCAGGGCTGAAACGGGAACTGGCCCGTAAGGAATTATGTCACGCCGGAACAGCGGCACCAGGGAGAAGATATAAACCTGCTGGCAAAACGAAAAGCGTTATATGAATCGACCAGAAAAACCCGACTGGAACGGTGGGCAATGTCATGCCGTCAATGGCAACGAGTCGAGGTAGTAATGTTGAATCCGGACAAGCCAGATACCGGGCTTAAATTCACAGCGTAAAAACGAATAAATGTGTCAACTTCGTTGACAGCTACCGGCTTCGTTAGGCTCGCACTGAGAAAGAGATCACGCAGGAAATTTTGGCGCAGGCGCTAGATCGTCCCCAGTAATTTATGGCCACAGTTGAAAACGGTGAACGTAGCTGGATGTCGTAGAATTCATTCATTTAACCCATTTACTGGGGCTGGCCCCCGCGAGTATCATTACCAAAGTTCCGGTTAAATTTAAACCCGTTAACGAAATTATTCATTTTCACCTCGGATGAATTAAATCACAATATTTTAATTTGAATATTTCATCAAATGTGATCTTTCTACAACCGCGCCGATCATCCCTTATTACATATAATCCTATTTATTATCAATAAATAATAACGCATCTTGATTATGATGGCCAGATTGCAGAGGCTATGGCCATGAGCCGTACGCTGAAACTTGGATTCAGAAGCCCGGACTCAAAGTGAGTAAATTGAGCCATAATATTTAATTATCTCAACTTCCGTGTGACAACATCTCGAAAATAGTACCAATTTTTTTAATTAAATACATAGATTAGATAACTGGTTGATATTAAACTGCTTTTACGTTGTGTTACCAATCACAAAACCGCAGCGGATTGCCATGGGGCTTTAGCCGGGGCTTTGCTCCATGCGATTAAGATTAAAACATTTATAAATACTACATTAATCGCGGATTTGATGCCGAGTCGAGGCACCATGAATTAAAGCAACCAGCCTCAGGGCTGGTTTTTTGCTTTCACGGTATTTGATTTTTTCGTCGCCCTATCCCGTTCTCTGGAAATTGGCACCTAAAGGTTACGTATTCAGCGCGGCGCAGGCATTGCCACAGCAAAATACCGCCCCCCTTTACGTCACAGTCCGCGGCCTGAAGAGACAGGTCTGAGTGCCAATATCGCAGCTACAGCGGGCAGCTAACGTCACCTTCTGGGCAGTTCAGCATGGTCTGAAGCTCCTTGGTTCTCTGCTCCGTTTTAGCTTGCCGGCAGATAGCCGTATTCATCGGACTTACCGTGCCGTCGCTGGATTTATAAGTTTGAAATTTACAGTCGGCATCGCGATAGCTGATCCATTTTTTTTGCGCGGACTGCAGTAGGTTTTTTTGCTCGCCTAAAGTCAGTTTCAGTGCTTTTTGATAAGCGTTATTCAGCTCCTTATCTGCTTTTTTATAGTCCGCCGAAGCACACTGGTTGATTTCAGATTGCGTTTGAGCATTACCGCAGTCTGCAGCCACTGCCTGGGCAAGTGGAAAAAGCATCAGTGATAAAGCCATCATTATTTTCATGTCATTGTCCTTATAAGCCACTTCTTGGCGGTTTATAATTATATGCGGTAATTTGATCATGCGTTTCAAATGACAATAGATTGGTCCCTGAGTGTATCGATTCCCTCGGCGGCGATCGCTGCGGCGACGGGGCCAAGCAGGACTAGATGCTTTGCCAGAGCGGTATATTGTGGCTAATGCTGGCCCATGTCACAGCCGATCCCGTTGCCCCAGCGATGAAAGACCTTGATGGTGCGGTGACTGCAAGCTGTTACCTTACCTTTACCTATCAACATGGGCGTTTATTTTCCGCCAGCCACCGCCTTATATCGGTCATCTGAATGCCATGGCGGCCATTATACGTGTCTGATAATGGCCATGCCAAACCGTCTGGTCTGGCAAATGCGAGTCGGTAGGCGGCTTGTCCGTCAGCGGGTGAAGTTTCCGCCAGCGCTTTAAGGCGTTCTTTAGCGATCACTTCCAGTGAAAAGCGTACACCATAATGCTGACTTAGCCGGTCGGTCAGTTGTTGATACGTCAGCGTATCTCCGGCAATAAATATCACCTGGTTTTCAATCAGCGGGTAATCAAAAAATATCTTTGCCGTCAGCAGCCCAATATCTTCCGGCGTGGTCAGGGTCAGCGCATAACTCGCCTCCCCCAACGCACGCACTTTATGCCCGGCTATATCGACCACCCCAAAACTGTCTTCGAACAGAAAGGAGGTAAACATGCCGGTAGAGACAATTACCCAGGATGTCTGTTGCTGGCTGCGTAACAGCTGCCGCACAGCCAGTTGTTCATCCCAGACTGGCTGGCCGCTGCCCATACCGATAACGTCATAATCGACGCCGAACTGCCAGGGGAAGAAGCGTTTCACGCCGGCCAGCAGCACAGCTTGAGAAATTTTCAGTTGGGTGCCGGCGCCGCCGACAAAACCACTGCAGTTCACGATGGCATCATAGGGAGCAAAAACAGCCGCCAGTTCTTCAGCGGTCTGCAGACTGAAATCTGCAGTGATTGTTTCGACTTGCCAGCATGCCAACTGTTGCAACCGCAGCGTTTGACCCGGGGATGGGTTGCTGTCTGCACTTGAGGGACGCAATAACACCGTGAGGGAGGTGGCCGGCTGCGTCTCTCGTTGCTTCAGGAATCCCTTGATCATCGCCATGCCAAGTTCACCGGCGCCAAGAATGAGAATTTTGCTAAATGTGTTCTGAACGTTATGGTGCATACTTTTCTCCTTTGATTGCCCCCTATCCTGCATGTAATGCCGCGGGGCGACAATAAGGTACAGAGTTGATACCGGGAGGCGTAATGAAATTGGGTGATAATCAAATCAAGGCATTTGCCGCTATCTGCGATGCGCTAAGTGACGAAAATGATTCCCTGAAGCGGGACATTCTTTCCCATGCCGGCAACCGCTGGTCATTGGGCGTAATTTACACCCTGGGAGTACAGGGAACGCTCAGGCATGCTGAGCTGATAAAAGCCTTACCCGGGGTTACTCAACGGATGCTGACCAGAACGCTGCGCCAGCTAGAACGCGATGGTCTGGTCAGTCGTCATGATCATCATCAGAAAACGCCCCATCCCCGAGTGGATTATCAATTGACCGAGCTGGGCAAGGAAATGCTGATTAATATGCTGCCGCTCTGGCAGTGGGTGATCAACAATGCGCCCTTATTCCAGCAATCCCGAAATGCCGGAACCGATAAAAGTGCGCTGTAATCAAGGCTGACGGCATTAAAGCCGTCTGAAGCAAAAACACCGCTGCCCTATGCCGATCGACTCCCGCCATGGCCATTGTTTGGGTCAATGGGTCCTGTGCTTAGGTCCCGGCATACCGCATACCCCTGCAAACGCCGATCCCGCTCGATGGTGAGCTTCTACCCGGCTTATAGGCGATCCAGCATAGGCCTGACGCACTACCGCATATGATATTGATAATCGTTATCAACAATGCTTATAATGAGGTCCCTACAAATTGTAAGAGCGTGTAAAATGGAACTTCCCCTGTATCAGCCTGTTTCCAAAAGAATCATTAGCCGTCAGGCCATTGCCTCTCTCATTTTACTGTTGCCTTGCTACTCCTATGCCGCAGAAATCCCAGCGTCCACCTTCCTGACAAAAACCGTCGGTCATGGTCTGTATGAATTGTCATTTGATGGTGATAAGCAGCGCCTTTTTGCTGCTTCTTCGCCGTCATTTGACCGCGAAAAGTCTCGCGGCGTGGTCTACCAACTTAACGCGGCGACCCTGAACACGGAAGCGGAAATCAAGATTAGCCGCCTGGCGTTTGCCACTGCGCTGGATGAAGAAAACCAGCGGCTTTATATCGGTAATACGTTGGATGGCTCGGTAACGGTCATCGATACTGAGACCGGCAAGGAGCTGTCGATAATTCAGCTCAGCGAGAGCAGGCAGGGAGACCGTTTCAAACCGACGCGTGAAATGGTGTTCGACCGGAAAAACCACAGGTTGTATGTCTCAAGCTCCGCCGAAAAAGGGGTTCTATGGGTCATAGATACCGCCGCTGGGGAAAAAATCAACACCGTTGAGGGGCTGGGAAATTCGGTCACCGGTATAGCATTAGACCTTACCCGTAATAGCATTTATCTGGTGAACGGCAGTGGGGAAATGATTACGCTTGATGCCCAAAATTATAAAATAAAAAAACGACTGACTGTCGAGCCGGATAAAAAACATTTTTTACTGAATATCAGTCTGGATGAAAAAAAAGGACGCGCATTTATTACCGATCCTGATGTCGCGGGCGTGCTGGTTGTTGATGTGACAAGCGGTAAAATAGTGCAACGAATTGATGTTATTAACTCGCTCGCCGTATTGTTTAACCCGCTGCGAAATGAAATCTATATCTCTCATCGTAATGCGAAGCGTATCAGTATCGTAGACAGCGAGACGTATCGGGTTAAGGCAGCGATAACCACTGCATTGTTGCCCAATAGCTTAGCTGTCTCTGCTGACGGTAATAGCTTATATACCAGCGTCAAACAGCCTAAAGAGGAAATGAGTACCCGGCAGGATGACATAATAAAAATAGATTTAACGGCTATTGGCAAAGAGGACAAATAATGAAAGGACTGATTTATCCTCTGGCGGGTGGAATGATATTATGCCTGAATCCGGTGATGGTCTATGCCGATGAACCAGGCAAGGCGGCCGAAGAAAAGTCAGAGGAAACCCTGGAAGTGATTGCCTCTCCCTTTCCGGCCGATGGCAGCACTGAATATACGGGTTCATATACTACCGGTTCGACGACCTCCTCCACCGGTCTGCCCCTCAGCATACGAGAAACTCCCCAGTCGGTTTCGGTAATGACCAGTCAACGGATTAAAGACGAAAATATGCGGTCTTTGGTTGATGTGATGGCCAGTACTCCCGGTATTTCAGCTTACAACTATGATGTGGAGCGCTATTCTTTCAGTTCCCGCGGCTTTAGTATTACCAATTATCAGTATGATGGCGTGCCAACCAGTTTTAATACCGGCTATGACGCGGGTGAGTCGGCAATAGACCCGATTATCTATGACCGGATTGACGTTGTCAGAGGGGCTACCGGGCTGTTAACAGGGGCAGGTAACCCTTCGGCTTCGATAAATCTGATTCGCAAACATGCCAATAGCCGCGAATTTATGGCCGATATTACCGCCAGTGCCGGCAGTTGGGATGCTTACAGGACCACTGCCGATTTATCTGCCCCGCTCAGCGACAGCGGGGATGTCCGTGGGCGGATCGTCACTGCCTGGGAAGATTCAAAATCCTTTCTAGACGGCTACGGAAAAAAGAAAAAGATCTTTTATGGCGTTATAGATGCTGATCTCACCGATGATACCTCATTGAGTCTGGGGGCTAACTATCAGGATAATGATCCTGAAGGCAGCAGCTGGGGAGGCTTCCCACTGTGGTATGCCGACGGCGGACGTACTGACTGGCGACGCTCGCTGAATATCGGCGCTGACTGGACATCGTGGGCCAGTACCACCCAGGGCGCCTTTGCCACCTTGAAGCACCACTTCAACAATGACTGGAACCTGCAGATTTCCGGCGCCCACTCCCGTCACGAAATTGATGCCAAATTGCTGTTTATGAGTGGCTGGCCTGATCGTGTTTCCGGCCAGGGAATGTCTGCATCGCCGTCATGGTATTTTGGCGACAGGAAGCAGAACAGTCTGGATGCAAAAGCTTCAGGGCCTTTTTCATTATTGGGTCGGGAACATGAAGCCGTGGTGGGGGCCAGCACCAAAAAACAGAAATCGGCCATTGATTACCGGGGTTCTGCCTCCACCATACCGGTAGGTAATTTTCTTAAATGGAACGGTGCTTATCCTGAGCCGGACTGGACAGATGCATCGCCCTCCTCTCGTCAGACCGAGCGGCAAGATGGAGTGTACAGCGCTGTGCGACTAAGCCTTGCGGAACCGCTTACGCTTATCATCGGAGGACGTTACAGCGAATGGAAGACGCGAGATATCAAATCAGATGGCGGGAGTGACAATATCAATAAAAGCGCATTCACCCCTTATACCGGGCTTTTATATGATTTTGCCGAAAACTATACCGCTTATATCAGCTACACCAGTATCTTCAATCCCCAAAGCAGCCAGGATAAAAACGGTGACTGGCTCGAGCCGCTGGATGGCCAAGCCTGGGAATCCGGTATCAAAGGAGAATTTTTTGGCGGCCGGTTGAATGCCAGCGCTGCCGTATACCAGATAGAACAGGATAACCTGGCCCAGATTGACACCAATCATCGGGTTCCCGGTACCACAAACCAGGCCTATTACGCCGCGCAGGGCACCCGGTCCCGTGGCTTCGAGTTGGAAACCTCAGGCCAAATTGCGCCCGGTTGGAATATTGCAGCCAGTTGGACCCACTGGACTGGCGAGGACAATCAGGGAAAACCGATCTCGACCAACCAGCCCAGGACACTGATAAAAGGATTCACCACCTGGCAATTACCCGGTAGATGGAACAGTCTGACGCTGGGAGGCGGCGTTAACTGGCAGAGTGAGGTTTACACCCTTGCGACCGGGCCAAACGGCAATGAACGGGTCAGCCAGGGCAGTTACGCCACCACTAACCTTATGGCGCGTTATCAATTCACCAAAAATCTTTCCGCCCAGTTGAATGTGAATAATCTGTTTGATTATAAATATTACAATCAGATCGGCTTTTACAGTCAGGGAGCCTGGGGGGCAGGAAGAAGCGTTGTCCTGACCGGACAGTACCTCTATTAAAAATTGAACGCGGGAGGATCCTGCCCGCCAATAGCGGGCGGGATCTTAGGTGACGTGCTGGCTGTTATGCCGTTGCGGGCGGCTCCCCGGCACTGGCGCCGCGACCGTTCGCCGGTTTTGGACCGACTGGCGCAGCGTATCCAGCAACAGCGGCAACACCGGATTATCATTATCATCACGCCATACCAACGACAGCTCGCTGTAGAGCCCCCCGTCCAGATCGATTTCACGAAACACCACGTTTTCAAAGCGGATGCGCGCCGCGCAGGCAGGGACCAGCGCCAAGCCGATACCGCCGTTCACCAGCGACAAGATGGTGACGGTAGACCCTAGCTGATAGCTATAGTCCGGATGGATGCCGCAGGCGCGGAACATTCCGGTTATCAACTCATGGAAAGGTTGCCAGGATGACAGTGCATAGGTAATAAACGGCTGCTTATCCAACGAGTCAGGGGTCAATCGTGCTGCGCCGGCCAACGGGTGGTGCCGGGGGATCGCCAATACAAACGGTTCCTTGACCAGGCTTTCGCAGCGATAGCCATGCTGGCTGTGGGTCGAGCGCACGATGCCGATGTCCACCTGACGAAGACGCACGCTCTCCAGCTGGCCATGAGTAGTCATTTCATGCAAATGGATATCAATTTGCGCATGATCTGCTTTCACCCGATTGATAACCTCAGGTAAAAACTCGTACACCGCACAGGAAACAAAGCTGATGGTGATGCTGCCGATATCGCCACTGGCGATTCGCCTGGCGGTCATGGCGGCATTCTGGGCACGTTCCAGCAGCTGGTTGGCCTCGATGAAAAACGCCCTGCCGGCCGGGGTCAAGCTTACCGAACGGGTAGTACGCTCGAGCAACTTCACCCCCAATTGGTGTTCCAGCATCTGCACCTGACGGCTCAGCGGCGGTTGCGTCATATTAAGCCGCTCGGCGGCACGCCGAAAGCTCAGCTCTGTCGCGACGGTGGTGAAACAGCGCAGTTGCCCGAGTTCAAACATTGATTCAATCCCCGTATTAATCGATGCCAGGTTTGAAATAGACAGTATTAGTCGACCGGCACAAGATAACAGCAACCGCCGGCGATGAACTGTGGGCCGGGCGGCATTTTTGCCGGCTGCGTGACAATCTATCGCCGGTATGTGTTTACCGTTAACCAATAAGGTCATTCCATGGCGCATGCATCAGCGGGAGCGACGTCCGTAGCGGCCGATCGTATCCGCCAAATTACCCTTTCCTCTATTAACGTACCGCTGCACATCCCGGTCAGCGATGCCAAAGTATTGACCGGCCGGCAAAAGGCCCTGAAAGACGTTGCCTTGTTATTCGCCGAAATTGAGACCGAGCAGGGGTTCAGCGGGCTCGGGTTCACCTATACGCTGCGCACCGGTGCGCCGGCGCAGTTTGCCCATGCCCGGGAAGTGGCGCCGTTGTTGATTGGCGAAGATCCCAATGACATTGCCCGGATTTGGAGCAAGCTGGTCTGGGCCGGGGCATCGGTCGGCCGCAGCGGCGTCGCCATTCAGGCCATCGCTGCCATGGACACCGCTCTTTGGGATTTAAAAGCCCGGCGCGCCGGATTACCCTTGGCCAAATTGTTGGGGGCTCATCGTAACGAAGTCCGCTGCTACAACACCTCGGGCGGCTATCTGCAGGCCTCAGCGGCGGAAATCGTCGATAAAGCCCATCAATCACTGGCACGCGGCATCGGCGGCATCAAAATGAAAGTCGGCCACCCGGACCGGCGGCTGGATTTGCAACGGGTCGCACAGATACGGCAGGCGCTGGGCGAACAGGTGCCGCTGATGGTGGATGCTAACCAGCAGTGGGATCGCACCACCGCATTGCGAATGGGCAAGGCTCTGGAACAATATGAATTGCAGTGGATAGAAGAACCCCTGGATGCCTACGATATCGAAGGGCATCGCGCCCTGTCGCAACAGCTGATTACTCCGATCGGCAGCGGCGAAATGCTCACCAGCGCCAATGAGGTGGCCGACTTTATCTCCACCGGTGCGGTCGATGTACTGATGCATGACGCTCCACGCATTGGTGGCATCACGCCATTCCTGAAAATCGCCGCCCTGGCGGAAAATCGCGGCCTGACCATGGCGCCGCACTTTGTGATGGAAATACATCTGCACCTGGCCGCCGCCTATGCCCATGAGACCTGGGTTGAACATTTCGAATGGCTGGAGCCAGTGTTTAATGAGCGGTTCGCTATCAGCAATGGCCATATGCAGGTACCCGATCGGCCGGGCCTCGGCTTTAGTCTGCATGAGCAAAGCCGCGCCTGGACTCAGGGAAAAGTGGTTATCAATAGCCACACTAGCTGATAGCCCTGGCGCGTTATTGTGCGGTTAGCGCGCCAGCCGTGGAACGGGTTCTCCCGTTTGCCATTTTCACCTCAACTCTTTCTCCAGTGACCACCCTACTCTATAAAAAATGAGGGAAAGCATAATGTCATCCGCCAATCACCCAGTGAAGCCAACAGCTAAGACTCATACCCGTTTTATCATACTGGGCTTTATTTTTATCGCCACGGTGTTTAATTATGTCGACCGCGCGACCTTGTCAGTAGCGGCACCGTTTATGAGCAAGGAGCTGGGATTCGATGCCAGCATGATGGGATGGGCTTTTTCGGCCTTTGGCTGGGCCTATGTCCTGATGCAATTGCCCGGCGGCTGGATCCTGGATAAACTCGGCGCTCGTCTGGTCTATGGCGTGGCCCTTATCGCCTGGTCGGCGATTACCGTCATGCAAGGCTATGTGTATCTCTTCGCTTCACCCTTCATCATCCTGTTTGTGCTGCGCTTTTTAATGGGCGCGGTTGAAGCGCCGGCTTTTCCCGCCAATAGTCGTCTCTCGGTGCAATGGTTCCCAAATAAAGAACGGGCGTTCGCTACGTCAATCTATGCCGCGGCGCAGTATATTTCGCTCGCGCTTTTTACCCCATTGATGACCTATATTTTGCAGGCGCTGAGCTGGCACTATATTTTTTATTATATTGGTGCCGCCGGTATCGCTATCGGTATTGCCTGGCTGTGGTATGTACGCGACCCACAGCAGCACCCTGGAGTAAATCAGGCGGAAATCGACTATATTCGCAGTGGCGGCGGCATTCCCGATCTGGCGGCGGCGCGCAAAGCATCATCTTTCAATATCAGGCACATCAAAGCCTTGGTATCCAACCGGATGATGGTAGGGGTATATATCGGCCAGTTCTGCCTGACCTCAATTACCTGGTTTTTCCTGACCTGGTTTCCGACCTATCTTTACCAGGCCCGCGGCATGACCATCCTTAAAGTCGGGCTGGTGGCGTCTATCCCGGCGATAGCGGGTTTTATCGGCGGTATCCTGGGCGGGCTGTTTTCCGATTACCTGCTCAGAAAAGGCTACAGTCTGACCTTTGCACGAAAAACACCGGTGATGGCCGGCATGATCCTTTCCAGCGTGATCATCTGTGCCAACTATGTCAGCTCGGATTTTATCGTCGTGCTGGTAATGAGCATTGCGTTTTTTGCCAAAGGGTTTGGTAATCTCGGTTGGTGCATTCTCAGCGACACTTCGCCCAAAGAAGTGCTGGGCATCGCTGGCGGCCTGTTTAATTTTTTTGGCAACATCGCCAGTATCGTCACGCCGCTATTGATAGGTTTTATCCTGACGCGCACCGGTTCATTTGATTACGCCATTTTATATGTGGGACTGATGGGCGTGATCGGCACCTTTGCCTATATCTTTATCGTTGGGCCGCTAAAGAGATTGGAAATCGATTAACAACATGTGATGGTAAAAGTAGTGATCTGAAAGGAAAACGCCCTGTCTAACGGGGCGTTTTACATCGCCGCCCCGCCAATACCGGCACAATGCACCCAGATTTGCGCCCATGATTCTCACCGTGGGCTCTCTTGCTCCCCAATGCGCAACCCCAATGCCATAAGGCATTTCTTCACCCTTCAGACGCTTCGCTATGACGAAAATACCGCCACTGCCCGCCCCATCACTGACCCAATGCACCAAACTTGCGCCCATAATCGGTGCAACCTGTTTACCCTATTTCCCTTATTCAGCATTTTTCAATGAGTTAGTTTTGGCATCACTTTTGCAATCTCAATTAATGGAACATAATCCCATTTTTTGAGACTTTGCTATGTCTATGCTGGACACCACCGCCCATATTCTAAAGTTGATGGTGACGCTTAAGGGCGGCATCCGCATCAGTGATGTCATCGCCCATCTTGGCATGCCGAAGAGTACTGCCTCACGCGTCATGAACCAGCTTGTATCCTACGGCTATATCGAAAAAGACGATGCCAAGGGAGTCTTCTTGCCTGGGCCGCTGATGGTAGCGGTATCCCAGTTGATAAATCGCCAGGCGCCGCTCAGTGACCTGGTCGATAACGCCCTGCGCTCACTGTGCGAGCAGACCGGTTACACCGGCTATATATCGATGCTCGACAGCCAGGAAATCCTGGTGCTGCGGGTTATTCACGGACGCCAGACGCTGCCGATAGTCACCTGGCCGGGCTCCCGCTCTCCGGCATGGGGCACCTCGACCGGCCGGGCGTTGCTGGCTCGTCTTTCCGACACCGAACTGCAGGCTTTTTTCCACAGCCCGACAGTGGCAGCTCAACTAAACGGTGGCAGCCATCAGATTGACAAACTGGTGGCTGCGGTTAATCGCACCAGAAAAGAGGGCTTTGCCAGCGCGATAAACGAGTCCGTTGCCGATACCGCCTCGGTCAGTTGCGCCATCGGCGATCCCACTACCCATGAAGCGGTGGCCTTTTGTCTGTCATTTCCCCAGACGCTGGCGCAGCCGCAAGAACTGCAACGGATTGCCGCCTTACTGAAAGAAACCGCCCTGCTTATTGCCGAGAAAACCGGTGACACCCTGGTCAGCCACCAACCTTAACGTTATCCCATTCCTGGAGAATCACCGTGAGTCAGAATGCGCATGCAGAATCATCCCATCACCAAGCAGCGGAACATCCCCGCACTTTCGCTCCAGTCACCTTACTGCTGCTGCTGGTGCTCAGCGTGTTTGGCGCGATCATCGGCGTTCAGCTGTTAACCACACTGGGCGTCACGCCTAACACCGCCATCATTGGTGCGATGGTGGCAATGGTGATTGCCCGGATCCCGCTGCAATGCTTTGCCCGTTTCCGTTCGATTCATATTCAGAACCTCGCGCAAAGCGCTACCTCAGCCGCCACCTTTGGCGCCGCCAACTCGCTGCTGTTGCCGATTGCGATTCCATGGCTGTTTGGCCGCCAGGATATGGTGATGCCGATGTTCGTCGGCGTCGCACTGGCCATGCTGCTGGACGGTTATTTGCTCTATCGTCTGTTCAACACCCGCATCTTTCCGGCAGAGGGTGCATGGCCTCCGGGCGTGGCGGCTGCCGAGTCGATCAAGGCCGGCGATCAGGGCGGTAAACACGCTGCATTGCTGAGCGTCGGCATTGCCATGGGCGCTATCGGCTCCTGGTTTAAATTCCCGATGGCGGCGCTGGGCACCGCTTTTATCGGCAATATCTGGGCACTGGGCATGCTGGGTGTCGGCTTCCTGCTGCGCGGTTATTCCATGCCGATGTTTGGTATTGATATCAATAAACTCTACATCCCGCACGGCATGATGGCCGGAGCCGGTGTAGTGGCGTTGTTTCAGATCGTCAAGCTGGTACGGCCGGGCAAAAGCCCTGCGCCTAGCCGCCGTGAATCGCCATCGGTATTACCGGAAACGCAGAACGCACAGATTGGCAAGACCTTGCGTTTCGGCGCGCTGGGTTTTGCAGCCATTTCAGTACTGATTGCCTTGACCAGCGGCCTGTATGCCCATCTGTCGTTGCCCTGGCTACTGGCGTTTATGCTTTACGCCGCCTTTGCCGCTTTCCTGCACCAGATGATCGTCGGCCTGGCCGCCATGCATTCCGGCTGGTTCCCGGCGTTCGCCGTGGCGCTGATTACCCTGCTGGTCGGCATTCTGATTGGCTTCCCGCCGGAAGCGCTGGCCATGCTGTGCGGCTTCTCGGCAGCCACCGGCCCGGCGTTTGCCGATATGGGCTATGACCTGAAGGCCGGCTGGATCCTGCGGGGTAAAGGCGAGTTTACCGCCTTCGAACTTGACGGACGCCGTCAGCAACTGCTGGCCGCCATGCTGGCGTTTGTGGTCGCCATCCCGGTGGTGCTGTTTATCTATAAAGGCTACTTCGCCCAGGGACTGATTCCGCCGGTGGCCAAAGTGTACGTGGCGGCGATCAATGCGGGCGTCTCAACCGAAATCGCCAAATCCCTGCTGATATGGGCCGTTCCGGGTGCGCTTATCCAATGGGTCGGCGGTCCGGGCCGTCAGATGGGGGTGTTGCTGGCGACCGGCTTATTAATCAACAACCCGATGGCCGGCTGGGCGGTGCTTATCGGTATCGCTATCCGTTCTATCTGGCTGCGCGTGGGCGGTGAACCGGCACGCAATAAGATGGAAGTACTGGCGGCCGGGATGATCGCCGGCGATGCCCTGTTCAGTTTCTTCAGCTCGGTGTTGCCGAGCGGCAAAAAATAATGCATTCAATTAAGGAATAATCATGAGCTTATATCAAACTTTGCAGGTATTCGAATTGCTGGACAGCGCCTGGGCCAGCGGAAAAAAAGTGCAGGAGCTGCTGGCCGGTTATGCCGACGTCGAGGTCACGGTGAAAGAGGTTCACGGCCTGAAGGGTAAAACCGATTTTATCAAAATCGTGGTTCCCGGCACCGAGGGGAAGCGGCTGGGCGGCAATGCGCCGACGCTGGGCATTGTCGGCCGCCTGGGCGGCATCGGCGCCCGGCCAGGTCGCATCGGTATGGTGTCCGATGCCGACGGGGCCGTTGCGGCAGTCGCCTCAGCGCTCAAGCTTGCCGAAATGCAGCGCCAGGGCGACAGCCTGCCGGGCGATGTAATTATCACCACCCATATCTGCCCGGATGCGCCCACCCGCCCTCATGAACCGGTAGACTTTATGGACTCGCCGGTCGAAACCGAAGATATGAACGAGCAGGAAGTCACTGATGAGATGGATGCGGTGCTGTCAATCGATACCACCAAAGGCAACCGTATCATCAACCATAAAGGCTTTGCGATTTCGCCGACGGTCAAGGAAGGCTATATCCTGCGGGTGTCGGAAGATCTGCTGCGGATAATGGAAATGACGACCGGTAAACTGCCGGTGACATTTCCCATCACAACCCAGGACATCACGCCGTACGGCAACGGCGTTTACCATCTGAACAGTATTTTGCAGCCCTCGATTGCTACCCGCGCCCCGGTAGTTGGCCTGGCCATCACCGCCGAAGGCATTGTTCCCGGCTGCGGCACCGGCGCCAGCCATGAAGTCGATATCGCGCTGGCGTGCAAATTTGCGGTGGAAGTGGCGAAAGAGTTCTCCAGAGGCACCTGCCAGTTTTTCAATGCAGATGAATATCAGCATTTACTGAAGCTTTATGGTTCGCTGGCGCAGCTGCAACAACGTCAGCCGGAGGCCTGAGATGATACGCCGAAAAATAGGCACCCTGACTATCGGTCAGGCGCCGCGCAGCGATATTACACCCATTCTTGAAAAGGCCTTGCCGGCTCATGTCACCTGCCTGCACGCCGGGATATTGGACGGTCTGGATGATGACGCCATCGCTGGCCGTTTTCCGGTCGAACCGGGCGCGGCGGTGCTGACCTCGCGCCTGCTGGACGGTCGGGCGGTGGTGATGGGTAAAACGGCGGTCGGCGCGGCGGTGCAGCTTAAAATCAGTGAACTGGCGGCCGCCGGCTGTGAAATGGTGGTGCTGCTTTGCACCGGTGAATTCCACGGTCTGCACGGTGACGGCGCCTGGTTGATTGAACCTGATCGCCTACTGCCGCCGACCCTGAACGCGCTGGTAGGCGATCGGCAGGCGGGTATTTTGGTACCGTTGGCGTCTCAGATAGCCAGCGAGCTAGAGAAGTGGCGCGGTGCGGCGCGCACGCCGGTGTTTGCCGTCGCCTCGCCCTATACCGCTTCAGAAGACGAACTGGCCGCCGCCGCCCGGCAGTTGGCCGACCAGGGGGCCGACATAATTCTCACCGACTGCATGGGCTATACCGCCTGGCATCAGGCCATCTGCGCCCGGCATGTCAGTCAGCCGGTGGTGCTGTCAAACCAGTTACTGGCGGATCTACTGCGCAATATATTGTAAGAGGTCAACACCATGAAAATGCTATTACTGAGCAACTCCTCCACCCCGGGCTTCAGCTACCTGCACCATGCGGTGCCGCTGCTGGCCAAACATGTTGCGGCGGGCCAGTCGGTGGTTTTCATTCCTTTTGCCGGCATCACCCAGGACTGGGATAGCTATACCGATAAGGTCGGCAAAGCGTTTAATGATCTTGAACTCGACATCGTCGGCATCCACACCCAGGCCGATCCGGCGGCAGCCATTGCCGCTGCCGATGTGATCATGGTCGGCGGCGGCAATACCTTTAATCTGTTGAAGGAATGCCGCACGCGCGGTTTGCTGAAACCGATAACCGAAGCGGTGAAAAAGGGTGCGCTGTATGTGGGCTGGAGCGCCGGTTCCAACCTTGCATGCCCGAGTATCCGCACCACCAACGATATGCCGATTACCGATCCCGGTGGCCTGGATGCGCTGAACCTGTTCCCGCTGCAGATTAATCCGCACTTTACCAATGCCCTGCCGACCGGCCATCAGGGCGAAACGCGTGAGCAACGGATCCGTGAACTGCTGGCGCTCTCCCCCGAGCTTGACGTTATTGGCCTGCCGGAAGGCAACTGGATAGCAGTGAGCGGCCAGCAAGCCTATGCGCACGGCCCACATCCGACGCTGCTGTTCAAAGCCGGACAGGAGGCGATCATATTGCCTGCCGGCCACCCATTACTCTGACAGGAGAACAGTATGTTAGGGATTATCCGAGTATTGACGCACGACGATCCGAACTTTGTCGGCGAACATGGCCGATTGATAGAACAGCAGTACGGTATTGCCTCGCTGAGCCGCTGCATTGCCGACCAGCCTACCGGGATATTTGATGCCGCCAGCGAAGCCCGCGCCGTGCCGAAGATTGTGGCTTTGGGCCGGCAGCTTGAGCAGGATGGATGTAAGGCGTTGTTCCTGAGCTGTGCCGCCGATCCCGGCCTGGCGGCGCTGCGCCAGGCAGTGTCCATTCCGGTCGTCAGCGCCGGCAGCGCCGCGGCCAGTATAGCGGCGTTGTTGCAGCGTCCGGTGGCGGTGATGGGGATTGGGGCAAATGCGCCGGCACCCTTCAGAAATCTATTGGGTGAAGACATCCTCTATGCACGACCGCAAGGTGTCACCAACACCACCGACCTGCTGACGCCCGAAGGGCGCGAAGCCTCGCTGGCCTGCGCCGACGGATTGTATCGGCAGGGTATTGAGGTGATTGCATTTTCATGTACCGGCTTCTCCACTATTGCCTTGGCCGGCGCCATCAATCGACAACTGGGTAAAATCGCTATCGATGCGGTCAGCGCGGCCGGCCTTTTTGCCAGCCAGCTTGCTCCGAACTGAGCCCGGCGGCGAGGTATATCTGTGAGCGAAGCCAAATATTAGCGGAGTCATCATTATTTCTCGGATGCCAGTAAGCGCTGACTGAAACCGGTGGAAGCGGCAGTGGGGGGGCAAAAATATCAAGCGTTTCAGTAAAGCGATGCAGCAGACGGCGCGGCAGCGTACAAAGCAGATCGGTATTCGCAACGATTGGCGGAGCCATCGCGTAACTTTGTGTCGACATTAGCACACTGCGGTGTAATCCCTTACCGGCAAGCGCGCGATCGACAAAGCCGGTAAAGGGATCGCCTTCGGAAGAGACCACCAAATGGGACGATGAGCAGAAGGAGGCCAAATCCAGCGATCCCCTCCCCCGTGGATGTCCTTTACGCTGGGCAGTGGCAAATTCATCCTCGAACAGTTTGCGGCCGATCCAGGAATCGTGGGCGCCGGAACTGACGCCGATATAAACATCGACGTCACCACTCTCCAACTGCGCCGCCAAACGGCTGTTGTCCGGCAAAGAAAAACGCAGGCGGACGCGGGGCGCCGCGTCCCTGATATGATTCAACAGATCGGAACCCAGCATCAGCGCCGGGTTTTCGTGCAGGGCGACCACGAAGGTCCGGTTGCTGCTCGCCGGCTCGAAATCTGCCGGCTCCAGAATCGAACTAATTCCTTTCAGCACCTGGTTGACCAAAGGTCGCAGCGATTCAGCCCGGGGGGATGGCAATACCCCACGTCCGTGCGGGGAAGGGATGAACAACCGCTCGCCTAAAATAGTGCGCAGGCGCGCCAGTCTGGCGGACATCGCCGGCTGACTGATGCCCAGCCGGCTGGCGGCGTGGGTGATGTTCTGCTCAATGAGTAAGGCATCAAGCGTCAGCAAAAGGTCTATATCGATGTCTGATAGGCGATTCATTTTGGCATCCGGTCTGAGGCGATAGTCAAATTCTGGGCCACCGCCGGCAAAAAAGGCTTACTTACCGGCACGGTTGGTATAGGTCACCGGCACCCAGTCATAGCTGCCATTCCCGGTATCAGCAACGTGCCCTATGCCCGGAAAGGGCAGATGCGGCGCAGCAATCAGGTCACCCTGTTTGGCGAACGCTGCAAATGATGCTTTTCTTACCCTGGCGGCGAGGTCCTGATTTTCATCATAGGCAATGGTCACATCAGGCTGAGGAAACTGTACGGCAGCGACGTGGATGATATCGCCGACAAAAGTTATTTTCTCGCCCTCGCTGGTTAACGTGTAAAAGGCAGAACCCGGCGTATGGCCGGGATGAACCGTGCCGGTAATGCCCGGAAGGACTTCAGCGCTGCCTGAAAATGTCTTAATCTTACCGGCATCAAGATAAGGTTTCAGGGTGCGTTGTGCAAAGTCGAAGTGACTTTTATCATATCCCGTTTTTTGCTGATTCTCGTTATGGAAAAAGAAATCCACATCCGGTTTGCCAATAAAGATGTTCGCATGGCTAAAGACCCGCTGGCCATCCTTTACCAGTCCGCCGGCGTGATCGGAATGGGCATGGGTCAGCAGCACATCGGTGATGTCCTTCGGCGTTATGCCTCGGGTGGCCAGACTCTCAATCAGACGTCCGCCGTTGCCAGGGCCAAACAGCTGTCCGGATCCGGTATCGACCAGTACCAGATGATGGGGTAATTCGATCAGGAAGGCATTAATCGACGCTTCCACCGGATTGCTCTGGTAATTGCTGGCGAGCAACTTATCAATGTTTTCCGGGGTGGAGCGTTGCAGCAACTGGTAGAGGTTTTGAGGAACGGTCCCGTCAGTAAACGAGGTGACACGTATGTTACCTACCTGAACACTATAGCCTCCCGCCTGCTGCTGCAGCACATGCTGCGGCCCTGGATTATTGGCGTAAACGGCAGGCGCCTGCATGAGGGCACCGGCCAGCAGAATTGATCCCACTACTTTTTTGGCATTTAACATGGTTGAGCTCCTTAACGAAAACCGTAGGTTAGTACCTCGACAGGTATAAATGAAGACTCACCATATCAATACCGCCCATCCATCGGATGGATAGGTCATTTACCCGACGCGGGCCGCGATTAATTGCCGGGTGTAGCTGAATTCAGGATGCATAAAAATGTCTTCGCAGCGTCCGCTCTCGACGATGTGCCCCCCTTGCAGCACCAGGATGCGGTGCGCCATCGCCCGTACCACCGACAAATCATGGCTGATAAACAGATAGCTGAGCTGATAATTTTTTTGCAATCGCCTCAACAATTCAATTAAACGTTTTTGCACCAGCCGGTCCAGCGCAGCGGTAGGTTCATCGAGAATCAGTAGCTCTGGCTGCAAAATCAGCACCCGCGCCAGGGCGATACGGGTACGCTGGCCACCCGAGAATTCATTAGGATAACGATTCATGACATCCTGCGGCAGCTCGACATCCGCCAGCGTTTTAGCAACCCGTTGGCGCAACTGCGCGCCTGTCAGCGTTTTATCGTAATGCCGCAATCCTTCGCTGACGATATCAAACACACTCATGCGGGGCGGCAGTGAGCTATAAGGGTCCTGAAATAACAACTGCACCTTACGCCGTGAATTACCCCACCCCTGCATCGGCAAGCGGTCGACTCGCTGAGCGTCAAAAATAATTTCGCCATCGCCCTTTTGCATACCTAAAATTGCTTTCGCCAGCGTCGTTTTTCCGGAGCCGGAGCCGCCCACCACCGCTAACGTTTCGCCCCTTTTCAGGCTCAGGTCGATATCGCACAATGCGGCAGGAGGGGGTGCTTCACGGTGCCACCAGCGGCGCGATTCCGGATAGGCGATAGTTAATCCTTTGATACGTAGCAGTTCTGGCGCGTCAGCCGCTACCGGCTCCGGCGCGCCGACAGGCTCGGCATCAACCAGTGAGCGGGTATAGGCTTTACTGGGGTGCTGCAAGAGGGCTGGCACCGCTCCCTGTTCGACCATTTTTCCCTGGTTCAGCACCGTTACCTGGTCAGCATAACGCCGTACTAAATTGAGATCGTGGGTGATAAATAACAGCCCCATGCCGAAACGCTGCTTGATATCCTGCAATAAATCCAGGATCTCAATGGCGACAGTGGCATCCAGTGCGGTAGTAGGTTCATCCGCAATTAGCAATGCCGGCCGATTGGCAATAGCCATGGCGATCATTACCCGCTGCCGCTGGCCGCCGGATAAAGCATGGGGGAAGGCATTGAAAAATCGCTCACCTGGCGCTAGCTTGACCTGTTGCAATAATTCCAGCGCCCGCTGCCGCAATTGTTTTTTTATCTGCGGCCGGTGTAGAGCTATCGCTTCCATTATTTGCCGGCCCACGGTATGTAAAGGATTAAGCGACAGCATGGGCTCTTGAAAAATAAAACCGACCTCGTTACCCCGCAACCGCATCAGCATCTTCTCATTCAGGGTCGTGAGATCGGTGCCATTAAGCGTGCGACCACCGCTTATCTGCAGGAAGCGCGGCAGCAGGCCCAGGATCGACAAAGCGGTTAATGACTTGCCCGATCCGGAAGCGCCTACCAGAGCATGGGTCTCGCCACGCGGCATCTGCAGATGGAGGTGGTCGACCAGATAGTGGTCGCCATGCCGGATGCTTAGCCCCGTCAGTCTGAGTAAATCAGCCATGTTTTCCCTCGATCCTCATCGGTTAGTGGGACGGTTCAAAACGAGGATCGAAGGCATCGCGCACCCCCTCACCAATAAAAACCATCAATGACAGCAGCAGCGTCAGCGAGGCAAAGGCGGTGATTGCCAACCACGGCGCCTGGGGGTTATTGCGGGCCTGGCTGACAAGTTCTCCCAGAGATGCGGCGCCCGGCGGTAAACCGAAGCCTAGAAAATCCAGCGATGTCAGCGTGGTGATAGCGCCAGTGAAGGTAAAAGGCAGATAGGTCAGGGTCGCTATCATCGCATTCGGCAAGATGTGCCTGAGCATAACCACCCGCTTGGGCAGCCCCATCAGAATGGCAGCGGTGATATAGTCCAGATTGCGCGTGCGTAAAAACTCAGCCCGCACCACGTCCACTAAGCCTATCCATGAGAACAGCAGCATGATTAACGTCAGCCAGCCAATGCTCGGCGTCACCACGCTTGATAGCAACATTAATAGAAACAGCACCGGCATGCCGGCCCAAATTTCAATCAGCCGTTGGCCGAAGAGATCGACGCGCCCGCCAAAGTATCCTTGAATGCCGCCAATAATTACCCCAATGAATAACCCACCGAAGCTGACTGCGAAGGCGAATAGCAAAGAGGTACGCATGCCATAGATAACCCGGGCTAGGACGTCACGTCCCTGATCATCGGTTCCCAGCCAGTGGCGCCATGACGGCAGCGCCGGCACGCTGGTTGGCGAGGCGATATCCAGCGTATCCCAGCGCCAGGGAATGGGCGATCGCCACCACGTCCCCTCAGCCAAAATCAATTGCGCCACAGCGGGATCGCTGTAATCGGTGGTAGTAGGCAAAAAACCGCCGAAGGTGGTTTCGGGATACTCTTTTAACAGGGGGAAGAAATACTGTCCCTGATAACGGATCAGCCAGGGTTTATCGGTCGCCAATACCCCCGCGCTTAAGCTCAACACCAATAGAATGACCCACAAAACCAACGCCACGACGACTTTTCTCTTCGCCAGAAAGACGGCCAGCCTGCGCTGCGCCAGCGGTGAAAAAATCCGGCTTTTCTGTTCCAGTGCTGAATCGGTCATTATGAGTGGCTCTCAAAAGTGATTCGCGGGTCTACCCACAGATAAACCAAATCACTAAGAATTTTCACCACCAGATGTATCAGGGTAAATAAAAAGAGTGTGCCGAAAATAACCGGATAATCACGCGTTAATAGGGATTCATAACCCAGCAGACCCAGACCATCAAGTGAAAACATATATTCAATAAGCAACGAGCTGGTCAGAAAAATACCGATAAGCGACCCCGGTAAGCCGGCGATAACTATCAGCATCGCGTTGCGAAATACATGGCCATAAAGCACTTGTCGCCAGTTTGCGCCTTTGGCGCGCGCCGTGAGTACATATTGCCGATGGATCTCATCCAGAAAACTGTTTTTGGTCAACAGGGTGAGCGTGGCAAAGCTGCCGATGGTATTTGCCAATACCGGTAAAGTGATATGGTGAAAATAATCTTTTATCTTCCCGAAGGTGGCAAGGGATTCATAATTGGCCGAGGTCAGCCCGCGCAGAGGGAACCAATGAAAATACTGGCCGCCGGCAAAGAACACTATCAGTAATGAGGCGAACAGAAAGCCTGGTACCGCGTAGCCTACGATAATAAGGCTCGACGTCCAGCTATCGAAGCGGGAACCATGCCGCATCGCTTTCGCAATGCCAAGAGGAATCGAAATCAGGTACATCAGCAGCATGGTCCATAACCCTAACGAAAGCGTGACCGGCAAACGGGCTACCAGCAACTGGCCTACGCTGGCGCCGCGAAAAAAACTGTCGCCAAAATTAAAGGTTGAATAATCCTTCACCATGATGATGAACCGTTGCCATAGCGGTTTATCAAAGCCGAATTGGTGATTGAGCTGAGTGATAAATTGCTCATCAAACAGGGCATTTTTCGGCCTAGCTCCCTGAACGATAACATCCGAGCTCCCCCCTAGCATGCTGCGCTCTTCTCCCAGCGCATTTATTTTATTCATCATCTGCTCAACCGGCCCCCCGGGAGCAGTTTGTACAATAATAAAATTAAGCAATAGGATGCCTAATAACGTCGGTATGATTAATGCTATTCGTTTGCCGAGATAAGCCAGCATGTCAAATCCTCATGATGCTTGTATTCACTGAGCATTCGGATCAATCCACCAGGCATCCATATCAATGCCATAACGCGGGGATTTACGGGGCATCTTCACCTGCTGCCAATACGCGAAATGAATACCGCTGGCATGATAAAGCGGCACGAGATAATGATTAAACCGCAGCACCCGATCCAACGCCCGCGCACTGGCCACCAGCAGATCCCGGCTGTCGGCACGGATCAGTATTTCTACCAGGCTGTCCACCGCCGGATTTCTGATACCCGGCGTATTATGACTATGCGGTACATCAGCGTATTCGCTTTTCCAGTAATAACGTTGCTCATTGCCGGGGCTGTTGGATTGGCCAAAGGTGTCGTAAATCGCGTCGTAATCATAGTGACGAAGCCGCACCTGATACTGCGCATTATCAATAAGCTTGATACCGGCATGGATGCCTATACGGGATAGATTTTTTAAATAGGGCAGCGCTGCCCGCTGCAATCGCCCGTCCGAAATCAGCAGTTCGAAATTCACCGGCCGCCCCGCTGGGGTGAACAGTTGGTTTTTGTGGAGGGTATAGCCCGCGGTCATCAGGATTTCCAACGCTTGCGCCAGCCGTTGCCGTCCGTCTGCCATGTTGTCTGAGGGCAGCGGGGTATGCATGATTGACGTGGGAATACTGTCCCCCAACGAAGCCAGAATTTCACGCTCTTTACCGCTAGGCAGCGCGCTGGCCGCCATTTCCGACTCGTCGAAAAAACTTGCCGTGCGCTGATAGCTGCCGTAGAAGAACAATCGATTAATGGTGTCGAAATCGAATGCCAGGTTTAGCGCTTCACGTAAGCGGCGATCCTGAAACAACGGCCGGCGCAGGTTCAAAACCCAGGCGGCGAGCGCAGCCGGATTCCCCCTGGCGAGGGTGATCTTACGGATGGCGCCGGACTGCATTGCCGGCCCCCGATAATCGTTTTCCCATCGAGCAGCTGAGCTTTCCAGCCGGTAATCTACCTGCCCGGCTAGAAAGGCCTCCAGCGCTACGCTGTCATCGCGGTAATAATCATAAATAATGCGTTGCGGATTAAAACGGCCGCGATTGACCGGCAGATCTCGAGCCCAGTAATCTTCATTTCTCTGATAAATCACCCGCGCGCCCGGATTGACGGCTATCAACCGGTATGGGCCCGAGCCGACCGGGATCTGCAGCGTCGGCTTGGTAAATTCACGACGTTGCCAGATATGCTGCGGCAAAATGGGAAACTGTCCGAGGATCAGCGGCAATTCCCGTGAGTTGTGCGGCGCAAAGTCAAAGCGGATAGTGTTGGGCTGCGGCAGCGTCACGCTGACGACATCAGCATAGTAACTGCGGTACAGCGGCATCCCGCTGCTGCGCAGCAATTCAAAACTGAATTTAACATCCTGGGCCGTCAGCGGATGGCCATCGCTGAAACGCGCCGCCGGATTGATGTCAAATTCTACCCAGCGCCGGGAGGCGTCGAGTCGGATCCCCGAGGCCACCAGACCATAGCCCGAAAAGGGCTCATCGGCATCTTCGGTCAATAGAGTGTCATACACCAGCGAACTGCCCAGATAGCTCATTCCGCGCGCCGCAGTGCCGAGGATGATCATCGGATTGGTTGAGTCGAAACTGCCCACTACCGAGCGGGTCAAGGTGCCGCCCTTAGGGGCGTCAGGGTTCACATAAGGAAAATGAGTGAAATCGGCGGGCAGTGCCGGCTGGTCATAAAGCGACAGCCCATGCACCGTCGGCACCCCGGCATGGGCGACCGTCATGGCAGTCCATAGCAGCGCGCCTTGCAGCAGCTTTTGCATATCGCCGCGCAGAACGTTGCAACGCGACACGACAGTTTGCTGCGCCAGCGTTGACCGCTGTCGTGGATTACCCCTTGGCATCAGTCATCACCGCCAGCCGGGTAATGCCCGATTGCTGAATTACTGCCATCGCTTGCGCGACTTTGGCGTAAACCACATTTTCATCGGCGCGCAACTGCACGCCGCGCGCAGGATCCTGGCTATGCGCCTCTCTGACCCTGGCGCCGACCTCCTCCAGAGATAAAGGCTCGGTATCCAGGAAGTAATTGCCTTGCTTGTCCACACTCACTACCAGCGGCTTGGCTTGGTCCGGCGGCGCTACCGCATTGGTCTGCGGCAGCTTAAGAGGGATGGCGTTGGTCAGCAATGGCGCCGTAACGATGAATACCACCAGCAGCACCAGCATGACATCTACCAGGCGTCACGTTCATTTCACTCAATACTTCGTCTTCCTGATGTTTGGACATCGCCATGATAATCACCTGATTAAGGATAAAGGTTAAGCCTTCTGCCCTACGAAACGCGGGTTGTGCTGGGGATCAAGAAAATCCACGGCCTGGTCCTCGTCATGTTGCGACAGGGTGTAATTATTTTCCTGGGCCAGGCTGTAAAAGGTGTCTGCGAACAATTCCAAATCACCGGTAGCCAGCTTCAGCCGGCGGACAAAGTAGTTGTAAACCAGTACGGCAGGTACGGCGGCGGCGATGCCGATGCCGGTGGCGATCAGTGCATGGCCGATCGGACCCGCCACTGTGCCCAGACTGGCTTGGCCGGTGGCGCCGATATGCACCAGGGCTTCCATAATCCCCCAAACGGTGCCGAACAGACCGATAAACGGCGCGGTGCTGCCGATACTCGCCAGCAAGGCCAGACCGCTTTCCAGACCGCGCCGCTCGAGCTGGATTTGCTGGCTCAAACGACGCTCCACACGTTCGGCCCGATTGATCTGCCGGCTCAGAGTGTTGCCGGTAGCTTTCACGTCATTGCCGCTAAGTACCTCGGTGCCCACTTGCACCAGCCGGGCCAGCGAACTGGGGTTTTGATGCGCTAACGCCTCCCCGGCGGCTAAATCCGCTGCAGCCCAGAAATGCTTGGCGAAGCGTTTGTTCTGTCGTGTGAAGCGATTGAATTGCCAGCCTTTGATCAATAGCGATGCCCAGGTGGCGATTGAAAATACGATTAGCACGCCTAATACGCTGGGCACCACCCAAGCGCTCAATGGGCTGGCGAGCAGGCTTTCGCCGTATAAAGGTACCGTGCCGGTCGAGTCGACCACTGTCTGGCTGGACGGCACAGCCTGGGGAGCGGCGGGGGGTTGCTCAAGCGTGGCGGCATTCGCCGCTAAAATATTGTTATCTGGCATAATTCAAAACCTTATTAATAACTCATGATCAAGACGCATCCCATTCGATGCAGTTAACGGGGCAATGTAAAAGTGATGGTCTGAATGGCATAGCCCTTAATGGCCACCGAACCGCGTTTTGCCGGAATAAATCGCCACTGCTGTACCGCCTTGACCGCAGCCTGGTCCAGCCATTCTGAACGGCTTGAGCGGGTCACCGTCACCTGGCCGGCGCGACCATTCTCCAGAACCAGAATGCGTAACACCACGCTTCCCTGCTGCTGGCGGCGCAGCGCCAACGGCGGATAGTCGGGCGGCGGATTGCCCAGGCTTTGCATGCCGGAGACGGCAGGCGTGATGCTTTGCCCCTGGCCGGCCGACGGCGCATTGCCGCTCGGTTTACCCGTTGCAGCGGCCGGCGATGCTGATGGGGTTTGCGATGCGCTGCGAGCAACCCGGGCGGTGGTTTGTGGCTTCGGCTTCACCGGCTGCGGCGCTGGCTTCTTCGGCGGTGCCGGCGGCGTTTTCACCACCTCTGGCGGCTTCGGTGCGGGTGTTAATGCATCCTCATCCCGTTGCGGCTTAGGCGGCTCAGGCAACGGCTCCTCACTCGACGTCGGCTCGGGGGGGGGCGTAGGCTGGGCGGGCTCAGGGGCGGCGGCAGACAGCTCCACCATCACCGCGCTTTCACTTCCCGCCGTCGACATGGTCGGAATCTTGACCTCGGTAACCGGCGGTTGCGCCACCAGCAGCCAAAACAGCACGCCATGCAGCAGCAAGGCGATGGCGGACAGTAGGGCCACCTCCGGCCGTGAAATATGACTCGGCTGAGACTGAATTTCCAAATAGGTCATTAGCGCTTCATCTTTGAATCTATCGTGTGGAAAGGGCCGCGCGCACCGCCCATCGGAACAGTCGGCTGCACGCAGCGCTCAAACCAATGCTCCATCAGCCAAAGTGGTAGTTGAAGTCAAGCCACCACATACGGCCATAAGGGTCGTAATTGCCTGTCGGATAGTATGGCCAGCCGGCAGAGTCGTCCTTTTTGACTTTATCCAGCAGGTTATTGACCGTCAGACCGACCGTGGCCTGCTTGGTCAACTGATACTGAACACTGGCGTTAAACACCGCCCAGGGGGTCAGACGTCCGGTGCCTGCGGCATTGGCTACGCTGCCATAGCGGTTGACGAATAACGTCGAAGTCACATCCTGATAGTTCCAGGTCAAACTGCCGTTGATTTTGCTGCGCCAGTCCCAGGATTGGCTGTAATCATCCCGCCGATTGATAGCCGGGGCATCGTCGGATTCCTGGTAGTAATGGGACAGCACCAGTGAGTAGCCCAGTGAGGAACTGAATTCGCCCCAGTTGCCGGCATCCCAACGCGCGTTGGTTTTGAAGTCCAGGCCACTGGCGCGTTCGCTGGCGGCGTTGATGGCATTGATGCGTACTCGGTTCAGCTTGTTCGGATCGATGGTGCTGTTGGCGCCATTGCGCTGCACCCGCGCCAGCACGCCCTGGCAATAAGAGCTGCTGTCACCGCTGCTGCGGCACTGGTATTCATCACGCAATAAACGGTTCGCATCAACCGTGGTGAGCAAATCGTCAATCTCTACGCGCCAGAAGTCAGCTGAAAAATCGACACTGTTGGTGGGAGACCACACCAGCCCATAACTCCACGATTTGCCGCGTTCCGATTTCAGATCCGATGTGCCGCTCTGCACGTAATCGACGCGCCCCGATTTACAGGCATCGTCTACGCCCTGGGAACAGCCGTAGTAGTCGATTTGCGAAGGGTAGTAGCCATTGCTGTCCGCCTGATAGAGGTAGTTCAGGTCAGGCGCACGGAAACTGGTGCTATAGTTGCCGCGTACCAGCAGGCTTTTCACCGGGCGCCATTCCAGGCCGGTGTTATAGGTAACATCTTCTTCGGAACGGCCGCTGAACTTATATTGGTCCCAGCGTCCGGCCAGCGAGGCCAGCAGTGTATCGGTCACGGGAATACTGAATTCGCCGCCTATCGCGTAACGATCACGACTGCCGCCAGCATAGGATCCCGGCGTAGTATTGTAGAATGTCCCGTCGTTTAACCGCTTGTCAGGTTTAACCGAATAGGACTGTGTGCCGAATTCAGCCACGCCGGCAAAACTGAGCGGCCCGGCCGGCAGGCTGAACAGTTCGCCGTTGGTGGTGAAACTGTAGGTCTGCGACATAGACTTGCTTTTCTGTCTTAACACGCCGTTATAGCGAGCCCATTCTTCTTTGGTCAGCGGGCGGTCGAAACGGGACTCATCCGGGGAGTACACCGGATAACCGTCCTGCTCGCCCAATTGCTGGCCAAGGTAAAAATCTTTAATACCGCTTAATGGCGTATAGTGCGTGTTTCGCTCGCTGGTATATTCCGAACGGGTGTACGCCACTTCATAATCCCAGGTACTGTCGCCGAAGCTATCGCCATAACCAATAGTGCCGGTCCAGGTTCTTTCACTCCATAAGCTATTATTGCTCTCACGGCCGCCGATTTCTTCTGGCGAAAAATAACGCTGCCAGCGCTCTATATTCCCGGTTTTGGCGTTATAGAAATCAGGTGAGGTAAAGCTCGGGCCACGGGTATTATTTTGAGTGTGGTCAAAACCAAATAAGACGTTGGCGAACAATTTCGCCCGGTCATTGATATGATAGGTTCCGCTGGCATAGCCATCATAGTTTTCTTTCTGCGACTGCACCGTCCAGTAATTATTATAATTCTGGTCGGTGGTGCATCGGCCGTTTTGATTGGCTAAATGGCCGCCAAAAATGCCCTGATACCCCTGGCAACCCGGTGAAAGATATTCCCCGGTGACTAAATTGCGCCGTGAACCCACGGTGCTGCCATCGGTATAACTGTCCATAAAGCCACGCTGGTTGCCCCAGATAGGTTCACGCTTCAATGCCTCGAAGCCGAAGAATCCATCGAATTTATCCCAACTGCCGCCGCCGCTGATTTGCAGGCGCTGGTTGCCGCCGCCGCCGTGCTCAGAGGTACCGCCGCGCAAATTGACATCAATCCCCTGCGCTTTGTCCTTCAGAATAATATTTACTACCCCGGCGATGGCGTCTGAACCATAGATAGCCGATGCACCACTGCTTAATATTTCAATCCGATCAATAATGACACTGGGAATATTAGCCAGATTGGTGAAGTTGACATTACCCTCGTAAGCGTTGGGATAATCGGCCAGGCGACGACCGTTCACCAGCACCAGCGTATGGTTCGGCCCCAGCCCCTTAAGACTGATACTGTTGGCGGCGGGTTGCCAGGTATTACCGAAATCCTCGCCCTGGGTCATCCCGGTATTTTGCGTCTGGGTGGCCAGCGCATCATACACATTACGATAGCCTCGGGCCGCCATCTCTTCACCGGTAATCACCGTGACCGGCGACGGTCCTTCGGTTTGCGCGCGCGGTATACGCGAACCGGTCACGGTGATTTTGCCTAGATCTTGCTCAGGCAGGCTGCCGCTGTTATTCCCAGCCGTACCGTTACCGGTATTGGACGGGGCAACCGCCGCATCGCTCACACCGCTGGCCGCTGGCGCAATGGCTTCATCTGCCGCGGGCGCGATATCCTCAGAGGCGGGCGCGATATAATCGTCAGCCGCGTATATAGACAGCGGAAACGCCAGCAGCGCAATAGGCAATAGCGCGCTCCGCCGTTTAATTAACTTATTCGTTTTTATTTTCATTTTCATTTAGTAAGGACAAGCCTCTCCCTCCAGACGTAAATCAGGCATTTACATTAACTTTACTCAGACTTAACTGCAGTCCTTGCATGGGCGTGATAATATCAATAGAGAATAAATCCCCTGGAAAGCGGAGTATAAGACTCAATTTTTTTATAGAGAAACTATAAAAACACATTTGCTTTATACTTTATTGCAATTAGATAAACTTCACTTGACCAAAAATAAAAGAAAGCAAGTCGATATATATTACGGATTTTATGCATAAAAACCCCTCCTAATATATTTTCCTATCAGGATGAATTAAATTCATATTAATTAAAAATAGCTGCAAATAACTTTACGACCTCATTAGCCATTTTATTTACGCATAATGACACCTTACGAAAATGTCGCTTCCCACTGCTCTTAACTGCGGCGCTTCGCGTTGACAACGCGAGTCCGCCTTGGGACAGCGAGGATGAAAACGGCAGCCGCTGGGCGGTTCGGCTGGATTAGCCGGTTCACCGCGCGCCAGAGTCGATAGGGGGGGGACTCCACCTGCCAGTGTCGGCACTGCCGCCAGCAACGCCTGGGTGTAAGGATGTCGCGGACCGGCAAACAGCACGTCACGGCTGGCTCGCTCAACAATTTGCCCAAGATACATGACGGCTACCTCATCGCAAAGATGCTCTACCACGCCTAAATCATGTGAGATAAATAAAAAGGTCACACCAAAGTTATCCCGCAAATCGGCAAACAGATTGATGATTTGCGCCTGGATAGACACATCCAGAGCCGATATCGGCTCATCGGCAACGATGAAATCAGGCTGCAGAATAAGCGCCCGCGCAATGCCGATCCGCTGCCGCTGACCGCCCGAGAACTGATGGGGAAAGCGGTCATAATCGCTTGCTGAAAGTCCGCAGGTCTGCATGATAGCCGTTACGCGCTGACGCAAGGTGTCTGGGGTCGCGAGTTTATGCTCCAACAGCGCTTCGCCAATGGCATCACCGACCCGTATACGCGGATTAAGCGAACTGTAGGGATCTTGAAAAACCAGCTGCAGCTTTGGCCGCAACTCATGCCATTGCTTACGCGACAACCCCACCAATTCGCGGCCACGATAGCGCACGCTGCCTTCGGTAATCGAATAAAGGCCCAATAGCGCGCGTCCAACGGTGGTTTTACCGCTGCCGGACTCCCCCACCAGGCCAAAGATTGACCCTGCAGGGATGGAAAAACTCACATCATCTACCGCATACACCTGCCCGGTGGTCTGACCGAACAGGCCATCCTTGATCGGGAAGTCGTGTTTAAGATGATTAACCTCGATCAGGGGCGTGTTATTCATGGTGGGCGACGTCTGGTTGGTGGGTGGCTGAAAGCGGATGAAAGCAGGCAACCTGCCGCCCTTGCTGCGCCAACAGTGGTGGAATCTCGCGGCGACAGTGCTCGGTGGCGCGCTCACAGCGTGGGGCAAAAGCGCAGCCTGGCGGCAATGCCGCCAGGTCGGGCACCTGCCCGGGAATAGAATGCAGCCGATGGCGGCGTTGCCCGGCGACAGGCCGAGAGGCAATCAATCCTTGGGTATAGGGATGCCTGGGATGATGCAACAGTTGCTGCGTGGCGCCTTGTTCTACTACCCGTCCGGCATACATCACCACGACCTGCTGCGCCATATGCGCGACGACCCCCAGATCGTGGGTAATAAGCATAATCGCCATGGCATGACGTTGTGATTGATCGCGCAACAATGCCAGGATCTGCGCTTGTACCGTCACATCCAGCGCCGTAGTCGGTTCATCGGCAATCAATAGCCGGGGCTGGCAGCCTATCGCCATGGCAATCATCACTCGCTGCAGCATACCGCCGGACAACTGATGAGGGTAACTTTTCATCAGGCTCTCTCCGCGCCCCAGACCGACTTCGGCCAACGACGCCACGGCCCGCCGCCATGCCTGGTGCGGGGTATCGGCCAGATGCCGAATAAGCGGCTCCATTAGCTGTTCGCCGATAGTCAGTACCGGATTCAATGCAGACATCGGCTCTTGGAAAATCATGGCGAAGTCTTTGCCGCGCAGATCGGTCAATTGCCGAGGCGAGAGTGTCAATACATCTGCGCCGTCGAAGCGGATGGCGCCGCTATCTACCTGTGCTGCCGGGCGGGGCAGCAACCCCATCAGAGAGAGTGCGGTTACGCTTTTGCCGCAGCCGGACTCGCCCACCACGCCGACAATCTGGCCTGGCGCGATATGGAGAGACACCTCGCTGACTGCCCTTACCGGTAGTCCATTGCCACCGAAAGAAACCGACAGGCGTTCGAATTCGACTAACGATTTCATCTCCTCAGCCTCATCCTGGGATCCAACGCGTCGCGTAATCGGTCGCCCAACACATTGATGGCGATGACGGTGACAAAAATAGCGATACCGGGCGGCATCCACAGCCAGGGACGCCGCTGAAAATCGATTAAGCTATTGGCGGCATCCATCATATTGCCCCATGACGGCGTCGGAGGAACCACCCCCAGGCCGAGGTAACTGAGCGCCGATTCGCTGAGGATAGCGTTAGCCACTCCCATGGTGGCCACGACGATCAATATCGGCACGGTGTTGGGCAACAGATGAACCAGGATGCGCCGGCGGCTGGATAATCCCAAAACTTCAGTGGCTAACATAAAATCCCGCTCGCGCAGTGACAAAATCTGGCCGCGTATCAGGCGCGCCAAGGCAGGCCAGCCAAGCAGACTGAGCATGACCATTACCAGGTAAATGCGGTAATCTGGGGACACACCCAATTCAGATAACGCCGCACCCATGATAATAAGCAGCGGCAAGGTCGGAATAGTCATCAACAGATCGGCAATGCGCATAATCAGCCTATCGGTCCAGCCGCCGAGATAGCCGGCGGTGGCGCCCAGCAAATAGCCGAGAGTGACCGACAGCACCATCGAGACCACCCCGACGCTTAATGAGATCCTGCCGGCGAACATCAGCCGGCTGTAAATATCCCGGCCCAGGAAATCGGTGCCTAGCCAATGCTCGGCACTGGGCGGATGATTAATCATCAAGGCATCGGTCAGTTCGTCATTCCAGGTCGAAAACCAGGGGCCGACCAGGCACCAGCACCCCATCAGCACCATCAGCCACAGACAGAACATCGCCAGCGGATCGCGGCGAAACCGTTGCCAAGCCTCGCTGAGCATGCCGGGAGTGCTCTCGGACAGTGCCGGCGATGACGCCTGCCGCCAGCGACGGCGACTAAAAATCAGCATGCTTACCTCAGTCGTATCCGCGGATCAGCCCAGGCATAAAGCACATCCGCCAACAAGTTACCCCAGATGGCCAGCAGGGCAAGAAACAGGGTGAATCCCATCAAAACCGGGTAATCCCGTGCCGCCAGTGAATCGATATGAATATGGCCGGCGCCGGGCCAGTTAAAGATTTTTTCGGTGATAAGGGCGCCGGAAAACAGGGCCGGCAATTCAAAACCCAGTAAGGTGATGATCGGCAGCAACGCATTGCGCAAGGCATGGCGCAGAATCACGCGACCTTCGCGCAAGCCTTTTGCCCGGGCGGTACGGATAAAATCCATCCGTACCACCTCCAGCATGCTGGCCCGGAAATAGCGCGTCAGGCTGCCGGCCTGCAGCATCACCAGCGCCAGTACCGGCAACGCCAGATGGGCCGCGACCTCCACCACCCATTCCCACCCTTCGGCATCGCTGCCGGTACGCTGCATGCCTCCGACCGGCAGCCAATGAAGATCTACCGCGAACCATTTAATCAGCAACAGACAAAGAAAAAAGGTTGGAAATGACATCGCGGCAAAAATCAGCACGGTAACGATATGATCAAACCAGGAGTGCGGACGCATGGCGGAAATTACGCCGACAATAAGCGCGATAGCCCAATAAAATACCATCGCGACCATCGCCAGCAGAAATGAATTCCAAATGTAGTGATTCAACAAGGTGCTGACCGGAGTTTGGTATTGCAGCGAATAACCCAGATCGCCGCGCAATAACTGGGCCAGCCAGCGGCCATAACGCAACCACAACGGCTGATCCAATCCGTACAGCGCTTTTAACTCGGCGGCACGCTCGGCGGTAAGGGTGATATTGCCGTCAATAAAATCCCCGGGCGTCAATGCGAAAATAAAAAAAATCAGCATCGACGCCAGCAACATCATCGGAATGGTCGCCAATAGTCGGCGCAGTATAAAATTTCTCATGGTGGATCCTTGCAGCCTCTGACGAGACGCGCCCTGTCACTGGGCGAGTTTGACCCGCGGCAGGCTGCCTACCAGTCCGTTGTAGATGTCCGGTGTGAACCCGTTGACCCGGGCGCTGCTGGCCGAAAGGATATAGCGGTAGCCAAGCAGAATGACCGGCGGATCCTGCGCCAATACCTGATAAAGCTGATGATAAACCGGGCGCCGCTGGGCGGGATCAAGCACGGCGTTGCCCTGGGCCACCAGCCGATCGACCTCAGGATTGCTGTAGCCGATTTTGCTTTCGCGGGTTTGGAACTCTCGCACACCATCATGAGGATCATTCAAGGTACTGGTGCTGTAAGAAGCCAAGTCATAATTGCCGCTTTTTTGCCGCGCCAGCAGCGCATTGAAATCTAATACCTCAGGTTTGAGGATGATGCCGAGCTGGCGGTAGTTTTCTTTGGCAATCGGCACCAGGGCATCATTGATGAGCTTCTTGGTGACCAAGAGCGTCAGCTCAAGAGGATGACCGTCTTTTTCGCGAATGCCGTTGGCGCCTTTTTTCCAACCGGCCTCATCGAGCAACTGGCCAGCCTTTTGCCGGTCATAGGCATATTCATTAATGCCTTGGGTATCATAAGCCCATGAAATCGGCGCGATAGGCTCATTGGCTACTTTACCGTAGCCCTGATACACCACATGGATCAATTTCTGACGGTCGAGCCCATAAATCAGTGCCTGGCGCACGCGGGCATCTTTCAGCGCCGGCCGTTTATGGTTGAAGGCCACCATGCTGTAATCGCTGGAGCCGTAAAGATTAATATTGGCAAATTCCAGCAGCTTGAGCTGCTCGATATCATCTGGTTTTGAGGTAAAACCGTCATAATCCGTTTCACCGGTCTGGAACAGTTGGAAATTGGTGGCCGGATTGGTCACGCGATAAATAAAGCGCGCCATTGCCGGCTGGCCAGCAAAATAATGCGGGTTGGCATGAAAACGAATTTCCTGGCCCGGAATGTATTTATCATAAATATAAGGACCATTGCCCAGCGGCTTGCCGTGCAGGGTGCGGATATAATCCAGTTTGCCGCGCTGGTATCCTTTGCCATAGTAGGCTTTGGACAGTATCGGCCCGCCGATGGTCTGCAAGGTGGTGGCGCCAGGTTCGGTGGTGGTTATTCTGACCGTGCGATGGTCCAGCACCTCAATACCCGAGATGCTGTCGGCCTTGCCTGCTTTATATTCATCCCCGCCGGCGATATGGGCCAGTGAGATATCAAATTCACCGTCGTAGGCCGGGTCATATAGTAGCGTTAAAGTAAACGCGATATCGGCAGCCGTCACCGGCGAATTATCGCTATAGACCAACCCTGGACGCAGGGTAATGGTATAGGTTTTATTATCGTCGCTGACCTGCCATGACTCGGCCAATTCAGGCACCAGCTTGCCGTGACTGTCCCAGCCGATTAAGCGGGCAAAAATGACGCTGGTGACGTTCTCATCCCAGCCGTTAGTAAAGAAATACGGGTTGAATATCCCCTGGGGCTCGGAGATGCCGGCTACCAGGGTATCTTTTCGCTGTGTGGCCGCGGTGGGTACGGCCGCAGGATTAGTGGCCGGAGTGATGCCTTCCTGCAATGCTTGCCCATGGACCGGCGTTAAAGCCAGGGTGAGAAATAATGCTGCAAATACCTTGGAAAATAGAAAGTGATGTCTGCCAGATGAGGTGTTCAAATCCCTAACCCTTATCATTATTTGAGTATAAAACGCCGGGTGAGTGCCGCAGGTATTTTATGCTTAGAAATAAGTTTAATTATAAGAACTATTAATAACGCCGAGGACTATATCAAAATCCCACACAGTCGGAATGGATATATTGTCATATCTATTTTCGTTATTTGCATATAAGGCAGAAATGGATAAATACAGGGTCGAAGTCAAATGAATTGCCATAAAACGGCTTCTAATACCCGCTTAACACGATCTCCAGGCAATGGCTGCTGACCACCCATTGCCGAAATCCAGCAAAAGTTATCCCTATTCGTTCGTTTACTCGCCGGTTGCGCCGCGATAACGTAAAAATGAATTTTGAATTCAATTTGACATTTTGTAACAACTCCATTGACTTCACTTAAGGGATAACATGAAACGCTTTTCATCACTTGCGCTGACGCTGTTTATTACTGCCAATGCGGCCACAGCGGCCGTATTGCCCCTTACCCAACCGTTACCGGCAACCGTTCCGGCCGGGACACAACTCAATGTCGCCGATCAGGATGAAGTACTGCAGACGCTGTTCAACGCGTCCGGCCAGATAGACCGGTTATCGGCTAAAGTGCACTTTGGTAACTTCAGCGATGGTCCTGAAATCCTGGAGGCCTTTCGGGCGGGCGCGGTTGATGTCGCCGTGGTCGGCGATGCCCCGCCGATTCAGGCTCAGGCTAATGGCAATGACGTACTGATCGTGGGGGTCCAGCGAAACAGTGACCGTGAATACCAGCTGGCCATCGCGCCAGAGGGCCAGATCCGCAGCCTGGCGGATTTACGCGGCAAGCGCATTGCCAATGCACCGGGTACCGGACGTGAAGCCTACCTGTATCGCGTCCTGGAAAAGGCGGGATTGCAACCGACGGAGGTTAAACTGGTTACCCTGCAGACCGGCACCTTTACCGATGCGGTTCGTTCAAATGAGGTTGATGCCGCCGCGCTGAAAGAGCCCAATCTGACACAATATGTCAACGCGTATAAAGACAAGGGCGGCACCGTACTGGGTACCGAGGTGACCGCCGGCGGTTCGACCGGATTGCGATATCTCTATGCCCGCCGCAGCGCGGTGGAAGACCCGGCTAAAGCGGCGGCCCTGCGTGAGTTTGTAGCGCATTGGGTTAAAGGCTGGCAATGGGCTAATCAACATCCTGCCCAGTGGGTGACCGACTATTATGTCAAGAATCAGGGGCTGACGCAGTCTGAGGGTGAATTGATTAACCGGGTTGCCGGCCCTACCGCCTTTCCGCGCATCGACCAGGCACTGTTTGCCGTCCAGCAGCATACGGCAGACCTGCTGCTTAAATCGGGCAGTATCGACCATAAAGTCGATGCCAAGGCTGAGTTTGACTCCCGTTTTGATGCGGTAATCCAGCAGGCGGCTCATGCACAGTAAGGCTACTCAGACTGACCCACGCAGAGTCCGGCGCCTGACGCCGGCGCGTTCAACCTGGCCCTGGCGTACGCTGGGGCCATTGCTATTACTGATTTTATGGCAATTGGCTTCTGGCTTCGGCTGGGTGGACAGTATGACCCTGCCCTCGCCTGCCAGGGTATTAACCACCTTTGAGAAACTGATAGAAGACGGCAGGCTGGGCCCGAGTATCCAGATTTCGGCCTGGCGTGCTTTCACCGCCCTGGCGCTGGGCGCCTTGATTGGCGTGGTACTGGCATTATGCTCCGGGCTGAGCCGCATCGGTGAATCGCTGATTGATGGGCCGATGCAAATCAAACGCGCCATTCCCACGCTGGCGATGATCCCGCTGTTCATTATCTGGCTGGGTATTGGCGAAGCCACGAAAATCACCCTTATTATGCTCAGCGTTCTCATCCCGATTTATATCAATACCCATGCTGCACTGCGAGGGGTTGATGCCCGCTTTATCGAGCTGGCGGAAACCCTGAAGCTCCGCCGGTGGACCTTTATCCGCCGCGTCGCCCTGCCGGGTGCAATGCCTGGATTTTTTACCGGCTTACGGTTGGCGGTCGCCCATTCATGGACATCGTTAGTGGTGGTTGAACAAATCAATGCCACCTCCGGTATCGGCTATCTGATGACGCGCGCCCGCGCCTATGGGCAAACAGATATCATTATGGTCGGACTGGTGCTGTACGCGTTGTTTGGCCTGGTATCGGATGGCGCGGTGCGGGCAATCGAAAGGAGAGTGCTGTCATGGCGCAACAGCCTGGGCAATTGAGCCCGGAAAAAAGTGAACCGATCGTCAGCATCTCAAGACTGGCCCGCAGTTTTGACGGCCGGCAGGTGTTGAGCAATATCAATCTGACTATCAAGCCTGGTGAATTCGTGGCGCTGCTCGGCCGCAGCGGTTCTGGCAAAAGCACCTTGCTCAAGGCGCTGGCCCATCTTGATAGTCAGGTAGCCGGCAGCGGAGCATTACGGGTACCTGAGAATTGTGCGGTGGCGTTTCAGGATTCTAGGTTGCTGCCGTGGCTGCGGCTGCTGGATAATATCGTGCTGGGGGAAAGATCCCGCAATAGCCGCTCTCGCGGCCTGCAGGCGCTGGCGGAAGTCGGGCTGGGCGGGCGTGAAAATGACTGGCCCAACACCTTGTCAGGCGGTGAACAGCAGCGCGCTGCGCTGGCACGATGCCTGGTTCGACAGCCCGCCCTGCTGCTGGCCGACGAGCCGTTCGGCGCACTTGACGCGCTGACCCGCCTGAATATGCAGGCCTTGCTGCAACAACTTTGCCTGCAGCATCAGCCGGCCGTGCTGCTGGTGACCCATGACGTGGATGAAGCGATTTCACTGTCTCAACGGGTTATCGTATTGGAAAATGGCGAAATTGCCCTTGAGCTGGCGATAGAACCGGATATTCACCAATTGCCTGAGGTCCGCCAGCAGCACCGGCAACGCCTGCTGAGCGCGCTCGGGGTATACAGTGTCGGTTCCTCCCCACCTGCCCACTGACAGTCAATGGAGTTTTGCATGAGTAATACTGTTCCTTTACGGGTTGCCAGAACCAGCCTCCATCAACAGGTGGCGGAACGGATCCGTACCATGATCCTGAATCATCAGTTGCTGCCGGGCGATAAAATTGACGAGTCGGCGCTGTGTCAGCAGTTTGATGTCTCCCGTACGCCGTTGCGTGAAGCCTTGAAGGTGCTGAGCAACGAGGGGCTGATTGAATTATTGAATCACCGGGGCGCGCGCGTTGCCGTTACTCGGCCGCACGAGGTTCGCCAGTTGTTCCCGATCATCGGCGCGCTGGAGGCGCTGGCCGGAGAGTTGGCCTGCGCCCATGTCACAGCAGGCGATATCAGTTATCTGCAATCATTGCATGATGACATGCTCCGGTGTTACCGGCAGCAGGATGACGCTGGCTACGCCCGGTTAAACCGCGAGATCCATCTCGGATTCTTTCAGTTGGCGGATAACCCTGCGCTGATGGCGCTGTATCAGCAACTCACTGCACGTACCCATGCCGTGCGGCATGTAGCGCGTAAAAGCCAGGCCGAGTGGCTGGCGGCCATCGATGATCATGAAAAAATGCTGATTGCCCTTCGCCATCGTGATGGTGCCTTGATGGCGGATATTTTGCGTCGGCATTTGCAGCACAAAGCGGAAATGGTGCTGGCTTTCTTGGCCGCTGCCGAAGCCTGAACCTGAACCTGAACCTGAACCTGAACCTGAGCCTGAGCCTGAGCCTGAGCCTGAGCCTGAGCCTGAGCCTGAGCCAGGGTTAATAGTCGGACGTCAAAGCGAAAACAAAGGATGTTATTACCTTAATTTGTGCATAATATATGCAAATCGACTCAAACAGAGAGGCCGAGTATGAAAGCAGCAGTGGTGTTACAAGCAGGCCAGACGCCGGTTTACCAGGAGTTCCAACAGCCGGTGCCGCAAGCCGGGGTAAAACGGGTTTCGGTAACCGCTGCCGCATTAAGTCAGCTCACCAGGAGTCGTGCTTCCGGGCTGCACTACAGTTCGGCTACGCAATACCCGTTCGTGCCGGGAGTGGATGGCACCGGACGGTTTGACGATGGAAGACGGGTCTATTTCTTTATGCCCATCGCCCCGTTCGGCAGTATGGCGGAACAGACGCTGGTAGCGGAACAGCAATGTGTGCTATTGCCTGACGATCTGGATGACATTACCGCAGCGGCCATTGTTAATCCCGCCATGTCTTCCTGGGCGGCAATGACGGCGCGCGCACAGCTGGCAGCGGGAGAAACAGTATTAATCAATGGCGCAACCGGAACGTCCGGCAAGCTGGCGGTGCAGATCGCCCGCTTCCTGGGTGCCAAGAAGGTGATCGCCACCGGCCGTAACCCGGCATCGCTTCAGCTGCTGACCTCAATCGGTGCAGACGCTGTGATTTCCCTGACTGACGATGAGCAGACCCTGCAGGAGGTCTTTCGCCAACACTTCAGCGCGGGTGTTGATGTGGTGGTCGATTATCTTTGGGGCGATAGCGCACAGTTGCTGCTCAAGGCTGCCGCCGCCAGTGCCGGAACGGGTGTAGCGCTGCGTTTTGTCCAGGTGGGGGCCATGGGCGGCAAGGAAATAACACTGCCTGCCGCCGTGCTGCGTTCCAAAGCCATCACCCTGATGGGTAGCGGACTGGGTAGCATAACCAATGACCGATTGATGGATGTTATGCGCCAGGTACTTGATGCCACCCGACCTGGCGGGTTTAATATTGCAACGCGGGCGATTCCCTTGAGCGATGTTGAACAGGGGTGGTCGCTCGCTGATGGCTCGCGTACCGTGTTCACCCTGTAAAAGAAGGCCGCCTGCGGGTTAACTCAGGTCGACTGCCGGCACGCGTATTTGACATGCTTGATGGCATCCCGCTACCGGGCATGTCCACCTTGGCTATCGATCAGTTGGTTTAGCGATTTATTGTACAAGACCTCCAGGCGCGTCGCGCCAGCAAGGGACAATATGGTTATGGTTACGTATTGAACGCATCGATAAATGATGTCGTCTGCCACGGCGTTCCCGCCGAACTTGTTGTGCTCCAGGCCGGAGATATCGTCAATCTCGATATTACGCTTGAAAAGAACGGCTATATCGCCGACTCCAGTAAAACCTATCCGGTTGGCGAGGTCGGTCTGAGCATCAGGAAGCGGGTGCGTACTGCCTATGAAGCGATGTGGAAGGGTATTCAGTCCGTTTGTCCAGGGGCGCGATTAGGTGATATTGGCTGGGCCATTGAGCGTCATGCCACGCGAGGCCGACGGATGGGCGGTGACGACCAGAGACGGGTCGCTTTCCGTTAGCCGCGCTTTGATTGCCCAAGCCTTTGCCGGCATTTCGTTCATTACTTGACCAAAGCGGATAACAGGGTTAAGCCACTCAGGCCGGCCCTATCCCGGGCAGGCCCCTAAACGGATTCAGCCGCTATCGGCTCAAGGGTATGCTGCAGCAATTCCATCAGGCCGGGAAGCCCGGCTTCGATTTCATCCCAGCGCAGCACCGCGACGGCGTAATTCCCTTTATCAACCACCGAAATCAGCCCCGCTTCCCGCAGCGTCTTGAAGTGGTGCGATCGCGTCGCCTTGGTGACGGTCAGCCCGAAAGTCGAGCAATGTCGCTCAGATCCCCGCTTATCCCTTAGCAATTCCCCAACGATCCTTCGACGTATCGGATCGGCCAATGCCTTAAAAACTTTATTGATATCAAATAGTCGTGATGTATCAGGTCGGTTCGGCGCCATGGGAAAAACCTTTTCAATTGTTTATCGGCATGAATACCGATTGACAATGGTGAAAGAAAAAACAATGGTATAGCAAGTTCGATACTTATCGAACGTATGATACATTCATAACCACCAACGGTTTACTAACGTGCGGTATCCATGATACTACGCCGCCGAGGCGGATACCAATCGACTGATCAGAGTCACATCAACTCAGCAAAAGCGGGATAATGCATTATGGAAAATCAGTTTAACCAGCCGAGGCAGACAGCGGGCATGATTTTGTTTGGTGTTCTGCTGGCGGTGTTTGTCGTTCCCACGTCTATTTCAGGAACGGCGATTATACTTCCGGCGTTAAGCGCTGAACTGAATACCGATGCGGCGACGCTGCAATGGGCGGTCAACGCCTTTAACCTGACATTTGCCTGCTTTACGCTGGTCTGGGGCAGTCTGGCTGATATCTTTGGCTGCAAGAGATCGTTTTTAACCGGTGCCGCTCTCTATCTCCTGGCTTCTTTAGCCTCTTGGGCAGCGCCGAATATTTATATACTCGATATCTGCCGTGCCATTGCCGGTATGGGTGGAGCCGCCCTCTTTTCTTGCGGCAGCGCGGTTCTGGTCAAGGCATTCACCGGCCAACAACGCACTAAAGCCTTTGCCCTGTTCGGCACCACGGCTGGGCTTGGCATCACTTTCGGCCCGACTATCTCAGGTTGGGTTCTGGCGATGTCCGACTGGAGAAATATATTCCTTATCCATGCTATCGCCCTGTTTTTGGTGTTAATTATCTCCTCCGGCTTGCCCGATGACAGCAAAAATAACGTTGCCCGAAAACTGGATGCCACAGGGACGGTGCTGTTCATCCTGTTGCTGTCGTGCCTGATGCTGTCGATTACCTATGGCGCACACGCCGGCTGGCTGTCAACAACGACGGTAAGTTTATTGATCGCCGGATCAGTGCTGATGGCTGTTTTTTGCTATGTCGAACGACACGCCCAAAACCCTATCATCAATATGCGCTTGATAAAAAATAGACGCTTCCTGGGAATGATATTAATCCCAGTGGTTGCAAGCTTTGCCTTTGTCCCATTACTCACTTATTTTCCTACCTTCCTGATGGCAGTGGAAAGTCTCAGTCCGTTAAAGGCGGGGCTGGTTATGCTTGCCTTAACCGGTCCGGTACTGCTGTTTCCGCTGCTTGCAGCGAAATGGGTAGCCAAAGGGAGGTCAGCTGATGGGGTGCTAAAAATCAGCCTGTTGCTATTGCTGGCGGGTCTGACCTTGCTATGGACGTTCAGCCATCATCATCTAGGCCTAGAGGCGATGATGATAAGCCTGCTGCTGGTGGGTGCCGGTATGGGATTATCGGCAGGGCTGGTCGATGGCATCGCGCTCAGCCTGGTCGATGAGCATCAGGTGGGACAGGCCGCCGGTATTCTTAATACTTTCCGCCTGGGCAGTGAAGCCATTGCCGTTGCGGTATATGGTTCCTTACTTGCATCAGGCATAGCCAAGGCAGTCAACGGCTATCCTGAATTGCACTTCACTAACCAGACTGCCGAGCGTCGATTTATAGCCGACATCATGTCCGGCCATGCTGACGGTAATGCCATTGGCACAATCCCGCTTTCCGTAACGGCGATATATCAGCACGCTTTTGAATTCACCTTGTCTGCGCTATTGGCTGTCTCTGTCATCATTTCGTTGTTCATTGTCTGGCTTATCAAACAGCGCCCCTTCCTCAATGCCAAGGCGGTTTGATGGTATCGAGGCATTGACCGTCCAGTTGAAGTAGCGCTGTCATGTTGCTGTCATCTGATTGCTATATAGATCTGACACCTGACAAAAACGGATATATAACAATGAAAATCAAACGCCTTGCTTTGGCGCTGAGCTGCTGCCTTCCCCTGATCGCCCATGGCGCCGAACCCGAAGTCAGCCGGTATGTGGTGACATTTCCTGAGGGATCCAGAGTCCCTTACTCCGGCGCCTGGTCCAGCGCGTTTCCCCATGGCCTGCCGGTCGGCGTAGGATCTGGCCTGCAGTTTGTGCGCAAAGAAGGCAATGACCTGATATTTGCCACCGTCACCGACCGCGGCCCTAACGCTGATTCGCCCAAAGCCGGCAAGCGAGAGTCCAAAATATTCGCCAGTCCGACGTTTACGCCGCTGTTGATGACCCTTCGCGTTTCGGGCGACAAGGCGGTGGCCATCGATGCCCGCCCACTGCACGATAACCAAGGTCCGATCAATGGTCTGCCGCTGCCGGAAGGATTTATCGGCGCCACCAACGAACTGGCGTTGGACGATACTCTGAAAACGCTGACCGGCGACAAACGCGGCCTGGATACCGAAGGCATTACGCCGGACGGTAACGGCGGCTATTGGCTGTGTGATGAATACGGCCCTTTTATCATTCGCATTGATGCTAACGGCAAAATTCTGGAGCAGCACGGTCCCGAGGCGGCGCAAGGGGAACAGAGTGTGGCGGGTGGCCTGCCCAATATCATCAAATGGCGCCAGGCCAACCGTGGTTTTGAGGGACTGACGCGCATGCCGGACGGCAGGATCATCGCCGCGGTGCAAAGTACGCTGGATATTGAAGGAAAGACCAAAGGCACTGCGCTGTTTACCCGCCTGGTGAGCTTTGACCCCGCCACCGGTAAAACGGCCATGTACGCCTATCCGATTGATGCCGACGTGTATAAAAAAACCGGCGACGCTAAAATCGGCGATATCGTTGCGCTGGATAACCACCGTCTGCTGTTGATTGAACAGGGCGGCGATAAGAATAAGACCATGCGTAATCGGATATACCGCGTAGACCTGACCCAGGCCACCGATCTGACTGAATTCGATAAAGAGCGGCCGGCCGAATTTGATGATGCCGCCAGCCTGCAACGTCGCGGTATCCACCTGGCCAAGAAACAATTAGCCGTGGATCTGCGCAGCCTGGGCTGGCGGCAGGAAAAAGCCGAGGGGCTGGCGCTGATTGATAACCGTACCATCGCGGTTGTCAATGACAATGATTTCGGCCTGGAAGCCATGCTGGAAAATCCGGCGGCTAAGGCGAAGAAAGTCAAAGATTATCAGGTCGATGGCCAGGGTCATCTGCTGCTGGACGGCAAGGCCACCCCGACGCGCATCGGTCTGCAGCCGCTGGCAGAGCCGGAATCGCTTAACGAGCTATGGGTCATCAAGCTGGCGCAGGCTCAATAAGGTTCAAGGCCGTTCCCCGACGAGAAGTACGATGTCGCATTAAGGAAGAACATCTTATCGGGGAACCCATCAGAGGTTGTTAAGCACGATCTTGCCCTGGATACTGCCCCGGGAAGCGCGCTGATGCGCGGCCGATGCGTCGGCCAGCGGATAGGTGCTGTCAACGACAACCCGGATAATGCCGTTGTCGAGCAGGTGACCGGCCTGAGCCAGTTGCCTACCGCTGGATCGCACCTGTGCCGATGACACACTGATGCCGCGGCTGGCGGCTGCAGTGTGTCCCGTAAAGCCCAGGGGGTTAACCAGGAACAGTGAGCCACCCCGTTTGATGACGCTCAGAAAACGCGCCATATGCCGGCCGCCGACAGCATCAATCACCAGATCGATATCCTGTGCGACCGTTTCGGCCGACGCCTTGGTGTAATCGATAAATTCATCCGCCCCGAGATTACCCAGCAGTGCTTCGTGTTTGCCGGAGGCAACCGCGATCACGTGCGCGCCTTTCCACTTGGCGATCTGAACCGCCAGATGTCCCACGCCGCCGCCGGCGCCATTGACCAATATTGTTTTGCCGTCAAGCGGGACGGGTTCATGTTGGAATGACTGAAAGGGGTTAGGTTCATCATGGCCGGGATCGATCAAAAATTGCCAGGCAGTCAGCAGCGACATCGGCGCTCCGGCTGCCTGGACATGATCTATACCCTGAGGTTTCAACGCCAGCTCGTGGGCAGGGACGCGGACATATTCGGCATAGGCACCGCTGCCCTTCATCAAATCCTGGGGGAAACGCACCATCGCATAGACCGCGTCTCCGACATTGAACCCGGCAACCTCATCGCCAATGGCGGCAACCTCACCTGAAATGTCGGTTCCCAGGATCAATGGAAAGACTGGACTTGGCTGCCATACAGGCGGCAGCGCCCGATAGCCGTCACGCAGATAGAGGTCCGGTGGGTTGATACTCGCGGCATGTACGCGAACCAGTACTTCGCCGGCTTCTGCGATGGGTCGGGGGATGTCTTGGTAATGCAGAACCTCCGGGCCACCGAATTCATGCAATTGTACTGCTTTCATCATCTGGGTCATCATCACCTCGTTGTCAGAAAAGTCTGTTGACCACAGACTATGCCGGTTATGCAAGGTTGATAATGGGTCTGTATTTCGCTTTAATAGTGCCATGAAGGAACAAATAGGTTTCGATAGACTGAACGGGTTGATCGCATTCGCCCGCGCTGGCTCGATGGGCAGCTATACCGCCGCCGCCCGTTCGCTGTCTATCTCCCCCTCAGCGGTCAGCAAAAGCATTCAACGGCTGGAGCGGCATCTTGGCGTTTCACTTTTCACCCGCACCACACGCTCGCTGACCTTCACCGCTGAAGGCCGCGATATTCATGAACGCGTGCTGCGGCTGCTGCGCGACGCCGAGGATATTGGTCAGGCGGCGAAAGCTGCCCGAGCCGAACCCGCAGGCATATTACGCATTGCAGCCTCACTGCCGATCGGCGTGCATATGATCGCCCCAGCCATCGCGCAATTTCGTAAGCTCCATCCAAAGGTGATGATTGACTTGCGGCTGAGCGACCAAAGGGTCGGCCTGGTTGAAGAGAGTATTGATATTGCAGTGCGAATCGGCGATCTGCCGGATTCATCCCTCCTGTCGCGTCGGCTCTCACCCTACAGGCTTTGCTGTTATGCTTCGCCAGATTATCTGACCATGCACGGCACTCCTGGGCATCCGGATGAACTGATAAGACACCAAACGGTCAATCTGCGCTATCAAAGCACTGGCCAGGCGTTTCGCTGGCCGTTCCAATTAGGGGATAAGGAGATTGAGATATTGCCATCATCTCACATCATTGCTGATGCAAGCGAAGCTGTCCTGGCGGCGGTTGCTGGGGGTGCTGGCATCGGAATGGCCACAAGTTTCATGGCTGCTCCCTGGGTCCGGCGCCAGGAGTTGATGCCGATTCTGTCCGATTATGCCGTGGACCGACACAACATCACCGCCATTTGGCCTGAGAACCGTCGCACCAACCCGGCCGTACGCGCCTTCCTGGATATGTTGATCCAGCAGTTCTGAATAACTGTTTTAAACAATAGTTAGCCTTGCGTCTGCTCAGTCCACATTAACCGATCGGTTCAATGACCAGACGTTTTAACCTATTCAGCGGGACACGTTCACCCGCCAGATGCCGACACACACCAGTAGAAGTGCTATCAAGTAACGCCATTCCAGAATGCTTTCCTGCAGGAAAATCGCCGACAGCACCGCCCCCGAGACCGGGATCAGGAAATTAAACGGCGCTATCATTCCTACCCGGTTGAATTTGAGCAGCAGACTCCACAAAGCAAAGGCAACAGAAGACAGCAGCGCCAGATAGCTCAAAATTGCTGCTGACTCCCAGGAGTGAAATGTCAACGTTCCCCCGGTCAGCCACCCGCCTATTGTTAACGCAACGCCGCCGATGCCCAACTGCCAGCCGGTCATGATAGTCGGGTCTACCGTCTGAGAAATACGCTTGCCATAAAGGGAAGCGGCTGAAACGATAAAGGCGGCCAAGACGACAAATCCTTCCCCAAGCCAGGTAAAGCTGAAATCCAGCGATGCGCTGTTCACATTCACCACCATGACACCGGCAAAGCCAAGCACGCAGCCCAGCACTTTATTAATACTCAGTCTGTCATTCTGGTAAATAAAATGCGCCAGCAATACGCTGAAAAAGGTGCCGGTGGCATTCATAATCGACCCTTTAACACCCGTGGTAAATGCCAGGCCGATATAAAAAAAGATATATTGCAGCGCCGTCTGGGTCAGGCCCAACACGCTTAATTGAGTAAACTGGCGGCCGGACAAACGGCAAATCGGCTTGCCCTGCAGCAGGGCAAATATCAGCAGCAGCAGGCCGGCAAAAATAAAACGGTAGCCGGCGAAGACGATTTTGCCAGGCAAATCATCGGCGGCAATTTCAAATATGTCATAGCCGTTTTTAATCGCCGGATAAGCGCTGCCCCACAGCAGGCAGCACAATGCCGCGCCCAGCAAAACAAATTTTTTATGGGTAAACAGACTGTCCTGGTTTTTCACGCCGTCATCCTTAACAAAAATAAAATAACGTTTCAGAATGTTCCCATTATCCCCAAACAGGAAAAAAATGCCCGCTCTTTCGCCCTCAATGACGTGATCTCAGTCGTAAGCAGGGCATTGGTCGTTATGGCAGCGACGCTGGCCCGATTTAATCAGCCCATGCTCTCGGCCGATGAAAGCCGCAGATGTCTCCCCTGCCGATGACCAAAATCCCGCCAATGTCCTAAAGTGTGATCTGGATTGTAGTACAATAATTTTAAATAGTGCTACGATAACCTCCAGCATCTGCCTGGCGTAGCGCCGCAGCGTAATCGCGCCCCAGAACCTGGCAACGTAGCCAGGCTGCCAAGGTTTGACCAAGTCGTTAAAGGAACCTAATTATGAAAGTAACCAAACTCACTACCTACCGGCTGCCGCCGCGTTGGATGTTTTTAAAGATTGAGACTGACGAAGGCATTGTCGGTTGGGGCGAACCGGTAATAGAAGGCCGGGCAAAGAGCGTCGAAGCCGCGGTACACGAGCTTGGCGAATATGTGATTGGCAAAGATCCGGCCCGCATCAACGACATCTGGCAGACCTTGTATCGGGCCGGTTTCTACCGTGGCGGCCCGATACTGATGAGCGCGATTGCCGGTATCGATCAGGCATTGTGGGATATCAAAGGCAAAGCGCTGGGCGTACCGGTGTATCAACTGCTGGGCGGCCTGGTTCGCGACCGTATCAAGGCCTATAGCTGGGTGGGCGGTGACCGTCCGGCAGACGTTATCGACGGCATGAAAAAACTGGCCGCTATCGGTTTTGATACGTTCAAGCTTAACGGCTGCGAGGAGATGGGTCTACTGGACAACTCGCGTAAAGTGGATGCCGCCGTCGCGGTAGCGGCCCAGGTTCGTGAAGCGATGGGCTACGATATCGAGTTCGGCCTGGACTTCCATGGCCGCGTCAATGCCCCGATGGCCAAAGTGCTTATCAAGGAGCTGGAGCCTTACCGTCCGCTGTTTATCGAAGAACCGGTACTGGCTGAGCAGGCGGAATATTACCCACGCCTGGCAGCCCAGACATCGATTCCTATCGCGGCCGGAGAGCGTATGTTCTCTCGCTTCGATTTCAAACGCGTGCTGGCCAATGGCGGCCTGTCGATTGCACAGCCCGACCTGTCTCATGCCGGCGGCATCACCGAGTGCATGAAAATAGCGTCCATGGCCGAAGCTTATGACGTCACCCTGGCGCCGCATTGCCCGCTGGGTCCTATCGCGCTGGCCTCCTGTTTGCATGTTGACTTCGCCTCCTACAATGCTGTGCTGCAAGAGCAAAGCATGGGCATTCATTACAATAAAGGCGCCGAGTTATTGGATTATGTCGTCAATAAAGAAGATTTCACCATGAACGATGGTTATTTCTATCCGTTGAATAAGCCAGGCCTGGGTGTGGAAATAAATGAAGAATTGGTTATAGAACGCAGTAAAAATACCGCTGACTGGCGCAATCCGGTATGGCGTTATCCCGACGGTTCCGTAGCTGAATGGTAATACGCTTTTTACTGCTGCGCCAAGCAGAGAAATAAAGACATTATCCTTATTGCGTTATCCCATATTAGTAGCGACTTATCATTAAGCCGCTACTTTTCTTACAAAAAAATCAGCTGCAGGTAGGTAGATAATATGGACACGGCCCATTCCACTCGCCCAACTAAAAGACGTTATGTCACGCTATTGATGATTTTCATCACCGTGGTTATTTGCTATGTCGATCGTGCTAACCTGGCGGTGGCGTCTGCCCATATCCAGGAAGAGTTTGGCATCAGCAAAGCGCAGATGGGTTATATTTTTTCGGCTTTCGCCTGGACTTATACCCTATGCCAGATTCCAGGGGGTTGGTTTCTGGACCGCGTCGGTTCCAAACTGACCTATTTTATCGCTATCCTCGGCTGGTCAATTGCCACCTTGGGACAGGGCTTTGCTACCGGTCTGGCTTCGCTTATCGGTCTTCGCGCCGTCACCGGTCTGTTTGAGGCGCCGGCCTTCCCGACCAATAACCGGATGGTCACCAGTTGGTTCCCGGAACATGAACGCGCTTCAGCGGTCGGCATGTTTACCTCAGGCCAGTTTGTCGGCCTGGCATTTCTGACGCCGCTGCTGATTTGGGTGCAGGAAGTCCTCAGTTGGCACTGGGTATTTATTCTCACCGGCGCTATCGGCATTGTCTGGGCATTGATCTGGTACGTCGTCTATCAGCCGCCACGGAAAAGCCGCGGTATCAACCAGGCTGAACTGGAGTACATTTCCAACGGCGGCGGGATGGTCGATGGCGATGCACCGCAAGAAAAGAAAAACCGTGTAGCCATGACCAAAGCCGATTGGAAACTGGTATTCAATCGTAAACTGGTCGGCGTTTATCTGGGGCAGTTTGCCGTTACTTCAACGCTGTGGTTTTTCCTGACCTGGTTCCCTAACTACCTGACTCAGGAAAAGAATATCAGCGCCCTGACCGCCGGCTTCATGACCACTGTGCCTTTCCTGGCAGCCTTCTTCGGCGTCATCTTGTCGGGCTATTTCGCCGACCGCATGGTCCGTGCCGGTAAATCACTGGGGTTTGCCCGTAAAACGCCGATCATTTTCGGTCTGCTACTGTCAACCTGCATTATGGGGGCAAACTATACCAATGATCCGATGTGGATCATGATCCTGATGGCGCTGGCGTTCTTCGGTAACGGCTTTGCATCGATCACCTGGTCACTGGTGTCCTCCCTGGCCCCGCTGCGGCTGATTGGCTTGACCGGCGGTGTTTTCAACTTTATCGGTGGGCTGGGCGGTATTACTGTGCCGCTGGTGGTCGGTTACCTGGCCCAGGATTACGGGTTTGCACCGGCATTGATTTATATTGCTGCCGTGGCGCTGGTGGGCGCGCTGTCCTACTTGCTGCTGGTCGGTGAAGTTAAACGGGTCGGCGAATAACCGCCCTTGCCGATTAAGGGCTGATGCATACTCTATGTCAGCCCTTCGGCCGAAACCTCAGCGGCCATTGGCCAGCATCTTTTCAAGCGCTGCCATGACCTGCGGCCGATGGTCTTCTTTGCGTACGCCGATATAGACATCGATATTCAGTTTTTTGGCGCTGGCCGCATCCAGGGGGCGATAACACAAACCCTGATGCATCGATACGCACATGGACTCAGGCATCAGCGCCATTCCCTTGCCGCGGGCGACATTAGCCAGGGTCAACAGAGAATCATCCGGTTCAGGTAGTCGTTTCAGGCTCACCGGCAAACCGCGGAACACCGATTCGCACTTATCATTGAATGCCGGGTTCGCCCTGCGGTTAAACCAGTAGAGCGGCAATGCTTGGTACCGGGAATAGGTACCATTTGTTCATACCGCGCCAGTAGCCAGGCCAGGGATAATTGTCCTGGCGTGCACTGGTATTTTTTAGCCAAGGGTGCAATAAAATCAATAATTCGGCGGTTAGATTGCAGATTACTGTCACTGAATACCTTTTCTATAGTCAAAAAGGCTGATTCAATTCAGCCTTTTTGATTTATTTTTTTTGATGCGAGCTATAGCGCTACATCTGGGTTGGTTTTATCACGCTACATCAGAACTGATAAACCAGACCGACAGCGACTACATCATCATCGTTCAGCGACAGTTTATTGTCATCACTCAGTCGGTTGATTTTATAGTCAACAAACGTGCTCATGTTTTTATTGAAATAATACGTCGCGGCTAGATCTATATATTTCACCAGATCTACGTCACCGATACCGTTTTCGATATCTTTTCCTTTGGTCTGCACATAACCGATGGAAGGACGCAGGCCGAAATCAAACTGATATTGAGCAATCAGTTCAATGTTCTGCACTTTATTGGCCGCCCCGCTGACCGCCGTCCCGGTAGCATTCGAAGTACCGCTTATCGGTGTCATATTACGCGTCTGAGTATAAATAGCGGCAAGATAGAGATTGTTGTCATCGTACTTGATACCCGTTCCCCAGGCTTCGGCTTTGTCGCCGGTACCATAGGCTCGGGCAACCTGCGCGTTGGTACGATCCGAACTGGTATAGGCACCATTGATGCTCAAGCCGCTATCGCCCAGAGCATAACTGATAGAACCCCCATAACCATCGCCATTCTGGCGGGATACATCGGCGCGGGAATTGGCTGAATCGGCATCGTTTTTGCCCTGATACTGCAGCGCAAACTTCAGGCCGTCTACCAGGCCGAAAAAGTCGCTGTTGCGGTAGGTGGCCACGCCAGTGGTGCGCTGAGTCATGAAGTTGTCGGCCCGAGCAGTACCGTCACCGCCAAATTCAGGGAACATATCGGTCAGGGCATGGACATCGTAAAGCACGCCGAAGTTACGGCCATAGTCAAATGAACCCAGATCGCCAAATTTCAGCCCGGCAAATCCCAAACGGGTTTTATTACCATTATTGGCATCGCTGCCTTCCGAATTACTGGCATTAAACTGATATTCCCACTGGCCAAAACCGGTCACCTGGTCATTGATTTGCGCCTGTCCTTTAAAACCAATACGGACATACGTTTTGTCGCCATCACTGCCGTCATTGTCACTGAAATAATGCATGCCTTTAGCGCGACCGTAAAAATCAACTTTATTGCCATCTTTATTGTAGACTTCAGCGGCTTGGGCCGCCGAACAGAACGCCAGCGCGGCGGCGATCATTGCCAGTGTGTTTGTCTTCATTTGTTATCAATCCCGAAAGAATAAAATGTCTTTGCCCGAGGGCTTTATAAGCCAGAAACGTTTTACTCTGCGAAGATGGATTTTTTATTACAGTGAGGTTCATTTTTTTCAGGCGCAAAATAACTACCCCGACTGGACGAGCCGGTATCGGTGGGGTGTCACGAACTTCTGTTGCTTATTTATCAGCATTCAACTTATCGGTTTATCAGCACTTCTCTACTGGCCCATATGGGGCACTGACTTGATGACGCGGCAGGGATTGCCGCAGGCGACAGAATCAGCCGGAATCGACCGGCTAACGACGCTGCCGGCGCCGATGGTCGTGCCATCACCCACAGTAACGCCCGGCAGAATTATCGCCCCGCCACCTATCCAGACATTATTGCCAATGGTAATCGGCAGGGCACTGCCCAGATGCAGGTTACGCTCGCGTGGATCCAGCGGATGAATAGCGGTATAGATCTGCACGTCCGGGCCGATAAACACATTGCTGCCAATCTGTACCGGCGCGCAGTCCAGCAGCACGAAATTGAAGTTGATAAACACATTACTGCCAATGCGGGTGTTGCGGCCATAATCAACCCGCAGTCCTTTTTCAAAATGAACATCTTCGCCGACATCGGCAAAAATCGAGTTGATCAGTTGACGCTTGGCAGCCGTATCCCTGGCGTTCAGGGCATTAAACTGGTCTACCCGGTCGCGGGTAGCGAAGCGGATCTGGCACAGTTCTTCATCGTTGATAAAGTAAGGTCTTCCGGCTCTCATCTCGTCAAAAGCACGCATAGGTTCTGTTCTCGCCGCTTGCAGTTTGCAGTTTGCCACTTACTTTAGCAAAAACGCCAAGCTAGCGAACAGCATGCAATAACTGCATTCATGGACGGATAGGCTGTATTCGGGATGTGCTAGGCACGCTGTGGCTGAGAGGCTACCGATCAATCCCTGTTGCCGCCCGGATTGATAAGCATAATTCCCACCACGATGAGCATGGCGCCCATCGATTTCAACAGGGTGGCGTGCTCATTAAACATCGGTAGCAAAATAGCCGTCAGATAAACCAGCACATAGCTGAGACTGACCAGGGAGTAGGCGCGATTGAGCGGAAGACAGCGTAAAGCCATAAACCAGCATCCCATCGATACCAGATAAGCGACGCTGCCGGCCAATACCGCCAATAGCGGCAATGGATACTGCGGCAACAGCGCGGGTGCAATCATGGAGACAGACAGTAAGGGCAGTTGGGACATGCCCCATTTCATCATCAGTTGCGCCAGCGTCACCAGAAACGCGCTGAATAAACCCCAGCCATAACCGTTCAATCAGGCCAGCACATCAAAAGTATGCCTGAGATTATTGTCCCTACCCCTGCCCAGTGTCGCCAGGTTGTCGTCTCGCCAAAAAACCACTTGGCACACAGGGTTATCAGTACAAAGTTGAGGCTTAACAGGGGATAGGCAATGCTTATCGGCAGACGCTGCAGCACCGCCAACCACAACACCATAGCACTCGCCAGCAGCACCAAGGCGGCTGCCAGCCAGCGCAGCACCTTTTTTGTGCCCGGCCATACCCGCCAGCTTTCAGCCGCTTGCTTTTGGCAAAGCTGGCCCGCACAGGTCAACAGGCTCACCAGCACCAGCAATACATAGCCCGTCATGGCAATTGACGATACCAGACCAGGACTGAGCGATAATTCCAGTAAATCTTATCTGCGGCCCGGAGATCGCAAGGGATACGCTGATCGCGGGCCAGCAGCAGCACCAGAGAGACATTGCCCTTTTTACGCGCCTCGGCAAGCCATGGCATAAACTCGCTGTCGGAGATAAAACGTCCCTGGGCATCAGGATAAGACAAGCCATATTGCAGCTCCCCGGTTTGCCGATACATCAGCACGTCAGTTCGCTTGAGCTCCCAGGCAAGTGCCGTCGCCACGCCTACGCTGTTGCTCAGCACCTGATGACTCTGGCTTAGCATTTCGCGGTGATCGGCGATAAAGGATTGCGGTTGCTTGGAGTCAATCACCTGTTGGGGAATCGCCTGCCCCACCAGCAGGCTGAGCGCAACCGGGCAAGCCGCAGCCCAGGTCCAGCAGCGTGACTTTTCGCGCCAGGCGATAAGCCCAAACAGCACCCAGCCGACGAATGAAGCCGCACCGGCGGCGAAGGTCGCCCCGCGAACTTCAACCACATCCTTCACCATGCCGGTATTCAGCACAATCAGCGCGGCGAGACAGATCAAACCAAAAGCAACATTGATGACCGCGTTGGTACGAAACACCCGCCAATGCCCGACAGCCTGGCAACGTTGCGCATAAGCGGCCATCAGCAGCGCCAGCGGCGCCATGCAAGGCAGAATGTAGGTCAGTAGTTTGCCCTTGGCGACACTGAAAAACAGCAGCGGCATGACCACCCAGCAGAGCAGATAAAGCAATTCGGGAGCGTGCCGGCGATTGCACCAGCCCGACCACAGCGCCCCGGGCAACAAGGCTAGCCAAGGCATACAGCCTAGCAGCAGTACCGGCAGGTAATACCAGAAAGGTTGCTTATGCTGGGCGTCTTCATCAGCAAAACGCTGAATATGTTCGACCCAGAAAAAATAATGCCAGTAATCCGGCTCCAGCCGATGGATCGACACGATCCACGGGAGTGAAATCATCAGCGCCGACATCACCGCCAGCGGGCCATAAATCAGCAACTGCCGAAAACGCCCTTGCAGAATCGCTGCCGGTAATACCGCGATGACCGGCACCGCCAGCGCCAAAAATCCCTTGGTCATGAAACCCATGCCGCAGGCCAGGCCCAGCAGCAAGAAAGCCGTCACGCGCCCCCGGATGCCACAAGCGCGCACTGACAGGTAGTAGCTGGCCATGGCGGCGACCAGCCAAAGGCTTACCATCGGATCCAGCACGCTGTAGGTACCGACACCGAACACCAGCAGCATTGACAGAAAGATCAGCGACGCCAGCATGGCCGTGCGACGGTTACGCCACATCAGCATGGCCAGCGTAAAGACCAGCACCGCTGCCAAAGCGGTGCTGAATACCGAACCAAAACGCACCGCGAAATTGTTATCGCCGAAGATCCATTGGCTGATGTTGTTAAACCAATAGCCGGCGACCGGTTTTTCAAAGTAGCGTACGCCCAGCAGATGAGGCACCAGCCAGTCCGAGCGCTCAAGCATTTCCCGGCTTATTTCGGCATACCGTGTTTCATCCGGCTGCCATAAATCCCGGCCATTCAGCGGTATCAGATAGACAAGGCCGAACAGCAATGAGAGTGCTAGCGCCCAATATTGTTTCAATAATGTCATCGGTTATTCCGCGTTGGCCTGGCATCCCAGCCACCCTTCCCTGCCGGGAAAAGGCGACCGGAGGATTCGCCCGGCGGGAAGAGAAGAGATATCTGCCGGTAACAATTCGCCAAGGGGGCAAAACCGGATGTTTTCACGGACAGCCCGCTCAAGCAGTGACTCGAACAGGGGAGATTGAGACATGCCTTCAACTTCAGCGTGAATGGTATATACCGGCACATCAGACTGATGATGTATAAGGCTCAGAATGTAATCGTTGAAGTCAGCGCTTTTCACCTCACGGCCGATGACCTCGTCGAAGGTCGGCAGAGTCACCGGGATCTGCACTGCGCCGAAACGGCCGTCCGCCAGCAATGGCCGAAAAGGGTGTGTTCCTCGACAGTCGCTGTTGTAGCGAAAACCGAATGCCTGCTTGGCGGCCACCACCCGCTGGTCGGCGCGCCATCCAGGCGATGCTGAACAGCTGACAGGCATATCAAGCACTTCACCAAGTTTATCGACGCCAAAACGAATCTGTTGTTCCAGTTCACTAGCAGACCAGCGGCCAGCCATGCGCTGCCAGCCATGATGATCCCAGGCATGGAGGCCTACTTCATGTCCGGCCTGGACAGCCGCTCTCATTAGCGGCCCGAGCGTGGCGCTTATCTGCCGGCCTGGCCAGGCAGTGCCGGCCAGCAGAATATCCCATCCATAAAGCGATGGCGCACGGGAGCGCAGCATTTTCAGCAAGAAACGGGGCCGGGCAAGACGCCATAAATGGCGTCCCATATTGTCAGGCCCGACGCTCAGGAAAAAACTGGCTTTGATACTGTGCTTATCCAGTAGATCCAGCAGTTTGGGTAAACCGTACTGCGTGCCGCTGAAAGTATCTACATCGACCCGCAGACCTGCCTTTTTCATATGCCGTTTCCGGACGTCACCGTTTCATGCAGGAAGTAATCCAGCGTATCTTCAATGGTCTGGCGCATCGGCACCGTAGGTTGCCAGTCGAGCAGACGCTGAGCGTTTTTGATGCTGGGCGTGCGATGTGCCACATCCTGATAGCCTTTGCCGTAGTAGCTATTGCTTTCCACATTCTTGAAGCCGGCAAACGGGGGGAAATATTGGCGCAGCGGGTGCTTGTCAAAGCTTTCAAGCAGAATTTCAGCCAGTTCACGGATGCTGGCTTCGTTATCAGGATTGCCGATATTCACAATCTGGCCGTCACAAAGGCCATCGCGGTTTTCGATTACCCTGAACAGCGCTTCAATACCGTCATTGATATCGGTAAAGCAGCGTTTCTGTGCGCCGCCATCCATCAGCTTGATAGGCGAGCCTTCTACCAGATTCAATATCAACTGGGTGATGGCGCGAGAACTGCCGATGCGTGCGGCATCCAGATTATCCAGTCGGGGTCCCATCCAGTTGAACGGACGGAACAGGGTAAACCTGAGGCCTTCTTTTTCACCATAGGCCCAGATTACCCGATCAAGCAACTGCTTGGAGACCGAGTAAATCCAGCGCTGCTTATTAATCGGGCCGACGATGAGACGGGAGTTGTCCTCATCGAAATGTTTGTCATCGCACATCCCATAGACTTCAGAAGTAGACGGGAAAATGATGCGTTTTTTATACTTGACGCACGAGCGTACGATTTTGAGGTTTTCTTCAAAATCCAGCTCGAATACCCTCAGTGGATTGCGGGTATATTCAATCGGCGTGGCGATGGCCACCAGCGGCAGCACCACGTCACATTTCTTGATGTGATATTCAATCCATTCGGAATGAATGCTGATATCTCCTTCGACGAAATGGAAGCGGGGGTTGTCGAGGAAGCGGGTAATCGCATCCGATCCAATATCCAGCCCATAGATATCATAGCGGTCGTCACGCAGCAGACGCTCGGTAAGGTGGTTACCGATGAAGCCGTTGACGCCCAGAATCAATACCCGGGTCCGGCGCTGCTTGGCCGGCTCTAACCGGGCACCCAGCTTCACGCCGGCGACCATGCCCATCTCCAGCGCCAGGCGAGTGCCATGCATGTATAAACCGGAATCGCTCTGGCCGGCTAGAATCTCGAGTGCGCCTTTGCCGCACGCAATAACCAGCGGGTCGGTGGATAGGATCGTGCCGGCTGCCTCGCCGTGTTGCCATTCTATGACCCGCGTACGCCACAGGGTGACGCTGCGTTGGCAAAGATGGGTGAAAGCGCCAGGATATGGCTCGGTCACACCACGCACCAGGTTATCAATCTGAGCCGCCGTCTGCTTCCAGGTTATCTCACCATCAGCGGCAGTGCGGCGGCCAAAGTAGCTGGCCAGCTTTTCATCTTGCGCGGTAAAGGTCGCATTGCCGGTCCTGATTGCCGGCAGCAGATCGTCCAGCAATTCTTTAGCGGCGCCGCGGATTTTGGCATGCAGCGTCAGCGCTGTATCGTCGCGATCGATGGCCACTGCCTGGCTTCCGACAATGTCGCCCGCATCCGGGCGCTTGACCATGCGGTGCAGCGTAACGCCGGTTTCAGTCTCACCCTGGATAATTGCCCAGTTTACCGACGCACGCCCGCGGTAGCGCGGAAGTAGCGATCCGTGGAGGTTAAATCCGCCGTGCGGGGCCAGGCTGAGGATTTCTTCACTTAACATGTTGCGATAATAGAAGGAAAAAATCACATCAGGCTTCATATCACGGATCATGTCGACCCACAGCGGATGGTTGACATCATCAGGCGCATAGACCGGCAGCCCATGTTCGGCGCCAAGGCGCGCTACTGACGAAAAGAAGGTATTTTCGGCGGGATCGTCAGTATGGGTAAATACGGCCTGAACATCATATCCAGCGCTTTTCAGTGCGTTAAGACCCGCACAGCCTATGTCATGATAGGCAAATACAATAGCTTTCATTCTTCTTCCTGATTACGTTGGACCTGCTCTGCGCCGATCACTTTCTGAACAAAATAACGGGGACGTGCGCGAACATCGTTGTAGATCCTGCCGATGTATTCACCCAGCAGTCCTATCCCGACAAACTGCGCGCCGATAAAAGTAAACAGCACCGCAAACAAAGTGAATACGCCATCGGCGGCCCACTCCGGCCCTAATACCAGCCGCAAAATTATCAATACCACCGCCAGCACAAAGCCGGAGACGGCAATCACACTGCCCAGCACGCTGAGGAGCCGCAGTGGCGTGGTGGTCACGCAGGTAACCAGGTCATACATCAGGTTTATCAACTGCATCAGGCTGTACTTCGAGTCGCCGAACTTGCGTTCAGCGTGGCTGACTTCGATTTCTGTCGTGCGGCGGGCGAAACTGTTGGCCAGAATGGGGATAAACGTACTGCGTTCATGGCAATTGAGCATGGCCTGGACGATATGGCGCCGATAGGCCCGCAGCATGCAGCCGTAATCCCCCATCACCTGGCCGGTCGCCCGATGGATCATCAGATTGATCAACCGCGATGCAGACTTGCGGAACCAGGAATCCTGGCGATTGGCGCGAAGGGTGCCCACCACGTCATAGCCGAGCTCAGCAATGCTTACCAAACGCGGAATTTCTTCCGGCGGATTTTGCAGATCAGCATCAAGAGTGATGATCAGATCACCGCTGGCTTGGGTAAATCCGGCCATAATGGCCGAATGCTGGCCATAATTACGGTTCAGCAGCACTGTGATGATGCAGTTTTCCGGCTGCTCGGCGGCTTGCGTCAGCAGATCAGGCGAACGATCGCTACTGCCATCATCCACCAGAATAATTTCGTAAGGCTGGGATAATTGCTTACAGGATGCCGTAATTCTGCCGATGAATAGCGGCAGGCTTTCCTGTTCATTAAACACCGGCACCACCAGTGAGACTTTTTTTATAACGTCATCGTGAGACAATTAACGGCTCCACAAGAGAAAATAAGGCATGGACGACGCGATCAACATCGCTGTCGGCCATAGCCGGGAACAGGGGTAATGAGCAGAGGCGCGCAGAGTTCCATTCTGTATTGGGCAGCGATAATGCCGGATAGCGCTCGCGGTAATAATGCTGGGTGTGGGCTGCCCGAAAATGCAGTCCGCTGCCGATACCCAGCGCATTGAGTCCGGTCATCAGTTGGTCGCGATCTATACCGCACCGCGTTTCATCAACCCTGATGATAAAAAGATGCCAGGCATGAAGGTGGTCGTAGTTTGGCAACCGGAGCGGTTGAAATACCGACCCTTCCAGCGCAGCGAGGTATCGCTCGGCCAGATGCCGTCGCCGGGCGTTTATCGCTTCGAGCCGCGCCAGCTGCACAACGGCAATCGCCGCATGGACATCTGACAGATTGTATTTAAAACCGGGCGTTATCACCTGAGCCTGCGGCTTGCGTCCTTGCTGCCGGCGATCAAAGGCATCGGCCCCCAGTCCATGGAATCTCAACATCCTGACGCGCTCGGCAAAAGCGTCATTGTCGGTGGCAATCAGGCCGCCCTCGGCACAGGTGACGTTCTTGATGGCATGAAAAGAAAATATCGCGGTGCCGCGCAGACCGATCAGCTCGCCGTTATAACGGCTGCCTATCGCATGGGCCGCATCCTCCACCAGCGGGATGTCGTGCCGTCTGGCCACGTCGCGCAACCGATCCAGTTCCAGTGGAGCACCGGCATAATGCACCGGCACAATAGCTCTGGTACGAGGGGTAATGGCGGCTTCCACTGCCGCGGCCTCTACCATCAGCGTGTGGCGATCCACATCCACCATTACCGGAGTAGCGCCGAGCAGTTCAATCATATTCAGCGTCGATACCCAGGTCTGCGACGGGGTGATGACCTCATCGCCCGGCCCGATGCCCAGTGCAAGCAGGCTGATATGCATGCCCGCGGTGGCTGAGCTCACGGCGATAGCGTGCCTGCAGCCAATGCGTGCGCAGAAATCCTGCTCCAGCTGTTGATTCTGTGGACCGGTGGTTATCCACCCTGATCGCAGCACCTTTTCAACTGCGGCAATCTCTTCCTCGCCGATATCAGCGCGCGAGAAAGGCAGGAATGCTTCCATATTTGCTACCAAAATGTATTTAACTAATATAGTCGGAAATATAGGCCTGCTTTTATCAACAGTTATTAAACGCATTGGGGTTTTCTACTTTATATTCTCATTATTATCTGAGAATTACTGAACGAAGTAGCTTTAATGAATGCACCATATATCATAACTAAGTACATTTATTTTATTATATGAATATATATTGTCACGGTGATATATTGCACTCACGTTCATAGAGTGAACAGGATCATCGGTATTCTGCTGAGATATAATGGGGCCAAGGTTCATGGTGGCAATATTACCGTCATCGGTCAATGTGCGGGTAAGTTTCAGCCAGGTTCTTTTTTACTTGTTCGGCATCTTAATGGAAAAGCGGTAAGGAAAGGGTCATTCACTCTACCATAAATATTTTGTTAAACCGTCGCGACACTGGGCAGGCGCCGCAGACGGATGGCGCTGCCTGTGGGAAGGCGCGACATGGCAGGCAGCTTCAGGGTCTCAGGGTTGCTTCTGTTTAAGTTCTTCGAGCTGTTGGGAAATAATGACCAATTGTTGTTTTATAGCACTGACGACGTCCCCTTCCAGGTGGCCGATTTTATCGTGCAGCGCATATATTTCCAAATCAGCCTTAACATTCACGTTTGACGCTATCTCCGCCCGATAGTGATCGACCTCGCCTTTCCGCTTCTGACTCATCATGATTGCCGGGGCGGTGTAGGCGGCCTGAAATGAAAGGAACAGGTTAAGCAATATGAAAGGATAAGGATCGAAGCCATTTTTGCCTATCAACAGGTTATAACCAGTCCAACCTAAAATAATTATTGTTTGAATTATAATAAAGGTCCAGGTACCGATAATCGTGGTTATTTTATCCGCCAGGCGTTGGCCAAGCGTGCGGGGAGCAATGGATTGCCACACTGACGCCGGAAGATCAAATGCCGCCCAGGTAGGCTTTACGCACCTCAGGATCCCCCAGCAGTTCCGCGCCGGTGCCGTTCATACAGATCTGTCCATTGACCATGACATAGGCGCGATCAGATAATTTAAGTGCATGGTGAGCATTCTGTTCTACCAGGAAAATGGTCATGCCGGTGGCGGCAAGCTCGCGCAGCGTCTGAAAAATCTGTTTGACCACAATAGGCGCAAGACCCAGGCTGGGCTCATCCAGCAGCAGCAGCCTGGGACGGCTCATCAGCGCCCGGGCGATGGCCAGCATCTGCTGTTCGCCGCCTGACATGGTCATCGCCCGTTGAGTGCGGCGCTCCTGCAGCCGGGGGAAAAGCGTATACATCCGTTGCAGATCCTCGGCTTGATGTTTGCTACCGATTGGAATGGTGCCCATCATCAGATTTTCCTCGACCGTCATGTCGGGAAACACCCGCCGTCCTTCCGGCGACTGGGCAATGCCATTGGCGGCGACAAAGTGGGTCGATTTGCGGCTGATATCTTCCCCCTGGTACAGAATCTGGCCGCTGGCGATGCGCGGCTGGCCAAAAATCGACATCAGCAGCGTCGATTTTCCTGCGCCATTGGCGCCGATAAGCGATACCGTCTCGCCGGCATTGACCTGAAGTGAGACGTTTTGCAGTGCCTGGATCGGCCCGTAGAACACATCCACATCGCGGAACTCAAGCATAGGCATGCTCATAGGGCTACCTCGTCTTCATTAGCACCCAGATAAGCGGCTATCACCCGCTCGTCATTCTGGATAGTGTGTGGCGAGCCCCGGGCGATGACATCGCCGTGGTCCAGCACGATAATATGATCCGAGATGTCCATTACCATCCCCATGTCATGCTCAATCAGCAGGACGGTGACGCCGTGGTGATCGCGCAGGAAGCGGATGATGTTGCTCAGGGTCCGGGTCTCTACCGGGTTAAGCCCGGCAGCCGGTTCATCCAGACAAATCAACTGGGGATCGGTACACATGGCCCGGGCAATTTCCAGGCGCCGCTGCTGGCCATAGGACATTTCTCCGGCCAGGCGATTGGCGCAATCGACCAGATCGACCACTTCCAGCCAATAGAATGCCCGCTCCAGGGCTCGTTCTTCCGCCTGCCGATAGCCGCTGGTATTAAACACCCCGGCCAGCAGGTTGCGATTGATCTGCCTATGCTGAGCTACCAGCAGGTTCTCTACCACTGACATTTCACGAAACAGCCGGATATTCTGAAAGGTGCGCGCCAGGCCGGCACGATTGACCAGGTGCGTTCCACCGAACATTTTATAAAACACCCGCTTTGCCAACGCTTGTGGGTTTATACAGTCGGCAGCCTTGAATTTTTCCCCCAGGACGCTGATGATATCGGTTGTCTGCTGCCGGGTTTTCAGCAGAATGCTGCCGCTGCTCGCCTGGTAGAAACCGGTCAGGCAGTTAAACACTGTCGTTTTGCCTGCGCCGTTGGGGCCAATAAGCGCGGTAATCGAGCCGCGATCCACATCCAGGTTAACGTCATTGAGCGCCCGGATACCGCCAAACCGCATCATCAGATGACTGATGGTCAGGATTTTATCGTTCATGGCGCGACTCCTTTGCGTACCGCAAAGCCTGAACGGCTGATACGGATCAGCCCGCGCGGTCGCCATATCATCATCACTACCATCAGCATGCCGAACAGCAATACCCGGTACTCGGCAAAGCTGCGCAGCAGCTCGGGCGCCACCGTCAGTACGAAGGCGGCGATCACCACACCGATGGTCGACCCCATACCGCCCAGTACCACAATCGCCAGGATCAGCGCCGATTCAAAAAAGGTAAATGAGGTCGGATTGACAAAACCCTGGTATGTGGCGAAGAACACCCCGGCCAGGCCAGCGGTCGATGCGCCAAGCGTGAAAGCAGACAGTTTGACCAGCACATGATTGAGCCCCAGGGCCCGGCAGGCGATTTCATCTTCGCGCAGCGCTTCCCATGCCCGTCCTATCGGCATTCTGGTGAGACGGTGCTTGATATACAATACCAGCAGCACCACCAGAAACAGTACGGCATAGATAAAAATGAATTTAAGGTTCGGGTTATAGCTGATATTAAAAAATTCATGGATCGGTATGCCGCCTTCCCGCGCCCGGCGGCCGAATTCAAGGCCAAAAAAAGTGGGCGACGGCACCGATACACCGTTAGGCCCGCCGGTAAACGCCAGCCAGTTATTAAGCACCAGACGAATGATTTCACCGAATCCGAGCGTAACGATCGCCAGATAGTCGCCATGCATGCGCAGGACCGGGAAACCCAGCAATGCGCCGGCTGCGGCGGCCATCAGTGCGGCCAGGGGCAGCATGGACCAGAAACCGAGGCCGAGATATTGATAGCCCAGCGCCAGACCATAGGCGCCAATGGCATAAAACGCCACGTAGCCCAGATCCAGCAATCCGGCAAGCCCGACGACAATATTCAGACCCAGGCCGAGCAGGACATAAATAAGCCCGAGAATCGCCACCGTCAGCAGGTATTTGCTGCCAAAGAAGGGAAACACGATGGCCAGCGCTATTATTAACGGTAAAATCCAGCGCAGGGGGCTTTTATAGTCGGTTGGCAGGACATATACGCCGCCTTTATCGGCATCAAAATGGGTCTGCAGCCTTTTACCCGGCACGGTTTGAAGCAACAGGCTGAGCAGCAGCCGACCCCCCATCACTGTCGCCACCATCCCGGCCAGCCGGGATGCATGGAAATCAAAGCTGTAGCCATCCAGCACTACCCCGGCGACCGGCCCGAACACAATCAGAGCAATCAGTCCGGCAAGTACGGTGTCGAGCAGGCTTTGCCTAAGGTCGATTGCATTACGCGCAGTGGTCTGTGACATGCTGTCTCCCTTCACACCTTAGCCACCAAAGGACGCCCCAGTAGGCCCTGAGGACGGAAAATAAGAATCACCACCAATAAAGAAAACGAGAACACGTCTTTGTAATCCGAATTGACCATCCCGGCGAACTGGGCCTCGGCGATACCCAGAATCAATCCTCCCAGCATGGCGCCCGGCAGGGATCCAATGCCGCCAAGTACGGCTGCAGTAAAGGCTTTGATGCCGATGACAAAGCCGGCATAAAAATCAAAAGTACCGTAATTCATGGTGATAAGCACTCCGGCCAACCCGGCCATGGCCGCACCGATAACAAATACCATAGAGATGACCCGATCGGTATTGATGCCGAGGATTGACGCCATTTTGCGATCCTGCTGGGTTGCCCGACACATGCGCCCCAGCCGGGTGTGATGGATAATCCAGGTAAGCAGCAGCATGCCGGCGAAAGATGCGATCAGAATAAACACCTTGGTGTAAGTGAGTTGGACGAAGCTATCGCCGATACTGAATTTGAATACGCCGTCCAGCATGGTAGGGATACCCTGCTGTCGCGGTCCCTGTGCTATCTGGGCATAGTTTTGCAGTATAAGAGACATGCCGATTGCGGAAATCAATGGAGCTAGGCGGGTCGAGTTGCGCAGCGGTTTGTAGGCGATCCGTTCTATCACCCAGCCATAAACAGCCGTTACTACGATGGTGAAAACCAAGGTACCGAGAATCAGCAGTGGAAAGGATTGCAGTCCGAAGAACGACAGCAGGGCCAGACCGATGGCGCACAGGTAGGCTGAGATCATATAGACCTCCCCATGAGCGAAGTTAATCATGCCGATAATGCCGTAAACCATGGTATAGCCTATGGCGATCAGGCCATATACCGAACCCAGGGTCAGACCATTGAACATCTGTTGCAGGAAGAATGAATCCATAGCATAGCAGTCCCATCAGAGGGCCATAAACGAGGATGCGAATGCCTGGCGAAAGCCGGATCCTGTCGATGCAGCACGCCAGTCCGGTCAATAACATGGCACCGGACCGGGCGTTGAGCTTCATACCCGGTCCGTATCGCCGGCAGCATTAGGGCGTCAGAGGTTAAGGAACTTCGTGGTACTGGCCTTTATCATCCCATTGATAGACTACATAATCAGACACCTTGAGATCGCCCTTGCCATCCCAGGCTTTTTTGCCCATGACGGTATCGACGCTGTGGGCTTTCAGCCATTGGCTGGCTTTGGCCGAATCGGTGCCGCCGGTAGCTTTGAAGGCAGCGGCTATCGCCTGGACCGAGGCATATGAATACAGGGTATAGCCTTCAGGTTCGAATTTGCTGGCCCGGAATTTTTCTATGACCGCTTTGCCTTCGGCGATTTGACGAGGATCTTTACCAAAGGTCATTAATACGCCTTTGGTATATTGAGCGCCGCCGGCGGCAGTGACCATTTCCTGGTTGACGATACAGTCGCCGGAGAAAAACCTGGCGGTCACGCCCTGCTCGCGCATTTGGCGAACCAAGGGGCCAGCCTCGGGATGGCAGCCGCCGAAATAAACCACCTCAGGATTGGCCGATCGTATTTTGGTGACCAGGGCGTTAAAGTCTTTCTCACCCCGCGAAAGCCCCTCATACAACACTTCCTTGACTCCACGTCGATTCAGCTCTCCACGGGTGGCATCGGCCAGCCCCTGTCCGTAGGTATCTTTGTCATGGATGATGGCGATCCTTTTGGCTTTCAGTTTATCAATAATGTAGTTGCTGGCGATGAGGCCCTGCTGATCGTCCCGTCCACACATGCGGAATATACCGGGCATATCGCGTTCGGTTATCTGTGGGTTAGTTGATCCGGGGGTCATGGAGATGATGCCGGCATCGTCGTATACCTCTGAGGCCGGCATGGTCGATGATGAACAGAAATGCCCCACGACTGCGGCAACGTGGGATTGGTCGACCAGGCGATTAGCCACTGCCACCGCCTGCTTGGGTTCACAAGCGTCATCGCCCTGAACCAGAGTGATTTTTTCACCATTGATGCCGCCCGCGGCATTAATGTCCTGTGCGGCCTGGGTGGCTCCACGCCAGTATTGATCGCCATAGGTGGCATTGGGGCCAGAGAACGGGCCGCCGACGCCAATCACCACGTCAGCATGAGCGGCAAACGCGGTTCCCAGGCAGCCGATGATTAAAGCGGAGAGCGGGTTTCTTAGCAATTTAATGGACATCATCTTGTTCCTTTTTGCTATGTAAGCGAAACGCCAGAGGCGTGGACAATCAGGTGTGCCTGCAGTCAATAGGTGATATATGTTATGAAACCTTAGGTTACACGGGGTCAAACCCAGTAACGACCATGCTATCCAAGCAATAATTCTGCCATTGTTGCAAATTTTCTCTCTCTGCTCCCTCTCATCGCGCTGCCTGCCGGAAAAATGCCCGGTGGCCATCAATACATTGCACCGAATGAGGTCGTAATTTTTCCAAAATCAGATAAATATTCGGTATGCCGCACCCTTTTGGCGCAAAAATGTTATGCCGATATGTTTGAAATGTAGGCGAAAAGCGCGCAATTAGCCGGACATATATCACAGAGTTGACAAGCCAGGGGCTAAATAATGTGACGGGTGATCCCCTTGCCGCCTGGGCTTAGGGATAGCTGCAGGGTCAGCCGACCTACCCTGCCGAAGGGCGCGGCCAGGCTTTCGCTAATTCCCCCTTTCGGCATGGCAGGCCTTTAATAGGTGATCATATCAACCCTTTGGCATGGCCCCCCTTTTACCGGACAATCATCTCGGCTTGGTGCTTGCGATACGCCGTGCGCCGAGCAGGCGGTAGCTGCCGGAGACCCCGACCAGGAATAGGCAGCCCACGATAAGCGACATCCTTGTTTCCGGGCTTAGCGCCATGCCGACCAGCACGCAAATAAGGAAAGCCATGGTCAGGTAGTTGGTCCAGGGGAACAGGATCGAACGAAAAGGGTGGCTTGTCAGGGCAGCGGCATGTGTTTTGCGAAAGCGTATCTGGCTTATCAGCACCACGAACCAGGGCACCATGCCTGGCAGGACGCTGGCGCTGTAGACATAGACGAAAACCTGCTGTGGGTTGGGTATCAGGTAATTGAGGCCTGATCCCAGCAGCAGCACAATAATGGAAAGCATGACGCCGTATGCCGGCACGCCATTACGCGATACCCGGGCGATAAAAGCCGGAAGCTGTCGATTGTGCGCCAGAGAGTAAAGCATGCGACCACAGCTGTACATGCCGCTGTTGCAGCCGGACAGTGCAGCGGTCAGCACCACGAAGTTGATTACGCCGGCGGCGGCGGTAATGCCGACTTTGGCAAAGGTAAGTACAAAGGGGCTGCCGGTAGTGCCTATCTGGTTCCAGGGGAAAATGGTGACAATCACAAAGATGGCGCCGACGTAGAAAATCAGGATCCGCCAAAGGATATTGCTGATCGCCCGGCGCAGGGTGACCTGCGGATTGCGCGCTTCGCCCGCGGCGATGCCCACCAGTTCTACCCCCTGATAAGAGGCGACGACCAGGCAAAGGGCGAACAGGAATCCTTTCCAGCCGCCGGCGAAAAATCCGCCATGGGCGGTGAGGTTAGCCAGGCCGGTTGCCTGCCCTTGATTGCCCAAACCATAAAATATCACGCCCAGACCCACCACTATCATGACGATGATGGTCGTGATTTTTATCATCGCGAACCAGAATTCAATTTCGCCATACAGCCGGACCGCCGCCAGGTTGGCGAGACCGACCAGGCCTACGGCCGCCAGTGCCGGGATCCACTGGGGCAATTCAGGGAACCAGTACTGTACATAGACGCCGATGGCGGTGATTTCCGAAATGCCGACCGCTATCCACATAAACCAGTAGCTCCAGGCCGTCAGATAGCCAAAAAAAGGATTCATGTAGCGGTGGGCATAAACGGCGAATGAGCCAGTGACAGGCTCGAGGTACAGCATTTCGCCCATGGAGCGCATGATAAAAAAGACAAACAGACCGGCAATGATATAAGCCAGCAGAACCGACGGGCCGGCCCATTTCAGCGTGCTGGCGGCGCCCATGAACAGGCCTACGCCAATGGTGCCGCCCAGGGCAATGAGTTCGATGTGTCGGGCTTCGAGGCCGCGCTGAAGTCCCTTAGGTGTTGTGGTCATATTCCCTCATGTTCAGACAAAGCCTGTGACGCAGACTGGGTTTTTCAAGGGAAAAGAGGGTACCGCATTTTTAGCGCCTTTTTGCCCTTTTGCAGCAAAAACAATAATTATCCGGTTGTAGGTTTATCATCAGAATGCTGTGCGGTCTCGAACACCTGCCGCAGCGCATTGTATTGCATCGGCCACGCGTCCTATTTCATCAGCCCCGTGTCGTATTGCATCAGCCACGCGTCGTACTTCATCTGCCCCGCCTCGTATTGCATCAGCCCCGCGTCAGGGTAAAGACATCGGTCAATCAGCTTTGGCGCTGTTGTTGTCAGCCCTTCGCAGCGATGCGGCGGTTCAGCGATCCGGCAGTAGAGACAGCACCCGTTCTTTGGGCCGGCATAGGCGCGTTCCGGCAGGTGTTACTACTATCGGGCGATTCATCAGGAGCGGATTGGCAAGGATAAAATCGATCAATTGATCGTCAGTCCAGTGCTGATTTGCCAGATCCAGTTGAACATAGAGATCGTTATTAGTACGAATCAGCGCACGAACGCTTATCCCCATATCGGCTATCAGTTTTACCAGGGTAGCTTTTGATGGCGGGGTTTGCAGATAGTCAATAATCTCCGGTTCAATGCCTTGTTCGCGGATAAGCGCGAGAGTAGAGCGTGAGGTTCCGCAGGCCGGATTATGGTAGAGGGTGACGGTGCTCATGGCGATGCCTTATTGCTGACGGAACGGATGAGCGCCATTATGGCCTTTTCTAGGGCCAGTTGCATGTGCAAAAAAATCCCTCTGCAGCTCAGGAAAAGCCAAAAAGGGATTAAGCAGTGCGGTTCAAGTGAAACCGCCGCTAGCGTCAGGATTCCGCGGCGGGCTTTCTGCCTCCGCCATGGCTGTTGCGGCCGCCTTTTTCGCCGGCCTTGGATGCTCTCTGGGGATCATTCTTGAAATTTCCCCCACTGTTCTGCCCGCCCTTTTTCCCTGCGGCAGACGCTTTTTCCCGATCTTCAGCAAAATTACCTGAACCACCACGATGTTTCGTCATTTGGAGCCTCCGATCTGTCTGTACAAACATTGTGTGAACTGGAGCATTGCCATCTCCGAGGTTATCAACACCCTACATGGCCGCTATTTCGCCGTGTGGCAAGTCACCGGATGGCAACCTGAATATATAAGGATAGTGGTCAAATTATAATACGCCACTGGTATTAACGCCTTGATACACATTGTTTCGTTAATATTATATTTTTTCTAAAGAGTTGATTAAAATAAGTCTTTCCTGCGTGATAAAGTTAATTACGCAGCTATCTATCTCTGCGAAAAATTAAGCAACATTTTCCCCGAAAAAATGGCAACAGATTGATGTATAGCAATAATAAAATAAAAATGAATATTACCGGTTTATAAATATCGGCAGGGATCACCTGGATTTTACCCGTGCCGTTACCGCATTGTGTCGCGCTCCGCTTTACCAAAAGCGAAATATCCATCGGCGGCGACCGCTTTGGGCTATGCTTAAATAAAAGGGCAATTAGCTGAAATAGCGAAAAAAACTTTACAGGATCCGCAGTGAATGCATAGACCTTCCCCGATTATTCCCCACAGAGATAATGGCTATGAAACATTGGGCAATTATGCTGCGATTGGCGAAGGGCGTTCAGTCGCGCTGATTGCTTCAGATGGGTCTATCGATTGGTGGTGTGCGCCGGGTATCGACTCGCCGCCGCTGTTCGACCGCATTCTCGATGCCGGTAAAGGGGGGTATTTCCAGATTGAGCCGACGGGCCGTTATCATATTGAACGAGCTTATCGGGATAACAGTAACGTACTTGAAACGCGATTCATCACCGACACCGGCATAGCCTTAATGACTGAATCGATTAACAGTACCCTGGCTGGTCGACTGCCCTGGAACGAGCTGGCTCGCCGAATTGAAGGTATTGAAGGTGAAGTACCGTTCCGGCTGTCGCTGCGCATAGGTACCTTTGCCGACACCATTAATGCCTGGCATCAGGATACGTCGCTGGGTAAGGTTTATCATATCGGTCAGCTTATGGCGATGATCCATGCCTCTGACGATGTCAACTTCGATTCGTATCGGGATCAAGGCGCCGAGGCCCACTTTATCACCCGCCCCGCCTCGCATACATTGTTGGCGCTGCTGGTCACAGAGAACGAACCGTTGGCCATTCCGCCGCTTGAAAAAATTGATCAGCGGATTGAAACCAGCCATACCGGCTGGTGCGACTGGGTGGAAAACCTCAGCTACCGGGGAGAATACCGGCAGCAGGTCATCCGTTCAGCGCTGTCGCTTAAGTTTCTCTGGTACTCGCCTAGCGGTGCCCTGGCTGCGGCGGCAACGACATCAATACCAGAGGGCATCGGCGGCGATAAAAACTATGACTACCGCTATGCCTGGATAAGGGATGCCTGCCTTATCATCAAATCCTTTGTCTATCTGGGTGCGCTGGAGGATTGTAAAGCCGCTTTTTCCTGGCTGGCGGCCACCATTATGAAGCACGGACCTGAGTTGCAAACCTGTTACACCCTGTCAGGGGATCCGGTGCCGGAAGAACGGTTTCTTCCCCTTGAGGGATACCAGGGTTCCCAGCCGGTGCGCGTGGGCAATAATGCCAGCGCCCAGTGCCAGTTAAGTATGTATGGCGATATGCTCGGTACCGCGGTGCTGTTTATCGATGCCGGCCATCTGATTGATATCGGCACTTCCCGGATGCTGGGCGAGCTGGCTAATCAATGTGCCGACCGCTGGCGGTCAACTGACTCAGGAATTTGGGAGCTGGGGGAGCTTCGCCACTACACCCATTCCAAGATGGCCTGCTGGCTGGCGCTGAATCAGGCGGTCAGCCTGGTGGAGCGAGGACATATTGAACCGACCTGGAAAGATCGCTGGTCCAGGGAGCGGGACAGGATCCGGGACTGGATTGAAGCAAACTGCTGGTCGGAGTCCAGGCAATCCTATACCTTCTTTGCCGGTAGTGAGAAGCTGGATGCATCGGTAACTCTGATGCATCGCTATGGCAACGACGTCAATCCACAGCGGATGCGCGCCACCTACCGTGCCCTGCGCCATGAGCTGGGACACGGCAGCGCCATGCTGTATCGCTATTCCGGTGTCGAAGAGGATGAAAGTACTTTTATCGCCTGTTCATTCTGGATGGTAGAGGCGCTGGTCGCGCTTAATGAGCCAGACCTTGCCCGGGCATCAATGGAAGAAATCCTCGGGCAGATTAACCCCACCGGCAATGTGCAGACCCTGAATGAAATGTTTGATGTCCGCAGCGGAACCTGGCGAGGCAACCTGCCCCAGGGCCTCAGCCATTTATCGCTTATCTGCGCCGCCAATGCGCTTTCCGGACATCGGCTTGAAGATCGCGATTATTGAACCTGCTGGCGCAGGGTGGACCGGCTTATCGCGGTTTTTCCCCGACCAGCAGTCTCAGTCTTTAGTGCCCTTTACCCAGCATTTTCTTCACCAGTGTCACCACCGCCACGATAATGATACCGGCGACCAGGCCCAGGGCCATGTCGGTCAATGCAGTCAGAATCGAGGCGACCCAGCCGCTGTGCCCGGCAGCCAGACTGTCCAGCAGACTGTGAGTCCAGGGGAAGCCGTGAGCCAGTATGCTGCCGCCGACCAGGAACATCGCGATAGTGCCAATAACCGATAAGGCTTTCATCAGCATCGGAGCGGCAGCAACCACGCCACGCCCCGCGGAACGCAGCATGGTACGCAGCCCGCCATCGCCGGTAAGGCGGCTCATATAAAGGCCAAGGTCATCCATTTTTACGATGCCGGCCACCAGCCCGTAGACGCCCACGGTCATCACCAATGAAATGACTATCAGCACCAGCACCTGATCCAGCAACGGAACGGTCGCCACGGTGCCGAGGGAAATGACGATAATTTCAGCTGACAGGATAAAGTCGGTCTTTACTGCGCCTTTGATTTTCTGATTCTCAAGGGCAACCAAATCGGTCGATGCATCAATTTGCTTGCCATCTAGGTACACATCTTCACCATTTCCCGCCAGCGTAGACGTTGTGGCTGCAGAGGATGCTGGCGGGACCGCGGTGCCGGGAGCCGGTGTACCGCCCGTCGGTATGCCGCCAGTAGTTATGCCGCCAGTCGGTATGCCAGGAGTCGGGGTACCGGCATAAGCAGTAGTGGACGGGTCAGATAATTTTCGGCGCTTTTTCTCTTGGCGCTTGTGCCAGCTTTCAATGAGCTTTTCTACCCCTTCATAGCTCAGGTAAGCACCGCCGATCATCAGCAGCGGGGTGATAGCCCAGGGGATAAATGCGCTTATCACCAGCGCCAGCGGTACCAGGATCGCCTTATTCAGCAACGACCCTTTGGCGACTTTCCACACCACCGGCAGCTCGCGATCTGCATTGACGCCGGAAACCTGTTGCGCATTCAGCGCCAGGTCGTCGCTCAGGACGCTGGCGGTTTTACGAGCGGCGACTTTGCTCATCGCCGCGACGTCATCAAGAATCGACGCGATGTCATCAATCAATGCCAGCAGGCTGGTTCCGGCCATATCTACTTCCTTATTGTTCTATAACACAAAGTGATCGTTATCATTAAAGCAGGGTATTATCATAATAGTAATAAAACACTTAACCTTTCTTCTTAACCGTACCCAGACCGGCGCAATATCGTTTCCACGCGTCTACTGGTGCTTCCACAAGGGTCAGAAAATGTCTAATGATATTCATGTAGTTGCAATCGTTGAAGGTAAACCCGGCAGTTCAGAGGCAATAAAAGCGCTTCTCAAGAGCTGTGTTGAGGCAACGCGCAAAGAAGAAGGATGTCTGCAGTATCAGGCCCATCAAGACCAGCAACGTCCGGATCATTTTATCTTTGTCGAGCACTGGTCCAGTGAAGAAGCGTTGCAGCAGCACAGCCAGACGCCGCATTTGCGGGCATTGGTCGATGGATTGTCCACCTTGACCGTAAGACCATTGGAAGTCTCGGTACTGAAAAACCTGTACTGAGGAATTTGCCATCAATGGCAAACTGCACACAGCAAAACGGCGCCACAGGCGCCGTTATCGTTTCAGGGTAAATTCGCCTGAACAGGCTGTTAAGCCCTTGAATTAAAACATTGCACCTGGCGGCACATGTTTGTATGCATTGATATAAGAAATCAGGATTTTCTTGAAAAATTTACGCATGTTAATTTCTCTTGGCTGGGATGAACACTCTGTTACCTTCTGGAAACGATTGTACAAAGAACTGCCACCCGAGACAAGTTTTTTGTGACGAACATCACATAAAATCCTTTCAGCCAACGCTGGCTGTCCGTTTATCCTGTCGTTTCATGCCCCCCGCCAGCATGCTTTTTACGGTACTGCAGCGGAGTCAATCCGACCATTTTTTTAAAACATACAATAAAATAGGTGTCGTAGGAAAAGCCGCAGGCATGTGCCACCTGCTCAATATCTATCCCCTCAGCCCGCAGCAACTCACTGGCCTGACGAATGCGGCGGGTTAACAAATACTCATGGATCATGCCGCCTGTTTCCATACGGAAACGCCGCGAGACATAGCTTTTCGACAATTGCAGATCTGCGGCCAGTACCTCCAGGCTGAATTTCTCCTGATAGTGTTCCTCAATCCACTGCATGATCCTGACCGACAAGGTTATCTCCCCCAATTCGGTTGACAACGCCTTTTCCGGCAACAGCGTTAATAGTTGCAGCATCAGGCAGGCAATGTCTTCCATCAAATAACCTTTGCGCTCAAAAAGCTCGCCGTAGCAGCCGAACAAAGGGTCCAGAGCAGCATTTTTATCGCTTAAATCATATATTGCCGCCGGGCTATCCCTGTGGCAAAGGCGCTCCAGCTGTGCACGCCGAAGGGGGAAATCCCGTAAAAAATGGTGTAGGGCGACATTATCCAGATGAATGATAGTGCGTCGATAACATTCACACTGGCTCTGTTCGACCGACACTTTATGCAGCTTAAACGGTGGGAAAATAAACAGCCGCCCAGGTTTCAACGTATACTGCTGATTATCAACAATAATAACCCCATAGCCTGCTTCAATGAACAGTAATTCCAGACACTGATGCCAGTGATAATAGCGAATAGCGTTTGCAAACAGTCGACTGAAAGAAATGTGGTGTTCGCTAAGAGGAATACCTTCCAGAAATTCGCTGGGATTGTTTTTCATTGGATGACAATAAAATGCAATTTTCTATTCAGAATATCTTGATTTGAACAACCGTTTTGTTTTTTATCAACCGACATATCAATAATGATGAAATTCTGTGACATCGATAACACTTCACCCCGTTTATTACCCGCTACTCTGCCGGTCATCGAAAGAAGAGGGTGGTTAGTCACCGGCTTCCATGGGTAATACAATCCGTTAATTTTGCAGTTGGCGGCATTGCATTGCTCGGCCCCTACCCGGTATCAGAGGCAACGCCATGCAAAGTGAAATGAATAACTCTTGTCATGCTCTAGAGGGGCGCGAGGATGTTATCCGCTGTCTGAACACGATGCTTGATCCAGTGGACAGGCTGTTCAACACCGGAGAGACCGGCATCATCTTTGGCCAGACCTGCGCCCATTACCCGCCACAGGTCGCTCAGATGGAAGGCCTGTCGCGCCTGCTGTGGGGCATATTTCCCCTTATCGCCGGCAACGGGCCCTGTCCTTACTGGGATAAATACCTGACGGCCATCCGAAACGGCACCGACCCTCAACACCCCGGCTACTGGGGCATCACTACTGCCTATGATCAACGTCTGGTGGAAATGGCCGTCTATGGGTTGGGATTAGCGCTGCTTAAAAATACCCTGACCGATCACTTTACCCCCCAACAATTGCAAAATTTATTCCGCTGGCTGGACCAAATCAGTTCGGCTGAAATGCCCGACAGCAACTGGAATTATTTTGCGATTATGGTGCAGCTGGGATTTCGACAGGCCGGACTGCCCTGGGATCAGGCAGCGGTCGACGCCAGGTTCGAAAAGATGGAAGCTTATTATCTGGGCGACGGCTGGTACTCTGATGGTCCAGGCCGGCCTAAAGATTACTATATCTCCATGGCATTTCATTATTATGGCCTGATCTACGCCACCTTGATGAAAGACAGCGACAGCCAGCGATCTGCATTACTGATTGCCCGTTCTGAACGTTTTGCTGAGGATTTCGTTTATCTGTTTGCCGCTGATGGCGCCGCCGTGCCTTTTGGTCGCAGCCTGACGTATCGTTTTGCTGAAGCCGCCTTCTGGAGCGCCGCCGCTTTTGCCAACCTGCAAGTGCTGTCGATGGGCGAAATCAAAGGCATTATCCTGCGCCATCTGCGCTGGTGGTTTTCGCAACCGATTTTTGATCGCGACGGCATACTGACTATTGGCTATGCCTATCCCAATCTGGTCATGGCCGAGGATTACAATTCTCCCGGATCCCCCTATTGGGCATTCAAAATATTTCTGGTGCTGGCGCTGCCTGCAGAGAGTGAGTTCTGGCAGCAGCCTGAGCAGCCGCTGCCCGCGTTGTCACCCCGACGCACCCTGAGCAAAGCGGGACAGATTCTGGTTCACAGCCCTGACTCCCAGCATGTGTATATGCTGACCTCAGGCCAGCTGGAACTGAACAACTACGTTAATACCGAAGCCAAATACACTAAATTCGCTTATTCCAGCCGCTATGGTTTTACCGTCGAACGCGGTCGCTACGGCATCAAGCATGCGGCCTGCGATTCGATGCTCTTGCTGGCTGACCAAGACAATTATTATCGCGGACGCCGAGATTGCAGCGAGGTACAGATCACCGATACCTACATTCGCTCGGTATGGCTACCCTGGAAAGATGTGCGCATCACCACCTGGCTGGTGCCGTTTTCCGACTGCCATATACGGATTCACCACATCGACAATCACCGATCGCTCGATACGGTAGAGGGGGGGTTTGCCGTGATTTGGGATGCCCAGACCCGCATCGAAGCAGATGATCGCACCTGTCTTATTAGCGCCAGCAATGGCGTGAGCCGTATCAGCCAGGTCGATATGGGCAGTAAGCGTCAGGCGGACAAAGTGATCACGCCGCCGAACAGCAGCATCATGTTTGCCGCCTGCGCCGCCATACCGGTGCTGACTAGCCAGCTGGATCCCGGCGAGCATTGGCTATGTTGCGCGGTCAGTACGCAAGGCTTGCACCTGCCGGAACCTGAAGTCAGGCGTGATCCTGGCGGCAACCGGCTGACAGTGGTGTGTGGACCGGAAAGCCGGCACTTTTCCCTCAATTGACCCCGGTTGATTGACCGTTTTGTTAATGACTCTTCCCAGAGGTCGTCATGAAATTCATCACAGCTGAAAACAAATCAAGCTACTACAAAATAAGTACTTTTATTTTCCTCTATTTCTTTACCTGGTCCGCCAGCATCGGCCTGCTGGCAATCTGGCTCGGGCAGCGGACGCATCTGAGCGGCGCCATGATAGGCACGGTGTTTGCCGTTAATGGCGTCTTCGCCGTTATCCTCAAACCGATATACGGCTACATCATGGATAAAATCGGCATGAGTAAATCGCTGCTCTATTTCGTGGTGGCCATGTCGGCACTGATGGCGCCCTTCTTTATCTATGTTTATCAGCCTTTGCTGGTAAGTCATACCATGATAGGTATCGTTGTCGGGGCTATCTACCTTAGCTTTGCCTGGTATGCCGGCGTCGCCGCCAGTGAGTCCTATGCTGACCGTTTCAGCCGACTGAACGGCCTTGAATTCGGCCAGATAAGAATGTGGGGATCGCTGGGCTGGGCTACCGCGGCCTCGTTTTCCGGCGTGCTGTTTAATCTTTCTCCGGCTTACAATTTCATTCTCGGCAGTATCGCTTCGCTGGTTATGCTGCTGGTACTGCTGACCCTGAAAGTGGACCCGGCCAGTGTCCAGAACAACAACGTCATTGCCAAAGATAAAATCGCCCTGGCTGACGTCGCGCTGCTGCTGCGTAATCGCAAATTCTGGGCATTCTGCCTGTATGTGGCAGGCGTGGTGTGGATGATGTTCATTGCCGAGCAGCAATTTTCCCGCTACTTCGTCTCGTTCTTCAAAGATGTCCATCAGGGCAATGCCATCTACGGTTATCTGAGCACCGTACAGTCAGCGACCGAATTCCTGATGATGATGGGGATACCGTTATTGGTGAATTATGTCGGTGCCAAGACCGGCCTGTTATTGACCGGTCTGGTTATCGGGCTGCGGCTGATCGCCTCAGGACTGACCGATGATCCACTGCTGATTTCCATTATCAAACCGCTGTACGGATTGGAAATGTCGCTGCTGCTGATTTCAGTGTTCAAATACATTGCCGAGCATTTTGATAAGCGCGTTAACGCGACCATGTACCTGCTGGGTTACCAGGCGATGCTTTACGTCGGTTCTATTGCGATTGCCTCACCGGTGGGCATGCTGTACGAAAAAATAGGCTTTGAACATACCTATCTCATTATGGGGACCACCGCGCTGGTATTTACCCTGATTTCCGCCTTTACCCTGTCGGCCTGCACCAGTAAACGCAACGGGCCGCCGATCGCCCGCTCCAGTAATGCCAGCGATTCGCTTCAAACTGTTAAAAACTGAGTTACTTGAATAAATACGGGAGTCACCATGTCCATAGATATTGTTAAAGAGCCCTTGCGGTCGTTATCGCCAGAAGAATTCACTATGGAATCTCTGCAACAAGAATTGCAAGAATCGCGTCAACGGGTGCTTGACATTATTGACCGCAATATGAGCAGTTTTGGCGAGCGTTTCCCTGCCGAGGCCGCCAAAGAGGGTTATTATCCCCTGACGGACAACGTGGAATGGACTACCAGCTTCTGGACGGGACAGCTGTGGTTAGCCTGGGAACTGACCGGCCAGGATAAATACCGGCAGTTGGCCGAGCGCCATGTCCGATCATTTGGCCTGCGCATTGCTGGCCGGCAAGACGTGCAGACGCATGACCTGGGGTTTCTGTATAGCTTGTCTTGCGTTAGCGCATGGCGTTTAACCGCAAACCGGGATGCCAGAAGTTTTTCTTTGATGGCCGCAGAACTGCTGCTTGAACGCTATCATCCGAAGGCCAGGATTATTCAGGCCTGGGGCGATCTCAACAGTCCTACCGAGGCCGGACGCATGATTGTTGACTGCAATATGAATCTGCCGCTGCTGTACTGGGCGTCGGAGCAGACCGGCGATGCGCGTTTTGCCGATGCCGCCAAAGCACATATCAGGCAGGCCGCAAAATATCTGGTACGGCCAGACGCCTCCACCTACCACACCTACTATATGGATACCGTCAGCGGCGAACCGCGCTATGGTAATACTCAGCAAGGTTATGCTGATGATTCATGCTGGTCGCGAGGCCAGGCATGGGGCATTTATGGCTTTTTACTGAGCTACCTGCATACCGGTGATGAAGAGATGATAACGCTGTCAAAATGCCTGGCTAATTACTTTATCAATCGGCTGCCGGCAGATTACGTTTGTCATTGGGATTTGGCGTTGCTGGGTACAGATGCGTTGCGCGACAGCTCATCCGCAGCTATCGCCGTTTGTGGTTTGCTGGAGCTGGTTAAGCATCTGCCGCTGACCGATCCCGACCGCAGCAGCTATGAACAGATCGCATTGCGAATTATGTCTTCGCTTAACAAGAACTATCTGGCGAAGGAAGGTGATGACTGCGATGGCGTGTTAAAGCATTCGGTATATCATCTGGCCAGTGATAAAGGCGTTGATGAATGCTGCAGTTGGGGAGACTATTTTTATGTTGAGGCGCTGGTGCGACTAACCAAGCCCTGGAAACTTTACTGGTAGTTGCCGGGACTCAGCCGGGCTGCAGTTGACGCCGGATATACGCTATGCCTGACGACGAGTCTTGGCAAACGGCAGTTCACAAATGGGCTCTCAACCATTCGATTTCCTGAGCCGCCACCTCAGGCAGGTGTGGCGGCCGGAACATGTCATAGTGGGAAGCATTGAGCTGGATCCGGCATGATTTTTCTGCGGTGATGGCCTGGTACAGGGCAATACCGTTGGCGACCGGCACCACCTTGTCTTTTTCCGCAAGCATTACCAGGGTAGGTTGAAGGACCTGTGCTGCGGCTTCAGCTGGACGGTAAAGAATAGCCTCCAGCACCGTCAGATAGGGAATAGCGATATCTGATGCCGGATAGTCCTTTTTTAGCTGCTTGAAGAAAATTCGTGACTCTTCATCGGTCATCACTTTGATAATAGGAACCAGCAGCTCCTCTCCGGTCAATTTCTTCTTGCGTGCCATCCGGGTAAGGGTTGCCATAAAGCGTTTCTTTTCACTCAGTTCCATATCCTGAGTGACCAAAAATTCACCGTCGGCGAATGCCATCTGACTGATAATGCATTTCACATCCGGATGGCGCACCGCCACCTCGAATACATGACATCCACCCAGTGAGGTTCCCCATAAACCGATACGTGCCGGATCGATGAATTCCTGAGACTGGCACCATTGCAGAACCGAGATGATATCCTCGATCTGACACGCTGGAACCACCCTGCCCGGTTCGCCTTCACTGTCGCCAAATCCCCGATAATCAAAGGTTATAGCATGATAGCCCGCCTGGACAAACTGGGCGGCGATGTCTGGCAGCAGCACATCCTGAATAGAGCAAAAGCCATTGCACAGCAGCACTGCCGGTGACTGTGTCATCTCTTGGGAACGATATACTCTGACGGCCAGCTTTTCCCTTTGATTTGAAACAGCGTATCGTTCAAAATCCATCGATTTTTCTCCGAAAGTTACCATAAACACGTCCTGATCCGAACACCATTAATTAATCCTTTTAGTTAATAAGTAATAATGCAGATAATATCAACACCAATGATGCTAACCATTATTAAATTAAGAAACCAGACATTACTATCAATTTATACGGTGAAAAACTAATTAACCAGCTATATTAATCAACAATAAAGAAAAAACAAAAAAACACCAGGGTTTATTTTCACCGCCGTTATACTCCCAACGACGCCGCATCAAGCACTTATTACCAACAAGGGAAACAGGGTAAGAAAGCTGGGCATGCTTATATATTGTATAATAATCAATGAAATTATTATTTCATGAATGACTTCTGTTAGCTTAACGCCTATTAGCTCTTGGACATTAAATAATGAATATCGATTACCTGACTGTGATGCAACTCTCAAGTCGGGCAACTATTACTGCCTGGCTCAGTGATCAGATTGGACCTGGCGCGGCAGAGGGGGGGGCATTTGAGCAGGCTGATGGGTGTTTTCGGCCTGCCACCAGCAGGAAAATGAAAGCATCGGCATAGGTCGCGCAAACAGATAGCCCTGTTGATATTGTACGTTCTTTGATAACAGATAATTTTGCTGGTAAGTATTTTCCACGCCTTCAGCCACTACCTCAATATCAAGCTGGGACGCTAGATTTATCACTACATCAACAATTATTTTTGCTGTATTTCCTTTTTCTATCATTGCCACAAATGATTGATCGAGTTTTATGGTATCGATATTCATTTTATTGAGGTAAGAAAGCCCGGAATATCCAGTGCCGAAATCATCCATCGCGACACCGATATCCAACGCTTTCAACTCCTTCAATACGCCAAGAGTCGTATCGTTGACGTCAATAAACTGGCGTTCCGTCAGTTCCAGAATGAGTTTAATTCGTTTCCCTTGTACCACGCTCAAGAACACTTTACTGTCTTCCACAATCTGCCTGCTGGCGAGATGCAGCGCAGTGATATTGAACGCCACATGCAGCTCATGCCGCCAGCTGACGGGCGTAGTGGAGATAATGGATGCCACATCACGCATCAGTTGCTGTGTCAGCGGAATAATCAGCCCGGATTTTTCCGCCAGGGGGATGAAAATATCCGGTGAAACTGTGCCATCTGTCGGATGACACCAGCGCGTCAGGACTTCAATACCCGAGCAATAACCTTCCCGTGCATTCATGATCGGTTGAAAATAGGCTTTAAACTCTTTGCGCTCCAGCGCCTGACGCATATTAAAATACAATGAGGAAGATGCCTGCAGCCAGTGATGAATCAGCAGCGAGATGATAATGGCAAGACAGAAGCATAAAAGCATGACATAGCCATAAATATCAATCACAGAGTGAATGAATTCATTCAACGTCATATCTAACCGAAGCTTGAAAGGATAATCCGCGGACGGTACTTTCAGCGATACAAAGCCGCGAGACAGACTTTTAACCGGTTCAACTTCCCCTAGGGGAGTAAGGTACATATTATTCACTACCAGCAGCATCCGGCTGCCGGACCCCAGCAAATTCATGGTATGGCGAATATATTGGGTGTCGATCACCACTCCAGCAGTGAAATCGCCACTCCTTTTGCGCAGGACGATAACTGCAAAATCGGGGAACAGCACCGTTCCACGATTAAGTCTGATATCGGAAGCGGAATCATCACTGAGCGAAGGCACTCGATGCGGGAATGACAAGGGTTGAAGAGGCACCGGTGTGCAGTACAGTAGGCCGTGCAACGACAGGTTAACTGACCTGACCAGGGGGTATTTGAGGCTCATGAGCTGTAGTGGACCGACAATATCCCTGCAGGGACGATCAATAAGCGTTAACGATCTCAGGGCGGTATGATCGGCATTAACCATGATTTTATCGATAAACGCGACCATGCTGTTCATATCATGGCTCGCTTTGGCAATGATGCTGTGATGGGCAACGACCGTCACCAGACTGATAGATGCAATCAGTAAAACCAGCGGAATAAACATCCACAGCACGAAGCGGTAGTGGTTGGCAATCCTGGACGGTACCAAAGCTTCGAGTTGAGAGCGCATGGACTTATCCTAAGTAGTTTCCTACTGCGCAGAGAAAAATGCATTGCCCGGCTTCATCAGCTGCAAAAGCTGGCCAATTCTGAACAGGCCCACCGGGCATTCTGGGACAGGTCGCGGACGACATATTAGCGGCGGCCCAAACCCCTTATCCTTTCGCGGCCATTAACCACCTGTGACCATCGGCTTCAAGCTGACGCCGAAAATAAAACATCCGCGTAAAACACCACCGCTTTCCTTAAAATAGGTATAGACCAATTTAGCCACAAACGTAATAGCCGGCAGCGAATAAATATGGCGCAGAACAGAACCTGGCTTTCCGCAAGATAAATTGCAGGCCCATACATAGTTAGCAAGTTAACTATATTTAAGTAAACATACGCAGCCAGTTAGTAATTAGAGAAGTCAATTATCACGTGCCACAACAGATTAATCATATCCCAAAACCACGACGATTAACGTTTCACGTTGACGAAACATGTTAATTGCTTTATTCTTTCGACGTTTTATTTAAATCATCTTTCTATTAATAAAAAATATATGTTCCATCCCTTAGAATAAGAAAGAGTGAAGAGGGAATAAGTCTGTTTTTATGTTATAGCCTCAGTCGCCTGTCGACACTAATCTACCATACAGGTGTGAAGCAACATGCTGACCACAGCGCACGGCATTGATAAGAATGAACGCTTACTTATTGTGGATGAAATCCATGAACGTATTAAACTTGAATTAAACTCTAAAGATAAAATTTATTTTTCTTACAGCATATCGAGTAAGCGCGTCAACTCTCCTCCGACGATCTTTACCAATTACCCGCCAGAGTGGATCAATAATTATTTCGAAATGGCGTTATATAAGATCGACCCAGTGCTTATAATGGCCCAGAGCCGAATTCTGTCATTTTCATGGAACGAAAGTATCTCTACACACACCGGCAACGACGCCTGTAACCTTTTTGATAAATCGAGAAAATACAACATCGTCCGTGGCTACTCATTTCCACTCCATGATTACCAAGATAATGTAGCGACCCTCAGTCTTTATGCTGAAACGAACAGTGAAGCCTTTGAGCGCCAGGTGATCAGCCACAGCAGTAACCTCCATTCACTGTTGCTGGCGGTTCATAATCGGTATCTGTCTGAGAAGGCCATGCTCAGCAGAACTCATGATGCCTCCCGCGAAAAAAAACTGACTAGCCGTGAAATTGAAGCGCTGCATTGGGCAAGTATTGGCAAGACTTACCGTGAAATTGCCATCATCATGGGTATTACCGAAAGTACGGTTAAGTTTCATATCGGCAACCTGAGAGTCAAACTTGATGTGGCCAATGCAAAACATGCGATAAAAAGAGCGTCAGACCTGCGTTTATTTCCTGCTGCCAATGGAAGATAATCAACTCAGTGTGATTACGGCCCGAGCAGTGTATGCCAGTGAGACAAGACTGTTGTCTCCTGTCATCAGCCTGCTTTCGCTATTTCACCCGCATGCTTACGCATTTTCCGACTGGTTATCATATCAGCCTATTGATCAGGCTATAATATCGACATGCTACCCGGCGTGATTCCCCTATGGGATAGGCTAAAGATGCAGTGGCCATTTCTTGAGATAATCATCTTCGCAATAATGATGGCGTTTTATATACTTCATGAGATTTTCCTGGCTTTTATCGTCAATACCCAAGTTTAACAGATAGACCGGCTCGTTTTTTTCTGACATGCCGATACTTTCTATTTTAATAATCCATCCACTCCGCTTCAATATGATGTACATTGACTTACTGCATACAGTCAGAATGCCTTTTTTACCTATACTTCTGGCATAATTCACCATACCGAGGAAAAGTAAGTGGCAAAAGGGTAATTTGGTGTCGGTCAGACTCTTCACTCGCTGTTTATCAACAAAAAATCGGCTCGACTCCATTAGTCGATGATCCTCGGGTGCGCTATAGTCAAAAAATTCATTGAAAGGGCCGGTGATCATATTGGGATGATTCATATTGATGAAACGTACGCTGCATATCAAATCTCCCTCATAGCAGCCCAGCAGGTAATGGGTATTTTTATTGTCGTATTGATCGAACTCCCGGTCACCTATGCAGGAAACGCGCCAGTCCAACCGGTCTTTGAATGTCTTTTTCCTGAGTAGATATAATTCCTCCAATTCGTCATTAACAATATCCTCATACCCTACGTTAATTAGATTAAACATAGACAATCCCTTAGTCTTATTGATTAGCAAACTGGCAGTGGAAATATAAGATTTAATTATCGTATCAGTAAAAAATATGGGTAACAACCTGTACTAAAGTTCAGGGTATTACTGACCTTAATGCCAGCTATAAATTGAATAAGTAACGGGGTAGATTAGATAAGTGAATTATGTCCGGTTTTTTACGATTATAATGATTATTATTAATAAGGAAAAATATGAGTAATTTATTCTACATCTTCGCTGATAAGTGCGATAAAAACCCGCCTCTTTTGCATCATACTTACCAACGTGTTTACCGGCTCAAATTAGGATACCTTCTGCTAAATGAAGAAATCAACTACGTATGCCATCAACAAGATAATGAAACATGGCACATTATCGGCCAGATAGAAAACTTACCCTTATTGAATTATTTAATCTTCAGCCATTTCCCCTCAAACAAAGAGCTGATCAGTGGGGAACTGATACCCAGAGCCATCCGGCGTTATGGTTATAACATCATAAAAATTCTCCATGGTGACTTTTGCATCATCAATGAAGACGCCGCCGGGAAGCTATTGGTTATCAGCGATGAAAGACACAGTAAGACCATTATTCAGGGTATTCAGCTACTCTCGGCCACCTGCGGCAATACGCCTAGTGCATTACAATATCGTAAAATCAACGCTGATCACTGACATGCAAGGGACTATAATTCTCCCCTAGCAAGCAATGCATTTTGCATGTTTAAGATAAATAGTTTCTATGATACCGGGCAGTTCGATCCGACTCTAGTGAGTGTATATCTACATTAGAAAGCGTTATTTTTAACACAATTATATTATAATTAATAAATATATAGTTATTCCATCAGTTGCGGATATAACGCATGATAGGGTGTAACCGTCGCTTAATTCGACAAATCAGTAAACTCGTCTACCCTTAAATGACGTAAAGTGTATTTCAGGAGATAAATATGGCTGAGTATGATCAATATAAAATGCAGAATCCGCTTACCCAATATACCCGCGACGAATTCCCAAAGCAGAAGCAAACCCCCCCTGGTCTGCAGTCAGAAATGAATGTAGTCCCGGATTGTGGGGAAAAAACCTATCGCGGGACCGGCCGGCTGGAAGGACGCAAAGCGCTGGTGACCGGCGCCGACTCCGGTATCGGGCGCGCGGCAGCCATTGCTTACGCCCGGGAGGGTGCAGACATCGCCCTGGCGTATCATCCTGATGAGCATAAAGATGTACAGCAGGTCGCCGACCTGGTTAAAGAAGCAGGACGCAAGGTGGTATTACTGCCCGGTGACCTGAGTGATGAATCGGTCAATGTGAAAGTGGTCGAGGATGCGGTTAACCAGCTCGGCGGTCTGGATATTCTGGCGCTGGTTGCAGGGAAACAGACCGCCGTCGAAGATATTGCTGAACTGACGACTGAACAGTTCCGCAAAACCTTCGAGACCAATGTGTTTTCCTTGTTCTGGATAACCAAAGCGGCGATACCTTACTTGCCGGCTGGCGCATCGATTATCACCACCTCATCCATCCAGGCCTATCAACCAAGTCCTACATTACTGGATTATGCCGCAACCAAGGCGGCGATCCTCAACTATACGCGCGGTCTGGCAAAACAGGTGGCATCTAAAGGTATCAGGGTCAACTGCGTCGCTCCCGGTCCGATCTGGACCGTGCTGCAGGTAGCGGGCGGTCAGCCAACGGAAGATCTGCCATCCTTTGGCTCAAGCACCCCGCTGGGGCGTGCCGGTCAACCTGCGGAACTGGCGCCGATTTATGTCTATCTGGCGTCGCAGGAATCCAGCTATGTCACGGCTGAAGTCCACGGCGTGACCGGTGGTAATCATCTGGGTTAAGCCGCTAAAACAAAAAGCCCCCACATTGAATGCAGGGGCTTGATGGCAGCATACCAGGCTGGCTGCGTGAGGTCTGCCGGCATTATTGCTGGCCCGGCGTTTCCATGCCGACCAATCCTACCTTGAAGTACCCTGCCTTACGCAAATTATCCATTACCGACATCAGCGTACCGTAATCAACGCTTTTATCCGCCTGGAAAAAAATAACGGTTTCCTTGTTACCTTGAGTGGTGGCGGCGAGCATGGTGGCCATCGTCTCAGCAGTAGTCGGTTCTTCGCCAATGTAGAGCTGCTTGTCAGCTTTAATAGACAGATAGACCGGTTTGTCGGGCCGGGGCTGGGGCGTGGCTGAGGAATTAGGTAAATCAACGCGAATATCAACCGTCGCCAACGGTGCGGCAACCATAAAGATAATCAGCAACACCAGCATGACGTCGATAAATGGCGTCACATTGATATCATGCATTTCACCATCGTTATCCGCATCTTCGTTCAAATGTATCGCCATGACTTAACCAACCCGGAACTTGGGAACGTTTTTGCTTGAGCGGCTATCGACCAAATCCAGATCTCGGCTCACCAGCAGCAGTACCTGTGCGGCACAATCTCCCACCATTGCTTTGTAACTGGCAATGGTTCGGGCGAAGATATTATAGATGACTACCGCAGGAATCGCGGCGAACAGGCCGATAGCCGTCGCCAGCAAGGCTTCGGCGATGCCTGGTGCGACCACTGCCAGATTAGTTGTCTGGGTATGCGCGATACCAATGAAGCTGTTCATGATGCCCCATACGGTGCCGAACAGGCCGATAAACGGCGATATGGCACCGATAGTCGCGAGAAAACCGTTACCCTTGCCCATCTCACGACCGGTGGCAGTCACCCGACGCTCAAGACGAAACGCCGCACGTTCTTTGATCCCGTTGTTGTCAGGCGATTCAGCGGACAGTTCAAGCTCGTCTCGTGCTTCACTGATTAAACGCGAACCGATGCTCGGGCCGGAAAACGACGAGGCGGTATTGATGGCTTCATCCAGGCTGCGTGCATCTCTGAGCGCGGCCAGTTCACGGCGCAGGCGACGCTTGGCAGACATCAATTCAGCGCTCTTGCCGAAAAATAGCGCCCAGGTGATAACGGAAGCGATGAGCAGGCCGATCATGACGGTTTTTACCACCACGTCGGCGTGTTGATACATGCCCCAGACCGACAGGTCCATCTGCATGAACTGCTGCTGTGCCGGCGACAATGGGGTACCTGCCGCAGGCGCAATCGGTACCGCAGCTTGAGCGGCAGTCGGAGACTGGGCAGGTACGCTGGTGGCTACCGGCTCTGAACCCGGGGTTGCCGCGGTCTGAGGCGCGGCCAGGACCGGAACGCTGATAATGAGCATTGCCGTAACGCAAACAGCGCCCAGCGCAGCGGAAAGTGAGAATGAGCGGCGCTGGCGCGCGCTGAATTCATTCTGGGAACATTGTATGACAGCCGTCTTCATGCTGTGCCTCCAACCAAGAGCTATTTTGAGTTTTTTGCAGCAAGAATAATAGCAAACACGGCAGGAATTGATAGTGGTTCTCATTATTATTTGTGCAAATCGCCAGGCTGAGCGCCCCTGCGCCGCGAGCCGGCCGGCTGACCGTTGAAGCCGCTTTTGGCCGAATTGGGTCAATCATCTATGATGATTAATTATCAAAATATCTTTTCAAAGTTTTAGTAATATCATTTCATATCCGTTTCGCTTTTGTGATTTTGCTCAATGTAATGAGCCCCACAATAGATTACCTTTCATATCAGGGTTGAGATCCCTCAGCCGAAACCCTCACAATATGTTATTTCACTTATCATTAATTTATAAAACTCAATATACAAAAATATTATTATATTTCTCACAAATCAGTGCCTCTGGAGAATCTATGCTAATGTCTCGTGGAAAATTAGCCGGTGCTGTACTCTGCGCAGCCGGAATATTATTAAGCCCCCTCTCTCACGCCGTACAAATCAAAGCAGCAGATGTTCATCCTGAAGGATATCCCAATGTCGTTGCCGTTCAGCATATGGGTGAAAAACTCAAAGCTGCAACTAATGGACGCCTGGAAATTAAAACCTTCCCTGGCGGGGTGCTGGGAGATGAGAAACAAACCATTGAGCAGGCTCAACTTGGCGCCATAGATATTATTCGCGTTTCCATGGCACCCGTCGCGGCCATATTGCCTGCGGTAGATGTATTTACCCTGCCCTATATATTCCGCGATGAAGAACATATGCACAAGGTGCTGGACGGAAAAATTGGCCAGGAAATTGGCAATGAAATCAGCGAGAACAAACGTTCCAGGCTGATATTCCTTGGCTGGATGGACGGGGGAACCCGTAATCTTATTACCAAGACCCCTGTTATCAAGCCTGAAGATTTAAAAGGAATGAAAATTCGCGTACAGGGCAGCCCGATTGCTATCGCTACGCTTAAAGCCATGGGAGCCAATGCGGTGGTAATGGGTGTCAGCGAAGTGTTCAGCGGAATGCAGACCGGCGTCATCGATGGTACTGAAAACAATCCGCCGACGTTCGTTGCCCATAACTATCTGCCGGTAGTCAAAAATTACACCCTCAGTCGCCATTTCATCATCCCTGAACTGTTCCTGTATTCCAAAGCGCGTTGGGACAAGCTCGATAAAGCCGATCAGGAACTTCTGCTTAAGCTGGCCAAAGAAGCTCAGACCGAACAGCGTCAATTGTGGCAAACCTACAATCAGCAGTCCCTTGACAAAATGAAAGCCGGCGGCGTTCAGTTCCATGAAATTGATACTGACTATTACTATAAGGCAACTCAGCCGGTCAGGGATCAGTTTGGCGCCAACCATAAAGAGCTGATTAGTCAAATCGAAGCGGTTCAATAATATCTGCGTCAGTTGTAGCCTAGGCGTAATGTCGGTTGCAGCCAAGGCATAATAAAGAAGGATGCAATGATGGGTCATATTTATAGCACGGTCATGGATGCCATATATCTCGCCGCGATGTGGATTGCCGGCCTGGCATTGATTGTAATGACGCTGATTATCCCGGTAGGTATCTTTGCCCGTTACGTATTGAATGACGGTCTATCCTGGCCTGAGCCGGTGGCTATCCTGTGCATGGTGACCTTTTCATTTGTCGGCGCGGCGGTAGGTTACCGCGCCCGTTCTCATATTGCGGTAAACATGCTGACCGATCGTCTGTCGCCGGCAATGAAAAAGCTGTGCGCCAAACTGGCCGAACTGATGATGATGGTCATCAGTCTGTTTATCTTTTATTACAGCCTGCAGCTGTGCCTTGAACTCTGGGAACAGCCGGTGGCTGAATTTCCACTAATAACCGCAGGCCAAACCTATCTGCCGATGCCCATCGGCTCTCTTGTTACTCTGCTGTTCATTGTGGAAAGCCTGTTTCGCGGCACACAGGAGCATCGCCCTATCGTCATGTTGGGTAACACCGACTAACTACCCGGGAGTAAATCATGGATGCACTGGTGTTACTGTTATCACTGGCAATTCTTCTGGCGATTGGCGTGCCGGTGGCGTTTGCTGTAGGTCTGAGCGCCATTGCCGGCGCACTGTGGATTGATTTACCACTGGAAGCGGTAATGATCCAGATTACCAACGGCGTTAATAAATTCTCCCTGCTGGCCATCCCGTTTTTTATTCTGGCGGGCGCGATTATGGCCGAAGGGGGAATTGCCCGACGGCTGGTCAACTTTGCCTATATTTTCGTCGGCTTTATTCGCGGCGGCCTGTCGCTGGTGAATATCGTTGCTTCTACCTTTTTCGGCGCTATTTCAGGATCCTCGGTAGCGGATACCGCCTCTATCGGATCGGTGATGATCCCGGAGATGGATAAAAAGGGTTATCCCCGGGATTTTGCCGCAGCGGTGACCGCCAGCGGTTCAGTCCAGGCGATCCTTACTCCTCCAAGCCATAACTCGGTTATCTATTCGCTGGCAACCGGCGGTACCGTTTCTATCGCCGCGCTGTTTATCGCCGGCATCATGCCGGGCCTGCTGCTCAGTCTTACGCTGATGATTATGTGTGTCTGCTTTGCCCATAAACGCGGCTACCCCAAAGGCGAGCGTATTCCGTTTCGCCAGGCGCTGAAGATTTTTATCGATGCGCTCTGGGGGCTGATGACGGTAGTTATCATCATGGGCGGTATTCTGAGCGGCATTTTCACCGCGACCGAGTCAGCGGCGATCGCCTGCCTATGGTCATTCTTCGTCACCATGTTTATCTATCGCGATTATAAATGGTCCGAACTGCCCAAACTGATGTTCCGGACGGTAAAAACCGTCACCATCGTCATGATACTTATCGGTTTTGCCGCTGCCTTCGGCGGAGTCATGACATTTATGCAACTGCCATCGCGAATTACCGACTTTTTTACCACCCTTTCCGATAATAAATACGTCATCCTGATGTGCATTAATATTATGCTGTTGCTGATCGGCACGCTGATGGACATGGCTCCGATCATCCTGATTCTGACGCCGGTGCTGATGCCGGTAGTGCACAGTATTGGCGTTGATCCGGTCCATTTCGGCATGATCATGCTGGTTAACCTGGGCATTGGTCTGATTACGCCGCCGGTGGGATCGGTACTGTTTGTTGCCAGCGCCGTCAGTAAACAGAAAATGGAAGCGGTGGTCAAAGCGATGCTGCCGTTCTATGGCGCGCTGTTCCTGGTGCTGATGATGGTGACCTACATACCGGCGATTTCGCTGTGGCTGCCGGGCGTGTTTGGTTTTCTGAATAACTGACCGGGTGTAAAACGTCTGCCCCCCTTGGGTATTCATGCTAACGTAGAGTAAATTCGGACCATGGTTGCACTGGCGGTCTGTTGGCATATCAAGGGGTTCACTTTTCAGCAAAGGGCAGATGAGCAGAAAATGACGTCGAAAAAAATTGAAACGGCGCTGATCAGTGCCGGCAGGGATAAAAGATTTACACAGGGTTCGGTCAACACGGTCATCCAGCGCGCCTCATCGCTGGTTTTCGAGACGGTACAGGCAAAAAAATACGCCACCGCCCAGCGGGCTAATGGCGAGCTGTTTTATGGTCGTCGCGGCACGCTGACGCATTTTTCGTTTTCTCAGGCTATGGTCGAACTGGAAGGCGGCGCCGGCTGCGCGCTGTATCCTTGCGGGGCGGCGGCGGTTACCAATGCCATCCTGTCTTTTGTCAGCGCCGGTGACCACATTCTGGTAACCGGTTCAGCCTATGAGCCCACTCAGGATTTCTGTCAGCATATTCTGGCTAAACTTAACGTCAGCACCACCTGGTTCGATCCGATGATCGGCGCCGATATCGCCAGCCTTGTCCAGGATAATACCCGCGTGGTTTTTCTGGAGTCGCCGGGATCCATCACCATGGAGGTGCAGGATATTCCAGCCATTGTGGCAGCGGTCAGGGCGGTTAATCCCCATATCGTCATCATGCTGGATAACACCTGGGCGGCGGGCATACTGCTGAAGGCACTGGATCTGGGGGTAGATATTTCGATACAGGCCGGCACCAAATATATCATCGGGCATTCAGATGCGATGATAGGAACGGCGGTCAGCAATGCCCGCTGCTGGGATCAGTTGCGTGAGCAATCCTACCTGATGGGACAAATGGTGGATGCCGATACGGCCTATATGGCCAGCCGTGGCCTGCGCACCCTGGGTATTCGGCTGAAACAGCATGAAAAAAACGGTCTTGAGGTGGCAACCTGGCTGGCGGCGCATCCGGCGGTTGCCCGCGTCAACCACCCGGCACTGCCGGGCAGCAAGGGCCATGAGTTCTTTATCCGTGATTTTACCGGCGCCAGCGGCCTGTTCTCGTTTGTGCTGAACAAACGGCTCAGCCAGGCACAGCTGGAACACTTTCTCGACCATTTCCAGCATTTCAGCATGGCATACTCCTGGGGTGGCTTCGAGTCACTTATTCTGGCCAACCAGCCAGAGGAACTGGCGGCCATCAGGCCGGCCGGCGGCATTGATTTCAGCGGTACCCTGGTCAGGCTGCATATTGGCCTGGAAAATGTCGAAGACCTTATCGCCGATCTGGAATCAGGCTTGGCCCGCATACAACAGGTGGAATAATCGCTCTACCGGCAGATGCCAGCTAGAATTAAACTTACAGACTTCGCTGTTGCGTCCGTCTCAAGGAATGACCGGATAATGCGCGATAAGTAGACACCCATTTGAGGATAACCAGGCACAGATGAACGTTTTGCATGAAATTACCCGTGCGCTATGGCAACAGGATTTTGCCGCCCTTTCCGATCCACGGGTAGTAATGATTGTCTACGGCGTGATGTTTACGACGCTGTTTTTGGAAAATGGCCTGTTACCCGCTTCCTTTCTACCCGGAGACAGCCTGTTGTTGCTGTCCGGTGCGATGGTGGCCAAAGGCGTCATGTCTTTCTTCCCAACGATTATCATACTCACCCTGGCGGCCAGCTTCGGCTGCTGGTTCAGCTACCTTCAAGGCCGCTGGCTGGGAGATACGCGTATAGTCCGCTGCTGGCTGCTGCACCTGCCGGCCCATTACCACCAGCGGGCTTATGCCATGTTTCACCGTCATGGCCTGGCAGCGCTGCTGGTGGGCCGTTTCCTGGCTTTTATCCGTACCCTGCTGCCGACGATGGCCGGCATTTCAGGACTGAGCAATGGCCGCTTTCAGTTATTCAACTGGTTAAGCGCGCTGATTTGGGTCGGAACCCTGGTCACGCTCGGCTTTGCCATTAGCCATGTCCCGCTGGTGAAACAGCATGAAGATCAGGTAATGACCGCTCTGATGATACTGCCGCTTGTCTTGCTGGTGGCGGGCCTGGCCGGCAGCCTGATCCTGGTGCTGCGCAAGCGCAGGCTCAAAGACGCCGCCTGAGGGCGGTGCCGACCAATGCCGGTTTTTCGACTAGTATTAGGAATACGCATTTATCAGCGCCCGCCTTTGCGGGCGTGACGCCGATACGAAAAGGAGACAGAATGGCAACGCAACCAACCGTCACATTGAACGATGGCCGTACCATGCCGCAGCTGGGCCTGGGTGTCTGGAAAGCGACTAACGAAGAGGTGGTCACCGCCATTCATGCCGCTCTGGAGGCAGGATACCGTTCAATCGATACCGCGGCTATCTACAAAAATGAAGAAGGCGTCGGCAACGCGCTGGAGCAGGCATCGGTGCCGCGAGAAGAGCTGTTTATCACCACCAAGCTTTGGAATGGGGACCAGACCGCTGCCCCTAAGGCACTGGAAGAAAGCCTGAAAAAACTGAAGCTTGATTATGTGGATCTTTACCTGATTCACTGGCCGGTCCCATCCAAAGATAACTATGTCCAGGCCTGGCGTGAGCTGGTGAAGCTCAGGGAAGAGGGTCTGATTAAAAGCATCGGCGTGTGTAACTTCCAGATCCCGCATCTGAAACGACTGCTGGATGAAACCGGCGTGACGCCGGTGATTAATCAAATCGAACTGCACCCTCTGCTGCAGCAGCAAGAGCTGCGTCAATGGAATGCGGATAACCGGATCATCACTGAATCCTGGAGTCCGCTGGCTCAAGGCGGCAAAGGTGTATTTGATACCGAAATCATCAAGCACCTGGCGGCGAAATACGGCAAGACACCGGCGCAAATCGTTATCCGCTGGCATCTGGACTCAGGCCTGGTGGTCATCCCCAAATCAGTGACGCCGGCACGTATCAAGGAAAACTGGGACGTGCTGGATTTCAGCCTGGGGCAGGATGAACTGCAGCAGATTGCTACGCTCGACAACGGCACCCGCCTGGGATCACATCCTGACAAAATGAGTCAGGTCTGAACCTGTGCCGCCAGGCTAGCTGCTGGCGGCAATAAGCAGGTCAGGCATCAAGCCCTTCCGCCAGCGCCTCAGCCCCAGCGCTGGCTTGCTGACAGCGTCAGAATCGACAAACCTCACTCGATCAGTGATTGCGTCATTTGCAGCGGTGACCTGCACGGCGCTCCCGCGCCGACAAACCAGCCTCTTTCCGCCAGCGTCTCGGTCAGAGATAGCGTTTGCGGTCATCGCTCTGTCAGTCAACGCTGGCCGCCTTTCAGGCAGAAGCCCGGACGGTAAACTGCCCGGCACAGCCCCGGTCAGCCATTTCCAGCGTCTGGCTATAATACAGATAAGGGAAATGATCGCTCGCGGCCTGGGGGAACCACACCATCAGCTCCACATCGCTGTCCACCCACACCGTATCTTTCCAGCCCTGATCTTCCGGTAAGGGTGCATTGCCATTAACCCGTCTGATAAGAAACGCCACGCCCTGGATATGAAAAGACTGAGGAGTGTCGGAGTGCACGATCCAGCGCTCAAAACTGCCCTGCAGAGACTGGAAATCGGTGCGGTTCATATCCCACAAGGCGCCGTTGATTTCGGGCTGCCTATCGCCCAGGCGGAACTCTCGGGTACGGCTGACGTTGCCGTCCAACATCTGATCCGCCATCAGGCGCATCGGCAGGTTATCGGTTACCAGCGGTAGCAGTCCGGTGGGCTTAAGGGTCAGCACGATACCTGAAATCAGGATCGACGAGGGTTCGAAGAAGCCGCGCACCCGGTCCATGATACCGGCGGACTCACCGGCAGTGATGGAAACATCTTCCCCTTTGGACATATCAACCAGGATTTCACGACGCTCCCCCGGCGCCAGCGACAGATGGGTCACCGGTACCGGCGCCGGCAGAAAGCCCTGATCGCCGGCGACAACCTGCATCGTCCGGCCATCGCTGAGCGAAAGCAGGTAACGGCGGGAGTTGGAGGCATTCAGCAGCCGCAGGCGCACCCAGCCGCGGGAGACGTCGAGAAACGGGCTCTGCGCGCCGTTAGCCAGCAATGTATCGCCAAGAAACCCCCCGTTGGACGGGGTGTCATACACCGGGACGCCGAAATTATCCAGTCGCTTATCCTGGATAATCACCGGGAAATCGTCCACACCGTAGTGATTAGGCAGCGGCAGTGATTGGCTCACCTCATCCTCCACCAACCATAGTCCCGCCAGGCCATTATAGATATGCGGCGCCATGCGATTCGGCGTATTCGCATGGTACCAGCAGGTGCTGGCAGGCTGGCGGATAGGAATGACCGGCGACCAGTCGACACCTGGGGACATCATGCGCGCAGCGCCTCCCATTAGCGAGCCGGGCACCTGCAATCCGCTTACGGTCATCGAGACCGGCTCATTCAGCCGGTTGTTATAGATCAATTTAACGTCATCGCCGTTAAAAACCCGCACCGTCGGCCCGAGATAACCGCCATTCACTCCCCAGGTGGCCGCACGACGGCCGGGCGTAAATTCCCAATGGGAACGCTGCATGGTCAGAAAAAGCGGCTGGCCACGCCGGGACTCCAGCAATGGCGGCACCGGCAGGGCTATTGGCGCGCTAGCGGCGCTTGCCTTAGGTGAAACGGCGCTGGTGCACAGTACGATGCCTGAGGCTTGAATAAACTGACGTCGGCTGAGCGACATGATTTGCTCCGTAAGAACCCTGCATTTCCCGGGCGGTGGTGCCATGGGCCATAAACCCGGAGGAGATCCGGAAAGGGGCCGCTGAATGGCAGCCAATACTGTTTCAGACATAAGCAGGACGCCATTGCGGCCGGCGTCCTGGAGTGACTATCTACCGGCAGCCTCGCGTGTTGCCACTTCCCCATCAAGCTCAGCCAGCCGGTGGGCCATGACTTCCCGGCAGTGTTCAGCCAGTTCGCGTACCTGATCACGGCCGTAGCCGCTGGTATCGATTGGCGGCAGCAATTCTACAATGACCAGGCCATTGGACCAGCGGTTTATGTTAATCTTGTTTGAGGTATTTGACACGCAAATAGGCACTACCGGCACGCCGGCGGCGATAGCGGCATGAAATGCGCCGGTCTTGAACGGCATCAGCCCGCGTCCGCGGCTGCGCGTTCCTTCAGGAAACATCCATATAGAGATCTTTTTCCTTTTGATCTGCTTGACGATCTGGGTAATCGTGCCGTGCGCCTTGGAGCGGTTATCTCGATCAATCAGCAGATTTCCAGTTAACCAATAGAGCTGGCCAAAAAAAGGTATCCACAGCAGGCTCTTTTTCCCAACAGTAACGGTACCGGGCTGAACCATATTGGCAGCCGTCACCATATCGTAATTATTCTGGTGGTTGGCGATATAGATGCAGCTGCCCTGAGGTGCCGGTTTTTCAGGATAGCGCAACTCCACTTTCAGGCCGAGCAACGGCGCCATACGGCCAAACCAGCGGCCAAAAGTTGCGACATGACGAGGGTTCCTCGGACTGAAAAGACAGTAAATCGATCCAAATACACAAATAAGCAGGGAACAGATAACCACCAAAATAGTGCGAATAATCGCTAGCATAATAACCTCTTAATCTTCAGCCGCCGCAAGTATAACGGCTTCATGACAAAAGACACGGTTATTCCCGGCCATAACGCCGGGAATGTGTACTCATGAGTCAGCCTGTGGATGCTTGAATATCAGGAAATCCCGCGAGGCGCCTGCGGGTCATCCACCTCGATCCGGTCTACACGCTGCAGGCCTCTGGGCAGCAGCGTCCCCTTACGGCCGCGCTCGGCGGTGTATTTCTGCAGATCTTCCGGACGCAGGGTAACCTTGCGTTTGCCGACGAAGAACGTCACCGACGCTTTCGACGACAGCAGCAGCAACCATGCCAGGCGGTCTTTGCCGGCGGCGGCATCTGCGGCAGTTATCGAGATAACTTTATTCCCTTTGCCTTTAGACAGCTGCGGTAAATCCGCTACTGGGAAAATCAGTAAGCGGCCGGCTTCAGTGATTGCCATCAGCCGGTCGACATAGTCTTCCAGCCATAACGGCGTCATCGCCCGTGCGTTCTCCGGCAGCGTCAGCAGGGTCTTGCCGGCACGATTACGGGTCACCATATCGGCATAAGTGCAGACAAAACCGTAGCCGGCATCTGAGGCCAGCAACAGCTTTTGCGGGTCTTCGCCGGTCAGCATGTGATCAACCGAGGCACCGGGCGGCAGGGTTAATTTGCCGGTCAGCGGTTCTCCCTGTCCCCTGGCGGACGGCAGTGTGGAAGGATCCAGTGCGTAGCTGCGTCCGGTTGAGTCAAGGAATACCACCGGCTGATTGCTCTTGCCCTGTACCGCAGCAAGATAGTTGTCGCCGGAACGGTAATTTAGCGAACGCGGGTCGATGTCATGGCCCTTGGCGCTGCGCACCCAGCCCATGGTCGACAGTACGACGGTCACCGGTTCTGAAGGGGTCAGCTCATGTTCGCTTAGCGCCCGGGCTTCGCCACGTTCAATAAGCGGCGATCGACGCGGGTCGCCAAAGGCCGCCGCATCGGCTTCAATTTCTTTCTTGATGAGATTGCTGAGTTTACGTTCAGACGCCAGGATACCCTGGAGCCGGTCGCGTTCCTTCTCCAGCTCCGCCTGCTCGCCCCGCAGTTTCATCTCTTCAAGCTTGGCAAGGTGGCGCAGCCGCAGTTCGAGAATAGCGTCTGCCTGGGTTTCACTCAGCGCAAAGCGCTGCATCAGTTGCTGTTTCGGCTCATCCTCGGTACGGATGATATGGATAACTTCATCGATATTCAGATAGGCAATCAACAGTCCATCAAGAATATGCAGACGGCGCAGCACTTTATCCAGGCGGAAATTCAGTCGGCGACGTACCGTGTCACGGCGGTATTCCAGCCATTCGGTCAGGATTTCCAGCAGGTTCTTGACCGCTGGACGGCCATCCAGACCAATCATGTTCATGTTGATACGATAGCTGCGCTCCAGATCGGTGGAGGCAAACAGGTGATTCATCACCTGCTCCAAATCCACCCGGTTTGAGCGGGGCACCACCACCAGACGCGTCGGATTCTCATGATCTGATTCGTCGCGCAGATCTTCGACCATGGGCAGTTTTTTGGCGCGCATCTGATTGGCGATCTGCTCCAGCACTTTGGCGCCGGAAACCTGGTGCGGCAGCGCGCTGATAACCGCCTCGCCATCTTCAATTTTCCAGACTGCGCGCATCCTGACCGAACCCCGGCCGGACTGGTATATTTTACGCAGGTCCGCAGCCGGAGTAATGATTTCCGCCTCGGTGGGAAAGTCAGGACCTTTTACATGCTCGAGCAATTCTTCAAGCGTGGTCTTTGGATTCTGCAGCAGCGTAATCGCTGCGCTGGTCACTTCTGACACATTGTGCGGCGGGATATCGGTCGCCATGCCGACCGCAATGCCGGTAGTGCCGTTAAGCAGAATGTTCGGCAACCGGGCCGGCAGACGGGACGGCTCTTCCAGGGTGCCGTCGAAATTGGCCACATAGTCCACCGTGCCCTGCCCCAGTTCGCCCAGCAACACTTCGGCGTATCTGGACAGACGGGATTCGGTATATCTCATGGCGGCAAAGGATTTGGGGTCGTCAGGCGCGCCCCAGTTACCCTGACCATCAACCAGCGGATAGCGGTATGAGAACGGCTGCGCCATCAGGACCATGGCTTCGTAGCAGGCGCTATCGCCATGAGGATGATATTTCCCCAGCACGTCGCCGACGGTACGGGCGGATTTCTTGTATTTGGCGCTGGCGCTCAGCCCCAGCTCGGACATGGCGTAGACGATGCGCCGCTGAACCGGCTTTAGGCCATCGCCGATAAAGGGCAGCGCCCGGTCCATGATGACGTACATGGAATAGTTCAGGTACGCATTTTCAGTAAATTTATGCAGCGCAAGACGTTCCGCGCCGTCATGAGACAAGTCGCTCATTGATTGTTATTCCTCTGACCGCAGTACTTAATCCGTTGAACACCCTCATTCGTCGGCAGCGGCATGGTGTTATTTTCAGTTGATATTACCTTATCCGCCCCATGGCTGTCACAGCGGTTATCTCCGCCGGCTTTGCCACGCGATGAGAACGCTTATACGGCATGACTGACCCGCTATGCGCTGCGGTACGCATTCCGTTTATCGGAACACATTTTCTATGGGTGAACAGCAATGGCAGTAATTATTTTTTACAAGGAATATCAATCTACTGGCATGCCTTTGCCGCCAATGGTGATCGTCAAGGGAGGCATCAAGCCATCGCTATCACGCCGGTTACAAAAAAATTTCGCGAGCATCTCGGCCGGGTCTTTGGTTAACTATGTACCACCATACACAAAGATATCGGTAATACAGGGGATGCAATGATCACGGTAATCGCAGAGATTAAAGTCAAACCGGGGAGAAGAGAAGCAGTACTGGCCGCTATCACCGCGCTCAGGCCCCAAGTTTTGGCAGAAGACGGCTGTGGTGAATATACCCTGCTCACTGACTATAAAGCGCAAGTACCGTGGCGCAAGACCTCACCAGACTCCATTTTCATGCTTGAGCAATGGAAAAGCATTCGTCATCTGGAACAGCATCAGCAAACCGCCCATATGGATGCTCATCGCTCTCATATTCGTGACGACGTGATGGACGTGACTTTCCATATACTGGAAAAGCGCGCGGGCTGAATACTGGAAAAGCGCGCGGGCTGGATAACGATGTAGCGCGATAAGATCGACAGGGGGAGGCGTCGCCTCCCCCTTGATCCTGCACAGCAGGCAATCAGAAAATCAGTTTGAATACACCGGTCAGCGTGAGAAGACCAACGATAAAGATAATCGCAATAATCCACAAAAATATTTTCATTCCCTGTTCCTTTTTTTCTGAGTTGTCATCATGTTAGACGATAATCTGATGATATCGTTATTTTCAGTATAGAAGAGAAAATGAAAATGGCAGAAATCTGCAGCATAAAATTGATTAACTGTACTGGCGAATACGGGCGGTCAAGGCGCCGATATCATCGATGCGCCCGGCAGCCAGGATCAGCATTCTGCCAAGCTCGATAGCACTGCGCTGGCACTGCAGCCGCATCGCCGCATTGCTGATGCTGTCCAGGTCGGCCACGTGGGCCAAGCCCACGACTCGACGAATCAGCTCTGTACCGCAATAGCCTACGGCGTCCTGCCAGACCTCCCTGAGGAAGCTGCTTGCGTAGCCAGGCTCAGCCAGCGATTCATCGCGGGTCTTTTGGGCTGCCAGGGCAAGGAACCCCTCGCAGAATGCCTGCCAAAGCTCTCGGATATCGGTCAGCCGCTGTTCGCGCGCCGCTGCGGCAGCCCGCAGACCGGTCAGCCCTGGCAAACCGCAATAGTTAAGCAGCAGGTTGCCGATAGCAGTACCGATATCAAAACCGATAGGGCCATAATAGCCGAACTCGGCATCAATAGCCTTCAGCCGCCCTTCGGCCACAAACACCGATCCGCTATGGATATCACCGTGCAGTAATGCCTCCGCCTTAGTCAAGAAACGATGCTTTAACGCAGCGACTTTGCGCTTGAGCTCACTATCAAGGCGCAGTGAAGCGGCGTCCGTTTCAAGGGCCGCATCGTAAGCGTTGCGCTCATGGATCCGGTAAGGATCGCTGAAGAACAGATCTTCGGTAATCTGGCACATTTCAGGATTGGTAAAACGTACCACCGCTGATTTTTTCTCATGGGGATGCTGGAAAAAATCGGAGGTATGGAACAGTGTCTGGGCCAGATATTCACCCAATTGGCGAGAGGCCTGGGGATAATGCACACCCTTGATCAGTTCGCGCCGCCAGATATGATGATCCGACAGATCCTCCTGTATCATCACCGCCATCGCGGCATCGTGATGAACGATCTTGACCGTGTGCTGGGGACAAAAGCGGCTGTGTTCCAGCAAGGTCTCCGCTTCTATCCTCGCCCGATCGAGGGTCAGCGGCCATGATTCACCGACGCAGCGAACATAGGGCAACGCCTGTTTGACGATAATGCGGCTTATGCCCGCCGCATCCAGAATCTTAAATACCAGATTCAGGTTGCCGTCACCCACTTCCTCAGCACTGACCAGCGTTGCGGGGTTTTCCAGGCCGGCGTGGCGACGGGCGTATTCCACGGCATCATTAGCGGCGAGAGTGCGATAAGCGGGCATGGCTGTACCTCATGGGGGTTTGTCATTAAAAGCCGTACAGGTGTAAAAGCATATAGACGTCTATACATCTCCTTGGCATGTTGGCAGAATAGCAAAATAGATGCAATAACTGAAAAGGATACAGGCCCTGATGGAGACACTGACCACTACCAGTCTGCAGGTTCGCGATAATCAGCTGTGGATCCTCGATCAGCAGGCGCTGCCGCAGCAAAAAATCTGGCATCCGGCACATACCGTCGACGAACTTATCGACCATATCCATACGCTGCGGGTGCGCGGCGCGCCATTGATCGGCCTTTCCGCCAGCCTGCTGCTGGCGCTGCTGGCCGAACAGGGCCAGGAGAAACAGCAGTTGGAAGCCGCCTGGCAATTGCTGCGCCAGGCGCGCCCGACTGCCGTCAATCTGATGAATAACCTTGGCCGGATGCGCCACGCCCTGGACAGGGATGACTACGTGCATGCGCTGCGGATCGAGGCTTTGCGCCTGGTGGACGAAGATCGCCGACTGTGCGATGCCATCGCCGGGCACGGCGCCCGGCTGGTCAAACCGGGCAGCCGCCTGCTGACCCATTGTAATACCGGCGGCCTGGCTACCGCCGGCGTCGGCACCGCTATCGGCGTTATCCGCGTGGCTCATCAGCAGGGTAATGTCCGCCAGGTCTGGGTGGGTGAAACCCGGCCGCTGCTGCAGGGTGGCCGCCTGACGGCATGGGAGATGGGCGAGCTGGGTATCCCTTACCGGCTGGTAACCGACTCGATGGCCGCCAGCTTGATGGCGGCGGGCGAAGTCGATGCCGTCTGGGTGGGAGCGGATCGTATTGCCGCCAATGGCGATGTCGCTAACAAGATAGGCACCTATAGCCTGGCGGTGCTGGCTCACTACCATCAGCTACCTTTCTATGTGGCAGCACCGCACACCACCCATGATGCCGACTGCCCTGACGGCGCCTCAATTCCTATCGAACAGCGGGCAGGCAGCGAAGTCACCGGCGTAGCCGGCAGCTTTGGCTCTTGTCGCTGGGCACCGCCCGGTGCGAAAGTCTACAATCCAGCTTTCGACGTGACACCGGCGGCGCTGGTGACCGGCTGGGTGTTTGATACCGGGGTGGTAAGCCAGGCGCAAGTCGCTGCGGGCATACTGCGCCGGCCTCTGAGCGGATTGCGCTGACCGGTGCTGGCCAGGCAGACCCGTGCTGGCGGCGCGGCCTGCGCTGGCCAGACCGATGAGTGCTGCACAGCCTATCCCAATAGCTAGCACTACCTGGCCGGCGGCGCGGCCTGCCGCCGACCTGTCGATATGCCTAACGTTCCAGACGCGGATAGCTGTCGGCGATTTTGTCGCCGGTAAACTGGGCGATCCAGCCTTCAGGATTATCAAATACCCGAATGGCGGTAAAGTGCGGCGCGGCGCCCATATCAAACCAATGAGGCGTGGTCGCCGGCACCGAAATCAGATCGTTCTTCTCGCACAGTATCTGGTAGATTTTGCCCGCAAGATGAAGGCAGAATAGCCCGGCGCCCTCGACAAAGAAACGGACTTCATCTTCCCCATGGGTATGCTCTGACAGGAACTTGGTCCTCAGCGTTTCACGGTCAGGATGATCCGCACGCATGCTGATCACATCCCAGCTCTGATAGCCCTTTTCCGCCACCAGCTTATCAATAGCATGCTGGTAGGCAGCAATCACCACTTCTGGCGCAGGATTAACGCCCAAATCCCTGTCAGCTTCCCAGCGTTCGAAACGTACGCCAATAGCGGTAAGCTGCTCACCGATGGCGGCGGCATCCCGACTTTGCCACAGGGGGGCCGAGGGGTCTTTGTCGCTGAAAATCGTCAGTGCACTCATTCGGTAAACTCCTGAATATTGATCTGGTCAAAACGGTTAACCTGCGGATGTTGCCGCTGCGGATCGGCTTGGTCGCGAACCAGTTGGCAGGTACGCCAGCCGGCTTGTCTGGCTGCATCCAGCTCCTGTCGGATATCGGACAGGAACAGGATCTCGTCCGGCGCGAGCGCCAGCCTTTCACCGATGGTGCGGTAGGCTGAAACGTCGCGCTTGGCCCCGATCCGGGTATCGAAATAGCCACTGAACAGGCGGGTCAAATCGCCGGCGTTACTGTTGCCAAACAGCAAGCGCTGGGCCTCTTCCGAGCCCGATGAGTAAACATACAGTTTAATGCCCTGCTGATGCCATTGAGTCAGCGAGTTGGCGACGTCCGGATAAAGATGACCGAGGAAATCGCCGTTGCGGTATCCGCTGCGCCAAATCATGCCTTGCAGGGATTTCAACGCGGTAGACTTGCGATCCTCATCCATGAATTGATAGAGGGCTGCGGTTAAACGATCGATATCGGCAGCGGGCTCGCCCAGTTCATGACGCAATGCGGTCAACGCCGCCGATACTTCAGGTGCGGCATGATGGGCCCTGATCCAGTCCGACAACCGCTCGCGCGCATAGGGGAACAGCACCTGATGAACAAAACGGATATCGCTGGTGGTGCCTTCAATGTCGGTAACGATGGCCCGGATCATTTCGCCTCCAGTAAACGCAGTTGCAGTTCGCACTGGAACAGGAATTCCAGCCCCTCCAGATGGCGCCGCGCTTCCTTGACGTCGCGCCCCCAGCAGTAGAGGCCGTGGCCGCGCACCAGAAAACCGTATTGCAGCGGGACCGTGGCGTGGCTATCGGCCACCCGGGATGCCAGTGCAGGAATATCCTGGCTGTTATCAAAGATGGGAATAATGACCCTGTCCAGATGGCTGCGCTGACCGCCAAGGGATTTCTGCATTTCATACCCCTCAAGGATCACCGCATTGCTTTTCTCGACCCGAGACAGCACGGTGGCGTTGACCGAATGGGTATGCAGGATAGCGCCAACCGTCGGGAACAGGCTGTAGACCAGCGTATGCAGTCCGGTTTCAGCTGACGGGATCCGTCCCCCATCCACTTCACCGCTTTGCAGATTCACTGTCAGAAAATGTTCGGCACTGATGCTGCCTTTATCATGACCGGACTCTGTAATCAGGCAATGCTGCCCGGACAGACGCACCGACATATTACCGCCGGTAGCCGGACACCAACCTTTGGTGCCTATCCAGTGGCAAGCGGCAACCAAGGCATCTAATGGCGGTTGTTGTTCTATTGGCATGGTGGTTCCCCCAGGTACAGCGTAGCAACGTCAGGTGTAGCGATATAACCGTCTACGCAATGTTTAGCCGTATAACCATCTATATGTCTTTATCGTTGGATAGTAACATCGGCTTTCGCGGGCGGCAACCGGGGGTTGTCGGGCCGCAAGCTTTTGTACATTCCCAGCGCCAATCAGCTGATCGATTAAAATAATCTCCCTGGGTGAAAATGAGTAGCAACAGACATTTTCGGATCCATTTTACTATTCCGACTGCACAGCACCAGGCCGTGTAAGCGTATTAATATTTCAACATCGCAAACAACTTTACCGCATATGCTTATTTCGCATATCTCCAAACCAAATTCACGCTTAGCCGATTCAAAAAGACGAAACCAGATAAACAAACCCGAACATGTTATTTAATAATAACAACCTCTGCATATAATATCTCCCGACAAAAAAGCTAATGCTGAACCTATTTTCTTATTATTCATTGCCGTCCTGCGCCAGGAGAGAATCAGTTATGTTACGGGTATTATTATATTTTTTTTCAATCGTATTTTCACTGGGACCTATCGCCTTCCTGGCTGCTGCCCAGGAAATACCGTCCCAGCCGGTTCATGGCGGCACGCTGATTGTTGCCATAGACCCAGAACCCAGTTCGCTGACTTCTACTTTTAATAATCAATATTCCAATCGAACTATCTCCGCCAACATCTTTGATGGCCTGCTGACCTATGATGACAAATATCAGCCTCGACCCAATCTGGCGGAATCCTGGGAAGCGTCGCCGGACGGCAAAAGCATCACTTTTAAACTGCGTCACGACGTAAAGTGGCATGATGGACAGCCGTTTACCTCCGCCGATGTTCGCTATTCGGCGCTGGAAGTATGGAAAAAGGTACACTCGCGCGGTCGTTCGACGTTCGCCACCCTTACTGACGTCGAAACGCCCGATGCCTGGACGGCGGTTTTCCGTTTGAGTGCCCCTTCCCAGGTAATTCTTAATGCGTTCGACGGCGCGGAATCGCAGGTGCTTCCGGCGCATATTTTTGCCGGCAAAGATATCCGAACCAATCCCGCCGGTGCCCAACCGATTGGCACGGGCCCGTTCAAATTCAAAAAATGGGAACGGGGGCAATACGTAGAACTCGAGAAAAACCCTGACTACTGGGATAAAGGCAAACCCTATCTGGACCGGATTATTTACCGCTTTATTCCGGATGCCTCGGCAAGAAGTGCGGCACTGGAATCGGGAGAAGTGTCTTATATTCCTTTTGCTGGCGTGCCATTTGCCGATATTAACCGTTTGAAACAGAATCCTGATTTGGCCTTTGACTCTCGCGGATACTCTTATGCCGCTCAGACTTACTTTCTGGCGTTCAATCTGCGTAATAATTATCTGGCCCAGCAAAAAGTCCGCCAGGCTTTTGCCCATGTCATCGACAGGCAGCGGCTGATTGATACCGTCTGGTACGGTCAAAGCAAGCCTGAATACAGCGTCATTCCTTCTTCACTGACCCGCTATTTTACCGACGATATTCCGCATTACGAACTCAACATCGATAAGGCTAATCAGTTGCTCGATGAAGCCGGCTTTAAACGCAAGGCGGATGGTCAGCGCTTTACGCTGCGGCTTTATACCGATCCTGCATCCAGCCAGGCATTACTTATCGGCGAGTTTCTGCGCCAGGCGCTGAGCAAAGTCGGCGTCACGCTCAAATATACCCCGCTGGATAATGCGACTTTTACCCGCCGCATCTATACCGACTATGACTTCGATGTGGTGTTTCAGGGCTGGGGCATCATGCTGGATCCCCAGATGGGGTTGACCCGGGTCTATGATTCAAAAGCTCAGACGCCAGGAGTGCCTTATGCCAATGCCTTTGCATACAGCAATCCGGCCATGGACGCTATCATCAACCGTTATCAGCGTGAAGTTGACCCCCAGCAGCGAGTAGCCGAGTTCCATGACTTTCAACGTCTGGCGATGACCGATCTGCCGCTGATACCCATTATGCAGGCGCCTTTCTTCACCGCCTGGAACCGGAAATTACAGGGGGTAGACCTTTCCCCTGCGGGTGCACACAACGGTTTTCGTAATGCATGGTTAGTCCCTTGATCCCTATACCTAATACGCCAATAACTGGAGGCAGCTATGTCTGAGTTGGTCCTTGAGCCGGTATCACGCCGAGACGTTAGCGCTGCCGAATGGCAGGCGCGCATTGATCTGGCCGCCGCCCACCATTTCTCGGTGAACAACGGTTTCAGTCAGGGGATCTATAACCACCTGACGCTCGCCGTGCCGGATGAACAGGCGTTCTTGTTACTCCCATTCGGCCTGCACTGGTCGGAGGCGACAGCCAGCCTGTTCCTTAAGGTGGGCTACGACGGCCGACTGCTGGCAGGCAAAGGCCAGATACAGCGTTCGGCCTACTGCATCCATGCCCCGCTTCATGCTTTTACCCAGCAGCATGCGGCGGTTTTTCACACCCATATGCCTTATGCCAGCGCCATTGCCCGGCTTGAGGATCAACGCCTGCTGATAACCGGCCAGGCCGAAGCGTTGCTGAGCGATGATATCGCATATGACAATGACTATCAGGCGCTGGCCCGCGATCCGGCTGAAGGCGAACGACTGGTCAGTCTGCTGCAGTACAAATCAATTCTTTTTATGGCCAATCATGGGGTGGTGGTGACCGGTGCTTCGGCTGCTGAAGCCTGGGATCGCCTGTACTCGCTGGAATATGCCTGCCAGGTCCAGCTTTACGCCCGCTGGACCGGCCAGCCTTTGCGCGAATTAACGCCGGCCTTGCGCGAAAAAGTCCGCCATCAGATTACTCGCACACCGCTGCATGATGGCCGGAGCAGCGACTATCTGCCGGGACACCAACTGCATTTCAATGCGCTTAAACGCCTGCTCGACCGGGATGGCGTGACTTATAGCGATTAACAAGGCACCAGCAGGAGATCAGCATGGCTTTAGATATTCACCCCGTCGAACCGGACAAGCCGGTTGGACATTTCGACTATCCGGTCGTCAGCGCCCAAAGCAATGCGAAGTCGCTTGTCAGTGCCGCCCAGGGCTTGACGGCGGCATTGGCGGCTGAAGCGTCGTTGCGCGATCAACAGCGTATCCTGCCGCATCAGGCCCTGGAATGGGTACGTGAAGCGGGCATTACCGCGGCCCGTGTGCCGGCTGAATGGGATGGTCCCGAACTCGCCTATCAGGACTTGGCTCAAATCATGATTGCGCTCGCCAAGGGAGACCCCAATGTGGCGCAGGTACTTATCCCTCATTTCACCTCAGTCGAACGGCTGCGACTGAATGGCAACCCGCAGCAGCATGCCAGGTATTATGCCGGTCTGCGCCACGGCGATATCATCAGCGGTGCGACCGGTGAGCTGGGCGGGAAGTTTGTCACGGATATGGTGACGCAACTGGTCACTACGCCGCAGGGGCTGCGCCTAAGAGGCAAGAAATTTTACAGCACCGGCGGCTTGTTTGCCGACCGGTTAAGAGTCACGGCTAAAAACCAAGACGGCGATACGCTCTCAGTCCTTATCCCGCGGCAGCGGGAAGGGGTGGTGCAGCATGACGACTGGGATGGTATGGGACAACGCCTTACCGCCAGCGGCAGTACCGAGTTCAACGATGTTCTGGTGTTGCCTGAAGAAGTGATGTTCTACAGCAATGAGCTGAATAAACGTCGAAACTATCAACCGGCTGCCACACAGATGCTGCATTCAACCATCGAAGTCGGCATTGCGCTGGCGGTGCTTGATGATGCGGTTCGCTGGGCGAACCGCGGTGCGCGTCCCCGTCAGGATTCAGGAGTTGAGCGCTCGGTCGATGACTGGTACGTGCAGCATATTATCGGCAATATCGCCGCCCATGCCCATGCTGCCGAAGCGACGCTGCTACGCGCAGCCGGCCAGGTTGATGTCGCTGTATCGAGCTGGTACAGCGGTGTTGAGGAACAGGAGCTTGAAGCGCGTTTGATTGCCGCGTCCATCGCCACCGCCGAGGCAAAAATAGTCTGCAACAGTGCGGCGCTACGTGCTGCCGAGTTGATTTACGATGTCGGCGGATCGTCCGCGACCCTGAGCGTAAACAATTTTGATCGCCACTGGCGCAATGCGCGGACTCATACCACGCATGATCCGGTGAATCATCGCTATCGCGTCGTCGGCCGTTTTTACCTCGACCAAACGCCGCCGCCCATCACTATGTACGATTAATAGGGATAACCATGAGCAGCAAGCAACCGCCTCAGATGCATCTCGGGGCCTTTATACAGGATGCCGGCCATCATATTGCCGCCTGGCGACATCCGGATGCACCGGTAGGCGCGGGCATGAATTATGATCATTTTCACTATCTAGCCAAACGCGCTGAAGCCGCAAAATTCGATATGATTTTCCTCGGCGACCAGATGACCTTTCAGTACGAGGAAGACGAATATCTCGGCCGTACTTCCCGCACGGTGAACTTCGAACCGTTAACACTGCTTTCGGCGCTGGCGGTTTCAACCCGCCGTATCGGCTTAATCGCTACCGCGTCTACCAGCTACAACGAACCTTTTAACATTGCGCGCAAATACGCTTCACTGGACCATATCAGCAAGGGTCGCGCTGGCTGGAACGTCGTCACCAGTTGGACCGGAGGTGAGGCGCGCAATTTCAACCGTCAGGAGGTCATGGAACACGGTTTTCGCTATCGCCGCGCTCAGGAATTTGTGGACGTCGTCAAAGGTCTATGGGACAGCTGGGACAGCGATGCCTTGCTTGATGATCGTCAGCAGGGCCGCTTTTTCGATCCGGAACGGCTGCACGTGCTCAACCATCAGGGAGAATTTTTTCAGGTGCGTGGCCCCTTGACCATCTCCCGCTCGCCCCAGGGCCATCCGGTGATCGTACAGGCCGGATCGTCCGCGGATGGGCAGACGCTGGCGGCGCGTCATGCCGAGGTTATCTTTACCGCCCAGCGCGATCTTGGCGAAGCGCAGAAATTTTACCGCGAGGTAAAGGCCCAATTGACCAGCCTGGGTCGCGCGCCGGACAGCTTGAAAATCATGCCCGGTATTTTCCCGGTGGTCGGCGACAGCGCCGAACATGCGCGTGAAAAATTCGAGCAATTACAGGAGCTGGTCAATCCCGAGATCGGCTGGGCGGTACTGGCTCGCCATCTGGGCGGCGTTGATTTATCCGGTTACCCCCCGGACGATCCGGTTCCCGACCTTCCCCCTACCCAGGGAAATCAAAGTCGGCAGGCGTTATTGCTGGCGTTTGCCCGGCGGGAAAATCTCACTATCCGGCAACTGTACTGGCACGTGACCGGCACCCGTGGTCATTGGTCGGTATTTGGCACCGCCGTTGAGATTGCCGATGTGCTTGAAAGCTGGTTCAAACAGGGCGCCGCCGATGGATTTAATATCATGGCGCCCTGGCTACCGGGCGGCCTGGATGAATTTATTGAGCAGGTGGTGCCGGTGCTGCAAAAAAGGGGATTATTCAGAACCGACTATTCAGGCGATACCTTACGCAGTCATCTTGGACTGCAGCAGCCAGTCAGTCGCTATGCTAAAAGTGAGGCTATCTGAATGTCCCGAACCCTGCATTTAGGCGTTTTCGTGGAAACCACCGGCAGACACCTTGCGGGCTGGCGTCATCCTGACGTTGATCCCCAGGCGCCGATGCGTTTTCAGCATTATCGCCAGTTAGTTGAAATCGCCGAGCGCGGGCTGTTTGATCTGTTCTTTCTGGCCGATGGGCTGGCGGTAAGAGACCGTGCGGCAGAACGTTTGGGGCGAACGCCGAAAGCCCATCTGGAACCCCTGACATTACTCGCCGCCCTGGCCCCGCTGACGCAAAATATCGGACTGATTGCCACCGCCTCCACCACGTTTAATGAACCCTGGCATCTGGCACGAAAATTTGCCTCGTTGGACCATCTGAGCGATGGCCGTGCCGGCTGGAATATTGTGACCTCATCCAGCCAGGCTGAGGCGGAAAACTTTTCCCTGGCGGAAATTCCTGCCCCCGAGACCCGCTATCGCCGGGCGGAGGAGTTCGTCGAGGTGGTACGTGGACTGTGGGACAGTTGGGATGATGATGCGCTGGTCGCTGACCAGCAACAGGGACTTTATTTTCCGCCCCATCGCCTGCATGCCCTTGATCACCAGGGTGAATTTTTTTCAATCCGCGGTCCGCTCACCGTATCGCGCTCCCCCCAGGGGTACCCTTTATTGGTACAGGCCGGATCATCGGCCCAGGGCATCCAATTGGGGGCAAAATACGGCGAAGTGATCTATACCGCCCAGACCCAGTTGGCCGATGCCCAGCAGTTCTACCATCAGATAAAATCACTGGCTGAACAGGCCGGTCGGCAGCGTGACGATATCCGCATTCTGCCCGGCCTGTTTCCAGTGGTTGCGCCAAGCCGCAGCGAAGCTGCAGAAAAATTCGAGCAGTTGCAGTCACTGCTTCACCCCGAGGTCGGACTGGCCCAGCTTGAGCATCACTTGGGCGGGGTGAGTCTGTCAGGATGTGACCTTGACGGCCCGCTGCCTGACTTGCCACCGGGACGGGAATATACCAGCCGGGCCGAACTGCTGGTAAGCCTTGCCCGGCGCGACCGCCTGACCATCAGGCAACTGTACCAACAGGTGGGTGTTGCCCGAGGTCATCCGTTGCTGGTCGGCACGCCGGCGGATATCGCCGACTTCATGGCGACTTGGTTCCAGGAAGGCGCCGCAGACGGCTTTAATATCATGCCGGGATGGCTGCCGGGCGGCCTGATTGACTTTGTGGATCAGGTTGTACCGGAGCTGCAGCGACGTGGCCTGTTTCGTACCGCCTATCACGGTAGCACGCTGCGTGAACGCATGGGTTTCTCCCGTCCCGCCAGCCGCTACGCGGTCGCCAACAAATGAGGAAATACTGAAGGTGAAGAATACCATTCCTGTGCTGAGCCCCGAGCAGGCAATAGCAGCGGCCGACGCCTTTCGAGAGCAGTTTGCCGCCGGCAGCAGCCGACGCGATCGTAGCCGTCAGCTTCCTTACCGGGAAATCGAACAGCTCAAGCAGAGCGGCTTGCTGGCTTTGCGGGTACCGCGTCAGTTTGGCGGCGCCGAGATTGATATGCTGACTTTCAGTCGCGTATTGAGTACGCTGGCGGCGGGCGATCCCAACATCGCCCAGGCGGTGGCGCCGCAATTCACCAATCTGGAAAAGCTTCGCTTATACGGCAACGACAGCCAGAAAAAACGCTATTTTTCCCACGCGCTGGCTGGTGGACTGATGAGCAATGCGGCGGCAGAAAAAGGCGGAAACTTCATTGGGGACGTCAGTACTGCATTGCAACGCCTCGATTCACGCTGGCGGCTGGATGGGCGCAAAGCCTACAGCACCGGCAGCCTGTTCTCGACGCTCATTCTGGTCACTGCGCTGCATCCTGACGGTGGCCGCGCCGCCGTTTTTGTTCCCGTCGACCGACCGGGGGTCAAGGTGCATGATGACTGGGATGGCATGGGCCAACGCACCACCTCAAGCGGCACCACTGAATATCACCATGTCATCATCGAAGAAGATGAAATATTGCCGGCGCCGGCATTCGGCCAGCGCCGCACCCATGAAGGGTCGTTCGCCCAGTTGATTCACAGCGCTATCGATGCCGGTATCGCCAGAGCGGCGCTGGAAGATGCCTGTGCGTATGGCCGTGAGCATGCGCGGGTGTTGCGCGACAGCGGCGTGGAGACGGCAACCGAAGATCCCTACGTGCTGCACACCGTGGGCGAAATGGCCATCCAGACTCATGGGGCCGATGCACTGCTCGAACGTGGGGCGCGTTTACTGGATAAAGCGCTGGAAGCCAGCTATCGAAACGCCAGCAGTGCCGATCGCCTGCTGGCCGAGGCGTCCGTCGCCATTGCCGAAGCCAAATATGCCACCACCGAAGCGTCTTTGCGGGTCAGTGAAAGCCTCTTTCGCCTGGGCGGCGCATCGGCGACCACCCAGGCGATGAACCTTGACCGTCACTGGCGCAACGCCCGGACGCATACCACCCACGATCCGGTCTCTTACAAAGCCCGCGCGGTGGGCGATTATTATCTTAACGGCACCCTTCCGCCTATCAATACTAAAATCTGAGGCAACCGATCATGGATCTTGAGTTGGAAAACAAAGTCGTCATTGTCACCGGCGGCAGTAAAGGGATCGGACTGGCAGTGGTCCGTCAATTTCTGCAAGAGGGCGCGCGGGTCGCCATTATATCGCGCAGCGAGGAAAATCTGCGCGCCGCGCGTGACAGCCTGCAGCAAAGTGAGCACCGACTAGTGACCCATGCCGCTGACCTGCGGGATGCGCAACAGGCGCGGGAGGCTATCGATCGGGTGGCTGAGCGGTTGGGTGAAATCGACATTCTGGTCAACAGCGCCGGTAATGCTCAGCGTCGACCGGCGGAACAGCTCGACAGCGAAGCTTGGCATGCAGCGATGGATGCCAAGTATTTCACCTATATTCATGCACAGGATGCGGTATTGGCCCGCTGGCGGAACAAACAACCGGATGCAGCTGGGCAGCGCGGCGCTATTGTTAATATCGTCGGCACCGGTGGACGGGTGCCTAATCCGTCGCACGCCGCGGGCGGTGCGGCCAATGCGGCGCTGCTGCTCTCAACGCTGGCGCTGGCGACGCATTATGCCCGGGATGGCATACGGCTTAATGCCATCAATCCCGGCTTCACCAACACTGAGCGCATTAACCGTTCAGTAGAACATGAAGCCAAACGTTTACAGCTCACCGCCGAAGAGGCGCTGGCCAAAATGGAAGCCGAACTGCCGCTAGGGCGCTTCGGTGAGCCGGAGGAGATTGCCGATGCCGTGCTGTTCCTTGCCAGTCGGCGCGCCAGCTATATTGCCGGCGCAATCCTGACCGTGGATGGCGCGCAGAAAGCGATACTCTGACAGGTCCTGCCCGCCGCTTTCAGGCGGCGGGTAAAGCCTGCAGCGGCATTGCCTGCGCGGCGTCGATAAGCGCCCGGGTATACGGATGGACGGGCGCGGACAAGAGACGGATCGTTTCGCCGGCTTCCACCACCTGCCCCTCTTTCATCACCAGCACCTGGTGCGCCATGGCGGCCACTACCGTCACATCATGGGTGATGACCAGATAACTCAAGCCGCGGTCGCGCTGAATGTCCTGCAGCAATTCTACTACCTGCTTTTGTACCGTCACATCCAGGGCGCTGGTCGGCTCATCCAGCACCACGACATCCGGCTCAACGATCAGGGCTCGTGCAATGGCGATCCGCTGGCGCTGGCCGCCGGAAAACGCGTGGGGATGGCGCTTCAACAAATCGGGAAACTGCTGTTGGTGCAGTCCGACCTCTGCCAGCAAAGCGATAATGCGCTGACGCCGCTGGGCGAACGAGAGATGAGGAGCGTGAAACTGCAGCCCTTCCCCGATGATCTGCTCTATGGTAAGGCGCGGCGATAATGAGGAGTAGGGATCCTGGAAAACAGCCTGTATCTTGCGGCGCTGATCCTTGTAAGCCGCCCGGCTGGTCCTGCGCGCCTGCTGCCATGATACCCCGTCAACTTCCAGCAGCCCCTGATGCGTTATCAGCCCCAGCACGGCGTTGGCCAGAGAGGTTTTTCCCGACCCCGATTCACCGATAATGCCTACCGTCTGGCCCTTTCTTAGCTCAAGGCTGGCGTGATTGACGGCCTGGTGCCAACCGGGGCGAAACCACTGCCGCAGCCCACGGCTGATGCGGGGATAACGGACCTGCACATCTTTCGCCCGCAAACGGAGAATGTCGCTGCCGCCGGCATCAACCGGCGCTACCCGACGATCTGGCCGGCTGGAAAGCAGCTTACAGGTGTAAGGATGCTTTGGTGAGTTAAACAGCCGCTCGGTCGGCGCATCCTCAACCAGGATGCCTTTTTCCATCACTAGCACCCGATCGGCAAAGCGCCTGACCAGATGCAGATCATGAGTAATCAATAAAACCGCCATGCCATTACGCTGCTGCAGTTCACTGATAAGATCGAGCATCTGCACACGCAGCGTAACATCCAGTGCGGTGGTCGGTTCATCGGCCAGCAGCAGTTTCGGTTCTCCCGCCAGCGCCATCGCAATCATCACCCGCTGCCGCTGTCCTCCTGAAAGCTGGTGCGGATAAGCATGGGCCCGCCGTTCAGGCTCGGGGATCCCGGTGTCTTTCAATCGCTCGATCGCCATGCTCCAGGCATTCCGACCGCTGATATCACGATGCAGACGGTAGATTTCGGCTATCTGCTCACCGGCAGTCTTTAACGGATTGAGCGCCGTCATCGGTTCCTGAAAAATCATGGCGATATCACGTCCGCTGATGCCGCGAATCTCTGCCTGGTTAAGGGTTAACAGGTTATTTCCAGCATAGCGAGCCTCCCCGGACACTTGGGCGCCGGGCAGCAGATGCAGCAGACTCATCGCAGTAATGCTTTTACCTGAACCTGACTCTCCTACCAGCGCCACCCTTTCTCCGGCATTGACCTGGAATGAAACACCGTGAACCAGCGATTTACCGGCAAAACCGATGCGTAAATCTTTTACTTCCAACAAGCTCATAATCATTCTCCTGAGGATTTTTCAGCTCAGTTGCCAGCGCGCGATTTGCGTCATATCCAGTTCTGCGCCGAAGCCGGGTAAATCGCCAACCTTCAGTTGGCCCTGGTTCACGCAGACGGGTTCAGTGACCACATCGCCGACCAGGTCATGCGTTACGCTCTGGGTGAACGGCGAAGGGATAAGCGTATGGGGCCAGGCCGTTGCCAGGTGGGCTGCCGACAGTGTAGCCAGCGATGTCGCCGGATGATTCCCTGCTCGGATACGCCAGCCGGCAGCATCGGCAAGCTGCCACAAAGGTCTGATATGCCACAGGCCGCCATTCTTTGCCGTTTTGGTGTGCAGGCCATGGGCGACACGTTGCGGAATAAGCTGCAGCAAATCTGCCTGGGTGGTGACGCTCTCGTCCAGTATGAACGGGATCGCACTTCGTGAGGCCAGCTCGGCCAGTCCCTGCCAATCATGGCTGGCAAGGGGTTGTTCCACAGCATCGATATCAAACGGGGCTATGCCTTTGATCAGCCGTAGCGCATCATCAAATTCCATTGCCGCATTGGCATCAACCAGCAGGCGGACCTGATCGCCCAGCAGTGCGCGCAGCGCCGCAATGGTCTGGATATCGCGCTTGACGTCTTTGCCCACCTTGACGCTGAAATGACGATAGCCCTGCTGGTAGAATATCTGCGCTTCATCAAGCGTTTGCTCAATCCGCGGTCGCAGGGTCAGCAGGGCGCCGGCTTCAATGGTTGCTCGGGCGCGGCCCCCCAGCAGTTGCCAGACCGGCACCCTGAGCAACTGGCCCTGAGCATCATAAAGCGCATCCAGCAGCGCCGCTTTGGCCGCCAGCCGCCCATACAGTACTGCATCGAACTGACTGGCTATCTTCGCCAGATCAAATATCGACTGGCCGGTCATCAGCGGAACCAGCAGGCTGCGCATGGCATCCACCAGTCCTGCCAGGGTTTCACTGCTGCCCTGCCGCCGCCAGGCCTGGGTTTCGCCCAGCCCGACCACGCCCTCTTCGGTAAGCAACCGCACGATAACCACATCAATAGTTTGCCGCTCTTCGCCTATGGCAATCTGCAGGGTGTTTTTCAACGGAATGCGCAACGGCCAGAGTTCGACCTGGCGTATCACCCCCTCTTTTTGCCGCCAAGGGGAAATAGAGCCCGCCGTCATACGCCGACACCCGGCTGCGCGGCAGCCTGGTTAATTGTCAAACGGCGGAAACCATGCAGTCCATCATGCACTGCCCATTCAGGCAGGCTGGCTTCCCAGGCCAGGTAATCGCGGGACGCCTGCAGATTCCCACTGTGCCTATCATGCAGCCAGAACAGGAAATCAATGCGCTGGTCGTCGCTTAACGATGACCTGTCGCTGAGCGGCCAACCGGCATGTTGCCAGGCACTCGGCTCTCCCGCCACCACGGTTGCCTTGATGCCGAACCGGGTAGCTAAATCCCAGGCTACCGCCCAGGCCAGTTCCGTTTGGGCCGCAAATATCCATACCGGCTTATCCGCGGATAAGCCATCGACCGCTTGCCAGAGCTGGGCCCGATTGACCCAGCGCGCGCCCTGCACATGCTGTTGCAGATAGTTTTTACTGCGATCGGCGCTGAGCAGTTGCACCTGGGGGGTATAAAGTGATCGAGCCTCGTCAGCGTCCAGTGTAGCGATATCGGCAAAAATAGCCGACAGATTGCCGGCCACCGACCGGGGAATGTCCAGCCGCCGATGTCCCTGGTAACGACTGACTGACCAGCCAAGCTGGTATAGCCACCAGGCCGCAAACTGCGCTCGCGTGCCGAGGGGATCAAACAGCACTACCCTTGCCGCGCGCGTGCCGGCGTATTCATCGATCATCTGAATCAGTTGGCCTCCCGGCACCCAGATGGCGCCCGGCAGTGAACCGGACAGGTATTCCTCGCGGCTGCGCACATCAAACAGGTAGGTCGTGCGGTGCGGGTCTGCTTGCCACTGGTCGAGCTGGATATTATCGATAACCGGTATGGACTGCGTCTCAAGCCTAGAGAACACCTTGGGGAGCGGCTGGGTATCCGGTGAGGTCAATGGCAGCGCTTCAGGCCCGTTTTGCTCCATTGGCAACCCGGCTATCCGCCAGGCCTGGGTGCCGCCGGCCAATGCATAAACCGGTTGAGCCACCCCCGCATCGATCAACGTTTGGGCACCGATAATGCCGCGAGTGCGGCCGGCACAGGTGACCACCACCGGCAGGCTGGCCGGGAAATCCTGACCCGTAAGCCATCCTGCCAGTTCCGCATTCGGGCAATTTATCGCGCCGGGGATATGGTGCTGGGCAAACTCCGCCGGCGTGCGTCCATCCAGTAATAGCAGCGGTTTTCCGGCCTGTTGCCATTGATACACTCGCTCGGCTGAAACCGAGGGAGTATGCGCTTCCAGTTCCAACCACTCTGAAAATGCCTTGCTGGGGACGTTGACGCCCTGGAAAAGCAGATAGCCCGCCTGCCGCCAGGCGCTCAGGCCGCCTTGCGCCAGGTGGACATTGTCATAACCCAGCTGGCGTAAGCGCAGGGCCGCCTGTCGTGCCCGCTCGCCGCCGTCAGCATCTTGTACCACCACGCGCGCAGTGCGGCGGGGAATGAGCCGCAGGGCTTTCACTTCCAGTTCGCTCCAGGGCAGATTCAGGGCCAGCAGCGCATGACCGTTACCGTATTCGCCGGCTTCACGGATATCGATCAGCGCTATTTCCTCTGAGTCCTGTAACGCTTCCCTGATTGCCAGTGGGTTCAGTAATGAAATGTCAGCTTCTGCCATGGGGGTTAATTCCTTGATAAACGTGGGTTGAAAATATCGTTCAGGCCGTTGCCGATCAGCATAAAGCTCATCACGGTAACAAAAATGGCCAAGCCAGGAAGCGCCGCCATATACCAGGCAGTACGCAATACTTCTCGGCCGCTGCCCACCATGCCTCCCCACGAGACCAGGCTGGGATCGCCCAGGCCGAGAAATGAAAGCGAGGCTTCAGACAAAATGATCTGCGCAATCAGTACCGAGGCGGCGACCATCACCGGCGTAATACTGTTGGGCAAAATATGGCGGAAGATAATGCGGAAATCGCCCAGGCCGATAGTCGAGGCTGCGCGAATAAAATCCTGCTCGCGGATTTTCATCGCTTCAGCGCGCACCAGCCGAGCAATCTGCGGCCATGAGGTCGCGCCCAGCGCCAGCGACAGGCTGATAAGCGATGGCCCGAGCACCAGAATGATGGCGATGGCGAACAGCAATCGCGGCATGGTCAGGAAAACCTCAGTGAAGCGCATCAGCACATCATCAAGCCAGGTTGAGGCGAAATAGCCGGCAATGACGCCGATAATGACCCCTGCCACCAGTGACAGTGCGGTAGCGATCAAACCGATGGCGAGCGAAGCCCTGGCGCCGTAAAACAGCTGCGCCATCACATCGCGGCCCATCATATCGGTGCCTAAAGGGAAGCCCGGCGCGCTGCCCGGCCACTGATTCGGCGCCGACACCATTTCACGGGGATCGCCGGGGAAAAGCCAGGGCGCCAGCACTGCGCAGGCAATGATGGCTATTAGCAGCAGTAGGCCAATGACCAACGACGGTGAACGGCCTGGCAGTTGGAGGATTCTAGACCTGGGGTGGACAGGACTGACAGTGGTTATCGTCATGAGCGGCGTCTCCCGATACGTGGATCAAGGGCGACATACAGCAGGTCGATCAGCAGATTCATCGCTACCACCAGCAGAGAGCTGAGCAGAAAAATACCCAGTAACAGATTGATGTCTCGCTGCAGCACCGCGTCATACGCCAGGCGGCCGATGCCGGGCCAGCCAAACACCGTTTCAATGACTACCGAGCCACTCAGCAACCCGCCGATTTCCAATCCGGTCAGGGTAACAATCGGCAGGGCGGCGTTGCGCAGCATATGACGAAAGATAACCCGCCATTCTGTCAGACCTTTAGCCCGGGCCGTGCGGACGTAATCCTGATGGTAGACATCCAACATGGCCGATCGGGTTAAGCGCACATAGACCGATAAAAAGAACAGGCTAAGCGAAAACGCCGGCAGTACCAGATGCTTAAGTATGTCAAGAAAGTAGCTCAGGCCGTTACTGTGCTCGGCTCCCACTGTGGAAAAACCGCCGACCGGTAGCCAGCGTAACCAGAGGGAAAATACCACAATAAACAGCAGCCCAATCCAGAACAGCGGTGTTGCAAAGCCGATGGTGGAGAACACAGAAATGAATCCATCCAGAAATGATCCGCGATAGCGCGCCGCAATAATTCCCAGCAAGACGCCCACGATCAGCGCAAACAGGATGGCCGTTAGGGCCAGCAACAAGGTGGCCGGCAATCGGCTGAAAATCAGCTCTGACACCTGGGCATTGTATAGGAATGAATACCCCATATTCATGGTGACAAGCGAATGGAGATAGTTGCCGAACTGTCGCCATAGGGAAACATCAAGGCCATATAAGTGACGCATTTCATCCATGTATTCTGGTGAGGCGCCGCCGGACTGTGAAGCGATGACATCGGCCATGTCTCCCGGGGCAAGTTTCATCAGCCCGAATGCCAGCAAAATTATAATAACCAGCGTGGGCACAACCTGGAAAATTCGCCAGATAATATAGGTAATGGTACTGTTCATTTTGTTTCCTCCGACTGGGAGCATATCGACTATACCCAGGAAGAAAACGACATTATTTGTATATCTTCATTCTCTATTTGGCATAAAAAATAATATCAATATTTCAGTTATCAATTCCTGAAATTCAGCAATAAGCATTTTTTATTTATATAAGAATATCAAGACTACCAGGCGGGGGAAATACAATATCGGCCGGTGGCAGCTGAGATGAGATGAGATGAGATGAGATAATATGAGCTGAGCTGAGCTGAGATGAGCAAGCTCCAGCTTAACCAAAGGCGCCATGAAGAAGAGCTACCGCGGCTAGTTGGCGGCAGGTGATCTTGCCTGCCGCCGGCGTACGGCAGGTGACTTTGCCTGCCGCAGGAGTATGGCAGGTGACCTTGCCTGCAGGCGCAGTACGGCACTTCGCAGCAGCAGACGCGCGGGATCGCGGGATATTGGAACCGTGCGGCGGGTTTGGCAAACCGAACGCATCGTTCTGCCAGGCACCGGGCATCCTTGCCGCTGGCCTGTCAGACGCCGATTTCGGCCTCGTCGCCCTTTTCCTGCAGCCAGTTGCGCCGATCTTCAGAACGTTTTTTGGCCAGCAGCATATCCATGATTCTCATCGTCTCATCGACGTCCTCTTCGCTGATGGTCAGTTGCACCAGACGGCGGGTATTGGGATCAAGGGTGGTTTCACGCAGCTGGAGGGGGTTCATTTCGCCGAGTCCTTTGAAACGCTGCACGTTGGGTTTGCCCTTTTTGCGTTTCAACTGCTCCAGGATGCCGGCTTTTTCTTCCTCGTCGAGGGCGTAATACACTTCTTTGCCCAGATCGATTCGGTACAGCGGCGGCATAGCCACATAGACATGGCCTTGGCGCACCACCGAGGAGAAATGACGCACAAACAGCGCGCACAAGAGGGTGGCGATATGCAGGCCATCCGAGTCGGCATCGGCCAGAATACAGATTTTACCGTAGCGCAGTTGGCTGAGATCTTCGCTGTCCGGATCTATGCCGATGGCCACCGAAATATCGTGAACTTCCTGGGAAGCCAGCACTTCATCCGACGACACTTCCCAGGTATTGAGGATCTTGCCCTTCAGCGGCATGATCGCCTGATATTCGCGATCCCTGGCCTGTTTGGCCGAACCGCCCGCCGAATCCCCTTCGACCAAAAACAGTTCGGTGCGTGAAAGGTCCTGAGCGGTACAGTCCGCCAGTTTGCCCGGCAACGCCGGCCCGCTGGTCAGTTTTTTGCGCACCACTTTCTTGGAAGCGCGCAGCCGGCGCTGGGCGCTGGCAACCGCCAATTCAGCCAGCTGTTCGGCAATATGGATATTCTGGTTGAGCCACAGGATAAACGCATCCTTGACCACGCCGGAGACGAAGGCGGCGCACTGGCGTGAGGACAGGCGTTCCTTGGTCTGGCCGGCAAACTGCGGATCCTGCATCTTTACCGACAGCACATACGCACATCGATCCCAGATATCCTCGGCAGACAGCTTGACGCCGCGCGGCAGGATATTACGGTATTCGCAGAACTCGCGCATGGCGTCCAGCAGCCCCTGGCGCAAGCCGTTTACATGCGTACCGCCCTGGGGCGTGGGGATCAGGTTGACATAGCTTTCGGTCAACAGCTCGCCACCTTCTGGCAACCACAGCAGCGCCCAGTCGACGGTTTCGGTATCGCCGGTCACCGACCCGACGAAAGGCGCTTCCGGCAGCGTAATCAATCCGTTGATCGCTTCATTGAGGTAGTCGGTCAGCCCAGACTGATAGCACCAGCTCTTTTCGGTGTTATTAACCTGATCCTTGAAGACGATTTCTACGCCGGGGCACAGCACCGCCTTGGCCTTGAGCAGATGCGACAGACGTGAGACGGAGAAGCGGCCGCTGTCAAAGAAGCTGGCATCGGGCCAGAAATGGACGCTGGTGCCGGTATTGCGCTTGCCGCAGGTGCCAATGACCGACAAATCCTCGACCTTATCGCCATTTTCAAAAGCGATACGATAGATATTGCCGTCACGGCGAACCGTGACTTCAACGCGGGTGGACAGGGCGTTGACCACCGAAATCCCCACGCCGTGCAGGCCGCCGGAAAACTGATAATTCTTATTGGAGAACTTGCCGCCGGCGTGCAGCCGGCAAAGGATAAGTTCAACCGCCGGCACCCCTTCCTCGGCATGGATATCGACCGGCATGCCGCGCCCATCGTCTATGACTTCAAGTGATTGATCAGGGTAAAGGATGACATCAATGCGACGGGCATGCCCGGCCAGCGCCTCATCGACACTGTTATCAATGACTTCCTGTCCAAGGTGGTTGGGGCGGGTCGTATCGGTATACATACCCGGACGACGACGTACCGGCTCCAGGCCACTGAGCACCTCAATGGCGTCAGCGTTATAGCTTGATTGAGTCATGTTTTAAATCGTATTTCGTGACAATTTGGTTGAGAGCCTACCGCAAAGGACACCTGCTGGGAAAGCGTTATTCTGCTAAAGGATGGTTAACAAAATCAGACGGCGGTCAATCCCAGAAAATGTACGATGGGAGAAAAATAATGATCAAATCCAACGAATGCATGATTGCCGCCGGACTCTACGGTTTGGCGACAGCTGGTGTAATATTCCACCGCCTGGCGGTAATCGAGAATTTCGTCGCCAGTCTGCTGCAACAGCCAGATAAGATCCGGCGATTCCAGCATATCGATCTGCATAATCCGGAGATCATAGATATGACGAGACTCTAGCACATAACGCTCGCCGGTGTAGGGATTCTGATTATCGCCGAGAAAGTCATTAAGCAGCTCAAAGGGGCGAACCGCTGGATTGACCACTACCGCCGGCAGCATGAATGATTGGGAAAGCCAGGTAGCGAAATACCCGCCAAGCGATGACCCGACGATACCAATATGCTCCCCGGCGCGTTCCATCACCATCGACTCAAGCATCTCTGCGGTGTCGGCCGGATAAGCCGGCAACTGGGGCACCAGCATCTCGACATCGGGATGGTGTACCGACAGCCAGGCCTTTAACGCCGTGGCTTTCGCCGACGAGGGCGAGCTGTTGAAGCCGTGCAGATAGAGGAGAACCGCCATCAGTAGCCTTCCGAGTCCATATCGGGAAGATGCTCCAGTCCCGCTAGTCGCCTGACTTCGGTCTCGACCGTTCCGTCAGGCAGCAAATCCAGATAGCGCCATCCCGGCGCGACGGTATCGATAGTGAAATTGGTGCAATGGGGCTTGAACTGTACGCAGGTAGAGGGCGAAGCCAGCACGCGCCGGCCCTGCCATGACAAGTCCAGCTCCTGATGAATATGGCCGCATATCAGCGTCTTGACCAACGGATATTTTGCCAGCGCTTCAGCCAGCATATGGGCGTTGCGCAGGCTATGCTGGTCAAGCCAGATACAGCCTGAAGCCAGCGGGTGGTGATGCAGAAACAGCAGGGTATGCCGTTCAGGGCGCGCCGCGAGCACTTTTTCCAGCCAATCGAGCTGATATTCGCTTAATTCACCGTGAGGCACGCCGAACACCTGGCTATCGAGCAGCACCAATTGCCAGTTTTCACCTACCAGCACATGTTTCGAAGGCGTAATGCCCTTGCTGGCCAGCACATTGACCATGGCAGGCTGGAAGTCATGGTTCCCCGGCAGCCAGACGCAGGGGGCCGATAAACCGGTTATCCCCTCGGCAAAATGCGCATAGGCAGCCGCAGAGTGATCCTGCGCCAAATCGCCGGTAGCGACCACCAGATCGTAGGGTCTCTGTTCTGCCTTAACCGCATCCAGCACCGCGCGATAGCTGCGCAGCGTATTGACACCGAGCAGGGTCTCATCTTCACCGGCAAACAGGTGAGTATCGGTTAACTGTAAAATCCTGATATTGGCCCCAATCGCCACAGGAAGTGTTAATAGGCTTTCCAAAGGGTATCCTTGGTTAACGAAATTTGCCTAACAAACAGGAACCGCCATCGCGCCATATGCTATGCAATAACGTAGCCAATCCGCAAGGAACTGGTTGATCTGATGTTTTTCGTCACGTTGATGTAACTTTTTGTTGGGGTAATCATACCTCGCCTTAAACCGATGAATCTGCTGAGTGGAACACACTTCCGCAACCATGGCGTCATGATACAGCCGCACGTTCATCGAAGGCAGGCTCCAGAAGCTGGCCGCCGGCGCGGTCTGGAGGATTTCCACAAGCGTGGTATAGCGCGTTGATTCTACAATGGTCAGTCGGTACTCGGCGCCGTTGACCTGGTAGGCCGTCTTGTCGCCCACTTCGTTGCTGCGCGGCAGCAACCGGCGCAACTGGGCGAAGTTAGTCTCGCACAGGCGCATCATCTCTGGAAAATCAGGGGTGTAGCGCTTAATCATTAATCTGCCCACTCGTTACGTAAAGATTCATGGTGCAATGCCAGCCATTGCAGCGCAATGACAGATGCCGCATTATCGATAACCCCTTCCTCAACCCAGCGATAAGCCTGTTCCCGGCTCACCACATGAAGGCGGATATCTTCATTTTCCTCAACCAGGCCATGTATCCCTTCGGCAAGTCCGGCGTCTACTTCACCGACCATGACATTCAACCGCTCGCTGGTACCGCCCGGGCTTGCCAGATAACTCAGCGCCGGCTTGCAACGTCCGACATCCAGCCCGGCTTCTTCTGTGCATTCCCTGCGGGCCACCTGTTCGAAAGACTCTCCAGGTTCAATCATCCCCGCCACCAGTTCCAGCAGCCAGGGCGTCGGGCTGGTGTCATAAGCGGCAATACGTATCTGTTCCAGCAATACCACTTGATCGCGCTTTGGATCGTAAGGCAGCAATACCACTGCGTGCCCCCGCTCAAAAATTTCCCGGCTGACTTCGCCGCTCATTTCGCCATTAAACAGACGATGGCGAAAACGGTAGGATACCAGGGAAAAAAAGCCGCGATAAAGGGTTTCACGTGCAATAATTTCTACGTCATCTTTGAGTAGGGTAATGCATGTAGGTTCATGAGCGGTCATATTTATTGTTCCTCCAAACATTAAACACTCTTTAATACTGGTGGTTATTAATACCAGTCTGCCGTAAAACTATGGCTGTAAGGTAGATTTTTGTAAAATTGGCGCTGGATGGCACGTTCCGCCACCTCCGCCCTCTGGATGATTCTGTTAGAATCGGATACAAATTATCAGTTAACAGCGCTTACACGACAAATTGTCCGTGTCAAAAGGAAAGCAAATGAAGAGACTGCTCCCACTTCTTATCGGACTGAGCCTGTCTGGCGTCAGCACGTTAAGTCAGGCAGAAAACCTGCTACAGGTTTACCAGCAGGCCCGATTATCCAACCCGGACCTTCGCCAGTCTGCCGCTGATCGTGATGCTGCCTTTGAGAAAATCAATGAAGCGCGGAGCCCGTTGCTGCCTCAACTCGGGCTGGGAGCAGATTACACTTACCAGAGCGGCTACCGTCAGCAGAAGGATGTTGATAATACTGCCTCCAGCGCTGCGCTTAAGCTGACCCAGACCGTCTTCGATATGTCGAAATGGCGCAGTCTGACGCTGCAGGAAAAAACCGCCGGTATTCAGGATGCATCTTACCAGACTGCCCAACAGGACCTGATACTGAATACCGCCGTCGCCTATTTCAATGTACTGAGCGCAATCGATACGTTGTCTTATACTGAAGCACAAAAGCAGGCCATCTATCGTCAGCTGGACCAGACGACCCAGCGCTTCAATGTCGGCCTGGTGGCGATTACCGATGTGCAGAACGCCCGTTCTCAATATGATACCGTGCTGGCGGATGAAGTGAATGCGCGCAACGATGTCGACAATGCCTTGGAAAGCCTGCGCCAAATCAGCGGGAATTTCTACCCCCAGCTGGCATCGCTGAACATTCAGCGCTTTGCTACCCAGCGACCGGCTGCTATCAGCGGATTGCTGAAAGAAGCCGAGAACCGCAACTTGACATTATTGACCGCCCGCCTGCAGCAGGATCTGGCGCGCGAGCAAATCCGCTATGCCGAGACCGGACACTATCCGACGGTTGACCTAAGCGCATCCTCCACGGTGAGCAATACTGATTACAGTGGATCCAGGACCAATTCGGCTGAGTATACAGACCGGCGCATCGGCCAGAACGCTATCGGCCTGAGCCTGAATATTCCGATTTATTCCGGCGGTTCGGTGACCTCTCAAGTCAAGCAAGCCCAATACGGTTTCGTCAGCGCCAGCGAACAGTTGGAAAGCGCGCACCGCAATGCCGTGCAGACCGTACGTTCATCCTTTAACAATATATCGGCTTCGATAAGCAGCATCGACGCTTATCAGCAGGCGGTGGTCTCGGCCCAGAGTTCACTGGATGCCTCCGAAGCCGGCTATGAAGTCGGTACCCGCACTATCGTTGATGTACTGGATGCCACTACCACGCTGTATGATGCCAAACGCAACCTGTCGACGGCGCGTTACAACTATCTGATTAATCAGCTTAATCTGAAATCGGCACTGGGTACGCTTAACGAGACGGATCTGCAGACCCTGAATGCATCGCTGGGCCAGCCTATTCCGACCAGCCCGGATAACGTTGCGCCGCAGAATGCTTCCCAGGATGCGCGCGCAGAAGGCGTTAATCCTGCCCAGACCACCAGTGCGCCGCGCAGCAACCAATCCTCTGCCAGCGAGCCGCAGGTTTCGACCCTAAGCGCTACCCCGGCAACCGCTGCCAAGCCTGCCTCGCAGGGACGTAATCCGTTCAGCCAATGATCTCCCGCGGCCGGTTTACCGACTTCCTCTGTTAGGGATCGGATGGAAAATCGGCTACGCGGCGGCCATCAAGCTCCCCTGAGCCAGCGCGTGAGTCACGCCTGGCGCTTAAGGGTCACGATTTGATGTATAGCAACGTAAAGATCCACGGGCCATGCTGCTCCAGCTTCATTTTCAAGCACTTTTCACCTATCCTAGTAAGCAAGAATTTCCGAGTATTTCCACAAGTTTCATCCAGCGCAGGACAATGACCATGAAACGGACTAAACACATCAATCACGCCAGCTTTCGCAAGCAGTGGCGTAGCTATCGCATGGCGCCGGTCGCCCTGGCTGTCAGCGCGGTTTTCGTGCTTGCCGGCTGTGAAAAGGCCGATGAAAACGTGTCTCTGTACCAGAATACCGATGATTGCGCCCGGGCGAACCCTTCGATGAGTGAGCAATGTACTGTGGCTTACAACAATGCCCTGAAGGAAGCGGAAAAAACCGCCCCGAAATACGCCAACCGTGAAGACTGCGTTGCCGAGTTTGGCGAACAGCAGTGCACCAAGGCCCCTGCCCAGGCCGGCATGGCGGCAGAATCCCAGCAGAGCGGCAGCTTCTGGATGCCGCTGATGGCCGGTTATATGATGGGCCGAATGATGGGCGGCGGCTTCTCGCAGCAGCCGCTATTTACCTCCCGCTCGCCAGCAAGCCCGGCTAACGGTAAATTCGTCGATGCCAGCGGCCGTAACTATGGTCCGGCAACCGGCGGCGGTCGTACCATGACGGTACCGAAAACCGCTCTGGCGCCCAAGCCGGCGACCACCAATACCATTACCCGCGGCGGTTTTGGTGAATCGGTCGCCAAGCACGGCACGACCATGTCGCGCAGCAGTGCGGCTCCTGGCCGTAGCATGGGCGGTTGAGCAAAAAATGAAACGAGTTGCGATTAGTGAACGCCCGGACTGGCGTGAAAAGGCCGCCGAATATGGTTTTGAGTTTCATACCATGTACGGTGAGCCCTACTGGTGTGAGGATGCCTATTATCAATTCACGCTGGCCCAGATAGAAACGATTGAAGATGCAACGGCCGAACTGCACCAGATGTGCCTGCAGGTGGTTGAAAAAGTGGTGGCCAGCGATGAGCTGATGACCAAATTCTGCATACCCAAACATACCTGGGCCTTTGTGCGCAACGCCTGGCAGACTCGCCAGCCGTCGCTTTATTCGCGTCTGGATTTAGTCTATGACGGCGTCAACCCACCCAAGCTGCTGGAAAACAATGCCGATACCCCGACCTCTTTGTATGAGGCGGCGTTTTTCCAATGGATTTGGCTGGAGGATCAGCTTAAGGCCGGCCTGCTGCCTCAAGGGGCCGATCAATATAATAGCCTTCAGGAAAAGCTTATCGAGCGTTTTGGCGAGCTTCGCAACGAGCACGGCTTCGGATTGCTGCACTTCGCCTGCTGCCAGGAGACGGTAGAAGATCGCGGTACAGTGCAATATCTGCAGGACTGCGCCCTGGAAGCCGGCTTGCCGAGTGAATTCCTGTTTATTGAAGAGATTGGCCTGGGCGAAAAAGGGCAATTTACCGATGTCCAGAACCAGGTGATCAGTAACCTGTTCAAGCTTTATCCCTGGGAGTTCATGCTCAGGGAGATGTTTTCAACCAAGCTGGAAGATGCCGGCGTCCGCTGGCTAGAACCGGCCTGGAAAAGCATCATATCCAATAAGGCGCTATTGCCGCTGCTGTGGGAAATGTTCCCGAACCATCCCAATCTGCTGCCGGCCTACTTTTCGAACGACACTCCGCCGCCGATGGAAAACTATGTGGTCAAGCCGCTGTTTTCCCGCGAAGGCGCCAATGTACGTATCGTTGAAAATGGCAAGGAAACCGCCCGGGTAGACGGCCCTTACGGCGAAGAGGGCACCATTGTGCAGCAGTACTGTCCCCTGCCGCGCTTTGGCGACAGTTATACGGTGATTGGCAGCTGGCTTATCAATGATACCCCTTGCGGCATCGGCCTGAGGGAAGACAAAGCCATGATTACCCAAGATTTGTCGCGCTTTTATCCTCACGTCATTATCGACTGACAAGCTTGCCGGCGGCGGTTACCGCCCCGGCAAACCCTGCGCCTGGTGGGCATTTGCGGCATTTGCTGCATTTGCGGCATTTGCAGCATATGCGGCATATGCGGCATTTGTCGCATTTGCCGCTTTTGCCGCTTTTGCCGCTTTTGCCGCTTTTGCCGCTTTTGCCGCTTTTGCAGCCTATTTAGACCTTACCCCACCTGCACCGACAACATACTTAACGATCCCATCACGATGCCGTCAACCGGCACACTGATAGGCTCCTTGCCATCCCAACTGCCCAGCACATAGAGCAGGGGCAGATAGTGTTCCGGCGTCGGATTAGCCAGCGCGGCGCCCTCATGCTCCATAAAGCGCACCAGCGGATGGGGCGACGCCTGGGAAGCCAGGTTGTCACGGACATAAAGTTCAAATGATTCGGCCCAGGGATAGGCCGCTGCGTCTCCCTGCCAGCGAACCATCCGTAGGTTATGGACCACGTTACCGCTGGCGACGATCATGACCCCTTTATCGCGCAGCGCCGACAGCTGCTTGCCCAGGGCAAAATGGTTGTCCGCTTCTTGGGTGCCGTCGATACTCAGTTGCACCACCGGAATATCGGCATCGGGATACATTTTTGCCAGCAGGCCCCATGAACCATGATCAAAGCCCCATTCGGTGTCGGCGGTGACCGGCAGCGGCGCCAGCAGTTCCTGCACTTCCCGGGCCAATGACGGGGAACCGGGTGCCGGATATTGTATATCGAACAACGCCTGGGGAAAGCCGCCAAAGTCGTGAATGGTGCGCGGTCTTTCCATGGCCGTGACTGCGGTGCCACGGGTGTACCAATGGGCGGATACCGCCAGAATAGCGCGAGGGCGAGGCAGGGTCTGACCCAAACGCTGCCAGGTCTGGGTATAGATATTGTCTTCCAGAACGTTCATCGGGCTGCCATGGCCGAGGAATAGCGCGGGCATACGGCTGGAGGTAGTCATGGGTGATCCCTTCTTCATTTGATTAAGCGCTGTGCGCTCTGTATGGCATTTACCTTACGCGCGGAGCATCAAAAAGGAACGCAGATTACCATGAAGGTGATATTCAAATATTTTGAACAGGATACGTACAGGCGGGTCTGCCAAACGACATCGGTAATCGGGACCGATGTCGTATGACAGCAAGGAGTTTCAGTGCGTGATAGTCGCCCGTCAGCCCCTGCTGCGAGGCTGCCGGGCACCGGCGTACGACGTCAGCTGGCCTGCTGTGACAGCGCCTGGCGATAGGCAACCAAATCTTCAATGGTCACCACCGGCATATCATGCTTTTTAGCAAAGGCAATGACTTCAGGGGCATGGGCCATGGTGCCGTCTTCATTAGTGACTTCACACAGTACGCCTGCGGGCTTTAGCCCTGCCAGAGTACACAGATCCAACGTCGCCTCGGTATGGCCGCCGCGGGTCAGCACACCGCCGGGCTGTCCACGCAGCGGGAATACATGCCCGGGACGGTTAAGATCCGCAGGTTTGGCGTTGTCAGCAATGGCAGCGCGAATAGTCGTCAGCCGGTCGGCTGCGGATACACCGGTAGTGACGCCCTCGGCCGCTTCGATAGTGACGGTAAAAGCGGTCTGGTAATGACTGCTGTTACGCTCCACCATCATCGGCAGATCCAACTGCTGACGACGTTCCTCGGTCAGGCAGAGACAGACGATACCGCTGCCGTGACGGATCGACAGCGCCATCTGTTCAACGGTCATGTTTTCGGCGGCAAACACCATGTCGCCTTCGTTTTCACGATCTTCATTATCCAGCACCAATACCCCACGCGCCTGGCGCAGGGCATTCAGTGCGATTTCCACGCGTTCCGTCGGCGTACCGAATTCTGAAAGAAGCGTCTGATTCATGGTAAGTAAAACCTCATCATTACATGGATTACCAGAACCAGGGCAGACTTAGGAGCAGACCAAAAGGCCAAATAATAACGAGAATGGGCACGCTGGCGCGCCATTGTGGATCGTTACTCTCTCCCATCCGGACTATCACCGTCGGCCCCGGAATCACACCGGATCTGCTGTCCTCAGGATAAACCACAGCCTGAGCGCTCGCGGGCTTCCCGTGTGCAATGACACGGATTTACCGCCGGTGGGGAGTTGCACCCCGCCCTGAGAATAAGCGGTTTTACTATAACGCTATTGTAAAGACGGGGCAATTGGCAAACTGTTATTTTCCAGAGGGAACGGTCTTTAGCGGGGGCTGACTGCTGGCCAGGAGTTTGAGGCTAACATTTCTTTATTATACGGCGTTCTGGCATTACACTTAACCATATCAACCGAATTAGGGAACCGACGATGATTGACCCGAAAAAGATTGAACAACTTGCCCGCCAGGTGCACGAATCCCTGCCTAAAGGCATCCGGGATCTGGGTGAGGATGTAGATAAGAAAATCCGCCAGGTGCTGCAAAGCCAGTTCAGCCGTATGGATTTGGTCAGTCGCGAAGAGTTTGATGTGCAAACTCAGGTTCTGCTGCGCACGCGTGAGAAGTTGAGCCAGCTGGAACTGCGGATTAACGCCTTGGAAACCATGCCGAAAAGTGATGGCGCCGCACAAAACGACGGCTCCGGGCCGGTAACCGTTACACCGGCCGCGGCCGCGCTTGCTGATGCAGCGCTGACCAAGGCTCCTGAAAAGGCGCCGGACGCGCCAGATAGCAGCGACAAAACGCCACTCTAACCGCCTTGCCAGGGGTGAAAACGCGCCTTTTCAATCCCCTGCCGGCGCTTCCCCGGCAGCACATCGCCGGGAAAGCCAGCCGCCAACCTGAGCCGCGATTAACCGCGCTCGCCGCTTTTTATCGAGTTGATGATATTGGTGGTCGAACAGCCGTCTTCAAAGTTCAGCACCTTTACATCGCCGCCATTAGCCCAGACCTCTGCACTGCCGGCAATTTCTTGGGGCTGGTAATCGCCGCCTTTTACCAGTAAATCGGGCAAGATACCGGCTATCAGACGCTGGGGAGTATCCTCGATAAACGGGACTACCCAATCAACCGCCTCCAGCGCGCTGAGCACTATCATGCGCTGAGCCAGAGGATTCACCGGCCGCGATTCGCCCTTCAAACGCTTGGTAGATTCGTCACTGTTTACCGCCACAATCAATCGATCGCCAAGCTTGCGGGCATTCGCCAGGTACGAGACATGGCCGGCATGGAGGATATCAAAGATACCGTTGGTCATGACCACTTTCTCACCGCGCTGGCGGGCGCGCACCACCGCCTCCCTTAATTCGTCTTCAGTCATCAGGCCAAAGCCGGTGTCGGCGCGGCCGCGAATAGCGTTCTCAAGCTCAATCGGGCTGACGGTTGACGTCCCCAGCTTGCCGACCACCACGCCGGCGGCCGCATTGGCCAAAAAGCATGATTCTTCCAACGTATTACCGGCAGACAGCGCCGCCGCCAGCACGCCGATAACGGTATCGCCGGCACCGGTGACATCAAACACTTCCTGCGCCTGTGTCGGCAGATGCAGAGGATCTTTGCCAGGCTGCAGCAGAGTCATTCCTTGCTCGGACCGGGTAACAAGCAACGCCGAGAGATCATAATCAGCAATCAGTTTCATACCTCGGCTGACCAGCTCCGCGTCATTTTTGCAACGGCCGGCCACGGCTTCGAACTCGGAAAGATTAGGAGTCAGCAACGTGGCGCCGCGATAGCGGCTGAAATCGGTGCCTTTCGGGTCGATAAGCACCGGAACGCCCGCTTCACGGGCGAGCGTTATCATCAGTTGCACCTGGGCGAGCGCACCCTTGGCGTAGTCAGACAACACCACAGCGCCGGCCTGCGGCAACGCGCTTTTGATGCGTGCAAGCATCGGGCTGGCGTCCACATCGTCAAAGCTTTGCTCAAAATCCAGACGAATCAATTGCTGATTACGAGAAAGCACCCGCAGCTTGGTGATGGTCGGATGGCTGTGCACCGCCACGAAATCACAGGTGACGCTGACTTCACTCAGGCGCGCATCCAGGGCGCGGGCCGCATCATCAACGCCGGTCAAGCCAATCAGGCGGGAGCTTGCACCCAGCGCGGCAATATTCATCGCCACGTTTGCCGCCCCGCCGGGACGCTCCTCAATGGTATCGACTTTAACCACCGGCACCGGCGCTTCCGGAGAAATACGGCTGGTCGGCCCATACCAGTAGCGGTCGAGCATGACATCACCCACGACCAGTACTCCCGCCCGGCGAAAATCAGGCAATGTTACTTTCATTCGTCACTCCAGATACAGAGACATTCTCGGGCCAGATAGTACCACACACCCAATGCCTTCTCCCATCCCCGAGAAAGCGGCTGGCGGTGCCACCGGCCTTTACCGCGTTTCTGCCAGCCATTGCTGCCAATAGCGGCAAATCCGCCGACGTTCTTCGAGGAAACGTCCGGCGTCTACCCTGCCCGGCCGCGCCTGCAGCGCCAGGTGGTGAATCTCATCGCGCAGGGTTATATAGTCATCTCGCAGCTGTTGTTCCTGCTGCGAACTGATGATGCCGTGCTGGGCCATCAGCTCGAAAATTCGCACATTGTCGGACCAGCGCGTCAGCCGAGGATTGTCGGCGGCATGGAGCAGCACCAGATACTGGGCGATAAATTCAATATCGGTAATCCCCCCCTCATCGGCCTTAAGGTCAAACTCACCCTGATGCTTACCGGCCAGATGGCTGCGCATCTTCACGCGCATCGTCGCGACGTCGCTGCGCAGCGTTTCCCGGTCACGGCGCAGGCAAAGCACCTCACGACGGATGTGGCCGAAACGCTGCAGCAGACCGTCATCGCCATACACGATGCGGGCGCGAACCAAGGCCTGATGTTCCCAGGTCCATGCCTCGTTAAGCTGATACTCCCGGAACGCTTCCAGGGTGCTGACCAGCATGCCCGCAGCGCCGGAAGGACGCAGCCGGGCATCCACTTCATACAGAATCCCCGCCAGAGTGCGGGTGCTGAACAGGTGCATAATCCGCTGGGCCAGACGCAGGTAAAATTGGCGGCCATCAATACTGCGCCGACCATCGGTCATCACGTCATCCGGGCAATCATGCAGGAACACCAGATCAAGATCCGAGCCATAGCCCAGTTCCCAGCCGCCGAGCTTGCCGTAGCCGATAACGGCAAATCCCTGATTCACGCCGTGCTGCAGATGCTCTGGCTGGCCGTAACGCGCCACCATATATCGCCAGGCCTGCTGGATAACTGCGGCAATCATGGCCTCGGCCAGATAAGTTAAATGATCGCTGACTTTCATCACCGGCAGCACGCCAGAGATATCGCTGGCCGCAATGCGCAACTGCTGGGCTTGCTTGAACTGGCGCATCGCCTCCAATTGCTGTTCTTCATCCTCTTCAGGCACCCGCAGCAGATACTGCCGCAGTTCGTCCCGATAAGCCTGCGGTTCAAGGGGATGATAGAGCGTGGCGGGATCGAGCAGTTCATCCAGCAGTAGCGGATGCTCAGCCAACTGAGCGGCAATCATCGGCGAAGCCGAGCAGAGTCGGACCAAATGCCCCAACGCACCGGGGTATTCGACCAACAATTCCAGATAAGTGGTGCGGGACACAATGCTCAGCAGCATCGGCGTCACCCGGGCAAAGGCCGCATCAGCGTCTGGTCTGGCGCAGATTTCCGCCAGCAGCCGGGGAAGCAGTTGATCCAGCACTTCGCGGCCGCGCGGGCCGATGGTGCGTTTAGCCACATCGGCCCGAAAGCCAGTGATATGCGCCAGCAAGCGTTGCCCCGCTTCCCTGTCCAGCGACGGGATCAGTTCAGGCAGTTCCGGCGCCGCCAAATCGTCGAGCCACAGGGCACGATAACCTTCATGGCAGTCGACCTCATCCTGATGAGGAACATCATCGCCAATCAGCTGATCAAACACAGCGCGCACCCGTTGCATATGCTGCTGCAGCAGGCCATGCAGCGATGTCCAGTCGGCTTCGCCCATGCCGAAAGCCAGGCGGGCGCGACCCAGTTCGTCGGCCGGCAGCGTCTGAGTCTGTTCATCATTGATGGCCTGCAGCAGATTTTCCAGCCGCCGCAGGTACAGATAAGCTTCGGTAAGCGCTTGGGTCGCCTCAGGGGCCAGCAGGCCCAGCTCGCCGATGGCCGCAAGCGTCGGCAGCAACGCCCGCTGCTGCAGGCGGGGCTCTCGTCCGCCACGGATAAGCTGGAACACCTGGGTAATAAACTCGATTTCACGAATGCCGCCGGCACCGAGTTTGATGTTATCTTTAAGGCCGCGCCGGCGCACCTCCCGTGCAATCATCGCCTTCATGTTCCGCAATGACTGAATGACGCTGAAGTCAATATAGCGCCGATAGACAAACGGCCGCAGCAGACTGCTGAGCTCCCGGCTCCAGGCGTCGCCGGCATCGCCCATCAAACGCGCCTTGACCATGGCATAACGTTCCCAGTCCCGGCCCTGTTCCTGGTAGTAATCCTCAAGGGCTGCAAAGCTAAGCACCAGCGGACCGCTGTCGCCAAACGGCCTCAGGCGCATATCGACACGGTAGACAAAGCCGTCGGCGGTTTGCTGATCCAATGCTTTGATAAGGCGCTGTCCCAGCCGGGTAAAAAATTGGGCATTGTCCTTTTCCCGGCGCCCGCCCCGGGTAAAACCACTTTGGGGATAGGCAAATATCAGGTCGATATCCGATGAAAAATTAAGTTCGCCGCCGCCCAGCTTCCCCATGCCCAGGATCATCAGTTGCTGCGGCGCGCCTTCACTGTCGCAAGGCGTCCCCCATTCCCGGCAGCAAAGCTGAAACAGCCAATCCCGGGCCGCGATAATCAGCGATTCGGCCAACTGGCTGAGTAAGGTCAGGGTCGCCGGCGTGGTATGAAGACCCAGCGTCTGCCCCCAGCCGATACGCGCCAGGGCTCGCCGGCGAAACAGCCGCAATTCCCGCATCAGCCCGGCTTCGTCCTCTGCCCTGGCCAGAGCTTGCTGCAGCTTTGCAGGGAAATGACGCCATTCATCCGGCGCTGGCGGCTGGTCAAGCAATTCCTGCAGCCAGTCGGGATGAGCGATAAACGTCTCGCTGATAAAATCGCTTAACGCCGCTACCGCCTCAAGCGCAGGACTGGCCGCGATTCCGGCAGGCAGCCTGGCGAGAGTCCCTACAGCCTGATGTGTCAGCTCCTGGGGTAAAGGCAATGTGGTCATGGATATCGGTCTCCCCGGGGGCGGATGCACCAGGCATGCAGATGGGTTGATTATGGCTTGTTATGCCGCCAGAAACCTTGCTGGGTAACGGCCTGACGCCTCACCAGTTCAGTATCGCTGGTTTCCGGCTGCAAAATTGCCTGCTGCAGCCCTTTCCAATGCGCAATATAAGAGACGACCGCCGCCGCGGGATAGGCGCCGGACAGCAGGTGAAAAGCCATCAGGCGTTTCTCCAGCCGGGGCAGTTGCTGGGCATATTCTTCCCGGGAAAGGGTACGGCCGAAGGCGACCTTAAGCTCAGCGCCGCAGCGAGCCAGCATCTGATCGGCGAAACGCTTATAGGAGCCCGCCAACTTTCTCCGCGCCTGCTCATCAATGCTCCCTCGCCAGCCGCCTGACTCAAGCCATGATGTGAGCGCCAACTTACATTGAAGCCATGCGGCACTGTAGCAGAGTTGCGCCGGATCGGTCCCGGCCTCTTCGATATCCGCCGCCAAGATCGTCAACTGACTGCGCAAGCCGGTGGTGGCTTTGCGTGGGACCATGTTGCCCATCACGACAAAGGTTTCACGGATAAGCGTAATGCCTTCCAGGATACTGCGGCGGGCTTCGGCATTGCCGGTCAGCCACAGTTCTTCATGATATTGCCAGTGTCCCAGCGCCAGGGTAAGCGCCGCGACCATGCCCTGTTCGACCGTGGCTTTGGCCGCCGGCTTGAGCAGCGGCAATGGTCGGACATCGCGCCGGGGATTGCCTTTGGCAAGATGATAGCCGCGCGCCGCTTTGCTCAGGCTGCCCAGCCTCAAGCCGCTTTCGGTGCTAAGGGTTTGGGCAAACGCCAGCAGATCGGCAGTATTGCCCTCAAGCAGCTCAAGTTCCAGCTCACCGATAGGTTCACTGAGCTCACCCGCCGTCACTTCACCTTGATCATACGCAATCTCAATACGGCTTTGGTTGTAAGTGACTACCCACTTCTCCCGAGTGTAATCGGTACGAAACAAGGCGGCCAGCCTTGGCAGCAGCGAGTCAGCCGTCACCCCCGGCGGCCAGATATCGGCCGGTAGCAGGCTAAGATCAAGCTCCCCGGAGGGTAAATCGACATTATACTCTGGATGCTGATGAAGACCGCCAACCACCCTGCCGGCGGTTTTTGCCGTCATTTCATAGCGATCGCCATAACGCCGGATACGCAATCCGATGCCATGGCGCCGTAGCGTATTGTCGGGGGTTTCATAATAAATGTTAGTGAGAGGAATGGGGCCGGCATGTTCACCTTCTCCGGCGGAGATCCTTTTTGCCAGAGCTGCGCGTGCGTCAGGATGAACGATAAATTTTAACTCGATTTCTTCACTCATATATTAGGCCATACCAATAGTTGCTGTGTTACGCCCGGCAATGCCGTAATAAGAACAGGATAATCACTTCAGTTATCTTGTCCAGATCACTAATCATGGCCTGAATCAATCACCTGGACAAGTCCGGTGAAAAGGAAAATATCTATCGGAACGCCCTATTTTTCAAGTGCGTCGTGGATAAAGGTCGTTTATAGGGTTTACAGCGGCTTTGCAACGCCAGTCAGCTGAATATGACAGTTAAATCAGGCGCCAAAGGGGTAATGGCGCAGTCATAAGCGCAAATGCATAACCGCCAAAGCCTTACGCGGCCTGAGAGTAAGATAGTTCTCATTTCTGTTTAAGGATTGCGTCGTCAAACTGAACCCACTACTATCGGCCAACACTTGATTAAAAACGACGGAACAATGCACAAATTACGCCATATTTTTTTCGCGTTATTGGGCTTCGGCTTCGCCTCAGGCGCCCAAGCTGACGAAACGCGCTTCATTTCCGATGAACTGGCCACTTACACCCACAGCGGCCCGGGCAACCAATACCGCATCGTCGGCACCCTTAATGCCGGCGAGCAGGTCACCCTGCTCAGCGTAAATGCAGCCAATCAATACGGCCAGATCCGCGACGAGAAAGGCCGTACCTCCTGGATCCCCCTGGATCAGCTAAGCGCCCAGCCCAGCATTCGGACGCGTGTGCCTTCCCTTGAGCAGCAGGTCCAGACCCTGACGCAAAAGCTGGCCACTATCGACAGCAGTTGGAACCAGCGCACGGCGGATATGCAAACCAAAGTTGCTCAAAGCGACAGCACGCTTTCCAGCCTGCGCGAAGAAAACCAGAATCTTAAGAACCAGCTGATCGTCGCCCAGAAAAAGGTGGATGCCGTGACCCTGCAGCTTGATGACAAACAGCGCGCCATTATCATGCAATGGTTCCTGTATGGCGGTGGCGTAGCCGGCATCGGTCTGATTCTCGGCCTGGTACTGCCCCATCTCATTCCTCGCCGTAAAAAAGACAACCGCTGGATGAATTGAACTCTGGCGGCCGATGGTCGCCGGCCGTCGCAAAAAAGCGCTGCGTAAAGGTCTACACTTAACAGATGTGAAGGCCAAACCGACATCGTCAGGAGAGGATCGTGAAAAAGTATCTGGTCGGCGGTGCCGTGCGTGACAGCTTGTTGCATCTGCCGGTAAAAGAGCGGGATTGGGTGATTGTCGGCGCTTCGCCTGAGGAATTGCTTAGCCAGGGCTACCAGCAGGTCGGCAAGGATTTCCCGGTGTTCCTGCATCCCCAGACCCGTGAAGAATATGCCCTGGCACGCACCGAGCGCAAATCAGGCAAGGGCTATACCGGTTTCAATTGTTATTCAGCGCCGGACGTTACGCTGGAACAGGATCTGCGTCGCCGGGATTTGACCATCAACGCCATTGCCCAGGACGAACATGGCGAATATACCGATCCTTACCAGGGGCGGGCCGATCTGGAGCAGCGCCTGCTGCGCCATGTGTCCGATGCCTTCGGCGAAGATCCGCTGCGGGTATTGCGGGTGGCGCGCTTTGCCGCGCGCTTTGCCCACCTGAGCTTCCGTATTGCCCCTGAGACCATGGACCTGATGGGTCAGATGTCCCAGAGCGGTGAACTGCAGCTGATATCTCCTGAACGCGTATGGAAGGAAACGGAGAAAGCCTTGGCGACCCGTAATCCTCAGGTGTATTTCCAGGTGCTGAGAGATTGCGGCGCCCTGGCGGCGCTGTTTCCTGAGGTTGATTGCCTGTTCGGTGTTCCGGCGCCGGCCAAATGGCATCCGGAAATCGATACCGGCATCCATACGCTGATGACGGTATCGATAGCCGCCCAGTTAACCGACGACATTGCCGTGCGTTTCGCCACCCTGTGTCACGACCTGGGCAAAGGGCTGACGCCCCGCGACCAGTGGCCGCACCATTATGGCCATGGTCCGGCCGGTATCAAACTGGTTGAGGATATCTGCCAGCGGATGCGGGTGCCGAATCATATCCGTGACCTGGCGCGTATTGTCGCCGAGTACCATGATCTTATTCACGGTGTAGAGAAACTGACGCCCAGGACGCTGATGAAATTGTTCTCTGCCATCGACGTATGGCGCAAGCCTGAGCGTCTGGAACAGATGATCATGACCAGCGAAGCGGACGCGCGCGGACGCACCGGTTTCGAGAACAATCCCTATCCGCAGGCAGCTTATCTGCGCGAGGCTTATCGCATTGCCTGCAGCGTGAGCAATCGTGAAGTGATCGATGCCGGTTTTAGCGGGGCTGAGATTGGCGAAGAGTTGCGCCAGCGGCGGATGCAAGCGCTGGCCGCCTGGAAAGACGAACAGGACGCGCGGCGCGGCGAAGCGCAGGCGCATTAACGACGTTTAATACACACCGGAAGCTGGGCTCACTGCTCCAGCCTCCGGCCTGGATCGTTACATCAATACCCAGTACACCACCCCTGCCAGAATAAACCGGTAAATGGCGAACGGCACAAAGGAGATGCGCTTGATGATCTTCAGGAAGAATTTGATCGCCAGCAGCGCCACCACAAAGGCGGTCACGAAGCCAACGGCAAACATCGGGAAATCACTCCACTGCAGGAACGGCAGGCTCTTGTACAGATCCAGCACCGTAGCGCCCAGCATCATCGGTACCGCCAGGATGAATGAAAACTCCGAAGCCGCGTAACGGCTGACGCCGACCAGGATACCGCCGCTGATGGTCGCACCTGAGCGGGAGAAGCCGGGCCACAGCGCCAGACATTGAAAACAGCCAATCAGAAACGCCTGCAGGTAAGTGATATCATCAATACCCTGCGCCCGAGGCACCTTCGGTTTGAGCCATTCACCCGCCAGCAGCAGCAAGCCGCCCACCACCAGCGCATACATCACATATTTTGGCTCGAAGATCGATTTGATATCTTCGTGAAATACCAGCCCCAGCACCACCGCCGGGATCATGCCGAGCAGGATATGCCCCAGCTTGAGCCGCCCGCTGCCGATACCTTCATGTTTGACTTCACCAAAACGAATGCCGATCAGGCCGAACAAACGGCGCCAGAACACCGCCACCACCGCCAGGATAGAGCCAAGCTGGATGATAACCTCAAAGGTCTTGGCCCGTTCATCGGTAAAGCCCAGCAATGACCCGACCAGGATCATATGACCCGTCGAGGAGACCGGCAAAAATTCGGTTAACCCTTCTACCACGCCAAGAATAAACGCTATAACCAACTCATGCAGGTCTGACATACCGATCTCACCCCTCAAATAGACCATCACAAAAAAGCGGCGGAAGATTCTTCATGAACTCCGCGCCGCCTAAAAGAAGCCGCAAAATCAGACAAACATACTGTAAATTGGTTTCACCTGCATGACATATAGCTAAGTGCCGGTAAGTTTCAGATTTTTCGGTTTCCTCGCTCGATAATGACGCCAACGCTTCGAGCCTGTGGGACTGCGCCGGGTTTGCTGAGCCGGATACGCAGCCAGGGGACACCGAAACGCTGCATCAAAAGTCCGGCCACTTCTTCCGCCACCCGTTCGACCAGCGCAAACGGGCGGGAGCTGACGAACGATATCACCGCCTCTGCGACGTCAGCATAACTCAGGCAGTCCGCCACATCATCGCTGGCGGCGGCCTGCCGGTTATCCCAACCCAGTTCCAGGTCAAACACCAGTTTTTGCAGACGCTGCTGCTCCCAGTCATATACACCGATAACGGCCATTACCGTCAACTTTTCAATAAATACGATGTCCATGTGCCATACTCCCTTTTTGAGGCTGTCGGATACCACTTCGAATTGAATATGCGTATTATCCACACTCATGCAAATAAAACGATTATTACGAATGGAATTTGGTCATGAATGCAACCGCCCTTGGCATGATAATCTTCGCCTACCTCTGCGGCTCGATATCCAGCGCAATTCTGATGTGCAAAATTGCCCGGCTGCCCGATCCGAGGACGGCCGGTTCAGGTAATCCGGGCGCGACCAATGTGCTGCGCATCGGCGGCAAGGCCGCCGCCACCGCCGTGATGATCTTTGATATCCTGAAAGGCATGCTGCCGGTATGGCTGGGTTACAAGCTGGGCGTGGCGCCATTCTATCTTGGCCTTATCGGTATCGCCGCCTGCCTGGGCCATATTTATCCGCTATTTTTCAGATTTCGCGGCGGCAAAGGAGTGGCTACCGCCCTTGGCGCTATAGCCCCTATCGGCCTTGACCTGACCGGGCTAATGGCGGGAACCTGGTTACTGACGGTGCTGCTGAGCGGTTACTCATCTCTCGGGGCGATTATCAGCGCACTGATTGCGCCATTCTATGTCTGGTGGTTCAAACCGCAGTTCACCTTTCCGGTAGCGATGCTCTCCTGCCTGGTACTGCTGCGCCATCACGATAATATCCAGCGGCTCTGGCGCGGACAGGAAAGCCGGGTATGGCGCAAGCGCCAGAAAGACCGGGACATCGAGAATCAGAAAAATAAATCCTGATGCCGGCAGTCGGCTGCAACGCCTGACGTGATTATTATGACGGTCAGCCAGCAGCGACATCACTCGCTACCGGCGCGAGTTCATCCAGCGGCCAGCGCGGCCTGACCGACACCGCCAGACTGGTATTGGCACCGCTTTGCAGCCGCACCATCCCCGCATAGGCAATCATCGCCCCGTTATCGGTACAAAATTCTGGCCGGGCATAGAACACCTCGCCGCCGCGTTTTTGCATCATTATCGCCATGCGCTCGCGCAGGGTGTGGTTAGCGCTGACGCCGCCAGCAATCACCAGGCGCTTATATCCGGTTTGCTCAAGCGCCCGCCGGCATTTGATCGACAGGGTATCCACTACCGCGTCTTCAAATGCGCGGGCCACATCGGCCTTGGTCTGCTCATCCTGCTCATTGGCACGAATGGTGTTGGCCGCGAAGGTTTTCAGCCCGGAAAAACTGAAATCCAGGCCCGGTCGATCGGTCATCGGGCGTGGAAAGGTAAACCGTCCCGCACGACCCTTGCCGGCCATCCTGGACAGCAGCGGTCCACCGGGGTAGTCCAGGCCAAGCAGTTTGGCGGTTTTATCAAACGCCTCACCGGCGGCATCGTCAATTGACTCGCCGAGCAGTTCATAACGGCCGATGCCGGTCACACTGATAAGCTGGGTGTGGCCGCCTGAAACCAGCAGGGCCACAAACGGGAATGCCGGCGGATGGTCCTCGAGCATCGGCGCCAGCAGATGCCCTTCCATATGGTGTACGGCGATTGCAGGCACCTTCCAGGCGTAAGCCAGGGCACGTCCCACAGTAGCGCCGACCATCAATGCACCGACCAATCCCGGCCCGGCGGTGTAGGCCACGCCGTCGATATCGCCCGCCGTCAGGCCTGCCTGTTTTAATGCCGCCTGGATAAGCGGTACGGTTTTACGCACGTGATCCCTTGAGGCCAGCTCAGGCACTACGCCGCCATAATCGGCATGCAGTTTTACCTGGCTGTATAGCTGATTAGCCATCAGTCCCGCCTGCTCATCGTAAATCGCTACGCCGGTTTCGTCGCAGGATGTCTCAATACCCAGTACACGCATAATTTACCTATCCCCCAAAGTGCGGCGCGTAGTTTACCACATTCCACCCGCAGGGAAGGAAACGCCGCCAGCCGGCAGTAAATTTGATGTATTTCTTGCCGTCTTCATGGTACAAGTGTCGCCCATTACGCCTGCGGGATCGCTAAAAAGGATCCAGGATCCTCCGTTTTTTCCGGTCGACCGACAGGAAATGCCTACGATTCAGGATCGTTTGATTGGTCATGCCAATCAATTGCAGTATTTTTGCCCGATTTGCGCTATAATCAGACAACGTAATTTCATTTTTTCGCCTGGGAACATCAATGCGATAGCAAGATCACCCCGCGCGGCGCTTTACAAAGCAGTGGTGCTTGAAGTAAAATTCCGCACCATTTTGAAAAGGCTGACACAAGGTCAGCAGCAAAATCCGAATTCTATCGAGGTGAGAGTTACATGCCGGTAATTAAAGTACGTGAAAACGAGCCGTTCGACGTAGCACTGCGTCGCTTCAAACGTTCCTGTGAAAAAGCAGGTGTTCTGGCCGAAGTTCGTCGTCGTGAGTTCTATGAAAAACCGACTACCGAACGTAAACGCGCCAAAGCGTCCGCAGTAAAACGTCATGCAAAAAAATTGGCTCGCGAAAACGCACGCCGCACTCGTCTGTATTAATTTTCCGGGGTGATGCCTGCCCCACCCGCGTGATTAATGCGCAGACTCAAGTAGTTGCATACGAAGGCCGTGCGATCCGGAAGGATTGCGCGGCTTGTTCTTGTTTATAGGCTAACCAATCAGGGCTTATGGCTGGACGAATTCCACGCGTATTTATCAATGACTTGTTGGCTCGTACCGACATCATCGATCTTATCGATGCTCGGGTTAAGCTGAAGAAACAAGGCAAAAATTTTCACGCCTGCTGTCCGTTCCATCATGAAAAAACCCCCTCGTTTACCGTAAACGGCGAAAAGCAGTTTTATCATTGTTTCGGTTGCGGCGCCCACGGCAATGCCATTGATTTCCTCATGAACTACGACAGGCTCGAATTTGTCGAAACCATTGAGGAACTGGCCACCATGCATAGCCTGGAAGTGCCTTATGAAGCCGGTACCGGTCCGAACCAGCAGGAACGGCATCAGCGTCAGAGTCTGTATGAGCTGATGGGTGAACTGAGCGGGTTCTATCAGCAGGCGCTGGGGCAGCAGCAGGCTAAGGCTGTCCATCAGTATCTGCAGCAGCGCGGACTTAGCGAAGAAATCATTTCACATTTCGCTATCGGCTATGCGCCGGCCGGCTGGGATAACGTCCTTAAAAAGTTTGGCCGCAGTGCTGAAGAGCGTTCTGCATTGAACGATGCCGGAATGCTGGTGACTAACGATCAGGGCCGCAGCTATGATCGCTTCCGCGAGCGGGTGATGTTCCCTATCCGCGATAGGCGTGGCAGGGTCATCGCCTTCGGAGGACGCATTCTCGGCGAAGGCCAGCCTAAATACCTGAACTCGCCGGAAACCGACATCTTTCATAAGGGCCGTCAGTTGTACGGACTTTATGAGGCGCAGCAGCAGCATCCCGAACTCTCCCGGCTGCTGGTGGTGGAAGGCTACATGGATGTGGTTGCCCTGGCGCAGTTCGGTATCGATTATGCCGTGGCGTCGCTCGGCACGTCCACTACCGCCGAACACATCCAGCTGCTGTACCGGGCCACCGATCAGGTGGTGTGCTGCTATGATGGCGATCGCGCCGGCCGCGATGCCGCCTGGCGGGCGCTGGAGACGGCGCTGCCATACCTGAATGACGGCAGGCAACTGCGTTTTATGTTCCTGCCTGAGGGTGAGGATCCCGATACGCTGGTGCGACAGATTGGCAAAGATGCCTTTGAACAACGCATCGAACAGGCGCAGCCGCTGTCGGTGTTTTTATTTGAAACGCTGATGCCGCAGGTCGATCTCAGCAGTCCTGATGGCCGCGCCAAGCTGAGTACCCTGGCGCTGCCGTTGATAAGCCAGGTTCCAGGCGAAACGCTGCGGATGTATCTGCGCCAGCAGCTCGGCAACAAATTGGGCATTCTGGACGACAGTCAGCTTGAAAAGCTGCTGCCGAACCAGACCGGGCAGTCAAATATTTCGTCCCAGCCCCGGATAAAACGCACAACCATGCGTATACTTATTGCATTGCTGGTACAAAATCCGCGGCTTTCTACCCTCCTGCCCTCGATACAGGGCCTGGAGCAGGCAGACCAGCCCGGCGTGCCACTGTTTATAGAATTATTGCAGACTTGTCAGGCCCAGCCGGGAATTACTACCGGTCAGTTGCTGGAGCATTACCGGGATAATAAATCCAGCCAGCAACTTGAAACCCTGGCTATCTGGGACCATATGATCACAGAGGACATGATCGAGGCGACATTCGTCGATACCCTGACCAGCCTTTATGACTCGATCCTGGAAAAACGTCAGGAAGTACTGATTGCGCGTGAACGCACGCATGGACTATCGACTGAAGAGCGTAAAGAGCTTTGGTCACTGAATATGGCGCTTGCCAAAAAGAAATGACGACGAGGCTTAATTGCCGATAAATGCCGGGGCCAAGCCCTGAGCAAGGCCGTACTGGGTAACGGCGGTAAAAAAAACCCCGATCTCTTGTTGGTGATGAAATTTCACCGACCAACACCGAAAATTCTCTGAAGTGTGGATACCGTCTTATGGAGCAAAACCCGCAGTCACAGCTCAAGCTACTTGTCACTCGTGGTAAGGAGCAAGGCTATTTGACCTTTGCCGAGGTCAATGACCATCTGCCGGAGGATATTGTCGACTCCGATCAGATCGAAGACATCATCCAGATGATTAATGACATGGGTATCCAGGTGCTTGAAGAAGCGCCCGATGCCGATGATCTGCTGCTGGCGGAAAATACTTCCGATACCGACGAAGACGCAGCCGAAGCGGCCGCGCAGGTGCTTTCGAGCGTAGAATCAGAAATTGGCCGCACTACCGATCCAGTGCGCATGTATATGCGCGAAATGGGCACCGTCGAACTGCTGACGCGGGAAGGTGAAATCGATATCGCCAAACGTATCGAAGACGGTATCAATCAGGTGCAGTGCTCTGTTGCCGAGTACCCTGAAGCCATCACCTACCTGCTTGAGCAATACGACCGCGTTGAGGCCGGCGAAGCCCGGCTGTCCGACATCATCACCGGCTTTGTCGATCCGAACGCCGAAGAAGACATCGCCCCGACCGCTACCCACATCGGGTCCGAACTGTCTCCGGCTGAAATCGCCGACGATGATGACGATGACGACGACGATGACGATGACAGCGCCGACGATGACAACAGCATCGATCCGGAGCTGGCGCGTCTGAAGTTTGTTGAACTGCGCGAACAGTATGAATCTACCCGTGACGTTATCAAGACCAACGGCCGCAGCCATGCTCGCTCAGCGGAAGAAATCCTGAAGCTGTCGGACGTGTTCAAGCAGTTCCGCCTGGTGCCTAAGCAGTTTGATTACCTGGTTGGCAACATGCGTTCGATGATGGATCGCGTGCGCACTCAGGAACGTCTTATCATGAAGCTGTGCGTAGAGCTCAGCAAAATGCCGAAGAAAAACTTCGTCACGCTGTTCGCCGGCAATGAAACCAGCGAGACCTGGTTCCAGGCCGCACTGGCGATGAACAAACCCTGGTCTGAAAAGCTGCGTGATGTGGATGAAGATGTGCATCGCAGCCTGCAGAAACTGCGCCAGATTGAAGAAGAGACCGGTTTGACCATCGAACAGGTCAAAGATATCAATCGCCGCATGTCAATCGGTGAAGCCAAGGCACGCCGCGCCAAGAAAGAAATGGTCGAAGCCAACCTGCGTCTGGTTATCTCTATCGCCAAGAAGTACACCAACCGCGGTCTGCAATTCCTTGATCTTATTCAGGAAGGCAACATCGGTCTGATGAAGGCGGTCGATAAGTTCGAATATCGTCGAGGCTACAAGTTCTCCACCTATGCCACCTGGTGGATTCGTCAGGCTATTACTCGCTCTATCGCCGACCAGGCGCGTACCATCCGTATTCCGGTGCATATGATTGAGACCATCAATAAACTCAACCGTATCTCTCGCCAGATGCTGCAGGAAATGGGACGCGAACCGACGCCGGAAGAGCTGGCCGAACGCATGCTGATGCCGGAAGACAAGATCCGTAAAGTGCTGAAAATCGCTAAAGAGCCTATCTCCATGGAAACGCCGATCGGCGACGATGAAGATTCGCATCTGGGTGATTTTATCGAGGATACCACCCTCGAGCTGCCGCTGGATTCCGCCACTTCGGAAAGCCTGCGCTCCGCCACTCATGACGTGCTGGCCGGCCTGACCGCCCGTGAAGCCAAAGTGCTGCGCATGCGTTTCGGTATCGATATGAATACCGATCATACGCTGGAAGAAGTCGGCAAACAGTTTGACGTTACCCGTGAGCGTATCCGTCAGATTGAAGCCAAGGCCTTGCGCAAACTGCGCCACCCGAGCCGTTCGGAAGTGCTACGCAGCTTCCTGGACGATTAAGTCCGGCGCGTCGGCGTATCCGTTCCAGGCAACATGCGCCTGAAGAACAAAAATCCCCGTACTGTTTGTGACGGGGATTTTTTTTGCCGGTACAGTCAGGTTATTACCTGTCGCCAATCGGTACTGTCGAGCGTCAGACGTCAGACAGGTAACCGGCGAAAAGCGTATTCAAAAAATCGCTTTAGCCGCGGTGAGGTTCAGTTTCAGTGGCGCAATGCAAATCTGAACTGGCATCTGAATCACTGACTTGCATGATAACCGGCTGCGCTACAGTCCCTGACTCCGGAGATCACTGCGTAATTCGGCATAGGCCGCAACCAGAGCGTCCAGGCTCATGCGGTTAAGCCCGCTGGGATTGGGCAACACCCAGACCTCGGTATCACCGACGGTGATGGTCTGCTTGCCCCACTCGGCCGCGGTCCGGCTGAACGCCTGGCGATAGGCCTGCTTGCCCAGCACCGCCAATGCCGCCGGCTGGTACTGCTCTATCTTGGCAATTACCCGCCGCCCGCCCTGCAGATACTCCTGCCGTGAAAGCTCCGAGGCTTCGGTCGTTGGCCGGTCGACCAGCATGGTAATGCCGCAGCCGGTATCAAGCAGATGCGCTTCCTCCTCCGGTTTCAATTGTCTGTCGGTGAACCCGGCCAGGTGAATAACCCGCCAGAAGCGATTATTAGGATTGGCGAAGTGCACGCCTTTGCGCGCACTGGACAGCCCCGGATTGATACCGCAGAACACCACCCTGAGCCCTGTGGACAGGATATCGTCAATCATCCTTAGTGATCCCTATTTGATGCTGATTGCTGCCATAAACATATACTGGCGGCCAACTGATTATAAATCATCCATGCGATTCAGTAGCCTATGGATCTGCGCTTCGCAATAAACTATAATCAACGCCCACTCGGCCCCTTAGCTCAGTTGGTTAGAGCACGCGACTCATAATCGCTTGGTCGCTGGTTCAAGTCCAGCAGGGGCCACCAGATACAATAAGCAGTCAGACGAGAAATCGTCTGACTGCTTTTTTTATTTTATACGAATGGGTTCAGCTAAGGCATTGCCTCCCCACCTCCAGCTCAATATAGTCCAAAATGACTCAGCGGCGTCTGTTAAGCCCGTGGCGATTACGCAAGCTTACCGCTGCTGCCCTTCCCAGAACACCACTTTTCGCTGTAGCCAGCGCACCACCAGTGCGCCGGCGAGCCCAATGACCGCCAGCAGCAATACGCCGGCAAACATGGTGGCCAGGCTCATGTTTACCGAACTGGAGGCAATCAGGTATCCCAGCCCCTGCTGGGCAGACAGAAACTCGGCCACCACAGCGCCGATCAGCGCCAGCGCTACCCCTATCTGCAGCCCGGCGAAGATATCGCCGGCCGCAGAGGGCAGTTTCACATGCAGCAGCAGATAGAGGCGAGAGGCGGAAAATGCCCGACAGGTGTCCAGCAGTTCAGCATCGGTGCGGCGGATGCCGTTCACCGTATTAACAAACAGCGGAAAAAAACACACCAGCGTCACCAGCACGATTTTGGAGGCCAGTCCGAAGCCAAACCAAACCAGGATAATCGGCCCCAGCGCCACCTTGGGAGTGGCCTGCAACGCAATCAGCAACGGCCAGACAAACCGCTCGAACGTCTTTGATTCCGCCAATACTACGCCCAGCAATATCGCCAGCAGGCTACCAATGATATAGCCGCTCAGGGTTTCGCCCAGGGTGGTGCCGATATGCGGCCACAGACTGTGGTCAGCAAAACCCGCCGCCAGTGCCCCATACACTGCTGCTGGTGATGGCATCAGGTAATCGGGAATAGCAAAATACCGCACGGCGCCCTGCCAGATAAGCACCAGTATCAACACGCTGGTCAGGGGATACAACAAGGGCAACAGTCTACGCATCAGTGAAATGCCTCCGTAAATGCTGGCACAGCGCCATAAATTGTTCATCGGCCAGCGTCTCCAGGGTACGCGGGCGCGGCAGCGGTATCGCCAACTCCTCGACAATCCGTCCTGGTCTGGGCGACATCACCAGCACCCGATCAGCAAGAAACATCGCTTCCTGGATGCTGTGGGTGATAAACAGCACTGACTTACGTTCTTGACCCCATATACGCTGCAGCTCCAGCATCAGCGCCTCACGGGTCAGGGCATCCAGCGCCGCAAAGGGCTCATCCATCAATAGCAAATCCGGATCATGCAGCAGCATGCGGGCGATCCCCACCCGCTGTTGCATTCCCCCGGACAGTTCGAAAGGATAATCACCGGCGAAATCAGCCAGCCCGACCAGCTCAAGTAATGCCATGGCACGCTGGCGGGCGGGCTGCACGGGCAATCCAGCGGTTCTGGCCGGCAGCAATACGTTATTAAGCACGTTTTTCCAGGGCAACAGGTTAGGCTTTTGAAATACCACCCCGGTACGCTGACCCGGCCCAGTCACCTTCTCGGAGGCGACTTCTACCGTTCCACTGGTTGCCGGTATCAGCCCGGCGGCCAGTTTGAGGACCGTTGATTTGCCGCATCCGGACGGCCCCAGCAACGCCACAAATTCACCGTCATCAATCTGCAGGTTTACATCCGACAGCGCTTCAAGCTGGCCTCGGCGAGTTTCCCAGGTCAGTCCGACACTGCGTAACGCCAGCGCCGTACTCATAGTTTGCCCTCATGCGCCGCCCGTGCCGCAGACAGGAAGGCCAGCACCCGCCGCCAGCTATGGCACCGTGCCCGGGCATTGGCCAGCGGTGTGCCGCCGCCATCAATCACCACGCCGGCAACCGGGTGAACTCTGGCGATCTCAGTGGTGGGAACAAAAGGAAAGCCGATGGCGTGCCCGGCGCCTTCGTTGCGTACATGCTCCACCGGCCAGCCATGGGATTTGGCCTGCAAATCAGCTGCAATACGCTCACAGTAAGCGGTTGAAGGCCAGAAGCCGTCATCGGTGCCGGAAATAAGCAGCAGCGGGCCAGCAATACGCTCCACCGGTATACGTGCCGCCGCCAGGCTCTGCGGGTGACGTTCAGCGGTCAGAAAAGCCGGCGCCTGGCGGATAGGCGCCCCCGGCTGGGGCGGGTGATCAAAGGCGTGCCAGTCTGCCAGGGGATTACCCTGCCAGAGATTAGGCAGCGACTCTCCACGCCAGGTCCAGGCGGTGGCATCGCGCGGCTCCTCCGGGCGTCCCGCTCGCAGAGTGCCATTGATGACCGCACTGGGAACGTAACCGATTACCGCAGCAACCCTTTCGGGGAAAGTGGCTCCCAGCAACAGCGCCAGTTCCCCACCGCGCGAATGGCCCGCTACCGCAATAAACCCGGCTTTCGGCTGCAGTTCATCAATGACCCAGTCGAGAGCCTGCTTAAAATACTCCAGCGGCGTGGCAGAGATATAATCCGGCCGCCCGGGGGCCTTGAAATAAGCCAGCGCAAAACCGATATAGCCTTGGGCGGCCAGTAATGCGGCCTGCTGTTCCGGTGTACCGCCACCGGAACCGTTGAGTACGATAACTACCGGATGAGGGCCAGCCGTTCGTGGTAAGAACAGCGTGCCTGAAAGGCCGTTTTCCCGGACTTCCCTTCGGATGACGCCGGGTGCCAGATAGCGCTGAATGATCTCGGTCGAGGCCGATGCGCCGGCGGCATCTGCAATCTGCAACCTGATGTGATGAGGCTGGATGCCGTCACTCAACGCGGGATCGCGCGGCCGAGCTGTCTGTCGCAACGACCAGACCGGGGCCATCGGTTCACTTTCCTGCCAGTCTCCCGCTAGCGGCACGGCTGATGTCAGGTCCAGCTCGCCATTATCAGCAACGGCAAAGGTAGCAGTACTGCGCCAGAGGCTGCCATCAGCGTGCGTCAGCGTGGCCGTTAACCGGGCTACACCCGGTGCCAGCCCCTGGGCACGAATAGTGCGGGCCAGGTCGATAAGCCCATCAGGGATATCTACATGCAGCTGGATGCTCATTTCGCCGCCTCCGCGGTTGCCCGCAGAGCGGTTCTGTCAAAGTTGTCAAAGTCCTTCACAAAGGCGTTGGAGAAAATACGGTCCACCGGCACATCCGCAATCGGAAACTCGCCAGCAGCGGCCATGGCGGTAATGGCTTTACGCACAGCCGGCAGATCATATTGCCCCGGCTGTCGGCGCTGGCCGTCAGGCAGGTACAGGGTGCGTTGCAGACGCCGGGTCAGCAGGGTTCTGGCTTCCGCCAGACCTTTTCCTTGGGCATCGGCCGGCTTACTCTCCGGATGCTGGCGCCAAAACGCCCGCACACAGAAATCCGGGTTTACCTCACAGACATATTGCGCCTCGGTATAAGCTCGGCCAAAACGGCGAATCAGGTCGGGATGGTCTTTAAAGGTATCTTCATGGGCGATAAACCCATTGCCGGGCGTTTCCTGAAACACATCAGGGTACGCGATGCGGCGGATTTTGGTCCCGGTAAATTCAAATATATCCCCCCAACTGCTGTTGTAGTTCAGGGCATCGACCTGCTTGCTGCGCAGCGCCTGAAAACCTGACCCCAGCACACCCACCGCGACAAACTCCACATTTTTGCCCGGCTGTAGGCCGGCAACCCGCAATGCGGCGCGACTGTTGGGTATCGTGCCCCAGGTCAGCGCACCAACCCCGATTTTCTTGTCTTTCAAGTCAGCCAGGGTTTTTACCGGTGAGTCGGCCAGCACCACATATTCCATCGTCTGAGCCGGGGTCCCGTTATAGAAATAACGCAACGGCAGCGGATTTTTGCCACTGAAATAGCTCGAAATAACCGGTTCTGATACCGGATAACCAAAGGTCACGCGTTTGCTGGCCACCTGTGGCAACAAGGCGCCCGCGCCCTGAAAGATCAGCACCTTGACCGACAGGTTCTGCTGTTTGAACAACCCCAGTTCTTCTGCCGCCGCATAAGGCGCGCCATCATGCACCGCCGGCGGAATTGCCAGCGCGACGGTGACTTCATCGGGTGGCTGAGCCTGCGCTGCCCCGGTAACCATCAGAGACAATAGCAGCGATTTCAATCGCATGTGAACTCCTGGACGCTGAAAATATTCGGCGGCCAGAGTAATGCAGATAGGCATGAATCAGAACGAACAACTTCAGCTAAAAATGTGCATATAGTGGGAGATCTGGGATGCTCAATTCAATAACTGAGCATCCCAGACGCGTTAAGCAGCTAGTGTGTCAGCGGTCAGGGCCGCTTTATGACTGAGGTGGATTACGCTCGTTCCCTATAAGCTCGGGGCGTGCAAAACGGCGATTCTCCAGCACCGGCAACACATGACGCGCATAGGTAATCCGCTCGGGATCCAGTTCAGTAAACACCAGGCCCGGGCCTTCTGCCGCCCTGGCGATAACCACACCGAGGGGGTCGGCTACCATGCTGTTGCCAATATTCCGCGGTCCGCACTCGCCGACCGCTACCAGATAGCAGGTATTTTCCAGCGCGCGGGCGGTAACCAGCACCTCCCAGTGCTGCTCTTTATGTGGACCTTTTACCCAGGCAGCGGGCAACACCAGCACCTGGGCTCCGTCAACCACCAGACGACGGGCCAGTTCAGGGAAACGCAGGTCATAGCAGATCATCAGGCCGACCTTGATGCCGGCAACCTCTATCAGCGGCGGTATGCTGTTTCCCGGCACCACCCGCTCGGATTCGCGCAGGGTGAAGGCATCATACAAATGCATCTTTTCATAATGGCCGATGATTTCACCCTCCCGTATGGCAATAAGCACGTTCTTGACCTGACGGCCTTCAGTCGGCACATGAATACTCATGATGCTGGTCAGGGTGTTTTCGCGGCTGGCCGCCAGCAGCAGGCTGACAAACGGCCCATCCAGCGGCTGGGCCGCCCTCAGCGCCCCTTCAGGATCAGCGAGATCCTGGGCCAATACCCATTCAGGCATCACCAGCAGGTCGGCGCCGGTGGCATTTGCCTTGGCCATCAAAGAGATACAGGTCTGGGCGTTCTTCTGCCATTCACGACTTACGGCAAACTGCCCCATAGCGACTTTCATGACTTTCACCTCAATCATCAGATGGTCAGGTAGTGGGAAGAATCCCCTGCCGGCACGTTGAATTTTGCCTGCGGTTACCCCCTATGGCAACAGTTGCTGTGGCCAGATCACTGTATCCAGGGTACTAAAGATGCAGCACTCCATCCCGACCCGGGATATGGACAGCAAAGGCGTGATACGTATTACTTCTGAGGAACTCGCCTGATGGCGTATTGCCTGAGCCTGCCGGCAGGCATCACTCTTTATCAGATGGTAAAATAAAACGATCAAATAGGATAAAAAGTTAAACCATCTGAAAACATTTAAGCATTAAAACAGGTCATCATGATTAATAATTTGATTTTTACAGGCAGTACATTATTCTGTCACTGCCCGCTATAGTGCAATAAATAGAAAACGTAACGTCGTAAACACGAACATGACTACCGTGAAAAAAACAACAATATGCCTATTCAAACCATTAATTCGACTTATTTCGGCTTATAGAAATACCGATAAACTGATATTAACATGCCAGTAATCGGCGATGATAAATCAGGCAAAATTCGATTGACTGTTTAAAATCGACGCCGGTGTTAATGATAATGAAATTTCTAGAGTAACGTCAGTCAGCTTGAGATGTCTTATTAAAATAATCACCGACTCAGAGATTTATAGCTGACTATCGATTCCAAGGAAAAATAATGATGGAAACCAGACTAGTGTTAATTGATGGTCATGGATTAATTCTTAACGGTATAAGAATGATTCTTGCCCCACATGCGCATTATCACATTGCCGGCCAGGCGAAAAATGGCCTGGATGCTTATGCACTGTGCCGGGAAGAGCGCCCGGACATCGTGATTCTTGAACTGGATCTGCCGGGAATGGATGGCCTTGACGTCATCGCACAGCTGCATCGTCGCTGGCCGGCGATGCGTATCCTGGTACTGACGTCGCGTGGGCATGAGCTACACGCCGCCAGCGCATTGCGGCAGGGGGCCTCAGGGTATGTATTAAAGAAAAGTTCGCAGCAAACGCTGCTGTCGGGCCTGCAATGCGTAGCGGCCGGTAAACGCTATATTGATCCACTGCTGGACAGCGGCCAGGTACTGCAGCAGATTGATATCGGCGATGTGAAGATTCCACTGCTGACGCTGCGGGAGAGGCAGGTACTGAAGCAGATTGCCGAGGGTGCAAGTAACCCGGTCATTGCCGATAAGCTGTCAATCAGCCGGAAGACGGTGGAAACCCATCGATTGAATATGATGAAGAAATTAAACGTTCATAAGGCGACAGAATTGATTCGCTGGTCGCAACGTTATGGCATGATGGAGCCATAATATTCCTCTTGTATAGTGAAGATATAATCATCTCTTCAGGACGGATTCTATTCCGTGTGAAAAGGAATCTCATGCAAAGTAATATAAAAGCCTATACACCGTTGGATAAATATGGCGAGGGTTATTTCTTATTCAGCAAACTGACCGGCAAGGAATCTTTATCTGCTTTATATGAATACACTGCAGAATTCCTCACGCAACGCGACAATATCGACGTCAACATCCTGCTGGGTAAAACAGTGTCATTCCGCATGGCATTATCGACCGGTGAATACCGGTATTTTCATGGTTATGTTACTCGTATAACTACCAGCGGCGGGGAAAGAGTAAATCATAAAATGAGGCGTTACTTGCTGACGCTGCATCCCGCAGCCTGGTATCTCAGCCAAAATCGCGATTTCAGGATCTGGCAGGAAAAATCAGTCCCGGAAATACTGTCTGCGGTTTTATCAGCATATAAGATTGAATATGAAAGCCGACTGATCGGCCAGTACCGCCAGTGGGAATATTGTGTCCAGTATGCAGAGAGTACCTTTGATTTCCTCAGTCGGCTGATGGAGCACGAAGGGATTTATTATTTTTTTACTCATCAGAAAAATGGCCATCGACTGGTGCTGGCCGATGCCCCTGAAGCCCATCACCCGGTAGCCGGTTATGATGATATTTCTTTTCAGCAGCCTGGATTCGGCCTGACTGATCACCAGGAAGGCATACAGGACTGGCGCTTGATCCACGAAACGACGGCCTCTGTCTATGGTCATGACGATTATGACTTCCGTAAGCCCAGAGCGCATTTACTGGAGACTTGCCAGCATCAGGACCGCCCTGGCCATCATAGCGGCGAGGTGTTCGACTGGCCTGGTGGCTTTATTGACGGCCAGCAGGGCCAGGATTATGCCCGTATTCGCCAGCAGGCCTCGGCGGCCAGGCAGCTGCGGATGTCGGCGCAGGGAACCGCCAGAGGCATCAGTGCCGGCAGTCGATTTATTTTCCGCGGCGGCCCGGCGGGGTCGACTGATAAACCGTATCTGACCACCGATGCGACATATTGCCTGCAGGACTTGCGCTATCAGTCGGAACAGCAGCCCAGCAGCGAATTCAGCGTCAGCTGCTCGGTGATACCTGCCGGGCGCTTTTGGCGACCGGCCCGCAATACACCCTGGCCGAAAACCTGCGGCCCGCAAACCGCTGAGGTGGTCGGGCCTGCGGGCAGACCGGTCTGGACCGATCAACATGGCAGGGTAAAACTGAAATTTCGTTGGGACCGCCATGGGGCCGGTGATGACACCAGTTCCTGCTGGGTCAGGGTTGCCAGCGGTTGGGCCGGCTGGAAATACGGGTGTCTGCAGGTCCCCCGGGTCGGCGAGGAAGTGGTCGTCGATTTTATCAACGGCGATCCCGACCGCCCGATGGTAATCGCCCGCGTTTACAATCAGGATGCCATGCCGCCGTGGGAACTGCCGGCAGGCGCAAACAAGATGGGCTTTGTCAGCCGCAGCATCGGCGGCAGCCCGGAAAACGCCAGCCACCTGATCCTGGATGATACCCCGGGCCATGAACAATACTGCCAACATGCGGAACGGGATATGCAAGTGTCGGTTGAACACAATAAAACCCTGTCGGTCGGCGGTGCCCTGGATCAGCAGATCACCGGCGCCAGCCGTTATATCCATGCTGGACCCTGCCATACGTTCAAAAAACAACCCGACATGCAGATCTTCGGCCTGGGAAAAAGCTCGCAGGTATTAGCCGGTGGCAGCACCTCGGTGGTCACCGGCGGCGAGTATCGACAGGTCAGCGGCAATATTGAATTCAATACCAGTCAGCAGACGATCCTGCAAACCGGAACCAGCCTTAGCTGCCGCGCCGATGGGAATATCATGTTTGAGGCGGGGGAAAAGATCATCTTTGGCCAGCGACTGGCGCGGCCCCGTCCGGATATAGCCGCTATCAACACCAGTGACCCAGCGCGACCAGGGGTTCAGGCGTTAGCTGAAGGCATCAGCGATCACTGCGCCAGCGAAGCAACCGATGGCCGCCCGTCTGAACTGGTCTATCGGCACGGCGTGGTCAGCACGGTGGAGGGCGGTGATGTCCGGACCATCAGCAACGATCAGCGGCTGAAAATCGAAGGCGATGCCGACAGCCGGGTTGCCGGCCGCTGGCAGGAGCATGCCGGCGCCGATCGTCGAATCGGCAGCGATGCCGACCTGCAGCTGCACTGTGAAGGCACGATGCAGTTGTCAGGCAATAACATCGTCAATAAAGCATCGGATCAATTCGAGGTGCATGCTAAAAATGGCTCCCTGGTCATCGCGTCAATTCAGCAAGTGAATGCCCTGCGTATGTCGACCTCGCAAATGGCCATGGAAAATGACGGCATGGTGGTCTCCACTAGCCAGATGCGCATGGCCAACACTCAGTTGCAGGTATCCACGGTCGGCATCAATATCTCCCTGGGAAACCTGGAAATGAGGGGATCCCTGGTGAGCATCAATACCAGCGCCATCACGCTGTTTATCTGATTTTTCCCCAACCAAGGCAGTCTGATGCACGTGATAAAACCCCTGCGTCTGTCGGTTATGCAGCGCCCATGGAGCCAGAGTGGTAAACACCGCCTCGGCGTTACGGTGATGGCGCTGACCGATATGAGCAGCGCTCCCAAGCTGCGTCCTGAACCGGAACTCTGGCAACTGGCGGCCGAGGAGCTGCCTGAAGGTTGTTTGCTTGACGCGGGCATTCCCAAGCCCTCGGCAGAATATCTGGTCAGTGGTTATGCCTGGCCCTGCCATCAGCCACAGCAGCCACAGCAGCCACAGCAGCCGCACTGTATCGTTACCGTTCAGGTCGGCGATAAAGAAAAATGCCTGTCAGTGTCAGGGGATCGTTATTGGCTGCAGAACCAGGCCACCCCTCCCCGGCCCTTCGATCGTATGCCGCTCGATCTTAGCCATGCCTATGGCGGCCCCGCTCACCCGGTGAATCCGCTGGGGATCGGCATGGAACCACGATGTATCGATGGCCGACACTATCTGCCGTTGCCTAATGTGGAACCTGTCGACGTCCCGATGACCTCTTCACGGCAACAGCCGCCGCCGGCTACGCTTGGACCGATTGAATTCACCAGTCAGGCCCAGCTCGGCCTGATGGGTAAACAGTACGACGAAAGCTGGCGGCTGCAGGGTTTCCCGGGGTTTGCACCGGATATGGACCTGCATTTGTTCAACCGTGCGCCGTCGGACCAATGGTGGCCTGGGCGGGGCGAAGTGCCCGCCGCTGCGCCGTGGCTTATCCGCAATATGCACCCGACCCTTGCGGTGCAGCAAGGTCAGTTGCCGGCATGGCGCGCCCGCGGTTTTATCAACTATAAGCACGAACCGCAGTCTGCGGTTGAAGTTGTTCTCGGGCTGACAACGCTGTGGTTTTTCCCTCATCGGGATCAACTGATGCTGTTCTGGCAAGGCTCCATTGCCATCAGCGAAGATGATGCCGCCGACGTTGGCCAGTTACTGGTCGCCATTGAAACGGCCGAAGCTGCCCGCCCGCCTGCCCACTACCAGGAGGTGATGCGCACGCGTGCCGCCCGCAAGCCGGGGGGTGATATCGTCCGGTGGGAGCAAGAGCTGGTCTCCAGGGCGATTATCGGCCCTTGGCTTGACAGTGAACCCACCAGCAGCCCAAGTTCCCTGATGGACCATCTTGCCCGGCGGGAAGCGGCGCTGCGGGAGAGTCATCAGTCGGTGCTTGCGCCCGGTAGCCAGGAAGTCACCGGACTGATGGAGGCCGGTGTGGTGCCGGGTGGCATCGATCACATGCAAACCATCGATCACCGGGAGGCTATCGATCAGATGGAGGCCATCGAAGCAAGCCTCAGGCAAAAAGCGGCCAGCGCAGGTATGCCGCCTCAGGACAGCTTGGCGCTGCCCGCCGGGCCCGCGCAATATCACCAGATGCTGAAACGGCTCAATGCGTTTCCAGCGGACGATACCCTCCCCTATGGCAATGATGACCTCGCCAAGCTGGCCGCTGGGCATCAGCAGACCGCTGAGCGTCAGCAGATAGGCCAGGGCCTCTACCGGATGTATATGATGTCCGCCGGCGAACGTCCGCCGGCGGCTCAAGCGGCAGGGCAACGGCAGTTGGCCTTGCGCGGCAAGGCGATAGCTATCATGGCCGATCGCCGGGATTTCAGCGGACAGGATTTTACCGGCGCGGATCTCAGTGGCCTGGATTTAAGGCAGGCGGATTTCAGCCGGGCATTACTCGAAAGTATCACTTTGCATCACTGCCGGTTAGAGGGCGCTGATTTCACCGAGGCCATGCTGGCCAATGCGACCGTCACCGAGTCAGTACTGCATGGCGCAACCTTCGATAGCGCCTGCCTGACGGGATCCCGCTGGCAACACTGCCAATTCGACCAGGCGACGTTGAAAGCAACCATGCTGGTCCAGGCGATATTTATCGATTGCCGCTTTAGCCTGGCTCGGTTGACCGGTCTTTATTTCGAGCGCACCCGCCTGCTGCATTGTCGCTTTGATCAGGCCTCGCTAGAAGACTGCCACTTCCCGGCGCCTGACTGCCCTGGCCCCGATTTTAGTCGGGCGCTAATGCGGAAGGTCACCTTCCTGGAGGGCGATATCAGCGATGTCTGCTTTGATCACGCCCGGCTGGAAGAATGTAGCTTTCATGCCGTCAAATTGGACGCTGCCATTTTTGACCATGCCCGGCTCACCCGCTGTGCTTTTAGCGGCACCACCAAGGCCCCGGGATCGAGCTTTGCCTATGCCCTGCTGGACAGTTGCCATTTTCGCGGCCTTGGGCTGGAAAAGGCTGATTTTAGCCATTGCCGGGCGGATAACTGTGATTTCAGCGAAGCCAGCTTGCGTCAGGCAGTCATGACCGGATTGTTTGCCGGCGGCAGCCTGTTTATCCGCACCGATCTGACCGGCGCCAATCTGGCCTATGCCGACCTGACCGGCGCTCTGCTGCAAAAATCGGTGCTTACCGATACTGACCTGACTTATGCTTGTCTGTTTCGAACCGATATTTCCCAAGCGCTGTACGGTCCGGGAACCCGCTGGACCGATGCCTACACTCAACAGTGCAAAACCCTGCCCGGCCGGACGGAGGAACAGCCATGCAGGTAACGGCAGCAGCACTTCAGCGTCGGATAAGCAACGGAGAAGTGATAAGCAAAGTGACTCTGGGTCCTGAACAACTGCAAGGCGTGGCGCTGATAGGGGCAATGTTCACCGATGTCACCTTTGCGCAGCTACCCGCCAACGCCGGGCCGATACGGGATACCCTTTTCGATCACTGCCGTTTCCACAATGCCCATTTCAACCAGCGTTGTCTTGACGACTGCCGGTTTACCCATTGCCATCTGCCCGGCGCTGACTTCAGCGATGCAACGGTCAGTCAGTGCCTGTTCAACCATTGTGATTTGACGGAGGCGTCGTTCCTGCGCACCACGTTGAACCAGACTCAGTTGCTGCATACCGCATTGACCGGCATCCGCTTGGAGCATGCCACCCTCAGCAAGGTGTTGCTGTCCGAGACGCCGCTTGACCGCGCTATTTTGCAACAATGTCAAATAACCGGCAGCGTGTTTTTCAACTGCGACCTGAGAGGTAGCCGATTTACCGGTTGCGCCCTTGAAAACAGCGTCTTCGTCCGTTGTGACCATCGCAATTGCCACTACCCTGGTCAGCGTTTTTTGCGTTGCCAGTTTACCGAAAACCGCATGGACCAGGCCGACTTGAGTCATACCGATCTCAGCCAAAGCTGCTTCAAAGGCGCTTCGCTGGTCGGTGCCCGACTGGACCATTGCCTCGGAGACCACACCTTGTTTATCGAAGCCGATCTGCGGCAGGCCAGCCTTACCCATAGCCGTCTTGACCAGTCGCAATTTATCGATGCCGTGCTGCTGCAGACTGATTTCAGTGACAGTTCTCTGGTCCAAAGCCTGTTCCATCGGGCCACGGCAGAATACGCCCGCTTTCAGCGCTGCGATTTACGTTACGCCGACTTCAGCGGCGCAAATCTGCGCTTTGCCGATCTGCGGCGGGCGTTATTCCTGCGCACCCTGTTACATCGCTCCGTCTGCCAGCACACGCAGTTTTCCAGCCGCCTGGGAACATTGTCTGCCGATGAGGCGCTGCTCAACGCCCAACTCTGGCGTGAGCAGCATCCAGCAGTGTGAGGGACGTTACCATCAAAGCTATTTTTAAGGATGCCTTATGCATATGGACACCATTTCAGACCCACCCGCTCGAGCCGCGTTTTATCAGGGCAGCGGCAAAGTGCTGGCCCGACTGGCTGAAGGTCGTTATCTGATCTCCTTTGACAACCGCACCTGGCAGTGTCAGTTGGCCGCCAGTTGCTTACTGAGGCCCGAGGCGCATGATGAAGTGCTACTGGCAGGAGATGACGACCGGTTATGGCTGCTCGCCGTATTGCTGCGGGCCGATAGCAGCGGCGTGGCTACGCTGGGCGTAAGCGGCGATTTGCTTATCGCCCCTGCCGGCAACCTGCAGATGTCCAGTGCGGGACAGATCGGGCTCAACTGCCAGAGATTGGCGCTGGCTGCCGAAAGGGGCGAGTGCCGTATAGAGCAGATGAATTATACCGGCCAGGCGCTGTCGGTGGTACTGCAGCAGGCGGCAATAGTGGGTAAATCCCTCGAAACCCTGTGGCATACCGCCACTCAGATCAGTCATCGACTGCTGCGCTGCGTCACCCACAAAGAGCAGGTCCGCGCCGGACAGATAGACATCCAGGCCGAAGACTGTCTGCGTTTCCACAGTAAAAACACGCTGATCAGCGCCGAAGCGCTGATAAAAATTGATGCTGAACAGATTCATATGGGATAGCCATGGATAAAAACAACGATTATCGGCTGAATCCCGACCCGGCAGCGCATCGCCTGCATGTCGAATACGCACAGCCGGCGCTGCTGGAGCGGCTGACTGATGACGGGCTGTCGCTGTCGATGGATGCCGAGTCCAGCATCCGCCATCACAGCGTGCGCATGATGCGCCGGGCAATATTGGATAACCTGCATGCGCTGTTAAACAGCAGCCATTATCAGGCAGGGAATGATCTTGGCCGCTGGCCGCTGGTCGCTGGCAGTGTACTGAATTTTGGCATTTTGCCGCTGGCGGGAAAATGTATCTCGGCGCTGCCCCTGCATGATATCTGCCAGGCGATACATCAGGCCGTGTGCCGCTATGAGCCTCGTATTGACGCCGATACCCTGGAAATTGATACGCCCGCCGCCCCATGGCACGGCGGCCAAAGCGCACTGAAGTTTGAAATCAGGGGCCATCTCTGGCATTGCCCCCGATGGCAGGCGTTTGTATTTGAGAGCCGCTTGAGTCTTGAAAACGGTCACATCGAGCTGAGGGATAAGGGGTAATTCATGGATGACCGATTACTGGCGTACTATCAGCAAGAGCTGGCCTGGCTGCGTGAAATGGGTAATGAATTCGCTCAGCGCTACCCGGCGGTGGCAGGCAGGCTGGGCATGCAGGAAGGACAGATAGGCGATCCTTTTGTCGAGCGGCTACTGGAAGGCACTGCATTTCTGACCTCCAAGATCCAGCTGAAAATGGATGCCGGCTACCCTCAGCTTTCCAGGCAACTGCTTGAGGTGTTATATCCTAACTACCTTGCGCCGGTGCCGTCGATGGCGGTGGTAGAGCTGCAGCCCGATGAAGGTAAAGGCGATATCAGCGGCGGTTTTACCATACCGCGGGGAACGGTTATGGACAGCCTGGCGCTGAAAAAGCAAGGTATGACCTGCCGTTTCAGTACTGCCCATGAGGTGGTGCTCCAGCCTCTGCGTATTGAACAGGTAACGCTGGGTCCGGTGCCGGCCACGGTTGCCAAAGCCGGTATCAGGCCGAGCGGGCAGTCCAGTGCGTTGCGCATAATGCTGCGCTGCTTTGAAAATGTCTCCCTGGCGCAAATGAAATGCGATCGCATTATGTTCTATCTCTGTGCCGACCAGACCCCGGCCAGGGAGCTGCTGGAACTTCTCATGGAGCACACGCAGCATATCCTCTGCAGCATTGATGGCGACGACGTAACCTGCTCCCTGCTGGACCGTCAGTGCCTGCGACATGAAGGCTTTGACCGCGACCAGGCTCTGCTGCCAGCGGATATGCGTAACCTTGAAGCCTATCGCCTGCTACAGGAATACTTTTTTTTTCCCGATCGTTTTCATTTCTTCAGCATCAGCGGTCTGCAACCGTTGCTTGCACGGGCGGGCCGACAGCAGCAGTTCGAGATCATTTTGCTGTTGGGGAAACAAAATCCGGCCCTGGAACAGCAGGTCGACCGCCAGCATCTGGCCTTGCACTGTACACCGGTCATCAATCTCTTCCCACACCGGGCCGACCGGTTCATGCTGGATCAGCAGCAAAGCGAGCATCCATTGGTAGCAGACCACGTACGCCCCGATGATTTTGAGATCTATTCGGTCAGCCGAATCCGGGGATACGGTGCCGACAACCGCTGCCAGCGCGTGTTCAGGCAAATGTATGCCCCTGATGACCCGCATGGCGATAGTGCCGAACCCAGTTGGTTTTCGCTGCGTCGGCATCCCCAGCGCAGGCACGCCAATAGTGGGCTGGCGATGATCAACGGCTACAGCGCCTCGGCAGTGTATATCACCCTGACCGGCGGCGTGTCGACACCAGACCGCTACTGGCAGGACAGCCTCTGTGCGCTTGAGGCCGAGATCATCTGTACCAATGCTGGCCTGCCGTTGATTTTCGCCCAGCAGAGCGATCGGCAACTGGTGATGAGGGAGTCGTTCCCGGTACGCCATATTGTTATTCGCCAGGGTCCGACCCCCCCGTCCAGCGCCATGGCGGATAGCCGGGACAGTTGGCAATTGGTAAACCAGCTCAACCTGAATCTGTCCAGTCTCTCAGGCAAAACGGCAGAGCACAGCGCTGCTGCCCTGCGGCAATTGCTGGCATTTCACGCGGGCCAGGCGCCGGCGGCGGCGCGCCAGTTGTCGGGCATTCGCCACTGCACATTGACGGCGGTTAACCGATTAATAGCTCCACCCGGTCTTTATACCGGCGGCACCGCCGTTGCCATCAGCGTGGACGAACAGGTATTTGCCGGCGCAGGCGCTTGGCTACTGGGCAGCGTATTGGCGAGGTTATTCAGCCAGTCCGCCGCCATCAACAGCTTTACTGAAACCACGCTGACCGATGCCAGTCAGAATATCATTGGGTGCTGGGCGATGAGGTCAGGCGAGCAGGCCAGCCTATGAACATTTACTCTCTGCGACCTGTCGCTGCCCAGTGCTTGCCCACTGCCACGCTCCCTTATACCGATTTGCGCCAACCAGGCGCTGCCCGCCCGGTTCACAGCAACAGCCTGCCCGAACTCGGTGCCGGCCAAAAGCAGGGGACGTGGCCTTTGAACGCCAGAGCGCCATGGCAATACCGTCTTTTCCCTCTGCTCAGGCGGATCGATGCCTGCCAGGGTTCGCCCTATCCGCTCGGCTGTTCCCGATTGCCGCACCATGACCCATTACGTCTGGGCCAAAGCCCCTTTCCGGGCTATACCGCTTCAGAAATTGCCGCCATTGACCCATGTCATTTAAGCGGCCTGGGACGTGTGACGGTTTACGGATTTGGCCTGTTTGGCGCGGAAGGCCCTTTGCCACTGCATCTGACCGAACATGCCTGGCAACGGCAAAAGCATCACCAGGACACCGCTCTGGCCTCGTTCGCCGATATTTTTCATCATCGGCTGATTTCGCTGTTTTACCGGGCCTGGGCCGCCAGCCAGCTGGCATTATCCTATGATCGCATCGACACCCGCAGTGTCGATGACTGCCTGGCCAGTCTGTTAGGTATGGGCCAGCCGGCTCTGCGTCCTGAGGGCCTGAACTTACATTTGTGCAGCTATCTGGCAGGGCACCTCAGCCGTCGACCGCGCAATGCCGAAGGGTTGAAATCGATCCTGCAGCAGGTGTTTTCCGTGACGGTGCATGTTCTTGAAAATCGCTTTCACTGGCAAGCTATCCCGCGCCGCAGCCAGTGGCGTTTCAGGGCGGACCAGCCGGCCGCACTGGGGCGGGATACCTGCCTGGGAATAAGTACCGCCGATTATCGGCAGACCTTTCGTCTGCTTATCGGCCCACTGGACTGGAATGGCTATCAGCGAATGCTGCCCGGCGTTTACGCCGGCCCGCCCTCGCCGCTGTCGGCAGCCGGGCTGCTGCAGCAGTGGGTACACTGGTATGTCGGCCAGGAGCTGAGCTGCGAGGTACAGCTGGAGCTTGACGGCAAAGCGTATAGGGGATGCAGACTTGATGCAGGCCAGCCACTGGGGCAGGCCTGCTGGTTGGGTCATAATCCGGACGGCTGCGCCAGGAGAGAGGTGATTTATCGACTGCCTTCCTCCCCCCGAGAGCCGGATTGACACCTGGCTATTGGGTGTTGGATTTGACATCCCAGGTAAACGTTACCGGCGCACTGGACTGGCCGGCTTCGCTTTGCGCGGAATATTTCACCTCAAGCTTTGACGGCGAAAACCGGTACAACACCCCTATCTGACCGTCGGTGGCCCCCCCCTCCGCACGCTGGCCCGGCGCTAGCTCAATAGCGCTGATGATGACGTTTTTCAGGCTGATATTGAGAAACTCGTTCTGTTTGCCGCCCGCCTTGTCCATAGACAGCACCACCTCGCCCAATGCCCTGCCTTCAGCCGCCATGGTCATCATGGTCGGCATGGCCTTGTCAAGGCGGGCATAGACCAGCAGATCCTTTACCACCAGCCGTCCACACCCCCCGCCTCCCCCGACGGTATTCTCGGTGGGCTGTTTGATGTGCCATTCAAACGTCAGCACATCAATCCATCCCTGGTGCCCGGCATCCATGGCTTCGCCGGTCACGCCTTCTACCTGCAAATAAATACTGTTATGCATCCGTCTGTTCTCCCAGGGTTAATTTGCCGCTTTCAAGGAAGGCAATCTGGATACCAGCCGCAGTGATACGGTAAGCCCTTCCAACTGATAATGGGGACGCAGGAAAAACTTGGCCTGGTAATAGCCCGGGTTATCTTCAGACTCGCCGACTTGGATCTGGGCGGCGGCTAATGGCCGGCGTGCTTTGGTTTTCTGAGATGAATTGACCGGGTCCCCATCGACATAGTCGATAATCCAGTGGTTAAGCCACCGCTCCATGTCATCCCGACTCTGGAACGAACCGATTTTGTCACGTACGATGCATTTCAGGTAATGCGCGAACCGGCAACAGGCAAACAAATAAGGCAACCGGGCCGCCAGGGCGGCATTGGCGGTTGCATCCCCATCACTATAGTCGGCAGGTTTCTGCAGCGATTGAGCACCGATAAAGGCGGCAAAATCGGAATTTTTACGATACACCAGCGGCATAAAACCATTCTTGGCCAGCTCGGCCTCTCGCCGATCGCTGATGGCTATCTCGGTCGGGCATTTTATCTCTATCCCGCCATCATCGGAGGAATAACGGTGGCAAAGCAGATTGTCGACCGCACCGCCGGACTCGACGCCGCGAATGGAAGTGCACCAGCCGTATTCCTGGAATGACCGGTTGATGTTCACCGCCATTGCATAGGCCGAATTGCTCCAGACAAAGTTCTGATGGGTCGCGCCGGCAGTTTGCTCTTCAAAGTGAAAACGCACTACCGGATTGGTCAACTGACCATAGGGCAGGCGCGCCAGAAAGCGCGGCATCACCAAACCGATATAGCGCGCATCTTCCGATTCGCGCAGCATGCGCCAGGCGACATATTCGGTATTCTGGAATATCTTGGTCAAATCCCGCGGATTGGACAGTTCCTGCCAGGATCCCATCTGCATCACCTCGGGCGAAGCGCCGCCGATAAACGGGCAATGGGCGGCGGCGGCGATGCGGGCAATCTCCCCCAGTAGCTCGACATCCTGCGGCCCATGGTCAAAGTAATAATCGCCGACCAGGCAGCCCAGCGGCTCTCCGCCGAACTGGCCGTATTCTTCTTCATAAATACGCTTGAACACCGGACTTTGATCCCAACCGGCGCCCTTGTACCTTTTCAGCGTTTTTGCCAGTTCGTGTTTACTGATACTCATGACGCGGATCTTCAGCATTTCGCTGCTTTCGGTGTTGTTGACCAGGTGATGCAGGCCGCGCCAGGCACCTTCCAACTGCTGAAAATCTGGATGATGAAGGATGGCATTAAGCTGGCGGGAGAGTTGATGGTCAATGGCGCAGATCAGCGCCTGGATATCGTTAAAGGCATCCTGGGTCAACGGCAGCGCCAGGGCCAGCGTCTGGCGGGCGAGCGTTCTGACCGCTGCTTCCACCGCCTGGATCGCCTGAGCGGTTGTTGGACGAAATTCCTGTAGCAGCAGCGCGCTCAACTGGGCAGCGGTATGCTGCGGCGACAGTCTTTCATCCGGGGTGATCATCACATTATCGGCCTGCATGGTCAGACTCCTGTTGAGCAAGAGAGGCAGCATCGGCGGCGTCGATTGCATCGGCGCGGCTGAGGAGTTCAAGTAATGCCCTGTTTTGCAACAGCGACGCTATCAGATTTTCCGCACCATTTTTACCGTCCATATAGGACAGCAGATTAGATAATTCAATCCGCGCATCCAGCAATGTCTTAAGCGCGGGAATCTGCTGGGCGATGGCATCAGGTAGGAAATCGTCTATATGATTCAAGCTAAGCTCTACCGATAACTGACCCTCGCCAGCCAGGGTATTTTCCACCTTGAATGCGATGCCTGGCTGTAGTGATTTCATCAGCTCATTAAAGTTATCAGTATCAACATCCATGAATTTACGTTCATCTATCGCTGGCAGCGACGGCTCTCCCTTTTTGCCGACCAGATCGGCCAGCACCCCCATGACGAACGGCAACTGGACTTTTCTTTGCGCGCCATAGAGTTCGACGTCATATTCGATCTGCACGCGTGGCGCCCGGTTTCGGGCTATGAATTTTTGCCCACTTTTGTCGCTCTGTTGTGACATCCCTTTCTCCTTGTGGTTATACAAACGGTATCGGATACCCATTACCGTCCTGGTCATGCTTGCAATGGACCGGTCTATTTACTGGCTGATGAATTTAAAATAACGTCGAACTGCGCTGCCGCATCCGGTGCCAAATTGCGGATCATCTGCATGAAATCGAGATCAAATAATTGTTGAATGCGCTCAATCAATAAATAAGCCGGATGGCCCGGCTCATGTTGGGCGAAGTACGCCTGAACCGCCGCCAGCGCCTGGCGGGCATCCTCGCGGCACCGAATTTCCCCGTCAGCGGATATGCTGTTGATAGGCATAGCAGTTACCGATGCCGGCGAATTTATCGCCGCTGCCGCAGCGTCAGACAGTATTGGGGATAGCGTTTTTTCAGGCGCAGGCGCCAGCCGCCGTAAGACCGCCAGCAGTGACGACATCTCGGGGATCGCCGCCTCGCCAAGCCGTTGTCCGAGCAGGGTATTCATCTGCTGCACTGCGGCCAGGATACGCAGGATCAAACACGATGCCGGATCGACTCCCTGGCGCAATTGGGCCGCGAGCACCGCCGCGCCTCCCGGATAATCACTCTGTACGCTCTGGGGGCCGTCAAGCATTTTGAGCACATCAGCAACGGTTAACGCCTGGGCGCCGGCCTGTACCACCGGGCACTGACGCAGCAGACGGGCCAGGGCAAAACCATCACCCAACGCACGCAGTGCATTAATGCGCATGTAGGGATCCGGTTCTGCCCAGGGAGACAATGAGGGAATGAGTTCGTCCCAGTAACGTGCCATCGCTTCATTAATCAACTCCAGTCCTTGTGCATAGCCCGCCAGACCATGAAGAGCGGTCCACGCCTGTGCAAGCAGCACCATAATGCGAATATCCTTACTGCGCGCCATCAGACCAATGGCCCGATGTTCTACGCCGCGCCAGTCGGGGGGCTCGCCGGGAATCAGCATATCGCCATACTGCTGCTCTGGCTTACCGCAGGCAAGCTGGCTAAGCTCAAGGTACTCTGCGCTGTATTCAAGATTATCGCCGCAGGGCGTCGCCGGACTGACCGGATAAAGCAGGGAATCGTGATTCATAAGCGTCCTTTGTTATCCAGACAGCGGAATTCGGGTAAAGAGAACGGATCGTAGCTGCTGTCAGGCGTCACATCGACTCGCGCGCTATGCCCCTCCAGGTTGAACAGCAGCCGCCTGGCCGGGCCCTGATCGAGGGTTTCACTGTCGGCCCCGGCAAAAAGCCGATGGAGCGCCCAGGGACCTGAGGCGGTTCGGGCGACGACGCGGCCATCGGCAAGCTTCAGGGAAAGGCTGGCCTGGCCGGCCGCCGCTCCGCCCGGACCCGGCCAGGACAAATGCGCCGCTGTCAAAGGGCCGTGCCGATAGTGGGTAATCTGCCCGTTGATATCCAGCGTCATACTCAGTATTGAGCTGTCCATTGAGCGCGGACGCAGGACAAAAGAAAATGAAGGAGTGCTTACATCAGCCCGAAACAGGGCACCACTGATAGCCTGCGCCTGCCTGAAGGCATCAAGCAGTTCGCTGTCTTCCTGAGTGGAAGCGCCTGGGCTGGCAGGCAACCATCGCCATTCATTTTCCTGGCTGATGTTGTCGCGCAGATGCTGCTGGAATAGTTGACTCATGATGCCGCAGCCCGGCGCGAAAATATGCGCCAGGTCATCGGGAAGGATATCTGGACCCCTGGCGCCGGACAGCGGAAAGCGTCCCTGGATAGCCTGGCGGCAAAAATGGCCGCTCTGGGCGTTGACCAACTGGCGCAGTCTGGCCTGGGCATGATGCTGGCTGACCTCGGCGGTCTCGGCGGCGATACTGTGCAGCATAGCGCGAAAAGGTTGCGGCAAACGACCGGCTTCGGCCCGCAGCCTGGTCATGATATCGCCGTGGGCTACGCCATGACCGCCTTCGGCTTTAACGGCGACCAGATAGTAATAGACCTCCCCCAGTTGCTGGATAATGCCATCAAATCGAGTAGCTGCACCGGCATCCGCCAGCGGCCGAGAGATATCGATAAGATCCCGATAATGCTCTCTGACGATATCCTCCGGCAGCCATAACGGCTCGTCGTTTGCGGTTTGCCGGAACAGACCTGAAATCCTCTGCGCCGCCTCATCATTCAATTTACGGCCCCAGCCAGCCAGTTGATTTTGTTCCTGCGGACGTTCCAGTCTGAGGATGTATCCTAGCCCGACCAACAGATTACGCATGGGGGAACGTTCATCCGACAGCAGCCGTATGGCATGGATCCTTTCCTCCAGATTACGGCAACTGACCAGAACAACGTCAGCCAGCACCTGGTCCCAGTAACGTATGAATTCATCCATATAAAGCTGGCGTATCTGCCCGGCGACAATCTCCCCATCAGGCAGATCCTTGATTCCTGTCACCCATTGTTCTTCCTCTAGCTGCGCAGCTACCGTGTTATCTACCTGCCGGTCCAGGCCCAGCCAATATCCTTCTGGGGTAAACAGGCCTGCAATCGGTGCAGTAAGCGCCTGGCCGCTTTTGCGCTTGAAAACCTGCCCGGCCAGCGGCCCGGCGAGTTCGGCCAAACTGGAATATCCACCGCGATGTTCAGTTATCAGCGCCATTTTGAGCCGGCAGTAAACCCGCTTCGCCAGGCTTTTTTTGGCGATAACCCGGCGAAGCTGGCTGACCAGTTGGTCATCTCCGCCTCCGGGGGAAGCCGGTTTCGCATCGTCAAGCAACCGCAGCAGATGGCCCCGTAAATGTTCGCGCTCTAACGCGTTAAGTGGACGTTCACTGTCCTGATGTGGCAGACGAGCCATCAGCCAGTGGGTGAGAAATCTGCCGTCGTAGCGGTCCGGCTGATGCAGCATCAGATAGGCCTTTAATGCCTCCTGAGCAAAGGGCATTTCGCCGCTGGCGGCCTCGGCGGCCAATAGGTTGATGCGGTCGATGACCAGTGGCAGCATCAGACGCTTCAGGGCATGCACATAGACCACATCAGCAGAGACATGCATCATATGGCCACGATAAAGACCCATACGGTAGGCAAGCGTTGGTGCGGACGGATCGAACTGGTGACTGTCGGCCAGGTGTGACAGCCGATTCAGCAGCGGCAACAGGGCTCGCAGATCGTGATTAGGCAGCTTTGCCAGCCTGGCACTGTGGATTTCAAGATATGGCAGGCGATCCTGCACCTCATTGACGTAACGACAATTATTTTTATAACTCAGGATAAAAGCGCAAGTAAACATACTGACCAACAGTAGCATCGCTCCTGAAGCCAGCAGACACAGCATGCGCTGGGACCGCTTGCGGTAATGGGCATTGCCTGCAGACGTCCCGTCAGACAGAATGACTTGCCGAAATAAAGCTTCGAGAAAATAGCGCTGAGCAGGCACCCGTTTCTGTTCCTCGTCGCCCGGCCTGAGCTCGCTGTTGCCGGGTTGATAGGCGAACAAGTCAGTGCCCGTCTCCTTAGGCGGCGCTTGAGCAGATATTTTTTTCTGATTGGCGCTAGTAAAATAAACGCCCTCCAACTGGAAATGCTCCTCTCCATGATGGGGTGCGAAAATCAGCATCAATTGCCGCATCAGTGGGGGGCGTAGCGACATAAACGCCTGAGGAAATGCAAAAATGGCGGCTCGTTTACCGGGATCGGCCTCTGCCTGCAGCGTATCGGGCAGTGCCATGGCGAGACGCCGGTGCAGCTTTTCATACTGTGCCTCAAGCTGAATCGGCAGTTCGCTGTGCAGCGCTTCGCCACCGGACCGCATCAGATTGAACCCCCAGACCTGCTCCATTTCAGCGCCGTCCAAGCGGCTAAAATAGTCACTGAAACCCAGCAGGCAGTCCGCCTTGGTCAGCATGAGATAAACCGGAAAAGGCCGGCCCAGATCCCGTGCCAAATCAAGCAGTCGCGATCGCATCTGACTGGCCTGACGATGCAGATCTTCAGCCGAAAAAAACAGCAGATCCTGTACGCTGATGGCCAGGACCACTCCGTCAAACGGCTGGCGAGACCGATAGCGGCGCAGCAGGGATCGCAACAGCGGCCAATGGGCATTGTCATGATCCATATACTGCCCCGGCAGACTGAGCAGGATCCCAAGGGAAGAAAAGTACCACTCGCACTGACTATGCCCATCCGCGCGCGTACCGGCGTGCCGCTTTACCGGCGGAGGATAGAAATCCAGACCGGAATGGAGCAGTGCCTTGCTTTTTCCGCTGCCGCCGGCTCCGATGACCAGCAGCCAGGGGATATTGTAGAGGTATTTTCTGCCGGTCAGGCGCCAGCAGTATTTCCAATATCCCTGCAAATGCTGGCTTGCCAGTTTTTTGATAATCCGGCAGGCATTATCGAAGCCCATCTGTAAGGCAAGATCACTCTCGCCAGCCCCGGCAGCCGACTCGCTGCGGCTTTGCAAGTGCCGCAATAAGCGTCTCTGCAGCCAGGCTCGATAAAGTAACGGCATTGCCCGCAGCACCAGCCACACGCCAATTACCGCCGCTATCGCCTGACGCCGTCGCTGTGCTGAACGCAATGGACTTTCGCCTTCGATGGCAATCAGCGGCCCCGCCAGCCAGATCAGTAGGCAGGCGCCGGACACCATTACCCCCCCCCAGAAAAGCCGCGAGGTGAATATGACCATCAGTTTCTTCAGCATCCTGTCATCCCTGGGGTTTATGGCGCGACGTCATCAGGCGCCTGCGGTTGATAAATGATGTCAATTCTGCGGTTTATGGCGCGATTTGCCGGCGTGTCGTCAGGTACCAGCGGGTCTGGGTTTGCCGGTGCGGTGGCTCTTATCCAGGAAGGTCCCTGCAGATGGCTGCGCAGTAAATCTGCGACGCCCTCAGCCCTGGCAAGGGATAAATCCTGATTGGACGCATACTTGCTGCGGCTTATGTTCTGGCTGTCGCTGTGGCCGTTAACGGTGATGGTGCCGTGCGGAAATGCCAGATGACGCGCGATACGTTCGATAATGGTTTTATAACGTGGATTTAATGACGCCGAGGCCGGGGCGAATAAATCCCCCCCTTTTAAGGTGATCACCAACTTGCCCGGTTGTCGATCCCAGGCAATATCGCCCCGGGCAATTTCATCTTTGAGAGCCTGTTTCAAAGACCAGAACCCCAGGTCGACGGCGGGAGCGGATTTGGGCAGCGGCAAACTGTAGATAGCCCGTTGCACCGGCAAGGCCCTGCCATCCAGTTGATTGACCAGAATGATGTATAAGCCAAACAACAGCATGCAGCCAAACAGGCTGCAAACCCAAAGCAGATGCCAGGGACGGCCGGAAGTGGGGGCAATAGTCATGGGCGGTCTCGGCGGACTCAGTTCGGCGGGGTAACTCCCTCTTGCCCGGCGCAATTGCTCGGCCAAATGATGCACCAGGCTTTGCAGGCGCGCCTGACCATGCTCTATTACCCGGTAACGTCCGCCAAAACCGAGCGAGAGACAATAATATATGAGCTCCAGCTCATCCAGATGCTTCTCCGGCTGCAGCAGCAGTTCATCCAGCAGGCAGAAAAATGTTTCGCCGCCCCGGGTCTCATTATGAAAGGTGTTCAGCAGCCCATTTCCCGACCATAGACTGTCACCGCCCCATGGGGTCAGGCTTACCGCTTCGTCGAGGGCGGTGCACAGGCAATAGCGTGATCGCGTCATCATTTCATGGGACAGGCCGGTTTGCTGGCAACGTTTTTCAAAACGCCGGATCTCGTTAATCATCTGCTCGCGCAACAAGCCTGGATCATCCGGCGCGGGGCTGAATCTGATGCCTGAAATGGCATTGAGCAACGGATAAGCCGCCTTCAGCAAAGCATTGACCGGCGTGTCCCGACTGTACGGAATTTCATGTGGCAAGCTCATGATGCCGGGATGTCCTGCAGCGTCGACTGCCTGACGGCCCACAGCTCAACCGTGACGCTGGCTGAGTCGTGCGCCAGATAAAAAGCGAAGATGCCGGTATCCGAAATTTCCTGCCAGAATTCACCGCCGCTTTCCAGCAGTTGATAACGGTCACCACTACGGTATGGCAAGGAGGGGGGGACGCGATCCAGAGGCTTTAAAGCGACGCCGGGTAACTGCAGCTGCACCAGATCACGTATGCGGTTCAGTGGCGCTATTTTAAGCTGCCGCAGCACCTCATCGACTCCCTCGCCATTTTCCCCATCGGTATTAATGCGCAGGATGAAATCAAAACCAGCGATCATGGCGCGTTCGGGCAAGGTAGCAATACTGAGTCCGGGCATCCGCTTGACCAGCGGCAAAGGCAGCGCATTTTCCTCCAGCATCAGGCTAAGCCCTTGGCGCAACATGGCCATCAGGCGAGAAAAACCCTCTGCGGCAAGCTGATGGTCATATTGCGGTATGTCCATGTCTGCGGCATAGGGCGGGCGAAATGCAGACAGCTCCATCGCGGCGCCTAGCCATTCAGCGAACAGGATGTGCGGATGCAGGCAGGGAAGATGCAGGGCATGCTCGGTGCGGGCGCTGAAGCGGCTGACCAACCCAAGCAGCAACATATCCCGCACCGGAACCGCCCGGGCATTGTCCTGACCGTTCATATGGCGGCACAGCCGCTGGCGGCACTGGCGCAATAGTCCCGCCATCTCCTGCATCATGCGATGCACGGTCCGATGGGCGTGAACATTGAGCAATGGCGGGATATATCCTTCATCCAGGCAAACACCACCGTCGAGATCCTTTCTCTTTAACCGCACGACCCCCATGCCTATCCAATCGGCGGTCAGTGCTGACATCGGCATCAGCCTGAGACGTAACCTTGCGCAACATAAGGTGGCGCTGCCGGCCGACAGCTCATTGTCATCGATTACCTGTTTTTCGAAAGCCAGGTAACGCGCGGTCGAGCCGGAAGATTCGGTCAGTATGGCGGATTGCCTGCCTGCGCGTGCTGCCGGCAATGCCAGCACAATGATCATCTCCTGCCAGCTGTCATCCACATCGATGGGAGGCGGCAACGCGTCGACGCTATCTACATCGAAATACGTGCCGTCAGGTAAAATACCGCTGGCCGATACCAGGGCTATCTTGCCCAGAGACTGCATGCCGATATCCAATTCCAGGCGGGAAAATCCCCAATGATAGGCCCCCTGACGAGACTGGCGTATAATGGCCTGCTGCCATGCATCGGCATGCTGGAAATGGTGGGGGCGTAGAAACATTCCCTCCATCCACAGCACTTTATCTTCTTTCACTTTGCTTCTCCCTGGCCGAGTTTTTCGGTTGCATGAACAGCCGCTGAAAAGTCGATACTCAGCCCTGTACGGTCAAGCCGGATAAAGACCTCTCTCGGGGCGGGAGCTGCCTTTATCACCTTTTGCCACACAGAGAGTTCGACAGTGGGCGATGCTGGCAGCAAAAGTCGCCATTGCTGGGCGTCGAATTGCTTGAATTCCGCAAACAGGCCGATGTGGCTAATATTTGCCGCGAGCTGCAACGGATAAAATTTACTCTGTTCGCCGGGTACAATAAAAATACTGTTCTCCCCCGGTAAAATGTCATTATCCATCTTGGGATTTACAGCCTGCAGTTCATAAAAAGTCGCCCGCATAAAATCATCCTCATTACGTACGGGAAAAATACGTATCCGCAACGGCATGCCATCATTCAAATCATCTCTAATAATAAAAGTCAGTATATATTCCGTTTTCCGATTCACTTCACTCGATGAGCAACCGGCCAACCATAATATGGCGAGCAATATTTTAATTATTTTATTAAAACCCGGATCGACCTGAAAATGATGAACCCAGGGACTCGCTACCCGCATATCAGTCCATATTGACATTATTACTGCCAGCCAGCGGAACAATAATACGCAGGCGCTTTTTTGTGATAATTCTGCTGGGTATAGTTCATTGCCTATTGCTTACATCGCCAGCATCATGACAATCAACTGACTCGGGAGCAGCCGCATACCCAACGCATTTTTGTTGTTTTGCAGGCTCAGGCTGGTCATTCTCGTCGCGGGCGAGCCCTTGATAAGTACGGTAAATGCGCCGGTAATATGCCTGGACTCCCCCATGACAGTATGAGAAACCACGCCGAGCAACGTGCCGGCGTTGTCGCCAAAGCTCGATAGAGTACGCGTTGCCAGATTATGGGCCGGCATCGCCATAAATAACACCGTAAAACTGCGCGGCGTTGCCATAAAGCCCATAGCGATATTCGGATAAGGCACCGGCACCGGTAACGGCATGGGCGTCAGGCAAATATCAGGAAAAGCCAGATCCATGCCAAACAGCTGACAATTGGCAAACATAGCGGCGCTCCTCTGCAGGCTTCTTTTTATCGGCATATGATATAGACGGGCAATGGAGAGTCCAATAAGGTATTCACCTGAATTTTTATTGACACAGTGAGGCCAACTTTAACAAAGTATTCCTGTGAAAAAAATTCGATAAAATGAAATAAATAGGTTCAACAGCCCTTAGAGATGCGCTGCCCTGAGAGAAAAAACGAAGTGTTAATACTGAAAAGCCATATCCGTTAATAATATTCGTAATTAAAATTAAGGATGAATGAAATGTTCTATAATGAATGGCTATCTGGTGCCACCGAGGCCACGGCCTATGTTCGTTACTATGCTATTGATAAGAACGCAGAGCAGTCCGAGGCCTGCCGCGACGAACCCCTGACCGCATTACAAAATGCCTAGCATCTTGCCGAACGTCTGCTTAAGGTCCCGGTGGAGTTTTTAACCCATCATGGCCAGGCGACCCCTACCAATTTACTGCAAGAAACTGCCGACCTGTTTGAAAGTGAGCTGCCGGACAGTGTCAAAATGGAGGTGCGCGCCTGTCTGGGCAAAGCGGCAACCCAGGTGCTGCAGACGATTGCAGCCGAAGATGCCGTGGTGGCGCAGCCGTTGGAAAAAGCGGACCAGGTCAGACTGTGCCAGATGGTGGCCCAGCACAGTCTGACTGAACCGGGCTTGTTCAGCGACCGCGCGGAAGAAGGGAAAGCGTTGTGGTCACAAATTGCCCGCCTGCTGGCATTGCCCGACGCGATCGCCGCCGTCGGCAACGCAGGGGTAACCATAGAAAGAAATGTCTTTGAAACGGCAATCGCTCTGCTGGCGATAAAGTATCAGTTGCCCTGTTCGGCCTTAACATCGATCTGTCATCGCCAGCGTGCGGGGTCGACGGATACTGCCTGGTACCGCTGGCTAACAGATGAATCAGCAGGTCTGGTAAAAAAGGCCCGATTCCAGTTGCATGTGATGCTGGCCGGTGAGGTAATGCTCATGCCCTTTTCTTCAGTGGAGGTAGACCAGCATGAAAAAGAGGGTGTGAAAGTCCATTTCAGCGCGGTGATGGCAGTCAAAACCCCTAAGGGATTCGACTTCGTGGCATTTGATAGCTCAACGGACGCCAGTGAGAATTCGGATAGATTCAATATCATTTGCCAAATTACGCCAGAAACGCATAATCGGCTGTTTTTATTCCATAAATTTTTACAACATGAGAATGACTGTGCCATGCAGTCATATAACTTCTTTGACTGGTGCCTGTCGAAAAAGATAATTGCAAATATCGATTCGCTGAGTTATGAGGACTTTTTCCAGCACTACCAAGCGTATCTGAATGGCATCCTGGGCGCGGAGGGTGACAACGGCTCTTACGACAGCAGCATGTTGCGCCATCGCACCCTTATCGATTGGGTGGCAAACGGCTACACGCAGGATATCCCAGATCGGATTACCCGTGACTCTCCCTTGCTCCAGGGTACCGTGACCATGGCGCATCAAGCCGCAGGAGAATGGGGGGTAATGAGTAAGCTGTGGCGATCGCTGTCATGTCTGCGATAGCCCTCTATTTCAATCAAGGCCGGGCAGCGTCGTCCGTATCTTAAATACCGCAGGATTGATTAAACGCAGCGGCATCCCGCGCCAGCTGGTCAACATAGGAACGGATGATTTTGATTTTGTGCAATAAAGGATTTCGGTCCGGTGAACTGTCCAGATTATTGAGTTGCGAAACCAGATAGGCATTATTCTCGCGCAGCTTGGCCTCACGCTGCAAGCTGAGTTCAAGCTGTCGCTGGAGCGCCTGATAGCTTTCCTGGCTGTACCTGTGGTGCTGCACAAAGCTTTGCTCAAGCTCGGTGAATGCATGGTCCAAACGCGATTCTAACTCTTGCAGCAACATAATCTGGATCGTTCCTCTTAGGGGGCGCTGAGCGCAGTATACCGGCAGTCCGGGCGGTCAACAAACCGGGTTAGCCTGCAGAAGACCGCCGGTTATCTACCGCCTTGTCCGGCGCGTGTTTTAACTGCCCGCAATACGACGAATTTCGGGTTTGCGCCAAGCGTAGTGCAATTACCGAATAGTCGTTTAATTTGCTGATAATAGTCAAGGTGACGATTAGCAACAATACGCAGCTCCCCGCCGGGGGCCAGACAGCGCTTGGCATCGCGGAACATCTCGCGGGCGATATTGTCCGTCAGGGTCTGTTGCTGATGGAACGGCGGATTGCAAAGCACCGCTTGCAGGGAGTCCGGCTCGAATCCGGCCAGAGAGTGGCCAGTGCTGAATGCACAGCGGTCGACATCCTCGGGGCGGTTAACCGCTATGTTAAGGCGGCTGGAGGCAATCGCCATATAGGATTCATCGGCAAAATGGATCTGTCCGTCAGGATTTTTCGCCAGCAGCATCAGTCCGATGACGCCGTTGCCGCAGCCCAGATCCACCAACGTGCCTGCAATCCCCTCGGGTAAATGCTGCAGAAAGAAGCGGGCGCCGATGTCCAGGGACGCGCGGGAAAACACGCTGGCATGGTTGTGGACATGGTATGGCGTACCCTCAAGCGGCCAACTTAAGGTCGGTGCCGGTGCAGGCTGCACTTGCGCCGTTGCTTTACTGAAAATAAGCCGGGCTTTTTTACGCGCCAGCGAGGTGGTGGTCGGCCCGAGAATATCGCTGAAGCGCTGCAGGGTAGAGGTATGGATATCCCGCGCCTTACCGGCGGCGATGATAATCGTCTCAGGGGTGGCGACCGCACGGACAGCGTGCAGCTGATGCTCCAGCAGGGCCAGGGTTTTAGGCACTTTTATCAACACTAGCGCCGGCGCTGGCGGCAACGGCGCCAGGCTGTCCAGGAAAGTGGCGTTCTCGGCAGGCAAGTCGTTTTTCGCCAGGTTATACCGAGCCGCCTGGTGCCCCAGCCAGGAATCGCCGATAGTGATGGGTGAACGGGAGCACAACGCCACAGTCAGCGCACCGAAGTTATCGTTGAACAGCAGCGTAGGGCCCTCTGGCAGCGGCAGTTGGCTGCAGTGCAGCAGCAGATACTCATCGGCGGCATCCCATGCCTGCAGATTGTCGCTGGCCGCATCAGGCGGGAAACGCTCAAGCTCGAAGACGCCCAGGGCCGAGTCAAAAACTGACATATATTCCACCTGATTAAAATAATTGTGCTGGTTATCCCTGAAAAATGCGCTCCAGTAAACCGTTTTTTCCCTATACCCGGCGGGACTGGGTGATATTTCCTTGAGCAGGGCCTCAATTCATCAGCGGTTGCGGGAAAAACCCATGTGTTTTCCTTGAGGTAAGGCCGTGATAATCTCGGATGTCATTTCCCCCGGCTCAGGATAATTTTTCGACATGATTCGTTTCGCTGTGATAGGCACCAATTGGATCACGCGCCAGTTTATTGAAGCGGCCCATGAATGCGGCCGTTTCAAACTGACCGCTATTTACTCCAGGCAGCAGGATAATGCCCGGGCATTCGGTGTTGATTTTCAGGTCTCGGACTGCGTTGATTCACTGGACAGTCTCGCCCCAAGGGACGATATCGATGCCGTTTATATCGCCAGTCCAAATGCCCTGCACTGCAGTCAGGCGCTCCATTTCCTGCGCCATAAAAAACACGTGATCTGTGAAAAACCTTTCGCCTCCAATCTCACAGAAGCTGAGCAGATGATAGCCTGCGCCCGAGAAAACGGCGTGGTGCTGTTCGAAGCCTTCAAAACGGCCAGCCTGCCTAATTTTAATGTGCTGCGCCAGGCCCTGCCGATGGTGGGTACCCTGCGCAAGGCGGTGTTTTCCTACTGCCAGTATTCTTCACGCTATCCCCGCTATCTGGCCGGCGAGAACCCGAATACCTTTAATCCGGCCTTTTCCAACGGATCGATCATGGATATAGGCTTTTATCCCCTGGCAAGCGCGGTGGCACTGTGGGGCGAACCCAGGTCGATACAGGCCACCGCCTCATTGCTGGCCAGTGGTGTGGACGGGCACGGTACCGTCTGCCTGGGCTACGGTGATTTTGACGTTACGCTGATTCACTCCAAGGTCAGCCGCAGCGAACTGGCCAGTGAAATACAGGGCGAGGAAGGCACGCTGGTTGTCGAGAAATTGTCCGAGTGCCAGAAGATCACCCTGTTTCCGCTACAGGGAAGCAAACAAGATTTGTCTGAACCACAGCACATTAATACCATGCTGTATGAGGCCGAACAGTTTGCCGCGCTTATAGAAACCGGCAACATCAGCCACCACGGCCTGGAGGTATCCTTGATAACCGCCAGGCTGCTGACGGAAATCCGCCGCCAGACCGGCGTGGTATTCCCTGCCGATGGACAGCAGGATCATCGCCATTCAGGCTAGGCAAACCAATACCGGCGAGCAGCAACCGGTTCGCCGCCTTGCTACGCCGGTGTAGCTATTCTCACTCTTGCGCCGGTGCGGTACAGGTGCGTGGCTCATCAGCGCTTGCTCACCGGTACCGCCTTGTTTTCGGTCTCAAAAGGATCAATGCCGCGCAGCTGGAGCCGGCGGAAGCGGATGATATTAACGCCGTTCATAATTAAAAAGCTGCCTTCGATAAGCGAACCGCCAATCGACCCCAGCCAGATATTATGGATGACCCAGCCGCAGGTCGAACACCACATTATACAGCGGGTAGTCAGCCCGCGAGTACGAAACAGCGCCCAGGTACTGACCACTGTGCTGGTAATCGGCAGGATTTCAATAAGATGATTTATCCGGCTTACCCCCAGCACCAGCGTCAGCGCAATAAAGATAAACATCACCACGATGCTGCGGGTACGGGTGGAAATAACGGTACGCAGTGCATTGAGCACCGCGCTGGTGCCGGCCGCATTGGCCCCCATCAAGAAAAAATGACAGCCGATGACCGCACTGTAAAGCGACAGCTGTAATTTGAATCTGCGCTCGCTGCGATTAAAAAACATGGTAATACCGACGGCGAAAGCCATTACACCCACCGCCTGGGCAATCCAGTAAAGATCCATGGCACCCTCATCCTGTTAAGGCAAATACCGATCAAGGCGAATAAAAGAAAACGGCGTTTCATTACTGAAACGCCGTTGCCATTCTAGGTCTAAGGTGATTGCTTTACAATGTTACACCACTTTTGAAGATCGCCAGTTCACGGAAATCATTGAGTTCGTTCTTGGACCGCTTGCCGTTGGCTATCTCGACAATCAGACCGACAAACTCCGACAGTACATCGTCCATCGACATCCCATGAATAAGCCTGCCGGCATCAAAATCAATCCAATGCGGCTTCTTGGTCGCCAGTTCACTGTTGGTGGCAAGCTTGACGGTCGGTACAAAGCCGCCATAAGGCGTACCCCGGCCAGTGCTGAACAGCACCATATGACATCCCGCCCCCGCCAGCGCACTGGTGGCAACGGCATCATTACCCGGCGCACTCAGCAGATTAAGGCCAGGAACCTGCAGCCGCTCACCGTATTTGAGGACATCCATGACCTTGCTCTGTCCGGCTTTCTGTGTACAGCCGAGTGATTTTTCCTCGAGGGTGGTTATGCCGCCGGCCTTGTTTCCCGGTGATGGATTCTCGTAGATCGGCTGCTCATGGGCAATAAAGTATTGCTTGAAGTCATTAACCATCTGCACGGTTTTTTCAAAGGTGTCACGGTCGTGGCAGCGACTCATCAGGATACGCTCGGCACCGAACATTTCCGGCACTTCAGTCAGCACCGTGGTGCCGCCGTTAGCGATCAGATAATCCGAGAAGCGTCCCAGTAGCGGGTTGGCGGTAATGCCAGAAAGACCGTCAGAGCCACCGCATTCCAGGCCAAATTTAAGCTCACTCAGTTTGCCTGGCTCACGCTGGTCGCCGCGCATCGCCTGATACAGGGCGCGTAGGCATTCCAGGCCGGCTTCCACTTCATCGTCCTGCTGCTGGCAGACCATAAAGGTTACCCGTTCCGGATCGTATTCGCCAAGGGTAGTGCGAAACACATCGACCTGATTGTTTTCGCAGCCCAGTCCAATGACCAGCACCGCGCCGGCATTGGGATGGCGCACCATATTCTGTAGCATGGTACGGGTGTTTTCATGATCCTGGCCCAGTTGGGAACAGCCAAAGGGATGGGAGAAAAGATGCACGCCGTCGATATCTTCAGCGCCAAACGTTTCCTTGAGAAAACGCTGTTGAATCTGGCGGGCGATACCGTTAACACAGCCGACGGTCGGCAAGATCCACAATTCATTGCGGATACCGACCTGGCCGTTATTGCGGCGGAAGATCTCCACCGACCGGTCGCCCATCTGGTCCGGCAGCGTCATGAACTCAGGTTCATACTGATACTGGTCCAGATCGCTCAGGTTGGTCTTGGCATTCTGCGAATGAATATGCTGACCCGCCGCTATCGGCGCAAGCGCATGACCTATCGGCAGGCCATACTTCACGATCATTTCGCCCTGTCCTATCGGTTTCAGCGCGAACTTGTGGCCGCGGGCGACAGCCTGGGGAAGCGTGATTGACGCTCCCCCGATCTCCACCGTTTCATTCTCGGCCAAGTCTTGCAGGGCGACGACCACATTGTCCAGCGGGTGTATTTTAATAATATGCATGAATTAACCTTTTCTACTCTTAACAGTAGGATGAAACAGCCTTACGCATGCCCTGCTGAAGAATGGACTGCAATTGCTGCTCGACCTGGTCAGCCAGACCCGGCACTTGCCGTAAGTCCTGCTGCCAGTGTTCGGCATCGCCCAGTACTTCAGAGACCAGGGTCCGCAGCGATACGGCGCCCTGGCTGACGCCTGCCCACAGCTCACGATAACGATTAAGCCAGTGTTCGTCGTCCTGCAGCGGATAACTTTCGCCCTGGCGTTCGCCACGGTAAAAGGCGATTAATGCCGCCAGCGCAAACGTCAGGCGGGCCGGTAATTCTCCTTTCTGCTGCTGATAAACCAGCAACTGCGGCAGAATTCGGGTACGGTATTTGGTCATGCCGTTCAGCGCGATCGACAGCAACTGATGGCGGATGAACGGGTTACGGAACCGGCCTAGGACCGCTTGGGAAAATGACGTCAGTTCGTCATGGGGCAGATCCAGCACCGGAACGATTTCCTCGGTAATGGCTTTTTCGACAAAGGCGCTGACCTGGGTATCGTTCATGGCCTCACCCACGGTATCCAGCCCGGCCAGGAAAGCCACCGGCACCAGCGCGGTATGGGCGCCATTAAGGATGGCGACTTTCCGCTCTTTATAGGGTTTGATGTCGTCGACGATAAGCACATTCAGATTGACCTTATCAAGACGCAATTCACCGGCCAGCCACTGCGGCCCCTGGATAACGAACAGATAAAAATGCTCTGCAGTGTCCAGAAATGTGTCTTTATAGCCCAGTTCAGCCTGCAACGCCTCGACTTCATCACGGGGGAAGCCGGTAACGATCCTGTCGACCAGGGTAGAACAGAAAGTGTTGCTGACCTTGAGCCAGGTAATGAATTCAGTCGGCAGGGTCCACAGCTGGGCATATTTCAGCACCAGTTCCTGCAGGGCCGACCCGTTATAGTCAATCAGCTCGCAAGGCAGTAATACCCAGCCTTTATCTGCCGCGCCGTCAAAATGGCTGAAACGCTCAAACAGTAAGCGGGTCAATTTGGCCGGATAGCTGTCGGGCGGCGTGTCGGTAAAACGGTCCGCGGCATTGAAACTGATGCCTGCCTCGGTAGTGTTGGAGAACACAAAGCGAATGTTGGCATCATGTGCCAACGCCAGGTAATCATCAAACTGGGTATAGACATTAATTTCACGATTAACCGATCGGATAATACGCGACGTTTTCACCACTTCGCCCTGTTCGTTCAGTCCGCGGATAATCGTGGTATACAGACCATCCTGGGTGCTGAGCGATGGCGGGAAATCGCTATTGATCGGGCGAACTACCACTACACCGGCATCCAAATCGGTCGTTTCATTGATGATATCAAGCTGCCAGTCGACAAAAGCGCGCAGAAAATTGCCTTCACCGAACTGGATAACCCGATCGGTATAGCGAGGGCCGGGGACGTTTTCACGGTTTAACGTTTGCATGCACTATTACCCTAAATATTCAATATTGGGGACGAGGAAGGCGCTTCCCCGTCCGCACAGGATCACAACTCGATGGCAAAGTAACTTTTTGCATTATCGAAACAGATGTTCTTGACCATCTCGCCCAGCAGTTGGATATCCGCAGGCGCTTCACCGTCCTGCACCCAATGGCCGATCATCCGGCAAAGGATGCGGCGGAAATACTCATGACGGGTATAGGACAGGAAACTACGGCTGTCGGTAAGCATGCCGACAAAACGGCTTAGCAGGCCCAGATTGGCAAGCTGGGTCATCTGGCGCTGCATACCGTCTTTCTGGTCGTTAAACCACCAGCCGGAACCAAACTGCATTTTGCCCGGCATGCCTTCGCCCTGGAAATTGCCGATCATGGTGCCGATGGTTTCGTTATCGCTAGGGTTCAGGCAATAAAGGATGGTTTTCGGCAAGGCGTTGTTTTTGGCCTGCGCATCCAGCAAACGCGACAGCGGCTGAGCAATCGGCTGGTCATTGGTTGAGTCGAAACCGGTATCAGGCCCGAGCAGTTTCAGCATCCGGCTATTGTTATTGCGCAGCGCGCCGATGTGGTACTGCTGTACCCAGCCGCGACGGTTGTATTCAGAACCCAGGAATACCAATACCGCGGTTTTGAACTGAGCCACGGCATCAGGCGCAGGAATAGTCCCCGACAGCCTGCTGGTCAGAATGCGGTCCAGGGTAGCGTCATCCGCTTCGCCATACATCACCACATCCAACGCATGATCTGACACTTTACAGCCGTGGGCGGCAAAATGATCCAGCCGTTTGCTCAGGGCCTCGCGGAGATCACTGAAGCTGCTGATAGAGGTATCAGCTGCCGCTTCCAGGCGCTTGATATAATCAGCAAAGCCTGCGGCCTCGATATTAAACGCTTTATCCGGGCGCCAGCTAGGCAATACCTTTATAGAGAAACTGCTGTCTTCAGCAACGGCTTTATGGTGGCGCAGGTCATCAATCGGATCATCAGTGGTACCCACCATTTTGACATTCATCTGCTGCATGATGCCGCGTGCGGTAAAACGGTCTTCCGCCAGTAAGGCATTGCCGCGATCCCAGACTTGCCTGGCGGTCGATGGAGAAAGCAACGTATCGGTGATCCCAAACGGACGGCGCAGTTCAAGATGCGTCCAGTGATAGAGCGGGTTGCCGATGGTATGGGGAACGGTCTGCGCCCAGGCTTCGAATTTCTCCCAGTCGCCGGCATCACCGGTACAAAAACGCTCAGCCACGCCGTTGGTGCGCATGGCGCGCCATTTGTAATGATCACCTTTCAGCCAGATATCATACAGGTTTTTGAACCGATAGTTTTCGGCGATCTGTTCAGGCGGCAAATGGCAGTGAAAGTCAAAAATTGGCTGATCCACCGCATAGTCATGATACAGACGACGGGCAAATTCGGTATCCAGTAAAAAATCTTCGGTCAAAAACGCGGACATACTAGGCTCCTCACCTTCATCTTCTCTGAGTTATGTTTCTGAATTGTTGAAAGGTGTCATACCAATTTTAGCGTATTTACGGGACCTTGCAGGCTCCTGGTAGCACATTTCCGGTCAGATTAAACAAAAACTCAACAATATTAGGTCAGTAAAGGGCTTACCGGCCTCTCTGGGGACGGGTTTATTATCCCCTAAATAAATAATGGTTTTTGTGATGGCTCTCAACTTTTAAATCTGTATGACAAGTTATCGTAGCGCCGCATTGAGCTCAGACTCAATTAATTTTTGGTAATGAGGCTTGCAGGTTCATTACCACTGAGGCGAGGCGAACCTTCGGAACAGGCAGCAGCCGATTGCCAGCCGGACCCGAGAGTTCCACGGTGATGCGTTGGCAAGGCGCATTTACCGGCATCGCTCGACAATAACGAAACCCTGGTACCCGGCATCCCCGGCGCGTTATGCCATGGGGTGACGACTTAATCTGATTGGGAGAAGTGGTAATGCGTAAAATAAAAGGGTTACGCTGGTATATGATTGCTCTGGTCACCGTAGGTACGGTGCTGGGCTACCTGACGCGTAATGCCATTGCAGTGGCGGCTCCGACCTTACAGGACCAACTGCATATCACCACCCAGCAATATTCCTATATTATTGCCGCATATTCAGCCTGTTATACCATCATGCAACCGGTTGCCGGTTATGTGCTGGATTTGCTGGGTACCAAAGTCGGCTATGCGATGTTTGCCATTCTTTGGGCGGTATTCTGCATGGGCACGGCGCTGGCCAGCAGTTGGGGCGGACTGGCGATCGCCCGCGGCGCGGTCGGTATGGCCGAAGCGGCGATGATCCCTGCCGGTTTGAAAGCCAGCAGTGAATGGTTTCCGGCCAAAGAGCGTTCTATCGCCGTCGGCTACTTTAATGTCGGATCCTCGATAGGCGCGATGCTGGCGCCACCGCTGGTGGTCTGGGCTATCGTCTTGCACAGTTGGGAAATGGCCTTCATCATTACCGGCGTACTGAGCATGGCTTGGGCGATCGCCTGGCTGGTATTCTATAAGCACCCGAAAAATCAGAAAAAACTCAGCGACGAAGAGCGCGACTATATTCTCGAGGGCCAGGAAGCCCAGCACCAGGTTAATAACGGCAAGAAAATGTCTGCCTGGCAGATCCTGAAAAACCGCCAGTTCTGGGGCATTGCCGTGCCGCGTTTCCTGGCTGAACCGGCCTGGGGTACCTTTAACGCCTGGATCCCGCTGTTTATGTTCAAGGCTTATGGATTCAACCTTAAAGAAATCGCGATGTTCGCCTGGATGCCGATGTTGTTCGCCGACCTGGGCTGTATCGTCGGCGGCTATATGCCCCCATTCTTCCAGCGCGTTTTTGGCGTTAACCTGATTGTGTCCCGTAAACTGGTGGTCACCCTGGGGGCTTTCCTGATGATTGGCCCCGGCATGATTGGTCTGTTTGCCAGCCCCTATGTCGCTATTGGCCTGCTGTGCATCGGCGGTTTTGCTCACCAGTCCCTGTCCGGCGCGCTGATTACGCTTTCCTCTGACGTGTTCGGCCGTAATGAAGTGGCCACCGCGAATGGTCTGACGGGTATGGCCGCCTGGATGGCAAGCACGATGTTTGCGCTGGTCGTCGGCGCACTGGCCGACACTATCGGCTTCAGCCCGCTGTTTGCAGTATTGGCGGTCCTTGACTTACTGGGTGCTGTGGCTATCTGGACTATACTGCAGAATCGCCCTGCTGCCGAACCCAAGCTGGAGGATGAGCAACTCAAGCCCGCCCACCTGAACTGATACTGGCCGATAGGCCCGGAGATACCGGGCCATCAGCCCTACTGACGACATTGGCTTGATATGACATCGGCTTGAAGATCGGCACCGGCAGTTCGCGGTGCCTTTTTTTATGCCGCTGGCTCATTGCAAAGAACAGTAAGCGGCCACGTTAGCGGCTGGCCTGGGCTGGTAAGAAGTGGTATAACAAATAAATATCACTCGCGCCTAACGTTTAGTATGGACGGCATCACCAGCCAAGGCCATTCTGGCCTCCTTGTCGAAGAGCACGCATCATGGAATTCACTGAAACCCGGCGGTTATATCAGCAGCTCGCAGCCGAGCTCAAACGACGCATCGAGTCAGGGAATTACCGGGTCGGTGAAAAACTTCCCGCTGAACGTTACATTGCCGAAGAAATGAACGTCAGTCGCACCGTTGTGCGTGAAGCCATCATCATGCTAGAGGTCGAGGGGTATGTTGAAGTCCGCAAGGGCTCAGGTATCCATGTCATCTCCAATCAGCAGAAAAACCTGGTCACCGCCGGCACTGAAGTCCAGTTCGCCACTGCCGGACCGTTTGAATTGCTGCAGGCCCGCCAGCTTATTGAAAGCAATATCGCCGAATTCGCCGCCACCCAGGTGACCAAGCAGGATATCGTGCAACTGATGGAAATCCAGGATAATGCCCGGCTTGAGGACCGCTTTCGCGACTCTCAGTGGGATTTGAAATTCCATGTGCAGGTCGCGCTGGCCACTCAGAATACGGCAATGGCTACCATCGTTGAGCAAATGTGGAGTCAGCGGGTACATAACCCCTATTGGCGTAAGCTCCATGAGCATATTGACGACAAATCCATCGCCAGCTGGTGCGAGGATCATGACCATATTCTGCGGGCACTGATGCGTAAGGACCCCTATGCCGCCAAGTTGGCGATGTGGCAACACCTGGAAAATACCAAGCAGATGCTTTTCCATGCCACTACCGACGATTTTGAATTCAACGTTGATCGCTACATGTTTTCGGAAAATCCGGTCGTTCACCTCGACAATCTGGCCAATAGCGTTAAATAACCCTCTGCGCCGGCCCTCAGAACGCTGACGACCCGGGCGATATTCTTATGGTCAATTAATGTTGTTTTACTGTCAGGCCATGTAAAGAGCGTTTTTTTACTCTGCCTTTCAGACAAAAACCCTGTTCAAAGCCACGGCGTCGACTATATTTTCCTGTCTCGGACATGCTGGTATTGTTACAATGGCAGGCAGTTTCTTACACTTTTTAACGGCTGCCCATTGTGCCGGTAACCACTTCGTGAATACTTCCGTGCAGAGACCATCTCAGGACACACCATGTCAGGCCGGGCGGTGATCCCGCTACTGATATATGTCATCGTTCATGAAGATAACCGGGCACTTTGCCCCTGTGCTGAGCCGAAGTTCAGCAAGATACTTTGACGGAAATAGAAAATGCTGTTTCAAGCCGGGAATATCGAATGGATATAATAAAAGACTTGCTGCACGCCCTCTGGCAACAAGATTTTGACACTCTGGCGGACCCTAAACTGGTCTGGACCATCTATTTACTGATATTTGTTATTCTTTTTCTCGAAAACGGTGTTTTACCGGCGGCCTTTCTGCCCGGCGACAGCCTGCTAATCCTTGTTGGCGTACTGGTGGCGAAGGGCACCATGAATTTTCCCCTGACCATTCTTCTGTTAACTCTCGCGGCAAGCCTTGGCAGTTGGATAAGCTACATACAAGGCCGTTGGCTGGAAAACAACCGCATCGTGCAATCCTGGCTGGCCCATCTGCCGGCACACTATCATCAGCGCGCCCACCAGATGTTTTATCGACACGGTTTATCAGCCCTGTTAGTTGGCCGCTTTGTGGCTTTCGTCCGTACGCTGCTGCCGACTATCGCCGGTCTTTCCGGACTCAGCAACGCTCGCTTTCAATTCTTCAACTGGATGAGTGCCTTTCTCTGGGTATTTATCCTGACCTCGCTCGGCTTTGTGCTGGGCAAAACGGCGCTGTTCCGTCGTTACGAGGATGAACTGATGCTGGTACTGATGCTGTTGCCGCTGGTGCTGCTGGTATTCGGTCTGTTTGGCTCGATTGTCGTGATATGGCGCCGCAAACATGCCGCCAGCGCGGAGAAAGGACGTTGAGCATTCTCACGTTGCTGCGCCGCTGCCGCCATCACCGCCTGCTGCGTTACGGCGTATTGGCCCTGGTGACGATACTCGCCGTCTGCCTGCTGCTGCCGGCATTGCTGAATAAAGAAACCGCGCTGGAAATCAAGCTGGCGAGCGAACATGGTTCGCTGCCGGACGGTTTTTATGTTTACCAACTGCTTAATGGACGCGGCATCAAAATCAAGAGCATAACTCCGGCCAGGGACAGCCTGATTATCCTGCTGGATACGCCTGAGCAAGCCTTGGCAGCTCAGCGAGCGCTGAAGGACGACCTCAAGGGTGATTATTCCATTCTGCCAAGCGATCGTCAGACTACCGGCCATTGGCTGTATAAGCTGAATAAACCCAGCGCCAGTGTAAGCTGAGCACCCGGTATTTTCCCCGCATTCAGTACAGCCCTGCCCCTGCCCGCATAGCACTGCGGGCAAATAAACCCAAGAAAAAGCCAACCGTTTTTTGCCAATTGAGAATTTCGGGCTACGCTTTACTATAAGTCTTGAATTTATATGTCAATTTAATGATACCGGCTACTTTGCTTGACCCCTGCCGGCCACCCCGATAGTCAGCGTCGAAGGAGTACAATAATGATTAAAGACACCACCTCTGAACATTTGCGCACCGAACTCAAATCTTTGGCCGACACACTTGAAGAAGTCCTGCGTGGTTCTTCGCAAAAGCCCAAGGCAGAATTTGAAAAATTGCGCAGTAAGGCGGAAAGCGCGTTAAAAGAAACTCGCACCCGCCTGGGTGATGGCAGTGAACGTCTGGCTGAACAGACTAAAATCGTCGCTGACCGGGCCGACGAATATGTTCACGAAAATCCCTGGGTAGGCATTGGTATCGGTGCTGTTGCAGGATTTATCCTTGGTGCAATCATAACCCGGCGTTAATCATAATGGATCAACATACTCAAGGCCCCGGCCAGGGCGTTTTTACTATTGGTCAACGGATAGTGACAATTCTTGTCGGTATGGTGGAAACTCGCCTTCGTCTGGCGGTAGTGGAGCTTGAAGAGGAAAAGGCCAACATTATCCAGATGCTGATGATGGCGGGCATCACCTTGTTGCTGGCGGCCTTTGGCCTGATGAGCATGCTGGTCCTGGTGATTTGGGCTATTGACCCACAGTATCGCTTAATCGCTATCGCCTGGACCACCGGCATACTGCTGTTACTGGCGATTGTTGGTGCGGTAATGACGTTGCGTAAAGCACGCCAGTCCACTCTGCTCGGTTCGACCCGTGAAGAACTTCAGGTGGATCGCAACCTGCTCGAAAAAGTCCAGGATGAGATCCGTGAGGAAGAAGCACAACGTAAACAGCAAAAGGAAAGGGAGCGCCGATGAGCCTTTCGCCCAAGAAACAGTTGCTGTTACGGAAGGTTCACCAGCAGCGCATTGAGTTATCTGCCGGTAAGCGCGAGTGGTCACTGGCCACAGAGCGCTATGATCGCGCCTGGCAGAGCATTATGCATTACCGTAAATACCTGATAGCAGGCTCAAGCCTGCTGGCAGTTTATAACCTGCGCCATCCCAGTAAACTGGTGCTGTGGGCCAGACGTGTGGTAGGGATTATGGGTACGGTTAAACTGATTCGCAAATCATTACAGTCCCGCTGACGAAATTCGCAGGCAGGGCAATGATGCCGAGTGCCGCTGCTGGTTCCTCTAGCGCAGCCATCGTATAAGCCGCCGTTGATTTACCGGCGGCTTTTTTATTTCCAATAGCACGCTGCCATTTTTGACCCTCCCGCCCATTTTCTTCCTTCCGGTTCTATATCAGTTTTTTTGAGTTAATCACACAATTTTACTCGCTATCCGCTGTCATTTGACGGCGATAAGATGCCTGCCATGCCACACCGACGGCAGACAGAGCGGCTAAGGCTGCAAAATTTCTGCCATTAATCAAAAAAAAGATTATCAGCCACGCTGAATGACCGGGAAATGAAAGATGAAAAAATTAGATGATGGTGCCATCCTGATTGCACGAGTACTGATGCCAATACTGTTTATCGTTGCCGGTTACGGCAAAATCAGCGGCTATGCCGGCACCCAGCAATATATGGAAGCCATGGGCGTACCCGGATTCCTGTTGCCCTTGACGATCCTTTTGGAATTAGGCGGCGGCCTGGCGGTACTGTTTGGTTTCCTTACCCGTACTACCGCCATCATCACCGCGGTGTTCACCCTGCTCACCGCCTTCCTGTTCCATATCGATTTCGCTCAGGGCCCGAATCAAATCATGTTCATGAAGAACCTGACCATTGCAGGCGGTTTTCTGCTGCTGGCGGTGACCGGCCCCGGCGCTTTCAGCATTGATCGCCTGCTGAACAAAAAATGGTAACGACGTAAGCTGCCATGCCGCCTGAGGAAACTATACTTGTCTCCTTAGGCATTACACTTAGATATCATGTTGGGTAAATGAGGTTTCAGGCTACGGCCATTCATTGCTAGGAGACGGTTTATGGGATTGCTCGTCGAAGGAAAATGGCAGGACCAATGGTACGATACCAAAGCCTCGGGCGGCCATTTTGAACGCTCAGCCGCGCAGTTCCGCAATTGGGTGACCCCGGACGGTTCGGCCGGTCCTGACGGTCGTAACGGCTTCGCCGCCGCCGCACATCGCTACCATCTGTATGTTTCCCTGGCCTGCCCCTGGGCGCACCGCACGCTTATCATGCGTAAGCTTAAAGGGCTGGAAAACCTTATCCCGGTTTCGGTAGTGCATCCGCTGATGCTGGAGAACGGCTGGACCTTCGATACTGATTTCCCCGCCGCTACCGGTGATCAGTTAAATCACCACCGTTATGTCTACCAACTTTATCTGCAGGCCGATCCTCGCTACAGTGGTCGCACTACGGTGCCGATACTCTGGGATACCGAGCAGCAGACCATTGTCAGCAATGAGTCCGCCGATATCATCCGCATGTTCAACCAGGCGTTCGACGTTGTCGGCGCCCGAGCGGGCGATTACTATCCTCCGGCGCTTCGCAGTCAGATCGATGCGCTTAACGGCTGGATCTACGACCAGGTGAATAATGGCGTCTACAAAGCAGGCTTCGCCACCTCTCAAGAAGCCTATGACCAGGCGGTATCCGGCGTTTTTGACGCACTTGGTCGGCTGGAAGAGATCCTGGGACGCCACCGCTTCCTGACCGGCAATCGCCTGACCGAGGCCGATCTGCGCCTGTGGACGACGCTTATCCGCTTTGATCCGGTCTATGTGACCCATTTCAAATGCTCCCGCCATCGCATCAGCGATTATTTAAATCTCAGCGGCTTCCTGCGCGATATTTACCAGATACCGGGTATTGCCGATACGGTGGATCTGGCCCACATTCGTCATCACTATTACCGCAGCCACCCGACGCTGAATCCCCAAGGGATTATCGCCATCGGACCGGATCAGGATCTGAGCGAACCTCACGGCCGGGACATACGATTCGGTACCGATGAAAACAGCAGCATTATCGCTGAGTAAACAGTTTGGGGATTTCGCGCAGAAACCAGGATTTGGCTTCACCCATGCTGTCGCGCCGCCAGGCCATGATGATATCGATTTCAACACTGTATTCCGGGCTGACTACCCTCAAGCGACCGGCGGCAATATCTTCCTCAACCAACGGATAGGGCATGGTCGCAACCCCAAGCCCCGCCAGCAGCGCTTTGCGTTTATCCGACATCGAACTGACGGTCAGGCGCTGCTGCTTGTCCAGCAACTGCACCGTCAGTACCGGCCGCTCGCGGGCGGTATCGGCGATGGCGATACCCCGATACTTGACGCGGGTCACCTCCGACAATGGCTCCGGTTCCTGGTGAATCGGATGGTCAGGGCTGGCGACATACACATTCAGTACGCGATAAAGCTTGCGGCTGTTAAATTCGGACGACGGCCGGAAATTACTGTCCGGTGCAATCACGATATCGGCCCGCCCCTGCTCCAGCCGTTCCCAGGCACCCGCCAACACTTCGGTTATCACCGATACCTGGGTATTGGCTTTTAGCGCCAGCTTGTCAATCAACGGAAACAGTTTTTCCGCCGGCACCAGGGCTTCGGCCACCACTGTCAAATGCGTTTCCCAGCCCCGGGCCAGCGCTTCGGCATCGGTGGTCAGTTTATCCGCAGCTTCTAGCAGTATACGCCCGCGCTCCAGCAGCATTCGTCCTACGTGGGTAAATTTGGTGCGGTGGCCGGAGCGATCGAACAGCACCACATCAAGCTCATCCTCAAGCTTTTGCATGGTGTAGCTGAGCGCCGACGGAACGCGGCCCAGTTCATCAGCCGCGGCGGCAAAGCTGCCCCGGCGATCAATTGCATCCATGACCCGCAACGCTTCAAGGGTTAATGCTCGGTCTCTTGCCATTGGCCACTCATTCAGGAATTTTGAATATAGCCAGCAGATTATCTTGCTAACAATCTGCCGTCCAGACCCTTAGTATTTACCTATTCTACCGCATGGAGCCGATACAACCATGATCACACCCAGAACCGCCGGCCAATGCGGCCAGGCTGACTACGGTTGGCTCCAGGCGAGATATACTTTTTCTTTTGGTCATTATTTCGACCCCGAACTGCTGGGTTTTGATGCGCTGCGCGTGCTCAACCAGGAACTGATTACCGCCGGTGCCGCCTTCCAGCCCCGCACCTATCCTCGAGTTGATATCCTGAATATCGTGCTGCAGGGCCAGGCTGAGTATCGGGACAGCGAAGGCCGCCATCTCCATGCAGGCTGCGGCGATGCCGTGTTATTGTCGGCGCAACCCGGCATCAGCTACAGCGAACACAACCCGGGTCAAACGCCGCTTACCCGCCTGCAGCTCTGGCTGGACGTATGTCCAAGCCGCGACAATCCGCCGATCCAGCATATCGGGCGCAGCCATGAATCCCTAAGCCTCATGGCCTCGCCCGATGGGGCCAATGGCAGCATGCAATTGCGGCAACAGGCCTGGATAAGGCATGTGGATTTGCCTGCCGGCGAACAGCTAACCCTGCCTTTACTGGCTAACAATGCCTACCTGCAGTCGATCAACGGACGCATGGATATTCAGCGTCAGACCGCCGACACGCTGCATCTTGACTGTGGCGACGGCGCGTTCATTCAGCAGGAATCTTCGGTGATCATCCGCGCAGTAACCGCCGCCAGGGCGCTGCTTATCGACCTGGCCCGGCAGTAGCCAGGGCAAAAAAAACCCCATGCCATTATGAGGCATGGGGTTAACGCAATAGTGGAGTTGGCCGTTAAGCCGGGTTCTGTCGTGGACAGTCATTCATCTAGGCCAACGCTCGCGCGTTGGCTCAAGCAGCCTACCCGGGTTCAGTACGGGCCGTACCTTGTGAACCCCTATTTGGCCTTGCTCCGGGTGGAGTTTACCGTGCCGCAAACTGTTGCCAGCTGCGCGGTGCGCTCTTACCGCACCCTTTCACCCTTACCTGATCCCGCCTAAGCGGGCCATCGGCGGTTTGCTCTCTGTTGCACTGGTCGTGGGTTTGCACCCCCCAGGCGTTACCTGGCACCCTGCCCTATGGAGCCCGGACTTTCCTCCCCTCAATTCCTGTTCCCGAAAGAACAAGACTCAAGCGGCGACTGTCTAGCCAACTCCGGCGCGGAGTATAGGGGTTTTCGACTCAGTTGTCATCCCCGGAAATCGCCAGGACATGGCGATACAGGGCATTTTTCTTCACGCCATGGATCTCGGCGGCAATGGCGGCGGCTTTTTTAAGCGGTAAATCCTTCTGCAGCAGTGCAAGCGTACGCAGCGCCTCCGGCGGCAAGGCGTCTTCCTCGGCGTGAAACCCTTCGACGATCAGCACCATTTCCCCCCGGGCACGCTTCTCATCCTCACTCACCCATGCCAGCAGTTCGGCGACCGGCGCCCCGGTGATATTTTCCCAGGTCTTGGTCATTTCCCGGGCCAGCACCACATAACGGGAAGGGCCCCAGACGGTGACCATATCCTGCAGGCTGTCCAGCAGGCGATGGGTTGATTCATAAAAAATCAGTGTCCTTGGCTCCTGCTCCAGCGCCCTGAGCGTATCCTGGCGTCCTTTGCGCTTTGCCGGCAGGAAACCTTCATAACAGAAGCGGTCGGAGGGCAGACCGGCGGCACAGAGCGCGGTTATCGCCGCGCAGGCCCCGGGGAGCGGAACCACGCGAATGCCGGCCTCGCGACAGCGCCGCACCAGATGATAGCCAGGATCATTAATCAGCGGCGTACCGGCGTCCGATACCAGAGCTATACTTTGCCCCTGTTGCAGTTTCGCCAGCAGCACGTCGGCTTTTTGCTGCTCGTTATGATCATGCAGCGCGAACAGGCGCGCATTTATGGCAAAATGTTGTAACAATAGGCCGGTATGACGGGTATCCTCGGCGGCAATAAGATCAACCCGCTTGAGGACCGACAGCGCCCGCAGGGTGATGTCCTCCAGATTACCAATGGGAGTCGGTACCACATAAAGCGTTGATGCGGAAATATCCGCTTGTTGGTGTTGATTCATTGTCTCATCCGGATTGCCGATTTAATATTGAGCATCTTGAAAAAAACATCACTGGATACAGTATGCTTCCCTCAAATGTCATGGGTTTGAAAACAAGGCGCGTCATCCCTGTCGTTCTGGCCGCGCTGATACTGGCAGCCTGTACCGGTCAGGCGCCGCGGGGCAGCGCCGGCGGCGTACAGGAAAAGGCAGGAGCCAGTTCATCCTACTATCTGCAGCAGATGCAGCAAAGCAGCGATGATACCAAGACCGGCTACCAATTACTTGCCATTCGCGCATTGATAAACGAAGGCAAGCTCGATGAGGCCAACCGCCAGCTCAGCGCATTGCCACAGGGGCTTAATGAAGCCCTGCAGCGTGAACGGGTGCTGCTGTCGGCAGAATTCGCTCTCGCCCAGGGCCAGCAGCAGAATGCCCTGGCGGCATTGAAGCAGCTGAATGCCGGCAGCCTCACCGATGCCCAGAAGCTCCGCTACTATCAGGCCTACATCAGTGCCGGCAAGAGCCAGCCCTCACTTGACCTCGTCCGGGTACTGATTGCTCAGGAGCCGCTGGTCGGCCAGGATGCCCATCAGCAGAATATCGATCAGACCTGGCAGGCGCTGCTGGGCCTGACCGCTCAGCAGCAAGCCGGTATTGCTATCAACGCCGATGAAAACGTGCTGCAGGGTTGGCTTGATCTGCTAAGAATCTATAACGATAACCGCCAGGATCCGACGCTGCTTAAAACCGCTATCGCCGACTGGCAGGTTCGCTATCCGCATAATCCGGCGGCCAAAACTCTGCCGACCTCGTTAAGCCAGATGCAGAACTACCAGCCGGGAAGCGTCGGCAAAATAGCGCTGCTGCTGCCGCTGAGCGGCCAGGCGCGCGTGTTTTCCAACGCCATACAGCAGGGTTTTAACGCCGCCAGAAACGGCCAGCAAATCACCGCCCCGGCGCCACAGCCGGTAGACACCGCCGCTGCCGGCGGCCAGATTCCCGCAGCAGGCGACAGCGCCGCCGCCGGTGGCCAGGTTCCCGCAGCAGGCGACAGCGCCGCTGCCGGTGGCCAGGTTCCCGCAGTTGGCGACAGCGCTGGCGATACACAGCTGCCGGTCGGCGCCACCGAGACCAACGATGGCGCAACAGGCGCCGCCGGACAGCCTGACGTTGTCCCGGCCCCTGCTGCAAATGTCGAGGTCCAGGTGTATGACACCGTGGGTCAGTCTCTGCCCGCATTGCTGACCCGGGCGCAGCAGGATGGCGCGACCCTGGTTGTCGGTCCGCTGCTGAAAAACGAAGTCGAGCAGCTCTACAACGCGCCGGGTACCCTGAATGTGCTGGCGCTCAACCACCCTGAAAACCTGCAGAACCGGCCAAACATGTGCTACTTCGCCCTCTCGCCGGAGGATGAAGCCCGAGACGCAGCCGCCCATATCTATCATCAGGGCAGGCAGCAGCCGCTGCTGCTGATCCCCCGGGGTCCGTTGGGCGACCGTGTCGCCAAAGCGTTCTCTGAAGCCTGGGCGCAGGCAGGCGGCAGTACGGTGCTTGAGCAGCGCATCGGCTCGGCCGCCGAGCTTAAACAGGGGATCAACAGCGGCGCAGGCATCCGACTTTCCGGCACGCCGGTCACCGGCACGGCCGCCGGCGCGCCACAGTCCGTGACCATTGCCGGCCTGACCCTGGACGCACCGTCATCAGACGGCGCGGTCTCTCCTTCGGCGGCGCCGAGCGGCAACGTGGATGCGGTGTACATTATTGCTACCCCGGCGGAGCTTGCGCTCATCAAACCGATGATCGACATGCGCACCAGCTCGCGCAGCAAACCGGCGCTGTTCGCCAGCTCGCGCAGCTATCAGGCCGACGCCGGACCAGACTACCGGCTGGAGCTCGATGGCCTTGAGTTCAGCGATATTCCTTTACTTACCGGTGCTAATCCCGCATTACTGCAGCAGACCCGCCGCCAGTTCAACGCGGATTATTCACTGGTGCGCTTGTACGCGATGGGCATGGATGCCTGGACGCTGGCCAATCACTTTACCCAGATGCGTCAAATTCCCGGTTTCCAGATTACAGGCGGAACCGGTCTGCTGACCGCATCAGGAGATTGTGTTATCAACAGGAAGTTATCATGGCTGAAATACCAACGGGGCCAGCTGGTTCAGGCCCAGTAAGCAGCAGGGAACGCGGTGCGCAGATGGAATTGCGCGCCCGCCATTATCTGGAGCGAGCCGGTCTGCGGTTTATCGCTGCCAACGTGACGCTGCGCGGCGGTGAAATCGATGTGATAATGCGGGATAAGCAAACCTGGGTATTCGTCGAAGTACGCTATCGCCGCAATGACGCTTTCGGTACCGCAGCCCAAAGCGTGACCATACGCAAGCAACAGCGGCTCCGGCTGGCAGCCGCAGTCTGGCTGGCGCGCCACGGAAGCAGCCTGGACACATGTGCTTGCCGTTTCGATGTATTAGCCATTACCGGACACCAGGTAGAATGGCTGCGGAATGCGTTCGGTTCATAATGGCTCCGGAACGCGCTCGACGCATCCTGATGATGATTCATTTTATAATAATTTAGGTTTAATTCACGTGCTGGAAAGAATCAAAGGCTGTTTCACCGAAAGTATCCAAACCCAGATAGCGGCTGCCGAGGCTTTACCAGACGCTATTTCCCGGGCGGCCACCACATTGGTGCAGGCGCTGCTGAACGGCAACAAGATTCTGTGCTGCGGCAATGGCACCTCGGCCGCCAATGCCCAGCATTTTGCCGCCAGCATGATCAATCGCTATGAAACCGAGCGGCCGAGCCTGCCGGCGATTGCGCTGTGCGCCGATAACGTCGTGCTGACGGCGATCGCCAACGATCGCCTGCATCAGGAGGTTTATGCCAAACAGGTCAGGGCGCTGGGCCAGGCGGGCGATGTGCTGCTGGCTATTTCTACCCGCGGCAATAGCCGGGATATCGTCAAGGCCGTTGAGGCGGCGGTCACCCGCGATATGACTATTATCGCTCTGACAGGCTATGATGGAGGTGAGCTTGCCGGACTGCTCGGCGAGCAGGACGTTGAAATCCGCATTCCTTCTCATCGCAGCGCCCGCATCCAGGAAATGCACATGCTGACGGTAAACTGCCTGTGCGATTTGATTGATAACACTTTATTCCCTCACCAGGACGATTAAGGAGCCCAAATGAAGGTTCGATCCACATTTGCACTGCTGTTCACCGCCCTGCTTCTGCAAGGGTGCGTGGGCGCGGTGGTTGTCGGCAGTGCCGCCGTCGCCACCAAGACCGCAACCGATCCACGCACTGTGGGCACCCAGGTCGATGACGGAACGCTGGAAGCGCGCGTCACCAATGCGTTGGGGAAGGATGCTCAGATCAAAAAAGAAGCCCGGGTGGTGGCAACCGCTTATCAGGGTAAAGTGCTGCTGACCGGCCAGGCGCCCTCTTCCGACATGTCTGAACGCATCAGGCAGATAACCGCCGGTGTCGATGGCGCCACGGCGGTGTATAACGAAATCCGCCAGGGCCAGCCGATTACCATGGGCAGAGCCTCCATGGATACCTGGATAACCACCAAGCTGCGTTCACAATTGCTGGCCAGCGATGCGGTCAAATCATCCAATGTGAAAGTCACCACCGAAAATGCAGAGGTGTTCCTGCTGGGTCTGGTCACCCGTGCAGAAGGCAAAGCCACCGCTGAGGTGGCCAGTAAGGTCAGCGGCGTCAAGCACGTGACGACCGCATTTACCTACCTGGATTGATTTCCCCGCCATACCGCCGGTGAACGCCATGGCGTTCACCGGCGGCAACGCGCTATCGCAGTCCGTTCGCTACCAGAAATGACTCTGAACCCATCTGGCGCATCTGACGGAGTATCCACTGCTGTCGGCGCAACACATAGCCTGAAGGCCGGTCGGCACGGTATGAATGGGGGTTGGGCAATACCGATGCCAGCAGTGCCGCTTCGGCTGCGGTCAGCCGAGCGGCCGGCTTGTGAAAATAGCGTTGGGCGGCGGCCTCTACGCCGAAGGTCCCCGGGCCGAACTCGGCAATATTCAGGTAAACCGTCAGAATGCGGCGTTTGGTCCAGACTGTTTCAATCGCCAGCGTCACGCCGGTTTCCAGCCCTTTCCTTAGCCAGCTGCGGCCATCCCACAACAGCAGATTCTTGGCGGTCTGCTGCGACAGGGTCGATGCGCCCCGTACCCGGTTGCTGGTTTCGTTATGCCGCAGCGCCTGCTGGATAGCCTCCAGATCAAATCCCCAGTGCGAGGCAAACCGCTGGTCTTCGGCGGCAATAACCGCCAGTGCCATATGAGGCGAGATCTGATCCATCGCCACCCAGTCGGAATGGGATACATAGGCGACGTCCCCGCGCATCCAGGCCCCTATCTGCCGCTCCGCCATCACCGCCGAGAAAGGAACCGGCACCCAGGCAAACAGCATGACAAGCCCCAGCCAGCAGGTTGTTAGGCACAGGGCGAAAACGGCGACTCCCCTGACCACTCTTGCTGGCAGGCTTTTACCGCCCGCCCGGCGGCTCATTCAGTCCATTCCAAAACCCGTTCGACCAACTTGTTGATGCCCTTGGCGACATCACCAATCGAAGAAGCTACCCTCCAGGCCGGCGTGGTTATCACGCGGTTATCATCATCGATAACAATATCATCGACCGGACAGACCACGTGGATACCGCCCATGCTTTCTATTAGTTCAGCGGTATCCGGATCATTGCCGGTAGTCAGCCTCAGCGGAACACCGAGTATCCGCGGCAGCAGGGCCGGGGCGATACAGATAAACCCCAATGCTTTACCTTGCTTATGTATTTCTGCCACCAAATGCCGCAGTTCGCTGTCCACTTCACACTCGGCACCCTGATTCGCCAGGCTACTCAGACTGTTGGCAACGCCGAAACCACCCGGCACAATCAGCGCATCAAGTTCATCCGCCCGGGCCTCGGAAAGGGGGCGAACCTGCCCCCTGGCAATGCGTGCCGCTTCAATGAGCATGTTGCGCTCACCTGCCATTTCCTTGCCAGAAATATGATTAATAACAATGGATTGATTCCTATCCGGCGCAAAGCAAACGGCCTCGGCAGCCAAACGATCGAGCGCCAATAATGTCAGTACCGCTTCATGGACTTCGCTACCGTCAAATGCCCCGCAGCCGCTTAATACCACACCAATACGTTTCATATTCGGTCTCTCTGAAGTAGCCGGTGAAATTCTTATTTCTATTGACAAAATCTGGATTACATCCCAAATTTTAATGGATCTTGTAACATAATTCTCTTCTTTTGCTATGGTTCATAAGTAACAGCAAGCGAGACAAAACGCCTTGCCGCTGCAAATATCATTAAAAACCGACGGCGAGGATAATTTTTTCCCTGGTGTTGGCGCAATATTCGCGCACCCCGGCATCAGTCGGGGTCATTTTTTTCAGCTTCCTGCACCCATTGCCGCAGTGTCTGGACATCACGCCGCCAGTCATGTCTGAGTTCGTCTACCCACTCCTGCACGTTATCTTCCCAGGCGGGCATTTCCGGGCTTTGGATCTGCTGGGCCACCTGCTGCAGATGGCGCAGGCCGACCGAACCGGCAGCGCCCTTGATTTTATGGCCTTCCTCAACAATGCCCGATGTGTCGCGGGCGGTCAGGTTGGAGTCGAGAATCGACATATAACCCGGCATCACCTTTTCAAACATTTCCAGGCTTTGGTAAATCAGTGAGGGCCCGACCAGATCCAGATACTGCTCCAGCATATCGGTATCCAGGATCGTCTGGGCGGCAGGCAGCGACGGCTGCGGGTCATCTGGTTCCGACGCCTGCGCCGGCCGGTCCCAGTATTGCTGGATAATGGCGGTCAGGGCTGCCACCGCCAGAGGTTTGCTCAGCACATCATCCATGCCGGCATCAAGATATTCCTGCTTGTCCTTGAGCACATTGGCGGTCAATGCAATCAACGGCGGCAAATGCTGTCCCTGATACCGCCTGCGCAGTTCTCGGGAAATGTCCAGGCCGGTCATGTCCGGCAACTGGATATCCAGCAGCACCAGATCATATTCATCCGGGCTGAACATCGCCAACGCATCGTGGCCATTCATCGCCACGTCTACGCTGTTACCCAGTTTCTCCAGCACTGAACGGGCCACCACCACATTCAGCTCAATATCCTCCACCAGCAAAACGTTAAGCGCCGGCAGCAGCAGATCGTTGTCATCCTGCTCATCCGGCAACGCCTGGACTACCTCAGGCGCCACAATGGTCAGATTAAAGCAAGACCCTCGTCCAGGCTGGCTGCGGACGGTGATATCGCCGCCCATCGCCTGGGCAAGCCGCCGGGATACCGCAAGGCCGATGCCGGTGCCGGTGGCGGGCTTGCCGCCGTTTCTGCCTTTAACCTGGTAATACATGGCAAAAATTTTGTCCAGTTCATCTTCAGGAATACCGATGCCCGAGTCCTGCACCTCAAAGCACATTCGATCGCCTGACTCGCGACGTACCCGGATGATAATTTCCCCCTCAGGGGTAAACTTCACCGCATTACCGATAAGATTCCACAGTATCTGCCGCAGCCGCGTGCCATCGGCGGTGATGCTCGACGGCAGCGGTGCCTCGGTTTCCATTACCAACTTCAACCCTTTGGGTTGCACCAGCAGCCCGGAGAGATTTTCCAGATCCAGCAGAAAGGCGTTGAAATCCAGCGGCTGATTATCCAGTTGGACCTTGCGTCGCTCCAGCTTGTCCATTTCGATAATGTCGTTGAATATATTGCCGAGGGTAATGGCGCTGACATGGATGGTCTTCAGATAATTGAGCTGCTCTTTATCCAACTGAGTGTCAAGCAGGATCCTGGAAAGGCCGACGATGCCGTTAAGCGGCGTACGCAGCTCGTGGCTAATGGTAGAGATAAAGGTGGTCTTTTCCCTGCTGGCATTCTCCAGAGCGTCCTGATAGCGCTTACGCTCGGTTATATCGCGGCCAAAGCCCATAAGCCCATGCCGTTTACCCACGCGGTCATAAAACGGCACTTTGCGCAGTTCAAAACACGCCTTGCGACCATCCGGGTAGACCAGCCACTGTTCATAGGTCAGCGACACATTATGGCGGAACACTTTCTCATCGGTTTCCACCACCTTTTCCGCGATATCAGGCGAATAAACATCGGCAGGGGTAAGGCCGATCAATTGCTTTTCGCTTTTGCCGACCAGCAATTCAGTAGCGCGGTTGCAGCCGGAAAATTCTTTGTTTTCATTGCGGTAATAAACCAGATCCGGTGAGGCATCCAGAAAGGAGCGCAGTAGCGAAGACTGTTGTTCCAGCTCGACCTGAGCCTGCTCGCGGCGGGCCATTTCTTCGGTCAGTTTGCTCATGGCTCGCTGGCGGGCATCTTCGGCTTTTTCGCGATCGGCCATTTCCCGATTGAGCTGCGCAATATTATCCTGCAGCTGCTGGTTAAGATGCAGATCGCGATTGCGCATCTCTTCCAATTTATCCACCAGCCTGGCCAGCCGCTGGCGCGATTCTTCCAATTGCTCCACCACTACCGACAGAAAATAGACCGCCCAAGGCGTAATCAGCAACCCGAAGAACACCGAGCGCACGACGTCGATGCTCTCGACCTGGCCTCGCAGCACCATGGTGACCGCCAACTGGACAATCATCGCCAGTACCACCAGCGCGGATGCCAGCAGCAGGGAAAATCGGACCAGCCCCAGCTTGACCATCAGGTCGACGTAGTATTGGGCCAGCAATCGGATTTGCTTCATATAAAGGTTCCTTGAATAACACTATGTTCAATCATACCGTAAAAAAGGCATTTCACACCCAGGCCGCTACAGTGCGCTCCCCTGTCCACCCTGTGCCAACAGTTGCTGGTAGATGGCGTTCAAGGCTTGCCAGCGATCGGCGCACCATATTGGCGCAAGCAGCGTCGGCCGATGGGCAGTGGCTGAAAGCCGATGGAAAACAATGTCCACTGGCGTATGACGTATCAGGGTGGCCGCGATATCACAGTATTGTGCCAGTTCAAGTGTCGTCTGGCGCCCTGCCCGCCACGCTTTGGCCATGATGCTGCCGTCAACGATCAGCAGTGGATGCAGCTTGAGTCCATCGACGCCGGCCTCAATCACCCGGTTCAGCGAGTCGAGGCAGACCTGCTTATCTTCGCCGGGCAAACCAGCGATAAGATGGGTACAGAGGTTGAGTCCCTGTGATCTCGCCTGCTGGGCTGTATGCCGATAACAGGCAAAATCATGGCCGCGATTGATGCGATGCAGCGTTTTATCCTGCGCGCTTTGCAGCCCCAGTTCCAGCCAGACCTCATAGCCCTCATCCCGATAGCCGGCCAATAAATTCAGCACCGACTGAGGTACACAGTCGGGGCGGGTGCCAACGCAAAGACCCACGATATCCGCCTGGGCCAATGCCTGCCGGTAGAGGTTGTCCAGCACGGTAACTTCTGCATAAGTACTGGTATAGGCCTGAAAATACGCCAGGTAGCGTTTAGCCCGATGGGGACGAAGGATTTGGTGGGTCAGTTGCTGGCTGATACTGTTGAACTGCTGATCTTCGCTGGCAAATGAGGCCACATTGCAAAACGTGCAGCCGCCCCGGCCAACAGTACCGTCACGGTTAGGGCAGCTGAAACCGCCGTGCAACATAAGCTTATGTACTTTTTCGCCATAGCGCCTGGAAAGATCACCGCCGAACATATTGACGACATTTTGCAACTGCATATTCTGGAATCCCCGCCTGATAAAGGCCGTCAAGCCTAACGGTTTCGTCCCTTGTTGATGATGACCCTGATCAATTCACTGCGCCCCCGGCTATCATATAGAATAGTTATTCACTTTAATTGAAAAATAAATCACTCTGCTGATAATTAATAATTCTTATTCGCCCCGGGGTGATCATTCAAAAGAGCACACATATTGAAAAATAGTCTCATAACTCGCAAAACATCCGATAATCAGTATATCGTACTGTTATTTTGACCCGCACTAGCATGGTGCAGAGATTTCAGCACTGCACTACAGTGATACAGCGCATGCCGCCCGCTGGTACCCATTGCGCTGATCAGGCTGCATGGGATGGATAAATACATTTAATTTCAATAACTTGAATTGAAATAACCCATTATCACCCCTGTCATTGGGGATATTTGACCTCAGTTACGTTTCTCGTTAATTTGAAAGGCCGCTGGAAGAATTCTGGACGGGTTAACGACTCGTCATATTTATGCAGTGCAAGACTCCTTCATAGAGCAAGTCGTTTACCATTTGTCAGACCGCCACGAGAGGTTACCCGGAGAGAGCGGGACAGCTGAAACTGGAGAAGTCGATCCGGGGTCATACGCTGCCGCTCAATACTGATACGCCTCCTCGCAGTAGGTTGTGAGAGTCACCTGGAGCCTGGGGAGGTTCACGTTATGTTGTATGATGCATCCCAAGAAAAAGACAACTGTGGCTTTGGCCTGATTGCCCATATCGAAGGCGAACCGAGTCATAAGGTCGTCCGTACGGCAATTCATGCCCTGGCGCGTATGCAGCATCGTGGCGCGATCCTTGCTGACGGCAAGACCGGCGACGGTTGCGGTCTGTTATTGCAAAAACCGGACAAGTTCTTTCGGATGGTGGCACAGGAACGCGACTGGCGCCTGGCGAAAAACTATGCGGTCGGCATGCTGTTCCTCAGCCTGGATGAAGAAGAAGCCCGCGCCAGCCGGGAGATTGTCGAAGAAGAGCTGCAGAACGAAACCCTGTCGATTGTCGGCTGGCGCGCGGTTCCTATCAATCCTGATGTGCTGGGTGAAATCGCCCTGTCCTCCCTGCCGCGCATTGAGCAGATTTTTGTCAATGCCCCGGCGGGCTGGCGTCCGAGGGATATGGAACGGCGTTTGTATGTGGCGCGTCGACGCATTGAAAAACGCGTCACCGACAACAGCTTCTATGTCTGCAGCCTATCTAACCTGGTGACCATTTATAAAGGTCTTTGCATGCCGGCGGATCTGCCGCGCTTTTACCTGGACCTGGCCGATCTGCGCCTGGAATCGGCCATTTGCCTGTTTCACCAGCGCTTCTCGACTAACACCGTACCGCGCTGGCCGCTGGCGCAGCCGTTCCGTTACCTGGCCCATAATGGCGAAATCAATACCATTACCGGTAACCGGCAATGGGCCCGAGCCCGTGCCTATAAGCTGAAAACGCCGCTGATACCCGATTTGCAGGATGCCGCACCGTTTGTTAACGAGACCGGCTCCGATTCAAGCTCGCTGGATAATATGCTGGAATTGTTCCTCAGCGGCGGTATGGACCTTATCCGCGCCATGCGCCTGCTGGTGCCGCCCGCCTGGCAGAACAACCACAATATGGACCCTGAGCTGCGTGCATTTTTTGACTTCAACTCCATGCATATGGAACCCTGGGATGGCCCCGCCGGTCTGGTGATGTCCGATGGCCGCTTTGCCGCCTGTAACCTGGATCGCAACGGCTTGCGTCCGGCGCGCTATGTCATTACCACCGACAAGCTGATTACCTGCGCCTCTGAAATTGGCATCTGGGACTACCAGCCTGACGAAGTCGTGGAAAAAGGCCGCGTCGGCCCCGGCGAATTGATGGTGATCGATACCCGCAACGGCCGCATTCTGCATTCGGCGGAAAACGATGATGATCTGAAGAGCCGCCATCCCTATAAAGAGTGGATGGAAAAGAACGTCCTGCGCCTGACGCCGTTCGAAGATCTGCCGGATGACCAAGTGGGTTCACGTCAGCTCGACGATACCCTGCTGGAAAGCTATCAGAAACAGTTTGCCTATTCCAACGAAGAACTGGACTCCATCATCCGGGTGTTGGGTGAGAATGGCCAGGAAGCCACCGGTTCGATGGGCGACGATACCCCCTTTGCCGTACTGTCTAGCCGTCCGCGCGTGATTTATGACTATTTCCGCCAACAGTTCGCCCAGGTGACCAACCCGCCAATCGATTCCCTGCGCGAAGCCCATGTGATGTCGCTGGCCACCTGTATCGGCCGCGAAATGAACGTGTTCTGCGAAGCCGAAGGCCAGGCTCATCGCTTGGCGTTTAAATCGCCGATTCTGCTGTATTCTGATTTTACCCAGCTGACCCACCAGGAAGAACGTCATTATCGCGCCGACAAGATGGATATTACCTATCAGCCTTCGGTCAGCGGTATGGAAGAAACTCTGCTTCGGCTGTGTGATGAAGCCGAAGAAAAAATTCGGCAGGGCACGGTGCTGCTGGTGTTGACCGACCGGGCAATCGCTGCTGACCGCATTCCGGTGCCGGCACCGATGGCGGTCGGCGCAATCCATGCCCGACTGGTGGAAAAAAACCTGCGCTGCGACGCCAACCTGATTGTTGAAACCGCCAGTGCTCGCGATCCGCACCATTTTGCCGTGTTGTTAGGATTTGGCGCTACCGCGATATACCCCTATCTGGCCTATGAATCCCTGGCGGCGATGGTCGATAACGGCACCATCGAAAAAGAATATCGCAGCGTGATGCTTAACTACCGTAACGGCATCAATAAGGGCTTGTACAAAATCATGTCCAAAATGGGCATATCCACTATCGCCTCCTATCGCTGCTGTAAGCTGTTCGAGGCGGTGGGCCTGCATAAAGAGTTGTCTGAGCTGTGCTTCCAGGGCGTGGTCAGCCGCATTGGCGGCGCCAGCTTTACCGATTTTGAACAAGATCTGATCAATCTATCCAAGCGCGCCTGGCTAAAACGTAAATCACTGGATCAGGGCGGCCTGCTCAAATATGTGCACGGTGGCGAATACCACGCTTATAACCCGGATGTAGTGAACAGCCTGCAGCATGCGGTCAAGTCCGGTGAGTACAGCGACTACCAGCACTATGCCAAACGGGTCAATGAACGACCGGCATCGACGTTGCGCGACCTGCTGGCTATCAGGCCGGCCACTGCCGAAGCGGTAGCGCTGGACCAGGTTGAGCCGGCAGAAAACCTGTTCAAACGGTTTGATACCGCCGCTATGTCCATCGGCGCCCTGAGCCCGGAAGCTCACGAATCCCTGGCTATCGCCATGAACAGCCTGGGTGGATTTTCCAACTCAGGCGAAGGCGGCGAAGATCCGGCCCGTTACGGTACCAATAAGGTGTCTCGCATCAAGCAGGTGGCATCTGGCCGTTTTGGCGTAACGCCCGCTTACCTGGTCAACGCCGACGTTATCCAGATAAAAGTCGCCCAGGGAGCCAAGCCCGGTGAAGGCGGCCAGCTGCCCGGCGACAAAGTTACGCCGTATATCGCGCGTCTGCGTTACTCGGTGCCTGGCGTTACGCTGATATCGCCGCCGCCGCATCATGACATCTACTCGATCGAAGACCTGGCCCAGCTTATTTTCGACCTGAAACAGGTTAACTCCAAGGCCTTGATTTCGGTCAAACTGGTGTCGGAACCAGGGGTAGGCACCATCGCCACCGGCGTTGCCAAAGCCTATGCCGATCTGATAACCATCGCCGGCTATGATGGCGGCACCGGCGCCAGCCCGTTGTCTTCGGTAAAGTATGCCGGTAGTCCATGGGAATTGGGCCTGGTCGAAACTCAGCAGGCGCTGGTCGCCAATGGACTACGTCACAAAATCCGGCTGCAGGTCGACGGCGGACTGAAAACCGGCCAGGATATCGTGAAAGCGGCGATTCTGGGCGCTGAAAGCTTTGGCTTCGGCACCGGCCCGATGGTCGCGCTGGGCTGTAAATACCTGCGTATCTGCCATTTGAACAACTGCGCCACCGGCGTGGCGACCCAAGATGAAAAGCTGCGCCGCGATCACTACCACGGTCTGCCTGAGCGGGTGACTAACTACTTCCGGTTTATCGCCCGGGAAACCCGCGAAATCATGGCTGAGCTGGGCGTCACTCGGCTGGTCGACCTGATTGGCCGCACCGATTTACTGGTCGAACTGGATGGTTTCACCGCGCGTCAGAACAAGTTGGATCTGTCGCCGCTGTTGAAAACCGCTACCCCCCTTGCGGGCAAAGCGCTGTATTGCACTGAAAAAAGCAATCCGCCATTCGACCCGGGCCTGATGAATAAAGCCCTGTTGGACCACGCCACGCCCTATGTCGAGGCGCGGCAGAGCAAAACCTTCTACTACGACATCCATAATACCGATCGATCGGTGGGCGCTTCGCTATCGGGCGACATTGCCGCCCGCCATGGTGATCAGGGTCTTTCCTCAGACCCAATCAAAGTTAACTTCACCGGCACCGCCGGCCAGAGCTTCGGCGTCTGGAACGCCGGCGGCGTAGAACTTACCCTGACCGGTGATGCCAATGACTATGTCGGCAAAGGCATGGCCGGCGGCAGGATTGTCGTGCGCCCACCGGTGGGTTCGGCGTTCCGCAGTCATGAAGCGACCATCATCGGCAATACCTGCCTCTATGGCGCCACCGGCGGCAAGTTGTTTGCTGCCGGACGCGCGGGTGAACGTTTTGCCGTCCGTAACTCGGGGGCGATAACGGTGGTGGAAGGCGTAGGCGACAACGGTTGTGAATACATGACCGGCGGGATTGTCTGCGTTCTCGGCCGCACTGGCGTCAACTTCGGCGCCGGCATGACCGGTGGCTTTGCCTATGTGCTGGATGAACAGGGTGATTTGGCCAAACGAGTCAATAATGAGCTGGTTGAAGTTATCGAGGTCGCCGAACTGGCTATCCATGAGGAGCATCTGCGCGGCCTGATCACCGAACACGCCCAGTTGACCGGTTCCAGCCGCGCCGAGGAAATCCTGTCCGACTGGCCGGCCTGGGCCTCACGCTTTGCCCTGGTAAAACCCAAATCGAGTGATGTGAAGGCGCTGCTGGGTCACCGTAGCCGTTCTGCAGCTGAATTGCGCGTGCAAGCGCAGTAAGAGGTCAATGATGAGTCAAAATGTTTATCAATTTATCGACTTGCAGCGCGTAGATCCGCCAAAAAAACCGCTCAAGATCCGTAAAATTGAATTTGTTGAAATCTACGAGCCTTTTTCTGACTCGCAGTCCAAAGCCCAGGCCGATCGTTGTCTGTCCTGCGGTAACCCTTACTGTGAATGGAAGTGCCCGGTACACAATTACATTCCCAACTGGCTGAAACTGGCCAATGAAGGCCGTATTATTGAAGCGGCTGAGCTTTCGCATCAGACCAACAGCCTGCCGGAAGTCTGCGGCCGTGTTTGCCCCCAGGACCGTCTGTGCGAGGGATCCTGCACCTTGAACGATGAGTTCGGCGCGGTAACCATTGGTAATATTGAACGCTATATCAATGATAAAGCGATCGAAATGGGCTGGAAACCCAGCGTCGCCGGCGTGCAGGCTACCGGCAAGCGCGTGGCGATAGTGGGTGCCGGCCCGGCAGGTCTGGCCTGCGCCGATGTGCTGGCGCGTAACGGCGTGCAGGCGGTAGTGTTCGATCGTCATCCCGAGATTGGCGGCCTGCTGACCTTTGGTATTCCGTCCTTCAAGCTTGAGAAAGAGGTGATGATAAAACGGCGGGAAATATTCTCTGAAATGGGAATTGAATTCCGTTTGAATACCGAAGTCGGTAAAGACATTCAGATGAGCGATTTGCTGGGTGAGTTCGACGCGGTATTCCTGGGCGTCGGCACCTATCAGTCAATGCGCGGCGGCCTGGATAACGAAGATGCGCCGGGAGTGTTTGATGCGCTGCCGTTCCTGATTGCCAATACCCGCGAATTGATGGGCTTCGGCAACATCGAGCCTGCGCCCTATGTCAGTATGGAAAGTAAGCGGGTGGTGGTACTGGGCGGCGGCGACACGGCCATGGACTGTGTGCGCACGTCGATCCGCCAGGGCGCCAGCCATGTGATCTGCGCCTATCGTCGGGATGAAGCAAACATGCCCGGATCGCGCCGGGAAGTCAAAAACTCGCGCGAAGAAGGGGTTGAGTTCATGTTCAACCTGCAGCCGGTCAGCATTGAAGTCAATCATGCCGGCCGGGTCAGCGGCGTCAAAATGGTTCGGACCCAGATGGGCGAGCCTGATGCCCATGGCCGCCGGAAAGCGGAAATCATCGCCGGCTCCGAGCAGGTGATCGCCGCTGATGCGGTAGTGATGGCATTCGGCTTCCGTCCCCACAAAATGTCATGGCTGGCTGACTTCAGCGTTGAGCTGGACAGCCAAGGTCGGATCATGGCACCCGAGGACAGCGAAACGGCATTCCAGACCAGCAATCCTAAAATCTTCGCCGGCGGTGATGCGGTAAGGGGCTCGGACTTGGTGGTGACGGCCATTGCTGAAGGTCGCAAAGCGGCCGATGGCATCATGAACTATCTGGAAGTGTAAAAGGACAGGCCGGCGTCCGCCGGCTGTCTTATTGCTATCTCTGCGGGAGTCGGCCAGGGGCGCAACTCCAGCGGCAAATCAGTGACGATTACTTAACCACCCGAAGAGACGGCCGGCCGCCACGCGGTGGCGTAGGTGGCTCCTCATCAACATGGTCATCCTCGCTTACGTCCGGACGGTCACCGTCAATGACCTGCATGACGGTTTCAGGCGCCTCTTCAGCCTTGTCCTGGTTATCCTGCTCATAGGCAACCTCAGGCTCAAACATGGTACCGGCACCGTTTTCACGGGCGTAAATCGCCAGCACCGCCGCCATAGGGACAATCACTTCCCGCTCTATGCCGCTAAAACGCGCGTTGAAATGCACGCCATTGTTGGTCATTTCCAGGTTCCCCACCGCACGAGGGGCGATGTTGAGCACTATTTGCCCGTCACGGGCAAACTCCATGGGGACCTCAACGCCGGCAATCGTCACGTCCACCACCAGGTGAGGCGTGAGCTCATTGTCCAGCAGCCATTCATAGAAGGCCCGCAGCAGATAGGGACGACGGGGAGAGAGTTGAGAGACTTCCATGCATCAACCCCGCGTTTGCAGGCGCATTTCGCGCTCAGCTTCGGTCAGAGATGCCAGGAATGCATCCCGCTCAAACACGCGGGTCATATAGCCTTTCAGCTCTTTAGCGCCGGCACCGGACAACTCGATGCCCATTTGCGGCAACCGCCAGAGCAGCGGAGCCAGATAGCAATCCACCAGGCTGAACTCTTCGCTCATGAAATACGGCGCTTCGTTGAAAACCGGGGCGACTGCCAGCAGTTCTTCGCGTAACTGGCGACGAGCGCTTTCGGCTTCCTGTTGGCTACCCTGCTCGATTTTATGCATCAGCGTATACCAGTCGCTTTGGATGCGGTGCATCATCAGGCGACTGGTGCCGCGCGCAACCGGATAAACCGGCATCAGCGGCGGATGGGGAAAGCGCTCATCCAGATATTCCATAATAATGCGCGATTCGTAAAGCGTAAGCTCACGATCAACCAGTGTCGGCACTGTGCGATAGGGGTTCAGGTCAATCAGGTCCTGCGGCAGATTATCCATTTCAACCTGCTCAATCTCGACACTTACCCCTTTTTCTGCCAGTACGATACGCACCTGATGGCTAAAAATGTCGGTCGGGCCGGAAAACAGCGTCATCACCGAACGTTTGTTGGCAGCGACAGCCATGAAAACCTCCAAGTTTATTAAAGAAAATACCGCGAATAGCCCTGGGAAACTGGCTATTATCCTGAAATGTCTGACCGTTACCTATTGTCAGTCCGCCTGGCGCATCCGCTCACAGTGTGGGAAACGGAACTAAGGCAGGACTTCAGTTAAGTAAACAGGCACTAAAGTGTTGGATAGTTTATCAGATTTTGCCCGTATTGTGGGACGACAAGTGGCAAATCATCATCAATACATGGGAATGAGACATGAAATTTTAAGCGCCAATAAAAAAGCCCGGGCCATGCCGGGCTTTTTGTAGCTGGAGACCAGCCAGAAATTAACGCTTGGAGAACTGAGGACGACGACGTGCTTTACGCAGACCGACTTTCTTACGTTCAACCTTACGGGCATCGCGGGTTACGAAGCCGGCTTTACGCAGTTCAGCACGTAAAGATTCATCGTATTCCATCAGTGCACGGGTGATACCGTGACGGATTGCGCCTGCCTGACCAGAGATACCACCACCTTTGACGGTGATGTACAGGTCAAATTTACCAACCATGTCGACCAGTTCCAGCGGCTGACGAACTACCATGCGGGCAGTTTCGCGACCGAAGTATTGATCCAGTGTACGCTGGTTGATGACGATGTTACCGCTACCCGGCTTAACAAAGACGCGTGCGGAAGAGCTTTTGCGGCGACCAGTGCCGTAGTATTGATTTTCAGCCATTGCCTATAATCCCGATTAAATGTCCAGAACTTGCGGTTGCTGAGCCGAGTGGTTGTGCTCGGTACCAGCGTAAACTTTCAGCTTACGGTACATTGCACGACCCAACGGGCCTTTTGGCAACATGCCTTTAACCGCGATTTCAATCACACGCTCAGGGTGGCGGGCAATCATCTCTTCAAAGGTCGCTTGTTTAATACCACCGATGTAGCCGGTGTGGTGATAATATATTTTGTCACTGCGCTTGTTGCCAGTTACAGCGACTTTCTCAGCGTTGAGAACGATGATGTAATCACCGGTATCCACGTGCGGAGTATATTCCGGTTTATGCTTACCGCGCAGGCGTGAAGCCAGTTCGGTAGCAAGACGACCCAGGGTTTTACCGCTGGCGTCAACAACATACCAGTCGCGTTTGACGGTTTCTGGCTTTGCTGTAAAAGTTTTCATTAAAAGCTTACCCAATTTAAGTTACACGTTGGTGAACACCCAAACGCTTCAATGAACAGTTATGAGGCTCACACGGCTATCTAGTCCAGCAAACCTACCCCTTCGAATAAGCCGTTGCTGGCACGATCGAAGTTTCCGGGAAACAAAAACTTCGTTGTAACGTGGGGTCGCAAGATTATAGAGAAGTCGCCCCTAAAGATCGAACACTTTTTACAGTTAATACGATGTCCATTGTTTAAGGATGATGCGGCAGGCTCAGATACTCCTCGCTTTGCATCTCCTGCAGGCGGGACAGGCAGCGCCGATATTCGAATTTCAGCATTGCGCCGCTGTACAGCCGGTCCATCGGCACATCGGCGGCAATCACCAGTTTGACCTGGCGCTCGTAGAACTCATCGATAAGCGCCAGGAACCGCCGGGCGGTATTCTCATCCTGATTGCCCATGGCGTGCACATCATACAGCAGCACGCTGTGGTAGAGGCGTGACAGCGCGATGTAATCGTTCTGGCTGCGTGCCTCGGCGCACAGCACCGAAAAATCCAGCGCCACCACGCCCGCTACCGCACCGATGGTCTGCAGCGGCCGGTGGTTGACTATCAGCGGCTCCGACTGCTGGGGCAGATGGCTGCCCGCCAGACGGGAAAAAATCGTATCCATTTGCTGCCGGGTGTCGGCATTCAGCGGCGTCAGGTACAGATTGGCCTGGGTCAGCGTACGCATCCGGTAATCGATACCGGCATCGACATTCAGCGTCTCGCAGTGCTGCTTGATAAGTTTAATCGCCGGCAGAAAGCGCGAACGCTGCAGTCCGTTATGATAAAGATTGTCGGGCGGTATATTGGAGGTAGTGATAAGAGTGATGCCGCGGGCGAACAGTGCCTGCATCAAGGTCCCCAACAGCATGGCATCGGTGATATCGGAAACAAAAAATTCATCGAAACACAGGACATCCGCCTCGTGGCGAAAACGATCGGCTATAATTTCCAACGGGTCCTGATGTCCCTGCAGTTCGTTCATTTCCTCATGCACCCGCAGCATGAAACGGTGGAAATGAAGTCTCATTTTTCGCTCCGGCGGCAGGCTGCGATAAAAAAGATCCATCAGCCAGGTCTTGCCTCTGCCCACTCCGCCCCACATATATAAGCCAGTGACCGGCGCCGGCACCGGGCGGCTTTTACCCAGCAGCGATTTGCCGATTTTCGCCAGCAGACCGCCGGATGACGCCGACCGTTCGCTGCGTCGCGCTAAAAGCTGATGGTAGATGCTGTCCAGTTTACCGACCGCCAGGGCCTGCACGGCATCGGGTTTATATTCACCTTCCGTCAGCATCCGCTGGTAGAGGGTCAAGGGTGATGAGGCACTCATAAGTCGCTGACATTCCCTGGTAACAAATAGAAAGATAAGGATTTTAGCAAAACAAGCCGTTAGCAGTGCAGTATCAAGTGACACAATAACAGCAAATTACCGCACTTTGCCTGCTGTCACATTATCAGGATTCCACACTGACGCGGTAAACGGTTATAGTGAGTATCATAAGTGTGAACCCCCCGCGGGACAACGAAGTCAAATATAGGAGTCATTATGACCTGGGAATATGCGCTGATTGGATTAGTGGTGGGCATCATCATAGGTGCGCTCGCTATGCGGTTTGGTAACCGCAAACTCCGCCAGCAGCAGACGCTGCAAAAGGAACTGGATACCAGCAAAGCGGAGCTTGACCAGTATCGCAAGGAACTGACCGGGCATTTTGCGCGCAGCGCCGAATTGCTTGATAACATGGCCGATGACTATCGTCAGCTGTACCAGCATATGGCCAAGAGCTCAAATAACCTGCTGCCGGATGTGCCGGGCGAGCAGAACCCATTCCGCTATCGCCTGACCGAAGCGGAAGCCGATAACGACCAGATTCCGGTCGAGATGCAGCCCCGTGACTATCCGGAAAGCGCCAGCGGCTTACTGCGCACCCCGCAATCCCGTAAGTAGCGGTTGATTGCCGGGCGTAGACTACATACCGGCATAACCCCGCGCTTTGACTGAACTTTTATTGCGCGGGACCAGTCATAGGAGTTATTGGTCAGGTTTTTCAGGGTCCATGATTAATGGCTTTTGTAACGGATAACGAGCGAGTTCACAGTCGAATGAAAACAACACCTCTTTTCAGCACACTAGCACTTTGTATCGGGCTCGGGCTGGCACCGCTGGCGCCGGCAACCGCGGCGCTGCCCGCCACCGTCCCCGGGCAGTCCATGCCAAGCCTTGCGCCGATGCTCGAGAAGGTCCTGCCCGCCGTGGTCAGCGTCCATGTTGAAGGCACCCAGAAGGTGCAGAGGCCTAACCTGCCGAAAGAGTTTAAATATTTCTTCGGCCCTAATTTCCCCGGCAGTGGCGAACAAGGTGATTCACGGCCTTTCGAGGGCTTGGGCTCAGGCGTTATCATCAATGCGGCTAAAGGCTATGTCATCACTAATAACCATGTGGTGAACGGCGCCGACAAGATCAAGGTCCAGCTAAATGATGGCCGCGAATTCGACGCCAAGCTGGTCGGTCATGATGAGCAGACCGACCTGGCGCTGCTGCAACTGCCCTCCCCCAAGAACCTGAGCGAAGTCAAAATGGCTGACTCGGACAACCTGCGGGTAGGCGATTTCGCCGTCGCGGTCGGCAACCCGTTCGGCCTCGGCCAGACCGCCACTTCGGGCATCGTCTCCGCCCTTGGCCGCAGCGGTTTGAATCTGGAAGGTCTGGAAAACTTTATCCAGACAGATGCCTCAATCAACCGCGGCAACTCGGGCGGCGCGCTGATCAACCTTAACGGCGAGCTTATCGGTATCAATACCGCCATTCTGGCCCCCGGCGGCGGCAATATCGGTATCGGCTTTGCTATCCCGAGCAATATGGTGCAGGGCCTGAGCCAGCAGCTTATCGAGTTTGGCGAAGTCAAACGCGGCCAGTTGGGCATCAAAGGCAGTGAAATGTCCGCCGATATGGCCAAGGCGTTCAAAATTGATACCCAGCGCGGGGCGTTCGTCAGCGAAGTGATCCCGGGCTCGGCGGCGGCCAAGGCCGGCATCAAGGCAGGGGACATTATTGTTTCCATTGAAGGCAAGCCTATCGCAAGTTTCGCCGAGTTGCGGGTCAAAATCGGTACTACGCCTCCAGGTAAAGCGGTCAAACTGGGCCTGTTGCGCAACGGCAAGCCTCAGGATGTCAGCGTTACGCTGGACGACAGTTCATCCGCCACCACCAGCGCCGAAATCCTAACGCCGGCGCTGCAGGGCGCGGCGATGAGCAATGGCCAGCTCAAGGACGGCAGTAAGGGCGTACGGATCGACGACGTCACCAAGGATGCTCCGGCCGCACAAATCGGTTTGCAGAAAGGCGACGTGATTATCGGCGTCAACCGTGAGCGGGTAGAAAATATCACCCAGCTGCGTAAGATACTGGATGCCAAACCTCCGGTCATGGCGCTGAATATCGTGCGCGGTGAAGAGAGTATTTTCCTGTTATTACGTTGATTTGAAAAAAAATCGGACACCGGCACTGCGGTGTCCGATCAACTCATGCTATCCTGCCGCTATTTCCCACTTCCCGTTCGGACATCATGCTGGTTAAGCTCATACGTGCCATTATCTTCGGCTTTATCATTGCGGGTGTGCTGCTGCTGACGCTTCCGGGGTTGCGTTCAACAACCCGAGACCTGCTGTCTTCACCAAACGTAAGCGAAGATGAAGCGCCGTTAAGCTATAACAAAGCGGTGAGGCGGGCAGCGCCTGCGGTGGTGAATGTGTATAACCGCAGCGCTAATGCCAATTCCCATAAAGACCTTGAGCTTCGCACCCTCGGTTCCGGCGTCATCATGAACCAAAAGGGCTACCTGCTGACCAACAAACATGTCATCAATGATGCCGAGCAGATTATCGTGGCGCTACAGGACGGCAGAGTATACGAAGCCCTGCTGGTCGGCTCGGACAGCCTGACTGATTTGGCGGTGCTGAAAATCGATTCCGGCAACCTGCCGGTGATTCCGATCAATGTCGACCGGGCGCCGCATATAGGTGATGTGGTCATGGCTATCGGTAACCCCTATAACCTCGGCCAGACCATCACCCAGGGCATTATCAGCGCCACCGGACGCATTGGCCTGAGCCCCTCTGGACGACAGAACTTTCTGCAGACCGATGCCTCGATCAATCAAGGTAACTCGGGCGGCGCGCTTATCAATACCCTTGGCGAACTGGTCGGTATCAATACACTGTCATTTGATAAAAGCAACAATGGCGAGACGCCGGAAGGCATCGGCTTTGCCATTCCTACCGCGTTGGCCAGCAAAGTCATGGGCAAGCTTATCCGCGATGGCCGGGTTATCCGCGGCTACATCGGCGTCGGCGGACATGAGGCCCCTCCCCTTCATAGCGCCGGCAGCAGCCTGGACCGGATCCAGGGCATCATTCTTAACGAGATAACCCCCGGCGGTCCGGCGGCTCAGGCGGGTATCGAGCCGGGCGACGTGATTCTCAGCGTCAACGGCAAGCCTGCGGTTTCCGCTATCGAGACCATGGATCAGGTCGCCGAGATACGGCCTGGTTCGCAAATCCCGGTCGAGGTGATGCGTAACGGCAACCGGCTGTCGCTGACGGTGACCATACAGGAATATCCCGCATCGGGCTGAAAATGGCCCTGATAAAAAAAAACGGTCAGCTGCGGCTGACCGTTTTTTATTGGCAGGCAATATTACTCGCCGCTGATACGCTCGATATTGGCGCCCAGCTTGCGCAGTTTGGCTTCGATGCAGTCATAGCCGCGGTCGATATGGTAAATACGATCAACCACCGTCACACCTTCGGCAATACAGCCCGCCAGCACCAGGCTTGCGGAGGCACGCAAATCTGTCGCCATCACCTGGGCACCACTAAGCGTCGCGACGCCGTAGCAGATAACGGTATTGCTTTCGATTTCGGCATGAGCGCCCATACGAATAAGCTCAGGCACATGCATGAAACGGTTTTCGAAGATGGTCTCGGTAATAACACCGGTACCCTCGGCCACCAGGTTCAGCAGGCTGAATTGCGCCTGCATATCGGTCGGGAAGCCCGGATGCGGCGCGGTCCGCAAGGTTATCGCTTTAGGCCGCTGGCCATGCATATCCAGGCTAATCCAATCTTCACCGACCTCGATATCCGCCCCGGCTTCACGCAACTTCGCCAATACCGCATCCAGCGTATCGGGGCGGGTGGCATGACACATCACCCGTCCACCGGAAATAGCGGCCGCCACCAGGAAGGTGCCGGTTTCAATGCGATCCGGCAACACGCGATAGACGCCGCCGCCCAGCCGCTCAACGCCTTCGATGGTGATTCTGTCCGTACCGGCACCGCTGATTTTAGCGCCCAGGGTGATAAGGAAATTGGCGGTATCGACGATCTCCGGTTCACGGGCGGCGTTTTCAATAATAGTGGTGCCTTCGGCCAGGGTAGCTGCCGACATAATGGTCACGGTAGCGCCGACGCTGACCTTATCCATGACGATATGGGCCCCTTGCAATCGTCCATCGACCATCGCCTTGACATAGCCCTCTTCAAGGGTGATGGTCGCGCCCAGCTGTTCCAGGCCGGTAATGTGCAGGTCTACCGGACGGGCGCCGATGGCACAGCCGCCGGGCAGCGAAACCTGGCCCTGGCCAAATCGCGCCACCAGCGGACCCAGCGCCCAGATAGAGGCGCGCATGGTTTTAACCAGCTCATAGGGGGCACAGAAAATATCGACGCCGCTGGCATCCACATGCACCGAGCCATTTCGCTCTACCTTTGCCCCGAGCTGGCTCAGCAGTTTCATGGTGGTATCGATGTCTTTCAGATGGGGAACGTTCTGGATCTCAACCGGCTCTTCAGCCAGCAGTGCGGCGAATAAAATGGGTAATGCGGCGTTCTTGGCACCGGAAATAGTGACCTCACCGCTTAAGCGGGTCGGCCCCTGGACACGAAATTTATCCATTAAAACTGCTCTCTGTATAAAAAAATAACGCCATTGTCCACCAGGGCCAACAGCTTAAAAACCGTTCAGTTTACGATCACGCTGCCATTCATCAGGGGTATAGGCTTTGATGGAAAGCGCGTGGATACGGTTGTCTGAAATATATTCCATCAGAGGTGCATACACCGCCTGCTGCTTTTTCACCCGACTCATACCGGCAAATTGCTCGCTCACCACGATGACCTGAAAATGACTGCCGTCACCGGAGACATGTGCTTCAGTAAGCGACAGGGCGCTCATTAACACATCTTTGATTTCTTGGTTTTCCATTAGGGAGTATTCACTGTCTTGGGTCATGAAACAGACCGCTATCTTAGATGAAACCGCCGCGCTCTGAAACAGGCAATCAGATAATCAGGAATTCTTTACGTGCGATTTTCGAGGAGGCGGGGAAAAACCCCGGCGGCACGGGTTGAAAGCGCCGTCGGCCCCGCAGTATCGTTGCGGGGACAACGACGAATTCCAGCGCTGGTATTAACTGGCCAGCGGAGTATCGGTGGGCAGGATATCGTGGAGATTGTAAAGCGTAATCAGCGTCTTGAGTCGGTCGGTGACGCCCATCAGGCTCAGGCCATGGCCATTGCGAACCTGCATCTCACAAAGATGCAGGATCATCGCCACGCCGGCGGAATCGACGCGTTCCAGCCGAGAAACATCCAGATAGCGTATGCCTGACAATACGACAGAACGTTGATCCCACAGATCGAGCAAGGTTACTCGATCCAGTTCTCCCTGCAGAATAAGCGTGCTGTCACTGACCTGCCAGCTGAGCGCATCAGCCATTGTTGTTATCCAGCGTGATTTTCTGGCCGGCAGCGGCCTGCAATTGAGCGGTCAGGCCGTCGATGCCTTTCTGGCGCAAGGTCGATGCCCATTCGTTCTGCTTGGTGGTAATCATACTGACGCCCTCGGCAATCATATCGTAGGCTTGCCAGTTATTGGTCCGGCTGTTCTTGCGCCATTGGAAGTCAAGGCGTACCGGTGGACGTCCGCCTTTATCGACGATGGTCACCCGAATGGCGATGATGGTGGCGTCTCCCAGCGGTTTTTCCGGGGCAATCTGATAGGTCTGATCACGGTACATCGCCAGCGCCTGGCCGTAAGCCTGCTCAAGATAGGCTTGGAAAGCCTTGAAATAGGCTTCACGCTGGGCCGGGGTGGCGTCGCGATAATAGCGGCCCAGTACCAGCGCACCGGCATATTTCACCTGGACATAAGGCATCAGCTCCTCGCGAACTACGGTACGAAGATATTCAGGATTCTGCCTGATCTGGCTTTGCTGGCTCTTCAGGCGGGTAAAGGTTTTCTCCGCCGCTTCGTCCATCAATCGGTAAGGGTTGGTCTGATCAACCGCCTGTGCCAGTGGGGCAATCGCCAACAGCGCCACCAGTAAAAAACGTGTAAACATGCTTATCTCCTATTATTGTCCAGCCGCATGGGCCGGTGTCTCGCCGCTGTCGGCGGCGGGCAGGTGTGAAGCGCCGTTGCCGGGCGCGGCATCAGCAGGCGGTGTCTCTGCGCCGGGGGCCGTGGCAGGGGAACCGCTATCATCGTTGCTGCCGCTTTTATAAAGGAACTGGCCGATAAGGTCTTCCAGCACAATAGCGGATTTGGTGTCCTGCAGGGTGCCGCCCTCTTTAAGGATAGCAGTGCCCATGTCAGGGTCGTCAAATCCCATGTTCAGGGCCAGATACTGTTCGCCCAGCAAGCCCGAGGTACGGATAGCCAGGGAGCTGGTGTCGGGAATTTTATCGTATGTTTGCTCGATATCCAGGGTAACCCGCGGCAGATAGGTCTGTGGATCAAGGGTGATATCGGCTACACGGCCAATCACCACGCCGCCGACTTTAACCGGCGAACGCACCTTGAGTCCGCCAATATTGTCGAACACTGCGCTTATGCGATAAGTGGATACGCTGCCCATCGAACGGATATCCGCTACTTTCAGGCTCAGGAACAGGATGGCGCACAGGGCGATAACCATAAATACGCCAACCCAGATTTCACTCTTTTTCGTTTGCATTAACTCAATTCCCAAACATCAGTGCTGTCAGCACAAAATCCAGCCCCAGTACCGCCAGGGACGCATGAACCACCGTACGGGTGGTGGCACGACTTATGCCCTCGGACGTCGGGATCGCATCATAGCCATTAAATAACGCTATCCAGGTCACGGTGATGGCAAAAACCACGCTTTTGACCAGGCAGTTGACGACATCTTTGTGCCAGTCCACCGCCCCTTGCATCGCGGACCAGAAAAAGCCGTTGTCGATGCCCTTCCAATCAACGCCGACAATCGATCCCCCCCAGATACCCACCGCGACAAAAATCGCAGTAAGCAGCGGCATGCTGATGACACCGGCCCAGAAACGAGGCGCCACTATCCGCCGCAAAGGATCGACCGCCATCATTTCCAGGCTTGAAAGCTGCTCGGTCGCTTTCATCAGACCGATTTCAGCGGTCAATGCCGAACCGGCACGACCGGCAAACAGCAGAGCGGTCACCACCGGCCCGAGCTCGCGCAGCAGCGACAGCGCCACCATCATGCCGAGACTGGCTTCCGCACTGTAAGTGGTCAGGATAATGTAGCCCTGCAATCCCAGCACCATGCCGATAAACAGGCCCGAAACAATAATGATCACCAGCGACTGGACGCCGACGCTGTAAAGCTGCTTTATCAATAGCGGCCATTGCTGGCGAAAAGCGGGTCTGCCGACCAGCGCATTGAACAGCATCATGCCCGCCCGCCCGAAGGCATAGCAGACATTGATTCCCTTGCGTCCGATTGACGCGAATGCTTCAGATAGCATGTAGAAGGTTAACTCCCTGAACCTAAAAGCTGGGTTTTGTAGTCCCTGGCGGGAAAGTTGAACGGCACCGGACCATCGGCAATACCATCGAGAAACTGGCGAACTCTCGGGTCATCGTTGGCGCGAAGCTGAGCCGGGCTGCCCTCTGCTATCACGTGCTGCTCGGCAACGATGTAGGCGTAGTCGGCGATGCTCAGCACCTCCGGCACATCATGGGACACCACGATACAGGTCACCCCCAGCGCATGATTAAGCTCATCGATAAGCTTGACCAGTACGCCCATGGTGATCGGATCCTGCCCGACAAACGGCTCGTCGAACATGATAAGTTCAGGATCGAGGGCGATAGCGCGAGCCAGCGCCGCCCGGCGAGCCATACCGCCCGACAGCTCCGAAGGCATCAGGGATGCGGCGCCGCGCAGGCCGACCGCCTCAAGCTTCATCATCACCGTGGTCCGCAATACCTCTTCGGGTAAGCGTGTGTGCTGACGCAATGGAAAGGCGACATTCTCGAATACGTTGATATCGGTAAACAGCGCGCCGGACTGGAACAGCATGCTGATTTTTTTACGAACTTCATACAGCCGCCGACGTGAAAGCGCAGGAATATTATCGCCATCAAACCAGATCTCGCCTTTATCCGGCGGCAGCTGACCGCCGATCAGACGCAACAAGGTGGTTTTACCGATGCCCGATGGCCCCATGATTGCGGTGATCTTGCCACGCGGAACCTGGAGGGTGACATTATCAAAAATTTGACGATCGCCACGTCGGAAGCTGAGCCCGCGAATGTCGACCAGGTTGTTACTCTGGTTCATCTTTTAATGCCTTTGTGTTCCATTCTCAAACCCATTGCTGCAGATATTAAAGCAATGGAGCGAGTTCTTAAAACGATATACACAAAAAACCTTGCTCTCATTTTATGTCTAACGATGGACCTTGTTTTACTTTTTGGCCGCAGCCAGTCAAAATCAACGCTCGGTTACTTAAGGTTACCCGCGCAGCGCCATGCACCGCAGGATCATTAAGCAGGGACCGGAATTATCGCCAGATCAAGGGAATCCACATGATTTTTGCCGTGTCACTGTTAATAATTGGCCTCATTCTACTTGTCTATGGCGCTGACAGATTGGTATATAGTGCCGCGGTGATAAGCCGCTCGCTGGGAATGCCGCCCTGGCTGATAGGTTGCACCATCGTCGCGTTCGGCACGTCGCTCCCGGAACTACTGGTTTCAGTCACTGCGGCGCTGAACGGCCAAATCGATATGGCGGTCGGAAATACTATCGGTTCCAATATCATCAATTTTTTACTTATTGCCGGCGGTGCGGCACTGATACACCCCATTTGCTTCCGATCCGAGATTCTGCGCCGGGAACTGCCGCTGCTGCTGCTGGTCACTCTGCTGTGCGGGGTGGTACTGGCAGATCACCAGTTAAGCCGGCTGGACGGGGTGTTGCTGCTGCTGGCAGCCGCCGGCTATCTTACCGCCATGGTCAAAATTTCACGGCTGGCGCAGCATGAAGGCAGCGATATCCTTACTCGTGAGCAATTGGCGGAACTCCCTCAGGATAGCAGTAATACGGTTGCCGTGCTGTGGCTGACGCTGGCTTTTATCATTATGCCTATCTCGGCGCGGATGGTCATTGACAACGCCGGCGTGCTGGCGCGGTATCTCGGCGTCAGCGAACTGGTCATCGGCCTGACCATCGTGGCGGCCGGCACCAGCCTGCCGGAATTGGCTACGCTTATCGCCGGTGCGCTGAAGGGCGAAAATGATATTGCGCTGGGCAATCTGATTGGCTCGAATATATTTAATAGTGCTATTGTGCTGGGCATTCCGGCCCTGCTCTCACCCGGGCCCTTTGATCCCGCCGCCTTTACCCGCGACTATTGGGTTATGCTGGCGGCCAGCGTGATATTGACCGCATTTTGCCTCACAAAGCGACGCAGGATAAACCAGGGCATGGGTGGTCTGTTACTATGTGGTTTCGTTGTCTACCTGGCCCTGTTGTTTATCTAACCCGGAATGTTGTCGGGAATATCAGGATTATTTTATGTCACATATCGCATTACCGGCGGACTTTGATTTTCCTGCCGCCGGCAAACAGGTCCTCGCGACCGAAAGGGAAGGACTGGCGCAGCTTGATCAATACATCAATGACGATTTCCGCCGCGCCTGTGAAAAGATATTTAACTGCACCGGTAAAGTAGTGGTCATGGGCATGGGCAAGTCCGGGCATATCGGCCGCAAGCTGGCCGCTACCTTTGCCAGCACCGGCACGCCGGCTTTTTTCGTCCATCCGGCAGAAGCCAGCCACGGCGATCTTGGCATGGTGTCGCCGCAGGATGTGATTATCGCCTTGTCCAACTCCGGCGAATCGCATGAAATTCTGGCGCTGATTCCGGTACTGAAGCGACTGCGGATTTCCCTCATCTGCATGACCGGCAATCCGGAAAGCACCATGGGCAAGGCGGCGGATGTGCACCTGTGTGTCCATGTACCGTTTGAAGCCTGCCCACTGGGCCTGGCGCCTACCACCAGCACCACTGCGGCGCTGGTGATGGGCGACGCTCTGGCGGTTTCCCTCCTGCAGGCGCGCGGCTTTACCGCAGAAGATTTCGCCCTTTCCCATCCCGGCGGCGCGCTTGGCCGCAAACTGCTGCTGCGGGTCAGCGACATCATGCACAGCGGCAGCGATATACCGGTTACCCCTCTCGATGCCTCACTGCGCGACGCCCTGCTGGAAATTACCCGAAAAAATCTTGGCATGACGGTTATCTGCGATGACGACATGAATATCCAAGGCATTTTCACCGACGGCGACTTGCGCCGGGTATTCGATATGGGTATCGATTTGAACCAGGCCCGTATCGCCAGCCTGATGACCGCCGGCGGTATTCGCGTCAGCCCGGCGATGCTGGCGGTCGATGCGCTGAACATTATGCAGTCTCGCCATATCACTTCAGTGCTGGTGGCGGAGCACGACCGGCTTCTGGGTGTGGTGCACATGCATGATATGCTGCGTGCCGGCGTCGTTTAATAAGGAAAGCCTTATGGTTACAAGCTCTGCCATACAAACCTGTTACGGCCCCGTCGACCAGGCAATTCTCCGGCGCGCAAGCGACATCAGGCTGCTGATTTGCGATGTTGACGGCGTCATGTCGGATGGCCTTATCTACATGGGAAACCATGGCGAAGAACTCAAGGCGTTCAACGTGCGCGACGGCTATGGAATTCGATGCTTGCTGACATCACAGGTTGAGGTGGCTATCATTACCGGCCGCCAGGCGACGCTGCTGGAGGATCGATGCCGTACGCTTGGCATCAGCCATCTCTACCAGGGACAGTCGGATAAGACTTTGGCCTTTAGGGAACTGTTGGGTAAACTGTCCTTGACGGCCGAACAGGTCGCCTATATCGGCGATGACCTTATCGACTGGCCGGTCATGTCGCAGGTTGGCTTGTCTGTCGCCGTGGCTGACGCGCATCCCATGTTGCTGCCCAGAGCCGACTATGTGACGCATATCGCCGGTGGGCGCGGTGCCGTCCGTGAAGTGTGTGATTTATTATTATTGGCACAAGGGAAACTGGATGATGCCAAAGGGTTGTCCATATGAGTAAGACAAAAAAGTGGTTGACCCTGTTACTGGGATTGCTGGCGCTTGTTCTTATCGGCTGGAACATGACCGACAGCGACAGCGAACAGAGCCCGGTCGCGGCCGACAACGGTGAACCCACCTATCAGAGCGCCCAGACGCTGACCGTGGTATATAACCCGGCCGGCGGACTGAACTATAAACTGGTCTCGGAACAGGTCAAACACTTTGCTGTCGAACAGGTAAGCTGGTTTACCAAGCCGGTAGCGACCATGTACGATGAAAATAAAGTGGCAACCTGGACAGTGAGAGCAGATGAGGCCAAGCTGACCAATGACCGAATGCTTTACCTGTATGGACATGTTCAGGTGGACAGCCTGACCGACACCTCGCAGCTTGAGCGCATAACGACGGATAATGCGACGGTCAACCTGGTCACGCAGGATGTTTCCTCCGATGACCTGGTGACCTTGTACGGCACCGGCTTTAACTCTACCGGCATGAAAATGCGCGGAAATCTGCGAAACAAGACTGCTGAGTTAATTGAAAAGGTTAAAACCTCATATGAAATCCAACCGCAAAACCGCTAATGTCATCGTGACGGCAGCACTGCTGCTGACCAGCACCGGCGCTCTGGCCCTGAGCGATGACACCAATCAGCCGATTCAGATCGACTCGGCGCAGCAGTCTGTAGATATGACGTCCAATGTAGTGACGCTGACCGGGTCGGTAGTGGTTAAGCAGGGCTCAATAGACATCAGGGCTGACAAAGTAGTTATTACCCGGCCTAACGGCGCCAATGGCAGCGAAGTGGTGGAAGGCTTTGGTAATCCGGTGACCTTCTATCAGTTGCAGGACGATGGTAAACCGGTCAAGGGCCATGGACAGAAGGTGCGCTATGAGCTGGCCAACGATTTCGTGGTGCTGACCGGCAATGCCTATCTGGAGCAGCTCGACAGCAATGTCAAAGGCGATCGCATTACCTATCGCGTGAAACAGCAGCAGATGGAAGCCTTCAGCGATAAAGGCAAACGCGTAACCACTGTGCTGGTGCCTGCTCAGCTGCAGGACAAAAATTCGGCTTCCAAGCCTGCCAACACCGCCAAACCCTAAGAGTAAGTGACCCATGGCTACATTGATCGCAGAAAATCTGGCTAAAGCCTACAAGGGCCGCCGAGTGGTGGAAGACGTCAGTCTAAAAGTCAGTTCCGGCGAGATTGTAGGATTGCTGGGACCCAATGGCGCCGGGAAAACCACCACCTTTTACATGGTGGTCGGCATCATCCAGCGCGATGCCGGGCGCATCATCATCGATGATGACGACATCAGCATACTGCCGCTGCATACCCGCGCCCGCCGCGGCATAGGCTACCTGCCGCAGGAGGCGTCGATATTTCGCCGCCTGAGCGTTTACGACAACCTGATGGCGGTGCTGCAAATCAGAAATGATCTCACCAGCGAGCAGCGTGATGACCGGGCCAATGCGCTGATGGAAGAGTTCCATATTTCCCATCTGCGCGACAATCTGGGGCAATCGTTATCCGGCGGTGAACGCCGACGGGTGGAGATCGCCCGCGCCCTGGCGGCAAATCCCAAATTTATCCTGCTAGATGAGCCGTTTGCCGGCGTGGATCCTATTTCGGTCATCGACATCAAAAAGATTATCGAACATCTGCGCGACAGCGGCCTCGGCGTGTTGATTACCGACCATAATGTTCGTGAGACGCTTGATGTCTGTGAACGTGCCTATATCGTCAATCAGGGGCACCTCATTGCCCACGGTACGCCAGCTGAAATCCTGCTTGATGAGCAGGTTAAACGTGTTTATCTGGGCGAAGAGTTCCGCCTCTGATATGGTGTCCGCAGAAGCTTAATCCGCGAGGATAATTGACGCATTTTATGAAGCAAGGTTTGCAACTCAGGTTCAGTCAGCAATTAGCGATGACACCGCAACTACAGCAAGCGATACGTTTGCTGCAGTTGTCTACGCTTGAACTCCAGCAGGAAATTCAGCTGGCTCTGGAAAGTAACCCCTTGCTTGAACAAACGGATGCCCATGAAGAAATAGATGCCCATGAAAGCCCGGACAGCGAAGCGCTGGACACCCGGGAGGCCATGGAACAGAAGGATATGCCGGAAGAATTGCCGCTGGATGCCACCTGGGACGAAATGTACTCGGCGGGTACGCCATCGGGCACCGGTACTGATTACCGCGATGAAGAGCTGCCGGTCTACCAGGGTGAAACAACCCAGACGCTGCAGGACTATCTGATGTGGCAGGTCGAATTGACGCCCTTTTCGGATCTGGACATTGCAATCGCCACCTCAATCGTTGATGCAGTAGATCAAACCGGTTACCTGACGGTACCGCTTGAGGAAATCCTTGAGGGAATCGGCGACGACGATGTCACGATTGATGAAGTCGAAGCAGTGCTCAAACGCGTGCAGCGCTTCGATCCGGTTGGCGTGGCGGCCCGCGATCTGCGTGATTGCCTGCTGATTCAGCTTTCCCAGCTTTCGGCTGAATTTCCTCATCTGTCCGAAGCCAGGCTGATTGTCAGCGACTATCTCGACCTGCTGGCCAGCCATGATTTCCGCAGTCTGCTGCGCGTGACACGGCTTAAGGAAGACGCGCTTAAATCCGCACTGGCTCTGATTCAGTCGCTTGATCCGCGTCCAGGCCAGTCTATCAATACCGGTGATTCCCAGTATGTCATTCCGGATGTACTGGTAAGGAAAACACAAAAAGGTTGGGTCGTTGAGCTGAATACCGACAGTATCCCCAACCTGAAAATCAACCAGCAGTATGCGGCGCTGGGCAATACCGTGCGTAACGATGCCGACGGCCAGTTTATCCGTAGTCATTTGCAGGAAGCCCGCTGGCTGATAAAGAGCCTGGAAAGCCGTAATGACACTCTGCTCAAGGTCACACGCTGCATCGTCGAGCAGCAGGAGGCATTTTTCGAGCAGGGCGAAGAGTTCATGCGACCAATGGTATTGGCTGATATCGCCCAGGCGGTAGAGATGCATGAGTCCACCATTTCACGCGTGACAACGCAGAAGTACCTGCACAGCCCGCGCGGCATTTTCGAACTGAAGTACTTTTTCTCCAGCCACGTCAATACGGAAGGAGGAGGCGAAGCGTCATCCACCGCTATACGTGCCCTGGTGAAAAAACTTATCGCTGCGGAAAACCCGGCCAAGCCACTGAGCGACAGCAAGCTGACGACGCTGCTTTCGCAACAGGGGATTATGGTTGCGCGGCGTACCGTAGCAAAATACCGAGAGTCTTTATCCATCCCGCCGTCGAACCAGCGTAAACAATTGGTTTGACCTACCCAGAGAAGGAAGACACTATGCAGCTGAATATCACTGGTCAACGAGTTGACATCACCGATGCGTTACGTGATTTCGTCAACGGTAAATTTTCCAAACTTGAACAGTTCTTTGACCGCATCAATCAGGTATATATTGTACTCAAGGTCGAAAAGGTACAGAAAATTGCAGAGGCAACGCTGCACGTGAACGGTGGCGAACTGCACGCTACCGCTGAGGCTGACGATATGTATGCCGCAATTGATTTATTGATTGATAAACTGACGCGTCAATTAAATAAACATAAAGATAAGCTCAAGCAGTACTAAAATTCACTGTAGCCCTCTACGCTACTCAACTTCGCATCGGCTCGTTACCGTCAAAAGTAACGGGCCGATGAGTCTTAAAGGTGAAACAGCGCCTAAGTGAACTGAAATGAACAACGATACAGCAATGCAAATAAATTCAGTGCTGAACATTGAATGCACCAAGGGATCGATACACTGCCAGAGTAAGAAAAGAGCGCTTGAAATTATCAGCGAACTTGCGGCCCGGGAGCTTAACCTGCCGTCTCAGGTGGTGTTCGATGCGGTGCTGACCCGTGAGCGCATGGGCAGCACCGGTATCGGCAGCGGGATAGCTATCCCGCACGGTAAACTTGAAGAGGATACGTTGCGCGCGGTAGGCGTATTTATCCGACTCGAGCAGCCTATCGCTTTCGATGCCATCGATAATCAGCCTGTTGACCTGCTGTTTGCCTTGCTGGTGCCAGCGGAGCAGTGCAAGACCCATCTTCATACACTGTCGCTGGTCGCCAAGCGCCTGGCGGATAAAACCGTTTGCCGTCGCCTGCGTGCAGCCCAGAGTGATGAAGAACTGTATGAAATAATGACGGAAACGCCAGCCGAGTGACCTCAAAAAGCCATTGTGCCTTTGGTCAGGCATGGTAACGTATTAAGTGCCAATTGGCGAAATGAAGGAATGCTCCGCCAATGCGTCGGGGAAATTGTCAGAGGGGTGTCGTCATGGTGCTGATGATCGTCAGCGGTCGATCCGGTTCAGGAAAATCAGTTGCATTACGCGCGCTGGAAGACATGGGGTTCTATTGCGTAGACAACCTGCCTGTGGTACTGCTGCCTCAGCTTGCACTGACCCTGGCGGATCAGAATATGTCTGCGGCAGTCAGTATCGACGTGCGCAATATGCCCGAGTCGCCGGAAATTTTCGACGAGGCGATGAACAACCTGCCGCAGTGTTTTTCTCCCCAGCTGCTGTTTCTCGATGCTGAACGAAATACACTGATCAGGCGTTACAGCGATACGCGCCGCCTGCATCCCCTTTCCAGCAAGAGCCTGTCGCTTGAAAGCGCCATCGATGAAGAAAACAGCCTGCTGGAGCCGCTGCGCTCGCGGGCCGATCTGGTTATCGACACCTCTGAAATGTCGGTGCATGAACTGGCCGAAATGCTGCGCACCCGCCTCTTGGGCAAGCGCGAACGTGAGTTGACCATGGTGTTTGAATCCTTTGGTTACAAGCACGGCATACCTATCGACGCCGATTATGTTTTTGACGTTCGTTTTCTGCCCAACCCCCACTGGGACCCCAAGCTGAGACCGATGACCGGTCTGGATAAGCCAGTGATGGCCTTTCTCGATCGCCACACCGAAGTCCATAATTTCATCTATCAGACCCGCAGCTATCTGGAGTTGTGGCTGCCGATGCTTGAGACCAATAACCGCAGTTACCTGACGGTGGCCATCGGCTGCACCGGCGGTAAACACCGTTCGGTTTATATCGCCGAACAGCTGGCCGACTACTTTCGCGCGCGTGGCAAAAATGTGCAGTCACGCCATCGCACATTGGAAAAACGTAAAACATGACGGTCAGGCAGACGGTAGAAATCAAAAATCGCCTCGGTATGCATGCCCGGCCGGCGATGAAACTGTTCGAGCTGGTACAGAGTTTCGATGCTGAGGTTCTGCTGCGTAACGACAGCGGTACCGAAGCCGAAGCCAGCAGCGTTATCGCCCTACTGATGCTGGACTCTGCCAAAGGCCGAAGGATTGAGGTAGAGGCCAGCGGACCGGAGGAAATCAACGCCCTGAAAGCGGTGATAGACCTATTTGACTCCGGTTTTGACGAGGACTGAAGGCCTATCTCTGAATTGGCGTTTCCCGCCGCCATTGCTGGCGCAGTTCGATCATCCGACGGACAGACCAGCGGAAGGTATCTAACCAGGACCCTGACGGTTGCTTGTCAACCAATATGCTCAGCACCCTGGCATAATCCAGGATCAATCCAGGCGTCCATGCCATAGTTTCAGCGCGTCGGCGGATCTGCACAGCAATCCATAATTCAGGCCGCACTAAAAATTTGAAAAAGGTTTCCCAACCGCCGTGATGTCCGTAAAGCCGTTGCGATGCCCCCGCTAAGGCCGCTTCCAGTGCTCTTGCGACGGTGCTGGAGCAGTTTCGATGGGTCAAATTATAGGTATTATCCTTCTGGTACTGTTGCCAAAACAGTTTTAATCGCTGTTCGTCATAGTTCCGAATATGCACTTTCACCGTCGAATGACACCATTCTTCTGACTCTGTGTGATAATCGGGCAAAAACCTGCCCGGGACATTATTTTCACAGGTCGCCCTTAACAGTTGGATAAACGCTTCTGGTGAATGCTCAATCTCATCCTTGGGGTATAAGCTGATGTAAATCCCTTCCGGAGATTCCAGCGCGGCATGTCCAGTTGAAATCACGCCATTGTTATCCACTGCGGCTATATAGCGGCTGGTAATAGGCTGCCGTACCACGGCGCTGGCTGACGTACCGACGGGTGTCCAGATATGAATAACCAGCGCGCGCGCCTCATCAGAGCCGAGTCCGCTATTTGCACCGTCAACCGGGCCCTGCAACGAGCACGCTGTACCGCTAGGCGCGGTGGTTGTCTGTTCCGACATGCGGCACACCTTGTACGCCAGCATAATCATATTCCAACCGGCGAAAAGCAATGCTATGCCCAGGAAGTAAGGCACTGTGCCTTCATAATTGCTCGGGTAAGGCTGATAGAATGAAATCGCCACTGCTATTTCTACCAGACCGCCAAACATGACATAACGCCAGGCGGGATAGCGCACCAGATGGGCCGAAATGATCTGTAGCAGGCCATCGACCAGGAATAATGTGCCAAATACCAGTGACAGCACGATATTGCCCTCATGATGACCAGCCAATATCAGTAACGCCGCGATGATAAATGAACTGCCTTTGATGTAGCGCAGTGTTTTCTGCCCGCCCGCATCATTTAAAGCCAGCAGAACTGTGGCAATACCTTCAATTAATAAAATAGCCGCGAAAAAAGACAATGGAAAATAAAGCGAGTTATCCAATGCATCAATAGAGACGATAGCACCACAAAGAACACTCAGAAGACCGATAAACATCAAGCCGAACCAGCGGGCACGTAGGTAATTGATTCCCATTAAAACAATCGTGATGTGAATCATATGTTCTCACTCAATTCCGACGGCGGTTGATGACGGCTTTTAAAAAAAATGAACGAATATCATTAATTAAGTGTAGCTAGTATTCTTTCTGTAACTAATTTTTGTTGTCATATTAAGCATGATGTACTTTAAACGGTCGATAAATAAACATTAAGATGAAGCTTTCATTTTTAGCTTAAAAAGCAATAAACAAAAAATACTACATAATCATCTACATATAGTGGATGCAATTAATTACACCCTGTTCAACTAATTAATGTTTCGCCTTACACCGGCCCCAATCGGCGTATCGCCGATTATCTTTGATAATAGGAATTAATGATTTATCGGCCGTCGGCAGAGAGACCTTAATGAAACGACCCTGCAGGACGTTGATAAACGTCCTGGCAAATGGGATCAAGCGCACACTCTGGCTTAGGCGCTAACAGGCAGCGATACTGACTGCCAGCATCCGCGCGGAAATCTGCTCTGCGGTCAGATGATGAGTTCCAAGAGCGGGGGATCTTTACGATGAAGATAGTGGGTAGCGATAATTCGACGAATAGTACGGCTTTTCCCTCTGATGAGCAGGGTTTCGGTAGTCGCTATATCGCCGCGCCGAGAGACGCCTTTCAGCAGCTCGCCGTGGGTAATGCCGGTCGCCGAAAACACCACATTATCATTACGCGCCATTTCAGCCAGGGTCAGCACTTCACCGGCCTTTATCCCCATTAGATTACAGCGGGCAAGCTCCTTTTCGCCCAGCAGCCGATTGTCCGGCGTATTTCCTTTTACCTGATGCCGAGCCAGCAGGCGTCCCTGCATATCCCCGTCCATGGCGCGGATCACCGCAGCGGAAATAACGCCCTCTGGCGCTCCACCAATGCAATACATCACATCAACGTCACTGTCCGGCATGCACGTCAGAATGCTGGCGGCCACATCGCCATCAGGTACCGCAAATACCTTGACGCCCAGCTGTTTCATTTCCAGTATGACGGCATCATGTCGTGGTTTGGCAAGCGTGATGACCACCAGTTCCGCTAACGGCTTTTGCAATCGTTCGGCCACATTGCGCAAATTGTCCGCCAGCGGTAAGTGCAGGTTTATACTGCCGCGGGCCAGTGGTCCTACCGCCAACTTTTCCATGTACATATCGGGGGCGTGCAAAAACGTCCCCTGATCACCGACTGCCATGACCGCCAGCGCATTGGACTGACCCATGGCGGTCATACGAGTCCCGTCGATGGGATCGACGGCGATATCTACCGATGGACCATCACCGGTGCCCACTTTCTCGCCAATATAAAGCATTGGCGCTTCGTCAATTTCGCCCTCGCCGATAACGATGCGCCCATCGATCGCCACCTTGTTCAGTACCAACCTCATCGCCTGCACCGCAGCCCCGTCAGCGGCATTTTTATCGCCACGACCCAGCCACTTATAGCCTGCCAGCGCGGCCGCTTCGGTCACCCGGGAAAATTCAATCGCCAGTTCACGTTTCAAGAAAACACTCCTTTATCATTCAGGCGTAACTCACTCGGGGAGCCACCTGAATGCCATAATCATTAGGGCAGTGATTATACCTGTGACCAGTATCATTGCAGTCTTCTTATGCATAGGCCGTCGCAGTAGTTGCCAGGATTTATGCCGCTGCCTGCCCTTTACAAGCTGTCCAGGTCCTCTACAGTAATCTTAACGTATAAAGGCCCCTGCGGCTTTGCAGCATGCCATAGGGCACTGCGTTATCCTGCAGGCCTTGCGTAAGGGTTGACCGCCGCCTGGCCTGCCAAAAACCCATCATGAATTTAAGGATGCATCTGATGATTGATAAATGCTTATTGTCGGTATACCACGGCTGGAAAAAAATGATGAAGCCTACCGGCACGCCGCACCGACCAGCGTCGGATTATCTCCAGCATGCTCTGCCGCTTATCCTTAAACACCATTCCCTGCCCTATATCGAGCAGCGTGAAATTTATTACGGTGCGGTATACCGGGGTGGCGTTGTGGCAAGTTATCTGTTGGGGTTTGTGGCGGTTTTGTGCGCAGCCATACCATTATCAGCTTTATTCAGCGGCATATTGTTACTGAGCAGCCCCTATTTTTGGGCAATAGCGCAGCTTATAGCAATCGTGCTCATTATTATCATTAATCTTTGTGGCGGGAACAGCCGTATCGGTAAGAAACTGGCGGTGCTTGGCGAAACCTTTCCGGCGATAAAACTGAATCAGAACTGGAAAGAAAAGTGGCAGTTATATCGGGTTGCTGGGGAAATCCTCCGCTACCGGCAATTTATACTCTTTCTGTATTATCGTCATGGTGAAAAACAACCGTTTGTTAGCGATAATATCAATAGGATGATGGAAACGCTGATAGCGGATGAGCCGCTGATAACCTCAGAGCTATTGTTGATAAAGCTCAAGACCACGCTGCACCAGCAGATCACCACCACGCGCCAGGTCGCCGGGGAACAGTATGCTCTGGCCCACCGCCTGCACCGCAATACCGACATCGCCTTTGTACTGGCATTGCTTACCTGCGTACTGAACGTTGTTGTCCCATCGACGTTGCTGTCCTGTTTAACCGTCCTGCTGCCGGTATGGGGAGCGACATGCCACGGGCTGGTCTCTACGGGGGAGTACCTCAAACTGAGCAAACAATACCAGCTTACTGCCAATGAGCTGGAGGTGATAACGGCAAAACTTGATGCGCTGCCCAACGCGTCTGAAGATGATTTATCAGCCAATGTGACGGCGTTACTTGATCTGGTATTCCAGGATCAAAAATCCTGGCTGTTTTATCTTTCGGCAAGTCATTACTCTAAAGAGTAATCGACCACTGCAGGGAACGTCAGGTTATCAAGGCGGGAACATGACCGAATAGCGCCGGATTCCCGCCCATAGACTTATCAGGACTTGTATTGCAGATAGACAACGTGGGTTTGCAGATACTCTTCAAGCCCGTGACGACCATCAGCGCCGCCAATACCGGATTTACGCCAGCCGGCATGAAAACCCTGCATAGCTTCAAAGTTTTCGCGGTTGATATAGGTTTCACCAAACTTCAGCTTCTTCATAGCCGACATCGCGGTATTCAGATCATTGGTATAGATAGAAGATGTCAGGCCGAATTCGCAATCGTTAGCCATGGCAACCGCTTCATCAAGCGTGCTGAATGTCGTGACCGGCAATACCGGTCCAAAGGTTTCCTCATGCATGATATCCATATCCTGGCGGACATTGACCAGCAGGGTCGGCTGGAAGAAATAGCCCTTGCCTTCAGCGCGCTTGCCGCCAACCGCTACCGTCGCCCCCTGGGATACCGCCTTGTCAACTTTGGACTGGACCGCCTCAAGAGAGTTGGCATCAATCAGCGGGCCCATATCCAGCGCTTTCTCATTGGCAGGATTGCCATATTTAACGCCGTTGAACGCGGTAGTCAGACGCTTGATAAACTCGTCCTTGATACTGTCCTGGACATATACGCGTTCAGCACAGTTACACACCTGCCCGGAATTGATGACCCGTGAATCCACAATCGCTTTAACCGCCAGGTCAAGATCTGCATCCGCCATAACGATCGCCGGCGCCTTGCCACCCAGTTCCAGCGAAACCTTAGTGATATTTTTGGCTGCCGCCGTCATGGTCTGCTCGCCGGCAGCTACGCTGCCGGTCAGACTTACCATGCCAACTTTAGGGTTACCCGCCAGTTCATTGCCCACCACGGATCCCCGCCCGGTCACCAAGTTGAATACCCCTTTGGGCAGGCCAACCTGATGAACAATTTCAGCAAAGGCAACCGCATTATTCGGCGTTAACTGGCTAGGCTTTACCACTATGGTATTGCCAGTTATCAGGGCCGGAGCGGCCTTACGGGCAACCAGAAAAAATGGGAAGTTCCATGGCAATATACCGGTGGTGACGCCGATCGCCTTTTTGAAAACAAAAATGTTTTCATCCCGGCGATCGCTCTGGATTATTTCGCCTTCATAGCGGCGAGCCCATTCCGCCATATAATCGAGGTAGTCAGCAGTAAACAGCACTTCAGTGTTAGCCAGCCCCTGCGTTTTACCCCCCTCAGCGACAATGATATCAGTGAGTTCCTGTTCGCGATCCCGAATGCCGGCTGCAATTTTATGCAGCCAGACGCCGCGTTCATAGGCCGGTGTATCTTCCCAGGCCTGCTGAGCGCGTTCAGCCGCATCAATGGCCCGGCGCACATCATCGACACTGGCATCCGGTACGCGGGAGATGACTTCTTCGGTTGAAGGATTGAGCACCTCAATCCATTTATCGCTGGTATTCTGAACAAATTCACCCTCTATGTACATTTGTTGCTGTTTTATTGCCATAACTGCAACTCCTTTAAAAAGTTGTAGGATATATGTGAATTATTTCGTTAAAGTTTTTACTCCGCTGGCATTGATAATGCAATGACCTGACAAGGCACTGCCCCCCCATGTCAGACCGGAATAGAGAGCTGAGCAGGAAGCGGCTGATGTGATATCAATCAGGGATAAACTATCAATAGGTACATATAAATCATAAGGATATGCTCTAATCTTCCAGCAGATATCTTGGATTGGCCGCTTCGCCGCTTTTTCGGATAACCTTTAATCTTACTTTAATGAACACTCTTGCACCTTCATCTGGTTGCCAATAACTGAACACCGATGGCAATAATGTGAGCCAAGATATATTTTTCAGTGCAAAACACGTTAAACCGATAAAGAACCGGTGAAAAACACCCCCTGGAGCGATCTACTTCAAATAAAGCCTATTAAGTTGTAGAAATATGATCTACTTCACATCATTATAACTACCCAACTCATGATGTTTGTGAGCAATGACTTATGTGACACTCAAAAATTTCCCCCTGTGAGTTCAAGGTTACAGCCGGAAGTGGTCAACGATGATGTGAGTCGCGGTGAGAAGATCGTTATGTAAAATCATAAAGAGATTAAACGGTCCGTTATCTTCACCGTTCCGCTATAGATTACAGGAGCATGATTGAACAGTATCAGGCTATCTGAACAGCGGATTGCAGCTTGGCTAGGTATATTTGCGATATTGCTGATATTTATTGCTCCAGTGATTTCCCAATCACTGGAGCCTGTTGAACCCGGACAGCACGCTGTTGCGATGGAGCACAGTGCTTCGACTAAGCGCCCGGCCTCATCCTCGGTGATGAAGCGCCACGCCTCAATGGACGCCCATCCCTCCCCCGCGATATCGGTTTACCCGGTTCATCAGCACCGGTCGGCAGAGCACACTGAATATGATTATCCCGCAGCGCAAGCCGCCTGTCCGGACCAGCAGATGATCGGCACGACAATGCCGGCGCTGGGGCATAGCGCTCATTCTTCGCTGCACCATGCCGGCATGCTGATGGACAGCGATTTTGCCTGTGGCTATTGCGTATTGCTGATCCACCTGCCGATGCTTTTGCTGTTACTGGCAGTCCTCAGTTGGTTCAACACGCGTTTATCGCCGGCCGAAATCAGGTCCACAAGCCTGGATGTATCGCCGCTGCTGCGTTTCTCCCCTGCTCGCCCCCGGGCTCCGCCCACTCTGCTGAAGACCTGCTTTTAACATACTCATTTCCGCTCGGGCCGCTTAAGCGGCGAGCCTTTATGCGGTTGAACTAACATCAGGCACACCATTGAGTTGGGTAATAGATATGTCCTTAAAGAATAGCGAAGCCCTTCGGGCCATAGGCGCCCCTTCGGCTAAGACAGCCCTGTTGGCATTGTTGAAAAGACTGCATTTTACTATTGGCCTGTTTATTGGCCCGTTTATCTTTATTGCGGCATTAACCGGTACGCTTTATGTGTTGACCCCGCAAATCGAAGACTACCTTTACGCTGGTGAACTGTTTACCCCGTCACGAGGCGAGGCCCACCCCCTGGCTGCACAGATTGATGCGGCGTTGGCCGTCACTGGCCCGGATGCGAAAATTTCAGCCGTCAGGCCGGCTCCAACGGTCGGTGAGACTACCCGGGTGATGTTTGCCGAGCCCGGTCTGGCGGCATCCGAGACCCGGTCAGTATTTATTGATCCGGTGACGCTGCAGGTGCGTGGAGATATGACGGTTTACGGAACCAGCGGCATTCTGCCGTTCCGAACCTGGCTTAATAATATGCATCGCGGACTGCTGCTCGGCGATCTGGGACGCATCTACAGCGAATTAGCCGCCTCCTGGCTGTGGGTAGCCGCGCTGGGCGGCCTGGCCTTATGGTGGGTCAGTAGAGGCGAGCAGCAACCTGCCGTACGCAAGCTCCGCCGGCAAGGCCGGCAACTCAAGCGTGGCCGGCGCTGGCATACATTGCTGGGTTTAAGTCTACTGCTGGGATTAATGTTTTTTTCCGCTACCGGTCTTACGTGGTCGCAGTGGGCTGGCAGCAATATTGATCAAGTGCGTGCCGCCGTCGGCTGGCTATCTCCGTCGCTCAACACCTCCTTGATGGCATATCCCTCGCCAGCCGCTGCGGATCCTCATGCTGAGCATCATGTCGGCATGGAGATGACTGCAGAGCCCGCGAACAGCCATCTATCCGGTCTAGCTGAATCGTTCGGCGAGACTCATCACCCTCAGTCAGCGCGTACCCTGGATTCAGGCGTGCTACCCATGAAATTTGATGACGTCGTCAGAATTGCCCGCCAAGCCGGCCTTTCAGCTGACAAAATTGAAATCAAACCAACCTATGCGGCAGCACAGGCCTGGTCAGTAAATGAAATAGATAGGCGGTGGCCAACCCAGATTGATGCCATTTCGATCAACCCCCAGACCCTGGCAGTGGTGGATCATTTATATTTTGAGCACTACCCCTTGATAGCAAAATTGATACGCTGGGGCATCGATGCACATATGGGGATCCTGTTTGGGGTAGCAAATCAAATCCTGCTGGCCGCTTTTGGCAGCAGCGTTTGCGCCATGATAGCCTGGGGATATTACCTATGGTGGCTACGTCGTCCCAGAAGCGGTTCCGAACCACATCCGCTGTTAACGCTTACCCATGAGTGGAAACAGCTACCTGCCAGCGCGAAACTGGCGATAGAAATCCCGGTTCTTATACTGGCCATTACGCTGCCGGTAATGGGTTTCAGTCTGATACTTATAGTAGTGTCAGATTATATACGGTGGAAATTATCGCGCTCACATCATTAGGATAAATAACGCTAGGGGCAAGCCATTTTTATAACATCAGGCCTGCCCTTAATGACTTAAGCACAAATATGTTTATCCTAAAGTGCTATGCTGCCTGCAAAAAACCGAAATAATTATGTCTTTCCCAGAAGACACCTCGAGTTGACAGAATGAGTGATGTTATGTTGATTACTCACAGCGCTATACTCGTCAACGAACCAGACAATCAAGGAAGAATAATGCCTATATCTCTGGATACCTCCCGAAAAAATATAGGGATTTACCATAAAACCGAAAAAATCCCGCCTCCCAACAAACAACAAGAACGGATCGATTTTTTAGCAAAACATCCAGGAAATGAATTCAAGGCGGTAAGGGCAGAAGTATTTATTCGGCTATTAATGTTATTGACTAATGCAACCAGTCACCATATCTCGCCAATAAATAATAGGAAGGAATTAATAGGTATTAGCGATTTCAACCATTCAGCCAAATCATATTCATCATTAAAACAGATAAGTAATTCTTCTCGTATTGAAGATAGGGTTATCGTTTCACCGGCTATAGGAAAAAATTGTCGCCCTTCCGCTTCAGCCGCTTGGTATTCACGACAAAATGCGCTTTCCGACAATGTAAAAAAAGACCAGCAACCCATGTCGACACTATTGTCTGATAACCTGCTGCCAGACTCAAGGTCAGCAAGGTCAGCAAGGTCAGCAAGGTCAGCAAGGTCAGGTATCATTCAAACTCCGATAGCGACAAGCGTCAATGCAGCAATAAATCAGCCAACCAAGCAGGTCCAACTTCGTATGGAAAGAGACGTTGTCGATTCTGTGCCTCATAAAAAAAGCGTGATGACCAAACAGAAGCTAAGCATAAGCGTGCTTTTATCAAAACATTTTACCGCGAGAAATATAGACCACCACGACAACGCTTTACTTATTAATAGCTGTGTTGAATATATCCTTACCAAGGACGAGGGTCTGGCTATCGTTGCCCGGCATTTGAAAAGGACACTGGGCGAATTCGGCGGCCATCCAGCAGAATATCTGACGGTGGAAGAAAATTTCAATACCGTTAACCATTGGTTCTGTCAGTTGATATTTGGTTGCCCTGTCGAGCAGTTTATCCTCAATGTCCTTAATAGCTCCTTAAAGGCTGATCATGGCTCATTGACTGACGATCGCCACCTTACAGCCGCCTCATTACTCGCCGCCATCAATGCTGTTATAGATAAACCTCAATTAGGCCCAGGATCCCGTTATCTCTCGGCAGAAACAAAAACATGGATCATCAACGAGATTATATTTCCCATTATGCCGACGCTGAGCCTTGATGCAACCAAGGCATCTCTTTTCGCTGTTGGCACGTTGAATTGGGGCTATCTTCACGCCGGTATGCGTCTGGCAAACAGCCTGGGACTGGCGAACGAAGAGTGGAGCATAGAAGAAATGATACAGTTGGGATACTCTCTGGAGGATATGCTGGCTGAAGGCGCCCTGCCTGAATGGATGTCAATTTTCTTTGATCTCTCGGCACTGTTTTATCATATCTACTCAACGCCCCCGCAGTCTACTGAAGAATTGGCCGTTTTTTTTCAACAGAACAGTCCATTTCGGCAACGGGTGATTACCGATTATTTCTCAGCCAATAGCCAGTTAAAAGAATCCAGCAATCCATTCATTCTGTACCATAAAGCGATAGATAATTTCAAAACCCGAACGAAAACAGCAGAAGAAAAGCTGAAGTCTGATTGCCCATTAGCGGATGGCAGCGATTATACTCACTATATCAATCAGTATAAAAACGGCCCCATTTTCTGCCTAAGTAAACCAGATGGCACCAGTGGTTATTTATCCGACATCGACTCTATCTATTCTGACCAGATTGATAATATAGCCAGCCTATTCATACCGGTAGACGGGTTGCTGATAGCCCATGCATTCGAAAAATTGGCAGAAGCTGAACAAAATTTCATATCGAGCGCCGCTGTCTATACCGCTTCAGCCTATTTCAGCGCCAGAGGCAGCCTGCGTACGCAGCAAGCAATTCGGGTTATTCCCCGACATTCTTATACTGTATCTCTGTCTCATTCGGTTGACCTTTTCAGCGCCACTGCACAACAGGAAACCCGGATGTATGCGCTTGAATCAACTGCGCAGGGTTATACTCTGTCGAGGGTCGATGAAGACCAATCACTTTATTATGAGTTGATGGAAGATCCTCAAAAGTGCAGAACAGATAGTGACTATAAATTAAAAATTAATTACCACCGGTTAAAATCCAATAATTTAAAGGATAAAGTTGATAACGTAGAGGAGATGATAAGCCGCCTGGTTGAGCAGCATAAAAACTATCTGAAGACACAGCTGCATCAGCAGGGTTACGAAGAAACATCTCAACAGCATCTTAAAAGAATACTACTGCCTATATTTATCCCTTTTTACGGTTGTTACACCGACGCCCGTGACAGAAAAACTGAGGCCATACCAGCCTGCCTGGGGGATCTTATCAGCCTGCTGCCGGTCGGAGGAATGGCGGTAAGCCTATCGGCGCGCTTCGCCCAGAGAACAATGCTCGGCAGCATTGTTGCCTTTCGCCGCACCATCAGCTCATTAGCTGCCCGCCAGTCGTTATCAGTTGCGCTTAAATCTGCTTCCGGTCACTTGATAAAGTATGGTATTGCGCCGGCAATGAGCACGATTGACCGTAAGGCATTAACAGGAATTGGCATATCAACGTTTGACGCTGTGTTCCCAGGCGTAGGGTTAAGCGTCCGAATGGGACATAAAATCGTTAGGCAAATTATTAATCTTGCCAAGAAAACCAAGGGCAGGATTGGCGTATTGACAAAACTGCAGGCAAAGCTGGCACAGAGTACCGCACTGCGCACGCATGACATTGCACCTCATCACATGGCCCATTTTGCCGGTCTGGAGCAGCCCGTGCCGGTCGTCAGATTACTCGGACATCAGGCCGGTGGCCATGATGTCTATCTTAGAATTAATCCTGATACTAATACTCTTTATGGTACAAAATATACCTTATCGGCCGAGAATACATTGCAAAAAATTCCTCTGCCGCTCGCCAGAAGATTACATAATATTCTCCATTACGGCTTGAGCGGCCGAGGCGCCCCCAGAGCGGTTGAAGGTCTAGGCGCGAGGAATCAGCCCTCAGGATCTCAGGGAGTGCCTTTCCAAGATATCTCCGCAGACCAGCTGATAAAATGGGCAGAGTACCATGCTAAAAACAGCCCTGGGGATATGCCATCGTTCGCCATGAAATTAGGAATAACATTAAATCATCTGGAATACTTTGCACGTGCTGATGGTAGCCTGACGATTCATGGCCAAAGACTGTTGTCAAATGCTGGCATAGGGACACTGAATGAAATGGTGTATTTGCCACCAGAATTACAGAAACAAATCTTGTCTTATCTTGATCTTACCAGTTTGAAAAACGTTGTGCTGGCTCTGCCTGTACTCCCTCAAGAACTGATCCAGGTGACTAACCTTCGCGCTTTATCTCATGAGCGAATAAATTCACTTAGGTCATATTACTACTCGACATGGGAAAGCTGGCGCTCAATAGGAAGTCGTGGATCGCGCCGCTGGCTGGCTGGCAGCAGGATGAGAACTTGCCTTGAAAACGCCCAGACAGAGTTATCAATAGGCGGATTTAATCTCAGAACATTGCCTGTTCATTTTCCCCCGTCCGTCAGGAAACTGGACGTTAGCGCTAATCATCTGCCCGATTTGAACATAAATTGGCCGCCGGCCCTTGCCGAGGTAAATTTCAGCTTTAATCAGCTTAACTCTTTTCCTACACTTCCCGACTCTGTAGTAACAGTCCATGCACAAAGCAATAGGATAGCCAGTTTGGATGCCCCGCTACCTTTAAATTTAGTCTTTCTTGACCTGAGCAACAATAGGATATCTTCCTTATCCGTCAGCCTTCCTCCGATGCTGGCTCAACTTAATCTTAATGGTAATCAATTAACCACGTTTGATACCTCACTGCCGCCCATGCTGCGATCACTGCAATTGCAGAATAATCGCTTAACCCGCATTAGCGCAAGCTTACCCTCAGAGGTTTTATTTCTGGACGTGAGTAGAAATCTGCTGACGCAGATTAGCCATTTGCCTAAAAAATTAATACGGTTTATCGCAAACGACAACAACCTTCAAAACTTACCAACATTGCCGCTAACGTTAAAGCATCTCGACATAGCTAACAATAATGTGATGATTTTACCCAAACTCCCCAAGAAAATTCAATATGTCAACGCCGGGCATAATGTCATAGCATATATAGACTTGCTACCTGATGATATTACCGTATTGATGTTGCAACATAACATTATTATGAGAATTCGAGGTGACCTGCCGCTGAAATTAAAATCGCTAATTATCAATAACAATTTATTGGGTCAAATCCCTGCATGGCCGGCCAACCTGCAAAAGGCGATACTTTCCCACAACCACCTGACCTTGCTGCCAGAAGCACCCATTCCACCTTCGTTGAGATTGCTGGATGTCCGCCACAACTACTTGACAGCAATACCTGAAGGACTCCCGATCCACACCCACAGCCACTTCACCCCGCAACGTGCCTTGCCGCCTCAATAGCAACTTAGGGACATGTCCGTCGGCTCGAGTCGGCGGTCATTGTGCTGCCTGCTTTAAAATACGAAAAGTATTATTGCCCCCAGACCTAGGTAAAGCATTATCCTGACGCTCAGTTCTTAAGCTCGCTGGATCAGTTAAATTAATGTTCAGTGGCTTCGTGAGCGACGGCTGATATCGGCTCAGCATAGGTAAAAGTAAAGGTTTCAACCTCGCTTTCGCTGCCCGCCAACAGCATTTCTTCACCATTATCATCATAGCGATTCTCAAGCACCCCCTCTACCGTGCCTGATATCGGTTCCACCTGAACCACGCGATAAGTCTCCCTGAATTGAGAGGAAGAGCCTAGCTGCCTCAGTACCGAAAATTTATCGCCTAGATGAAATGGGTTAATTAAATATTGCGTATAATAGGAAACAGGTTCATTCATAGCCACCTCTCTTCCTTTAAATTATTTCTTTTACTGCAATTAAGTCAACCTATACGATTTATTGTTTCCAATAACGTGATCAAGTTCGTATTTTATTTAGCCATAATGAGTAATTGAATATAAATAAATATTAATAAATACAATTTTATATATTAAATATATAATTAATTAATTAATTAATTAATTAATTAGCCTTACAATTAATGAACATGTCGCTCCTGCCGAGATCACGTTATCTTGATGTCCCTGCCGGCCACAGGCTTACACTCAGGGAAGATGCCTTTTGACCTTGAGGAGAATGTCCGTTAACGTCTGTGGGGTAAATCACCCAACGCAATGGATGCAGCACAGAAAACCCATGCCTACACTTTATTCTACTTTACTTGCCTCACAGACACCGGCAATCAGGTGGTCCCGGGGCATTGTTGCATTCTGCGGCAACAACGGCATGTTGGCGATAGTCGTCATTGCATCCGCACTGCTCCTGTTTGGCTGCAGCAGCAATACGTTTAAGGATGCCGCCGACGCTAAACGACCCGATAAACAGGTTAAGATCATCAGTTTAATACCGGCTGATATTCCTGATCGTAAAGGCTGGGCAGCCGATATTACCGCCGCCTTCAATGCCCAACAGATCCAATTTACCGCCAGCAATATTTGTTCCGTACTGTCAGTAACGGCTCAGGAATCTACTTTCCAGGTGGATCCCCCGGTGCCCGGGCTGGCAAAAATCGCCTGGGATGAAATAGAAAACCGCGCGGCTAAAGTACATATCCCGGCATTTGTGGTTCGGACCGCCTTACTCATCAAATCGCCAAGCGGAAAGTCATACAGCGAGCGCCTGGATAAGGCGCGCACCGAGAAAGAGTTGAGCGCTATTTTTGATGATTTCATTGATATGGTGCCAATGGGCCAGACACTGTTCGGCAAACTCAATCCGGTTCGCACCGGCGGGCCGATGCAGGTCAGCATTGCCTTTGCTGAATCCCATAGCCAGAGTTACCCTTATCCAGTGGCTAACTCAATCCGCCAGGAAGTTTTCAGCCGCCGTGGCGGAATGTATTTTGGCATCGCTCATTTACTGGGCTATCCGGCAAACTATGGCGCGCCTTTATATCGTTTCGCTGACTTCAATGCCGGCTGGTACGCAAGCCGAAATGCCGCCTTCCAGCATGCAGTCAGTGAGCTATCAGCTATCCCTCTGGCGCTTGATGGCGATCTGGTAAACTACGGCTCGGATAAGCCTGGCGCTACCGAACTGGCGGTACGTGCACTGGCAAGCCGACTGGATATGGGCCCCTCAGCCATCAGACGTGCATTGGACAAAGGCGAGACTCTGGACTTTGAAGAGACCGGGCTCTACAAAAGAGTGTTCGCCCTGGCCGACAAAGCAGACGGTAAGCCAAGTCCTCGAGCAGTACTGCCTGGGATCCGTCTGGAAAGCCCTAAAATCACCCGAAAACTGACAACCGCCTGGTTTGCCAACCGGGTAGATGATCGATACCGTCGGTGTATGGCGCGCGCTGCACGCTAACGCTGCTTTGGCCACTGGATGATATGTCAACGTGGGTGCAGCCGTCCTGGTGGCATGGAGACCCGCAGAGGTTTCCAGTGCCAGGTAATCAAATACACCAGCAGATATTGGCACCGTCAAGCAGCGGCATTTTTCTTCTGCGCTGCAGCATGCGTCGCCCACAGTTCGGCTATCCACTTCACCCCTTTAGCAGTGAACCTTGCCTGAGAGAAGGTGTGACTGCGCTGGCTGGTACCGGTATGCACTTCAAAGCGGCCGGCGTCCAGGTGCTGCTGATAAGGGGTCAGCACGCCGGCCAGACGGTACATGATATGCCGCTCCAGCAAAAGATGCCGGAAATCAGTCTCTTTCGCCTGTAGCAGCTTGCAGACCTGGCGAAATCCCATGGCACCATTGACCGTAACATAGCGGTCAAAAAAATCAGCCTTTGAGCCAATAGCCGCAACCTGCCGTTCTGCGGCCTGACGGCGCTCATATTCCACAGCCCAGGCACGCGCGGCCACCGCCGGATTGGTAAAGTCCGGCAGATCGTGCATAAGTTCTCTCTCCTGCCAGTGATCCAGCACCATAGGAGTAAAGGCAGGCGACAAACGGGCGATAACCGTTAGTGAATCGCGCTGGTTTAGCTGGTATTCCTGATAACGCTGCCCGTCACGCTGGTACTCAGCCACTGCCATTGGCTGGGAAACGCGCCCGGTGGTTTCAAGGCTTTTAATCAAACGCTTTACCTCCGCATGGGACGTTCCGGCCATTTCTGCCAGTTCGCGGCTGCTCATTGAGGCCGTCTGATGAAGGGTTTCAAAACCCACTGCGGATATCATCATAATCATCACCACTTTAGTCAGAACGAGTTACTCCGAAGAGTTCATTAAACATACAACATCACTGTGTATTTATCCAGTTCTTTTTTTGACCAATGAGCAGTTCTGCTTAAGACTTGCGAGTCAGTGCGCGAATAGTCAGTTACCCCCTTCCGATACAGCCTTATCAGCCGATTGACTACGCTGGGGGTGAGTATCATCCTGCTGCAGCGTCTATTTCATCTCTGCCAGGCCGGTAGGCCTACGGCGTGTCGACGTCGCTTTACCCCGTGTCTCCCCTGACCAGAAAAGGATAATATTATCAACAATATTAATGTATATCGTGCTCTGATACTGTCAGCTCTGTTGACGGCGCTTTCCCCGACGCCAGCATGGACCGCCACTATCTCTTCCGATAATCGCAGCAACGGTGTATCGGTCGGTTTTTCACCCTCTGGAACGGCTATTGCGACCATTGTTGCCGCTATCGACAGCGCTTCACAGCGTATTTCTGTGGCCGCCTATGCTTTTACCAGTAAAAAAGTCGCTGCTGCGCTTACGCGTGCACACCTTCGAGGCATTACAGTTCAGCTGGTCGCTGATAAGAAAGCCGCCTCGGATAAATACACCGCCGTGACGTTTCTGGCGAATAAAGGTGTTGCCGTCAGACTTAATAATCGCTATGCCATCATGCACAATAAATTCATGGTCATTGACGGCAGAACCGTCCAGACCGGCAGTTTCAACTATTCTAATAGCGCAGATCGGCGCAATGCAGAAAACGTGCTGGTGCTGTGGAATGCGCCTGAAGTGGCGAATGAGTACCAGAAGGAATTCGAACGTTTATGGCAGGAGGGCCAGCCGCTTGCCAAGGCTTATTAACCCCCAGTCAACATATCGTGATGTAGCGGCTACAGGAATGCTGCCGCGCCTGTTACACTTACCACCAGCGATTTACATTATCGGGCGATCGTTGCCCGAACAGGCCTGGAAAAAATATGAAAGAAACCGAAAAAGCTGAAATCAAAAAGCTCAGTGATGCACTGGATGCGCTCAACCATAAAGAGGCAGCACTGCCGTTGATTGACAATCCAGAGCGGGTGGCCCAGATTCAGGCAGAAAGAGCGCGGCTGGAAGCCGAAATTGCTCGGCTGCAGGGCTTACGCGGGCAGAAGCTGAGCAAGCAGGCGCAGCAGTTGACCCTGCTTGCCTTTAACCGGCCCATAACCAAAAAAGAACAGGCGGATATGGGCGCGCTGAAGAAAAAAGTGCGTGGATTGATCGTGGTACACCCGATGACGGCTCTGGGGAGGGAAATGGGCCTGAAAGAGGTCACGGGGTACGCTCACAAGCCATTCTGAAAGTAAGGCATGCCGTCGCCGAATGCGCCCTCCATCAGGCAAATCTGCGCGGCAAAACCGGCGCCCCGGGCCAGGCTTTCAGCCTGTGTGCCGCCGCCGGCATGCGCCAGCAGGAATGCGGTAATGAACGCATCTCCGGCACCCAGCGTATCCACGGGAGTAATAAGCTCGGGCGCCTGCGTCAGCCAATGGCTGCCGTTAAACAGCAGCGCGCCTTCAGCACCGCGGGTGGCGATGGGCAGGCTGCAGCCAGCTTCCCACGCAGCTGCCAGTATCCGGCGGCTCTCCTCCAGGCTGTACTCGGCGCAGGAAAAGAAGCCATAATCCAGCCAGCGACACAGAAGTAATGCCTGGCCAAGGTCGAAATCATCTGAAAAATCATAAGATAAAAGACTAGGCAGTAGACCCAGGGCCGGTAGCAGGTGATCGGCATAACTGTAAGCGCTGGTGTGAATCAGCGCGAACTGGTTTAGCCATGGCATATCATTAAGCGCAAAATCCATGGGCGTGCTCTGGCGAATACCGCCGGCGTTAGAGCCCAGAAACCGACGATCCCCCTGTTCGATAGTCAGGCTGGCATGGCCATTTTCGCCTGGCGTCACCAGGCAGTGGGAAATGTCGATACCGCGCGCTGCCAGCACGCGCTGGATGTGATCAGCCGCCGGATCATTACCGAATACCCCAAGATACGCGGCCTCGGCAGACAGCAACCTGGCATAGACGCTGAAATTAAGCGCGTTGCCGCCGGGATAGCCGATGCCGGTATGGGTATATCTGTCGATGACGTTATCACCGAGCCCGAGCACTTTCATGTCGTTATTCCTCAGTAGGCGACCTGGCCCATATAGCGTCGTGTTTCCAGCGGGTGCTGGCGTACACTGGCCAAGGCACTGCGGTATTCGCACATCACGCTGTAGAACAGAACCGGGTTGAAATACTCTACGACACTCGGCGGCAGCACGCCCAGGCCCAATTCTCTGGCATCGACGATTTCGACTTTATCCCCATACTGACGCAGGAAGTCACGGACGCGTTCATCCAAAGGTCGGGTACGGCCTTCGTTCATCATCAGGATCCACGGCGTATTGCTGTCGGTCACTTCAAACGGACCATGGAAGTATTCACCGCTGTGGAGGGGGGCTGCGTTGAGCCATTGCATTTCCATCAGTGAACAGATGGCAAAGCCATAGGCGTGACCATATGAAGCACCGCTGGAAAGGATATAAAATAGCGATTCTCGAGCATATTTTTCAGCAAATGCCGCACTGCGCCCCTGAACCTGGCGACGCGCCCGGGCGATAATCCCATCAATCTGCGCCATTCCGGCCAGGAAATCGGCGTACCCGTCAAAACCTTCCGTCTGTTGCAACGCTTCGACGCACAAGCTGAGGATAAGCGCCATCGGATTGTTAATCACCTGACTGTCATCACCCCAGGCATATAGCAGGTTGCTGTCAGAGAATGCAATCAGTTGCGCATTTTCGTTGTGGGTTAAAGTGACGGTAACGCTGCCGCGACGTTTGGCAAACTCTGCCGCCGCCACTGACTCCGGCGTATTGCCGCCATGAGAGCAGACAATGGTCAGCGACTGGCTGCCTAGCGTTTTGGGCGCGGCATGAACAAACTCATTGGCGGTCATCATATAACTATGGAGGGTAGCTGACTCACTGTTGAGAAAATAATTTGCCGGGTACATATCCACCAGCGAGCCGCCGCAGGCCACCAGAAAAACCTGGCGCAGACCGCCCACGGATCGAAAGTGCTGGTTGATAAGGGAAGAAATGATTGCTGCTGTATTCATGGATTATTCGCCGTACACGTTGAAATTAAAATATTTTTTGGCCAGACGATCGTAGGTGCCATCACTGCGGATGGCCTTGATGGCGCCATTGAGCTGGGCCAGCAGCTTTTCATCCGATTTACGCACGCCGATGCCGGTGCCGGGTCCGAAGATGGCGTCATCTTTGACCTGAGGCTCTACCAGGCTGAAATCCTTGCCCGGCGGCTTTTGCAGCAAAGCTTCCGTCACCACCGTCGCGTCATCGAGGGTGGCATCCAGGCGGCCAACCACCAGATCGGCATATACCGCCTCGGCGCTGGGATAGGACACCAGCTCGACTCCCCGGGACTGCCAGTGTTTCTTGCCGTAGGCTTCGAATACCGATCCCTGCTGAACACCCAGGCGTTTTCCGCGCAGTGATTCCGCGGTGGGCTGCAGACCGCTGGTTTTCGCGGTCACCAGGTAAGCGGGGGTATTGAATAATTTATCTGAGAAATTTATCGCTTTTTTCCGCTCATCGGTAATCGATAAAGAGGAGAGGATGGCGTCGAATTTGCGCGCATGAAGCGCAGGAATCAGCCCATCAAAACCATTTTCGACCCATACGCATTTCGCCTTGAGGTTTTCGCATATCGCATTGCCTATATCGATGTCGAATCCTTGCAGGCGGCCATCAGCGGCTTTGGATTCGAAAGGTGGAAAGGTGGCATCGGTGCCAAACCGGATTTGCTGCTGGGCCGAGACCAGGCAGGACAGTGTGGCCATGGCCAGACCTAAAGACCACCGGGCAAGCGTTGTTGTCATGATGTATCCCCTAAAAGTGAACCATAAATTAGACCACATTAGCTATACTCCTGCGTCGAGTCCCTATCAACATCTATTTGTATTTTATTTGAATATAATAATAATTTATATCTTGGTGGTCTGTTTTCCATCAGGCAAAATGACCACAATTTAGTCAAGTGAACGATGACAAATCAAGGCGTAATCACGTATAGTGTCGCCTCCTAGCGGTCATATTCAGGACACAAAATCAGACCATGAGCGCACCTCACGAAAACAAGCGCCGGCCAAGAAAAGCCTATCTCGACGCCCGGCAGGCGCTACTATGTTTACTGAACACCCCTGAGTTTAATCATGGCGACCAGATTCCGCCGGAACGGGAGTTGTCAGCCCAGCTCGGCATCAGCCGGATGACGCTGCGCAAGATAGTTGATGAACTGATCGAGGCCGGGTTGCTGATACGGCGCGGCAATCAGGGCACCTGGCTTACCGATACCACGATTGAGCGACCGTTGACCCAGGCGATAGAACAGGGTATCAGCAAAATTACTGAGCTTAACGGTGCCGTGCCGGGTAGCCGGCTGATTTATTTTCAGGACACGGTAGCCAGTTGCCGCATTGCCCAATTACTGCACATCCGTACCGGTGATCCGTTGGTGATGATAAAGCGGCTCAGGCTTGCCGACGGCCGTCCCTTTTGCCTCGAAACCAGCTACCTGCCGCGAGCGCTGATGCCGGATCTGACCGCCGACAAGCTGGCGGAAAGCGGCTCGCTCTATCGTCTGCTGGCAGAGAACTACCGTATCCTGGGCGTGTCCGACGAAGGGACCTTACGGGTCGGCACCATGAATGAAGAAGAGCAGGCGCTGCTGGAGGCGCCGACGGACAGCCCGGCGCTGGTTTACCGTGGGGTGATTGCCGACCGCTTTGGACAGCCGATTGAATATCTGGTATCGGTGAATCACCCTCAGCGGGTATCGTTTCGCATCAGCCATCAGCCGGCAGCTGAACGCGGATAAGTCCAGTTACCGGCTGATGCCTCAGGCCCGCGGATAGATGCTTGCGGCGCAAAGCCCGAGTAGATTATTTATCGACAGTGGCTCCTTTATCCAATTGCAGAGGCTCACCGTTTTTGGCATTGATGGTCAGCTCGCGCGTCTGGAGCTGGGCATGGCGAATGCGGACTCCTTGTTCGCCGTCAATCTGTACATTACTGAAATGAATGCCGCTCAGCGGGGCTTCCGGTACACCAATAATGTAGGCCGCCGCTTTGCTATTGCCGGTCGATTTCAGATTCTCGATAGTAATATTGCTGAAATGGGGAGTGGTCACTTTATCAAACGGCAGCGCCGGGTCAGTATCGGGGGGATAGATTTGTTCACCCAGCGTAAATCCACCCGCTGCGACCAGTTTGTCGACCTCAGTCTGTACGATCGGCGCCGCCTTATAATATGCCGACAACACTAGCGGCACTTCTACATCGACCATGGTGTTATTGCGATATGTGATGTTCTTCACTTCCCCGCCTTTCCCTCTGGGACTTTTGATGCGGATGCCGTACATCGACCCTTTGAAGCTATTGTTCTCGACCAACACGTTATTGACGCCGCCTGACGTCTCGCTGCCTATCGAAATACCTCGCCCCTGATAAAGGGTGTTATGGGCAATATAGATATTATCTACTGCGCCGTCGGGATAGTTAGCGTCAGGCTTTTCCGATTTGATGGCGATATGATCGTCGTTGCAGTCAATGGTGTTATGGGTGATGCGGATATTGCGGCTGTCGATAGGATCAATGGCATCGGTATTGGGCGCATGCCAGGGAGCAATGATTGTGGTGCCGTTCACCACCACGTCCTGGGCATAGCGCATCACCACGTGAAAACTGGGCGAGTTGGTCAGCGTCACGCCATCTACTAACACATTTTGGGAACGGACGATGTAGATAAGCCGTGGGCGGTCGGTGCCGCCTTTTTTGCCGCTGGCCCGGATCGCGGCGCGCCATCGTTCCCACCAGACTGCGCCCTGGCCGTCTATGGTGCCCTCACCGGTTATCGCCACATTGGCAGCGTCGGCAATGCTGATGAAAGGCAGCCAGCCATTCTCAGCTGCCGCATAGCGGGTGGCGTCATTCGGCCGGTAGGCTGATTCCTCGGTAGACGCCACGATGGTCGCGTTTTTGGCCAGGTTGAGACGGATGTTATTTTTTAGAAACAACGGATCCACCAGATAATTACCCGCCGGGACCTGGACAGTACCGCCGCCACTGGCGGCACAGTCGTCGATAGCTTGCTGAAACGAGGCGGTGTTCAGCGCAATCTGCAACCGATGGCCTTCAGCGCCATACTGGGTCACATCGCAAATCTTGTCCGGGAACGACAGCTGTTCCGCTGCCTGCGCAAGTCCCAGGGGTAATCCCACCGCCATCAGCGATGTCATTAATGATAGGGTTATTCCTTTGCTCATAGCATCCTCTATTAATGAAACAATGTTTCATTAATCTATCTCATTGTTTAATAGAAATATGCTGCGACCGTCACGATTGTGAACAACAGTTCAATTTGCGACGAAAGCCAGCGTCCACGGAGGCTAACCGTCAGTCTGGCCAGCGATTCGCCAGGGATGGCACGCCCCCTTCTCTACCTGGCGGGGTGAGACTACCGGGTGTGGACTACACTCTATCCTTACTGAATAACAACAAGTTGAAATAGCCTATGCTGCAGCCTTGCCGGCCCTCGGTCCTGATGATAGCCGTACAAGTCTCGCAATTTCTCCGCCTACAGGATCAGCAACTATGGATTTTTTAGGATGGACCGCCGCCGCAGGCGGTCTGCTGCTGCTGATGTCGCTGGCATCGGCCTGGATACACCGTGGTCCGGTGACTTCATTCGGACTGTACCTGGCTGCAGGCGTGATCTGCGGTCCATGGGTACTTGATTTACTGCGGGTTGATATTGCCACTCACCCGGAGCTGGTTGGGCGTATCACTGAGATCGCTATGGCCGCCTCACTGTTCATCACTGGGCTGAAACTGCGGCTGCCGTTTAAATCCAGCAGTTGGCGCATGGGTCTGCTGCTGGCATTTCCGGCCATGATCCTGACCGTGGCGGGCATCACACTGGCCATTCATTGGCTGGCCGGCTTTTCATGGTCGCTCTCACTGGCGTTCGGTGCCATCGTTGCGCCAACCGATCCAGTACTGGCCAGCCTTATTTCGGTCAATGATGCCAGTGACGATGACAGTCTGCGGGTATCGCTTTCAAGCGAGGCGGGCCTGAATGACGGCACCGCCCTGCCGGTACTGATGCTGGCGGTAGCGCTACTGGCTTCTCATGGCGAGCTGTCACTGCCGATGTTCAGCCATTGGGCGCTGGTTGATGTCGCCTGGGCGCTGGTGGCAGGGCTGGCTATTGGCTACAGTATGGGGAGAATGGTCGGCTATCTGGCCGCCCGGCTGAAGAGTTGGCAAAATGATGTGACACCCAGCGATTTTATCGCTCTGGCACTGATTGCCCTGAGCTATGCCGCCGCCCAGAGTGTTGAGGCCTCCGGCTTCCTGGCCACATTCGCCGCCGGCGTAGGCCTGCGGCGCACCGAGCTAAAGGTGGTGAACCGCTATCCCCTTGAAGATCAGGAAAGCGGTAGCCACGGACCGGCAGAGGCCTTCGTCAATCCCAACCAGCGGCACGCCATCCATCAAGGCGGACCGGTCAAATCGGTCGGACTGGTCATTGGTGACGCGCTGTCTTTCGGCGATACCATGGAGCGATTGCTGGCCGCGGCCATCGTCATCATCCTGGGGATCACGCTGGCATTGCACTGGGAGCCGTTGGGACTGCTGCTGGCAGCTCTGCTGTTTCTGGTTATTCGGCCAATATCAGTTTACCTGGCTACTCTGGGCACCGAGGCGCCGGTGAGACGCCGGATGCTGATTGGCTGGCTTGGGATCCGCGGCATAGGCAGTATAAATTATATTGCCTATGCTTATACCCATGGCCTGACAGGTGCAGACGCTACCCGGATGACCGATATGGCGTTCACCTTGATCGCTGCAAGTGTGGTGGTGCACGGCATGACGGTATCTCCCTTGCTTCATCGCCGACAATCAACGTTGAGCGCGGCTAAAGCCCGCGATAAACATCATTGAGCCGAAACAAGAGGCATCCTTGGCCATTGAGCCATGCTCACCGACCGCCCCAATCGGCAAAACCCAGCTACACGCCACCAGCGCTGGTTTCTGCTTCCCTCTGGTTGACGTCAGGAGGGGCTATCAGTGTCAGGCCGCCCCCAGCGTTGACGTTTACTCTATTTTCCATCAAATAGGGCATATCGAATCTCAGGTTGCCTTTGACATCAATTTCACCCTGACCGATATCGCTCTGTTTGACAGACAGCATCATATTGCCCTCAGAGATGATGGCACCCTTACCGGTAAGTGATAAGCCCTGTAGCCAAAGCAAGTGGCCGGCTTTTAGCGATCCTTCAGTGTTGATAATGTTAAGCTTAGTTGGCTGTTCATCCGCTCCCAGCGTCAGAGTCCCCGTCGAAGTAAGCAGTCCGTTCTTGTTGTATAACATGCTTTTACAGATGATCGTCAGGTCACCGCTGGCAGTAATTAATCCTTGGGTGTTAAACAGCCTGTCGCTGAGAAGCTTCACTTCTGGAGCAATGATTCCTTGCTCAGGCATTTGAGTGGCGTGGTTGTTAAGCTGAACTGCACTGAGGTTTACTGCTCGGTGAGAGCGGATAAGTCCCATCGCGTTTTCTACCGGGCTGTTCGGCGTGTCAAGCTCAAGCCTGCCTGAGGCGTCCAACGCGCCATGCTGATTATTGAAGCCGGCGCTGGATATTTTTATAGGGCCAAGCGCTCTGACCATACCGCCCCTGTTATCTATCAAATGTTCTGGGGTATTCATTGATATTGACATTTCGCTCTGAATAACCCCTTTTTGATTCAGTAATTCACCTGCCAGAATTTGCAAATTGCCGCCACCACTGATTTGACCGCCCCAGTTGACTATGGGTTGTGATGGTGACAGCGTTTTAAGACTGAACTCTCTATTACCGATGAGCGAACCCTGTTGATTATCGACACGGCTACTGCTAATCGATAAGTCATTATAACTGCGAATATATCCCTTTCTATTATCAAGCGCCCCAAGCATCAGCAACATTTTTCCTGTGCTTTTTATTCCATTAATTTGGCTTTGGTCGTCGTTTGCACCCTCAGCGCAGTTGATCAGTGCTTGACCTTGGGTGTTAATTTCAAGCGCGCCGGTAGACTGGATGAGCCCATCGCTGTTATCCAATGTGCGAGTGCGCATAGATAAGTCTCCCTTAAACGCGCCAAAGATTCCTTTTCGGTTATGCAATTGATCCGCTTGGAGTAAAATACCGTGTTCTGAGGTTATTCTGCCGTAGGTGTTATATATATCTCCTGACTGTATTGTGATGAGATCACGGCTGATAATACCGCCATACTGAGCATTATCCCGACTGCTTATTGGGCTGCCGCGAGTATTAATGATTAAGGCTTTTCCCGATTTTATCAACCCGTTATCATTCTCCAACAGACCACTCTCCAGGCATAAAACCCCTTGGCTAATGATCCCACCCTGTTTAGCATTTTGTCGGTTAGTGATCGGGTGACCCATGGTATTAATTATTATTTGCTCTCCAGCCCTTAACAGTCCTTGATCATTATCTAAAAAACTACTGTTAATATTCAAGTGGCGGCTGGCGTCAATGATACCCTCTCGGTTGATAAGTGGCCTGTCACCGGTAATCAACACTGTTCTGCCCGCTATCATACCCTGGCGATTAGTTGCATTAGCACTGACTGAAACGTTATGTTTTTCAAGCAATGGATAATCGACAGCGACTGTTCCTGATGGGGAAGAAATCATTCCATATCGGTTATCCAATAACTGAAGGCTTCTGATATTCAAATCCCCCTTTTCTGTGTACAGAAACCCGGATTGATTATTGAGAATCTTACCATGCAGGAATATATCACCCTGGGATAGCATTACACCTTGGTTATTATTTAACTCTTGATTAAAATGGATGCGCATATCTTCGCTACCATGTTGGGTCATACGGCCCTTACGGTGATTGAATTTGTTCGCTTTTAGCATAATATTACTGGCGTCTATCGTAGCGCCATCGAACATCAGGTCATTGCCGGTCACTGTTAGCAAGCCATTGGAGGTAATTTTTGCATCCTTGAAATCAGCTTCGTTGGTATATATTCTGAGGCTCCCGGTTCCAGTATGGGTAATTTTACCTTTTTGGCTATTCAGCAAATGGCTATTTATCGATAGTGTTTCTCCGTCAGACTTAAGACTTCCATTTACATTGTCAAAGCTATCAAAACCCGCCAGCACCCATTCTTCATCGCCTGTATGAATTATACTTCCATGGCGATTCGATATATTAGGTGCAGCAAAGGAAATGGCATGACCGGTCAAGGTTCCATTATCATTGTTAACTTCAACGTCGCTAAGGACAGATAAATTTTTGATGGCTCGAACTTGCGTTGCTGCAGTTGATAATGTTCCCTGCCCGGTGTCCAGTGTTACATTCTGAGCCTGAACTTCACCGCCTCTGGCTGATATCCCATTTGCCTTCATCGCCACATCTCCGGCTGCCAGTATGAGGCCGCGGGCAGAAATAACGCCTGACGTTTCAACCAAGATATTACCCTCTGCCGCTGGAAGCCCACCGCGGCCAATCCCCGCTATCATGATAGCGCCTTGGTCAAGGTTAAGATTGGCAGCATTTATCCGTATGTGCTTACCAGAAGTAATACTATTACGGTTAACAAAATCGTTGCCGCTGGCCAGCATGACATCGTTTTCTGACAGCAGCGTTCCGCTGTTCAGGATCTCAGCCTGGGAAGACACGATAAGATCGCCGGTACTCTTCAGGGTGCCACTGTTCTCTATACGGCCTTCAGACGTCAGGATTAGCGCACCGGAGTGGGCGGCGATCTCGCCGTTCAGAGAAAATCCATTACTGACTCCGACGCCTTGCCTGGTGCCCCTTAGCCTGATTTTACCGGCATACATACCTCCCAGGTCGGACACATCCAGCCCCCAGTCCGGGCCAGTCCCATTATCGCCAGTGAGCGTATGATGGTGTTCATGCAGAGCATCTACCCGATTCCGACCGCTCGTCACTTTTAGATCATTCGCCCACAGGGCGGCATTGATAGTGACGCTGCGCGCGATGATATCGGTATAATCTTGAGCAGAAGATAGCCATCCATCACCCTGAATTGCAATATTCCCCTTCTCTACCTGATAACCCGATAACATCCCCTCGGTGAACAGCGTTCGCCCGGTGGTAAGCGTGGCCCGGTGCGCATTGATAAATTCGCAGCCATCACAGGTAATTCCGCTGGGATTGGCGATGATGACCTGGGCTTTCTGACCGACAACTTCTATATGACCGTTGAGCCTGCTTGGATCAGAGGAGTGGACTTCATTCAAAATGATATCGGCTGCCCCGTTCGCCAAGTGGGGATTGCCATTAATATGCAGACCTTGCTGGGTCTTGGCCGGGAGGTATGAATTATTGAGGACAGCACCGCGGTTATCAATATCAAATTGACTATACATGTTGCGTGAAACGCCGCCAGGCCCAGGGGTTTGAATATCAATCTGTGGCGTTCCGCTGTCGCTGCTGATAATGTTGGGCTGATTTTCTGGCGGGGAGGTCATATCACCCACTATCTGGGCATTGACGCTAGGGATAATGCTATTCAGCACGCAAAACATGCCTATCCCCCATAATCTGAAAGCCGAATGGCCGTGACCGAATATTTTTTTCAACCCTATTTCACCACCTAGGTCCAGATTATGACCTTTTCTCCCGTCACTGCCCTTATTCCCCCTCAAGAGGGAAAATTTAATTTTGTCGATAATGCGATATTGATGCTTATTCACGAATGAGTTTCCTTACTCTAAACGAAAAAAATGCCCTACATGTAAAAGGGAAGCAAAATAATATGATGCCCGCGTATTAATGGTGCTAATTGAGCATGAAATGGCATGCCTGACATTGCAGGTTTACGGTAATCATTGAGTTAATATTGCCAGTTGAGGCTAAAGCCGCTTGTGAAATCGTCTGTCTTAAAACCGTCAGGCTTAACATAAGGAACCCCGGCAAAAAGATCATAGCCTGTGTTGAGCCATCGTCCTTTTAAGCCGACAACGCCCCCAGCCAGCGCCTGAGTAGGCGAAATCCCAACGTTATTTCCCCTGACTTCACCGTAATCAATGCCCACATAGAGTGCCTGATCACTGAAAGGGGTACGCCAGGTTAGACTGTTGCGTATATACCAGCCGCTATCGGCCATCAAGCTGTGTTCTCCGTCAAAGCCGCGGACGGTCCAGCGATTGCCGATCGAAAACTTTTCAGGTGGCGTCAGTGGGGCAGCACTGAACTGTTGCCGATAGTTGAAGCCGTAGTGCCAGCCCTGGCGGAGTAGATGGAAAGGAATGTCCAGCTGTAGGGAAAGGTCAAAATACCGGCTTTTCGCTGTCCCTTGGCCGAATGCTTCCTCTGCTGCCGGTAGAGCGCCGAACCATCGGGTGCCTTGGTGATAGCTGATACCTGAGTCAATCATGGCACGGGGAAAATAATGGCGGCGAGTCAGCGTCAGGCGCCAACCTGCGACGCGCCTGCGCTGCACGTCGATCCGTTGATCATTGGCAAAGAAATCAGACTGTCCCGCAAGCACAGCATAGCTCAACGTTGTTTTCTGGTCGCGGTTGCGGTCTAGAACCCGGCTTACCTGGAACGCCAGATTGCTCATCTTGCCGCGGTAATGAATAAGTTGATTTGCGGCGCTAAGCCGGTGACGATAACGGACTTGGCTGGCGGTGATCGCCAAAGCCCAGTAGCCAAAAGGTGCTGAATAATGAGCCGTAACGCCGCTATTGGCTTTACCACTGCGCGCATCCAGCCCTGAGCTGGCTGACATATAAGCGGAATCAGCCACCCTTAGAGGGTTATTCACAGAGAACAGCAGGGCTCCCTGGTAGCGTCCGGTGGACTGAGATCCGGCATCATTAAGCATCGCGCCCACTCGCCAGCCGCGCGATTGTTTCCAGCGTAGGTAAATATCGCTTTCTCCGAGCCTATCACCCGGCGCCAATTCCATACTGGCAGCCATGCCCGGCAAACGCTGAAGGTTCTCCAGACCTTGCTCAATGTCCCTTAGGCTAAGCAGCTGCCCTTCATTCAGGCATAACGTGTTGCTTAGCCTGATAGTGCGATCGCTATCAGGCGTAAAGTGGATATGCCTTAAGGTGCCAGGTATGATCGTTAACGTCAGTCGACCGGTGGTCAGATCCTGGGGTGCCACCACCACGCGGGTGGTGATGAAGCCATGCGCTATCAGCTTGTTTTGCAGGTCATTCATCAGCATGCTGATACCTCGACTGCCGAGACAGTGACCCGCTGCCTGGGAAGCGTAACGTTTTAATGACAGCCAGCGGGGCAGCTTTTCGCTGCCATCAAGCACCACCTGATCAATATCGACACAGGGGCTTTCCAAGGGAGAATGCAGCTGATGCCAACCGGACGCCGGCACTAACAGCCCACTCCCACGGTCTGGTGACAAGAGTATTTTTTCAAGCGCCTGCTGTTGCTGCCGATGGGGGTTGATAACACTGCCTTGATTCATGTTGGTCCAAAAATCAGCTTGCAGAGGAAACTTGCTGGCTGCGGCATGCGTCTTTAGACCATGATTCATCTCCAGCAAGAGACAAACGAGAGATATTCTGGTGATTCCTACAACACTCAGGCGCATATTAATATCTCGCTTGACAGGACGTAAAAGTGAACCACAACAGTTGATTATTTATCATTATGTCCGCCGGACTTCAGGACGCAGGCATTCTCCGCTATGATCATTCGATATAAATTAGCGTTGAATTGGATACAATTTATTTCCAGTAGATATGAAAAATAATTTTTTATTTATCAATTTAAATATCTTAGATAAGTTATTTAATTCACTTTATCATTAAAATAATTTAATTTAATAAATGCACTGTTATTCTATAATTCCAACCCTAGATTAATATTCATAATTGATTATTTCAATAACGAATCTTCATCCCTTAAAGGTTTATATTGATGGAAAGAATAACGATAAGCTTTATTAAAAACAAGGCGACGGAATCGGTTCTGCCTCAATTGGCAGGAAAAAGACATTTCCCGCGAAGCGTTGAAAACCGGGCCGCCTGGAACGGCCCGGTAGAGGATAAGCAGCTCATAGCCTTCAGCTATCGGCGTGAATTTATTGCCGACTGCGTCGAATCACCTTGCCGGCGGCGGCCTGTCTGATATCGCCATCAGCATAGGCCAGCCGGCCATTCACCCAGACCTTCTCAATACCCGCTGCCCGAGTGCGTGGTTCGGCGAAGCTGGCGCTGTCCAGAATGGACGCAGGATTGAACAGCACCATATCAGCATAGCAACCGGGCGCAATTCTTCCCCGATCCTGGATACCCAGTTCGGCTGCCGGCAGCCCGCTCATCTTCCTTACCGCAATGTGTAGGGGGAACAGCCCCAACTCACGACCATAATGTCCGAGTACGCGCGGGAAAGTGCCCCACTGACGAGGGTGGGGATGCTCGTCGTGCGGCATGCCGTCGGAACCAATCATCGTCGGTGGAAATGCCAGAATGCGCTGCACGTCCTGTTCATCCATCATGAAATAAATGGCCCCGGCCGGCATCAGCTTTTCTGCCGCCTGCTCATCACTGATATGCCAGTCAACGGCGATCTCGGCCAGCGTCCGGCCGGCCTGCTCCGGATGCGGCGTGGACCAGCTGACCAGCACTTTGGCCGCTCGAGCGATAAAGGCCGGGTTCAGCGTGGTGGAAGAAGCATTGTACGGGTAACAGTCCAGCGATACCGGCTGCCGGGCCATCGCCTGGCTTATCGCCGCCAGTGTCTGCACTGAGCGGCCGTGGTTATTGACCCCGGCCAGCTTGTGATGGGAAATCACCACTCTCACCCCTAAGCGCCGCCCGATGGCAAAGGTTTCTTCCAGCGAATCGATTACCGCCTCGGCTTCATTACGCATATGGGTAACGTAAATCGCCCCATAGCGCGCCAGCGGTTGGGCTACCGACACGATCTCGTCGATATCCGCGGCGCTGGCCGGTGGATAGAAGGTGCCGGTAGAAAAACCGAATGCCCCGGCGGCCAGCGAGTCCTCAAGCATGGCGCGCATTTCGTCACGCTCCCCCTGGCTGGCGCTGCGGGCCAGATCCTTGCCCATTACGCTTGCACGAAGGGTAGTATGGCCCACCATACAGGCAGCGTTAACCGCAATACCCTGCTGCTCCAGCTCGGCCAGATAATCCGCAAACGCGGGAAAACGCAGCCAGCCCGGGGCGGCAATCAAATCCAGCGGTGCCGGAATATCGGTCAGGCGTGCCGGCGCCAGGCTGAGTCCGCAGTTGCCGGTAATGACGGTGGTCACCCCCTGGGAAAGCTTGGCGGTCATCAGACCAGGCATCAGCAATGCCCGGTCGTCATGGGTATGGACGTCGATAAATCCCGGTGCCAGACTTAATCCTCTGGCGTCTATCTCCACGGCATCCGGCTGCGGCGCCACCTCGCCCACCTGGACGATACGGTCGCCGGCCAGGGCCACATCGGCAATGAACGGCGGTTGTCCGCCGCCGTCAAAAACCTCGGCCTGGCGAATAATAGTGTCTATCATCTGGCCTCCCGGCATCAGAGAGCGGGGATCAACCCGCCGTCAATGCGCAGCACGGCGCCGGTAATATAAGCAGCCTGCTGGCTGGCGAGAAAGGCCGCTGCCGCACCATACTCCTGGGGATCACCATAGCGACCAACGGGAATTGAGGCGATGCTGTTGGCTTTTACCTGTTCTTGGCTACTGCCTTCGCGGCCTGCCCGTGCGGCATCCAGTTGTCCGACGCGATCGGTCGCGATGCGGCCCGGCACCAGGATATTGGCGGTAATCCCCTGGGAAGCCACTTCGCCGGCGAGCGTTTTAGACCAGCCCAGCAGCGCCAGGCGCAAAGTATTGGAGATGCCCAGATTAGCAATCGGTGCTTCGACGCCAGAGGAGGTACTGGTGATGATGCGCCCCCAGCCGGCAGCCCGCATATCGGGCAGTACCTGGTCGGTCAACTGGATAAGCGAACTGACCATGGTATTGAACTGCTGTTGCCACACAGCGGGAGCCACTCCGGCAGCGGTTGACGGCGGCGGTCCGCCGGAATTATTGACCAGAATGCCTATCGGGCCGGCATGGCGGCGAATATCATGCAATACGCTATCAAACTCGTCCGGCCGGGCCAGATCGAGCGTCCAGGCCTGGGCTTTTCCCCTTTGGCGTTCAATCAGCTGCACGGTCTGGTCCAGCTTTTCCCGGCTGCGCCCGGTTACCGCCACCGTCACGCCTTCGGCGGCCAGCGCCAGCGCCATAGCGCGCCCCAGACCGCTGCCTGCGCCGCACACCAGCGCCACTTTACCGGCTATCTGCAGATCCATCAGTTCACTCCTCTGTCGGTTAATCGTTGTTCAAGCCGGCTCATCAGCCCGGTCAGCTCTGCCAAATCGATGCTGTCCAATACCGGACCGGGCTGACGCACCGCCGCGCTGCTAATTACCCCTCGGCGACGCAGCGCTTCCTTTCGCAGTCCCAGGCCAATGCCGTACTGGAATTCATGGCGCAGCAGCGGCAGATAGCAATCAAAAATATCTTCGCCACGTTCAGGGTCGCCTTGCGCGTAAGCCTGGCAGACCTGCACCAGCATCTCCGGCCAGGCAAAGCCGGTCATTGCGCCGTCGGCCCCGCGAGCCAGCTCCTGCGGCAGAAATAAACCGCCATTGCCGACCAGGATGCTGATGCGCCGCAGTCCCTGTTCCAGACTCTGGCTGCGTACCTGGCTGAGTTTGCGCATGCCCGGCAGATCTTCATGCTTTAGCATCACTACCTGAGGCAGCGCCTCGATAAGGCGGAGGATCACCGGCACCGAGGTATAGACGCCGGTAGCCTGGGGAAAATCCTGCAGGCAGATAGGCACATCCTTGCCCAGCAGACCGGCGACATTGAGAAAATACTGTTCTACCTGAGGGTCGGTTTTCAGGTTGGCGCCCGGTGCCAGCATTACGCCGGCGGCGCCCAGTTCCATCGCCGTTTTGCCGAGCCGCTCCACATGGCGATGGGAGGCATGACTGACCCCGACCACCACCGGCACCCGGCCGTTGACTCTGGCGAGCACCCGCTGCATAAATTGCAGCGACTCTTCATCGGTCAGCTTGGGCGCTTCGCCCATCATGCCGAGGATGGTGATGCCGCTGACGCCTTTCTCCAGATAGAAGTCGGTCAGGCTGTCAGCGCTCGCCAGATCCAGTTCGCCATTGTCGGTAAATGGCGTTGCCGAGATGATGTAAACGCCGCTGGCCTTCTCATTAAGCTTGTTCATTCACTGCATTCCCTCAGATTGCGGTAAACCGCGCCACGATGCTGGCGCGGGCCTGGGTAATATGGTGTTCCATGGACTGGCGGGCGCCGCTGGCGTCGCCGACCCTGATTCGCTCCATCAAGGCGATATGCTCCTGGCAGCCGGGCTCGAAACGCGCCACAGTGCCGTTCTGGTCAAAACTGCGCGCTTTGATCCGCAGATCGAAAATCATGCTTTCCAACATGGCATTGCCGCAATGGGCGGCAATGGTCAGGTGCACCAGATTATCGATACGATGGTTTTCCACAGCAGAAAAATCCTGGGCCAGGCGGTGTGCCTGCAGCGCTGCGATCACCGCATCGGCTTGCTCCGGCGGCATCCGGCCGGCGGCGACATAGGCCGCTTCGCCCTCTAGCAGAATACGTAACTGCAGGATCTCCAGATATTCCCGCAGAGTCGGCTCTTTAATCATCAGTTGCCCGCGCCCCACCCGGCAGGCGAAACCGCCGCCCACCAGCCGGCTGAACGCTTCGCGCAGTGGTGTGCGGGACACGCCCATCGCTGATGCCAGCGTTCTCTCCTGCAGCGGCACATTGGTGGGAATGCGGCCCAGTTGGATCATTTCCAGCAAGCGGCGATAGGTTTCCTCGGTCAGATCAGGCACCGGGGTATCAAGAAAAATACTGTCAGAGCCGGGTAATTTATCAGTCATAGCCAGTTCACTTGAGTTGATTGGATACGGTCGAGGCAGGCGGCCATGCCTGCCTGGAGTTGACGCCAGCGCGCCGCGCCCTGCTCTGGCGTTACCGCGCGAAACGTCAGTCCCTGTCCGGGACGCATCTGACCCAGACGGGGAAGATCGGCGCCGATAAGGGTCGCGATTTTGGGATAGCCGCCGGTGGTCTGCCGATCGTGCAATGCAATGATCGGTTGCCCATTGCCGGGAACCTGGATACTGCCGGGTACCACCGCATCGGATACCATATCGGCGCCGTTAAGATGGCCCAGCGCCGCACCGGCGAGGCGGTAGCCCATGCGGTCGGCCATGGCGCTGATGCGATACCGGCTATGATAAAAGGTCGCCAGGGCGGTCGGGGTAAAAGCTTCCTGCTGCGGACCGGGCACCACCGCCAGCGGACCGGTCGGGTAGAGCCGGTCGAGCAGTCGGTGCGGACAGTGCCGCTGTCCGCAGCCGTTGTCCTCGCCAAGTATTAGCAGGTCGTTTTTGGCCAGAGCCCGACCCTGAAAGCCACCCAGCCCGGCCCGGGTAAAGGTCGCCCGACTGCCCAGCACCAGCGGAACATCAATGCCGCCGGCAAATGCCAGATAGGCGCGCAGGCCCGTTCTGACGGGCCCCAGGGTCAATTCGCTGCCGGCTTTTAGACGATGGCCGGTCCAGGCGGGCAACGGCCGGCCATCAACCTTCGCCTCCATCGCCCCGCCCAGGCACAACAGGCAATCGCCGCCAGTCACTCGGAAACGTCCCCCCAGGGCGGTCAGTTCCAGCGCTGCCGCCGTCGGTCCATTACCCACTACCTGGTTTGCCAGCCTGAACGCGATGGCATCCATCGGCCCGGACGCCGGCACGCCGGCATGGCCATAGCCAGGTCGGCCGATATCCTGAACGGTAGTAAAAAAACCTGGCGACAGCACCTGCAATTGAGTCATGACGCCTTCTCCGCCTCGGGAAGCCAGCGGGGATTGGCGCAGATCGGCTCCAGACGCCGGAACGCCTCCAGGCTTATCGGTTCAAAAATGATGGCATCTCCGGCCTGGAACAGAAAAGCCGGCTGCCGCGCAGGACTGAACGAACGCCAGGGAGTACGGCCAATCAGATGCCAGCCGCTGGGGCCCGCCACGGAACTTATCGCCGTCTGCTGACCACCGATATTAATGCTGCTGGCCGGCGTCATGGCGCGCGGAGAACTGCGCCGCGGCGTATGCAGCGCCGCCGGCAGCCCCCCCAGATAGGCAAAGCCCGGCATGAAACCCACCATAAACACCCGATAAACTGCGCCACAGTGCAGGGCGATGGCTTGTTCAGCAGACAGTTGATGCTCCGCTGCCAGCGAAGACAGATCTTCGCCGCAGCTGCCGCCGTAGCATACCGGCACTCGCCAGCAGCGCGATGGCGCCGATGACAGCGCCAGATGATGCAGGCGATCGCCGCAGGCTCGGCAAAGGTCGGTCAGTTCAATCAACAGCGGATCAAACTGCAGCGTCAATGAACGATAGGTCGGGATAATGTCCTGCACACCATCAATATCGGCAACCGCCGCCGCCAGCGCCTGAACCCTGGCATTCAGCCGGTCATCAATCACCGCGCCGAATTCAATCAATAGCGCCTGGTCGCCTACCGGCACGAAGCGGGGATAGCTGTTCACGTCGTATCCGAAAAGGTCATGGCATCAGCGTCCTGGTATCCGAAGTCAATTCTGCTGCCCGGCTGGCGCAATGCTGGCGGTAAATCCACCGGTGCATAGGCCACCAGCTGCTGTCCCTGATGATCAATCAGCAGTTTCCAGTGCAGGCCGCAGAAGGTGGCCATCCGCAATTCGCCCTGATAGCGACGCTCAGCCTGCTGGCTGGCGGCACCGACCAGCAGGTGCTCCGGTCGCACGCCAACCGTGGCGCTGCCGTTACCGGCGACAAAATTGCATTCGCCCAGGAATCCGGCGACAAAACGGCTGTCCGGCTGGCGATACAGGTTTTGCGGCGCGCCTTCCCCAACAATCTGGCCCTGGTCCATGATGATGATACGATCCGATAGGTTCATGGCCTCCTCCTGATCATGGGTGACGAAAACCACGGTCAGGCCCAGCTCCTGGTGCAACTGTTTGATCTGGATCTGGATCGTCTGACGCAGGTTTTTATCCAGCGCACCCAGCGGTTCATCCATCAGCAGAATATCAGGATTAAACACCAGCGACCGCGCCAGGGCAGCGCGCTGCTGCTGACCGCCGGAAAGCTCGCCCGGCAGCCGGCGGCGATAGTCGCCCAGGCTCACCAGCGCCAGTGCATCGCCTACCCGTCGGTCAATGTCTTCTTTGGCAAGCTTACGCATCCTTAACGGAAAGGCCACGTTCTCAAATACCGACATATGGGGAAACAGGGCGTAGTTCTGGAACACCATGCCGATATTACGATCGGCGATAGGCTGGCGGGTCACGTTGCGACCGGCAATCTGGACGCTGCCGCTGTCCGGCATTTCAAAACCGGCGATGATCTTCAAAATGGTGGTTTTACCGGAACCCGATGCGCCGAGCAGGGTGCAGAACTCGCCGCGCCTCACCGCCAGATCAATCTGCGGCAGCGCGACGGTAGGCCCGTAAGTCTTGCGAATAGCGGTCAGGGTGACGTCTTTACCTTGCAGTTGCTGCATATTTGCCTCCGTTACGTTTAATCAGGCCCTGGGCTAGCAGAATGCCCGCCGTGGCGGCGATAAGCACACAGGAAGCGGAAATCACCGTTGGGTCAAAATCGAACGCCAGTCCTTCATACATCAGTTTGGGTAGCGTCCGGTTGCGGATCGTGGTCAGGAACAGGGACATCACGACATCGTCAAAGGAGGTGACGAAGGCAAACACCGCCCCACCCACCATGCCGGGCACCAGCGCTGGCAGCATCACCCGCCGGAACATTTGCCAGCCGCTGGCGCCCAGGCTGTATGCCGCCAGCTCCAGGCTGGGGTCGAAGCCTTTCAGCGCGGCGCGCAAGGTAATGTAGGTATAAGGCGTTGCCAGCACCGTGTGGCCGAGGATCAGCGCCACCGAGTTATTAATAAGACCCAGCGGGCCGCACAGGTAATAAAGCGAAACGGCGGTAATGATCGCCGGCACCGACATCGGAATGATAAACAGCGTTTCCAGCCAGCTTTTGCGCGGCGAACGCAGCTTATGGATACCCATGGCGGCGGTGGCGCCCAGCACCATCGACAGCAGGGTAACCATAAGTCCGATGCGTACGCTTTCACCCAGTGCCGCTGTCCATTTACGATCGCTGAAGAAGTTGGCATACCAGCGCACGCCATACTCGGCCGGCGGAAAGGTCGGGAAATTGGCGGTGCCGAAACTCATCGGAATGACGATAAGGATCGGCAGGATCAGAAACAGCGCCACCAGAATACCCGCCGCCACCGTAATGCGCCCGCCGCTGCTGCGCTGGGTGACCACCACCGATTGACTGCCTTTGCCTGATGAACCGGCCATCAGCTTATCCAGCCCGAACAGGCGGTTAAACAGCCACAGCGACAGCAGGGTGGTCAGCAGCAGCACCAGGCCGAGTGCGGCGGCGATGCTCCAGTTCAGTTCATCGGTAATATTGTGGGAAATCAGTTCGGCGATCATCCGCTGGCCCGGACCGCCCATCAGTGAAGGTGTGATGTAGTAACCGACGGCGTTCATAAAGACAATGATCGCGCCGGCCACCGCGCCGGGCCGGGTCAGCGGCAAAATGATCCGGGTGAAAATACTGAGTGAATCTGCACCCAGGCTCTGAGCAGCCTGTAAAAGCGTGCTGTCCATCGAACGAAATGAGGAATACAGCGGCAGCACCACAAAAGGCATCAGCACATGGATCATGCCGATCAATACACCGGTGAAGTTATACAGGAAGGCGATCGGTTGTTCGGTAATGTGGCTGCTCATCAGCAGGGAATTGACCACGCCATTTTGCTGCAGCAGGGCTATCCAGGCGGTGGTGCGCACCAGTGCGCTGGACCAAAAAGGCAGTAGCACCGCGAAGAACAGCAATTTAGCCGTCCCGGGCCGCACCGATGCCATCAGCCAGGCCAGCGGATAACTCATGACGATGCAGCCCACCGTGACCGACAGCGCGATGACAAAGGTATTTTGCAGCACGATGCGATAAATCGGCGTATCCCACAAGTGCAGGAAATTATCCAGGCTGAACTGGCCCTGAACATAAAACCCCTGTTTTAACAGCCCAATCAGCGGCCAGACAAAAAACAGCAGCAAAAACAGCAGTAGCGGCAGCGTCGCCACCATTGCCGGCCCGGGTTTTCGCCAACGCCCCTGCTGGGCCGGGTTATCAGTCAATGCAGATACCGCCATAACACACTCCGTTATCACCGGGGGCTTATCGCTACCTTTCCCCCTTACTGCGTTGGCATCGCAGCGGTCATCGGCCGCGATGCATACTGCCCGCTCGACTGTTATCGAGCGGTGTTTAACCATGCCGCGGCCAATGCCGGAACCTGCCGGCACAGGTGCGGTAATTCAGCGGTTATTGGGCGCGAACCTGGTTATAGCGTTCGATAATGGCCTGGCCATTGCGGTCCCACCAGTCCGCATTCATGAACAGGGTGTTCTGCAGACGCTGCGGTGTGGAAGGCAGCCGTTCCAATCGGGCCGGATCGATATACTGCATCGCCGCTTCGGTGGTCGGACCGTAGGCAATATATTTGCTGAACTCGGCTTGATGCTCCGGGGAAGCGATATAGTTAAGCAGTTTCAGGGCACCCTCACGGTTATTGGCCCCTTTAACCAACGCAAAATAGCCGACCTGGGCGATGGAATTATCCCAGGACATGGCGATTTTCACCCCTGAATCGATTCCGGACTGAAAGCGGCCATTCCATCCCAGCGCCATCACCACTTCACCGCTCGCCAGGGCTTGGACCGGTTCAGCGCCGTTTTTCCACCACTTGGCGACATAGGGTTTTATTTTTTTGATTTGGTTCATCGCCCGATCCACCCCTTCCGGGGTATCCAACGTTTTATAGACATCTTCCGGCTTGACGCCGTCGGCAATGAGCGCCGCTTCAATAACAGTCGCCGGCTCATCCTGCAGCGTCCGTTTGCCGGGGAATTTTTTAATATCCCAGAAATCGGCAAAATTCTTCGGCTGGGGTTTACCGTCGGGATAGCTTGTCAGCGAGAAGCCTATCAGTGTCGAAAATATTTCCGAAGGAACGCCATAGTCATTACGGGCTGCCGGGATAATGTGCTGTTGATCAACCATCTGCGGGGTAATCTTTTCAAATACGCCAAGCTTGATGCCCCTCGCCAGACGAGCGCTGTTTTCGGTGACCACATCCCACGCCACCGTTTTGGTGTCCTGCATCGCCTTGAGCTTGCTGACCTGAGGATCGGTATCCTCCACTACCTCGACGCCGGTTTCCTTACTGAAAGGCGTTAACCAGGCTTGGCGAATGGCATCCTGGTAGGCGCCGCCCCAGCTGGCGAAATACAGCTCGTCTGCAGCGGCGTTAACACTGCTTAGACTCAACAGGCCAAAGGCCAGATACCCTGCTTTGATTAATGGCTTCATCAGGTCACTCTCTCCAGGTTAATCGTTAGGTCTGCTCTCACTTTTGATGGCATTGGCGATAAAGACCTCATTTGGCATTCGCATTGCATGCATTGGGTATACCAAGTGTGTCATGGAGGTTTCATGCAAGAAGTAGACCTGAATTCAGATCTGGGTGAAAGTTTTGGGCATTTTACCGTCGGCGATGACCAGGCGATGCTGAAACTGGTGTCATCGGCCAACGTAGCCTGTGGCTTTCACGGCGGCGATGCGCTGGTGATGCACCAGACAGTCATGGCCGCCAAAGCGCGTGGGGTGGATGTCGGCGCCCATCCCGGATTTATGGACTTATGGGGCTTTGGTCGCCGCACCATTACCGGCGATAGCCCTGGCGATTTAGGGCGGATAGTGGTCTACCAACTGGGCGCCATGCAGGCCATCGCACGAACCTGTGGCCATGCCATGACCCATGTGAAACTGCACGGCGCCATGGCCACCCAGGCCTTTACCGATGCCGCAATGTCAGCGGCGATAGTTGCCGCTATCCGCGCCGTGGACCGGAATCTGATACTGGTCTGCACCCCTCACAATGAGACCGAGCGTGCCGCTCGCCAGGCCGGGCTTAGGGTAGCCTGCGAAGCCTTTGCCGATCGCAACTACGGGGAAAACGGCCTCACCCTGCCTCGCCACCAGCCGGACGCGGTAATCCATGACCCGGAACGGGCGGCGCATCGCGCCCTGCAGATGATTGATGAGCAGGCCATTCGCACCCAGGGCGGTGTAAAAATCCCGATGCCTATCCATACGCTTTGCGTCCATGGCGACAATCCGGTCGGCGTCGCTATTGCCCAAAAACTGCGCCAACGCCTGACAGCGGCGGGCGTAACCATAAAGCCGATCAGCCAGCTCAGCGGCTTCTGAGGTTAGCGGGACATGCGCTCGGCGCACTCCGTCAGCACAAAATCTGCGCATCACTGGTGCAGAACTGCACCAGCAGCAGGCAATCCATTGAGCACGATAAGAGAACACTATGTCAGCAGAATTCATCGCCCCGCGCCTGAAGCGCGTTCGTCCTTCACCTACGGCGGCAGTCGCCGACCGGGTCCGCGCTTTGCAGCTGCAGGGGATCGCCGTCATCAGCCTGGGCCAGGGGGAGCTCGATTTCGATACCCCTGACTATATCAAGCAGGCCGGAATAGAGGCTATCCAGCACGGCGAGACCAAATACACGGCGGTAGGCGGCAGCGCGGCGCTTAAATCGGCCATTATCGGCAAATTCAGCCGTGATAATGACCTGGTCTACCGACCTGAAGAAATCATTGCCGGCACCGGCGCCAAACAGTTGATTTTCAATGCCCTGCTGGCCACGCTCAGCGAAGGTCAGCAAGTGATTATCCCGGCCCCCTACTGGGTATCTTATCCCGATATGGTTGCTCTGGCCGACGGTAAGGCAATTACCGTGCCTTGCCTGGAGCAGGACGGCTGGAAGCTGACCCCCGCGGCGCTGAAGGCCGCTATCACCCCCAAGACCCGCTGGCTGATACTTAACTCGCCCAGCAATCCGACCGGCGCCCTTTATAGCCGTCAGGAGCTGGAGGCGCTGGCGGCGGTGCTGCTTGACGCGCCACAGGTGCTGGTGCTGGCGGATGATATCTATGAACCCCTTTGCTATGACGGCGAGGTATTCGCCACTCTGGCCCAGGCAGAGCCGTTGCTTAAGCAGCGCACCCTGACGGTCAACGGTCTGTCCAAGAGTTTCTCGATGACCGGCTGGCGGCTGGGTTATGCCGGCGGTCCAGCCTGGCTTATCGGCGCGATGGAGATATTGCAGTCCCAAAGCACCTCTAACCCTAGCACCATCTCCCAGGCGGCCGGCATTGCCGCCCTAAAGCAACCCGCGCCCTTTCTGCCCGGTTGGTTAATGCAGTTAACCAACCGACGGCGGCGGGTGATGTCTTTGATTGAACAGGTAGCAGGACTGAGCGCAGCCACTCCACCGGCTGCGTTTTATATATTCGTTAACTGTAAGGACCTGATTGGCAAAAGGACCGCTGGAGGGAAGTTGATTGACAGTGACCAGGCATTGGCTGATTACCTGGTTGAGCAGGGCCAGGTGGCGACCTTGCCCGGCTCGGCGTTTGGCATGCCAGGTTATCTGCGTATTGCCTACGCCATAGACGATCAGCTGTTGGATATCGCCTGCCAACGTATTGCCGAAGCCTGCCGGGCTTTGAAATAAGCATTCTAACCGGACAAAGCTATTTTCCCCGCACTTCACTTTTATGGGTGCGGTGATATTATAAAATTGACGATCTGCATTTGAAATAACCAGGGAAAAAACCAGCAGATTAATCTCTGCAGTGTCATTTTTAGCCAGAAATATCAACGTGAGGGGGTAACTTTATTTACCCAGCCCAAAATTATAAACAGGGAGCCTTTTGTTAGAAATAAATACATAATTGGCCGCGCGAGGAGGACGATTAAATTGGTTATTATCCGGTGGAATCAAAGAAGTATTTATGTCATTGGACTTATACGGCATGGCCTCGGCTGAAGGATATTGAAGACACGAGATTGCCACCAGCGCTATCATCAAAGGCTTTAGCTGTAATTTTCCCCTGCCACCCTGCCCGTTCTCGCCTACAGATGCCGGCTGGTCGCTGTCTATGGTGAGTACTGAGGAAGAAACACTCGATAGAGTCATCGGCAGACCCGGATTTACACCTGTCCTGTAACAAGAAAATTTGCGGTAGGAGTCATTATTATTCAATAGTAACTGCGGTCTTGATCCGCCACAGTTGTTCAGAACTTTACCATGAGGGTTGTTTTGATTTCTCCGAGTATGTTGGAGCGAGACTAAATTTATATTGGGCATAATCATTCCTACGTTTCATTTAACCAGATGGCTACCACATGAAATTGCAGTGAGAATAACCTAGCATGAGAAGGTTATGAATAAATTTAAACTTACTTATCCGTTTCCTTTTGGTTAATAAAGTTGAAATCTTTAAAAATTTTATTTATTTTAGTCTGACAAATAATTTCTCTTAATTATCAGCGTTTGCAATAACTTATCGATAATAATTTTTTAAAACAGCATTTTTGATGATGCCCCGGCGCACGGCATGACTTAGCAAGCCTGGCCGAAGCTGCCGGTTAAGGATATCCATGCTTAATTCACCCATTAGCTTTCTTTTCGGCCAACTTAAGAACATCGGCAAAAGATTAAATGAAAGCCGGTAAACCGTGTCGCCGACACAGTTAATGGCCGTGCATTATTTGATATTGGCCACCTGCCCGATGATCGGCAGCCCGCCTCTGACTATCTTATCGGCCATACGCCGGTTTCGGAACTGACCCGGCTGGACACCGGTCCGTGCCGCCTGTTCCTTAAACTTGAGAACCAGAACCCGGGCGGATCAATCAAGGACCGGGTGGCGTTATCGATGATGAACACGCTGAACGGCAGGGCCAATTGGCCCCAGGCGGTACCCTTATCGAAGCGACCGCTGGCAATACCGCACCAGGACTGGCGGCAGTGGGTGCTAACTCAGAATTGGCGGACAAATTGGCTTACCAGCAAAATGCCATCGGCGGTTTGCATCAATCAGCGCTGGCGGCTTACGTTATTCAGGGCTGGTGGTCGGTTTTCTTGAATCGGGCCTGGGTCATTTCCGCCGGTGCCGGAGGATCCATCGCCTCCACCGCTTTTTGCAATTCGGCCAAGGCAAATTTGAGGGAGGCGATTTCCTGCTGCAGCGCCTGTACTTCAAGTGTGGTGCGATTGGCCTTGGGAAAGGCGTCAAGCACGTCATCCTCATGGAACATACGTACCTGACGATTATTAAGCGTCACCAGTTGATATTTCAAACGGCCGCTATTGATGGCGTTATACACCGTCTTCCGGCTGACCATTGCAATTTCAATTACCTGGCTTATGCGTAACATTCTCTTCCTCTAACGCTTTCACTCCACCGTTGGAGGTTATTCTGTTTCCATTCTAGCGGGTGGAAACAGAATCAGTGAACGTTTTTGCTATCTGTTCAGGGGTATATTGGCTGATTTTGTTAACCTGCTCAAGACTGCCCAGCAGACCAAACAGCGATTGGATGATGGCCACTTTTTCGCAACCGGGATCAATGGCCATCAATACGACAATCGCCGGCTTGACCCTTGCATCAGGTTCATCGGTACGATGAAACTCCACCCCAGCCCGATTGATGGCGATGGCAAAGCCGGTCTGGTTGACGTGTTCATACTCGGTATGAGGAATGGCAATACTGTGGGTTTCCATATCGATCCCGGTGGGGTATTCAGCTTCCCGCGTCAATACCCCTGCCAGGAAACTGTCCTTTACCAGTCCATCCTGGCGCAGACTGTTGGCCAGCAGCACCAGTAGTTCATCGCGCTCGCCGGCATGTTCGACGATAAACACTCTATCCGCGCTGAACATCATGATTTTTCCCCTGTTTCGGCGACGACGATGTGGCTTTCCTGTACCAGCTGCAGATTTTCCTGAACGATTTTACGGCGATTCCATAGGGCCAGTAGCAAGCTGCCGAGCGTTACCACCCCAATGCCGATCGCTTTCAAATCAAAGCCCTGGATAATCGCCCACGGCAGCATAGCGCCGGCATAGTCAACGCTACTGATACTGGATGCTCCATTGGGTAAAGAGAAGCCGGTGCTGACCGCTGTACTGGTGACGATTGGCGCCAGGCTGGTACCGATAAGCAGCGCCAGGCTCAATGTCAGCAGGCCGGTGAGCAAGGTACGGAACATATCTCCCCGGCAGACTGCCGTGACCAGCACAAAAGCGAACGGCAGGCCGGTAAGCGATGCAAAAGGCAGGAACTGGTTACCCGGAATGATGGCCGCCAGAATAAGCATAATCGGGATCATCAGCATAGACACCGACAGCGTCACCGGGTGACCCACGCTTACCGCTGAGTCCAGACCGATTGAGATCTGGCCGAAAGAACCGGCCCGGGACTGGGCGATTTCCTGTATCCGTTCGCTGATAGGATATACCCCTTCCATCAGCATTTTGGCCATGCGCGGGATAATGGTCATCACTGCGGCCATGGTGATGGCGGTCTGCAGTATGGTCTTCACATCGACGCCGGCGATAATGGCAAGGATGGCGCCGATAATGGCTCCCAGCGAAGCAGGGTCGCCCAGGATCGACAGGTGGCGCTGAATAACTTCAGTATCGATCTTGATATCGCGCACATAGGGAATGCGATCGACAATGGCGTTCACCAGCCAGGCGGCCGGTACAAAGGAAACCGAGAAACCATGGGGAACAGCGATACCCGGCAGGCTGAGGTATTTTTCCACATCCTTACTGGTCCGATCGGCGATGACCATGGTAATGACGCAGTTCAGACCGGCGGCAAACACCCCGAGCCACAAGTTGTCGGTCAGGATTGCCACCAGCGAGCCGGTAAAGGCATGATGCCACAGGTTCCAGATATCGACATTCAATATGCGGGTGGTCTTGGTGTACAGCATCAGCACATTGATCGCGACGCAGACCGGGATGACCAGCGCCCCAACGCGGGTACCCATCGCTACCGCCGCCGCGGCGGGCCAGCCCACATCCAGCACCGTCAGGTTCAGGCCGAAGCGCTCAACGATCGCATGGCTGACCGGCGTCAGCGAATCGATCATCAGGTTTACCGTGATGCTTAAGCCGATAAAGCCGATACCAACCATCAAGCCGGCTTTGATCGCCTTGGAAATGGACAGGCGCAGGGCCAGACCGAGAATGATGAATATCAGCGGCATCATCACCGATGCGCCGGTACTGACGATATAGTCAATGACGAACATAGGCTCAGCCCTCAGCGAGAATCAGCTCTTTAACGCTATTGAACACTTTGTCTGTGCCCATACCCGTCAGCAGCGGCAGTGCGTTAATCACTGGAAAAGGCACTTTGACGGGTGACGTTGAAACAATAAAGTCCAGGTCGCTGCGGGTGGTGGCTTCCGCTACCGTGCCCTGGGAGATGCGAACCTTGTCCAGCAGATTTTCGCTTATCAGAAAGGCTTCGATTTTTTTCAGCGCTACGGTACTGGTCGCCACACCTGCACCGCAGCAGATCATCATATGTTTCATGGTATTTATCCCTGGTGAAGAAGTGTGATGATTACAGCATGTTCAAAAGAGGTGAAATGTGATCAATGTGTAATTTTACACACAATAAGTGGAGATGAAGGGCTGACGCTAAATAAGTTTTGATTTATTGACTGATAAATAAGGATTTTATAGGAAAGGCTTTTTATCGTGAATGACAATAACTAAATAGTGGTGTGTAACAATCTACAATGACAAGTCGATTATTCCATTGTAAAAATGTGGCGTGGCGTGGCGTGGCGTGGCGTGGCGTGGCGTGGCGTGGCGTGGCGTGGCGTGGCGTGGCAGGTATCAAATTAAGAGATTGGATTCGTATCAAGCTTTCCTGTTCCTTTTTAAAACTCCTTTTAGAGTTCCTTTTTAAAGTTCCTTTTACGATTAATGATGCTGGCCGACGGGCATCCTTTCCCGTCATCCAACCTGGTATTACCGCGCTTATCGCTGCCATGCCAAGTTTCGGGTCACGCTTAGAAATCGTAGGACATCGAGACTTTCAGGGTGCGTGGTTCGCCGCGGAAAATATAGGTGCCGTTATCTTCGACGCCGGACCAGTATTCCTCGTTGGTCACGTTATCAACCCCCACACGCCAGACCATCTCGTTCTGGGCCTGATTGACCCGCATGCGGTATCGCGCGCCCAGATCCAGGGTGGTGTAGTTATCAAGCTTTTTAGTATTGGCCGCATTGGCATATTGTGAACCGGTGTGGTTCAGTCTCGCCGTGGCGGTCAGCCCTTCCACCGCCTTGATATCGTATTCCGCACCGAGTACCGCATAAAAGCTGGACACGCCGATAGCATCATTGCCGTCATTGGCGCCATCCTTGGTTTTGGTCAGCTCAGGATCTAGCCAGGTGGTGCTGGCATTCAGACGCAGGCCCAGCACCGGCTCGCCAAACACATTCAGTTCCACGCCGCGGTTACGCTGCTCGCCATCCAGTCCATAACGGCCGGAAACCGTATTTTGCACCGCAGAAGGCTTTTTGATTTCAAACAGCGACAGGGTACCGCCGATACGGCCGAAGTCAGCCTTTACACCCACTTCATTCTGCTTGGAATGGGCGATACCGGTAGTCTGGCCATAGTTGGCGGAATTTTTGGGCGCTACGCTGCCAGGCTGCAGGGCTTCAGTGTGGTTGGCATACAGTGAGATTTCGGTCCAGGGCTTGTACACCACGCCATAGGTCGGCATCCAGCGGCTTTGGGTATAACGGGATTCGGTATCTTCCGCGCCGGTAGCATTACTGTAGTTACGCACCACCACTTTCTGATGACGGGCGGCCACGGTAAACAGCAACTGATCATCGAGCACGCCCAGGGTGTCGCTCAATAACCAGCCCTGGGTACGGGAACGGCTGGTGGTCAGCGGATCCAGGTAGTTACCACCAGGATAATCAGCATCTGGGATAGCGACCTCATGATTATCATAAATATTGGTGGTTGGACTGGCGGTGGTCATACGCCACGCCGTATCTTCACGCTTGGTCAGCGCTGAGTATCCGACGTTGACTTTGTGAGAGACAAAGCCGGTATTGAATTGTCCGCGTACGCCGGCCATGCCGCTGAACGCGTCACTGATACGGTTGGTATCCAGTCGGCCGATGGTGGCATCACCGCTGCGGTCAATCAGCTTGGGTGAGCTGTAAATGCCGGTTTCGTGGGAGTGCTGTGCGCCGATACCCGCATAGCCGGTCCAGTTGTCGGTCAGATCATACTCGGCGCGGGCCAGGCCGAACTCGTTTTCAATATCGCTGTAGCCCCACTTCTGGCCATAGTTATCGGTGTTATGGGGCACGTCAGGAATAAAATCCACCCCGCTGATATTGACGCCCATGGCACCGCCATGGAAAGTTTTCTTTTGATAACCGGCATCCAGTGAAGTACGCAGTTTATCGCCGCGGTAATCCAGGCCGATAGAGGCAAGGGTAGTACGGCGCTTATCGTTATCTATGGCGGCTTCGCCTTCACGGTGCACCAGGTTGGTACGTACGCCGAACTGGTTGTTATCACCAAACCGACGGCCGGCATCCAGGGTCACGCCGACCTGGGATGAAGAGGTATAATCCAGCCCAAGCGTGGTGTTGGGTGCATCCTGGGCATGTTTCGGCTCAAGGTTTATCATGCCGCCGACACCGGAGGTCGCTGCGCCGTTAACCAGTGAGTTAGCGCCTTTGAAGATTTCTACGCGGTCGATCATCGCGGTATCCACCACCTGGCGCGGCAGTACGCCGGCCAGTCCGCCGATGGTCATGTCATCCCCATCCAGCTTAAAGCCACGGATACGGTAAGTTTCGGCATAGTTACCAAAACCCTGCACCGCCTGAACGCCGGCATCATTCCTTACGATATCGGCAATGGTCTTGGCCTGCTGATCCTGGACCATTTTTGAGGTATAGCCGATAACGTTAAAAGGAACGTCCATCGCTTTCTGCTCGCCCAGCATGCCCAAGCGCCCACCATGCGCAATCTGACCATCCAGATAGGCCGGAACCAACGCATCGCCGCCGGGAGTGAATTCACTGCCCGGTGTGGCCTGCACCACCATTGTCTCTTCCTGAGCTGGATTTTTTGTTTCAGCGCCAGCGGCATGCGCCGAATGCGCGATGGCACCAATAGCCAATGCCAACAGAGTCTTGCGTAATGGTCTTTGTGTAGTCTTGAGGTTATACATAGTCAGCTCAAACAAGTGGACGAGTTAATGATCAATGGCCCGTTGCCGGGCCGGAATTTATTGGTTTAACGGAATACGGACAATGTTATCCGGTCCATTGGTAGAATGATCTTTGTTAAACGGCTGCTTGACGGTCACATACAGCGTCTGGCCATCAGCAGATAACAGCAGGCTGTTCGGCTGAGGGGAAAGACTGATTTGCTTTTTAACCTCATAGGTCGTGGCATTCAGAATCAGCAGTTTTCCAGACTCACGCTGGGTAATGTACAGTTCGTGGCGCGTCGGATTGAATTTTACCGCCAGTGAATCGCCAATCTCAAGCTGCTTCAATACCTTGCCGGTATGAATATCCAGCACCAGCGTGGTCTTGGCCTTTGAATTATCAGTGACAAACAAGCGACCGGTTTCTTTATCTTCCGCCAGATTCAACAGCAGGGCTTCTTTATTGCCCAACGGTTTCCAGCGAGTTTCAATGCGGTTATTGCGCGGGTTGATCACCAGAATTTCGCCGCCGCCATTGGCCGCATACAGCCGCTGAGTCTGCTCCGAGTACAACAGACCTGTTACCCACTTGCCGGCATTATTGATGCGAGTTTTCAATTTCAGGCTGGTGGCATCGACTACCCAGATAACGCCCGGATCGGCTACACCGCCGATGTAAAGGGAACCTTGGTGCCAGAGAATTTCACGCGCTCCGTAAGGGAAACCCTTATCATTACGCTCCTTGAACAGCAGACGGCCGGTAACTTTACCGGTCGCGGTATCCAGGGCGCTGACGCCGCCATCCAGAGAATTGGTGATATACAGGGTCTTACCTTGCGGATCAGACGCAACACCGAAGTTTTTCAGGTCGGTATGGGTCTGGCTTAGGGTTTTCAATGTCGTCGAGTCCAGCTTGTAGACTACCCCACCCTGCGAATTGAACGATTGGGCGCTGGCGACATACAGCGCGCCAGTGGCAGGGCTTAGCGCCATTTCATACAGGCCTTCAGCCAGTTCACGCTGCTGCACATCGGCAGCCTGCGTTTTGGCGGTATCCGCAGGCTGAGCCGCTGGCGCCTGTTTGGCGGTGCCAGATTGATGGGCGGCGCAACCGCTCAGCGCCAGTGTCACCAGCAACGCCAGCGCAGATATTTTTTTACTCATCGAAAACTCCTTCTCCGTTAAAATTCGTCATTAAGCAACGGCGGATGCCAAATCCCCTTTCCGCTGCATCACTCTGTCGGGTTGCCGCGCTGAGGGCTACACCTTAAGCGGCCGTCACGCGTTAGGACCGAGCCGAGCCTTGGCCGGCAATACACTGTCCCAAGCAGTTAAGCCTCATTATTCTGGTGGCATTTCAGGCAGGCACAAACAAAGACAGGGCCACCGTATAAAGCCAGCTTACCCCCTGTGATTTCACCGCGTGCACGATGAACGCTGGAAAGACTGCTGGCCAGCAAAGCAGAAGTCTCCTTTTAAATACTAAAGGAAATGAGAACTATACTTATTATCTTTTCAGAATCAAGATTATTCCCAGAAAAACAGGATAAATTGAGCGCCATGAAACAGGAGAATAGTGGGCCTGACGCTATAGCCAGCGCCAAACCGGCAAAAGCAAATCAAAATGCCTACGCCAATCAATCCGGCAAGGCAAGCTAGTCCGTGGTTTGCAGGATCGAACGGAATACCGCCGCCACCTGATCTGTCGTCGGCTTAGGTCCCTGGCCGGTCGCGTACATCAAGGTGATGCCATCAATCAACCCGGCACAGGTCTCAATAGGCACCTCTTCACTGTCCGAAATAAGTTTAAGAAAGAAGGCTATCGGCCTGCGCGCGGCCGCGGTCAGTTTATCACCGATGCCATGGAGTTCATCGCTGCGTGCGGCAGCAAGGGTAAGTTCCATTCGGGCAAGGAACAGGTTGCGCGATTCATCGGTATAGGTGACCAGCTCATCCGCGACATAATTTACCGCCGCATCAAGGCCGTTTTTCGCCGCCGTTTCGGCAAAGCCGACCTGCAGATCCTCGCAGTCCTTTTCCAGAAATTCAGCCAGTAGCTCTGATGCGGCAATCAGAAACTGCGCCTTTTTTGGGAAGTAATAAGAGGTAGAACCCTGCGGCAAACCCGACACCACATCGACAGCGCGATGGGTCACGCCGGCAAGGCCTCGGGTCGCCAGCAATTCGATAACCCCGTTAAGCAGGGTCATCCGACGATCACTTTTACCTGTTGACATTATTTTCTCTACATATGTATAGTTATTTGAAACAAGAGTAATGCAATCCACATCAGCTATAGGAATAACTATGCCACAATCCCTCGTTCGTATGAACCCACCATCATTACCTGATGCCGCAAAGATGGGCTACTCCCAGATAACCACCGTCGAGCCAGGGCGCATGGCCTATATCTCGGGTCAAGTTGCCTGGCGGCCCGATGGCCAGCCGGTACCTGATGACCTGGTTGAGCAAACCAGAATCGTGACGGCGCACGCCCGGGCCGCACTGAATGCCCTAGGCGCCACCCCACAGGATATTGTCATTGCCAGGGTCTTTATGCTCGATTTGAACCCGGAAACACTGGGCCAGGTGTTCCCTCCCCTGCGTGAGATGTTTAACGGTGCCGAGCCCTGCATCACCGGCGTGGGTGTCGCGTCGCTGGCAGCGCCAGAGTTGAAAATCGAAATGGAACTGACGGTCAGACTGCCGGACTAGGTACAGGCTGATGTGAATTGTCGATGATTTCATCAGTGCTGTTTGCAAGTGAAATAGCGCTGCGGGACAGTCCCGCAGTTGCCGGCAAAATTCAGCAGACCTCATTTACATTACGCTAGATAACGCCTTTTGATTCCAGGGCAAGAAGGATAGGGCTTACTATCACCGAGTATATACAGGAAACAAAGAAAATAAGTTTGTGGTCCATTTTCAATATCTTTCGCGACAGGCATGAGCTGGTCGATATAATAGAGAGTATTATCAATGGAATAGTGCAAAGGAGCAATGTACCGAATACAAAGGCGATAAAGCCACCCAGAGCAGAGACTATCACCAGGAAAATCACCATCCAGATATCAGCGAGATGACTTATTCCTAACAAGGCAGCTGCCGCTTTTGAAAGTACTGCATACGTACCGATGCCATAAACTGTATTATTTTCGATTAGATAGAGGAGAACGGGGGTTACTGCGAACAAAGCAGTAAAGGACACCATCTCTTTAACGTTCCCTCTAATCCCTTTCAGGTAAATACTGCAAGAAATCCCTATGCACAAAAAAATCCCAGGCATATTCCTGAATATATTGCTGTCCCCCGGCACACCGAAAAAATAGAATATCAAGACAAACGCCAATGCCATAAAACCGAAGTACAGGCTGATTCGGTGCAGTTCTTTTTTGCAATCGGCTGACGCTCGCCAGCGCAGAATGTTGATTCCTGCCTGTCTCAAGGTAGCCATAACCAGGTTGCCGTGAGGCGTGGAGCGGATAAGTCCATCAGAAGTAATCACTCCGGCGAGTACCTGCAAAAAGATCAATAAGGCAAATACCATTTCTCCTGTTCTCCCTTTCATTACTTTATACCGGCAGACGGTTTACCGGGCGCCACAGTAGACCATTCAAAGCCAAACCAAGGCTTCCCGCAGAAACATTTGGCTACAGGACCGATACGCCCTGTCGACTGTTCCATTTAGTGGGCAGCCAGCTTAGTATTCCAAAAGGGCTTGTTTAAATTCAAATTGTTTTTTAACTCCATTTTCATGAAAAACTATGGATACCGGTAATCTTAATTAGGGTAGGATCTGAAACCGCAACAGCGGGTGCTTAAATAAGCAATACCGGAGCAAAAGGCATAAGCCGATTCAGTTAGCATTCTTTTATCAGGAAATTCCTCACACCATCCTCTGGTCCCCTCAATCCTGCAGCAGTTCTGCCAGCCCCTGCTCCAGCACCGGAATCGCCGCGCCATAAATGCCGAGATCGCGGCTGACCTGGCTGACAGCTAACTCATGCGTCGACTGGCCGAAAAAGCGGTTCTGCTGTTCAAACCCCTCACAAAAGGCTTGCCACAGCCGGGGATTTTTTACAAACGGCCCGGATATAATCAGTCGCCTGGGAAAAAACACGCGGCAAACGTTGGAGGCGGCGCTGGTGATATGGCGCAATGCCAACTGGATATGCGCATCGTCCATCAGGTCCCGGGTCGCCAGCAGATTGGCGAGGTGGTCTTCATCATCCCCGGCCCTGAAATCATTGCCCAGCACCCGGGGGCCGATAGACCATAGCGCAGTGGTGGTCTCCAGGCATCCCTGCTGCCCGCAGTGACAAGCCTGCTGCTGGCCGGGGATATGCCAGTGTCCGATTTCGCCAAATGCGTATCCGCCTGCGACAATCCGATCCGCCGCCTGGCCGAATGCAAACCCGACACCGTATCCCCAATGGAGCAGCAAGGTACTTTCATCCCGCTGCAGCAAATGCATCAGTAGTTCATTATCCAGCGTGCGCGACAGTGAGATATTGTATTGTTCCTGGGGAAAAATATTCCCGATAGCCAGATTATGCATCCTGGGCCAACGGGAAGTATGGATCCAGCGGTAAGTAGAACGGTCGAATACCCCGCCTAAGGAAAACACGATCCCAACCAGTTGAGCCTCATTGGGCAACTGCTTGATAATCCGCTGGTACAGTTCAAGAAATATGTTTTCCAGCATGCGATTATCGCAATCTGGTGAAGCCTCGAGCTGGTCATGGGCAATAATCTGTGCGGACAGATTAATGATAAAGATATGAACAGACTGGCTAATGACCTGGAAAACCACGGTGACCAGTCGGTTGGCCTTGACCGCAAGCGTCAGCGATGGCCGTCCTCGCCCAACGCTGACGCTTACCTCTTCGGTCAGCAGCCCGACGGCCAGTAGTTCAGCCACACAGTCGGATATGGTGGTTGACCGGATAGCTAATCCTTTGGTCGCCTGACTCCGGGTGTTCACCTGGCCGTTAAGCACCGACAGAAAGACGCGCTCTTGATCATTACTGACGGGCCGGGTAATCGGCAAGCGTGATAAAAAACTGACTGTTTGTTTGTGATTCATGCTTTTTTTAAAAACATAGTGGGCTAATGGCCGGGAATGATGCAGGGATGAAGCCCAATACGTGTCTTGAGCAACCGAGTTTTGCCATAAGGCATTCCTATACCAAGTATCCCGAAAGCCCCGGTAGCAATCAACCATCAATTATCTGCCGGCTGAGGGAACAAAGCGTTGGCAATGAAGGGAACCGCAAAACGGCGCTGAAGCGGCTGTAGCAGTCGCGGCTGCAGGGGGTCGATGCGACGGCCAAAGCGACTGCTGAAGCGGCAGTCGAAGCGGCGGCAAAAAAGGTTCAGTCCAGTGGCCAAGCCTGAAAACGTGAGGGGCATCGCTGCCCCGGGTCATTACAGGTAGTCGCGCACCAGGTCGTTTCCTATCCTGCATGCCGCAACACGATTCACCTCATCCCAGATGACTGCCGACGTCGGCTCGGTAAGCCGGTAGTGGGCAAGCGCAGGCTGCAGGTACCGTGTTGGATTAATGCTCGCCATATCAATGGCTTGCTCAAAGCTGGCGATGTGCCAGTCCACCAGATTACGGATGGCCTGATCCAAGGTCAGGCTGGAGCCGGCGAGGTTATTGGCGCCAGGCACGCGTACCGTTCCATCGGCAACACGCTCAACCGCCACCCCGGCAAAGGGGTATACCCCTAGCCGATCGCAGGCCGCCGCGCTCATCGCATCCGTCACCAGGATGGAGCGTTCCAAGGTTTTGGCCCGCAGCAGGTTTTTCAGCGCGAACGGCGGGATATGCAGCCCATCGGCAATAAAACTGGCGCACAGCGCATCGCAGCCGAGCTGCGCCTGCAGGGTATTGTCCAGCTTCGGCAATGCTTGGGGAATGCCGTTGCCCAAATGGGTGCTGAGGCTAACACCGGCCTCAGCCGCCAACGTGAGCCCGGCATGGCCAATGCTCGAATGGCCCACGGCAACGCGTTTTCCCCTTCGAGTCAAGGCACGGACGAAAGCCAGTCCTTCATCAAACTCCGGCGCGTAAGTCACTAACAGGATTGGCCTGGCGATCAGGCCGTCGAGCTGCTCAATCAATTCGACTACAGGCGCAGCCATCTGTTGAGGCGGATGGCAGCCTGCATAGCCCTCGGCCGGGTTCAGGAACGGCCCTTCCAAATGATAGCCGGGGATCATCAGCGCGCCGAGCCGGCTTGCCGTCACCGCTTTATCCAGCGCAGAAAAACGCCTGGCCAGTACCGGTACGGACGCGGTTATCAGCGTAGGCAGACAACGGGTAACGCCGGTTTTCAGCATCGCTTCCAATGCGCTGTCAAGTTGCTGGGCAGTGATCAATTCATCATTGAAATCAACGCCGGCGAAGCCGTTGACCTGAAGATCAAATAACCCGGGTGTGGCTTTCATATTCAGTTCCTTTATTGCCTGGATAATAACGCAGCTGATGGGTTATCGAGGAAAACCTGGCAATCAGGGTGATGCTGAATAATGGAAGCGGGAACAGTATTGACTACCGGTCCTTCCAGCGCGTTTTTAACCGCTTGAGCCTTGCGCGCATCAGGAATACTCAGGATAAGCACCCGGGAAAGCATGATCTGATGAATACTCATGGAAATCGCCCGGGTGGGCACTTCGTCCAGACTGTCGAACCATTTTTCGCCCAGTTGCTGCCTGCGGCAATCTTCATCCAGCTCGACGACCAGATACGGCGCAGTGGTGGTGAAATCCGCCGGCGGATCATTAAACGCCAGATGGGCGTTCTCGCCGATGCCGGCAAAACATACCTCGATATCCTGCTGACTGATAAGCTTACCCAGACGCGCCAGTTCCTGTTCACTATTCTCGGCTGAACCGTTGACGCCGACAAACTGATGCAGGGCAGGCAGCTTATCCACCACCCGCTCCTGCAAATAACGGCGGAAGCTGGCTCGATGCGTGTCACTCAAGCCAATATATTCATCCAGGTGAAAAATCGTCACCCGCGACCAGTCAATATCTTCCCTGATAAGGTTATCCAGCATTTCAAACTGACTGGCACCGGTAGCGACGATAATGGCAATACGCTCTTTGCTCGCCAACGCCTGTCGCATCGCCTGAGCGCCCGCTGCAGCGGCTTTTTTGCCCAGAAGTTCTTTATTTGCCAAAACCGTAATTTTCATATCTTCCTCTGCATTGTTTTAAATACTTACCCTGGTGTTGGTCAGTTTTCATTAATCATCATCAATGGTGTTCTTCCAAACCTTTGGCCATTTGTACCGCCAGCAAGGTCAGCAGGCAGCAAAAGATCAGGTAATAGATAAGATAGGTAGGTTGCCCATCGCCCAGCGCCACCAGCGCCGCGGCAATCACGGGCGTGGAGCCAGCGAAGATAACGCTGTTCAGCTCACGGGAGAGCGCAATACCTGTGTAGCGATACTGGGTCGGGAACAGGTTGGCGAGAAATGCGCCCTGGGCGCCGGAAGTGGCACCGTGTCCGATACCGTAAGCGATACACATGCCGATGGTCGCCAGCACGATGCTGCCGCTTTGCAGAAACCAGAACAGCGGGAAAGCGAATGCGCCCAGAAAAATGGCACCAAAGGAGAACACCGCGGTGGTGCCGAATTTATCGGTCATTTTGCCCATGATAGGCGTCATAATGGTGTTGACGGTCACGGCAACCATCAGCGCCATCAACCCTTCGGATTTTGCCATGCCGAGCGTATTGGTCAGGTAACTGATGCTGAAAACGCTTAACAGATAGCCATTGGCCTGATGCCCCGCCAGGCTGAAAAAACCGCAGACGAGATTCTTCGGACTGTTGAGCAGCAGCGCCTTGACCGGCACGGCAGAAGCTTTCTTATTCTGTTCGGCTTTTTCCAGCGATTTGACATATTCCGGCGTTTCATCCAGATGTTTTCGGATATAAATCGCCACAATAAACAGCACAATGGAAAATAGGAATGGAACCCGCCAGCCCCAGCTCATAAAGGCCTCATCCGGCAGTTGGCTGACCAGGAAAAAGGCCAGGGTGGACAGCAGAATGGCGACACCGGTTGAAGCATTGATAAGGGAGGTGTAAAAACCGCGTTGTTTTCGGGGAACATATTCGGCCACAAAGGTCTGCGCGCCGGCCAGCTCAGCCCCGGAGCCAAATCCCTGGACCAGGCGGATAACCACCAGCGCCACTGTCGCCCAGATGCCGATATGGTAATAGGTCGGCAGCAGGCCGAGCGCCAGGGTGGCCGCCCCCATCAGTACCACAGCGAAAATCAGTGCAGGTTTACGGCCATAGCGGTCGCCAATATGGGCGATGATCACGCCGCCCAATGGACGGGAAATAAAACCGACCGCAAAGGTCAGGAACGCCGCCATCGTGGCAATGGCCGGTGACAGGTTGGGGAAATAGAGTTTATTGATAACCAGGCCCGCCGCGGCACCATACAAGGAATAATCATACCATTCGATGATCGTCCCGGAGACGCTGGCGAACATAACTTTGCGGATGGTCTTTTTATTGGCGCCCTGCTCAACGGACGGATCCAGTACCGAATCTTTTTCTACGTCTGTTACACTCATCGCACCCCCCGAACTCTTTTATGTTATTGTTTAATAATAAATATATAGCGTCAGGCATTCGCGGAGGACAAAAATCCACCTGCTTGATAATTAAGCTACCACTGTTTAATTTAATTTTGAACGCAATTGTTCATAAATAGATGCGGAATTGAGATCGCAGTCAAGATTTTGCGTTCAGCTGATAAAATCGTCGGGTGTGATGAGAAAGAGCTGAGCCCATCTTAGCGGCAAGAAGCGGGGCAAACAGGAACTGGCGCTGACGCTGTGCTGCCCGGAGAGGCTGCTTGCGGCTGATCCAGTAATCCAGTAATCCAGTAATCCAGTAATCCAGTAATCCAGTAATCCAGTAATCCAATAATCCAATAATCCAGTAATCCTGTAATCCTGTAATCCAGTAATTAAGCAATTCAGCGGGCACTGGTGCCACAGCAAATCCAGTATCACCGCGAGCCTGGTCGGCAGAATCAGGCAAATATGAGCGCGAGTAACCACATCGCTTGGCCGGTAACGAAGGAGATAGCCGTACGGATACGACAATTTTTCAATAAAATCGATTTCAGCCTATCATTCCCGCCCGGCTGCGCCACGCTTAATATAAAATGGCCAAGTGGGGGTGAAGCATCGTTTTTACCGTAAGGCAACTTTGCAGCCAGGGAGGTTTTTGCTGCTGGTGATCGCGTCAGCTCTTGACGCTTGACGCTGAAATTTTAAGGATAATCTGGATGAAGCGTATTGTCGTTATGGTGACCCTTTTCCTGCTTGTCATATGCCAACCCGCGCAGGCGGTCAATATCCAGGGGCTCCAAGCCCTACTGAAACAGCAGGAAATGCGCCTGCATGCCAGAATCGGCATGTCGATAGTGGATGCACAGGGGCAGCCTGTTTTTGGCTACCGCCAGCACGACCGTTTTCCTTTAACCAGCACGTTTAAAGTGCTGGCCTGCGCCGCCTTGCTTGATAGCCTGCACCAGAAAGCCGGCTCCCTGGAGGAAAAACTCACCCTCCAGCCTGGCGCCCTGCTGGACTATTCCCCGGTGACCAGAGACTATCTGCCGCCGGCCGCCATTTCCCTCGGAACGTTATGCAAAGCGGCAGTCAGCTATAGCGATAACACGGCGGCCAATCGCATTCTCACCTACCTGGGCGGCCCCGATGCGGTAACGCGTTTTATGCGCGCTAACGGTGATCAGCTGACCCGACTGGATCGCACCGAGCCCACGCTCAATGAAGCCCGCCCAGGAGATGTGCGCGATACCACTACGCCGGAAAGCATGACGGTCGCGCTGCATACACTCTTGGCCACATCACTGCTGACCCCGCCGCACCGGGAGACACTGCATGGCTGGATGCGGGATGATAAAGTCGCCGACGCCCTGCTGCGCGCCGCCTTACCCTCCGGCTGGGACATTGCGGACAAAACGGGCGCAGGCGGCAACGGCTCGCGCGCCATTATCGCCGCGGTGACGCCACCGGAAGAGCCGCCTTTTTACCTGGCTATCTATATCACTCAAACGGGTGCTTCGATGAAGCAGGCTGATAGCGCGATTGCCAGCATCGGCCGACACCTGTTCCGTTGATACGCGCTGAGGTCTATTTTTGGGGAAAGCTGAGGTCTAACCTTTGGAAAATATGTCCATAAACACCCGCTATCCTCTTTTGGATCGAGTGAGACGGTATGCCGATGAATAAGGCGACCTGAGCTGCCTCGCTCTCCCCGCCGGATCGGCTATGGGTTCGGAAAGCTTTCAGCCAAGGCTCAATCCCCTGAGCCGGGCAATCAGCGGCCCGGCTTCGTCAATCACCGTTTTAACCGTCGGCGCCATATAACATTCCAGCGAAATTGCCCCCTGATAATTTGCCGCTTTCAATGCGCGATAAATTTCCTCAATAGGTAAATGTCCATAGCCCGGGAACCCGCGGTTTGAATCGGCATAATGTACGTGCCTGAGCCATTTCCCCAATGTGGAAATAGCCTTGGCATAATCAGGGTCTTCAATGTTGGCGTGGAAGATATCCCACAGGACGCCGATATTGTCCGGCTCGTCGATCAACTGAATAAAATCCCGCATATCTTCAGCATGGTGCAAGTGGCTGGCTTCGTAGCGATTCAAGGCTTCAACCACCAGCGTAACCTGCTGCCGACGGGCATAGTCCAGACAAGGCTGCAGACTGGCCGCCAGTTGATGCATATAGGCTTCCCGCGCCAGGTTTTGTTCAGCTACCCGCAGCGATCCGACGGTGACAAAGCTGTCCAGCTGCGCGGCGGCGTCAATGTGCTGATACAAACGCTGCTGGGTACGCTTAACCACGCTTGCATCGAGAGCAAGCAATGACAGGCCATCGCGTTTGCGGGCTTGCCCGGTGGCGATAGTGGTACAGCCTAACCGGTGTCGCGCCAGGGCCTGGCGCAAAGTGGCTCCATCCCAGTGTTCATAATCATTAATAGTCAGTTCGGCTGAGTCGAAACCGCTTTGGGCAAGCCATTGCAGGCCCTGCTCAAAATCCGCTGCCGAATACGGCGAAAATGGCGTGTCATAACAGCAGGTCAATGTTGCGCTAAAGGTAATCATGGCGGTGTCCCGGAGAGTGCCACACCTGCAGGCAACTGCGTTGCCCGCAGGTGGGCCTGTTATTTTTTAATGGCGCGTTTAAGAATACGTTCAGCGCTGCGGGAGAAGTTGGCAGCCGCCTCCTTGACCGTGGTGTTGCCCTGGTCAAGATGCTCGATAGTGTTGTGCCACAGTTCCACTAACTGGGGGTTATCAAAATAGGGCGAGGTGGCAATCTCATGGGGTAGCGCCAGCGAGGCGTTAATCCCGGCCACGGTAATGTTGTCCGGCTGGATAACGCCCTGGGCGGTGAGATGCTGATAGGCTTTCTTGCTTTGCGGCGTGCCGCGTTCAAGGCCCATGGCGGCAACCCCCTGCGGGTCATTCATCAGGAAATCGATGAGTTTTGCCGCCGCCGCCGGATGCCTGGTCGATTTTCCAACGCTGAACATCATGGTCGGCTTCAGGAACAGTCCAGCATCTTTGGCACCCGGCAGCATAAAGAACGGCCCTAGTTCCAGCTTGTTATAAGGCGCCGACAGGTTGTTTTCATACATCACCGCATTGGTGTTCCACATGTAGACACCGCCCCATTGGCCTGCAATCCAGGGCTTCATTTCCCAGGTATTGCTTTTACCGTAAGAGGACAATACACGCATCGAAGGGAATACATGGCTATCAACCAGGTCCTTGTAAATCTGGAAAAACTCGACCCATTGCTCAGGGGTATAATTGAATTTCATTTTCTGTTCGTCGATGGCGGCAATATTGTATTTTTGCACCATCCACGATTGAACCAGGGTCAGTGACTCCATATAGTCGAGCACCAGCGGGTATTTGCTTTGGTCGCGTACCTGGAAGGCTTTACCGGCGGCCATCAGTTCCTGCCAGCTTTGGGGATAGCTGACACCCATTTCTTCCCATAACTTCTTGTTGTAATAGAAACTACGGGCGGTAATCGCTACCGGTATACCGTTTAATTTGTTATTGACGGTTACGCTTGCCAGGGTACCGGGATCGTATTGACTTAAATCGATATCCGCTTTCAGGGTGTTGAGATCATAAAAACCGGTACCGGTCTGGGAAAATACCGGCAGCCAGTTCCAGTTAGTCTGGATAACGTCCGGTTCGCTGCCGCCGGCAATCTGCACCGTCAAGCGGGACAAATACCCTTCCCAACCGGCGTATTCGGCTTTCACTTTTATATCGGGGTATTTTTTCTCGAACAGTTCAATGGCCTGCAATGTGGCCTGGTGGCGGCTGTTGCCACCCCACCATGAGATACGGATGTCCACCGGTTCGGCGGCAGCCACCAGGGAACAGGCCAGTAACAATGACGCGGCAACGGGGGCAAATAATTTAGCCATGATTGACTCCGGTATTAGGCGTGGAGGGTCTGCAGAATGTGATCGGGTATTTCCGCCAGATACAGCGCCGGCTTGCCGTCTTTATCGGAACTGAACAGCACCCCCTTTTCATCTGGGGTAAATGAAGGATGTGGATGGGTCACCTGCCGATCGCCATCCAGCACCCGCCATGAAGAACTGTGCTTTGCCACTCGGTGGCTTATTTTTTTCTTTACGTCGAACAGGTATAGGTAGGGATCGGTCACATCGCCGTAGCCGTCGTTATCGGCAATATCAATCGGCTTGCCGGAACCGTCTCCCACCACCAGCGTACCGTTGTCGTTACTCATCACATGGGAACACGGCGGCATGGCGATGATTTTTTCATCTTCACCGCTGTCCATATTGACCCGGCACAGGTAGCGCACCGGGCTGTCTTTGACATAGGTGACATACATCAGCGCGGAGCCATTCGGCACCCAGAACTCATGGGTATAGCTTTCCCCGGGCTGCGGTTCTTTGGCTTTACGGATATGGCTGCCGTCCTCATTCATCAGCCACATGCGCGCATCAACCTGGTCGAGCGGGCCTTCATGGCAAAAAGCGACGGTATGGTCATCGAACGGACGATAAATTGGATGACCCAGCCACTGGTGCTGTTCCAACAGCGTTACGCGTTCGCCGCTGTGCAGATCAATGCGAATAACCCGGCAGCGCGGCTGTTCGGCATAGAACTGCTGGAACACCGTCCAATCGCTGATTGGCCGCCAGCTATCGCGATGGATTTCTACCCCGACCAGTTTGTTGCAGTCAGAATTCGCCACCCAGGTACCGTAGCCGACCCATTCTTCCGGTACTTGATAAACAACGGTTTCCTCGAAGGTGTGCAGGTCGACGCGCATCAGGTTACGTTCTGCTTTGACGTAATACAGCGAAGATTCATCCGGCGATAAGAAACCGCCAAAGGTGTTATCACCAGCGCCTTCGGTAAGCTGCGTGGCGATACCGCTCTCGATATCGAGCAGATAGTAATTGCGGTGTTGAAAAAACTCGCCGGCAAAAATCAGCTTGCGTCCCTGTTGGAGAAAACATTTTTGGTAGAAATAGTTTCGGTGGCAGCAGACGTCGGTCGGCGTAAATCGGGTCACGCGCGCCCCGGTGTCCTGGTCCACGTACTGATGATAGTCAAGTTGCAGGGTGTTACCTTTTGCCATCGGAAGTTCCTCGAATTGTCTTTTTACTGAGTTCGAATAGGGGGTCAAATTTTTCCGTTATCCCCCGGTCTGTTTTCTTGATCACACTTAGTGTCTGGCAATATGCGCATCATTTGACTGTATTTTTGCAGCTGGTTATTATTTTTTGGCCGTTAACCTTGGGTATTAATAAATATGAACAGTCGACAGCCGCTTTTTTTATTGGAAATAAATACGCCGCACATCGCCGACTGGTCATTTTTCCAAAATCTCACGACTTTCATTAAGAAATATCATTTTCAGGGAATAATCATCCATCAGCAGAATTTATTGGCCCAGCTGGCGAGGGCATCGCCTCGCTGCCGACCTTCAGATATCACCAACCTCAATCTGTCGCGTGAAAACACGCTGCTACTGCTGAAAAAAATAAGCGACTATTGCGATGAGCATAACCTGCAGCTATGGCTACAGGGCGAAGCCACCCCTGACTGCACTGAAATAAGAAAAAAATTCCCTGAGTTTTTCCTCAACGACAGCAATAAAGCCGACTTTATTTATTATTTTTTTCAGCACAGCATTGCCGACATCTTGGAACGGTTACCTTCGGTACGCGGCTTACGCCTTTCGTTATCGACCGAAGACGTCGGCGCTCGCCAATGGACGGAGGCGTTAGCGATACTGTATCGCAATATTCGTCGCCTGGGACGGCAGCTGATTCTGCGCGATTACCAGGATAAAACCTGGCCCCGGCAGATGTTGCGCACCACCCTTGAGGCCCTACCCGCCGATGTCCGCGCCTCGGTAAAAACCACTGAACTGGATTACCGACCAGGCTTCGCGACCAATCCCAATTTGCTCAATATCACCGGCAATAAAAAATGGCTCGAGATCGATCTCTGGGGCCTGGACTATGGCTGGACCCTGCTGCCCTGTTATTTGCTAGATGAGTTCCAGCAACGTTTACAATGGCTAAACCATGAGCCAGATAGCGCGCCTGAGGCCATCACCGTACGTATCGACTGGGAATGGCTGCCCCAGTTATCCCTTCGCGATTCAATCAACGAGGTCAACCTTTATGGCCTGTCTCGCCTTATCCACGAGCCCGATATTTCCCCTCGCCAGCTGCTGCTGGACTGGCTTCATCTCAACGGCAACGGCCAGCTGACACACCGTACGGCCCAACAAATTGGCGATGTTATCGCCGCCAGCTATGAATGGAGCTGTATCACCCCCAATTTGCTGGGGCGGGTGTTGCAAAGCCGTAGCCAGCCGCCGGCGAATATTGAACATGCCCTGCGTTTACTTCATCTCGATACCCGCAGCGCCAACTGGACGCAATCTTTCCAGCCCTTGATGCCCTCTGACGATCCGGCACTTGGCAGACAGCAATGCCAGCTTATCGAACTGGAGAATCAACGTTCGCGTTTTCTGGCCGATTATATGTCGACCCGCAGCGTAAAATTATTATCGAGCTCCGGGTTGACTGAACAAATAATCCAAAATATTGGCGGCAGTATTATTCGCGCACAAAAATATACGATAATATATTATGACTTTATTCAAGCGCTCACCTTGAAACTGTTATTAAGGAAATATGGCCAGCAACACGATACGCAATTGCAACTGGATGAGGCTCTGGCGTTATTTGCTAAGCATAATCATCAGCTGCGGGAATGGTATGCCACCGAGGGGGGGCATCATCCTTATTCTTTTCAGACGCTATTAAACCCTGAACGTATTAGTGAGTTAATAACGTCGCTGCATAATGATTAAGGCCATGGGTAGAGGATGGTGGGTAAAGGGCGTGATGTAAATTATCTATGAGGGGGAATTTGGCGGGGGATGGGCGTTGGATGCTGGAATTTGATCTGGCTTGCAGAATGAGAAGAAATGCAGTGGGGTTGATCACATAAATAAAGGGTGAGAATGTGAGGTCGGGCTAGGATTGCAGACTTGGTGAACGATGACAGGCATTCAGGCGTGTGCTCAAATGACATCGCCCCACTGCCATCCCGATAAAGCGTACCCACAATAACGCCGTTCATAGAGACGGTAAGCGCCTGTGTTCTCCTCTATTACCACTCCCTGCTCCAGACTTTTTTCTCATCAAGCACTGCGTTTTTTTCACCACATACAGTTCCAGCTCAAGGGCAGAGAGGATTTTGAATAAGGTTTCGAGTTTGGTGGATTCGGGTTTATTTTCAAAATCAGACACAGTGGTTTGCTTTATGCCGACGCTTTCAGCGGTATTAAACTGGGTTAATTTTATAACTTGCGTTGATCCCTGACCGTGCTGGCCAGTGACCCTGAAGAAGTTGCCTTCATATTTACCCCCTATAGGGGATATTACCGTTATATCCCCTGTAAGGGATATTTTACAAACACACACAAGCAGTGAGCTACAGCGATAATGTTCTGAAAGACATGGTGTATCATGGGATCTGTGACTTTTTAAGTCAGAAGATTATTATCCATTAGTTATAATGAACAAAATTGCAAGTAGGGCATTATGTGGTTCGAATAGCCTGCCGACATTTTATTTTTCAGACAAAGTCTATTTTTTGATTAGGTCAAGAGAAGCAAACCAGTTAAACACTGTGTATTAGCCCCCTGATGATCCATACACTTTGACCCGCCTAAAATAAGAGGTCGGCTTCGAACTATGTTCAAGACTGGTCAAAGCGAAATCATGGGTACTGTTCTTACTGAGCCAGAGCGACTACAGTCACACAGGCCGGGTGGCGGTGGCCGACAGCAATCGCCGCTGGAGTTCGGATGGCTTCGAGTTCCGCTGCGACAACGGCGAAAAGCTGCGGGTCACCTTCGCCATCGACTGTGGCGACAGGGAAGCCTTGGACTGGGCGGCCAGCACCGGCGGTTATGACAGCGATACGGTACAGGACGTTTGCTACGCGCAGTGGAACGCCGGTTCGGGCAGCACCTGCCGACAGCGCCCATCGAATGGCTGACGGATAACGGTTCGGCCTATCGTGCCGATGAAACCCGGAGCTTCGCTAACATGCTAGGCCTGGAGCCCAGAACGACCGCGATCAGAAGTCCATAAAGTCACGGTGTAGCAGAAAGCTTCGTTCAGACGATCCAGAAAGCCCGGGTTGCGCATCGCCGAACCCTGGCCCTCAGGATCGATCTGCACTTACCTGACGATGAGGATTTGTTGTGAGCCGATATAGATAGCCAGGTGATCACCCGCTTCAGATGTAAACCACGCTCAGTGCTGTTCCTCAATCCATTCGCTGCTCCCGGCGGCGAAAGTCGCTTGGCGATAACCCAACCTCACGATGAAAATCGCGGGAAAAATGGAGCGGATCGTTATACCCAACCTGCCCTGAAATTCGGCCTATCGATTCCTGTGTCTCCACCAGCAAGCGGCGTGCCTGCGACAGGCGGTATTTTTTTAGCCAGCGTAATGGGCTTTGGTTAAACGTCATTTGAAATAAGCGGAATAGCTGCGATTTACTTACCTGGCAATACTGCATAAATATATCAATATCCCAGTCATCGCTGTAATGGCTATGTATCTGATAAATAAGCCGACCAAGCCCACGGTGAGTAATAACCGGGGATTTGGTCACCTCGGTACTGCGATTCTCCAGCAAGGTAAAAATCAGCCGCGCACAGAGTTCGTCACAATGCGCATCGGTCACTAATGTGTGGCTTTTCATCAAGCTAAAAATATGGTGATAAATTTCAGTGACCTTTTCAGGGTTATCGAACTGGAATACCGGATTTTGCGGAACATCCAATATCTTCATGATATTACTCAGTTTTTCGCTATCAATGCGTATCCATAATATTTCCCATGGCTCATCTTTATGGGGAAAATGTTCATGTGGCCAACGGACAGGTAACCACACCAGGCACCCTTCCTTCACTTCATAAAGGTGATGTTCTAACCGGACAAAGCCACTTCCCTTCAGGCAAAAAATCAGCTCATGCCCAACAACCGACTGCCGCCGCACATGAAAATTTTCCGCGGTTCTGATATGGCCTGCGCGCAGAATTTGGTAATTCATCAGGGTTGAAAACTTATCTGACTCCCGATACCAGTTCGCCAGGACCTGTGTTTGTTGCGCGAGTTTTTCCATTCCGGATTTCCATTTTGAACAAGAATTTGCTGCAGACACCTTCGTTCATCGTGGCATGGACTCGCGTCAAAAACATGTTATGTCGCCAGAGCACTGATAGATTTTTGAACAAGCTCACAACTTTATTGACATGGAAATTCTGTCCATATTGCAGGGAATCCCAACTATCACGCTTTCTGCCAAAGCTGCCTAAAGTAAATGTCAGATTCGCCGCATAACTCGCCGTGCGTTAACTTAGCCAACAGGAGTAGAAGTAAATGATTGATTTTAACGATCCCCGTCAGGTAGCCAAGGCCATCCAGTTCACTAACGTCAGCCCAGACTTGACCCGTGAGGGACTTATCCAGCACCTGAATCTTTGCCTGGAGTATCAGTTTGACGCTGCGATGATCGCGCCTTGTTGGGTAGCCGTGGCAAAAGATGTACTGACAGGCAGTGGCGTACGTGTTGCAACCACCGTGAACTTCCCGCAAGCCAATGACACCACCGCAATGAAAATTGCAGTGGTGCGTGAACTGGCTAAAGAAGGCGCGGACGAGTTCGACTTCCCACCAAACCCAGGTTTTTTACTCGGTGGCATGGATGACCTTTATTTCAACGAGCTGAAAGAAGTCACCCACGTGGCACATGATTTGGGCATGAAAGTCAAAGCGATGCTGGAATTTGGCTTCATTACCGAAGAAGCAATGAAAATCAAAGCAACGCGTTTTGCCTATGAAGCAGGCATTGATTGGGTGAAACAATCGAGTGGTTGGGGCAAAGGTGGATGTGCTGCAACCGTGGAAGATGTTCAACTTCTCAAAGCGAATATTCAGGCACCTTGCCGGGTAAAAGTTTCCGGTAAAGTCAACACGCTGGAAAAAATGAAAGAGATGTTCATTGCCGGTGCAGAACTGGTAGGCACCAGCTCAGGCCCTGAACTGGTGAAAGGTCTGACCGGGGACATTAACGCTTACTGATCGATGGAAGCCGTCGGCATCTAACCGACGGCTTCCTCAATGAAAACAAACAGCACAATTGACGGAGTATGTGATGAGTGTATTTATTCTCGGCAGCTACGCGAAAGCTTTGGTTATGACGGCTGACCGCATTCCATTGGCTGGTGAAACGCTAATTGGCCAGGATTTTCGCCAGACATGGGGAGGCAAAGGTTCTGACATGGCGGTGCAAGCAGCACGCCTGGGGGCTGATGTCTCTTATGCGGGTGTGGTGGGTGATGATGCGTTTGGACATGAATTTGTCAGTCTGATGCAGCAAGAAGGCGTCGATATCCAGGGGCTGACACTGTCTGCCGAATTGCCAACGGGCGCCGGGCTCATCATTAAAGATAACGAAGCACGCAATATCATTGTTGTGGATATGGGTGCCAACAAGCTCTTTACTCCGGCGCTGGTTGACCAGGCGTTGCCACAACTCAAGCAAAGCAACGTTGCCCTGGCGCAGCTTGAAATCCCTCTGGAAACCGCACTCTACGGGCTACGAAAAGCCAAGGATTTGGGCAAAACAACGATCCTGAACCCAGCACCCGCCCGCAATTTGCGCGGGATTGACCTGAGTGCGATTGATTACCTGACACCCAATGAGTCCGAGGCGCGCGTCGCAGTTGGGCTTGCGCCAAATGATGCCCGCAGCAACCGGGAAATTGCCGATCTGTTGCTGGAAACAGGCTGCAAATATGTTTTGATGACATTGGGTGATGCGGGTTCCGCTGTTTTTAGTCACAACGACACGCAAGAAATCCCGCCCTGTAAAGTCGACGTTGTGGACAGTAATGGCGCAGGCGACAGCTTTAATGCGGCACTCGCCGTTGCACTTGATGAAGGCCAACCGATAGCCGAAGCCGTCTTGCTGGCGAATGCCACTGCGGCCATGTGTTGTACCGACTGGGAAACTGTCCCTTCCTATCGATACCGCGCAGATGTCGATGCCTTTATGAAAACCATGCTCGTTGCAGAGGAATAATAAAAATGAGACCCGATAGAATCTTACACCCTGAACTCGCCGCTGCATTAGCCACACTCGGTCACACCGACATTGTATTAGTGACAGATGCCGGCTTCCCGACCCCTCCACAAGCAAAACGCATTGATTTGGGATTCTGGCCTGGCACTGTTGATGTGCTGGAGATCCTGCGCGTGCTGCGCCAGGAAATGTTTGCCGAAGAAGTGCATTTCGCCAGTGAAGTGCGTGATTGCCATCCGCAGCTTTATCGTGATGTGCAAACCATCTATACCGGCTCCGGCGCGGAATTCCACGAAGCCAGCCACGAAACGTTATGCCACGACATTGCCCATCGGGCAAAAGTGGTCATCCGCTCGGGTTCATTCAATCCATGGGCTAATTTTGCGCTGGTTGCCAGTACTGATCCCTTTGCCTGGTTTACCGAACAATCGGGTGTGCAGCCCCTGCCCGCTTACGTAGCAAGACGCCAGCGTATCCGTGACAACGTAGTACCAGAGCTTAAATAACAGGGAACGATCATGAAAGCAGCCGTCATTAGCCAACGCCATCCCGGTAAAGTCGACATCCAAAAGATAACGCTACGTGCCTTAGAGGCCGGGGAAGCTTTAGTCGAAGTGGAATGCTGTGGCGTATGCCATACCGATTTACATGTGGTTCAGGGGGATTTTGGCCCCGTACCAGGCCGAGTTCCTGGGCACGAAGGTATCGGGATCGTGCGTGCCATTGCCAATGATGTCACCAGCTTGCGTATTGGTGATCGCGTCAGCATTGCCTGGTTCTATGAAGGATGTGGCGTGTGTGAATACTGCGTCAGTGGGCGGGAAACCTTCTGTCGCAAGGTTAAAAATGCAGGCTACAGCGTCGATGGCGCAATGGCTGAACAGTGTATTGTCAAAGCTGATTACGCGGTAAAAGTGCCTGCCGGGCTTGATCCGTTAATCGCCAGCAGTATTACCTGCGCTGGCGTCACCACTTATAAAGCCATCAAAGTTTCTGCTATTCGCCCAGGGCAGTGGCTGGCTATTTGGGGTGCCGGCGGGCTTGGCAACATGGCTATTCAGTATGCACGCAATGTCTTTAACGCCCGGGTTATCGCCATCGATATTCAGGACGATAAACTCGATCTGGCTCGCGAATCAGGCGCCGAGATAACGCTAAACGCCATGCGTGATGACGTGCCTGCGCGGATCCATACAATCACCTCGGGTGGTGCGCATAGCGCTGTTGTGGTTGCCGTGGCTCGCACCGCGTTTAATCAAGCAGTAGACAGCCTCCGAGCCGGTGGCAAAGTCGTTTGCGTCGCCGTTCCTCCTGGCAACCTGGACTTGAATATCGTCAAAACTGTTCTAGGGGGTATTGAGATTGTCGGCAGCCTGGTCGGTACTCGCCAGGATTTAGCCGAAGCCTTCGAACATGCCCTTGCCGGGCGCGTCAAACCGGTGGTTCAGTCTCGTCAACTATATGAAATTAATGCCATTTTCTCAGAAATGGAGAGCGGCAGCATTCAAGGCCGCATGGTGATTGATTTGCGCACGCCCCTTTCCGAAACTCCGGAACTGGAACAGGAGTTGACCGCATGAAAATCACGGGCTGGCGCACGCTAAAAACTGTTCATCGTTGGGGCCGCCCGATTGGCGACGTTAACGGCACCGTTGAGTCTGGCGTAACAGAAGTTCCCCTGCTTATCCTGGAAACAGATGAGGGAGTTTCTGGCATCGGCCTCGGAGGGCATGCCGATATTGCACGCATCTTTCCGGCAATTGAGGGCGAAGACCCACGCGCGGTAACCGCACTTTACGATCGCATGCAGTCATGGGTATTTAAAAGCGGCCATGCCGGCAGTGTTTTTGGCGCAATTGGCGTGGTGGACATGGCGCTGTGGGATCTGAAAGCGAAACTGGCGAACCAACCTTTGTGGCGGTTACTTGGCGCGCGTCAGCCCTTTGTTCCAGGTTATGCCTCCGGGCTGGATTTCCCTTTATCGCTGGAAGAACTCGTCAACCTGCACAGCCGATTTGCTGAACGTGGTTTCAGTGCCTTCAAGCTTAAAGGTGGGCTCGATGTTGAACAGGATATTGAGCGCTTACGGGCGGTGCGGGAAGTGTATCTGGGTAATTCACCGTCTCCCGCAATGATGATTGATGTGAATGAGTCGATGAGCGCCAAACAAGCGGTGCGCTATGTGCGACGCCTTGAAGAAACGCTTGATCTGACCTGGATTGAAGAACCGGTCAGACGTTGGGATGCCGTCGGCCACGCCCTTGTTCGCCAACAAATAAACTGTGCTGTCGCTACCGGAGAAAACCTTACAGGTATCGAACAGTTCCAGCCGTTGTTACGCGAACAAGCGGTGGATGTGTTGCAGGCAGGCATGTGTTGGGGAATAAGCCATTTCCTGCGTGTCGCAAACCTTGCTCATGCTTTCAGTTTACCGGTAAGCCCCGTTGGCTATAACGCTAACCCTGTTGCTCACGCAGCGGCGGCTATTCCCAACCATATGAGCTGTGAAATTCAAGATCTCAGTTTCCCTCTGGGCTTGCACGTCGACCAGCGCATCGAAAATGGCGGGATCATGTTAGGCAACACGCCAGGGCTGGGCATCACGTTTGATGAAACCACGCTTGCACAGCAATTGAATGAAGGCGGCTGGACGCTTCCACAAGGACCTCATGTTCGCCCAGAACGTGCCGGGCTGCGCTTGTCCCTCAGGGCTACGCAAAATAACGAATGAACAAGGAACAGGAAAAATGAAAACAGTAGCTTTAGGGCGCACAGGCATTCAGGTTCCCGTACTGGCAATGGGTGCCGCCTCACTTGGCAGTATTTATCACCCGGTATCACAACAACAAGCTAACGATACGGTCGCCACGGCACTTGAACACGGCGTTAACTATTTCGATGTCGCACCTTATTACGGTTTAACCAAAGCAGAAACCGCATTGGGTGGCGCATTGAAGGGGGTCCCACGCGCAAGCTATACCCTCGCAACCAAAGTAGGTCGCTATGGCGACAGCCACTGGGATTTCTCCCGCGAAGCCACTTTGCGCAGCATTGATGAAAGCCTCGTTCGCCTGGGTACTGATTACATCGACGTTATTCAGTGTCATGACATCGAATACGGTGATTTGCACCAGTTAGTTGAAGAAGCACTTCCGACGCTTCGTGAACTCAAACAAAGTGGCGTAGTAAGGCATGTTGGCATCACTGGCTACGATCTTGCGCTGCTGGAAAAACTGGCCGTGGAGCAGAAAGTCGATACCGTTATGGCCTACTGCACCTGGACGTTACAGGACCGTCGGTTAGGCGATGTTGCCAGGCGGTTAAACCAGGCTGGGATCGGTGTGCTGAATGCCTCCCCACTTTCGATGGGACTACTCACTCGCGGCGGCGCGCCAACCTGGCACCCGGCACACGAAGAGGTACAGAATGCCTGCCGCGCCGTCTCTGCGTTGTGCGATCGTGAAGGCGTGAATATTTCCCAGGTCGCATTGCAGTTTGCACTGACCACGGCGGCTGAACAGGGTATTGCCACCACAGTTATCGGCACCGCAAGCAAAGCAAACATGCTCGATAACGTGCTCTGGTGTGAACAACCGCTGGATGCCGCGTTGCTGCGAAAAATTGATGAGCTGATCGCACCCGTTCTGAATATTGGCTGGGATGTGCTGCCAGGCAACGGGGGCAAGGCCCAAAAATGACGCTAATAGACAGCCACCTGCATCTGTGGGACCCACGTGTTCTGCACTACGGCTGGCTTAGTGAGGTTCCAGCGCTCAACCATGCACATTTGCCGGAAGATTTAGCCGCAGAAGGTCCGGCCCCGAATGCCGCCATTGTGGTACAGGCAGACTGCACAGCGGATCAGGCGCTGGCTGAGGTGAACTGGATTAACGAACGGGCAGTACATTCGCCTTTTCAAATTGCCGGGATCGTGGCCTGGGCACCGCTAGAAAACGGAGAAGCGGTAATACCGCTGCTACGCCAGCTACGCGCCCTGCCGCGCGTAGTCGGTATTCGTCGCTCGCTTCAAAATGAACCTGATACATTGTTTTACGATGCCCATTACCGCGCAGGTTTGCTGGCAGCCGCTCAGGAAGGTTTTGTTCTCGATTTATGTGTCCGGGCTCATCAATTACCGGCGGTGCATCATCTGTTGAGTTGGCTGTTTGCGCACCAACCGAATGCCAGGGTAGTGCTGGACCATATGGGGAAACCGGGGATCATCAACAACGCCTGGCAGGAATGGCAAAACGCGTTCGCGCAACTGGCTGAGTTCCCTTCGCTGTTCTGCAAGATTTCCGGGCTTCCTACCGAGGCGGACTGGCAAACATGGGACGATGAACAACTCGCTCCGTGGATCCATCACGCGATTAACAGCTTTGGGCCTTATCGCTGCTTATTTGGGGGCGACTGGCCAGTGGTCAATTTAGCCGGGGGGTATTCTCGCTGGAAAAAATGTGTCGAAAAGGCAATCGCCAATCTGCATGCCCGCGACAAACACGCCATTATGGGCGGGAATGCTCGTAATATTTATTTATCCGATTCAGGCGGAGAGTAACAAATAAGGAACAAGCTCTGGATGTCGTTTATTTCGCAGTACCCTACTGAAAAAAATAATTGAGGAAATAAGCATGTCTGATAATAGTAATACACTGCACCCTACAAATGAAAGCGGTAAGTTTAAAGATAAAGCCTCAGAAAATACATTGCACGTAACCGGAAGAAGAAAGCGGATACTTCTTGCTTCATTGTTTACTAACTTCTTCGTATTACTGGCTCTGTATTGCGGTGTTATTTCTGTTTTATTACCTAACCATATAGCGCAAATCGATCCGGCAAATAAAGCCAATAACCTGGCGATTGTCATGACCTCGGCGCTGTTATTTACCATTTTTGCTCAACCCATTGCAGGCGCATTATCAGACCGTTGCCGCTCAACCTGGGGGCGTCGCTCGCCGTGGATTGTTGGGGGCGCGTTGATTGGCGGCCTGGCAATTTTTGGGATTTCAATGACCACCACCGTTGCCGGTATCGCCGTGTTTTGGCTTATGGCAGCCGTTTCGCTTAACTGTATGAACGGGCCACTCGCCACCGTAGTCGCAGACCGCTTCTTACCGGAAAACCGGGGTATCGCTTCTGGGTTTGTCGGTGCTGGCTCAACGGCAGGCGGTACGGTCGGTATTATTATCGCCGGTTACCTGGCATATAATCTGCAACTCGGTTACCTGGTATTTGGTCTTGCGATCATCGCCTGTTGCGTAGCGTTTGTCCTGATAAACCGCGAGCCCTCTACCCGCGCACTTGACGTTGAACCCTTCAAATGGGGCACCTTCTTCAAGAGTTTCTGGGTAAGCCCACGCCTATATCCTGATTTTGGATGGGCGTTCTTTGGCCGCTTCGCCATGTTCCTGGGGTATCAAGGGGTTGTAACCTATCAGCTGTATATTCTTCAGGACTACATTGGTTTAAGTGTTAAAGACTCTAACTATGCCATCGGGACTATTTCAGTGATTACCCTGGTGACACTGCTGTTCTCTGGCCTGGTGTCGGGTTATCTTTCCGATAAGTATCAACGCCGTAAAATCTTTGTTTTTGCTTCCAGTATTCTGATGGCAATTGGACTGATGATCCCGTTATTCGTGCCGACGCTCAACGGTATGTATTACTATGCGGCGATCCTGGGTCTTGGTTACGGTGCTTATACCTCCATTGATATGGCACTGATGACCCAAGTATTACCCGGTGGTGGAAAACAAGCAGGCAAAGACATGGGTATTTTGACCATTGCCACTGTGTTACCACAATCTTTCAGCCCAATACTATCCGCATGGTTATTATCAACATTTAATAATGACTATTCGACTCTATTTATTGCCGCAATCATCTTTGTTTTTGCATCATCATTTTTTGTCTTACCGATAAAATCAGTTAGATAAAGAATTTTAAATTGCAGGCAAGGTCGCACTTATTAATAGGTACGAGTGCCCTCGCCTGCGCTTAACGCCAAGGAGCTGCAATAATGTCACAACGAATGATATTAAATGAAACATCCTGGTTCGGACGCGGCAGCCGCAATCAACTGATTGCAGAAATTGAACGCCGTGGATTTAAAAAAGCGTTGGTCGTCACCGATTCAGGGCTGGTGAAATGCGGGATCGTCGGGAAGATCACCGAGTTACTCGATAATGCCGATAAAGCCTGGTCACTTTATGATGGCGTGGTGCCTAACCCAGGCATTAACGTGGTGAAAAACGGTGTTGAGGCTTTTCGTCAATGCGATGCCGATTATCTGATTGCCATCGGCGGCGGTTCACCACAAGACACCAGCAAAGCGATTGGCATCATTATCAACAATCCAGAATTTGCAGACGTGCGCAGCCTGGAAGGTTTCACCCCCACCACCAAACCCTGCGCGCCGATTATCGCCATCCCTACCACGGCTGGCACTGCGGCAGAAGTCACCATCAATTACGTGATAACCGACGAAGAAAAGCAGCGAAAATTTGTCTGTATCGACCCGCACGATATTCCCCAGGTTGCCATTGTTGATGCCGACTTAATGGATGCCATGCCCGCGCCGCTAAAAGCCGCAACCGGGATTGATGCCCTCACCCACGCCATCGAAGGCTATATCACCCTGGGAGCATGGGCACTGACCGATGCACTCCATCTGAAAGCGATTGAGCTTATCGCGCAATCACTGCGCCAGTCCGTTGCAGGGCAGGCCGACGCAGTAGAACAGATGGCACTGGCGCAATACATTGCGGGAATGGGTTTCTCCAATGTTGGGCTGGGACTGGTCCACGGTATGGCTCACCCGCTTGGTGCCTTTTACAACACGCCTCACGGCGTCGCGAATGCGGTTCTGTTGCCCTGGATAATGGAATGGAATGCTGATTTTACAGGTGAAAAGTACCGTGATATCGCGCGAGTGATGGGTGTTGAGCATGCCAGTACGTTACCGTTGGCTGCGGTTCGTCAGGCTGCGGTATCTGCCGTCTGGCAATTAAATAAAGATGTGGGTATCCCGGCATCTCTGCGCGAAGTGGGCGTGAAAGAAGAAGATATTTTGACACTCTCACAAGCAGCGCTGGACGATATTTGTACCCGTGGCAATCCGCGGGGGGTCACGCTTGAGGCGATAGTCTCGCTTTACCAACAAGCATTCCATGGACCACGAGTTCAATAACCAGCTGGAGAAAATCATGAGTCAGCCTCGTTTTAGTGGTGTTATTCCCCCGGTTCCCACTCTGTTTAATGAACTGGGTGAATTTGATAGCGTTGCACAAGCGATACTCATTGAGCATTTGCTGTCATCGCCAGTCGATGGCCTGTTTTTCCTCGGCAGCGCCGGAGAGTTTGCCCATATGTCGGAAGCCCAGCGCACGCAAGTTGCTGAGTTTTGCGTGCGCCAGGTTGCAGGCAGAAAACCCGTATTGATCGGTATCGCTTACTGTGGCACGCAACAAACGATTAATGCCGGTCTGCATGCCCAGCAAATTGGTGCGAGTGGCGCGGTGGTGGTCAACCCATGGTACAACCCGCTCAGTGAAGCGAACCTGCTAAACCACTACAAAACCATCGCCAATGCACTTGAATTGCCAATTATTCTCTACAACTTCCCGGCGCTGACCGGGCAGCCGCTTCCTGTAAACGTGATCCGCGAGCTGGCGTTGAGCTGCCCCAACATTGTCGGCCTTAAAGATACCGTCGATACCTTATCGCATATCCGCGAGACGATTCATGCAGTGAAACCGCACCGCCCTGACTTCGCCATTTTCGCCGGTTATGACGAGTACCTGCTGGGCACCTTGATTCTTGGGGGGGACGGTTGTATCCCGGCTAGTGCGAACTTTGCACCTCAACTCACCTGTGGAATTCTTGATGCGTTCCGTAAACAAGACTTCTCGCGGGCAGTTGAATTGCAGCAGTCGCTTTCCTGGATACCGCCTCTTTATAGTATGGATTTGCCGTTCTATAACGCGGTGAAATATGCCTTGCAACTTATTGGGTTAGATATACCTGTGCATTCACTGCCTCCAGCATCCCCATTGAAAGAAGAAATGAAAGTTGAAATAAAAAACATTCTGCTGCGCGCAGGAGTTATTAATAATAAGGAATAGGCCCATGAGTAAAATACGCCGTTTTGGTTGTGTTGTTCAGGTCAGGCCTGAGAAGCTGGAATATTATAAAGCGCTACATGCTAACCCGTGGCCTGAAGTGAATGCCATGATTAAGGAGTGTAACTTACGTAATTTCTCTATCTATTATAAAAGTGGATTGCTGTTCAGTTATCTTGAATATATGGGCGACGATTATGAAGCCGATCAGAAAAAGATGGCTGCACACCTGAAAACTCAGGAGTGGTGGCAAGAAACTGGCCCATGCCAAAAGTCACTGGACGGAGAACCAGACGGAACGCTATGGGTTGAGATGGAAGAAATATATCACCTCGATTAACTGAAAATAAGATAAACAAACCCTGCTGTTGCGCCATTTAACTGGCGCAGGTTTTTCATTACCTTTGTATATCTGACAACCAATTGACGAGAACAATATGAAAATGACTTCTGCTGCATTTATAGGCTGCGGGCTTATAAATATATTATCGATTCCTCATGTCATTGCTGCCCCTGGATTAACCATTGAAGAACGCCTTAACCAATTAGAATTACGACTGCAAAAAGCAGAATCCCGAGCCACTACTGCCGAGCAAAAGAATGAGCAATTACAGGCTCAAATTCAGCACAGCGAACAACAAGCTCAACAGGCGCAAAAGACGACTCAGGATTTAGAAAAACGCACCAAACATATTGAAAAAGTCACCCCGGATGACAATGGTTATTTCGAACTGCATGGCTACGCACGCTCTGGAATGATGACAACGCAAAATGCCCGTCACGCTCAGGGTGGCCCTTATTTGACCCCAGCCGGGCAAACGGGTGGTGCGGTTGGGCGTCTTGGCAATGAACCAGATACCTACGTCGAAGTTTATCTGGAGAAGAAGCAACGCCTTGAGAACGGTGCAACAACACGCTTTATGACGATGATCGCCGATCAGCAAAAAAGTTATAACGACTGGACGGCAGACTCCAGCACTTTAAACGTCAGCCAGGCGTTCGCGGAAATTGCCTCCTTGCCAAGTTTTACCGGCATGTTCAAAGACACCACGTTATGGGCCGGTAAACGTGTGGATCGTGACAACTTTGAAATCCCCTGGCTTGATTCAAAAATGATCGCGCTTAATGGTACGGGTGGCGGTATTTACGACATCAAGTGGAGTGACGACATCCACAGTAACTTTTCTTTCATTGGCCGTAGTTTTGGTGACGTAGATATCGTAAATAATGACGTTCAGAACTATATCCTGACGGCAAATAACTACGTAGGCCCTGTGCAGTTATATGTCAGCGGAATGAAAGCTAAAGATAATGATGAACGACAAATCCCGAACGGAATAAAAGTCTTTAATGCGGCAGACCAGGGTTACACCACATTACTGGGCTACAAAACCGAAAGCTTTTATGGCCTGACTAAAGGTGAATCACGCAGTGCTATTTCCTGGGGGCAAGGCCTGGGTGCCGAAGTTAAAAATATCGGTACAGACCCTGCATTACTGTCGGATGCGAAAACGCTGCGTCTGGCAAGCTACGGTATCGTGAATATCGCCAAAGACTGGGATTTTGCCCCTTCTGTGCTGGCGCAGCAGAGTAGCGATCGTTACGTAAAAAATGACGACTACCGCTGGTTCACCCTTAATGGTCGCTTAATGCAAAATATCACCGAAAACTTTGTATTAGGTTACGAAGCCTCCTGGCAATATATGGATTTGGACCCGAATGGTTATCTTGATTACCAGAAAGTCCACGGTAACTTTTACAAGCTGACCTTTGCCCCAACCTTCCGCGCTGACAATATTTCGCCCTTCTTTAGTCGTCCTGAATTGCGCTTCTTCGCAACCTGGATGAACTGGGATAAATCGCTGGATAATTACAGCTCGCACGATACGCTCGGCCAGAAAGACTTTACTGCCGGTGGCGAGTGGAGTTTCGGTATTCAAATGGAAACCTTCTTTTAGCCGTAACCTTACGGCCTCTGGTAATCAGAGGCCGTTTTGTAGTCCCTCCGGTTTTTAGTACCACTGCCAATGAGGATCTCCGACCAGTTTTTGCCTTGCGTAAATAACTGGCGGCATATCGCCGAGTGAGCTGTGTGGACGCTCCTCGTTATATTCTGTACGCCAGCTCTCTATTAAAAACCGCACTTCGGATAGCGTCCGGAACAGATACATATCAAGTATTTCTGTTCGCAGGGTTTTGTTGACCACTACACAACCAACCCAATCCTCTGATTTTTATAACTAAAATTTTCAAATAACCCTAACAACCGCACAACGCTGAAGAATAGATAAGATCCAAGAAATCAATTAGAGTAATCTCATAAAAGAATATTCTCCCCTCCTTGTTACTTATGGTGTAAAAAATGGACATCTTGCTGGCCCCCGGCGTTCTGGTGCGTAATGGCATTTTGTATTTTGCTTCAATATTGAAAAATGATGCGGCTCCCGGCTATGTGACTATCTTTTTAGTCGTCGCACTTTGTATTACCGTTGTACGCTGGCGAAAACTGGTTAAACGCCGCCTCACTGCGTTTCGCCTTATCCATTCCATTATTGCCAAATCCCCCGAAGATGAATTTAGCCTGCATGTTACCGACATCGATACCGGTATCGCCGCCTTAAACGTGACCGAAGAACAGCAAAATGTAGCCGAGGCATGGAAGGAATATCGGGATACCCATATTGTCGACGATCAGGACGGTACCCTTGTGGTGCGCAATGCCGTTCGCCCTAGTCAGTTTTTTAATTTGGATGACTTGCATTTCACACAGGGATTCTGGCGCATCGTTCCGGGCTTGTTTGTGACTATTGGTCTGTCTCTGACCTTTCTCGGCTTGATTTCTGCACTTAATTCAATGAGTACCTCTCTGGACGATGGCGGCAGCGGGGCATTAGAAGGTTTACTTACCATCGCCTCAGCGAAGTTCATCATGTCGCTGACGGGCCTGTGCTGCTCAATAGTTTTTACCATAGGCTTGCGTAGCGGCACCTCACAGCTGGAAAAAACGGTTCATAGCCTCAATAGCTTGATTGAAAAACGCCTGACATTTATCAGCTTGGAAGATTTATCCATACGTCAGCTAAAGGCGACAATTGAAAGTCGAGAACATTTCCGCAAGCTGGGACTTGAGATGGTGGCAGAAATTGGTCGCCCACTTCGCGAAGATCTGCCAAGAGCGATATCGGAATCCATCAGTTCAGCAATTACCCCGGTCATAGAGCAAGTTAGCCGCTTAGGTAATGATGGTGTCGGCGAAATGGTACAAAGCCTCTCCTCGCGTTTTTCTGAAGATGTTGGCCGGGCCTTAACGCAAGCCAGTGAACGCATTTCGCTGGCAGGCGATCAAATCAAATTGCTCGCGGAAAGAATGGATCAAAGCTCAGGGAAAATGGGCAACGAAATGGAAAGCGCTATTGGACGCTTAGGTCTGGCGGTTGAAACGCTGCGGGAAGGAATGTCACAAACAGCGGAAACGGCAACGTCTGCATTCAATCAAGGTGCCGAAAATCTACTCGCCACCATGAACTCAACGCTACAAGGGATTAAAGACAATACGGGTGATGGCGCAAGAGCGATGGGCGAAGCAGCTGCAGATATGAAGGCCGCCGCTCTAGGGATCCGTACAGAACTGGAAACCGCAGCAAAACAGGGCGCAGAAGCCGCGCAAGCTCGCATGTCAGAATCAGCTTCACAAGCGAGCGATGCCATCGGCCAGGCCGCGACACACATTCTGAGCGCATTTGGTAATACAGCCGGAGAAATTACCAAAGCGACAGAAACGATGACTCAGAACGCTAGCAGCCAACTTCTTTCCCCTCTTTCCACCATTGCGGAAAAACTAGAAGACGTCATGGGCATGCTTGACGAAACAAGTACCGCTTTACGTCGTGCTTCAGAGGGTATTAAAGAGGGAGCCATTGCCTCTGAAAATGCGTCAGGTAGCTTCCGCTCGTCGGCTCAATCGCTTACTGACGCAGCCGATCCGATCCGCTCGATGATGGAACGTATCGAAGTCAGCACGCGTCAACTGCGTGAGAGCAGCGAGAATAGCCTTTCAGCTATTGCCGCCGCAGCGAAAACGAATGCAGAGCAATCCGCTATGACTCTGTCGGCAGCGCAAGAGACGTTGGGTGGACAGCAGCGTGCGGTTGAATCCACTTTGACGAACCTTCAGTCTCTGATCACTGCATTACGTGGCCAGTGTGAACGACTGGATAGTATTGATGAGAAACTCGGCAAGGCGTTCGACTCTTATCAGGAGCAAGTTGCAACGTCTGTAGAAACACTTTTCGATCACGTTAAAACTATGCAGTCCGCGTTAATGCCAGCACTGGATACCATGCAGAGTATTGTCGACCAGGCGGAAAACTTTGCACCTAAACAGGGACGCATGTCATGAGAGGGAACGCCAATCGTAAGCGTTCAAATGAAGAGGAAGAAGAATCCGTCTTTGTTTCAATGACGGACATGACGGTGAGCTTCCTGTTTATTGTTATGGTGCTGCTCGCATTCTTTGCCAGCCGGTATAACGATAAAAATACTGTTCCCCGCGACGAATATGAACGCGCGGTTCAATCACGCGATAAAACGATTGAAGATCTCCGCTCTGAAATAGCAGTATTGAAGCGAGTCGATCCTTTGGAACAGTATATGTCTCGCGCAGCAACAGCTCGCCTTAACCTGCTTTATCAGCTACGCGATAATCTCAAACAGTCTTTCCCATTGTTGCCAGTTGATGTGATTCCTGAGGAAGGAACTCTGCGCTTCCAGGGCGAAGGGCTATTTATCAGCAATAGTTTTGCCTTAAGCGATGACAAGCGAAAGATTGTCGAAGCGCTGGCAAAAACCCTCGACTCACTCCTGCCCTGCTATACCTTTAACCAGAATGCGGGTTGGCATAAAAGCTGTAATCCTTCATTCGCCATCATTGAGGCAGTCCAGATTGAAGGACATACTGACTCGAAAGGTGATGATGTTTATAACCTGAATCTTTCGACTAACCGTGCAATAACGACATTTACCAGCATGCTTGCGGCTGCACCGGATTTGGTCGCACATTTCAATATGCGGCATCAGCCGGTTCTTTCGGTTGCGGGGTACGGTAAAATGCGCCCTGTTCGCCCTAATGACACACAACAGAATATGGCCATGAATCGCCGCATAGATCTTCGTATTATTATGCATACACCAGCCAATGCTGCGGAAATTGAAGACATTCGCCAGCGTCTGATTGAACCGTTGAAGAAGAGCATGCCATGAAATTGAGCGATATCTTTCTGAAGCCAGTCACACTTTTCAAGCCAGCAATAGCAGTATCAAAAGGTTTATCGGTCAAGATTCAAGCCATTCATGAGCGCTGGCCAGACGTAGTCAGAGAGATTGCCGAACGCGATCGTGAAAAGGTTTTACGCAAGCTGCTCGGGTATGTAGAGAGCTGGCAATGGGATGAGGTGAAAATGTCATTCATCTGCTCCGGCGCACCGATTGTTTTTGATAAAGAATTCAGAACTCAAGACGACTTTACTGCGTTGCAAGAGTTTTAACTGCGGGAAACTATTGTTACGGACTCATCATCCTTTATTTCCGCAATGATTTCGGCATACATCCGCAGCTACGAACCTGGTTCAGCGCACACAACCAAAATTAAAAACTGTCTTGATATCGCCAGCGAGCACATGAGCGATAAATGGAAAGATGTTATCGAACAATTGCCTCAATTCTTTGATGCTAAGCAGGCGCATCAAGCGCTGGCCGAAAAAATGGTGATGATGGACTCACCGTGGAAAGAGCTCAAACAATTTGGCATCACACGCCCGCACGAGCCGGGTTTAATGTCGCATGCTCATCTGGCGTATATAGCATTGCTTAGGCCTGAATTACATGAAAAAGCAGCTATTGAGAAGCTATTTTCCTGGTTGAAACCCGATGGCAAAAGTAACGCGCTAATGGATGGCGCTTCTGAGGCTATCAATGCGTTGTTATCACATTGGCTGTATGAGCAACCCGACGAAAAACTCTCACGTTTTCTGACTGAAATACTTGTAGCTTTGTACCAAGATCCACGCCTGAGTCGCGGTGGAGTATGGGGTAGCGTAGATGAACAATGCCGTAACCTCATCATCAACTGGCTGACACGTGAGAACATTTTGTTCTTCCTGGATGTGGTCTCAAAAGTTGAAGACAGCCATATGTGGGAACCCCGGCGGGAATTTTGGTTAGGGCTTTATAACCAAGGGAAAGTCACTGCAGCGTGGGTGGCATTTAGCAGCATGGCCTCCTTAAAAGCAAAAGAAATGAAAGGTTCTATGAGGGACTCTTCAACGCTGAACTTTGGAATTCAAACGGCACTTGGTAATCGTGATAAAACCTCATTGCTCATTTTACAAATTGGTAAATGCATCGTCATTGAAGGTTCACACAGTTATAAAGTTCATATTTTCCGAAGTGCTAATAAATACAGCCCAGAACTGTACCAATTAAAATACAATTGCGAACAAATCCGTATGCTACAGAACTCAGTTGCTATTCCACATTTGAGCGGCTGGCAGGATAAAGTGCGTGAACAAATTGAGTATCTGTCATGACATTTACCTTCAATCATAATGCAGAAACGATCACTCTGAATATCGCTGAAGAAAAACAGAGTTTAATCAGCCGTCTGTTTAAACGGCAGCAATCCGCAACATTATCTGGCCTCACACATAACGATCGCGCCTTAGCTTTCGCTATAGCTGATCTGAAAGCCCTGGCGGAAGAATTTGAAGAACCTTTGTACATAAGTCACGACTCTATACAAATGAGTCATCGGCTGGCTGGCCTGCTTGACTCAGAAACAGCACAGAATTTGTGCTTACCCCCTCTTGTCGATCTGACATTAAAAACCGACATTGAAGGTTCATTAGGTAGCGATACTTTTCGTTTACAGTATGAATGGCTACGCAACGGTGTTCGCCAAATACCACAACGAACAGGAGCAATTTTAGCTACATCTCAGGGGTTACGCCGGTTGTCATTGTGGATGATGGAGGCCATTGAAGTCGCGGAAAAATTTACACCAGGCGGCGGTGAAGCATCCGACTGGGAATCGCTGGCTCGTTTCAGGCAGTCTCTCGATCCCGGCATCCAGATGGGAAATGAGATCAATGCCGTTAGGGTATCGATGACCGATTTTATGCAGGGTTTAGAAGTCTGCATTGCTGATCGTTTTTCTATTTCCAGCAGCGCAAATGGCGCTGACGATTTCGAGATAGTCCCTTTTTCTGGCAGGAACATAGAAGAACTTGAAAATAACGGAGAAGCTGTCAGCGAAGCTGCAGGTGAGTTACGTGAACAAACTTTACGTCGTTTCCAGCAGCGTGTCAGAACTCAAGGGACTCTTTCCGCTTATCGTGTTGGTGAAGGTAATTATCTGGTCATTGACCGAAGCGCACGACCTATTCTTGACATCATGGTACAGAAACAAAAGTCTGCACCTGAAGAACGACGTGCTTTTATAGCAAACCCACGACCTGCAATTACCGATGCTGTTGAAAAATATCTCAGGCAATCAGGTAAGCTGGATGGGCTCGATGAGGTCGGCGAGGAAGAAGCTATTGAAGCCGCTTCAGGTCCCGCTTTTATTGAAACCGTTGAATATTCCGAACGCGTTAAAGGTATTTTGCTTTATCAAAAAGGTGCTGTTTCTGCTCACATGACTGGCGAAACAACCTGGTTACCAGAGGTAATCCCCGACGCCCTGGCCAAAATTATTGATGCGATGGATAGCCAGGCGCTCGCAAATGTCTGCGAGCAAATACGTATTGCTATAGATGCATCGCAACAGGAAATTGAGGTCGCTTCTTATCCAATCAAAGCTGCCGAAGACACGTTAGGCGCACTTGAAAAACGATTGGCTGATCTTAAAGAGATGGAAGGCTCGACAGAAATAACAGAAAAAAAAGATAAGCCCACAGTTGATAACCTACCTGCTGCTACGGTTATCCTGGATACCAAAGATAATTTTGAGGAAATATCCTGGAGACCGGACCTTACAAAACGTCCTGTATTTATCGACGAACAATTGCCTACAGGCGTTAAAACCGCATTACGATTGCATCAGCTAGAAAGCTTTAGCCTGCAACTTACTTCCTGGAAGTCAGGGATGCCTGGCATCTTGAACGCAGATGAACAAGGATTGGGTAAAACGCTTCAAACCATTGCATTTCTTCGCTGGTTAAAAGAGAACAACCAAGTCAATACTGCCAGCAATAAAGAACGCGGACCGATATTAATTGTGGCACCCACATCCCTGCTGGAAAATTGGAATGCAGAGGTAGCACAGCATACCGATGGCGAAGGGCTCGGACATTTGCTCCGACTATATGGTTCATCATTAAGTCAGTATAAAAATTTCGATGCTAAAGGTATCGAGACGAAAGATGGTACTCCCTTACTGAATTTTCGGCAGCTTCACGAAGCTATTGAAGAAGGTAAAGGCCACCGTTTCTGGATATTAACAACTTATACAACGCTCACCAATTATCAGCATTCCCTTGCGAAAATTCATTTCTCAGCCGTTGTCTTTGATGAAATCCAGGCAATAAAAAATCCCGATTCGCTTCGCGCACGTGCCGCTCGAGCCATCAATGCTGATTATCAAATTGGCCTTACAGGCACACCTATTGAGAATACAACAAGTGACTTATGGGCGGTCATGGATCAACTGGCCCCTGGGTCTCTGGATACCTTACGTAATTTCAACAGCCTTTACAGCGAACCTGATGAACTGAATATGCTTCAACTTTATCAGCAGGTTTTTGAACCCCGTAATCAGCTACCGCCTTTAGCGTTTCGTCGTTTAAAAGAAGATGTTGCGAAAGAGCTGCCCTCTAAAACACGTTTTCTGCATCCTCGTTTAATGCCTGAAGGGCAGGCAATTGCCTACGAAACTGCCCGGCTCAAACTTTCTCAAGGTGGTCCTGGCGCCGCATTGAAAATGCTACAGCATATACGTGGCGTTTCGGTTCACCCGGCGATGGAGATGAGTGGGAACAGTCAGAGTTTTATCGATGCTTCTGCTCGCCTGACTGCATGCTTTAAAATTCTGCATCAAATTAGATCAAAAGGTGAACGTGTCCTGGTTTTCATTGAGCATCGAAAGATGCAATTCCGCTTTATGGAGTTAGCACGACAAGAGTTTAGCCTTGAGGAAATTGCTCACATAAATGGCGATACACCTATCCAAAAGCGTCAGGCTATTGTACGTAAATTCCAGCGTCATCTTGAACAGGATGGGGGCTTTGACTTATTAGTTCTCGGTCCCAAAGCGGCAGGAACAGGTTTGACATTAACTGCCGCCACTCACGTTATTCACTTGTCTCGCTGGTGGAATCCTGCTGTTGAAGAGCAATGTAATGACCGAGTTCACCGCATCGGACAAAAGTATCCAGTTCAGATCCATATGCCCATGGCGATCCATGCAGGTTATCAGGAGCATTCTTTTGACTGTTTGCTTCAAGGACTCATGTCACGAAAGAGAAATTTAGCGCGTGCAGCACTCTGGCCAATGGGCGACTGCGCAGGTGACATATCGCAACTGCAAGTGGCCTTGAAAAAGGAACAAAGTGAGGCAAATGGAGATGTTCTTGAAACGAGTATTAGAATGATGTTTGAGAGAGATGCAGAAACTGATGGTGCGCCAATGAGTGATGGCTCCTATCGGATAAGCTAATTTCCATAATTTTTAAATCATGATAGTGGGTAATAAGAATGGGGCACTAACCGGTGATTAACAAGTAAAATGTATGTTAAATTCCGCTTATGTATTAGAAGCAAGCCACTAATTAAAGCAGGGGAGCCTCTGAGATTATATTTCTGTTTCTTGGCCCATGCACAGCCTTTTTAAAGGCTTGAACCGGTTAGTCAAACTATATTTAATTTGCTTACCCAATAAATATACAGTACTGCTTCTCAACATTTAACATTGGGCAAATAATTAATTATTCTATGTCACATCCAGCAGGAGTAAAAAATGCCTCTAGACTTGAGTAATACGCTTGTAATTGGCATTAGTGCCACGGCTCTTTTTGATATGAGCGAATCTGATCAGATATTTCGTAACATCTATGTGACCGACCCTGACAGCGCCATTGAAAAGTATCGAGCCTACATGCTGGAACACGAGAATCAATCTCTACAACCTGGAACAGGTTATCCTTTGATCAAGGCGCTTCTGGGTCTGAACCAGTATCGTCAACCGAATGATAAATCATCTCTGGTTGAAGTCGTCGTTATGTCGCGCAATAGCCCCGACACCGGTATCCGAGTTCTAAATACAATTCGCCACGACAAGCTAGATATCACCCGCTCTGCCTTCACAGCCGGTGAAACGGTCGCTGACTATCTTGACGCCTTCGATGTTGATCTGTTTTTAACAACTAGCGTAGATGATGCACAAAAAGTCATCGACTCTCGATTTTGTGCCGCTGCAATATTAAAAGACCCACCTTCAGGCTCTTCCGAAATCCCTGAAGGACAAGTTCGCATTGCTTTCGATGGTGATGCAGTCCTTTTCTCAGATGAAAGTGAGCTGGTCTACAAAACTCAGGGTATGGCAGCTTTCCACGCACAAGAAGATGCTCAACAAGATATCCCAATGGCCGAAGGCCCCTACGCTACTCTGCTAAAAAAACTAGCGAAACTTCAAGACCGTCTACCTACTCGAATGGAATATTCTCCTGTGCGTATTGCTTTAGTTACCGCTAGAAACAGCCCCTCAGAAATGAGGGTAATTAAAACTCTCAGGAGTTGGGGTGTGTATGTTGACGAAGCCTTTTTCCTTGGGGGAGTTGAGAAAACCAAGGTACTTCAGGCCTTTAAACCTCACATATTCTTTGACGATCAAGATATACATTTAAATGCCGCAGCGAAACTTGTCCCATCCGGCAAAGTACCTTATGCCAGCAATTCAGAGCTATTTAACGCTTCATGACCGATACAGAATCCCGGGAACATTTCACGGTTCCCGGTTGATATTATTTATAGTCAATGATTCAAGTTCTCATAGATCCTGTTTATTTCGGACCCCAAATTTTTTTCCCAAAATCAAACGGACTAACCCCCTTCTCCCTATTCGCATCCAGAAAATCTGCCCACCACTGCAACATCAACCTGCGTTCATCCAAATGCTCCGCCTTATGAATGTAAGACGCACGCACAGAGTTACGTTCCTGATGGCTCATCTGCCGCTCTACTGCATCCTTAGACCACATCCCTGATTCAATTAGCGAACTACATGCCATGGTTCTAAAACCGTGACCGCAGACTTCAACTTTCGTGCCATAACCCATCACCCTGAGCGCATTGTTAACCGTGTTTTCACTCATCGGTTTACGCGGATCGTGATCGCCAACGAAAATTAAATCGCGATTACCATTTAGGCGTTTTATTTTCGCAAGGACTGCAAGGGCCTGACGAGATAAAGGTACCAGATGCGGCGTTCGCATTTTAGATCCACGGTGAGAATGCTTAACACCTTCCAATGGTTCACGATCTGCCGGTATCGTCCACATTGATGTCTCAAAGTCGATCTCTGACCAACGGGCGAAACGCAGCTCACTAGAACGGATAAAGACTAGCAATGTCATCTCTATTGCCAAACGAGTGAGCGGTCTGCCGGTGTAGGTGTCGATACGATGAAGTAGTTCAGGAGTACGGCTAAGTTCTAAAGCAGGACGATGCTGCCGTTTTGCTGTAGCGACGGCTCCAGCCATTTCCTGCGCGGGATTGTAGTCGGTCAAGCCGCTTTGTACGGCAATAGCGCATGATTGCTGTGGTGCGCAGTTGTAGGCGCGAAGCCACCTCAAGACGTCCAGACTTCTCTACCGCTTTGAAGGTGCCAGCAAATCGCGGGTTTTAAGTTCGGCAATATTGCATTTACCGATAGAGGGGAAGAGGTTGTCCTCGAGGGTTTTCAAAACACGATTGCTATGATCCTTTATATTAGCCCCCTGATGATCCATACACTTTGACCCGCCTAAAATAAGAGGTAGGCTTGGAACTATGTTCAAGACTGGTCAAAGCGAAATCATGGGTACTGTTCTTACTGAGCCAGACGACTTCAGCGTCACCTTCATCTTCAAAGAAGCCGCGAACGATCCTCTCATCCAACCGTCCAGTAGCGATGTCCATCCACCGGGTGAACATGTCCGCCTCTTTATGCTCAAATGCCCCTTTGCCAGACTCGGCATCTGCCAAGGAATTGCGCCAGTATGATGCGAACCCCTGAGTGTTCCTGTCCATTCACCGTCCTGTGATTTTATGAATAATGTTGATTTAGCTAATCCGGTTAACGGAACCTAACCGCCCTATCACCTCGTAGATAGACTTGGGGAATTTTTACATTGATTAGGTGAAAAGCCATCGTCCAGCTTTTGCTGATTCAATGAGCATATGAAGCGTCAGGGGCTTTGGTTCAACATCGGGGATTTTGTGAGATCCAGGTCTTAAAAAGTTGGGCAGGAAGCCTTTTTCATAAGGCCAATATGCTAGGAAATCAAAATCGCTGTCATCGACCTTAAATCGCTCGAAATAATCATTCATGATTTCGTCGCCTGTCTCTCTGGCCCACGGATATTTACCGGTGGAGAGGCTGGTTTCAAGCGTTAGCCCAGGCTTTTCCTTTGAGAAAAGGGGCTTGAAATTATAGTTTTTATCATACCATTCCAACACAGCGCTTTCTATCGTGTCTTTTACCATAGCTTGTCACCTTTATTTACAATCAGGTTATAGTTATGGGTTGTTTTCCATGCGATTTGAGCCACGTCATTCATTATAAAACCTATCCCAAGTATAGGTATCCAGCGTCCAGCGAAAGCACCCAAATTATTAACGTAACTGAATCTCAGTTGTATAATGCTCTCAGTTGTAAGCGTCGGCCAGCGGTGTACTCTGATCTTTAACCAAACGCGCAGGTTGGTACTCAAGATCGACGTGCCCTTCGTTGTTCCGGCCGGTTTCGCCCGTGTGGTCTGGGTTGGCTGGCCTAAAATGATCAGGGCTAACGTAGCTATATCCTCCACGCCAAGCTGTTTTTGGGCATTATCTAGAAACACGAAGAAAAAAAGCTCTCCAGCAGTGAGATTATGCATTCCTTTGTAAAAATAGGTTCCGCCCAGTTCTTCAACAGTATCCATTACGCACCTGGTTTATGGCTTTCTCAATACCATATCTACCAAATAATGTTCGTCCTGAAAAAAAATTTTACGTTGAGCTGTAGTTCCCCCTGAAATTAGTCTTACCGCTTAATGAAGTTATGTGGTTAAAATACAGCCAGCGAGTGAATTAATCTTCCTCTTTATGCTCAAATGCTTTTTTGCCAGACTCGGCACTCGCTAAGGAGTTGAGCAGTATGACGCGAACTCCTGACTTTTCCTGTTCATTCACCGCGATGACCTGCAGCAATGAAAGCACCGACTTTTGTACCAACGTCCGCTCAGGGAATGCCACCAGGGCTTCATGATTGTAACCCTAAAATACCTTAAACACGCGAAAACGGTAACCAGCAGGTAGTGTATCATTCAGATAATCCGGTCAGTGTCAAGGTTGTTGTCACCCCCTGCTAATTTAGGCTGCCTGTTTTTCCCGCTCAGGATTGAGTGTCACGGTACTTATCGGCTGCCAGTTTCTTGTCTCTCCTGACCAGCGTTCCGGGTGCGCTGCCTGCGCCGCCCGGTATACCTCATCCCGTCCAAGTCATCGCCTCGGTGCCGCTGCGCCGGCGTCACGTAGCGTATACCACTGTGATAGTGCTCCTCGTTATACCAACGCGTAAAAATACCCACCCATTCACGCGCATCCTCTAACGTTTTGAACCCGGCCGAGGGCCAATGGGGCACGTATTTCACCGTCCGGAACAGCGACTCCACATAAGCATTATCATTACTTACCCGCGGTCGGCTGTGCGATGGCGTGATTTTTAACTCTTCCAACTTGGCTTTCAGCGTCTGGGACTTCATCGCCGCGCCATTGTCCGCATGCAACACTAGCGGTTGCCGGTAACAGTGCTCACCCAGCACCGTGCGCTCCATCAATGCCGCTGCCCACTCACCGCTTTCTTCCTCATGGACTTCATCACCCACGATTTTCCGGCTGAAGATATCTTCCACCAGATACAGGTAATACCAGCGACCTTTCACCACCGACGGCAGCCAGGT
>NZ_SMCR01000001.1 GCF_004343195.1 Biostraticola tofi | reverse complement strand
TCGGCCATGCCCATTGGGGCACCGGGATGGCCGGAGTTGGCTTTCTGCACCGCATCCATACTGAGGACGCGGATGGCATTGGCAAGCACTTTACGAGAGGTCATTTAAGCTCCAGATTACAATTTTGCTGACAGTAAGTCTTCCAGGCTCTGCTGGTCAACCGCGAACTGGCGGATGCCTTCGGCCAGTTTTTCGACTGCCATCGGGTCTTGATTGTGTTCCCAACGGAATTCGGACTCGCTGAGCGGTGCCGGCTGATGGAAACCTTCGGTTGAGGGGGAAAGCTTACGTTCCAGCGGTTGATCGCTCTTGTGCAGTTCATCCAGCAGATTAGGCGATATGGTCAGGCGATCACAGCCGGCCAGTGCCAGGATCTGTTCCACTTTACGGAAACTGGCGCCCATAATCACCGTCTGGTAGCGATGCTGTTTGTAATATTCATAGATGCTGCGAACGGATTTGACGCCCGGATCCTGGCTAACGTCATAGGGTTCCATCGGTTCACGTTTGTTATACCAGTCATAAATACGACCAACGAACGGTGAAATAAGATATACACCGGCTTCGGCGCAGGCACGTGCCTGGGCAAAAGAGAACAGCAGGGTCAGGTTGCAATTGATGCCTTCACGCTCCAGCTCCTCGGCTGCCTTGATGCCTTCCCAGGTAGAAGCCAGTTTGATCAGGATCCGTGATTTATCGATGCCCTGATTCTGGTACATGGCCACCAGTTTCCGCGCTTTGGCCACACACATACCGCGGTCAAACGATAAACGGGCATCGACTTCGGTCGAAACACGACCCGGCACGCTTTTGAGAATTTCAACGCCGATGTTGACCGCCAGTTTGTCGCTGGCATTGATGAGCTGCGTTTCGCGATTGCCGCCCTGTTGGCGCGCATAAGCCAGCGCGTCTTCAAACAGCGGCTGGTAAGCGGTCAGACTGGCGGCTTTAAGGATTAATGATGGATTAGTCGTGGCATCCTGCGGTGTGTAATGGCGAATAGACTCGATATCGCCGCTGTCGGCGACAACAGTAGTATATTGCTTAAGCGCTTCTAACTGATTCATTTCTTGGCTCCATGAATAAAAAAACGACTCAAAATTTGCGATGATTAACTTAAGAATAACACTGCCTCAACAGGACGCAGAATGAAATACGCTTTTTCTGATTATTGTAATGAGTAAATGCAATGATAAAGCATTCTTTTGCTGCAAAACCGGGCAAGCTTCACTGATTGGTTTTGAGTTGCGCCAGCCAGCGGTCCAGTTCGCGGGCAAATTCCTGGCGCTCGCGCTGGCTGAGCGGCGGTGGGCCGCCAGTCTGGATGCCGCTGCCGCGAAGGGTGTCCATAAAGTCGCGCAGCGTCAGTTTTTCACGGATGGTTTCTGGCCGATAAAGCTCGCCGCGCGGGTTCAGGGCTATCGCTCCTTTCTCCAGAACGTCGGCGGCCAGCGGGATATCGCCGGTAACCACTAAATCGCCAGCACTGACGCGCCTGACGATTTCGTTGTCCGCCACATCAAACCCCGCCGATACTCGCAGAGTGCGGATAAAAGGAGAAGGGGGCACCGCCAGGCTTTGATTAGCCACCAGGGTGGTGGTGACCGACTCGCGCTGGGCGGCGCGAAACAGGATTTCCTTTATCACCTTTGGGCAGGCATCAGCATCGACCCAGATAACCATCAACAGCCCTCCGCCAGCCAGTCGCGGACCGGCAGGAAGTCTTGATATAGCCGCGCCTCAGGGCTATCAGGTTCGGGGTGGTAATCATATTCGAACCGCACCAGCGGCGGCATCGACATCAATATTGACTCAGTGCGTCCGCCGGACTGCAGTCCGAACAGCGTACCCCGATCCCAGATCAGGTTGAATTCGACATAACGCCCGCGCCGATAAAGCTGGAATTGCCGCTCGCGCTCACCCCAGGGCAGCGATTTACGACGAGCGACAATCGGCAGGTAAGCATCGAGATAACCCTGGCCGACTGCCCGAGTAAAGGAAAAGGCCTCCTCAAAGCCGGGTTTGGAAAGATCATCGAAAAACAGTCCCCCGATACCGCGGGCTTCCTGCCGATGCTTGAGATAGAAATAGTCATCACACCATTTTTTATACCGCGGGTAGACATCGTCGCCAAACGGGCGACACAGGGATTCAGCCGTCTGATGCCAGTGGACCGCGTCTTCCTTAAAACCATAATAGGGCGTCAAGTCAAACCCGCCGCCAAACCACCAAATCGGATCAGTGCCGGGTTTCTCGGCAATGAAAAAGCGAACATTGGCGTGGCTGGTCGGTACCTGTGGACTTAGGGGGTGGACCACCAGGGAGACGCCCATGGCCTGAAACGACCGACCGGCCAGCTCTGGGCGGTGGGCGGTCGCCGAAGGGGGCAGGGCCTGGCCGTACACATGGGAGAAATTAACCCCGGCCTGCTCGAATACCGCTCCCTGGCGCAGCAGCCGGGTACGGCCGCCACCGCCATCTCCCCCTTCGCGCAGCCATCGGTCTTCACTGAACATCGCTTGGCCATCGGCCGCGGCAAGCGCATCACAAAGGGTGTCCTGCAGGGAAAGCAGGAATGATTTGATGGTGCTGGTGTCAGGTTGGCTCATTTGATTTACTTCGCTCATCAAGGTTACAGGCTACAGGCAATGATCGACTGGCAGTATAACCTCACCCTGGTTGCATGACCAATCAACGACCCGGCGCAGCGGGGGGAGGGCGGCGATAATACGATGCTATTTGCCTTGAACCCGGATTACGTGATAATCATCATCAAGGCTCAATTTGATAACGGTGGCGGCAGCGATGGAAATCCGTGTATTTCGGCAAGAGGATTTTGAAGAGGTAATCACTCTGTGGGAGCGATGCGATTTATTGCGGCCCTGGAATGATCCGGAAATGGATATTGAGCGCAAGATTGAGGACGATGTTTCGCTGTTTTTGGTGGCAGAAGTCGCGGGTGAAGTCGTTGGCTCGGTGATGGGGGGCTATGATGGTCATCGCGGTTCGGCTTATTATCTTGGCGTTCACCCCGACTACCGTGGACGTGGTATTGCCAATGCGCTGATAAGCCGGCTGGAGAAAAAGCTGATGGCCCGCGGCTGCCCGAAAATAAATCTGATGGTGCGCGAGGATAATGACGCTGTGCTCGGCATGTATGAAAAACTGGATTACGAAACCCAGGATACTATTTTACTGGGCAAACGCCTGATCGTCGACCAGGAGTATTAGTCGATCAGGGGAATGCATAGCCAGGTTGCTCGCCAGTCAGAAGGTAAAGGGCAACGATGGTGCTGGATAGGCGGCGGCTGCCCGCCTGAAATATGGCCAACCGCAGGGCGGATAAGCAGCCCTGCGCTGCCTAAGCCAGTGTGCGTAATACGCTATTGTTTTAGCACGTATTCAACATCGACACCGAAGGTGTTGCCGGACTGATGTTTCTTGCCGCTGATGACAATCAGATCCTCAGGCGACACCTCCTGGTCATTCCAGGTGTCGCCGGCCACCTTGATATTAATCGAACCGGTGTTATCACGGAACTCATAGCGGCGATCATCTATTTTACGGATGATATGTCCCTCCAGAGTAACCCAGGCACCGTCACGCAGAGCTTTGACATCCTCTATTGAGGTAGATTTGGCATCCTCGGTTCCGCGATAGCCACTGTCATGCTTTTCAGGCGGCGGCGGCACTGCGTCTGCCTTGAAGCCGCCACCGGGCTGGGCCAGCGCCGGCAGGCTTGCCAGGGTGAAAAATCCGGCGATAATCAGTCTTTTCATGCTTTGTTCTCCTTTATCGTCGTGCGGGTCCAGCTTCGGACGCATGAGTTTTATGCTAAGGCGTTTAACTTCACCTTAATAAACCATGGCTTAAGCATGGCACATGAGCGATGATTTGCGAGCCTGGGGCGGCGAAAAGGTTAATGGCGCCCACAAGTCGGTGAATAGCCGGTATGCTGGGGCACTTTTGAACGAGATGGGTATCCAAGACATATTCGTTACCGTCTGGTGACATCCACCCGGACTTTTTTTAAAGGATTTGCCATGAAACAGTTTCGCCCGTTCTTGCTTGTGTTGCCGCTGATGCTGGCCGGTTGTTCCACCCTGTCGTCAATGTCGTGGTCCAGCCTGTCGCCTTTCAACTGGTTCGGCGACCAGGTGATGGTGACCGAGCAGGGGGTCGGCAAAATCAGTGCTTCGACCGCCTTTAACGAGGAGGCTATCGATGAGGGGCTGGGAGGCGGCTATCGGCTGCGAGGTGGCGCAGAAACCCGTAACGGCTCGATAGTCAATTTCTATGAAGCCCTGAGCGACAATACCGTCAGACTGACCCTGTATGGCAAGGGCGGCGGGCGTGTTGAGCAGGTTGTGGTCGCCGATCCCGCGATTCCCAGCGCGACCGGCATCAAAATAGGCACGCCGTTCAGCGCCCTTTACAGCAAAGCCTTCGGTGCCTGTCAGAAAGGCGACGGGGCCGAGCGTGACAGTGTGGTCTGTGCCGCCCCGCAAAGTGGCCATATCAGCTATGTTTTTTCCGGCAGCTGGCATGGACCGGATGAGCTAATGCCGTCCGACGATGCCCTTAAAAGCTGGAAAGTCAGCAAAATTATCTGGCACAGTGCCGCAAACCCTGCCTGAAACGCGACCAAGATAAACCGGCTGCCTAAAGAGGCCGGCCTGTTAAGGTTGACCCCTAAGCTGGCGACACTCCCGTTGCCAGCCTGGTTTGACGCATGAGTTCTACCTATCTCATTGAATTTCCTGCTTTCTCCCGGCGATTAGTGGCCGACTCAATGCCATTGCACACCGCACCCGCCCGCACCGTTTCCAGGCTTATAGCGTTTAATGCTCATAAAGCACCAAACGATATATAAAAGCGTTACAGCAAACGGGGTAGTTATAAATAAACTAAGCGTATTCGGGGATAAAGACCGGTTAACACACCTAGGAAACATCATGAAGCTGACGCACAGAATAGGCCGTACCATCCAGGGGTTAGTGGCGGCAATCATGCTTGCCTGCGGCCCGGCGATGTCGAGCGAACTGCTCAACAGTTCCTATGACGTTTCCAGGGAATTGTTTACTGCGTTGAACCCAGGATTCGAAAAGCAATGGCAGCAGCAACATCCGGACGACACACTGACCATCAAGCAATCCCATGCCGGATCATCTCGTCAGGCGCTGGCGATCCTGCAAGGGCTGAGTGCGGATGTGGTCACCTATAATCAGGTAACCGATGTCCAGATCCTGCACGATCGCGGCAACCTGCTGCCGGCAGACTGGCAGGGGCGGCTGGCAAACAACAGTTCGCCATTTTATTCCACCATGGCGTTCCTGGTGCGCAAGGGCAATCCCAAAAACATTCACGGCTGGGAAGACCTGGCCCGCAGTGATGTGAAGTTGGTGTTTCCAAATCCCAAAACCTCGGGTAATGGCCGTTACACCTATCTGGCTGCCTGGGGTGCCGCCAGCCGTGCCAACGGCGGCGATGCGCAGAAAACCCGTGCCTGGATGCAGAAGTTCCTGGCCAATGTCGATGTGTTCGACACCGGCGGCCGTGGTGCGACAACGACCTTCGTCGAACGTGGTCAGGGCGATGTGCTGATAACCTTCGAATCCGAAGTGAATAATATCCGCAACCAGTATGGAGCCGACAAGTATGACGTTATCGTACCTGAAACCAACATTCTGGCTGAATTCCCGGTAGCATGGCTTGACAAGAACACCGCCAAAAATGGCACTACCGAAGCGGCTAAAGCCTATCTGAACTACCTCTATAGTCCGGCAGCACAACACATCATCGTCAGCTACGCCTACCGGGTCAATAATCCACAGATCATGGCAGAAGCCGGTAGCCGTTTTCCAAAGGTCAATCTGTTCCGGGTAGAGGAACAGTTCGGCGGCTGGCCGCAGGTAATGAAAGATCATTTCAACAACGGGGGCGAACTGGATCGGCTATTGGCGGCGGGGCATAAGTAATGCTGGCTCTCGGAACAAAACGCGTATTGCCCGGTTTTGGCCTGAGCCTGGGCAGCAGTCTGCTGTTTGTCTGTCTGATTCTCTTGCTGCCGCTCAGTGCGCTGGTCATGCAACTGGCGCAGATGACCTGGCAGCAGTACTGGGAGGTAGTGACCGCTCCCCAACTGATAGCCGCCTATAAAGTAACGTTACTGTCGGCCGGGGTGGCATCGCTGTTCAACGCCGTGTTCGGCATGCTGATGGCCTGGATCCTGACCCGTTACACCTTTCCCGGTAAATCCCTGCTCGATGGTCTGATGGACCTGCCTTTTGCCCTGCCAACCGCAGTGGCCGGCCTGACGCTTGCCACGCTGTTTTCCACGACGGGTTGGTACGGCGCCTGGCTTGCGGCATTTGGTATCAAGGTTTCCTATACCTGGCTCGGCATTACCGTGGCGATGGCTTTTACCAGCATCCCTTTCGTGGTACGCACCGTGCAGCCGGTACTTGAGGAATTGGGCCCGGAATACGAAGAGGCGGCCCAGACCCTGGGCGCCAGCCGCTGGCAAAGCTTCAGGCGCGTCGTGTTGCCTGAGGTCTCACCGGCCCTGTTGGCTGGAACGGTACTGTCCTTCACCCGCAGCCTGGGAGAGTTCGGCGCGGTGATATTTATCGCCGGCAATATTGCCTGGAAAACCGAGGTCACCTCGCTGATGATTTTTATCCGCCTGCAGGAATTCGACTATCCGGCAGCAAGCGCGGTAGCGTCGGTGATCCTGGCGGCGTCCCTGCTGCTGCTGTTCGGCGTCAACGTATTGCAGTCACGGTTTGGCCGGCGCCTGGGAGGCCACTGATGTCTGATGTCGGCACGTTCAACGGCGTGGCTCGCTCGCGCATCGACTGGACCAAATGGGCGCTGGTCGGTACCGGCATGCTGCTGTCTTTCCTGCTGCTGATCGTGCCGCTGGTCTACATTTTTATTACCGCGCTGTCACAGGGGCTCGGCGTAGTCTGGACCAACCTTGGCGACTCGGACATGCTGCATGCCATCTGGCTGACGGTATTGATGGCCTTAATCACCGTCCCGGTCAATCTGGTATTCGGCATTTTGCTTGCCTGGCTGGTAACGCGCTTTGCGTTTCGCGGGCGTCAGCTGCTGCTGACCCTGATGGATATCCCGTTTGCGGTGTCGCCGGTGGTGGCGGGCCTGCTGTACCTGTTGTTCTACGGCTCCAATGGTCCCTTGGGCGGCTGGCTGGATGAGCACAATGTCCAACTGATGTTTTCATGGCCCGGCATGGTGCTGGTGACCGTATTCGTTACCTGTCCTTTTGTGGTGCGCGAGCTGGTTCCGGTGATGCTGAGTCAGGGCAGCGAGGAAGATGAGGCCGCCATTCTGCTGGGTGCTTCCGGCTGGCAGATGTTCCGCCGCGTGACGCTGCCCAATATCCGCTGGGCGCTGCTGTACGGCGTGATACTGACCAACGCCCGCGCCATCGGCGAATTCGGTGCGGTATCGGTGGTCTCCGGCGCTATTCGCGGCGAAACCTATACCTTGCCTCTGCAGGTTGAATTACTCCATCAGGATTACAACACGGTCGGCGCCTTTACCGCTGCTGCTCTGCTGACTCTGATGGCCATCGTTACATTATTCGTCAAAAGCGGTTTGCAGTGGCGCCTGGCGCGTCATCAGGCGGAACTTCAAAAAGGGGAGCCCCTATGAGTATCGAAATCGATAACATCAGCAAATACTTCGACCGTACCAAAGTGTTGAATGACGTTTCGCTGGATATCCCGACCGGCGAGATGGTTGCGCTGCTTGGCCCCTCCGGTTCCGGTAAAACCACCTTGCTGCGCATTATCGCCGGCCTTGAGCACCATAATAGCGGCCGCCTGCGCTTTAACGGTAAAGACGTGAGCCGGACACATGCTCGTGATCGCCATGTCGGCTTTGTGTTCCAACACTACGCCCTGTTCCGCCATATGACGGTTGCCGATAATGTTGCTTTTGGACTGAGCGTACTGCCGCGCAAAGAACGTCCGGACAGGGCCGGTATCAAGAAACGGGTCGCCCGATTACTGGATATGGTCCAGTTGGCGCATTTGGGCGATCGTTATCCCTCCCAATTGTCGGGCGGACAGAAGCAACGTGTGGCTCTGGCCCGCGCCCTGGCGGTTGAACCGCAGATTTTGCTGCTGGATGAACCGTTCGGCGCACTGGATGCCCAGGTGCGCAAAGAATTGCGCCTCTGGTTGCGTCAGTTGCACGAAGAACTCAAATTCACCAGCGTGTTTGTCACCCACGACCAGGAAGAAGCCATGGAAGTCGCTGATAGACTGGTGGTGATGAGTCACGGCAACATTGAGCAGGTTGGCTCGCCCTACGACGTATGGCGTGAGCCCGCCAGCCGTTTTGTGCTCGAATTCATGGGAGAGGTTAATCGGCTGGATGGCGAAATCCGCGGATCCCAACTGTATATCGGCAGTCACCACTGGCCACTGCATTATGCACCTCTTCATCAGGGCAAAGTGGATGTATTCCTGCGCCCATGGGAGATGCAGATCAGTCCGCAGCCTGATGAACGCTGTCCGCTGCCGGTCCAGGTTATCGACGTCAGCCCGCGGGGCCATTACTGGCAACTGTCGGTCCAGCCGGTTGGCTGGCATCATGAGATGCTGAATGTGGTATTACCCGGCGAAGCGGCCACGCCGCCGGTGCGCGGCCAGCGCTATTACCTGGGCGGCCAGAATGCCCGGCTGTATGCGGGTGACAAGCGATTGCAACCGGTTGCTTTCGCCCAAAGCGCCTGATACGGTATATTTTCACTCCTAGCCTTGTCGCAGGCGGCCTCCCGGCCGCCTGCGTCTTTATTGAGATAAGCCATTTTGATGACCCTGGAACAGTGCATAGGCAACACTCCGCTGGTGAAACTGCAGCGGCTGGCAAGCCATACCGGCAGCGATATTCTGGTTAAACTGGAGGGGAACAACCCGGCAGGCTCGGTCAAGGACCGGGCGGCCTTATCGATGATAAGCCAGGCCGAGCTTCGCGGGGAAATCACCCCAGGTGACAGGCTTATCGAAGCCACCAGCGGTAATACCGGCATTGCGCTGGCGATGATTGCGGCGATGAAAGGCTATTCGCTGACCTTGCTAATGCCGGAGAACATGAGCCAGGAACGTCAGGATGCAATGCTCGCTTACGGCGCCCGATTGATTCTGGTCAGTCGCGACCAGGGCATGGAAGGGGCCCGGGATAAGGCATTGCAGATGGCGCGCAATGGCGAAGGCAAGCTACTGGACCAGTTTAACAATCCGGATAACCCGCTGGCGCACTTTACCACCACCGGTCCGGAAATCTGGCGGCAGACCCACGGCCGGATTAGCCATTTTGTATCCAGTATGGGCACGACAGGCACCATCACCGGCGTAAGTCAGTACCTGAAACAACAGCGAACGGATATTCGGATCGTCGGCCTGCAGCCTGCCGCCGGTAGCAGTATCCCGGGAATCCGCCGCTGGTCCGAGGCCTATATGCCCGGCATCTTTCGACCGGAGGCGGTGGATGAAATTCTGGATATCCAGCAGAGCGAAGCCGAGACAACCATGCGTCTTCTGGCAAGGGAAGAGGGCATTTTCTGTGGTGTCAGTTCAGGCGGCGCAGTGGCCGGGGCGTTACGGGTGGCTGCCGCCGCACCGGGCAGCATGGTGGTGGCTATCATTTGCGATCGCGGCGATCGCTACCTGTCGACCGGCATATTCAGTCCGGCATAAGACGGGCCTGCCTGCAGAGAGGTTATTTTTATCTTCGAAACCGTATTTTCGATGACCCGTCGGGCTTTTCCGTTGTCATAGTCTGCAAATATGCCGTGCCGCGGCACCCATTCGGAGAATAAACATGAATATCCTACTGGTCGACGATGATCGCGAACTGGGCAAGATGCTGAGTGAATACCTGACCGCCGAAGGCTTTGCCACCTCGCTGGTCCTGACCGGTAAAGAAGGCGTGGAAGGCGCGTTGTCCGGCCAATACACCGCCATCATTCTGGACATCATGCTGCCTGACATGAGCGGAACCGATGTGCTGCGCCAGGTCCGCAAAAGCAGCCGCATCCCGATTATCATGCTGACGGCCAAAGGCGACAATATCGACCGGGTCATCGGTCTGGAAATGGGCGCTGATGATTACATGCCGAAACCCTGCTATCCCCGGGAACTGGTGGCTCGACTGCGCGCGGTATTGCGTCGCTTTGATGAATTGCCGGATAAAACGGTGCCAGAGGGTATCGTCACTTATGACAAACTGACGCTTAACCCGGCTACCCGCGGCAGTCTATGGCAGGATAAGCCCTTTGATCTCACCGCCTCGGAATTCAATTTGCTGGAACTGCTGATGCGGGCTCAGGACCGGGTGGTATCAAAGGACGACATGTCCGAGAAAGCGCTGGGACGCCGGCGCGAGGCCTATGATCGCAGCATAGATGTTCATATCAGCAATATCCGGCACAAGCTTTCGCTGCTGCCTGGCTGTACGCTCAGTATCGAAACCGTTCGCAGTATCGGCTACAGAATCCGCTGATGACCACCCGCGGACGTCTCTTTTGGAAGATCCTGCTCGGGTTCTGGCTTATCTTCTTGTTAATCACCCAAATACTGTGGGCCGTTTTTACGCTTTACGGTAATGATCATCAACCGCCGGAAGAAAACGGCGCCCGACGCATCGTCGAGCTGCAGATGACAGCTGTGGAAACAGCATTGAAAACCGGCGGCATGCCGGCACTGCAGTCGCTGATGGCGCAATGGCCGGCAGACGAGCGCGCGTTGGTCAATATCGTGCCGCTGGCGGCCGCCGCGATCGACAGTCGGCAAACTGGCACCGGCGACCGCCAGACTGGCGCTGCATCGGGCAGAGTGTCTGGCAAGGCCGCAGCAGCGTTGCCTCAAGTACCCGGCCGCCTGCCGACCAGTGTCGAAAAGCTTTTCACCGATAGTGATGGGCAGCTTTACCGGGTCAGTTATGATGCCGGTGAACTGCGTCACCAACTGCATAATAATCGTAACGGCAGCATCCTGCATATGCCCAGCCCCTTGTTCTGGCTTGGCGTTACGGTGGGCCTGTTGTTCAGCATGCTGATGGCATGGAACCTGACCCGGCCGATGCGCCAGCTGCAAAAAGCGTTTAACCAGGTGTCATTAGGTGATCTCAGCGTGCGTCTGCTGCCGTTAATGCGCCGCCGGCACGATGAAATAAGTGATGTGGCGCGGGATTTCGATGCTATGGCTGAACGCCTGCAGCTCTTGGTCAGTAACCGTGCCGCCTTGCTGCATGATGTGTCCCATGAGTTGCGATCGCCGCTGGCTCGGCTGCAGCTGGCCATCGGACTGGCCCACCAGAATCAGGATAACCTTCCCGCCTCGCTTAAGCGCATTGAGCACGAAGCGGCCAGAATGGATAAGATGATTGGCGATGTGCTGGCGCTTTCCCGGGTTGGGCATGGCAACCCGCCGGATGAGGACTATTTTGATCTTCGGCTGCTGATTGAGTCAATCTTGAGCGATGCCCGCTATGAAGCGCAGAATACCGGCGTTGCGGTAGAATTTGAGGTAAATGTTCAGTGTGACTATACGGTGCGCGGAAATGCAGAAATGATGCGCCGGGCAGTGGAAAATATAGTGCGGAATGCACTGCGTTTTTCCATCGCCGAGCAACGGGTGGTCATCAGGCTGACGCAACATGGAGCACGCCTGGATATCCTGGTGACCGACCAGGGACCTGGCGTCGAAGAAAGCAAACTCTCCAGCATTTTCGACCCTTTTGTGCGCATCAACTCTCCCCAAGGCGGTAAAGGTTACGGACTGGGATTGGCTATTACCCGCAAAGTTATCATGGAACACGCAGGCCAGGTGGAGGCGACCAATCTGCCTGACGGCGGCCTGGCGATTGCTATCCACCTGCCTCACTGGCGGGAAGGGCAACCTTGAGGTCTTAAAACGCCCGATGTGAATCGGGCTATCAGACGGTAAGGCTGATGCTGCTGATAGTCCACCGGTGTTGGCCGGCGGCCCAGAGCATTATTTTTTGATGCGGATAATCGGGGTTTCGCCAACCACAACACTGCCGGTCAGTTTAACCAATTCCCTGATCTCGTCCATATTGGAGATGACGACCGGGGTAAGGGTGGATTTTGCTTTCTCTTCCAGTAATGGCAGATCAAACTCGATGACCACATCCCCTTTTTTCACGCGCTGGCCTTCTTCGGCAATGCGCCTGAAACCTTCACCTTTCAATTCAACGGTATCGATGCCAAAGTGAACAAAAAGCTCGATGCCGCTGTCGGACTCGATAGAAAAAGCATGGTTAGTTTCAAAAATTTTACCGATAGTGCCGTCCACCGGCGCTACCATTTTGTTACCACTGGGTTTAATGGCAATGCCATCGCCGACAATTTTCTCAGCGAAAACAACATCAGGAACATCCTCGATATTGACGATCTCACCTGAAAGAGGTGCAACAATTTCGATGCTTCCGGTGTCTTTTTTGTCATCAGAAACCAGCGATTTCAGTTTATCGAACAAACCCATGATCTTCTCCTAAGCATTTATATCGGGTCAGCGTCGTGAAATCAGCAGAGCGTTTTTTCTTCAATGAACGTGTTGACCAGATTCATCAGCTCATCCGCGGTAGGTTGAGCTAAAGCTTCCTCTGCTAACGCCTTTGCATCGCCAAAATTCGTGTTGCGAATGATTTTCTTGATGCGTGGGATAGAGATAGAACTCATGCTGAATTCATCCAGTCCCATCCCTAATAACAGTAGTGTAGCACGTTCATCTCCCGCCAGCTCGCCACACATGCCCGTCCATTTACCTTCCGCGTGCGAGGCGTCTATAACCTGTTTAATCAATGTCAATACTGCTGGAGACATCGGGTTATACAGGTGAGAAATTAACTCGTTACCGCGATCTACAGCAAGAGTATACTGGGTTAAGTCGTTTGTCCCAATACTGAAGAAATCAACTTCCTTAGCCAGATGGTGAGCAATGGTCGCTGCGGCCGGTGTTTCCACCATGACGCCGACTTCAATCGACTCATCAAACGCTTTGCTTTCTTCGCGCAACTGCGCTTTGAGCAGGTCAAGTTCAGTTTTCAACTGGCGCACTTCTTCAACCGAAATAATCATCGGGTACATGATGCGCAGTTTGCCAAATGCGGATGCACGCAGAATAGCGCGCAACTGGGCATGGAGCATCTCTTTACGATCCAGACCAATACGGATGGCGCGCCAGCCAAGGAAAGGGTTATCTTCTTTCGGCAGGTTCATATACGGCAGATCTTTGTCTCCGCCGATGTCCATGGTTCGAACAATGATAGAACCGGTGCTCATGGATTCCGCCACGGCCTTATAGGCCTGGAACTGCTCTTCTTCGGTCGGCAATGAATCACGATCCATAAACAGGAATTCGGTACGATACAGGCCTACGCCTTCGGCACCGTTCCGTTCGGCGCCCGCCACATCGCGCACTGTGCCAATATTGGCACAGACTTCTACCTGATGACCGTCGAGAGTGATTGCCGGTAGGTCTTTGAGCTTGGCCAGTTCATTTTTTTCTGACACATACTGGCTGTGCAGGGCTTTCAGCTCTTCAATCTGCTGCGGTGTCGGATTGACATAAACCTGGTTGTTTACGCCATCCAGTACCAGGTAATCACCGTTGACTACCTGACGAGTGACGCTGCCGGTACCAACGATAGCGGGGAGTTCAAGAGAACGGGCCATGATCGACGTATGGGACGTCCGTCCACCCAGGTCGGTAACGAATCCGAGGACTTTATCCAGGTTAAGCTGCGCCGTTTCTGAAGGCGTCAAATCAACGGCGACCAACACCACTTCTTCATTGATAGAGGTCAAATCGATGATCGGCATTGCGAGGATATTACGCAGCAGACGTTTGCCGATATCGCGCACATCGGTCGCGCGTTCCTTGAGGTATTCGTCGTCCAGCTCTTCCAGCGCCTTGGCTTGAGTCTCGATTACGGTGTACACCGCAGCATCGGCGGCAGCCAAGTCATCTTTAATCAGGGCTATGATATCCTGCTCAAGCTCTTCATCTTCCAAAAGCATGATATGGCCTTCGAAGATGGCTTCTTTTTCTTCACCGAAGGTCTCACCGGCTCTGGTTTTAATCGCTTCCAACTGAGCCGATGCCTTGGCCCGTCCGTTAAGGAAACGCTCAATTTCCTGCTCAACCTCTGGCGCAGTGATTTTTTTCCGGTTGATGATTATTTCATCTTCCTTTAGTAGCAGAGCCTTACCAAAGGCGATACCCGGTGATGCTAAAATGCCTGAAATCATAACCCTACCTTACTCTTGATCCATGTTAACTAAAAAGACCGGGCTTTTTGTTACTCAAGCTCTGCCATCAGTTTAACCAGATGCTCTACTGCTTGTTGTTCATCTTCGCCTTCGGCGGAAATACTGACGACGGTGCCTTGGGTCAGGCCCAGGGTTTGCAGTTTGAACAGGCTTTTAGCGCTGGCACTTTTGCCATTCGAGGTAACGGTAATATCGGAACTGAAACCTTTTGCTTCCTTGACGAACTGTGCGGCAGGGCGGGTATGCAGGCCATTAGGTGCAGTAATCGTAACTTCTTGCTGGAACATTGTTTTTCCCCAACTTATTAGATGAAATCAGTGTTGTGGGGCTAAAGTTTAGCCTAAAAGACGCACTTTAGCCTGTTTGGTACACGCCGGGAGGTATCAACCCGGACTGGGCATGTGAGGGAATAAAATGACGGTTATGGCCAGATTGCTAAACCACCCGATTCTGAATTATTCCTCTCTTTATTATTATGCCGCTTTTCAACGGAAAGCTACAGGCTGTTAATCGATTCAGCCAGCAGAACAATTAATAGCAGATTAATTTCATGCATCGAAATAATTGTCTGTCTAAATACAAGACTGAACCAATAAAATCAATTCGCCAAGGGTTAAAAGTTTGATCCCTCCCACAAAAAAGCACCCTGACGGGTGCTTTTTTACACACTGAGGCGTTATCGGGACTATTTCAATTCCGGTTCGGTGAACAGGTCGGCAAACAGGGCGGTGCTCAAATAACGCTCGCCCGAAGAGGGCAGGATGACGACAATATTTTTATTGGCAAAGGCTTCATCTTCCTGCAGCTTGAGGGCCGCGGCAACCGCAGCGCCTGATGAGATGCCGGCCAGTATGCCTTCTTGTTCCATCAGGCGACGGGCGGTGCTGATCGCTTCATCGTTGGTGATTTGCACAACCCGATCAATGAGGCTGAGGTCCAGGTTTCCGGGGATGAACCCGGCGCCGATACCCTGGATCTTATGGGGGCCGGGCTTGATTTCTTCACCCGCCAGCGCCTGGCTGATAACCGGCGAGTCGCTCGGTTCAACCGCTACGCTCAACACCGCTTTACCCTGGGTATGTTTCAGATAACGGCTGACACCGGTCAGGGTGCCGCCGGTGCCGACGCCGGCAATGAAAACGTCGACTTCGCCATCGGTATCTTCCCAGATTTCCGGGCCGGTCGTCTGCTCATGGATTGCCGGGTTGGCGGGATTGCTGAACTGCTGCAGCATCAGGAAACGCTCGGGGTCGGTGGCGACGATTTCTTCAGCTTTGGCGATAGCGCCTTTCATGCCTTTAGGACCCTCGGTCAGCACCAGGCTGGCACCCAGGGCTTTAAGCAGCTTGCGACGTTCCACACTCATGGTTTCCGGCATGGTTAACGTCAGTTTGTAACCGCGCGCTGCAGCAACATAAGCCAGAGCAATCCCGGTGTTGCCGCTGGTGGGTTCGACCAGTTCGATCCCTTGCTTAAGCACACCGCGTTTTTCCGCATCCCAGATAAGGCTGGATCCGATTCGGCATTTCACGCTGAAGCTTGGATTGCGCGACTCGATTTTTGCCAGGATACGTCCGTTACCGATACGGTTTAAACGAACCAGTGGTGAATGGCCGATCGTCAGTGAATTATCTTCGTAAATCTTGCTCATGACCCAGTCCTTTATGCTTAGCTGCTTACAGCCCATTGAGGGCGAGAATACAAAGAGCATACCCTTTCAGCCGTTTGACGGAAGTAAAAGAATGGTATATCGATATGTTATTAAGACATAAGTTTTAAGAACAGGATCGCTGCCGGACTGCAGGGCACAAGAGGAGGCAGGTGCGATGGCCGCACCTGTCTTTTCGAGGTCAGGGACGGGGAGAGTCGGCGACGAATTCATCCCGATAACGATCTACCCACATCGCTGTGGCGCCGCAAACTGCGACCGGCATGATCATCAGGTTTACCACGGGAATAAGGGTGAAAATACTCACCAGCGCGCCAAATTGCAGATTAATGTATTTGTGGCGTCTCAAGGCACCACGCATGGTTCGAAAAGGAACTTTATGGTTATCAAAGGGGAAATCACAGTACTGCACCGCCAGCATCCATGCACTAAAGGCAAACCACAGAATCGGCGCCACGGTCTGGCCGAAGCCGGGAATGAAATAAAGCAGCAACAGCATCACCGCCCGCGGCAGGTAATAGACCAGCTTCAGCCACTCCCGGTGAAGGATGCGCGGGGTGTCCCTGAGAAGTCCGATCCAGCCGCTGTCCGGCAGGGGTTTGCCGGTCAGCCTGGCCTCCAGTTTCTCGGCCAGCAGTCCGCTGAAAGGAGAGGCGATGAGATTCGCAATGGTGCTGAAAAAGTAACCGAATATCAGCAGGATGGCGACCACGCTCAGCGGCCAGAGAATATAGCTGAGCCACTGCAGCCAGTCGGGGATATAGGCCATGGCTTTGGGCATCCATTCATTCAGTTTGCTGTAAAGCCACCAGAATGAGCCTCCCAGCAGGATAATATTGAGCAGCAGCGGGATCATGACATAGCGTTTTATGCCGGGCAGGGTGACAAGTCGCCAACCAGAGATAAAATAATGTAATCCACTGCGTTTTCTAGCGTCATTTTGCATCGCTTTCAGACCATGGGTTGTATTGATTTAATCCGCGAGCGGCGTCATGATCATTATGATGTCCGCCCATATAGGCACTTTTGGTTGAAAAACCAGCAAAAAATTGTACATGTGATATCTTTTTAACAGAAAATACCGCGTGGACTTGCACTTGTCTACGCGGGCAAATACAGTTAAGAAAGTAAATGTTTGCCAATTATGGCAATGAACAATGAATCAGAACAACTGAGATGGCAATGATGCAGGATTTGCGTCTGATATTAATCGTTGTAGGTGCGGTCGCAATTATTGCGTTGCTGTTACACGGCTTGTGGACCAGCCGTAAAGAACGCTCTTCGATTTTCCGCGACCGCCCGGTAAAACGACTGAAACAAGAACGTCAGGAACCTAACGACCCATCGCTGGATGACAGCGAGGAAAGTGTGGGTGAGGTTCGTATTACTCGCGTCCGTAATAATAATGATGTACCTCCCCTGGGGCAATACCGCGATCCGTCGGAACCGGCGGCGCCTTCATCAAGTCACGCCGCTCCAGTGGGTCAAAAACCAGGGCAGGTATTTGACCCATTGTTTGACGACCAGCCCGGGGAACAGGACACTGTTTCAGAACCCATCCGCCATGCCCTTGGCAAGCAACAGCCATTTGCTCCGGTACAGCAGCCTGAAGCTGCAGACGACATATCAGATTTCGACCAGCACGGCGACGATCCACTGCTGCCTTCGTCAGCGCAGATCAAACCTCGATCAGTGCAGGAAAATCCTGAGCAACACCGCCGTCATGGAAGTGATGAAGATGGGCGCGATGGCGGACACGGCGTCGGCGAAAGCGGGCATGCCCATTCCCCATCGTCGCACCAGCAACCGGCCGTCGAACCCACGCGACCCGCCGCACCGGCCAGGCCAAGGGAGACGGTGCTGGTGCTGCATGTCGCTGCCCATAACGGCACGGTCATCGGCGGAGAAGATTTGCTGCAGAGCGTTCTTCAGGCCGGTTTCCAGTACGGGGAAATGAATATTTTCCATCGTCACCTCAGCCCGGCCGGCAGTGGACCGGTCCTGTTCAGCCTTGCCAATATGGTAAAGCCGGGTTCTTTTAACCCAGATGCCATGGCTGAATTTACCACCCCCGGGATCTCGATGTTCATGATGGTGCCTTCCTATGGCGACGCCCATCAGAACTTCAAGCTGATGCTGCAGTCCGCCCAGCGCATTGCCGATGACTGCGGTGGAGTGGTGCTGGATGATGAACGACGGATGTTAACGCCGCAGAAGCTGGATACCTATAAAGCCCGTATCCGTGATGTGCTTGAGGTCATTGCCGACGCCTGAATGTCGTCAGCTCGGCCGCGCCCCTGAATCATACAACCCCCGTACGCGGGGGTTTTCCGTTATTATCGATGGTGAAACATGGACCCGATAGACGTTAAAATCAATGCGCTGCGCGCCACTCTGCGCCATCACGAGCACCAATATTACGTGCTGGATGACCCACAGCTTCCCGACGCCGAATATGACAAGCTGATGGCTGAACTGCGCCAGCTTGAAACCGACAATCCTGAGCGTATCACCCCTGACTCACCGACCCAGCGGGTTGGCGGCATGGCGCTGACGGCTTTCGGCGAGGTCAGGCATGAAGTCCCTATGCTGTCGCTGGATAATGTGTTCGACGAGGCCGGTTTACTGGCCTTTGCCAAGCGCGTCAGCGACCGGCTCAAACGTGATGATGAACTGACCTATTGCTGTGAACTCAAGCTGGACGGTCTGGCGGTCAGTCTGCTTTATATTGACGGCCAGTTTACCCGCGCCGCAACCCGTGGTGACGGCACTACCGGTGAAGACATCACCGACAATGTTCGTACTATCAGATCAATACCGCTGCGCCTGAAACCGGGGCTGGCCCCGGTGCCGCACCAACTTGAAATCCGTGGTGAAGTATTTATGACCGAAGACGGATTCAAGCGGTTGAACGACGATGCCCGGCGTCAGAATGGCAAACTGTTTGCCAACCCGCGTAACGCCGCTGCCGGTTCACTCCGTCAGTTGGATCCGGCTGTTACCGCCAAGCGACCGCTGACCTTTTTCTGCTATGGCGTCGGCCTGCTGGAGGGCGGCGAATTGCCGGACAGCCATTGGGAAAGGTTGCAGCTGTTCAAATCCTGGGGCATGCCGGTCAGCGAGCGGGTGAAACGTGCTACCGGCAGTGAAGCGGTGCTCGAGTTTTATCGACAGGTACTGGCCGGCCGGGCCCAGCTGGGATTTGATATTGATGGGGTCGTGGTCAAGGTCGATGACCTGGCGCTGCAAAAGCGGCTCGGCTTTGTCGCCCGCGCCCCGCGCTGGGCGATAGCCTATAAATTCCCGGCCCAGGAGCAGATGACCCGCGTCCGGGACGTGGAGTTCCAGGTCGGCAGAACCGGCGCGATAACGCCGGTCGCCAGACTTGAGCCGGTACTGGTTTCCGGTGCCATGATAAGTAATGCCAGCCTGCATAATGCGGATGAAATCGAACGCCTTGGACTGCAGATAGGCGATATGGTGATAATCCGTCGCGCCGGCGACGTGATTCCGCAGATAGTGAGGGTGGTGGACAGCGAACGACCGGCTGATGCCCGTGCGGTGGTCTTTCCCGACTGTTGTCCGGTCTGCGGTTCTGATGTGGAGCGGGTGGAAGGCGAGGCGGTACTGCGCTGTACCGCAGGTCTGGTGTGCGCCGCTCAGCGTAAGGAAGCGCTCAAACACTTTGTTTCGCGGCGGGCGCTGGATGTGGACGGCATGGGTGATAAAATCATTGATCAACTGGTCGAGCGGGAAGTGGTTAAAACCCCTGCCGATCTGTTCCGGCTGAGTCGGGAAACCTTGACCCGGTTGGACAGGATGGGGCCGAAATCAGCGCAAAACCTGCTGGATGCGCTGGAAAAAGCGAAGGAAACAACCTTTGCCCGCTTCCTGTATGCGTTGGGCATCCGTGAGGTCGGTGAAGCGACCGCCGCCAATCTGGCGGCTGAATTCAAAACGCTTGATGCACTGATCGAGGCTGATGAAGAGGCGCTGGTCGCCGTGCCGGATATTGGTAAAGTGGTGGCGGCCCATGTGCACAATTTTTTTGAAGAGCGCCACAACCTGGACGTCATTCAGGATTTGCTCAGTCATGAAATTCAACTTCGCTGGCCGCAACCGGCCACCAGCGATAATGCGGCGCAGCAGGATAATCCCTTTGCCGGCAAAACCATCGTTCTGACCGGTTCGCTGACCACTTTATCGCGGGATGAAGCCAAGGATCGTCTGATAGCGCTGGGGGCTAAAGTCAGCGGCAGCGTTTCAGCCAGAACCCACCTGGTTATTGCCGGCGAAGCTGCGGGCTCAAAGCTGTCCAAGGCGCAGCAGTTGAATATTCCGGTGATCGATGAGGCTGAAATGATCCGACTGTTAAGTGAACAACCCTGACAGGAGAACCACTATGGAAAAAGAGGATCTGATCGCCATCGCCAATACCGCGATGCCTTTTGGAAAATATCAGGGCAGGATGCTTATCGATTTGCCTGAGCCCTACCTGCTCTGGTTTGCCCGCAAGGATGAATTCCCTGCCGGGCGGCTCGGCGAGCTGATGAATCTGGCCCTGGTTATCAAGACCGAAGGGCTGGAGGGGCTGATTGACCCACTGAGAGAAGGTCATCGCGCTCCGCGAACGTAAGCGGTTGCCAAGGCGGCGGGCAGTTTTGCCCGCCGTCCAAAAATAATCAGTACCAGCATCACGGCGATATACGGCAGCATCTGTATGGCGTCGGTCGGTACGTTTACCCCCAGTACCTGCAGCGCGGTAGTTATCGACAGGCAACCGCCGAACAGCAGGGCACCGGCCAGCACCCACCAGGGCTTGCCTCTGGCCAGCATCGCCAGCACAATCCCGATAAACCCGTTACCCTGGGTCATGAAGGGCACGAAGATTCCCGCACCAATCTGCGACATGAACGCCCCACCTAATCCAGCCAGCAGGCCAGCAGACAGTACCCCCAGGGTCCGAGTCCACAGCACATCGACACCGGCCGCATCCAGCGACTCAGGTTTGTCGCCTGCCGCCTGCAGTGATAAACCCAGATGGGTCTGTCGATAAAGCCATGACAGTAGCCCGGTGAGGAGTATTGCCAGATAGACAATGGCTGGCTGGTTAAAAAAAATCGGCCCGATGAAAGGAATGTCCGCCAGCCCAGGCAGCAGCAGGGTATCTGTCCTTCCCAGTCGCGGATAGGTACGGCTGAACTGCAGATAATGCAGCAGGGCAGTGGCGCCCTCGGCACCAAGGGTAATGGCAATACCGATAACGATCTGGTTAAGCCGCAGCCAGACGCAGCAAATGCCCATCAGAACCGCAACAGCCAGGCCGGCGATCGCGCCGCCGGTCAGACCCAGCCACAGGGAGCCGGTCTGCCAGGCGATATAAAAACCGGCATAGGCACCGGTCAGCATCATGCCCTCAAGCCCGATATTGAGCACGCCGGTTTTTTCAGACAGCTGCTCGCCGAGCCCGGCCAACAGCAGAGGCACGCCGGCGACCACCGTGCCCAACAGCAGTGATGTCAGAAAACCCTGGCTTAATGGATCCATCTTTCAGCCCCCTTTTTTTTCGCGGCGACGGCCCGCCACCCGTTCGGTCAGCGCCATTACAATCAGCAGTACGGCTACCGTGACCAGGGTAAAGTGATTCGGTACCCCGATGCGCCTGGCGGCGCTCTCGCTGCCTATAGACAGTACCGAAAAGATAAACACCAAAGCGAGGGTGCCGAAGCCGTTGAGCCGTGCCAGGAAAACCAGTGGCACCACCACCAGACTGTAGGCTGGGTTCCAGTCGGCGCGGACGCTTCCCTGTACCCCAAGCACCTCAACGGCACCGGCCAGGCCGGCCAGAGAGGCTGATAAAGCCAACGCCAGGACCGTCAGGCCGATCACCGGCAGCCCGGCGTGTATGGCCGCGCCGGGGTTGGCGCCGACAACTCTCAGCTGCAGGCCAAGCGCGGTACGCGTCATTAGCCAGTGCACCAGAAGAAGGGCGAACAGGCCAATCAGCACACCGCTGGAAACATGACTGTCGAAAAGCGGCGGCAATCGGTCGGCATAAGCAAGATTGATGGTCTGGGGTACTGTGGTGCCTGGATCAAAAAAGACATTTTTTATCAGTAAGTTGGATAGAGAAATTGCCAGGAATGACATCATCAGGGTAGTGATGATCTCATTGATATTTTGCCAGGCTTTAAGCAGGGCAGGCAGCACCGCCCATAGCCCGCCGATAACAGCGCCGACCAGCGATGCGGCCAGCAGCGTCAACCAGAGCGGCGTACCGGCGGCCAGCAGTGCCGGGGCCGAAGCCGAAGCGAACACGGCACCCAGCAAGAATTGTCCGTCGCCGCCCAGATTCCAGAGCCCGGCGCGGAAGGCGGCAATCAGGCTGGCAGCAATAAGCAGCAGAGGGCCCATCCTGGTCAGGCTTGCCTGCAGGCCTGAAGGGCTGAGCAGACCACGGCGCACAATATAACCATAGTACTCCAGCGGATTGACACCCATCATCACCAGCAGCACGCCGGTCACCAGCAAGGCAACAACCATCGGCCCTGCAGACATCAGCAAAGGGGCGAGCCAGCGTCTGGGGTGCAGACGACCGATAAGCCGGTAGGCCAGCTTGCCGTCTGAAGGGGATCCACCGATCATTGGCCTACCCCGCTCATCAGTTCGGCTACTTTCAGACGTGCGTCGCCCTGGTTGCTGACCCTGCCGATGATGACGCCCCTGGACATCACCACGATGTTGTCCGCCAGCGCCAGCAATTCCTCCAAATCGGTCGATATCAAAATGACAGCCGCGCCCTCTATTGCCGTTTGGCGGATGCGCTGCCGTATCGACTGGATATTCTTTACATCCAGTCCATGGGTCGGTTTGGCAAAGATGACGGCTTTGGCATGCTTGCCGAGTTCCCTTGCCAGCAGTACTTTTTGGATATTACCGCCGGAAAGGCTCGCTATGGGGCTATCAATGCTCGGCGTGCGGATATCGAACTGCCGGGCGCGGGCGCGAGCATAGCCGGCGATCGCCGCGGGCTGCTCCAGCCCTCGACGCCAGAAAGGCGGTTCACCAATTTGCTTGAGCAGCAGGTTAACGGCCACTGAAAACCCGGCTACCGTTCCCTCTCCCAGCCGATCATCAGTGACATAGCGCAGACCGCGTCGGCGCCTTTCGCCGACGCTATAACCCTCAATAGGCTCACCGTCGAGATAAATATGGCCGGCCGATAGCGGACGCTGCCCGGCCAGGCCCTCGGCCAGCTGTTTTTGGCCATTGCCGTCGATACCGGCGATACCGAGGATTTCACCGCCGGCGACCCGCAGGTCGAAAGCGTTGATGGGTACCACCGGGTCGGGTATTTTCAGCCGCTGGATATCCAGTCGTGCGGGCGCCTCTTTGCTGATGGCGCTTATCCTGGTCGCTGCCGGGGCGGCAGGGCCGTCCTGCAGGTTAAACATCAGTTGCATTATTTCCTCTACCGCCTGTGGCTGGCTAAGGTCGTTCAGCTGATCCGGCGTCAATTCTCCGACTTTGCGTCCCTGGCGTAATACGGAGATTCGGTCTCCCCAGGCCAGCGCTTCAGTAAGTCTATGGGTGATAAACACCACCGCCAGACCCCGACCAACCAGTCGGCCCATCAATTGCCCCAGTTCCTCGGCATGATGAGGCGCCAGCATGGCGGTAGCTTCATCCAGGACAATGACCCGGCTGCCGCGCATCAAGGTACGGACGATCTCCGCCTGCTGCAGTTCTCCCAGCGACAATGATCCGGCTTTAGCCAGCGGATCCAGATGGATGCCGATTTCCAAACCGATGCGCCTAAGCTCGGCGGCTATTTGCTGCCGGTCAGGCCTGCGCCACCACGTGCCGTTGCCGAGAGCAATGTTATCGATGAGACTGAGTTCAGGCACCATCATACTGTGCTGAAAAACCGTGCCGATACCCAATTCCAGCGCACGACGCGGCGATGTCAGTTTTTCCGGCCGGCCATCAACACGCACAACGCCGCTGTCCGGACGCTGCAGGCCGGACAGCATGCTGACCAGTGTCGATTTTCCGGCCCCGTTTTCTCCGAGCAGGACATGTACTTCGCCAGGCCACAGGGCCAGACTGACCCGCTCGCAGGCGACAACATCACCGAAGCTTTTACTCAACTGGTTCAGCTCCACCTTCGGCATGATGGTAGCGGGGGCAGACTGGCGCATGTTGCTGTTATCCTGCGAAAATACGTCAACGTGACTGCGGGTTGGGTCTGTTTAACGCTAAGCCAGGCGACTTATTGCGTCGAGGCCAGTAATGCATGCAAGGATTTTGCGTCGTAATCCGCGGGCACCTTCACTTGGCCGCTGATAATGGCGCGGCGCACGTTTCCAACTTTTTGCCAGATCTCATCGGGGATATAGCGGGTTTTCAGCAAACTGATAGAACCATCGGCCAGCGATGTTTTATAGTTGTGCGCGCCAAAGGCATCTTTTTTCAGATCTTCAATCATTGCCGTGTAGACCGGTGCCAGGTTCCAGACGACGGAACTGAGCAGATGGCCTTTGTCGATAGTTGATTTGTCGCCGATGACATCAATGAAATAGACTTTGCCGCCATCCGGGGCCGGGGTGGTCTCTACCGCCTGCAGCATACCAAAGCTTGAGCCGTTGCCCTGACCGAAAATGATATCCGCGCCGGCGGCGATGACAGAAGAGGTGACCCGTTTACCGCCGGTAGCGTCGCTATAAGCGGCCGGCCCTATGACGGCGTAGCGAATATGGATGTCTGGCCGGGCGGCGCGTGCGCCAAGGATAAACGCGCTGGACTGGGCATTCCAGGCCGGAGGCTCCCCTGAAACGACGATACCTACTGTGCCGCTGCGAGTCATGGTGGCCGCCAGCGTACCGGCCAGATAAGCGCCCTCATGTCCACTGACGGTATAATCCGCCACTTTTCCTGCCTTAAGCGAGGCGGGGCTGTCGGTGATGGCGACCGGCACGCCGACCTGGTCGCCGATTTCCGGTGCCGCCTGGTTGTAACCGCTGGCATGGGCGATAAGCAACTGGGCACCGTCTTCGGCCAGATCCCGCAGCGCCGGCCGAACATCGCCATAGCCCAGGTTGTCGGCGATGATAACGTTCACCCCCTCATTTTTACCCGCCTGCCTGGCCGCGGCAATGCCTTGCTGGTTCCAGCCAAAATCGGTACCGGGTTCAGGGGTCAGGATAGCGATTGATTTGATTTCAGCGGCGGAGGATACCGAGCCGATTGTCGAAGCGACGATCATCACAACAGCACAGGTGAACCACGGTTTGAACATAAGCGTTTTCCTCAACATATTATTATTGACTTATTCCTGGATACATTTTCTTCTGGCAGTGACGAATTCACTGTTATCGGTGCCGGAGAAGCGTGATGAAATTAATGCCCTGCCTGTTGTCTGCCTGTCTTTTGGTTGTCAGTCACGCCGGTGCCGAACAGGCACCGGTGGTAAGGCAGGGTACTGCCGGCCTGACGCCTTTTACGCTGTCCATTTATAACGCCGGCAGCAAACCGCTGGATTGCCAGGCCACTACTGCTCACTGGTACTCCGTCGCGCTCGGGCAGTTAGCGCTCGGTCAGCAACTCAACATTGCCCTATGGAAAAACACCGCCAGTGGAGAGGTCATTATGCTTAACCGCTCTTTGGATCAAATGCCGTTGCAAAGGCTGTGGTGCGGTGAGGAAGGAAAATCCTGGCAGACGCGCGCCGACATCAGGTTGCCCAACCACCGTGGTGCAACAGTGCAATCGATTGCACTGGATTGCACGGCTAACCCTTCACCGGTTGAGTGCAGGCCTATAACGCCTGACTGAAACTGCCGTGCTGCTGGCTGCTAATCAATACCGGACCATTTTTCCGCTCCCAACATAGCCCCTGGGTCGATGTCAGGTCAATAACCGGTTCACTAATGACAGACACTCACTTAGCCGACAAATTAATTCCATTAAATTTTTTCTAAGCGTTGCCGATAACATAGCCTGGCATTCCACTTTTCTAAAGGCGCATCGGCAGAAATATGTTCAAAAATAGGAAATTATCGTCGTCGATAGCTATTATTGGCGGGTTCATCTTTATATTCATCTCGGTCCTTTTACTGCTTGCAGTAAGAGATTCGCACCAGGCCCGGGACAATTTCTCAGAAATGTCCCGTCGGGCTGAAGGGTCGTATGACCTGCAGCTCATCAATACCAAGCGAGCGCAGATCAGTGCAGAACTCTACCTGATTACAACGCCGGGTATCGCCACTGCGCAAGAGAGAACGGCCAGTTTAGCCAAAGTGCAAACGCTAATCGATGAATCCATAAAACTTATGCGGGGAGTGGTTGCTCCGCCTTACTTTTCGCCAGCGTATGAGCGGCGGCTCAAAGACCTTGAACTGGCCTATGCTAACCTTATCCCACTGGTTCAGGGGAACATTGAGTTTCTGAAAAACAATAACGTCAGGAACAGTAACAATGGCAATTTGACTGCGGCTATCGAGCGTTTCGATAAGCTCATGGCTGCGTATAATGCCCGGGCGGAAGAGCGCTGGGGACAATTGATCAAAATCTCTAACGATCAATATTTTCGTAATCTCACTATCTCGATAGCCGCCTTTGTACTGCTGTTTTTATTCGGCTACATCACCTGGCGTTGGGTAAATAGCGCCCTATTTGTCAGACTTGAGCTCGCGTGTGAGCACTGCCGGATTATTTCCCACGGTAATCTGGTGACGCCGATTGATATCGGCCATCGGGATGAGATAGGTACGGTGCTGTCTGAGCTGTCGGATGTGCAGACATCGTTGAGCGCTATTGTTTCCGAAGTCAGAAACAGCGCAGAGACCATTTATAGCAGCGCCCAGGAGATCTCATCCGGCAGTAATGATCTCTCTTCACGTACTGAAGAGCAGGCATCAGCACTGCAGCAAACCGCAGCCAGTATGGAACAGTTGAAAATCACCGTTAAGCACAATGCCGAAAATGCGCATCACGCCAATCAGCTGGCAATCAAGGCACGACAAACCGCCAGCGAAGGCGGGGATGCCGTGCATAGTGTGGTTAAAACGATGCAGGAAATAGCCACCAGTTCTCGGCGGATTGCCGATATCAACCGGGTCATTGACGGCATTGCGCATCAGACCAATATCCTGGCGCTTAACGCGGCGGTGGAAGCGGCACGGGCAGGCGAGCAAGGACGTGGATTCGCCGTGGTCGCAGGCGAAGTACGCAATCTGGCCAAACGCAGCGCCGATGCTGCCAAGGAAATCCATACCTTGATTGAAAGCTCGGTGCAGAAAGTCGTGCTGGGTTCATCTCAGGCCGACGATGCGGGCAAAACCATGCAGGAAATCGTACAGTCAGTATCCAAAGTCAGTGAAATCATTGGTGAAATCACACTGGCGTCCGATGAACAAAGCATTGGTATTTCGCAGATTTCCGAGGCGGTCAATGAAATGGACCAAGTTACCCAGCAGAATGCGGCCCTGGTCGAACAATCTGCCTGTGCAGCGCAGAGTTTGCAGGAACAGGCTCACACGCTGAACACCGCCATGTCGATATTCACTATCAACAACGTGTCGGCAAGTCCGAAGAATGGTTTTGCCGGTATGGCTAAAGTCCCTATGACTTCGCTGAGCGCCAACCGTGGCGGCAATCTGAGATTAGAAGATAACAACAAAGATGCCTGGGAGCGTTTCTAGTCGCTGACACATGACGGTCTGGACCCGCGTCTGGCCGTCAGGGCAACGGCTCAATACGCGGTGAGAGACCGCGCTGCAGGCCACAAGCGCGCCGGTATGATGGGCATGGCTACCTTCGTTACGGTGCTCGGTACGGGTATGCTGATATCGCTTGTCGCCGGTCTACAGCCCGCGTGGACCTGTAGCCAGACTAGCGGCGGCTCTCAGCCAGCATACGTATCGCCAGTCCGGCCAGCACCGTGCCCATCAGCCAGCGTTGTATTACCCACCATAAGGGGCGCCCGTTCAGCCTCTGCGCAATTGACCCGGCGCTGAGTGCATTCATTGCGTTAAGGGATCGGGAGATAAGATAGATCATGTTGGGGCCCGGCGTCAGCACCAGGCCCAGCGCAATCGCCGCAAATGGCAGTATCTGAGAGGAGATGACCATAAAGAAGCTCCTAGAAAATAATAAATGATGCTGGGATTCATCAATCTTCAGTTCACTGATTATACTGATGAAAAGCCTGTTTAATATCTTATGAAGCTATACCATGGTTTCGCTGGAAAAGGATGCTGTTTAATGAACAATCAGGCTCCCTATTTATTATTGATTGAGGAGGGGCTGCCGTTTGGGCCGCCCGAGCTGCAGCAGGCATTGCTGCCGGTCCGCGTTTGGCATTGTTCCTTTGATACGCTGTTTTATCAGGATGAAGAATACCGGGCCAGGGGCATAGCGCTGCCGGAGAGCATCGCCAGTGCTTCGGTAAAACGTCGGGCCGAGTATTTGGCCGGGCGTATCCTGTGCGACAGGTTACTGGCTGAATTCGGCTATCCCGGCTTCGTGCTGCTGCCGGGGGAAGATCGGGCGCCCTGCTGGCCGGAGAACCTGTATGGCGCTATTAGCCATCACGCCTCTACCGCAGTGGCACTAGTGGGTAAACGTTCAGAAAACGGGATCGGTGGTGTTGGCATTGATATCGAAACGCTGATAGCCCCAGCCAAGGCGCTTGAGTTGTGGTCCGGTATCATTAATGTCGCCGAGCGTCAGTACCTGGATACGCTGTCGCTGCCGTTTGCGGTCAGTCTGACGCTGGCGTTTTCCGCCAAGGAAACGCTGTTCAAAGCGTTGTATCCATCTGTCCGGCGCTATTTTGATTTTCTGGATGCTCAGGTGATCGACCTGACTGCGAGCCATATCACCCTGCAATTGCTGGTCGGCCTGTCGCCGGAGGTTACCGCCGGTATGCGATTCGAGTGCGCCTATGCCCGGCATGCAGAAGATGTTATTACCCTGTTATCCCTCAACATCGGCTGACAAGCGCCAGCAACACAACGTTCCTCTGGTGTTTTTATCAGGCAGTTGCGGCTGGCGTCATCGAATTCAGTCTGGCTGCCAGCGCCCTTGAGGGATAACCAGCGGCGTATGGGATACCGGGTCATCTATGATGACGCAGGGCAGGCCAAAGACTTTCTCCACGCACTCGGCAGTAATAATATCTGCCGGTGCGCCCTCAGCCAGGATCGCGCCGTCACGCATGGCGATGATATGATCGGCATAGCGGCAGGCGTGGTTCAAATCATGTAACACCGCCACCAAGGTATGTCCTTGCTGGCGGTTAAGACGGCAAAACAGCTCCAGCAACTCAATCTGATGGGTGATATCCAGATAGGTGGTCGGTTCGTCAAGCAGCAGCACCGGCGTTTGCTGAGCCAACACCATGGCGATCCACACCCGCTGCCGCTGACCGCCCGACAAGGAGTCCACCGCGCGATCCGCCAGGGTATCCACACCGGTGGCCTTCATGGCGTCATGGGTCGCCTGTTCATCCAGGACTGACCACTGGGTCCACAGGCTTTGGTGTGGATAACGCCCCCGCGCCACCAGATCGGCAACCGTAATGCCCTCCGGCGCCACAGAGGTTTGCGGCAGCAGGCCCAGCTTACGGGCGATATCCTTGCTTCCCTGTTTGCTGATAAGCTTGCCATCAAGCAACACTTGACCGGACTGGGGCGCCAGCAGTCGGCTTAATGCCCGCAGCAGGGTGGATTTACCGCAGGCATTCGGACCGACGATAACCGTGAATTTGCCGCGCGGAATGCAGACATTCAGATTACGGGTGATGATGTTATCTCGGTAGCCGAGGGTCAGATCCTGCCCCTCTAGCGGTGCGTCTAAAAATGACATGCTCATAGCCGTCGGGACTCCCTGATTAACAGCCAGATAAGATACAGACCGCCGATACTGATGGTGACAACGCCTACCGGCAGTTGATTCGGACTGAACAGGTGCTGGGCGACAACGTCGGCGCACAGCAGCAGGGCGGCCCCCATCAGCGCCGATGCCAGCAAGGGAACGCCGGCGCTCTGCGTCAGCCGTCTGGCCAACTGCGGTGCCGCCAGGGCGATGAAGGATATCGGTCCTGCGGCAGCGGCCACCGCCGCAGTCAGGGTAATGCCCAGCACCATCAGCGCCAGACGGGTCTGACCAGTGTTAACGCCCAAGGCGGTGGCGGCGTCATCGCCCATTTCAAGCAACTGCATGCGCCGATTGAACACCGGCATCAGCACCAGCGCGATAGCGATAAGCGCTATTGAAGGCACGCCTTTATGCCAGGTGATTCCGTTTAGGGATCCTGCCATCCATAAGGCCGCTGACATCGCTGAGGCGAGGGAGGCACTGATAATCATCCAGTTATTGGCGGCAGAGAGCATGGCGCTGATGGCGATACCGACGATTATCAGCCTGAATCCCTGGATACCCTGGCGCCAAGCCAGCAGATAAACTGTCATCCCGGCCAGCAGGCCACCGGCAACAGCCCCTAGGGCGATATAATTCTGGCTGCCGTCGGTCAGCATGATCATCAGCAGCGCACCGCTGTAGGCGCCGGTGTTGAAGCCGATGATATCCGGACTGCCGAGCGGATTTCGGGTCAGCGATTGGAACACTGCACCGGCGACCCCCAGCGCAGCGCCGAGAATCAGGGCCATGGCAACCCGCGGCAGACGCCATTGGGTCACGATCAGCACCACATTGGCCGGCGCTTTCCCGAATAAAGCGGCCATGACCTGGCTGAAAGGTAATTCGAGCGCGCCTGAGCCCAGCGCCGTCAGTGACATCAACACGCAGACCGCCGCCAGTAGGCAGCAACCCATAAGCTGGGCGGGCCTGAGCCGGCGGGCTGCCGCCGATGCGGATGCCACGCCCGCTTTGGCTAACGAGTTGCTGTTCATAGTGAGCCGACCTGATGTTTGTTGCGCACAAGCGCTATCAGCACCGGTGCGCCGATAAAGGCGGTCACTATCGATACCCGAAGCTCGCCCGGCACTATCACTCGGCCGATAATATCCGCCAGCAGCAGCAGCACTGGGGTCAGCAACAGGGTTAACAGCAGGATCCAATTGTAGTCAGGGCCCACCAGCCAGCGGGCGACATGAGGAATCATCAGTCCGATAAAGGCAATCGGCCCGGCCAGCGCCGTCGCAGAACCACACAGCAGGGTAATGGCCAGCAGCGCCAGCGCCTGGATAAGACGCAATCGGGTGCCCAGCGCCAATGCCAGGTCTTCGCCCATGGTAATGGCGTTCAGTCCTCGACCGAGGCCAAGCGCCAGCAGGCAGCCGATAATAACGAACGGCGCCACGGTCAGCACCGGCGATAGGGCACGGATATCCAGCGTGCCCGCCTGCCAGAAGCGGATTTTATCAAATACCAGCGGATCCAGCAGCGAAATGCCGGTTGATACCCCCAGCAGCACGGCGCCGACCGCCACACCCGCCAGCGTTAACCGCACCGGGTTGATACGCGGGCTGCCCAGGGTTCCAATAAGATAAACCAGCACTGCGCTCAGCAAGGTGCCGGCAAAAGCAAACAGCAAATACTCAGGCAGGGTGCCGGCATGATAAAAGGTAATGCCCAGCACTACGGCAAAGCCAGCCCCGGCATTGATGCCGAGGATGCCGGGGTCGGCCAGCGGATTGCGGGTCAGTCCCTGGATCAGTGCGCCTGAGAGCCCCAGGGCTGCGCCAGCCAGGATCCCGGCCAGGGTGCGCGGCAACCTGCCGTCCATGATGATAACGCTGTCGGGGCCACCGAGACGCCCTTGTATGATCTGCCAAACGTCAGTGGCAGGAATGCTGCGCTCGCCGACCAGCAGGCTGAGCACCATGACCAATATCAATACTGCCGTCAGGCCAATGATAAGCAGGCTGCGTCCCTTGGCAGAGCGCACCTTGCCGGTGCCGTGGCGGACGGTTTTAATGCGATTGACGGACAAACTGCGCCTCCAGGCGGTCCAGCAGATTGCCGGCGCTGTAATAATCCAGACGGAAGGTGTCTTTGCCCATGGCATAAACATGCTGCCGCCGCACTGCCGGCTGCTGGGCCAGGAAGCGGTTTTTCTTCAGGGCTTCGACGCTGGATTGGTCAGCGGAAAACAGCAGCCAGGTATTGCCGGCCAGGCCGGAGGCCATATTTTCACCGCCAATCTGCACAATATCCTTACGCTGGCCCATGCTGTGATTTCCCCTGACTGATTCAGGCACCGGCGCCAGGCTAAAGCCCAATTCCTCCAGTAGTCGGCCTTGGGCTGAGGCTGAGGTCCAAAGATTAGCCCCTTTGCCGTCCTCCTGATAAACAAAGGCGGAAACCGGCTGGGGAGGCAGGGTCATTGATGCTTTAACCTTGCTGACCCGCTGTTCAAATGCACTGATGGTATTGGCCGCGTCCAGCTCATGGCCGGTAGCCTCGCCGAGCTGTACGGCGAGCTGCTGCCAGCTTTTATCGTCGTAGTTTATCAATAAGGTCGGGGCGATGACCGACAACTGATCATAAAGCGCCAGCGCCGAATCGCCGCCGGTGGCGGCGATAATAATAAGGTCCGGCGCGTTGGCGGCCACGGCTTCAGCGTTTGGCAGGCTTTGGTAAAGCACACTGACCTGCCGCTGTCGGGCGATGTCGCCCCACTGGGTCAGAAAACCCTGACCGTCGGCGATCCGACTGTTAGGATGGGTAGCACCGCTGGCAATCACCGGCGCATTGATTGCCAACAGCGTGCCGGTAAGGGTAACGCTGGTCGATACGATACGCTGAGGCGCCCGTTCCAGCTTGAGCGGCCCTTTAAGGGTCTGGATCGTCCGGGGCCAGCCTTCATCCGCCGCCAGCACCGGTCCGAGGGCGGCCGCCCATGCGATAACGCCCAATAATATCGCCGCCAGACCGGCATTGATTGTTGCCTTAGCCCCAGTTACCACTGTGTGCTCCTTGATCATAGACCGGTGGTGGTGATGAGTTAAGGCCATTTTACTGCCGTCACTGTCCGCCCCGAAAAAATAAGGTCTTAATTTACACGCTTTTGAAGGTGATGATAATGGTTTTCAATACGATTCCATTGCCTAGTGTTTTAATAAAAATGTGAACCAGTACGCATAATGTAAATATCTGCTTACAAAACTGACGGTTGTTGAGCATAAATTGCCGGCGTATAGTTACATTGTAAATTACTGCCTAGGCATAGACCCTGATGACACACTTTTTACTGGCCGATTTAAACGCCGTTCATCGCTGGGGACGTCAAATCCATCAGTTGAACGCGCATAAAGATCGTCTGCTGGAGCATTACCTTATCCCCTATGCGATAACCGCCGCCCAGTGCAAAGTGTTGCTGTTGATGAGTCGTGACGGGGTATCAACGTCAGCCGATCTGTCCCGCTGCCTGGTGCTGGATAGCGGCGCCATGTCGAGGATGCTGGATCGGCTGGAAAATAAAAAACTGATTACCCGGGAGCGCTGCCCCACTGACCGACGTCAAATGCACATCAAGCTCACCTCCGGTGGTCAGGATTTTTGCCGACATATTCCTGAGGTGGTAGTCGATACCTTCAATGATTTGCTGGCGCCGCTCACCCCCGCCGAACGTAACGAACTGGATCGCCTGCTGACCAAGCTTGTGACACATCATACCGGTATTTAAGGAGTCTCTTTTACTATGCCGTCGCGCATTCATCTGTTATCGCTTTGCAGCGCACTCGTGCTTGCAGGCTGCGCCATGCCAAATGGGCTGCATACCCAGGGCAGGGCGCTGGATGCTTCATCCCTTGCCAGTCAGCATACGCTGTCGGGCGCTACGCTTTCATCCGCCCACTGGCCGGCCGTCGACTGGTGGAATACCCTGGGCGACAGACAGCTTGATGTCATCATCAGGCATGCGCTGCAAAACAGCCCCGACCTGCAGGTGGCTGATGCCCGTGCTCGTCAGGCCAGCGCCTCGGTGCTGGCAGCCGAAGCCGAACGCTTGCCAACGCTTGATGCCAATGCCGGCATGACCCGTTCGCGAAATGCCCGGGTGGATGATCCTAACGGCATGGGTAAACAGTATGGCACCCTGCGTACGCTTTCGGCCCACTTCAACTATACCTTTGACCTGTGGGGCGGTCAGCGTGCCGCCTGGGAAGCCGCCGTCGGGCGTGCCAATGCGGCAGAAGTGGACCGGCAGGCGGCAAGGCTGACGCTGGCTGCCGATGTGGCCCGCGCTTACAATACCTACGGCCATGCCTGGGCGCTGGTCAGTCTGGCTGAACTGGATCTCAAGCGCACCAAGACCATGCTGGATCTGGCTTCACGGCGCTACAATGCCGGCCTGGACAGTAAATTCCAATATCAGCAGACCGAAAGCCTGGAAGCTTCTGCCGAGGCGACGCTGACTGATGCGCGCCAGCAGGTGCGTACCGCCGGCATTCGTCTGGCGGTACTGATGGGCCAGGGGCCGGATGGCGCAGAGCGCTTGCCGCGTCCCAAACTGATTGCACCGGAATCGGTCAGCCTGCCGCCGCAGCTGCCGGCTGAATTGCTGGGCCGTCGGCCTGATCTGGTCGCCGCGCGCTGGCGGGTGGAAGCGGCGACCAAAGATATCAAAGTCAGCCGCACTGCCTTTTACCCCAATCTCAACCTGACTGCCGCCGCCGGCACCAAATCGCTGCTGGGGGATGCCTTCTTTGGCGCGCCGAGCCGTTATTTCTCCATTGGGCCAGCGCTGTCGCTGCCTATATTCGATGGCGGCCGCCGTCGCGCCGATCTGGCCGGCAGCAATGCGGATTACGATTTGGCGGTTGCGCAGTATAACCAGTCCCTGGTCGATGCCTTGGGTGATATTGGCGATGCCATTTCACGGCTGGCATCGATGGAAACACAGATCCAGCAGCAGCGGCGCGCCCGTGATATTGCGCAGGCCTCATGGGACAGCGCCATGGAACGCTACAGCGCCGGTATTGGCAACTATATCGATGCATTGAGCGTGGAACAGCAACTTATCCAGAGCGAAAGAGAATTGGCCAGCATCACTGCTGACCGTACCGACACCGCCATCCTGCTGATGCAGGCGCTGGGGGGAGGGTATCAGAATTCAGGTCCGTCAACCGCCACCTCAACCGTGGCTGCGAACTAAGCACATCAGGAATTGATCTTTTATGGCTGAAAAACACGATAATACCGTGCAGACGGGCGAGGGCGCCCGCGCTGAAAACGGCAAATCCGCCGCACCGAAAAAGTCCGGCAAGCGTAAATTGTTTTTGGTGATCCTGCTGTTGCTGGTGATCGCCGGGGCCATTGCATACGGGCTTTATTACTGGTTGCATGCCCGTTATTTTGAGACGACGGATGACGCCTACGTCACCGGTAACCTGGTCCAGATCACGCCGCAAGTGGCGGGAACGGTGACGGCCATTGCCGCCGATGATGGTGATTTTGTGCGTCAGGGCCAGATCCTGGTGCGCCTTGATCCCAGCGATGCGTTGGTCAGTCAGGAGAATGCGGAAGCCAACTTGGCAAAAGCGGTTCGTCAGGTGCGCGGCATGTACAGCAATGTGAATAATTACAAAGCCATGGTTGCCGCCAAGAAAATCGAGCTGGAACGAGCCCGCTCGGACTATCAGCGCCGCGCTAACTTGGCACGGAATGGAGCGATTTCTCAAGAAGAGCTGTCACATTCCCGCGACGCCCTGACCTCCGCAGAAACCTCGCTGACGTCAGCACAGCAGCAATTGGACACCACGGCGGCATTGGTCGATGACACCACCATCAGTTCCCATCCGGACGTGAAAGTCGCGGCGGCGGCATTGCGCAAAGCTTATCTGGACCATGTGCGCAGTACCCTGCTGGCACCGGTAAGCGGCTATGTAGCTAAACGGTCGGTACAGGTCGGCAGCCGCGTACAGCCGGGCACCGCGCTGATGGCGGTGGTACCGCTGGACCAGGTCTGGATTGACGCCAATTTCAAAGAAACCCAACTGCTGCAGATGCGCATCGGCCAGCCGGTTGAGATAGAAGCCGATCTGTACGGCAGCGATATCGCCTATCGGGGTAAAATAGAGAGCCTGGGCGTCGGTACCGGCAGCGCGTTTTCCCTGCTGCCGGCGCAGAATGCCAGCGGCAACTGGATAAAGATCGTCCAGCGTCTGCCGGTACGTATTCGTCTGGAGCCGGATAACCTGGATAAACATCCGCTGCGTATCGGTCTGTCGACCGCCGTTACCGTCGATTTGCACAATCAGGACGGCGGAGTGCTGGTGCCCGAACCGCAGCACCAGCCTCGCTACACCACCAATGTATTCGATCATCAGTTGGTTGAAGCGGATGCCCTGGTGGAACGCATCATCCATGAAAATGGCGAGCAGGCCCGTAGCGCCGGCCAGAAAAAAGGTTAATGCGGAGCAGCCATGAGTGAACAATCGTTTCGTCCGCCTAGCCTGGTGCTCGCCACCGTCGGCCTCTCGCTGGCGACGTTTATGCAGGTGTTGGATACCACGATTGCCAATGTGGCATTACCGACAATCTCCGGAAATCTGGGCGTCAGTTCAGAACAGGGGACGTGGGTCATCACCTCATTTGCGGTATCCAATGCCATTGCCTTGCCGCTGACCGGGTGGATGTCTCGCCGTTTTGGCCAGATGAAGCTGTTTCTGGCCTCGGTGGTGCTGTTCATCATTACGTCCTTTATGTGCGGCGTGGCGCAGAACATGACCGAACTGGTGCTGTTCCGCGCCCTGCAGGGATTCTTTGCCGGTCCGCTTTACCCAATGGCGCAAACGCTGCTGCTGGCCATATTCCCGGCGGCCAAGCGAGGTATGGCGCTATCACTGCTGGCGATGGTTACCGTCGTCGCTCCTATCGTCGGCCCGCTGGCCGGCGGATGGATAACCGATAACTATTCCTGGCCATGGATATTCTTTATCAATGTGCCGATAGGCGTCCTGGCGGCGATGCTGGTTTTCGCCCAGTTAAAGGACCGGCCGGAAGAGGCACATCACCAGCCCATCGATTATATCGGCCTGATGCTGCTGATTATCGGTGTCGGGGTTTTGCAGGTCGTGCTGGATAAAGGCAACGATCTGGATTGGTTTGAATCCAATTTCATCGTTATTGGAACTCTTATCTCGGTGGTTTCGCTGACAGCGCTGGTTATCTGGGAACTCACCGACAAGCATCCGATTATCAATCTGCGGCTATTCAAGTACCGAAATTTTTCTTTTGGTACCCTGGCGCTGGTGCTGGGCTATTCCGGGTTCTTCGGTATCAATCTGCTGTTGCCTCAATGGCTGCAGACCCAGTTAGGTTATACCCCAGTGTGGGCCGGACTGGCGGCGGCGCCGATCGGCATCCTGCCGGTGTTCATGTCGCCGCTGGTTGGTCGCTATGCCCATAAATTTGACCTCAGGCTGCTGGCCGGAGGGTCATTTCTGGTCATCGGGATTTCCTGCTTTATGCGGGCGGATTTCACCACTGAGGTAGACTATTACCACATCGCGATGATCCAGGGATTCATGGGTATCGGTGTAGCGCTATTCTTTATGCCGACCACCAGTATTCTATTGTCCAGTTTGCCGCCGAAAGATATTGCTGACGGCTCGGGACTGGCGACCTTCCTGCGGGTACTGGGCGGCAGTTTTGCCTCTTCATTGACCACCTGGATCTGGCAACGGCGGGAAATTTTTCACCATGCCCAGCTTACCGAGCATGTTAACACTTATGATCCGGTCACCCGCGATTACATTGATCAATTGGGAGGCAGCAGCCAAACCGCCATGGCTCAGTTGGACAAGCTGGTGGAAGGGCAGGCCTATATGCTGTCGACCATCGATTACTTCACCTTGATGGGGTGGATCTTCATGTCGCTTATCTTGGTTATCTGGCTGGCCAAACCGCCTTTCAGCGCCAAGGGCGGCGGCGGCGGTCATTAGCAGGTCGTTATTGAGCAAGCAGATAAAATATCCCGCCTCAGGGATATTTTTTTTAGCAGGATGACTCGGCCTGTGGCCTCGCCCTTCGGGTCGTTGCCGTACGGCAACGCTGTCTCGCTGCGCTCGGCTCGAACCTGAACGCAGGTTCTCATCCCGCACGACAGTGCGACATGTTTGAAGAACAGTTTGGATTTGACTGCGAAGATAAGCTTGAAAGTGGTGGGTCGTGCAGGGCTTGAAAGTGGTGGGTCGTGCAGGATTCGAACCTGCGACCAATTGATTAAAAGTCAACTGCTCTACCAACTGAGCTAACGACCCACTAAAGCTTCAGAAATGATGGTGGGTGATGACGGGTTCGAACCGCCGACCCCCTCCTTGTAAGGGAGGTGCTCTCCCAGCTGAGCTAATCACCCCATTCTGAAAAACGAAAATCAAAACAATACAGACTCAAGAAGTGGTGGGTGATGACGGGTTCGAACCGCCGACCCCCTCCTTGTAAGGGAGGTGCTCTCCCAGCTGAGCTAATCACCCACTTCTTACAGCGTATTACTTTTATTTCTCACAGCAGAGCGACTTAAAAAAGTCTGGTGGGTGATGACGGGTTCGAACCGCCGACCCCCTCCTTGTAAGGGAGGTGCTCTCCCAGCTGAGCTAATCACCCCCGCTGTGTGGAGTCGCATTATAGGGATACTTGAAAGTGAGTCAACGATTTTTGATGGTAAAAAGCGTGTTCGGCGCAAATTTAGTCAAGCCGGCAGTTTTTATATTCGAAATGAGCGGAATGCCAACAGCAAAAGTGGGTAAGCGTTGAGGATTCATGGGGGAGTGGTAGAATATTGCCCACTTTTTCTATATCGCCGGAAGCCCGACTTCCAGCGTTCAGCCAAGCGTATTAAGGCAGTGTTTCTGATGAAGATTAAAACCCGTTTCGCCCCCAGTCCCACTGGCTATCTGCATGTGGGCGGCGCCCGTACCGCACTTTATTCATGGCTGTTTGCCCGTCATCTCGGGGGCGAATTCGTGTTGCGCATCGAAGATACCGATCTTGAGCGTTCCACGCAGGAAGCCATACACGCCATTATGGATGGGATGAATTGGCTGAATCTGGACTGGGATGAGGGTCCCTATTACCAGACCAAGCGTTTTGATCGCTACAACGCCGTTATCGACGAGATGCTGGAATCAGGTACCGCGTACAAATGTTATTGCTCTAAAGAGCGCCTGGAAGCCCTGCGTGAAAAGCAAATGGAACAGGGTGAAAAACCGCGTTATGACGGGCGTTGCCGCGACAGCCACGAGCACCATGATGACCACGAACCCTGCGTGGTCCGGTTCCGTAATCCCCAGGAAGGCTCGGTTATCTTTAACGATCTGATCCGCGGTCCAATTGAATTCAGCAATCAGGAACTGGATGATCTGATCATTCGTCGTACGGATGGTTCGCCGACCTATAATTTCTGTGTGGTGATTGACGATCTGGACATGGAAATTACCCATGTCATCCGCGGAGAAGATCACATCAACAATACACCGCGCCAGATTAATATTCTGAAGGCATTGGGCGCCCAGGTGCCAGAGTATGCCCATGTGTCGATGATCCTTGGCGATGATGGTAAAAAGCTCTCCAAGCGTCATGGCGCGGTCGGTGTTATGCAATATCGGGATGACGGTTTCCTGCCTGAAGCGCTGCTTAATTATCTGGTTCGCATGGGCTGGTCACATGGCGATCAGGAAATCTTCAGCATTGACGAGATGAAACAGTTATTTTCTCTGGATGCGGTCAGTAAATCGGCCAGTGCGTTCAACACTGAAAAACTGCTGTGGCTGAACCATCATTATATCAACCATCTGGCTCCTGAATACGTGGCTACCCATCTGGTATGGCATATCGAGCAGCAGGGGATTGATACCCGGAACGGACCGCAGCTGGCCGATCTGGTACGACTGCTGGGCGATCGCTGCAAGACCCTCAAGGAAATGGCCGCCAGCTGCCACTATTTTTATCAAGACTTTGAACAGTTTGATGCCGATGCCGCCAAAAAGCACCTGCGCCTGGTTGCCCGTGAGCCGCTGGAGCAGGTTCGCGCCAAGCTGGCGGCATTAACCCAGTGGACCCCTGAATCGGTACATGAAGCTATCCAGCATACCGCTGATGAGCTTGGCGTGGGTATGGGTAAGGTCGGCATGCCGCTCAGGGTTGCGGTAACCGGCGCGGGCCAGTCACCGGGCCTGGATGTCACAGTACATGCCATCGGGCAATCCCGTTCCCTGGCGCGCATTGACATGGCGCTGGAATTCATTGCCAAGCGCGCTTGAGTTTGCAGCACTGGCCGCTGATTTGGCGGCTTTTTCAGCGTTTGATGCAATTGAGTGATTTAGCCGTTGACACCGTTTGCCGGGTTTCATATTATGCGCCCCGTCCACCGGATTCGATAAGTACGGAATGGGGCTATAGCTCAGCTGGGAGAGCGCTTGCATGGCATGCAAGAGGTCAGCGGTTCGATCCCGCTTAGCTCCACCAATCACCAGGTTGGTTTATGTATCCGCTATTGATGTGGTCATCCGAGAATTTCGGGGCTATAGCTCAGCTGGGAGAGCGCTTGCATGGCATGCAAGAGGTCAGCGGTTCGATCCCGCTTAGCTCCACCAAATAAAAAAGCCGGCGTAAAGCCGGTTTTTTTACGCCTGCCATTTAGCCTGTTGCTTGTTTGTGATCCTAGTTCACTGTGCCAGATGGTTGCCTCAGCCAAAACATGCAGATTCTGTTTAGCGCCTTAAGGTAAGCCTATCTGTTTGCCGGCCAGCGCTTTATTTCTTGAGCGGTTGATGCTTCAGGAAACATTGCCTCTTTTATCGGCCCCTGTCTGGCGGGGCATTGGCTGGCTCTTTGACCGTATGGGCTTTTTATCTCGATCCAGGCTCTTGTCCTGGATAATCAAGCGGGTCATTGGCATGAAATGTGCTGCCTTGAATTCACTCATGATTTGCAAACCGACAATCCTGCGCGCATCGTCGTCGTTTTCCAGGTGATCGGGGGCTAACCTGCTGTTGAGCATATGATCGAATTGTTCTTCAATCGACTGTTGAATATCAGCTTTCGCCACCTGATACAGTGCCGGATACTCATACTCGATCATTGTCAGCCACGGTGCCCATTCAACGGCAAGCCAGTGGATAAAATCAGCTTCTTCGCTACGCAGAGTTTCTGCTACCGCTTGGGAAAATTCTTGTTCACCAATCATCTGCGGATCATAAGCCGTCATCTCGGTAACCAATAACGGCAGATTCAATCTGTCTCTCAGTTCGACTTGATAAGCAAGGTAAACGTCAATCTGATTAGCGGGCTTTGTGTTTATGATGAATTGCCAGATAAGTGTTTCCAGCTTGCGCAGCCTGAATATGCCTTTAGAAAGGGCGTAAAGCCTATCGGGAACATGCTGATAGAGGCCTTGTTCTATATCAATCCTGATCCCCAGCATCGTCATGGTATTAAAGGTCAGTGCTATCCGGTTATCACTCGCATTCAGTAACGTCCGGCATAAGGAGAATGTTTCGTCACGCAACATGCTGTGCAATGACAGTTTATGCAGCCATTCTCTAACGCTTTGTATGAAAGTGGTATTTTTCGCAGTGGCGGTGTTGGCGAGCCGGTCTAGAAAATAAGCGAAATTGGCCGCATAAGGTTCGCGCTTGTACGGCTGCCAGCGCGTCAGAATCTGTTGCAGTTGGTCAGCAGGATACCAGCCGGCAGCAGATTTAAGCAGACAAGGTTTGCCCGTCATATTAGATTGAATCGAACCCGTCGCTTTATTGTTCATTTGAGCGACTGAGCGTTCAGGAGAAGAATGAAAACGTTGAATTCCATAATGAGCATGCTTGTGGGCTTCATCGATATCCTGCCGTGCTTGTTCGGTCAGGGGATTATTCTGCAAAGAGACGGTCGGCGGACTGGGCTGGAAGAACCATTTACCTTCTACGGTCGATATCAGATTTTCCTTGAGCTCCAATCGCTCCAGACAGGGCGGTATGGGCCAGGGCAACTGGGTGAATGCATTATCATTGGCAATGAGAATCCGCAACTTGCGGGGCAGGGCAGCCGGCCAATTGATCACATTGTTGTGACTAATATCCATCGTATCAAGCTTGGCGGGTAACGAAGGGGGCAAGAGCATGAGTTTATTGCTTGAGGCACTCATTTTTTTAAGGCAATCAGGTAGCAATCCGGGAAGTAGCGATAAGCTATTAAAAGAGATGTCCAACTTCTCAAGCTTGGCTGGCAACGCGCCCGGCACACATTTGAGCCTGTTTTTCGATAAGTCTAGCGTGGTAATGGTTGCCGGCCAGCATTGCGGTAATGAACTCAGGCCGAGTCCTTGCAGGCTTAACTCCGTAACCTGGTGATGCCGATAAAACTCTCTTAATTTCTTGACTGCCAAATAACGCTCTTCGTGCGGTTTACCCTGAGAAGCCCAGTTTCTCCATTCATCCAGGATCCTTTGTTTTTCCCTCAGCTGGGTCATCGTAGCGTTACTCACTGAATGCAGAACCGGCGTTTCATTATGGTCAACGATGCCAGCATCATGCTGCCCCTGTTGGGGTAAAGGGGTAATATCCGGGCGATAAGACTCGGCAACAGGCAGGATATTGCTATTGCTGATGTGGGAAATCCTTTGCAGATGCTCGGAATACTCCATTGCCAGCTCGTCAACACTTGTAAGCTTCGAGCATTCTATGCAATTCGATATTATTTTTGATGAAACTATTCCCATTAACTTACGCCTCAAGGTCACTAAGAGGCTCATGTTATAGCAGAATGTAAAAGGCAGTTGAGTCAACAAATATTGTCTGGAGAGTGACAGGAAATCGGTGGGGTAAGAGCAAGGTTATTTTGCGACCCTGTTCGGGTAAAGCCGGCCTTAGACCGGCTTTACCGCTTGGGCAAGTCGGGTTAAAGCACCAGTCCGGCGATAGCGGCGGACAATACGCTGACCAGCGTAGAGCCAAAGACCAGTTTAAGACCGAAGCGTGATACCACATTGCCCTGATGCTCATTCAGGCCTTTAATTGCACCAGCAACAATCCCGATAGAGGAGAAGTTGGCAAACGACACCAGAAATACCGAAAGGATACCTTCTGAACGTGGAGACAGCTGGCCGGCAATTTTCTGCAGGTCCATCATCGCGACGAATTCATTTGAGACCAGTTTGGTGGCCATAATACTGCCGGCCTGCAGCGCTTCATGGGCAGGAATACCCATTGCCCAGGCAAATGGGAAGAAAATATAACCCAGGATGCCTTGGAAACTGATGCCGAACAGCATGCTGAAAAGCGCATTGACGGCTGAAATCAGCGCAATGAAGCCAATAAGCATCGCGGCGACAATCATCGCCACTTTAAAACCGGCCAGGATATATTCGCCCAGCATTTCAAAAAAGCTCTGGCCTTCATGCAGCGCACCTATCTGCAGGTCTTCTTCTTTATCGACCTGATAGGGATTGATAAGCGACAGGACAATAAAGGTACTGAACATGTTGAGTACCAAAGCCGCCACCACATAGCGCGGATCCAGCATCGTCATATAGGCGCCGACGATAGACATGGAGACAGTGGACATGGCGGTTGCCGCCATGGTGTACATGCGGCGTTCGGACATCTTGCCCAGAATGTCTTTATAAGCGATAAAATTTTCCGATTGTCCCAAAATCAGCGAGCTTACCGCATTGAAGGATTCAAGTTTTCCCATGCCGTTAATTTTAGAAAGCACAGTGCCGATGATGCGAATGATGAACGGAAGGACGCGTATGTGCTGCAGAATACCAATAAGAGCGGAAATAAAAATGATTGGGCATAAAACATTCAGGAAAAAGAAAGCCAATCCACCTTTGTTCATATTACCGAACACAAAGCCGGTGCCTTCTGCGGCAAAACCAAGCAGTTTGTCAAACAGTTCTGAGAACCCTCTAACAAATCCCAAACCTATCTCGGAATTGAGGAAGAAGTAAGCCAATAACACTTCTATGACTAAAAGTTGAGCAATAAAGCGCAGTCGTATTTGTTTGCGGTCATGGCTGACTAACAGCGCCAACAGCGCAACAACGGCAAGCGCCAGGATAAAATGAAAAATGCGGGACATGATTGCTCCAGTAAACAGGCAGGGAATAGATTCGGCAGGACATTTTAAATAAGGACGGGATTAAAAACGAGTTATAAGTTGCAAATATAGATAAATCCTCTAACGGCAATGTTTTTATTTCGTCCTGTAACATCTAGTCATAAAAAACCGTAATTTAGCCTTTGCTATACTTTCGCTTATGCTACAGTTTATTAACGTTAGTTAGCTCTTTCCTTTACCTGCTGAACCTTACGCGACAAGGTCAATCCGCACTGGACCGGCAGGATATGAGTCAATTCCGTTGCAGCAACATGTCAAAAATAAAGTTACTGGCAACGGGTGACTCCTGCTGTTTGGATGGGGTGTGCTGCCGTATTTCTTTATAAGGGTTACCAATATGCAAGATAGCCGTGCCAGGGATGGGGTCAGTCGAGTTTCAAGGAAAATAAAGCTTTCCTTGCTAGGACCCGCGTTTATCGCCGCTATCGGCTATATCGATCCAGGCAATTTCGCTACCAACATTCAGGCCGGAGCCAGTTTCGGCTATCAGCTATTGTGGGTAGTGGTATGGGCTAATCTGATGGCGATGCTGATACAATTGCTGTCAGCCAAGCTGGGCATAGCCACCGGCAAAAACCTGGCTGAACATATTCGTGACCGCTTCCCCAGGCCCGCCGTCTGGGCTTACTGGGTTCAGGCGGAAATCATCGCCATGGCAACCGACCTGGCCGAGTTCATCGGTGCCGCGATGGGATTCAAGATGCTGTTGGGGGTATCCCTGCTTCAGGGAGCAGTCCTGACCGGTATCATCACCTTTCTGATATTGATGCTGCAGCGCCGTGGCCAGAAACCCCTCGAGCTGGTGATTGGCGGTTTGCTGCTGTTTGTTGCCGCCGCCTATATTGCAGAACTGTTCTTTACCCGGCCAAGCCTGGGACCCTTAATGAAGGGCGTCCTGATACCGGGCCTGCCCAATGGTGAAGCCGTCTATCTGGCCGCTGGCGTGTTGGGGGCGACCATCATGCCGCACGTTATCTATCTGCATTCTTCCTTGACCCAGAATGGCGGGAAGCTTAATCAGGCTGAACGTTATTCTTCAACCAAACTGGATGTCGCGATAGCCATGACCATCGCCGGGTTCGTCAATTTGGCGATGATGGGCACGGCAGCGGCGGCATTTCATTTCAGCGGGCATACCGGTATCGCCAGCCTGGATGAGGCTTACCTGACCCTGGAGCCGTTACTCGGACAGACAGCAGCCACGGTATTCGGCTTAAGTCTGGTGGCGGCGGGGCTGTCATCCACCGTGGTAGGCACCATGGCGGGACAGGTAGTGATGCAGGGGTTCGTTCATTTTCACATTCCCCTGCTGGTACGTCGCGTCATTACGATGATGCCGTCATTTATCGTTATTCTGATGGGCCTTGATCCGACCCGTATCCTGGTCATGAGCCAGGTGCTGCTGAGTTTCGGCATCGCGCTGGCGTTGGTGCCGCTGTTGGCATTTACCGGTAATCGAGATCTGATGAGCGACATGGTGAATTCGCCCGCTATCAAAGTGATCGGCTGGTGTATTGTCGCGGTGGTGGTTGCGCTAAATGCCTATCTGCTGGTGGGAATGGCGCTGGGGCGCTAAGTCTTTCCCCTTTAATTGCTTTGGCCCGGATGGCGTCGCACCCGGGCGGCGATCTTTACCCCAGAATGGCGTCAATCTGGCGTAATTGTTCCTCACTGAACTGACGATTTTCCAACATACCCACGGCATCGTCAATCTGGCCGGTCTTGCTGGCACCGATCAGCACTGAGGTGACCCGGTCGCGGCGAAGTACCCATGCCAGCGCCATCTGCGACAGCTTCTGACCTCTGGAGCGGGCGATATCATTCAGCTTATGCACCTTGTCCATCTTATCGCTGGTCAACTGTTCGGAGGATAAGAAACGACTTTGGCTGGCGGCCCTGGAGTCTTGGGGAATCCCCGTCAGATATCTGTCGGTCAATACGCCGCCAGCCAAGGGGGAGAAGGCGATGGAGCCGACGCCTTTCTCTGCCAGCACCTCCAGCAAATCCGTTTCTACCCAGCGTTCGAACATAGAGTATTTAGGCTGATGAATCAGGCAAGGTGTTCCAAGGGCGTTTAAAATATCAATTGCGCGACGGGCCAGTTCTGCCGGGTAATTGGATAAACCGATATAAAGCGCTTTGCCCTGGCGAACCAGCAAATCCAGCGTGGCCATGGTTTCTTCCAGCGGGGTATCGGGATCTGGGCGATGATGATAAAAGATATCCACATACTCCAGCCCCATCCGTCGCAGACTCTGGTTGAGACTGGCTACCAGGTATTTTTTTGAACCCCAATCGCCATAGGGGCCATCCCACATGGTATAGCCGGCTTTGGTTGAAATGATCAGTTCATCACGATAAGGATGGAAATCTTGTTGCAGTAATCGGCCAAAATTTTCCTCTGCTGATCCGGGCGGAGGGCCATAATTATTAGCCAGGTCAAAATGGGTAATCCCCAAATCAAATGCATGTCGCAGCAATGCACGGCTGTTTTCCAGCAGGGTGGCATCGCCAAAATTATGCCACAGACCCAGGGAGATAGCCGGTAGCCGGAGCCCGCTGTTACCACAGCGGCGATAGTCCATCTTTTCGTAGCGGGCGGAACGTGCTGAGTAAACCATAGGGTTTCCTTACATTTTTTTGTCGGGGCAGATCATCGCTTCTGTTGTCTGCGCCAATGACCGCCGTCTCAAACCAGCGGTGAGACATCGGTGGTTAATGCCTGGAGGGCATATAGTAATGTCTTATATAAGTGTTATTATCAATGATTGAAGATTCATTTAGCTATCGTCCGGCTAAGAAATGAGCGATGGCCATCAAGAGCGTAAGTGGAGCCCAGAACAATGACAAAATATGCCCTGGTCGGTGATGTTGGTGGAACCAATGCACGACTGGCGTTATGCGATGTGGACACCGGGGAAATTTCCCATATCCATACTTATTCCGGAGATGATTATGAAACCCTCGAACGGGTTATCCGTCATTTCCTGACCGGGCAAAAACAGGAGGTCAGTGAAGCCTGCATCGCTATTGCCTGCCCGATCACCGAGGATTGGGTAGAGATGACTAACCATACCTGGGCATTCTCTATCAAGGCAATGAAAGAAAGTCTGGCATTGTCCAAACTTGAAATCATCAATGACTTTACCGCCGTTTCCATGGCTATTCCGATGCTTACCGCCAAGGATGTCATACAGTTTGGCGGTACCGAACCGATAGCGGATCGGCCAATTGCCATTTATGGCGCGGGAACCGGTCTTGGCGTCAGTCATCTGATCCATGTGGATAAGCGCTGGCTGAGTCTGGCGGGTGAAGGCGGGCATGTTGACTTTGCGCCAAACAGTGCAGAAGAAGACGCGATTTTAAGTGTGCTGCGTGAGGAATTGGGCCACGTTTCAGCTGAACGGGTGTTGTCCGGGCCTGGGCTGGTCAATCTTTATCGAGCCATCGTTAAAGCCGACCAGCGCCTACCGGAAAATCTCAAGCCTAAGCAGGTTACCGAGCGTGCGCTCGAAGACGCCTGCACTGACTGCCGACGCGCGCTTTCGCTGTTCTGCGTACTGATGGGGCGCTTTGGTGGCAATCTGGCGTTGAATTTAGGCACCTTTGGCGGCGTCTATATTGCCGGCGGCATCGTACCGCGCTTTCTGGATTTCTTCCGGGCGTCCGGTTTTCGGGCTGCATTTGAAGACAAGGGGCGCTTTAAAAGCTATCTCACCGATATTCCCGTCTATTTGATAAGTCATGAACAGCCGGGTCTGCTTGGCGCCGGGGCCTACCTTCGCCAGACGATGGGACACGAACTCTGATGACCCCGCCCGGCAAGGCACTTTTGCCGGGCAAGAATCAAAGCCCCATCAACTGCCTGAATTCCTTGACCTTGCTCCGACTGACCGGCACTTCAAAATCCAAATCATTCAATCTCAGCAAGTAAGTATTGTTGAACCACGGCACGATTTCCCGGATCTTATTAAGATTGACCACATAGGAACGGTGGCAACGAAAAAAAGGCGTTTCCGGCAAGCGAGTAGAAAACTCAGTGATCGCCATCGGCATGGTAAATTCTTCTTTCCTGGTATAGACCAAGGTCACTTTTTCCTGCGCTGCGGCGTAGTAGATATTGTTGATATCAGTAACGATAATCCGCTCGTCTTTCAATAGATTGATGGTAGCGCTATGCCGGCTGGCAGCTGCGGGCAGGGTGTTTGGTCGAACGGCAGCCCCCGGTCCGCGCAGGTTCTCAAGCTTTTGCAGCATGGTGACAATCCTGGACTCGTGATAGGGCTTGAGGATGTAATCGAACGCCTCGAGTTCAAATGCCTCGACCGCGTGCTCCTTATAGGCGGTAATAAAAATGATGTCCGGTTTATGGATGAATTTGCTGATATTTTGTGCCAGCAGCACACCATCTAGGGAAGGAATATTGATATCCAGGAAAATCACGTCCACTTGGTGATTTTGCAGGTAACGCAGTACATCCAGTCCGTCACTGAAGGTGGCTTCGATAGTCAGGCTGCTGTGCTTTTCAATAAGAAAACGTAACTCTTCCTGAGCCAGAAATTCATCTTCGACAATAATTGCTTTCATGGGTCTCACTCTTAGCCCCGGTTAGTCCAGGCAATCATGGCATAGCCGACGGGACGCCAGGATCCCTGAAAATCAGGCAGCCTGTTTATTGTTACTGCGATTAATGTAGAACCAGATTTCAGTCCCCGGCTCCAGACGGCGAATGTGCAGGCCTTCGCCATAGAGCAGCGATACGCGATGATGCACATTCAGCAGCCCGATTTTCTTGGCCGGCTGCTCATTACGTTTAACCTGTTCGATGACATCTTCGCTGATACCGCTGCCGGTATCTTTAACCGAGATTCGAATACGCTCATCGGTGCCGGTAATCGACAGGACCACCACGCCATTGCCGCGGCAGGGCTGTATGCCGTGGACGATTGCATTTTCCACCAGCGGCTGAATCAGCAGGCTGGGAATGGTAAAAGACAACTCCTCATCAATGTCGTAAATAACCGACAGCTTACTGCCAAAACGCGCCTGCTCTATGGCGATATAATCCTGTATCTGATACAGCTCTTTTTTGATATCAATTTGCTCATCGTTCAATTCCAGATTGTAGCGCAGGTAACGTGAGAGATTGATGATCAATTGCCGCGCGGTATCGGGATTGATGCGGATCAATGATGAAATGGCATTCAATGCGTTGAACAGGAAATGCGGATTGATCTTGCTCTGCAATGCCCTGAGTTCAGCGCGATCGGCCATTTCACGCAGCTGCTCAATGCGGGACACCTCAATCTGGGTGGAGATAATCTGCGACAGACCGACCGCCATCACCTTCAGGGAGTTGGTTATCTGATGAGCATGGCAATAGTAAATTTTTAATGAACCGGTGACGATGCCCTTTTCCCACAGTGGGATAATGATCAGGGAGTGAATCTGCGGTACGCGGTCGGCTTCATCGTTATTTTTGATGGTTATCTTGCCGCTGTGGATACTTTCCTTGGTGGTCTCGCTAATAATTTCATGGCCGATATTATATTGCTCAGCGCCGACACCCACATAAGCCAGGATATTATGCTGGTTGGTGATAGCCACGGCGTCAGCTTTGATATCGGTGCGGATGATATCGCAAATGGTGCTTAAGGAGTCGCTGTTAATGTGCCGGAAATAGGGCAGCGTTTTATTGGCGATATCAAGCGCCAGCTTGGCCTGCCGGGCGGCAATCACCTCTTTCTCGTCTTCGACCCCTTGCACCAGCAGAACAATAAGGCCAATGCTTACCGCGCCCAGTATCATCGGAATAGCGATTTTGGACACGATATCCAGCCCAAGAGCCGTGGGTTCAGCCCATATAACCACCAGCAGCATGGTCAATGATTCGCACAGCATCCCGCCGAGGATCCCCATACCCCAGCGATGTTCCTTTTTTATTTTCAGCTTGATAAAACCTGCAACGAAGCCGGCGACGATGCTGCTTATCAGGCATGGGACAGAGGTGGGGCCATCGATATCAATCAGGAATCGGTGGATACCGGCGATGATACCTGTTGCTATGCCGACCCAGGGACCAAACAGAATTCCGCCTGACATAACGGCGATAACCCGAACATTAATCAAGGATCCTTCAACATGAATGCCAGAATAGGTACTGAAAATGGCAAATAAAGAGAATATGACGGTAACTGCGACCAGCTCCTGACGGGTATGCTCCTCTTTTTGCAGCAACTGGCGGAACTGTCGGGTACGGGTCAGCAAAAACAGGCAGATCAACATCAATGCCGCGCGTTCATAGACCGCCAACAACATTTCGAACATTTGGTTCACGGCAGATTCCGTCATGAGGGGGTGAGGCACTACTATAAGCAAAATGTGATCTATGTTCCAGATTTGCCACCTGCGGTGGTGTTCGCTACTAGGCGCTGGGCGCTGGGCGCTGGGCGTTGGGCGTTGGGCGTTAGGCGTTAGGCAATAAATACTGCATACCGAAGAATCATTAACGGGCCGGGCCAGATGCGACCCTTAACGACTCAAGCCGATAAATGCGGAAATCCAAGTCCAGTTAAGGGGAGGCATTATCAAGCTATACTCCCCCTGTGGCGTGCGCTTTTTGCCTTAAAAGCGGAAATATGTACCATTTCATTTTTATGATTGCCACATTATGTGATATGTCACGGTCATATGTGGCACAGCGAAGTTAACGTCATCCTCGCCCCGAACCTCTAACCGGGAAGCAAAATGGCCTTTTCAAACCAAAGAAGGAAGAAAGAGGTAAATTGTGCACCGAGGGTGCAATCCCCGCGCCAGTCCAAGAGCATTTGGCTGTAAGGGGAGGCCAAAGGCAAGGCGGCTCGCCTCTGAAAAAAAAGAGTGCTTCTTGCCACTCGACAGACGTTCAAAGTTGAGATAATTTCGTCATTCAGGCTCCCCAATGGGGCCAGCGTCGCTCGGACGGTCCGGGCGCTTACGTAATCATCGAGGACATCATGGCCGAATTCGGTTCTGCTCGTCGTTTCACACGTATTGAACGTCTCCCTCCCTATGTTTTCAACATCACCGCTGAATTGAAAATGGCTGCGCGTCGGCGCGGCGAAGATATTATCGATTTCAGTATGGGCAACCCTGACGGGCCAACGCCGCCACATATTGTCGAAAAACTCTGCACCGTCGCCCAGCGGCAAGACACCCATGGCTATTCCACCTCTCGCGGCATTCCGCGTCTGCGACGGGCGATCTCCCGCTGGTATGCTGATCGATACGCGGTAGAGATTGATCCTGAAAGTGAAGCTATTGTCACCATTGGTTCCAAAGAGGGGCTGGCCCATCTGATGCTGGCCACGCTTGACCACGGTGATACTGTGCTGGTGCCTAATCCCAGCTACCCCATCCATATCTATGGCGCAGTGATCGCGGGAGCCCAGGTGCGTTCGGTGCCACTGGTAGAGGGGGTAGACTTTTTCAAAGAGTTGGAACGCGCCATTCGTGAGAGCATTCCCACGCCTAAAATGATGATCCTCGGCTTCCCTTCCAACCCGACCGCCCAGTGTGTCGAGCTGGACTTTTTCGAACGGGTAGTGGCATTAGCGCTGCAGTATAATGTGCTGGTGATTCATGATCTGGCCTACGCTGATATCGTCTATGACGGCTGGAAAGCGCCTTCTATCATGCAAGTGCCGGGTGCGAAGGACATTGCGGTGGAGTTCTTCACTCTGTCTAAAAGCTACAACATGGCCGGTTGGCGCATCGGTTTCATGGTGGGCAATCCTGAGCTGGTCAGCGCGCTGGCAAGAATCAAGAGCTACCATGACTACGGCACTTTTACGCCACTGCAGGTGGCGGCTATCGCCGCCCTGGAAGGAGATCAGCAGTGTGTGCTGGATATAGCCGAACAGTATCGTCAACGGCGTAATGTGCTGGTGCGCGGACTGCATGAAGCGGGCTGGATGGTAGAGAACCCCAAAGCCTCGATGTATGTCTGGGCAAAGATCCCTGAACACTATGCGCAGTTAGGCTCGCTGGAGTTTGCTAAAAAGCTGCTTGCCGAGGCAAAAGTCTGTGTTTCGCCGGGTATCGGTTTTGGAGATTATGGCGATACCCATGTCCGCTTTGCGCTGATCGAAAACCAGGACCGTATCCGCCAGGCAGTGCGCGGTATCAAAGCGATGTTTCGTGCCGATGGATTAATGACTCCTTCCTTCGTCAGGATATGAATAGCGATACGTCGCGATAATGAAATAACCGGGCTTAGGCCCGGTTTTTCACCATTTGAAGGGGCAGCAATATCTTTCAACGCCAAAAAGCATATTCAGCCGCGTCGACCCATCAGCCGCGGATTATCTGCTATTGTACCGTTCTGGAGCAGGTTTTTTTTTAGGCTGTGAACCAGGTCATATCGCGTTACAGCTCATCAAGGTTAACGGGTGAAGAGTTTCAACCCAATGACGCCGCAGATTATTAGCAGCAGGCTGAATATTCTCCCCGCGTTGGCAGATTCACCCAGCAACAGCATCCCGGTAATGGCCGCGCCTGTCGCGCCAATACCTGTCCAGACCGCATATGCCGTGCCTGCCGGCAGACTTTTCATTGCATGACTGAGTAAGGCAAAACTGATGATCATGGCGACCAGCGTGATCACGCTCGGCACCAATCGGCTGAAACCCTGGGTATACTTCAATCCGATAGCCCAAACCACTTCGAACAGCCCGGCAACCAGTAAAACTAACCATGCCATGGAGAATTTCCCTTAATATACGGGGTCGTCCCCAAGATAAGATCCGTCTACCGGTCGTCCGGCAACGATGTGGATGAGAACAAACTCTAGCACAGCACTGACCAGTCAACAACTACACCAGCCTATAGGCAAATGCTGAAAGGCCCAGGGTGGAAATTATCATTATAAACAACTTATTGGGACGATTAGTTATGGCATTGGTTGGTAAACACATCATTACCGCGCGGACAAACCTCGCTGCCAACCGGAACCAGCTTCAATATGGAGCTTACCGGCGCACTACCGCAAGCGGTCAATGCCAGACTTAAAAAGAGAATGATAGTTTTCATGAAGACTCCAGCGGGCCATCTGAATGATTAAAATAGTCTATCGGGTATGATTAATCAGAACTTTAGGGGATTTTTTTCCAGAATGCGATGGAGATAAAATTTTAATGAAATACGTTGGTTATGAAATGTTACAGGGTGTTTTTTGCTCGGCAGCATATCGGCTGTGTGCTGACCTACTTTCAGCAAGGCTGAATGCAGCATAATCTGGGATTTCATAAAGGAAAAAATGATGATAATGGAAAATTGCATTGTGGTAATTAGTTAGCAAACTAGCCAGCATAATGCCAGCTAGCTTGCGGTTTTTATTTTATTCTGAAAGATAGAGCGAGAAATCAACCTGCTCATAAACTAAAATCTATTAAAAAATCGTTTGATTTCTCCCTGAATTTTGTCTTCTGTAAATATGTTATCATTGCCACTTCCATCACCTTCAATGTGCTTTGATAATCTATGTTTAATTGCTGCTATCTTTTTATTAAGTTCATTATCCGCCTTTTTGAATCCATCAGCGTCGTCTTGCGTTACAGCAGACAGAATATCAGTTAATTTGCAACCTTCATTTATCGCTTTGTTTGTTGCAATGACGCCGGGAGACTTTTTGTTAGCATGTAAAAAAAAACTATCAAGTTTTTGAGTATTTTCATCTGCGAACTTGGTAATACCATCGATCCTGCTTCTCAGTGTGTCGGAGCTATTAGCCACAGATTGCAGATTGGTGATGAAAAATGAAAAATTGTCTTTTATATCATCAGCGTTGGTACTTCGCGAAAGATTATCAGCATACCCACTGGCGATTAACGATAACTTATCCATAGTTATTCCCTTAACGAAGATAATATTTCAACGTTTACTTTGTGGCTGTGGCCTGTTGTTGATAATTTATGACTTAGGATATTAATATGCTGCTATGTTGTGTAGATTTAGACCCTCTTTCCTGCGGCAGTTGAAACATGCTCAGATCCGTCCAAACCGTTAACTTGATACAATACAGCATATGCCGCCGACACCATCTGTAAACACTACCTGCAAGCGGTAGCGAACAATCTAACACTGAAATGTTATATGAACGGTATACATGATGCCATCGAGTGTCGCACCGTCAATCTCATTTTTTCTGCGAACATCCAAGATGATTGTTCGGTAATCAACAGTTCATTTGCGACGCTGGTGCCATCATAGCCTCAGTTCTTAATTATCTTAATAAACTTTCTTTTGCACGTTAGCCATACCATCCTTTTCAGCCTGACAGCAAAAGGTCGTTTTTTCCGCAATTTTTCCCAGATTTCATTCTTTAGAAAAGGCTGTGTTTGATGGTCTGATGGCGTGCTTATTGTCGATTCACTAGCAAGGTCAGAATGTACAATAACTGGGGGAATCACAGCATTCACATCGCAGATAGAATATTCATTAAACAGGTTCCAGCGGTCTGCTACCATCCAGACGGGATAAAGAGCCATCAGCGCGTTCTTTGCCGCCGGGCGATTAATCACGTAACCATGCGACATACACGCCTCAATGACAGGAAAAATACTGTGCTTCAGGTCGAGCTGTGACAAGCATTTATCCTGATATTGAAACGTTTCTGTCAGTAGCGTTATGGTCGGTTTTTCGCTGCTGCCAACTTTATCGAGTTCGGTTAAAACATCCACAATTTCAGGCATCAGTTTTGCATCATCTTCCAGAATAAGCGCAGAATCAATGCCTCGAGCGCACATAAGGCGATATGCCTCAATATGACTTAGCGCACAACCGATTTCGCCAGGTCTATAAGCATAATTGAGTTCGCGTGTATGTTGTTTAATTTCAGGGGGGCTTAATAGTCTTCCATCTACAGCATCAATAAACTCATATTCTAATTTGTAGGTCATGCATTCTTTTTCTATATTTGTTCTTCGAGCTGTAGAGCGTTTCATATTAATGATAAAGACTTTCATTTAACTAACATCCATTGTTTACTCTAAAAATAAGTAGTGGTTTTTTTATTTGGCTATACCAGCATGCTATGGTGCATGAAACTGTATTTAGGTTAATAAAAGTGAGTGAATTGCATTAATAATACCGTAAGCGATATTTTTTAATTATCATATCGAAGATTGTTGTTAGATAAAACCCAACAGTGCCGGGGAGAATAATTATTGGCCGGTTATTTCATCTGACTGTTAATCAAAAAGCCGATGAACGTTTTATCGCTGAGCGAGCAACCTCGTTAGTGCTAAACCAGCCAGGGTTGTTCGGGCTGACTGCTGTCGGCCCAAATTCCAAGATAAGTGGGCATGCTTCCGAGATTAAGTCATATGATTTCGCGGTGCTTTTGCGTTCCCTACGCCAACCGTCACTTTTTATTAGCGTTACACGTAGAACCAGGCCACCACCCTCACCAGCCTATAGGGTTTATCCTCTGGCTTTAGCGTTTCAACTCGACGGACCGAGAAAGGCAGTTGGCGTTATCGTGGCGTTATGGCGGTTGTCATACCCCAGATAATACCCCCACTTGTTTGTTGTCTAGACAATGATTATGTTGAGTTAGCTTGAGCATGCAGGTTAAGCGGTTTTTGTTTAGGTGAGGTTACGCAGAATTAGGCAGTGCTGGTGTCCCCGACAGGAATCGAACCTGTCGGGTAAGTTGCTGTAATATATTTAATTGTTGTTATTGAAATTACTGCGATGCCCAGCATTATGCCCTCATTCGCTGGATATGACTGTTTTTCCAGTCCAGATAGTCCGATAACTTCCATCTGGAGCAACGACCAATTTTTATCGGAGAAGCGAGTTTGCCAGCCTTAATCTGTGAATAATAATACTTTGCGGTGAATTTGGAATCATTTTGCATGTACTTAATGTCGATCAGTGAATCTGGCGACAGTTCGCCGGTTTGATGTTTCATGCCTTACCTCGCTGCTCTTTGTCTATTCTGCTGATGTAGTACGCCAGCCAGCGCTTAGGCGGGAAGTCATTAGGTGGAAGACACTGGATCTGTTTGGCGTATTTATCGAGAAGGGTTGTGATGATTGAGTCGCGCTCTGAAAGTGGCTTGCCGTCGATGGCTTGTCTTATTTCGCGGTGGCATTTCCTGGCGACGGATCGGATAGCGTTCTCTATCTCAGGTGACATGCTCCTGTTCTCCGTTAATCTCCATCCTTCCCGGAACAAGTTCGACGCTATTCTTCAGCTCATTGCCCCAACTGTCCCAACCAGGGATTTGCTGACGAGCGAATAGCTCAACTCGGGGAACATCACCGAGTAGCCGCTCCAGCATTTCTCTCACAACCGGTGGCTTTGCGCTGTGCTCCATGCGTGGCGCGGTGAAGTACTGGCAGATTGACGCATCCATGCGCGCCGGCAACTTGCCACGTACCGCGAACAAACAATCCTCAGAATTGGCCCGCGTCATGTGGCCCATTCCTATGGCTGGATTGCCTTTGTTCTTGTTGGTCTTCATCCATGTCAGACCTTTCATAGTCATCAGCCTGAACCCCCACGCCTTAACCACTTCCAATGCTTCAAGCGGCTGAGTGGGCACCCACCACATAGCCAGCAGACAGGCTGACGGATCAGCCAGTTCCCAGACTGGAAGCCGGCAAATATCAGGCACGGTCATTACTGGGTATTTGAAAGCGACACCACGATTACCGTCTACGGCCTTGTCGCGGTATGTCCAGGGAGGATCGGCGTAAATTAGGCGATATGTCATCTCCCCTCCCGGTAAGCCTGAAGAATGGACTGGATTTCTTCACTGCCATTAACGCCCGCAAACAGTTCTGCCGGTGCGTCATAAAGTAGCTCTACCAGCCGGCGGGCCAGCTTGGCGCTAAACTGCGGCTGCGCGATGGACTTAGTGACTTTCGTCTTACCTGCGGCCTTGGCCTTCTCGACATCGACGGCCAGTGATTCCCCCGCGCTCTCGCCTTCCTTGCGCACCCGGTCAACGGCCACATCAACCGCAACGCTGCCTTCTTTAACTAGCATCTGAACGTCATGGTTAGAGCGGGAGAGAATGAGCAGCTTATCGACCGTGGCGCGGCTTTTGTTGATGATTTTGGCTATCTCGTCTGGGGTGAGATTGAATGCTGCCAGCTCTTTCACGACTGCCGCTTGCTCAAGCTGAGTGAGTGGGAGCTGATTGTTGCTGGTCATGATACGGGCCAGACGTTCAACATCGTTGCCTGTGAAGGGAGTGATAGATATCCACTCGATGGGCTTGCCAGCCTCAACGCAGCGGAGATAAACGCGCTGACGCCGGTGTCCTTCAATCACCCATACGCCGCCTTCGTCCCGCGCCTGTACTTCCAGTGCCGGCACGATACCGCCAGCCATCAGGAAAGTGAACAACTCATCATCTGCCTGGCGCGTCCGTTCGTCATCGTCACGCTTATTGAAGCCAGGCTTAACGTGGATGTCAGACAGGCGAATCTGCATGCCTGAATCGGTGCGTTTTATTACGCTCTCAGTTCGCATCTTCTTGAACGAATTTACGGCCATGTTATTTAGCTCTCCCATGCTGTTGCGCCCGCAGATGGCGCTCGTAGTCAGTCTTGCAAAAAGCATCGCAAAAGTGGCCAGCATCAATCTGCTCATCGCAGTAGTGACACTTTCCAGTGAATGGCATGGACGGGCGAGGGCGGTTCTGCAACGCAACATCGAGGTAATGCTGCTCCAGTGCTGTTGCATTGTCTGATTCGTCGGCACACATAGGCTTATCTCCGGGCGTAAAAAAGCCCGGCGCGGAGGCCAGGCTATCTAGATTTGGGGTCGGGTTAATTCGGGTTGTATCGACTGTAAATATTGAAACCGTGCTCGCCCTCTTCATACAGTCGCCAACTGATTTTATATTGGCGAATCCAGGCGTTGGCTTGGCTGGGCGAAAAGTGATGATTCACAGCAGTAAGCTGATGGATGAAGTCGCGAACAGTAACCGTATAGCGGCCAGCTGCGTCTCTTTTCATCGCTGCATCGAATGCAACTGGTATGTCAGAACGTCTTGGCATGTGGTTTCCTCCTGCGGGGAGTATAACCATTTTACTGTATGAATGAACAGTGTTATTCGCTAGCAATGGGTGACGGTGCGGCGGCGAGCATGGCTGTATAAATAGAGTTGTGATGAACATAGAATAACGAATCGTCATCCTTATCGAACGAAACATCATCGCAATCCATCGCTGCTGCTATCATTTCATCAGTCGGTTCGGCTGGAACCAATTTCCACCCATCCGGCACCCGGATTTCTGCGGGCGGAATAACTCTTCCCTTGCTTTGCTGAGCCAGCGCCACAGCCAGCCTACACATGCAATCTTCGCTCAGCTCGAATAGTCCCTTCTCGTTCTGATCTGCATCAAGAAATTCATCAGGGACAGGGATAAGTTCATCCGGCACCGCGCTTGCTACGGGCGGGAAGGGATAAACAACTTGATGCTTTAATTTTGATTTCCCTTTATGCCAAATCTCAGCATCAACACTAAGCCAATCACCATCGGGGCTTAATAGTTGATAGTCTGGCTCAGCCGTCAGCGACGCAAGGGCTATATTTGCAATCTTCTCTGCCTCTTCGGCGGGCAGCATAACGTTAACGTTCTCGCCATATTTTTTTCGCCATGATGCGATTGTTTCAAGGCGAACTATCAGCGCCTGACGCTCTTCTGCGGTGTGGTTATCCATCATTTCTGCTCCTTCCGGTCATTCCAGGCGCGCGCCGCCATGCGTAATTTGGCTTCAGTCTTGCTATTAACAAACTGCCCTGTTTGAGCACCGCAATCAAAACAGCGAGCGATAGCTTTCCTTATGCGCAGATCATCCGGCACGGCTGGCGACGGCGGTGCTGCGTAGGTAGTTGGCTCCAGCCGGTAATCGCAGGTCTGGTAAGTGTGGTTGCTATTGCTGGCGTGAATGCCTCGCTGGTCAAAGCCTTCTGCCTTTTGAAGGACAATGCCCCAACAAACACGCCGCACGTCGTCATCCCAACCGTCGTCACGACAGTCTCGATATGCATCAATTTCTGCCTGACAGGTTGCAATGGCATCTTCTTTATTTTTGAATATGTCCCAGCCATAGTCAGGAGCTGCTGCAAAATACGCCACTGGCTCACCCGCCAGCTCATCGCGCCGCTTTAGTTCTTGCTGGGCTTTATGTAATGCACCCTCAGATGCATCCAGCTCACCCTCAATCATATCTCCAAGCCACTCGATGTAATGTTCTGGGTAGCTGCCTACGGTTTCACCAGATACCCGCTCAAATAGAGACTTTAATTTCCCCTCAGCATTAGCGCAGGCCGTCGCAACTTCGTGTAGTCGTGATTCCGTGGATTTTAATTCAGAAGCCAGTGCGTCGATGTGGTGCGCTAAATCTATTAATGAATTTAATGCGCCGTCGTCGTCGGTAGCCATGGTTATGTTACCAACGGCATAACTTATTTCGTCCTGCGTTAATAATTTATTCATCGCCTTTCTCCCCTAGCGCTTTGTTAATCACCGCTTTAGCGGCTTCCATGCGGCCCCAAGTTGAATTTGGTTTATCCGGACACGGGTAGCTATTTTTCTTAACTATTGCAACCATATCTTGCAAAGCCTCCAGCAGCTCAGGTGCGGCGGCGATAAGGCGGGCGTTGGCCTCTTGTATTCCCTCTTCCTGGGTGCTTACGCTAGCAATTGCGCAAATTATCTTCGAGTCTTTACCTTTTGAGTCAACCCAGCCACCTACATTTTCCCAAGGCCCCGGCGTTCCTTTAAATTCACTCATGGCTCACCCCTTCACCCTTGGCTGCGGCGCGGATATCTTTGGATAAAATTAGGCGCAAATATTGAACAACTGTTTCAACCGTTGCTCTAACTATTGAATTACCGTCTTGTTTTATTTTTGTTTCCAATTCATCTGCCGCATCCTCCACCGCCACGGCGCGAATCTCGGCAAAATAGGCGTCGGTGGCGGGCTGCTTTGTCTTGACGTAAATAACATCGACATCAGAGAGCGTTCCGTGCTCGTTAAGTTCTCCATGCTTTTCTTCCGAATAACTTTCCTCATGGATAAGCCCGCAAGATAAAGCTATCTGCTCTATATCGCCACCATCGATACTGTCGCCATCCCATGCGACCTCAATCATAGAATCGAAAAATGATTCATATGCTGCACTCTCCGCCGCCAGTCGTGCGCAATCATCCTTGAGCGCTGCGTAATATTCATACGCGACATATCCGCCATTAATCACCGGCCCTTGTAGCCCTACAGCATTCCAGCGTTTAATTTTGCTCATCGTTCCCCTCGCTAATATTTTGCACATAAGCAACGGCCCGCTTAGCGCCGCCATGCATTATTTTCTGCTTATGCATAATTGTGTTTGTTGTGGGATAAAAGCAGACAGTCCCTTGTTCTGTCTTTAATAACACCGTTCCGCTGGCATCGATTTTATGTGGCAGGGCGCAAGCGTTAATTATCTCCATATTTGCAGACTTCCTTTTCTGCCTTTCTTCCTTTTTCATCGCATCCCACGCGCGGTAATCATCGCCAACGTCACCCATCGTTATTCTCCAGCCGGCTCACCGGCGCGTTGTTATTCCTGCTCAGTAATTTGCAGAGAACGCCCGTACCCTTCCGGCCTTGATCGCTGTCGATAATTTCTCAACGTCAGTGAGGTTCATTGTGATGCCGGCGCGCGCAATATCAGCCTGGATGCCTTGCAATAAGGTGGGTTTACTGACGACGCGCTCGGTCGGTCGGATAATTGTTGCGGTATCGCCTTGACTCGTTTGTGCGTGTTCCTGCTGGGCGTAGGATTGTTCTGCTGGAGTAACAGTCGAAGCCAATAAACGGGCATCCTCGGCCTCCTTTTCTCGGGCGATGATAAGCTGGCGTTCGCGTTCCTTTTGTTGCTCTTCAGCCTCTTTTTGCTTACTGATACGCTGCTCAATCAGAAGTCGCAAATGCTCCTTATCATGGGCGACAAGCTGGGCTTTATCAGCAAACAGGTTTTGATACGCCGGTTCGATATCGGTAAACAATTCCAGATTAGAGGCGTATTTTTCAGATAGCCGGGTCGCTTCGATTTTGGCCCTGGCGAGTTCGTCATTAGCCGCGCCCTGTAGCGATGTCAGCGTTTTCTTTCCCTTGATAGCGGTGACAAAATCAGCTTGAATGACAGGCAGGGATACTACAGCCAGGCGTTTATTGAGTTCAGCAATGTGTTGAGCCAAATCCGTTTTAGCTCTCATCACGATTTCGCCGCGAATCTCATCCTTGCGTGTCTTTACGAGCTTGGTCAGCGTAAGGCGCTTGCTACGCATTTCCTCGCGCAGCGTGTCGATCGTGCGAAACAGGAGGTCGATTTTTTCTGTTTGAGACAGCGCTTGCTGTTTTATCAGATCAAGTTCGCTTTCGGCCTTTTCACAGAATTTCACGGTTTCTTCAGCGTCGGCAAAATCTTGATCAGTGGTCAACTCAGTGTTAATCGACTGGATAAAAGCCAGCGCTTGGCTTTGGTAAATCGCTAAATTGGACTGTTTAACGTCGCCTTCAATTTCCACCTTTAGAGCTGGAAGTCGCATGATGGCTTTTCCGACCGGCACTTCTTTTGCAGCGGTAACCGTATAGTTATTGAGATCCGTCTCGAATTGCCGCCAACCCGCTATAAGTTCTTCTGCGCGCCCGGGAACGGGACGATACTCCATCTGCTCGAAATTATTCTCTGTTCCATCAGAGACGACGAAAATTACCCGTTCTGCGCCACTGACAAGTAGCTGCTGCTCCAACTGCCAGTAGTATTCCGCCGGCAGGTCGCCGGCCCTCACGGCATCGGGTAGGGTGCCATTCCACATCTTGTGCTCGAACAGCGTATCCTCCATCATCGTCATGCCGTCAAACGATGCCAGCAAATAACCATCATCATCAATGGCTGTGGCCGGGAACAACTCTTCACCGATCAGCGCCTCTACAATGGGACGCGCCATGTTTTCGTAATCGTGGCCCTTGTCAAAAAGATATTTTTGCACCCACTCGCTGATTTTCTTATCAGATCCGGTTGCCTTCACTCGCAAAAGCTCATCGCGAGTAGCCTTGCTGGACGCCGCCATCATCACCGGCGCTTCGCTGGCGGTGAAATGCTTTGCTCTCAATGACAACCATTCGTCGGTGCCTTGCTGGACGTTAATTACTTGCATTTGATGGCTCCAGATCTTTGATGGATTTAATTTGCTGTTCGCTTAAGGTGTATTTGCTGCCTACGGTGGCGATCACGGCTGCTGCGGTTTTCTTTCCAGCCTCAATATATTTTTTCCAGGTAGGCAGGTTTGCTGAAAACTCATCGGCAGGGTATTCCGGGTGAGCATGGGCGATCGCGTGGTCTTTCGGGGTAACATCCCTGTACTCACTGACATCCAATGTCTTGCCTTCCATTTCCTCAGCGGTCGGCTGCTGGCCTATCTCCGGCCAAGCCTTGCGTAATGCCTGTGCCTCAGCACACTTCGCTATCTGGCCGTATGGACGCTTTTTCCACATCGCGTTAGGTGCGGTTGTGTCTCTGCCGGCCGTGGCGTAGTTCTCGATCCAGTATTCCTTTGCGCTGTATTCGACAACCAGGCCGCCGGGCATCATCTTGCAGACCGTGTATTTGCACCACTGCGGGAACGTCACGTCGATTTCCCCCAGGCGCTGTGTCACGTCTGGCCCGAATTCCGCCTCCTTTGCGCCGGCGTAATTCCCTGAGCGGTCAGCCTGGATGCGATATAGCCCAACACCAGGCATAACCACATCACGCTGCTCTCCCTTGCCTGTCTTGGCGTCTTTGACGTACATCGGGACCAGATGCACAGGCTTCATCAGCGGGTCCAGGCTGCGCGCCTTGCAGTAGTCAATCGCCATCAGCACCGATTCATCCTTTGCGCCGGGATAGATTGAGTTTTTAAGGGCGCTCCAGGTTGATTCGTCAATTCCGCGAGCGGTTACACCCTGCGGCACATTCATTACTTCGTTAGCCATCAGGCCACCTCATCAAACGTTGCCGAATAGTTGATCATGTCGAGCGCATGCTGGTTGCAAACCGCTGCGGCTACCACGTCATACATAGCTAACTCAAAAGCCTCGCTCTGCTCCATAGCAAGCTGTAAGGCCTCAGATGAGCAGTAAGAGAGTTGCTTTACCATTGCCCTGGCTAGGCGCTCGTTGGTCCAATTGCCGTTCTCCCACTCAGCGTCCTTGTCGCAGGTTTCCATTTGCTCGGGAGTGAAATTTTTCACCGCTTTGATAACAGCGTTTTCTGTTTTTGTGTCCATTACGGCCTCCCGGCTTGCTTGAGGAATTCGACCAGCTTCGCCAATAAGCTTTTGTGCTTGAATGACTGGCTGGTTAAGCGGTTGAGGGGGTGATGCTGGATGAATTTGATAGCGTCAAAGGGGCGTCCCATGCAGGATGCCCCGGCAAGTTCTTCTTGCATGAGATACTCCGATTGATGTGTGTGTGAATGAATATGGTCAGGCGTACTCAGTTAAAGTGCACCTTGGCTTACTCACAGAGCCGCATAGATGACGAAAAACCAGAACATAAGGCAGAGGATAATGACGCAGTTCCATGCGCCGTAATTTGTGATCATGATTCACCCCAGCAGGCAGAAGCCTGAAACTGTCAGCACGAAAGCAATAAAGGCGTAATCACGCCAGCCGAAATAGCCGTTGGACTTGTGTGATTCAGCGCCGTCAGGTTGGTAATCGACGTGATGGTGGTTTTTCATGAAGTCGCCCGAGGCTGCTTTGATCTGCGGTTGATGATTTCTAGCCAGCCCTGATAGTAAGTTTCGACTTTATCGGTTTCGTCCACTGAAAGGGTTTCGATGCACTCAACTGGATAGCCGAGCTGGCCCATACATCCATCCCTGGTAATGATAGCTAACCGTTTGCCTACGATTGGGCGGCCAATTATCCGCGTACCTACCCAGACGCTGCCCTGAAATGGCTGGCAGTCGATTACTTTTTTATTGCGGATGTACCACGCGATGAAGTCTTGCCCACGGTCAGCAAACGTGACTTTGATTGTTTCGGTCATGGTTATTCCTGTGTGAAAGGCGAAAAAAAAACCGCCGAAGCGGTGAGAGGAAATTGATTTGAGTGATGTGTGGCCGGAGGACCGCTGTTTACCGGCATCAATTAACGACATTCAGCCCGTATGCTATGCATTCACACATCCCGAAATTAACTGGTGCGTATTCGCTCGCCAGCGTTACGGTTCACATGGCTGCACCCTCTAAGATATGCATGAGAAAAGTAAGGCGTCATGCTGGCCTGTTAAGCAATATCAATCTTTCATTCTCCAGGTGCCGCAGCGCCGTTAGTTAAATTAGGGATGTGGTGAAAGCTGGCGCGCCTACTCGCCAACGCTTGTTTTAAGTAACTTAATACCAGGTAAGCTCCTGACAATTTAACCCTCACCACATCCCAAAATTAACTTAGGTCGCTGTAGTATTCATTCAACTCCTCAGCAGACCAGAATTCGAAAGGCATGCATGTGGAGAAAAAATCAATGTCGTAGTTATTAGCCACATGTTGAATTATTGCCTCTTCTAATTCTCTCCTGCTCATCCCCTCACCCTCTCGTTAGCCATCCCCTGGCTGATTAACGCATACCTATGCATCGTTATTTTTGTTTTCTATAGCTCGATGGTTATGCTGCGCGGTGGCAACCACCATTTCAGCAAATTTGTCAGAGACATTTTTTCTTATTCCGGCATTTACTGCTGCGGTAATAGCGGCATCAATTTCTTTTTGGATGGGCTTGATTTTTTGCTGAACCAGCTCTTCCATGCGCTTACCCATCAAATATTTAACGAGTGGTACAGCGTTATAATCGTTACTAAAGTTACCGCTTGAATCCACTTTCTTTTCCAACGTTTTATCAAAGCTGCTCTTTATCAGGTCGGTAATAGTAAGACAGTCCTGCACATCACCCCATTTATCAGTGACTGTGACTTCTTTTTCTAACCAGTCATCAGCGAATTGAATAGCCTTTTGTTCGATGGTCTTTTTGGCGCTGGCAATTGATGCGGTAATGGCTTCATTAATCTGCTTTGATGCTTCTTTTTCCACTTTTGCCAGACAGTCACGCGAAATGGCATTCTTTACGCCGCTGATAATTTCATTTTTAACCTCGGCATCCATGTCGCCGTCTTCTCCCAACCATTCCAAATCTACCGTAATATTAAGTTTCATCATTAATTCCTTGAATGTTGAGCCATCCCCTGGCGTTAATCCCTAAGCCCTTGCGCTGACTTCGCCCTTGACCTTGCGATGGCCGGCAGCAAATAAAGCCACATCCGGTATGCAAATATTGTCATCGCTTGCCTTAACCACTGCCGCGCTGCGTATTGGCCTATCGATAATCGCGTTAACCACATTATTGCCGCATCCATTCAGCGTCCTGGCAATGATTCTCTCCAACTTGGCATCCTTACGCCTACTTTCTACCACCTCGGCTCTCCGTGCCTTGTGGCGACTCTTCGCGGTTCCGTGCGATTCCTTCCAGATAATCGTTGTCATGGTGTGACTCCGTTTCAGTGGTTTTATGCCTGCCGCCGCTACTGGCAACGGCAGGGTAAATCCGCTCTTTAAGGCTGATTGATTGCGTTAATGGGATGCCACCCCAAACTCACTCGCGCGTCATGCGCCACCTTTCCCCGAGTCCGTCGCAGTGGGAACCCGACCTGTAACACCGTCGTCGCGTGCCGGATTTCATCCGGCATTTGCCTTAATGACTCTGCATACACATCCAGTCTATTTGCCTTTGACATGTTCCCGGTGTCGGTCAGCGCCTTCACCCGTACCCTATCCATTGCCGACTCACTGGCCTTACTCGCTCTTCTGAGCTACTGCGTTGCACTGCCATCAATGGCTGCGGTCTATCCGCTTTACTGCTGCATTGGCTTATCTCCTATTGGTTGATTTGTTCTCCCGAAATTAATCGGGAATCCGTCACACGACAGGGCAGACAGCGGCACGCTTGTTTCTGGCCTATCGCATATTGTTAAAGAGCACATCCAACCTGTCGTACCGCTTGGCGTCCTGCCAATTCGCTGCCGATGGATAGAATTTAGCGTAATGCTAAATATATGGCAATAGCAATATGCTAAATAATTAGCGTGATTTGTTTAGCGTTTTGATTAATATACAAATTAATTTTTTGATATTGATTTAGCCGACCGGCCAGGGGAGGGGATTAGCGGATTTCAGGCACAAAAAAGCCCGCGTGAGGGCGGGCTATGGTGAGATTAAAGTCGGTATTACCTATTTCAAGCTTTTGATCATGTAGTTTCTTCGCATGATGCCAAGTTTGTCGTTGTGGATCTCTGTAACGCTTGCTACGACAGAAACATGCTCGCCAACCTTATGATTTTTCTGTATTTCAGTTAACATTTCTATCGGGTAAGATGCTTTTATTCTTTCTTTTTTGTTGACTATTTCCAGCTTCCCATACATTGAAAGCAATGACAACTCGCCAGAAAAACTTTCATCCCAGGGCTTCGAAATTTGGGTCAACGACAGTCTAGATGTAAGCTTATGAATTTCCTGACTACTTAATGAAATGGTTCTTCTACCGCCGCTTAACGGGCCCATCCAGGTCATATCAAAATTGAGGCTATTTTTTTCGCATTCATCTACAATTTTTTTGAGGCTGTATGTTGAATTTGAACCAATTTCAGCCACCTTTGCCATAAAGGTTTCTTCGTCAGAAGCCTCAAGCATTGAAAATATTTCTTTCATGGCTTGGCTTGATACCGTATCGAATAGATCGCCAGAACCCGTGGAAAAGGTAACACCTAACCTTGTCGAACCAGGAGTGAGATCAGCTAGGCGCATATTGAGAGAATTTCTTAGATCATTTGGCACTCTCTGAGAGTCTTTCCCTGATGAAATTCTATGCGTTGCCTTTTGCACCAACCCAGCAAGATTGCCAGAAATGAGTGAAAGTATTTCTAAGGGTATGGTTCCTATGTCAACAAGATCACCTTTAAGCCTGATTTCCATAAAATCCATTAGGGGATGTCGGTTGTCGATTTCCCGCTGCTGAGCCCTCAAATCACTAAGATGTGAATCCATAGAACGGAATAGTAATCTATCTGCAAAGGATTGATCTTTCAGGGCTGAGAGGGTTTCAACCTTTTTTTGAACGAACCCTATGCGCTCCTTAAGGGAGATCATGTCTGGTTTTTCGTTCATAACGTCACCCTCGCTAAGCCCTTAGGATGTTCGTTTCGGTCGTAACCAAAACATCCTCTCCAATACATTCTATCATTCTCATAATTACTTGATGGGTTATTTTTGTACAAAAGCAGCAAGTCAATGGAGTAATTTTGCTTTATATAATCACGATCTACTAATAACTCTAGCTGCGATTGAAACATTGGGGGAACAGTGTTTAGCGCGTGATAGTCCGCCACCAAAAGCAGATCTATATCATCAGGTTCTGGCTTTTCAGTTGTAAATGAGCCGTCTACCCATAGCTCCAAAAAGCATTTAAATTGTGAATTTATGCTTCTGATCTGGGATGTTAACTGTACATAATTACAGTATAGCATGCCCCGGCGAGTTGAGGATGGAAATCTATCAACACAAAGCACCTTCAAATCATAATCTAATACGTCATGGAAACCTGGCGTAAACAGAGGTGGAAAACACAATTTTTCCATCAAAAAGCCTTAGCTGAATGTATAGAAAGATATTTTTTTATAATGGACACCCGCGCCGTCTAAACCAGCTTCATCCTAGTCTCAATGGCCACGCCTATGATTTTACAGTTGCCATTGATTGGGACTAGTGGCCAGGCTGGGTTAAGACCTTTCAGATAGCGCTGTCCGCCGTCGATTATAAATTTCTTGAACGTCGCTTCGTTGGCATCAACCATCTTTGCTATCACCAAGCTGCCGTTTACTGGCTCGCGCCCAGTGTCAAAGAGGACCAGTGAGTTCTCTGGGATACTGACGCCGGTTGGTGCCGTCATCGAATCACCCTCAACAACCAGCCAGAACCCCGTACCTTGTATCTTTGCATCAGATTCCTGCCACTCGCCGACATCTTCTATCGAATAGGGCTCATTGGCCTCAGACCACGCCCCGGCGCTTACTGCGCTTAACACGGGGTAACGCTTTCCAGGCTTATAAGGGCCAGCATAAGTCACATTCCCTGCTTCTTGTGGCGAATGGGCTTTATCCATCCAGCCCGATCCAAGGTTAAGCATCAGTTCTATCTTGCGGGCCATCTTATCCCCGACATTACGCGTCGGGTTATTGCCAATAACTTGGCTAAGCGTGGACGCACTTGTACCGCACGCTTCTGCGAACTGGGCTTTGTTCAAACCTTTTGCCTGATATTCATTTATCAGGTTCTCAAGGTTCATCTTTCGGATTTCTTTATTTTCCATCTACCGATAATCCCACTTTTTAGCAAGTTGATAAATACTCAAAACGCTAAATCACAGTTGCTTATTATTTAGCATAACGCTAAACTCAGCATTAGAAGCAACCACCAGGAGATAACCATGAGTAACGATTTGCTCCGCTGGCGCAAGGAGGCCACTGCTGAAGAGTGGAAGTCTCTTGCAACTTTGGCGAATACGTCGGTGGGCTACCTCGATCAGATCGCCTATGCGTTCCGAAGGGCATCACCTTCGAAGGCTTCTGAGATCGAGACAGCTACCAAGAACTTCAAAAATCGTGAGCCGGTAACTAAAGAGAGCTTGGTTTTTGCAAACCCAAGAATAAGCGCAGCATAACCAACTTTTGTATATCCGCTCTTTAACAATCTGACACCAAAGGAATTATCACAAATGGACATCGCATATTCACGCAATAAGGCGCGGGAAATTGAAACGCGCATCAGAGGGAAGATAGCCGCCATGGGGGTCTGCAGGGTGGCTGACGTAGTCGGGGTGCACCAATCCCAGGTCAGTCGCTGGCAGACAGGTGACAACGTAGTAAGCAAGGCAGCCAAGTTACTGGCAGCGATTGGATTTGATGAGCCGGATAACAGCCTGGTGATTCAGGGCGAGGGAACAGCAGAGATAGCGAAGATGTTAACCGAAATGCTCGGGTTTATCCGCGAGCCGAAAGGAACAGCATAGGAGTGATTCATGACACCGGTTCAATTCATCGAAAAGCACGTCAGGCAGCAACTGATAGACCAGGGTTTCACTCCGTCAATCGCGCAGGGGGGGGGCAAATGAGACAGTTGATTACTATCACCGGTGCTCTCAGGCCAGCAAGAAAGGGGCAATGTTTGATGACTGTCTGCGGATGGGAAAGGTGTGGGCCACGAAATACAGCATGCCGGCAGAGAAGCCAGCGAAGAAGGCTAAGGGAAATAAAGTTGCGAGGTCTGCAGCGCTTTTCTAAACAAAAAGCCCAATCAGCAGCAACTGATAGGGCTCATTAAATCTGTATCTAGCGAGGAAATTATACATGCAAAGTACTGAACGAACAAACAGTAAAGAGCGACCGATTTTATTCAACGCCGAAATGGTGCGAGCAATTCTCTACGGCAGGAAGACGCAGACGAGACGGGCTGTGAAATTCCCTTTCCACGATAAAGATATGGAGTGCGAGTTAGCAGGCAATGAATTGGCCGGAGAATTGAAGGCTGGTCGCTTTCGCAATTCACCCCTCGGCCAGCCCGGCGATCGGCTTTGGGTTCGCGAGACATGGGGCGTTGTAAGTCATGCATTCAACGATGACGGCTTTCGGATTCCCTGGACTCCCCAGCGACCAGCAACACCAGTTCACGAATTGCCGTTCGGCAATGGCTATTACTCCGGTCATGTCATTTATCGAGCTGACGGCGGTTTTATCTGGAGCGGTGACGATGACGGCGACGGCGAAAGGACAGCGTGGCATCCATCGCTTCATATGCCCCGCAAAGCCAGCCGCATTGACCTGCTGATCACTGGCGTCCGGGTAGAACGGTTGCAGGATATCAGCGAAGAGGACGCAAAGGCCGAGGGAGTTACCCGCATTGAGAATAATTGCGGCAACGGCCCCGCGTATTGCGATTATTTACTTCCTGACCTGAATGACACTGCTGAGTGGTACTCGCATGCAAAACACAGCTTTCAGAGTCTGTGGCGGTCCATCTACGGCTCTGAAAGCTGGCATTCCAACCCCTGGGTGTGGGTCGTTGAATTTGAGCGGCTCGCTAAGGATGGTGGGCAATGAATACCAAACCGCAAGAAAAAATGCATAAACACATCATTCGTGACCGCCTCTTGTCTGGCTTCACCAAAGTAGCGAACCGGCTCCGCCAGGAGCTTGATAACGTCAAGAAACAAACAGGCGGTGGTCATCATGAGTAACGTTTTAGCATTCCGTAAGCAGGCCGAGGCAACGCCGGAGGAACACGGTAAGGGGTTTGCTCTCATGCATAGACAATTCATGGACAGCAAGCTGTACAAGGACTCCCAGGCCGTACACCTATGGCTTCACTTAATACTGAACGCCAACTATAAGCCAAAGCTGGTTAAAACTGATCTTGGGGATGTCTTGGTAGGACGCGGGCAGTTCTTAACCGGGCGACCAACGCTTGTTACTGAAACCCATATCAGCGACTCGAAAGTTAAGAGCTTGCTCGACACTTTCGAGCGCATGGGCATGATCCAGCGCGAAGCAACAGGACGCCGTTTTACCCGTATTTCAATCCTGAAATATGACGAATTTCAGTCCAATTTTAATCCAACGGAAGTCCAAGGAAAATCCAACGGGAACCCCAATGAAAATGCGGCTCCTGAGCCATTTAATCCAAAGGAAATCCAAAGGAAATCCATAACTAATAAAGAACTACTTAACTCAATACCTAACGGTATTGAGAGTGTCTCATCGACAAGCAAGGCTGAAAGGAAAGCACCAACCCATTCCTGCCAGGACGTTGTTGATGTTTATCACAGACTACTGCCGGAATGCCCAAGCGTCAGGGCGTTGAGCGAGAAGCGACGCAATTTGATAAGAACCTTTTGGGTCAAGGCTGGGAAGATCACTCGTCAGCTGGATGAGAAGCCCTTCAGCATGCAGGCCTGGGAAGATTATCTCCGGTATATCTCTCAAAACTGCCGCTGGATGCTCGGCACCCGACCAGACAGCAAAACCGGTAAGACCTGGCGATGCAAGAATATTGAGTTCTTCCTGCAGGACGAGGTTTATCTCAAGGTTCGTGAGGGGGTAAGCGATGACGTCTGAAATGATCCTGCCGCCGCACAGCACCGAAGCAGAGCAAAGCGTTATCGGCAGCTTGCTGCTTGACCCACAGAGCGACAACTGTCAGCGCGTCCTGTCCATGCTCAAGCCCGAGACGTTCTACAGCCGGCAGCACCAGGCGATTTTCGGCGTGATCCGCGACATGAACGCCAAGCATCAGACTATCGACGGCCTGACGGTCACCGATGAGCTGGAAAGCCGGGGGCTGATTGAACAGGTGGGGGGACTGGGTTACGTCATGCAGATCAGCCGCGGCATTCCCAGCACGGCAAACGTGATGGCCTACGCCTTCAAGGTGCGTGACACCGCCATCGAGCGATACGGAATCGAGCAGGCCAACCGGATGCTGGAGGTGCTTTATGCCCGCAATGGCATGAGCACGGATGAAAAGCTGGGGGCTATCCAAACGCTGGCCATGCAGTTGGATGATCGCACCAAGTCGGGAAACACTCGGGGCGCAGTTACATTCGCTGATGCTTTCGAGCGCTGGACGCATGTGGTTGATCGAAGACTGAGTGGTGACGCTCGGGCAATCGGGCTCACATCCGGCATCAAGTCCCTGGATGACATGCTGGAGCCGAAGCGCATTGTTCGCGGATCCCTGTTCGTTGTCGGTGCTCGCCCGAAGATGGGGAAAACCACGCTGTATCTCAACATGGCTCTGAATTGCGCCAACGCTGAAGGCCTGCCGGCCATCGCGTTCAGTCTGGAAATGCCCGAAGAGCAAATCGTGGAACGTGCTATCTCGCAGTTCTCCGGCGTCAGCTCGACAAATTTCTACCTCGAAGGGTACGACGATAACCGGTTCGCATTGGCTTCCGCCAGGGCGCTGGAGCTGGCGCAGAACGGCAATCTCTACATCGACGACACACCTGGTCTATCTCTCTCTCACATCGTCTCGGAAAGCCGACGCATCAAGCGGGAGCGGGGCGTGGTCGGAATGGTGCTGGTCGATTATCTCACTCTGATGAAAGCCGAGAAGGCTGAGCGTAACGATCTGGCCTACGGGATTATCACCAAGGGGCTCAAGGCGCTGGCTAAAGAGCTGAATTGTGTAGTGGTGCTGCTGACTCAGCTTAACCGCGATCTGGAAAAACGGACCAACAAGCGACCGCAGCCCAGCGACAGCCGCGACACCGGGCAGATCGAACAGGACTGCGATTACTGGCTGGGCATCTATCGGGAAGGGGCTTATGACGAAAACGCCAATCAGCAGGATACCGAGCTGCTCCTACGGCTTAACCGGCATGGGCAATCCGGCGTTGTGTTTGTTGAGCAGCGATACGGGGCTATCTATGACGTCGATCAGGACGTAGCTCGCCAGGCCAAGGATCGGAGAGAAGAGAAAAACCAACGTTATGCAGGCAAAGGGGGATTTTGATGGAACTCAATATCGAGCAACTTAAAGACGAAAATGAATACTTGCGCCACCGACTTGAAGAAGCAGACCTGCTTTTCGGAAAGCTGATGTTGGCTATGCGAGCGGCAATCATCGAGGCAGAGCATGGCGAGGGTGTAACAGCGGGAATGGATTGGATTTTTAACACACTTGCCGGCCCGGGAGAGTTTGCTCCAGATAGTGAAACTGATGCCCAGGCATATTTTAATCGCGAGTGCGAAATCATCGATAAGCGCTTCAGTGAGTTGATGGATTACTTCATGGCTCGCCATCAGCGTTTAAGGGAAAAGTCGGCATCACAGCATGGTTACATGCCCAGGGGGTAATGATGGGTGACGTTATCAAATTTCACCGCCCGGCACGGCCCTTGGAGGCGGCGCGGGATTTGCTGGCAGGCATAGCTGAATCTCTCGAATCGATCCCCATTGAGAGCGCCTCGGGCCGGTTTATCCGTGACGTCATGGCCGAACGCGCGGCAGAGGCTCACGACATTCTGCAGGACTACATCGAGGCAGATGAGGGCGGATAGATGCAAGTTGAAATGATTAAGTCTGCCGGAGGCGTATTTGTACCAGCACTGGAAAGCGAAATCCCACGTCTAACCAGGTTCAGGAACGGCGGCCAATACACGGTCGAAGTGAAGACCACCCGAAACCCCGAATTTCACAGAAAGGTGTTCGCCTTCTTCAATTTCTGTTTCTCACATTGGTCCGCTGACAAAACGAACCTGCAATTCATGGATGAGTCAGCCCAGTTTGACCGGTTCCGCAAAGACCTAACCATCCTTGCGGGCTATTACGAACAAACAGTTCGCCTCGACGGCTCCATTCGAACCGAAGCCAAAAGCCTGGCTTACGGGAACATGGAGCAAGAAGAATTCGAACGCTGCTATAGCGCCCTGATAAACGCGGCCATCAAACGGATCTTCGGCGGCACAACTAACCAGGGCATCATCAATCAGCTGTATTCATTTTTTTAAGGGGTCAGCATGAGAAAGTCAAAATTCAGAGAACTCGCTATCGCAGAAATCCGCAACCATCCGGGGATAACGACTATTGAGCTGGCCGCGAGAGTAAACGGGCATCCGGTCTACGTAGGCAAAGTCATATCGGTGCTGGTTGACGATGGCGTTATCACATTCGAGACGCACAAGCGGGGCAGGGCATTTTACCGCAAATACTTCATGGCGGGAACTGAGATACAGGAGGGGATTGTTGGCGGCCCCGTCGCTCCGGTGAATCCGATGGAGCGGTTCAATCAACTGCAAGCTGCTGCGAGGGCGCGCTTATGAAGAGAAGGAAATCGCAATGGGAACGGCTTGAGGAAAAGTTAATATTCCGCCGTCCAAACCCTCGCAGTAAACCCCACATTCCAGAGCCCGAAATCAAAACTTACGACTACCTCGCGCCGCTATTGCAGGCCAGGTGGGACCGCACCCGGAACAGGAGAGCAAAACCATGATAATTCTTCAGGTAGGTTTTGGTTTGAGCATTCGGCGCGGGCATATGTTTGGCCAGAAAGAATCACAGCGCAAAATGCTCACGATAAAAATACCGTTTCTATCGATTCACATTTTAAACAAGGCGGCCAGTGAATATTGGTATGAGGTTGCCCGGCATGCCTTCAATGACCCCCGGTGGTTTATTGATAATCATGTCGCTGTGAGACAGGCCAAGCGAAAGGCAATGATCAACAAGCACATTGCCTGGAGTGGGGCACATAAAGAGGCCCAGACATATTATCAAAAGCAATTAGATGAGCTTCGCGATAAAAATTATTCACTGAGCCAGAGGTGCCAAGAGCAGGCTAGGGATATCGAGGCTTACAAAAGGCTGGTTGTGGATAAGGAGGCGAGCAATGCCAAAGCTACCCAGGCGTAAATGCCTTGAATGCCGGGAATGGTTTATCCCTCAGTACAGCAATGTTGTCTGGTGCACTCCCGAGTGTGGGGCGGCAATAGCCTTAAAGCGCCGCGACAAAGAAAAACAGCAGGCCATCGCCAGGCTGGAGAAGAAGCGCAAGAAGGAGCTTGTTGAGCAAAAGGATAAACTGAAGGCCCGAAGGCTGGCCGTGAAGCCGCTGAGCTACTTCGCCAAGCTGGCCCAGGCTGAATTCAACGCCTACATCCGGGAGCGTGACGCCGGCTTGCCGTGCATCAGCTGCGACCGGTACCACGACGGCCAGCACCACGCCGGGCATTACCGCACCGTAGGCAGCAACCCTGAGCTTCGCTTCGATGAGGATAACTGCCATCGACAGTGCGCCCCCTGCAATAACCATTTTTCAGGCAACATCGGCGGCTACACACCCAACCTTATTTCCAAAATAGGGCAGGCTAGATTCGACGCGCTAATGGGGCCGCATGAGGCTAAGCGATACCGCCGAGAAGACTTTGAGCGGATCCGGGACGAGTACAGGGCTAAACGTAAGGCGCTCATAGCGAGCCGGGAGGTAGCAGCATGATGAACAAAAAGACCGATAATTTTATGTCTCTCGTTTATGTAGCAAGAAAATCCGATATTCGGCGCGTGTGGGGTCGGGGATGGAAAACCATTGATTCGGGCCAGCGCAATTGGACTCGCTACATGTTAGCGCTATGGGGCAGCAAAAACGCCGGGGATGATTCACCGCGCGGCTGCATAAACATCATTGGCCGCCTGATGATTAGAACAAAATGGAATTCAGCGCAGGGGGGCCGAATTCTTGAAGTGGTTGACCGTCTGCACAAAGAGGGCTATCGCGGGAACGAGCTATTCCAGAAGGCCAGAGACATAGTTATCCCCAACAGTTCCGCAAGCAACATCATCGCTCTCGCCAAAGAATCAGATGATGCCGCATTTGTAGAAGGGGTAATTACCAAAGCATTTCACAGGGACAGCCCGATCCGCTTGATAGCCATTAAACGATATTGCGACCGCAAAGACACGCAAGGAGTTGCGAAGGACTTGGTTTGGCTGACAGGATGTGATATTCAGCTTGCAAGGAAACGAATAGCGTGGTGCGAAACTCTCCTGGAAGAAGTAATGTATTACTCTATAAGGCGTGAAATGGAGAAAGAATATTCTGATAATAATTCAAATATAGAAAATAATTTTGTAAATAGTTGCAAAGCGAAAAATGAGAGTGTATATTTTGCGTTATGCTCGGGAGCGTAAAGCGTAAGAGCGGTACCACCAACCAAACTACAGACCCTGGCCAAAAGCCGGGGTTTTCTCATTTCAGGCGCATGTGCCACGAGTACACAGCGCGTACGACAGCGTTACCGCGCTATCAGCTTACAGGCGGGATATCACGTCTGGGTGAACAGAGCTTATCATCAATAACTAGCCAGCCAGCTTTTACCCACTTATTGACCGTTTGCGCGTCTACTCCCATGTGACGAGCAAAGGCGGCTTTATTGCCGCCAAACGTCTTATCTATGAAGTCCGTCAACATCATTACAGCGTAATCTCACTTAATGGCTTTTCAACCATGTGATAAAGGTCATTTGAGCCATCGCCATTGTCACGAAAATTAATGGCGCAAGCTGATATCTTTTCTGCCACTTCACTGGTGATGAAAGTATTGAGTGCACCATCTGCATAGTCAGAGAAATTCTTGGCGCTCAGGTCTGAACTGTCGTTATCGATTGCTGCTTCATAGAGTTCATATGCGTTCATTGTGTGTCTCCGGTGTTTGATTAGTTATCTCGTTTCGATGAATTCAATATAGTCGATTATCGACTATCAAGCAACACTTATTTTCATTTATTTATACATTAAAACCGGGCTGCATATCGCGGCCTTTTCTGCTTCTCGGCCCTCAGTAAACTTCTGACGCCCAACTTCCCTCAATCGTCGCGCCATGTGACTGCGGGGCCGAACCTCTTCTGGCAGCAACCAAGCGGCCAAATATACCCTCACAAGCATCTGCCATATCTCGGCCGGTGAGCTATGCCCCGGTAAAGGGGGGTGGATATGAAAATGCCGTGGAAAAGTGACACAACGCTGCTATCGGCGTTACTTGCGCTGGGTATGACCCTGCTTGGCGCACTGGGAAGTTATTCATATCGCGTATTGAGCGGGCAGGCTTTTAGCTGGCGCACGCTGTGCCTACAGATAATTGTCTGCCTGTTTGCTGGGGCCATGATGATGATGATCGCCTATCACTACACCTGGCCGCTGGAAGTCATTGGCGGATCGTGTGGCATGGCAGGCTGGTCTGGCGCTGCATTTGTTAAAGCTCTCGAAACCCGATTCTTAAATAAGGCCGGCGGTAACCCACCAGCAGGATCAGGCAACTAACGATAATCGAACTGCCAGGAGATCACCATGCTGAGCGACCACAAGCACACTCTACTCGACATGCTCAGGTATTACATTCCGCTGATATTTGCCGCTGTCATCCTGTTTTTCCTTTTCAGTCTCTATAAGACCAATCAGGCTATCACTGCTGAAAATGTCATCCTGAAGAACTCCATCCGGGAGAAAGTTGAACGGATAGATAACCTTCGATCTCGAGGGGACGACACGCATGAAATATTCAAACGCTTCGCGGGAGAGCTTGAAAAATATAACAGCTTGCTGGCAGCGGAAACTGGGCGGCGTGCAGCGGCAGAAAATGAAAGTCACCGACTGCAGGAAGAAATGAAAAAGCTGCTGCGCTCGAACAAATGCGCGATAGCTCTGATACCTGGTGATCCGTCTGACCCGGCAAAGACAACGGGAAGGCTTGAGATTGGCCCCGCAACCGAAACCGAGGAAATACCGAAGTGACAAAAGACGATATTTTCAACGAAATCCTCGGCAAAGAGGGCGGCTACGTGAATAACCCTGCAGACCGGGGCGGGCCAACTAATTGGGGTATTACTCAGACTGTCGCCCGCGCCCATGGATTCACCGGTGACATGCGAAACCTGACCCGTTCGCAGGCTCTGGCAATTCTTGAAGCTGATTACTGGTATGGTCCGCGATTCGACCAGGTGGCGACGATCAGTTCAGCTATCGCGGCGGAGCTTGCAGACACCGGCGTGAACATGGGGCCATCGGTAGCTGCAAAATTCCTGCAACGTGCGCTCAATGTGATGAACAACTCTGGGCTGCTTTACCCTGACCTGATTGCTGATGGTCAGATAGGCCCCAGGACAATCACTGCGCTCAAGCTTTACCTGTCAAAACGCGGCGCGGACAGCTTAACCATCATGCTGCGCTCTCTGAACTGCCTGCAGGGTTCCCGCTATATCGAACTGGCTGAAGCCCGCATGGCTAACGAAACGTTTGTGTATGGTTGGCTGGCTAACCGGATAGGTGTCTGATGGCACTTATTGACATCGTCAAAAGCGTCGGCGACGGCAAGCACTCACTGAGCAAATGGACTCAGGTAATAGCGTTCCTGACGTGTACAGGTGTTATTGCTTGGTACGCATACAAGCTTGAGCTTAGCGAATGGATGTTCGGCCTTTACTTCGGTGTTGCGGTTGGTGCGAACGTGCTCAACAAGAAAATCGCGGTCGATAAAGTCGTCGAGGAAAAGAAAATCGACGCAGCGGCCCCGGGAGGAAATAGCGATGTGGCTAATTGAAAACCTGACAGGCATCGGCGTAGCCGTTCTGGCGCTCATTGCCGTGGTCGCTGGCGCATTTGGTTTCGGTAAGTCAAAAGGCAAGGCGACCGCTGAGACACAAGCGAAAGTCGAAAAGGTGGAAGCTGAAAGCCAGACCATTAAAGACATTGCCGAACGCGAAACAACTGTGATCAAAGAGGCCGCACATGTTCAGGACACTGTTAACCGTCTGCCTGATAGTTCCGTTGATGACCAGTTGCGTCAGAAGTGGAAATACCCCGACGACGCCGGCGGTCATTGATACCGGCTGTTCCTGGGTTAAGCCCATTTACCTGACCGACAGTGATATAGACCATCTTGATCCTCGCACTAAGCGAGTTATCTTGGCGAATAACGAAACGTGGCAGGCGAACTGTGAAGCGCCGGCGGAGGGGAAAAGAAAGCTATGGCAATCACATTAACCGTTCGGGTGAGTTGGTGGGTTATACCTTATATCAACACTCTGACGCTATTCTGCAATATTTTCAGAACTGAGCCGGATTATGAAGTGGTGGGAAATTTCATCGGGCGGCACGGGGTGAAAGTTATTGAAAATAAATTATAGGCTTATGCATCTGCTGATTCTCTCATTGGTTTGGTGTTAACTTCAATTTATTTAATCACTTAAAATTTACGTGATAAACGTCAAGCGGAATGATAAAATACGCTTGACGTTTAGTCTTCTAAAACAACGGGTTGACTTAATTTTTTCGCCCCACTATCTTTGGGCTAACCCTAACTAGGAGAGTCAATAATGCTTTTAACCGAATCCTTCCTTCATCAGAAAAAAAATGGAAATATCGCAAAGTTTGAGATTTATTCAGATGTTAGCCAAAATACATCTCGTCAATCAATTGAGGCAAAAGACGTTCGTGTTATGGAGTATTTGATTAAATCAAAAGCAGCTCATGAACAGTATGAGTTGATCAATTCTGATTTCTCTACAGAAGAATACTTTAAGGAGTTAAGCGAATCCGAGAAGTACGGTTATGGTGATAGACCGACAAAATCCATCCATGACTTAATAGATTTTATAAAAAAACAGATGTAGTTGAAGCCACCATCTTTTTCCAAATCGGTATAGCCAGCCGGGCATACTTCATTTGCTTTAGAGTAACATACGTTCCATCCAGTCCCGGATCCACATTGGATCAGATATTCCCCCGCACCATCAGGGCGAATAACTTTTTGTGAAGTAGCGCAGCCAGAAATAACAAGCATAACAATAATCAAAAGCCATCTTTTCATTTTTATTTCCTTAAAGGCATAACCATGGCACTCACCGACAAACAAGAAATGTTCTGTCGCGAGTACCTCATCGATTTGAACGCCACGCAAGCGGCAATTCGGGCGGGGTACAGCGAAAAGACCGCCCGCGCCACAGGCTGCGAGAACCTTACGAAACCTGACATCCAAAACAGAATCACCGAACTCAAAGCGGAACGCAATGAGGAAATCGGTATTGATGCGGCATATGTGCTTAAGCGTCTGGTTGAAATTGACCAGATGGACGTACTGGACATCATGACCGATGACATGAGCATTAAACCTGTGTCGCAATGGCCAGCTGTGTGGCGTCGTTACCTAAGCGGATTCGATCTTGCCGACATGTTCGAAGGCCGTGGCGAAGACCGTGAGATGGTCGGCATCCTCAAAAAGATAAAGTGGCCTGACAAGGTTAAGAACCTTGAGCTGCTCGGGAAGCATGTCAGCGTCCAGGCATTCAAAGAGAATGTAAGCAACACACATTCAGGCCCGAACGGCGGTCCTATCGAAACGGCTACTTTGAGCAAAGACGAATACAAGCAGGCTCGACAGGAGATGCTGGAGGATGACGACTGTTGAGCAGCGGACTTATGCCCGCAAAATAGAATGTGAGGAAGACGGCCTATACTTCTCCCGCTACTTCTTCAAACAGCGCACTGGCGGCAAGATGATTGTAGCGCCACATCATAAGGTGATACAGCAGACGCTTGACCGTGTAATCAGCGGTGAAATAACCCGCCTCGTTATCAACGTGCCGCCTGGCTATACCAAGACTGAACTTGCGACCATCAATATGATGGGCCGGGGTCTGGCGCTAAATAATCGCGCTCGCTTCATGCATCTGTCCTACTCACATAATCTTGCCTTGCTAAATTCCTCCACCGCGCGTGGCATGATTAAGTCAAAGCTGTATCAGGCCATGTGGCCGATGGAGCTGCGCGACGATGCTGACAGCAAAGCCATGTGGTGGAACGAGCATGGCGGCGGCGTCTACGCGTCATCAGCTGCAGGTCAGGTAACTGGCTTTCGCGCCGGGCATATGGAGCCAGGTTGGCAGGGCGCACTCATTATCGATGACCCGGTTAAGCCTGATGACGCATACAGCGAAACCGTCCGCGATGGCGTGAACAACCGTTTCAATGAAACTATAAAATCGCGCCTGGCCGTCGAAACCACGCCGATGATTGTCATCATGCAGCGCATCCACTATCACGACCTGAGCGGCTACCTGTTGCGCGGTGGCTCCGGGGAAAAGTGGTATCACCTCAACCTGCCGGTGATTATCGACAATTCTCTGCCATACCCGGAAGAGAATACGCACGGTATCCCTATTCAACACGGCCTCCCTGATGGCTGGCTGTGGCCCTATAAGCACAACGAATCACATCGGGTATCACTGTTCTCTCATCGGCGCACAGCAGAAGCGCAGTACATGCAGGCACCGCGGCGGTTTAATGCTGAGGGCGCATTGTGGACTGAGCAGATGATAGCCGCAGCGCACGCACTGCAAATCAGGTTCGAAAAAGTGCGCACGGTGGTAGCTATCGACCCGCAGGCCACGAACAGCGATGAAAGCGACGAAACAGGGATATCGGTAGCCAGTTCGTATGGTGCTGGCGACGACGTACAGTATTCAGTCGATGCAGATTACAGCGGCAAATTCTCTCCGGCAGGATGGGCAAAGAAAGCCATGTGGGCTTATGAGCACCATAACGCCGACGCCATCGTGATAGAAACGAACCAGGGCGGAGATATGGCTGAGGACACGTTAAAAAACGCTGGGTTCAAAGGCCGCATAATTCGTGTCCACGCCAGCAAAGGGAAATATGCGAGGGCTGAACCAATATCAGCGCTGTACGAGCAGGGCCGCGTAGCCAACCTTGGCAACCTCTATATCCTTGAAAATCAGCTTATGGAATACATTCCAGCTACCGCCAAAAAGTCACCGGACAGACTAGACGCCATGGTTTATGCACTCACCGAATTAGGTGGTGCTCAACCGCTTGGCATGATGATCCCGAAACGAATCCTCGGCAGATAACCACCCTCATTGATAAAACGGACATAGCATGAACGACAAATTACAGCTTGCCGTCAATCACGCATTGAATGACGCAAGGATGGCGCGGGCCCGGATGGGGATGATTAACCCAGGCATGGGGCTTGATTCCAAGCGGAATACCGCATGGTGCGAATATGGTTTCAAGGATGAATTGACCTTTGAAGACCTCTACAAACTTTATCGCCGGGGTGGGATTGCCTTCGGCGCCGTCAACAAAATCATATCCCATTGTTGGAAAACCGCCCCAGAAATTATCGAGGGTGACAAGTACGATAAAGATTCAAACCCAACAACCTGGGAGAGGTCGCTTAAGCCTGTTTTCACCAATCGATTCTGGCTTACCTTTTCGGAGGCGGATCGGCGTCGGCTGGTAGGGCGATGGTCTGGCATATTGCTACACATCCGTGATAACAAAGCATGGAATCTCCCAGCAACGAGAGGGCGTGGACTTGCCAAAATCAGTGCGGTGTGGGCTGGCGCGCTCAAACCCTATACCCTCGATACGAACATAAATTCGACCACATACGGCCAACCGACCATGTGGGAGTACGCCGAGAATTTACCCAACGGCGCGAGCCGGCGTGTTCAAATCCACCCTGACCGGGTGTTTATCCTGGGTGACTACTCAGAGGATGCTATCGGCTTTCTGGAGCCATCCTACAACGCATTCGTCAGCCTGGAGAAAGTAGAGGGCGGCTCCGGGGAGTCATTCCTCAAGAACGCGGCACGGCAGCTTAACGTTAATTTCGAGAAAGAAATCAACTTCAATAATCTGGCCTCTCTATATGGTGTAAGCGTTAGTGAGTTGCAGGAGAAGTTTAACGAAGCGGCCGTCGAGGTAAATCGCGGCAATGACGTACTGTTGACCACTCAAGGGGCGAGTGTCACGCCCCTGGTAACTGCCGTTGCTGACCCTGGCCCAACCTACGATGTAAACCTGCAAACCGCTGCTGCCGGCGTTGATATTCCCACAAAGGTATTGGTAGGTATGCAGACGGGCGAGCGGGCCAGCTCAGAAGATCAGAAGTATATGAATGCCCGTTGCCAGTCGCGCAGGGTAGGCGAGATTGCCTATGACATCGAAGACTTCACCGACAAGCTAACCGATCTGCAAATCATCAGACCCATTACTGAGAAGGCGGTTATGTGGGATGATCTGAATGAGCAATCAGCATCCGACAGGCTGGATAGCGCGGTCAAGATGAGTCAAATCAACGGTACATCTATGGCTACTGGTGAGGCTGTTTTCAGCAATGAAGAGATCCGCGTCGCTGCTGGTTATGAGGCTGAATCTGATTACCCGCTGCCGGAATTGGAAGATGACGAGGAAGACGATGAAGAAGCCGAAGCCAGCGATAATACCGAAAAACAAGGCTGACCCAGCCGGACTAAACGCGTTAGAACGAAAGGCAATGGCCGATTTCGCAAGACGCATGAAGCGCATTAGTAAAATCTACAGCGACGCACTCTATAGGCTCCCATCTTCCCCCGCAGTGAACCGCCGTTACGAATACCAACTCGACCCGCTATTTCTGTCAATCGTTTTGGATGATGCAAGCGTTCTGGTCGATGCGGTCCTGCTGGAAGGTGGGCAAGATAATTTATGGTTCTCAGAAGACTATGTCGAGACCGCAGCCATACGCGGTACAGCGCAAGCCTACGCCAACATGAGCCAGCAATCCGAAGCCTATGCCGCTGGCCGCGAATCACTACAAGCCATATTGCTAAGCGCCCCCTATCAGCGGCGCATGGCAATGACCTACGCCCGCGAGTTTGAGGAGATGAAAGGCTTCACCGCTGACACTAAGCGCGACATGGCCCGCGTCTTGACTGAAGGTATCGGCAGGGGCCTTAACCCACGCGATGTTGCTCGAAATCTCCGAGATCAGATCGGGATAGAAACACGCAGGGCGAACCGTATAGCGCAGACTGAAATTACCGGCGCGCTTCGCAGGGCGCGGTGGGAAGAGACGGAAGAGGCCCAGAAGCTGGGGCTTAAAACGATGCTCGTTCACATCTCCGCATTACTTCCAACGACCCGGCGAACCCATGCGGCGCGCCACTCGAATCTCTATACGGTGGAAGAGGTCAGGGAGTGGTATTCCGTGAACGGGAATTCCATCAACTGTCATTGCAGCCAGATAGAAACGCTGGTCGATGACAAAGGCCGTCCCATCTCCCCATCTTCAATCGAAAAGCTCAAAGAGGAGCGCAAGCAAATGGCTAAGCGCGGGTATCCCTGGGCTGAGGAATAACCATGACAGCTATGCAAGTCAACGTAACCACACAGGTTAACAGTGCGTCTATCCGGCGGGAAACCTACAACGGCCGCGAACATATCATCATCCCAAGCTACACCCTCCCGGCGAATGTCATCATGAATAAGGAGCTGTACCCAGCTTCCGAGATTGACGCCCATTATCAAGGTCTGGAGGGCACTCTCGCCCCACTTGGCCACCCGACAGTAAACGGGCAGTTCGTTTCTGCCTTCTCGCCCGAGGGTATCAACGTGGGACATATCGGGGCCTGGAATCGCAACGTTAAAAAATCAGGTAACCGTGTCTATCTGGAGAAGTGGGTGGATGTGTCCAACGCGCAGCAATCGGAAGGTGGGCGCGAGTTTCTCGATCGCGTAGCAGCAATCGAGCGTGGTGAAGACGTTCCGCCAATCCATACCAGCGTCGCGGTATTCCGTGAGCAAATAGAAGCGAGCCCGGAGCAGAAGGCGCAGGGAGCTGACTGGGTGGTGAAAATCTTAGCCATGGACCACGACGCAATCCTACTGAACGAAGTCGGCGCAGCCACACCGGAGCAAGGTGTGGGCTTAATGGTTAATGCTGATCTCGCTACACCACTTCAAGCTAATTCAGGCGCGCTTGTAGGTGAATCCTACCGCGAGCGCGAGACCAGACTCGACCGCGCTGCAAAGGAACGATTTGCCCCCGGCGGTGATGATTACGCTTGGATTGCTGATTTCACCGATTCACAGGCTGTCATCGTCAGGAATGGCGGGAAGGCCGAGGTTTACGGTTACAAAAGCGAAGGAGGCAAGATCACCTTCGATGATACCGGCACCGCCGTAGCACGACAGGAATCATGGGTATCCGTTGCTGTAAACCACATCAAAAAGCTTTTTAACCCGCAGATTGAATCTGCAACCAACCCGGAGGGCGATATGCCTCTTACCACAGAAGAAAAGAACGAGCTGATCAGCGAAATTGGCAAAGGCATCGCCGCTAACTTTGCTGACGCGCTTAAACCCATTACTGAAAAGGTGGAAGCCCTTCAGACCAATCAAACCAAACTGGCCGAATCGCTGACCGCAAACACCCGCGCCGAAGAAAAAACCAAGCGCGACGCCGTGGCGGCAAAACACGGCGAAATTGTGGCTAACTCGCTGTCCGGTGAAGCGCTGGATGTCATGTTTAAAAGCCTAGGCGAGCCTACACCGCTTGGCACCAATTCAGGCAAGCAGCCTGAGCAAACCGGCGCGCCGGACCCGGCCACCTATTTCGGAGGTGCTAAATAATGGCACGCTATCACCGTGTGAATATTGACGGTCAATCGCTGTATAAGGCCGAGACTCGCAAAACCGCAGCGGCACTTTATCCCGGCACCCTGGCCGTCATTAACGGCAGCAATCTGTTTGCCCAAGCAACTGGCGTAGTCGGCCGCCTGTACGTCATCGACTGTGCCTATCACGAAGGTCTGGGCATTACTGACCAGATCCCCGCTGGTCATTCCGCCATCGGCAACTACCTGGAGGAAGGCCGCGAATTCGCCGTTCGTGTTGCGGCCGGAACATACACCAAAGACCAGCCAATTACCGTTATAGCGGGTCAGGCCGTAGCCGTGCCAGCAACGGCAGGCACTTATCAGATTATTGGCTACAGCCAAGATGCAGTGACGACGACGGCGGTTGATTTTATCCGCATTCGTGCCCGCGCTTCATCTGTCGTCGTGGCCTAAAGGAGAACAGAATGTATTTTACCGCTGAAACGCTGGCTACAAACGGTCGCTTGCTTCGCCAATGGGAATCGCTTTGGGCGCAGCGCAATATCTGGGACAAGTCCCATAAGCTTATGACCAACGCCTACAAGGGGGCGATGGACCAGGAAACGCTGGCATCCAATGCTCTGTTGGGCGATGGTTTGGGGCGTGATTTCTGGGCAGAGATTGACCGCCAGATTGTCCAGATGCGCGATCAAGAAATCGGTATGGAAATCATCAACGACCTGATGAGCGTGCAAACCATCCTGCCGGTTGGCAAGACCGCCAAGCTGTACAACGTGGTTGGGGATATCGCCGATGACGTGTCTATTAGCCTGGATGGGCAGCCGCCTTATTCTTTCGACCACACCGAATACGCAAGTGACGGTGACCCGATCCCGGTATTCACCGCGGGCTATGGCGTTAACTGGCGCGTCGCCGCTGGTTTGAACACTGTCGGCATCGATTTGGTGCTGGACTCTCAAGCTGCAAAAATGCGCAAGTTTCACAAACGCCGTGTTAACTATTACTTGAACGGCGACGCAACTATTCAGGTGCAGAACTATCCTGCGCAAGGGCTGAAAAATCACCGCAACACCATCAAGATCAATCTCGGTGCCGGTGCTGGCGGCGTTAATATCGACCTAACCACCGCCGCAACTGATGCTCTGTTGGCCTTCTTCGGTCAGGCGGGCGCGTTCGGTGCTCGCGCCCGCGCTAATCAGGTGGATGCCTATGATGTGCTGTGGGTCAGTTACGAAATCTGGGCTAACTTAGCTCGACCGTACCTGATTAACATCAACAATGGGGCCAATGGCGTAATTGGCGGTTCCGTAATGACGGCGATCATGCCGTTCATCCCTGCAAAGGTCATCAAGCCGACCTATGCGTTGTCTGGCAATGAATTCCTGGCCTATCAGCGTCGTCAGGACGTTGTTTCGCCGCTGATTGGCATGGCTGTGGGTGTAGTGCCTCTGCCTCGTCCGATGCCGCAGAATAACTACAATTTCCAGATCATGTCAGCGGAAGGCTTACAGGTTAAGCGTGATGGTGCCGGCCTGTCCGGTGTGCTGTACGGCGCCAATCTGGCATAAGGGGGAATCCATGGCAAAGTATGAAGTTATCCGCCCATGGCACGGCGTGGTCATTGGCGACATTGTTGAACTCGATAAGCTGCACATGGCTCTTGAGCCTAACGTTCGCCTTTTGAAAGGTGAAGCCGGCGAACTGTCCCCGGCGACGCCTGAAGCGGTAAGTAATCCTTCCGCAGAAGATGCGGAGCAGGAGGACGAATCGCCCAAGCCTGGGCGAAAGAAAAAAGAAGCCGAATAAGCCGCCAGAAATGAGCGGCTTTTTTAATGCCCTCCCCGGAGGGTTTTACTGGAGCCAGTTATGCTGACCATCGAACAGGCTAAAGAATATCTGAAGACAGTTGGCGTCACTCTCCCCGACTTCCTATTGCAGGCACTGATAGATCAGGTAGGCAGTATTCAGCCTTGCCTGGATGAACATTACCCGGCGTCTACCGCGTTATTGATTCAACTGTATTTAATAGGGCTGATGGGGCTGGGCCAGGGCGATAAATATATCAGCTCTCAAACAGCCCCGTCCGGTGCCTCGCGGTCGTTTCGCTATCAATCATTTGGCGACAGGTGGAAGGGATCGCTTTCACTATTACGCGGGCTGGATAAATACGGATGCGCTGTCGGCTTAATCCCACCTGACCCCACTGCTAACCCTGCCTTTGCTGGCATCTGGATTGGCAAGGGCGGGTGTTTTTGCGGAGGTGAATAATGTCTGAACCGAAAGAGGACGACAAAGAAGAAAAGCCCGATTGCGAGAAGTGTCCAGATTGCCCGGATTGCCCAGACCAATACGAGGGTTATCTCTCATGAGCGCAGATGCTAATTGGAGCTACACCGCCCTGGCCACGTTCTGGAAAAACCTAGGCATCAATGAGTATGGTGATCCGCTGGGTTACGCCGCCCCGGTAACTATCCTCTGCGACTACGGCGGTGATGCCACGTCTCGGCTGGGCGATATCGGCATAGAGCTGGTTATCAAGGATACGTTTTGGACGGAGTTCGCTGGGGCAGAGAAGGGTGATTATATCCTGCTGGGCGTATCGATCGAGGCTGACCCGGTTACTGCCGGCGCAGACGAAGTACGGCATGTGATCCGCTATGCCGACACCTTTGACCGCATTGCAGATGACTTTGCCGTCATTACCGGAGTCTAACATGGCGAGAGTAAGGGTAACGGGCATCCGCCAGGCACAAAGTAATCTGGATAGCCTGGTTGGCGATATTCGAGGCCGAAAGGTGGTGCGTGCCTTGCATGTGGCGATGCTTATCGGCGGCGCTCACGCTTCACTGCTGACCCCTATCGACACATCAACACTCATCAATAGCCAGTTCCGAGAAGTGACGATCAACGGGACCCGAATCACCGGCAGGGTGGGTTATTCAGCCAACTATGCCGTTTATGTACATGGCCCGAATCACAAGCAGACATTCCGGCGGTCCACAGCGACCAAAGAATTCCTGACCAAGGGCTTCGATGAGGAGTTACGTCAGATTGACGCCGCTGTTGCAAGGGAATTGAGCCTATGACTCCACCCATGCACAAGCGTGTGCGTAACTGGATGGTAGACGCCGGGCTAACGGATAATTTCATTGTGCAAGTGCTGGCATGGAATGACACTGGCAAGTTAGCTGATAGATTCATTGTATTTCGCCCCAATGGTGGGGCCAATATCCATAGCGAGCTCGCGGCGGAATATTACGTTTTGGTTGATGTCGTATCAGCCAAAGGGGTAACCGAGTTCCAGAGAGCTGACGACACTGTCCAGGCAATAATCCAGTACGTGCAGGATAACCCGCAGCCCAATGACTGCATCGGATATATCGAAAATCTAGGCGGCATTCCTTCGCCAGTTCAGACAACTGAGGGCAGGCTCGTCTATCGTCTCCAATTTGCTGTGACCTACGGCGAATAAATTCTATTCCACTTCCAATGGCTGCCTGGTGCGGCCTTTTTTATTTTAAGAGGTTACAATGAAAGGTTGTCCAACCAGCTTTGACCGCCTCATCGGTCGCGCTAAAACTCTCGAACTGGCTTACGGCTGCCCTGATACGGTTCCCGGTGAAACAGACTGGAAATTGATGGGACTGCCGACCACTGCGTCATGGAACTTAAGCCCTGAATCGCTTTCTTCAGATGCTGATGACGGTGGGTTCTCATCGACAATGATATCCAACCTCGATCCTACGTACACCATTGAGGGGGAGGTTCGGGTGAATGACCGAGCAGATGAGTTCGGGATCCAGCAGTATGTGAAGTATGTCGTTGACGAGATCCGCGCTCGTCGGCAACCGACGGTATGGATGCGGTTTCATTGGGGCGATAGCTATCACATCGGTTATATGAATACTACCGGCATGAGTGATGGCGGCGGCGTAAAAGACATTGTCACGTATAGTCTGGAATTCAAACTGGCAGACGGCAACACTTTCCAAATCGTCGAGGCAGATCCTGAAACTCCTGTTACGGGTGTCACAGTAACACCTGCTACGAGTAATATCGCCGCCGGCACTAGCAAAACTTTTACCGTGACAGTCGCCCCGGCCGACGCTGATGACAAAACATTCGTCGTCACCTCCTCTATACCCTCTCGAGCTACCGCAGCGTTTGCAGGTAATACGGTAACCGTCTCCGCGCCTCCCGGCGCTACGGCAGGTGCAGCAACGATCACGGTTAAAACCAACGATGGCGAGTTCGTGGCGACACACGTGGCCACTGTCACCGTGTAATAACTCTTCTTGCACCAACGACCCCGGCACCTGCTGGGGTTTTTTATACCTGCAATTCCCTCAATGCCGTTCGCACGGCTAATCACACAGAACCTTTCAGGATGACCCTTGAGGAACCGGTTGGCTATCGGTGCATGTCCGCGTTCCCTGTGAAAGGACAAATGAAACTTCTTTATGCGGCGGCATGAGTGTGTTCCTCATGTTAATCAGCATACACCAGAGTGCATTTTTGCACTCTAGAACAAATTCAATACGTTATGTAAACACCGCAGATTCGTGGTTTTACCGCATGTCCATTCCAGTGGACATTTTCCGAATGCCCGCTAAGTTCTAAACGTATTCAGGGCGTAAAATGACACCACTTACCGAAATTGGCGAAATGCTGATATCCGATACGAAGCGGGATTACTTTATTCGCCCCTCCTTTGCAAATATGTCGCGGATAGGCTCGCCAGGTGACATCGTTCAGGCTTACTCGATATTAAATGGTGCAGAGGTGACACAAATAATTTCTGCCGCCATGGGGGCTTACAGGTCTATTCCTGAGTGGCTAATTAAGGCATTAAATAAGCCAGCGTTTGGCCGCAAGGTTCTATCAACATCCATGCTGGTTATGCAGTCCTGCTGCGATGAGGATATTACCTCGCTAATAGGCGAATGGCGGCCGGGTCATAGCGGTATCGTTTATCGCAGCGGTCAGATGCCCATGGCGGATATCATCATCCTGGCTAAGTCACTGCTTGACCATGGGATCATCGGTCAGGCTAAGGTACGCAAGCTGCAGCGGCACGAAACAAACGATTATGTCAGCGAGTTCAGGGCATTCGATTACATCAGCGCTGCTAGGAATCACTTTTCCATGCCAAGAATTGAAGCAGAACAGCTAACAATGACAGAGTTTCAACTTTTGCTTAGTGCAAAATATCCAGACCAGAAAGGCTTTACCAGAGAAGAGTATGACGCTTCGACCGATGAACACTTCAGGAAAAAGGCGGCTCGGATAGCAAAAGCGGAAGCACGTTAAGTTGAGCTTACTGCATGAGCATGACCTTTATCCCGGACACTCCAGAGCGCCCAAGATAAAGCAGTGCGCTCATTAGTCTGCAGAGCAATAACCACCCTTATGGTGTGATCCCGTACCGCCATGAGGGTGCTGTCCTTTCGGGCATGCCATGGCTGAAACGGACATTCCGCTGAAAACCACTATTAATAACAGTGCGATTGCTTTTTTCATGTTGGGCCTTGATGGATGGGTGTCGGCCGAGATGGTCGAACTCCCGGGAGTCTATTCCTGCAGACGAGCGAAAAACGTTACCTACATCAATAATCCCGCTGCTTGATTAAGTGGCTGGCGGTGGCGAGGGAATTGGGGTAATGCGGATTGGAAAACTGAGAAGTAGGTTCAGCATTTTGCGTTCCTTTGCGATTCCCTAGTGATATGCTGTTGCAAAATGTAGCGGTGGGGGAAGGGAATGAAAAAGTTTGTCATTTTGGCGATAAGTGCATCTTTACTGCTTGCAGGCTGCTCATCATCAGGCAATAAGCAACTTCAAAAAGAGAGCGAAACCAGCGTTCAAACTAGACTGCAAGAAGGTGTCACGACAAAAGCTCAGGTTAAGGCTTACTTCGGATCGCCGGATAACGTTAATTTCACGGATGGCGGCAAAGAAATATGGAAATATTCTTTTGCCAAGGCGAAGGTGAGCGGTAAGGCATTCATCCCATTTTATGGTTTGTTTAACAACACTGTGACGGGAACAAAAAAAGAGCTTGTGATATTGTTTGATGGCGATAAAGTTGCCAAATATTCAATGTCAGAATCAGAAATAAACACCCGAACAGGTCTGGCTTCGGATTAGAGTGAGGTATTTATGAGCTTAACCAGCCAATCTACACAACAAAAATTCCCATACCCAGCCGACAAAGTTTTTGCCAAGCTCTTGGAGGCGGTACCTTCTGCCGGAATGAAAATCAAAAATCAAGATGAAATTCTCCGTCGGCTAACAGTAAGCGTTGGGATGTCTCTATTTTCATGGGGAGAAAATATGACGATCGTTGTCACAGATGTAGATGATAAATCATCGATTATATCTATCGATTCATCTCTTAAATTCAGCCCAAACATTGCAGGAATGCATAAGCATCAGAAGAATTTTGACAAGATAATCTACTCGCTTAGCGCTCTACTTAAATAAATTCGCAGAATCAAAATAAACCTCGCCTCGGCGGGGTTTTTTATTGCCTGGAGAAAAGTAAATGGCAGGTGAAACTCAAGTTGGCAATATCGTTTACCAGGTCCAGATGGACATTGCCGGCCTACTACAGGGACAGCGCCAAGTTAATGAGCGATTAGACCGACTTGATGCGGGTTTTAACAATACCGCCCGCTCCGCGAATAATGCGGAACGATCATTTGCCTCTTTGTCAAAAGTAGCCTCGGCGCTGGCTGCAGCAATTTCGGTTCAACAGGTGGCGCAATATGCTGAAGCCTGGACGGTCGTAAATAATAAATTGGCAAACTCCGTCAGAGCCAATGAAGACCTCGCTGCTGTAACTCAGCGCGTATTCGACATATCTCAAAACACCCGTGCGGGGCTGGATGCAACGGCCTCGCTCTATGCCCGCCTGGAGCGTGCCACTCGAAGCTACGGCACTAGCGTCAATGACATTGCCCGATTGACGACAATTATTAATCAGGGGTTCGTCGTTTCAGGGGCAACCGCTCAAGAAGCGTCAAACGCTGTAATCCAGCTATCGCAGGGGCTAGCCTCAGGTGCTTTACGAGGTGAAGAATTCAATTCAGTCAATGAACAGGGTAACAGACTAATTGTAGCCCTGGCTGATTCTATGGGCGTTACGATTGGGCAGCTAAGGTCGATGGCAGCCCAAGGAAAGCTGACAACCGATGTTGTTGTAAATGGGCTACTAAAGCAAGGCGATGCTATTGGCAAAGAGTTTGCCAAGACGGTAGCGACCATGGGCCAAGCTTATACTGTCGCCACTAATAACATCACAAAATTTGTTGGGGAAAACTCAAGCGCTAACTCTGTAATAAGAATTTTTAACTCAGCTATCGTTACCCTGAGCGAAAATATGGACGTAGTGACAAACGTAATCGCTGCTGCCTCTGTGTTGGTAGGGAGCAGATTTGCAGGAGCTTTATTTGCTTCGGCAAGCGCCAGAGCGGCAGACATGCATGCTGCGATAGCACAAGGAAAAGCAACGGCCGCAGCGGCGGCAGCCACAGCAGAAGCAGCCACTGTCACCGTCAGAAAATTGGCCTTGGATAGAGAGCAGGCATTATCAAATGTGGCTGTGGCTCAGACGGAATATAACCTTGCCAGGGGAACGCTCGCCGAGGCGCTGGCTTTAGATGCCCTTGTAGCGGCAAAGTCGATCGCCATTCAAAGATCAGCTGCTTATGCTGAAGCCCTTCTTGCTGAAGGTGCCGCCGCCAGTGCGGCTACGGCTGCAGCTGCGGCCGCAACAACAACCATCGGCTCTCTCGCCACTGGCGCATTAGCCCTTATTGGGGGGCCAGTTGGCGCGGCAGTAATCGCCGGCGCTGCATTGTTCTATTTTTATCAGAAGGCCCAACAGGCAAGGGATGAATCAATCGCTTTTGCTGACACCCTTGATAGCGTCATTGGTAAAATGAAGACCATGAGCCAAGTGCAGCTTGCGGCTGAGATCGATAAGGCTACAAAGTCTATAACAGACCAGAAAGAGGCCATTGACGATACTCAGGGCACCATTAAGGCAAATGAGGATCAGCAAAATAAGCTACGCCGGACGCTGAGTTTCCTGAAAGAGGATAGTGGTGCTTATCGGGCAACACTGAGCGTGCTCTCTGACGTCCAAAAAGAGCATACCCAATTGCTGGCATTAGAAGATCGCCAGCAGAACAAGCTCAGCCAGACAGTGAGCAAGGTCGGTATTATACGCGCTCAATTCAATGGCACATTTGCTCAAGGCATAGAGCTGCTTAAGCGTGATGGGCATGAAGCTGGGGTTGTTGCAGGTGTCATGGGGCAACTAGGTGAGGCGATAGATATCGCATCGCGGGCAAAAGATAACTTCAATTCAAATAGCCTGATGCTCCCAAGGAGTGAAAAGGCTGATGAATATAATAAGGAAATAGAACAGGAAAACGAATTGCTCGCCATTACTGATAAACGCCTAAGGGCTGTTACTAAGGCGCGGTTGGATAATGAGGCAAAAGGCGGCAACCAGAACCAGATTAATTCAGCCGGCGAGCTTGCTGGTAAGAATTATGATTTGCAGCAAGCTGAAGCGAGCAGGGGGAGGGAGGTCAAGGCAGCCGCTAAAGCTGAGACACAAGCCGAGGCAGCAGAAAAACGCCGGGTTAAAACTCTCCAAGATTTAAGCAATGAGATGGCCGTTGCTGAACTCAATAATAAAAACCTTAATCGTGAAGCCGCGCAACTCTCAGCAGTGCAGGATCTTGGCTCTGGAGCCAGCCAGGCACAGATTGCTGCAGCTTCAGAACAGGCAGGAAAGATATTCGACATCCAGCAGCGGATGAAGGATAAAAAAGCAGCCATCGATAGTGATCAGGTTGCGAATGCAGAGAAGCAGCGAGCCCTTGATCTGTCACAGTTAGAGAGGCAATTAGCCGCTGGGGATATTAGTTACGAGCAGAGCCAAAAGCGCCGCGCTGAAATTGCCGGTGAATATGCCAGCAAAATAGCTGAAGCGAATGCCAATGCAGTTGTTACGCCCCAGCAGGAAAATGCCGCTAAGGTAGACCCGGTTCAGGCGCTGGCAAACGAGAACGCACGTAAGCTCGCACTCATCCAGCAATTCGAAACTAATAAGACCATTACCGAGCAGCAAGGCATTGCCTTACGTAATGCAGCCAATAAACAGTATGAGGAGCAGCGTACAGCGGCCATGTGGGAGCTGTGGCGCAACCAGAGCACGGGTAATGAGGCGCTGGCAGCATCCTTCGACGCCCTGTCCGGCAATGCCTCCAACGCACTTACCGGCATAGTAACCGGCAGCATGTCGGCCAATGAGGCGCTTTCTTCTATATCCAGCACTGTTCTGAATAGCCTGGTGAATGCCTTTGTTCAAATGGGCGTGGAGTGGGTTAAATCTGCAGTGACGGGGAGCGCGGCTCAAATTGCGGCCACATCCGCGACCACTGCTGCGTCTGTAGCAGGAACAGCGACGACCACGGCAGCCAGCACGGCATCAGCAGTAGCCACTACAGCCGCATGGACGCCTGCGGCCATCGTAGCATCCATCGGTTCATTCGGTGGCGCTGCGGCGATTGGTATTGGCGCTGTTGTCGCGGCCATGGCACTTTCCGGGGGACTGGCTGGCAAGCGCAAGAACGGCGGCCCGGTATCTGCTGGCTCGATGTACCAGGTGGGCGAGGGCGGCATGCCTGAAATCTACCGGGCATCTAACGGCAGTCAGTACATGATCCCTGGTGATAATGGAAAAGTTATCAGTAATAAGGATTTAAGCGGCGGCGGTGGCCTGGTCGTAAATAACATCATTCACAACAGCGTTCCAAATGCTCAGGTAAGTTCATCAGCAAGGATGAATGGTAATGGCACGCTGACGCTTGAAACCATCGTCAGCGATATCGATCAAGGCGGCCAGATTGGGCAGGCCATAAGCCGCAATTACAACACCCAGAGAAAGGCTAATGAATAATGGCCATACCTTACCCCGACTGGCTACCCCTGGCCCAGAAAGACAATAAATCCATGACCAAGGCCACTGGCTTCAGGGCAGATCAGCCTGTAGTCGGTGAGCCTATTTTTCAAAAACTCACAGATGATTTGCCGGTTACCTGGAGCCTGGTGTGGAAATTTAAGCCGAGAGAAGAGCGGGCATTCGCACAGTGGATACGCAGCCCTAAATATCTGGATAACGGAACAAAATGGTTCGATATCCGCATCAAGATAGGCGGTGGCGAAACCCAGTTGCAGCAAGTGCATTTTGTGACCATGCCGGTGCAAACTTCCATCAATGGCTCAATAACCACCTGGACGGCGACCGTCATTGCCCGCGAGCTCAATAATGAGGATGACCAGTATGATGATCTGCTTGTCATGTTGCCTGAGGGCTGGGAAAGCATCCTTGACCGGGTTGTTAATCAGATTATGCCGAGGTCAGACTGATGCCCACACTGCGTGAATTTCAATCACGAAGACCTGCAAACCGCATCTTGTACCACACCATAACCTTCTATCACCCCTCTTTTGGTTACAAATATTTCGTGGCTAATCAGATAAAACCTTTGGTTTTTCAGGGCCAGGAATTCATGGGGATCAGGATGGAGGTCGTACCGAGCCAGCAGAGCAATACACCAGTTATTACCGCCAGTGTACGCTTCTCGCGCATTGCAGCCGACTTTAAACAAACGCTCAAGCTGTGGCAGGGATCATCACGGCTGACGCCGATAACGGCACTGTACAGGCGCTATGACTCCTCTGACATGAATACCCCCTTGAAACCCTGGTCCTTGTTTGTTGATTCCGTGACGATGGATGAGTCTGACGTAACTGTCTCATTGACCATCAAGAACCCTATGAACAACAACGTGGCTGTTTTGTACAAAACGTCTGAATTTCCGGGGCTGAAAAATGTATAGGCAAGAATTTATCGACAAAGTGATGGGCATACCCTGGCGGAATCGGGTGTGTTCTTTCGAGGCCGCAGATTGTTGGGGGCTGATTGTGCTGTACTTCCGGCACGTGGCCGGCGTGGAGGTTCATCACTCACCGAACTATGAGGCCTGTGAAGACTTCATTACTTGCTTTAGCGATGAGGTGACTCACTGGCGAAGTACTGATCAGCCGTTGGATGGCGGGTTATTGGTTGGTTATCACGGCTCACGGCCAGTTCATGTCGGGATAGTCATAGGTGACAAAGTGCTCCACTCGCGTCAGCGCAGCAGCAGCGTAAGACTTGATCGCCTGGCCGCCTGGCGAAAAATATTCACACGACTTGAGTTCTATTCTTATGCCGATAATCAATATTCAGCGAATACCGGGACTGCCGAAGCAGCAGGAGATATTTGCGGCTGGCGTGCGACTATGTGAAGCGCTAGACGGGTTAGATTTTAGCGGTGATGCCAAAATCAGCATTAATGGCAAGTATATTGGCCCTGACGATGAAATCGGATTTACCTTGACTGCAAGTGACATCGTCAATATTTACGATCAACCGCAAGATGGTGGATTAGTCAAAACCCTACTTAATCCCCTTGAACATCTAAACCCAATAAAATTTACCCAGAAAGTCATGTCGTCGCTTTATAACACTAATGCGAATGCGACAAATACTGCCCAGACAAAAACATCACCCAATAATAACCTCAAGTCACAAACTAATATTGCCCGAAACGGAGAGGCCAGGCCCGATAATTTCGGCCAGGTTCGGGCGTTTCCAGATTTGCTTCAGGAATCCCTCACCGAATATATTGATAACGTCAAATATGTCACCGAGCTCATGAATTTTGGCCTTGGCCGCTATGACGTGAGTTCAATCCGTTACGCTGAGAGCTCGCTTGATGCTTTGCAGGGGGCTACGTCTCAGGTATTCCAACCTGGCGAAGTCATTAGCCAGCTTTATGAGCCTTATTATTTTGATGACGTAAGTGGCGAGGAGGTCAATCCAAAGAATGACGATGGCAGCACGATCATTACAGGACCGTATTTTTCACCTACTGATGGTGATGAGCTGTGGATTAACACTAACTCCGCGCTACCCGGCAATACAGAAACCAACTGGACGGTAACGTTCTGGAAGGTGGACGACGATAACAACGAGATTCAGGGCACCCGAGAGTCGCGTGTATTTCGCCAGCCCACGCCCCATGATGTAAGCCAAGAGACTTTTTACAGAACGGACAAATTTTATCCCCTGGCTGGGCGAGGTCGTTACGCGGTGCAACTTGTGCGTAATGATAGAGCAGACGCAGCCAGTAAGTTGACGCTTGAGTCTATCGGAACGATGACGCTTCGCCAGAACGTTGTTCACCCGAATGATACGACCGTTCTGATTCGGATTAAAGCAGCTGAAGGGGCCAGCGCCAAGGACCGTAAATATAATGCACTGATCACCCGTCACGTCATTACGTTTAATCGAGATACCCAGCAGGTTGATTACATGCTCCGGCCCTCCCGCATATTTCCCGATATTGTCCTGCATAACTGGATAATAACCGGCAAACAAAGCATCGATAATATCGATGCTGATATGCTTTATCAGATTTATGACAATCTGCCAGACCCGCGCCTGGGTTACTTCGATTATACCTTTGACGATGCCGATATCTCTCTGGGTGAGCGGTTACAACGCATCTGCGACGCCGCCACCGTCACGGTGTTCTGTGAAGATGGCTATATGTCATTCGTCCGTGATGAGCCACGCCAATACCCGGCCACGGTATTTAATACGGCCAACTCTATGGCTGATGGCTATCGGCTCACCTACGACATGACATTAAACGGCGGCTTTGATGGCGTCGAGTTGCAATATAAGGATCCGCTCACCAATAAGCAGTCCTATGTCTACTTCCGCATAACCGACAATGACTCTATAGAAGAAGGAGAGCCAGCCAAGCCAAAAAAATTCCAGTTGCTGTACATCAGGAATCGCTATCAGGCAGTAGACCGAGCGATGAAAGAATGCCTGCGGATTATGTTCTCACGCAAAACGATGAGCATCACGGCCCTGTCGGATGGCGAATGGGTTAACGTTGGCGACATGATCCAGGTTGTGGATTGGTATGACACCAATCAGCAATCTGGAAAGATAACCGGCAGAAATGGCGATGATTTCACGACGAGCGAACGGATAGAATTTTCAGGTTCAATGTTTGTCGTTATCACCGATGCTGACGGGGTTCCTACGGATCGGATACCTGTTCACTTCAATGGCAATACGTCTTCCGGGTTCAATGCCCCCGTACCCAATATATCTCTCAATATCTGGAATGGCGAGGATGTCCAATCTGCGTCCCGTTACTTTATTGCCACCGCCGGGGAAATGGATGAAACACTCTGGACAATTACCCAAAAGCAAACCTCAGCAGACGGAAAGACTTCAATCACCGTTTCAGAATATAACCAAAAAATGTATGAATACGAGGTGTCAGAATAATGGCAACAAATAATCCTGTTCCAAGTGCAGAGCCAGGGGATTTGCAATTTAACGTGCAGAAAATTGATGAAATAGTCTCTTCCTCTGCTGAAACATACACTGACAGGCTGGGAGAGGAACGGGAAACTATTACTGGCGTCAAGGCAAGATTGGTTGAGGCCAATAACGGCCTGGTGGCTATATTAAACCAGGTATTCACGGATACCACTGCTGCCCAATTTCGTATAGATGACGGATCTATCCCTGAGAACCAAATCGTTTACATCATCAGCCCAAATGATGAAGAAACCGTGCTTTATTATCGAAACATCGGCGGGGTAGTGACTCCAGTATTTAACGAGGATGGGACGCAAAAGGCAGAACCATCTAATAAAGTGGTGGATGCTATAGCGGGCAGCATCCAGCAAGATGAATCCGATGACTTAACAGTGTTCACCGATACGCTTGGTTTCTCTCATTCTCGCATCAAACCGGAGGGCGGCTTTGAAACACCATTAGTCTCCCTCGACCTGAATGAAATGATTTCCGGAAATATGGGTATAGTTAATGATGCCTCCATATCCAGCGATGAAATAATTATTTCAGATGGTTTAGGTTTCTATGTTCCGATCTCAAATGAAGTGTCAGGTGGAGGAACAGGCCCTGGTGAGGTTACAATAGATTTACCACCGCAGACCGCTGCCTATGGCCTTTTGTCTAAAATGCGCGCCGCATTGGATGACGTATGCATTATTGTTAACAGCGACTCCACGGGTATCGACCACGATACAGACCCAACGACCGGAAAGATATTTAATAAGTGGACGCGAAAGCTTGCCGAATTTCTGGCGGCAAATTATCCAGCCTACACGGTAAATTATTACACGTGGACAGGTAGTACTTATAATAACGCAATAACAATACAGGTCGGCACTGCCGGTAAGACTTTGTATTTTTATAATGCCGCTGTTGCCGGAAAACAACCTTTGTACTTAATGGGACAATATTTCGAAATAGCTTACATGCCACGCCAGGCCGACTTGGTCATCATGAATCACGGCCATAATACTGATAATGCAGTGCCAGCTAGCACCCACATGGGCATGGATTTGGCCGTCTTATACACTATGCTCCAGAGGCACCCAAATGCTGGTGCCATTATTTTTTCTCAAAATCCACTACGAGACAGTGACAACGGGACGACACGAAGTAATGGTGCGCGCCAGGCAGCTATCGCTGCTGGTTTTAGTCTTGTTGATGTATTCCAGCTCTTTCAACAAGCCGGGAAGCCAACAGATTGGTATATGGGAAATGATAATATCCATCCGAGCGCCATGGGTGATGCGAAAATATTTGATCTGGTTAAAAATCTCTTTGTTTGGCCGGCAAGCCCAAATCGGTATATCCCCGGACTGGTTGCCGGGACCAATTTGTTATTGAACGCTGATTTCAGCACTTGGGATGCGGAAAATTCCGCTCCCAATGGATGGACCCTTGTTGGTTGTACGGCCCAGAAGGATACAATCAATGTCGAGACGGGGGAGTATGGGTTGAAACTGGTGCAGTCCGGCACCATCGAGACCTATGCTGCAATTTCGCTTTCGTCATCGCTAGTGAAACGACTCAAGGGCAGGACCGTTGTTTTAGCGGCCCGGGTGTTTATTCCAACTACGTCAACTCGCGGCAATTGCGGACAAATCCAAATCCCAGAGGCCGGTAATACCAGGCCTTATGGAACACCAGAAGGGGGCCGAGGTGCCTTTATTTGGAAGGCTACGGTCATCACCATCCCGACGACTGTAAACGCATTAACTGTCCGCGCAGTCTTGGATACCTCCGGGGGCGCCCCCGGAAATTGGTGCACGTTCGATCGGCTATCTCTTACTGTAGGCAATATCCCCCAGGACTTTTACTAAGGAACTTAATAATGGCTACTCGCCTCATCAATAAAAACGCTGTGCTTTGGGCCTCCCCCAAATCGAAGCTTTCTATTCCGTTTCCTGCTGCATGGGAGGGGTATTTTTCGTTCGGTATAGATGCGGCCACATCGATACGCAACCTTATCCGCGACAAAGCTGCACTGTCAGTTGTCGGTACGCCAACTTATGATGAAAATTATATCGAGTTGACCGGGGCCCAAGTGGCCTACCTAGTGACGGCGATCAAAAATAGTACCGATATGACTATTATTGCCAGCGTGATGCCCTTGGAAGAAAAGGGGATTGCTGTGATGTCAAACTATCAGTCAAATAGAAAGGATGAAACAGGGCTCTGCATTGGGACTACGCTGGGGTTTGACGTTGGTGCGGATGCCTCCGATGGCAATGTCATCACTCGCTTTAATCATGGAGTTCTGATTAACGGGGTGTCTTCTGGTGCCGCCGCAGAAACCGCAACGGGGGCGCAAATCAATCAATGGTATCTAATAGGCGGACGTGTACTAAACACTGCCCGAGTCAGGACGGTTTATAATTTAAGTGCCGGCACTACAGGTACCAATACCCCTGCATTGAATGACGCTGACCTAGGCGATGTAATGCGCATCGGTTCGGCGTACAGCAACCAATTTCCCGGAAAAGTCAGGCTTTGTGAATTGGCAATCTGGAGCGAATACCTTTCTGATACCAAATTTTCTACAGCAGCACAATTTATGCGTGAAAGCGCCACTAAAAAGGGCGTTATCGTTTAACAATGAGCCAATCACGCCACAGGGTTCTGAATCTCCTGTATCAACGACTCATCATTATTGCGAATATTCCCCACCTCCTTGCTCACTGGATGCCATTCGAATTCATCAGCCGGTATAGCCGCATCATGGGCCAGCTCTTCCGCCCGTTCCGGAGTGGTGTCCGGTGACATCCACTCCAGCGAAGCCTCACGCGTCATGACCAGCGGTCGCCGGTCGTGAATATCCAGCAGCCCCTTATCACTCGCCGCCGTGACAATCACAAAGCCGTCATCCTCTGGCGGATCTAGGGGATCCGGATGAAATCGACTTATTGCAGCGAAGAATATCGGTTTCTTGTTTTCGTGATAAATGAAATAAGGCTGCTTTATCTTGGCGTCATTGGGATGCTTGCGCCACTCGTACCAACCATTGGCCATCACCAGGGTGCGGCCACTATTCCACAGCGGTTTAAACATCCTACTGGTTGCTGCTGTTTCAACACGGGCATTAATCACCGGCGGCCGGTGTGCTTCTTTAGCCCATGCCGGCTGATATCCCCACATTACTGGGTCGAGTTGCAAATTTGCAACTCGCTGGTTCAGCAGCAGTACGCGGGTGCCCGGCGCGACGTTGTACCGGCCCATGGGCTCTAGGTTCAAAGCACCATTGTACTCGACCTCTGGTTTCAGAAAGTCGAGGTAGTCCTCACGCGGATCGTACTGAGCGAATCTGCCGCACATGTTCGTTCTTCATTTCGGGTTGGGATTTAAGTATAGGAGGGAATTTGATGATAGTCCGGGGGCATGATGGACTTTACAGCCCATCAAGGTAATCAGCATACCACTGCATCATTTCCCTGCGCCTATCCAGATACTGAGCGTGGTTATAAATGCCTCGCACCTTGTTACGGTCAACATGTGCAAGCTGACGCTCAATCAGATCCGGCTCGAAACCATGTTCATTTAAAATAGTACTGATTTGATGCCGGAATCCATGCCCGCTGGCCCTGCCATCAAACCCTATGCGCCGTATCACGCCCAGGATAGAGTTTTCGCTGATAGGCTTCGTATTATCGCTGCGCCCAGGAAAGATGAATTGTCCGTGGCCAGTAATCGGCTTTAAGTATTCCAGCAAGGCGATCACCTGCCTGGACATAGGAACAATATGCGGCCGGCGAGATTTCATCAATTCAGCGGGGATTTCCCACGTCTTATTATCGAAGTCGATAAATGACCAGAGAGATAGCCGCAGCTCGACCGTTCTCAGGCCTGTAAGCTGTAGAAGCTGTGTGGCCACCTTCACCAACACACTGCCACCATAACCCGCCAGGGCTTGGTTGAATACCCCAACCTCCGACTCCTGCAGGAAGGGATAATGCTCAGGCTTCGGCGCACCCATAGCAATTGATAAGTCTGGTGCCGGGTTATACTCGGCCCTGCCGGTACCGATAGCGTACCGGAACACTTCCCCACAACGCCTACGCGCCTTCCTTGCCCGCTCCATCGCTCCGCGCTCTTCAAACTTTCTCAACACACCCAATAGCACCATTGGCTTTATTTCAGTAATGGGCATATTACCTATATATGGAAAGATGTCCTTTTCGAACATGCTCATCATTTCGTCTGCGTATTTATCTGACCAGGTCTTTTTCCTGCTGCTGAACCATTCGATAGCCATGGTTCTAAAGGTATCGGGGGCCGATGGATTAAGTTCGGGATATTTCAACGCTCTCTTTTCGCCAGCTGGGTTGATGCCCGATTTTATCTTCAATTTAGTCGCCGCTTGAGCCGCCCTTGCTTCAGACAAAGAAACATCCGGGTAATTGCCAATGCTCAATGTTTGCTCCTTTCCCCCAAACCGGTAACGCAACCGCCAGACCTTAGCGCCAGTGGGAGTGATAAACAGGAACAGGCCGCCCATGTCAGCCATGCGGTAACCTTTCTCTTTGGGTTTGGCTTGCTCTATCTGTTTGGCGGTTAGCATATGTGGGCATCGACGTGTGGGCATTGAAAGATGCCCGCAAGAATGCCCGCAAAAGTTTGGTGCTGTCAATGGATTTTGGGTAATGTCAGGTAACGTGATTTAGCGTGAAGGGCTTGTTGGGCGGGGATTTCGGTAATGTGAGGTGATGGCAGGTAATGAGATTATGGTGTCCCCGACAGGAATCGAACCTGTAACTAGCCCTTAGGAGGGGCTTGTTATATCCGTTTAACTACGGAGACTGGTCAAGCGGCGGTGATTATACCTGATTTGCCCCCAAATATAAGCACTGGTCAGCCTGATTGGTCAATCTATCGACAATCAGGCAATAATTATCAGCGAGAGCCCTGCAGCCTCTGCTGATTAATCCCCTTAAGGCGGAATCTGGCGGCTTAGGCGCAGGGCCCGTCCTGCGTGCCAGTATGACCTTTATTAAGCAGTTTTTTTGCCTCTTCCTTGCGCGCCTTGCTAAGGTCGTTACGTATCTGCGCATGGCTAAGCAAGGCAAAGATAAAGGTACCGCCGACAATATTGCCGGCCAGGGTAGGCGCCGCGAAAGGGTAAAAGAATTCATACCACGGGATATTGCCGTTAAAAACCAGATAAAGGATCTCGACCGAGCCGACGACGATGTGCGTGAGATCGCCGATACCCACCAGATAGGTCATCAGGATGATGACAATCAGCTTTCCAGCTCCCGATGAGGGCATCATCCAGACCATCGAAGCAATAATCCACCCTGATATCAAGCCATTGGCAAACATTTCATAGGCACTATTAGACATCACCTCTTCAGACAGGGTGATAAAGGCCTGACGCGTTTGTTCATCAAACACCGGCAGATGAATAAATCCCAGGGCGGCGAGCGCAGTACCGATGATATTGCCCAGCAGTACCACGCCCCAGAGACGCAGCAAAATCAGAAAGTTGTGACCGGTCGGCTTATGCATAATGGGCAGCACAGCTGTCAGGGTATTTTCAGTGAACAGCTGTTGGCGAGCCATAATGACAATGATAAAGCCGAAGGTATAGCCGATGTTTTCTAAAAAGAACCCGATTGGACCTTCTGGCAGTTTGGCGTGAAAGATGCCTTTAGCCATCAGTGACGCGCCCATCGACAGCCCGGCGGCAACCGCTGACCACAGCAGGGCCTGGCTATCACGCTCAAGCTCCTTTTCGCCTTCCTGGCGGATCTCTTCATGAATGGCTGCGGCGGGAGAGGGGAGGTTTTCCTCCTCTACTTCTATCTCACGCCCCTGTTCACTCTCCTCGCTGTCCACTTTTACCTCGGAATCGCGAGTGGAATGGCGCGTATCTTGTTGGCCGGCTGATTTTCCCATCGGTTTACCCCTGTATTCAAAGCGCTAAGCGCCGATTTAACCTAAGCGTAGCGGGGTTTTAAACTGTCAGGAAAGAAAACTGCTGCCAGTACACCGGTCGAGTGATTAATAACCAAAATTGTCACCGTGACCGCCAATGCGTAACAAAATCTTAACCTCGCTGGCTATCTGGTCGGTAAATTGATCTAATACCCCCTTGCTTAATAGGACTTAAGACTTATGCCCACCCTGAGTGTGTGAGATAAGTCACCTATGTTATGATGCGCTGCCTATCAAATAGTGAGTTGAGCTTCCAATGCTGGCAACTGAAAATCTGGCCTGTATCCGTGATAATCGCACCCTCTTTGCGAAGCTTGAGCTACAGTTGTCTCCCGGTGAGATCGTGCAGCTGGCAGGCCCCAATGGCGCAGGCAAAACTTCCCTGTTACGCATTCTGGCCGGTCTGGCTGAACCTGATATGGGCAGGGTGCTTTGGCAGCATCAGCCGATACTCAATCAACGGCAGGCTTACTACCGCCAATTACTGTATATCGGTCATCAGGCCGGCCTGAAGCAACGGCTCACACCGCTGGAGAATCTCAGCTTTTATCAGGCGTTACAGGGGGGTGGCGGTTCTGATGCCTCGCTCTGGCTGGCGCTTGAGCAGGTAGGACTGCTGGGACTCGAAGAACTGCCGGCAGGTCAGCTTTCGGCCGGACAACAGCGGCGGGTAGCGTTGGCTCGCCTGTGGCTGAGTGCCGCCCCGCTGTGGATCCTTGATGAGCCCCTGACGGCCATTGACTGTGATGGCGTCTTGGCTTTGGCCGCGCTGTTCGGCCGCCACTGCAGGGCCGGGGGGATGGTGCTGCTGACGACCCATCAGCCGCTGCCCGACTGTGGCGTGCCGGTCAGGAAACTTGATCTGTCGGCGATGGAGGCGATGGCGTGTTCTGGCTGATAGTCCGTCGGGAATTGCTGCTGGCCCGCCGCAATCGCAGCGAGATCCTCAATCCATTATGGTTTTTTCTGATGGTGGTGACGCTGTTCCCACTGGCGATAGGACCGGACCCGGCGATTCTCAGGCGCATTGCCCCGGGCATTATCTGGGTGGCCGCTTTGCTGGCCTGCCTGCTGTCGCTGGAAAGGCTGTTCCAGGAAGACCGGCTTGATGGATCCCTTGAGCAACTGCTGCTGCTGCCCCAGCCAATGCCGATAACGGTACTGGCCAAGGTTTGCGCCCACTGGCTGGTGACTGGCCTGCCATTGCTGCTGCTCTCGCCGCTGGCGGCGCTGTTTCTTTCGCTCGATCTGACCACCTGGTGGACGATGGCCCTCACGCTGCTGCTCGGCACGCCGACGCTGAGCCTGTTGGGGGCCATCGGTGCTGGATTGACGGTAGGCCTGCGCAAAGGCGGGGTGCTACTGAGTCTACTGCTGCTGCCGCTGTTTGTGCCGGTACTGATTTTTGCCACCGCGGCTATCGATAATGCCTCACTGGGACTACCGGTCGATGGCTATCTGGCGATTCTGGGGGCGCTGCTGGCGGGCAGCCTGACGCTGACACCCTTTGCCGCCGCTGCGGCATTGCGCATCAGCCTGCAGTAATGCTGCCGGCCGCTGCCTTTTTAATCTGTTGAATGTGAGCAACTGACGATCATGTGGAAAACACTTCATCAATGGGCCAGACCCCAGGCACTTTACCGGCTCTGTGGCCGGCTGCTACCCTGGTTTGCTGTTGCCGCCGTGCTGTCGCTGCTGCTTGGCTGGGGGTGGGGATTTGGCTTTGCCCCGCCGGATTACCAGCAGGGGAACAGCGTGCGCATTATGTACCTGCATGTGCCTGCCGCTATGTGGTCCATGGGGATTTATGCTGCGATGGCGATTGCCGCATTCATCGGTCTGGTCTGGCAAATGAAAATGGCCGATTTGACTGCCGCGGCCATGGCGCCGATTGGCGCAGTTTTTACGTTTATCGCGCTAATCACCGGTGCCGCCTGGGGAAAACCCATGTGGGGCACCTGGTGGGTATGGGATGCTCGCCTGACCTCCGAACTGGTGCTGCTGTTCCTCTATCTGGGCGTCATGGCGCTGTACAACGCCTTTGAAGATCGCCGTCTGGCCGGCAGGGCCGCCGGCATTCTGATCCTGGTCGGGGTGGTCAATATTCCGATCATTCATTTTTCAGTCCAATGGTGGAACACGCTGCATCAGGGATCGACCAATATGCAGCAAAGTATCGATCCTTCAATGCGTACACCCTTGCGCTGGGCCATTGTCGGTTATCTGCTGGTGTTTGTTACTCTTACCCTCGCCAGGCTGCGCAATCTTATCTTGCTGCAGGAGCGCCATCGCCCCTGGGCGGCGTTAATCAAACCTGAGGAGCGTAACAAATGACGCCGGCGTTTACTTCCTGGACCGCCTTTTTCGCCATGGGCGGTTATGCATTTTATATCTGGCTGGCGACCGCCGCTGCGCTGTTATCGTTGCTTGGACTGGTGGTGCATACTTGCTGGTATCATCGTCATCTGCTGCAGGAGATACAGCGGGAGGCCGGACGTGCCGAACGGATGGGGCGTCGCAAAGCCGCTGCTGATGTCAGTGACGGCTCGGCGGACAGACGGAGTAAAGCGCAGTGAATCCTCGTCGTAAGAGTCGGCTTTATCTGGTGCTGGTGATTCTGCTGGGATTGGCTGTGACCTGCGCCCTGGTGCTGTATGCCCTGAGAACCAATATTGATCTGTTTTATACCCCGAGTGAAATTCTGCAGGGCAAAGGCGAAGGGCACGCAATGCCGACCGTCGGCCAGCGGCTGCGTATCGGCGGCATGGTGATGCCTGGTTCAGTCAGGCGGGATCCCCAGACCTTGAAAGTGAGCTTTAAAATCTACGATGCCGTTGGGGCAATCGGGGTCAGTTATGAAGGCATTTTACCGGACTTGTTCCGAGAAGGTCAGGGCGTGGTCGCGCAAGGTGTGCTCGGTGCCGGCCATGTGGTGATAGCCCGTGAAGTGCTGGCAAAACATGATGAAAACTATACGCCGCCTGAAGTTGCCAATGCCATGAAATCGCAACCTCGCACCGTCGATACGCTTGCCACGACCGAAAAAGAGGGACAGCTTTGATACCTGAACTGGGTAATTTTTTATTGTGTCTGGGCACCGGCCTTGCTCTGCTGCTCAGCAGTTATCCGCTGTGGGGGGCTGCGCGCCAGGACATCCGGCTGATGGCGACGGCCAGGCCACTGGCATACGGTGTATTTATCACTATCGCCGGGGCATTTATTTGTTTGGTATGGGCCTTTGTGGTCAATGACTTTTCCGTAGCCTATGTGGCCAATAACTCCAACAGCCGTTTGCCGGTTTATTACCGCATCGCCGCTACCTGGGGCGCCCATGAGGGCTCGCTACTGCTCTGGGTGCTGCTGCTCAGCGTCTGGACGCTGGCGGTGGCGCTGTTCAGCCGCGCCATGCCGGATGAGGCCATAGCCCGGGTACTGGCGGTGATGGGAATGATAAATGCCGGGTTCCTGGCATTTATCCTGCTGACGTCCAACCCCTTCAGTCGCAATTTGCCGTTTATTCCAATCGATGGACAGGATTTGAACCCGGTGCTGCAGGATATCGGTCTGATTTTCCATCCGCCGTTGCTGTATATGGGCTATGTCGGATTCTCGGTTGCCTTTTCGTTCTCTATCGCCTCGCTTATCGCCGGTCGGCTGGATACCGCCTGGGCCCGGTGGTCGCGACCCTGGACGCAGGCGGCCTGGATCTTTCTAACGCTGGGCATCGTTCTCGGCTCCGCCTGGGCCTATTATGAACTGGGGTGGGGAGGGTGGTGGTTCTGGGATCCGGTTGAGAACGCGTCTTTTATGCCTTGGCTGACCGGCACCGCTTTGCTGCATTCGCTGGCGGTCACCGAGAAACGCGGCACGTTTAAAGCCTGGACGGTTCTGCTGGCGATCGCCGCCTTTTCCCTTTGCCTGTTGGGCACCTTTTTAGTGAGATCGGGGGTGCTGGTCTCGGTGCACTCCTTTGCCTCCGATCCGGCCAGGGGGATGTTTATTTTGGCTTTCCTGGTACTGGTGATCGGGGGGTCGTTGCTGCTGTATGCCATTAAAGGTGGGCAGGTGCGCAGCCGGGCGCGCAATGAGGTGTTTTCACGAGAGACCTTTTTACTGGGCAATAATATCCTGCTGATAGCTGCTATGCTGGTCGTCCTGCTGGGTACCTTGCTGCCATTAATCCATAAGCAATTGGGCATGGGCAGCATTTCTATCGGCGAGCCTTACTTCAATACCCTGTTCAGTCTGCTGATGGCGCCTTTTGCTCTGTTGCTCGGTATTGCGCCGCTGATACGCTGGCGGCGCGATTTTCTGGGCAAACAGCTTAAACGCCTGGCGATTGCCATGGCGTTAACCCTGGTGCTGTCCTTGTTACTGCCTTGGCTGCTGGGCAATGAAATCCGCGCTATGACGGTGGTCGGCCTGATGATGTCGCTGTGGGTGGTGATCCTGACCTTTATCGAGATCCATGAACGGGCGACGCACCGCTACAGTTTCTGGCGCGGCCTGGGGCAACTGACGCCCAGCCACTGGGGCATGGCCCTGGGACATCTGGGCGTGGCGGTGACGGTTATCGGTATTGCCTTCAGCCAGAATTACAGTATTGAACGCGATGTCAGGATGCAGCCCGGCGACCAGGTGGATATAGGCAGCTATCATTTTGTGTTCCGCGCCCTGCAAACGCTTAACGGCGCTAATTATTCTGGTACTGCAGCCCTGCTGGATGTCACCCGCCAGGGCAAGCCCGAGGCGACGCTGCGTGCAGAAAAGCGTTATTACAGCGTGACCCGCACCTGGATGACTGAAGCCGCTATCAGCGGTGGCCTGACTCGCGATCTCTATGCCGCGCTGGGCGAACCGCTTGACGGTAATGCCTGGGCGGTCCGGCTGTATTACAAGCCATTTGTTCGCTGGATTTGGCTGGGAGGGTTATTCATGGCGGTCGGCGGCCTTTGCTGTATTTGCGATCCTCGCTACCGCGCAGGTAAGCAGCGTCGTCTGTCGACAGGAGGACCGGCGATATGACCAAAAAGTGGCTGTATATTCCCTTGGTGCTGTTTCTGGCTTTAGCCGGCATCTTTATCCTCCAACTGACGCGCAATGCCGATGGGGATGACCCCACCCGGCTGGAATCGGCGCTGATAGGCAAGCCGGTACCGCTATTCAGGTTGGAATCACTGGACGTCCCCGGCAAAACCTTTGATCAATCAGTATTACACAACGGCAAACCGGTATTGCTGAATGTGTGGGCTACCTGGTGTCCAACTTGCCGCGCCGAGCATCAATATCTCAATAGCCTGGCGGCACAAGGAGTAAGAGTCATCGGACTGAATTACAAAGATGACAGACAAAAAGCGGTCGCCTGGCTCAATAGCCTGGGCAACCCTTATGCCCTCAGTCTTTACGATGGCAGCGGTATGCTGGGACTGGACCTGGGAGTCTATGGCGCGCCTGAAACCTTCCTGATCGATGGTCATGGCATCATCCGCTATCGCCATGCCGGTGATTTAAACGAAACGGTATGGCTGCAAGAAGTTCGTCCGCTGTATGAAAAATACGCCCGAGAGGCCGGGTTATGAAAACTGGCATCTGGCGGGTACTGCTGCTGAGCGCCGTCCTGAGCGGCGGTGCCGCTGCGTCAATCGATACTTACTCGTTTCAGAGCATTGATCAGGAGCAGCAGTATCGGCAATTAACCGAACAGCTGCGCTGTCCCAAATGTCAGAACAACAGTATTGCCGATTCTAACGCCATCATTGCCGGCGATATGCGAGCCAAAGTTTACCAATTGATGCAGCAAGGCAAAAGTCGCCAGGAAATCATCGATTATATGGTGGCGCGCTACGGCAATTTCGTTACCTATCAGCCACCGCTCAATCCTTTGACGCTCATCCTCTGGGCCGGACCGCTGATTTTCATCCTGGTGGGCGCTTATCTGGTGATCGCCCGGGCAGTGAAACGCACTGGCCGCAACACGGCGTCACTGTCAGTACCGGAACAGCAGCGGCTTAATCAACTGCTGGCTGAAACAGAAGAGAAAAAACCATGATCGCATCAGCGCTGTTTGGTCTTACGCTGTTGGTGGGCGCTTGCGCGTTATTTATCCTGCCGGCCTGGCGACGGGGGCGGCATCCGATCAGCCCGGTCACGCGTGACACATTGAACACCCGGTTTTATCAGCACCGGTTGGATGAACTGGCTCATGATGAAGCCGAAGGGGTGGTCGACCATCGAAATGAGCATATTCTGGAGCTGCGCCAGGCCTTACTGTCAGATGTCCCCCCGGATGCCGTACCGGCTGTCAGGCCCCTATCTCTCTGGCTGTTGACGCCAGGCATCATCGTATTACTGGCGGTCACAGCCGGTCTGTACCTGTTGACAGGGGGCGCCGCTAAACAGCTCGCCTGGCAACAAACGGTTAGCGAAATGCCGGCACTGCGGATGCGCATCATGGATGCCAAGGCTCCCCAGCTTTCTGCCGCTGAGCTGGCCCGCTTCGCTATCGGCTTGCGCGCCGGGCTGCTCACGCAACCTGAAAACAAAGCCGATTGGTTAATCCTTGGCCGGATCGGCGTGGTGATGAATGACGTAGCCACCGCGAGCGGTGCTTTTGAACGCGCCTGGCAGCTCAACCCGGACGATGCGGCGGTCACACTGGACTATGCCCAGGTGCTTATACGTTCCAATGACGCCGGTGATAACCAGCAGGGAATCCAGTTATTAAGGCGTTTGGTGGCCGATCGTCCTGGCAACCTGCAGGCCATGAGTCTGCTGGCATATGGTGAATATACCGCTGAAAATTATCCGCAGGCCATCGCATTGTGGCAGCAGGTGCTGGACCGCTTGCCAACCCAAGACAGCCACGCTGTTGACATACGCCAGGCCCTGCTCCGCGCCCGCCAGCTATCGGGACAGAAAATGACCCGGCTCAACCTGCAGGTCTCGTTGCTGCCCGGTATTGAATATCATCTGCCGCGGCCGGGCCGGGTTCTGGTTTCGGTGACCGACGGCATGAGTTCAACGCCGGTTGCGGTAAAATCTTTGCCATTAAGCCGCTTTCCGTTATCGTTGTCGTTAGATGACAGTGATGCCATGCTACCCGAACGTTTGCTTTCTGCGCAGAAGCAGGTAAAAGTACGTGTAAGAATTTCGTCTGACGGCCGCGCAGAGCCAGAGGCGGGAGAATGGTATGGTGAAAGTGCCTTGCAGGATTTTAACGATGGCGATCGAATTCAAGTGCAGATAGATCGGCAAGTATCCCAATAGAACGCATAAAAAATAAAAATGGAGCTGAATAATGAACTACCGCCTGTCAGGTGTAGCACTGGCCAGTGTATTGCTTTTGGGATGTGCCAGTCATAACGCCGACTCTCCAGAAGGGCGTTCAGACCCGCTGGAAGGGTTTAACCGGACGATGTTTAATTTCAACTACAATCTGCTGGACCCCTATGTGCTCCGTCCGGTAGCGGTAGCATGGCGCGATTATGTGCCGACCCCGGCCCGAAACGGGCTGAGCAATTTTTTCAGCAACCTCGAAGAGCCGGCCACGATGGTCAACTATTTCGTCGAGGGCAAGCCCTACAAAGCAATGATCCATTTCAACCGCTTTTTCCTGAATACCCTGCTGGGTATGGGCGGACTTATCGATGTGGCCAGCATGGCGAACCCGAAACTGGCCAAGGAAGAGAGCCGTCGATTCGGCAGTACCCTGGGTAATTATGGCGTGGGTTACGGACCTTATGTGGAACTGCCAGGTTACGGCAGTTTTACCCCGCGCGAAGATATCGGCGGCGCGGTAGATGGCCTCTATCCGGTACTGAGCTATCTGACCTGGTGGATGTCGGCCGGTAAATGGGTTATTGAGGGGATTGAAACCCGGGCGCAACTGCTCGACTCCGATGCGATATTGCATAACTCATCCGATCCGTATGCCATGGTCCGGGCGGCTTATTTCCAGCGCCATGACTTCCTGGCCAGCGACGGTACGCTGACACCGCAGGATAATCCCAATGCACAGCTGATTCAGGGCGATCTGAACGATATCGATGCCGAGTAAGCGCTGACTCGACTGCCTGCGCTGGCGAGCTTGGCTCAGCCCGGCTGGCTGCGGCCGAGCGAAATTAACCTGCTGGTTACATTGATAACCAGCAGGATATGTTTAACCAGCCCCGTTAACTTTTCTCTATTTTTCCGTGACTTAAAGGGTCGATCGCCCAGTAAAAACTGTTAACGCAGGCGATGCGGGCGTATAATAACCATAGCAACTTTGTGTTCGAATAAATTTGTCATACCGGTCATACCGGAGAGGAAATTATCATGGCTAATTCACTGAATAAATGCAGCGCCCAGGAAACAGCAGCCTGCTGTTGCGTCGATGTCGGCACTATTATCGATAATGAAGACTGCAAAGCATCGTTCAGCAAGACGTTTGAAAAACGTCATCAGGCAGAAGAGATGCTGGCCGGTCTGACCGATAAAGCCCGGGCGGTGGAGTCAGATCCGTGCCTGATTGAGAGCCGGATTGATCCTGCCGACGGCGGCGTGGTGCTGAATGCCGATTTCACCTTCAGCTGCCAGGCGGAAACCCTTATTTTCCAGTTGGGACTGCGTTAATCCGCTATTCGCTATAAAATATACGCAGGCCGGGCCAGCGCGGTAGGTTAACCCCGGCCTGCGCTCCATGTGACCTGCGCTCTACGTTAATAAGCCTGTCCCCTCATCTGCACCTTTAGATAATAGCGTTGTCTTAAATCCATAGCCAGATGCTGACCTGCAAAGCAGGCACGGCAGGCTTTCGGCCGAACCAAGACCGCAAATTCGCTGATGCCCGGGTGTAAACCTACTCTATCTGTTGACTCCGCCACGGGTATTGATGTAAAAAACAGCGTTTTATTCATGCTTTCTTGACGCGAACGCCTGGAGCAGAGGTTTAATTACCCTTGTCCGGAGCTGTTATTACTGCCTGATGGGGGTAGGATAATAAACTCATGATGGCTTTTTCAGCTGCGCGTTCAGTCAAACAACTTTGGTGTACTATGCAAGTTTTAATAATGCGGCACGGCGACGCTGCGCCAGACGCAGCCAGCGATGCGGAACGGCCCTTGACCCTGCGCGGCCAGGATGAATCCCGACAAATGGCGAGCTGGCTGAATACGCAGGTGGCGGATACCGACAGAGTTCTGGTCAGTCCGTATCTCCGTGCTCAGCAGACGCTTGCCGTGGTGCGCAGCGAGCTGGTGCTGCCTGATGGGGAAGAAGTATTGCCTGAACTGACGCCCGGCGGCGATACGGATCTGGTGTGCTGCTATCTGCAGACGCTGGCCAATGAAGGACTTGAATCTGTGCTGGTCATTTCCCATCTGCCGCTGGTCGGCTATCTGGTGGCGGATTTATGTCCTGACGAGCAGCCGCCGATGTTTTCTACCTCAGCTGTTGCCTGCGTCGAACTGGACAGCGCCAGCGGCAAGGGCAAACTGCATTGGCAGGTTGGCCCGGCCCAGTTAACCGCCCGGGCCTGATACTATTCTTCCAGGCCGATCAGCACCAGCAGTGCGGCATCGCCGCCGAACGGTTTGGGAGCCTGGTGAAAGCCCTGCACATCGGGATGTTGGGCCAGCCACAACGGGGTCTGCTGCTTGAGAATATGTTTGCCGTGACCATGCATCACGCAGGCGCAGTGCACATGTTCTCTGCGGCAGGCGGCAATCAACGCGCCCAGTTCCTGCTTGGCCTGCGCCTGGGTCAACCCATGCAGATCAAGAAACAGCTCAGGCGTATAATCACCCCGCCTGAGCTTCTTCACCTCATATTGACTGACATCTGGCCGGACATAGCGCGCCGGTCCCTCATCGCTCAGCAGTGGCTGAAATTCATCAGAAAAATAAAAGCTGGCGTCTACCTGCTCCTGAATCAATCGACGGGTGGGCGGCACCGGCTTTTTAAGTTTGGGCTTGGGGGGCGCAATTTTATCCTGCACCAGGGGGCGGGCGCCGGCGATTGACTCGCGAAACAGGTGACGGTCATCCTCACCGAGTTTGTATCTGTTCTTCATTCTCCGCTCTGTTATCGCTGTTCATCTGTGGTTTAGACGTGAGTTTACCCTGAGATGCCGACCCGATGCGAAAAAATGTCTCCGTCATGCCCGGTTGACGACGCGGAGGATGCTGCTTTGTCTGGCGCTTCATGGCAAACTAGTCACCAGGAAACATTAGCACAGTGCCTGCGGAGGGCCGATTGGACAAAATTTTTATAGATGAAGCGGTAGCTGAGATGCATACCATTCAGGATATGCTGCGCTGGACCGTCAGCCGTTTTAATGCCGCTGAACTGTATTACGGTCACGGTACGGACAATCCGTGGGACGAGGCAATGCAACTGGTACTGCCCAGCCTCTATCTGCCGCTGGATCTCCCGTCCGAGATGCATCAGTCCCGCTTGACGTCCAGTGAGCGCTATCGCATTGTCGAACGGGTGGTCAGGCGGGTCAATGAACGCATACCGGTGCCATACCTGACCAACAAAGCCTGGTTTTGCGGACTGGAGTTTTTTGTCGATGAGCGAGTGCTGATTCCCCGTTCGCCGATTGGCGAATTGATAATCGACCGTTTCCGCGACCTGCTGCCCTCGCCGCCGTCGCTCATTCTGGATATGTGTACCGGCAGTGGCTGTATCGCTATTGCCAGTGCGTTTGCTTTCCCTGAGGCCGAGGTGGATGCGGTGGATATTTCCGCTGATGTGCTGGCGGTAGCTGAACATAACATTCAGGCCCATCACCTGGAGCATCAGGTAACGCCACTGCGCTCTGATCTGTTCCGCGATCTGCCGGCGCTGCGCTATGATCTGATCGTGACAAATCCGCCTTATGTCGATGAAGAAGATATGGGCGACCTGCCTGAGGAGTTTCATGCCGAGCCGGTACTGGGACTGGCGGCCGGCAGCGATGGCCTGAAACTGGTCAGGCGTATCCTGGCCAGTGCGCCGGATTATCTTAGCGACGATGGGGTGCTTATCTGCGAAGTGGGCAACAGCATGGTGCACCTGACGGAGAGCTACCCCGAAATACCGTTTAAGTGGCTGAATTTTGAAAACGGCGGCGATGGGGTATTTATGCTTACGCGTAGCCAACTGCTGGCCTGCAGTAAAGCCTTTGAGCTCTACCGCGACTGAGTCTGGCAAACCGCCGCCGTGGTTTTATGTCCCGGCGGCGAGACATCTGCAGCTTTGCAGTCCTGAAAATTTATCAAGTAGGTAAAGGAGTCCTGATGGCAGGGAACAGTATTGGTCAGTTTTTTCGGGTGACCACCTTCGGTGAGTCCCACGGGGTGGCGCTGGGCTGTATTGTCGATGGTGTTCCGCCGGGCATTCCCCTTACCGAGGCGGACTTGCAGCATGACCTGGACCGGCGGCGTCCTGGGACATCGCGCTACACCACTCAACGGCGCGAACCCGACGAGGTTCGTATTCTGTCTGGGGTGTTCGAGGGCGTCACTACCGGCACCAGCATCGGGCTGCTGGTCGAAAATACCGACCAGCGTTCCCAGGATTACGGTGCTATCAAAGAGGTATACCGCCCCGGCCATGCCGATTTTACCTACCAGAAAAAATACGGCATACGCGATTATCGCGGCGGCGGCCGTTCATCGGCCAGGGAAACCGCGATGCGCGTGGCGGCCGGCGCTATAGCCAAAAAATACCTGGCCAGCCTCTATGGCGTTACCGTTCGCGGCTATCTGGCCCAGATAGGGGATGTCAGCTGCGAACTGAAAGACTGGGACCAGGTAGAGCAAAACCCCTTCTTCTGTCCTGATCCCGATAAGCTCGAGGCTCTGGATACGTTGATGCGTAACTTGAAAAAAGACGGTGATTCGATCGGCGCTAAAGTGACGGTCATTGCAGAAAATCTGCCCGCCGGGCTTGGCGAGCCGGTGTTCGATCGCCTGGATGCGGATATAGCCCATGCGCTGATGAGCATCAACGCGGTCAAAGGGGTTGAGATTGGCGACGGCTTTGCGGTAGTCACCAAACGCGGCAGCGAGAACCGGGATGAAATTCTGCCGGAAGGGTTTGCCAGCAATCATGCGGGGGGCATTCTGGGGGGCATCAGCAGTGGCCAGCCGGTGATCGCCCACCTGGCGCTCAAGCCGACCTCAAGCATTATGGTGCCTGGCCGCACCATTAATCGTCAGGGCGAAGCGGTCGACATGGTCACCCGCGGTCGACATGATCCCTGTGTCGGTATCAGGGCGGTGCCGATTGCCGAAGCCATGATGGCTATCGTGCTGCTGGATCACCTGCTGCGCCAGCGCGCCCAGTGCGGTGGAGTATCCCCTTCATCAAGGGTGGAATGAATTCATGCGTCAATGGATTGCGGGCCTGACGGCACTGCTGATATCGTCTTTTGCACTGGCGGCGCCATCGCCGTGGCAGAAAATCACCCATCCGGTGGCGGGCAGCGCCCAGGCGATTGGCGAGTTTGCCAATGGCTGTGTCGTCGGGGCAGAACCGTTGCCGCTGCAGGGGGCCAATTATCAAATCCTGCGTCCGGATCAACGGCGCTACTATGGTCATCCTGATTTGTTGATGTTTATCCATCGACTGAGCAACCAGGTAACTCACCTGGGACTGGGTGAATTGCTGGTCGGCGACATGGCGATGCCGGCCGGCGGACGGTTTAGCAGCGGACATGCCAGCCATCAGTCGGGCCTGGATGTTGATATCTGGCTGCAGTTACCCAAAAGCCGCTGGAGTGCAGCCCAGTTGCTCAAGCCTCAACCTATTGATCTGGTTGCCGCCAACGGCCGAGATATTTCCGCCCGCCAGTGGAAGCCGGCGCTTGGCATGCTGATAAAGCTGGCGGCCCAGGATGATGAAGTGACGCGTATATTTGTTAATCCGGCAATCAAGCAGCAGCTGTGCGCCAGTGCAGGCAGCGACAGGCAATGGCTGCAAAAGGTCAGGCCCTGGTTTGGCCATCGGGCGCACATGCACGTGCGTCTACGTTGTCCGCCCAGCAGCCTGGAATGCGTAGAACAGGCGCCGGTACCGGCAGGGGATGGCTGTGGGACAGAGCTGCAGAGCTGGTTCCAACCGGCTAAACCTGGCTCGGGCTCGCCTGCTAAAAAGCCGCCTCCACCGCTGCCGCGATCCTGCCAGGCGCTGCTTGACCGGCATCTGATCGAGCCTTGAGTTGCCGGCCGACGGATTTTCCGGCGGGCCGGCGTTTGATGTATCCGCTGGCCGGCCGTTTTGCTGCTCGACATGTTCATTGGATAAGAAATGGAATGGTTAACTCTTTCGCCGCTGATATTGCTGGTACTGTTTTTGGTGGCGCTGCTGGCCGGTTTTATCGATGCCATCGCCGGCGGCGGCGGTCTGCTGACAGTGCCCGCTTTGCTGGCGGCTGGCCTGCCGCCGGCTCAGGCGCTGGCCACCAATAAGCTGCAGGGAGTGGGCGGCGCATTCTCGTCCAGTCTGTATTTCGTTCGCCGTAAAGCGGTGGATCTCAATGATCAAAAGCTGAATATCGCATTGACCTTGGTCGGATCCATGGCCGGCGCGATCCTTATCCAGCATCTTGATGCTGGCCTATTGCGCCAGGCGTTGCCGCTGCTGGTTATCGGCATTGGCGTCTATTTCCTGGTTATGCCGCGAATTGGCGAGGAAGATCGGCAAAACCGGCTCGGCGGCCTGGGATTTGCTCTGATTGCGGGCGGCGGTGTCGGTTTTTATGACGGTTTTTTCGGCCCTGGCGCCGGATCATTTTACGCCCTGGCTTATGTGACGTTGAGTGGCTTCAACCTGGCCAAATCCACCGCTCATGCCAAGGTGCTGAACTTTACCTCCAATCTCGGCGGTCTGCTGCTGTTTATCTTGTCCGGTAAAGTCGTCTGGGTGGTTGGCCTGGTGATGCTCGCCGGGCAGATTATCGGCGCTCGGATCGGCGCGCGAATGGTATTGGAAAAAGGCCAGCGGCTTATCCGGCCGATGATCGTTATCGTCTCCCTGGTAATGAGCATCAAACTGGTTTATGACAATCACGGCGCCGCCATCAGCCACTGGTTTTATACTTTTCTAGCGTGAGTCACTACTGAAGCTATGTCTGAACAACACCACTATCAGCAGCTTATCGCCCTATTTGATGGCTGTTTTGCCCAAAGCCTTAATACCCGTTTGATTAAGGGTGATGATGAGCCCATTTATTTACCTGCTGATGATAATCTCCCTTATCACCGGATTGTGTTTGCGCATGGCTATTATGCCAGCGCACTGCACGAAATATCTCACTGGTGCATTGCCGGGGCGCGTCGACGTCTGCTGGTGGATTTTGGCTACTGGTATTGTCCGGACGGCAGGGACCAAGTGACCCAGCACCAGTTTGAGGATGTTGAAATCAAACCGCAGGCTCTTGAATGGCTTTTTTGCGTGGCGGCAGGCTTCCCCTTCAATGTGAGCTGCGATAATCTCAATGGCAGCTGTGAACCCGATCGCATCGCCTTTCAGCGAAAAGTACATGCCCGGTTGATGCACTATTTAGAACAGGGCATTCCTGAGCGCGCAGCTATCTTTATCAATGGGTTGCATTCGTTCTACAATACCCCCCCGTTTAACAGACAGCAGTTCCCTTATCCGGCTGATTTAGGTTAGCAGGGGATACAGCAAACAAGAGGATTTTTGATGATCACAGATTTTGAAGCGCGCATTCTGGCGTTGATAGATGACATGGTAGAACATGCCAGTGACGATGAACTGTTTGCCGGCGGCTACCTGCGTGGTCATTTGACCCTGGCGGTTGCCGAAACCGAACTCAGCGGCGAACATAGCCTTGAAGCCTTGCATCAGCGGGTTCAGGGCAGCATCGATAAAGCTATCGGCAACGGGGAACTCTCCCCCCCTGATCAAGTGCTGGTACAGCAGATGTGGCAAAGCCTTTATCTCCGCGCTCAGACCGAGTGATGGCAGGCTTGGCATGATGTGAACGGCATCGTTGATATTAACGGTGCCTTCCATCGCACACTCGCATCCTTGCACACTCGCATCCTTGCATCCTTGCATCCTTGCATCCTTGCATCCTTGCTCTCTTGGCCGGTATGGTCATCTTTCTCTGGCCGGTACCACCGGACGTCCCTTCAGCAGTTTACGTACCCAGAAGCGATGTGGGCTGAGGGCGGCAGAAAGCGCCCGGCTGAGCGGCAAAGGCTCGCCAAACATCTGTCCGGCCAGGATTTCCGCCGCCAACGGGGCAGAGCATAAGCCTCTGGATCCCAAACCGCCTATCATAAATAAATCCCGATAGCTCGGCGCATCAGCTATTGGGCCGTCCCGTTTGATAAGCCGGTCCAGTTGGTGATATGCCTGTAGAGTAGCCTGATAATCCGGCACATTACCCACCAGAGGCAGATGGTCGCGGCTCGCCAGCCGCACGCCGCTGCGGGCATGCCGTTGGCTGATATCAATACCTGCCGTCCAATCCTGTCCGGGCAGGCAGGCGATAAGTCGGTCCCGATTCTGCCGCTGTTCTTCATCACGATAGTCAACGCCGTCGTCTCCCCGAAGATAACTGGCCCCGATACAGTGGGTTTGATAGCCGGGGCTGGCCGGCGTCAGGTAGCCGTCATAGCACAGCACCTGCCTGAGCCGGGCAAGGCCTGGCGTTGCAGGCACGTGGCTCACCTGGCCGCGAACGCTGTATAGCGGCAGCGGTCGGGTCTGTTCAAATCGGGGCAGTCGATGGCCATTCGCCAGCACCAGGGTGGCGTGGCAGGCCTGCGGCCGGCCAGAAAAATCCAACAGCCAGCCGTCGGCGTTGGACGTCAGCCTGGTCAACTCGGCGCCATAATGCAGAACGGCGCCTTGAGCTTGCGCCAGTTCAAGCAGGGCGGCGGTAAGTTGGGCCGGATTAAGCCAGCCCCCCAGCGGATACGTCACGCCATCGGTGCCGGTGCTGACGCCGGTCTGCTCGAGCATCGCCTGCTCACTGGTCGCCTGCACCAGCGTCTGAGGCCAGCCTGCGCCGAGAATGTCATCAATTTTACGTCGACTTTTTTCATCCCAGGCCAACTGGGCGACCCCACACCACTGGTGTTCAAAGGCCAGGCCCAGCTCGCTAAACTGCTGAAATCCTGCGCGGGCAAAACTGAACGCCGCCGAAAAAAATCGCCCAACGGCGTCATCCCGGCCATTGAGCAATGGATACAGCGCGCCTTGCCGATTACCGGATGCACCCTGGGCAGGGAGCGAATCGGCACAGTACAGCGTAACGGCGCTGCCCCGGCGCTGCAACGCCAGCGCGGTTAATGCGCTGGCGATGCCGCCGCCGATAATCGCCACCTCTTCAGGTCGCGACGCCGGCTGTCGTCGATACCAGGGGGCGTGGTTTTCTGGCGCCGGCCCATCGGTGAGGACGCCGGTCAGCATCTGCCGCTTCAGGCCGTGGCCCTTGGCCCTGTTGACGGTAAATCCCGCCGCCTGCAGCCCCCGGCGCACAAAACCGGCGGCGGTGAAAGTGGCGAAGGTGCCCTGGGGCCGCATCAGCCGGGCCATGGCGCTGAATAGCTGCTCGCTCCACATTGCCGGATTTTTTGACGGGGCAAAGCCATCCAGGAACCAGGCATCGATTTTACCCAACAGACTATCATCCACCTCGGACAGCACCTCGGCGATATCGCCAAACCACAGGTCCAGCGTAACTGCACCCTGGTCGAGTATAAGCCGATGGCAGCCGGCAACCGGCTGCGGCCACTGCGCTCGAAGCCGGCGGGCAACATCGTCGAGTTCCGGCCATTGCCGATGAACGCTGGCCAGGTCTTGCTCGCTGAGAGGGTACTTTTCGACGCTGATAAAATGCAGTCGCTTAAGCTCTGCTCCGGGGTTATCGCGCCGGAAGCGATTGAACGCCTGCCAAAGGACCAGGAAGTTGAGTCCGGTTCCAAATCCGCTTTCGCCCACCAGAAATACCGGCCTAGGATGAGGGTTAAAGCGTTGCGGCAGTCCATTGGAATGTAAAAAAACGTAATGAGTTTCCTCTAATCCGAACTGATTGGAGAAATAAACGTCATCAAACTGTCGGGATACAGGTGTACCTTGTTCGTTCCAATCAAGCGTGGCGGGGCTGATAACGGCGCGATTCACGGCAATAGGCTCTTAATACCAGAAGTGGGGCGATTTTAACGGGGTAAGAGCAAGGGCGCAAATTTTACAAAGTTTGTCTGATCGGACTTGTTCAGCTTACAACTGTACGCTAAAGTGCGTCACAGAATCTCATATATCAATTCAAGAGGTATTAAATGAAACGTGCAGTGATTACCGGCCTGGGGATCGTATCGAGTATCGGTAACGACCAGAAAGAAGTTCTGGCCTCTCTGCAGCAAGGCCGCTCCGGAATCACCTTTTCTCAGGAACTGAAAGATTCTGGTATGCGCAGCCATGTATGGGGTGACGTTAAACTCGATACCACCGGGCTTATTGATCGCAAGATTGCGCGCTTTATGAGTGATGCTTCTGTATATGCTTATCTGTCGATGGAACAGGCGATCAAAGATTCAGGTTTGACTGATGACCAGGTATCTAATGACCGTACCGGCCTTATTGTCGGTTCCGGCGGCGGTTCCCCGCGCAATCAGGTTGCCGGTTCCGACGGCATGCGCGCTCGCGGCCTGCGCGGCGTTGGCCCTTACATGGTGACCAAGGCCATGGCGTCGGGCGTATCCGCCTGCCTGGCGACACCGTTTAAAATCCGTGGCATCAATTACTCCATCAGCTCGGCCTGTTCGACCTCGGCGCATTGTATCGGTAACGCGGTTGAGATGATCCAGCTTGGCAAACAGGATGTCGTCTTTGCCGGCGGCGGTGAAGAATTGTGCTGGGAAATGGCCTGTGAGTTCGATGCCATGGGTGCCTTGTCTACCCGTTACAACGATACGCCGTCCAAAGCATCCCGGACTTATGACGTTAATCGCGACGGCTTTGTGATAGCCGGCGGCGGCGGTATCGTGGTGGTCGAAGAGCTGGAACACGCCCTGGCCCGTGGCGCGCACATTTATGCTGAGATTGTCGGCTACGGCGCCAATTCGGACGGCGCCGACATGGTCGCGCCTTCAGGCGAAGGCGCTATTCGCTGCATGAAGATGGCGATGAACGGTGTTGATACGCCAATCGACTACATCAACGTTCATGGCACTTCCACTCCGGTCGGCGACGTGAAGGAACTGTGGGCCATTCGCGAAACCTTCGGCGACCAGCAACCGGCATTTTCATCTACCAAGGCAATGACCGGTCATTCGCTGGGTGCCGCCGGCGTACATGAAGCTATTTATACTCTGCTGATGCTGGAGCATAACTTCATTGCCCCGAGTATCAATGTCGAGGAGCGGGATCCGCAGGCCGAAGGGATGAACCTGATTACCGCGCCGACCGAACGTCCGCTGACCACCGTGATGTCCAACAGCTTCGGCTTTGGCGGCACCAATGCCACATTGGTGATGCGCCGTTATCAGTAATGGCCAGACCGTGCGGCCAATGTCGCCGCGCTGAACAGAAAACCACCCTATAGCGGGTGGTTTTTTTATGCCTGCAGCTTTTAAAATCCCGATAACAGCTAGATAAGCAGCGCCAACAATGCTGCCGCTACCGCCACTATCAATGCTGCCAGCCACAAAGCCGGGGGTTTACGCTGCGCTGGATGAGGCTGTCCGGTATCAATAAGCGGGCTGGTTGCCGGCTGCAGCAGTCTGGCGTCCGGTGTTTGATGCTGGCTTTGCGTGCGCGTCAGCCGATAGATAAACAGGAACTGCATCACTGCGCTGACCTGCGTCGAACTCAGCGGGATGGCGATGCCGGCATTGAAGTGCTGTTGGCAGTAGGCCTCTACCGCTTGCTGCTCATTGCGATTGGTCGGCTGTTTCAGCACCGCCAAAATAGTGGCCAGGGTCGGGGATGCCTGCTGGGCAAGCGTCACATGCCCCTGCAGGAACTGCATCAGCAGAGTAAAGTGACGCGCCGGGATAGGATCACCGGCCTTCAGCCCCATCATGGCCAGCAGGCTTTGCCAAAGCGTGGCCGGCGATTCACCGGTGGCGGCTGCCAGACGGGTGATCTGCTGGTTTAGCGCGTGGTGCTCGGCCGGCAGCAGCGTGCGGTCGGTCAGGGCAGCCTGCTGCGGATGAGGGATGGCCAAGTTTCCGGCCTGCAGCAGGGTGACCACCTGGCGCAGTTCGGCGGCGGTAAGCTGACTGAGCACCGTATGACCGAACTGCTGACGAATATAATCGCTCACCGCCTGGCGGTTATTGCCCTGCGTCAGCAGTTCGGAAAGCTGCTGCATCAGCTGCCGGCCGGCATGGGTGTCCCGAGCCAGGTCGAGACGGGTTTGCAGCAGCTGCAGTGCCGGCTGGAAATGACTGGCGGTCAGCTCGCCTTCGACAGGAATGCCCAACTGATGGCGAAGCGCGGCCCAAATCTCGACCGCCTTGCTGTTGGTCAGTGCCATGATCCGGATCACCATCCGCTCCAGGGACGTTCGCTGCACGCTGGTCAGCGGGGCATCGCCGCCACTGATGGTCGGGGGCGCGACCGCCGGCCCGCGGGGCGGCTGGCCGGGTAGGGCCGCCGCCGTCGGGTTGCGGGGAGGTACGCCGTTCGCCGGCGTGCCGGGACCTTTGACAGGTTGCATATAATTGGCCCTTTCACCTGATGGGTTGCGAGTCGCTCAACCCGGTCTGCACGGCCGGCGTCTGAGATAATGCGGCGCATAATAACAAGCCACGAAATATTAAGGTAGCTACAACCAACACTAGCGCATTTTATGTTTTTCGCGCTGGCGCCGTTTCAGAGGGATACGCAATCGCTGTGCCAAAACGACCCCGGCAAGGGTAATGCCCCCTCCCACCAAATGAAATGCCTGAAGCTGTTCTTGCAGAAACAGTATCGCAATGAGGGCGGTAAAAACCGGGGCCAGGTACATAAATATCGAGGTGGTATTGGCGCCCAGGCGTATGACCCCCTGGATCCACAGAAAAGGAGCCACCAGCGAAGCCGCAATGCCGGCAAACAGCACCAACGGGATATTCTGAGGCGTCAGGGCGATATCGGGCGCCAGTAAAAAGCCGGGCAGCAGCAGCAATACGCCGAAAAACACCTGCACATACAGCGACTGCCAATTAGGCAGATTGATAGACCAGCGACGGGTGAGCACGCCGTAAAGGGCATAGGATGTTGAGGCGGCCAGCATCATCAACTCGCCCAGGCCGATGCCCTGGCTCATCAGCGTCGCCGGATGGCCCTCGCTGATGAGCCAGACCAACCCGACCAGCGACAGCAAGGCACCGAGCAGCACGCCCAGTGTCGGGGCGATGCCCAGCAGCAGAATACTCAGCAGCACCGTCAGCAGGGGAATCAATGAATTAAGGATACCGATAAACAGGGCGGTGACACTATGGGCGGCATAGTACGCCAGACTTTGATACAGCACCATGCCCAGCAGTCCCAGGATAAAAAGTCGCCACGCATGGTGTTTCACCGCGGCACGGTTACGCCACACGCCAGGCAGCACAAACGGCGTCATCAGCAAGAACGCCAAAAGCCAGCGGTAAAAAGAAATGGCCCCGGGATCAATAAGCCCGGCCGCCATTTTGCTGACGATGGCGTTCACCGACCATAACAGCACGGCCACCAGGGGGTAAAAAAACGTCATGGATACCCTCTTTCAATAAACAGTAACGGTGGCATTCTACGGGTTTGGCCGGGAAACAATAAGTTAATATCATGTTATTTGTGGAATGTTAGCCGCATGTTGTGCGAATAACGCCTGATCGGTCGGTGGCCATTGGCCGCACAATGACGGCATACCGTTGGGATTTGCTAGCGTTCGATGGCAAAATACCCGCCTGTTTTGCCGGCTAACAGGGCTATTGCCCGGGGAGACTGAAGTGAACATTCTGCTGGATGAGAATATGCCCTACGCCCATCAATTATTCGGGCGATTGGGAGCGGTGCGCTCGCTGCCCGGTAGGCGGATAAACTCTGCTGCCTTGGGCCAGACTGATGCGCTGATGGTCAGATCGGTGACGCCGGTGACGGCGTCATTGCTGGCCAATAGCGCTATCCGCTTTGTCGGATCGGCAACCGCCGGGACTGATCATGTGGATGAGGCCTGGCTTGAGCAGGCGGGTATTGGTTTTTCAGCAGCGCCAGGCTGCAATGCGCTGGCGGTCGTTGAGTACGTCATCTCGGCGTTGCTCAGCCTCGGCCAGCGGGATGATTTTTTACTGAAAGACCGTACCGTGGGCATCATCGGCGTCGGCAATGTCGGTAGCCGGCTCAATCAGCGCCTCAGCGCTCTCGGCGTGCGAACGCTACTGTGCGATCCGCTGCGCGCCGACCGCGGCGATGAGGGGGATTTTGCTGACCTGGCGACACTGGTGCGCGAGGCGGACGTGCTTACCTTCCACACGCCGCTCACTGACCAGGGGGCATATCGGACCCGGCATCTGGTGGACGAGGCGCTGCTGGCATGCCTGCCCGATAATGCAATTCTTATCAATGCCTGTCGCGGACCGGTGGTGGACAATGCCGCGCTGTTGCGCGTACTTCAGACCGGTAAGCCGTTGTCGGTGGTGCTGGACGTGTGGGAGCCGGAACCTGATCTCTGCTTGCCGCTGCTGTCCAGGGTCAGCCTGGCGACCCCTCATATCGCCGGTTACAGCCTGGAGGGAAAAGCCCGGGGCACCACGCAGGTGTATGACGCCTTCAGCCGGTTTATCGGGGTAAACGACCCGGTTGCGCTTGATAGCCTGCTACCGCCTCCGGCAGTGGCATCGGTTGCCATCCGCGGTGAACTGGATGAAAGCATGCTCCGTCAGTTGGTGCATTTAGTGTATGATGTGCGCCGCGATGACGGAATGCTGCGCCGGGCAGCTGCAGCCGCCGGAGAATTCGACCGCCTGCGCCGGGATTATCCCGTGAGACGCGAATGGTCTTCCTTGCGGGTTGAGACCGATAATGCAGCCAGTGCGGCACTGCTTGCCGAACTGGGATTCAACGCCGGGCTGGCGCCTTCCCGTTAACATCTTTTGCGATAACCACGACCGGACCGCCGAACGGCCACGCCGGTTATTTATTTTCTGGAGAGAAACCTATGTCTGACGGCTGGAATATTGCACTGCTGGGTGCTACAGGTGCCGTGGGTACAGCACTGCTGGAACTGATGCAGGAACGTCAGTTCCCGATTGGGGAGCTTTTTTTGCTGTCCAGCGAACGCAGCGCTGGTGAGACGGTAAGATTTGAAGGCAAAAGCCTGCTGGTCACCGACGCCCGCGAATTTGACTGGTCGTCGGCGCAAATGGCTTTTTTTGTCGCGGGTGCCGGTGCGTCCGCCCTCTATGCGGAGCAGGCCGCTGCCGCCGGCTGCCTGGTCATCGATACCAGTGGCTTGTTCAGCCTTGAGCCGGATGTTCCACTGGTGGTGCCAGGCGTCAATAACCAGGTATTGGCGGATTACCGCAACCGCAACCTGATTTCAGTGGCCCACAGTCTCACCAGTCAAGTGCTGCTGGCGGTTAAACCGCTTAACGATCTGGCCGGTATCGGACGCCTGCATGTCAGTAATCTGCTTTCGGCTTCGGGCCAGGGCAAGGTTGCGGTGGATGCGCTGGCGGGGCAGAGCGCCCGCTTGCTGAATGGCCTGCCGATCGAAGCCGGGTTTTATGATCGCCAACTGGCGTTCAACCTGATGCCGCTGGTGGCCGATGAGCTGGGCAGTGTGCAGGTTGAGCGCCGTCTGGTGGATGAAATTCGTAAAATTTTGCAAGATGACGGTCTGCCGGTTTCGGTAAGCAGTGTTCAGGCCCCGGTATTCTATGGTCATTCACAGATGGTTCATGTGGAAACCCTGCGTCCCATGGGAGCAGAAGAAGCCCGTGATGCCTTGGCCGAAAACGAGGATATTGCCCTGAGCGATGGCCAGGAATATCCGACGCCGGTAGAAGACGCCTCCGGCCAGGCGCATCTGAGTATCGGTTGCCTACGTAATGACTATGGCATGCCGGATTTACTGCATTTCTGGTCTGTGGCCGATAATGTCCGCTTCGGCGGTGCGCTGATGACGCTGCAGACCGCAGAGTCGCTGGCCGGGGAGTATTTCTATTAATGGTGCCGTCTGCTTCAGGCGACAGTCGCTCGCCCGCCAAGATCGCCTTGGGAATTGAATACGATGGCAGCCGTTACTACGGCTGGCAACGTCAGCAGGAGGTCGCCAGTGTCCAGGGGTGCCTGGAACTGGCGCTGTCCAAAGTCGCCGATCGCCCGGTGACGGTGTTCTGCGCCGGACGGACCGATGCCGGCGTGCACGCTACCGGCCAGGTGGTCCATTTTGAAACCGATTCACATCGACAGGATGCGGCCTGGACGCTGGGGGTAAACGCAAATTTGCCGCCTGATATCGCCGTACGCTGGGTAACACATGTCAGCGAAGATTTTCACGCCCGTTTCAGCGCGACGGCTCGCCGTTACCGTTACATTATCTATAATCATCGCTTTCGGCCGGCGATCCTTTCGCCGGGCCTGACCCATTTTTACCATCCGCTGGACGCCGAACGCATGGAACGGGCAGGGCAGGCGCTGTTGGGTGAAAATGATTTCACCTCGTTTCGCGCCCTGCAGTGCCAGTCGCGTACGCCCTGGCGAAATGTAAAACATTTAAAGGTTACGCGTCACGGGCCTTACATCGTGGTAGATATCAAAGCGAATGCTTTTGTACATCACATGGTTCGTAATATTGTCGGCAGTCTGATGGAAGTGGGCAGTAACAACCGGCCTGAGTCCTGGATAGGCGAATTGCTTGCGGCTCGCGACCGGACGCTGGCGGCGGCCACTGCCAGAGCTGAGGGGCTTTATCTGGTGGGCGTCGATTACCCAGCCCCGTTCCATCTGCCGGACCAGGCGTTGGGCCCGCTGTTTCTGGCTGATTAGTCACTGGGGTTTATACTTATTTTGCGTTTCAGGGATACTTATCATGGAATTTATCAGGTTCATCATTGATTTTATTTTGCACATCGACGTCCATCTGGCGGAACTGGTGGCGCAATACGGTATGTGGATTTACGCGATTTTGTTCCTGATTCTTTTTTGTGAAACCGGGCTGGTGGTAACGCCATTTCTGCCGGGCGACTCATTGCTGTTTGTCGCCGGTGCGCTGGCGGCACTGCCGTCCAATAGCCTGGATGTGCATCTGATGGTGTTCCTGCTGGTGTGCGCCGCCATACTTGGCGATGCGGTCAACTACATGATCGGTCGATTATTCGGGGAAAAACTGTTCAGCAACCCTGATTCACGCATTTTCCGACGCAGTTATCTGGATAAAACCCACCAGTTTTATGCTCGTCACGGCGGTAAAACGATTATCCTGGCGCGCTTTGTGCCGATAGTGCGCACCTTCGCGCCGTTTGTCGCAGGTATGGGGCATATGACTTATCGTCATTTCGCCCTGTATAACATTACCGGAGCTCTGCTGTGGGTGCTGCTGTTTACCTATGCCGGTTATCTGTTTGGCGATCTGCCGGTGGTACAGGAAAACCTGAAACTGTTGATCGTCGGTATTATCCTGGTGTCCATATTGCCGGGTGTGATTGAAGTCTGGCGCCATCGCCGTGCGGCGGCGAAAAGCCGTCAGCCTTAGCATCCGGCGTCAGGCAGTTTGAATTTTGAGCATCAGACAGAGTTTTCTTTCCCAAGACGCTGGCCGTTATGGTTTAATAGGCAACCTTTTTTAAGGCTATCCCGTTGCGGATTACCCTGCAGGTAGCGGATACTGCGTGATTGGATCGGTTAAAAGTATGAATAGCGGACTGGCGGATGCCGGGTTCAAACAGAAAGGTTATCGATGAGCTGGATTGAACGAATTCTAAATAAAAGCACTATCACCCCTGCGCGCCGGGCCAACATTCCTGAGGGCGTGTGGACCAAATGTGATAGCTGTGGTCAGGTGCTGTATCGTGCCGAGCTTGAGCGTAATCTGGAGGTCTGTCCTAAGTGCGACCACCATATGCGTATGACCGGCCGCGCGCGGCTCCATGCCTTCCTCGATAAAGGCAGCGAACTTGAATTGGGCAGCGAGCTCGAGCCAAGGGATATCCTGAAATTCCGGGACTCGAAGAAGTACAAGGATCGTCTGGCGGCGGCTCAGAAAGCGACTGATGAAAAAGATGCCTTGATAGTGATGAAAGGCACGCTGTATGGCATGCCTATTGTGGTGGCTTCTTTTGAATTCGCTTTTATCGGTGGCTCGATGTCATCGGTTGTCGGCGCGCGCTTTGTCCGTGCGGTTGAGCAGGCAATGGAAGATGGCTGTCCGCTGGTCTGTTTCTCCGCCAGCGGCGGCGCCCGTATGCAGGAAGCGCTGATGTCGCTGATGCAAATGGCCAAGACCAGTGCGGCCCTGGCTAAACTCCGTGCCCGCCGCTTGCCGTATATCTCGGTGCTGACCGACCCGACCATGGGTGGCGTATCAGCCAGCCTGGCGATGCTTGGCGATCTTAATGTGGCGGAGCCGAAAGCGCTTATCGGCTTTGCCGGACCGCGGGTTATCGAGCAGACGGTGCGTGAAAAACTGCCGGCCGGATTCCAGCGCAGCGAGTTTTTGCTGGAGAAGGGCGCTATCGATATGATCGTGCGTCGCCCGGACATGCGTTTAAAGCTCGCCGGTGTATTGGCCAAGCTGACTCATCAGCCGCAGCCTGAATCCACACCGGTGCAGGAATCCCATCCTGAAAACCCTCTGTCGGATGCACACGACGAAGCATAATAGCTCGGCTGGGGGCGGGTCTCCGGGTTCGGGGACCAGGCTTCTGGTTGAAGCGCTCAGTTGATGAACGGGACGTATGGATAACCTTCTTACTCCTGAAGCCACGTCGCCCCTCGCCGCGTGGCTTTATTACCTCGAACGCCTGCACAACCGGCCGATTGATCTTGGGCTGGAACGCGTCAGACAGGTTGCCGAAACGCTTTCCCTGCTTTCGCCGGCACCGTTGGTGTTTACCGTTGCCGGTACCAATGGCAAGGGCACTACCTGCTGTCTGCTTGAGTCTATCCTGCTGGCCGCCGGAATGAGGGTCGGTGTTTACAGCTCTCCCCACCTGCTGCGTTACACTGAAAGGGTGCGCATTCAGGGGCAGGAATTGCCTGAATCGCTTCACACCGCGGCAATGGCGCAGATAGAAGCCGGGCGGGGTTCGATCTCCTTAAGCTATTTTGAATTCAGCACGCTGTCGGCGCTGGCGCTTTTCAGGCAGGCTGGACTGGACGTAGTGATCCTTGAAGTCGGGCTGGGTGGCAGGCTGGATGCCACCAATATTATCAATGCCGACGTTGCGGTGATTACCAGCATCGCCCTCGACCATATGGATTACCTGGGCGATAGCCGGGAAAGCATCGGTCGGGAAAAAGCCGGTATTTTCCGTGCCGGCAAGCCGGCGGTCGTCGGTGAACCCGATCGCCCGGCGACGATTGATCTGGCGGCCGACACGGTCGGTGCCGCCCTGTGCTGCTGCAACCGTGACTGGTGGTGGCAACAGCAGGATGACAGCTGGCAATGGCGCTCGCCAGAGCGGGCTTTAACCGGTCTGCCGCTGCCGTCGATCCCATTGCCGAACGCCGCCACCGCACTGGCGGCATTACTGCAATCGCCACTCAGTATCAGTGAGCAGGCGATCCGGCAGGGCATACGTCAGGCCAGCCTGCCGGGCCGCTTCCAGGTTATCGGCCAGGCACCGCTGCAAATCCTTGATGTAGCCCACAACCCCCATGCGGCGGCCTACCTGTCCCAACGGCTTGGCCAGTTGAACCTGACCGGACAACTGCGGGCGGTAGTAGGGATGCTGGCCGATAAGGACATCGCCGGTACGCTGGCCTGTCTGCAAGGCCAGGTGGACCAATGGTATTGTGCGTCGCTTACGGGTCCCAGGGCAGCCGAGGCCGCCGAGCTTGCCGCTCATCTGCCCGGTGCTCGCCAGTTCAGCGATGTGGCGACTGCCTGGCGCCAGGCGATGGCGGATGCCGCCGCTGAAGACTGCGTGCTGGTGTTTGGTTCTTTTCATACCGTGGCTCCGGTCATGGCGCTAGTGGATGCGGAGAGTTAACGTGGCGAGTAAGTTCCAAAACCGCCTGGTAGGCACCATCATTATCGTGGCATTGGGCGTTATCGTGCTGCCGGGCCTGCTTGACGGCAAGAAGAAGCATTATCAGGACGAATTTGCGGCCATTCCGCTGGTGCCTAAACCCGGGGATACCGATGAAATCGACAGCGCTTCGCAGGCAAATCCATCATTGCCGGTTCAACCGCCGGAAGGGGCCGGTGCTGCGGTAGAAGAAGCCAATAAATCCGCGTTGGAAGATGCCTCAATCCCCTTGCCACAGACCCCGGCGCAACCCGCTACCGTGGCACCGCAGTCGGTCAGGCCGAGTCAGCCCGCTACTGCCGTCAAACCGCCCAGGCAGGAAAACCGGCCGCCGGTTAAAACCGAGACCCGCCCCGAGGCTAAACCGGTGGCCAAGCCTGCGCCGAAACCGGCAACGCCTGCGCCGGTAGCTAGCCCCGCAGCCAGACCGGCAACGCCGGCAGAAACGCCAGTTTCCCGGCCTGCCGCCCCGGCGCCGGTCGACACACCGGCGGCCGCGCCGGCGGAGCAGGCGCCCAAGGGACAGGCGTGGGTGGTGCAGCTCGGGGCGCTGAAAAACGCCGCCAGAGTGAGCGAAATCGTCGCCAGACTGCGGTTGTCCGGTTACCGGGTATTTACCGTGCCCGCAACCCCGGTCCAGGGGGAAATAACCCGGATATTCGTTGGTCCGGATGCCTCGAAGCAGAAACTGCAGTCCTCGCTGCCGGAGCTAAACCAGGCCAGCGGACTGAGCGGTCAGGTACGTGCTTATTCCGCGCGGTAGCCAGCGACAGAGCGCAACCTTGCCGTTGCGCTCTATCTTGCTGCCCCTGATAGCTTTTTTTAATTGTCATTATTAATTTAAACGTCGAGTGGAATTCCGCTACGCAAACGTTTTCTTTTTCTGTTAGAATTCGCCGCGAACAGCTGACGGGGCGGATTACCAAGGGATGCACGCATGATCTGGGTTGATTACGTCATTATTGGCATCATTGCTTTTTCTGCTCTGGTAAGTCTTATTCGCGGGTTCATACGCGAAGCGCTATCCTTAGTGACCTGGGCCTGTGCATTTTTTGTCGCCAGTCATTATTTTGCGTATCTCGCCGTCTATTTTACCCGGTTTGAAGACCCGCTTGTTCGCAATGGCATCGCGATTGGTCTGCTGTTTGTGGCGACCCTGATCGTGGGAGCAATCGTAAATTACGTGATTGGCTCTCTGGTGGAAAAAACCGGTCTGACCGGTACCGACCGGGTACTGGGTGTCTGTTTTGGGATCTTGCGCGGCATATTGATTGTGTCGGCGGTATTATTTTTCCTGGACACCTTTACCGGCTTCTCCCAGAGTACGGACTGGCAACAGTCTCAGCTGATACCGCAGTTCCGCGGTATCATCAGATGGTTTTTCAGCTATCTGCAAAGCACGTCGAGTTTTTTACCCCGGTAAGTCCATACCTGGGTAGCGCTGATGAGGAAATGACAACATGTGCGGTATTGTCGGAATCGCCGGTTTTATGCCGGTCAACCAGTCGATTTACGATGCGTTAACTGTGCTTCAGCACCGTGGACAGGATGCCGCTGGCATCGTCACCATAGACGCATTGAATTGCTTTCGTTTACGTAAGGCCAATGGACTGGTAAAAGATGTCTTTGAAGCGCGGCATATGCAACGCCTGCAGGGCAATATGGGCATCGGACACGTCCGTTATCCTACCGCCGGCAGCTCAAGCGCATCTGAGGCGCAGCCCTTCTACGTCAATTCCCCTTTCGGCATCACTCTGGCGCATAACGGTAACCTGACCAACGCCCATGAGTTGCGCAAAAAACTTTTTGAAAGCGGCCGGCGGCACGTTAATACCACGTCGGACTCGGAAATCCTGCTCAACATTTTCGCCCGCGAGCTGGATCGTTTTCCTGACTACCCGCTGGAAGCGGATGATATCTTCGCCGCAGTTGCCGGTACCCATCAGCAGATTCGTGGCGCTTATGCCTGCGTTGGCATGATTATCGGTCACGGTCTTATCGCGTTTCGCGATCCTAACGGTATCCGACCGCTGGTCATCGGCAAGCGCACGCTGGCCGATGGCCGCAACGAATACATGGTGGCCTCGGAAAGCGTCGCGCTTGACACCCTGGGCTTTGAATTCCTGCGTGATGTCGCCGCCGGCGAAGCGGTCTACATTACTGAAAAAGGCCAGTTGTTTACCCGACAGTGCGCGGAAAATCCGAAGAGCAATCCTTGCCTGTTCGAGTATGTCTACTTTGCCCGTCCTGATTCGTTTATCGATAAAATTTCGGTTTACAGCGCCCGGGTGCGCATGGGCCAGAAACTGGGCGAAAAAATTGCGCGCGAGTGGGAAGACCTCGATATCGATGTGGTTATCCCGATCCCCGAGACCTCGTGCGATATCGCGCTGGAAATTGCGCGTATCCTGAACAAACCTTATCGTCAGGGCTTTGTGAAGAACCGCTACGTCGGCCGGACCTTTATCATGCCGGGCCAGCAAGTCCGCCGTCAGTCGGTGCGCCGAAAACTGAATGCCAATCGCGCAGAATTCAGGGACAAGAACGTACTGCTGGTGGACGATTCCATTGTCCGCGGCACCACCTCTGAACAGATCGTTGAGATGGCCCGTGAAGCCGGCGCCCGTAATGTTTACCTGGCCTCCGCCGCGCCGGAAATTCGCTTCCCCAATGTTTACGGTATCGATATGCCGAGCGCCAGCGAGTTGATTGCTCACGGCCGGGAAGTCGAGGAAATCCGCAAGCTCATCGGTGCCGATGCGCTTATTTTCCAGGATCTTGCTGATTTGGAAAAAGCGGTACAGGAAGACAATCCTGACGTGGTACAGTTTGAGTCTTCGGTGTTTAACGGTATTTACGTCACCAAGGACGTGGATCAGCGCTATCTTGATTACCTTGAGTCGCTGCGTAATGACGATTCCAAAGCCATCCGGATGCAGAATGAAGTTGAAAACCTGGAAATGCACAACGAAGGATAAGGCGTGCAATTCAGGTGCAATCCGTCGCAGGGTTGCACCACAGGTAAGCAAAACCGTCATAAAAACACCTGCTGCGCTTGCGTGCGCCAGGTGTTTTTTTATGGGGTTTACCCAGTAGAACAAGGCGCTACATCACATGAAAAAACGACTGATTATTGGTATCAGCGGGGCCAGCGGCGCCATTTACGGTATCAGAATGCTGCAGGTGCTGCAGGCGGTTGAAGAGATTGAAACCCATCTGGTGCTCAGCGCCGCCGGTCGGCAGACCCTGGCCCTGGAGACCGACTACAGCGTGCGCGAGGTTCAGGCCCTGGCCGATGAAGTGCATGATGCCCGGGACATTGCCGCCAGCATCAGTTCTGGCTCGTTTAAAACGCTCGGCATGGCGATATTGCCATGCTCGATGAAGACCCTGTCGGGCATCGTCCACAGTTACACCGATGGACTGCTGACGCGCGCGGCGGACGTTACCCTGAAAGAACGCCGCACCCTGGTGCTGGCCGTCCGGGAAACGCCGCTGCATCTGGGCCATCTGCGTCTGATGACCGCCGCCGCCGAATTGGGCGCCGTTATCATGCCGCCGGTGCCGGCCTTTTATCATCGTCCCGCCACGCTGCAGGATATCATCGATCAGACGGTGAATCGGGTGCTGGATCAATTTGATATCGAACTGCCGCAAGATCTGTTCGTGCGCTGGTCAGGCGGCACGGCAAGTAATTAATTGTGTGTTTATATTATATTGCACCATAATTGATCAAGGCGAGGATCATAATGGGGCGGGCCTGTTCTGCCCGTTTTACTGATTGTTCGTTTTACCTCCAGCAAGACATCGACTCGGCCTAGCCCAAACCCTGCGGACAGGCTGTTGATCCCGATAGCCGCCTTCTGTCAGAAAACCGATTGAAATGGCATGAAATGTGCAACTGATCCCGCTGAAAACATCACACAGTAAGCCTGAACGTATCATTATTCGAGGGTAACGTATGAAAAAGTTGTTTACAGTTCTTCCTCTGGTGTTAGCTCTGGCGTCGGCGGGAAGCGTTTACGCGGCCGTTCCAAAAAATATTAAAATTGGCACTGATCCGACTTATGCACCTTTTGAATCAAAAAACGCCAGTGGTGAACTGGTCGGTTTTGATATCGATCTGGCCAAAGAGCTGTGCAAGCGCATCGAAGCCAAGTGTACCTTTGTTGAAAGCGATTTTGATTCCCTGATCCCGTCGCTGAAAGCCAAGAAAATCGACGCTATCATCTCCTCATTATCTATAACCGAAAAGCGCCAGCAGGAAATCGCTTTTAGCGACAAACTGTATGCCGCCAATGCCCGCCTTATCGCCAAAGCCGGATCTGATATTCAACCGACGCTCGAGTCGCTGCGCGGCAAACGGGTAGGGGTACTGCAAGGTTCTACCCAGGAAGCCTATGCCAATACCCATTGGCAGCCCAAAGGCATTGATGTGGTGGCCTATCAGAACCAGGATCTGATTTATGCCGACCTGGGCTCAGGGCGCATTGATGTGGCCTTTCAGGATGAAGTCGCCGGCAGCGAAGGTTTTCTGAAACAGGCGCCGGGCAAAGGGTATGCCTTTGCCGGTCCGGCGGTAAAAGATGATAAATTCTTTGGCGTCGGTACCGGTCTGGGCCTGCGTAAAGCCGATACCGAACTCAAAGCGGCGTTGGATAAAGCGTTTGCCGAAATGCGCAAGGACGGCACTTACGACACCTTTGCCAAGAAATACTTCGATTTTGATGTTTACGGTGGTTAATCCTGTCATCTAGCGTTTGCCCGTGAGGGGCACGGGCAAACCGGTAATCTCATCCTCATCAGGACAGGACAGGCTGCATGCTTTTCGGTTATTCAGAACTCATTATCAACGGCACGCTGGTTACGCTTGAACTGGCCCTCAGTGCCGTATTGTTATCGGTGGTCATCGGTCTTGTTGGCGCCGGTGCCAAACTTGCCCGCAGTCGTTTGTTAGCGGGCGTCTTCGAAGCCTATACCACACTGATCCGCGGCGTACCCGATCTGGTACTGATGCTGCTGATTTTCTATGGCCTGCAGATAGCCCTGAACAGCCTGACTGAATCCATTGGGTTGGATCAAATCGACATAGATCCCATGGCGGCCGGCGTCATTACTCTGGGGTTTATCTACGGCGCCTATTTTACTGAAACGTTCCGTGGCGCGTTTATGGCGGTGCCGCGCGGCCAGATAGAGGCGGCCACCGCTTTTGGTTTTACCGCCAGCCAAACCTTCAGACGCGTGATGTTCCCGGCGATGATGCGTTTCGCGCTGCCCGGTATTGGTAACAACTGGCAGGTGATCCTCAAGGCCACCGCCCTGGTTTCGCTGCTCGGTCTTAATGATGTGGTCAAAGCGACCCAGCTTGCCGGTAAAGGCACCTATCAGCCGTTTTACTTTGCCCTGGTCGCCGGGGGGGTATATCTGATCTTTACCACCCTGTCCAATGGGGTGCTGCTGTGGCTGAACCGCCGCTATTCGCTGGGCGTGAAGAAGGCCGAACTATGATCGAGATACTGCAACACTATGGCCAGGCGCTGCTATGGAGCGACGGTTACCGCTATACCGGCCTGGCTGTTACCCTTTGGCTGCTGATTTCTTCGGTGGTGATGGGGGGCCTGCTGGCGGTATTCATGGCGGTAGCGCGGGTTTCGCCACGGCGTTATATCAGCCTGCCGGTATGGCTATTTACCTATATTTTCCGCGGTACGCCGCTTTACGTGCAATTGCTGGTGTTTTACTCCGGTATGTACAGCCTGGAAATTGTCCGCGGCACTGATTTGCTTAACGCCTTTTTCCGCAGTGGCCTCAACTGCACCATTCTCGCCCTGACGCTTAATACCTGCGCGTATACCACCGAAATTTTTGCCGGTGCCATCCGCTCGGTGCCCCATGGGGAAATAGAGGCTGCCCGGGCTTATGGTTTCTCCTGGTTCAAACTCTACCGTTCCATCATATTGCCCAGCGCTCTGCGTACCGCCATTCCGGCCTACAGCAATGAGGTGATACTGATGCTGCACTCTACGGCGCTGGCGTTTACCGCGACGGTGCCGGATGTACTTAAGATCGCCCGTGATATCAATTCGGCGACCTATCAGCCATTTTACGCTTTCGGTATCGCGGCGGTTATCTATCTGGCCGTGTCCTATGGATTGATTTCTTTATTTAAACAGGCGGAAAAGCGCTGGCTACGCCATGTCAAACCGCAATGAGCGACGAACAGCAGGATAAAATCATGTCAGAAACCAAACTCCTGATAAAGGAATTGCATAAACGCTACGGGGATCATGAAGTTCTGAAGGGCGTATCGCTCGAAGCACGTGCCGGCGATGTCATCAGTATCATCGGATCTTCCGGATCGGGTAAGAGTACCTTTCTGCGCTGCATCAACTTCCTGGAAAAGCCCAGTGAAGGTACTATCAGCGTGAATAACGTCGATATCCATATGGTGCGCGACACCGACGGCCAGTTAAAGGTATTCGACAAGAAACAGCTGCAGATGTTGCGCACCCGCCTGACCATGGTGTTTCAGCATTTCAACCTGTGGAGCCACATGACGGTGTTGGAAAACGTCATGGAGGCACCGGTGCAGGTGCTGGGCCTGAGCAAAAACGAGGCGCGGGAGCGCGCGGTGCGTTACCTGGACAAAGTTGGCATTGATGAGCGGGCCAGGGCCAAATATCCAATCAACCTGTCCGGCGGGCAGCAGCAGCGCGTGTCGATCGCCCGTGCCCTGGCAATGGAACCGGACGTATTACTGTTCGACGAACCCACATCCGCTCTGGACCCTGAACTGGTCGGTGAAGTGCTGCGCATCATGCAAAAGCTGGCCGAAGAGGGCAAAACCATGGTAGTGGTGACCCATGAAATGGGCTTTGCCCGCCACGTGTCCAACCATGTCATCTTCCTGCATCAGGGGGTAATTGAAGAGCAGGGCTCACCGGATGAACTGTTCGGCCAGCCCAAAAGCCCGCGCCTGCAGCAATTCCTGTCCGGATCGCTAAAATAAAGCCTTCACCGGCGCTATCTGACTGCGCCGGCACTGTTCATAGGGTGTTGACAATCTGCCTCAGGGCCGGTTTAAGCTCTGAATAATGGAAGCTGAAACCGGCCTGTTCCAGTCGCTGTGGCATCGCCTGCTGTCCGCCCAGCACCAGTACCGCACTTTCGCCCATCACCATTTTGATGACGCAGGCCGGCACGGTTAAAAAAGCCGGTCGACGCAAAACATGGCCTAAAATGGCGCTGAACTGCTCATTATGAACCGGGTAGGGCGCAACGACGTTATAGGGGCCATTCAGGCCGGGAGTGGTCAGCATGAACAGCAGGGCATCAATCATATCATCGATATGAATCCACGGCAGATATTGCCTGCCGCTGCCGATAGGCCCCCCCAGCCCGAGTTTATAAAGCGGCAGCAGTTTACCCATCATCCCGCCGTCCGGGGCCAGCACCACGCCGGTGCGGGAAATGATCACCCGGGTACGCGGGCCGGCAGCCTCCATGGCCAGCGCTTCCCAGCGCGCGCACAGTGTATGGGCAAAATCAAACGCAGGCGGCTCATCTTCCGTGACCACCGTCTGACCCTGATCGCCGTAATAGCCGGTAGCGGAGCCGGAAATAAACACCGACGGCGGCTTTACGCTCTGGCTGATAAGCCGGCTAAGGCGCTCAGTCACCTGCCAGCGACTGTCGCACAGACGTTTTTTCTGTTCGTCGGTCCAGCGCTTATCGGCGATAGGCTCGCCTGCCAGGTTAATGACGGCGTCAAACCCATCCAGATTATCGAATGAAGCAAGCGTCGTCAGAGTGGCGATATTGCTGCCCAGCTTTCGCTGCGCCGCCTGGGGATCGCGGGTCAGCACGGTAATATGATGGGATAGGGTGAGTAGCCGGGCCACCAGGCGGCTGCCGATAAGCCCGGTTCCACCGGTAATAAGTATCTTCATGACAAACGCCCCCGGTTATGCGGTATCACTACAGCATAGGCTATTCGTTAAGGAAAATATGATGGTCAGCGCAATAAGCTGTTACTCGTCGGCAACAAAGAAGGTGAAAAAGTAATGCTTGCAACAACACCGGCCGAATGACAGAGCAGCTTATCGACACAGATAATCTTGACGTGGTGTTCGTCGCGATTCGAAGAGGATTATTAATATGAATATCGAGGGATATCATCGAGCAATGATCACAACCGCTCCTGCCGCCCTGGCACCGCCTGTGTTGGCGACCGATGATCAAGTAGCACCGCTGTCAACAGTGATTTCGGATTACAGAATTGCGCTCGCCTCCCAGCCTCTGGACTATTCACTGATGGAAATAAAGCCACTCTCCGGTGTGACGCTGCATCGCTATCAACTGAACTCTCAGTCATGGTCATTGCGCGGTATCGTCGCTCCGGATCATTGGCAGCACGAGGTTGAATGTTATATCCCGGATGCAGCAAAGGAAAAAAACGCCCTGGTGGTCATCAATAATGGCGGCAATAATGACGGGTCAGGTAAGCCTGCCGCGCCGACCAACTTTGTTCAGGACCAACTCCATCGTATCGCCAGCCACACACAAACCATTGTTATTTCTGTCAGCAACGTCCCCAACCAGACGCTCAACTATCAGGGTAACAGCACGCCACTGGCTGAAGATGATAGCGTGGCATACAGCTGGGCGCTTTTTATGCAGGATCCGCAGCAAAACCACGATCAGTCCCTGCATATTCCCATGTGCGCCGCGGTATCACAGACAATGCGTCTGGCGAAGAGAGAATTGGCCGAATGGAAGATTGATAAGTTTGTCGTTACCGGGACGTCTAAACGTGGCTGGGCCGCTTGGCTGACCGCCATTTCCGATCCGGATGTCAACGGCGTCGTGGCGTTCACCATTGACCTGTTGGGAACAAAAAATTGCCTTAGACACATGTATAAATCCTATGGCAGCAGTTGGCCGGTGGCGTTCAATCCCTATTATAAACAAGGTATTGATAAGCTTATCGACACTGATGAATTTGAAGACCTGATGCAGGTGGAAGACCCCTTGTCTTATATCAATACTTCCCTCGGCAAGCGACTCAATATCAAAAAATACATTATCAATGCCAGTGGCGATGATTTTTATGTGCCGGATAACAGTCGTTTCTATTATAACCGTTTGCCGGGAGTTAAATCGCTCCGGATGGTGCCAAACGTCGCACATAGAGACATAGTGTCCATTACCGAGCAATCACTGATATCGTTTATCAACCGCTTTCAGCACCAGATCGAGCTGCCCGAACTCACGGAAAATGTTCAGCGTGATGTAACCCGAGGTAATACGCTGACGGTACGCTTTTCCGAACCTCCGACAAGCGTTATACAATGGACGGCGCACAATACCGAGGCAAGAGATTTCCGCTATGCCAGTGGGGTAAATTACCAGGAATCGCCGGTCGATCTGGCCGCCATGGGGGACAACATTACCATCCCATTGTCGACCCCGAAAACCGGATGGCAGGCCACTTACCTCGAAGCGACGTTCCATGACGGTTATATTGCGACTTCTCAGGTCTATATCTCTCCCGATGAACAGTATCCCGCGGCAGCGGGCACCCCAGCCCGCCATACGCTTCCCGGACGAGGACTGTTACCCGGGATGCCATCGCCGCAATGACCTCAATTCCCCATCGCTGAAGCCGTGATGCATATTCCCCCGCTATTGCCGTTTTAGTTTCATAACGGCCAGTGAGCCAAACGTTGAATTTCCCCGCTGCAGCGGCCGGCTCACTCTAGGCGGCGGGAAGGCGTTACTTTCACTGTCCGCAAGACTATTGCACAAGTCTCGATTACACTCTAAGTTATGACACATTAGGTCATCATTGTTCCAAAGTGGCATCATCTGCCGCCATGTTCAACAGCCAATGCGCGGCCCTCCCGCGTTTAACATTAAGGGTTTCAGAGGATGGAGCAACAGAATCAGCCTGCAGGTCTGGAGTGGGTAGACATCGTCAATGAAGACAACGAGGTTATCGCACAGGCAAGCCGACAACAGATGCGGGCAGAACGCTTGCGCCACCGGGCCACCTACATTGTGGTCCACGACGGCAGGGGCAGAATTCTGGTTCAACGTCGTACTGAAACCAAGGATTTTTATCCGGGCTATCTGGACGCCACGGCTGGCGGCGTGGTGCAGAGTGGCGAAAACGTCTTGGAATCTGCCCGGCGCGAAGCGGAAGAAGAACTCGGCATTGCCGATGTGCCTTTCGCCGATCACGGTTTGTTCTATTTCGAAAATGAATACTGCCGCGCGTGGGGCGCCTTGTTCAGTTGCGTCAGCCACGGTCCGTTCGCCCTGCAGGAAACCGAAGTCGACTCGGTCTACTGGCTGAGCCCCGAGGAAATCACCGCTCGCTGCGATGAGTTCACCCCTGATTCTCTGAAAGCCTTGTCACTGTGGATGAGCCGAAATAATCAGCAGCAATATGGCAAACCGTTAAGCCCTGAAAGCACCGACGCCGACGTTCGCCCCACCTGAGCCGGCGTCCAGCCAACGCCGACGCTCGCCCCACCTGAACCGGCGTACAGCCGACGCCGACGTTCGCCCCACCTGAACCGGCGTCCAGCCGACGATGCCCCTTTGCCGCTGTGCCTCCTCGGCGGGGGTCGATGTTGCCGCGGCGCTTTCGCTGCTAATGGGATGACACGCATAAAAAAAGACCGGGTCCGTACAGTACCGAGTCCGGTCTTTTTTCAGCGAGCCGAGTGACTGGGCGGCATTATCCGTCAGTCAGCGGGCCGGCAGCCCGCCAACGGTTCACCATTTATTTTGCGTCTTCAGCCTGCTGAGACTGGATAGCGGTCAGCGCAACGGTATAAACGATATCATCGACCAGTGCCCCGCGCGACAGGTCATTGACCGGCTTGCGCATGCCCTGCAGCATCGGCCCGATGGAAATCAGGTCAGCTGAACGTTGCACCGCTTTGTAAGTGGTGTTACCGGTGTTCAGGTCAGGGAAGATAAATACCGTGGCTTTGCCGGCCACCGGTGAGTTAGGCGCTTTTGACAGGGCAACGTCGGCCATGATGGCGGCGTCGTACTGCAAAGGACCGTCAATCACCAGGTCAGGACGTTTTTCCTGCGCCAGGCGGGTGGCTTCACGCACTTTTTCCACGTCGCTGCCGGCGCCGGAATTACCGGTAGAATAGGAAATCATCGCCACCCGCGGGTCGATGCCGAAAGCGGCAGCGGAATCGGCGGACTGAATCGCGATTTCGGCCAACTGTTCAGCGGTAGGGTCCGGGTTGATGGCGCAGTCGCCATAGACCAGCACCTGTTCGGGCAACAGCATGAAGAATACCGACGAAACCAGCGAGCTGCCCGGCGCAGTCTTGATAAGCTGCAGCGGCGGACGAATGGTATTGGCGGTGGTATGCACCGCACCGGACACCAGGCCATCTACTTCGCCCTGTTCCAGCATCAGTGTACCCAGCACCACGTTGTCTTCCAGCTGTTCGCGAGCCACCACTTCGGTCATGCCTTTGCTCTTGCGCAGTTCAACCAGACGCGGAACGTATTTTTCACGAGCGACCTCAGGATCGATTATCTCGATGCCCTGGCCCAGCTCAACACCCTGTACCGCAGCCACGCGCTTGATTTCGTCCGGGTTGCCCAGCAGGACGCAATGGGCGATGCCGCGTTCGGCACAGATTGCCGCCGCTTTAACGGTACGCGGTTCATCACCTTCGGGCAGCACGATACGTTTGCCCGCTTGGCGAGCCAGTTCAGTCAACTGGTAACGGAACGCAGGAGGAGACAGACGACGCGAGCGTTCAGAGCTGGCGGTCAGAGATTCAATCCAGCTGTTATTGATGTGGCCGGCAACGTAGTTCTGCAGTTTCTCAACCCGGCTGTGGTCATCGGCCGGTACTTCCAGGCTGAAGCTCTGCAGGCTGAGGGAGGTCTGCCAGGTGTTGGTTTGCACGGTAAATACCGGCAGACCAGTCTGGAAAGCGCGTTCACACAGCTTGTTGATGCGGGCATCAATCTCATAGCCGCCGGTCAGCAGGATGGCACCGACTTCGACGCCGTTCATGGCCGCCAGGCAGGCGGCAACCAGCACGTCAGGGCGGTCGGCAGAGGTCACCAGCAGCGAACCTGGACGGAAGTGTTCCAGCATGTTAGGCAGGCTACGGGCACAGAAGGTCACAGAACGCACGCGGCGGGTGTTGATATCGCCTTCATTGATGATGCTGGCACCTAAATGCCTGGCCATATCAATGGCGCGGGTGGCAATCAGCTCGAAATTCCACGGGATGCAGCCCAGCACCGGCAGCGGGCTGTTTTCAAACAACTGGGCCGGATCGATGTTGGCGACGCTGGCCTTGTTGGAGTCGTCAAAAATTTCAGACAGGTCAGGTCGGGTGCGGCCCTGTTCATCTACCGGAGCGTTCAGTTTGTTAACGATCACGCCGATGATGTTTTTGTTTTTGCTGCCGCCGAAGCTGGAACGCGCCAGTTCAACGCGATCCTTTAGCTGAGCCGGCGAATCGTTGCCCAGCGATACCACGAACACGATTTCGGCATTCAGCGTCTTGGCGATTTCATAGTTCAGCGCATTGGCGAACTGATGTTTACGGGTAGGCACCAAGCCTTCAACCAGCACCACTTCCGCATCGCGGGTGTTGGCATGATAGCGGGCGATGATCTCTTCCATCAGCGCATCCTGCTGGTTGTTGCCCAGCAAAGATTCGGCGTAGCTTATCTGTAGCGGATCAGCTGAAGGAATGGACGAATTGGCACGAATGATATTGGTGGTGGAATCAAGGCCATCTTCACCAGAGCGGGGCTGTGCAATGGGCTTGAAAACGCTCAGGCGCACGCCCTTTTGCTCCATGGCGCGAATGACACCCAGGCTGACGCTGGTCAAACCGACGCTGGTGCCTGTTGGGATCAACATGATTGTACGGGACACGGCTAAACCTCTTTGAACGGTTGCTCGTTAGTCAAAAATAATTCCACCGGCCTGGGCCGGTGGAACGGGGAGTCGCTTATGCGGTAAGACGCGCTGCGTCCTGCGCAATGACCAGTTCTTCATTGGTCGGGATAACGATGGCCGGGCGGCTGGCATCGGTGGTAATGGTGCCGCTTTTGCCGAAACGGGCAGCCAGGTTGCGTTGGTGATCGACTTCGAAGCCCAGCAGAGCCAGTTTTTTCAGCGATAGCTCACGCACCATTGCGGCGTTTTCGCCGATACCGCCGGTGAAGATAACCGCGTCAAGACGGCCATCCATCAGCGCAGCGTAAGAACCGATGTACTTGGCCAGACGGTGGCAGTACACGTCCATCGCGCGACGGGCGTCAGCTTTTTCCTGATAGTTGTCTTCGACATAACGACAGTCGCTGGTGACTTCGGTCAGGCCCAGCAGGCCGGATTCCTTGGTCAGCAAATGGTTGATTTGCTCGACGGACATGCCCATGGCATCATGGAGATGGAACACGATCGCCGGGTCGATATCGCCGCTGCGGGTGCCCATGACCAGGCCTTCCAGCGGGGTCAGGCCCATGGACGTGTCAACACACTGGCCGTTACGGACCGCAGTGACAGAACCACCGTTACCCAGGTGGCAGGTGATAAGGTTCAACTGTTCAACCGGCTTGTTCAGCACTTTGGCCGCTTCACGGGTTACGTAGAAATGGCTGGTGCCATGAGCGCCATAGCGACGAATAGCGTGATCTTTATACAGGCGGTACGGCAAGGCATAAAGATACGATTCTTCCGGCATGGTCTGATGGAACGCGGTATCGAACACGGCAACGTTTTTGTTAGCCAGGTCAGGGAATGATTTCAGCGCTTCGGCTATACCTATCAGGTGAGCTGGGTTATGCAGCGGGGCAAACGGGATGGAATCCTTGATGCCCTGCAGTACCTCGTCATCGATGATGGCTGACTGGGTAAAGTGCTCGCCGCCGTGCACGATGCGGTGGCCGATAGCGGTTAATTGAGCCGATAGTTCTGGTTTTTTTGCCAGAATAGTATTAACAATGAAACGCAGGGCTTCGCTATGGGCAGCGCCGGCACCTAATGCAGCTTCTTCTTTGCCGCCGTCCAGCTTCCATTTGATACGTGCTTCGGGCAGGTTGAAGCACTCGGCGAGACCGGAGATATGTTCTTCACCATTCGCAGCATCTATGATGGCAAATTTCAGTGAAGAACTGCCACAGTTAAGAACCAGTACAAGCTTACTCGACATGGAAGTACCTATTTGTTATGCGTGGTTAATAAATGGTCAAACGGACTTTAAGCGTAGCGCATATCGTCGTTGACATTTATGATTAACATCATGTCCAGGTTGAATTCCTGACATGAACTAATAAAACGGGTGTAGAGCACTATTATGAATGCCGTTCGGTTTAAGGCCTATCTTAACATCATGAGCCAGTCATGTTGGCTGAGTTTGGTTACGACGACTGAATTCCATGCCGAATGGCGGCAATAGGATAGCGATTGACGGCTTTAAAAACAAAATATTTTTGAATGTTATAAAAGTAGCTTGTGGTTTTGCACAAAAATTTTAAATTTTATTCGTAAAGTTGAGGTCCGCTATGGCAACGACACCTTCAGGTTCGGTCGGCTGGTTCCAGATTTTCCAACGCGGACAACGCTATATGAAAACCTGGCCGGTGGATAAGCGCCTTGCGCCAGTGTTCGCCGAAAACCGCGTCATCCTTGCCACCCGCTTCGGCGTGCGCTTCATGCCGGCGGTGGCGGTTTTTACCCTGTGCTGGCAGATTGCGCTGGGCGGGCAGATAGGCCCGGCTATCGCCACCGCCATTTTCGCCTGCAGCCTGCCGATGCAGGGACTATGGTGGCTGGGCAAGCGTTCAATTACGCCATTGCCCCCTACGCTTTTGCACTGGTTTCACGATGTGCGCCACCGGCTTAACGACGCTGGGCAGTCGCTGGCCCCGGTAGAAGGAACGCCGACCTATCAGATGCTGGCCGATACGCTCAGCAGGGCATTCAAGCAGCTTGACAAAACGTTCCTTGATGAGCTTTAACCGGTCTTCGCCGTACACCGGCCGCATCCGGACGAAATTTCATCTGCTGATGTTTTAAATCAAACAAACAACGGCTTGCGGTACCGCCGCGTCAAACATTATGCCATGCTGCTACCCGGCTAAATTTGGCGGTATCAGTGACTACTTCAGGAGTGGATAATGGAAATGACAAACGCCCAGCGGTTGATTCTGTCCAACCAATACAAAATGATGGCGATGATGGATGCGGAAAACGGCGAGCGTTATCGCCGCCTGCAAACCATCATCGAGCGGGGCTATGGCCTGCAGATGCGCGAACTGGATCATGATTTTGGCCAGTTGAGCGAAGATGTTTGCCGCACCATCATCGATATTATGGAAATGCATCATGCGCTACAGGTTTCCTGGTCGAATCTTAACGATCGCCAGGATATCGATGAGCGCCGTCTGTCGTTCCTCGGCTTTGATGCAGCCACCGAAGCCCGCTATCTTGGCTATGTCCGCTTCATGGTATTCACCGAAGGGCGCTATACCCATTTTGACTCCGGTACCCACGGCTTTAACTCCCAGACCAAAATGTGGGATAAATACCTGCGCATGGTCGCTGTCTGGCAGTCATGCCCGCGCCAGTATCATCTGAGCGCCGTTGAAATCTCTCAAATCATCAACGCCTGAAAACCGGAGGTAGGACAGTGCAAGGTAAAGGATTTCTGTTTGATCTGGATGGGACGTTAATCGATTCGCTGCCGGTAGTCGAGCTGGCCTGGGGCAACTGGGCAACCCGGCGTGGCGTGCCGGTAGAGCAGGTGTTTGATTTTATCCATGGCAAACAGGCCATTACTTCACTGCGCCATTTCATGCCCGGCGCCAGTGAGCAGGAGATCCAGTCCGAGTTCAGCCTCCTCGAGGCGTTCGAAGCCGGCTGTACTGATGGCGTCACTGCGCTGCCGGGGGCCGCTGCCCTGCTTGAACGCCTGACCGAGCTGAATATCCCCTGGGCTATCGTCACCTCAGGTTCACTGCCTGTCGCGTCTTCCCGCCTGAAGGCCGGTAATCTACCGCTGCCGGAATGCCTGATTACCGCCGAACAGGTGGCGCGGGGCAAGCCTCAGCCCGACGCCTACCTATTGGGCGCCAGCCGGCTGGGCCTGAGCCCGGCCGATTGCATCGTGGTGGAAGATGCCATCGCCGGTATCCAGTCAGGACTGGCGGCAGGCTCGCCGGTGATTGCCGTCAATCCGCCGGCGCATACCCCACAGCTGGACGCGGTGGCCATGCATATCTCTGCGCTTACGCAACTGCTGGTTGAACCCGACAACCACGGCTTTCGGGTCAGCAAGGCCTGAATCCGGACGGTTATCTGCACATTGCCTAAAAGATGATTCAGCCCCGTATCAGCGGGGCTTTTTTATGGCATGATTTACACGTGGATCATCCCCTCATTTCAGGACGCTGCGTGAATTACGAACTCTTATGGGTGCTTGCCCTGCTGCTGGTTGCAGTGGTGCTGTTTACCACCAACAAGGTGCGAATGGACGTGGTCGCCCTGCTGGTGATCATCGCCTTCGTCCTGAGCGGTACCTTGAGCCTGGCGGAGGCAACCGCCGGCTTCAGCGATCCCAACGTGCTGCTGATTGCGGCGCTGTTTGTGATAGGAGAAGGCTTGGTACGCACCGGCATCGCTTATCAGGTGGGTGAGTGGCTGATGAAAGCGGCCCGAAACAGTGAAACCCGCATGCTGGTGCTGCTGATGATAACCGTGGCGGCCCTCGGCGCGGTAATGAGTTCCACCGGCGTGGTGGCGATATTTATCCCGGTCGTGCTCAGCGTCTCGCTGAAAATGAAGTCATCCCCAGCCCGACTGCTGATGCCGCTGAGTTTTGCCGGGCTTATCAGCGGCATGATGACGCTGGTCGCCACGCCACCCAATATGGTGGTCAACAGTGAACTGCTGCGCGAAGGCGTCGCGGGTTTCGGCTTCTTTGCCGTTACCCCGATAGGCATCGTAGTACTGGCGATGGGCATCGGCTATATGCTGGTGGCGCGCTACTGGTTGGCCACTGACAGTACCCAGTCCCAGGGTGAGCAATGGCTGCGGCGAACCTTCCGCGATTTGATTCATGATTATCACCTGTCTGGCCGTGCCAGGCGACTGGCGGTCCGTCCCGGCTCCCCCCTGATCGGACATCGGCTCGATGACCTGGGCCTGCGTGATCACTACGGCGCCAACGTCGTCGCCATAGAACGCTGGCGCAAGTTTCGCCGTGTCATGGTCAGCGTCAGTAGTAATACCGAACTGCATCAGCGGGACGTATTACTGATTGACATGTCGTCCTCAGACATGGATCTGCGTCAATTCTGCAGTGAAAAAATGCTGGAACCGATGATCCTGCGCGGTGAATATTTTTCAGACCAGGCAAGAGATGTCGGCATGGCCGAAGTCACCCTCATTCCCGACTCCGAACTGCTGGGTAAAAGCCTGAGGGAAGTCGGCTTTCGCAGCCGCTATGGCGTCAATGTGGTTGGTATTCGCCGCGCCGGTCAAGCGCTTGACGGCAAGCTGATAGATGAAGAACTACAACTGGGGGATATTTTGCTGGTGATTGGCGACTGGAAGCAAATCCGCCAGTTACAGCAGAAAAAGCATAACTTCCTCCTGCTCAGTCTACCTGCTGAAGTAGACGATGTCGCCCCGGCGGTAAGCCAGGCGCCCCATGCCTTGTTTTGCCTGGCGCTGATGGTCGCCATGATGCTTACCGAGGAGATACCCAACCCGATTGCCGCGATTATCGCCTGTATCCTGATGGGAAAATTCCGCTGCATTGACATGGAAAGCGCCTACCGATCGATACACTGGCCCAGCCTGATACTGATCGTCGGCATGATGCCTTTTGCCCTGGCGCTGCAGAAAACCGGCGGAGTAGCCCTGGTCGTCAGCATGCTGATGCAGATTTCCGGCGGGGCAGGGGCGCATGTCATGCTCATCAGCCTGTTTTTACTTTGTGCCGTCATTGGCCTGTTTATATCCAACACCGCCACCGCCGTACTGATGGCACCGATTGCCATCGGTGCCGCCCGCGAAATGTCGGTCTCACCTTACCCGTTCGCCATGATCATCGCCATCGCCGCCTCGGCGGCATTCATGACGCCGATATCATCGCCGGTCAATACCCTGGTGCTGGCCCCCGGCGGTTACAAGTTCGGTGATTTCGTGCGGCTGGGCGTCCCTTTCACACTACTGGTCATGGGGGCCAGCGTTATCCTGGTGCCGATACTTTTTCCGTTTTAAGCGGCCCGTACTGGCATATCAAAAACTTATTGTTCTAGCACATCTAAGACACAGTGTTCTGGCATATCAAAAACTTATTGTTCTAGCGCATCTAAGACACAGTGTTCTGGCATATCTAAAACATATTGTTCTGACATATCTAAAACATATTGTTCTGATATATGTAAAACATATTGTTCTAGCATATCTGAGACATATTGTTCTGACATATCTAAAACATATTGTTCTGACATATCTAAAGCGGATTGCCTTGTCTTTTTACAGTGGACTGTCCTGGCTTATCTCATCCAACGAAAGATTAAAGCTCGGCACAAAACGCGCCATAAACCACTCCATCTCGGGGCTGTTGCGCTCGGTAAGGGTCTTTTCCAGTCTGGCCATCGCCAATTGGAATTCCTTGTTACCGGCAGAAATCTCTTCCAGACACTTCAGATAGGCGCACAACGCATCGGCCTGCTTAACCACTGACCGCTCTTCAGGCAAATGATAATTTTCATCAATCAGCGAACGATAGTCATCCCGAAGTTCTTCCGGCAGCATATCAATCAATTTCTGCTGAGCGATCCGCTCAATGTTTTTGTACTCATGAGCAATCTGCGCATTGAAATACTTGATAGGGGTCGGCATATCGCCCGTCAACACCTCGCTGGCATCATGGTACATTGCCAACAGCGCTATGCGCTCTGCATTCAGTGTGCCGCCAAACATCCGATTCTTGATAACCGCCAGCGCGTGGGCCACAAAAGCGACCTGCAAACTATGCTCAGACACATTCTCAGTGCGAACATTACGCATCAGCGGCCAGCGATTAATTAATTTCATACGGGAGAGATGAGCGAAAAAATGGCTCTGGGACATAGCGAATCCTTACAGCTGAAAGGCAGAAACACTATTGTGGGCAACACACCAGCGGAATGCAAACCGATAAGCCCCCGCCATCATCAACAACGCCCAGCGCCGATGCCGAACTGCGCGCGTGTTGAAGGGAGACCCGCTCTCACTGATGATATTTTTCCAGAAAACGCGCAAACCGGCCGATCGCCACATCCAGCTCATCAACTCGCGGCAGCGTCACGATCCGCAAATGATCCGGCCACGGCCAGTTAAACGCACTGCCCTGCACCAGCAGTACCTTTTCTTGCAACAGCAAGTCGAGCACCATTTTTTGATCATCAAGGATATTGAATTTACGGGCATCAACGCGGGGGAACATATACAGCGCGCCGCTTGGCTTGACACAGCTCACGCCAGGAATCTCATTAATCAGTTCCCAGGCGCGATTACGCTGTTCATAGAGCCGTCCGCCCGGATGGATGAACTCACTGATGCTCTGATAGCCTCCCAACGCTGTCTGGATCGCATGCTGCATCGGCACATTAGCGCAAAGCCGCATCGACGCCAGCATTTCCAGCCCCTCAATATAGCCGCGGGCATGTTTTTTGGGGCCATTCAGCACCATCCAGCCCTGACGAAAACCCGCCACCCGATACGTTTTGGATAGCCCGTTAAATGTCACGGTCAGCAAATCCGGTGCCAACGCAGCAATAGAATGATGCTCTGCAGCGTCATACAGAATTTTGTCATAAATCTCATCGGAGAAAATAATCAGATTATGTTGACGAGCGATCTCCACCAGTTCCAGCAGCACCTCTTTACTGTACACCGCACCGGTAGGATTATTCGGGTTGATAATCACCAGCCCGCGGGTACGCGGCGTGATCTTGCTGCGAATGTCAGCCAGGTCCGGAAACCAGCCCGCTTCCTCATCACAGAGGTAGTGCACTGCACTGCCGCCGGAAAGCACCACCGAGGCGGTCCACAGCGGATAGTCAGGCGCTGGAATCAGCATCTCATCCCCGCTGTTCAGCAGCGCCTGCATCGACTGCAGAATAAGCTCGGAAACGCCATTGCCGATATACACATCCTCGACGGTGATATCATGCATATCACGCGCCTGGTAATGCTGCATAATCGCCTTACGCGCCGAATACAAGCCCTTCGAGTCACAGTAACCCTGGGCGGTCGGAAGATTACGGATAACATCGACCAGAATCTCATCCGGCGCATCAAAACCAAACGGCGCAGGGTTGCCGATATTCAGCTTAATGACTTTATTGCCTTCCTCTTCCAGACGCTTGGCTTGCTTCAGCACCGGTCCGCGAATGTCATAACACACATTTTCAAGCTTACTGGATTTCTCTACTGGGATTGTCACGATATTGAGCCTTATAAGAGCCAGCGTATTCCCACCATGGAATCGCGCAATGCGCCTAATGTACTCTTCTCGTTGCCGTTTTTGAAGGAGGCTAAACCGCTTTGACGACAAATCACCGCCAAGGAAATGAAAAGGGGGCAGGCGGACTTTTAGGACATGGGTTGAGCCGGACTATCGATGGCGCCAACCATGACAGATGTTCATTATGGCTCTTTGCAACATAGATGATCCTGAGTGAACGAGCAGGTCGTTTTTTGAACTATTAGCGGAAATAATAATCTACTGAATGACAGAGTTATCGGCCGGCCAAGGTATAGCCCCATAAAAAATCAGGCTATGTGCTCTGCGGAATACTGCAAACGCGGCACCAATAGCACTATTGGCTATGGTAATGCCGTTAAAGGCCTGTCACCCTCATTCAACAGGGAATCAGGCCATGCCCTGTATTAATAAACACCTGTATAAAGTAAGGTGTTTAATAATTAACGCAATAATTTGCCCCTTCAAAATTATTGTTGTTTCGTTTATGGTAGTTATTTATGGTATAAATTTAGCTGTGAGTCCATTTCTCATCAAAGTAATAATTTAGGTTTAGAAACAATAGTTAAGAAATTCTTATGTTATTAAGTAAAGCTGAATTGCGGAATATCCATTTGCCTCGAATATTCAGTCTCGAGTCTTTTTTTTAGTGTGAAATTCAATTAATGACATTTAAGAATCGGACGTTACAAAAGCCGTTCTCAATTTTCACCACTCGCTGGTCGGATGATATCCTTACGAAATTTAGCACTTTGCGGATGATAAGTGCTGGGTTGTGACAACACTGGCTAGGTTTTATATATGTTGAGCCTTGAATGGGGATTAGCGCGGCGTTAACGCCAGATTAAAGCGCATATCAGCATAGCGGATTGCCAGGCACGGCATCGCCATGCTTGCAGGTTCCAGGCTCATAGCAGTATTGCTTGGTTGCATGTTTTTTGAAACACCAGGGCAGTAGTTTGTAATTAGAATTCATAAAGTGAAGACAATATATGACCAATGCAAATCGTCCCGTGCTCAATCTTGATTTGGATTTATTGAGAACGTTTGTTGCCGTCGCTGACCTTAACACTTTTGCTGCCGCAGCGGCTTCTGTTTGCCGTACACAGTCAGCAGTCAGCCAGCAAATGCAACGATTAGAACAGCTTGTTGGAAAAGAATTGTTTGCCCGTCATGGTCGAAACAAACTATTGACTGAACACGGCATACAATTACTCGGTTATGCCCGGAAAATTTTGCTCTATAATGATGAAGCTTGCACCTCACTCATGTACAGCAACATTCAGGGAGTACTGACTATCGGCGCTTCTGATGATACCGCCGATACTATCCTGCCTTACTTGCTTAATCGTGTTACACGTGTCTATCCCAAGCTCTCGGTCGATGTCTGTGTAAAACGCAGTCCCCAGATGTTAGACATGCTGACTAAAGGCGAGGTGGATCTGGCGATTACCACGCTTAATTTGCAGCAGCATCCCTATGTCACATTACGTACTTCGCCTACCCTATGGTACTGCGCAGCGGATTACCGTTTCATTCCTGGTGAAATAATTCCTCTGGTGGTGCTGGATGAGCCGAGTCCGTTCAGAACACTGGCGATTGAATACCTGGAAGCTGCTGGCCTGCCGTGGCGCATTGCCTATATAGCCTCTACGCTTTCAGCAATACGTGCCGCGGTAAAATCAGGGATGGGTATTACTCTGCGTCCGGTTGAAATGATGAGTCCTGAGCTTAGGGTGTTAGGCCGCAATGAAGGCATGCCTGCGGTTCCCGATACACAATATGTGCTGAGTAAAAATCCTCACTGTGAAAATGAGCTGGCCATGGCCATTTTCAGCGCCGTGCAGTCGGGCAATGATCCTTACAACCAGCAGCAGCCCCCATCAGTCGAGGGTGAGGGCGAGAGTTCACTGGCAGTGGATAAGTGAAAATAAGCCTAAGGTAATAAGCCACTATTATGAGTGGCTTATTTCTTTTAAGTGTTTATTTGGCACACTTCATGAGTAACTCATCTATCAAGCCGTGAAAAACGCCATTAACTGCATATTTACATCCGCTTACATCCCACTTTATTTTTTCTGAGATGGGCTCGCCTCGAGCTCACAGTACATCGAGCCCTATTGAATAAATGAAATGGCGTTTCAATATAAATAGGCTAAATATCAAACAGCAAATTCGCTCGATCCGTGCTGAAATGTCCCTAAACTGTGTGCTGGATCAAAAAATATCCTTACCGATAACGGGGAATCGTCCGATTTACGATGTCGATGTTATAATTAACCGCGCCAAAGGCTAAAACCTTATGGGCTCAGGGTTTGAGCTCCCCTTAAACTGACACGATTAAGCTTAGGCCGTCCGCATCATATGTTAATCAGTTAACAGAGATGTAAATTACCATGATGTTTCTTTTGTCTTGATTGACAAAAGGTTATGAAAAGGAGTAAAAAACCCCACATAATGGCTGTGTATAGCTGTAGTATCAGCCAAGTGCGGTTATTTTACTTTCCTTCCTGTGAATCGATGTGGCGTGGCCAACTGCCGAGATAAGAGCAGGGTGCCGAACGCTACTTTTGACGAGTAAGCAATGACAATGTCAATAGCCACTGAAGTTACTGCCCATAACTGGGCCTTCGCTGTATTCCTTGTCGGTGCAGTTGGTCTGTGCTGTTTTATGCTGCTTGGCGGCTTCCTGCTGGGTGGCCGCGCCCGCGCCCGTCATAAAAATACCCCATTCGAATCGGGCATAGAAGCGGTCGGAACGGCTAGACTGCGCCTTTCAGCCAAATATTATCTTGTAGCCATGTTTTTCGTCATTTTCGACGTTGAAGCCCTTTACCTTTATGCCTGGTCAGTTTCCATACGGGAGGCAGGCTGGATCGGTTTCATCGAAGCGGCAATTTTCATTTTCATTCTGTTGGCGGGTTTGGTTTATCTGGTCCGTATCGGCGCCCTGGAATGGACGCCTGAACGTTCACGCCGGCTGCGCAAAGCCGGTCCGATTGCCGAAAACCAACGTCATCAGCAGTAATAGCGAGGCTTATAAAAATGGACTATACACTGACCCGTGTTGATCCGGACGGTGAGAATAACCGTTATCCCCTGCAAAAGCAGGAGACCGTCGGCGATCCCCTGGAGCAGCATGTTCACCGCAGCGTTTACATGGGTAAACTTGAAAACGCGTTGCATAACGCCGTGAACTGGGGCCGGGGAAATTCATTGTGGCCTTATAATTTCGGCCTTTCCTGTTGCTATGTGGAAATGACCACCTCTTTTACTGCTGTCCATGATGTGGCCCGCTTCGGTTCTGAAGTTATCCGTGCCTCACCACGCCAGGCCGATTTCATGGTTATCGCCGGCACGCCTTTTACCAAAATGGCGCCGGTCATTCAACGCCTTTACGATCAGATGCTGGAACCCAAATGGGTGATATCGATGGGAGCCTGTGCCAACTCGGGCGGCATGTATGACATTTATTCGGTTGTGCAGGGTGTAGATAAATTCCTGCCGGTCGATGTTTATATACCGGGTTGCCCGCCGCGCCCGGAAGCTTACATCCAGGCGCTGCTGCTGCTGAAGGAATCGATTGGCAAAGAACGCAGGCCGCTTTCATGGGTCGTCGGTGATCAGGGCGTCTATCGCGCCAATATGCCGTCGGAACGTGAGCGTAAGCAGGGTGAGCGTATTGCTGTGACCAACTTGCGGTCTCCGGACGAGATTTAACGCGCATCGACAGCCGGCGTTTGTCTGTTCAACCCATGCGTTGAGGACCCAAGCCGGTACGGCCTAAATTTGGTGATAAAAATATGACAGATTTAACTACGCAACAGGATGCCCTGCCGGCCTGGCACACCCGTGATCATCTAGATGATCCGGTGATTGGCGAATTGCGTGACCGATTCAGCTCGGATGCCTTTACCGTTCAGCCAACCCGCACCGGCATTCCGGTGATCTGGGTCAAACGTGAACAGATTCTCGAGATTCTGACGTTTTTAAAGAAACTGCCCAAGCCCTATGTCATGCTGTATGACCTGCATGGGGTAGACGAGCGACTGCGTACCCATCGTGAAGGCCTGCCAGCGGCGGATTTCACCGTGTTCTATCATCTGATATCGATTGATCGCAACCGCGATATCATGCTCAAGGTCGCGCTGTCGGAAAACGACATGCATCTGCCGACCATCACCAAAATATTTCCCAATGCCAACTGGTATGAACGTGAAACCTGGGAAATGTTCGGCATGACTTTCGACGGCCATCCGCATCTGACCCGTATCATGATGCCTAAAAGCTGGGAAGGTCATCCGCTGCGCAAGGATTATCCGGCGCGGGCGACGGAATTTGATCCCTATGAGCTGACCAAACAGAAAGAAGATCTGGAAATGGAAGGGCTGACCTTCAAGCCTGAAGAATGGGGCATGAGCCGCAGCACCGAAAACGAAGACTTCATGTTCTTGAACCTCGGGCCGAACCATCCCTCCGCCCATGGTGCTTTCCGTATCATTTTGCAGCTCGATGGCGAAGAAATCATCGACTGCGTACCTGATATCGGTTATCACCACCGCGGCGCGGAAAAAATGGGCGAGCGGCAGTCCTGGCACAGCTATATTCCGTATACCGACCGGGTTGAATACCTCGGCGGCTGCGTCAATGAAATGCCTTATGTGCTGGCGGTTGAAAAATTGGCCGGCATTGTCGTGCCGGATCGCGTAAACGTCATTCGGGTCATGCTGTCCGAGCTGTTTCGCATCAACAGCCATCTGCTGTATATCAGTACCTATATTCAGGATATCGGCGGTATGACGCCGGTGTTCCTGGCATTTACCGACCGTCAGAAAATTTATGACGTGGTCGAAGCCATCACCGGTTTTCGTATGCATCCGGCCTGGTTCCGTATCGGTGGCGTGGCCCACGACCTGCCTAAAGGCTGGGAGGGGCTGTTGCGTGAATTCCTCGACTGGATGCCCAAGCGCCTTGACGGCTATGTCAAAGCGGCGCTGAAAAACAGCGTGCTGCGCAACCGTGCAGAGGGCGTTGCCGCCTACAATGCCCAGGAGGCCCTGGACTGGGGCGTTACCGGTGCTGCGCTGCGCGCTACCGGCATTTCATTCGACGTGCGTAAATGGCGCCCTTATTCCGGCTATGAAAACTTTGATTTTGAAGTGCCGGTCGGCGACGGCATCAGCGACTGCTACAGTCGGGTTATGCTGAAAGTCGAAGAGATGCGACAGAGCCTGAGAATACTTGAGCAGTGCCTGAATAACATGCCCGCAGGACCGTTCAAGGCCGATCATCCGCTGACTACGCCGCCGCCGAAAGAGCGGACGCTGCAGCATATCGAAACCCTGATAAACCACTTCCTGCAGGTGTCTTGGGGTCCGATCATGCCGGCTAACGAGTCATTCCAGATGATCGAAGCCACCAAAGGGATCAACAGCTACTACCTGACCAGTGACGGCAGCACCATGAGCTATCGGACGCGTATCCGCACGCCGAGCTTCCCGCACTTGCAGCAGATTCCTTCGGTAATTCGCGGCAGCCTGGTATCCGATCTTATCGTTTACCTGGGCAGTATCGATTTCGTAATGTCTGACGTGGACCGTTAATTATGCACGAACACCTTGATATCCATGACCCCGCCGGTGTGCCTGCACAGCAAGATGAATCCGCTGTCTTCCAACTGAGCGACCTTGAACGTGATGCTATCGAGCATGAAAAACATCACTATGAAGATGCCCGCGCCGCATCGATTGAAGCACTGAAAATCGTTCAGAAGCAGCGCGGCTGGGTACCTGACGGCGCTATTCAGGCGATAGCTGAAGCGCTGGGTATTCCCGCCAGCGATGTCGAAGGGGTCGCTACCTTCTACAGCCAGATTTTCCGGCAACCGGTCGGCCGGCACGTTATTCGCTACTGCGACAGCGTGGTGTGCCATATCACCGGCTACCAGGGGATCCAGGCGGCCCTTGAGCAATCGCTCAATATCAAGCCAGGTCAGACCACAGCAGACGGCCGCTTCACCTTGTTGCCGACCTGCTGCCTGGGCAACTGCGACAAGGGGCCGACCATGATGGTGGATGAGGATACCCATGTTCATCTGACGCCGGAAGGCATTGGCCCGTTACTGGAGCAGTATCGATGACCAGAGAGATTATCCGCACGGCTGAAATGCATCCGCTGACCTGGCGTCTGCGGGCGGACCAGCAACCGGTATGGCTGGAAGAATATCGGTCCAAAAACGGCTATGCCGGCGCCCGTAAAGCGCTCACCGGCATGGCGCAGGATGACATTGTCAACCTGGTAAAAGACTCCGGGCTTAAGGGCCGCGGCGGCGCAGGCTTTTCAACCGGCCTGAAGTGGAGCCTGATGCCCAAGGATGAATCCATGAACATCCGTTACCTGCTGTGTAACGCTGATGAAATGGAACCGGGTACCTATAAAGACCGTCTGCTGATGGAGCAACTCCCCCATTTGCTGGTAGAAGGCATGCTGATTTCCGCCTTTGCCCTGAAAGCCTATCGCGGCTATATCTTCCTGCGCGGCGAATATATCGAAGCGGCGAGGAACCTGCGCCAGGCGATCGCTGAAGCGACCGAGGCGGGACTGCTGGGCAGGAATATCCTTGGCACCGGTTTTGATTTTGAACTGATCGTCCACACCGGTGCGGGACGTTATATCTGCGGAGAAGAAACCGCGCTCATCAACTCCCTTGAAGGACGCCGGGCCAATCCTCGTTCCAAACCGCCGTTCCCCGCCAGCGCCGGTGTCTGGGGTAAACCGACCTGTGTCAATAACGTCGAAACCCTGTGTAATGTGCCGGCGATCCTTGAGCATGGCGTCGAGTGGTATCAGGGGATCACCGCAGGCAAGAGCAAAGACGCCGGCACCAAACTGATGGGATTTTCCGGACGGGTCAAAAATCCCGGCCTGTGGGAATTGCCGTTCGGTATCACCGCCCGTGAAATCCTTGAAGATTACGCTGGAGGTATGCGTGATGGCCTGAAACTCAAGGCTTGGCAGCCGGGCGGGGCGGGTACCGACTTCCTGACCAATGATCATCTGGACCTGCCGATGGACTTCGAAAGTATCGGCCAGGCAGGCAGCCGTCTGGGAACCGCACTGGCAATGGCGGTGGACAACGAAATCAATATGGTTTCCCTGACGCGCAACCTGGAAGAATTTTTCGCCCGCGAATCCTGCGGCTGGTGTACTCCCTGTCGTGACGGCCTGCCATGGAGCGTGAAACTGCTGCGCGCCATAGAGCGCGGCGAAGGGCAGGAGGGGGATATTGAAACGCTGGAACAGCTTTGTCGTTTTCTGGGTCCGGGTAAAACGTTCTGCGCGCATGCGCCGGGCGCGGTCGAACCCTTGCAGAGCGCGATTAAATATTTCCGGGATGAATTTCAGGCGGGAATCGCCACGCAGCACTTTGGAAACACCGATGCCATCGCCGGTGTACAACCCAACCTGCTGAAAGAGCGCTGGTAACCGTGCGTACCGGCAGTCAGGCTTTTGGTCCTGTGCCGGGCGCATCGCATCCTGGACGCATATTGATTAACGCCCGCATTGTTGCGGGCCATACGGAAGCATGCTGACTATGGCTACAATCCATGTAGACGGCAAAGAATATGAGGTCAACGGTTCGGACAACCTGCTGGAAGCTTGTCTGTCCCTTGGCCTGGATATTCCTTATTTTTGCTGGCACCCGGCGCTGGGCAGCGTCGGCGCTTGCCGCCAGTGCGCGGTCAAGCAATTTCAAAATGCCGAAGATACCCGTGGACGGCTGGTCATGTCCTGCATGACGCCGGCCTCAGACGGAACCTTTATCTCTATTGAAGACGATGAAGCTCAGCAGTTCCGTAAAAGCGTGGTGGAGTGGCTGATGACCAACCATCCCCATGACTGTCCGGTCTGTGAGGAGGGCGGTAACTGCCATCTGCAGGATATGACGGTGATGACCGGTCATAACTTCCGGCGCTACCGCTTTACCAAACGTACCCACCGCAATCAGTACCTCGGGCCGTTCATCTCCCATGAAATGAACCGCTGCATTGCCTGCTATCGCTGTGTGCGTTATTACAAAGATTACGCAGATGGCCCGGATCTGGGGGTTTATGGCGCCCATGACAACGTCTATTTCGGCCGTCCTGAAGACGGAACGCTGGAAAGCGAATTCTCGGGCAACCTGGTGGAAATCTGTCCGACCGGGGTATTTACCGATAAAACCCATTCCGAACGCTATAACCGTAAATGGGATATGCAGTATGCGCCCAGCGTATGCCAGCAGTGCAGCATCGGCTGCAACACCAGCCCCGGCGAGCGCTACGGCGAGCTGCGTCGAATCGAAAACCGTTTCAACGGCAGCGTCAACCACTATTTCCTCTGCGACCGGGGCCGGTTCGGCTATGGCTATGTCAATCTGAAGGATCGTCCGCGTCAGCCATTGCAGCGCCGCGGCGACGACTGGATAAGCTTGAACGCCGATCAAGCGATGCAGGGGGCGGCGGATGCGCTGCGCCATGCCAAAAAAATGATCGGTATTGGTTCAGCCAGGGCAAGCGTTGAAAGCAATTTTGCCCTGCGCGAACTGGTCGGCGCCGATAACTTCTACTCCGGCATGGCGGCGGCCGAACAGTCGCGGGTTTCACAGATCGTGGATATCCTGCGCAACGGCGGCATCCATACCCCGTCACTGCGGGAAATGGAAAGCTATGATGCAGTGCTGGTGCTGGGGGAAGACCTGACCCAAACCGGCGCGCGCATCGCCTTGTCTATCCGTCAGGCGGTGAAAGGAAAGGCCCGTGAAATGGCCGCGGCGCAGAAAGTCGCCGACTGGCAGATAGCCGCCATCCTCAATATCGGTCAGCATGCCCGCCACCCGCTGTTTGTGACTTCGGTAGACAAAACCCGACTGGATGATATCGCTGCCTGGACCTATTGTGCGCCGGCCGATGAACAGGCCCGGCTCGGTTTTGCCATTGCCCACGCGCTGGATGACGCCGCCCCGGCTGTCACCTCCTTGAGTCAGGATCTGAAAGGCAAAATCGACGTTATTGTCCAGGCGTTGGCCGGTGCCCGTAAACCGCTTATTATTTCCGGCACTCACGCCGGCAGCGAAGCGGTAATTGCGGCTGCGGCCAACGTTGCCCGCGCCCTGAAAGGGCGCGGTGCCGAGGTAGGCATCAGTTTTGTCGCCGACGCCGCCAACAGTATCGGCCTGGCCCTGATGGGCGGTGGCACACTGGATGACGCTCTTGAACAGCTCGGCAGTGGCGAGGCTGACAGCGTGATCGTGCTGGAAAATGATCTTTATCGTCACGCTCCCGCTGACAAAGTGGATGCGGCGCTTGCCAGGGTAACTAACCTGATCGTGGTCGATCACCAGCGCACGGCCATCATGGATAAGGCCAATCTTATCCTGTCGGCGGCAAGCTTTGCCGAAAGCGATGGCACCCTGGTCAACCAGGAAGGCCGCGCTCAGCGTTTCTTCCAGGTCTACGACCCCTCTTACTACGACGCCGACACGGTTATGCTGGAGAGCTGGCGCTGGTTGCATTCACTGCACTCCACCTTCCTCAGCCGCCAGGTTGACTGGACGCAGCTGGATGACATCATCAGTGCCTGCGTACAGGCCCTGCCGCAGTTTGCCGGTATAGAGCAGGCGGCGCCGGATGCCAGTTTCCGTATCCGTGGACAAAAGCTGGCGCGTTCACCGCACCGCTACAGCGGACGTACCGCCATGCGCGCCAATATCAGCGTGCATGAGCCGCGTCAACCGCAAGACAAGGACACCATGTTCGCCTTCTCCATGGAGGGCAACAACAGCCCGCAGGCCAACCGGCAGCAAATCGCCTTTGCCTGGGCGCCGGGCTGGAACTCCCCCCAGGCCTGGAACAAATTCCAGGATGAAGTCGGCGGTCATCTGCGCCATGGCGATCCCGGCGTCCGTCTGTTGGAAGCCGGCGAAAGCACGCTATCGTACTTTACCGACATCCCAGCGCCTTGGGTGGGGGCCGAAACCGGTCACTGGCAGGTTGCGCCTTATTATCATCTGTTCGGCAGTGAGGAAACCTCCCAGCGTGCTGCGGTGATTCAGGAGCGCATGCCTGAACCGTATATCGCCCTCAGCCGGGAGGAAGCCGCCAGGCTGGGCGTTAACAGTGGGACATTGCTTGAGTTCAGCTGTGCCGGCCAACAGGTTCGCCTGCCGGTAAAATTGAGTGATGCCCTGGCCACCGGCCAGGTCGGACTGCCGCTGGGACTGCCGGGGATCCCTCCGGTCTGGCTGGGACAACGGGTCGAGAATTTGCGGGAGGCAACGCGATGAGCTGGCTAACATCGGATCTTATAGGCATCCTTCTGACCATCCTCAAAGCGGTGGTGATCCTGCTGGTGGTAGTGTCCTGCGGCGCCTTTATGAGTTTTGGCGAACGCCGGCTGTTGGGCCTGTTCCAGAACCGCTACGGGCCTAACCGGGTGGGATGGGGCGGTTCGCTGCAGTTAGTGGCGGACATGGTGAAAATGTTCTTCAAAGAAGATTGGATCCCGCCGTTTGCCGATCGGGTCATTTTCACCCTGGCGCCGGTGATTGCCTTTACCGCGCTACTGGTGTCGTTCGCCATTGTGCCGGTAAGTCCGAGCTGGGTGGTGTCGGATCTCAATATCGGCGTGCTGTTCTTCCTGATGATGGCGGGCCTGGCGGTTTATGCGGTGCTGTTCGCCGGCTGGTCAAGCAACAACAAATACTCATTGCTGGGTGCCATGCGCGCCTCGGCCCAGACCGTCAGCTATGAGGTATTTCTCGGGCTTTCGCTGATGGGGGTGGTTGCGCGCGCCGGGTCGTTCAGTCTGGGCGACATCGTTGCCTCCCAGGCGGACTTATGGAATGTCATCCCGCAGTTCTTTGGCTTTGCGACCTTTGTGCTGGCCGGTATCGCCGTCTGTCACCGCCATCCGTTCGATCAGCCCGAAGCCGAGCAGGAACTGGCCGATGGCTACCATATTGAATATTCAGGGATGAAGTTCGGCCTGTTCTTTGTCGGTGAATATATCGGTATCGTGACGGTTTCAGCGTTGATCGTGACGCTGTTTTTCGGCGGCTGGCAAGGTCCTTTCCTGCCGCCATTTATCTGGTTTGCACTGAAAACCGCCTTCTTCATGATGATGTTCATTCTGATCCGTGCGGCGTTACCCCGTCCGCGCTATGACCAGGTGATGTCTTTCGGCTGGAAAATCTGCCTGCCGTTAACGCTGCTGAACCTGCTGGCGACTGCTGCGGTCATCTTGTACAACGCGCAATAAGGGGTGAAAAAATTATGACATTCAAAGAGCTGGCAGTCGGTTGCGGCACCACATTACGCAGTATCTGGATGATTGGCCTGCAGGCCTTCAATAAACGCGAAACCCGGATGTACCCGGATGTACCGGTCAATCCGCCGCCGCGTTTTCGCGGGCGCATTGTGCTGACTCGCGATCCTGATGGCGATGAACGCTGTGTGGCCTGCAACCTTTGCGCGGTAGCCTGTCCGGTAGGCTGTATTTCGCTGCAGAAAGCAGAAACCAAGGATGGACGCTGGTATCCGGAGTTCTTTCGCATTAATTTTTCCCGCTGCATTTTCTGCGGGCTGTGTGAAGAGGCCTGTCCGACCACCGCCATCCAGCTGACGCCTGATTTCGAGATGGGTGAGTTCAAACGTCAGGATCTGGTGTATGAGAAAGAAGATCTGCTGATTTCGGGGCCGGGTAAATATCCGGAATATAATTTTTACCGGATGGCCGGTATGGCAATTGACGGCAAAGACAAAGGCGACGCCCAAAACGAAGCCAAGCCTATCGACGTCAAAGGTTTGCTGCCCTAAGGAGTTCTGCATGGAAGTGGCTTTTTACCTTTCCGGTCTGGTGGCGGTACTGGCGACATTGCGCGTTATTACCCATACCCAGCCGGTGCACGCTTTGCTCTACCTTATCGTTTCGCTGCTGGCTATCGCCTGCGTGTTCTTTTCGCTCGGGGCCTACTTTGCCGGCGCGCTGGAAATCATCGTCTATGCCGGCGCCATCATGGTGCTGTTCGTGTTTGTGGTGATGATGCTTAATCTGGGCGCTGCCGATACCCGCCAGGAGCGGGCCTGGTTGACGCCTTCAGCCTGGGTGGGACCGGCGCTGTTATCGGTGCTGCTGCTGGCGGTGCTGGTCTATGCGATAATCGGCGTGCCCGATCGGGGCATCAGCGGTGAGCTTATCGACGCCAAAGCGGTAGGTATTGCACTGTTCGGTCCTTACGTGCTGGCGGTGGAACTGGCGTCGATGCTGCTGCTGGCAGGCCTGGTGGTTGCCTTCCATCTCGGGCGCGAGGATCGGGAAGTCGATGCCCTGCATAAAGGCCCCAAGATAACCGACAGCCTGAAAAGAAAGACGGAGGAGCAAGCATGATCCCGTTAACGCACGGACTCATCCTGGCAGCCATGCTATTTGTACTCGGGCTTACCGGCATGGTGATCCGCCGTAACCTGCTGTTTATGCTGCTTGGACTGGAAATCATGATCAACGCCTCGGCGCTGGCGTTTGTCGTCGCCGGCAGCTACTGGGGACAGGCCGATGGCCAGGTCATGTATATCCTGGCGGTCAGCCTGGCGGCGGCGGAAGCCAGTATTGGCCTGGCGCTGCTGCTGCAGTTGCATCGCCGCCGTAAAACTCTGAATATTGATAATGTCAGCGAGATGCACGGATGAACCTACTCTACTTAACCATACTGTTTCCGTTACTGGGATTCCTGCTGCTGGCGTTTTCCCGCGGACGCTGGTCTGAAAATACCAGCGCAGCGGTGGGCGTGGGGTCCGTCGGTCTGGCGGCCCTGACTACCCTATGGGTAGCGATAGACTTCATGACCCATCGCACCGGGGAATCGAGCGTATTCCATCAGCACTTGTGGAACTGGATGTCGGTCGGCGACTTCTCGATACCGATAGCCCTGTCATTGGATGGCCTGTCACTGACCATGTTGTCGGTGGTGACCGGCGTCGGCTTCTTTATCCATCTGTTTGCCTCCTGGTACATGCGTTCAGAAGAGGGCTACTCGCGCTTCTTTGCCTATACCAACCTGTTTATCGCCAGCATGGTGATACTGGTGCTGGCGGATAACCTGCTGCTGATGTATCTGGGCTGGGAAGGGGTAGGGCTCTGCAGCTATCTGCTGATTGGGTTCTACTACACCGAGTCGAAGAACGGTGCGGCGGCGATGAAAGCTTTTATCGTCACCCGGGTCGGCGATGTGCTGCTGGCATTTGCTCTGTTTATTCTCTATCGCGAACTGGGCACCCTGAACTTCCACGATATGATGGTACTGGCACCGCAGAAACTGGCTGAGGGCTCGCCGGCGATCACCTGGGCGACCCTGATGCTGCTCGGCGGCGCGGTCGGTAAATCAGCTCAGCTGCCGCTGCAGACCTGGCTGGCGGACGCCATGGCCGGTCCAACGCCGGTTTCAGCGCTGATCCACGCCGCGACCATGGTGACCGCCGGTGTCTACCTGATAGCCCGCACCCATGGTCTGTTCCTGATGGCGCCCGAAATACTGCACCTGGTGGGGATCGTTGGTGCGGTGACGCTGGTCCTGGCGGGCTTCGCCGCCCTGGTGCAGACTGATATCAAGCGGGTACTGGCCTATTCCACCATGAGTCAGATCGGCTATATGTTTCTGGCGCTCGGTGTCCAGGCGTGGGACGCGGCGATATTCCACCTGATGACCCATGCTTTCTTCAAGGCGCTGCTGTTCCTGTCATCAGGTTCAGTGATACTGGCCTGCCACCATGAGCAGAACATCTTCAAGATGGGCGGGCTGCGCAAGTCGATTCCGCTGGTCTATGCCTGCTTCCTGGTCGGAGGCGCGGCGCTGTCGGCACTGCCGCTGATTACCGCCGGCTTCTACAGCAAGGATGAGATTCTGTGGGGGGCGATGGCCAATGGACATATGAACCTGATGCTGGCGGGACTGGCCGGGGCTTTCCTGACCTCGCTTTACACCTTCCGCATGATTTTCGTTGTGTTCCATGGCAAGGAAAAAATCAAAGCGCACGCCGGCAAGGGCATTACTCACCATCTGCCGTTGCTGGTACTGCTGGTGCTGTCCACCTTTATCGGGGCGCTTATCAGCCCGCCGCTGGCCGGCGTACTGCCGGAGAGCGATTTTGGCCATGACGGCAAAATGACACTGGAAATCACCTCGGGCGTGGTCGCCATCGTCGGCATCCTGCTGGCGGCGGCGCTGTATCTGGGCAAGCGCACCCTGGTGCACCGTATCGCCAACAGCGCGCCGGGCCGGTTGCTGAGTGTGCTGTGGTTCAATGCCTGGGGCTTCGACTGGCTATACGACAAGATTTTCGTCAGGCCTTATCTGGCTATCGCACGCCTGCTGCAGCGCGATCCGCTTAACAGCCTGATGAACGTCCCGGCGGTTATTGCACGCCTGTCCGGACGCGGCCTGCTGGTCAGCGAGAGCGGCCAACTGCGGTGGTATGCCGCGTCGATGAGTCTTGGTGCGGTTATTGTGATAGCGCTGCTGGTATTCGTTTAACGGCTAGTCAGGACGGCATCACAGTCGCGGAAATGGGGCAGGGCAGTATCGCCTCCCCGCTTCCAGGGCAAGTTTTTTGATTTTTACACTTTAGGGACGCAAAACGCCATGCTACTACCTTGGCTGATACTTATCCCCTTTATCGGCGGTCTGCTCTGCTGGCAGTTCGAGCGCTTTGGCACCCGCGTGCCGCGCTGGATTGCCTTGATCGCAATGGGGCTGACACTGGTACTTTCGCTGCAATTATGGCTGCAGGGCGGCTACACCTTGGCAACAGCTCAGGGACTGCCTCAATGGCAGGAAGAGTTCCAGCTGCCCTGGATCCCGCGCTTCGGTATCTCAATCCATCTGGCGCTGGATGGTCTTTCGCTGCTGATGGTGGTGCTGACCGGGTTGCTAGGCGTATTGGCAATCCTGTGTTCGTGGCGTGAAATCCAACGCTACCAGGGCTTCTTCCACCTTAACCTGCTGTGGATCCTGGGCGGCGTTATCGGCGTGTTCCTGGCCATTGACCTGTTTCTGTTCTTCTTCTTCTGGGAAATGATGCTGGTGCCGATGTACTTCCTGATTGCGCTTTGGGGACACAAAGCGTCTGACGGCAAGACCCGCATCACCGCCGCCACCAAATTCTTCATCTACACCCAGGCCAGCGGTCTGGTCATGCTGGTGGCGATCCTCGGCCTGGTATTCGTGCATTACAATGCCACCGGGCTTTGGACCTTCAATTACGAAGACTTGTTGAATACGCCGATGTCCCATACGGTCGAATATCTGCTGATGCTGGGCTTCTTCCTGGCGTTTGCAGTGAAAATGCCGGTGGTGCCGTTGCATGGCTGGCTGCCTGATGCCCATAGTCAGGCGCCGACCGCCGGCTCGGTCGATCTGGCCGGCATACTGCTGAAGACCGCAGCCTATGGTCTGCTGCGTTTCAGCCTGCCGCTGTTTCCCAATGCTTCCCATGAGTTTGCCCCGATCGCCATGTGGCTGGGTATCATCGGTATTTTCTACGGTGCCTGGATGGCATTTTCCCAGACCGATATCAAACGCCTTATCGCCTACACCAGCGTCTCCCATATGGGCTTTGTGCTAATTGCCATCTATACCGGCAGCCAGCTTGCCTACCAAGGCGCAGTGATTCAGATGATTGCCCACGGGCTTTCCGCCGCCGGCATGTTTATCATCTGCGGCCAGCTTTATGAGCGCCTGCATACCCGTGATATGCGCCAGATGGGCGGCCTGTGGAGCCGGATCAAATTCATTCCGGCGCTGTCGCTGTTTTTCGCGGTCGCGACCCTCGGCATGCCGGGCACCGGTAACTTTGTCGGCGAATTCACCATTCTGCTTGGCAGCTTCCCGGTGGTGCCGGTCATCACCGTCATCGCCACCTTCGGGCTGGTGTTTGCATCGGTTTATTCGCTCATCATGATGCAGCGTGCCTACTACGGACCGGCTAAATCGACCGAGCCATTGCCGGGTATGACCTTGCGCGAGTTGCTGATCATCATGCTGCTGGTGGTGCTGCTGGTGCTGCTGGGACTGTATCCACAGCCGATCCTGGATACTTCAGGAGCGGCAATGGGTAATATCCAGCACTGGTTCACGCTCAATGACGCCGGTTCAACCCTTTCAACAACAAGGCCGTAATTCGCCATGACAATAACTCCTCAACAACTGATTGCACTGTTACCGCTTCTGATCGTCGGATTGACGGTGGTGGTTGTGATGCTTTGCATTGCGTGGCGACGCAACCACTTTGTTAATGCCACCCTGACGGTAATCGGCCTCAACCTGGCATTGCTGTCGCTGTGGTTTGTTGGCCAGGTAGGCCCTCAGGATGTGACTCCGCTGGTGCGGGTCGACGGTTTCTCGATGTTCTATACCGCCCTGGTGCTGTTGGCCAGTCTGGCGACCAGCACCTTTGCCTATTCCTGGCTGGCGGGCTATACCAGCAACAAGGACGAGTTCTATCTGCTGGTGCTTATCGCCGCGATGGGCGGCATTCTGCTGTCCGGCGCCAATCATATGGGGTCGCTGTTCCTGGGTATCGAGTTGATTTCTCTGCCGCTGTTCGGCCTGGTGGGCTACGCCTACCGGCTGAAGCGCTCGCTCGAGGCCAGTATCAAATACACCCTGCTGTCGGCGGCCGCGTCGTCCTTTCTGCTGTTCGGCATAGCGCTTATCTATGCCAACGCCGGAGACCTGTCGTTCGCTGGCCTGGGCAGCAAGCTTAATGATGCCATGCTGCATCAGCCGCTGCTGCTGGCCGGACTGGGCATGATGATTGTCGGCCTCGGTTTCAAACTGTCGCTGGTGCCGTTCCATCTGTGGACCCCTGATGTCTATCAAGGTGCGCCGGCACCGGTATCGACATTTCTGGCTACCGCCAGCAAGATAGCGATCTTTGCCGTGGTGATGCGACTGTTCCTGTATGCCCCGGTGACCAACAGTGAAGTGGTGCGGCTGGTGCTGAGTATTATCGCCGTTGCCTCCATCCTGTTTGGTAACTTGATGGCGCTGGGGCAAAGCAACATCAAACGCCTGCTGGGCTATTCATCCATTTCCCATCTTGGCTATCTGATGGTCGGCCTGGTGGCCGTTCAGCAGCAGGTGCTGGCACTGGAAGCGGTGGCTGTTTATCTGGCCGGTTATCTGTTCAGCAGCCTGGGCGCCTTCGGCGTGGTCAGTCTGATGTCCAGCCCACACCGGGGCGACGATGCGGACTCGCTGTATTCGTACCGTGGCCTGTTCTGGCATAAGCCAATCCTGTCGGCCGTGCTGACGGTGATGATGCTGTCCCTGGCCGGTATCCCGATGACGCTGGGCTTTATCGGCAAGTTCTATATCATGGCGCTTGGCGTCCAGGCGCACCTCTGGTGGCTGACCGGCGCCGTGGTGCTGGGCAGTGCGATCGGCCTTTATTATTACCTGCGCGTCATGGTCAGTCTGTACCTCAGCCCGCCGGAAAGTCTGCGTCGGGATACGCCATCCAACTGGGCATTGACCGCCGGCGGGGTAGTGGTACTTATCTCGGCCCTGATGGTGCTGCTGCTCGGTCTCTATCCGCAGCCGTTGATATCACTGGTTCATCTTGCTCAACCCCTGATGTAAACCCTGAAAACCGGCCTGGCTGAACACTATACTCAAGAGGGATTACCCGTAATGAGGATAAGTTCAGCCAGGCCGGTTTTTTGTCGCCAGGCTGGTATTTTGTGTCCGTTAACCTCGGCTATATTCCTTAAAGTCATAACCTTCTCACGCCCCACGGTTAAATAGTTTCTGTGAAAAATTCGTTTCTTGATAACCGTCAATGTTTGTGACTATTATTAGGTGATAATGCAAATTAATCTCATTGACGTTGCCGTCGGCCCTTCCCATGACCTCATTTTGCCGTAACAGTATATTGTGCTGCGTCCTTTGGCTGCTGAGTGCCGCCGCCGTGTGGGCCGCAGATGATTATCAACGCTGGATAACAGACATCAAAGGTCGGCTGGACAGTACCGGCCAGCTTTATCAGCAGCAGCAAACCAGCGCAGCCCGCCGTGAAGTGCAGATGGCCTATTTTGAAGTGTTTGAAAATCTCGAAGGGCCGATCCGTATCAATATTTCAGCCCAGAAAAGCTATCAAATGGAAGCCGCCTTTGGTGAAATCCGCCGCATGATGGGCGAGGGCAAACCCCATGAACAGGTCCAGGCCAGTATCGATGGGCTGAAAAAAGATCTGGATGAGGTGCAGCCGGTACTGACCGCGGGCCATAAACTGGTGGCTGCCGCCCAGCATGGCGCATACGACAATCAAGACATTGCCGTTTACTGGCAGCAGAGTTTCAAGACCATCGATGACGCCCTGGCGCAGGCGGTGGCGCTTTATCAGCAGGGGCAATTCGCCGCCGCCGGCCAGCAGGCACAGCAGGCCCATTTCCAGGGTTTTAAAAATTCGGAAATGGAAATGTCGATTCGCAATAATCGATCTTCCAAAGAGGCAGCCTCGATCAATCAGCAGTTCACCGCCCTGATTGCACTGGCGCGCCAGCCAGGCAATATGAGTGAACTTGGCTACCAGGTCACTACGCTTTTGCAGAATATAGAAGACCTGCTGCCTGGGCTGCCGACCACCCGCGACAGTCAACCGGTGTCAGCCATGCCGGTCGAATCAGCTGCCATTGATCCATCCGCCATTGATGCAGCTGGCGGCGGCGATGCCGACTGGGCCGCCGTCAGCCGTGATATCAATAGCGCTATCGCGGCAGCGATTGGGCAATACCGTAACGGCCAGGCTAAGGAAGCGATGCTGGCGGTCCAGGACGCCTATTTTGACCGTTTCGAAGCCAGCGGCATGGAGAACAAAATCGGCTCCCGGGACCCGGCGTTCAAATCGGCGCTTGAAGGCTACTTTACCCGTCTGGTCAGCCTGATAAAGGCGGGACAGTCAGCTGATCTGCTGCAGACCCAGGCCGACGCCTTGCAGGCCTCACTGACGCAGGCCACAGAATTGCTGGGCCAGGGCAGTGAAAGCCATTGGAGCCTGCTGCTTTACAGCTTGATGATCATTGTACGCGAAGGGCTGGAAGCGTTACTGATCGTAGCGGCGATCATCGCTTATCTGATTAAAAATGACCATCGCGACAAACTGCCGCTTATTCGCCAGTCGGTTTGGCTAGCGCTGCTGGCAAGCGTGCTGACTGCCGGTCTATTCCAGCTGCTGTTTGCCAACGCCGGCGCCAGCCGAGAACTGCTGGAGGGCATCACCATGCTGATTGCGATGGTGATGCTGTTCGCCATGAGCTACTGGCTGTTGTCCAAGGTAGAAGCACGCCGCTGGAAGGCCTATCTCGAAGGCAAGCTGTCGCTGTCACTGACCGGTGGCTCTCTTTTCGGGCTATGGCTGACCAGTTTCCTGGCGGTCTACCGCGAAGGCGCAGAGACGGTGTTGTTTTATTACGCCCTGGTGGGCGACGCCAGCGGCGTCACAGGTCATTTGTCTATCCTGGCCGGTTTCCTCATCGGCTGTGTGGTGTTAGTCGCTGCCTACCTGGTGATGCGCTACACGGTGGTTAAATTGCCGTTAAAACCGTTCTTTATGTTCACCGGCTGCTTTATGTATCTGATGGCGTTTGTGTTCGCCGGCAAAGGCGTGCTGGAACTGATTGAAGGCAAATTGTTCGAGCCGACCCTGCTGCCAGGGGTGCCGGAAGTCAGCGCTCTGGGCATTTATCCCTATATGGAAACCCTGTTCCCGCAGATTATTTTGCTGCTGGCCGCCTTGATTGCCCTGTGGGTGATGCGCAGGCGTGCCGGTGCCATGGCACTACCGGAAGCGATGTAGAGTAAAACAATAAATAAAAAACCCCGTTTATGACAGAGGATGATGTTAATGAAGATGACCAGAAGCCTGATGGCTACAGCCATCGCTGCGGCGGTATTGGCGGCACCTGCAGCCTTTGCCTTCACTGAGCACCCTGCCGGTGAAGCCGTTACCCTCAATGAAATGGAAATTGCAGCGGTATATCTGCAACCGATAGATATGGAGCCTCGTGGTATGGGCCTGCCCGCCGCCAAGGCGGATATCCATCTGGAAGCGGATATCCATGCGGTGGAAGGCAATAAAAATGGCTTTGGCGCCGGCGAATGGATGCCGTACTTGACCATCAATTATACGCTGGTCAATACCGACACCGGGGACAAACAAGAAGGCACCTTTATGCCGATGGTCGCCAGCGATGGCCCGCATTATGGCGCTAACATCAAGATGATGGGTGTAGGTAACTATAAAGTCACCTACCATATCGAACCGCCGTCAAAAGCCGGTCTTCACCGGCATACCGATAGCGAAACCGGCGTTGGTCGCTGGTGGAAACCGTTTGATGTCAGCTACGATTTTAAATATGTCGGCCTGAACTAAGACCGATTTGGGCCACACCGATAGTCTGAGGGGTGGCCTGCCTTGTCTGCTGCCGACGTGCGGGTCTGCCGCATGCCGGCGCGCTATCCATCCCGAGTAGCTGTCATGAATTATTTTTTCATTACCGTATTGCAGGCTTTTCTGCCGGTAGTGCTGTGCTGCGGCCTGAACTGGGTCAGACGCCCGGTGCCCGGGTTGCGTGCGCTGGTGTGGCTGAACCTGCTTGCCCTGGCGGCCGGTATCACTGCCGGGCATCATCTTCCTGCTGGGCAGCTAGCACAATTGCTGCTGGTGGTAACTGAAGTCGTTGCCGTGGTGGTGTGTCTACTGGGCCAGTTCAGCCGTTCCCTATCGGCTGGCGCGATGATTCAAGCGATACTTATCGCTGGCGCAGCGATGCATTGGAGCACTGATCCCAACCTCAGCGCCTTGACGCCGACCGGCGTTATCAATACCGAGTTACTGCTCAATCTCAGCGCCGTGGTGCTGGCCATCGCCCTGCTGGCGCTTATCGCGTCCCTGGTGACGCTGCTGGTGCGGCGCTGCCCGGCGCTGCGCTGGCCGCTGTTATTGCTGCTGGCTGTGATGTTGCTGCTGCCGCTGTCCGGTCAGGCGATGCTGCTGATGATGAAGCTTTCGCTCTCGGACCTGACTAAAACCCGCCTGAGCTTTGTGGCGCAGGTCACCAACAACAGCCGCTGGCTTAATTACCTGTGCGCAGTGCTGCTGGTTTTGATGGCGGCATCTTGCCTGCCGGCATTGCTCCGCCTGCGCGCTGGCTTACAGGCCCAACGACAGCCAGTGGCCCGGCGTAAGGCTACCGCCCAGTACCGGGATGCTCGCCGCAGTATGCTGGTGATGATGGGCGCCGCGGCAGTCGTGGGGTCCGGGCAGCTGTATTGGGATCTGATCGCCTCCCGGCCGCCCCGGCTCTCCGAAGCTCTGGAGGTAAAGCTGAGCGCCGATGGTCAGTTGCATATCCCGATAGACCAGGTGCGCGATGGCAAGCTGCACCGTTTCGTCTGGATTGCCGATGACGGCAAAGCGGTGCGATTTTTTGTGATTAACCGCTATCCGGACCGGTTGCGGCTGGGCGTGGTGTTCGACGCCTGCCTGCTGTGCGGCGATCAGGGCTATGTGATGGAAGGTAACCAGGTCATTTGCGTCGCCTGCGGCGTTCACATCTTTATCCCCTCCATTGGCAAGCCGGGCGGCTGCAACCCGATACCGATCGACGACTGGCATAACGACGACGTGGAGTTGGTTGTCAGTAAGCCGGCACTGCAGGCGGGGGTTAACTACTTCACCACCGTAGTGACACTGAATGTGGCCGATCCGGTTGATGGCACTCGTTTGACCAATATCAGCGCTGAACATAAGTACAGCTATGGCGGCAAACTGTATTTCTTTGCCAGCGAAGCCAACTATAACCGCTTTCGCAGCCAGCCGACCGCTTTTGTGGCGGCAGCTGCGTCAGCGCCGGAGGACGAATAGACACCATGCTGTGGCGAATGCTGAGACAGTCCTGGCGGCGAAATATTGGCCGTAAAAGCCTGGCGGTGCTGACGGTTTTCCTGGCCGCGGGCCTGATTTCCGCCCTGCTGGCGGTGTCGATCGATATCGGCGACAAAATGGCGCGCGAGCTCAAATCCTATGGCGCGAATATCCTGATTGAACCCGCCGGGCAGGCGGCGCTGCCGGACCTGTTCGGTGAGCGCGGCAGTCCGTTGTCCGGCCAGGATCTCCTCGATCAGACCGAACTGCCCAATATCAAGGATATCTTCTGGCGTAATAATATCGTCGGTTTTACGCCACTGCTCAGTGGCGAAGTCCGGATCGGCGATCGTTCGGTGCCGGTGCTCGGCACCTTCTTCTCACAACCGGTCGCCATTCCGGACGAGACGGATTATCGTACCGGTCAGCAGGCAGTAAGCCCCTACTGGCGGGTGACCGGCCATTATCCCGCTGAACCGGCCAAGCCTGGCGAAGTCGGCGAAATGCTTATTGGTCGGCAGCTTGCCCAGCAAAGCGGCTGGAAAACCGGCGATCGGCTTTTGCTAATCGGCAGCCATGGCCGGATGGAAATGCGCATTACCGGCCTGCTGGCGACCGGCGGCGATGAAGAAAGCCGGTTGGTGATGCCGCTGACGCAGGTCCAGCAATTGATGGGACTGCCGGGTAAAGTTCAGGCCATCAGAGTATCGGCGCTGACGGTGCCGGAAAATGATCTTTCCCGCCGGGCCAGGGATAACCTGGATGGACTGACGGCGGAAGAATATGATTTGTGGTATTGCACCGCGTTTGTTTCCTCAATTTCACATCAGCTGGAAGAAGCCATCTCCGGTTCAGTAGTGCATCCCATCTGGCAGGTGGCCGCTTCCGAAGGCGTGGTCATCGGCAAGATCCAACTGCTGCTGGCGGTGGTCACCCTGGCGGCGCTGATGGCGTCCGCCATGGGCATCGCCTCGCTGATGACCAGCACCATCATGGAGCGCGCCAGGGAAATCGGCCTGATGAAAGCACTGGGCGCACGCCAATGGCAAATCATGCTGCTGTTTTACCTGGAAGCGGCAATGAGCGGCGTGCTCGGTGGTTTACTCGGCTGTGTCGCCGGTTGGATGCTGGCGAAAGCCATTGGCCTGATGCTGTTCGGTATACCCTTGAGTTTTGCCTGGGTGGTGGTGCCCTGTGTCGTGGTTATTGCGGTATTGATAGCGCTTATCGGCACCTGGTTCCCGGCACGGCGGATCAATCGCCTGCTGCCGGTGGAGGTGTTGTATGGCAATTGAGGTCCAGGTGAGCCGGCAAGCCGATGGCAACCGCCGCTGGGCGTCGCGCAGTATGTTCTGGACATTGGTGTTCAGGGCGCTGAAGTTGCGGTTGCAGCGCGTGGCCGTGGTATTCGCCGCCCTGACGGTTGGCGCGGCTATCGTTACCGCCATGGCGGCGGTGTATTTCGATATCAATGCCAAGATGAGCCAGGAGCTCAAGACCTTCGGCGCCAATTTTTATGTCGGTCCAGGGCAGGGCAACAGCCTGCCGGAAGCCACTCTGCCGTCGATCCTGGATGCCGCGCCGCCGGGACTTATCAGCGCTGGCAGTCCCTATCTGTATGGGATGGCGCGTACAGAACTGGAAAAAGTCGTGCTGATGGGGGTATGGTTCGAGTCCTTGCAACACCTGGTGCCGTACTGGCAGGTCAAGGGCCACTGGGTAGGGGTGAGTTTTGATGATCGCCATGCCATGATAGGCGTTAAGCTTGCTGAGCGGCTGCATCTGACACTCGGAGATTCGGTGACGCTGCTTGAGGGCGAGGCCCGCCAGAAGCTGCAGATCAAGGGCATCGTCGAGGCAGGTGATGCCACCGATAATATGCTTATCATTAACCTGGAATCGGCGCAGAGATGGCTTCATCAGCCTGGCTCAATAAGCCATGCGCTGCTCAGCGTCAACAATGATCTGGGGCAAGTAGATGCCTTTGCCCAAACGCTGCGCCTGCGCTATCCGGACCTGGAGGTCCGGCCGATCCTCAAGGTTTCCGCGTCCGAAGGCCAGGTACTGGACAAAATCAAAGGGCTGATGGGGTTGGTTTCAGCGGTTATCCTGGTGCTGTCATCACTGTGCGTCAATACCACCCTTATTGCCATTGTCGGCGAACGCTCACGTGAATTCGCCCTGCAGAAAGCCTTGGGTGCCAGTGCACGAGATATCAGTCTGCAAATGCTGGCGGAAACCGGCATTATCGCCCTGGCGGCGGTGGTTGTCGGCGTGCTGCTGGGTTTGGTCTTGGCGCAAATCCTGGGGCAGACGGTATTCAATGCCGCGATTGCGCTGCGAGCTCCGGTTATCCCGCTTACTGTCGTCACCTCACTGCTGGTGGCGGCTATTGCGGCCGTGGTACCGGTAAGACGTGCGCTGCACATTGAGCCGGCAACAGTACTAAAAGGAGAATAAACATGGTTGCTTCGTCTAGGCAGGGATTAGCGGCAGTAGCGGATTGCGTTATTGAAACCCGACATCTGTATAAAAGATTCGGCAAGGTGACCGCACTGGATGACATCAATCTGCACATCCGGCGCGGTGAGTTTGTGGCGTTTATGGGCGCTTCAGGCTCCGGAAAGACGACGTTAATGAATATTCTCACCTGTCTGGATACCGCCAGTGAAGGTCAAATGTTGCTGGATGGCATTGATGCTGCGGCATTGGATGAAGAGGGCCGCCGTAAATTCAGAGCCGATAAGATCGGTCTGGTTTTTCAGCAATTTCATCTGATTCCCTATCTGACCGCGCTGGAAAATGTCATGTTGGCACAGCATTACCACAGTATCATTGATGAGTCGGCAGCCTGCCAGGTGCTGGAAAAGGTCGGCCTGGCACAGCGGATGGGGCATTTGCCGAGCCAGCTCTCCGGTGGGGAGCAACAGCGGGTGTGCATCGCCAGGGCACTGGTTAACGAGCCACCGGTGATTTTCGCCGATGAACCGACCGGCAACCTGGATGAAGAAAATGAGCAGCGGGTATTGCAGTTGCTGACCGACCTGCACCATCAGGGCCGCACGGTGGTGATGGTGACCCATAATCCGGATTTGGGGCGTTTCGCCGACCGGATCATCCGCTTGCAGCACGGCAAATATGTTGGCGAGGAGAGAAATCATGATAACCAGGCTCAGTAGGGTGAACAGCATCGGTAGCCTGATAGCGCTGGGGATGCTGACGGCCAATTGTGGCGGTTGCGCTGCCGATCTGGCCACGCTTGAAGCCCTGTATCGTCAGTTTGGGAAAGCGAAATCATGAACTGGGTTGCTTGGCTATTGATAATCGGTTCCACCACCGGGGTCGCCAGCGCCTGGTCAGCTACGGGTCAGATGCTTTACCAGCAGACTTGTTCAAGTTGCCATGGCCGCAATGCCGATAAGCAGGCGCTGCGGCAATCACTGCCGCTGGTGACGCTGAGTCGTGAACAGATTGTGACCGGTTTGGCCGATCGCCGGGACGGTCAAATCCAAGGTAATCCGCTGGGGCAGCGGGCCAAGGCGGGCCTGACCGATCAGCAAATCGACGATCTGGCAGGCTATATCCGCAGTCTATCTTCTGCTGAGGCTGCTCAATAAATACCCGGCCATGTTCTCGCTGCAACATACAGAAAAAAGCAGCGGGTAATAATTCATCTATCTCTGCGGGCTCAAACCGTTAAACAGGTTACCCTAAAGGGTCGCATTATAATTAATCGATATAGCGATATCCTCACTCTATGTCCTATCGATCAATAATATATTGAGGAAATAAAAGTCACGCCAAAATACATTAAAGTATAGAATTCTCCCTCCTCAACTCAAGCAAAAAAATAACCCGATAACCCAGACATCGATCAATCACCTTTTATCAATAGCGTCAGGCTTGCTGGCCAGCATCTATCCTGGGAGTCTGATATTTCAAGGAAAATATATAGCTACAATTTAATATCAACCTATAAATTAAATGTATCTGGACAGTTAATACTGTCTTTGAATAACTTTCATTTTCATGAGCGACTCTTTCTCCAAGTATATTCTTAATCAATTAATTATACAGGTGAAAATATGGTTATTAATGTATGTAACTCTAAGCACGGCGCCCCTTCTGATAAGAATGATAGGTTTATTCGTGAAAATAAAAAAAAATCAAAGACAATACGTTACGTACACAATTCTATGGCGCTTATAGCAGGCGAAAAAAACAACGCACCCTCTCCGATGACGCGTATCAACATTGATCAGAAAGCCAATAGTGATTGCCACCCTTCCTGTACTATAAGCCAAGCCTCAGTCCTTAGCGGTACCGCCTTTTGGCTAAAGAGAATGGCCCTGTCAATTATTGGTGTTTGTAGCCTGGGCTCCTTTAGGCAGGTGCTTTCTGTACAAAATGTAATGGGCCAGCGTGAAAATTGGTTGGATGACTTATCGCCTGCTGAACGACAGGAGGCAGAAAATATTCTTTTTACGATTAATTCAACACGTAATGCCGAACCCGAAACGACAGGTTTTAGAACAGATAACTTCATTGCGGCTGCTATTAAAACGATAGCCCACTTTGGCATTCCTCTTTTGAATTTTGATAACAATGGGTCATCGAGTAATGCGGTTTTACCATGGCGAACACCTGATGTGCTGCCTGGATCACCTCATTTTGTCCACCATGGAGTCACTCTTCCCTCATCTGCTTATGTTAGAAAAGATAATATCAGCAGTGTTTCCCATAAAAAAACAAGATCAGTTCATCGCTTTAAAAGGGAGAGTCGCATTCAGGATGAAATAAACCCTCCCTGCAAAAAAAATATTGATCAGTCTTCTTTCTGGAGTCAAGTCGCTGATAATATCGAGCAATTCTGGAGTGTGGAACGGACGCTTAAACGCTTGACCAACCAGGCGCCAGAAAAACCATTAGCCACAGTTGCGGGACCTAAGTCCAATCATACCCAGGCCAGAGGTTTGCATTTGAAAGACGGTAACGAACGTCATCGTTTGATGCATACCTTTGGTCTGTCGGATGAATTTCCCTTAGACCAACATGCCATCAGTATGGAATATATAGATAGAATACTGAATACGGAACTGTTAACAAGCTTCGGCTTTATGTTAAGTCAACAGGATTATAATACCTCAATACCTGTCGTTATCAACCGGATCACGGCAACCGATGCAGACCACTCCATCGAACCGCCTGTGGTAGCGTGGCAGGGTAAGTGTACCATAAGAGAGTTATTACTGAACGAACCAATTAAAAAACTCCGAATGATGAATGGAGCATCAGAGATCGATTATCAATATCTATTATCGCCCACCACCAAAGTACCGGGTATGGCGGATAATTTTATTTTTGATATTCAATTTATTGCCAATGGTGGTGTTGTCGATATCGATAAATCCCTTCATCAAATGCTGGATAATATCAAGGCTGATAAAAACATCAATGATGCCTTCATTACTATGGCGAAAAATAGATTCGCCAGCGCTTTTCTTCCTTATCTGATTTACCGAAATAAAGACGGCAGTAAATTACCGCTGATCAACGATTGGTTGAGCGGAAATCTGACTGAATCGCTTCTTGGGGTCTATGTTGGCAAACACTGTATCATGGTGCCCAATGTCATAGCAATTACTCAGCCTACCGGCGGATATCTCGTTTCCATTTCTACTGGAGAGGTGTATTTGTGGGAGCCAGATGATGATTCAGAAACGCTGAAAAATTTTATTAATTACCATTTATCTATCAAAAATGCAGATATGTTCAATAAGGCGGAGAAAGTCTTTGAATTTACTGTCGATGGCCGGGAAATTTACAGTCATTATTGTTTTTTATGTCCGAATAACATTTGGCAAAAATTAAGAGATGAAGTTTATCGCACCGCTCATGAGCATCTGGCTTATTTTGATGCCGGCCAGCCTTTGCATCTGAAAAAAACACCGATCATTAATCGGCAGCGTACTGTCACTTCAGCCGCTACGGTCATTATGCTGCTGTCATTATTCAAAGAGGGGGCATCTGAAGCAGGCTGCGCCTCTTTATTAATGAGTAATTTGATGCTGGGGGCCAGTATGACGGCTTTCGATGTCGCCACTGCTGTCACCACGGAAAATCATAGCCAGCGGTCCCGTGCCTGGAAATCAGCCCTGAGCAACTTTGTATTGACTATGCTGTGCGGTGGGGTCGACGCCTATAGTTTTCTCAAATTTTTCAGACAAGAACAACATGCTGGGCTGCTAGAACTGGCTGATTTTATTAAGGAAAAAATAGCCGAAGGACTATCCGATGTTGAACTGGAATTAACATCTGCCTCTTTGATTTTTTCCGATGCCAAGAATCGTTTTCTTCATTTGATAAGAACATTAACCGGCAGCAGGCTGCCACATTTTGAAAGCGATAACAAAAGTATGGAAGCGATGGTAAAAATGATGACGGTCGCAGGATTAACCACCCGGCCGTTAGGTGGCACGTTGCACAATCTGGCGGAGGTAAACGATCATTTTGGGGAAATGGTAGCGGTAACCGGTTTAAGCCAAATTAGGGATTTAGATTTTGGCTATCAGTTTGCAGTGACTGAACTGGAAAATGAAAATGTCATTATCATGATGATAAGCTTAGGCCATGGAAGTTTGGCTGGTTATGATTTGGGATTATTAACCGATAGTGCAGAGTTGCAGCGCGGATGGCAATATATACGTTATAATAAAATTATTTTGGAAAATAATTTATGCAAATTATCAGATGGTCGCCATGCTAGGCTGTGGCGTCAATCAACCACACCCAGTATTCTGGCAGATTTTAAACCACCTGATGCCTATCTCATTACTTCGCTTTCTACTAAATTTAGCCGCCGCTGTGCTGACTTGAAGAAAATTTACCGGCCTACGGTGGTTTTTTCAAAAGCATTAAAATTTACTTCTGGACAGGGATTCAACAATGTCCACCATCGGGTATTGTATTTATGGAACAGAGAAGGAAGAATGCATCAACAAGTTTTCAATTTGATTACCGCTAAAAAAGCAGGTGTGTTATATATTTTGGATCCAATGTCAGAAGAAAGAACCGTGGTCAGTTCAGGCGTATTAACCCATGCCGGTATCTATGAAAACCAGGACTGGGTGCAGGGAATTGAATCACTTCAGTCGCACTATCTTATTAGATACAATGATTTTCCCAATTTCATTCCCTCTGAAGGAACAGATGCTTATTATTGGCGACCCGACAACGATAGATGGTTAATCACACCGCCGGAACTCGTTGATGCAGAGCCATTGACCTATACCAATATCGTAAATTATTCCCTTCATCATTCAGCGGATATGCTCAGCAGCAGGCAAAGGCAATTAGATAATGCCCTGCGTAAAGCGATAATCAAGCAATGGTCTGGCGGCGATAACTTTGACTTTATCTACCATGTACTGCATCAGGCCGGGGTTATCAACAAAAATGCCATGTCATTGCAACAGCGCTTTGCCGCCACTGACCCGATTATCGCTTTAAGGCTGCTAGCCTATGATTTTGAGCGCATAACCACCTTGGACGATCTGTTGCGGGTGCAGCCTGGTATGCTGGTGTCATTCACTAAAACCACTGAATCGTCGAAAGGCGTAGTGATGCTTAGCATGGGCAACGGAAGATTTGCCTGCAGGGATCATCGGTTATTGAATCCAGCTTTTCATCAGGAACCGAGGATTCTGGTGGCGGAGCAATTGGGAACCTTCAGCCAGTCGCTATTACAAACTGACAATGGGCCGGATTTATTTATCGTCGAAAAGGCCTTACCATGGGAGGGAAAACATCGGACGCTGGAGTTTATGGCCACTGAATTAGGCACTGATCATCACCGCTACCAGAACAGCCACCGCTTCGTATTTGATCTGCTGCTTTCAACCAACAGCCTGGTGCCGCAGCAGGCCACTGCACTCGCCAGCGCCGTAGATACGTTACTCAGCGAATTGCAGTTGGGCATGTTTTCCCGGGTAAAAATGGACAAGTTCCTTGCCAATTCAGTGTCGATTTATCGTATGTCGGATTTCAAGCGTATCGAATTGGGAAAACTGGTGATCCTGATCGGCGATCCCTTACCCTTTCATATGATGATAAGTCTGGGCAATAACCGCTTCGCCGGCGTCGGTAATCAATTAATTAATAATGCGCTTAAGGCTGAGGATATTATTGTCAGCGCTGAAACCCTGGGTTATTTTGAGGCAGGCCAACTGCAGATCGGCGACCAGTCATTCAAAATTTATACTGGGGATGCCAACCTACCAGGAACGCGGATTGGTGCATTACTGGGACCAGACAGTCAAGTCCGGCTGATCGGCGACGGTTCTACTCGTCTGCGCTTAAAAATCAAAGCTCATGGGGCCTTATCCAGCGTTAACCATTATGATGGTTGTGAGCTTGCCGATATCGTTCAGGGTTTGTACATTACTGGTCGTGACGTTGGCCGGGTCAGCTCGATAGAACTGGTTTCCTGCTACGGCGCCCTCGGTGGCGAGCAGTCTACTGCCCAGATCCTCGCTGACCGGCTAGGCCTGCCGGTTGAATCCTACCGCGGTATCATCAATGATATTACCGCTCAAAGACGTGAATTTGGCGTCCAGGTCCTGCCTCATGCCAATTGGGGCCGTGAGCGGATCATGCAGAATGAACGCTGGCATCTACGTATTCACAATGCAGTAGAAGTTATCTGCAGAAATTGGCAGAAATTGGCGGCTCGACGCAAGAGTCGGGAAAGCGACGATGCCATCCTCTTTGAGTTGGTTATTGTGGATATAATCTCTTTCCTGCGCGGCAAGCTGTCGGCAGCAGATTTTATGCAGCGCCAACCCAACTATAGCTCGCTGGAGGTACTGCTAACGTCCAGCCGTATTATGCACGCAGTGGATAATCCTGAGAGCATGAAGGGTGCATTGATGGCGCTGTTATATGGCACTGAGAAAATGGCCAATGGCTTTGCCGCTTATCTGATTGAGCAAGATGCTAATGCCGAGGCTCTAACAGTTCATTCACACCTTGACGGGGATAGCCTGTGCGAAGAGGTTATCTGGAGTCAGCCGCATCCCGATGACTTGCCGATCCATACCCTCGGACCGTTCATTGCGCTCAAACCTCTGATAGCCCATGACCAGATCTTTATCACGCAAAAGGACTGGAGTGGACACAGTTCTGAAGCGTATTTAATTACCGTCGGCGAGTTATGCCATAAAGAACAGGATTGGCCGATTATGCTGGCTAATTTTTTTATCGGCCACGTCAAATCAAAAACAGTGATGATCGGTTATGACAATACTAAGAGCGATAGCCATAAAACCGATGATTCTGCCAACCTGTTTTATATTAAAAATGCATCGAAAAATAATTTCGATTTACAGATAGTGCTTAATCCCATACGACCCGATAGCGGTGATTATTCTTTGGCCGATTTTCAGGCCTACGATCCTGGCAAAGGTCTGCTGCAGTTTGTCACCCCCAGTGAAGCGTTTGACTTCAATTTTAACGATTTTAACAAAGCGATCAGGATTTCCGATTTCCTGGCTAACAAGACGCTGAATACCGCCGATGATAAGCCCTCTGTGCGGCCGACGAAATACCACTTTCATGGCCACTGGCGCTTTATTATCGAAATTATGGAGCAGGGGGAGCGGATGATATTGCTGCAGCGGACCATTCCGGAAGCGATCGCCGAAAGCGAAGAGACGCTGGCATTCTATCTGGCGACTGAAATCAACAAATACACTGCTTTGATTAAGGTCGGGGTAAAACAGGGTAACCAGATTACTCCCGCCTTATCGGCCACTGCCAATGAAGTCTTTATCCACCCTCTGCATACCAATACCAGTTGGATAATGCTTAAGGTGTTGGTTGACTACCGTAAATAAAGGCGCTGCTGTTGCCGCTGTGACTGGCGCTGCCCTTGGCCAAAAATAACGTCACTGCACTGTCACGACGTTATCAGAATCGTCCCAATTTAAGCGGGCTGGTCGGCAGTTTGAGACGGGCAGCGGCTTGCTACCCCGGAAAAGCCGCTACTCTGGCACCCTGGGTCAGGTCTTCCCTAAAGCGGTAAATCCGCCGTTGCTTAAAAAGCCGGTTTTTTTTGCATCATGGCTGAATTGCTTGACTATAGTTATTGCGTGGGTCATTTACAAAACACGGAGAATAATGATGGTATTACCAAACGAACCTATCAAGTCTACTCAGCAACGTGTTGATGACGATGTCGCACATGTCGATGATGATGTGCAGTTGCTGTCTGATACGCTGGAAGAAGTGCTGGCTTATTCCGGGGATAAAGCCGATCAGAAATATCTGGAGTTGAAAACCCGAGCCGAACTGGCTCTGGATGAGGTTAAAAACCGCATCAGCCATGCATCAGATAACTATTATTACCGGGCTAAAGAAGTAGTTTACCGCGCTGACGACTATATCCAGGAAAATCCCTGGCATGGCGTCGGTATCGGTGCGTCGGTCGGGCTGGTCTTAGGCTTGCTGCTGGCGCGTCGCTGACCTGACCTCTTTCCCCGGCGGGCGTTAGCGCCGGCCGGGATTGAACCGAGCGTAACGGTTACTGAAAAAAAATTACTGAAAAAAACACGGAAAAACTGTTTAAATCAAAACTTGATATCAATAATTCATTACACTGTGATCATTGATAACTCATTATAATCGCTTGTCCTGTCATGTCTTCTATTTCATCAAATCGCTGCTGGGCAACGCTGCTTTTGGAATGCCTTACCCGCCATGGCGTTCGCCACTGTTGTATTGCGCCGGGGTCGCGTTCTACCCCATTAACCCTGGCCGCTGCCGCGCATCCCCAGCTTTATTGCCATACCCATTTTGATGAGCGTGGTTTGGGTCATCTGGCTTTGGGTCTTGCCAAAACGCTGAAACAGCCGGTGGCGGTAATCGTCACTTCCGGTACCGCCGCGGCCAATCTTTTGCCGGCGGTAATAGAAGCCAGCTTAACCGGCGAACCCCTTATTATGCTGACCGCTGACCGGCCACCTGAGCTTATCGATTGCGGCGCCAACCAAGCAATTCGCCAGACTGGGCTATTCGGCGATTTTCCCGGCCGCCAGCTGTCGCTGCCTCGGCCGACCCTGGCTATACCGGCCAGCTGGCTTGCTTCAACTCTGGATGAAATCCTCGGCGGTGGGCAAGTTGGGGCGGTGCATATCAATTGTCCTTTTGCAGAGCCGCTTTATGACGATGTGGTGCTGACCGATGATCCCTGGTCCGCCGAGCTGGGTGACTGGTGGCAAGGTCTGCAGCCCTGGCTAACGATGAGCCACGCGGCGGGGATTACCCCCCAGGGGAACTGGCATCGATGGCGACATCGCAAAGGTATCGTCATTGCCGGGCGTCTTACACCAGAGGAAGGGCCAAACGTGGCGGCCTGGGCCGCAGCGCTAGGGTGGCCGCTGCTGTCCGACCTGCAGTCGCATACCGGACAGCCGTTGCCTTATGCCGATCTTTGGCTCAGCCACCCCGAAGCGATAGCCATTCTGGCCCAGGCTGAACTGGTGGTTCAGTTCGGCAGCGGCCTTATCAGTAAACGCCTGCTCAATTGGCAGGCCCATTGTCGGGTTGCTGAATACTGGCTAATTGATTCGCTGCCCGGCCGGCGCGACCCTGCCCATCATCGTGGCCGCCGAATCATCGCGTCGGTGCTGCCCTGGCTTGATAGACATCCGCCAGGGCTAGCCGCGCCTGTCGCCCGGCGTCAGGCTGCCAGTGCGTACATGCCCCCTGTGGTTGCAGGCGCGAACATCGCCGATGCGGCGGCCGGCGTTGACTCGCGGCCTGTCGCTGGCTGGGCGACGGGACTGCAAAGGCTGGTTGCCGTTGCCCGGCAGCGCATACACCTGACCCCTGACGTTGAGGCGGGCGAAATCTGGCTGGCCCATCATCTCAACCGGCTGCTGCCGGCAGCAGGGCGTCTGTTTATCGGCAATAGCCTGCTTATCAGACTGGTGGATGCCCTGGGGCAACTGCCGGCCGGGTATCCGGTGTTTGCCAATCGAGGCGCCAGCGGCATCGACGGTCTGCTGTCCACTGCCGCCGGTGTATTGCGCGGTGGGCTGGAACCGCTACTGGTCATCATCGGCGATTTATCGGCGCTGTATGACCTCAACGCGCTGGCCCTGTTCAGGCAGTGTCAGGCGCCGACGGTGGTGTTGATTATTAATAATAATGGCGGCCAGATATTTTCACTGCTGCCGACGCCACCCGCCGTACGTGAACAACTGTATGTGATGGGGCAGCAGGTTGAATTCGAACATGCCGCAGCCCTGTTCGGCCTCAGTTACCGGCGGCCGGAAAGTGCTATGGCGGTAGAGCAGGCCCTGGAACAGGCCTGGCAGCAACCCGCCGGTGCGGGCGCTACGGTCATCGAGCTGCGGACCGGTTCGCGGGAAGGCGCCGATGCCTATCGTCAGTTAATCGCCGGGATGCCGTCGGCATGAAGCCCTGGGCCGCCGATATGATTACTCCCGCCCGGGACCGCCGTCCCTGGCTGGTATGGCTGCATGGCCTCCTGGGCAACGGCGGCGATTGGGCCGCAGTCATGCCGTATTTCGCAGACTGGCCCAATATTATCCTGGATCTGCCCGGTCATGGCCGGACCGCTCAACTGCCGGTCGATTTTGCCCAGGTCAATCTGGGCCTGACCGCTACCCTGCAATTACAGGGGATAACCCGCTATATTGTGATCGGCTATTCCCTGGGCGGGCGTATCGCCCTTTATCATGCGTGTAGCGGTGCTCGCCCATCCGGCCTGGCTGGGTTGTTCGTCGAAGGTGCCCACCCTGGCCTGGATAATGCCAGCGAGCGGACACAGCGTCTTGAGAACGATCGAACCTGGGCTGAGCGTTTTGAGCGGCAGTCCATGGAACAGGTGTTGGCGGACTGGTATCGACAGCCGGTATTCAGCACCTTGACTGAAAAGGACCGACAAGGTTTGCAGACCGATCGCGGCACTAACCGCGGTAGTGGCGTAGCGTCGATGCTGCGTGCCACTTCCCTGGGGCTGCAGCCCGATTTATTGCCGGCGCTGAAACAGCTGGAGTGCCGCTTCGGCTATCTTTGCGGCGCTCTGGATGGCAAATTCCGCCGTCTGGCGCAACAGGCCGGTTTGCCTCTATTTCTGATACCCGAGGCCGGACACAATGCCCATCGGGCCAATCCTTCCGCTTTTGCCGGTCAACTTCATTCCCGGCTTTTACCGTTTTTAAGGAACGTATAATGCTTAAACCCAGCGAAGAACACTGGTATGCCCCTATCCACTGGCGTGATTGCTCTGCTGATTTTGCCGATATCCGCTACCATAAGTCCGATGACGGCATCGCTAGAATCACTATTAACCGCCCTGAGGTGCGCAATGCTTTCCGGCCCCAGACGGTGAAAGAGATGATTCAGGCCCTGGCCGATGCTCGCTATGATGAAGGGGTCGGCGTTATCATACTGACCGGTGCCGGCGATAAGGCGTTCTGCTCCGGCGGTGATCAGAAGGTGCGTGGCGACTACGGCGGCTATAAAGATGACGGCGGCACCCATCATCTGAACGTGCTGGATTTCCAGCGCCAGATCCGCACCTGTCCGAAACCGGTGGTGGCGATGGTGGCCGGCTTTGCCATCGGCGGCGGCCATGTACTGCATATGATGTGCGACCTGACCCTGGCGGCGGACAATGCGATATTCGGCCAGACCGGTCCGCGTGTCGGATCGTTCGACGGCGGCTGGGGCGCTGCCTATATGGCGCGCATCGTTGGCCAGAAAAAAGCCCGGGAGATCTGGTTTCTCTGCCGGCAATATGATGCCCGCGAAGCGCTGGAGATGGGGCTGGTCAATACCGTGGTGCCGCTGGCAAGCCTGGAAAAAGAGACGGTGCGCTGGTGTCGTGAAATGCTGCAAAACAGTCCGATGGCGCTGCGCTGCCTCAAAGCCGCATTAAACGCGGACTGTGACGGTCAGGCTGGTCTTCAGGAGCTGGCGGGTAATGCCACCATGCTGTTCTATATGACCGAAGAGGGCCAGGAAGGGCGTAATGCCTTCGTAGAAAAACGGCAGCCCGACTTCAGTAAATTTCCGCGGAATCCCTGATGCGCCGGGCGCGGTTGTATCGCTATCAGGTGCCGATGGATGCCGGTGTAGTGTTGCGCAATCAGCGGCTGAAATCCCGTATCGGCTTGGTGGTTCACCTGGAACAGGATGACCGGACCGGGGAGGGTGAAATCGCCCCGCTGCCTGGCTTTAGCCTGGAAAGCATTGACCAGGCCGAGTCGATTGCCCGCTTATGGCTAACGCAGTGGGCCGGCGGCAATGAGATGTCTTTTGACGGCGTTCCGCCGTCAGTGGCTTTTGGTCTGAGTTGTGCCCTGGCAGAAAGCGACGGCCGAATGCCGATGTCCTCATGCTGGCAGTCTGTGCCGCTGTGTACCGGCGATCCGGATCTACTGTTCGACCAGCTGTCCTGCTTACCCGGGCGTAAAATCGCCAAGATCAAAGTGGGTCTGTATGAACCCATTCGCGATAGCCTGCTGGTCAATACGCTGCTTGAAGCCCTGGACGACCTGCATTTGCGGCTGGATGCCAACCGGGCCTGGACCCCGGACAAAGCGGCCAGTTTCCTGCGCTGGCTCAACCCGGCGGTGATAGACCGGATCGATTTTATCGAGGAGCCTTGCGGCCTGCCAACCCAATCCCTGGCATTTGCCGCCCAGAGCGGCATTCCTATCGCCTGGGACGAAAGCAGCAGGGAGCCGGGCTTTACCCTTGAGGCGTTGCCCGGCGTGGCGGCGGTGATTATCAAACCGACGTTAACCGGCAGCCTGGCATATTGTCAGCAGCGGATTGCCGGGGTTCATCAGGCCGGCATGCTGGCGGTAGTGAGCTCAGCTCTCGAGTCCAGCCTGGGACTGGGACAACTGTCCGGCCTGGCGCAACAGCTGACGCCTGACGCGCCGCCTGGACTGGATACGCTTTCGCTGATGCAGGCCCAGGTGGTTCGCCCATGGCCCGCCAGCACACTGCCGTTGCTGGACTATGCGGATCTTAGCCTTATCGGTGTGGTTGAGTCATGACCGCATTTGATAGCTGGCCGTGGCAATGCTGGGCTGGGCGAACTGCCGATACGGTCGCCCTGTGCCTGGACCAGCAGCCCGTCAGTTGGCGGCAATTAGCCATTGCGATTGACCGACAGGCAGAGGCCTTGCGCCAGGCGGGGTTGGCTGAGGGCTGCGGGCTGGCGTTGCGTGGTCACAATGGACCACAACTGCTGATAGGCTACCTGGCAGGATTGCAGTGTGGCGCCCGCGTCATCCCGCTTAACCCTCGCTTGCCGTCATCGTTGCTCAGCCGGTTATTGCCGCTACTGGGATGTGACTTTGGCTGGAGCGAGCCGGCTGATGCCTGGCCGGCTGCCATAACGCCCGTCGACCTGCTACCGACTGAAGCGCTGTTTATGTCGGCCGGCCTAGCGCCATCCTCTGCGGGCTCGACGGCGCCGGCAAGTCCGCCCGCTTTATTACCCGTACCGATTAATCCGGCAGGCCTGCACCGGGCATCGTTGCCCAATACCACCGCACCAGCAGGCCTGCGCCGGGCATCGTTGCTGAATACCACCGCACCAGCAGGCCTGCACCGAGCATCGTTGCCCAATGCCACTGCACCGGCAGAGGCCGCCTCGCCAGCGGTCTGGAACCCGGCGCGGATAGCCTCGCTGACGCTGACTTCCGGGTCGAGCGGTCTGCCTAAAGCCGCCGCCCACACCCCGGCGGCTCATCTGGCCAACGCGGTCGGCATCAATAAACTGCTTGATTTCACTGACCAGCATCGCTGGTTGCTATCGCTGCCGCTTTACCATGTTTCCGGGCAGGGGATCGTCTGGCGGTGGCTGGCGGCAGGCGCGTGCCTGAGGATCAGCGCCCGACCGCTGTCAGCAGCGCTGTCCGGCTGTACCCACGCCTCGCTGGTGCCTACCCAACTGTGGCGCCTGCTTAATGAAAACGCTGACAGCCTGAAGGCGTTGCAGGATGTGCTACTGGGTGGGGCGACAATCCCGCCGGCGCTGACCGCTGACGCGCAGGGACGCGGTATCCGCTGCTGGTGCGGCTATGGTCTGACTGAGTTCGCCTCTACCGTGTGCGCCCAACTGGCCAATGACCAGGGTGGCGTCGGATTGCCGCTGCCCGGCCGCTATCTGAAACTGGTGGCTGGCGAAATCTGGCTGCGTGGCGCCGGAATGGCGGCCGGTTACTGGCAGCCTGACGGTGTGAGCCCGCTGACCGGTGACGATGGCTGGTTTCATACCCGCGATCGCGGGCGGTTGGAAAACGGCCAGCTACGGATCATTGGGCGGCTGGATAATCTGTTTTTCTGCGGATCGGAAGCGGTACAGCCGGAGGATATCGAGCGCCTGCTCGCCGCTCATCCGGCGGTCAGACAATGCGTTATTGTGCCGGTGGATGATGATGAATTCGGCCAGCGGCCGGTGGCGGTAGTGGACAGCGATGCGCCGGTGGAACACTTGGCCGCCTGGCTGACTCCCCAGTTGGCGGCCTGGCAGCGTCCGGTTAACTGGCTACCCATGCCGGCAGGATTAGGCAATGGCGGTATCAAAATCGCCCGTGGTCAGGTGCGCGACTGGGTTAGGCAAACCCTTCGCCTCCGCTGAGTCGGCCCGACGCCGATAGCAATTTCACGTTATTACCCAAAGAAAGATTGTGTTTATTTACCGACCTTTCTAAAGTGGCGCTATTAATGTCACAGGAGATTAAAATGCTTAGGGTTGAAATGCTGTGCACTGGCGATGAAGTACTGCATGGGCAAATCGTCGATACCAATGCGGCCTGGCTGGCGAACTACCTTTTCGAGCAAGGTCTGCCGATGAGTGCACGCATGACGGTGGGTGATAATTTGTCCGCCCTGGTCGCCGCCATGACAGAACGCAGCCTGCGGGCGGATATCCTGATCGTTAACGGCGGTCTGGGGCCGACCAGTGATGATCTCAGCGCCCTGGCAGCGGCAACCGCCGCCGGCGAAGAGCTGGTTATCCAGCCTGAGTGGCTGGCGAAGATTGAAGCCTTTTTTGCCGAGCGCGGCCGAACCATGGCCCCGAGTAATCGCAAGCAGGCGGAAATTCCGGCCAGCGCCGAAATGATCGACAACCCGATCGGCACCGCCTGCGGTTTTGCCCTCAAGCTGAATCGCTGCACGCTGTTTTTTACCCCTGGCGTACCCGCGGAATTCAAAGTGATGGTAGAGCAGCAGATCATGCCGCGGCTGCGTGAGCGCTTTGACTTGCCGGAACCACCGCTTTGCCTGCGGCTGACCACCTTTGGTCGTGCTGAAAGCGAGCTGGCGAGCCTGCTGGATGATTTGCCGCTACCCGAAGAGGTCGTGCTGGGGTATCGTTCGTCAATGCCGATTATCGAGCTAAAGCTGACCGGGCCCGCCCATGAGCGCGAGGCGATGGAAGAAGCCTGGCAGCGCGTGCGGGCGGTCGCCGGTGAAAGCGCGATATTCGAAGGCACCGACGACCTGCCTACCCAGCTCGGCCGGCGCCTGGCCAGCAGCGGTCTGCGGCTGGCTATCAGCGAGCAGTTCACCGCCGGTCTGCTCACCTGGCAGTGCCGCAATGCCGGCATGCCGGTCGCGGGCGGGGAATGGCTGGTCAGCAGTGCAGCACCTTCTGCCGACCAGCAGCAGGGGCTGCGCCAATTGGCCGATACCGCCGACCAACTCGCCGGCCGGCATCATGCCGACCTGGCGCTGGTTGTCGGTGAACTGAATGATGACAGCATCAGTGTCGCCCTGCATACGCCGGATCAGCGCTATGCTTACCAGGTCACTTTTGCCGTTAATATCGGCCGTCACGGGCTTAAAACCCGTCAGGAAGTGGTTTCACTGATGGCCTTGAATCTGCTGCGCCGCTGGCTGAATGGCTGGCCGGTCTATGAAGGTCATGGCTGGCTGCGGCTGACCGCAACGCTTGGCGATTAAATGACGCCAGGCCTGCCGAAGGGCAGGCCTGCGATCGCTATTATTCCCCTGACGCCACAGCCCACCGACCTGCCATCAGCCTGGCGGCTCAACGTCGGCCACCGCGTTGCGGCCGATGGCGCTATGGCATCAGAAAACGGCAGGTTTTGAACCGCATCGGCTCAAATCAAACATCCAACTCGATATCTTCCGTCGGCAGGCAGCAGCAAGGCAGAATATCGCCCCGCTTGATAAATGCCAGCGGTGGCTGCTGATAGCTGACCTGGCCTCGCAGCAGGCCCATGCGGCAGGCGCCGCAGTAGCCGGAACGGCACTGGAATTCAACCGCAACCTGATGGGCCTCCAGTAAGTCCAGCAACGAGGCATGGGCCTGGTCACAACAGAGTTGCTTGCCGGTCTGGCGCAGCAGGACAGTGGCGGTCGTCATGATGGTTACAGCTGGAAGTCGCTGAGATCGTCGGCGTTCACTTCAGAGTCAATCTGGCCGACCAGATAGGAGCTGACTTCGACTTCCTGTGGCGCCACCTGAACATTATCCGATACCAGCCAGGAATTAATCCACGGAATCGGGTTGGAACGGGTGGCGAACGGCAACTCCAGTCCTACCGCCTGCATACGGATATTGGTTATATATTCAATATACTGGCACAGGATGTCTTTGTTCAGGCCAATCATCGACCCATCGCGGAACAGATAGCCGGCCCAGTCTTTTTCCTGCTCGGCGGCCAGCAGGAACAGATCATAGCTTTGCTGTTGGCATTCCCGGGCAATTTCCGCCATTTCCGGATCATCTTCCCCTGAGCGCAGCAGATTGATCATATGCTGGGTACCGGTCAGGTGCAGGGCTTCATCGCGGGCGATAAGCTTGATGATTTTGGCGTTACCTTCCATCAGTTCACGCTCGGCGAAAGCGAATGAGCAGGCGAAGCTGACGTAAAAGCGGATCGCTTCAAGCGCATTGACGCTCATCAGGCACAGGTAAAGCTTCTTCTTCAGCTCGCGAAGATTAACCGTGACCTGCTGTCCGTTGACCTGATGGCTGCCCACGCCCAGCAGGTGATAATAGCTGGTCATCTCGATAAGCTGGTCGTAATAGCCGGAAATATCCTTGGCGCGCTTGAGGATCTCTTCGTTGGTCACGATATCGTCAAACACCAGCGATGGATCGTTAACGATATTTCGAATGATATGGGTATAAGAGCGCGAATGAATGGTCTCGGAGAACGCCCAGGTTTCAACCCAGGTTTCCAGCTCGGGGATGGAAATCAGCGGCAGCAACGCCACGTTTGGGCTGCGTCCCTGAATAGAGTCGAGCAGGGTCTGGTATTTCAGGTTGCTAAGGAAAATATGTTTTTCATGCTCCGGCAGTGCCTGGAAATCGATACGGTCGCGAGAAACGTCGACTTCTTCCGGGCGCCAGAAAAAAGACAGCTGCTTTTCGATAAGCTTCTCAAAAATATCGTATTTCTGCTGGTCAAAGCGGGCAACGTTTACCGACTGACCAAAAAACATCGGCTCAAGTAACTGATCATTTTTATGTTGTGAAAAGGTGGAATATGCCATGGTATCTCCGCTGTCTCCCGTTACACGGAGGCGGCAGGATGCCGCCTCCGGCCATGTTTAAATCTTACAGGCCCCGCTTTCGCAATCGTCTTCCTGCGCTGACGCCTGCATGTCTTCCTGCGCATCTTCCGCGCCATCACGGGTGTTCTGGTAGTAGAGGGTTTTAAGGCCAAACTTGTATGCGGTCAGCAAATCCTTTAGCAACTGCTTCATCGGCACCTTTCCTGCCGGGAAGCGGGTAGGGTCATAGTTGGTGTTGGATGAAATAGCCTGATCGATAAACTTCTGCATCAGGCCGACCAGATGGAGATAGCCATCATTGTTCGGCATTTCCCATAGCAATTCATAGGCATCCTTCAGGCGGACCGATTCAGGCACTACCTGACGCAGAATGCCGTCCTTGGAAGCTTTGATACTGACGTAGCCGCGCGGTGGTTCAATGCCGTTGGTGGCATTGGAAATCTGCGACGACGTCTCGGACGGCATCAGAGCCGACAGGGTCGAGTTGCGCAGCCCATGGGCCTGGATATCCCGGCGCAGGGCTTCCCAATCATAGTGCAGCGGTTCGCTGCAGATGCTGTCCAGATCTTTCTTATAGGTATCGATCGGCAGCATACCCTGTGAATAGGTGGTTTCATTAAACCAGGGGCAGGCGCCCTGTTCCTTCGCCAACTGATTGGAGGCTTTCAGCAGATAATACTGCACTGCCTCGAAGGTTTTGTGGGTCAGGTTATTGGCGCTGCCGTCCGAGTAACGGACGCCGTTCTTGGCCAGATAATAAGCAAAGTTGATGACGCCGACGCCCAGGGTGCGGCGGCCCATGGCGCCACGCTGGGCCGCAGGGATCGGATAGTCCTGATAGTCCAGCAGCGCATCAAGGGCGCGAACGGCAAGCGTGGCCAGCTCTTCAAGATCATCCAGGCTGTCCAGCGCGCCGAGATTAAAAGCGGAAAGGGTGCAAAGGGCGATTTCGCCGTTTTCGTCAAGCACGTCTTCCAGCGGTTTGGTCGGCAGCGCGATTTCCAGGCACAGGTTCGACTGGCGGATAGGCGCAATCGCGGCGTCAAACGGGCTATGGGTATTACAGTGGTCAACATTCTGAATATAGATACGGCCGGTAGAAGCCCGCTCCTGCATCATCAGCGAGAACAGTTCCACCGCTTTGATACGCTGTTTGCGGATGCTGTCATCCTTTTCGTACAGCGTATACAGGCGTTCAAACTCTTCCTGATCGGCAAAAAAAGCATCATACAGTCCAGGCACGTCCGATGGGCTGAACAGGGTGATATCCTCGCCCTTGACCAGGCGCTGGTACATCAGTTTGTTCAATTGGACGCCATAGTCCATGTGGCGCACGCGATTCGCTTCGACGCCGCGGTTGTTTTTCAGTACCAGCAGGCTTTCCACTTCCAGGTGCCACATCGGGTAAAACAGGGTGGCGGCCCCGCCGCGCACGCCGCCCTGGGAACAGGACTTCACCGCGGTCTGGAAATGCTTATAAAAGGGGATACAGCCGGTATGGAAAGCTTCGCCGCCGCGAATCGGGCTGCCGAGCGCACGGATGCGACCGGCATTGATGCCGATGCCGGCGCGCTGGGACACATATTTAACGATGGCGCTGGAGGTGGCGTTGATCGAGTCCAGGCTGTCGCCGCATTCAATCAGCACACAAGAGCTGAACTGACGGGTCGGGGTGCGCACGCCGGACATGATCGGCGTCGGCAGTGAAATCTTGAAAGTCGATATGGCATCATAAAAGCGCTTAACGTAATCCAGGCGAGTATCCCGCGGATAGCCGGAGAACAGGCAGGCCGCGACCAGCATATAAAGGAATTGAGCGCTTTCGTAAATTTCACCGCTGACACGGTTCTGGACCAGATATTTGCCTTCCAGCTGCTTGACCGCGGCATAGGAGAAGTTCATATCCCGCCAGTGATCGATAAAGCCGTCCATCTGGGCAAAATCGTCAGCGGTGTAATCGGTCAGCAGATGCCGGTCATACTTGCCCATCTCAACCAGGCGGGTGACATGCGCATAGAGCGTCGGCGGTTCAAACTGGCCATAGGCTTTCTTGCGCAGGTGGAATACCGCCAGACGGGCGGCCAGATATTGATAGTCGGGCGCATCACGGGAGATGAGGTCAGCCGCTGCCTTGATGATCGTTTCATGGATATCGGCGGTTTTGATGCCGTCATAAAACTGGATATGCGAACGCAGTTCAACCTGAGATACCGATACATTGTCCAGGCCTTCAGCCGCCCAGTCGATGACCCGATGAATTTTATCCAGGTTGATTCTTTCTGTAGTGCCATTGCGTTTGGTTACGAGCAGACTTTGGTTCATTAGGCTACATACCTGTCTGAGAGCGCCCATCATGCCTATGCGAAGACACAGGCAAAATAGTGCCTCGCCGTGCGGCGTAACACTATATGTGGGGTTTTGTTGTTAATTTGATAACAAGATAGTGAGAAAAGGGCACTAATGCAAGTAACTAAATTTCCGCTTTTTGTGGATAACGTGGGGGTGAAATGTGAATGCCGCAGCTAAACCGCTATCCCGCCTGCGCTTACTGATTGTCAATCGTAAACGAGAAAAATTAGAAAATGAATTGTTTGATGTTTTATTAAACGCCGCATAACTACAGCCGGGCGAATTGTTATCGGCGGGCCTTAACGCAGCCCGCCATAAGCTCGTAAATAGCTTAATTCTGCCGGCGGGTATGCAGCATGTAATTAACGTCAACGTTGCCGCCCAGGGAGAACCGGTCGCGCAGCAGGTGGTAATGCAGCCCGGTGATATGGCGTTCGGCCAGACCGGTGCCGTCCAGCCACTGGATAAGCTCGGCCGGTTTGATGAATTTATTGATGTCATGGGTGCCGCGAGGCACCATGCGCAGCACATATTCAGCGCCGATGATCGCCATCAGCCAGGACTTGGGATTGCGGTTGAGCGTCGAGAAGAATACATCGCCCCCGGGTTTGACCAGCCTGGCGCAAGCGCGGACAATGGACGCCGGGTCCGGTACGTGCTCCAGCATTTCCATGCAGGTGACCGCGTCGTATTGGCCGGGTGCATCGTCGGCGTGCTGTTCGACGGTTTTCTGCACATACTCGATTTTTACGCCGCTTTCCAAGGCATGGAGCCGGGCGACCGACAGCGGCTCGGCGCCCATGTCAAGGCCGGTGACTGCCGCCCCCTCCCGGGCCATGCTTTCGGCCAGAATACCGCCGCCGCAGCCGACATCCAGCACCTTTTTGCCGAACAGGCCGCCGGCATGGTTGAGAATGTAATCGAGCCGCAGGGGATTGATGCGGTGCAACGGCTTGAATTCGCCTTCCAAATCCCACCAGCGCGACGCTACCGCATCAAATTTTGCTATTTCCCGCGCATCGACGTTTTCCTGCTGGGCGGCGGGCGTGGTATTACTGCCTTGTGAGTTCATCCGGTGCTCCTTAAACGATAATCCGCCAAGTATAACGCCAACCCCGACGCTTACCATAGTGGCCAGCCGCCAAACAGCCTGAACAAAGGGGTTTAACCCGCCGACTATTTTCCCTGAAACGTTGATCTATGGTATACTTTAGCACCTTTAAATCCGGGTAGATGCTTCAATTAGTAGAGGGATAGCGGCTCCATGAGCGACCTTGCCAGAGAAATTACACCGGTCAATATCGAAGAAGAGCTGAAACGCTCTTATCTGGATTACGCCATGTCCGTCATTGTCGGACGTGCGCTGCCGGATGTACGGGATGGACTGAAACCGGTTCACCGTCGCGTTTTATTTGCGATGAGCGTTCTCGGTAATGACTGGAATAAACCTTATAAAAAATCCGCCCGTGTGGTCGGCGACGTAATCGGTAAGTATCATCCCCATGGTGATACCGCTGTTTACGATACCATCGTGCGCATGGCTCAGCCGTTTTCACTGCGTTATATGCTGGTGGATGGTCAGGGTAACTTCGGTTCCGTCGACGGCGACTCCGCCGCAGCGATGCGTTATACCGAAGTCCGCATGGCTAAAATTGCCCATGAACTGTTAGCTGATCTTGAAAAAGACACCGTGGATTTTGTGCCCAACTATGACGGCACCGAACAAATCCCCGAGGTGATGCCGACCAAAATCCCCAATCTGCTGGTGAACGGCTCGTCCGGCATCGCGGTGGGCATGGCGACCAACATTCCGCCCCACAACCTGTCAGAAGTCATCGACGGCTGCCTGGCGTATATCGACGATGAAAACATCAGCGTCGAAGGGTTGATGGAGCACATTCCCGGTCCTGATTTCCCCACCGCCGCCATCATCAATGGCCGCCGTGGTATAGAGGAAGCTTACCGTACCGGCCGCGGCAAGATTTATATCCGCGCCCGCGCCGAGGTCGAGGCTGACGCCAAGACCGGCCGTGAAACCATTATCGTGCACGAAATTCCCTATCAGGTGAACAAGGCACGGCTTATCGAGAAAATCGCCGAGCTGGTCAAGGACAAGCGCATCGAGGGCATCAGCGCCCTGCGCGACGAGTCCGATAAAGACGGCATGCGCATCGTTATCGAAATCAAGCGCGACGCAGTGGGCGAAGTGGTGCTTAACAACCTCTACTCCCAAACCCAGCTGCAAGTGTCGTTCGGTATCAATATGGTGGCGTTGCATCAGGGCCAGCCGAAGATCATGGCGCTGAAGGATATTCTCTCCGCCTTTGTCCGCCATCGCCGCGAAGTGGTGACTCGCCGGACCATATTTGAGCTGCGCAAAGCCCGCGATCGCGCCCATATACTGGAGGCGCTGGCGGTTGCACTGGCCAATATCGATCCGATTATCGAGCTTATCCGCAATGCACAGAGCCCGGCGGAAGCCAAGGCCGGCCTGATTGCCCGCCCGTGGGCGCTGGGTAATGTGTCTGCCATGCTCGAACGCGCCGGTGATGATGCCGCGCGTCCGGAATGGCTGGAGCCGGAATACGGCATTCGCGACGGCAACTATCACCTGACCGAGCAGCAGGCTCAGGCCATTCTGGATCTGCGTTTGCAGAAACTGACCGGCCTTGAGCATGAAAAACTACTGGATGAGTATAAAGAGCTGTTGGAGCAGATTGCCGAGCTGCTGCGGATCCTGGAGAACCCGGATCGGCTGATGGAGGTTATTCGCGAAGAGCTCAATGCGATGAAAGCGCTGTACAGCGATCCGCGTCGTACCGAAATCACCGCCAATACCTCTGATATCAACATCGAAGATCTGATCAATCAGGAAGATGTGGTGGTGACCCTGTCTCACCAGGGTTATGTCAAATACCAGCCGCTTACCGACTATGAAGCCCAGCGCCGCGGCGGCAAGGGCAAATCAGCGGCGCGTATCAAGGAAGAAGACTTCATTGATCGCCTGCTGGTCGCCAACACCCATGACACCATCCTGCTGTTCTCCAGCCGTGGCCGGCTGTACTGGATGAAGGTCTATCAGTTGCCGGAGGCCAGCCGCGGCGCTCGTGGTCGTCCTATCGTCAACCTGCTGCCTCTGGAGCCCAACGAGCGCATTACCGCCATCCTGCCGGTCCGCGAGTATGAAGAAGGGCGCCACGTATTTATGGCCACCGCCAGCGGCACGGTCAAGAAAACCGCGCTTACCGAGTTCAGCCGTCCGCGCAGCGCCGGCATTATTGCCGTCAACCTTAACGAGGGCGATGAGCTTATCGGTGTTGACCTGACCGACGGCCAGAATGAAGCCATGCTGTTCTCCGCTTACGGTAAAGTGGTGCGTTTCCCCGAGAGCCAGGTGCGCTCGATGGGGCGTACCGCCACCGGTGTAAGGGGCATCAACCTGGCGGAAAAAGACCGGGTGGTATCGCTTATCATTCCTCGCGGCGACGGCCAGATCCTGACGGTGACCCAGCACGGTTACGGTAAACGTACCGGCCAGGCTGAATATCCGACCAAATCCCGTGCGACCCAGGGCGTCATCTCCATCAAAGTGAGCGAGCGCAATGGTGAGGTGGTCGGGGCGGTACAGGTGGTCGACAGCGACCAAATCATGATGATAACCGATGCCGGCACGCTGGTGCGTACCCGCGTATCGGAAGTCAGCGTCGTCGGCCGTAATACCCAGGGCGTGACCTTGATACGTACTGCCGAAGATGAGCATGTGGTCGGTCTGCAGCGCGTTGCCGAACCGGTGGACGACGAAGAGCTGGATGGACTTGCACCCCCTGAAGAGGGCGTTGTCGATGCCGCCGGCCTGGACGACGATGAGTCTGTGTCAGATGACGACGATACATCGGACAAGGGTGATGACATCGCTGATGACCAGATTGATGACGAAAACGTCTGATAGCTGAACCCGTGCTTGGCAAGCCGGGGATGAAATGCCCCGGTCTGCCGGCGGAAAGCCTTCTGAACGGGTTATTGTGACACGCGTTCTATCATCAAGAGCCAGCCGATGTGCTGGCCTTTTTTATCGCCGCTGGGTAAATTGACGGCATCGGCCGGACTCGCATACATATCGGAATCAAGCCAGCTTGAAATACTTTTCGTCGTTCCGCACTACGGTCAACGTATCCCGCTATCTGTTCAGAACGCTGGCGCTGCTGTTCTGGGCGCTGGGCGCGTTACTTTCACTGTTTTATATTTTTAGCGTGCTGCATCAGCGTGAGTCTGATTTACGCCAAGATTACGATACCAGTTTCGAGTTGGCCCAGGGCTATTTCCGTCATTCCTCCGATATCATGCGTCAGTTAAAATACATTGCCGAAAATCGGCTTGATAATGGCCACCAGGAAGGCCATCAATCGTTAAATGAAGCGTTCAGCGTCAACCCTGGGGAGACGCAGTTTTATCCGGTGTATCCCAATGCCGATTGCAGCCGCGTTGAGCCTCAGTTTCAGCAGTCCGCCGAATCATTAAGCTATTTCCTTAACTACTGGAAAGATAACTTCTCCGATGCGTATGATCTGAATCGGGTGTTCTACATCAGCCCCGACAGTCAGTGCCTGACGCATTTCAGCCTGCGAAACGCACCGGTCGGTATGCCGGCGGTGCCTAAAAGCCTGCAGCGTCAAATCATTAAATATCACAATACCCGTGCCAATGATCGGGGGGATTACCTGTATTGGGTGGTGCCGGACTCGCGCCCGGACAGCGGCTATTATTATATCCTGACGCCGGTATTCGTCGGTAATCGCCTGGCGGCGCTGCTGGCGGTGGAGTTGGGTATCCGGCTTGAGGATTTTGCCAGCTCCAGCAATCTGCCTATCGGTATTACGCTGCTTTCAGACCATAACAGTCCGGTGATGGCGTTGACTGAAGGAGAGCGTCGCTCATCTTCGCTGCGGGTTTTCCCCGCCGAAGCCGGCTATTTTGGCTATATCGACAGCTTTAAAGATCTGGTGATGAAAAAAGGATTGGCGCCGGCAACCCTGAGTATTGTTTATTCCCTGCCGCTGAACGTGGTCATTGATAAATATCAGTCGCTGATTTTTGTCGTACTGCTGCTGAACCTTTTTTCCGGGCTGCTGCTGTTTGTGCTGACCTGGCTGTTCGAGCGGAAAATGTTTGCGCCGGCGGAAAAGAATGCCTTGCAGTTGGAAGAGAACGAACAGTTCAATCGTAAAATCGTTGCTTCGGCCCCGGTCGGCATCTGTATTCTGCGTATCAGCGATGGCGCCAACCTCATCAGTAATGAATTGGCGCACAATTATCTCAGTCTGCTGACCTTCGAAGATCGCCAGCGGATTATCCATATCATCTGTGGTCAGCAGGTCAATTTTGTCGATGTGATGACCAGTAATAACAATAACCTGCAAATAAGCTTCGTCCATTCACGTTATCGCAATGAGAATGTGGCTATCTGCGTACTGGTCGACGTCAGCGCCCGGGTGCGGATGGAAGAATCGCTGCAGGAAATGGCCGCCGCCGCCGAACAGGCCAGTCAGGCCAAATCAATGTTCCTGGCCACCGTCAGTCATGAACTTCGCACACCGCTGTACGGCATTATCGGCAATCTGGATCTGATTAAAACCAAGGTACTGCCGGAAGGCGTCGACCGTTTTGTGTCGGCGATGAGCAACTCTTCAGCGCTGCTGCTCAGCATTATCAGCGACATTCTCGATTTTTCCAAAATCGAATCGGAACAGTTGAAAATCGAGCCCCGGGATTTTTCACCCCGTGAAGTGGTGAATCATCTGGCGGGTAATTATCTGCCGCTGGTGGTTAAAAAGCGTCTGGCGCTTTACTGCTTTATCGATCCCGCGGTACCGGTAAGCTTGAAAGGCGATCCGGTACGCCTGCAGCAGGTACTGTCCAATCTGCTCAATAATGCCATCAAGTTTACCCAAGGCGGCTGCATCATGCTCAGCGTCTGCTGCGACAGCCATTACCTGAAATTCTGCATTCGCGATACCGGGGTGGGAATCAAGCCCCGGGAACTGATGCGGCTGTTTGATCCGTTTGTCCAGTTGGCCAGCGGTGGCGAGCGTCAGTTCCAGGGTACCGGGCTGGGGCTGGCGATATGTGAAAAGCTGGTGAGCCTGATGGATGGCGATATTAATGTGGAATCTGAAACCGGGCTGGGCAGTCTGTTCACCATCCGCCTGCCGCTGTATAAAGCCCGTTTCCAGCCGACGGTGCTCAATACCGATTTGTATGGCAGGGTGTGCTGGCTGGCGATACGCAATGCTGCCTTGGAAACCTACCTCACCGCCATGCTTGAGGATAATGGACTGCAGGTCAGACGCCACGGCGGGGAATCGATTAACGCCCAGGACACATTTATCTGCGACTATGACTATCCGCCAACCGGCACACCGCGCGCCACAGTACGCTTTATTACCCATCATATCGGCCATGCCGAAGAAAGCATGGTCGGCGACTGGCATATGAGTTCGGCATTTGCCGAGGAGCTGCCGCTGGTGCTGCTGAAAATATATCGCAGCGATTTGGCGCAGCCGTCGTTGCTCACGCTGCCCAGGCCGGTAAATACGGAAGAAAACGCCGATATTCAGATACTGGTGGTGGATGACCACCCAATCAATCGTCGTCTGCTGGCTGATCAGCTAAGCTGGCTTGGCTATCAGGCTATTACCGCCAATGACGGTGTTGATGCGCTGAACATGATCAGTCGACACCAAATCGATATCGTGCTGAGTGATGTGAATATGCCCAATATGGATGGCTATGAACTGACGCGCCGGATACGCAGCCAGGGATTGTCGCTGCCCGTGGTCGGCGTAACCGCCAATGCGCTGGCCGAAGAAAAGCAGCGCTGCCTGGATGCGGGGATGGACAGTTGTCTGCCTAAGCCGGTGACGCTTGAGATACTTGAGCCGGCTCTGGCGAACTATTGTCAGCGCATCAGACTAGAGAGGCATGAGTCATTAAATTACTGATAAAATAGCGAAATACTGATTGAATAGCCGGAATAATCGGTTAAAGGCCTGGGCCCGCGCCGGTACCGCGACAGGATAGGGATATCGCCGTACCAGGGGACCGGGGCCATCCGGTCATTCTTTATCTACCGGGGCCATGCTTACCGATGACAGGTAGTTCAGCAAGCCGATATCATTCTCAACGCCCAGTTTAAGCATGGCTGATTTTTTCTGACTGCTGATGGTCTTGATGCTTCGATTCAGCTTCTTGGCGATTTCAGTGACCAGGAACCCTTCGGCAAACAGCCGCAGCACTTCGCTTTCCTTGGGCGATAGACGCTTATCGCCATAACCGCCGGCACTGATCCGTTCAAGCAGCTTGGCAACGCTTTCCGGGGTGTATTTTTTACCCTTTTGCAGCGAGGCCAGCGCTTTAGGCAGATCGGTAGGCGCGCCCTGTTTTAGCACAATGCCGTCGATATCCAGTTCCAGCACCGCGCTCAGGATCGCCGGATTATTGTTCATCGTCAGCACGATGATCGCCAGTTGCGGGTAGTGGCGTTTGATATATTTTATCAGGGTGATGCCATCGCCGTATTTCTCGCCCGGCATCGACAGATCGGTTACCAGTACATTGGCATCCAGCTTGCCGAGGTTATTGATAAGCGATGTGGAATCTTCAAATTCGCCAACGACGTTAATCCACTCAATTTGTTCGAGCGACTTACGGATGCCGAACAGGACGATCGGATGGTCATCGGCAATAATGACGTTCAGGTTGTTCATGTTATGGTTTACCTTGCATGCTGCAGTAATTTGGTGACAAAATCATCGATCTCTCGGATTTTATTTCCGATTATCAGATGATCCTGCTGCTTGATATGCTGTTCCAGCGTTTCACATAGTTGCTTGCCGGGTTCCAGGTCAAGCATGGCGAAAACGCCTTTCAGCCGATGCGCCGTCTGGGCCAAGGCAGGCAAATCACCCTTCTCGGCTTCAGTATACAGTCTCTTTACGTCATCCGGTACTGTCTCGGCGAACAGGGTGTAATAGTCACCTGATGATAATTGTTTCCTTTCGCTTTCGAAATCGCCGGACGGCGAAAAATCGGCATACTGCAGGTTGTCGCTTTGCCCCAGACGCAGCTCAATCAGCTGCAGTATGGCGTCGAGCAGGGTGATGGCCAGATTGTGATTGGCACGCATCCGTCTGGGCGTCAGCGACAGAATGCCGCTTTCATGACCATCCAGTAAAATAGCAAAATCTTCCAGCCGACTGATGTCATCGGTTATCAGCAGATCATGCTCCTGCGCCAGATGCTGTTCATCGGCATACAGGCATTCCGCCCCCCAGCGCGACAGCATATCGCTGGTGATGCGCCTGACCTGCTCGTTGGCGATATCGAGCAGGACAAGCGTATCGTCCAGGATGTTTTCACCGGCTTCGTTTTCTTCGTCGGCCTCAGGCAGAGCCAGCTGCAGGGTATAAAGCGTCCCAATACCATCATGGCTGCGGATTTCCAGGCGGCCGCCCATTTTTTTACATAACTGGTCGCAGAGGAACCAGGAAAGACCGGATCCGCGGCGATAATGATCGGCCTGGGCCGGGCTGATGAAGGGCTGCTCCACGTTGGCCAGCTCTTCGCGTCCGATACCCTGGCCGGTATCGCTGACGGTAAACAGCAGATGGCCTTCACGCTGCGGATCCCGGTCAACGCTGGTTTCAATTTTACCGAAATGTGTAGTTATGATCGCGTAATCGATCACCAGCAGCAGAGCTTTGGCTAACGCTTCGGCGTCTCCCACATAGAGCTGACCATAGGGCAGCCGGTAATGACTGAACAGGTCCAGCCCCTTCTGACGGATCTGCGGCAGTCGAGACTTCAGTAATGTCTCCAGCAGTTGCTGTGGCAAAAAACGTTCAGGGTTGCTTTTATACTCCCCCGACTCAATTGAATTCAGCAGGCAGATGTTTTCAAACATCGTGCCCAGACTGCGTGACTGCAGCCTGAGCTGGCCAACCCATTGGCGGCGTTCGCCGGCCGGCCGCTGGGTCGACACCACGGAAGTCGCCTCGTCCGTCGACGCCCTGGAAGCGGCGCTGCCCTGGTTCTCCGCCAGGTCGGCATCTGCCTCAGGATAGTCGGCATCCAGTTGATCAATCAGCATATTGAGTTCAACCAATGGCTCATCCAGCTCATTTTGCAGATTTTTAAGAATCGATCGGCGCGCCTGATGATTCTTATTCAGTTCACGCTGGGCCTGCTGCAGCTTCTTGTTGACCAAGACTTCCTTATCCTGATCCAGCAATTGGAAAAGCCAGGTATTGGGCGACAGCTGGCTCTTGAAGGTGCGTATTTCGTAAACTTCGTTGTTCACCGTCGCCTGAATAATACCCTGATGACTTTCCGCCAAATTGGCTATTTTCTGCAGGCTGAGATGGGGCAGCAGGTGATCGGCTATTTTGTTGCTGGCAATAAGCTGGTTGGTGCTGAAGTTGTAAACCAGCAGCCCGAGCGGCAGGTTGGTAATGACTTCGTTACTGAGGGCTTGCTGAGATTCGATAGCCGATGCCATATTATCGCTCGGGTGCAGAAAATTACGCCGCACCAGAAACAGTCCGGCCATCGCCAGGGCCAGCAGTAGCAGATCGATGGCGATCAGCCAGAAATTGTTGCGCATCATGTCCAGCACCAGGCTGCTCATGGGCACCCGATAGACCAGGGTCAGCGGAGAGTTAGCGAAAGGAACGCTGAATTCCAGGTGGCTGCCGTTGATCCGGCTCTGGGTATACAGGCCGGAATCCTCATCTCCCTCATCGGCAGCGCTGTTGTCATTGGAGGTGACCAGGGAAAAGTTGGCCCTGGCCATATTCAGCGGTATGACGTCGTTGATCGGCAAATCAAATGCGATAACCGTCGGCAGATGGCCAGGCTGGTTGAAGATGATGCGCTGGGTAAGATAATAATCATTCTGGAAACGATGCTTGCGCAGGGGCGAAAAGCTTTCACGTTCGTCCAGCACATTCGCCTGGGCCAGCATTTCAGCCCGTCTGGAATCCACCAGCGCACTGATATAGCTGTCCTTGAAGCGCGGGGTAATATCGCGCAGTGGCTGGGTTGAAATCAGCGTCAGGCTGTTATCTGAGCCATTGAGATAATACATGGAATAATTGTTTGTCTCAGAGCCCCAGAGAATGTCCAGGTAGCCTGACATCGCGATCGCCAGACTGAAGCTGGCATTCTCATGGCTACCAAAGATAAGGGCATCGGTTTTTTTATGCGGTTTTTCAACATAATACACATCAGGACGTAGCCGGGTTTCCTGGGCGCCGTTGGCTGCGTCTGCAACCGCGGAGGCGCCGATATTGGATTCGTAAAGCTGATAGGCCACGAAACGATAATTGTCGATACGTTTCTGGATGGCGTTGGAGATGGTGTTCAGGTTGTGTTTTCTTTCCACCAGATAGGCATTGACGGTATGAAAGCAGAACAGCCACAGCGCCAGCAGCAGCATGACGATAAAAGCCATGAAACCACGAGACAGCGCGGTTGAGGTGAAAAACACATTTTTAGTTCGCTTCATGGCGCTTCAGGCTCGTTAACGGAAAACGCGGCGAGCGCTTGCGCTCACCACCAGCAAAAAGAGGGCAGTACAGCCAAAGGCGGTGTAAAGGTCGATGCGAGATTCAGTGGACAGCAGGGGCATCATTGATTTCCTGAAGGAGAGCCGCCGCGTCGCGCCAGCCACAGGGCGATAAACTGGACGATGTACTCCTGCTGGCGTGCATCAAGCGCCTGGCCACGAACAATGCCGTGCCACTTTTCCAGGCAGCCGCGGCAGCAGGTGGCTGTGGCATGCTGGGCGACAAATACCGGGTGGCCGCGCCAGGGCGTTTGTTTGCCGTCTTTGAGAGGCAGTGCCGGCGAAAGACGGGACGCGATGAAATCCCGGGCATGGGATAAAACGTGCTCCATTCCCTTATCATTCAGGTAACGCTGGTCTTTTTCTGTCAATTGAAATGCTGACCTGAACGCGGAGCGTTGCAACCGGCTCCAGATGGCCTCGATATCACCCTTTTGCTGCATGACATCCTCATATGCCTAAACGCCTGTGGTGAGCGGCACAGGTGCTGACGCTCACCGCTGATACACCGCAAAGTATACCATGTTGCGCGACAGTTGACGAAGTTCATCATCCGTACCCTAACACTTTAACGACGGTCAGACCGGCATTTACCCGGTGTCAATATAGATTAGGCGGACTTGCTTCCGTTTCATTGCCGGACAGGGTACATAATCAAGGACAGGGGAATTAAAATAAAAAAACATTATATTAAAGATAATGAAATGCTAGCCATTATAATCAGGCTGGTTGATTTTTACTGGCGATAAATAAACGAAGTGCTAATTAAGGGTAATGCATTGCTAACCGGTAATAACGGCGTCATTTTTAAGCAATAATTGCCTGCTCACTTGGCTGTTCTTTTCATTCAAACGGTAATGTATTCAATTAATTGATGTATAAGGATTATATTATTAGTTATGGTTCCTATATTAGTCAGTAAATATATGTATTTATGCGTTTAACGCGATACAGAAATAGGCGTAAATCCAAGTCTGGTTCGAAAGTTAATTCCGATGTTCCTTGAAAGAAAATGGGTCATTTAGTATTCTCTCGCCGCAAGATTAAAATTAGACATATCCAATAAGAGCACACCTTATTGCTTGCCTCGTATCAGCAAAATAGTGGCTTACTCTACTGAAACGCCTAGAGGAATACATAATGAAACTACGGAATAGTTCTATCCTGATTTCGGTTTTGGCAATGGCCGGTACGGCCAATGCCGCCGAAGTGTTCAATAAAGACCAAACCACCCTGGATTTATATGGCGAGGTGCAAGGGATGCACTATCAGAGCAAAGATGAATCCAACCAGGGTGACCGGTCACACGCTCGCCTGGGCCTGCGCGGCAACACTCAAATCAACAGTGAGCTCAGCGCCTATGGGCGTTGGGAATATGAAGCCAAACTGAACAATGCCGAAGCCGGAGATGGCAACGGCCAGCACACTCGCCTGGGTTATGCTGGGCTCAAGTTCGGCACTGAAGGCGGCACATTTGATTACGGCCGCAATTACGGTGTAATGCATGACGTTGCAGCAATGACCGATGTGCTGCCTGAGTTCGGTGGCGATAGCTTCGAAACGCCGGACAGCTTTATGACCCATCGCGGTACCGGAATGGCCACCTATCGTAATGATAACTTCTTTGGGCTGGTCGAGGGGCTGCACTTTGCCCTGCAGTTCCAGGGGCGCAATGACAAGACCGGCAGCAATCGTAACCTGCTGGGCGCCAATGGTGATGGCTACGGTATGTCGCTGTCCTATGATATTACCGACACGCTCTCTGCCGCCGCTGCGTTCTCCAGCTCCAGGCTGACGGCGGGGCAGAAGCAGCATCTGAACATCGAGGGTGATCGCGCCAATTCGTACGCCGCCGGCCTGAAATATGACGATGAAGCCCTTTACCTGGCCGCTATCTATAATCAGTCTTACCATATGACGCGTATTGGCAATGGCGCTGCGATCGATGGCGTACCGGCCTTTGCATCCAAGTCTGAAAATCTGGAAGTGGTTGCGAAGTATAACTTTGATTTTGGGCTGACGCCGATGGTCGCTTTTGTTCAATCTACCGGCAAAGCCACCGCATTCGATGGACAAACGGTGTCGGGAGCGCTGAAAAAGTACGTTGCCGTAGGCACCAACTACGCGTTTAACAAAAATATCTCTGCCTTCGCCTTGTATCAGTTTAACCTTATCAAGAACAGCGAAGCTGACAAGGCTATTGGTATTGCGACCGACGATATCATGGCGGTAGGCATGCTGTATCAGTTCTGATTGACGGCTTTTAGCCGTATTGCGGCAGCCACATCACGCTGAAAACGAAAAGGCCCCCTGATGCAGGGGGCCTTTCTTTATGGCAATACGGTGATCGACTGAACCGGCGCAGTATCAGCGATGACGTTGACTTATCAACGATTTTTTACGGCTTTCCTGTACGGCTTTGTACAGTGAAAATGCGGCGATGCCGAGCAATACCGCTATGAGAATCATGTTCTGCATGGTCTCTGCTCTCCTTTTTGCAAATGAGTGGCTATTATGCGGATATGAGTAAACAGGTTAATAGGAGCATTCTGCATAAGTCCTGTTTTGGCTGTTTCCCGCCCGACCAAAGCCGATAAATAGCATTTTTGGCTAAAAGGTGAATCATTCTCCTTATTAACAGCATGTTTATGGTGCTATCAGTTAATACGATACTGATCCTTCTCCAGCAGGGCGATTGTGCGTTGCCTGGTTTCCTTCCCAGCCAGGTTGGTATAATCTTGAATCATTACCTTCTTTTCACCGTGCCGTGTGGCGTCCTTGATGAATTGCATACCGCATTAATGCCGTCACAGAGGCGCGCCGATCCTTAGCCTGCATCTGCAAAAAAGGGCGTTTCATGTTTATATTGAGAACCTCGCCGGCGTCTCCCTTTGGTCGTAAGGTTATTATGGTGGCCGCTGTTGTCGGGCTGGCAAATGACATCATCATTGAACACGCTGACCCGATGGATCCTAATGACAGCCTGCATCAGCAGAATGTGCTGGGCAAGATCCCGACGCTGGTACTGCCGGGTGGACAATGCCTGTATGATTCACGGGTGATAGCGGAGTACCTGGACGATCTGGCCGGCGGCGGTAACGTCATTCCGGCTGGCGAAGCGCGCTGGGAAGTGCTTCGGCAACAGGCTGTCGCTGATGGGCTGATGGATGCGGCATTACTTATCGCTTATGAAGGCCGGTTTCGCACTAAAGAACAGGTCAGTGAGAAGTGGGTCAGCCACCAGCAGGGTAAAATCCGCCGGGCGCTGGAATTTATGGCGACCCATTACTGCATACCGGTGCGTGAATCGACCGCGCATCTGGGCGAAATTGCTATGGCGGCTGCCCTGGGCTATCTGGATTTGCGCTTTAACGGCGATTGGCGTGCGGATTTTCCCGGCCTGGTCGGCTGGCTGGATAAATACCGCCAGACGGTACCGTCCTATGATGAAACGGCAATGAAAGGTTAGGCGGCAATATTTGACGGTGGTGATGTTTCATTCCCTGGCTGGGTTCAAGCTGCATTTTTAATGCATGTTCTAAAGGAAAAACAATGACCAGAATTTCATATCTAAACGTGTTGGCCATCGGCGCTGCCGCGCTGATGGGCGTGATGGCAAGTCAGTTGCCGGCCAGAGCGGAATCGAAGCCGGTCAAAGTCACCTTTGTTCAGGAATGGCCGGTTGCCGACGGGTTCTGGATCCCCTGGACACTGGGTATTGCCAAGGGCTTTTACCGTGAAGAGGGGATTGATCTTAATGTAGTGGCACCGCCTACGGTCGCCGATACCATGAAATTCCTTGGCACCGGCCGTGCGGATGTGGCTTTTACCACCGTGATGGACATCATTTTTGCTAAAGAGCAGGGCGCACCGATTATTGCTATTGGCCGTTACGGCACGGGTAATAACTGGGGAATTTTTTCCCCGCAAGGGAAGCCGGTGACCATTGAACAGCTTAAAGGTAAACGCATCGGCATCTATAACGATGCCTGGACCCAGGCCCAGCTGTCATTGATGCTCAAGAGTGCCGGAATGACGCTTAAGGATGTCAACATGGTGGCGGCCTCCGATAATACGGTGCCGCTGTTGCTGCAAAATCGGGTAGATGCGACTACCGGTATTACCAATGCCGAGGGCACCGAGATAAACGTGGTCGGCAAGCAGAAGCCTGAATTCCTGCCGGCAACCGAACATGGCGTGCCCAATACGCCGATCTTCATGTTTGCCGGTAATCAGCAATGGCTGGAAAAAAATCCTGAGCTGGCCAAAGCTTTTATGCGGGCTACCGCCAGAAGCCTCTCCTATGCGATAGAGCATCCTGACGAAGCCACCGCCGCCTTTGCCGCCAAGTACAGTAAGTCTTATGACGCTGCGTTTGTGAAACAGCAATGGCAGGACACGATGGCGGTGCTGGGCGCGCCTGATAAAGACCAACTCAGGCTTGATGACCAGGCCTGGACGGAGCTGCTCACGGCCATCACGTCGATTGGCGTTTTGAAGCAGGCGTTGCCGGCAAATCAATATTATACCAATGAGTATCAGCCCTAATGCCGCTGGCGCCCGGTTTCTGCCTTGATGTTATTATGGCAGGACCGTTCTGGGCGTCGCGTGAGTCTCATCTTCATTAGGTAAAAAAACGGCGAATAGTCGCCGTTTTTTTAACGCTGCATACCCCAGCGTTTGACGGTTAAACGCTCCAGGGTAGTGAAAATCAATCCTTCGACCAGCAGTCCAATCAGCGTCACTGAAATAAGGCCGGCAAACACCCGGTCAGTATAAAGCTCATTACGATTCTGAAAAATATACCAGCCCAGCCCACCGTTGCCGCTGGATGCGCCAAACACCAGTTCAGCGGCAATCAGCGTGCGCCAGGCAAAGGCCCAGCCGATCTTCAGTCCCGACAGGATTGACGGCAATGCCGCCGGAATCAGGATCTGCCGTACATAGCCTAAACCACGCAGATTATAATTACGACCGGTCATGCGCAGCGTATCCGATACGCTGAGAAAGCCAGAATAGGTGTTCAGGGCCAGTGGCCACATCACCGAATGCACCAGCACAAAAATCAGGCTGTTTTCACCCAGTCCAAACCACAGCAGCGCCAGCGGCAGCAGGGCGATAGGCGGCAATGGATTAAACATCGAGGTCAGGGTGCTGAGTAAATCCCGACCGGTGCGGGTAGACACCGCCAGCGAACTCAGCCCGAGCGCCAGCAGAGCCCCAATCACATACCCTTTTATCAGCGTAGACAGCGATACCGACACCTTGGCCGGCAAATCACCGCTGGCGATATCCTCGAAAAAGGCTTTGAACGTCTGAATAAAACCCGGCAGCAGCAGGTCATTATCCTGCCAACGCGCCGCGCCCTCCCAGATAACCGCCAGCAGCAGCAGGATAATGGTTTTTCTCAGCCAGTCCTGCTGCCATAGACGGGCTAGTGCCGGTAACGGCGTTTCACGCTGATCTTGGGTGACCGGCGCCAGGTCACGTATATATTCCGCCCTTACCGGGCCTGATTGAGTCATTGCGGATCCTCCTGGTGATGTAGGTCAACCTATCGCATGCAGCAGGGGCGTCTTTTCCGGCTGACCATCATGCTTGGGATCATCAAACAGCAAAGAATGAATACGTTGCGCGCTTTGCCTGAAGATCGGACTACTCACATCGTCAATGCTGAATTGATCGGCATTCAGCTCAGCCCGCACTCGGCCCGGATGAGGAGAAAGCAACAGGATCCGGCTGCCGATCATCAGGGCCTCTTCAATGGAGTGGGTCACAAACAGCAGCGTAAAAGGCGCGTCTCGCCATAGGCTCAGCAGCTCCTGCTGCATTTTTCGTCTGGTCAGGGCGTCCAGCGCGGCAAAAGGTTCATCCATCAGCAAAATTTTAGGCTGCATCGCCAGGGCGCGGGCGATGGCGACCCGTTGTTTCATGCCGCCGGAAAGTTGGTGGGGATAGGCATCGGCAAAACCGTCCAACCCCACTTTATTGAGATAATATTTCGCTGTTTCCCGGGCTTGCTTGCGACCCGCCTTGCGGCTGGCAACCAGACCGAACATGACGTTTTCCAATACCGTTTTCCAGGGCGGCAATTGATCGAACTCCTGAAACACCATCACCCGATCAGGACTGGGTTGGGTGATGGTGGTTCCCTCCAGCAGGATTTGCCCACCGGCGATCGGTAAAAAGCCGCCCACCGCCTTAAGCAGGCTGGACTTACCGCAGCCGGAGGGACCCAGCAGGATAAAACGGTCCGAGGGGTATACGTCAAAACTGACGTCCTGGGTGGCGCGCACGGTCCTTTGCGGGGTGCGATATTCCAGATTGACGGCGTCAACCTGCAGCAGCGGTGACGCCGAAGACTGACGATGAATGCTGGAGCTCATAGCGTTGTCCCATTAGTGAATGCTTAGTCGCCCGGCAAGGTATAGGCGTCTTCGAAGAAATAGTCTTTCCAGCTGTCGGCTTTGTTTTTCAGTACACCGAGGTCATGCAGTTTTTCAGCATAGACATAGGTTTTTTGCGGGGTGATGGTGAAATCATTTTCCGGATCGTTAATGATTTTCTCAATCAGCGCCAGCGGCAAGCGGGATTTCTCCGTTCTGATATAGGTCTGGGCTGCGGCATTTTTATCTGCTTTAATGATCTTTTCCGCTTCAGCCAGGGCATTGAAAAACGCCCGGTAGGTTTTAGGGTTTTGATCATGGAATTTTTCAGTGGTGTAAAGCAGGTTGAAAGTGCCTTTACCGCCCAGTACATCATAGGAACTGAGGACCTTATGTATTCCCGGATGTTCCAGGGCCTGGTATTGGAATGGCGGGCTGGAAAAATGGGCGGTAATTTCCGATCCTCCTGAAATCAGCGCTGCCGTGGCGTCAGGATGGGGCAGGCTCAGGCTGATGCGGTCAAATTTCTTATACTCATCCTTACCGTACAGTCGAGCGGTTTCAATTTGCAGGGTGCGGGACTGGAAGCCCACGCCCGCCGCAGGAACAGCGATCCGGTCCTTGTCGCTCAGGTCCTGGAGGGTTTTCACCGCCGGGTTATTGCTCAGCAGGTAATTCGGCATTGAGCCCAGCGCGGCGATAGCCTTTACATTCTGCTTGCCGCGGGTACGGTCCCACAGCGTCAATACCGGTGGGGCCCCGGCTGAGGCGACATCCAGCGCGCCGGTCAGTAACGCTTCATTCATTGCCGTTGCGCCGGAAATATTACGCCATTCGACCTCGATAGCCAGGCCTTCAGCCTTGCCCTGTTTTTCAATCAGCTGTTTTTCGCGCACCACGTCCAGAATCAAATAGCCGATGCCGAACTGCTGGGCGATACTGATTTTTCCTTCAGCAGCTGCCGTCCCGGTAGCCAATAATATGCTTAGCGCAACCACAGAGTGTAATGGATTAAATAATTGTTTCATCATTATTATCCTGAATAAGAAATCAATCCCAGGTTCCCAAGCCGGGGGGAGGACGTCCATCATAAAATTATCGTTAGCTGCAGGGTAAAGTGTTTTTTGGAATAATTTAGAAGCAAATTGAAATTAATAATTATGCGCCAGCCGAATATACAAAGGCAAAAACCGAATAAAGCGGTGGTTGAACGTGGCAGATAAACATGTCGGGAATCGGCCTCAGGGGGCGGAATCATTTGCGCTGTGATGTGAGTGGGAGTTATCTCAACTCATTAAAATTTGGGGTCTTTTTAATAGCGCCATCATTTTTATAGTACCCAGCCCGGCATCAGTCCAGGCTCGGCCGAAACCGGGAAAAAACGGATGTCGTATGCAGTTTGAACGCGTAGAGTTATTACTGATTAGGATTGACTATGATACTTCTATTTTACGCCAATGTTGCATGGTTGTTTATATTCTCTTTAGTTTTTTTTCAGCTTTATATAGTTAATTCTTGTTGTTCTGTTAATCGCCACAATAAAGATATAGTGCCGGCATAAATACTGGAGCCCTTTATGCCGCTTTTTCAACATCGGTTCCTCCGGGAATATTGTACCGCCCGGTTGGTTGAACACCCGGTTAATCCGGCCATAGCCGAGCAGGTGGCAAATAATCTGGTCGAGTCATGTCTGAAAGGCCATGACTCCCACGGGGTCACCATGCTGTCGCGGGCAGCAGACATCTGACAATTCAAGGGAGTTACATCATGCATTTGGCTCGTTTTCCGCGCCTGTCCTTAGGCCATTTCCCAACGCCTCTGGAGGCGTTGCCCAACCTGTCCCGCTTCCTGGGGGGACCGACTCTCTATATCAAACGAGATGACAGCACCGGTCTTGCGACCGGCGGCAACAAGACGCGCAAGTTGGAGTTCCTGCTGGCCGATGCCCTAAAACAACGGGCCGACATCATCATCACCCAGGGCGCGACCCAGTCCAACCATGTACGCCAAACCATTGCCGCCGCCAACAAGCTAGGTCTGCAGACCCAGGTACTGCTGGAACAACGAGTCGACAAGTTTGGTGACGATTACCAGCATTCCGGCAATATCCTGCTGGATAACCTGTTGGGTGGCACCATCGTTGAACACCTGCCGGCCGGCAGCGATATGCAGCAGGCAATGGAAGCTCTGGCAGACCAGCTGCGTGCCGGCGGCCATACCCCCTATGTGATTCCCGGCGGCGGCTCCAACCCCATTGGCGCCTTGGGCTATGTGGCCTGTGCCGAAGAGCTGCTATATCAATCCAGCCAGCAGCGACTGCGTATCGACCATGTGATACATGCCACCGGCAGCACCGGCACCCAGGCGGGGCTGGTGGCCGGGCTTGCCGCCACCAATAGCCACATACCGGTACTGGGTATCAGCGTGCGGGCCCCGCGCGAGAAGCAGGAAGAAAATGTCTATTCGCTGGCCTCCCGTACTTGGCAGTTGCTTGGCGCTCGGGGTGAGCTGGATCATGACGCGGTGGTCGTCAACAGCGACTATGTGGGTGAAGGTTATGGTTTGCCTACCGCCGGCACCCTTGAGGCAATAAAACTGCTGGCCGAACTTGAAGGGATCCTGCTGGATCCGGTGTATTCAGCTAAAGGTATGGCGGGGCTTATCGATCTGATTCGCAAAGGTCGTTTTGGCCAAGGTGAAAACCTGGTGTTTATCCATACCGGCGGTTCAGCGGGGCTTTGGGGCTATCGCCAATTGCTGGAACAGCAGGCGCGCTGATGAGCGGCTTCCTCCTCGGGGTGCTGGGCGGTATGGGACCCCTGGCGACGGTCGATCTGCTCGATAAAATCATCAGCCAGACACCGGCCGACAGCGATCAGCAGCATGCGCCGGTGGTGATATGGAACGTGCCGCAGATAGCCGACCGGCAGCGGGCGTTGGCGGGTACCGGCCCTTCACCGCTGCCGGCGCTCAGGGAAGGTATCGCCCGGCTGAACGGGGCGCGCGAGCCATATTCTGATCGCCTGCAATACCGCTCACCACTGGTATCTGGCGCTGGTAGAGGAAAGCCGGGCGCCGATTGTGCATATCGCAGATGCGATATTGCCTTTGCTGCAGGCGGCCTCGGGCGTGCGGCAGGCGGGTCTGATTGCCACTCAGGGCACGCTGGACGCCGGCTGGTATCAACAGCGTCTTACGGATGTGGGTATCGAGCCGCTATTGCCCACCGCCAAAGAAATGACCGAGCTGTTTGTGCCTGGCTGTTATGCGGTCAAACAGGGCCGGCTGGCGCAGGGCGGAGAGTTGCTCTCTGAGCTGTGCGCCCGTCTGAATGGACGCGGGGCTGAGCGGCTTATATTGGCCTGTACGGAAGTGGCCCCGGCCTTGGCGGCGGTGCAATCCCGCTATCAGCCCTTGAGCCTGGACACCACTTTGGCGCTGGCCCAGGCCGGAGTGCGGCTGTGGCTGGAGCACCGGCCAGCGGTGGCGGCATCTCTTTAGGTCTAAGCGGGAGCACCGGCCAGCGGTGCCGGCAGCGGTATAGGTGAAAAAAGCATAGGCTTAGCCATTTTTTTCCTTATTATAAAAAACTATAAGTTAACCTGTTTTCATATTTGCTCGCCGCATACTTCCTCTGTATCTATAGTCTATCAGGACACTCTAGGGGGTAGGGCACGTGAACTTTCAGCAATTGCGTATTATCCGGGAATCAGCCCGGTGTAATTATAATCTGACTGATGTGGCCGGCATGTTGTTTACTTCGCAATCTGGCGTCAGTCGACATATTCGCGAGCTGGAAGAAGAATTGGGCGTTGAAATTTTCATTCGCCGTGGCAAGCGTCTTATTGGCATGACCGAGCCAGGAAAGACCCTGCTTACCGTCGCTGAGCGGATCCTCAATGATGCCAATAACATTCGCCGCATTGCCGATGTTTTTGCCAATAAAGACTCAGGCGAATTATCAATCGTAACCACCCATACCCAGGCCCGCTACAGCCTGCCGGGCGTCATCAAACAGTTCAGGGAACTGTTTCCCCGGGTCAGGCTGATCCTGAATCAGGGCAGCCCGGAAGAGATTGTGTCCATGCTGCAGTCCGGTGAGGCGGATGTCGGCATTGCCAGTGAAAAACTGATGACCGAAGATCAGCTGGCGGCCTTTCCATACTATCGCTGGCATCATACGGTGCTGGTACCGGAAGGGCATCCGCTGACCAGGGAAGCGCATCTCAGCCTGGAAGCCCTCAGCCAGTATCCACTGGTGACCTACAGGCGAGGTATTACCGGCCGGTCAAGGCTGGATGTGGCCTTTAAAGCCGCCGGGCTCAAGCCGGAGGTGGTGTTGAGCGCCCAGGATTCGGATGTGATAAAAACCTATGTCGAGCTGGGACTCGGCGTCGGCTTGCTGGCGGATATGTCCTATAGCAGGGAACGAGACCCAGGCCTGGTCAGTATTAACGTGGAGCATTTGTTTGAAGCCAACACCGTTTGGCTGGGGGTGAAACGAGGACAGCTGCAGCGCAAATATGCCTGGCGCTTTATCCAGCTCTGCAACCCGGAACTGTCGCTGACCGAGATTGAGGAAAAAGTGTTGACTGCCCAGGCGAACGAGCCGGCACTGGATTACCAGATCTGACCGATGCCGGTCAGCCCGCATCGGTCAAACGCTGCACCAGTGCGGGTCAGCCCGCATCGGTCAAACGCTGCACCAGTGCGGGCCAGCCCGCATCGGTCAAACGCTGTTCCGGTGGGGGCCAGCCCGCATTTCGAACGCGAGTTACTGCCCTTCTGGAAAATCCGCTCCGCGCGAGACCTCTTCCCAGGCATTGAAATCCCTTTGCAACAAGGCGATTTTTTTGTAGGCATTATCCATTGCCGGATTGCCCAGCACCAGCCGTAGCGGCGGATTTTCGGCTTCAACCGCTTTCACGATAGCCTGCACCGCGCGTACCGGATCTCCCGGTTGCCTGCCGCTGTTTTCCCGGCTGGCATTCTGACGCTTATGGGCGGTATCGGCGTAATCGGCGATAGTTTGCGGTGCTTCATCGGCTGAGCGTCCCGCCCAATCGGTGCGAAACGGACCCGGCTCAACAATCAGCACCTTGATACCCAGCGGCTCCACTTCCTGCGACAGGGATTCGGAGAGCGCTTCCACAGCAAACTTGGTGGCATGATAAAAACTCAGCGCCGGGAAGGTGGTAATGCCGCCTATCGACGAAATATTGACGATAGTGCCGCTGCGCTGACGCCGCATCACCGGCAGGGCTGCTCTGGTCATAGCGGTCAAGCCCCAGACGTTGATATCAAACATCCGCTGCACCGCGTCGAGGGCGCTCTCTTCAAAAGAGCCGAAGTAACCGACGCCGGCATTGTTGACCAGTACATCAATACCGCCAAATCGATCGTCGGCTGCCTTTAATGCCGCCTCCACCTGGTCCTGGCGCGTGACGTCCAGCGCCAGCACCAATGCATGATCCTCATGGCCGGCCACGATATCGGCGATCTTGTCGGGATTACGGGCGGTAACGACGGTCGGATATCCCAGCGACAGGGTGTGGATTGCCAGTTCTCGGCCAAAGCCGGTAGAGCAACCGGTGATGAACCATACCGGTTTGTGTGATTGTGTCATGTCTGTTCTCCCATGAAATGACGTACTGCTGGAATATGAAGAGTGTAGCCGGTTCAGGTAGTATTTATACGCAGAAGTTGCCATTATCAACCAGGATGGCCGGAGCTACGTGGTGCTTTTCCCTGAAAGCGTGGTGCTTTATCTCCGCATATGCTGTGCCTTATTTCCGCACTCGCTGTGCCTTATCACCGTACACGCTGTGCTTTATCCGTAAAAACGTCGCTATTTTACCTTGTGAGGCAGCATAACCTGTTATGAATAATCCGACTGAGTCTTCTGGTAATAACCGGCGCACTCCCTGGTGGCTGAAGGGGAAAACGCCTGATTATCGCTTCTCACTGGCCAATGAGCGTACGTTCCTGGCCTGGATCCGTACGGCCCTGGCTTTTCTGGCCGGTGCCATCGCCATTGATCAGTTTGCCGATCGACTGGGGTCGCCGCTGTTCAGGGTAGGGCTAGCGGTTGCGCTGGCGACGGTTGCCGCCCTGCTGGGGTTGATGGCCTATCGCCGCTGGGCGGCCAACGAGCTGGCGATGCGCACCGATGCCTCATTGCCCGCCACGCCGATGCTGCTGGCGCTGGCCGTTTTTATTTCGGCTATTGCGCTGGCGGTCATCGCCATGATGCTACTGTCATGAGCGCCGGCCTTTCGTCGCCTCGGCCGCCCCGCGATCCGGGCCTGCAACCTGAAAGAACCGGTCTTGCCTGGTATCGAACCGCCTTTGTCGCCCTGGTTCTGGGACTATTACAACTGCGAACCGGCTTTGCCCATGGTGATATCCTGAAACTGGCTGCCTGCATCACACTGGTGCTGATGTCTTTAGCCATGACGCTGTGGGGCAACTATCGTCTCACGTTCGTCAATACCGCCACGCCTGAACACATCCGGCTTACGCGCTGGGCAATGGCGGCGACCGTGGTAATGCTGACGTTGGCCGCTTTTTTGACCGCTATCGCCACCGATTGAAGTATGCGGCCCAAGGCCGGTCGATTTTATCATTTTATCTGCGTGCACCGCGTTTTTTCAAACTGCCCTATACTGGGACGGTTAACGCAGCTGTCTGCGTTACTCTTGCCGCCGGGGTAAGGGCAATGCTGCAAATAACGTCATTCATCTTCGTTCGTGCTGGTAAGGCCGTGGTCGACTACCGTTTTTGTTAAACCGTGGAGCCTGCTGCCGTTATTAACATAAGTATTTCTGAATTGTGACAGTTATCACTGAAGTAAATTAGGAACAATCTTAATGTGCCTTGGCCCTAAATTGTACCGGTTTACCGAGAACCGCCAGCGCCGCCGCAGCCCGGTAAAGCGAGTTGTTTCAACAACCCGGCCCGGGTGTTTAGGCGTATTTCGCTCACAAAAGCGCATCGGCTACTTACCTCCTCTGAGCGAGGGAGTACAGCAAAGGTTGTCGGTGCGCTTCTTTGAGAACAGGTTGGCCCCGTCGCAGGACGGGGCTTTTTTTTGCTTTGCGTCAGGCCGTCGTCTCAGGCATAAATAAACGAGACAAAGCTGATAATGGTTAACAGCAGGGCTACCACAAATGCCATATCGTTAATGTGCATGATGACCTCCCGGTGTGTGGGATTATCATCTCGCGGCCGAAGGGCGCCGGCTGTGATGGCATTATCATATTTACTCTAAACCGGGCTGGGCCGCCGGGCGTTATTCCAGGGGGGTGCCTTGCGACAGAAACGCCGATATGGCCAGATTCTGCTCATCCCAGTAAGGATTAAACGTTAACCGTGCATGAACCTTATCGCGTTCCTGATAGCCCCAGTCTGAATACCACACTTCCTGCCCGGCAAGGCATGCCTTGAGAGCGCTTTCTTCCTGGCCGTTCCAGCAAAATTTTTCCCGCGCCGATTCACCGTACAGCGGATTGTCCGGTGCAAACAGAATGCCCATATGTGAGAACTGGCTAATACGTAACCGGGGCAGCGCATCGGGCTTCACCCTGATCCGCGGCGAGGGCGGCACCCCCGCGGGTAAATCGCCATACCAGTAAAGTCGACTGCCGGGATGGGTAAAATAGCGTTGAAAGGCAGCCAGCGTGTAGGCGGTGTCCAGGACGGAATCATGGGCCACCGTGATGATCATGACCGGCTTAGCATAATGGCCGGCATGCCGCAGCTGAGATTTCGCCTGCCGGCTGGTGCGATAAAACAGCGCGAACCCGTTAGTAGGGGTATTCATATAACGCACCGAGGTCTGCAGGGGCCGCGAACCATCGGGCTTGCGTAGCCAGTCTTTGAAGGGGCGGAGCCACGGCGTAAGCCAAACCAGCTGGTTTCTGGCGCTGAAAGCAGGCGAAAACAGTATTAAGCCCGCAATTTCATGATGTTGGACGGCATACTTCGTTGCCAGATTGGCACCGGTAGAAAAACCGCCCAGCCAAACATGCGGCACCTCTCGGCGCATGATGTCGGTTTGGCGCTGGATCAATTGGTGCCAATCTTCCAGGCTGACTGCCATCAAATCCTCCGGCTTGGTGCCATGCCCCGGTAGCAGCAGCGTTCTCACCAGATAGCCCTTGGCCGCCAGCACCGGACCGATATCGCTGAAGGAATAGGGTGAGTCGCCCAGACCGTGGATCAACAGCATACCGCCTTTGGGCTGACCTTGCGGGCGCCATTCCCGGGGTTGGTTGTAGCCGATTTCAGCCTGTCGATCAGGGGTCTGGAATCGTCGGTGGCTCTCCAACTGCTGCCGGGATTGCTGCTGATACTGGACAAAACTGTCGGCATCCGGTGACGGCCAAGTCGGCGCGGCGGCGCGGCAGGCGGTCAACAGCAAGAGAAAAGGCAGTATCGCCCAGCGCATCTTCAGGCATAGAACGGTCATGAACCCTCTGTTGGTCAGGATGGGTGAACATTGAACAGTCGCCATCGCCATTATCTGTCCAGTCCAGACTTAATTTACGGCAATAACGTTACCGGCGAGCTTCACTTTTCCCGATCAGTCCTAAGTGCAACAGGCTATCGGGTGTATGCCGTCAATAATGTCTTAGGTTGTTTAATGTCCGTTTGGTTTGTTTTTGGCATAATTATAACTATTCATTAAGTTATTTACCTTAGTATTGCTAATTGTTGGCGCGAAATATACCTGCCGGCCTCATCAGGAGTTAAGTAGTGCAGTTGTGTCGGTTTTGGCAGTGCTTGGTGTTTACGGCATTTTTTGCTTTATGTGATGCTCAGGCTCTTGAATCTGCTCCGGTGGCTGCGCATCAGCCAATCGGAAAAATCGATCAACCCTCAGCGGCCTCACGGCCTACACCCGGCGGAATTTGGCAAAGCCTGGTCAGTAATGTTCAGGAGACCTGGCAACACTCGCCGCAAAGGGATCTTTATCTGCCGGTCATTACCTGGCATAACCGTTTTACGTACGATAACGACCATATCAAGCGCTACAATGAGCGCCCGTGGGGCGCGGGCTATGGCATATCCCGCCATGATGAGAACGGCGACTGGCACGGCATCTACCTGATGGCTTTCAAGGATTCTTTCAACCATTGGGAGCCATTTGGCGGCTACGCCTGGGAAAAACAATGGTATCCATCAGCGAATAAGAAATTTCGGCTCGGAGCCGGTTATACGGCGGGTTTCACCCTGCGCGAAAACTGGAAATACCTACCGGTGCCCGCGGTGCTGCCGCTGGCCTCCGTCAGTTACGGCGATCTGACCTTCCAGGCAACCTATATCCCAGGCAGTTACAATAACGGTAACGTGTTTTTTGGCTGGTTGCGCTGGTCTTTCTAGACTTCATCTGGCCAGCTGGCACTGGCGGCGTCTGGCGGTCACTTCCCCTAATGGGTATGATGCTGAGGTGTCGATAATTAGCGCATAGCAGGGAAGCACATGTTTGAAAGCGTGGGGGTGATAAATGTTTGGACCTATCTGGCCGGCCTGGTGTTTATCATTATTTTGCCGGGGCCTAATTCGCTGTATGTGCTGCGCACCGCCGCCGCCCGAGGGGTAAAAGCCGGTTATATCGCTGCATCAGGGGTGTTCCTCGGTGATGCGATGCTGATTTTCTGCGCCTATATCGGCGTGGCCTCCCTCATTAATACCACGCCGTTGCTGTTTACACTGGTGCGCTCACTGGGCGCGCTTTATCTGTTTTATCTCGGTGCCGGGCTGATTTACCAAAGCCTGCGTACAACACCAGCGCCATCGGCAGCCGTTGTCGCTCCCCGGGAAAACATCATCAGCAAGTCACTGACGCTTAGCCTGACCAATCCGAAAGCCATCCTGTTCTATGTCTCCTTTTTTGTGCAGTTCATTGATTTTGGTTATGCCCATACCTGGCTGTCGTTCACCGTATTAGCGCTGATACTGGAAGGGGTCAGTTTTTCCTACCTGACGCTTATTATCTTTTCCGGCACCCTGCTGGCGCGGTTCTTCCAGCGTAAACGCGGCTTGGCCAAGATAGGCAACAGCCTGGTCGGGATGGTTTTCCTGGGGTTTGCCGCCCGGCTGGCGGCGGCGGTCTTGTAACGGCAACGGTGATTCGGTTTCAGGCTCGCAGGCCTGAACCAGCAGAGATGCTATACCGTCTTTAGCGGCGACTTCCCGATAGGCCTTGTGGCGGGAATTTTCATTCTCAAGCATTTTCTTTGCATTATTGCCGGCTACAACAGCGATGCAAATGGCTATAGCTAACGACATAATAAAGAAAAGCGGCTATGACATCAGCTTAAGAAAATCAGCCAAGCATAAAGATTTATATGAAGTGCAGGCCAGATATAGCTCAATATATTCGCTGTAAAGGATATAGTTAATAGTATGAGGAATAATAGAATAACGAGTACAACGCCCTGAACCACGAATTTACCACCCTGCATAGCGACATAAAAATAGGCATGCCATCCGTTACTGCTAACAGTTTGCTGTACATCTGGATTAAGGCGATATTACCCTTCTTTTACCCTCCGCCATATCACAGGCGAAAAAAAACCAACCACAAGTGGTTGGTTTTCTTCAGGATGTATTGGTCGGCATGAGAGGATTCGAACCTCCGACCCCCGACACCCCATGACGGTGCGCTACCAGGCTGCGCTACATGCCGACTTCATGGGCGCCTATACTACCGTTTCCTGGGCTTAATGCAATAGCACATTGAAACGACTGCTTTAGATTTAAGCAGTTAGTTGGCAATAAAGCGTTTTTCATCGGTCAACACCTGTAGCAGCAGGGCCAACTGCGGTTTTGCATGGCGAATTTCTTTGCCCTGCAGGTCATAGGTGCGGTAATCGCCGTTATTCTGCAGCAAAATAGTCTGGGTCGAGGTGGTAATGACCAGCACGCCGTCATCGCCGCTGGTTACCCAGTTATTACGGCGTGCGGGAGCAAACAGGTCTTCTCCCTGGGAATAATCGCTTGCTCGGGTGCTGGTATGCAGCAGGCGCTGCATCAGCGTGACCGTAACATCATTGTGATAGGTCAGTTTATCCACCGACTGGGCCGGGGTAGCGGGCCAATGCAAGACAAGCGGCACCTGCAGCTGCACCCGGTTGAACTGCGTGCCGGTTTCGTGCCGGCCGCTGTCGTTGTCATCAAGCTCCAGCCCGTTGGCGGCGGTAATGACCACCACGGTATTGTCCAGATCGCCTTTTTCCCGCAGGGCGTCCAGCAGTTGGCCTAGCTGATTATCCAGCCGCTGGGCATTGTCGCGATAGCGGCGGGTGATAGTGGGGCTGTTATTCTCGCTGGCGCTGACATCGGTACCATTGAGGGCAATATAAGAGAACCATGGCGAACCGCCGGCATAGGACTGCCGCCACTGTTTCCATTGCTGAACGGTCTGGGCATCGTCCTGCTTTTTCGCCGGCGGCAAGCTGAAGTCGGTCAATAGCGCCTGACGATAAAGCGGGTCAGCAAAACCATTGGATGAGAACAGGCTCATCTGGTAATCCTGGCGGGCCAGGGCTTCAAACAGCACCGAGGATTTCCGCGCCGCCAGAATACCCTGCATATAGGATGATGAAATCCCGTAGAACAGGCCGAACAGACCGGTATCGGCCTGGTTACCGGTGCTGAAGTGATGATTGAACCTGACATTCTCGGCCGCAAAGTCGCGCAGCCGGGGCATGGACTGGTTGACGGTATCGTTGCGCAATGTCCCGGTGGTCACCACCAGCAGATTATAGCCAGCGCCTTTATTGCTAAAAGCCAGGCTGCTAAGCGGATATTCCACGGCGGCAGCGTCCGGGCTACCCTGTTGCGTCAGCCGTCGCTCATAGGCCTGGGCATCGAGCAGGCCGTGACGTTCCAGGAAACGCCGGGCGGTCATCGGGTAGGAAAGCGGCAGGTTGGCGCGCTGCATGGTAATCGGCCGGTAAAAATTGGCATCGGCCCAGATATAGATAAGGTGTGATGCCAGGAAAGCGGTGATAAACACAGTGGTAATGGGTTTCCCCATTTTACGCCGGCTCAAGCTGCGCAGCTTTTGCCAGCACCAGGTGCCGAACAGCATTTCTACCAGGAACAGCACCGGGATGCTGATGAACATCAATTGCCAGTCGCGGGCCAGTTCACCCTGCTCGGGATTGACCACCAGCTCCCACACTACCGGATTGAGGTGGAGATGGAAGCGGGTAAACACCTCGGTATCCACCAGCAGCAGCGTCAGCGCGCTGGTGGCGATAATGGCCGAGATAAATCGTAGCAGCCGCTGGGACATCACCACAAAGGTCAGTGGGAAAATTAACAGCAGGTAAAGCGTAAAGCCAAGAAAGCCAAAGTGGCCGATCCAGCTGACAAACGCGTAAACGCGCCCGGCGAGGGATCCTGGCCAGTCGGAGACAAACAAATAGCGGCTGCCCAGCGCCAGGCTGAGCAGGATATTAAAAAGCGCGAACCAGTGACCCCAGCTGATCATTTGGGAGACTTTGTCACCGTACCGCTGACTATTTGTTACCATAATCAGTCAATCATTCTTGGCTAGAAAATTAATGGGTATCCGGCTCGCGGACCGAGGAGAGCAATGCCTCGCCGAATGAGCGGGCCAGGGTCTTGCGCTGTTCTGCCGCGACGCTGGTATTAATGACATGAGTTATCATATTACCCAATACCATCAGCGACAAATCCGTCGGAGTACGGTGTTTTTCAAGTACGGCGGCAAGTTCGGCGAGCAGCGTTTCGACCTGTTCGTCACTATAACGGGATGATTGTGGCATGGTTTATTCTTTATAACCGGTTAAAGTCCGATATCTTACCGTATCAACACCATTTTTTCCGCACTTTTATCGTGGGCGCCTCCTTTGCTTTGCGCCCCTTTAGACCGCAGGTTCTGATGATGGCGGTTGCAGGAGATGGCTTATCAGTGTTTGAATACGCCCCTGACCGGAAGGAGAACACAACATGAGTCTGGATATTGACCGGATTGCGCTGCATCAGTTGATTAAACGCGATGAGCAAACCCTGGAGCTGGTGCTGAGGGATTCACTGCTTGAGCCGACGGCGGCGGTTGCCGACATGATGGCCGAACTGCATCGGGTATACAGCGCCAAGAGCAAAGCCTATGGCCTTTTTAATGAAGGCAGCGAGTTGGCGGCGGCCTTGCAGCAATGTCGCCGGGGTGAAGAAGATTTTCTGGCTTTCAGCCGAGCGGCCACTGGCCGGTTGCGTGATGAGTTGGCCAAATATCCGTTTGCCGAAGGCGGTATCGTGCTGTTCTGCCAATATCGCCATCTGGCGGTAGAATATTTATTGGTTACCGTGCTGAACAGCCTGAGCAGTATGCGGGTCAATGAACAGCTGGATATCAGCAGCACCCATTATCTGGATATAAACCATGCGGATATCGTTGCGCGCATCGATCTCACCGAATGGGAAACCAATCCGCAGTCATCCCGTTATCTGACGTTTCTCAAAGGACGGGTAGGGCGCAAGGTGTCCGATTTCTTTATGGACTTCCTGGGGGCGGCCGAAGGGCTGGATACCAAAGCGCAAAACCGCGGTTTGCTGAAAGCGGTTGATGATTATTGCGTGGATGCACAACTGGATAAAAACGAGCGCCAGGAATATAGGCAGCAGGTTTATTCTTACTGCAAAGAGCAGCTGGATGCCGGCGAAGAGATCGCCGTAGCCGAACTGTCGGGCGCGCTGCCGCCGTTGGGCGAACAGAGCTTTCAGGATTTTTCCGCATCGCAAGGCTACGATTTGGCAGACAGTTTCCCTGCCGATCGCGGTACCCTGCGGCAGTTGACCAAGTTTGCCGGCAGCGGCGGTGGCATCACCCTCAATTTCGATGCGCTGTTGCTGGGGGAGCGGATATTCTGGGATCCGGCGACCGATACCCTGACCATCAAAGGCACGCCGCCCAACCTGCGCGATCAGCTTTCGCGACGTACCGGCGGTAACTCGCAGTAAACCGCGGCGGCGGTCTGACGCAACAATGACGGCAGGAATATTCAGGCTGGCAGGGTGCTCAGGCAAAAAAAAACGCCGCATAAGCGGCGTTTTTTTGTCTCAACCCGTTGGCAATCAAGCGCGAACGAAGTCGACGTGAGCCAGTTTAGGCTTGAACGGGTGACGCTGTACGGCCTGTACTTTGACTTTGGTTTCTTTTCCGTCGATAACCAGTGAAAGTACGTCGGTGTAGAAGCCTTCTTTGGTCTGGGTGTTCATGACGATGTCATGATCCAGCTCGATAGCAACCGGCGCTTCTTCACCACCGTAAACGATGGCCGGAAATTTGTTCGCAAGACGCAGACGGCGGCTCGCACCCTTACCCTGGTCTTTACGCACTTCAGCATTAATAGTTAACATAAATATTCCTGGAACTCAGAATGTACCCTGCTGCAGGCGACCCAGCAGCAGGTAGGATAAACATGCTTTCAATGAAAGCGGGCGCATTTTAGCCCAATATGCCCGGCGGGGCAAACAAAAGCCGACGCAGTCCGACCTTTTGGCTAGCTGACATGGCCGTTAATACCCTTCGGGCAGCGTCTGATACTGGCCTGGATGTCATTGCGCTTGACTCAGCCGCGCAGTTCATTGGCCAGCCGATAGCGCCCTTTATAATCGAAGATCTTTTCCCGCACTTGCCAGAAATTATTATGCCGCCTGGCCACCACAAAATCAGGCGCCCGCAGGGCGTCTGCGGCGGCGCAGATATCGCCGGCGGTCTGCCAGCGGAAAGGGACACCCGGCGCCCGCTGATGCAGTTTGAGGAAACGCTGTTCGAACAGGCGGCGTTGGGGCGGGGTGGCAAGCCTGAACCGCTCGCTGACATCGGCGCCGTCTTCGTCATAGTAGGTGATTTTCAGCCATTGGCCTTTACCATCCTGGCCGCTGTCCAGGCTCATGCCGGTGCAGCGCAGTACCAGGGCGTCTTTAAGTCGCAGCGCCGCCTTGAGCATGTCATCCGGATCGACCAGTATTTTGTCGCAGTCATGGCAGCGGCGGGCGGCGATATCGTTTTGGGCGCCGCAGTCGGGACAGACCTTGAAGCGAAACCGGAAACTGCACTGATGCCGTTCACCCGGTCCATCTTCGATGATCCCCTGGCAGCGACGGCCAAAATGTTCCATCACTGCGCCGTCGGCATCTGTCTTGCCCCAGAACATATTGGCAAAACCGCATTGCGGGCAGAACACCTGTACCGGCTGGCTGTCGGCGGCAGGCTTTGGCTGGCCGACCTCTGGCGAGAACAGGTCATGGCCGTTGCCGGCATAGTCGAGCACCATACAGTCGGTTTTGCCGTCAGATAATCTCAGGCCGCGGCCGACAATCTGCTGGTAAAGACTGACCGATTCGGTGGGACGCAAAATAGCGATCATATCCACATGCGGTGCATCAAAGCCGGTGGTCAGCACCGATACGTTGACCACATAACGCAATGCCTGCCGGCGGAAATCGCCGATTATCCGGTCTCGCTCGGCCCCGGCCGTTTGGGCGCTGATAAGGGCGGCTTCGCCATTGGGCAGTAAGCCGAGGATTTCCTCGGCATGGTCGACGGTCGCGGCAAAAATCATCACCCCGCGCATCCGGGCGGCATAATGCTCGATCTGGCTGACGATGAGCGGCGTAATGCGGCGCTGGCGATGAAGCTCCCGATTAAGGTCATCGCCGGCATAGTAACCGAGCGCATTGGGCGACAGGCGACTGAAATCATAATGCATGACCGGCATATCCAGTAAACGCGGCGGCACCAGAAAGCCATGCTTGATCATGTAATGCAGCGGCAGCTCAAATACGCAATCCCGAAAAAAGCAGTTTTCATCGCCGCGCACCATACCGTGATGGTGATAGTGATAGATCCAGCCCTTGCCAAGGCGATAAGGCGTCGCGGTCAGGCCCAGAATGCGCAGCGTCGGCTGGGCGTTGCGCAGATGATTAATCACCTGCTGGTATTGGCTGTTCTCGTCGTCGCTGAGCCGGTGGCACTCATCAATGATCAGCAGGGAAAAGGCGGTGGTAAATTTATCCAGATTACGCGCCACCGACTGGATGCTGCCGAACACCACCTTGCCCTGGCTCTGGCGCAGGCCCAGACCGGCGGCGAAGATATCCGCCTGCTGGCCGAGGGCGCAGTATTTTTCATGATTCTGCACCACCAGCTCCTTGACGTGGGCCAGCACCAACACCCGGCCGCGGGCCAGTCTTGCCAGCTCGGCAATCACCAGGCTTTTGCCGGCGCCGGTGGGCAGTACCACCACCGCCGGTTCGTTATGACGGCGAAAGTGGCTGACGGTAGCATCGACCGCGTCGCGCTGATAGGGGCGCAGGGTATAGGCCATCAGCGACACCGGCCTGAGCGGGATAAAACAGCATCAATGGAGGGCGTAAACGCTTTTTTCATCAGTTATGCAGAACGTATTGGAAAATGAGTTTCGATGGCGGCTATGCGCCAGGCGCAAGCATCGTTATACTGCCATCTACATACGGCCGGTGCTGAAGGTTTTTCATCAAGCACTGGCTGACCTTCCTGGGCGATCCTGCTGACGGCAGGCTTTCGAGCCGGTGCCGACCGGAGCTATTTCCGGCTGACCAGCAGCCATCGTCAGGCGCTATCCAAGATTACAGGCAAAACTGAGTTAATGCGACTGGACAAATTTCTATCCCAACAGCTGGGTATCAGCCGGGCCCTGGTGTTAAGGGAACTTCGTGCCAAACGGGTTACCGTTGACGGCGACATCATCAGGCAGGGTTCTTTCCAATTAAAGCCGGAACATCAGGTCCGTTTTGATGACAACCTGCTGGTACAGATTACCGGACCTCGCTATTTCATGCTGCATAAGCCGCAAGGCTATGTCTGCTCGACAGATGACCCGGATCATCCAACGGTACTGTATTTCATCGACGAGCCGGTGCCAGACAAACTGCATGCCGCCGGTCGGCTGGATATCGACACCACCGGCCTGGTGCTGATGACCGATGACGGCCAATGGTCCCACCGTATTACCTCTCCCAAGCATCACTGCGAGAAAACCTACCGGGTCACTCTGGAGCAGCCGTTGGCAGAGGACACCGCCGCCCGGTTTACCGAAGGCGTGATGCTGCACAATGAAAAGCATCCGACCCGGCCGGCAGTGCTTGAGGTTATTACCGAACTGGAGGTGCGCCTGACGATAAGCGAAGGCCGCTATCACCAGGTCAAACGGATGTTCGCCGCGGTGGGAAACCGGGTAGTAGGGCTGCACCGCGAGCGGGTAGGCCATATTATTCTGGATGAGGATCTGCAACCGGGAGAGTATCGGGCCCTGACCGCAGAAGAGGTCGCCGGTATTGGCGGCCAGTCGACGTCGCAGGCAAGCTGACCGCCCTTGCCGGCGGCCTGAAGGAGTAGTGGAAAGTGCAACCTGACCGTAAGTCTCACATCGGTTTAATTATCATTCTTGGCCTGCTGTCGATGCTGATGCCGCTGGCGATTGATATGTATCTGCCGGCGCTGCCGATCATCGCCGATGAGTTCGCGGTAAGCGCAGGCAGCGTGCAGATGACGCTCAGCGCATATGTACTGGGGTTCGCGGTCGGGCAGATGTTCTATGGCCCGCTGGCGGATTCACTGGGACGTAAACCGGTCATCATGTTCGGCACCTTCTTTTTTGCGATTGCCGCCGGTGCCTGTGCGCTGTCCCAATCGGTAGAGCAGTTGATTAACATGCGCTTCCTGCACGGTCTTTCGGCGGCCGCCGCCAGTGTGGTCATCAATGCCTTGATGCGCGATATGTTCAAGAAAGACGATTTTTCGCGCATGATGTCGTTTGTGGTGCTGGTGATGACGGTGGCGCCGCTGCTGGCGCCGATTATCGGCGGCTGGCTGCTGGTGTTTTTCAGCTGGCATGCCATTTTCTGGACTATCGGCGCTGCCGCTCTGGTGGCAACGGTGCTGGTGATGCTGTATATCCGTGAAACTCTGCCCAAGGAGCGCCGCCACGCCTTCAGCCTGCGCACCACTATCGGTAACTTCGCTACCCTGTTTCGCCATAAGCGGGTGTTCAGCTATATGCTGGCCAGCGGATTTTCCTTTGCCGGCATGTTCTCGTATCTCAGCGCCGGTCCCTTTGTCTATATCGATCTTAACGGTGTGTCACCGCAGAACTTCGGCTACTACTTTGCGCTTAACGTGATTTTCCTGTTTATCATCACCTTGATAAACAGCCGCAGCGTAGCCAGATTCGGTGCACTGATCATGTTCCGCCTGGGGTTATTTATCCAGCTGGCAACCGGCGTCTGGCTGTTGGCGGTCTGTGCGTTGGATCTGGGTTTTCTGCCGCTGGTATTCGGCGTGGCGCTGTTTGTCGGCTGTGTGGCAATGGTCACCTCCAACGGCATGGCGGTCATCCTGGATGAATTTCCCCATATGGCGGGCACCGCTTCGTCCCTGGCCGGCACGTTGCGCTTCGGCGTCGGGGCCATTATCAGCGGGCTGTTGTCGCTGGCGACCTTCGCCAGCGCCTGGCCGATGGTATTGTCGATGGCGTTCTGCACGGTCAGCGCCATGCTGTGCTATCTGTATGCCAGCCGCCCGCTGAAATCGCAGCCTGAGTCCTGATGTAACCTAAGCCATACCGGCATCAGCAACTGCCGGGCAGCCGCCCGCTGAAATCGCGGCTGCGTCCTGATGTCATCCATGCCATGCCGGCATCTGCTGCTGCCGGCCAGCTTAATTCTGCTGTCGCTCGCTCGTTGATCGTTGCTTCAGGGTAGCATGTCGCTCCCTCTTTCATCCCGATGCTTTTTCAGACGGCGGTTCCTACCCAGCAGGGGTTTCGGCCTGGATCCCTGTTATCGAGTCCCATACCACTCCCTCATCAGCCTGAATCCGCGGGTCTTGGGCAGCGCCCCGTGCAGGCACCGATGAAGTGATGTTTAAAAATTGTAACAAAAAAGCAACAATCGAGTTGTAGGTTGATAGAAAAAAGTTGCTCTACATAGCGTATTTGGTACAAAATGAGTTAAAATAGAGATCTGCATCGCATTTTGCATTTTAATTTATCGGGCATGCGCACAAATAAAATCGGTAACATGCCTGACTTTGCGTTATTGTGATAAAATTGTTATTAATTTGCTTTGCCGCTTCTGGGGGATGACCGTGACCAGCGTTCGACTATCCGTGGTACATCGTCTGCCGCAGCACTATCGCTGGCTGGACGGCTTTAATGGCGTTAAAGTCGAGCCGCTTGCCGCTACGGCCCTGAATGATGAGAATGATCTGGTCGGCCTGACCCTGCTCAGCCACGATGGTGAGTCCGCCTGGCAGGTAATGCGTGAGCTGGCCAGTTCGCTGGCGGATATTCAGGTGCCCTGTTCGGTGGTTGAGATAGAAGGCCAACCCTGCCTGTTCCTCGAACGGGACGATGAGTGCACCACGCTTTGCCGGCTCAAGAATATCGGTGTGGCCATCGCTGAACCTGCACTGGCCCCCCACATTGCCTGACGCATCAGCGTAGCACCGCCGACTGCAGCAATTGACGGGTATAAGGCTCAGAAGGGTGGTCAAACACCTGCCCGCAATCGCCATATTCCACTATTTCACCCTCTCGCAGCACCATCACCCGATGGCACATGGTCCTGACTACGCTGAGATCATGGCTAATGAACAGATAAGTTAGGCCATGTTTTCGCGACAGGGATTTGAGCAGCGACAGGATCTGGGACTGTACAGAGTAATCCAGCGAGGATGTGGGTTCATCGAGAATAAGCAGTTCCGGTTCCAGGATCAGCGCCCGGGCAATCGCTATCCGCTGGCGCTGTCCGCCTGAAAATTCGGCCGGATAGCGGTGGCGGGATTCAGGATCCAGCCCGACATCGACCAATACCCGTTTCACCTTTTCATCCCGCTGTTGGGCGGTCAGATGACCCTGCACCAGCAGGCCTTCGGCGACGATTTGCGTCATGGTCAGACGGGGATTGAGCGCCGAATGGGGATCCTGAAATATCACCTGGACCCGACGACGTACCGGCAGCAGTTCCCGGCGGCGATAGCGGTGCAGCGCCAAGCCATCGAACCATATTTCACCGCTTGACTTGAGCAGCCGCAGCAGAGCCAGCGCCGTGGTACTCTTGCCGGAACCAGACTCGCCCACCAGCCCCAGGCATTCGCCGCGCCGCAGGGTAAAACTGATATCGCGCACCACGCTTTTATGCGCCGGCCCTCGGCGCAACCAGCCGCGGCGCAGCGCAAAATCGACTCGTAACCGTTTCAGTTCAAGCAGCACCGGACTGTCTGGCGCCAGCGGCATCGGTTCGCCTCGCGGAGCAGAAGCCAGCAGCCGGCGGGTGTAGTCGTGCTGCGGATGGGTAAACAGCGCCTGGGTTTGATTGGTCTCGACGCAATGACCGTTCTGCATCACCGCGACCCTGTCGGCCAGCCGGCGGACAATATTAAGATCATGCGTGATGAACAGCATCGCCATGCCCAGCTCGCGCCGCAGCTGGTCGAGCAACTGCAGGATTTGCGCCTGCACCGTCACATCCAGCGCGGTGGTCGGCTCATCGGCAATCAGCAGTTTGGGGCGCATCAGCAGCGCCATCGCAATCATCACCCGCTGGCGTTCTCCGCCGGACAGTTGATGTGGAAAATCCTTCAGCCGAGCGCCAGGCTGGCGGATACCGACCCGCTCAAGGCTCTCTATGATTGACTGACGCCGGGCCGCTGCCGGGCGTTTGTCCCCATGCAGTATCAGCACTTCAGCCAGCTGTTTCTCCAGGGTATGCAATGGGTTGAGCGACGACATCGGCTCCTGGAAAATCATGGCGATATCGTTGCCGCGCAGTTGCCTGAGATGACGTTCACCGGCGTGCAGCAGGCTTTGCCCCAGAAACAGAATATCACCTTCGGGATAGATGACCCCAGGCGCAGGCAGCAGACGCAGCACCGATAATGCGGTCAGGCTTTTACCGGAACCGGATTCACCGACCAGCGCCAGGGTCTCGCCGGCGCTGAGCGACAGCGAGACCCGGTTAACCACCTGACGTTGTTGATCGCCCTGTTTAAAGGCGATGCTTAATTGCCGGATTTCAAGCAAAGGAGTATTCATGGTCAGACCGCCTTGCCGGGATCAAATGCGTCCCGCACCGCTTCACCGATAAAAATCAACAGTGACAGTATCAGGGCCAGGGTAACAAAGGCGGTAATGCCCAGCCACGGCGCCTGCAGGTTATTTTTGCCTTCCAGCAGCAGATTGCCCAGCGACGGCGAGCCCAGCGGCAAGCCAAAGCCGAGGAAATCCAGCGAAGTCAGGGTGGTAATGGAGCCGCAGAGAATGAACGGCATAAAGGTCAGCATCGCCACCATTGCATTGGGCAGGATGTGCCTGAACATGATCATGCGGTCACTGACGCCCATCGCCTGAGCGGCGCGGACATAGTCGAAGTTACGGGTACGCAGAAACTCGGCCCGCACCACGCCCACCAGGGTCATCCAGCCGAACAGTACGGTAATGGTCAGCAGCCACCAGAAGTCCGGCGGCACCACGCTTGACAGCAGAATAATCAGAAACAGGGTAGGCATGCCGGACCAGACTTCAATCAATCGCTGGCCCCACAGATCCAGCCGGCCGCCATAATAGCCCTGGCTGGCACCGACGATAATACCGATAAGGCTCGACAGCAATGTCAGCGCCAGCCCAAACAGCATCGACAGGCGGAAGCCATAGATTAAATTTGCCAGCACATCTTTGCCGCGGCTGTCGGTGCCAAGCCAGTTTTGGGCGCTGGGAGGCGAGGGGAAGGGTGTCTGGGTGGCAAAATTGATGGTGCGATAATCAAAACGTATCGGTGCCCACCTCACCCAGCCATGCTGCTGCAACCGATTGATGATATAAGGATCACGGTAATCGACGGCGACCGCCACATCGCCGCCGAAGGTGGTTTCGTCATAGGTTTTCAGCAGCGGATAATAAAGCTGCCCCTGATAGCGGACCAGCAGCGGTTTATCATTGGCAATCAACTCCGCGCCCAGGCACAGGCCGAACAGCACTAAAAACAGCCATAGCGACCAGAACCCGCGCCGGTTGTGGCGAAAGCGGGCCCACCTTGCCTGGTTGGCCGGACTTAATCTGCTCATTGGCGTTCCTCAAAATCAATGCGCGGATCGACCAGCATATAGGTGATGTCACTGAGAATATTGAGTAACAGCCCGATCAGGGTAAACATATACAGGGTGCCGAACATCACCGGGTAGTCTCGTTGCAGGGTGGCGTCATAGCCCAGCAGACCCAGGCCATTAAGGGAAAACATGACTTCTATCAGCAGCGAGCCGGTAAAAAACATGCTGATAAAGGTGGCCGGGAATCCGGCGATCACCAGCAGCATGGCGTTGCGAAACACATGGCGGTACAGAATGCGTTTTTCATCCAGTCCCTTGGCGCGGGCAGTGATGACATATTGTTTGCCAATTTCATCCATAAAGGCATTTTTGGTCAGCATGGTTAACGCGGCAAAGCCGCTGACCACCGTCGCCAGCACCGGCAGGGTGATATGCCACAGGTAATCGGTGATTTTCTGATACCACGGCAGGGTAGCGAAATTGCCCGAGACCAGGCCGCGTAACGGGAACCAGTCCAGGTAACCGCCGCCGGCAAACAGCACGATAAGCAGGATGCCGAATAAAAACGCCGGAATGGCATAGCCGATAATAATCAGCGAACTGCTCCAGGTATCGAAGGCGCTGCCGCTGCGCACCGCTTTGCGGATGCCCAGCGGTATCGAGACCAGATAAATGATAAGCGTGCTCCAAAGGCCAAGGCTGGCGGATACCGGTAGGCTCTCCTTGACCAGCGTAATCACCGACGAACCCTTGAACAGGCTGTCGCCAAAATCCAGCCTGATATATTGCCACAGCAGGGTGAAATAGCGTTCATGCAGCGGCTTATCAAAGCCGTAGCGGCGGGTAATTTCCGCAATCACTTCCGGATCCAGCCCGCGGGCGCCGCGATACTGGCTGTCGCCGATCTGGCCGCCCCGCAGCGATTGCGCCCTGGCGGTAGGATCGCCCTGGCTGCTGACCGCAAAGCCGCTCTGCTGGCCAAATTCGATGGCGGCGATAGCCTGATCAACCGGACCGCCGGGTGCCACCTGAACAATAAAAAAGTTCAGGGTAATGATCGCCCAAAGGGTCGGGATAATCAGCAACAGCCGCCTTGACAGGTAAGAGCTCATATCATTCCCTCATCGGTCAGCGCCGCTCGGCCGGCAGGGTGGCCGCCTGCGTCGTATCCAGCCACCAGCCGTTAAAGCCCAGCGTATAGGCCGGGCGTGTCGCGGGCATGGCAAATTTATTCCACCAGGCCACCCGGGTCTGGTTGCTGTACCATAACGGGATCATGTAGGCATTCCAGGTCAGTACCCGATCCAGCGCCCGCCCGAGCGGCACCAGCGCTTTCTCATCATCCTGGTGTTGGATTATCTGATCGAGCAACGCGTCCACCGCCGGATTGCTGACGCCGGGGGTATTATGGGTCGAATTCAGATAGGCGGTACCCCAACTGATCGGCAGGTCAGTCCCCGGCCAGGGGACCGCCCGATATTGCGTCGGCAGCATATCAAAATCGCGGCTGCGCAGGCGATTGGTAAACTGGGAGTTGTCGACTTCACGGATACGCAGGTTGATGCCCAATCGCTGGAGGCTGTGCTGAAACGGCAGAACATACTGATTATTGCCGCCGCTGGGCATTAACAGCTCAAAGCTGAATCGCTGTCCGGTCTTGCTGTTGACCAACTGCCGCTGGTTCAATTCCCAGCCGGCCTGGCGCAGCAGTTCCAGCGCCTGCAGGCGGTTGCGTCGGTCATAGCCGCTGCCGTCCGATACCGGCGGACGCCAGGCGGGACCAAACGCCTCTGCGGGAATATGCTGCTTTAGCGGGGTGAGCAACGCGAGTTCAGCCGCATCCGGACGGCCGCTAGCGGCATAATCGGTATTTTGGAAATAGGTGCTGGCGCGCTGGTATCCCTGGTAGAACAGCGCCCTGTTGATCCATTCAAAATCCAGCGCCAGGGTCAGCGCCTGCCTGACCCGGCGGTCGGCAAACAGCGGGCGCTGAAGATTAAATGCCAGCCAGCGGGTGTCGACCGGTATATGATCTTCCATCGTTTTCAGCTTAATGAAGCCGCGCGCAATATTGCCGCCCCGGTAATAGGTGGCCCAGTTTTTGGGCGAGGACTCAACCCGAACATCATAGGCGCCGGCCATAAAGGCCTCCAGCGCTACATTATCGTCCAGGTAATAGTCATAGCGCAGGCTATCAAAGTTAAACTGGCCCACATTGACCGGCAGGGTAGCCGCCCAGTAATCCTTCACCCGGGAGTAGGTCACATACTGCCCGCTCTTCCAGGCGGTGATCCGATAGGGGCCGCCTGCGGGCGGCGGGAAACTCAGCGGATCGCTGAGCTTATGCTGTGACCAGAAGCTTTTCGGCATGATAGGCAGGGTAAACAACCCCAGCAGTCCGTCTTTTGACGGTTGCTTGAATTCATAGCGCACCACCGAGCGGGACAGGGCGATGACCTTGACGTCTTTATAGAACAGGCGAAACTGCGGCACCCCTTCGGTCATGAATTTCTGGAAGGTGAAGGCCACATCTTCAGCCGTGACCGGTTGATGGTTATGAAAACGAGCGGCCGGATTTAGCGTGACTTCCGCCCAACGGTAATCAGCGGCGTAACGTACCGACTGGCCGACCAACGGATAATAGCTGCCTATTTCATCATCCGAGGTGGTAAACAGCGAGTCATAAAGCTGTTCGGTGCGAATGGCGGCCGCGCCGCGCAGGGCAAAGCGGTTAAAGTTATCAAACGTACCCAGCGTGGCCATGGTCACCTGTCCCCCCTTCGGCGCGGCGGGGAACACGTAATCAAAATGCCGGAAGTCCGGCGGGTACCGGGGTGCGCCGATAATGGCAAACGAGGTGCTCTCTTTGACGGTGGCGGCCTGCGTAAGCGGGCTCAGCGCGGCAAGCCACAGCGCGACACCAAGGCGTTTCAACATCAGGTAACGCTCCTGCCGGGAATGTGGTAAGTGGGCAATCGGCTATTGCACCTTGAGATTCGACTATGATGGTCACTATAACTTTTTTTGGTCGGTATTCGTAACATATTCAATGGTACCGGACAGCGGCCACTGATTCGGTCTGGAGTAGCGATGCAAAAAGCACTCGCTACCGCCTCAGTTCAGGCCATGGGCGATCAGGTAATAGGGTCGCTGGAAATAAGTGCTGCTCAATACCAGCAGCAGGATAGTCAGTAATTGGCGGCGGAAGATTTTGCTGCATGGCAGTGGTTGGAACAGCAGACAGTAGCCAGTGAGCCCAACTGAGGATCGGTGACGGTGCCGGACGGATAAATGATCATTAATTGTTACAACGATGCGGTTAATATGTATTTCTACTAATTAATAAGTCATCAATCAGTCATATTCGAATGGCTTGCTGCAATTGTTTCTCTGTAAAGAAGTGCCAACGTTAGATGAGTTTTATATATATTTAATGCAAAATGTAATTAATGAATAGCCTCGATTAAAAAACAAAAGGCTGCCGATAAGGGCAGCCTTTGTGTATCGCTTGGCTTAATTCGTTCAAGGAATAACCGATATTAACTCTCAGCGCCGCTTGCTAACGGGTTGGACAATACTCTACGCGCTTCACGATAGCGCTTGTTCCAATAATCGTCGCTGAGACTTGATATCATCACGCCATTGCTGGTAGAGGCGTGGACAAACTGGCCATTACCCAGATAGATGCCAACGTGACGGCCGGTAGAGCCGGCACGAAACAGGACCAGGTCGCCCGCCTTCAGCTTGGCTCGCTGAATTTTCGACCCCATACCCTGCTGTTCGCTGGTGGAGCGGGGCAGTTCAAGGCCGAACTGTTCATGAAACGTCTTCTGAACAAAGGCGGAACAGTCAATGCCGCGCTTGGAATCACCCCCTAAACGATAGCGAACGCCTTTCCAGTCAGCATATTGATCAAGAATGCGCGTTTTAATATCGCCGGTCTGAACCATCTGTTCAAACTCATCCTGAGAGGCCTGCAGTAAAAAATGATTTGTATCGTTGACTGCATGCATCTCGGTCGCGTTTTTAGCCGTATGAGAAGTACCACAGGCGGAAAGCACCATCGCTATCGCCACTGCAGGAATGACCCGCAGCACATATCTCAAAATAGGTTGAGATTTGACCATTATTAGTGTTATCCCTTGAAGTCCTTACCGACAATGTCGTTAAAAAATGCCAAACGAAGCGAGAGTTATTTGCGAGCACTAATTGAACATATGTTCGCCGGTAATAGTGTGTTATTAATCACACATTTTATTTTACAGGGAAAATAATGGGTCAAGGCGTGCTGACGGATTTGAGATTACCGTAATGAATAAGGGAAAGCGAGGTTTTTTAGTCTTAAAATTATAACTTTTGTTGATGTGAAAAAGGTCTAACGGTAAATCGCTTTCATGCGCTGAAATCTCACTATCCTGACGACGACCGGCAGCCGGCGCGGGTTGCTGCCGAGCCCTGGGCTATTGTCCGCTGTCGCGCCGGCAAATATCGGCCGGTTACCGTCCCTTTTCCCGCCCGACAATATTGTAAAATCTTATTGATTAACGCGTCTGAGCCTGGGCGGCATCAACAGAATAACTCTGGCAATCAATTGATCGACAGTGCTGGTCATTAGCCACCAGCTCATACCCATCAGCACCATGGCCAGCGAACCGACCATGATATCGCTCAGCCAATGGGCGCCGATCATTACCCGCGGCAGGCTGAATAGCACCGTAATGGCCAACGCGATGAAAAACGCTTTCCGGCCGGCATATTTAAGCATATAGGCGGTGAATACCATCAGCATCATTCCATGATCGCCGGGGAAGCTGTCCGCGGAAGCATCTTTGGTCGGAATGCCGGAAAGCAGGCTGATGCGCATGATGGCCGGATTATCGCGATAAAACAGCGAGGGACTGGCGTGGCTTACCGGCAGCAGATGACCTAATTGATTGAGCACTACGGCGCTGACCAGCATCACCAGCCCTAGGGCGACCGCCTCATGCAGCCCTAAACGGCGCTGGCGCAGAAAGACCTGGGCGAACAGCATGCCCATCGCCAGCAGCGAAATCAGGTCGAATAAACGCTGGTTGGTGATGGCAAGCACGGTGGCAAATCCAGGATGGGTAACCGCCAGATGATTGAAAAAGAAGAAAATTTGCGTATCGACTGCCGACCAGATGCCGTGGTTGATGGGAAGATACCAGGAAAAAAATAGCCCTGCTCCCAGCAGGTTGAGGGCAATGATTAACGGCAGGCGATGCATGAAGGGGACCTTATTCACAATATTATAATGATTGAAGTGAATATAGTAATTGCATCAATTTAAACGTAGTTTCAACAAATCGCTTTGCAATTGATTCCAGTCGACCGAAGTGGGCGTAATCAATTCCACCCGGCTGTCAGGCGGTGGCGAGGCATGGGTTTCGATACGTAAATCATTATTCTGGCGATTGAAGGTCACGGTGCCCTCCGGGATACGCATTACGCCTTTTATTCTTTCTACCGGCGCCAGCCGCATCCACTCCAGCAGACCAACGGTATCAAAGCGGGTGTCGGCGTTAAATACCCAGCCGCATGCGTACCACCCCTGACCTTGATTTAATGCCCTGCGCCAGCCGCTGCTGCCCGCCGGCGTCAACGCCGCCAGTCCGACGCCTGGTCCTGGCCGGGCATGGTGATGCTGGGCCTGGGGCAGTTCAGCCAGATTGTCATTAGGCTCATCCAGTAAAGTCAGGGGGATGTCTCCCTGAGTAGCAGGGATAACCCGGCGTCCGCGGGCATGCTGTTGCTGCCAGGCCGCCAGACTTGCCAGGGCGGAGGGATCATAGACATCCTGCTTATTGGCAATGATGATATCGGCCGCCGCCAGTTGGGAGATGAAATTTTCATTTTCCCGGTAGCGCGGCAGCAGCAGTTGGCGGGCATCAAGCAGACAAAGCGTTGCCTGCAGGGTCAGCCAGGGACGATAGGTTTCCGCCCTGAGCATGGCCAGGATCTGGCGCGGATGGCCAAGGCCGGTGGGCTCTATCAGCAGGCGATCCGGACGATTACGCTGCAGCAGGGTATTGAGCCCGACCTGCATCGGCAGGCCATTGACGCAACACATACAGCCGCCGGGGATTTCCTTGAGCACCGCGCCGCTGTCGGCCAGCAGGGCGCCGTCAACGCCGATATCGCCAAATTCGTTCACCAGTATCGCCCAGTTTTCATCGGCCGGCTTATGGGCCAGCAGATGTCTGAGGGTAGTGGTTTTGCCGCTGCCGAGAAAACCGGTAACCAGAGTGGTCTGGGTAAGCATTGATTAATCCGCGCGGCCCATATAGCGGCGTTCAGCCACATGGATCTGGATCTTCTCGCCGCTGCCGAGATATTCAGGGACCGAAATGACCAGGCCGGTACTCATTACCGCCGGCTTGGTGCGGGCGCTGGCAGAAGCGCCTTTGATGCCGGGGGTGGTTTCGACAATTTCCAGGTCAACCGTCTGCGGCAGTTCCAGGGCCAGCACTTCGCTGTCCATCGTCAATACCTGCATGCCCGGAATGCCGCCTTCGGGTATAAACATCAGTTCGTCTTCAATTTGCTCTTTTTTAAAGATATACGGCGTGTAGTCTTCGTCATCCATAAAGATATATTCATCGCCATCAATATAGGAAAAGCTTACCCAGCGCCGGGTCAGGGTAATGGTATCCAGAATATCATCACCTTTGAAACGCTCTTCTACCTTCATTCCGGTGCGCACGTCCGAAAAGCGCATTTTATAAAGGGTGCTTGCCCCGCGCGCGCTCGGGCTCTGGATATCGATATCTTTTACCAGCAGCAGTTTACCGTTGTAATTCACCGCCATACCGCGTTTGATTTCGTTTGCTCTAGCCATCAGTGTTGACCTGTATATTTATCATCATTCATGGCGACACGAATCGTAGCCATTACTGATGGGCAAGGGAAACTGTTCGTTGTCGCGGGGACCGGGCGAATCTACATCACGGCTGCGCTACATGCAATATCCGCCGCCCGCTATCCTGCACTGTGACTGAAAAAAGCGGTCGGCGGCCGGCGATGGGAAGGCGCGGCTGAAGCCGGTTTAGCCGTCAAACAGAAATAACCTCTCGCTTCAGCTTCATTTCAGCTTTTAACTGATTGCATTCTATAGTTAACATCCCTGGGTGGAATTTTGTGCGTTGCTTCAAAATTCATACACAAAAGTACCGTCTAATCTTGCATTCCAACCTGGTGACGCAGACACTAAGTTGAAACGTTTCAGCGTCATATTTTTCAGGTGAAATGCACCGTGACGCTGTTAATGCCAACTAAAGCTGAAACGATTCATGTTCCGGCGATCGAGGAGAGCTATGTTTGAGCTGTCAGTAAAAGATATCCATCCCGGCGCCAGCGCCGAGAGCAAAGATCAGGCGATTGGCCAGGTTGCGGCGGCCTTAACCGAGGCCGGCTGTGTAAGCGCAGGCTATGTCGATGGCATGCGCGCGCGCGAGCTGCAGACCTCCACTTTTTTAGGTAATGGGATCGCTATCCCCCACGGCACCACCGATACCCGGGATCTGGTGATCAATACCGGCGTCCAGGTTTTCCAGTACCCACAGGGGATTGACTGGGGCGAGGGCCAGACCGCCTATGTGGTGATGGGTATTGCCGCCCGCTCGGATGAGCATCTGGCGCTGCTGCGCCAATTGACTCATGTGTTAAGCGATGATGCCGTGGCGGCGCAGCTGAACGGCACACCGACGGCTGAAGAACTGCGCAGTCTGCTGATGGGTGAGCAGCAGTCTCCCTCGCTGTTGTTCGATGCGTCGCTGGTGTCGGTAGAGGTGGCGACCGCCGATTTGACCACGCTGAAGGCGCTGAACGCCGGCCGCTTGCAGCAGGCCGGTGCCGTTGATACCGATTTCGTCAGCCATGTCATCAGCAGCAGTCCGCTGAACCTGGGCCAGGGTATCTGGTTAAACGACAGTCCGCACGGCAACCTGCTGAGCGCAGTGGCCCTGAGCCGCCCGACCGCGCTGCTGGCCGCAGAGTCGGCAGTTAAACTGCTGGTGACCGTCGCTATGGTCGATGATACCGTGCAGCCGGTGCTGAACTACTTGGGTAAACTGTTGACCTCTGGTAGCGCCGGACGCCTGCTGGAGGCGGATGTCCCTGGCCTGCTGGCGTTGCTGACCGGCGACGTCGCCGCCCAAAGCGCCCAGTTGACCGCTGAATTTGTGGTGCGTAACGAACACGGTCTGCATGCCCGGCCGGGTACGGCGCTGGTCAATGTGATAAAGCGGTTCGACAGCGCCATTACCGTGACCAATCTGGACGGCAGCGGCAAGCCGGCTAACGGACGCAGTCTGATGAAAGTCGTCGCCCTGGGCGTGAAGAAAGGCCATAAATTGCGTTTTACCGCTGAGGGCGCTGATGCTGAACAGGCGCTGAAGGCCATCGGCGAGGCGATTGCCCAAGGTTTGGGAGAGGGAGCGGCATGAGCAGAAGAGTAGCAACAATCACCCTGAACCCGGCCTACGATCTGGTGGGTTTTTGTCCTGAGATAGAGCGCGGTGAAGTCAACCTGGTTCAGACCACCGGCCTGCACGCGGCGGGTAAGGGTATCAATGTCGCCAAGGTACTCAAGGATCTGGGCATTGATGTGACGGTGGGCGGTTTCCTGGGCAAAGAGAACCAGGACGGCTTTCAATTGCTATTTAGCGATTTGGGCATTGCCAACCGTTTTCAGGTGGTGCAGGGCCGTACACGTATTAACGTCAAGCTGACGGAAAAAGACGGCGATGTCACCGACTTCAATTTTTCCGGTTTCAATGTGACGCCGCAGGACTGGGATCGCTTCGTGACCGATTCGCTGACCTGGCTGGGCCAGTTCGATATGGTGGCGGTGAGCGGCAGTCTGCCGGCTGGCGTAGCGCCTGATGCGTTTACCGATTGGATGATAAAGCTGCGCAGCCAGTGCCCGTGCATCATTTTCGACAGCAGTCGCGAAGCGCTGGTCGCCGGCCTGAAAGCCGCCCCCTGGCTGGTGAAGCCCAATCGTCGTGAGCTGGAAATCTGGGCCGGCCGTAAGCTGCCGACGCTGGCCGATGTGGTGGAGGCCGCGCATGCGCTGCGTGACCAGGGTATCGCGCATGTGGTGATTTCCTTGGGGGCTGAAGGGGCGCTGTGGGTCAACGCCTCCGGCGCCTGGCTTGCCAAACCGCCGTCTTGCGAGGTGGTCAGCACCGTCGGTGCCGGTGACTCGATGGTCGGCGGACTGATATACGGCTTGCTGATGCGCGAGTCGAGTGAACATACCCTGCGTTTGGCCACTGCCGTCGCGGCGCTGGCGGTAAGCCAGAGTAATGTCGGCGTGACCGATCGTCCGCAATTGGCGGCGATGATGGCGCGCGTTGACCTGAAACCATTTAACTGATCTGCGGGGAGCTACATGAAAACGTTGCTGATTATAGAGAGTTCACTGGGTCCGGCCCGTGGCAGCTTGGTAAAGTCGCTGCTGGCCGACGCCGCGCCCAAGGCCGGGCTGTCCCTGGTTGAGAACGGCACCGATGCCGAACTGGTGATTCAACTGGGTGCTGCGCTGCAGGCCGATGCATCGCTCAATGGCAAGCAGGTGTTTATCGGCGATATCGCTGATGCCGCCGTCAATCCTGAGGCCTTTCTCAACCGCGCCAAGACGGAAGCGGTGGTATATCAGCCGAGCGTAGCGCAGGCGGGAGACCGGTCGGTTGATACCACCAGTGCGCCCGGCAGCGCGGCCGGTCCCAAGCGCCTGGTGGCGATTACCGCCTGTCCGACTGGGGTGGCCCATACCTTTATGGCGGCCGAGGCCATTGAGGCCGAAGCCAAGAAACGCGGCTGGTGGGTAAAAGTAGAAACACGCGGATCGGTCGGTGCGGGCAATGCGATTACCGCTGAGGAAGTGGCGGCGGCTGATTTGGTGGTGGTGGCCGCCGATATCGAAGTGGATTTGGCGAAGTTTGCCGGTAAACCGATGTATCGGACCAGTACTGGGCTGGCCTTGAAGAAGACGGCGCAGGAGCTGGATAAAGCCGAAGCCGAGGCCAGGGTGTTTACCCCTGCCGGCCAGGCAAGCGGTTCACCGGAGGAGAATAAGACGGCAGCTGCCGGTCCTTATCGTCATTTGCTGACCGGGGTGTCTTATATGCTGCCGATGGTGGTGGCGGGCGGGCTTTGTATTGCGCTGTCGTTTGTGTTTGGCATCAAGGCGTTTGAGCAGCCGGGTTCGCTGGCGGCGGCGTTAATGGAGATTGGCGGTAAGTCGGCCCTGGCGCTGATGGTGCCGGTGCTGGCCGGTTTTATTGCGTTTTCCATCGCCGATCGTCCAGGACTGACGCCGGGCCTGGTGGGCGGGATGCTGGCGGTCAGTACCGGCGCTGGGTTTATCGGCGGCATTATCGCCGGTTTCCTGGCCGGTTACGTGGCGAGGTTTATCAGTAACAAGCTGCCGTTGCCGCAAAGTATGGCGGCGTTAAAGCCTATATTGATCATTCCGCTGATTGCCACGTTAATCACCGGGTTGGTGATGATTTACGTTATTGGGACGCCGGTGGCAAAGATCCTGACTGGCCTGACCCAGTGGCTGCAGGCGATGGGAACCACTAATGCGGTGGTGCTGGGAGCGATTCTGGGCGCGATGATGTGCAGCGATATGGGCGGTCCGATTAATAAGGCGGCCTATGCGTTCGGGGTGGCGTTGCTGAGTGCGCAGACCTACGGGCCGATGGCGGCGATTATGGCGGCGGGCATGGTGCCTCCGCTGGGTATTGCGGTGGCGACGATGCTTGCGCGGCGCAAGTTCGATCATACCCAGCGTGAGGCGGGTAAGGCGGCGATGGTGTTGGGATTCTGCTTTATTTCCGAGGGGGCGATTCCGTTTGCTGCCCGTGATCCGATGCGGGTTATTCCTTGCAGTATGGTGGCCGGGGCGGTGACCGGTGCGCTGTCGATGTGGTTTGGCGCGAAGCTGATGGCGCCGCACGGTGGACTGTTTGTGCTGTTGATTCCAGGGGCGATTACGCCGGTGCTGGGGTATGTGATTTCCATCGCGGCGGGGACGCTGTTGCTAGGGGTGATGTATTCGGTGCTGAAGCGTTCGGATGCGGAGCTGGCGGTGCCGGCAACGATGCTTGTGAAGTAAGCGTTTCTGGCCGGCCGTGATGGCGGGCCTACCAGCCCGATGGGCGCTCCTTGGCTTACGCCAATTCAACCCATTCGGGCTGGTCTCCCTTTAACACGCGTTCAGTTTGGCGGTNCCGGCCGTGATGGCGGGCCTACCAGCCCGATGGGCGCTCCTTGGCTTACGCCAATTCAACCCATTCGGGCTGGTCTCCCTTTAACACGCGTTCAGTTTGGCGGTGGTGCTGTGGCGTCTTCGGTGGAGACCGTGATGGCGGGCCTACCAGCCCGATGGGCGCTCCTTGGCTTACGCCAATTCAACCCATTCGGGCTGGTCTCCCTTTAACACGCGTTCAGTTTGGCGGTGGTGCTGTGGCGTCTTCGGTGGAGACCGTGATGGCGGGCCTACCAGCCCGATGGGCGCTCCTTGGCTTACGGCAATTCAACCCATTCGGGCTGGTCTTCCTTTAACACGCGTTCAGTTTGGCGGTGGTGCTTTGGCGTGGTGGATGAGAGCCGGGTGGTGGTTAAGGGTTGGCGTGGGCTTTGAGCCAGGCGATTTCCTGGGGCCAGTGGTCGGGGTTGACGGTTTCGAGGATAAGCGGAATGTGGTCGAAACGGGGATCGGCCATGATCCAGGCAAAGGCGGCGTTGCCGATGTTGCCTTCGCCGAGGCTGTGGTGGCGGTCGACGCGGCTGGCGAATTCGCTTTTGGCATCGTTAAGGTGCATGCCGCGCAGGTAGTTGAAGCCAACGATGTCGTCGAACTGGCTGAAGGTCTGCCGGCAATCTTGTTCGGTGCGCAGATCGTAACCGGCGGCAAAGGCGTGGCAGGTGTCGATACAGACGCCGACCCGGCTTTTGTCTTCGACTTTGTCGATGATGGCGGCCAGGTGTTCGAAGCGAAAGCCGAGATTGCTGCCCTGGCCGGCGGTGTTTTCAATCACCGCGGTAACGCCCTGAGTTTGGTCGAGGGCCAGGTTGATGGATTCGGCGATAAGCGCCAGGCAGTCGGCTTCGTCGATTTGGCGCAGGTGGCTGCCGGGGTGGAAGTTGAGCAGGCTGAGGCCCAACTGCTGGCAGCGGGCCATTTCGTCGATAAAGGCGTCGCGTGATTTATCGAGCGCTTCCTGCACCGGGTGGCCGAGGTTGATAAGGTAGCTGTCGTGAGGAAGAATTTGCGCCGACGTGTAGTGAAATTTTTCGCAGGCGGCTTTGAACTGTTCGCAGTCCTTTTCAGAGAGCGGAGCGGCTTTCCATTGGCGCTGGTTTTTGGTAAATAGCGCGAAAGCGGTGGCCTGGAGTTGGTGGGCGCGTTCGGCGGCTTTGTCTACGCCGCCCGCTGCACTGACATGGGCTCCGACAAACTTCATGGTGTTATCCTTGATTGACTGGGTGTTGGCATTCAAAAAGGAATGATTATAGTGTGTTATGCCGATGATGTGTTGGATATGAAGTCCCTATGTCGATAACCTTGCGTCAGATGGAAATTTTTGCCGAAATCGTAAAGAGCGGATCGACGTCGCGCGCCACCGCATTGCTGGGGTTGTCCCAGTCGGCGGTAAGCGCATAGTGGATTCCCTGTTGCTGGCCCATTTGCCGCTGCCGCTGCCGTCGTTGATGCGGTCGCTTTACTGGGTCCATCACCGTCAAAAACACCTTTCCCATGCCCTGAGCGGTTTTATGGACTACTGTACTCACCATGAGATGCCGCTTTGATTGCAGCAAAAGTCGTCAATGAGTTTTACTGGCGCTTATAACTTCCTGCCGATCATGAACGTGTCTTATATCAGGCGCGTGGCGCTATACCCCCCGGGTTGATTTGTTACAATCCGGCCTCGAATTTTGCACGGACAGACTGAAAACATGCAGCAACCTACTCATGATGCAGTGGCGCCCACGCTGCGCCGCGTGCTTAAGGCACGCCATTTAACCATGATCGCCATTGGCGGTTCGATCGGTACCGGTTTATTTGTCGCTTCCGGCGCGACCATTTCCCAGGCCGGTCCCGGCGGGGCTTTACTTTCCTATATGCTTATTGGCCTGATGGTGTATTTCCTGATGACCAGTCTGGGCGAGCTGGCGGCCTATATGCCGGTATCAGGATCGTTCTCCACCTACGGCGCGCGTTATGTGGATGAAGGGTTTGGTTTCGCGCTGGGCTGGAACTACTGGTATAACTGGGCGGTCACTATTGCGGTGGATTTGGTGGCGTCGCAGCTGGTCATGAGTTACTGGTTTCCCGACACGCCCGGCTGTATCTGGAGCGCGCTGTTCCTGGCGGTGATTTTTGCGCTCAATGTGATATCGGTTAAAGGTTTTGGCGAGGCGGAATACTGGTTTTCACTGATTAAAGTGGTGACGGTCATTATTTTTATTGCTGTCGGCACCCTGATGATATTCGGCATTCTGCGCGGCGGCGAGGGCAGCGGCTGGCATAACTGGCAGGTGGGCGAAGCGCCGTTTGCCGGCGGATTTGCCGCCATGATAGGCGTGGCGATGATTGTCGGATTTTCATTCCAGGGTACCGAGCTTATCGGCATTGCCGCCGGCGAATCGGACGATCCGGCGAAAAATATTCCCCGTGCGGTGCGTCAGGTGTTCTGGCGCATCCTGCTGTTCTATGTGCTGGCGATCCTGGTCATCAGCCTGATAATTCCTTACACCAGTCCTGATCTACTGCGCAACGATGTGACGGACATTACCGTCAGCCCGTTCACCCTGGTATTCCGTAACGCCGGGCTGCTATCGGCGGCGGCGGTGATGAATGCGGTGATCCTGACGGCGGTGCTGTCGGCCGGCAACTCCGGCATGTACGCCTCAACCCGGATGCTCTACACCCTGGCGGTAGACGGTAAGGCGCCAAGGATCTTTGCCCGCCTGTCGAAAGGCGGCGTGCCGCGTATGGCGCTCTATGCCACCACCGTGGTGGCCGGCCTGTGTTTTCTGACTTCGCTTTATGGCAACCAGACGGTCTATTTGTGGCTGCTGAATACCTCGGGCATGACCGGCTTTATTGCCTGGCTCGGCATCGCCGTCAGCCATTACCGTTTTCGCCGTGGCTATATCCTGCAGGGCCGTAAGCTCAGCAGCCTGCCCTATGTCTCCAGCTTCTTCCCGCTCGGGCCGATGTTTGCCTTTGCCCTCTGCCTGCTTATCACCCTGGGGCAGAATTATCAGGCCTTCCTGGAGCAGACCATCGACTGGTATGGGGTGGTTGCCACCTATATAGGTATTCCGTTGTTCCTGGCTATCTGGTTTGGCTATAAATGGTGCCGTAAAACCCGCATTGTGCGCTATGAGGATATGGTGTTTCCTGACCAACTCGCGCAGAAAACCGCGCAAGGCAAACCGGCGGATGGCAGGGAAATCGGTGGCCGTGACGATATATCCGCCTAAGCAAGTGCGAAAACAGTCTCAAACCAGCGCAAAAAAGGGTTTAATTCCAGCGGACTAAATGCCTATGATAAGGCATAACTGCTACTGGCCCGGCCCCGGCCCGGCCCCGGCCCGGGCCGCCCTTTTTCAAGGTAAACATCATCCATGTCATATGCCATCCGCGTACAGGTTTCCCCTGACAATTACTACTCCTATCCCGGCGCTATCGAAAAATTAACCGACTTCTACCCGCCCGAGATGCTCTCGCGAGCTGTCTGGATCTATGGCGAACGCGCCCTGGCCGGGGCCAGAAACTGGCTGCCGCCCTCGTTCGACGATGCCGGCGCCGTGCGCATTCCGTTTGGCTCCCACTGCAGCGAAAGCCAGGTCAGCCGGCTGGTAGCCGAAGCCGGCGGTGATCGCAGCGTGGTTATCGGCATCGGCGGGGGCGCCGTACTGGATACCGCCAAAGTGGTCGCCCGACGACTCGGCCTGCCGCTGGTGGCCATCCCGACCATTGCCGCCACCTGTGCCGCCTGGACGCCGCTGTCGGTGTGGTATAACGACGCCGGTGAAGCCCTGCGCTTTGAAATCTTCAATGAAGCCAACTTCCTGGTGCTGGTGGAACCGCGCATCATCCTGAACGCCCCCAGGGAATACCTGCTGGCCGGCATCGGTGACACCCTCGCCAAATGGTATGAGGCGGTGGTGCTGTGCCCGCAGCCGAAAACCCTGCCGCTTACCGTGCGTCTGGGTATTGAGACCGCCGCGTCGATCCGCGACGTGTTGCTCAATCAAAGCACCGCCGCCCTTGAGGCCCATCAACAGGGAGAAGCCAGCCAGGATTTCCTCGATGTCGTCGATGCCATCATCGCCGGCGGCGGCATGGTTGGCGGACTGGGCGAACGCCATACCCGGGTTGCGGCCGCCCACGCGGTACACAATGGGCTGACGGCCATCCCCGCCACCGCACCGTTTCTGCACGGCACCAAAGTCGCCTACGGCATCCTGGTGCAGTGCGCCCTGATGGGGCAGACCGACATCCTGCGCCAGCTCAGCCATGCCTGGACAGCCTTTGGCCTGCCGACCTCCCTGCGTGCGCTCAACGTCGACATCAACGACCGCCAGACCCTGCAGCCGATGCTTACCCGCACCCTGCAAGCCGGCGAATCGATCCACGCCGTACCGGTTAAACTCAATGAAGAGATCCTGCTCGCCGCCCTGCACCAGGTCGAGCACATCGCCTTGGCTTCTGCTCACATCACACTACACTGAGGACCCGCCAAACAGCTATTGAAGGGAGACCGCTATAAAGGCAAAGAACGGTTTCTCGCTTGCTCTCATCCGCTACGCGTTTAAATATCCGGCGTGAAACCGCAGATGATCCTCAACGAAACTGGCGATGAAAAAATAGCTGTGATCATAGCCGGCATGCCGGCGCAGCGTCAGCGGCCAATGCCGGGCCTTCGCCTCCTGGGCCAACCGCTCAGGCTGCAGCTGACTGTCGAGGAACTCATCATCCTCGCCTTGATCGATCAACACCGGCAATGGCCGCGCGGATCCGTCGCGCAGTAAAGCACAGCTGTCCCACGCCGCCCATGATGCCTCATCTGCTCCCAGGTAGGCGGTAAACGCCTTTTTACCCCAGGGCACCGTTGAAGGGCTCACTATCGGCGCAAATGCCGACACGCTGCGAAAACGGCCCGGCTGCCGCAACGCCATCACCAGTGCCCCATGGCCGCCCATCGAATGCCCCATCACCGACTCGCGTCCGCTCACGGCAAACTGGGCATTGATAATACCGGGTAATTCTTGGCTCAGATAATCATACATCCGAAAATGCGATGACCATGGCGCCTGGGACGCATTGAGATAAAATCCCGCGCCCTGGCCTAAATCGTATCCCTCATCATCGGCCACCTCATCGCCGCGCGGACTGGTATCCGGCATCACCAGCAGCAGATTCAGCTCGGCCGCCACACGCTGGGCCCCCGACTTCTGGGTAAAATTCAGATCATTGCAGGTCAGGCCGGCCAGGAAATACACCACATGCGGCGCACGGCCATCCTTGGCCGCCGGCGGCACAAACACACTGTACGTCATCAGGGTACCGGTTGATGCCGAGGGGTGACGATAACGATACTGCCAACCACCGTGCATGCGGTGGGCATCAATACGCTCAGGCAAGGCTTTCATAGCTCGATGCGCTCCCGGTCAAGGACGGAAATGGATAACGGAACGAATAGACTTGCCTTCATGCATCAAATCGAAAGCATGATTGATCTCGTCAAGCCCCATGGTATGGGTAATAAAATCATCCAGCTTGAACTCGCCCTGCAGATAACGATCGACGATACCCGGCAACTGGCTGCGACCTTTGACGCCGCCAAAAGCGGAACCGCGCCATACTCGACCGGTTACCAATTGGAATGGACGGGTGGAAATTTCTTCGCCGGCACCGGCCACGCCGATGATAACCGACTCACCCCAGCCTTTATGACAACATTCCAGGGCGGAACGCATCACATTGACATTACCGATGCATTCGAAAGAAAAATCGACCCCGCCATCGGTCAGCTCAACAATCACCTCCTGGATCGGGCGATCATAGTCCTTGGGATTGAGCAGGTCGGTCGCGCCCAGTTTCCGGGCCAGATCAAACTTACTGGTATTCAGATCGATACCGATAATCCGGCCGGCCCCCGCCATTTGCGCACCGATAATCGCCGACAGCCCAATGCCGCCCAGACCGAAAATCGCCACCGTATCACCGGGCTTCACTTTGGCGGTATTCAACACTGCGCCCATGCCGGTAGTTACCCCACAGCCGAGCAGGCAGACTTCTTCCAGCGGCGCTTCTTTACTGATCTTCGCCAGGGAGATTTCCGGCACCACGGTATATTCGGAAAACGTCGAGGTGCCCATGTAATGGAAAATCGGTTTGCCGTCCTTAAAGAAACGGGTGGTGCCGTCCGGCATCAGACCCTTGCCCTGGGTGGTGCGGATTGACTGACAAAGGTTGGTCTTGCCGGAACGGCAGAATTTACACTCGCCGCACTCGGGGGTATACAGTGGGATGACATGATCGCCGACTTCAAGCCCGGTCACGCCTTCGCCCAGCGCCTCAACCACGCCGCCGCCCTCATGACCGAGAATGGCCGGAAATACCCCTTCAGGATCCTTGCCCGACAAGGTATAGGCATCGGTATGGCATACACCGGTGGCGACGATGCGCACCAGCACTTCTCCCTTTTGCGGCGGCATCAGATCCACTTCTTCCACCGATAACGGCTGGTTCGGGCCCCAGGCGATGGCGGCGCGGGTTTTAATCATTTGCATGCAGTAGCTCCTTTAAACTCTTTTTGTTCAGGCAAGGTGAATATCTTTCGACCCCGACGCGGCCGGGGTTTCAATGGCGGAAGCCGAATCAGACAAGGCCAATGTCCCGTCTGTCCGGTCATGTAATTCTATTATCAATTTTTTCAGTGCTTCAACATTAGGACCAAACGCATCCCGGCGCCAAATCAGCCAGGTCGATGCATCGGCGATATCGCGCGGCAGCGGGTGCACCCGTACCCGTTCCTGGCCGGGCAGCTGTTCCAGTACTGAACGCGGCAGCAGCGCCAATCCGGCACCGCTGGCCACGCAGGCCTGCATACCGTGGTAAGACTGGATTTCCATTATCGGGCCGGGCAGAGCGCCCCCCTGATGGAACCAGCTCTCCAGTCGCAGCCGATAAGAACAGCTGGGCCTGAAGGCAAACAGCGTCTGGCCGGCAATATCATGAGCTGAACCTATCGCCGGCTGTTCCAGGCTGGATATCATCACCAGGGTTTCATTAAAACTGACGCAGCCATGGATTTCAGGATAATGAACCGGTCCATCTACCAGGGCGGCCGCCAGCGTGCCGGCACGTACCCCGTCGATCATCTCGCCCGAGGTACCGGTCACCAGCGAAAGGGCGACCTGGCCAAAGCGCTGATGGTAAGCCGCCAGCAATGCCGGCAAGCGGGTAGCCGCAGTGCTCTCCATCGACCCGAGCGGAAAATTACCGGTCGGTTCACCGGCGCGTGTCATATTGATGGCTTCCTCGCTTAGCGCCAGGATGCGGCTGGCATAACATAAAAAGTTATGGCCGATCGGCGACAGCCGCAAGCGCTGCTTTTCGCGAATAAACAAGTCAACGCCCAATTCCTGTTCCAACTGGCGCAAGCGGGTGGTCAGGTTTGACGGAACGCGATGCAGCTGCTCGGCGGCGCGCGCCAAAGAACCGGTTTCGGCCACGCAGCAAAACATTTTCAGTTGAGTAAGATCCATGTGTTCTCTATTTGTAATGAACTTGGTGTATATTATTCACTTTCCGTGATTGTATTGATCATGCATTCTATTAGCAATCATTTATTACTAGCGGAAATAAGATATGGCGATAAAAGTGGCATTAAGCGGGTTCCTGGCCCTGTTGGTGGCGATGGGTATCGGGCGATTTGCCTTTACCCCTCAGGTGCCGCTGATGATCACTGCCGGGCAGATGACCCTGACCAGCGCCGGCGTGGTCGCCGCCTTTAATTACCTGGGTTATTTGCTGGGCGCCTGGGATGCAATGCGCGCCGCCAACCACCTGGAGAAACGGCTGTGGATTGGCCTCTGGGGCGTGGTCGGGCTGACGCTGCTGTCAGCGCTGACCGCCAGTCCCTTCAGCCACAGCCTGCTCAGATTGGCGATTGGCGTAGCCAGCGGCTGGGCGATGGTACTGGTGGCCGCCTGGACTAATGATAAATTGATCCAGCTGGGCCGTCCGGCACTGAGCGCGGCGGTATTTGCCGGCCCGGGGGCCGGCATCCTGGTCAGCGGACTGCTGGCGCTGGCTATGCACCATCTGCCATTGACCGCCGGCCCGGCCTGGCTGGTCTATGGCCTCACCGCGCTGGTGTTGACCGCCGCTATCAGTCACAATCTGCCCAAACGCGGGGCGCTGGCGGCGAGAAAGCCGGATGCCCAGCCGCTCAGCCTGACGCCGTCACTGAAAAAACTGCTTTGGAGTTACTCCCTGGCCGGATTCGGCTATATCCTGCCGGCGACCTTTCTGTCGCAGATGGCTGCCGAACGGCTGGCCGGCAGCGGCCTGGGCCTGTGGGTCTGGCCGGTATTCGGCGCCGGGAGCATGGCCGGGATCGGCATCGGCATTCTGACCCGTCATTGCCTGACCGCCGGTAAACGCCTCGGCCTGACCCTGCTGGCCCAGGCGCTGGGAGTGGCGCTGATGATAAGCCTTGATGGCGCGGCAGGATTACTGTTCGGCGCGCTGCTGACCGGCGGCGGCTTCTTATCGGTGGTACAGTTGACCTTTGAATGCAGCCGCCGCCAGGCACCGGATCATATGCGCTATATGGCCGGGCTGCTGACCTGTGGCTATGCGGTCGGTCAACTGATTGGCCCGCTACTGTCGGCGCTGGCCAGCGCGCTGGTCGGCAGGCTTGAGCCGGCGCTGTTTGTCTCCATGGTGGCGCTGGCGCTGGCCGGTGTGCTGGCCTGGCGTCAACCCTAGCGGTTAGATGCAAGTATTTCATCATCCAGAGCGGGCATAATCACTGGATAATCGTTTCAGTCTCAACTAGAGTGGAGCGCATTCCGCCATGAAAGCGAGCGGATGCGCAAACGCCTGCTGGAGAAATAATACCTATGTTATCGCTGACGAAAGAAGCCGCGCTGGTTCACCAGGCCCTGTTGGCCCGTGGATTAGAAACCCCGCTGCGCGGTGAAATGCTTGACGCGGAGGTCCGCAAAGCGCGGATTGCCGGGCATATGACCGAAATCATGAATCTGTTAAACCTCGATCTGGAGGATGACAGTCTGGCAGAGACGCCGCATCGCATCGCAAAAATGTATGTAGATGAAATTTTTGCCGGACTGGATTACGCCAACTTTCCGAAAATAACCGTTATCCAGAATAAAATGAAAGTGGATGAAATGGTCACGGTGCGCGACATTACCCTGACCAGCACCTGCGAGCATCATTTTGTCATTATCGACGGCAAGGCCACCGTTGCCTATATTCCCAAGGATTGCGTTATCGGTCTGTCGAAGATTAACCGGATTGTGCAGTTTTTTGCCCAGCGCCCCCAGGTGCAGGAAAGGCTGACCCAGCAGATCCTGATTGCCTTGCAGACTCTGCTCGGGACCAACAACGTGGCGGTGTGCATCGACGCAGTCCATTACTGTGTCAAAGCCCGCGGTATCCGCGATGCCACCAGCGCCACCACCACCACGTCTCTGGGCGGCCTGTTTAAATCCAGCCAGAATACCCGGCAAGAATTTTTGCGTGCCGTGCGCCATCTGTAATCCTGCGCCCGGCAGTATGAAGTAGGCATTATGGCGCTGCGGCGCCTGACAGAAGAGGGTGCCCATGCGCGAGCGCATCGCGAAACTGGACTGCGCGCGGGGGATGGCCATTTTGGGCATCCTGCTGATGAATATCACCGCTTTCGCCTTACCCAAGGCGGCTTATCTCAACCCGGCCTATAACGGCGCCCCCTCAGCGGCCGATGCCTGGACCTGGGCTATTATGGACGGTTTTGCCCAGGTCAAGTTCCTGACGCTGTTCGCTATCCTGTTCGGTGCCGGGCTGCAAATGCTGCTGGCGCGCGGCAATCGCTGGATTGCTTCTCGCCTCGGCTGGCTGATGGTGTTCGGTATCATCCATGCAATTTTTTTCTGGGACGGCGATATTCTGCTGGATTATGGCCTGGTCGGCCTTATCTGCCTGGGGGTGGTTCGCCAGGCCGACAGCAGCAGGGCGCTGATTTCAACCGGTGCGGTGCTTTATATGGTCGGCGTTTTGGTACTGGTGTTGTTCCAGGTCATGATGGCCAGTCAAACCCCAGGCCGTTATTGGTTGCCGGGCATTGCCGAGCAGATTTATGAGCATTACTGGCTGACGGTCGGCGGCGCGGAAGCCTGGCAGAATCGGCTGGATCTGCTGGAGGGCAGTCTTATCGCCATGGCCTCGCAGTACGGCTGGCAGTTGGCGGGCGCGATGCTGGTCGGTGCCGGACTGATGCGGTCCGGCTGGTTAAGCGGAACCTGGTCCGAGGCCCATTACCGCAAAATGGCCCTGCTGTTGATTCCGTTGGGGCTGCTGGTCAATGTGCCGTCGATAATCCTGCAGTGGCAGTTGGGCTGGGAGTATCGCTGGTGCGCGTTTTTGCTGCAAATTCCCCGCGATATCAGCGCCCCGTTCCAGGTACTGGGCTATGTGGCGCTGCTGTATGGCTGCTGGTCGCGCCTGTCCGGACTGCGCCTTACCCGCTGGGTCGGCAATGTCGGCCGCATGGCGTTGACCAATTATCTGCTGCAGACCCTTCTCTGCACCCTTATCTTTAACCAGATGGCGCAGTTTATGGCTTACGGCCGCTTCGAGCTGCTGGCGTTGGTGCCTGTTATCTGGCTGGTCAACCTGCTGGTGTCAACGTTGTGGCTGCACTTTTTCCAGCAGGGCCCGTTCGAGTGGATGTGGCGGCAACTGACTCGGCTGACCGCAGGGCCCCACGCTTCGTAACCGCCGCCTATAACGATATCGCCAGTCCGGCGCAGCTTACCGGGCCTGCGCACTATGCCCAGTTCCGGCGCAGCTTACCGAGCCTGCGCACTATGCCCAGTTCCGGCGCAGCTTACCGAGCCTGCGCACTATGCCCAGTTCCGGCTCAGCTTACCGGGCCTGCGCACTATGCCCAGTCGCTCCAGGCAGACTGCTACGCTGATATCCTTTCCCCCCACGGCTCAGTCTGTCGCGCTGACCGCTGTTGTTCACCCATCCCGGTTCGGTCTGTCACGTTGATCGCTGCTGTTCACTCGCCGCAGTTCTGCTGCATCCCCCGCCAATTGTTAACAAAAATGTAAGCGTTTCCTGTCCTGTGAGCTGATTCACGCCTCATTGATAACAAATCGGTTACGATAACCGCTTATTCAAGCCAGCGGATGCGGATCATGAATCTCGATGATGCCTGATGTTCACCCGGTAAATCTGTCTTGGAACAGGGACAGGCGGCACCTGACGGTGTAGACAGCAGCAAGCAGGGGAAATAATGATTACCATTCGGGATGTGGCCAGGTTGGCGGGAGTATCGGTGGCGACGGTTTCACGGGTGCTCAACGACAGCGCCGTCGCCAGTAAGCAGGCGCGTGACAGCGTACTGAAAGCCGTCAACGAACTGGGCTACCGGCCCAACGCCAATGCGCAGGCGCTGGCGACCCAGTCCAGCGACACCATCGGCGTGGTGGTGATGGATGTCTCTGATCCCTTCTTCGGCGCGCTGGTGAAAGCGGTTGATGATGTGGCCCAGCGGCATAAAAAGCATCTGCTTATCAGCAACAGTTATCATCAAGCCGATAAGGAGCGCCACGCGATAGAAGTGCTGCTGCGCCAGCGCTGCAGCGCGCTGGTGGTGCACGCCAAAATGCTTACCGATGAAGAATTGATACCGTTCCTGGAACGGGAACCGGGCATGGTGCTGATAAACCGTATCATCCGCGGCTATGAGCATCGCTGCGTCGGGCTGGACAATGTCAGCGGCGCGCTGATGTCGACCCGGATGCTGTTGGCCAACGGCCACCGCCGCATCGGCTATATCGGTTCCAATCACAGTATTGAAGATCAGCGCCAGCGCTGGCGCGGCTATCTACAGGCGATGCGCGAGGTCGGTATTATCGTGCCGCAGAGTTTCCAGGCGACGGCGTCGCCGGACCTGCACGGCGGGGAAAAGGCGATGGTCGAACTGCTGGGCCGTAACCAGCAGCTCACGGCGGTCGTGGTCTATAACGACAGCATGGCGGTCGGTGCGCTGGCAACCCTTAAGGAAAACAGCATCCAGGTGCCTTCGACATTCTCGCTGGTCGGCTTTGACGATATTCCGATCTCTCGCTTCACCAGTCCGAACCTGACCACCGTGCGCTATCCGATAGCCACCATGGCCGAAGCCGCTACCGAACTGGCCCTGGCCGGCACTGCCGGTAAGCTTGATGCCGGCCAGACCCATTTGTTCATGCCTACCCTGGTGCGCCGCCATTCGGTGGCACCTTGTCAAAATAATGCGGCAGTCATCTCAACTTTACCTGACGAGATGTAACCGTTTCCAAACTGTGAGTCTATTCACAGAATATTAACATCCCTAACTATATGCTGTAGGCGTTTTGTTGCCAGACCAGGCCCTGCGGGGCCGTTGACTGTTTCCCTGCCGTGGCTGTAGGACCTCAAAGCGGAGTGTCTGGTATTGCCAGGTATGGGTTTAACCCGATGCAGAGCTTTACCCTATTGTAATCCGGAGAAACTAATGAATAAAAAGGCGTTTACCCTGACTGCTCTGGCAGCCGGCGTGCTGTTCAGTGCAGCCGTGCAGGCGGCTGATACCCGTATCGGCGTGACGATTTACAAATATGACGACAACTTTATGTCGGTGGTGCGCAAAGCCATCGAAAAAGACGCTAAAGAAGCCAAAGGCGTCCAATTGCTGATGAATGATTCGCAAAACGATCAGTCCAAGCAAAACGACCAGATCGACGTGCTGATTGCCAAAGGCGTGAAAGCGCTGGCCATCAACCTGGTCGATCCGGCGGCGGCGCAAGTGGTCATCGATAAAGCCCGCGGCAATGAAATACCCATCGTTTTCTATAACAAAGAACCCAGCCGTAAAGATCTGGACAGCTACGACAAAGCTTATTATGTCGGTACTGATTCTAAAGAGTCCGGTATTATCCAGGGCGAGCTGATTGCCAAACACTGGAAAGCGCATCCAGATTGGGACTTGAACAAAGATGGCGTTATCCAGTATGTGATGATCAAAGGCGAGCCGGGCCATCCGGATGCCGAAGCCCGTACCAGCTATGCCATCAAGACACTGGACCAGCAGGAAAAACTGAAAACCCAGCAGCTGCAGCTGGATACCGCCATGTGGGATACCGCCCAGGCCAAAGACAAGGTTGACGCCTGGCTGTCCGGCCCTAATGCCGACAAAATCGAAGTGGTTATCGCCAACAATGATGCCATGGCGATGGGAGCGGTAGAAGCGCTCAAGGCCCATAACAAGTCTGCTATTCCGGTGTTCGGCGTCGATGGGTTGCCTGAAGCCCTTGCCATGGTCAAGTCCGGCGCGATGGCCGGTACGGTACTGAACGATGCCGACAATCAGGCTAAAGCCACCTTTGATCTGGCAAAAAACTTGGCTGAAGGTAAAGGAGCGGCAGACGGCACTCAGTGGAAACTGGAAAATAAAGTGGTGCGTATTCCTTACGTCGGTATCGATAAAGATAACCTGGCGCAATTCAAAAAATAATCCTGATTCCCCCGGTCGCTATTTCCCGCCGGGGGGATTTTTTTTGCCTATCTTAGCCGGGTACAATTTATGGCCGACATAACAACCGAACAGCCCAGTCAGTGGCTGCTGGAAATGAAGCATATCTCAAAATCATTTCCAGGGGTTAAAGCGCTGGATGATGTGAACCTGAATGTAAAGGCTCACTCCATTCACGCCTTAATGGGCGAAAACGGTGCGGGCAAGTCCACATTATTAAAATGCCTGTTTGGTATTTACAGCAAGGATGCCGGCAGCATTATTTTTAAAGGCGAAGAGGTTAATTTCAAAAGTACCAAGGAGGCGCTGGAGCACGGCGTTTCAATGGTGCATCAGGAACTGAACCTGGTATTACAGCGTACGGTAATGGACAACATGTGGCTCGGGCGCTATCCGCGCAAGGGGTTGTTTGTTGATCAGAGCAAAATGTATCGCGATACCAAAGCCATATTTGAAGAACTGGATATCAATATCGACCCGAGGGATAAAGTTTCCACGTTATCCGTTTCCCAGATGCAGATGATTGAAATTGCCAAGGCTTTTTCCTATGACGCCAAAATTGTCATTATGGATGAGCCAACCTCGTCGCTGACCGAAAAAGAGGTCAACCATCTGTTCAGTATTATCCGTAAGCTGAAGGAGCGCGGCTGCGGCATTGTCTATATTTCCCATAAGATGGAAGAAATATTCCAGCTGTGTGATGAAATCACCATCCTGCGCGACGGCCAGTGGATTGCTACCCAGCCGGTCCAGGGGCTGACCATGGATCAGATCATTTCGATGATGGTCGGACGCTCGCTGAGCCAGCGCTTCCCTGACCGTGAAGGCAAACCGGGTGAAGTGATATTCGAGGTCAGAAACCTGACGTCATTGCGCCAGCCGTCGATTCGCGATGTTTCATTTGATTTGCACCAGGGTGAAATTCTCGGTATCGCCGGTCTGGTGGGGGCGCGTCGTACCGATATCGTTGAAACTATTTTTGGCGTCAGGGAGAAAGTCAGCGGCACGCTTAAGCTGCATGGCAAAAGCATCAATAATAATTCCGCCAACGAAGCGATAAACCATGGCTTTGCCCTGGTGACCGAAGAACGCCGGGCAACCGGTATTTATGCTTTTCTCGACGTTGGCTTTAATTCGCTTATTTCCAATATACGTAACTACAAAAACAAAATCGGTCTGCTGGATAACCGCCGCATGAAGAGTGATATCCAGTGGGTTATCGATTCAATGCGGGTAAAGACCCCTGGCCATCACACAAATATCGGATCATTATCGGGCGGCAATCAGCAAAAAGTGATTATTGGTCGCTGGCTGCTCACCCAACCGGAAATACTGATGCTGGACGAACCCACGCGCGGTATTGATGTAGGGGCCAAGTTTGAAATCTATCAGTTGATTACCGAACTGGCCAAACGTGGCAAGGGCATCATCATCATTTCATCTGAAATGCCAGAATTACTGGGTATTACCGACCGGATCCTGGTGATGAGCAATGGGTTGGTTTCGGGCATCGTGAATACCAAGGAAACCTCCCAGAATGAAATTTTACGTCTTGCTTCCCTGCACCTCTAATTTTAAGGGTCGTTATCATGAATGCGTTAAATAAAAAAAGCCTGCTCACTTATTTAAAAGAGGGCGGTATTTATGTGGTGTTGCTGGTGCTGCTGGCGATCATTATTTTCCAGGATCCGACCTTCCTCAGTCTGATGAACCTGAGTAATATCCTGACCCAGTCCTCGGTGCGTATTATTATCGCCCTCGGCGTGGCCGGGCTGATTGTCACCCAAGGGACCGACCTGTCGGCCGGTCGCCAGGTTGGCCTGGCCGCGGTGGTGGCGGCAACGCTTTTGCAGTCGATGGACAACGTCAATAAAGTCTTTCCTGATATGCAGAGCCTGCCTATTCCGGTAGTGATCCTGACCGTTTGTATCATTGGCGCGCTGATTGGCCTGATTAACGGTATTGTTATTGCGTATCTGAATGTGACGCCGTTTATTACCACCCTCGGCACCATGATCATCGTCTATGGCATCAACTCGCTGTATTACGATGTGGTGGGGGCATCGCCGATTGCCGGTTTTGAATCCCACTTCTCGACCTTTGCCCAGGGCTTCCTGCGCATCGGCGATTTCAAACTGTCGTATATTACCTTCTATGCGGTGATTGCTATCCTGTTTGTCTGGGTGCTGTGGAACAAAACCCGCTTTGGTAAAAACATCTTCGCTATCGGCGGCAACCCGGAAGCCGCCAAAGTCTCCGGCGTGAATGTCCCGCTGAACCTTATCATGATCTATGCCCTGTCAGGGGTGTTCTATGCCTTCGGCGGGATGCTGGAAGCCGGCCGTATCGGCAGCGCCACCAACAACCTGGGCTTTATGTATGAACTGGATGCGATAGCGGCCTGCGTGGTGGGTGGGGTATCGTTCGCCGGCGGCGTCGGCACCGTGGCGGGGGTCGTGACCGGGGTCATCATCTTTACCGTTATCAACTACGGCCTGACCTATATCGGCGTTAACCCTTACTGGCAGTACATCATCAAGGGGTCGATCATTATTTTCGCCGTCGCCCTGGACTCGCTGAAATACGCCAAGAAAAAATAAGCCTACCGGCTGGAAGCCACGGCTGAATGCCCGCTATGCGGGCATTTTTTTTACCCGGTGTGCACATCCGGCAGCGGGGCAGGCGCGGTTGGCACCGGGACCGGCGCTGGGTCAGCAGATGCCGGGTCGAGAGATTCAGGGGCGGTAACTGGCGCCGATGCCGGGTCAGATGGAGCAGTGCCGGCAGCAGGCGACGGATTACCCGCTGGCACAGTGCCTGCCGGCACCGTGACGCCAGGGCGGGGCTGCAGCTCCAGCAGTTGTTCCGGTGATACCGCCGGGTAACCCTGAGCGCCGGCGGGCACGTCGTGGCGGGCGGGGATCGGGATCATCGGCCCGAGAAAGCGCGGCTCACGCTTGAGGATATATAAATCCGTTAGCGCCCCCAGGCGGGCGACAATTTCGCGCAGCCGGATGGACAGCATGTTTTTGGGCGAAGGTACTGCGTAACACTGCGCCTGGATGCCCATATTCATGGCGATGAACAAGGCCCGTTCACAATGAAAACGCTGGGTGATGATAGTGAAATCGTTAGTATCGAACACTTTACGGGTGCGAATAATCGAGTCGAGGGTGCGAAACCCGGCAAAGTCCAGCCAGATATCACTGGAGGGCATGCCGTGGGCCAGCAGGTCGCGGCGCATGGTGACCGGTTCATTGTAGCTCTGCTGGGCATTATCGCCGCTCAGCAGCAGATAGTTGACCTTGCCGCTGTTATACACATTCAGGGCGCCCTGCATACGATAAAGATAATACTGATTGATGCCGCCGGTGCGAAAATACTTGGCCGTGCCCAAGACCACGCCGACCTGGCGGTGGGGCAGGCTTTTCAGATCTTCATAGATAAAGGGGGCGGTTTTCCAACTGATCCAGCGGTCGAGGCCGATAGCGATCAATAAAGGTACGCCTGCAATAATGATCAGGGTATAAATCAGGCGCTTCCACATACTGTAGCCTTAACCGGTTCCTGCTGGAATGTCATAGCACCAAGGCTACTTTACCTCTCAGGCCGACGCAAGGCGTGCAGTGTCCATCCTGCGGCTATCGTTGCAATTATGCGCGGAATATAGCGTATGCGCGGCATATCACGCGTCAGCCCCGCCGAAGCGGGGCCGGTGCCGGAGTCGATCAGAACGAGGTCCGTTTATAGTTGCGATACTGCGGACGCCAGAAGTTATGCTCGATGGCTACCGACAACGCCTGCTCAGAGGTCACGGTCGCTACGCCGTGCACCTGGGCGGCTTTACCGACTTCCATGGCAATCACTTTGGAGACACCCTGGATATCGTTGATATCCGGCAAGAGCGCGCCGTCGCTGCCGTTGGCCAGCGGCGAACAGTCGGCCAATGCCCGGCTGGCGGCGATAAGCATGGTCTCTGTGACCCGGCTGGCTTTCGTCGCCAATACGCCCAGGCCGATGCCCGGGAAGATATAGGCATTATTGCATTGGGCTATCGGATAGGTGTTATCGCGGAATTTCACCGGCGCAAACGGGCTGCCGGTGGCCACCAGCGCCGCGCCCCCGGTCCAGGTAATGATATCTTCCGGCGTCGCTTCCACGCGCGAGGTCGGGTTGGACAGCGGCATGACAATCGGACGGTCGCAGTGGGCATGCATCTCGCGGATAATGGCTTCGGTAAACAGACCCGGCTGGCCTGAGACGCCGATAAGCACCGTCGGATGGGCATTGCGCACCACATCGAGCAGAGAAATCGAATCCCCCTCGGCTGCCCAGCCGGTCACCTCGTCGCTGCGCTGCACCAGGCGCTGCTGGAAATCCAGCAGATTGGTCATTTTGTCGGTCAGCAGGCCGTAGCGGTCGACCATCAGCACCCGGGCGCGAGCCTGGTCTTCGCTGAGCCCTTCGGCGCGCATCTCGGCGACGATCTGCTCGGCGATGCCGCAACCGGCGGAGCCGGCGCCGAGGAACACCACGGTCTGGTCGCGCAGACGTTTGCCGGCGGCACGGCTGGCGGCCAGCAGGCAGCCCAGCGTCACGGCGGCGGTGCCCTGGATATCATCGTTAAAACAGCACAACTCATCGCGGTAGCGGTCCAGCAGCGGCGTGGCGTTTTTCTGGGCGAAATCTTCGAACTGCAGCAGCACGTCAGGCCAGCGGCGTTTGACCGCCTGGATAAACGCATCGACGAAATCACGGTACTCTTCGCCGGTTACCCGTTCGTGCCGCCAGCCCATATACAGCGGATCGTTCAGCCGCTGGGGATTGTTGGTGCCGGCATCCAGCACTACCGGCAGGGTATAGGCCGGGCTGATGCCGCCGCAGGAGGTATAAAGAGACAGCTTGCCAATAGGAATACCCATACCGCCGATGCCCTGATCGCCCAGGCCGAGGATGCGTTCGCCATCGGTGACGACAATCACTTTCACATGCTGCTTGGTGGCGTTCTGCAGCATGTCGTCGATTTTGTCGCGGTTGTTATAGGAGATAAACAGCCCGCGCGCCCGCCGGTAGATATCGGAGAAATGCTCGCAGGCCTGTCCGACCGTCGGGGTATAGATAATCGGCAGCATTTCGCTCAGGTGCCCGTCCAGCAAACGGTAAAACAGCGTCTCGTTGGTGTCCTGGATATTGCGCAGGTAGACGTGTTTTTCGATGTCGTGGTTGAATTCCTGATACTGGCGCCAGGCGCGCTCAGCCTGCTCTTCGATATTCTCGACCGTCTCGGGCAGCAGGCCATGAAGGTTGAAGTCGTCTCGTTCTTCCTGGGAAAAGGCGCTGCCTTTGTTCAGCAGCGGGAATTCCAGCAGGATAGGGCCCGCATGAGGGATATACAGCGGACGTTTGTTTTCATGTTCTAATTCCATCGCAATGACTCTTTTTTATGCAAAAAAAAACAGGCCAAGGGCCAGGGCGCATCGGCGAAAAACCCGTTAGCGGATGGCTGGCAAACAGGCGGGCATCAGTCCACCACGCCCAGGCGATAGCATTGCTTGACGCCCAGCGCCGCCAGGGTGGCGCGGGTAGCGTCCCATTGGCTAAACGCGGCGTTTTCACGCTCGGCCAGCACCGCCCGGCGAATTTCGCCGGTCTGGCCGCCAGCCAGGTTCATCATGATAAGGGCGGACTGCAGCGGCGGCAGGCTGGGATTGAACGCGGCATTTTCAGCATAGCGGCCGGCAAAGATCCGCCCATCGACCAGCTCCAGCGCCATCCCGCTGTGCGCCTGGCTGTAAGGGGCGTGACTGCGGTTCATCGCCGCCAACGCCAACTGGGATAGCGGATCCCCGGCCGGCAGCGAAGCCGGGCCTGCGGCCTCAGCCGCAGCGGCCGAGGTCACCTGCCGGCGGGGTACCACGTCGCCCGGCGTTGCGCACCGGGCACCCTCGGCCGGACCAATCCGGTAATCATGATGCACTTCATCAAGCAGCAGCGCGTCGATCGCCAGATCACGCGGACCAAAGGCATCGGGCAGATAGTGCCCCAGCGTTTGGGACGCGCGGCCAGGCAGCGATATCCGTAGATCAGTGCCGCTGTTAAGTTCATTCATAAACTGCCGACAGTGGCCGCAGGGCGTGTAGTTGACGGTGATGCCGGCCAGTCGGCTTTCGCCGCACAGCCAGGCATGGCTGATGGCGCTTTGTTCGGCGTGCACCGTCTGCGCCAGCGGCGCGCCGATGAATTCCATATTGGCGCCCAGATAGAGCGTACCGCTGACGCCGTGGGCGACCGCGCCGACAGTAAACCGGGAAATGGGCGCCAGGGCGCAGGCGGCGGCCACCGGCAGCAGGGCAAAGCATAACCGGTCCACCTCCAGGCCGGTGGCCTGCAGCAGACGGCTGACCTGTTCGGCGTCGATCACCCCGGCAAAGTCCGGCGAGGCGAGCAGCGGCGTCAGCGCAGTCTTAAGCGCCGGATCCAGGGCAGACAGCGGTAAAGTAAAACGTGATTGCATAGCGTGTTCTCACAGCGGCTGGACACCGGCCTATTCTAAACGCTCGAGGCGAGGATAAATACGATCAATCCCTTATCAAGGCGAATTTTAACCAAATAATTGCAGCATGACCGGAAACAGAAACGGTGCAATCAATGAGGTAATGATGCCGCATATCACCAGCGCCAGAGAGCTGAATGCCCCTTCCTGATAATCCATTTCGGCGCAGCGGGCGGTGCCCAGGGCATGGGCGGCAGTGCCCATCGCCAGCCCGCGCGAGGCTTTGGTGGTGATGCGCAGCAGATTGAACAGCGTATGGCCGAATACCGCCCCCAGTATACCGACGAAAATCACGCAGGCGGCGCTGATGGCCGGAATACCGTTAATCGAATCGGCTACCGCCATGGCAATCGGCGTGGTCACCGATTTGGGCAGTATCGAGGCTGCCATCTGCGGGCTGGCGCCCATCCACAGAGCGATGGCGGTGCCGGTCACCATGGCGGTGACGCTGCCGATAAAACAGATGCTGATGATCGATTTCCAGCGCGCCCGGATCTGGTGTAGCTGTTCATACAGCGGAAACGCCAGCGCCACTACCGCCGGCTGCAGCAGGTCATTGAGCAGCTTGCTGCCGGCAAAATAGCGCTCATAGGGAATACCGGTGGCCAGCAGCAGCGGGATAATCACCACCATCGAGATAAGCAAAGGATTAAGCAGCGCCATGCGAAAACGGGCCGCCAGCCGACGAGAGCCAAAAAAAACCATAAGCGTCAGCGGCAGCGACCACCAGATATTGGCTATCATCCTCGATCTCCTTTTTTCGCCGGCGCGGCGACCACCGGACGTTCCCGATGGACATAATGGGAGCTGAATCCGACCACCAGCATCACGATAAGGGTACTGACCACGCAAGAGACCACCAGCGGCCCGAGCTGAGCGGAAATCTGGCTGTAGTAGTTCATCACCCCGACGCCGATAGGCACAAACAGCAGCGCCATATAGCGGATCAGCAGATGACAGCCGGGTTTGAGCCAGGCGGCGGGCATGATTTGCAATGAGAGCAGCAAGAACAGCACCAGCATACCGATGATGCTGCCCGGAATGGTCATCGGCAGCAGGCTCGACAGCAGATTGCCGATAAACAGGCACAGATAAATCATGGCAAAGGCGCGCAGCAATGCCCAACAGTCAGATAATAAGCGGCTCATTATATCCACCTCAATGCGTCATGCATTCATCATACAATTAAAAATGAAAACCTGCTACAGATCACGAAATTTCTGCCCAGCCTAGGCTGTCACTTCATTGCAACAATCGGTCGCTAGGGTGGGAACGTTTAATTTCCATAGGCCCTGCGTCAGGATGTTCAAAGGTTATGTCAGAAATCCGTATCAGCCATCTTAGCAAGTCTTATGCCGGCCAACAGGTGCTGGATGATATCTGCCTGCAGATCGGCAGCGGGGAGTTCGTCGCGGTGCTGGGCCCCTCCGGCAGTGGTAAAACCACCTTGCTGCGCACTCTGGCCGGTTTTGAGCCGGTAGACGGCGGCGAAATTTATCTGGGCGACCGGCTGATGTCGTCCACCGGTCGTCATCTGCCGCCAGAGCAGCGGCAACTGGGCATCGTCTTTCAGAACTATGCGCTGTGGCCCCATATGACGGTCGCCGAAAATGTCGGTTACAGCCTTAAAATCGCCAAGGTGGCCGACGGCGAACGGCGGCAGCGGATTGATTCCGCTCTGGAGCTGGTCGGTCTGCAGGGCTATGGCCAACGCCGTCCGGCGGATCTTTCCGGTGGCCAGCGTCAGCGGGTGGCGCTGGCGCGCTGCATGGTGTCGCGGCCGCAGGTGGTGCTACTGGATGAACCACTGGCTAACCTGGATGTGCATCTGCGCGCCGCCATGGAGGCCGAGTTCGAGAAATTTCATCGTCACACCCAGGCCACTCTGCTGTACATCACCCACGATCAGCGTGAAGCGATGGCGCTGGCCGATCGGGTCGTGGTCATGGACCAAGGCCGAGTGATGCAGTTCTGCTCGCCTGAACAGCTCTACCGCCAGCCGGCCAATGCCATGGTCGCCCGCTTTATCGGCGATGGCATGGTGATGCCGGTAGCCGATGTGGTGCCGGACGGACGCGGTCGGGCGACGGCGCGGCTGTGTCATCAGCAGGTACGGGTCCGTTGCCATGGCGACCGGCCGGTGGCCGAAGCCCAGCTGGCTTTTCACCGGGAAGACCTGCGATTGGCGCCGCCGGAAGCCCCGGGCATCGCCGCCATTGTCAGGCGCGTCAGCTACCGGGGCGCCGATGTCCAGATTGATTGCCAGATACCTCAATATCCCGCGGCGCTGCTGTCGCTGTACTGCCCGCCGGGCCAGGCACCGGCGGTGGGCGCCGCTCTCAGCCTGGCGCTGGCCGATGGCTGGATCATCGGCCCATCCTCCTCCTCATTACCGCCTTTTGCGAAAGCACTTACCTCCACAGGAATGGAACATGCGTATTAAGACCTTGCCTATCAAAACAGTGTTGATTGCCGGTTTGCTGAGTATGCAGGCCCTGGCCGCCGAAAGTCCTGCCGGCAGGCTGGTACTGTATACCTCCCAGGCGCCGGACATTGCCCAGCAGACGGTCAGCGCCTTTAACCAGGCTTATCCGAATATCAAGGTTGAATGGTCGCGCAATGGCACCAGCCAACTGATGAATATATTGCGCACCGAAATGCTGGCCGGCGGCATGAAGGCAGACGTCCTGCTGGTGGCCGATAACATCAACCTGGGACAGTTAAAAAAAGAGGGCCACCTGCTGCCCTGGGCCGAAGCGCCGGTCGGCCAGCTGGACCCGCGTTTCTATGATCCACAGAAAACCTGGTTCGGCACCAAAGTGATTGCCACCGTCATTGCGCGCAATACCGCCCGGGCCACGGCGGTGGACAGCTGGCAGGCGCTGACGAAACCGGAAAATCGCGGCCAGGTCGCTGTGCCGAGCCCGCTGTATTCCGGGGCGGCGTTAAATCACTTGCATACCCTTATCCATACCCCGTCGCTGGGCTGGACATTTTATCAGCAGCTGGCAGATAACGATATCGCTCCACAGGGCGGTAACGGGCCGGCGCTGCAGGCGGTGGCCGGCGGCCTGGCCAAATACGGCATGATTGCCGATGCCGATATTCTCCGGGCCAAACAGCAGGGATCGCCGGTGGATATCAGCTACCCGAAAGAAGGGGTATCGTTTATCACTGAACCGGTGGCGATCCTGAAGGACGCGCACAATCTGGCGGCCGCCAAAGCCTTTGTCCGTTTTGTGATTTCCCGTCAGGGACAGGAACTGGTGGCCCGGCAAGGCAACCGGCCGATAGATTCACAGGTGCCGGCGCCTGAGGGCTTTGCGCCGCTGAGCGACATCAAGCTGCTGCCGCTGGATGTCGACCAGGCCCTGGCCGATGACCAGGCGGTTCGCGACCGTTTTGTCGACATCTTCGGCGGCTGAGCCGATGACGGTACTGGACGGAAACTGGCGCAGGCCTCCGCCGCCCGCTGCCCGGGGCGGCGGGACGGAAAAATGGCTGCTTATCGCTCTGGCGGTGATGATTTTCCTGCTATCGCTGGCGCCGCTGGGACGGCTTGTCTGGACTGCGCTGGCACCCCAGGGACAGTTGGACCTGTCCCGCCTTGACCGGTTGCTGGCCCAGCCGCGGGTGGTGCAGGCCACCTTCAATACGCTGTGGCTGGCGCTGGGATCTACCGCACTGGCGCTGTTGCTCGGCACCCTGGCGGCCGTGCTGGTGCAGCTTAGCGATATGCGGCACAAGCCGGCCTGGGTGTTTGTCTTTATCCTGCCGCTGATGATCCCGCCGCAGGTCAGCGCCCTGGCCTGGCTGCAGGCCTGGTCTCCCGGCAGTCCGCTGCTGAATCTGATCGGCATCAGCCCGGCGGGCAGCGGCCGTCATCCGCTGTATTCCGCTGGGGGTATCATTCTGCTGTTGGGACTGCATAATGCGCCGCTGGTATTTCTGACGGTGCGCGCCGCCTTAAGGCGTATCCCGGCCGATCTGCTGGAAGCGGCCCGCGCCGGCGGGGCCGGGCCCTGGCGGCTGGTGTTTACCATTATTCTGCCGTTGGCCCGCAGTGCGCTGTATGCCGGCGGCGCGTTATCCTTCGTGGCGGCGGCGGGTAATTTCGGCATCCAGGCGATGCTGGGTATTCCGGCGCGCATGCCGACGCTTATCACGCTGATTTACCAGCGCCTGAACGGCAGCGGTCCCCAGGCTTTGCCGGATATGGCGGTACTGTCGCTGCTGATGGCGCTGATTACCCTGTCGGGGCTGATGATTGCCGGTTGGCTTGGTCAGCGCCTGGATGTGCGGGTCGGCGGCGGCAAGGGTGCCGGTCAGTCGCTGATGCCGCTGGGCCGCTGGCGGCTGCTGTCGGAAAGCCTGGCCTGGCTGCTGATGCTGGCGACGCTGCTGCTGCCCCTGTCGGCGCTGCTGGTCAGTTCCCTGACGCGCGGCTACGGCCAGCCGCTGAACTGGCATAGCCTGACGATTGATAACTATCTTCAGGCGCTACTGCATCATCAGGCGATACGCCAGGCGTTTATCACCAGCCTGGGGCTGAGCGCCGGCACCGCGCTGGTGCTGATGGTCATGGCGTTGCTGCTGGGCTACTTCCTGACCTGGCGTCGCCGTCCCTGGATGCGGTTCATGCAGTTTTCCACCGAGCTGGCCTATGCCTTGCCGGGGATTGTTATCGGCATCGCCGCGATGCTGTTCTTTCTGCCGCCGCTGCCCTGGACCACCATCAGTCTTTACGGATCGGTGTGGGTCATCCTGGCGGCTTATCTGGCCAATTATCTGGCGCTGGTGCTGAGGCCGGCCCTGTCCGGCTATGCGCAGCTGGAGCCTTCGCTGGATGAAGCGGCGCGGGTGTGCGGGGCCGGCTTTATGGCCCGGCTGCGCGATATCATCGGCCCACTGGCCGCGCCCGCAGTAGCGGCCGGCGCCATCATGGTGTTTCTCAGCGCCTTCAATGAAATTCAAATCTCTATCCTGCTGGTCTCCGCCCGGGTACAAACCATAGGGCCGATGATCATTTTTCTTGAGGAGGGTGGCGCGCCGACCCTGTCCGCAGCGGTCGGCTGCCTGATGGTGCTGGCGGTGTTGCTGATGATGCTGCTGCTGTCCGCTGCCCGCAAACGCCTGCCTGCCGGGGTACTTCCCTGGCAGCCGTAATTGATATCAGCCATCCAGGAACAACACACATGACTAGGGTAACGATAGTCAGCGGGTTAAACGGTAAAACGCCGGCCGCCGTGCTGGTGGAGATCCGGGGATATCGCATCCTGCTGGATCTGGGCATGGGGCCGACGCCCGGGGAGTTGCCCGATGTCGCCGGGATCCCCGCGCCGGATGCGATCTTTTTAAGCCATGCCCATGAGGACCATATCGGCGGTCTGTCGCTACGCGCCCGCTGGGGCCATCCGCCGGTCTATGCCAGCGCGGCCACCTGGTCGCGGATCTCGTTTTCCGCGGTCCCGCAGCAGGACCGACGCCGCTTGGCCGAGTCCGGCAATGGCCATATCGGCCCGCTGCCGATCATCACCGGGCGCAGCGGCCATGCGCCTGGCGGTATCTGGCTGCATTTTCCCCACGGCCAGGGGCTGACCTATACCGGCGACTGGAGCCTGGAGTCCAGGTTGATTCCCTTTGACTATCCGCCGGCGGCGGCGATATTGTTGACCGATGCCTCCTATGGCGACCGGGATGAATGCCTTGCCAGCCAGCAGCAGCATTTTCTGGCGGCGCTGGACCGGGGGGCGGTCGTTCCGCTGCCGGCCGGCGGCAGGGCGGCGGATGTGGCGCTGTTCCTGCTGGAAAAAGGCCTGCGTCCCAGGCTGTGTCCTGAGGTGCGCGAGGATATCCGGCTGCAGCGGGATACTGCCGATCGGGCGCTGCGTCCGCTGCTGGCTTCGCTGCTGGCGATGCAGCCGCCCGGCACCGACTGGCGCAGCGATCAGGTGATCCTCTGCTGTGACGCCAGCGGCCAGCGCGGGCTGGCCGCTGAGCTGATGACCCAGCCTGGTTTTCGCTTTATTTTCAGCAGCCATGTGGCGCCCGGCACGCCGGCTGCCGCTCTGCTTGGCGCCGAGCAGGCGACCTGGTTGCCGTGGAATGTGCATCCGCGCCTGACCCAGGTGGTGATGCTGGCGGACCTGACCGCCGCTCGCCGGGTGGTGCCGCTGTTTGTCAATCGTCAGCAGTGTGCTCGCCTGGAAGCCCGGTTGGGCGGCAGAGCCTGCTGGCAAGCCGAACTGAGTTTTTGATGAGGAGAGCACATGCTTACGTCAGATCAAAACCCCGGCAGACAACCGGAGCCGGCAGCGGGGCAGCTGAGTCGCCAGACGCAGCCACAGACCGAACTTGCCGGTGAACGCCATTCCCCGCCCCAGGCAGAGCTTGCCGGGGATAACCATTCCCCGCCCCAGGCGGAGCTTGCCGGGGATAACCATTCCCCGCCCCAGACCGAACTTGACGGGGAACGCCATTCCTTGCTCCGGGCCGAACTTGTCGAGGATCGCCAGCCTCTGCTGTGGCCGGTTGAGCCGCATATCGGTCCGTATGATCTTACGCTGTACCTGGGCAACGGCATCGCGGCCAATGACGGGCCGCTGCTCGCGGCCCACGGCATTACCTCCACGCTGAACCTGGCGGTCAATCTGCCGCTGTCGCCGCTGACCCTGCCGGACGGCATTGAGCTGCGGCGCCATCATATCGGGCTTATCGACGGCAGCGGCAACAGCGCGGTGCACCTGATGTCGGCGGTGCTGGCCCTGGCCGGCATGCTGACCCAGGACAGCCCGGGCAAAGCCAGCTATCCGGCCCATCGGCCGGGCAATATCCTGGTGCATTGTCGCGGTGGGCGCAGCCGATCGGTCGCGGTACTGGCGCTGTACCTGCATCTGGCGGTCGGCAATCGCTATCCTACCCTGAAGAGCGCCCTGGATCATCTGCGCCTGATTCGCGGTACCGGTCCGGAGCAGCCCTGCGGACCGCTATGGCAATTGATGATGGCCTGCCTGAATAATGACTACGCCCGACTGCTGACGGCGGCAAAACTTTGAACCGCCGCACGGAGTTGTTACCGCGGCATTAATAACGCGGGGAATGAGTTAACAAGAGAACTATAATGTCAGCAATCTTGCTAGCCCTCCAAGGAGACCGTCATGGCGGTACGTTTCAAAGGTATTATTCCCCCGGTTCCGACGCTGGTTGATGAAAATGAACGGCTGGATGAGCAGAGTATGGCCAATCTGCTCGACAGCCTGATCGCTTCCGATGTCGACGGCCTGTTTTTCCTCGGCAGCGCCGGCGAATTCGCCCATATGTCCGAAGCCCTGCGCTTTCGCACCGCCGAATTCTGCGTCAAGTATGTCGACGGGCGCAAACCGGTGCTGATAGGCATCGCCCACTCCGGCACCCGGGAGACTATTCGTTACGGGCTGCATGCACAGAGCATCGGCGCCGACGGGGTAGTGGCGGTGAATCCGTTTTATAACCCGCTGAGCGATGAGAACCTGTACCTGCACTATCGCCATCTGGCCGAAGCCCTGGAGCTGCCGGTACTGCTGTATAATTTCCCGGCGTTGACCGGCCAGTCGATCCCGGTCGGCATCATTCGCCGCCTGGCGGAGGATTGCCCCACTATCGTCGGCCTGAAAGACACGGTAGACACGCTGAGCCATATCCGCGAAACCCTGCATGCGGTCAAACCGGTCAGGCCCGATTTTGCGGTATTCGCCGGTTATGATGAATATCTGTTCGGCACGCTTATCCTCGGGGGCGACGGCTGCATTCCGGCCAGCGCCAATTTTGCCCCTGAACTGACCTGCGGCATCTATCGGGCCTGGCAGCAACAGGATTATGCCCGCATTATCGAGCTGCAGCAGCGCCTGTCGTTGATTCCTGCGCTGTATAATTACGATTTGCCGTTTTATAACGTGATTAAATACGCCATCCAGCAAACCGGCGTCGATATCCAGGTCAACTCGCTGTGGCCGGCGGGCGGGTTGACCGAGGATCTGAAACAGCGCATCACCGCGGTGTTGCAACAGTGCGGTAGCCTCGCCAAAACAGACCAAGGCTGAGCAGCGTCGCCAGCATCAGCACTGGAAACAGGGTGACTGACGCCGTCCAGGTCAGCAGCAACCCGGTAAGCACCGGGTTGACTGCGCCGCCCAGATTGGCCAGATTCTGCATGCCGTAATAGCTGCCTTTCAGGTGGGCCGGGGCAATATAATCGATAAACAGATACTCGACCGGCGTAACGATAATTTCACCCAGCGAGAAGATGGCGACGGCCAGCACCCATACCGGCAGGCTGTGGCCGGCCACGGTGAAGCCGGCCAGGCCCAGCAGGAAGAACAGGCTGCCCACCACCAGCCAGGGCATCAGGTTGGCCCGGGTAATGTGCCGGCTTACCAGATACTGTAGCGTGATGACAATGCCGGCATTAACCGGCAAAATGATGCCGACCACCCGGTAGGCATAGTCCGCATCGAATGCCACCATCAAAAACTGCGATATGCAGGCGGCAAACTGCCCATAGACCAGGCACCCCAGCGTTCCTCCCAGCGTAAAATACACCAGGCAGCGATCGCGCCCCAGGATGCCGAGGGTCTGACGGAAATTCGGCTGATGGGAGACCGCCGGTGCCGGGGCGTCCTGGTGCCGGGGCGGCTGGCCATAGCTCGCCAGCCGCAACCCCAGCCCCAGGGTCGCCGCCACGCCGACCGCCCCGGCCAGATAGAATGGCGCTGCCGGATTATGCGCTGACAGCAATACGCTCAGCGGCGGGCCCACCGCCCAGCCGACATTTACCAGGGTATAGTTCAGCGAGAACGCCCGGATGCGTTGGTGCAGCGGCAGCCAGTCGGCGATGCAGGCCTTGAGGGTGATGCTGAACAGCGCATAGGCGGAATTCACCAGCGCCATCAGAATAATCAGTTCCGGCACCGTCTTGCCGAGTGGCAGCAGAAAGAAGCTCAGGGAAAAAACACTCATCGAGCAGACGATCAGCGTTTTCTTGCTGAACCTGTCGACCAGATAGCCGCCATACAGGCTGAATGCCAGGCCCAATGCCAGGCTGACGCCCAGCAGCAGCCCGATGCTGTCCGGGGCCATGCCGCGGCTTTGCGAGAGATAGATTGCCAGGAACGGCAAGGTCAGCCCGCGGCAGATGGTCAATACCAGTGAGGTAAGCAGTAATGCGCTGATAAACGGTGGGAATCCTTTCATACCGGGAAAATGTTATGCCTGAAAAAAAGAGTGAAGTTAATTCACCATAAAGTATTTATTGGCCAAAAGGTAGGCCATCGCCATGAAAAGGCCAAAATGTGGCAACTGTTGCGTTTACCGTTGAATAACAGGGCCAGCAGGGGACAACGTGGCGTTGTACAGTCAAAAATAAGGGGGTGGCAAAACGACAACTGCAGCTAGCTGTAAGCGTGAGGTGGCAAAACGAACTGTAGCCAGCTGTAAGCGTGAGGCGGCAAAACGACAACTGTAGCCAGCTGTAAGCGTGAGGTGGCAAAACGACAACTGCAGCCAGCTGTAAGCGCGAGCAAGCGACGGCAGCCTGACCCGTCCCTGCGCCAGAAGCGCAAGGACCAGGCCGGTGTTATTTCACCTGCATGCCGGGCAGGGCGCCGGCATCCGGGCTCAGCAGGAAGATATCACTGCCGCCGGGGCCGGCGGCCATCACCATGCCTTCAGAGATACCGAAACGCATTTTACGCGCCGCCAGGTTGGCGACCATAATGGTCAGGCGTCCTTCCAGCGCTTCCGGATCCGGATAAGCGGCGCGGATACCGGAGAACACCTGGCGGGTTTCGCCGCCCAAGTCCAGCGTCAGCTTAAGCAGTTTATCCGACCCCTCAACCCGCTCAGCGCGTTTAATCAGCGCCACCCGCATATCGACTTTGGCGAAATCATCAAAGCTGATGGTCTCCTGAATCGGTGCCTCGGCCAGGGCGCCGACCGCCGCCGGTTTGGCATTGGCGGCGGCCGCTTCTTCTTTGGACGCATTGACCATGGCGTCAATCTGGCTCATTTCAATGCGACTGAACAGGGATTTAAAGGCATTGATCGGCTGGTCGCGCAGCGGTGTGGCGATACCATCCCAGGCCAGGGTCAAGCCAAGGAAGGCTTCAGCCCGTTCGGTCAGTGACGGCAGCACCGGCTTGAGGTAGGTCATCAGCACGCGGAACAGATTGATGCCCATCGAGCAGATGGCCTGCAGATCCTGCTCGCGCCCTTCCTGTTTGGCCACCACCCAGGGTGCTTGCTCATCCACATAGCGATTGGCCAGATCCGCCAATGCCATGATTTCACGGATGGCGCGGCCGGACTCACGGGCAGTATAGGCTTCGCCAATCGATACCCCGGCATCGACAAAGGTCTGATACAGCGCTGGATCCGCAATCTCGGTGGCCAGGCGTCCTTCAAAGCGCTTGGCGATAAAGCCGGCATTGCGCGACGCCAGGTTGACCACCTTGTTGACGATATCGGCATTGACCCGCTGCAGGAAATCTTCCAGATTCAAGTCGATATCATCGATCCGCGAGGACAGCTTGGCGGCATAGTAGTAACGCAGGCAATCCGCATCCAGGTGTTTCAGGTAGGTGCTGGCCTTGATAAAGGTGCCGCGCGACTTGGACATCTTGGCGCCGTTCACCGTCACATAACCGTGGACAAACAGATTGGTCGGTTTACGGAAGTTGCTGCCTTCAAGCATCGCCGGCCAGAACAGGCTGTGGAAATAGACGATGTCCTTGCCGATAAAGTGATACAGGTCGGCTGTGGAATCAACCGACCAGAAATCGTCGAAGTTCAGATCGCCCCGCTTGTCGCACAGGTTTTTAAACGACCCCATATAGCCGATAGGCGCATCCAGCCAGACATAAAAATACTTGCCCGGCGCATCAGGCACCTCAAAACCGAAATACGGCGCATCGCGTGAGATATCCCACTGCTGCAGACCGGACTCGAACCATTCCTGCATTTTATTGGCAACCTGTTCCTGCAGGGCGCCGGACCGGGTCCAGGCGCGCAGCATGTCGCTGAACGCCGGCAGATCGAAGAAGAAATGCTCTGAATCACGCAACACTGGCGTGGCGCCCGATACCGCTGATTTCGGGTCCAGCAGATCGGTCGGGTTGTAGGTGGCGCCGCACACTTCACAGTTATCGCCGTACTGGTCCGGAGATTTACACTTCGGACAGCTGCCTTTGACAAAACGGTCCGGCAGGAACATGCCTTTTTCCGGATCGTAAAGCTGGGAAATGGTGCGGTTCTTGATAAAGCCGTTCTCTTTCAACCGACGGTAAATCAGCGTCGACAGTTGGCGGTTTTCTTCACCGTGCGTGGAATGATAGTTATCGTAGCTGACGCCGAAACCGGCAAAATCCTGCTGATGCTCCAGATTTATTTCAGCAATCATTGCCTCCGGCGCCACGCCCAACTGCTGCGCTTTAAGCATGATCGGGGTGCCGTGGGCGTCATCGGCACAAATGAAATAAGCCTGATTGCCGCGCATTCGCTGATAACGGACCCAGATATCTGCCTGGATATGCTCCAGCATATGACCGAGATGGATAGGACCGTTAGCGTAAGGTAACGCACAGGTTACCAACATTTTCTTCGCGACTTGAGTCATGGTAGGAATTTGCTTTTGTTGATGGGATAAAGGAATGCCGATGTTAACCGATAGGGCTACCTTACGTAAACAAGCTCAGGGAGTTCTGTTATGCTATGCCAAACGGTAAGCACGCGATTAGACCACTTTTAAGGAGCCGGGATGACTGCTTCCTCCCCTGAAAATACCACCCCAGATAAACTCAGCGCCCAGGTGACCCGGGTGCTGGCGGGCTTCAAACACCCCACGCTGAAACGCGACCTGGTGGTGCTGAAGGCCCTGCACCACTGCGCCCTGCTGGATGGCACGCTGTATATTGAACTGACCCTGCCCTTCGCCTGGCAGAGCGCGTTTTCCGAACTTAAGGAAAGCCAGAGCGCCGAACTGCTGCGCCTCACCGGCGCCAACGCCATCAACTGGTCGCTGAACCACAATATCGCCACCCTGAAAAGGGTCAAAGACCTGCCCGGCATTAACGGGGTACGCAACCTGATTGCGGTCAGCTCCGGCAAGGGCGGGGTCGGCAAGTCCAGCACCGCGGTCAATCTGGCGCTGGCGCTGGCGGCAGAAGGCGGCCGGGTAGGGCTGCTGGATGCCGATATCTATGGCCCGTCGATCCCGACCATGCTCGGCACCACCCATGAGCGGCCCACCTCGCCGGACGGCCAGCATATGGCGCCGATCATGGCCCATGGCCTGGCGACCAACTCCATCGGCTATATGGTCACCGAAGACAATGCCATGGTCTGGCGTGGCCCGATGGCCAGCAAAGCGCTGCTGCAGCTGCTGCAGGACACCCTGTGGCCAGAACTGGATTATCTGGTGCTGGATATGCCCCCGGGTACCGGTGATATCCAGCTGACGCTGGCCCAGAGCATCCCGGTAACCGGTGCGCTGGTGGTCACCACCCCGCAGGACATCGCCCTCGCCGATGCCCGCAAAGGCATTGTGATGTTTGAAAAGGTCGGTGTGCCGGTGCTGGGCATTGTCGAGAACATGAGCGTGCATATCTGCAGCCACTGCGGCCATTTGGAAGAAATCTTCGGCAGCGGCGGCGCCGAGAAGCTGGCGGCCCAGTTCGGCTGCGCGCTACTGGGACAGCTGCCGCTGCATATCAGCCTGCGCGAAGATCTGGACCGCGGCGAACCGACGGTAGTCAGCCGGCCGGACAGTGAATTTACCGATATCTACCGCCAACTGGCCGGTCAGGTCGCGGCCCAGCTTTACTGGCAAGGCGAAGTGATCCCGACCGGGATCGCCATCAAGGCGCTGTAACACCCGCAGCCGGTAAGCGTCACCGTGAGACCATGCAGGGTCCTGCTGGCGCGGTCAACGGCCCTGCACGCCCGGCCGGAGCCACACCGCGGGCCGCCTGGCTGACCATCGCCAGCGGCTCAGTCAGCTACTCGCTGACCATCGCCAGCGGCTCAGTCAGCTGCTCGCTGACCATCGTCAGCGGCTCAGTCAGCTGCTCATCGGGGCAGATTTAATGCTGGACGGGCCGGGCATCAGTTGCCGGCTGCACCGCCAGATGCTTGGCCGGTAGGTTACGGTGCAGATCGGCCCGGGTATAGGGCCGTTTAACCTGGGCTACCGCCACCGCAATCTGTTCCAGCAGGCCTTGGGTAGGGGCTTTCTTGCCCTGCACGATAAGCAGCAGCGGCAAGACCAGAATGGCGCTCATCTGCGAGTAGGTAAGCGGGCGGATAGGGGTGTGGCGGGTGTACTGCATCAGCAGGAATGAAGTGCTGATGGTGTAGCCCAGCGTCAGGCCGGCGATCACTTCCGAAACCGAATGGGCATGCAGCACCAGCCTGGAAAAACCAATCACCAGCGCCAGCAGGTAGCCGCCGGCCACCGCCGTCAGACGCCAGCCGAACGAGGCCCGGCTGCACAGGATCCAGATAAGCACCGGCCAGATACTGGCCGACAGCGCCGAATGCCCGCTGAAGCCGGTGAAATCATAATGCCGGCTGCCGATACCCCAGCCCATGAACGCCAGTTTGGACACGCTGACCATTGCGCCGGCGGCGGCGAACAGCAGCAGCCACTGCCAGCAGGCGCGACGGGTATCCGCTTTCCATAATAACAAAATGACAATCAATACTGCGCAGGGCAGCAGCAACATACTGTCGCCAAAAAAAGTCAGCCAATGCCAATCCATTCACTCTCGCTCGTCTACCAAGGGACAGGAAAATACCGGGAATTATGCTTCACCTTACGCAATTACCCGCTTCAGCTCCAGCGTGAATCGTCTTAAAAATGTGATCTAAGTCGCTGCAATCAGCGGATTCAGACACTAAGTACGACAACATTATGTGCTAATGCTGGTGTCATCAGCGCCGGGCCTTTATAATCGCCGCCAACTCTGCGCTGCGCGCACACCTTTCCCCCTCTATCCCAGGCCATTGATAGTATGAGTGATAAACCCCACCAGTGTGTCATTATCGGTATTGCCGGCGCCTCTGCCTCAGGTAAAAGCCTGATTGCCAGTACCCTCTACAAAGAATTATGCGAACAGGTCGGCGACGAGCATATCGGTATTATCCCGGAAGACAGTTATTACCAGGATCAAAGCCACCTGACCATGAGCGAGCGGATCAAAACCAACTATGATCATCCCAGCGCCATGGATCACAGCCTGCTGTTTGCCCACATTGAGCAGTTAAAAGCCGGTCAGGCCATCGAAATGCCGGTCTATAGTTATGTAGAACATACCCGGCGCAGTGAAACCGTGCATATCGAACCCAAAAAAGTGATTATCCTCGAGGGCATCCTGCTGCTGACCGATATCCGCCTGCGCGAGGCAATGCACTTCTCGATCTTCGTCGATACCCCGCTGGATATCTGCCTGATGCGACGGATGAAGCGTGATGTCAACGAGCGCGGTCGCTCCATGGACTCGGTAATGGCCCAGTATCAGAAAACCGTCCGGCCGATGTTTCTGCAATTTATCGAGCCTTCCAAGCAATATGCCGACATAATCGTTCCCCGAGGCGGCAAGAACCGCATCGCCATTGATATTCTCAAGGCCAAGATAAGCCAGTTTTTTGAATGACCGCCCCGGTGCCGGCGATGATGGCCGCATCAGTGCCGGCGATGATGAGTAAGGGTTTGGACGGCAGGGCCTATAATAATTTAAAGGGAGGAACCTCAGATGAGATTATGCGACCGCGACATTGAACGCTGGCTGGACCAAGGCAAGCTGGACATTACCCCCCGCCCACCGGTGGAAAGGATCAATGGGGCAACGGTCGACGTGCGCCTGGGCAACCAGTTCCGGGTGTTCCGTGGCCACACCGCGGCCTTTATCGACTTGAGCGGTCCCAAGGAAGAAGTCGCCGCCTCACTCGACCGGGTGATGAGCGACGAAATCGTGCTGCCCGAAGGCGAAGCCTTCTACCTGCACCCGGCCGAACTGGCGCTGGCGGTAACCCTGGAGTCGGTTACGCTGCCCGACAACCTGGTCGGATGGCTCGACGGCCGCTCCTCGCTGGCAAGGCTGGGACTGATGGTACACGTCACCGCCCACCGTATCGATCCTGGCTGGCAGGGCAGGATTGTGCTGGAGTTCTATAATTCCGGTAAGCTGCCGCTGGCGCTGCGTCCGGGCATGCTTATCGGCGCGTTGAGCTTCGAGCCGCTGAGCGGGCCGGCCGCCAGGCCGTATAATCGCCGCGAAGATGCCAAATACCGTAATCAGCAGGGTGCGGTCGCCAGCCGCATCGATAAGGACTAACCTGTCTGTCAAGCGTGACAGATCGGCGCAGATGAGGATCGCATGAGAAGATTACTGACAACGTTGTTTATTTTGCTGGTGGTACTGGTTGCCGGGGTAGCCGCATTGGTGGCGCTGATTAACCCGAATGATTTTCGCAACTACATGGTGACCAAGGTAGAACAACGAAGCGGTTATCAACTGCGTATCGATGGCCCGCTGCGCTGGCACGCCTGGCCGCAGCTGAGCATCCTGGCCGGCCGCATGACGCTGACCGCACCGGGCGCCAAGACCGCGGTGGTCAGCGCCGAGAATATGCGCCTGGATGTGGCCCTGCTGCCGCTGCTGTCCCATCAACTCTTGGTCAAGCAGGTAATGCTCAAAGGGGCGGTAATCAACCTGACGCCGGACAGCGAAAAGCAGCGGCCGAAGAATGCGCCCATCGCGCCGGCCGGCCAGCCTGAATCGGTAAACGACAGCGAATGGTCGTGGGATATCGCCAATCTGCAGGTGGCCGACAGCCTGGTTATCTGGCAGCGGGATGCCAATGAGCAGATTAACCTGCGCGACGTCAATCTCAGCATGGAACAGCATGGCAACAGCCAGGCCAATATCGACTTCTCCAGCCGCATCAGCCGGGATCAGCGCGATGTGCAATTGGCAGTGAGCGGCAAAGCGGATATCAGCCAGTTCCCGCGCCAGCTTTCCGCTGAACTGGATAAATTCAGTTATCAGCTGCACGGGGTTGGACTGCCGGAAAGCGGTATCAGTGGCGAGGGCAGCCTGAGCGTCGCCTATTCCCGCGCCGACCAGCAACTGGCCATCAGCCAATTGCGCCTGAGCGCCAATGACAGCAGCCTGACCGGTTCAGCCAGCGCCGATCTCGGTAATGATCGGCCGCAATACCGGTTGGACCTGCATGCCCAAACCTTGAATCTGGATGCGCTGACCGGCTTCACGGCGGTCACCGACGACGATGACACGCCGTCCGCACCGCGTCCGGCCACTGCCCGGCCGGTGATTGCCGAACGGATAAATCCGCCCCCGGCCCTACATGAATTCAACGGTCAACTGACCCTGGCGGCCGATAACGTTATCTATCGCGGCCTGGCGATAAGCGGCCTCCAGCTGCAGGCAGACAACCAGGGCGGCCGCCTGGCGCTCACTACCCTACACGGCAAGCTGGGGGAGGGGGAATTCAGCCTGCCGGGCGTCATAGACCTCACCGGCAGCCAGCCCTGGTTCCAGCTGCAGGCCACGCTCAAGCGCATCGCCCTGGCGCCGCTGCTGCAGGCTTTTGCGCTGCCCCAGACCCTGACCGGCCTGCTGTCGGCCCAAGGGACGCTGAGCGGCCACAGGCTGACGGCAGCAGACTTCAGACAGCATTGGCAGGGCAAGGCCGACCTGGCGCTGGACCGTGCCCGGCTGGATGGTCTCAATATCCAGCAGCTTATCCAACGCGCCGTGGCCCGCAACAGCGGCAATATCGACGCCGACCAGCGAACCGAGCGCTACACCGAGGTCGAGCAGCTTACCGCTGCCGCCACCCTGCAGAACGGCAAGCTGACATTGGCCAACCTGGCCGGCAGCTCCGATCTGCTGTCGCTTAACGGCAGCGGGGACTTGGACTTACTCGGCCGCCAGTGCGAGGTGAGCCTGAATATCCGGGTGCTCAAAGGCTGGAAGGGCGATGCGGCGCTGATTGAGGCGCTGACCAGCACCGACATTCCGCTGAAGATCTATGGCCCCTGGGCCAGCCTCAGCTATCAGCTGCGGGTAGACCAGGTGCTGCGCAACCGGCTGCAGGATGAACTTAAACGCCGGCTGAACGAATGGAAGCGGAAGAACCCGGATTCGTCGCAGAACAAAAACGTCGGCGAGCTGATCGAGAAACTCTGACCGTCAGCTTCTGACCGTCAGCTATCGTCGCGTTCAGCGATCGTCGTTCGGGTATCGCCGTTCAGCTACCGCCGCCTAGCTATCGCCGCCTAGCTATCGTCACTTAGCTATCATCGCCTAGCTATCGTAGCTTGCTTCCGGCTCTTCAAGGGGTTTTACCAGCACCTTGAGGATGCGGTGGCTTTCCACTTCCAGGATCTCAAACAGATAATCGCTGATTTTCAGTATCGACCCCTGTTCGGGAACCGCCTGGGAGTGCTCCATCAGCAGGCCGGCCAGGGTATGATATTCACGGCGGTCATCCAGCGGGATATCGATATAGCTTACCAGGTCTTCCAGCGGCATATAGCCGTTGACCGTCAGGGTGCCGTCATCATTCTGCTGGATATCATGGCGGGCATCGACCTCTTCATTCTCCAGCGGCAGATTGCCGGCAATGGTCTCCATCACATCACTGAGGGTCATGATCCCTTCAATGGAACCAAACTCATCGACGATAAAGGCAAAATGGGTGCGGGCCTCTCTGAACTGTTCCAGGGCCAACAGCAGCGACAGCTGCTCAGGGAACACCAGCGGCTGACGAATCAGGCTGCGGATATCCAGCGGCTGGTTCCGCAACTGCTGGGCCAGCAAGTCAATAACATGCACCACGCCTAACGGCTCATTGCTGGTGGGATCATCGGTCACCACCAGCCGGGTGTGCTTGTTGTTCTCCAGCAACGGCAGGATGTCCTCCAACGGGTCGCCAAGATCAATATGCTCGATATCATGGCGTGAGGTCATCACGCTGCTGACGGTACGCTGGGCCATGCCCAGCACCCGCTCGATCATCCGCCGTTCCTGATCATTGAACACATCCTGGCGGTCGGTACTGTCGGCAACCAGCGACGCCGTCTGGCTATCCAGCTCGGCATCTTCGTGTTTGCCGCTTAGAAGCTTAAGCACCGCGGCGGCGGTGCGCTGACGCAGCGGCACCGATGACGACAGGAACCGCTTGCGATTGAACTGGGCCAGCTGGTTAAGCGCTTCTATCGCTACCGAGAAGCCGATGGCCGCATACAGATAGCCTTTGGGAATATGATAGCCAAAGCTGTCGGCCACCAGACTGAAGCCAATCATCAGCAGGAAGCTCAGGCACAGAATGACAATGGTCGGGTGGGCATTAACAAATCGCGTCAGCGGCTTGCTGGACAGCATCATCAGCGCAATGGCGATAATCACCGCCGCCATCATCACCGCCAGGTGATCGACCATACCGACGGCGGTCACCACCGAATCCAGCGAGAACACCGCATCCAGGATCACAATCTGCGCCACCACCGGCCAGAAACGCGCCCCCTTGCGCTGGTTTTGCTGCTGTTCATCCTTGCCCTCCAGGCGCTCGTTAAGCTCCATGGTGGCCTTGAACAGCAGGAATACCCCTCCTACCAGCATAATCACATCCCGGGCGCTAAAGGCATGCCCCAGGGCGGTAAACAGCGGAGCGGTGAGAGAGGCCAGCCAGGACATCGAGGCCAGCAGCAGCAGACGCATTACCAGCGCTAATGTCAGGCCGACGATGCGGGCGCGGTCTCGTTCTTTGGGAGGGAGTTTTTCGGCCAGGATGGCGATAAAGACAAGATTATCAATGCCTAACACCAGTTCCAGCACGATGAGTGTTGCCAGACCTGCCCAAATTGTTGGATCGGCGATCCATTCCATGCTAATTATTGACCTTGTATGAATGTGTGCTTGTGGGGGGAATGATGGGAGATCTGGGGAGGGAATTCAAGAAAACAGTAAAAGTGAAGCATATCCAGCAGAACCGGGCTAGCTATTATATCTTCGGTTCAACGAAGACTAATAGATCTTGAGATTGATGTAATTGGTCTGATCGTTTGCGGATGCTAAAGCCAAGTGGGTCCAGTAAAAGTGTTGTAATTCAGATAGTTATGGTTATGTATACTGTGTGTAAACTACATAAATATAGTTTTAAATGAGAATAATTTTTCCTAAAAACAAGTTGCATTATCGTGTTCGATAAGCGTCATGACTAGTCTTTTTCCTAAAACATCAGCATGTTCACATGCAAAACTTGTAAAGACTTAATTAATAATTAGTATAACAACGAACTAGCACATATTGAATCTCTTGCAGATTTTTTCTTTTCTGAGGCGCGCAAAAAAAATGATTTTGAGAGTTGCTTAACATGAAAAGCTTACATGGGGCTTGTTAACAACTACCAACAGAACTCTCGATAACAGTAGCTTTGGTTGCAATGATATCTGCAAGCCAAGGGCGGTAGCGTGGGCAAGAGTGATTTTAAACTGCTTTTTAAATAAAAACCGTGTGGAATTCGTGAATAAACCCCTAGCCCTGGGTATCAAAACCCCCTTAGCAGAGCTTTGCTAAGTTCCCACTGCAAGAGTGCAAAAATCAACCATCTGTACGAAATTTACACAATTATATTGCCAGACTGAATTTAATTATACCTTGTGATAGCCAAAAAAAATTTGAGTCATTTAAAGTATTCATAATTCACTGATTTGGAAGAATATTTCCAAGCTGATAACTTAGTCATTATCTTTTATAGTATATGTACTCACAATGAGTTGGATAATGAAAAATGAGCCGAAAGTAACCAATCCAAAAGCCGTGTTTAAGATATGGCCGCGGTTACGAATTGCCTGAATGTTAAATGTGAAAAAGTTGAGTTTGACGAGACATAAAGAGCTTTTATCTTAAATTAGCGATAGTGATGACAATCGATGATGATTAACAAAAAATTACAATTGATACCCTTTTGCGTATCTATAGCATTACTAAGTGGTTGTACAGTTTTTCCTGGCTCTAATATGTCTAACAGTGGGAAAAATGTTATTAAACAAGAAGATGCTAATTTTGATATAAGCAAATATGTCAATGTTTTCCCTTTAACTCCTAGACTTGTGGACTCAATGAGAGTTAAACCTGTGATTTCACGAGGGAATTTGGAGCTTGAACAAGAACTGAGTAACTACCAGTACCGCGTAGGAGTTGGCGATGTTCTCAATATCACTGTTTGGGATCACCCAGAACTTACCACGCCAGCAGGCCAATACCGAAGTGCAAGCGATACGGGTAGTTGGGTGCAAGCTGATGGAACTATTTACTATCCTTATATAGGAAATGTAAAAGTTGTGAGTCGCACCGTTAGTGAAATCCGGCGTGAGATAGCATCGAGATTAGCTCAATACATCGAAAGCCCACAAGTTGATGTGAATGTAGCTTCTTTCAGATCACAAAAAGCGTACATTTCAGGAGAGATTGCAAAATCTGGCCAGCAACCAATAACCAACGTGCCATTGACCATACTTGATGCGATAAATGCTGGAGGGGGATTAACAGAAAATGCCGATTGGCGCAATGTTGTGTTAACCCATCAAGGCAAAGATACACTCATATCTTTACAAGCACTTATGCAAAAAGGAGATTTGAAGCAAAACCGTTTATTATATCCAGGTGATATATTATTTATTCCAAGAAATGATGATCTGAAAATTTTTGTAATGGGAGAAGTTACAAAACAAACGACTTTACGTATGGATAGAAGTGGTATGACTTTAACTGAAGCCTTAGGAAATGCTGAAGGTGTAAATCAGTCGGCATCAGATACCACTGGGATATTTGTTATTAGATCAGTTCGTAGTGCACAAGATGGAAAACTAGCAAATATTTATCAACTTGATGCCTCTGATGCGTCCTCCTTGGTAATGGGCACTGAATTCCAATTGCAACCTTATGATATCGTGTATGTTACAACTGCACCAGTTGTGCGCTGGAATAGAGTGATAAGCCAGTTAATACCAACAATATCAGGTATTCACGACCTTACGGAAACTACACGTTACATAAGACAATGGAATTGAAATGTTTGACTCTATTTTAGTAGTATGTGTGGGTAATATTTGTCGATCTCCGCCTGCAGAACGACAACTTAAACAATTGTTACCGCATAAGAAAATAGATTTGGCTGGTCTTTCAGCCCTGGTAGGCACAAGTGCTGATTCAAATGCTCTCAATATCGCTCTACGCAACGGATCGTCTTTTGAAGGACATGTTGCAAAACAGTTGACCAGTGAAATGTGTCGTTCTTTTGACATGATATTAGTTATGGAAAATACCCACATAAAAGCTGTATGCCGTTTTGTCCCTGAAGCGAGGGCAAGACAATGCTAAGAGGGAAATGGCTCAGTAACTCTGAAATTTCTGACCCTTACCGTCGTAGTAATGAAGTATTTGAATTAGTAAATCATAAGCTTAATAATTCAACGAAGCTATGGGCTGACAAACTGAAATGATGAATGGGCAAAATAATGACCGATAAATCAGTAAGTAACAATTATGATGACCAAAAAGGAACTGAGCTGGAGTTTACTAGATTGGCTGGTGCAGTAGTAGATAACCGGTGGCTAGTAATAGCTGTGACTGTTTTGTTTTGTGCACTTAGTGTTGCCTATTCCTTACTTGCTACGCCGATATATCGTGCAGATGCATTAGTTCAGGTTGAACAAAATGTTGGCAATTCTTTGCTAAATGATATTTCTCAAATACTTCCTACAAGTCAGCCCGCGTCTGCTGCTGAGATTGAACTTATACGCTCTAGAATGATTTTGGGTAAAACTGTAGAACAATTGGGCCTAGATATTCTTTCTGAAGAAAAATACATTCCATTAATTGGAGCAGGAGTAGCAAGAATTACGGGGAATAATCAAAATGCGAAGCTAAATTTCGAATATTTTGATGTCCCCGAATCATATTATGAAAGTAAATTCATATTGACAGTATTAGGTGAAAATAAATTTGTCATTGAATCTGCGGATGGCATTAATATTCCGGGTGAAGTTGGTCAAGCTATAAATGAAAACGGGATATCATTAAAAATAAAGCACATCAAAGCTAAAGAAGGCACGAAATTCAAAATACAAAAAATTAGTGAAATACAGGCAATAAATAATCTATCCAATCGATTGAATGTTTCTGATAAAGGTAAAGATACTGGTGTTTTACTTTTAACTTTATTGGGTGAAGATCCGCTGAATGTCAAAGAATCCTTAAAGAGTATTGCACGGAATTACCTTGAGCAAAATATTGAGAGGAAATCAGCGGAAGCTGCTAAAAGCCTTGAGTTTTTAAAAGAACAACTACCATCAATTCGTTCTAAACTCGATATAGCTGAAAATGCTTTGAATATATACCGTCAACAAAGCGATTCGGTAGATCTTTCACTAGAAGCTAAATCTGCATTAGAAACGATGGTAGCTATTGATACTCAGCTGAATGAATTAACATTTAAAGAAGCTGAAATTTCTAAATTGTACACCAAAGACCACCCTGCATACCGGTCACTATTAGAAAAACGAGATACTCTTCTTGAAGAAAAGGTGAAACTTAATAAAAAAATATCATCAATGCCTAAAACTCAACAAGAGATTTTGAGTCTTACTAGAGACGTACAGGCTAATCAAGAAGTTTACATGCAGTTATTAAGTAAACAACAAGAATTGAATATTACTAAAGCCAGTACGGTAGGTAACGTCAGAATTGTTGATGAACCAATAACTCAACCTAAGCCAGTTGAACCAAACAAAATTTTAATAGTATTGGTAATGACAATATTAGGCGCCTTCTTATCAATATGCTATGTGACAATCAAAGTTATTTTCCATAAAGGTATCGAGAATGCTACGGATTTAGAAGAGATGGGTATAAACGTATACGCAAGTATCCCCATCTCGGATTGGCAACGGAAGCAAGACCAGACTATCGGTGAAAATAGGAAAAGTGGAAAACGTTTTATAACAACAAAAACTTTATTAGCTGACACTAATCCATCTGACCTCGCAATAGAAGCGATACGCAGCCTAAGAACGAGCTTGCATTTTGCTATGCTAGAAGCCAAAAATAATGTTTTGATGATCACTGGTGTGAGTCCAACGATTGGTAAAACGTTCGTAAGCTTGAATCTAGCAGCTGTTATAGCTCAATCTGGAAAAAATATTTTAGTCATAGATGGAGACATACGCCGAGGATATATTCATAAAGTGTTTGGCGATAATGATGCCTCCAAAGGCTTGTCAAATTATTTATCAGGACAATTAGCTATTGATGATATTGTATCGGTAACAAGCGTTAATGATTTACATTACATTGCAAGGGGTGATATTGCACCTAATCCAGCTGAATTATTAATGCATGATAGGTTCCAAACATTATTGGACTGGGCATCGAGCAAATATGATATGGTTTTGATAGATACACCACCAATTTTAGCTGTTACAGATGCGGCTATTATTGGAAAAAATGCTGGAACTACATTTTTAGTTGCAGGATTTGAAATTAACACTATTAAAGAAATTGAGCTCTGCTATAAGCGCTTTAATCAGAATGGAATTGAAATAAATGGTTGCATTATAAACGGCATGGTGAAAAAAGCATCAAATTATTATAGTTATGGACATCAGTACTATAGCTATGAGAAAAAATAAGCCAACCATCCTTTAGGAAGCATTTGTAATAAATTAACCTGCTAAGTTCTTCCTTGACTTAGCAGGATGACTAAAAGAGATAATGGAATGGTTGAATTATCTACGATTTTATTAATTTCGATAACAATAATTTCTTTTTCATATCTGATGTGCCGCAACACTATTGGTATATTCTATGTGCAATGGGTTATATATATAGTTTGGTTTTTTTCATTCCCGTCATACCTCGAATATATTAACAACATCTATCCATGGCCGTTTTTCCCTAAGAGCCAGGAGATAGTATCTGTAAATTTAATTACCGCTCTATTTTGCATGACATTGTTTGTTGGTTATATATTTGGGTACAAAAGGTTAATAACTGCGAAGCAGATCGCCATCAAAAATGTAAGAATAGATTTAAAAACTAATATCGTATCATTATTATTATTGATGCCAGCGATAATCTTCATAGGTATAACCGGTATTGGTTCATTCTTTATGGGCCGATCTTTCGTAGGTGAAATAATGGACACAAATTCATTTTTGCCTATGGTTTACGCCTTGTCTAAATTCACAGCATTTGGTGTATTTGTGGTCTATTTCTGCTTTTGGATAAATAGAGACAAAAATAGAAAATTTGGGACGATAGCTTTAGTCGTTTTTTTCATTGTTATAAGCATAAATTTCATTATAAATAATCCATTATCGAGCCCAAGATTTCATTTTTTAAGCATGGCGATTGTTATAGCGACTATTATAGGGAAGATGATAAGTCGAAAATCTTATCTAGCACTTTTTGTATTATCACCAACTTTACTATATGTCCTTTTCCCATTAACAAAACATTTGGGCGAGGATAGTGGAAAGTACAGAACTTACGAGTTAGCGCAATATATTGTACAAGGGGTAGATTTTGATTCATTCCAGCAACTTGTAAATATACTACGTTATGTAAATGATGTTGGATATTCTTGGGGTATGAATTTTCTTGGTGGAGTATCATTTTTCGTTCCTCGATCCTTATGGACGGATAAACCCACTAATCTAGGCGTCCTATCTGCTGAACATATGGGTTATGTGTATACAAATTTAAGTGCACCACTTGTTGGAGAGTTTTATTATACCGCTGACTTAGTAGGTGTAATTATAGGTGGGTTTGTTACAGGGTTGTTAGCCGGAAAAGCGGACTCATTCTTAAGAGCTGGTAATATTTCATATTATTACTTTGTTGGCATGTGGTTGGCAGCATTTTCATTTATAATATTTAGAGGATCATTTGGTGCAGTTGCGCCCATGATTATACTTGGAATGATGTCATCTTTAATAGTCTATTCAGTGAGCCGGATACGAATAAAAATTTAGCTCATCTTTCATTTGAATTATAAATGAGATTCATATGCGTGACGAAATAGTCATTATAAGTAGATCTCTCCCAATGCACGGATTAGGGGGGATGGAAGTTGTAGCATGGGATGTTGCAAAATCTTTGCATTTACAAGAATGTAAAGTTAAGGTAATTACCACACACACAGGTCGCTATAAGGGGCTACATAAGATAGATGGTATTGATGTATATTTTATTGAAAATGTAAAGTCTGGAAAATATTCGAGCAAATGGTGGTTAAAATCTAGAGATTACTTTCAGAGAAATCATCAACAATCATGCAAGACCGTTCTTAGCGTAAGCACTGGAGCGTATGGATTATTGCCCTTAAAAGATAATAAGATAAAATTTGTAATCCAAGTACATGGCACCGCGCTGGGTGAGTTCAATTCGAAAATCAAAACTCGAACTTTAAAAAGTATACTTACTTCTCCAAAGAATTTGTATTGGTTCTTAAAGGATTTCGTAAATTATCCTAAATTTGATAGTGTTATTGCTATTGGAGAAGGTGTCTACAAAGACTTAATAAGCAAGCCTTACAGTAAATTTGTATCAAGTGATAATGTAAAACTCATCAGTAACGGAATAGATAGTGACTTGTTTAATAGTAAAAATAAGAATTTAGTAGATATTCGTCAAAAGTATAATATTCATGAGAATACTAAAGTACTATTAACAGCATGCCGATTACATCCTCAAAAAGGTGTGGAAAATGGCATAAGATTATTCAATGAAATTAGTCCTAAAGAGAATTGTCACTATTATATAGCTGGCGATGGTCCTGATAAAGAGCGATTGCTGAAGTTGTGTGATGAATTAAAATTAAAAGATAAGGTGACATTTTTAGGTTCCTTAACGCATCAAGAATTAGCTGACTTTTTATCTATATCGCATGCCTTTATATTTCTTACCAATAGAATTGAAGGGCTACCATTAAATACTTTGGAAGCAGCATCTGTGGGTGTACCAATACTGCTATCCAAGCACGTTAATCTCTTTTCCTCCGAGCACATTTACCTAGTCGACCAAATAAATAATGAATCTAATGTTGGTATTCTCAATCGTCTTTTAAGTACTGATATCGCTGATCGACAATCTTATATTCCTGAAGAATTCACATTAACTTATTCAGGTAAAAAATATAAAAAATTATTAGACTGATTTAAAGGATAACAAGTTGAGAAAAGCCATAGCATCTCTGATAGGCGGTAATTTGCTATCTAAAATCCTCGGATTAGTGCGCGAGGTTATTGTTGCTGCGTTATTTGGTACAGGTTATATTAATGGTGCTTATAGAGTTGCCCAAACTGGAACGTTAGTTCCAGTCAACTTTTTGATTAGTGATAGTTTAACTGCTTTTATCCCTTTGTATAAGATGTTTAAAAAAGAGTCTATAAACAAAGGGCAACTTTTCTTTTGGGGTATGCTAATTTTATTTATTATATTTTCCCTGGTATTAACACTTTTCAGTTATATTTTTGTAGATAAATGGCTGAATATTATAGCGCCTGGATTGGATGTTAATACAAAAAGACTCGCAGCGGAAATGCTAATAATTATGGCCATTGGTATTCCTTTTTATTTAACTTCGGCTCTTATTAATTATGTTGAAATGGCCCATGATGATTTTTTTCCAATGTCAGTTAGACCATCCTTACAAAATTTAGGGATGCTATGCGGAGCGATTTTTGCTTATTGGTTTCACAATCCATTATATCTAGCTTGGGGATTTACATTAAGCTATGTTTTATTTTTTGTTTGGGTTTTATGTAGAGGTATTAAAGCTAATTTACTGTTATTTCCTCAAAATTATGAATTTAAAATTCTAAAGGAAGTCATAAAAAAATTTTGGGTGACATTACGTCCATTAATTCTCCTTCCAGTAATTTATCAAGGAAATATTGCTGTTGAACGAGCAATAGCAACCTTAATAAGTATTAATGCTGTTTCCGCAATTGATTATGCAAAGTTTATAACGGAAACATTACTCCTAATAGTATCAGCACCTGTTGCTTTAGCTGGATTGGCGAGTTGGGGGGGGGTACAAAAAAAAGAAATGAAAATTAAGATGGTGAATGTATTCAATATCATGTTGATGGTGTCACTTCCAATATCTGCATTTATATGGACCCATTCTACTGAAATTGTGACTGTGCTGTTTGCTAGAGGTAGATTTGATGCTGAGTCTATCCATGTAACGAGCATCATATTGTTTGGTATGTCACTTGGTTTATGGGCACAAGCTATTGGATATGTATATATAAAGGCTTTAAACGCGCAGCTAAAAAATAATTATGTGATGATGATAATGAGCATTGGATTATGCCTAAATATCATTATAAACATAATTTTCTATAAACATATTGGTGCTTATGCATTAGGTTTGGGCTATACGGTATACGGTTTAGTATTATTATTAGGTTGTCTGATTGCTATTAATATTTGGCCGCAAATAGCAAAAATAGCAATAATTATGACATTAGGAGCAGTGTTATATAATTTTATAACCTTGATTAATTTCAGGGTCGTAAATGATTTGATTACACTAATCGTTGATGGAATAGTATTTTTATCTTTCTGGTTTATTATTCTAGTAGGTACCCCTCATACTCGAAGAATTTTAAAAACTTTGTTTAGTAAATAGAAGAGTACTATGATATTAAAATATTTGCATCCGAGATTTTTTGTGTCATTTTGCAGGTGTCTGTTTCTTAAGTTAAAATATAGGAGATCACTGCAGTTAAATCTGTTTCGAACATATATCTCTTCTGGTGTAAAAATTCAAATTCGCAATAATGGAAAAATTACAATAAAAGGCTCATCTAACAGAGTTTTTATATCTGAAAACACGACTATTGTTAGTTCCGGAGGGCATTTAGAAATCGGAAATGGTGTTTTTTTTAACACGAATACTAATATAGTTTGTCATAAATATATTTACATAGGTGATAACTGTCTATTTGGTCCAAATGTATGTATCTATGATTCCGATCATCGTTATAATGATTTGAATAACCTAATTAGAAACCAAGGCTATATTAAAAAAGAGACATTTATCGACAATGATACTTGGGTATGCGCTGGATGCGTAATAACTAAGGGTTCTATTGTTGGTTGTCATACAGTTGTTGGGGCTAATACGGTAGTTCGAGGTACTTTGAAATCAAATAGTTTATATGCAGGTAATCCAATGAAATTCCTGAGGACAATTGAATGAAGCAAGAGTGTAGGAATATTATTTTACTATCTACCGCAGATTGGGATAATCCTTTTTGGACCAATAAACAGCATGTCGCAGTAGACCTTGCTAAACGTGGAAATAAGATTCTTTATATCGATTCGCTTGGCCTTCGCAGTCCCGGCTTGAACAAAAAAGACTTCACTAGAATAATTAAACGAATAATTAAAGCAATCAAGCCACCGCGCCAGGTGAGTGATAATATCTGGGTTTGGTCACCGATCACACTCCCTTGGAACAATTATAAGTTAGTTAGACAGTTCAATAGAATTTTTTTGAAGCTGGCTATTACTTTCTGGTCCAAGAAGTTAAGTTTACTTAATCCTTGGCTTTGGACTTATAATCCATTAACTACGGAATTCATTGACTTAAAAAAGTATAATAAAGTTATCTACCATTGCGTTGATGAAATAAAAGCTCAACCAGGAATGCCTGTTAATATTCTGGAACGTGCCGAGAAAGATCTTGTTTCAGGAGCTGACATAGTATTTGTAACAGCGCCTAATTTACTAATATCAAGAAAGAAATTGAATGATAATACTTATTATTTTTCAAATGTGGCCGATTTTAATCATTTCTCAAAAGCAATGAAAGCCGATACTTTAGTCCCAACAGATTTGCTAGAAATCAAAGGACCTATATTAGGCTTTATTGGTGCAGTAAGTAGCTATAAAGTCAATTTTGAATTGTTGATCTATATCGCAGAGCAACGCCCCGAGTGGAATATAGTTATAATTGGTCAGGTAGGTGAAGGGGATCCTTCGACTGATGTGGCAAAATTAGAAAGCATGAGCAATATATATATTTTAGGCCCTAGACCTTATAAAGATCTGCCGTGTTATTTGAAAGGATTTGATGTTGCTCTTTTACCTAACAATATAAATGAGTATACAGATAACATGTTTCCTATGAAGTTTTTTGAGTATTTGGCCGCGGGCAAGCCAGTAGTCAGTGTTGAGTTGAAAGCCATTATGGAATTTGAAGGAATTGTTAAGATAGGTAAAAATAAAGAGCTATTTCTGGAAGCTATCGAAGAAACTCTCCAGGGAAAAGTGGCAAATCTAGAGGATAGGATTAGCTTGGCAAGTAAGTATACCTACGAAAGTAGAAGCAACAAAATGTTAAACATGATTAAGTAGGAAAAATATGAGAATTGCAATTGTAAATGAATGGTTATCTGTATATGCTGGCTCAGAAAGAGTCCTTGAACAATTAATTAAATGCTTTCCAGAAGCTGATCTATTTGCTGTTTGCGAAAATCTTAGTGATGATGATAGATTTTTTTTGCAAGGTAAGGCTGTTAAAACAACTTTCATTCAAAAATTACCATTCTCTAAAAGCAAATATCGTAACTACTTACCGTTAATGCCACTTGCTATTGAACAGCTTGATTTATCTAGTTATGATTTGATTATTTCAAGCAGTCACGCTGTAGCCAAAGGTGTTCTCACTGGTCCTAATCAATTACATATTTCATATGTGCATTCGCCAATTCGTTATGCTTGGGACTTACAACATCAATATCTTAGAGAGTCAAATCTTATAACGGGAATGAAAGCATTCATGGTTCGATATTTCCTTCACCGAATAAGAATTTGGGACTATCGTACGTCTTTTGGTGTCGATTATTTCATTAGCAACTCAAGATTTATCGGAAAACGAATCAAGAAAATATATGGAAGAACTTCTGACATAATTTATCCACCAGTTGCTGTAAATGATTTTGAGTTGACTGAAAAGAAGGAAGATTTTTATCTGACTGCTTCGAGAATGGTGCCTTATAAAAAAATTGACTTAATCGTTGAAGCTTTCTCTAAAATGCCTAATAAAAAATTAGTTGTAATAGGCACAGGCCCAGACTTTGATAAGATTAAGAAAATAGCTACTCCAAACATTGAATTGATGGGATATCAAAAATTTTCAAAACTTAAGGAAATGATGCAAAAAGCTAAAGCGTTTGTATTTGCTGCTGAAGAGGATTTCGGCATTGCACCAGTAGAAGCCCAAGCATGCGGTACCCCGATTATTGCTTTTGGGAGGGGGGGAGCGCTTGAAACCATCGTTGATGGTAGAACGGGGATTTTTTTTAGTGAGCAATCTTGTGAGTCTTTGATTGATGCCATATCCCGTTTCGAAAACAATTCTTCAATAAATCCTCAAGACTGCAGAGCAAATGCAATGAGGTTTTCGGAAGAAAGATTCAGGGCAGAAATTACTGAATTTGTATATAAACGATATGAATCATTTAAATCTACCATCTAAGGCTACTGATACATACTTACAAAGTTGCTTTCCATGCTATTTTTTTGCTTGATTCTTATGTCATTAGTTTTTTATTCTTGAGCGTGAAAAATGAATAATCGAATATTATCAATTGATTATTTAAGAGTTGTAGCTTGCTTGCTAGTTATACTTCTCCATTTGTGTGGAAAATTTATGTTTGCTGCTGAACCACTACATGAATTTTTTGTATCGAATATTCTGAATAGTTTTAGTCGGATCTGCGTACCGCTATTTGTAATGATAACTGGTTATTTGACTATTAGCTATCGCGAGTCTCCCTATAATCTTTACACATTAAAAATCACGCGTAATATAATTTTGCCGACTTTAATTTGGACAGCAATTTATTTTATATTTAATATAATAAAATCAGTTATACAGGCTGATGGTAATTTTTCAAATATAGACTTTATTAAGCCTATAACCTTGATATTATCTGGGGCTCCCTACTATCATATGTGGTATATGTATATGATTATTCCCCTATATTTAATAATCCCAATGTTATCAAAATCTCTGGGGTCGTTGAGCATAAACCATCTAAAATGTATTGCTATTGTATTATTTATCCTTTCCTTATGCGATGGAATTTGGAAAGCTGCTAATGAAGAGTCTGGTTTTTGGATGTTTAGTTTTGTAGATTATTTAGGATATTATTTTTGGGGTGCTTATTGTTTAAAATCAATTCAATTAAATAAAACTAATGGCTATTATAGTTTGGTTGCATATATCGTATTTAGTTTGCTTACGGCTTTATTAACTCAATATTTTCATGTGTTTTCGGACGAATTTTACTTTTATAAAAACTACAGCCCAACTGTTATCCTGGCTTCTGTGTTGGTTTTTTCCTATTTAATCAGAATAAAGCCTGTTGCCAATAAATATGTGACTTTTATATCTAATAATTCGTTTAGGATATATTTTTGTCACGCTGCAGTGATTGATACGTATTTTATATTGATAGGAATTAGTAGTAAAGGTTTGAAATTTAGCTACGTAAGTTATGCGTTATATTTAATTATTGGTTTTACCGTTGTTTTTTTAGTTTCACTATTGATTTGCCGTGTTCTTGAAATAATTAGATATTACAGCAGTGAAAAATATAAATTATATATTCCTTAATAACTCTTATAAGCTTAATTTTTTAACCACATTTATAAAAATCAATTCATGAATTTTCAATATATACAACACTCAGGTTTAAAATAACTCATGAAAAATACAATCGCTAACCTTAAGAATATATGGGTCAAGCTTTCTCTTGCTTTATCTGATTTTGTTTTTTTTAATGCATCTTTATTTTTATCTGTCTATTGCGTTAATAAAATTTCTGGAGACATCTATAAATTCATTTCAAAAGATGAAATGTCTTCTTTTTACATATCTCATTTTATTTTGTCGTTCGTATGCATAGGATGGTTCTGGATCAGACTCCGCCATTATACTTATCGGAAGCCTTTTTGGTTTGAATTAAAAGAGGTGTTAAGGACACTTTTGATATTCTCAGTTATGAGTCTAGCTTTATTTGGATTTTACAAATGGGATATATCCCGGTTCGTATGGTCCCTGACTTGGATATTTTGCTTAATCACAGTCCCTTTGATGCGTTCATTCGTCAAAAAGATTCTGAATGTAATGGGGTTATGGAAAAAACAAACCATTATCATTGGCAATGGAAGGAATGCACGCGAGGCTTATGCTGCATTGCAAAGCGAAGAAGTTCTTGGATTCGATGTGGTCGCTTTTTTTGCAGTACATGAAGGCGGTGATGAATTCATAAATGGCGTAAAAGTTCTGTCTAATCAATCCGAGCTCTGGGATTTAGCTGAGCCTAATGAAACTCAATTCATTGTTGCTTTAGAATTTGAACAGCAATTGTTGCGAGATCATTGGCTTAAGACTTTGAATAAAAACCAATGTCGTTCAGTGTCTGTTATCCCTACTTTGCGTGGAGTTCCGCTGTATGGAACTGACATGTCTTTCATTTTTAGTCATGAAGTTATGATTTTGCGGGTAAACAATAATTTAGCTAAGCGAACTTCAAGGATTTTAAAAAGGTCATTCGATATTTTTGGTGCCTTAACAATACTGCTATTTTTGTTCCCGTTTTTCTTAATCTTGATGTATCTTGTGAGTAAAGATGGCGGAAGTGCTATTTATGGACATGAACGGATTGGATTTGACGGTAAAAAATTTAAATGCCTTAAATTTCGTTCAATGGTTGTTAACTCAAAAGAATTACTAGACAATTTGCTTGCTAATGATGCTAATGCTAAAGCTGAATGGGATCGCGATTTTAAGCTCAAAAATGACCCTCGAATAACGAAAGTAGGTAGATTTATTCGCAAGACTAGCCTTGATGAATTACCACAGCTCTGGAATGTTGTTCGCGGTGATATGAGTTTAGTCGGACCTAGGCCAATTATTGAAGCTGAATTAGAAAGGTATGCAGGTGATGTTGATTATTATCTTATGGCCAAACCTGGGATGACAGGGCTTTGGCAAGTTAGTGGGCGTAATGACGTGGATTACGACACACGTGTTTATTTCGACGCTTGGTATGTTAAAAATTGGTCATTGTGGAACGATATTGCTATTCTTTTCAAAACAATTAATGTTGTATTACACAAGGATGGCGCTTACTGATGTTTAATATTTATAATTGAGGGTAGTTATGGTCATCTCTAAGCGTTTTTTTCTAAAATCATTTATATTTGGTAGTGTAAGTAATTTTGTATTAAGATTACTTCTTCTAGACGTAGGTAATGCCAAAGCATCATCAACAATTACTGATAGTAATCAATCAAAAATAAATCCTAAATCAATAAGAAAATACAGTCTAGAAGATTTTGGCGCTTCAGGAGATGGATTTACTGACGACACCGATGCTGTGATTGAAGCTTTTTCTTCAGGTATACCAATTTTTCAAGATAAACCTGGTAATTACCGTTTGACGAGGTCTGTAAATTTGCCTAATAACCAATACTTTTTCAAAGGTGCAGGTATTGGTAAGTCCATATTTTTGTTAGATCATTTTCACGATGGATTCCGGTTTGGTAACGCAAAATCATCCGATACTAAACTTTCTTTGACTCTAAATGATTTTTCCCTAAAAAGATTAAATATTGCCGCATATACAGGAAAGGCTGGGCCTAAAGGGATCTATATCTCAAATGGTAATCCTGTCAATGTAGGCTATGTTGAGGAAGCATACGGAATTGGTTTCGGTATACATATTGATTATTCGGAAAATGTAAAAGTTCACCGTTGTATTGTACGAGACCATAAGGGCGGAATGAACGGTTTAAGTGGAACCGATGGCATTCATTTTTACCGTTCAAAAAAAATTATTGCTTCTGAAAATATAATTTATAATGTTGGTGATGATGCCATTTCGTCAGGTTCTTTTGATATAAACTATCCTGTCAATGATGTTAAATATATTGATAATATCATAAAATGCTGTAAGGGATGCTTGAAGCTTTATTCTTATGCAAGCGATGTATTAATTATGAATAATAGCGTTATTTCCTCACGTGAGGGTGGGGTTTATTTGACGGACGATCATAATTCACCTGATGATTCTCTCATAAAAAATATTTGTATTACTAATAACAAGTTCTCATTCATAGGATCTAAAATTAATAGGTTAGAAGGTGCTGCTTTGAGGATGAGGTTTTGGCCTAAAAAAAATTCAAAATCTATTATTGAAAACATAGTTTTTTCCAATAATGAAATTATAAACTCAAACCTTTGTGTTTCGACTGTTTCTTATTCAGAAAATAAACGTTTTAAAAATATAACAATCGATAGCAATATATTTTCCCTCAATGACTCCAAAACTCAAGTATTACCTTACATAATTCGTATAGTTCAATGTGATGGCTTTCTGAAAATTATAAACAACAAATTTGAAAGCGTCGCTTATAAACCTATATTATTAGATACAAAGTTCAATAATCTACAGGCTGTAAATTCAAGGTTGGCTATTTCAATTGACAATAATGTTCTCACTAAAAATTCCTCAATTATAACCAAGCGTCAAAATCGAATTTTGGATAACACCAATTTCGACAGCTTGAGCTTTGACTTTAAATAATATTATTATACTTTTAAATGGTGGATTATGTTAAACCATATAACATGGATTCGTGCAATAGCAATATTTATGATCATTTTTATTCATTCTGATGGAGTTGGTAGAATGCTGTATCAACCATCAGATTTTGCTCCTACCATTGACTATTCGATAAAAATATTTTTTAGAGAAGCGACATGCCTATTTATGCTGATTTCTGGTTTTTTATTTCAGCATTTGATTCATAAGTATACTTTTACAAAATATATTAAGTCTAAATTAAAAAATGTTATAATTCCTTATGTTTTAATCTCCATTCCCGCAATCCTTATCTACGTATTGTCATTTAAAACAGATCATAATTGGATTGATTTGCATCAACTAAAACAACATTCAATTCCATACCAAGTCATGTTTTTTTTGCTAACCGGTAGCCACTTAGGGCCATTATGGTTTATTCCTGCAGTAACAGTTATCTATTTAATGTCGCCAATATTATATTTTTTAGATAAAAGAAATTGTTATTTTATTGCTTTGCCTTGTCTCATTATCTTTTTTGCAATCACTACTAGGCCTTCTGGTGACTCTAATCCCATTCTCGCAGCACTGCATTTTTTGCCCATCTATGTGACTGGAATGTTCATAAGCCGATATAGAGATTTTTTTTATTTAAGGTTTGCGATATCTGTAACCATTTCTTTATTCATATACTTTGTCTTGTCCTTGGTTTCATTTCAGTACGATAACTTATGGGGTCTACAAAAAGTAGCATTTTTTATTATTATTTATTTGATACTTAGACGTTATGAAAGTCTTATTATACAGAGGAATCCAGTTCTTGCATCGGCTGTAGATTTCATTGGTTTAATCAGCTTTGGTCTATATTTTGTGCATGGCTATTTTGCAGGCATAGGCCGACTGATAATTACTAAGATAGATCTTTTTCATGGCAATGTTTATGCAACTATATTTTTTGTTGATGTCATTATATTCTCTCTATCAATTGGATTCATCCTTATATTCAAACTTATATTTAACAAAAAAAGTAAGGTTTTAGTTGGCTGTTAATAATAAATAATAAAACCTGTATGTAGTTTCCTAACATTTCGCGTTCTTCGAGGTTATTAATAATTATGCTACTTCCTGTCATCATGGCCGGCGGTACCGGCAGCCGCCTATGGCCTATGTCCCGCGAGCTTTACCCTAAGCAATTCCTTCGCCTCCATGGCGATTATTCCATGCTTCAGGAAACCATCACTCGCCTGGACGGCCTGTCAATTGAATCACCATTAGTTATCTGCAATGAAGAACACCGCTTTCTGGTCGCTGAACAGCTGCGCCAAATCGATCACCTGTCCAAAAACATCATCCTTGAACCGGTTGGCCGTAATACCGCTCCGGCCATCGCCCTGGCGGCCCTTAGCGCTATTGCCAATGGCGAAGACCCGATCCTCCTGGTCTTAGCCGCCGATCACGTTATAGAAAACAACCCGGCCTTCCATGCCGCCATCCAACATGCGCAGCCTTATGCCGAGGCCGGCAACCTGGTGACTTTCGGTATCGTGCCTACCGGCCCTGAAACCGGCTATGGCTATATTCAGCGCGGTGATGCATTGGAGCAGGGTACCGCGGGCGCATTTACCGTGCATCGCTTTGTTGAAAAGCCCAATAAAGAAACCGCCGAGACCTATATCGCCAGCGGCGAATATTATTGGAACAGCGGCATGTTTATGTTCCGGGCCCAGAAATATTTAACTGAACTGGGCAAATACCGCCCTGATATTTTGGCAGCCTGCCAGAAGGCTATTGCTTCCACGCAGACCGATGCCAGCCAGGAATTTATCCGCGTCAATAAAGCCGAGTTTATTGCCTGCCCGGATGACTCGGTTGATTACGCGGTAATGGAAAAAACCGCTGATGCCATGGTGGTGCCATTGGATGCCGGCTGGAATGATGTCGGCAGCTGGTCAGCCCTGTGGGAAGTGAGTGAGAAAGACGACAATAACAATGCCCTGACCGGGGATGTGTTTTTGCATAATGCGGAAAACTGCTACATCAATACTGATGAGAAAATGGTGGCGGCGGTAGGGGTAGAGAACCTGGTGATCGTCAATACCAAGGATGCGGTTCTTATCATCGATAAGTCCAAAGTGCAGGACGTCAAGAAGGTGGTTGAATACCTGAAGTCCCACGCCCGTACCGAGCATCGTCGCCACCGGGAATCGTATCGTCCCTGGGGCCGTACCGATATCGTGGTCAATGAGCCGCGTTTTAACGTCAACCGTATCACCGTCAAACCGGGCGGCATTTTCTCGCTGCAGATGCATCACCACCGGGCGGAACACTGGGTGGTATTGGCCGGCACCGCCAAGGTGACCCAGGATGACAAGATCTATCTGATTACCGAGAATCAATCGACCTTTATTCCGGTGGGATCTGTCCATATGCTGGAAAACCCAGGCAAGATCCCGCTGGAGTTGCTGGAAATTCAATCCGGATCCTATCTGGGTGATGACGATATCATACGTATAAAAGACCATTATGGCCGTGTTTAATTGAGGGATACCATGTCTGCACTTTCTTGTTTTAAAGCGTACGATATTCGCGGCAAACTCGGCGAAGAGCTTAACGAGGATATCGCCTATCGCATCGGTCGGGCCTATGGCGAATTTCTAAAGCCCAAAACCATGGTGGTGGGGGGCGATGTGCGCCTGACCAGTGAGTCATTGAAACTGGCCCTGGCTGAGGGTCTTCGTGACGCCGGCACCGATGTGCTTGATATCGGCGTCAGCGGCACCGAAGAGATCTATTTTGCCACCTTCCATCTGGGAGTGGATGGTGGCATAGAAGTGACCGCCAGCCATAACCCGATGAACTACAACGGCATGAAGCTGGTCAAACAGCACTCACGCCCGATAAGCGGCGACACCGGGTTGCGTGATATCCAGCGCCTGGCGGAAGAGAATGCGTTCCCGCCAGCTCTACCGGCCAACAAGGGCAGCTATAAGCACATCAGCATCCTCGATGCCTATGTCGATCATCTGATGGGCTATATCGATGTCGCCAACTATACGCGGCCGATGAAACTGGTCATCAACTCCGGCAACGGCGCGGCAGGCCACGTTGTGGATGCCATTGAGGCCCGTTTTAAGCAGGCTGGCGCGCCGGTGGAATTTATCAAGCTGCATCATCAGCCGGATGGCAATTTCCCTAATGGCATCCCTAATCCTTTGCTGCCTGAATGCCGCCAGGATACCACTGATGCGGTCACTGCCTCAGGCGCGGATATCGGCATTGCCTTTGATGGTGATTTTGACCGCTGCTTCCTGTTTGACGAAACCGGTAACTTTATTGAAGGCTATTATATTGTCGGCCTGCTGGCGGCCGCCTTCCTGGAAAAACATCCTGGCGCCAAGATTATTCACGACCCGCGTCTATCCTGGAATACCGTGGCGATGGTCAACCAGGCCGGGGGCACGCCGGTAATGTCCAAGACCGGTCATGCCTTTATCAAAGAGCGTATGCGTAAAGAAGACGCTATTTATGGCGGCGAGATGAGTGCCCACCATTATTTCCGTGATTTCGCCTATTGCGACAGCGGTATGATCCCGTGGCTGCTGGTCACTGAGCTTTTGAATATCAAAAATAAAACCCTGGGTGAAATGGTTGCCGATCGGATGAGCGCCTATCCGGCCTCAGGTGAGATCAATAGCTCCCTGGCAGATCCTAAAGCGGCTATCCAGCGGGTGCTGGATACCTACGCGGCCGAAGCGCTGGCCATCGATCATACCGATGGTATCAGCCTGGAGTTTGCCGCATGGCGTTTCAACCTGCGCAGCTCCAATACGGAGCCTGTGGTCAGGTTAAACGTTGAAAGCAAAGGCAACGAAGGGTTGATGCAACAGAAAACCCAGGAACTGCTGACGCTGCTGCGCAGCTAATCAGCCACTATAGCGGCCATCCATACCTATAGCGGCCACCTATATAGCGGCCGCCCATATAGCGGCCACCTATATAGCGGCCACCCCTATAACGGCCGCCCATGGGGTGGCCGCGGTACTTGAGTGCTGAGTTAGGCCTTTATTTGCATATCCTGGGTCCGGCATTGGCGCTAATTCGATGCTTTACATCATAAAAAGCGTATGCAGCCAGCGGCTTATGCGCCGTTTCAGGGCAATCTGAACGTGCTATGCTGAATACTGCTCTATGCTGATTAGGTTGATTTATCCCTTTTCTTTCATTCACTGGTGCTAATGCTATGAAAAATCTTAAGGCAGTCATTCCCGTCGCCGGTCTGGGCATGCATTTACTCCCCGCGACCAAAGCCATTCCTAAAGAAATGCTGCCGATTGTCGATAAACCGATGATTCAGTATATCGTTGAAGAAATCGCCGCCGCCGGTATCAAAGAGATTGTGTTAGTCACCCATGCGTCTAAAAACGCGGTGGAAAACCATTTCGATACTTCTTTTGAACTGGAAGCGTTGCTGGAAGCGCGGGTAAAAAATACCCTGCTGGCCGAAGTCCAGGCCATCTGTCCCAAGGGCGTCACGATTATGAACGTGCGCCAGGGTGAACCGCTGGGCCTGGGCCATGCCATTCTTTCGGCCAAGCCGATGCTCGGCGATGCGCCGTTTGTGGTGGTCTTGCCGGACGTACTGCTGGATAACTCAACCTATGATAACCGCAGCCAGAACCTGGCCGAGATGGTCAAGCGTTTTGAGGAGACCGGCCATAGCCAGGTGCTGGTGCAGTCGCTGCCGAAAGATGAATTGCCCGAGTATTCGGTTATCAGCTGCAAGGCTGATGTGACCACCGCCGGCGACCGCGGCCATATCGAATCTTTTATTGAGAAGCCGCAGGATTTGAGTACCATTGATTCAGACCTGGCGGCGGTGGGGCGCTATGTACTGTCTGCCGATATCTGGCCGCTGCTGGAGAAAACCGAGCCCGGCGCCTGGGGCAGGATCCAGCTGACTGACGCCATTGCGTCGCTGGTAAATCATGAGCCGGTGGATGCCCTGTACCTGACCGGCCAAAGCTTTAACTGCGGTCGTAAACTGGGCTATATGCAGGCCTTTGTCAGCTACGGTCTGCGCAATGAAAAGCAGGGCGCTGAATTCCGCAAACAAGTTAAAGCCTTGCTGGCTAAATAACCGATGCTTAAGGCATAATTCATCGTTTTACAAGGAGTTTCTATGGCGATTCTCGTCACCGGTGGCGCGGGCTACATCGGCTCTCATACCGTACTGTCGTTGCTTGAACGTGGCGATGAGGTGGTGGTGCTGGATAATCTGTCTAACGCCTCTGAAGTGTCGTTAGACCGCGTATCCGAGATGGCCGATAAAGATATCATCTTCTATCAGGGCGATGTGCAGGACCCTGAGTGCCTGCAGCGCATCTTTGATGATCATGACATTTCTGCCGTGATTCACTTCGCCGGTCTCAAGGCGGTCGGTGAGTCTGCCCGGCTGCCGCTGGAGTATTATCAGAATAACGTCAGCGGCACGCTTATATTGCTGGAAGAAATGCGCCGGGCCGGCGTGCATAATTTCATCTTCAGTTCATCGGCGACGGTGTATGGCGTCAATGCGCCGGTGCCGTTTGTCGAAACCACGCCGATTGGCGGCACCGCCAGTCCCTATGGCACCTCCAAGCTGATGGTGGAACAGATCCTGGCGGATTTTGCCAAGGCTGAACCGCAATTCTCGATCATTGCCCTGCGTTATTTCAATCCGGTGGGCGCACATGAGTCCGGCCGCATTGGCGAAGATCCGCACGGCATCCCCAACAACCTGCTGCCGTTTATCGCTCAGGTGGCGGTAGGCCGCCAGGAAAAGCTCAAGGTGTTCGGCGATGACTATCCTACCGAAGACGGCACCTGCGTGCGTGACTATATTCACGTGATGGACCTGGCCGAGGGCCATTTGAAAGCGATGGACCATCTGGCCGCGATCAAAGGTTACCAGGCCTATAATCTCGGCGCCGGGGTAGGATCTTCGGTGCTGCAGATGATTAAAGCATTCGAAAAAGTATCGGGCCGGACCATTCCTTATGAGATTGCCCCCCGCCGCGAGGGCGATCTGGCGGCGTTCTGGGCCGATGCGCGCCTGGCCGAGAAGGAGCTCGGCTGGAAAACCCAGCGCGATCTGGAATGCATGATGCGTGATACCTGGCACTGGCAGAAGAACAATCCTAACGGCTATAAGGAATAAACCGTCGTTGCCCGAGCAACCCTAAGACTGTCATAGCCCGGCAATGCGGTATTGCCGGGCTTTTTTATGAGGACTGTTCAATCGGCATGCATGTGCTGACGATGAGCTCGCCGGTGCAATGTTTGACTACAGTTTCCAGGCAGCGGCGGCGCTGAAGCTACTGACGGCTTGATGGATGCTCTGGGTGTCGTAGCGCCCGGGCGGTGACGCGTTTCATGCTATGCCGGCGTTTACCGCCGAGACAAGATAACGCTGACCTTGCTACTGATGCCGTTGCGGGCTGGAGAGTGGCTGAACTTTTTATGCTTTTCGCTGACTTATAATATTCTTATAGATTGCAGTTAGGCGTGAGTCGTATCAGACTCTGCCCGGCAATAATGATTACCCATGATGCGTCTGGGACCATTCAGGCCTTTGGCCGGCGTGGACATGTTTCATCGGGTCAGACATTGAATCTGCCCCCTGCTTTATCAAACAAGAGTCCGTTGAGCATTATTGCGATAAAGATAAGGATAATCAACTGGTTACTTTCTTTGCAAACCAAGAAAGATAAAAGCCAGGATAGGTATATGACGGAATTTATGACGGTTTTGCCTGGAGTTGGGCGACGACACTAGCCGGTAAGAGTTGCATGAACAAAATTTGCTATTTTATAAATTCAGATTGGTATTTTGACCTTCACTGGGTTGAGCGAGCATTGGCGGCGAAGAGTGCCGGATATGAAATTCACGTGGTCAGTCATTTTGTCGGCGAGGAAATCAAAGACCGGCTTAGCGCATTAGGCATGATTTGCCATAATTCCTCGGTTTCGGAACAATCGATGAATCCACTGGTGTTCATCGGTTCTCTGTTCAGTATTTGGCGTGTCCTCAAGCGTATTAATCCTGAGGCGCTGCATTGTATTACCATTAAACCCTGTCTGATGGGTGGCCTGTTCGCTCGCTGGTATAAAAAACCGATCATCTTGAGCTTTGTCGGGCTGGGCCGGGTATTCATGGAGCAAAAACTGCACATGAAAATCATCCGTTGGCTGACGCTGCATTGCTACAAGACCATCTTTCGCAATAAAAAGTGTCTGCTGGCGTTTGAGCATGAGCACGATCGGAATACGCTCATTTCCCTCACCGGCGTGAGTCCTGCCCAGACGGTGGTGATTGATGGCGCCGGCATCAATCCGGATATCTATCGCTACTCCATTGAAACGCTGCATGACAAGCCAGTGGTGCTGTTTGCCAGCCGGTTATTGTGGAGTAAAGGACTGGGGGATTTGATCGAGGCCAAACGGCGTCTTAAGGCCCGTGGAATCGAATTCGAACTTAATGTCGCCGGTATTTCGGTCGCTGATGACCCGGATGGGATCCCGATGGCGCAGATAGAGCAGTGGCAAAAGGAAGCACTTATCAACTGGCTGGGTAAACGCAGCGATGTCTGCAACCTTATTGAACATGCCAATGTGGTTGCGTTGCCCTCGGTCTATTCTGAAGGGATACCGCGCATTCTGCTGGAGGCCGCTTCGGTAGGCCGCGCCTGCATTGCCTATGATGTCGGCGGCTGCCAGAGCCTGATAATTGATGACTACAGCGGAACGCTGGTGGAACGAAGCAATATCGCCTCATTGACCGATAAGCTGGAATCATTGCTGATAAGCCCGACTAAAAGAATGCAGATGGGCGTCCATAGCCGGGAGCGCGTAGTCACCAAGTTCGCGTCTTCGCTGATTATCAATGACACTCTGAAGCTTTATCAGCGCGCATTGAGCGCCGATGGATTTTAATTCTTTTCATTAAATGATATCTATCAAATCAATTACTACCTGCTCAGGCTGACCTGAGTTAACATAATCGCCACACTCAGTCCCTGGCCGCGATCAATCCGGGCGGGGTAAGTATCTATAACGTAAGGGAGTTGCTTAATGTCCACACAACAAATCGGCGTTGTCGGAATGGCGGTAATGGGACGGAATCTGGCCCTGAACATCGAAAGCCGGGGTTACAGTGTCTCCATTTTCAATCGCTCGCGCGAAAAGACCGAAGAGGTCATCGCCGAGAATGCCGACAAAAAACTGGTTCCCTATTATTCGCTCGAAGAATTTGTCAATTCCCTGGAAAAACCGCGCCGCATCCTGCTGATGGTCAAAGCCGGCGAAGGCACTGACCAGACCATTGAATCGCTGAAACCTTATCTGGAAAAAGGCGATATCCTGATCGATGGCGGCAATACCTTCTATAAAGATACCATCCGCCGCAACCGTGAGCTGTCGGCGGAAGGGTTCAATTTCATCGGCACCGGGGTTTCCGGCGGTGAAGAGGGCGCCTTGAAAGGCCCGTCTATCATGCCGGGTGGACAGAAGGCGGCTTACGAGCTGGTCGCGCCGATCCTGGAAAAGATCGCGGCCCGCGCCGAAGGCGAAGCCTGTGTCACCTATATCGGTCCTGACGGTGCCGGCCATTACGTTAAGATGGTGCACAACGGTATCGAATACGGCGATATGCAGCTGATTGCCGAAGCCTATTCGCTGTTGAAAAATGCCTTGAATCTGAGCAACGAACAGCTGGCGGCGACCTTTAGCGAATGGAATGAAGGTGAACTCAGCAGCTACCTTATCGATATCACCAAGGACATCTTCACCAAGAAAGACCCACAGGGTACTTACCTGGTAGACGTGATTCTGGATGAAGCCGCCAATAAAGGTACCGGTAAATGGACCAGCCAGAGTTCCCTGGACCTGGGTGAACCGCTGAGCCTGATTACCGAGTCGGTATTTGCCCGTTACCTGTCATCGTTGAAAGCACAGCGCGTGGCGGCCTCCAAGGTGCTTTCCGGCCCGACGGCAACGCCGGTTACCGGTGATGCGTCCGAATTTATCGAAAAAGTGCGCCGTGCGCTGTATCTGGGTAAAATTGTTTCCTATGCTCAGGGCTTCTCGCAGCTGAAAGCCGCCTCAGAGGAAAACAATTGGGATCTTAATTACGGCGAAATCGCCAAGATTTTCCGCGCCGGCTGCATCATCCGCGCCCAGTTCCTGCAGAAGATCACCGATGCCTATGCAGACAATGCTGCTATCGCCAACCTGCTGCTGGCGCCGTACTTCAAGCAAGTGGCCGACGATTACCAGCAGGCGCTGCGTGACGTGGTGTCCTATGCGGTCCAGAACGGTATCCCGACGCCGACCTTCTCTGCCGCTATCGCCTACTATGACAGCTACCGCGCAGCCGTGCTGCCGGCCAACCTTATCCAGGCCCAGCGCGACTATTTTGGCGCCCATACCTATAAGCGTACCGACAAAGACGGCGTGTTCCATACCGAATGGCTTGACTGAACCGCCCCGGCGGTTGCCGGCAGGTGATGATCGCGGTCGTTTCATCGGACCCGCATTGTTCGCTGCAGGTGATGAAGCCGGTCCGTCGGACTCTCATCAGTCGCTGCAGTGATGAGTAAATAAGTGATTGCCAGACCGGCCTCAGGGCCGGTTTTTTTATGGGTGCGATTCAGCGATAGAAACTTCAACCCGGTGTTTCACAAGCGAAAACAGCCATTGGCGGCGACATGGGCACTGTGTACACTCGGCCAGGTTATAATGGTTTAACAATAAATGACTTATCGCGAAAAAAGGTGCAAGGATGGATCGAATATGCTGTTGTGGTTTTTTTTCATCTTCCCCGGTGGATCGCAGCGGGGTGGCCGGTGTCAATTCCGCAACGGCAAGCGGGAGCAATGCGTTATCTCCAATATCGATAAGATGTTACCAACTATGGGGTCATGGCAGTATGAGCGCGATAGGCGGCCCGCTCGATCTCGGCAGTATTCATAACACCCCCCAAGTCTATCTCATATCAACGCAACCCAGCATCGGCAGCGATAGTTCATCCAGCAGTATTTCGGCTTCTGTAAAAAAGACCTCTACTCCCGACAGTCTGAACGTTAGCGACCGACAGGCGGCTGGCCTTGCCGCAACCGTACCGGCAATCCGTTCCGCCAGGTTGACCTCGGCGAAATCAACCGCTTCAGCGGTAGCAACCCCCATTGTACCCAGTGCCGAATTACCCGCCGCAGCAGAATCCGGTTCAGTGGTAAACACAGCAGCCGAGTTTGCCGCGCCCACTGTCGTACGCCGAACTCCGGCCGGCCAGCCGGTGTATGTCAATCTGCCCCGGTTGGCGGTCACGCCTTCTGTGTATCTGGATATGGCAGCATTGCCGGCTAGGGCTTCCCACTATGTCGCTATGTCGGCATTGCAGCCAAAGCCTGTCGCTGATACCGCACCGCTCGACCTACCGGCGACTCCCCCTGCTGATGATAGAATGGCTTTGCCATTGGATAACAAGCCGGGTTATGTCAGGCTAGGTTGGCTGTTAAATAATATGGCCAACGTGCACAATGTCCCACCCTGGGCGGCAAGTCATCAACCGGACACAGGGCGAAATGGCGACGCCTCAGTCCAGGGCGATGGTCACCGCAACGGCGACCGGCCGTTACCCTTGGTTAACAGCAACCACGGCGACCGGCCGCTGCCCTTAATTAACAGCAACCGCCATGCGGTTGATAGCCATGCTCACCGCGCGATAGCGCGCGAACTGGCGATCTTCCGTCAGCCGTTGGATCTGACTACGCCCCCGGATGCTTCATTCAAACAACAGGTAAAGGAAATTCACAATATCATCAAGTTGATTCAGACACGGATTGACGTGGAACACGCTGAGGCTATCAATGACCTCTTCAGCGCCAGGCTGGAACAGATGCAGGGACATGCTATAGCCTATACAGGCCAGGGCAATGCCCCCTGTTCGTTGGCAGCATCAACAGCATTAGCCACGGTGGACGCGGGCTACGCAAAATTTGACAAGCAGCTCAGTCAAAGCCTGGCGTTTTTCAGAGCGTTGAAAACGACCTACTATTTTAAACCAGAAAACTTCCTGAGCAGCGTCGATCTGTTAACCGCCGCTTTTTTACCCACCCAGAACATCAGCGATCGCTGGGTGGTGATGATGCTGACCATCCTGCACAAACTGAGACAGCCTGGCCGGAGTAAATATGACGAAATGAGCTATTTGACACTGAGTCTGCTGTCATCAGCCAAATTCAGTGAAGGGTGTGACCCGGGGGATCAACTGATTATCCTGGTGGCAATCCTTGCCGACAACCCGGTAAATCCGCTGCTGGATTGTCAAAAATCCGCCATGTTGTTTGCGCAGATAAAGACGGTGGTAAATAGATTTGAGCACCCACTGAACCGGATGGGCAAAGAACTGCTGAAGACCTATCAAAGCCAGTTCGTCGCGACACTGGCAACACCGCAATAACGGCTCGCGGCCGAGCGGTTGTTCATTAATCTGATGTCTTATCGCTGTGCAGGCTGACCACAGCGATGCTTCACCTCGACTCATTAAACCGCGGTACCGGCAAACAGCCCGGCCTGCTGCCAACGATTCCGCCTGAGGTTATTGGCAAACAGCCCGGCCCGCTGCCATCGATTCCGCTCGGGGGGATTATCGGTTGTGGCGCTCGCGCAGGCGGCCGATGACCCGGCTCAAGTCCAAATCCTCTGCCTGCAGCAGCACCAGCAGATGGAAAACCAGATCGGCCGCTTCATTGGTCAGCTCTTCCCGGTCATGCACCGTGGCCGCCAGTGCGGTCTCTACGCCTTCTTCCCCGACTTTCTGGGCAATGCGCTTGGTACCGCTGGCGTACAGGCTGGCGGTGTAGGAACTGGCGGGGTCGGCATGTTTCCTTTCGGCCAGCAGGCTTTCCAACTGATAGAGGAAGCCCCAATCGCTGGCGGCCGGCGAGAAGCAGCTGCTGGTGCCCCGGTGGCAGCTGGGGCCGGTCGGATGAGCCAGCAGCAGCAGGGTGTCGTTATCGCAGTCCGGCTGGATACTGACCACCTGGAGAAAATGGCCTGAGCTTTCGCCTTTAGTCCATAACCGCTGTTTGCTGCGCGAGTAAAAGGTTGCCCGGCCGGTCTGTTCGGTCACCGCCAGCGCTTCAGGGTTCATATAGCCCATCATCAGCACTTCGCCTGATACGGCATGCTGGATAATCGCCGGCATCATATCGCCGGTCTTTTGCCAGTCCAGCGCAGCGCGCTGTTGTTCGGTTAACATAATCTTATTTCCACTCCCTGTTGTGAGAGAAAGGTTTTCAGCTCACCTATATTAATAATCTGCTTATGGAATACCGATGCGGCCAGGGCGCCATCCACGCCTGCCTCCTGGAACGCTTCCAGGAAATGCCGAGGGGTGCCGGCCCCCCCAGAGGCAATCAACGGCAACCGGCAGACCGTTCTGACCTGGCGCAGTTGCTCCAGATCGTAGCCGTTGCGTACCCCATCCTGATTCATCATATTCAGCACAATTTCACCGGCGCCGCGCTGTTGGACTTCCCGTACCCAGTCCAGCGTTTGCCATTGGGTGACGCGGGTGCGGGCTTCATCGCCGGTATATTGATTAACCTGGTATTTGCCGCTGTCGACATCAAACCAGCTATCGATGCCGACCACTATGCACTGCACGCCATAGCGATCCGCCAGACGGGTAATCAATTCCGGGTCCGCCAGGGCCGGGGAATTGATCGAGATTTTGTCCGCGCCGAAGGTCAGTATTTCTCCCGCCTGTTCGACGCTTTTGATGCCTCCGGCCACGCAGAAGGGAATATCAATCACTTCCGCTACCCGGGAAATCCAGCTTTTATCGACCACCCGGCCATCGCTTGAGGCGGTGATATCATAAAATACCAGTTCATCCGCCCCTTCCTCGGCATAGCGCCGCGCCAGCGGCACGATATCGCCGATAATTTCATGGTTACGGAACTGTACGCCTTTGACCACCTGGCCATCGCGCACATCCAGGCAGGGTATTATCCGTTTTGCCAGCATTGGATGGCCTCCGTTACGCTGAATTTGTCTTCCAGCAGCGCGCGGCCGACGATAACGCCTTTCACCCCGCTGCCCTTGAGGCTGGCGATATCGTCCAGGCTGCCGATGCCGCCTGAGGCCTGAAAATCAATCGCCCCAAAGCGGGCGCAGATATCCCGATAGAGCTCGACATTGGCGCCGTTAAGTGTACCGTCACGGGAAATATCGGTACAGAGCACATGTTTTAGCCCATAGGGCTGGTATTGGCCGATAACCTGCTCCAGGGTGAGGCCGGAATTTTCTTGCCAGCCGCTGACGGCCACCTGGCGGTTGCCGGCATCATCGATCCGTACGTCCAGCGCCAGCACCAGCGCATCGGCGCCAAAACGTTCAAACCAGCGCTGGACTTGGTGCGGCTCACGCACGGCGGTAGAACCGACGACCACCCGGGTAGCGCCGGCGGCCAGCAAGGCTTCGACATCGTCCTGGTGGCGAATGCCGCCGCCTATCTGTACCGGCGCCGGAGCAATACCGGCCAGCAGCCTTTGCAGCAGGTCAATCTGGCGGGCGGCGGGATCTTTGGCGCCGGTCAAGTCGACCAGATGCAACACGTCGGCACCCTGCTGGCGATACGCCTGCAGGCGCAGCAGCGGGTCGCTGCCGTAGCAACGTTGCTGGCCGTAATCGCCCTGATGCAGGCGCACCACGGTTCCTTCAATCAAATCCAATGCGGGAATGATCACCGTTTACATCTCCAGAAAGTTTTTTATCAGCTGGGCGCCGGCTGCACCCGAACGCTCCGGATGGAACTGCACGCCAAAGAAATTATCCTGCTCGACCGCCGCGCTAAACGGGCTGCCATAGCTGCAGCGGGCGATGGTGGCGGCACAGACCGGCATGGCATAGCTGTGGACGAAATAAAAATAGCTGCCTTCGGCAATGCCGTTGAACAACCGATGGCCGGCCTGCGGCGATACCTGGTTCCAGCCCATATGCGGCAGCGGCAGGCCGCTGTCGGTCATCTGTCTGACCGGGGTATCAATGATGCCCAGGGTTTGAATGCCGCCGTTTTCATCGCTGGCGCTGCCCAGCAACTGCATGCCGAGGCAGATGCCCAGCACCGGGCGGGTACAGGCTTTGACCAGCTCAATCAACTGGCGATTCTCAAGCGCCGCCATGGCGGCGCGGGCGGTGCCGACGCCGGGCAAAAACAGCTTATCCGCGTCCAGCACCACGCCGGGATCGCGGCTGATGGCAGGTAGGTAGCCCAAACGCCTGACGGCCGCGCTAACCGACAGCAGGTTGGCGCAGCCGGTATCGATGATAACCACCTTCATCACAACACTCCTTTGGAGCTGGGCAGAGTGTTGCCTTCAACTTTAATCGCCTGGCGCAAGGTGCGGCCGAACACTTTGAACAGGCTTTCAACCCGGTGATGGTCGTTCTTGCCTTTGGTTTTCAGATGCAGGGTGCAGGCCATGGCATAGGAAAGGGATCGGAAAAAGTGTTCCACCATTTCGGTGCTCAGGTCACCGACGCGCTGATAACTGTATTCAGCTTTGTATTCCAGGTGCGGGCGGCCGGAAATATCCAATGCGCAGCGGGCCAAGCATTCGTCCATCGGCAGCACAAAGCCGAAACGGCCAATGCCCCGTTTGTCGCCCAGAGCGGTATTGATCGCCTCGCCGAGCGCCAGGGCGGTATCTTCCACCGTATGATGATCATCAATGTGCAGGTCGCCGCGCACGCCGATATTCATGCGAAAACCGCCGTGGGTCGAGATCTGATCCAGCATATGATCAAAAAAACCGATGCCGGTATTGATCTTGCTGCCGCCTTCCCGGTCCAGCCAGACCTCAACGTCAATATCGGTTTCCCGAGTGACGCGATGGACCTGGGCATGACGGTCGCGGCGGGTCAACTGGTCCGCCAGCGCCTGCCAGTTAAGGGTATCACGCTGATAGCGCAGGCCGCGGATGCCCATATTGGCTGCCAGCTGGATATCGGTTTCCCGATCGCCAATCACATAGCTTGCGGTCTCATCCAGCCGGCCGCTTTCCAGCCAGCTGGCGACCAGCTTGAGTTTGGGCTTGCGGCAATCGCACTGGTCTGTCGGCAGGTGGGGACAAATCAGCACCTGCTCAAACTCGATGCCCTGGGAATTGAATACCTGCATCATCAGCTGATGCGGGCCGTCAAAATCCGCCTGGGGGAAACTGCGGGTGCCCAGACCGTCCTGGTTGGTGATCATGACCAGCGTGAAGCCGGCGCTCTTAAGCGCCAGCAGCGCCGGAATCACCCCAGGCTCGAACTGCAGTTTATCCAGCCGGTCAACTTGGCAATCGTCAGCTGGTTCGCTTATCAGGGTACCGTCGCGGTCGATAAAAAGGATTTTCTGTTTCACTGGGGCTCCTGGTCGGCAGTATCAGTACGGCTGTGGTCAATCGCGAGCAGGGAAGTAATAACTCGTTCGCATTCCCGGCGGGTGCCGATAGTAATGCGCAGGCATTCGGCCAGGCCCGGTTGCTTACTTTGGTTGCGCAGAATAATGCCCTGATCCCAGAGGGTTTTGAATGCCTGGCTGTCAGGGTTGAAGCGGGCCAGCAGGTAGTTGCTTTCGCTGGGATAGACCTGGGTTACGCAGTCGCAGGCGGCCAGCGCGTCGGCCAGCCAGCGGCGATTGTCGCTTATCTCGGCCACCCGGCGACGCATCAGGGCGATACCGGCTTCGCTGAGCGCCTGCTCGGCAATATCCGCCACCGGCAGCGACAGCGGGTAGGGGGCGATGACCTTGAGCAGCAGTTGGATGACCTCGGCATTGGCCAAGGTGAAACCGCAGCGCAGCCCGGCCAGCGCAAAGGCCTTAGACAGGGTCCTGAGGATAACCAGGTGGGGGTAATCCGCCAGCCAGCCGGCCAGTGTGGCCGCGGGACAAAATTCGATATAGGCCTCGTCCGCCACCACCATCGCCCGGCCGCGGGTCAGCTCCAGCAAGGCCTTCAGTGAATCAGCACTGAGGAGATTGCCGGTCGGATTATTGGGGCTGCAGACATACACCAGTTTGACCCCGTCGAGGGACTGGGCGATTGCCGGCAGGTTGAGCTGCCAGTCGTCCAGCGCCTGCACCGTGCGGCGCTCCACGTTATAGGTTTCTGCGCTGACGCTGTACATGCCGTAGGTCGGCGGGCAGAACAGAATCGCATCGCGACCAGGCTCGCAGAAGGCGCGGATCAACAGCTCAATGCCTTCATCCGCCCCGCGGCTGACCAGCACCTGTTCCGGTGCCAGTCCGGCATAGGCGGCGTAATGATTGATTACCCCCTCCGGCTGACAGGCCGGATAGCGATTGAGGTTGCCCGGTCGCAGGGTAAATTCCGGCGGTAAGGGATATTCATTGGCATTCAGCCAGACATCGCCTTTACCGCCCAGGCGGCGGGCCGACAAATAGGGCTCCAGGGCCAGCACATTGGCGCGGGCCAGTTGGGAAATGCTCATTGCTGCTCCTTTAAGGCGCGAACGCGCAGGGTAACGGCATGCTTATGGGCGGTCAGTTGCTCGGCCTCGGCCAGGATTTCCACGGTCGGAGCAAGTAACAGCAAGCCCTGGGGCGTCAGCAGCTGTACCGTCATGCGCTTTTGGAAATCGGCCAGCCCCAGGCTTGAGTAGGTGGCGGTATAGCCGTAGGTCGGCAATACGTGGTTGGTGCCGGAGGCATAGTCGCCTGCCGACTCCGGCGACCAGTCGCCGAGGAATACCGAACCGGCGCTGGTTATCTGGTCGACTCGGCTTTCGGCATCCCGGGTCTGGATAATCAGATGCTCGGGACCGTAGCGGTTGCTGATGGCAATACACTGGTCCAGATCGCCGGCGATAATGAGCCGGCTGGCGCTGAGCGCCTGGCGGGCAATCCCGGCACGGGAAAGCGTTGCCAGCTGGGTTTCGATTTCGCCCGCTACCGCCAGGGCCAGATCTTCATCCGGCGTCAGCAATAGCACCTGGGAGTCAGGACCGTGCTCAGCCTGTGACAGCAGGTCGGCGGCAATAAATGCCGGGGTGGCGCCGCTGTCGGCAATCACCAGCACTTCAGACGGGCCGGCCGGCATATCAATGGCGGCGCCATCCAGCCGCTGGCTTATTTGACGTTTGGCTTCGGTAACCCAGCCGTTGCCGGGACCGAAAATTTTATCGACCGCGGCGATGGACTCGGTGCCGAAACCCATGGCGGCGATAGCCTGGGCGCCACCCACCTGATAGACCTCGGCTACGCCGCACAGCGAGGCCGCATAGAGAATTTCATCGGCAATCGGCGGTGGCGAACAGAGGATGACCCGGCCGCAGCCGGCAATCCTCGCCGGGGTAGCCAGCATCAGCACCGTAGAGGGTAACGGCGCCGAGCCGCCGGGAATATACAGTCCGACCGACGCCACCGGGCGGGTCACCTGCCGGCAGCGCACGCCGGGCTGGGTTTCCACATCCACCGGCGGTAATACTTGCGCCTGATGGAAGCAGTCGATATTGGTTACCGCATGGGCCATGGCCTGTTTGACCTCGGACGACAGGCGTGCACCGGCGTCGAGTATAGCCTGGGCTGAGACCCGCAGTACCGGGGTGTCCACCCGATCAAAGCGGCGGTTGAATTCCCTGACGGCACTGTCGCCGCCCTGGCGTACCTGGTCAAGGATGTCGCTCACCGTGCTGCTGATATTGCCCGATGCCGTGACCGCTGGCCGGGTCAGCAACTGGTCCTGCTCAGCCGGCGTACAGTCATTCCAGCGTACCGGTTTGGAAAAAGGGGAGGTCGTCATAAGCCCATTACTCCATCATTTTCTCAATAGGCAATACCAGGATTGAACTGGCGCCGAGCTCTTTGAGCTTTTCCATCGTTTCCCAGAACAGGGTTTCGCTGCTGACCATGTGCATGGCCACGCGATTACGATCGCCGGCCAGTGGCAATACGGTCGGTCGTTCAGCACCCGGCAGCAGGGCAATGATGTCATCCAGCCGGTTGCTGGGCGCGTGCATCATGATGTATTTGGACTCCCGTGCCTGGATAACGCCCTGGATACGCACCAGCAGTCTGTCGATCAGGGCCTGCTTGGCGGCCGGCATTTCACCATCGCGTTGAATCAGGCAGGCTTTGGAGCGGTAAATCACTTCGACTTCTCGCAGACCATTGGCCTCGAGGGTGGCGCCGGTGGAGACCAGGTCGCAGATGGCATCCGCCAGTCCGGCGCGAGGCGCGACTTCCACGGAACCGTTAAGCAGGCATGACTTGAAATTGATAGCCAGTTTGTCGAGATATTGCTTGAGCAAGTGCGGGTAGGAGGTGGCGATGCGTTTGCCCTGCAGGGAGTGAGGCCCGGCGAACGGCTCATCCATCGGCACCGCCAGCGACAGGCGACAGCCGCCGAAATCCAGTCGACGCAGGGTAAAATAGCGTGGGTCTTCGCCCTGGGCGCGGCGATTAAGCAACTCCTCTTCCAGCACGTTTTCGCCGATAATGCCGATATCCACTACACCATCCATGACCAGTCCGGGAATATCGTCGTCACGGACCCGCATGATGTCGATGGGCATGTTTTCGGCAAACGCCAGCAAACGCTGCTGCTGAAGATTGATTTTAATGCCGCAGCGCTCCAGCAACTGCTGGGATTCCTTGCTCAGCCTGCCCGATTTCTGCATGGCAATGCGTAAACGTGATTTATCCTGCATATTCTCTCTACCCTAAAATGAATGATTTACCCAGCCAAAAAAAAAACCCTCGGAAGAATTCTTCCGAGGGCTCTCTCTAACGTTCTGCGCCACTGGAAGAATAAACCGTCTTCCAGCACACATCGCCTGAAAGACTAGTCAGGATGATGGTGATGATGGTGGTTAAACAGAACGTTGTTCATAGTCATCTCGTAAAATAATAATAAGTGAAGCGGGTGCTCTCTGGTTAAATAACCTACCCCAAGTTTGACACTCAGCGCAACTCCTTTTTACGGTATACTGGCGTTAATTGCCGGGGCCAGTGGCTCTGGGGGACGATCCCATCATCAGAGGCGGAAAGCAGGATGAAAAAAGTCGCGATAATCGGGTTGGGCTGGCTGGGTATGCCGCTGGCGCTGGCGTTGCAGGGACGGGGGTATCAGGTAGCCGGCAGCAAGACCACGCCTGACGGGGTGGATGCGGCGCGGATGTGTGGCGTGGAATGTTATCCGCTGCAGGTCAATCCACAGCTCGACGCTGACCCGGAAGATCTGCAGGCGCTGTTTCAGGTTGATGCGCTGGTGATTACCTTGCCGGCCAGCCGGACGGTGGACGGGGCCGAGAATTACTGCCTGGCGGTTCAGCAGGTGGTAGACACTGCGCTGGCATTCTCGGTGCCGCGCATTATCTTTACCTCTTCTGTTTCGGTTTATGGTGACACCGCCGGGCAGGTCAGGGAGGGCAGTCCCTGCCGGCCGGTGACGCCTGCCGGCCAGAGCCTGCTGCGCCTGGAAGAGTGGCTGCATCAGTTACCCAATACCTCGGTTGATATCCTGCGGCTGGCAGGGCTGGTGGGGCCCGATCGGCATCCGGGGCGCTTCCTGGCCGGCCGCACCGGCTTGACCGGCGGGGCACAGGGGGTGAATCTGGTGCATCTGGACGATGTGACCGATGCCATTATGCTGTTGCTGAAACTGCCGCGCGGCGGTCATCGCTATAATTTGTGCGCCCCCGAGCATCCGGCCAAGCGGGATTTTTATCCCGAAAAAGCCCGGCAGATGGGACTGACGCCGCCCGCGTATCTGGCCGAAGACCAGACCGCCGCCGGCGGCAAAATTGTGGATGGCAGCCGCATCTGCCATGAGCTGGGATTTGAATACCGGTACCCCGATCCGGCCCGCATGCCGTTTGCGTGAATCGTGCCAGCGTTGCACTATTTCTTGTCTTCTACCCTAAGCTTTGGCAGAATACCGGCCGATTAAATAACCGACGTCATCTGGCGTCGGTTATTTTTTTCGTTTGATGAACTGTTTTTTTCCAAGAGGCCGGACCCCAGTCCGGATAGATAATCGATTTGGCGCACGCGATGCGGCGCGATAAGGAACACGAAATGGGCCAGCATTTTTACCTAAGGCCGGTGCCCGCCGGTATGACTTCGGATCATAATGAAGGAGGCGTCTATGTCGATTGATATTGCTGCCGTGAATCCTTCTCGTGTTCAGTTAAAGAAGACCCTCACGTTATGCCAGGTAGTGATGATGGGGCTGGCTTACCTGCAGCCGATGACCATTTTCGATACCTTCGGTATTGTTTCCGGACTGACGGATGGCCATGTGGCGACCGCCTATGCGCTGGCGCTGATTGCCGTGCTGTTTACCGCCGTCAGCTACGGTAAGCTGGTGCGTCGTTTCCCGTCCGCTGGTTCTGCTTATACCTATGCCCGCCAGGCCATTAATCCGCATATCGGTTTTATGGTTGGCTGGTCTTCGCTGCTTGATTATCTGTTTATGCCGATGATCAATATTTTGCTGGCAAAAATCTATCTGGAAGCGATTTTCCCCGGGGTGCCGTCATGGATATTCGTGGTGGCGCTGGTCGGGATGATGACGCTGTTCAATCTGCGCGGCATCAAGCTGGTGGCCAATCTGAATACGGTGATTGTGGTGGTGCAGGTGGCTATCATGATTGTATTTGTCGGGTTGGTGATGAAGGGGGTTTATGACGGCGAGGGGGCGGGTACTTTGGTAAGTACTGCGCCTTTCTGGTCCGAGAATGCCCATCTGATTCCGATGATGACCGGCGCGACGATTCTCTGTTTTTCATTTTTAGGCTTTGACGGCATCAGTTCGTTGTCGGAAGAGACGCCGGATGCCGGTAGGGTGATTCCGCGGGCGATATTTCTGACGGCGCTTATTGGCGGAATTATCTTTATTGTGGTGTCTTATATGCTGCAGCTGTATTTTCCGGATATTTCTCGGTTCAAGGATCCGGATGCGTCGCAGCCTGAGATTATGCTGTATGTGGCCGGGACGTTTTTCCAGGCGGTCATTCTGTGTTTTTCCTGTGTCACGGTGCTGGCATCGGGGATGGCGGCTCATGCCGGGGTGTCACGTCTGCTGTATGTGATGGGGCGCGACGGCGTCTTCCCGGTGCGTTTCTTCGGTTATGTGGATCCCAAGTGGCGGATTCCGTCGCTTAATGTGCTGTTGGTCGGGGCGATTGCGCTGTCGGCGATTTCATTTGATTTGGTGACGGCAACGGCGCTGATTAACTTTGGCGCGCTGGTGGCGTTTACCTTTGTCAATTTGTCGGTGATTGCCCAGTTCTGGGTGCGCGAGGGGCGTAATCGTTCGATGAAGGATCATGTGCAGTATTTGCTGCTGCCGTTGATTGGGACGTTGACGGTGGGGGCGCTGTGGCTGAATCTGGAAGCCAGTTCGATGAAGCTGGGTCTGGTGTGGGGCGCGATAGGGTTGGTGTATCTGGCCTGGGTGACGCGTCGGTTCCGGGATCCGGTGCCGCAGTATCGTGAGGAGCTGGTGTAAGGGGCGTCTGCGGGGCCGGTGATGGCGGGCCTACCACCCCGATGGGCGCTCCTTGGCTTACGCCAATTCAACCCATTCGGGCGGGTCTCCCTTTAGCACGCGTTCAGTTTGGCGGCAGTGTCGTGGCGTGGTGGGTGGAAGCCGTGATGGCGGGCCTACCACCCCGATGGGCGCTCCTTGGCTTACGCCAATTCAACCCATTCGGGCTGGTCTCCCTTTAACACGCGTTCAGTTTGGCGGCAGTGTCGTGGCGTGGTGGGTAGCGGCGGCCGATTTTCGTTTTAGAGTTGCTGTAAATAGTCAAACAGTGCTTTGAGCAGGCGGGCTTTGCTTTTGTCTGCCTGGTGCTGTTCATACAGTCCTTCCAGCGTTTGGACGTAGGCGTGTAATTTCTCCGGTGCCAGGACGTCTTGCCTGTGGTTGTGCCAGCGCTGTTGCTCCTGGTCTGTCAGGGTATGGGAGAAGTTGCGTGCCCGATAGCGGAACAGCAGCGGTTCCAGGCGGCGGTCGACAAACGTGATATCGAGGGCCGGCAGGTTGACCGGCGGGGTTTTACGAATAATGTCCATGGCCGCCCGGTCGGCATCGCCGAAGAAACCGTCATACAGTTGGGCATCGACATTGTCTGTGGGGGCAAAGGGTTCGGCGTCGGCGAACAGGGCGACGACTTTATCTCTTAGGTCCGCCAGGTGTCTGAGGTGTTTGAGGTTTTGCAGGCATTGCTGGCGATCGATACCGAGCCGGGCTGCATCTTCCGGCCGCAGGGTGCTGGCCGGCGCCAGTACCGGGCATTTATTGATATGGACCAGTTTTATCGGTACTGGCGGCAGTGATCCCAACTGGCTGCGGGGAGTATAGAGCCGCTGGCGCAGTTGGTCGCTACTCAGATCGGCCAGCAGCTGCATGTCGCCGGCAAGATCGCAGACGATAAGCGCATTGGAGTTTGTCGGATGCCAGGCCAGCGGGACTATCCAGGCGGTGTTACCCCGCTCGGCGCCAAACATGCCCGAGACATGCACCAGCGGTTTCATGGCGGCAATGTCGATCAGGGTTTTGAGTTTGTTTTTGCCTCGGTGCTGGTAGAGGTAGTCAAACAGTTTGGGTTGAGCCTGGCGCACCAGTCTGGCCATCGCCAGGGTGGCGTAAACGTCGGCCATGGCATCATGGGCATTGGCGTGCTCAATGCCGTTGGCTTGGGTCAGGTGCTCAAGGCGAAAGCTGGGCAGGCCGCTGTCGTTGGTCGGCCAGTTGATGCCGTCGGGGCGCAGGGCATAGCAGGCGCGCATGACGTCCAGCAAATCCCAGCGCGAGTTGCCTTGCTGCCAGCTCCAGGCATAAGGGTCATAAAAGTTGCGGTAGAAGATATTGCGGGTGACTTCATCGTCAAAACGGACATTGTTATAACCCAGAATGCAGGTATCAGGCGCGGTAAAGAGCTGATGGATCTTAGCGGCAAATTCGTCTTCTGTGACACCGTCACGCAGGCATTGCTGGGGCGTAATCCCGGTTATCAGTACCGCTTCCGGATCCGGCAGATAGTCGTCGGGCGGCCGGCAGAAAAAGACGTCCGGTTCGCTGATAGGCTCGAATTCGGCATTGGCGCGGATGCCGGCGAACTGGGCGGGTTTGTCCAGGGCGGGGTGTTTGCCAAAAGTTTCGTAGTCATGAACCAGGAAAGTGGGCTGTTTATCGCTAGTGCGCACGGTCGGCAGTTATCCATTACGTAAAATGAGTTTTCAGTGGGGATTCCACCACGGGATGCCGGTTAAATTACCTGTGCCCGGCCCGTAATGCCAGTGGTTATCCAACCAGTCAGGCCGGATATGATCCTCGCCCGGTAAATTGCATCGACCGGATGAATGCCGCTGCGGGTTGCTTACAGCCGTTTTGCTGCCATCACGGCGTCGAACCAATTGACCTCCGACGCGCATTTTTTGAGCGGGGTAAGTGCCGTCAGACAAGACCGCGGCTAAACCCCAGCCGCAATTAAACTGAGATGAGTCGATGTTGTATTGGGGTGTGTAAACTGTGATCTGTTTTGCAAAATAACATCATTGTTAATAAGTTTTACTGTTCTTGAAACCATTTATGTTTACCGACCGATTTAGGGATAACCAGTGACAATTTACCGTGCTATATAATGCCTATTTAATTAATTTCATAATATTGGAGTCAAGTGTCATTAATTTACGGAACCAAGGGCATTCTATTAGTTATCATCAATAGTCTATTCATAAGCGGTTTACCGCGTTTTTTATATCATCGGAATAAAAGGAAAGGGTAGCCAAGCGCGTCTGGGGGGAAATAGGTAAGCCGAGGTCCAGGCTTATCTCGCGCGCATATTGCTCTTTTTTACCGGTAACCGGGCACTGATCCAGCCGAATAACAGTAAGGCGTAGGACGTTACCGGCGTAGACGGCGGTCGGCTCGAACCTCCTGGGCTAAGGTAGGCCTGCTGCTGCCCCCCAGCGAGAAATCATAGCCAAAGCCACAGTTTCAGAAAGAGAATATTCAACCCCATTTCCTGGATCACAAATACCAAAAGATTCGCTATCCAAGCCGTAAAACCAATGCTAATAGAAACAGGATTAAAACCGCAAACGGCTTGTCGATAGTTCCGGTTATACCAACTAAAACGGACACGGAGAGGCATAAATGAAAAACGTGGCATCCCATTTGATCTGGCTAGTAATTGCGCTGGCAGGTGCCTTTGCGCTGGGGGTGATCGCCCTGCACAATGGCGAAAAAATAAATGCCCTATGGATTCTGATAGTGGCTGTTTCGGTTTATTTGATCGCTTATCGCTATTACAGTCGTTATATCGCTAATCGGGTATTACAGGTCGATCCGACCCGCATGACGCCGGCGTATCGCCACAATGACGGACTGGATTATGTCCCGACCAATAAATATGTGCTGTTTGGCCATCATTTTGCCGCTATCGCCGGGGCAGGTCCGTTGGTCGGCCCGGTATTGGCGGCGCAGATGGGCTACCTGCCCGGCATGATATGGATCCTGGCGGGGGTGGTGCTGGCAGGAGCGGTACAGGATTTCATGGTGCTGTTCATTTCGACGCGGCGCGATGGACGCTCCCTGGGCGATCTGATTAAGCAGGAGCTTGGCGTAGTGCCCGGTGTGATAGCGCTGTTCGGCACCTTTATGATCATGATTATCATCCTGGCAGTGCTGGCGCTTATTGTGGTCAAGGCGCTGACTAACAGCCCCTGGGGCGCTTTCACCGTCGCCTGCACCATTCCGCTGGCGATATTCATGGGCATCTACCTGCGCTATATCCGGCCGGGCAAGATAGGCGAGATCTCGGTCATCGGCTTTATCTGCCTGATGGCAGCGATTATCTACGGCGGCGATATCGCCCAGAGTCCAACCTGGGCTCCCTTCTTTACATTGGATGGCAAGCAACTGACCTGGACGCTGGTGATTTACGGCGGCATTGCTTCCATTTTGCCGGTATGGTTGCTGCTGGCGCCTCGCGATTATTTGTCCACTTTCCTAAAGATAGGGACCATTTTCGGCCTGGCGGTGGGGATTGTCTTCATTGCCCCTACGCTGCATATGCCAGCGATGACCCGCTTTATCGACGGCAGCGGGCCGGTCTGGTCGGGGACCTTGTTCCCGTTCCTGTTCATCACCATTGCCTGTGGCGCGGTGTCCGGATTCCATGCGCTGATTGCGTCCGGGACCACGCCGAAAATGCTGGAGAATGAAAACCAGGCGGCGCTGATCGGCTATGGCGGCATGTTGATGGAATCATTCGTCGCTATCATGGCGCTGATTGCCGCATCGGTTATCGATCCCGGCGTTTACTTTGCCATGAACAGTCCAGCCGCCGCATTGGGCGGCAGTACGGTTGAAGCCGCCGCGGCGACCATCAGCGGCTGGGGCTTTGAAATTACCCCTGAAATGCTGACGCAATATGCCAAGGATGTGGGTGAAACCACCATCGTTTCCCGAGCGGGCGGCGCACCGACGCTTGCGGTAGGAATGGCGCATATCCTCAGCCAGGCGATAAGCAGCATCAGCATGGCATTCTGGTATCACTTCGCCATACTGTTCGAGGCGCTGTTTATCCTGACGGCAGTCGATGCCGGCACGCGCGCAGGCCGTTTTATGCTGCAGGACCTGCTGGGGACGTTTGTGCCCTCGTTCCGCCGCACGGATTCACTGCCGGCCAATATCATCGCGACCGCTCTGTGTGTGGCGGCTTGGGGTTATTTTCTTTATCAGGGGGTGGTTGATCCGCTGGGGGGCATCAACACCCTGTGGCCGCTGTTCGGCATCGCCAACCAGATGCTGGCCACCATGGCGCTGACGCTGTGCTTTGTGGTGTTGTTCAAGATGAAACGCCAGGCCTATGCCTGGGTCGCCGGTGTGCCGATGTTGTTGCTGCTGATTTTCACCGGTAGCGCCGGGCTGATTAAAATCCTGTCAGCGGATCCGCGGGTCGGCTTCCTGGCGCTGGCGAACAAGTACCAGGCCGGTATCGACCAGAATCAGCTGATCGGGCCCGCCAAATCAATGGAGGAAATGTCCAGGCTGGTCTTTAATAACCAGCTGAATGCCGGGCTGACGGCACTGTTTATTTTTGTTATGGTCAGCATCGTGCTGTTTGGACTGCGTAGCGCCTGGGTGGCCTGGCAGCTGGATCGGCCTAGCGACGCGGAAGTGCCTTATCAGCCGATGAATCCCGTAAAATAAAGCAGTGCCTGCGTCCCGGATAGCCGGTAGGGCTATGTGGGACGCAGGATGCGGGATAGGAGGAAGGGATGGCTGTTTTACCGTTACTGGACGTGTTGGGCAATGCAGCGTGTCCGTTTATAACCAGACGATAAAGCCAATCACCACCGCCCAGAAAATAAAACAGAACAGAAACATTAATCTCCAGGCGACTGCCGGGCTGACTTCTTTCATTGCGATCATATTTATTTCTGCTTAATAATATATACGTAGCGTATTAATCAATAGGTGCATTGATTACTTTGGATTGAATTGCAATATTAATAGTATATAGCAGGCTTGAATAAAAAAGTAGCAACCGAGGGTAGCTGCAGTGTAAATAACAAGTGAATGACGTGCATTTAATAAACATAGTTAATATGAATATATGTAGCTAATGAATTAGTTGAAACAGGTTATTTATTCAAATGGAGTGGGTTTCATAAAAAAAATTTAATTACCGGCGGTATTTTTTAATCGATTGGAAATAAGATGATGTAAGCGGGTTATTTTGTGCCGGGGGGGGATATTTAATGTCAGGGAAAGGCAACCAATGCCGCCCTTCCCTGAGTCATTATTACCTTTCACCTGGGTGAATGCGACCGCCAGGAAATGGCGGCCACATTATCGCCCGGCTATGTCCTCTCAGGGTTTCAGCGCCTGGCGCAACGCTTTCACATCGCCCGGGTCGACCGGCGCAGCTGCATTTCCCCAGCTGTTTCTGATATAAGTCAACACATTAGCCACCTGTTGATCGTCCAGGTTCCAGGCAAAGCTCGGCATTGCCGGTCCGGTCGGGCGCGCGTCGGTCGAGCCGCCGCGGCTGCCGGCCAGCACCACATTGATAAGCGAGGTCGGCTGGGACGCGCGTATCAGCGGATTGTCCGCCAGCCGGGGGAAGATATTTTTCTCACCGCTGCCGGAGGAATTATGGCAGGCGGAGCAGCGGTCGAAGTAAATCGCCTTGCCCGTTACCATTCTAGGGTCATCGACCGCCAGCGGCTGAGGGGCTTTTGTATCACTGCGGTGGCCAGAATCTTTCAGGTAAACCGCTACCGCTTGGAGATCCTCTGCTTTCCAATGTTGGGAGGAATGCTCCACTTCTTCCGCCATCGGCCCTGAGGCGATGTCATAGTGGTTAACGCCGGTGCGCAGGTAGGCAATCAGATCCTCTTCGGTCCATTTACCGATGCCGGTGTGCTCATTGGCGGTGATATCTGGTGCCCACCAGGCACCCAGTTGTCCACCGGCCAGGAACTGTCCCTCTTTATCGCCACCGGTCAGGTTTTTCGGCGTATGGCAGGTGCCGCAATGCCCGGGACCTTCCACCAGATAAGCGCCCCGGTTCCATTGGGCCGATTTCTGCAAATTAGGCGTGAATGCGCCTTGGTTGAAGTTGAGCCAGTTCCAGCCTATCAGACTGAGCCGGATATTGAACGGGAAGGGCAACTGGTTGGTTTCAACCGGGTTGTGGATCGGTTGCAGGGTTTGCAGGTAAGCCCACAGCGCCTGGTTATCCTCGCGGGTCATCTTGGTATAGGCGGTAAATGGCATGGCGCCATAAAGCCGCTTGCCGCCATGACCAATGCCTTCGGACATCGCCCGTTGGAAATCGTCGAAGGTCCAGTTGCCGATACCGGTTTCTTTATCAGGGGTAATATTGGCGCCAAGCAGCGCGCCAAAAGGCGTATCGATCCTGAAACCGCCTGAGAAGGGTTTGTCCGGCGCAGTCGAGTGGCAAGCGGTACAGTCACCGACCACCGCCAGATAGCGTCCTTTCTCAACCTGATCGTATTCCGGCTGGGCCAGAGCGTGCCCGGCGCCGGCCGCCAGGGCGACCAGCCCCAAGGATAATGAAGTCAGCTTGTTCATGCGGTAATCATCTCCCCGGGACGCTTCATGTAATATTGACGAATGGCATAGGCCGCTTTAAATGCCAGCGCGCCGACGGTACCGGTCGGGTTGTAGCCCGGGTTCTGAGGAAATGCCGATGCCCCGACCACGAACAGATTCGGCACATCCCAAACCTGCAGATGTTTGTTTACCGAGCTGGTGGCGGGATCCGCGCCCATCACAAAGCCGCCGACGATATGGGACGATTGATAAGGCTGGGAGTTCCAATGACCTTTCATCGGTCGCAGATAGTATTCGCGCGGGTTCATTACTTTGGCTATTTCGCCTACCCGATCAGTACAGTACTTCGCCATCTTCAGGTCATTTTCCGGGAAATCAAAAGTAATGCGCAGCAGTGGCCTGCCCAGCGGATCTTGGTAATTGGGATCCAGTGACAGATAATTGGTGCGGGTGGTATAGCTGCTGGCCTCACAGCCGATGCTCATGCTGCTGAGGTAGTTTTTCTGTACCTGGCGCTTGAATTCAGTACCCCATTTGGGCGTTCCAGGTGGGGTCGGATGATAACCGATAGGCGCTGAGCCGATAGGCGTGACACGAATGCTGCCGCCGCCCATAAAACCCAGGCCGCTATGATCGAAGTTGTCATTATTAAAGTCATCAATCCCCATGCCGACCGCACCAGCGCCGATAAACGGATTGAAATTTTTATCATCAAAGAACAGCTGGACCGAGTTGGCGGTCTGGTAGGCGTAATTACGCCCGGTGGTGCCGGTGTTGGTCAGCGGGTCATAGGGTTTGCCGATACCCGACAGCAGCATCAGCCGGACATTTTCAAAGGTAAAGGCCGTGACGATCACCAGGTCGGCCGGCTGTTCCCATTCGTCACCGCTTGAGTCGATATAGACCACGCCGGTGGCGCGTTTGCCGCTGGAGTCCATAGTGACTTTCAGCACTTCGCTGTTGGTCAGGGCGGAGAAGTTATCCTTACGCATCAAAACCGGCAACACCGTAGTAATCGCGCTGGCTTTGGAATAGTTGGCGCAGCCATAATTGGTGCAAAATCCGCAAAAGGTACAGGGGCCCATGGTGACGCCCAGCGGGTTGGTATAGGCTTCGGAAACCAGCGAGGAGGGCACCGGGAACGCCTTAAAGCCCATCTTTCCTGCGGCGTCGGCGAACAGTGTCGGTCCGTAAGGCTGTTTAAGCGGCGCGGTAGGGTATTCGCCCGAGCGCATGCCTTCATAGGGATTGCCGCCGTCCCGGCGCTGGCCGTTCAGATTGGACGCATAGCCTGAGGTACCGGCCAGACGCTCAAACTGCATATAAAAGGGCTCCATTTCTTCCCAGTCGGTTCCCCAGTCCTGCAGCACCAGCTCAGAGGGTATCTCTTTCGCGCCATAGCGTTCTGTCAGATGGCTTTTGAGACGAAATTCTTCCGGCTGGAAACGAAAGGTGATGCCGGCCCAATGGTTGCCGGCGCCGCCGGTACCGTTACCGGGATGGAAAGACCCCCAGTTACGCATCGGCAGGGCGGTCTGTCCTGGGTTGTTGCGCACGGTAACGGTGTTCTGCTTGGTACGCAGCATCAGTTCCTGGCTGCGGTTGTAGCGAAGTTCATCGGTTACCGAGGCGACGTTGAAATCCCGGGCAGTGTCGCGCCAGGGACCTCGTTCTATTGCGATGACCTCAAGTCCGGCGTCGGTCAGTTCGTTGGCGATAATCGCACCCGCCCAGCCCAGGCCGATGACGACGACATCGGTTTTAGGGAGTTTCTTTGCCATGCGTATTTAACCCTTAGTGTTCCATTGCTCACTGCCGCGAATACTGACCGGCGTCAAATGTAAATCCTGATTATGTTGTTCTATCATGTCGCGGTAATCGTAGCGCGCACCGGGGAAACCAATCATTTTCCAGGAGGCCATATCGCGGTTGCCGCCATACATCGGATCGGCGAAGAAGCCCTCCATGGTGTTATTCAGCACCTGGGTCATAAACAATTGGGCATCGATGTCGGCCAGCGTGATGTCACCTTTATCGAGGCCGGTCAGGATCTGGTCCTGTTGGTCCGTCGTCAGCTGGTTAAAGGCTTTCTGATGGGTCTGCTGGCAGTATTTCTCTAGCGAGGCCAGGCCGAGGCGATAGCGCTGGGTAGGCACCAGCGGGGATTGATCCCCCTGTTCGGGCGTCCCTACCAGGAATGGACCCTGCATATACAGCCGATCGAAGTTGCCGTAAAAGCTCTTCATCTGCCGATCGATAAACACCACACAGCCTGCGTCTTTGCCGCTGACGCTAAATTCATCGGCAGGCAGCAGACGCTCAACCATGGCCTCAAGCGTGGCGACTTCGCTGTCGGTAAAAAACTGCCAGCCCGTGTTTTCATAGGTTGCTGTGGGATTATGAGCAAAAGGCTGCCAGCCGGGGGTGCCGGTAAGGGTGGCCGCCTTCGCGGTGCCGCCAATGGCTAATGATGCGGCTGAAAACGTCAGGAGCTGCCGGCGCGTAACGCCGGGCAGCGTTTTTTTTCTTTTGGGCATATCAGCTTCCCGTTATGACATTGCTTTGCACTGCCGAAACAGCGCTGTTCACATTGCTGGCTGCGGTCTCCAGATGTCGAAAAACAGAACACCTGAGCGGCAGATTATTTTACATTTTTGCAACTAATTATTATGTTGCTAACAAACGGCGCACTTTGCAATGGTACCGATTCCTTTGATGTTCTTTACAAAGTGAAGCCCGGTGTTAATTCAACGCAATTGGCGGCCAGAACCCCTGCAAATCGCGGGGTTACCGTCACAGAAGTTAAAGAAGTCATTGTGTTACATGTTGTAAGCAAATCAGACCCGCGGGCAAAACCGGGCTGATGAGGTTGCTGCAGCCAGGGCCATGCCTGCCGAGGGGGGAAATATGGTCCCTAACTATTCAGCGGTAATCGTCAGGCTGGCTAAACCCGTATGACCAGTAAGGATAACTATAGTCAGCCCTGGCTGATGAATCGGAGAAAACAGTGTTTAACCCTGAACGGCGAGCGGCAAACTGCCCCTGGCCCGCTTTGACCAGCGGGTCGGAGTCCTCATGGCCTGCTTTCGTTGGCCGGATAGCGCGCTGGGACTGATAAATGTTGAATCAATTAATTATGAGAATGCTATTCAATTTAATTAGAATGCCTGCTGGCTTTCATTCATCAGGTAACGAGCAGTGCGTCTGGATCGTAAAATATCCTCCCTTGAACACGTTATATACCAGCACTATCAGCTAGCCCATGGCCTGCGCATCAGCCTGGCGTTTGTGCTGACGTTTCTGATTGTCAGATTACTGCAGATCCCGGAAGGCTCCTGGCCGCTGATTACCCTGGTGGTGGTCATGGGGCCGATATCCTTTTGGGGTAATGTGCTGCAGCGGGCCATGCAGCGCATCGCCGGTACCCTGTTCGGTGCGCTATCGGGGCTGATTGCACTACGCCTGGAGCTTTATTCGCTGCCGCTGATGCTGCTGTGGTGTGGGGGGGTGATGTTTATCTGCGGCTATCTGACATTGGGCAAACGGCCGTATATGGCGTTGCTGATTGGAATCACCCTGGCGGTGGTGTGCGGCGGGACCGCCGGCGATATGGAAACCGCGCTGTGGCGCAGCGGCGATGTGATTATCGGATCTTTGCTGGCGCTGCTGTTTACCAGCATTTATCCCCAGCGGGCTTTTATTCACTGGCGCAGGCAGATGGGTCTGGAACTGGCTTCACTGAGTAAAATCTATGCCGCCTACCTGTCGCCCAATGTCATTGATCGACCGCGTCTGGAAGGCCGGCTGAAAAAAATCCTCAACGAGGTGGTCAAAAGGCGAGCCCTGCTTACACCCGCCAGTAAAGAGAGCCGGGTCGGCAAAGAGGTTTTTGACGCGATCCAGACGCTGAACAGAAATATCGTCTGCGTACTGGAATTGCAGATTGATGCCTGGTGGGCCTCCAGGGAGAGTCATTTTATTTTGCTCAATGCCACCACCTTGCGCATTACTCAGCGCGCTACCCTCAGGACGCTGATGACGCTTGCCGAGGCGCTGCGCGAGGGCAATCCCGAGCCTATCGTTGCCGAGCGCACTGAGCTGGCCGGTATCGCCAGTGAACTGACGCAACTTATGCAGCAGGCGACGGAGCGGGGACAGGCTGAAGCGGCTATTTATGGGTATGTCTGGCTGAGTCTGCGGCTGACCGAGCAGCTTGAGCAATTGGCGCAGCTTCTTTGCCTGGCGCTGCGCAAGCCCTTGGAGCCGAAGGAAAGCTGAATTGCGGCATTGATGGCCGGCAGCGCGCGGTAGATGTGTTCGCCAGCGATAACTGCTATCCTGTAAGCAGGTAATGGTTCTCGGTTTAACGAATTCACTGGTTGACTTAAGTAAGGAAACAGAAATGGATCACACTAAGCCCTCTTTCCAAAACGTATTGGAGTTTGTCCGCATGTTCCGCCGCAAAAACAAATTGCAGCGCGAGATCGCCGATAACGAGAAAAAAATCCGCGATAACCAGAAGCGCGTACTGTTGCTTGACAACCTGAGTGACTATATCAAGCCCGGCATGACCATCGAAGAAATCCAGGCGATCATTGCCAGCATGCGCACTGATTATGAAGACCGGGTAGATGATTACATCATCAAGAATGCTGAGCTTTCCAAAGAGCGCCGTGATTTGTCTAAAAAGCTCAAGAGCCTGGGCGAGGTCAAAGAATTAACCACCGCCGCGTCCTCGACAATAGGCAGCAGGTCTCTCTGAACCCATTGCTACCCGTTTTATTATCATGAAAACCAGACTCAAAAAGTCTGGTTTTTTTATAATAACTGCATCAATGTTTTAATGTGATAATTAATCTGAATTGTCATAATAAAATAACTCTCTTAAATAAAAATATCGTCCGGGCACAGAATGATGATAGCATAATCACTATGTTTGATTCTTAGGCAATCAACTCATCAATCAGGTGCAATTAATAATAGCAAGCTACATATATATTAATTGATACTTAAGGTATTTATAAGATTATATTTTACTATAGTTCAATGGGATAGCTGCGCGCCTGCGCAAGCGGTGTCAGTCTCTTGATGAACAGGCATCTACAACCTATAGGTAATAGTGGGTAAATTTTTACATGACCATAAAGAAATATGATCCAGGTGTATTCTTTTGCCAGGTTTTATTATTATTTACGGTAGTAATTTTATTTTATTTCTTGGGGAAATTGCGGGTTTCATTTCTGCCGCTTCCGCGTGCTTTGCCTGCCCAATATTCACCGATCATACCGGTTCAGCATGCTGACGAATTGACCTGCTGCTACAGCCCCAAGCATGATAATAACCCACGTCCCTTGCACTGCCCGGTCAGTAACACGCAGCCGACCCCTCACAGCATCCATCTGCTGCTGACCCACTATCAGCAGACACCACGCTGGCATCCTCTGTTCGACCCCTGCAAGACGATATTCAGCCCTAAATTCAGCGGCAGGAAGGCCCTGAAGCACTGGGTGAAATGCGTCATCATTTCACGCCAGTCTTCATGATCTGATGGTCCTATCCCCTGCCGCCGCCCCGTTCAGTGATGGACCACCGCCAGCGTCCGGATGTTCTGCAGTATGACCTGGGCCGATGCTGCAAACTGACGCTGTTCGGTGTCGTTCAAATCCAGCTCGATAATCTGCTCAATACCCTTCTGGGCCAGCACCGCCGGTACGCCTATCGCCAGGCCGTAATGACCGTATTCTCCGTCTAATACACAGGAAACCGCCAGGGCGCGGTGGCTGCTGGTAAACAGATTACGGCAGATTTCAGCGATGGTCCCGGCGACGCCGTATTCGGTACAGCCTTTGCTGGCATAGATGTCCATACCGGTTTGGCGGGTCTGTTCAGCCAGCGCGGGCAAATCAAGGTCTTGCTGCGTTTTCCAACGGCTATATTCGTTCAGGGTCATGCCATAAACCGATGAATGCGACCATACCGGGAACTGGGTATCGCCATGCTCGCCCATGATAAATGCATCAATGCTCTGGGCGGCGATATCCAGCCTATCGGCCAGGATGCGTCGCAGTCGGGTGGTATCCAGCCAAACACCGGTGCCAAGTACCTGGCTACGCGGCAGGCCTGACAGCTTCCATACGTGATAAGTGATGATATCGCAGGGGTTGGTCGCGATAAGGAAGATGCCGTTAAATCCGTTGCGCATCATGTCGGGGACGATTTTATTGACGATTGAAGCCGTGGCCTTCAGTTCGTCGAGCCGCGTCTGGCCGGGTTTGAGCGGACCGCCAGAGACGGTGATCACCGCGATGTCGATATCGCTGCAGTTGCTGGCCGGTCGAGTACTGATGATCATTCTGCCGGGCATGTAGGCGGCGGCATCGGCCAGGTCCTGGCGGTGACCTTCGACCCGATCGCGATTGAGGTCTACCAGCACCAGTTCTTGGCAGATTTGCTGGTTAAGCAGCGCATAGGCGGCTGAAGAACCGACATTGCCGGCGCCGATGATCATCACCTTGCGAGGGTGCATAACGAGGTCCTTGATTGATGTTGGAGCGGGCACGAGGGAAGTGGTCGTGCATTAATGATATGAGATATTAATATTTTAATTAGTAATGTCCTAACTAACAAATAACTGTTCTTTTATCCAGCCCTCGTGGCATGCTGGGACCGATGGCAGGTTAGGGGAGGGGGAGTAATGCCGATTTTCGAGTATGGGGAAAGAGAGCTGGCCTGGCTCTGTCGCAGGGATAAACGTATGGCTGAGGCCATTGAGCGAGTGGGGATGATTGAACGTCCGCTGATGCCGGATTTGTTTGCCGCGCTGATAAGAAATATTGTTGATCAGCAGATTTCTACCAAGGCGGGACTGACGGTTAACGGGCGTTTGCGGGCATTAGCGGGGCAGGTGTCGCCGGCGCGGTTGGAGGCGTTGACTGCCGAGCAGATTCAGGCGTGCGGGATGTCGATGAAAAAGGCGCTGTATATCAAGGGCGCGGCCAGCGCGGCGATGAGCGGCGAGCTGGATTTGCCGGCCATCGGCGGGTATAGCGATCAGGAGGTGGTGACGGCATTGTCTCGTTTGCCGGGGGTCGGGGTGTGGACCGCTGAGATGCTGATGATGTTTTCGCTGGGACGGCCGGATGTACTGAGCTGGGGGGATTTGGCGATTCGGCGCGGCATGATGAATCTGTATCGGCACAAGGAACTGCCCAGGGAACGATTTGAACGCTATCGGCGGCGCTATTCGCCGTTTGGTTCGACAGCGTCGCTGTATCTGTGGGCCTATTCGGCGGCGGAGTTCGCCCGGGGCAAGTGAGGCGTGATCGTTTGGGCATGGGCCGGGGGTTATTACTTACCGTATTGACCCTCATCAGGCTTTTTATCTGCACGGCGAGCGAAAACGCTCAAGCATCAGGTAAGCCACACTCGCCGCGATAATGGCGTTGATCGCGGGTATGCCCATTGTGAAATAATAACCCGTCAAGGCCCCTACCAGGCTTGCGACGATGGCCTTCCAGCCGGTTTTTCTCGTCTGGCTATCAAGGGGCAGCCTATTGAGGGCTCTACTGTCATCGAGTACTGCCCTGTCGGTCTTGAGAATAAAATAGTCAACCAGCATTACGCTGATGATAGGCGGGAACAGGATGCCAAGCAGGTTAAGTAAATCCACGAAGCGGTCAAGGATCCCCATGATTGATAATGTGGTACCGAGCACTCCTATTGTCACAGTGATTATGACGTAAGGTAGTCTGCGACCAGAAAATGCTTGAATGGCGTTTGCAATACCCAATGACGAGGAATAGAGATTGATATCGTTGATACGCATTGTTGATAATACGACCACGACAAGTCCGACACCGCCGATTGCCTGTGACATGATGATCACGATATCGGCGGTGTTGAACATGATGGCAAGCACGATGGCTGCCCCGTTGACCATATACTCCCCGACCAAAATAGTCAGTAAAGTCATCAGGGTGACTTGACGTCCATTGCGGTAATAACGCGTCAGGTCCGGAGTGATGAGGCTGGCAACGATGCTGCCTCCCACCACCATGGTGATAGCGTCACTGAGGAAGAGCGGGTTTGCCGCAGAGGGTGCTGCTATAACGACACCGCTGTTATGGCCATTGATAAGTGTCGTCACACTGTAGATGATGCCGATAGCAAACGTCGGTACGGCTATTTTTGCCAAAAGTCGTAATGCTTTAAAACCAAAGGCCACAATTAACGTCAGAGTCAGTCCTGATAGGGCCGCTGCAGTCTGGAATCCGAGTTTGTGGCCTGATGCGTAGTCCAACGCGTTGGCAAACACGGAATTTTGCACCCCAAACCAGCCCAATAAGCTTACTGCAATCACGAGCCCAACCAGCATTGACCCATTGTTGCCAAACCCGCTCCATCGAGCCAGAAGGCTGCCGGATACGCCCTCTCGCATGCCCGCATAGCCTAAGCCGGCTGTCGCCATAAAGAAAATGCAGCTTCCTACCGTAATGGCTATAAATGCGTCGCTATAGCTCATGGCATGGCCAAGAACGGCACCCAACATAAACTGGTCAAGCGCTGTCAGCATTCCCATATGGACCAGCGCAATACCAAAGAAGGGCTGGCGTGCGTCTGCCGGCACACGATCAACGCTGTATTTTTCTGTCAATTTCATGTGATTGTTCTCAGATAAAACTAATGCCTTTATTAAGCAGTGAAGGGGGAATGTAATTATCCAAATTGTTGGTCTTGCAGTATTCCTCAAGTTGAATAATGGAATGTACATCCGCTTTCTGGTATATGATGCTTATTCTATTGGTAATGGTATTAACCGACTTTTCCAGAAGTTTGGATATCTCTTTACTGCTCAACCTTTTCAACATTAAAAAAATGACGTCCAATTCACACTTGGTGAAAATCTTGAGGTCGGTTCGGGTATGCAAAATGCTGGATTTTTTTCGTCCAATGCACACCATTGGCGAGAGCAGCCGAATCTCTCGGGCATTCCATAATGTTCCCATGCAATCACCTGTGAAGGTTTTGAGCGGTATCTTTTCACTGAGGTAGGGTTGCAGTTCGTTTTTTCCATACCAGAAATCAGTTTCAATAACTGAAACGGATTTATCTGCTTGCTCTGCCAGTTTATCGTGCTCTATAAAACCTGCAGCCAGTTCTGACCAGGCGGCCGGGAAATCACGGTCAGACTTGCCTTCAATAGCGAAGTTTTGCGGGGTGCTGGTATATAAACGAGCCGCGTTATTCATATAAACATGTCGGGAAGCCGCATCTTTTATCCCCCAAGGCTCATTAAGATTCTCTATGATTGAAATCATTGTTGATACTACATTTTGATTATTTAAAATGTTATCCATGCTTATCCCGGGCCTTGGTAAAGACTTTAGCCAGATAATGGCGCTTGAATTTGCGTGCGAAACCACCCAGTGAACCATATTCACTATATCCAAGTTTTTCATAGAATTGCTTTGCCTGGAAATCAAAAGTATCAACATAAGCCATGTGACACCCTCGATCTTCGGCCTCGACCTCGGCCGCATTCATCATTTGACTTCCGTAACCTTTATACCTGTAGCTTTCATTTACCCACAGATATTTTATATCAAGGGCCCCCCACCAGGTTTGAGCAATTAGACCAGCAATAATTTTTTCATTACTGTTGGTTAAACTTACTATAAACGTGTTTATATCGACTGGGTGAAAAATCTGGTTATGTTTCCAAAGTTCATCGATAATTTCATTTTTTTCTTCAAGAGTGGGATTATCAGTAATATTTACATCCATATTGGATTACCTCTGTTAATAGTTCAAGATATAGCTAACCTTAGTTTATTTTATTAGTGCGTTAACACTATAATGCTAAGGAGGGTTATGTCGAATATTAACATTGATTGGCCATAGTAGTGATAAACCACACCTCAATCTTTTTGTCAAGATGTGTAATAGGCCATTTATTATTCGGTAAATAATCGTATTCTCCGATGTCTCAGTGGTTTTTATATAACGAAAGCACGCTTGAAGATTAATTGATTACCCTAGTTTTAAATATGATAACGACTAATTTTAGTAATATTTTTTAAGTTGAAAAAATCTTTGTGTTAATGTGGATGTTTATCTTGCAATGTTCCGATTTTAGTTGGTTAGCTATTCATTAATAATGAAAGTGAACCGGTTTCAACAAAGGATATTCCTATCAAAACAGTTTAGAACTGCGAGAATTAAATTACCCCATTCCTACTGCGATATATATGTTGCCGAAAACCCTGTACGTATATATTACGTTAGGAAAATTGGTTAAGCCAGTAACATCGAAAATAACGCACTATCTGAAATATTTTAGAAGAGCGGGGACATTTACTGAAATCAAAAATTATGCGGGATAACTACGTCCAGAAAAACTACGCTAATGAGTCACTTGAATATTTAACGATATAAGAATTTCTCTATGCCTTCATGAAACGCAACTATTATTTAATTAAAGCGTTGGCGGCTCTGGTCCACTCGTTAACGCATGAGTCTATAAATTCATATTAATCAATGAAATAAATAGCCATCGCGCCATCGACTACGCGCTAATGAAGTTTCAAACTCGAAAAATGACATTTAAGGTACTTTATGAAAAACGCTAAAATTGTCAGCAGTGCTGCATTTAGGCAGGTCAAAAAAGCCGATCTGACAGCACTTTGGCATATCCGAACTGAAGCCATCCTGTCATCGTGCTCTGCAGACTATACCGAGGAAGACACCAATGCCTGGGCTTATACCACCCAGCCCGCGTCGTTTGAAGTTCAATTGTTAACGGCCGGCGCTCTCATGTATAGCATTGACGATAAGGCTATTGGATTTGCTTTTATGGATAAGGGTAAAAACGCGGTAGATGGCTGTTTTGTGGATCCACGTTTTCAACGACATGGCATTGGCAGGTTGCTTATGATCTATCTGGAACGACAGGCCTCTGCTGCGGGAAGCATAAATTTGTCGTTACTGTCTTCGCTTAATGCCATTCCTTTCTACCAGGCGTTGGATTATAAAATAATGAAAATGGACACCTGGCATCATCCAGCAGGATTCTCGCTGGCCTGCGCTGCAATGACCAAAATGTTGTGAGGACTGTGGCTGCTTTGGCAGCGCAGCTATCGCAGCCGGGGCTGCGATAGAACGGCGGCGATAGAGGGTTAAGCGCTGAGCCAGCCGAGTTTGATGACAAACAGGATAGAGAGGATCACCAGGGCTGCGTTCAAATCGCGGAAGCGGCCGCTGAGAAGTTTGACCAGGGTCCAGGTGATAAAGCCGAAGGCGATGCCGTTGGCGATGGAGTAGGTCAGCGGCATGGTGAGGGCGGTGACGGTGACCGGGGCGGCGACGGTAATGTCTTTCCAGTCGATTTCAGCCAGGCCAGAGGTCATCAGCACGGCGATAAACAGCAGGGCCGGTGCGGTGGCGAAGGCCGGGACGCTGGACGCCAGAGGGGCGAAGAACAGGCTGGCCAGAAACAGGATGCCGACCACGATGGCGGTAAGGCCGGTACGGCCACCGGCGCTGACGCCTGCCGCGGACTCGATGTAGCTGGTGGTGGTGGAGGTGCCGAGGAGGGAGCCAAACAGGGCTGCGGCGCTGTCGGCGATGAGGGCTTTGCCCATTTTGGGGATATTGCCTTGTTCATCAGCCAGGCCGGCGCGTTTGGTGACGCCAATCAGGGTGCCGGAGTTGTCGAATACGTCGACAAACAGGAAGGCGAAGATGACGCTGATAAGCGATACATCCAGCGCGCCGCGGATATCCAGTTGCATGAAGGTCGGCGCTATCGATGGCGGCATGGAGACAACACCGGCAAACGGCGAAATCCCCAGCAGTATCGAGAGCAGCGTAATGGCCAGGATGCCAATCAATACCGCTCCGGTGACCCGACGCGCTTCCAGTACCACGATGACGATGAAACCCAGCATGGCCAGCAGCGGGCCAGGCTTGGTCAAGTCGCCCAGGCCTACCAGGGTAGCCGGGTTTGCGACGACCACGCCCGCCCCTTCCAGGGCGATGATTGCCAGGAACAGGCCGATGCCGGCGGCAATGCCGGATCGCAGCGGCAGCGGGATGCTGGTGATGATCCATTCACGGATTTTGAAGATCGACAAGGCAAAGAAAATAAGCGCCGAAAGGAATACCGCACCGAGGGCTATCTGCCAGGTATAGCCCATGTGCAGTACGACGGTGTAGGTGAAAAAGGCGTTGAGGCCCATGCCGGGCGCCAGGGCGATCGGGTAGTTGGCAATAAAGCCCATCAGGGCTGAACCGATAGCGGCCGCCAGGCAGGTGGCGACGAATACCGATTCTTTGTCCATGCCGGTGGCGCTGAGAATGGACGGGTTAACGAAGAGAATATATGCCATAGCCAAAAAAGTGGTCAGGCCCGCGAGGATCTCGGTGCGCACGTTAGTACGATGGGCCTTTAACTGGAACAATTTTTCTAACATGTTAGGTGTCTCATAGAAGTTGTCAGCACTGCCAAAGCAATAGCTATGCCACTATTGGGCCTGGCAGCGGCGGTGGCCGATGCCGGTTCCCTGAGGCGCTGAGGGGCTGCCTGCATTCCCAATCGGCGATAAGGGGATTTATCGATCATTGCCTTGCACTAAAATGACGCATCAGCTTGCCCAAATTGGGGCTTTTGCACCATTTTGTCGCAATTGCTCGGCAGCGTGACTGCCGAACCAGCGGCAGCCTGGCGGGCATACTTTATCAAAGCCTGAACGGTAAATCTTACCCGGATAGGAATTATCTGCATATTCACCTTTTCAATTCACCCGCTCGCGCATTTCTCCGTTACCCGCAGAAGCAAAAAATGGTATCATATGTTATAACGTATCGTATACGGTGGAGGCGTAGAGGCGTAGAGGCGTAGAGGCGTAGAGGCGTAGAGGCGTAGAGGCGTAGAGGCGTAGAGGCGTAGAGGCGTAGAGGCGTAGAGACGTAAAAGAAAGGAGTGGGCAGTGGAACACATCCGGGATAAATCCGATTGTGGTGCTCGATGAAAAAGCGCTATTTGCTCATCATCACTCTGACATTGTGTTGGTGTCAGTTATCAGAGGAATAAACATGACGGTTAAACACCTTCCGGCCGAAGCCGATTTGCTGGCGATGCCCGACGATGATTACATGAATGCTGAACAGCTCACTTTCTTCAAGCTGCGTCTTGAGTCTGAACGGCAGCGGGTACTGTTGCATCTGGATGAGCTCAAAGGGGAAATATCCCGCAGCGATGCCAGCGGCGATGAGGCCGATAAAGCGATGCGTGAAGAAGACTTGCGGATGCTGTTCAGGCAGATAGACCGGGAAAGCCGATTGCTGCCGAAGATCGATGCCGCGCTACTCAGGATCAAGACCGGTCGCTATGGCTATTGCATCGAAACCGATGAGCCCATTGGCCTGCCGCGGCTTTTACTGCGTCCTACCGCTGAACGCAGTATTGACGCAAAAATGACTCAGGAGCAGCGGGAACCGATGTACCGTAAAGCCTGAGGCGGCTGTTTCGCACCCTTTAACGGTATTGCCCGCACACTATTCCGGTGACTGCCGTCATCGGATATCAGATTGATCCGCCTTGATTTACCGTATGACTTCCGTCAACGGATCGCAGATTGGCGCGCCCACATTTGCCGTAAGACTCATAACCCTGCTATTAATAGACCATGGATGGTTAACCTAACGGTAACAACCGCCAAAGGGGGGATACTTTGGCGACTATCGGGTTGCTGGGCGGGTTTCTGAGGAGCGGTGTGAATGGATGAAATATGGATAATAGCGGCGGGCCTGGTGCTGTTCGTCGCCTTCATTGTGCCGTTGCTGATAGTGCGGATATTTTTCCGCTTGCGTACCACGGATGACCGAATACGCACGCTTACCCTGGAGCTGGAAGCGCTGCGGCGGCAGGGAGTGGGAGCTGCCCAGACGGCGGTTAACCCGCGATCGCCGGGTCTGATTGATGAGCCATCGGTTAGTGCTACCACCGCTCCCGCTGACTCTCCCGCCTCCCGGGCCGCCAGCCTGACGCCTGCATCCCAGGTAGAGCGGGTCCCATTGGCTGATGATAATGATGCTCATCACGCTATCCCGGTCACATCCAGCCGCCGTTCAATGTCCAGTTCCAGCAGCAGCTCCAGTGCCCATGCTGGCATCGAAGGCGAAGCGCCTGACGGTCGGAGCGACGATCCCTGGCAAACGGCCGTTAAATCGGTATTCGGCAAAAGGGCCGGCAGGGCCGCCAGCGCCGAGGGGGGGCAGGGCGCTGCCGGCCAGCGAGGCGGCGGGCGGGTAAATAATCGGGGTGAGCAGCTGTTCGCCGGGCTGGTTTCCTGGTTTATGCGCGGCAATCCGCTGGCCAAGCTGGGCATTATCCTGTTGTTTTTCGGACTGGCCTATCTGCTGCGTGAGAGCGTCGAACGTGGCATCCTGACGATCGAAATGCGCCTGCTGGGCGCGGCAGTGATAAGCCTCGGTTTGCTGGCATTCGGCTGGCGCTTGCGGCTGAAACAACCGATTTTCGCCCTCATCGTCCAGGGCGGCGCAGTGGGCGCTTTCTACATTACGGTGTTTGGCGCCTTTAAACTGTATCACCAGTTACCCTTCACCCTGGCGTTCGGCCTGATGCTGGTGATATGTGCGGCAAGCGTCGGTCTGGCGGTGCTGCAGTCATCGCTGAGTCTGGCGATGCTGGCAAGCCTGGGCGGTTATCTGGCGCCGTTGCTGCTGTCTACCGGCAGCGGCAATCACCTGGCGCTGTTCAGCTATTACCTGCTGCTGTCGGCGGGGATCCTGGCGGTCAGCCGTTGGCAATCCTGGCGACAGCTTAACCTGCTGGGATTTGTTTTCACATTTGGCATTGGCGGACTCTGGGGTTACCAGCATTACCAGCCGGCGCTGTTTGTCAGCAGTGAGCTGTTTTTGCTTGCCAATATTCTGCTGTTCGGGCTGTTAAGCGTGATGTTCGGCGCCAGGAATCTTATCAAGGGCCAGTGGGCGGTCGATGGCTCGCTACTGTTTGGCGCGCCGCTGCTAGGCTTTGGTTATCAGTATGCGCTGACCCGGCACTGGGAATTCGGGCCGGCGTTTTCCGCGCTCGGTTTTGGCCTGTTCTATTTACTGGCGGCCCGCATCGCTTTTACCCGCTGGCCGGGCATGGGGCGGATGCTGAGCCTGTCCGGGCTGGTGCTGGGCGTGGCCTTTGCGACCCTGGCCATCCCGCTGGCGCTGTCGGCCCGCTGGACCGCCATGGCCTGGACCTTGGAAGGGCTGGCCATGGTATGGCTGGGCCTTAACCAGGACCAACGTCGCCTGTGGTGGAGCGGCACCGCGGTGATGCTGCTGGGGGCCGGGGCGGCGGTACGGGCCTGGACGCTTGGAATGACCTTCGTCTCATTTACCACGGTATTCGTTCTGGTGTCAGCGGCGCTGATGGCGGCCGGCGTGCTCTGGCATCGCCAGGGGGATAAATCCCCTCGGCTGCAACCGATGTTCAGCCAAGGATTCCTCGGGCTGTCGCTGGTGTTCTGGCTATGGACCCTGGCGGGCGTCGCCCGGGATCTGCTGGGGCTGAATTCAGCCGGCGCCATGCTGATGCTGCTGCTGATGACCCTGTCGGTCTGGCTATGGCTGTTGCTGGGCAGCCGACTGCAATGGCTGTTGCTGCGCCAGGCCAGCTGGCTGCTGTGGCCGGTGGCGGTGGCGCTGGCCGCACTGCAATGGCTGCAAAGTGGGCATCCGCTATCGGCGGGGTACTGGGCGCTGGCCTGGCCGCTGGCTCTGGTTTCCGGCATGGTTATCCTTAAGCGCGAAGAATCCCGGCTACCGGTGTTAGCCGACCACCGTTATCCATCGGGGTTGGGGCAGGCGCTGCACCTGGCGGGGTTCTGGCTGGTGCTGATGCTTATCGCTATTGAACTGGTCTGGCAGGTGGCTGACCTGCCCTGGGGCAATACCGCGTGGCAGTTTGCCGCTTTGGCCGTTGGCCTGTCGCTGCCGGTGCTGGCAGTGAAATGGCTGGACAACAGCGGACGCTGGCCGCTTACACGACACCCGCAACTATACTGGCAGGCCGGATTATTACCGCTGCTGCCGGGTCTGCTGTGGCTGCTCGCAGCCGGTAACCTGCTGGATGGACAACTGTACCGATGGCGTTATCTGCCCATCATCAACCCGTTGGAAGAGGGGGCGCTGCTGATGCTGATGACCCTGTATGTGTGGCTGCGAAACCTGGGTCCGAGGATACAGCAGCTACTGCTGCCCAAGGCGGGCATCCTGCTGGCGGTGCTGCTGGCCTGGTGGCTGAATGGCGTGCTGCTGCGCGGCCTGGCCTGGTACGGCGAGCTTGCCTGGTCAGCCGAACCGTTATGGGCTTCCAGGCTGGTACAGACCACCTTTGCGCTGGTGTGGACCCTGTCGGCCTTGCTTGCCATGCTGTTTGCCAATCGGCGCGGGTCGCGCCCGCTATGGTTCTGCGGCATCGGCATTCTCGCTGTGACGATCGTGAAACTCTTTATTATCGACAGTGCCTCCGGCGGTGGACTGGGCCGGGCAATCGCCTTCCTGGGGGTGGCGGTACTGGTGCTGTTGATTGGCTATTTTGTACCGCTGCCGCCCAGGCAAACCAACGGCAAGGAGCCGCAATAATGGATAAAAGACCGAACAATTACCGGCGTCCGGCGTTGATAGGCGCGCTGCTGTCCGCCACGTTGCTCTTAGCCGTGACGTCGTTCGCTACCGGTGCGGCAGACTCGGCGGAATTGCTGGGGCCGCAGGATTTCGCCTATGGTCAGGACATCCGCGTTGAAGGCGATGACCCCTTTTATCGCCTGCTGCTGCCGGAGGCCATCTACCAGCAGACCGCCTGGCCGGATCTGCGCGATGTACGGGTATTCGGCAGCGATGGCCAGGCGGTACCTTTCGCGCTTGAGGAGCAGGAAGGGCAGGAGGGTTCGGCGCGCAGGATGAAGTTCAAGCTGTTCCCGATGCAGGAGAACGCGGCGGCTACCCGGGAGAACGGCGAAAAATCTGTCATCCTGAAAGCGCCGGACGGCATGTCGCTGACCATGACTTCACCGGCGGAAGATAAGCAGGTGAAAAAATCCTGGCTGCTGTCGGCCGGGCCTGAATTTGAAAACAGGCTTATCTCCCATCTTAATCTGGAATGGCCGGCCGGCAAACTGCGGCGGGCGACGGTGTCGGTACTGAACAGTACCGATTTACGTGAATGGGTTACTCAAGTAGAGGATGTGCCCTTACTGGAGCTGGCTGCTGAAAATGACCGGCTGGTGCAGAACAAGGTGACATTGAATAGCTATAACAGCACCCGCTGGTGGTTGGTGGTGATCAAAGCCGACACCAACCAACTGCTGCCGGACCTGAGCGCTGTCGAAGCGGTAGAGCAAGAAACAGTGCCTGATGCCGAAATGGTGAGTCTGCCGCTCGAGGCCCGGGCTGAGGGTAAGCAGCAGGCGGTATATACCCTGCGTTCACCCCAGCCGCTGGCCGCGCTGGAAATATGGCCGAGCACCGTCAATACCGTGCAGCCGATGACGGTCGAGATAAGACCAAGCGCCGACGATAGCTGGACGCCGCTGACCCGGCAGGTGTTTTACCAGCTGGATAACCAGGGAACCACTGCGGCGCTGAAGCTCAGTGAGCGGCCGGTCGTGCAGGCCATCAGGCTGACGGCAATCAGCAGTCAGTGGGGCGAGCAGCTGCCGTTGGTCCGCGCCTCTCGCGTCAGCACCCAGATGATATTCAACGCCAGCGGTAAGGGCCCCTGGCTGCTGGCCTGGGGATCCAGGGCGGCACAGCCGGCGGCGCTGCCGATTGCGTCCTTGATGCCTGGCGCCACCGTCGCAACCTATAATTTGCCTGCCGCCTACCCCGGCAAATCCCTTACGCTTGGCGGCGAACAGCGTCTTACCGCTCTGGCGCCCGCCGAGCAGCGCTCCCAGTGGATGAAGATCGCGCTGTGGGTGCTGCTGGTGGCCGGCGCAGGCGGCCTGGCACTGATGGCCTGGCGGCTGGGCAGGGATCTTAAGCGGCCGCCGCAAGACAGCTAGCGGCCATCCTCCTATCCTATTAACGGCAGGCTGCCGTATCGCGCGAGTAGCCTGCCTGCGCCACGTCTCCCGCCCCAACGGTCTGCGGCCCAGAGTTCTGTTATAGCGTACCGCGCCGGGCCCTCAACGATATGGATTGACTTGCTGCAACCCCTCCATGGGGGGGTTGATCTCATTTATTATTTGTTATTGCAGCTAACAGCATTTCATCTGGAAAGATGATCTTGCGATCATAAAACTCACTGACTATCTCTAATAATTAAGAATATTAATCTAAAATATTTATTATTTCTAGACGTTTCACCTTTAACGTATTTATTATGCAAAATAAATGAAACTCATTATTCCTGTTTCTTGAGGTGATATTTATCAAATATAGCTCTGGATAGGAAATAAAATTGATCAAATAATGATCAATTTCATCATGAATAGGCGGATGATATTAGGAATTTCCTTACTTAATAGCGGGAAATAACATCGAATTACAGGGATGGCTGGGGTGTTTAATTACAAATAAAGGGATTATTTATGACAATGAATAAATATTTTTTAATCGATCCAGGTAATTTTGAATAATCGAGTATTAAGGATACCGACCAAGATATTGCAGTAAATGAATCAGCAAATTAATGGTGAGGGAAAACAGATTTGTTAATTGAGGCTAGGTGAAAATGGGTTAAATAATAATCAATAGTAGAAATGGGTTGTAATGCCGGCGAATTACTTTAGCCGGTAATTTTTCGCCGTGGCATAAGAGGATTCCTAAACGGGTTCATATGCATGAAATTGATGCTTTCTTTCACAACGGCAGGAATCCCTCTGACGGCAAAAATGATCTGCAAGCCGCATTTTCACTGGGTTCTTTGACATTTCTGACCAAGGATTCATAGGCGCCGGAGGCTGATTTATTTTTCGTTAAATGTAAGATTGTGTAACAAGGCAGCCTAGGATTTTACTGTGACCTGATGGGTTTTAAGTGACTGTTTTAAAATAAGCTTAATCGTTTATCCTATTTGTGTGATAAATAAATTTGGCTGTTACATTATGTTACGTTTCACAAATATTTAACTGTGACATAACTGTTTCATGAAGGTAATGTTTTAGCACTTTTATTCCCGCCCTTATTTCGCCAATATCTGTTCAGATAATATTTGGCGCTAAGGCGCGTTAATAATTTTAATATCCGATCCTCACTCCGTGATTAACTATCCCGACAGGGAGTTAAAGGTATTTATATGGCTAATAGCTTTCAGGACGAAGTTCCCGCTGCACGCGTAAATATTAAACTTGATCTGCATACCGGCGGCTCAAAAAAGAAAGTCGAATTACCTCTGAAGATGCTGGTAATGGGTGATTACAGTAACGGGCAGGATGACCGACCCTTATCTGAGCGAGAAAAAATCTCTGTCGATAAAAACAACTTCAATAACGTGCTGGCTGAGTACCACCCTCAGGTCACGGTGGGGGTCAAAAACACTCTGGCGGGAAATGAGGCAGAGGATGACGTAACGCTCAGCTTTAAGGATATGAAGGATTTTGAGCCGGAACAGGTTGCCAAGCAGATCCCGCAACTGCGGGCGCTGCTGTCGATGCGTAACCTGCTGCGGGATCTGAAATCGAACCTGCTGGATAACAGTACCTTTCGCCGTGAACTGGAAAACATCCTGAAGGATGAGGCGCTCAGTAATGAATTGCGCGCTGAACTGGCCGCGCTGGCACCGAAAGATCTTTAAGGAATCGGGATTGATTATGGCACAGCAAAAAAATTCAGCCGCTGCAGCGGCGGCAACCACCGTTAGCCAAGCAGCGGCGACCGGCGGCGTTTACCAGAACCTGTTTGAAAAAATCAACCTCAAGCCGATTGACAGCCTGAACCCTATCGAGAGTTTCCAGGACAACGATGCCCTGGCCGATACGTCGGCTGATGAGCGCGTCACCGCCGCAGTCAGCGTGTTCCTCAATTTGCTCAAGGACTCCGCCCAGCAAATCGACCGGCTGGACAAGACGCTGCTGGACAACCATATCAGCGCGCTGGACAGCCAAATAAGCCGTCAACTGGATGAGGTGATGCATCATCCGGAATTCCAGAAGGTGGAATCCGCCTGGCGCGGGCTAAAGTTCCTGGTGGATCGGACCGATTTTCGCCAGAACGTCAAAATTGAAGTACTGGACGTCAGTAAAGACGCATTGCGCGAAGATTTTGAAGACGCGCCGGAAATTGTCCAGAGCGGTTTTTACCATCACACCTATATCCAGGAATACGATACGCCCGGCGGCGAACCGATTGGATCTACCATCGCCAATTATGAATTTGACCGCAGCCCACAGGATATTGCCCTGCTGCGTAATATTTCCCGGGTGGCGGCGTCGGCGCATATGCCGTTTATCGCCTCGGTCGGGCCGGCGTTTTTCGGCAAGGAAACCATGGAAGAAGTGGCGGGCATCAAAGATATCGCCAGCTACTTTGACCGGGCTGAATATATCAAATGGAAAGCCTTTCGCGAGAGCGACGATGCCCGCTATATCGGCCTGACCCTGCCGCGGGTGTTGGGACGGTTGCCTTATGGTCCGGATACCGTACCGGTGCGCAGCTTCAACTATGTCGAGCAGGTCAAAGGCCCGGACCATGACAGCTACCTGTGGAGCAACGCGTCTTTTGCGTTTGCCGCCAACATGGTGCGCAGCTTTATCAAGAATGGCTGGTGCGTACAAATCCGCGGGCCTCAGGCCGGGGGCGCGGTGACCGATTTGCCGATCCACCTTTATGATTTGGGCGTTGGCAATCAGGTTAAAATTCCTTCTGAGGTGATGATCCCTGAAACGCGCGAATTTGAGTTTGCCGGTCTGGGCTTTATCCCGCTGTCTTATTATAAAAACCGCGACTATGCCTGCTTCTTCTCTGCCAACTCGGCGCAGAAACCGGCGCTGTACGATACCCAGGAAGCGACCGCCAATAGCCGTATTAATGCGCGTCTGCCGTATATCTTCCTGCTGTCGCGCATTGCCCATTATCTGAAACTGCTGCAGCGGGAAAATATCGGTACCACCAAGGACCGCCGGATGCTTGAGCTGGAGCTCAATAACTGGATCAACACCCTGGTGACCGAGATGACCGATCCGTCTGACGATCTGCAGGCTTCCCATCCGCTGCGCGAAGCGCGGGTGACGGTCGAAGATATCGAAGATAATCCCGGTTTCTTCAGGGTCAAGCTGTATGCGGTGCCGCATTTCCAGGTTGAGGGTATGGATGTGAATCTGTCTCTCGTCTCGCAGATGCCCAAAGCAAAAGTATAAAGATAATAAAAATAAGTCGTTGATTTGAGGTCACTATGAAGGTTTTACGACCGCTCTGGATGGAGGGAGCCTTTTTGGCTCCGCAGCAATTTCAGCAACAGGCCCGGTGGGAAGCCTTAACCAATCAGTGTATCGCCCGGTTGGGCTTGGTGAATCCCTGGGGAGTGCTGAGCGCCGAGTTCGATGATGACGCCTTGCGCCTGAATCGGCTTAATGCCCAGCATCTTATCGTGCGGCTGCCGGACGGTACGCTGGTCGATACCGACCGGGCCGATAACCTTCCGCCGGCCTGCGATTTACAGCGTTCAATCCCCGACGGCCTGACCGTCGTCGAGGTAGTGCTGGCGCTGCCGCTTGAGCACGCCAACGGCGGCAATTGCCGCCAGGGCAACCATCCCCAGGAACGTCCGCTGCGCTATCAGCAGGAATACGCCAGCGTGCAGGATATGTTCGGCACTGAAACCGAGTCGATGGCGGTGGAACGCTATGCCCTTAGCCTGCGTTTTGGCTGTGATAACAATGATGAATTCATCACCTGTCCGCTGGCGCGGATTCAGCGGGACGGGCAGGGCGGTTGGGTCAGGGACGTGCAGTTTATTCCGCCGCTGCTGTCATTTGGCGCCAGCGCTACGCTTACCGATCAGTTGAGCCTGCGCCTGACCCAGCTGCGCGCCAAGCGTACCCGGCTGATGGGAATGCGGCGTGAAAGCAACCAACGGATGGCGGATTTTGCCGTGGCCGATGTGTCGCTGTTCTGGCTGCTGAATGCGCTTAATACCTATGAGCCGGTGCTGGCGGACTTTATCGAATCGCCGGCGCTGCATCCTGAACTGGTGTATCGCGAGCTGGTCAGGCTTGCCGGCGCGCTGCTGACGTTTTCCCTTGAGCATGATGTCGACGCCATCCCGCGTTACCAGCATAGGCAACTTACCGATGTTTTCACGCCGCTGTTCAGCCTGATTGGCACCTTGCTGGAGGCCAGTCTGCCTTCACGGGTTATCGCCATCGAGCTTGAAAATGTCCGCGAGAACCAGTGGCGGGCGCAGTTGCATGACAGCCGGCTCAAGGAAGATGCCGATTTTTATCTGTCGGTGCGCTCTTCGCTGCCGGCCCATGAACTGCAGAGCCGTTTTCCGCTGCTGTGCAAAGTCGGCGCCCCCGATGAGGTCAATAACATCATCAACGTGGCACTGAACGGTATTCCGCTTATTCCGCTGAGCCATGTTCCGGCCGCCATCCCACTGCGGCTGGAGAACCAGTATTTCGCCTTTGATCTTAACCATCCGGCGGCCAAAGCCATGCTGGCAGCAGGCAGCTGCGCCTTTTACGTGCCCGGCATCCTGACCGATATTCAGCTGGAGCTTTTTGCGGTATTGCGATCATGAAAAATGAACTGTCGATAGATGAACTGCTGCGTGATACCTGGCTGATGGTAGTGGCATTGCGTAACGGCGCCGCCGCCGATAAAGGCGAAGCATTGTATGAAAAAGGGATCGCCCTGGTGGAGAACACCGGCCGCCGCCTGAGTGACGCCGGCTACACCGACATTCAGATAGATAATATCAGCTACGCCCAGTGTGCGCTGCTCGATGAAACTGTGCTTAACCGTCCTCAACTGGATAACGGCTATGACATCTGGATGCGCACCCCGCTGCAGGCACGGTTTTTCAATACGCTGCAGGCCGGCGAAGTGCTTTACGAGCGGATCCAGGCGGCGCTGCAGCAGCCGGTTGCCGATAAAGCGGTGCTGACCTGTTTTCACCGGGTACTGATGATGGGCTTTGAAGGCCGCTATCGCAACCAGTCCCAGCCGGAACGCCGGTCACTGCTTGAGGCGCTGGCGCAGCAGGTGCCCTCGTTCGAAGCGCAACCGGCGGATGCGCCGTTGCTGTTCAATGCCCGCAGCAGCCAGCGGCGGTTGAGATACTTCAAATCACTGTGGTTCTGGAGCGCCATGGCGGTATTGGTGGTCGCCGCCGTCTGGTTTGGTCTGCACTATCAGCTGCAGCAATTACTCAATCTGTGGTTACCGGCTCATCAAGGCTAAGGAGTACCCCGTTGAGTATCGCATTAAAGCGGGCGTTATGGCTGGCCGGCTGCGCTCTGGCGTGGATCCTCTGCCTGCTGTGGTTTCCGGTCGGCATGGGGGCCAAGACGGCCTGTTCGCTGGTTATCCTGCTGGCGGCGGCGACCGCCTGGTTTCGTATCGGACACGGGGTCCGCGCTTTGCGCGCCCATCACAATATGGATGCGCTGCTGGCGGCATTGCCGGCGGATAGCTGGCGTCAGCCGGTGGTGCTGACGGCGGGCGAGGGACACCAGTGGCTATTTGCAGGTGCGCCGCTGCGTGAAACGCCGCAGGGCTGCTACATCCTGGTGCCAACGCTGGCCGACCTGGCATCGATGGCCGAAATGCTGCTGTCGGCGCGGCCTGAATGGGCCAGCCAGTTAAGCGGGCTGCTGGTGCTGTTTCCCGAGCAGCAGGATGACCAGCCGGTGCTGGCGGCACAGATTGGCGAGTTTCGCTATCAGCTGTCGCGGATCCGCCAATTAAGCGGCCATCGCTGCCAGGCCTTGCTGGCCTGTTACCTGAACGGCCGGCATGCGCCGTGGTTTGCCTGCAGCGCCGGCAATCGGCAGACCCGTGTGTGGAGCAGCCCCCAGTCTTCCCAGGCATTGGATGAGTGGCTGGAAGGCGGCAGTACGCAACAGCAGGATGCCCGACTGCGCGAAGCGGTACGGGTGGAGGCCTGGGTGCGCTGGATGTCAGAGACGGTGCTGCCGCAGTGCGAAACCGCCGATCAGCCCTGCGCGCCCCTGCGTCCGCTGGCGGCAGGGCTGGCCTTTGTCGCCAGGCCGCCGAAGGACAGCAATTTATGGCACCGTTGGATAGCCGGCAAAACCACGCTGCGCCCGGTGACCATCAACGAAAGCGCCGATGGCGAAGCGGTGCGCTTTCCGGATCCGCTGCTGAGCCTGCTGCCCGGACGCAGCGGCTATACCCCGCGTCTGCGGGCGATCGGCTACGTCATCATCATGCTGATGGTGTTTATGGTGGCGGCGCTGGCCGGTTCATCGTGGAACAACCGGCAACTGCTCAGGGAAATCGCCAGCGATATGGAGCGCTATCAGGCCATCGCCATGGACAACTACCCGTCCAAGGCCGAGGCCCTGGCACAGCTGAAAACGGATGCGGCGTTGCTGGAACGGTATCACCGCAACGGCGTACCGGTAAGGCTGGGACTGTGGCTTTATCCGGGCGAGCAGATTTATCCGCCGCTGATGGCGCTAATCCGCGGCTATCAGCCGGCGCCGGAGCCGGTAAAGGAAGCCGTCAAGGCGCCCGAGACCGTCAGGCTCGACAGTATGTCGCTGTTTGAGGTAGGAAAATCCGAGCTGAAAGCGGGGTCGACCAAAGTGCTGGTGGATGCGCTTATCAATATCAAAGGCCGGCCGGGATGGATAGTGCTGATTACCGGCCATACCGATGCCACCGGTGACGCCAAGGCCAATATGGCGCTGTCACTGGCCAGAGCGGAAGCGGTCCGCGACTGGATGATAAAAACCAGCGACATCTCAGCCTCGTGTTTTGCGGTGCAGGGATATGGTGCAACACGGCCAGTCGCTACTAACTCGACGCCTGCGGGGCGGGCTGCCAACCGCAGGGTTGAGTTAAGTCTGGTTCCCGATGCCATGGCCTGCCAGCCAGCGGCAACCGGGACGGACACCACACTAACGTCGCCGGACAAGGCGACATCACATAGCAAATAAAGGAGCAATACTATGGCAATTCCAGCCTATCTTTGGTTGAAAGACGACGGCGGTGCGGACATCAAAGGTTCTGTAAACGTACAAAACCGTGAAGGCAGCATCGAAGTCGTCGCGCTGGACCATTCCCTGCACATCCCGACGGATAACAACACGGGTAAACTTACCGGTACCCGCGTGCACGCTCCGTTAGTGTTCACTAAAGAAGTCGATTCTTCAACCCCGTATCTGTACAAAGCGGTCACTTCAGGCCAGACGCTGAAGGCTGCTGAGTTCAAATGGTACAAAATCGATGATGCCGGCCAGGAAAAAGAGTACTTCAACACCCTGCTCGAAAACGTGAAGGTGGTTAAAGTGGCTCCGCTGATGCATGACATCAAAGATCCTGCCAAAGAAAAGCATAACCACCTGGAAGTGGTCGAGCTGCGTTATGAAAAAATCGTCTGGACCTATAAAGACGGCAACATCATTCATTCCGATGCCTGGAACGAACGCGCTCAGGCCTGATGCGCGTTAAGGCCGGTTGTCTGTCGGCAACCGGCCGCCCCCGGGCCGTAGCAAGCCCGGGGGCTATCCGCCGCTAACAGAAACAGCTGAAAATGACCCCGGGACGTTATCGCCGATAGGTGACTTACGGTGATGCCCGAGACTCATCAGGGGATGAATAAAACCAATCTGAGCCATGCCAGACGGACTTCACCAGGCCGTGCGGTAGCTATGGCTATACGGGACATTTATGGATACTGCTTCTACCTCTTTATTGCGTCGACTGAACCCTTATTGTGCCGTGGCTCTGGATGCAGCGGCGGCACTTTGCCAGACCCGGGCGCATCGGGAAGTGACCGTTGAACACTGGCTGCTGAAATTGCTCGAAGGCGGCGAAGGCGATATCACGGTCATTGCCCGTCGCTATGAGTGGGATATGGATCAATTATGGCAGGCGCTGCTAGGCCAGCTGGATGGCCTGGCGCACAGCGTCACGCGCCGGCCGAGCCTGTCCCGGCCCTTGCTGGCGCTGCTGCAGGCCGCCTGGCTTATCGCCTCACTTGAAGACAATGACAGCCAGATCCGTTCCGTGCATTTACTGCAGGCGCTGATGAATCAGCCTGCCTGGCTGCAGGCGACCCAGGCCTGGCCCCTGCTCAGCCTGAGCGCGGTTCAGCTTGAACGTCTGCGCCCGCTTTTGAATCAGCAGTCCGAAGAACGCCCTGAAGTACAGCAGTTGGCGATGGCGGCACAGCCGCTTTCGTCAGCGGATGACCGCGCTGAAACAGGCAGCCTCGCTGCGGAAGGCGCGGTGACAACAAGCGCCGCCGGTATCGACCGGGCGGCGGGCTCACTGACCGACGCTACGCCAAGAGCCTTGACCGCCGGGCAGGCCGCGTTGGAAAAATTTACCCAGGATGTGACCGAAAGCGCGCGACGCGGCGCTATCGACCCGGTGCTGGGGCGCGACAATGAAATCCGTCAGATGATCGATATCCTCTCGCGCAGGCGCAAAAACAACCCGGTGCTGGTGGGTGAACCCGGCGTCGGTAAAACCGCCCTGGTGGAAGGGCTGGCGCTGCGCATTGCCCAGGGCACCGTTCCCGCCAGTCTGAAAACCGTCAGCCTGCGAACCCTGGACCTGGGCCAGCTGCAGGCGGGCGCCGGCGTCAAAGGCGAGTTTGAACAGCGGCTTAAACAGGTAATCGAAGGGGTACAGCAGGCCGCGCAACCGGTGCTGCTGTTTATCGATGAGGCCCATACGCTGATTGGCGCCGGCAACCAGGCCGGCGGCGCCGATGCGGCCAACCTGCTCAAGCCGGCGCTGGCGCGCGGCGAACTGCGCACCATTGCCGCCACCACCTGGTCAGAATACAAACAATACTTCGAACGCGATGCCGCCCTGGAGCGTCGCTTCCAGCTGATTAAGGTCGATGAACCTGACGATGACCGCGCTTGCCTGATGCTGCGCGGCCTCAAATCCCGCTATGCCGCCCATCACGGCGTGCATATCCAGGACAGCGCGGTGCAGGCGGCGGTGACGCTGTCCCGCCGCTATCTGACCGGCCGCCAATTGCCCGATAAGGCGGTGGATTTACTGGACACCGCCAGCGCACGGGTGCGCATGGGGCTGGATACCCGGCCGGAATCGCTTAATCAACTGGATGCCCGACGGGCAGCGCTCGCCATGGAGCAGCAGGCGATTGAGGAGGACCTGGCGGTACTGCCGCGCACCGATACCGCCAGGCTTGCACAGATAGCCGCCCAGCAGGCCGAGCTTGCGGCAAAGGCCGAGTCGCTGGAGCAGCGCTTTGCCGCTGAAAAAGCCGCCGCCGACCGCCTGCTGGCGGCCAGGCTGCAGCAGGCGCCGGTCGCCGAACTGAGCCTGCTTGAGCAGCAGTTGGAACAGCTGCAGGATGATGGCCCGCTATTGTCGCTGGATGTGGATGTCAGAAGCGTGGCGACGGTGGTGGCCGACTGGACCGGGGTACCGCTGGGCAGCCTGTTAAAGGATGAACAGACCAATCTGCTGGCCCTGGAGCAGCAACTGGGGCAGCGGGTCATCGGCCAGGACGCCGCGCTGGCTGAGCTGGCGCAGCGACTGCGGGCCGCCAAAACCGGGCTGGCCAGTGAAAACGGGCCGCTGGGGGTATTCCTGCTGGCCGGGCCGAGCGGCGTGGGTAAAACCGAAACCGCGCTGGCGCTGGCCGATACGCTGTTTGGCGGCGAACAGGCGCTGATTACCATTAATCTTTCCGAATACCAGGAATCCCATACCGTTTCCCAGCTTAAAGGCTCGCCGCCGGGCTATGTCGGCTACGGCCAGGGCGGCATCCTGACCGAAGCGGTGCGGAAACGCCCGTATAGCGTGGTGTTGCTGGATGAAGTGGAAAAGGCCCATCGGGACGTGCTTAACCTGTTCTATCAGGTGTTTGACCGCGGCATGATGCGCGATGGCGAGGGGCGGGAAATCGATTTTCGCAATACGGTGATTATCATGACCTCCAATCTGGGCAGCGATCCCCTGACCGAGCTGCTGGAGCAGCAGCCGGAGGCAACGGCAGGCGAGCTGCATGAGCTGATGAGACCGATTCTGCGTGATCATTTCCAGCCGGCGCTGCTGGCGCGTTTCCAGACTTTGATTTACCGGCCGCTGGCGAAACAGGCGCTGCGCCACATTGTGGCCATTAAGCTCGGCCAGGTATCTCGACGCCTGCAGCGTCATTACGCGCTGGAATGCCGGGTGGAAGACAGCCTGTATGATGCCCTGGCGTCGGCCTGCCTGCTGCCGGACAGCGGTGCGCGCAATATCGACAGCCTGCTCAATCAGCAAATCTTGCCGGTGCTGTCCAATGGCCTGCTTGAGCGCCTGGCCGCACATAACAAGCCGACAGGCGTTACGCTGGGCTTTGAGGCCGATGAAGGCATTACCCTGGCATTTGATGACGCCGAACCGCTGCGTCCGGCGGCTGATGCGCCGGTGTCTGAAACCGCTGTTATCGATAATCCCCAGGAGGTGTGAGCATGTTGCCTGTATCTGAACTGGCCGCCACGCTTGCCGGCAGCCTTAACCGTTACCAACTCCAGGTGGCAGGGGGCGGCAGCCTCCTTGATGTGGAGTCGTTCAGCGCCACCGAAGCCCTGAGCCAGACATTCTGCTATCGGATCGTGTTTACCGGCAGCCACAGCCTAAGCCCGGCATCGATGTTGCTCAAGGACGCGACCTTCAGCTTGACCGCCCCCGGCTTCACGCTGGCGGATATCGCCATGCCGGCCAGTGAACAGCGTACGGTGCACGGTGTGGTCACGCAGTTCAGCCGGTTGTCCGCGTCCCGAGACGAGGCCCGCTACGAGCTGACGCTGGAGCCGCGGCTGGCGCTGCTGGCCAACGCCAGCCGTCCGGCGATTTACCAAAATCAGTCGGTACCGGAAATAGTCGAACACATCCTGCGCAGCCAGCATCAGTTTGAAGGCTGGCAGTTCGAGTTCCGCCTGCGCAACGAGTACCCGCGCCGCGAGCAGGTGATGCAGTGGCAAGAAAGCGATCTGGCGTTTATCGAACGTCTGCTGAGCGAAGTGGGCATCTGGTATCGGTTTGAAATGAGCGAACGGCTGAAAAAAGAAGTGGTGGTGTTCGCGGACGATCAGCAGTTCTACCAGTTCGATGTCAGCCTGCCGCTCGGCAGTCCTTCCGGGATGAACGACAACGGCGTTGAGTCGGTATGGAACCTCAGCTCGCTGCACCAGGTGGTCAGCCAGTCGGTCAGGGTCAAGGATTATAACTATCGCCAGGCCGGCGGCAATCTCAAGACCGAGACAGACGTGACGCGGGGCGCAGAGGGCACCTATGGCCAGGTGTACCAGTATGCCGATAATTTCCAGATGCTGGGCAAGGAAGACCAGCCGGACGCTGAGGCCGGCACGTTTTACGCCAGGCTGCATCATGAGCGGCTGCTCAACGGCCAGCATCAACTTGGCGGCGAGTCTAACGCCTCTGGCCTGCTGCCGGGTCAGATGCTTGAAATCAGCGGTGCGGTGCCCGAAACCTTTGCCAAGGGCGTGGTGATTACCGCCATCACCGCCAGCGCCCGGCGCGACAGCAGTTTTGCCCTGCTGTTTACCGGCATTCCTTACAGCGAAGTGGTCGGATTTCGTCCGCCGCTCATGCCCCGGCCGACGATAGCCGGCACCTTGCCGGCCAGGGTGACCAGCATTACCCAGGGCGACAGCTACGCGCATCTGGATAAGATGGGACGCTATCGGGTCAAGTTCGATTTCGACCTGGACAGCTGGAAAACCGGCTATGAAAGCCTGTGGGTCCGCCTGGCCAAGCCTTACAGCGGCGACAGCTACGGCATGCACCTGCCGCTTATCGACAGTACCGAGGTGGCGGTAGCCTTTGAGCAGGGTAATCCGGACCGGCCTTATATCGCCTATGCGCTGCATGACTCGCGCAACCGCGACCACGTTACCCAGGAAAACAATAAGCGAAATGTGATTCGCACCCCGGCCAATAACAAGCTGCGTATGGAAGACGAGCGCGGCCGGGAACATATCAAGCTTTCGACCGAGTATGGCGGCAAATCGCAGCTGAACCTGGGCCATCTGGTGGACGGCCGCCGTCAGCAGCGCGGCGAAGGCTTTGAGCTGCGCACCGATCAGTGGGGTACGGTGCGCGCCGGTAAAGGATTATTTCTGACCGCCGATGCCCAGCCTAAAGCCGGCGGCGGGCAGTTGGATATGCAATCCGCCCTTGGCCAGTTGGAAAACTCCCTGGCCCTGGTCAGGGCGCTGGCCCAGAGTGCCGCTACCTCCGGTGCGGAACAGCCGGATATCGCCGGCCAGAACGCCCTCCAAGCGGCATTAAGCAAGCTGCAGCAGGCGGGCCTGGTCGCTTCAGCGCCCGCCGGGGTAGCGGTCGCTACGCCAAAGAATATCCAACTGGCGGCAGGCCAATCGTTGACCGCCACCGCCGGTAATAATCTGGATCTGAGTGTGTTCAAGCGTTTTACCCTGGCGGCCGGCGAGGCGATAAGCCTGTTTGCCCAGAAGCTGGGCCTGAAGATTTTCGCCGCCCAGGGACCGGTGTCTATCCAGGCGCAGACCAACAGCATGACGCTGCAGTCCGATAAGGCGATGAGCATCAACAGCATCAACGGTGAAATCAGGCTGGATGCGGCGAGCGGTATCACCCTGGTCAGCCAGGGGGCCTATATCAAACTGCAGGGCGGGGCGATTGAAATCGGCGCTCCCGGCGCCATCAGCCTGAAGAGCGGCACCATCAATTGGGGCGGCAGCGCGTCGCTGGACAGTGCGCTACAGCCGATGACGGTGGCCGACCCCGCTTATCAGAATCCGATGAACGGGCGTTTTCAAATCGTCGATCACATCACCCAGCTGCCGAAATGCTTTGTCCCTTACCGCATCGAAACCGATGACGGCAGCAGCATCAAGGGGGTGAGCGACGAAAATGGCTATACCGAAGCGCATTACGGTATGGATAAGCAAAACATCAAGTTGTTCTTTGAATAAGTAAGGTTGGAGATACGATGAGCGCCAATCCTGCAGCACAGTCCCAGCTGGACAAAAGAGAAAATAACGTCACCCAGGCGGCCCATGCCTCAAATAACCTGTTTTACCGGCCGGAAACCGGGGATGTTATCTGCATCAAACCTGAAGCCTCGGCTGAATTCGAAAATGAGTGGCGCCTGATGATGCGACTGGTGGATAGCCAGTCCAAAAGCAGCGAAGCCTATTCGTCGCTGCTTGAACAGTATGGCCAGCTATATAAGCAGAACAGCAACCAGGCAGGGCTGAAGCCGCTGGAAAAGCAGGTGACTGACGCTGAGCAAAAGATGCTGGCAGATAAAAAAGCGCTGGCCGATAAAATCGGTGAATTTTCGGCTGCCGGCACCGGTTATGAATCGGTGGTCGAGCTGATTCCAGTGATGGCGCGCAAGCGCCGGCGCGGCGAAAGCGGCGGCAAGCATTACGTTTACGTCAAAAAAGGCTATTTCGACCGGCTGCAGCAGGGCCGCAAAACCGAAAGCTATAACCTGCATTCGGTGCAGGCCTCCGCCGAGGATCGCCAGTCGGCCGCTGACAGCATCATCTCCTATGACCGTCACGGTAATCGGCACTATGACTTCGATAAGCTGGGCAAGCAGCTGCTTAAGTTCAAGGTTGAAAAACCCGACCTGGCGATGGAGTTTCTGAAATACGAGGACATTGTCGATATCGAAGAAACCCTGACCGATTTCGCCGAGTCGTGGAACCAGAGCCTGCTGTTGCCCAATAAAGAGTTTGGTTCCAGTCTGGATGTTTCTGCCGGGGCGCAGTTCCTGCGCTTTGTCTCTAATGTCAGTTCCAAAGGGGAGTTTGACCCTTACAAAGGCAATCTGAGCTACAAAGGCGAGGCCAGCGCGGTGCTGTCGGTGGCCGAAGGCGTGGCCGAAGGTAAATATTACTTCCCCGACCGGCTGGGCTGGGATCTCAAGTTCAAGGCCGAAACGGCCAACGGCCTGATTGACGCATCGGTACCGGGCGAACAAAAGCTTGCCGCAGATGCAGCTGAAATCTTGAATATGGGCCAGCTGCGCGCCTATGTCAGCTGCGCGCTGAGTGGATTTATTGGCGCCTCCGCCCAGGCTGAAGCCCAGATTCAGATTGTGACCTATGAAAAAGAGGGCAAGTTGCGCCAGGCGCTGGCCGGCAGGCGGGAAAGCAATCCGGTGCCGTTCAGTCAGAGGCGCAGCGGCCGGGAATTCTATGATCGCATGGACAAAAGCGACGAAGGGATAGATGCCAATGTGGAACTGTTTGCCGGTGGCCGGGCAACCCTGGGGATTTCCGGCGGCGTAGAGTGGCTGGAGCCTAAAGGCTCGGCTGATTTACGTAATCTGGATGAAGACGGCCAGAAAGACGCGGCTGAGTTCGTCACCTTCTGCACGATAAGCGAAGATATTTCGGCTATGTACGGCCTGGGTATCGGCGGTCAGTTCAAGTGCGATTTCATCAAGGGTAAATTTTGCTTCAAGATAGCCGCCAGCCTGTGTTGCGGACCCGGCGTCAAAGGGGCGTTTAAGTGTGAAGTGGGTTATGAGAATATCATCAACTTTGGCGCCTGGATGGTTTATCAGCTGTATTCGCTGGATTATCATCATCTTAAGTTGATTTCAACGGATGCGTTCAAATCATTCAGTATGTTGTGCGTGATGGGCACGCTGGATACAATCCAGGAAACCTATGGTGAATTTATCAAAAAGGGCATGGCGGTAGAAAGAGTCGTAGAAGAGTATGAAAAAGCAATGAGTGGATTTATAGACGATTTGAAAGAACAGATAAGCGCTTCTGAAAGACGAAACCAGTTAGCCAGCCGGGTGATTGCCATGGATGCTGAATTGCTCAAGTTCACACCTGAGTCAAAGGGCATTCTCATTTATCTGCTCACTCGCCATGGCAAAATGGATAAATTGGATTGGGATAACTATGGCAATGGCCCGTTGCCGGATTTGAATGCCAATCGCAAGAGCGCAATCATTACGATATTAAGATCGATTCAAACCCGCCGAGAATGGGATCTGGTATTTCGCCGCATTTCTTTCAACGGAAATCCTCTGAATGTCAGCGTTAGCGTCAAAGAGCAGGAATTACGAAACTTTCTGCAGACCGGCTTTGACCGCGATGATGAAATGGATAAGCAACGAGCGCTATTAGATGGCCGTGCAGTGAGTCAAGATACTTTTGATAACGTTACCCGTGATATTGCATCGGTAACACTTGATGATCAGGATGATATTTCCAGTATTAAACGGCGGCTAAAGACCAAGGTATCTTGGGGCTACGCAATGGCAATGAACGATACACTTTATTATCGGTTAAATGACACCACGAACCAACATTATCCAGTGGGAGGATCTTTTGGTCCTCTGAGTGATGGTCAGAAAACTATGATGAGCTAAGGGAAGCACATGACGATGTATCCATACCGTAGCGCCTACATGCTTGTTCTTGGATTACTGATTGGCTGCGATGACGCCACGTCCGTGCAGCAGAATGACAGCAGCCCAGAGGTAAAAAAACAGATAGAAAAGTTCAATGCTTCCCTGGTAAGTGTAGAGGGCGGTGAATTTTTGATGGGCGATTTCGGCCGTGAGCATGGCAAGGAAAAACTGTATTATGACAGCGACGATGATAGCAAGCCGCTGCATCGTGTTCAGCTTAGTCCCTTTAAAATAACGCGGTTCAAAATTGATAATGAACAGTATCAGTTTTATCTGAAGCAGAACCAACTAACTTTGCCGGAAGGGTCCGGTCCGATAACGAAAAAATCATGGGATGCCAAAAATAAAACGCCCAATACTCCTGCTCATGCCCTTTGGCCTGAGGCCGAAAAATACTGCGCCTGGCTGTCTAAAATGACTGGTAAAAAGGTGGCCCTACCTACCGAGGCCCAGTGGGAATATGCGGCCCGCAGTAAAGGGAAATTTAATATTGTGCCGACCGATGACGGCACGCTACGCTTCAAGGACAGCTATGGCACTGAAGGGATCAATGTGGCGGGCGAGGCCGACCGCAGCGCCTATTCTGAAAAAATGAATAACGGCCTTGAGTCTTTCTCTGCCTTACCGGGGGATGTTTTCCCGCCTAACCCACTGGGGATTTATGATATGGCCGGCAACGGGTTTGAATGGGTCAAGGACTGGTATGATCCTGGATATTATCAGCATTCACCGCTCAAAGATCCCCAGGGGCCTGAAACACCGACCTTCAAAAATTACGATGGTAAAAGTGTCAAAGTCATCAGAGGACAGGACTACAGCGGTCCCGGTAGAGGACTCACCATTAATCGTGAATTCAGCACACCGGATAATGATAGTTTTCTGCCGCTTGATAAAACTTTCCGCTGCGTGGTGAACGAGTAACAAATCCGTTTCGCCAGATGCTTTCATTGGCCATTGGCGTGATGATCCCGTTATTTGAAAGAAACGGACATGTCTATAAATCGTGATCTGAAACCGAAGTGACCAGCGCGCCACTGATTTGAGCCAGACTCAGGATTTTTGGCATGGCTGTCTATCAGTAACGGCAATGATGCTGCATCAAAGTCAGATCCAGGTATGTGTGAGTTAAGGAAAAAAATGACATTTCATCCCAACCGTACCGCCTTGGCACTTGCGCTGGGATTACTCGCCGGGTGTGATGAGGCCAGCTCAGTACAGCAAAATGACAGCAACCCAGAGGTAAAAAAACAGATAGAAAAATTCAACGCTTCCCTGGTGAGCGTAGAGGGCGGTGAATTTTTAATGGGCGATTTCGGCCGTGAGCATGGCAAGGAAAAGCTGTCCTATGAAAGCGATGCCGACAGCAAGCCGCTGCACCGCGTCCAGCTCAGTCCCTTCAAGATAACCCGGTTCAAGATTGATAATGAGCAGTATCAGTTTTACCTGAAACAAAACCAACTGCCGTTGCCTGAGTACTCTGGAATAGTGTTGAAACGGTATTGGGATGCCAATAACAAGATGCCCAACACCCCCGCCCATGCCCTTTGGCCTGAGGCCGAAAAATATTGCGCCTGGATGGCCAAAATGACCGGTGACAAGGTGGCTTTGCCAACCGAAGCCCAATGGGAGTATGCGGCCCGCAGCAAAGGCCAGTTTAATATTGTGCCGACCGATGACGGCACGCTACGCTTTAAAGACAGCTATGGTACCGAAGGGATCAATGTGGCGGGCGAGGCCGATCGCAGCGCCTATTCTGAAAAAATGAATAACGGCCTAGACTCTTTCTCTGCCTTACCGGGGGATGCTTTTCCGCCGAATCCACTGGGCATTTATGATATGGCCGGCAACGGCTTTGAATGGGTCAAGGACTGGTATGATCCAGCGTATTACCAGCGCTCGCCACTTAACGATCCCCAGGGGCCAGCTGCCCCGACGTTTAAAAACCACGACGGTAAAACGGTCAGGGTCCTGAGAGGCCAGGATTTAAGCGGCCCTGGTAGAGGCTTAACTATCGATCGCAGCTTCAGCCCACCGGAAGGTGATGGACATGCGCCGACGGATAAAACCTTTCGCTGCGTGGTGAATACGCAGTAATCAACATCCTATCTTAAGGGGATTTTCCCCGCTATCACAGTGACTACCGGGAATGGCCTTCATGCCTCTCCCCCTATTTTTGCGGAGCTATCAATGCAGGGAATCATACGAATAGGTGACAAAACCACTCATGGCGGCACGGTGTTAACCGGCTCATCGGGCGTGGTATTCGGCGGTATTCCCGTCGCCTGCGTCGGCGACAGCGTGTCGTGCCCGAAGCATAAAAAAACCACCATTATCGAGGGCGACAGTAGCGCCAATATCAACGGCAAGGCGATAGCGCTGCATGGCCATCGCTGTGGCTGTGGCTGTACGCTTATCTCATCATTGCCGATAGCGGGAAAAAACTGAATCATGCCGGTACATTTTTCTTCCCTGCCGGAGCCCTTGGCGGAGCCGGCAAGGCCGCTGAAAAGCCGCTGGCTAGGTTTATCGGCTGTCCTGCTGCTGGTGTTGTTTGGCCTGGGGCGATGGTTCCCGCTCAGGCAGGCGGTTGGCGAGGCCTGGTTTCTGCTGCTGACGGTGGTTTTTCCGCTGCTGATAGGGCTGGTTTTCTACGGCATCCGGCTTTGGATCTATGAGAACCGACGGGAATATGTCCTGCAATGGAATGAAACCCGGCAGGACACCGAAGCCAAACTTATCGCCCAGGGACAGCGCACGCTGGGGGTACTGAGCCTGTCTTACCATACCGCCGTCGCCAACAATAAACTGGCCGATGCCTTGCTGCAGGGGGCGGTCGGTCTGCAGCCGGTCTATTTCCCGACTGATGAACGGGTCGCCCATTTCAGCCAGCTTGCGCCGCCACCGGTCAAGCAAACCCAAGAGGAGTATGTCTCCCGGCTTAGTCTGCACCTGCAACAGGTGCTGTCGGCGCTGGACCATGAATATCTGATTCAGCCATGCGCACTGCGGGTAAGGCATGATCAGACGCTGTCTGACGATGCGCTGCTGGAACGGCTGTGCGCATGGCTGGCCGAGCAGCAGTTGCCCTTTGGCGAAGTCAGCCTGGATAACCAGGCCGATGGGCTGCTGTGGTTGGATGACTGGCTGGATAACGACGCCGCTAATCCGCTCGTCCTGTCTATTGAAATCCAGCTTAATCAACTGCCGGTTGCCGATATCGCCGAATCGGTTTCGGCGGTGTTGCTCGCCAAAAGCAGCTGGTGCCGCCGGCATGCTGTCACGCCGCTGGCCCTGGTGCACCGGCCGGTCGCGTTGTCCAGTGTGGCCGCGCAGGTGGATGAGCTGCTGGTCTGTTCAGCGGCGACAGGGCCCGAGCCGCTGTTTTTATGGCAGACCCGCTGTGAACAACCCCCCTATGTCGAGGCCATTTCGGCCCTGGATGCCCGGGGTTTTGACGTCGCCGCCCGCCAGCATCGGCTGGACAGCTCGCTGGGGCTGCTGGCTAATGGCACCGGCAACCTTACCCTCGCTTGCGCGGTCGAGCATTTACGCTCTTCTTCACTGGCGCAGTTGATTTTGCTCACCGACCTTAGCCTACAGGGCTGCCTGGTGCGGGCTATTCCAGAGTTACCGCAGGATAAACAATGAATAAAAGACGCTTAAGTACCTGGATTATTATCCTTTGCCTATTGGCGATAGGTAATGCGCTGATCTGGCTGAAGAACCCGTTCTGGGTGTTGCCGAACGAGACGGTAAAAATGAAAGCCACGCTCGGCCTGGTGGTGGCCTGTCTGTTTCTTATCGTGGCTGACGGCATGAATACCTTCGGGCTGGCCAAGCTGGCCTCGCTGGATTTTTTCCGTCGTTTCGGCCATGGCGGCGCTAAACCGGCCGCTGTAACGGCGGATAACACCCGGTGCTGGCTTTCGCTTACCGAGCATCTTCGCTATCGCTATGGCCGCAGATGGCGCTCCCGGACTCGGCTGCTGCTGCTGCTGGGGGATGTGGCCACCGTCGAGCAGGTCGCGCCTGGCCTTACGCACCAGCAATGGCTTGAAAGCGAGGGTACGGTGCTGCTGTGGGCCGGCGATATCTTCTCCCAGGGTGGGATAGATAACTTAAGCGGCCTGCGCCGTCTGCGCCGCCGTCCGCTGGATGCCGTGATCTGGACCACCGGGGAAACCACCACCGCCCGCGCCGATGCCATGGCGCGTCGGTTGCATATCGGCTTTCGGGCGCTGGGATGGCAGGTGCCGCTTTACCTGTGGGAGGTCGGGCACAGTCAATGGAACCAGCAGGATAGCCCCAGCCAAACCGTGGGCTGTCTGTTGCCGGTCAACTGTACGCCGGAGCGAGTCGCCGGCGCGCTGGCCGGGCTCACTCCCGGCCTGACCCGACAGGGAATGGCCCAGGTGATGAATAATGAACGCCACGATTATCTGCTGCGCCTGGCGCAGTCGTGGTCAACCGGCGGTATCGACAGAATCCGCATCGCGCTGGCGCCGCTTATCGCCGGTCCGCAATCGGTATGTCTGGCCGGGATGATGTTCAGTCTGCCGCTGGCTGCCCGTGACGGCGTGACGCCCCATGGCTGGCTGCCGGATGCCGGCTGGCAGGGCATCATCAATGATGCCGGCACCCTGCCGGCCCGGCGGTTGGGCGTACGCTGGCACCGCGTAGCCCAATGGGGCGTGATTGGGCTGGCGGTACTGTGGGGCACCGGTTCGGTACTGTCCTTCCTCAATAACCGTAGCCAGATAAACGAAAACCGCCGTCTGGCGGACGCCGCCGGCAATCGGGCAACGCCTTTGGCTGACCGACTGCAGCAGCAGCAGGCACTGCAGCTGGAAATCGGCCGTTTGCAGCACAATGCCGCCGCAAGCACACCCTGGCATGTTCGGTTTGGCCTGGATACCACTGAACAGCAATTGGCGGCGCTGTGGCCGCGTTATGGCCGCCTTAATCAGCAACTGATGCGGGACGCCGCCGCCGGCCAACTGCAGCAGGCCATCCGGCAACTGAGCGCCTCGACAAGCACCGATGCCGCCGCCAAACAGCATGCCCGCCAGCTGTATAATCACTTGAAAGCCTATTTGATGATGGCCAGGGCGGAAAAAGTCGAGCCGGCTTTCCTGGCGCAAAGCCTGGCGCGGGTCTGGCCGCACCGTGAAGGGGTGCCTGACGGCGTCTGGCAGGCCACCGCCCCGGCGCTGTTGGCCTTTTACGCCGGCAACCTGCCGGCCCATGCCGACTGGCGTATCCAGCCTGACGCCAGCCTGATTAATCAGGCCCGTAGCGTGCTGTTGCGCCAATCGGCCCGGCAAGATCTGGAAATCGATCTCTATCAGAAACTGCTGGCGCGGGTGGTCAATAGCTTCCCGGAAATGACCCTCGATCAGTTGACCGGCGCAACCGATGCCTCGCTGTTATTCACCACCGACAGCACGGTGCCGGGCATGTTTACCCTTGAGGCCTGGCAGCAAAAAATCCGTGGCACCATCGATGAGATGGTCAATCAGCGCGGCGCCGAGGCGGATTGGGTGCTGAGCGATAACCAGGCTCGCCAGCAGGAGCTGACGTCTGATGACCTCAAGGCCCGCCTGCGCGAGCGCTATTTCAGTGATTTTGCCAGCGTCTGGCTGGAATTCCTCAACAGCATCCAGTGGCAGCCGGCCGGTTCGCTGTCCGACTCTATCGACCAACTGACCCTGATGGCCGATGTCAGGCAATCGCCGCTTACCGCCCTGATGAAATCAGTGGCCCGCCAGGCCAGGGCCGGCCAGAATGACCTGGATATCTCCGGTAGCGTCGAGCGCCGCACCCGCGGACTGTTCGGCGGCAGTGACATCAATGAAAGAGCATCGACCGAGCGGCAGCCAGGACCGCTGGACAGTACGTTTGGTCCGCTGCTGGCGCTGATGGATCCTCAGGCCGGCGGGCAGGGCAATAACGCCCTTAATCTGCAGACCTACCTGACCCGGATGACCCGCATACGCCTGAAAATGCAGCAAATCACTAATGCGCCCGATCCGAAAGCCATGGCCCAGGCGCTGGCGCAGACGGTATTCCAGGGCAAAACCGTCGATCTGACCGATACCCGTGATTACGGCAGCCTGCTGGCGGCAAGCCTGGGCCAGGAGTGGAGCAATTTCGGCGAGGCGTTGTTTGTCCAGCCGGTAGAGCAGGCCTGGCACCAAGTGCTGACCCCGACCGCGTCCAGCCTCAATGCCCAGTGGCAGCACGCCATCGTTGATGAATGGAACCTGGCGTTTGACGGCCGCTACCCGTTCAGGCAAACCTCAAGCGATGCCTCATTACCGCTGCTGGCGCAATATCTGCGCAGCGACAGCGGCCGCATCTCGCGCTTCCTCAGCACCCGTCTTTCCGGCGTGTTGCATAAAGAAGGCAACCAATGGGTGCCGGATGCGATGAATACCCAGGGAATGCCCATCAACCCTGAATTTATCCGCAGCATCAATCAGCTGAGCCAACTGGCGGACATGGTGTTCGCTGACGGCGATGCCGGGATGCAGTTCGAACTGATGGCCCGTCCGGCGCGGGATGTGGTCCAGACCAACCTGATGATTGATGGCCAGGAAATCAAATACTTCAACCAGATGGAGAGCTGGCAGGCAATTAACTGGCCGGGGAACAGTTTCAAACCCGGCGTTATGCTGACCTGGGCCAGTACCACTGCCGGTAGCCGGGAATATGCCAACTTCCAGGGCAGCTGGGGGCTGATTCGTCTGCTGGATAAAGCGCAGGTAACGCCGATTGACTCCAGTCGTTACCAACTGGTATGGCGCGCCCAGGACGGCCTGCCGCTCAATTACATCCTGCGTACCGAACTGGGCAAGGGACCGCTGGCGCTGCTGGAGCTAAAAGGATTCCGCCTGCCGGATACCATTTTTCTTGAATAATGCGCCAGTGGCCAGTGACAATGATTACCGGCGTTTTTAGGAGTACCTGAACCGATGCTGCAGCAATTGATTGCCGGCTGTTTTTCTCACCGCGACGTCCTGACCGAAACCCGGCAATGGCTTGGCCGGTTCGACAGCTGGCTGCAACCGATAAGCGCCGATGCGCCGGTAGGTGAAGACCCGGCTTATGACGATGATTTCCAGCGCATGCGCGAGGAGGTCAATAAGCTTACCGGCAGTGATACCGACCTGGTATGCGCCCTGGCGGAAAAACTGCTGACCAGCCGCTGTAAAGATGTGCGGGTCGCCACTTATTACCTGTGGGCCCGGCTGCACCGGGATGGCGAAAACGGGCTGGCGGAGGGGTTGCTGCTGTTGGCCGGGCTGGTGCAGCGGTTTGGCGAATCGCTGCTGCCGGATCGTAAAAACAGCCGCCGGCTGGCGCTCGAATGGCTGTGCGGCGGCAAAGTGCTGGACAGCCTCTATCGGTATCCGGAGGTGTCGCTGCCGGCATTTGAGCACAGCGTCGGCGCCCTGGCGCTGCTGGAGTCGCTATTTGCCGACTGGGACGTCGCCAAACGGCCGAATCTGCAGGGGCTGACCGGGGCGCTGCAGGCGCGTCTGTCGCAGTCGGGCGGCCGAGCGGCGGTAACGCCGGCGCCGGCGGCAGCGCCCACCGCTGCCACGACACCCGCTGCCGCCCAAGGGCATGCGGCGCTGCCGCCGGCCCAGCGCATCCAGTCCGACCGTGACTTGCTGGACCAGGCGCGGGAGCTGTCTCGCTATCTGCGCGACGAGCCGCAAGGCTGGCTGGCCAGCGCCCGGCTGATGCGCAGCCTGCGCTGGGATACCCTGCATCAGCTGCCGTCGCAGGATGCGGCCGGGCGTACCCGGCTGGTGCCGCCGCGCAGCGAGCTGCGCGCCCAGCTGAAGCGGCTGCATTTGCAGCAGCGCTGGACCGAGCTCTTGGAGCAGGTGGAGCGGATGTTCGCCGAAGGGGTGAACCATTTCTGGCTTGATCTGCAGTGGTATGCCTGCCAGGCGTTAAGCAAAGCCGGCCATCCTCAAGAGCTGTGGGCCGATATTATCAAGCGTGATGTGGGCATGTTCCTGGAACGCCTGCCGGAGCTCTCGCTGCAGTGCTATAACGACGGTACGCCGTTCGCCGATGAAACCACCCGCCAGTGGATTGAACTGCATGTGCGCGGCAACCAGGCGGAAGCGCAGCCGGATGTACAGGCGTCGGCTACCGTCGAGGCCAACGACGTGCTGGTCATGGAAAGCGAAGCCTTGGCGATTGCCGCCAGCAGCGGGGTGGACAGCGCCATGGCCTGGATTAGCCAACTGCCCGATATCACTACCGCCCGCAGCCGCTGGCTCCAGCGGCTGCTGATGGCCCGGGTGGCCGAGCAGGGCGGCAAAAGCGACCTGGCCTTGCACCTGCTGCAGGAGCTTAATGCGCCGTCAGTTCCCCTGGCGCTGCAGCACTGGGAACCGGAACTTATGTTTGAAGTGCGGGCCAGGCTGCTGAAAATACTGCGGCTTAAAATGCAGCGCAGCGAGGGCGACAAAGCCCTGCTGGCCCGACATATCGATGAACTGACCGCGGGTCTGGTGGCCATTGATCCGGTCAAGGCCTCGTCGCTGTGCTCCTGAAACGGATACTCCCTTCATCTGTATCTGAGTTCCCAATTTGCGGTTATTAATTTCCTTGTTCGTGAATAAAAATTTCCTATGGTTTGAGATGTTATTTCCCATTACCTGATGATTCTATTTCTTTTTTTAAGATGACAATCTGTTTAGCTGAAGCTTTACCCCTCCTTTAACTGAATCTGTAGACCCTTTGCTGAGGACCGCATGGATGATTTGACCCTTCGCTATTTTGAGGCGGAAATGCGCTATCTCAAAGAAGCGGCAAAAGAATTCGCCCAGGCACATCCAGACCGGGCGGCAATGCTGAACCTGGATAAAGTCGGCGACCGGGACCCTTATGTTGAACGCCTGTTCGAAGGCTTTGCTTTTATGATGGGCCGGCTGCGGGAAAAGCTGGACGATGATTTGCCTGAGCTTACCGAAGGCCTGGTCAGTCTGCTGTGGCCCCATTATCTGCGCACCATTCCGTCGCTGTCGGTGGTGGAGCTGAACCCTGAATTTCGGGACATGAAAGTCAGCGATGTGGTGGCCGAAGGGTTCGAGGTGGTCTCCCGGCCGGTCGGTTCCCGGGGCACCCGCTGCCGCTACCGCACCACCCGGCCGATGACCCTGCGTCCGCTGAACCTCTCCCAGGCGAGTCTGCACAGTGAAGCCGATGGCCGGTCGATTATCCGCCTGCGCTTTGAACTGAGCCCGCTGGCCGATTGGCGGCGGGAAGATTTGAGCCGCCTGCCGCTGTACCTGAACGCCGACGGCCCGGTCAGCTCGGCGCTGCATCTGGCCTTTACCCGGCAAGCGCAGACGATTTACCTGCGTCATCCCGGCATGCAGGGCGAGCGGCGTTTGCTGGACGGCTATTTCTCGCCGCAGGGTTTTGGCGAGCAGGATGTGCTGTGGCCGAAAGGGGATGCCGCATTCAGCGGCTATCAACTGCTGCTGGAGTATTTCACCTTCCGTGAGAAGTTCATGTTTATTGAACTGAACGGACTGGAGCAGGTTGCCTTGCCGGACAACCTGCCGTGGTTTGAGCTGGATGTGGTCTTGAGCGAGGTATGGCCCCATGAACTGCCGTTCAGCCACAGCCATATCCGGCTGCATTGCGTGCCGGTGATTAACCTGTTCAGCCTGGATGCGGATCCGCTGACCATTTCTGGCCTGGAAAATGAATACCTGCTCAGGCCGTTACGGGTGCAGGACGGGCACACTGAAATTTATTCGGTGGATGCTGTTCGCTCCTCCAAACGGGTCAGGGAGCAGGAGTATGTTCCCTTTACCAGTTTTCGCCACCGGGGCGGCATGCTCAGGCACAGCGCGCCGGAACGCTATTACCACACCCGGGTGAAGCGCGGGCCCTCCGGTTTGCACGATACCTGGCTGATTCTCGGCGGCGACGCGTTTGAAGCCGATAAGCAGTTTCCTGACGAAACCCTGTCGCTGCGCATGACCGGCACCAATGGCCAGTTGCCGCGCAAGGCGTTGCGCAGCACCTTGCTTGACAGCGCCCCGCAAACCGCCCAAGTGCCGCTGCGGGTGCAGAATCTGTGCGCGCCGACTCTGCCTTGCTATCCGCCGGCTGAAGACCGGTTCCATTGGCGGGTACTGAGCCATCTGGGCTCGAATTTTCTCAGCATGATGGATAACGCCGAAGTGCTGCGCGGTACCCTGGCGCTCTACGACTGGACCGACAGCGAGATGAACCGGCGCCGGCTGGAGGCGATCGTCGAGGTTAAGCATCATCTGGTGCAGCGCTTCGAACGGGGATTTATGCTGCGCGGCGTCGATATCGAAGTGACCCTGGCCAGCGACGGTTTCAGCGGGGAAGGGGATATCTGCCTGTTTGGTGAGCTACTGAACCGCTTCTTCGCTCTGTATGCCGATATTCATCTGTTCACGCAACTGACGCTTATTTTACAACCAACGGGGAAATGCCTGCGATGGAAAGAGAATCACAGTCAGCGCATACCCGGCTGATTAACACCCTGGCGCCCCGGCTGTCCCAGGCCAATTTTTACCGTTTCTGCCAGTTGCTGGAGGATGTCAGCCCTGACCGACCTGGTCTTGGTACTACCTTGTCGCCCGAGGACGATCCGGTGCGTTTCCGCCCTCATCCGGGGATGGGATTCCCGGCCAGTGAAATCAAAGGGGTAGAGTGGGATGCGGTCAACCCGGCCCTGCCGCCGACGGTGCGCACCACCTTCCTTGGCCTGTACGGGGTAGACTCGCCGCTGCCGACCGGCTATCTGGATGATATTGCCCAGCGCCGGGAGGGCCATGAAGCGGTGGAGCAGTTTCTGGATATCTTCAACCACCGGGTCATGACCCAGTTTTACCGCATCTGGCGCAAATACTCTTATCCGGCCTCGTTTGCCGCCGGCGGCACCGACAACACCTCCCAGTGCCTGCTGGGGCTTATCGGCCTGGGGGTGCCGGGCGCGGCCAGACAAATTTCCACTCCGGTTTCACGTTTCCTGGCGCTGCTCAGCACCATGCGCTTGCCGACGCGCACCGCCGAAGGGGTAACGGCGCTGGTCAAGCTGCTGGCGCCGGCTACCCGGGCAGAGGTACGCGCCCACTATCCCCAACGGGTGGCGGTGGCCGCCCCGGCCAGGCTCGGCAAAGGCAACCCGGTCAGCCTGTCCCAGCGCCAGGTGCTGGGCCGGAGCGCCAGCGATGCCAACAGCCAGCTGCTGCTTATTCTCTATACCGACAGCCATGACGAGGCAATGTCATGGATGGAAAACGGCCAGTTGCATAGCGATCTGCTGGTGCTGCTCAGGGTCTACCTGGGCTGGCGCTGTACTGCCCGGCTGCAGTTGCGCCTGCCCCGGCACTTGCTACCGGCGGCGCGGCTCGGTCGTCAGGTGCAGCTTGGACGCAACGGTATTCTCGGCCCCGGCGCCGGGAACGCTCATTCGGCATGCCCGGAGGACATCTCGGTCACTCTGGGTATTTATCGGGGCCTTAAGCCCAATCCATCCAAACGCGAGGCCATTGATGGCGGTTATCATTTCTAAATCCACTCTGGGTAAAACGGCGGCACCGCTGTTACTGGTGTCATTGCTGAGCGGCTGCGGACTGACGCAGAGCGTGTCGGACGGCACGGTGTCGATGACAAAGTCACTGTTCTACAAAACGATAAAAACCCTGCACCTGGACTTCACCACCCGCAGTACGGTCAATACCGACGACAGTAATGCGCCGCTGGCGACCCTGGTGCGGGTCTATCAACTTAAAGATCGGGCGGCGTTTGATAAGGCCGATTATCAGACCCTGCTGACCCATGCCGCCGAGGTGTTGCAACATGATCTGGTGGCCCAGCGGGATGTGACGGTGATGCCTGGCGGTTCCGCTTCGCTGGATATGCCGCTGGAAGCCGATGCCAGCTATGTTGCGGTGGTCGGGCTGTTTCGTTCGCCGGATATCCAGGGCAACAGCTGGCGGGTGGTGATTGAGCGAGAAGATCTGGACCCGGATAAAGCGCGCACCCTGCAACTGGAAAGCACCGGCCTTAAACTGCTGGCAGAGGACTGAGTCGCTGATGAATCCGTCGCTGTATGAAATGCTGACATTCAATTTTACCGGCGAGCTGGACCTGCATCAGGTCAGTGAACGCCAGCAGGTGGTAATCTCGGTGCTGGATAATATGCAGCGTATCCTGAACAGCCGCGCCGGCTCGCTGGCCCACCTGCCGGACTACGGCCTGCCGGACATGAACCAGATTTTGCAGGGCCTGCCGGCCACTTCGCATCTGCTGATGGCCACTATGCGGGCCACCCTGCTTAAGTACGAACCGCGCATTAAGCAAGTGACCCTGACGCTATTGCCCGAAATCGCCCCTGGCCATTTACGCTATACCCTTGAGGCAGAGCTTAAAGAGGTCGGGCTGGTACGTTTTGGCACCGAGTTCATCCCTGAAGGGCGTGTACTGGTGCGTCATCTGCGTCAGCAGGGCAAGGCTGAATAGCACACCGCTCGCCGTGCGGGGTAACCGCTGGGCGGGCGGTGTTTGACCGCTGTCTGAGGGCGTCCGGCCTCAGTAAAGCCCCAGCAGCCGCCACCACACCAGGCCAACCCCGAGGAAAATCGCCTGGTTAATCAGGCTGACGACAAAGCCGGTGCGCCACCAGACGCCGGTCGGCACATAGCCGGCGCCGAACAGTATCGGTCCGCGGGCGTGCGTATATTGGGTCAGCGAGCAGTAGAGGCTGCTGGTAAACGCCAGCATAAAGGCCATCGGCATGGCCGGAATGCCCAGGTTTACGCCGACCGTCAGGAACACCGCATACAGGGCGGCAATCTGGGCATTGCCGCTGGCAAAGAAGTAGTGGGTATAGAAATAGGCGGCATTCAACAACAGCAGAACCCAGACCCAACTGGTGCCCTGCATCAGATGGCCGATATTATCGCCGATAAGCGTACCGAACCAGGTGGTAAAGCCCAGGTTTTTCAGCTGATTGGCCATCATCAACAGCGCAGCGAACCAGATAAGCGTATCCCAGGCGCCTTTTTCACTCTTCACATCATCCCAGCTCAGCACCCCGGTCAGCAGCAGGAACGACAGGCCGACAAACGACGCGGTGGTCGGATCAACCCCCAGGCTGCCGCCGAAGATCCACAGCACCAGCAACAGCAGCACCGTGGCAAACATCAGCCACTCGGACTTGCTCATCGGGCCGATTTTGGCCAGCTCTGCCGCGGCAAATCGGGGCGCATCGGGGGTTTTTTTTATCTCAGGGCGCACCAGCCAGTATATGCAGGGCGGCACCACCACCAGCGACACCAGGCAGGGCAGCAGCGCCGCCAGAAACCAGCCGAACCAGGTAATGGTCACGCCGGCATTGGCCGCCAATTTAACCGCCAGCAGGTTGCCGGTGTAAGCGGTCATGAACAGGGCGGCGGTAATGTCGTTCACGTTGCCGATACAGACAATCAGGAAGGTGCCTATCTTGCTGCGCGAGGCGTCGTCGGGTTTAGAGCCAAAGCTGCGCGCCAGAGAATCGGCAATCGGATAGATGACCCCGCCGCAGCGGGCGGTATTGCTGGGCATTGCCGGCGACAGCAGCAGATCGGCAAACGCCAGGCCGTAGGCCAGGCCCAGCGTACGCTTGCCCAGCAGCCGGATCATGATAAGCGAAACCCGTCGGCCCAGGCCGGTCTTGATAAAGCCGCGTGCGATAAGGAACGCCACTACAATCAGCCAGATAAGGGAACTGTTCAGATCGCCAAGCGCGGTGGCAATGGCCCCGGCGGCGGTTTTATCGCCGGCGGCATAGGTCAGGGCGAACAGGGTGATACTGATGATACCGATAGCGCCAATCGGCAGCACATTGGCGACGATGGCCACGATGGTGGCGACAAACAGCACGGCGGTATGCCAGGCCGGCTGGGTCAGGCCGGTCGGCGGGGTCAACTGCCACAGGACGGTAGCGATAGCGGTGATTAATACCAATGGCAGCCAGTTAAGGCCATAGGCGGTTTTCAGTTTCATCGATTTTTCCTCCCGTGGCGTAGCGGCAGCGTCGGCTACGCCCGGATGCAACATCATCGCCGCTATCACTGAAAAAACGGCAATGCTCCCCGGCCCGGGACAGTAGACCGGGCCGGAGGAAAAGGCAGTTGTTACAGGGTGACGATGCCGACCAGCGTAACCAGGCTCAGGATGGCCGCCAGGCCGTAACATACCCAGTTGCCGGCGGGCACATGCACTTTCAGGTCATGCATGCAGTGATAGATGCGGTGCAGTCCGCACCACAGCGGCAGACTGATCATCAACAGCAGGAACAGTCGCCCGGGCAGGCTCTGACCAAAGGCCAGCACCCGCTCATAGCTCAGTGCATCGCCGGGAAAGGCGCCCAGCGGCAGTAAAAACCCCACCAGCAAAATCATCACCGGCGTAAAGACCGCCCCCCACATGCCGCCGGCACCGAACAGCCCCCAGAATACCGGCTCGCTTGAACGCTCAGGCTGGCTATTCATCATTTTTATCCCTTACGTTAATAAAAAAAGGCGATGGACAGGATGCCCACCGACGCCACGATAAACACCGCCCACATGGCGGTAATGATCGGTGCCGGCGGCAGTTTTTCGTCCTTCACTACCACAATCGCCGCTTTGGGCACCAGGTCGAACCAGGTTTTGCTGTGCAGCAGCGCCGCCGCCAGGGCGATGAGGTTCAGGGCCAGCACCAGCGGGTTTGCCAGCCAGTCGACAAATCCGGCCCAGTTCTCAGGTCCGTGCTTGAGCGCAAACAAACCATACAGCAGCTCCAGGCTGAACCACACCGCCGGCACGGCGGTGCCCTCGCGCAGCATATAGAAACGGTAGAATCCCAGACGGGTCCACCAGCGGCTATCCATAGTGCGCACATAAGGTTTACGTTGTGTGGTCATTGTTATTGATCTCCGCTCAGTGGGGTTTCAGCATGGCTATCAGGTAATCCTTGCTGCTCTCGATTTTACCGAGCTGGATGGCGGCGGCCGGATCCACATGTTTGGGGCATACTTCGGAGCAGTAGCCGACAAAAGTACAGCTCCAGACGCCGTTTTCGCCGTTCAACTGCGGCATACGCTGCTTTTTGCCGCGATCGCGGTTATCCAGATTGTAACGCTGGGCAAGCGTAATCGCCGCCGGTCCGATAAACTCGGGATTGAGGCCGAACTGCGGGCAGGCGGCATAGCACAGCCCACAGTTGATGCAGCCCGAGAACTGGTGGTACTTGGCCATCTGGGCCGGGGTCTGACGGTTATTGCCTTGGGCGGGCTGGCGATCGTTGCCGATGATATAGGGTTTGATTGCCATCAGGCTTTCGATAAAGTGGGTCATATCAACCACCAGATCGCGTTCGATCGGGAAATGCCCCAGCGCTTCCACCTGCATCCCCGCGGTGTAATCCCGCAAAAATGTTTTGCAGGCCAGCTTCGGCACGCCATTGACCATCATGCCGCAGGAGCCGCAGATCGCCATGCGGCATGACCAGCGATAGCTCAGGTCCGGCGCCAGGTTATCTTTGATATAGCCCAGCGCGTCCAGTAGCGAGGTCTGGGCATCCCAGGGCACCTGGAAATCTTGCAGGTACGGCGCCGGATCCTGTTCTGGGTTATAGCGCATGACCTGAATTGTCAGGGTTGTTTGCTCAGCCATTAGCCGACTCCTCATGCTTTTGCTGCCGGGCGTGGTTATCCTGCGCGGTGGACTCGGCGCCATAGACCCGTTTGGCGGGCGGCAGGGTAGTGATATTCACCGGCGTATAGTCGATACGCGGGGCGCCGCCGTCGCTGGCGCGAAAGGTCAGGGTATGTTTCAGGTAATTCACATCGTCACGGGCGGTACAGCCCTCGTCCAGCCGCTGGTGGGCCCCGCGGGACTCCCGGCGATGAAACGCGGCATGGGCCATGCACTCGGCCACCTCCAGACCATGGCCCAGTTCGATGGCGTACAGTAAATCAGTATTGAATACGCTGGCGTGGTCAGTGATTTTTACCCGCTTAAAGCGTTCCTTCAGTTCCGCCAAGGTATCCATGGTCTGCTGCATCAGTTCCGGCGTGCGGTAGATGCCGCAGCCTTCCTCCATCGACAGGCCCATGGCATCACGCAGGGTTGACCACTTTTCAGTGCCCTCCTGATTCATCAGACTGTGCAGACGCGTTTCGACATCCCGCGCCTGGCTGTCCACCACGGTGCTGCTGGCGGCGCTGGCCCCCTGCGCGCGCTCGGCTGCCTGTTCACCGGCCAGGCGGCCGAACACCACCAGTTCAGCCAACGAGTTTGAACCCAGCCGGTTGGCGCCGTGCAGACCGACCGAAGAACATTCGCCAACCGCATAAAGCCCGGCGATGCGGGTTTCACAGCGGGCATCGGTTTCAATCCCGCCCATGGTGTAATGGGCGGTAGGGCGCACCGGAATCGGCTGTTTAACCGGATCGACACCGACATAGGCTTTGGCCAGTTCACAGATAAACGGCAACCGTTCCAGCAATTTCTCTTCACCCAAATGGCGCAGGTCCAGATACACCACGTCGCCGCGCGGCGTGGCCACCGTCCGACCGGCGCGCCATTCATGCCAGAATGCCTGGGACAGTTTGTCCCGCGGCCCCAGCTCCATATATTTGTTTTCCGGTTTGCCCAGTGGCGTTTCAGGGCCCATGCCGTAATCCTGCAGGTAGCGATAGCCGTCCTTATTGACCATGATGCCGCCTTCGCCGCGACAGCCTTCGGTAATCAGGATGCCGGAGCCGGGCAGGCCGGTAGGGTGGTATTGAACAAACTCCATATCCCGCAGTGGAATACCGTGCTTCAGGGCGATACCCATGCCGTCGCCGGTGACGATGCCGCCGTTGGTATTATAGCGATAGACCCGACCGGCACCGCCGGTGGCCATGATCACCGCCTTGGCACGGATCTGGACCAGGCTGCCTTCCATCATATTCATCGCCACCAGTCCGCGGGCCTGACCCTCGTCGACCAGGATATCCAGTACAAAGTGCTCGTCGAAGCGTTTGATATTGGGATACTTGAGCGAGGTCTGAAACAGCGTATGCAGGATATGGAAACCGGTTTTGTCGGCAGCGAACCAGGTTCGCTCGATTTTCATGCCGCCGAAGCGCCTGACATTGATGCTGCCGTCGGGCTTGCGACTCCATGGACAGCCCCAGAGTTCCAGTTGGGTCATCTCTGCAGGACAGTGGCGGACAAAATGATCAACGACGTCCTGCTCGCAAAGCCAGTCGCCGCCGGATACGGTGTCATGGAAATGGGAATCAAAAGAATCGGTGGACTGGGTGACCGCCGCTGAACCGCCTTCTGCCGCCACGGTGTGGCTGCGCATCGGATAGACTTTTGATACCAGGGCTATCGTCAGCAGGGGATTTTTTTCAGCCGCAGCGATGGCCGCGCGCAATCCGGCTCCCCCGGCGCCGATAATAGCAATATCAGCATTGAATGTGTGCACTGCATTTCTCCAGTGTCCGCTGAGCCGGCTATATATCTGTGCTTTCTGGCCGGTCAGGTAAAGGGTTAACGCATGCCTGCTTATCGAGGGGGTTGCTGTTTGCCATCGGGGCAAACGACTATTCCCGCGCATCTCAGACATTGCATCCAGTTTTGTAATTAAAAAAATTAAAAAAACTAAATAAATTAGAATTGGCTTTAAACATTATCACGACGGCCACAGGGTGAATATTTCAAATTATTCAACAGAACGACGGCCGTTAACATTAAAATTGTCATGTCTCTATAGTATGCGATTAGGGATAAATATCGGCTTGATATGGATCAATGAAAAGGAATGCGTTTTTTCTGTTGAATCGATATAGACCTATGTGCATCACGATAAAAAGAAGCATAGCCCGTATGACGTAATGAATTTTTAGCAATAAGTATTATAAAATCAATGAGGTAGTTCGTCTAGTTTGTTGCTGAATCTCTGGGATAACGCGGTGGTAATAAACGGTGGGTACAGTTGGAACAGGCGTTATTAGACAGAAAATATAACAATTTCATAGAAATTAGTCAGGTAAATATATTAGTGAAAGTTTGTAGATAACATGAAAATTATGATCGGTATCACAATGGACATCTAATATATTTATTCTCGCTATCGGCTAGCGTAGCACAGCCACTGGATCGTTGTATTTTTTCCTACGGCGAACGCCTGATCATCAGGCATATTCCGGTTAAAAACGCCATTTGGCGTCAAAAACAGCGTAAACCCCATGATACCCGTGAGTTACCAATTATAACTTTTATAATATATAAAGTTAAATTTTTTTTAAAATTAATAATTATGATGTTATATTAATGATTGAAAATCGCCGATGAATTTACACCGTGGGAACGTCAAGTTGCCTACGGCAACATGACGATCTTTGACATGTAATGGGTCATTAATGCCCTTGTTTTACGACATCATAGAGACGTAATGTAATGAAAAAGCTAGTTGTCCTCGCCCTTTGTCTGAACGCATTGGTGCTGACCAATCCTGCCGTGGCTGAAGAACAGAAGCCAGTAGATGTGCTATTGATAGGCGGTGGAATCATGAGCGCCACGCTTGGGACCTATCTGCAAGAATTGGAACCTGAGTGGACCATCAATATGGTCGAACGTCAGAGCGGCGTCGCCGAAGAGAGTTCCAATGGCTGGAACAATGCGGGTACCGGCCACTCGGCGCTGGCGGAAATGAACTATACGCCGGAAAAAAACGATGGTTCCATCGACATTTCCAAAGCGGTAGAAGTGAACGAAAGTTTCCAGATTTCTCGTCAGTTCTGGTCCTATCAGGTAGAAAATAACGTCCTGCGCAATCCGCATTCTTTTATCAATAGCGTGCCGCACATGAGCTTTGTCTGGGGCGATGATAACGTCGACTTCTTGCGTAAACGCCATGCGGCCCTGCAGCAGAGCACCCTGTTTCGCGGCATGGATTACTCCGAAGATCCGGAACAAATAAAAAAATGGGTTCCGCTGATCATGGAAGGACGCGATCCGGCGCAGAAGGTGGCCGCTACCCGTATTCATATCGGTACTGATGTGAACTTTGGCGAAATTACCCATCAATTGGTGGACTCGCTGAAAAGCCATGACACCTTCCGTCTTGATCTGAATACCGAGGTTCGTGACCTGAAGCGCGCTGATGACGGTAGCTGGAACGTGACGGTTGCCGATCTGAAAAACGGTAAAAAAGAACGTAACATCAACGCCCGCTTCGTATTTATCGGTGCCGGCGGCGCGTCACTGACCCTGCTGCAAAAATCCGGTATTCCGGAAGCGAAAGGCTATGGTGGTTTCCCGGTCGGCGGTGAGTTCCTGGTGACCGACAATCAACAGGTCGTCAAACGCCATCTGGCGAAAGTCTATGGCAAGGCCTCGGTTGGCTCGCCGCCGATGTCGGTACCGCATCTGGACACCCGCATGCTGGACGGCAAGCAAGTGCTGCTGTTCGGGCCGTTCGCCACCTTTTCCAGCAAATTCCTCAAACAGGGATCGCTGTGGGACCTGTTCGGATCGGTAACGTTCTCCAATATCCTGCCGATGACCGATGTGGGCGTGGAAAACTTTGGTCTGGTCAGGTATCTGATAAGCCAGATGATGCTGAACGATGACGATCGCTTCAATGCGCTGAAAGAATATGTCCCCGAGGCCCGTAAAGAAGACTGGCGTCTGGTGATTGCCGGCCAGCGTGTGCAGATCATCAAGAAAGAGGGCGCCGTCAGCGGAGAGCTGCGTCTGGGCACTGAAATGGTCATCGATAAGCAGGGCACCATCGCCGCTCTGCTGGGTGCTTCACCGGGCGCGTCTACTGCGGCACCGATCATGCTGCAACTGATGGAAACGGTGTTCAAGGATAAATACGCGACCCCCGAGTGGCAGGCTAAACTGAAGGCGATCATTCCTTCCTATGGTCAAAAGCTTAACGGTAACGTTGAAGCCACTGAGAATGAGCTTGAAGCCACCAGCCGAGTGTTGCAGCTGGAAAACCCCCATGTCGATCCCGGCACGGTAGCCCCTCACGCCGCCAAGGCGGTGGAAGCTGAAAAGCAGGCCGCACCGGCAGGCAAACACCAGCCACAACCGGCCGATCTGGCGATTTGATAAGCGGCGGTTATCTGCAGCCAATGGCCGCAATGGCCGCAATGGCCGCAATGCCCGCAATGCCCGCAATGCCCACAATACCCTCAAAACCCGCCAAATGGCGGGTTTTTTTTGGCCTGCAGAAAGGTTTAATGAACACAGGCTTACTCCGTGATTGGTCAATGTTAAGCCTATTTTAGCCAGCATGTTTTTGCATCAGTAAAAAGGGGAAGACTCGCTGTTATTTGTTATGTTATAACATATCATTCAACATAACAGATTTTCCGTTTGGGTGGCGAGTGGCCTTCGCTTAGGCAACATCTCCCCGATGGAGTAAGGAGCATCATCATGTCGTTAGTCAGATCACATCATGCGGATCAGCGTTTACCGGTGACCGTGCTTTCCGGGTTTCTCGGTGCCGGTAAAACCACGTTGTTGAACCATATCTTGAATAATCGTCAGGGTCTGCGGGTAGCGGTCATTGTCAATGATATGTCTGAGGTCAATATCGACGCGGCCCTGGTGAGGCAGGGTGGGGCCCAACTGTCCCGCACCGACGAGAAGCTGGTTGAAATGAGTAATGGCTGCATCTGCTGCACCCTGCGCGAAGATTTGCTGATTGAGGTGAAAAAGCTGGCCCAAGCGGGGCGTTTCGATCAACTGGTGATTGAATCGACCGGCATTTCCGAACCTTTGCCGGTAGCGGAGACTTTTACTTTTGCCGATGAAGCCGGTGAAAGTCTGGCTGATTTTGCCCGTCTGGATACCCTGGTCACCGTGGTGGATGCCTGTAATTTCCTCAATGACTATGCGTCCAGCGACAGCATCGCTTCGCGAGGGGAATCGCTTGGAGAACAGTATGAGCGCAGTGTGGTCGACTTGCTGATTGATCAGGTCGAGTTTTGCGATGTGTTGGTGCTGAATAAAACCGATCTTATCGACCAGGCGCAGCGGGAAAGACTGGTAGCCATACTGGCCCGTCTCAACCCGCGGGCCAACATTGAATTCGCCGAGTTTGGCCAGGTCAGCCTTGATCGCCTGCTGAATACCGGACTGTTTGATTTTGAGGCCGCCGCCGCCGCACCGGGCTGGCTGCAGGAACTGCGGGGAACGCATTCACCTGAAACCCTGGAATACGGCATCAGTCACTTTGTCTATCGCGCTAGACGGCCGTTTCATCCGCAGCGTTTCTGGCAGGTAATAAAGCAGCACATGACCGGGGTTATCCGTTCAAAAGGTTTTTTCTGGCTGGCCAGCCGGCCGCAATTTGCCGGATCCTGGTCACAGGCAGGGCAGGTATCCAGGGAAGGACTGGCCGGCCGCTGGTGGGTAAGCGTGCCCAAAGAACGCTGGCCGCAGGATGCGGAGTCGCTTGAATGTATTCATTCCCAATGGCACGACGAGGTTGGCGATGCCCGTCAGGAACTGGTGTTTATCGGCCAGAATATGGCTGAGGATGTGCTTCGCCGCCAATTGGATGCTGCCCTGCTGCAGGAGGATGAGATGACGATGGGTCCAGAGGGCTGGCGACAGTTTACCGATCCCTTTTCAGACTGGTTTAGCGCCTAAGTCAATTTATCCTCGCGCAAGCAGGCGCATTGCAGCCGGCCAGTAAGCCCGGCTGCTTAGCATTAATGCCGGCTGCCCCGCCTTTATGCCGGCTGCCCCGCCTTTATGCCGGCTGCCCCACGGCTGCCGGTGCGGGCCGGTAGCCGTGGGGCAGTACCGTCTATATGATTAAATGATGATAGTGAATTAATGCAATTGTCATCTGTCTAATGAATACTCAATAAACCCGCTAACATGGCCTATTTGAGCAGTCGTCAGTCTGCCCCTTTACTCTGTAGTAGGAAGAGGCACTATGAGTGCATTCAGAGCATTTAGAGCATTCAGTGCATTCAGAGCATTCAGTGCATTTAGTGCATTCAACGCTTTACCGCTCATCTAATGCATTAACGCTTATCGCAGGACGCATTCGAGATAATACGTCATGATTAATCATTCTAAAATTTTCCTGCACTATGGCCACCCCAGACATTGGCTGTTATGGTTTGGTCTGGGACTGCTGTTTCTTTTAGTACAACTTCCTTATCCGGCCCTGGTGAAATCAGGCGGCTGGCTTGGCCGGCGCTCAATGCATTTTTTAAAAAGACGCGTGGGAATAACGCGCCGTAATCTGGAACTGTGTTTCCCCCAAGACGATGCCCGGCAAATTCATGATCGCATAATTGATAATTTTACTTCATTGGGCATTGGGCTGATGGAAACCGGCATGGCCTGGTTTTGGTCTGATGAGAGAATAAAAAAATGGGTGAAGGTGACCGGCCTGGAGCATCTGCAGGCAGTCGAGAATAACCGCAGCGGCATTATCGTTATCGGTATTCATTTTATGACGCTGGAGCTGCATTTCCGTATTCTGGGCCACTGTAAACCGATGACCGTCATGTATCGGCCACATAACAGTAAAATCATGGAGCTGGTGCAGAAGTGGGGACGTTCCCGCTCTGGTAATCTGCTGGTCAATCGCAAGAAACTGGTGAGCATGGTACATACCCTAAAGCAAGGCGGCGTGGTGTGGTTCGCCCCCGATCAGGATAATGGCCCTAAAGGCAGCGTTTTCGTGCCTTTCTTCGGTGTTGACCTGACCGCGACCACCAATGGCACCTTTGTGATCGCCAAGCTGGCCAAGCCAAAGCTAGTCTGTGCGGTGGTTATTCGTAAACCCGATGGTCAGGGCTATCAGTTAACCATTTCGCCGACCCTTACCCACTATCCTTATGATGACAGTCTGGCGGCCGCCCATTACATTAATCAGGTCATTGAAGGCGAGATTATGAAGGCGCCCGAACAATATCTTTGGCTTCATCGCCGTTTTAAAACCCGGCCGGTAGGTGAGCAGTCGCTGTATATTTGATGGTTTTGAGCCAGCACTGTCTAGCATATCCAGTGCTGCTGATTGATAAAGATCCCCATTCCTCTTTGGTCTCTATACTGGCCTGCCGCTCGCCCTGTCTTAAAAACCCGTTTGATCTGATTCCATAATATCGCGGGCTTTAATTCGACTGTTTAACTATAAATATTAGCCTGCAGATTGCCGCGCTGACGCCCTACGACTGCCTTTGGTTTTAGGGTTGATATAGCAGCTTCAGCCGCTATCTGGCGCTTCTCCAGGCAATATTCGCTTTTTCTTAAGCTGCTCAGCTATGCCAATTTTGTGCTAACGCTAGCTGATTTTCTTATTATTCAAAGCGCAGTCTACTGGATACACTCGCCTTATTAAGCATCCTAGAAAATCACTGTGAGCTGCTCACAGAGGCGCGTTGAGGATAGTACATGTCATCAGATGAATCAGTTGCCACGGCCCAGCTGCCGCTGGCGGATATTGCTTATAACCAGCTACGGCGGGATATTCTGAGTTGCCGTTTGATGCCTGGCTCGATGATTACCGAAGCGGAGCTGATGGAGAGCTATCGGATCGGTAAAAGCAGTTGCCGGGTCGCGCTGGCGCGGCTCTGCCATGAACATCTGGTGGTTTCCCGTCCACGCAAGGGCTATCACATTGCGCCGGTTACCGTACAGGACGTGGAAGAAATCTTCACCCTGCGGGCGCAACTGGAGCCGCTGGCGGCACGGCTGGCGGTCGGTCGGGTTGATATTGAACAGCTGCGGCTGCTGGAGGCTGCCTGCCGGGTAGAGTTACCCGCCCCGTTGCCAGAGCGAATTGACGTCTTTATGAATGCCAATAAGCGCTTTCATCTGGCAATAGCGGTGGCATCGGGCAATACCCATCTTATTCGTACCCTGTCCGGCCTGATGGACGAAATGTCCAGGCTGGTGGCGCTCGGCTTTAATGTGCAGAAAACCAAGCCCGAAATCAAAAACGATCATAACGCCATGATCCAGGCGTTTATCGACCAGGATGCCAAACGGGTTGAGTTGATTGCCCGCCGTCATATCGAGACTTTCCAGGCGATGACCTTGGAAAAGGTCTACGCCACCCTGACCCGGGACGGCGTATTGCTGCCGATCCTGGCAAGGAGGGCCTAGCCGATGAGCCAGTTAGCCTTTGCCGAACCGGCGATATCCGCAGCGGTCATTGAACTGTCCGGCGTAGAAAAACGGTTTGGCAGCCTGCCGGTGCTGAATGACATTTCCCTGAAGGTGTATCAGGGCGAAATCGTTGCGCTGCTCGGCGCATCGGGCTGCGGAAAAAGCACGCTGCTGAACATTATCTCTGGGCTGCTGCCGCCTGAGAATGGCGTTATCACCCTGCAGGGCGAGCCGATTGAGCGTTTTCGCCGCTGGCACAAGCTGGGTTATCTGTTTCAGGAAGACCGACTGCTGCCCTGGCGCAACGTGCGTCAAAACGTCAATTTTGGCCTCGAAGCAGGCAACCTCGGCCGGGAAGAACGACGTCAGCGGGTCGAACGGGTACTCAAGCTGGTTGGCTTGGAGGGGTTCGGCGATGCCTGGCCTCACCAGCTTTCCGGCGGCATGCGCAGCCGGGTGGCGCTGGCGCGCAGTCTGGTGGTGGAGCCGGAAATCCTGCTGATGGATGAGCCATTCTCCAAGCTTGACCCACAGATTCGCAGCACCATGCATGACGAACTGCTGCGGATCCAGCAACTGACCAATATGACGGTGGTGATGGTCACTCATGACGTGGAAGAGGCGGTGGTGCTGGCCGATCGGGTGGTGATCCTCAAGCCGCATCCCGGGCGTATCCATCAGATTAGCGCCGTCGATTTGCCTCGTCCGCGCGTGCCGACCGGCAAAACGGTGACCGAGCAGGTCCGTCTGCTGCGGTTGGAGGTGTGAAATGAATAAATCCGGTCCTTGGTTAGCCATCATCGCCCAGCGCCTGACGCTGCTGGCGGTATTTATTATCGGCTGGTGGCTGGCATCCCGGCACCTGCCGGCCTTTGTGTTCCCCGGTCCGGCAAAAACCTGGCAGGCGGTGCTGCAATTGTGGCAGAGCGACACGTTCTTCCAGGATGTGGGTATCACCTTTTCACGGGTGCTGTCGGGATTCCTGCTGGCAACGCTTATCGGCACCCCGTTAGGGCTGGCGTTAGGGGCCAGTCGCTGGCTGGCGCAGTTTTTTGAACCATTGCTGGCGGTGTTTAACAGCGTCTCTTCAGCCATTTGGGCCATCTTCGCCATTATCTGGTTTGGTATTTCCGATGTGACCACGGTGTTTGTGGTGTTTATGACTGCGCTACCGTTGATATTGACCAACGTCTGGCAAGGGGCCAAAACGGTGGAGGCCCAGTATGTCGAGCTGGCCCGCAGCTTCCGCATGGGCAAACTGCAGACCCTGCAAAAAATATTCTTACCGACCATCCTGCCTTACTTTTTCTCCGGTGCCCGGCTGGCGTTCGGTTTTGGCTGGCGGGTGTCCCTGGTGGCGGAAACGCTGGGGGCATCGGACGGCATCGGCTATCGGCTGCGCCAGGCCGGTGATCTGGTGCAAACGGATCAGGTATTCGCCTGGACCCTATTGTTGGTCGCGCTGATGCTTCTGCTTGAGGGCGGCCTGCTTAAACCCCTGGAGCGGCATCTGTTCCGCTGGAAAATCTGAGAGAGAAATCGATGAAAAAACGAATGATAGCGGCCACATTGGCGGCCGGTATGTTGCTTTCCCTGTCGGCGGCGGCGGCGGATAAAGTAAGAATAGGCTATTGGACCAGCGGCGTCAGTCTCGGCTATGGGGCAGTACTGGAAAGCCAGGATTTCCTGGCCAAGCGCGGCATAGAGGCTGAATTTGTCCACTTTCCCAACGTCAATGGGCCGTTAAGCGCCCTGGCATCAGGTTCGATTGATCTGGCATTCGGCGCACCGCTGGCCGGCGTGTTCAGTTCGGCCTCCGAAGGGGTGCCGCTGAAGATATTTGCCGCCACCCAGCCGGCGGATGTCCAGTTCGTGGTGCCGGCCGACTCGCCCATCAGCCAGCTTTCCCAACTGAAAGGCAAAAAAATCGGCATGTCGCCGGCCGGTTCTTCGGTGGCGGTGATCGCCAGCACTATTTTGCAGCAGAACGCCGGTATCCAGCCGAGCGATTTCTCGCTGGTGGGGGGGAATGAATCGCGCCTGGCGCAGTTCCTGGCGCAAAAGCAGGTTGACGGCGCGGCCTTGAGATCGGTCACCATCAGCCAGCTCACCGAGTTGAAAGTGAAGTCCATCGGCAGCTTTGCCGAGGAATGGCAAAAGCTGACCCATTCCGCAGCGGTGCCTTATATCGGCGTCGGCGCGGTCAGTGGCAAACTGGCACAGGAAAACCCGCAGGCCATCGCCAAGGTGATTGCCGCCCTGCGCGACACCCTGGCCTGGGGGAAATCCCATCCAGCTGAGGTAGTGGCTATTTTGCAAAAACAGGCCAATTTGCCCAAGCATGATGCCGAGGTGTACGTCAGCCGCTGGGACAGCATGAACCGGCTGGTGTTTGAGCCGGCTGATATCGACACCCTTAAACGCCAGCACCGGGTGTTTCTCGACAGCGGCGCCATAAAAGGCACCCTCGATGACGCCCTGTTTGATACCGGGCCTTACCTGGCCGCCAAATCCATTCGATAAGCAGGAGAACCTTGTGAGCAATACCATGAAAGCGCTGGTCCTGGACCAGCATGGCGACCTCAGCCAACTGAAGGTGGTCACTGATAAAGCCATACCTGCGCCTGCGGCCGGGCATGTGGTGATACGGGTCGGTGCCTCTTCGTTTAACTATCACGATGTGTTTACCGTCAAAGGCATGCCGGGCATCAAAGTGCCGTTTCCGGTGGTGATCGGCCTGGATCTGGCCGGCACCATCAGTGCGGTGGCGGCGGATGTCACCGAGTGGAAGGTCGGCGACCGGGTGCTGGTCAATCCCCTGAAGCCGGGCGTAGGTCTGATGGGTGAAATGACCGACGGCGGCATGGCGGAATATGCCCAGGCCGATGCTGCCCAGTTGATAGCCTTGCCTGATAACGTCAGCGCAGAACAGGCGGCGGCGCTGCCGGTGGCTTATGGCACCGCTCACCGGATGCTGATTACCCACAACACCGTTAAAAAAGGTGACCGGGTATTGATATTAGGCGCCAGCGGCGGGGTAGGGACCGCCTGTGTGATTTTAGCCAAACATCTGGGGGCAGAAGTGATTGCCTGTGCCGGCAGCGAACAAAAAGCCAACGCCCTCAAGGCGCTGGGCGCCGACCAGGTGGTGAATTATCGCGAAACCGACTTTTCAACGTGGGCGATTGGCGAATACGGCAAACCCCAGCGCCGCAATTATGAAGGCGGCGTGGATGTGGTTATCAATTTCACCGGCGGCGACACCTGGCGTCCATCGCTTAAGTGCCTGAAGCGCGGCGGTACCTTGCTGGTGTGCGGCGCGACCGCCGGCTATGACCCGCAGGAAGACCTGCGCTATATCTGGAGCTTTGAACTGACGGTGAAAGGATCGAACAGTTTCTACCAGGACGATCTGTCCGCGTTGCTACAGATGGTGGCCGAGGGCCGGATTGATCCGCTGATTGACCGGGTACTGCCGCTGGAGCAGGCGGCCGAAGGGCTGCGTCTTATCCAGGACCGGGAAGTGCTGGGCAAAGTCATCGTCACCCCTTAAGCGGGCAAAAACAGTTAATCCGCCTCAGGCGCTGGCCTGCGGCATTCATCGATTGAGGAGTATCCATGAGCGACATTACCCTGCCGAGCGCCGCGGAGGTGCAGGCCAAATTGCTGAACGGCCCTTTCCATCAATGGCTGGGACTGGAAGTGCTGGCGGTGGGCAAAGGCGAGATAACCCTGCAGGCCCGCTTCCGGGATGAATGGATCGTTAATCCGGCCGGTGGCTATATCCACGGCGGCATCCTGGCTACCCTGATTGACTTGACCGCTGACTGGGCGCTGGTCGCCTGGACCGGCAAAGGGGTGCCGACGTTGGATTTGCGGGTCGATTATCACCGGCCGGCCAAAGGCGATTTACGCGCTGAGGGCCGGGTGATCAAAATCGGTAAACAGTTCTCCAGCGCCGAAGCCCGGATTCTGGACAGCGAAGGTCGCCTGGTGGCCAGCGGGCGCGGTCTTTACGCTACCGCACAGGCGTAAGGACGGCACGTGACGCATTCCCTCGACCATCTGGTCATTAATGGCCATTACGACATTGATCAACTGGCGGCCTGGTTTAGCGGACTGGGATTTAGGCTCACTCCCCGGGGCGTGCATTCTCTGGGGTCGCTTAACCACTTGATGATGTTTGACGGCCATTATCTCGAAATCGTCGGCCTGCCGCGCCAAGGCAAGGTGCGTCAGGAGTTGCTGGCAAGCCCGGTCGGCATCGACGGGCTGGTATTGGCCAGCCAGGATGCCGAGCAGACCCGGCAGCAACTGTCCCAGGCCGGCTTTTCGCTGCAACCGCTGCAGAATTTTAGCCGCCAGGTGGTCAGCGGCCAGCAGCAGGGGGTGGCGCGGTTTACCACCGTCAGATTAGCCCCCGGCGAATTTAGCGCCGGGCGGGTCTATTTTTGCCAGCACCATACGCCGGAATGGGTCTGGCGGCCGGAATGGCTGGGGCAGGATAATGGCGTCAGCCGGATTACCGGCCTGACGGTGGTGGCCGATGATCCTGAGGCCCTGAACGTGCATTATCGCCGGCTTGGCCTGGATCAGAGACAGTTCAACCTGCAGTTGATAACCCCGGACCAGGCCCGGCAGCGCTATGGCGATGTCCTGCAACTGCCGGCAGGGCGTGCCAGCTATTTTGCCGTTATTCATTTTCAGGGCGGTCGGCTTGACTGGATTGCCGAGGCGGCAACACGCCTGGGACTGCCGCTGGCGAAGCAACCGGACAGCGTGCGGGTGGCGCTGCCGGGCATGACCACCTTACTCGAGTTTATATCATGAGCCGCTTAATCAATCTTGGGGCGATCATCCGCTCAGACCTGCCGGGCGATCAGCTGGCTTTTATCAGCCCGGTTGATGACCAACGCCAGCGACAGATAACCTTCAGCCAGCTGGACCGCCGGGCAGACGCCATCGGCCGCGGACTCCTGGCGCGAGGACTTGCCACCGGCTGCCGGGTAGCGATCATCGGGCGCAACAGCATCGACAGTATCGCCTGCCTGCTGGGCATTTTGCGCGCCGGTCTGGTCGCGGTCCCGTTAAACCATAAATTTCCGGCCGACACGCTGGAAAAGATCCTGGCCGACAGCGATGCCAGGCTTATTTTCGGTGAGGCAGCACAGTTGGCACGTATTGAAAGCCCGGTGCCGACAGTGTCTTTTGATCCCGACGCCGAGCAGGGGCTGGATCGCTTTGTGGATGAAGGGCCGCTCGACGCCTGGCCGCCCGGCGCCGACAGTCTGGCGCTGCTGCTGTATACCTCCGGTTCGACCGGCATGCCCAAAGGAGTACGCCTAACCCATGCCAGCCAGCGCTGGACGGTAGAGACCCGGCTGCAGCAGCACGAACTGGATAACCAGCGGATACTGATTGCCGCCCCGCTATACCATATGAATGCGCTGGCGTTGTCGCTACTGGCGCTGGCCAGTCATATCACTGCCGTGCTGCTGCCTCAGTTCAGTGCAGCCGAGTATATCCGTGCGATTGACCGCTACCGCTGCAGCTGGCTGTCGGCGGTACCGCCGATGATCGCCATGATGCTGCAGCAGCCGGCGCTGCTGGCCCAAAGCAGCCTGGCAAGCGTCAAGGTGGTGCGGATGGGATCGGCGCCGGTCAATCAGAGCCTGTATCAACAGATCCATCAGTTGCTGCCTGAGGCCACCATCATCAATGCCTACGGCACCACCGAGGGCGGGCCGGTGGTATTCGGTCCCCATCCCCATGGGCTGGCGCCGCCGCTGGGTTCACCCGGTTATCCCCATCCGCAGGTGCAGGTCCGGCTGCGGGATGCCGAGGGTCGGGAAAGCGCAGAGCGGGGCATTCTGGAAATGAAAAGCCCGGGGCTGATGCAGGGCTACCACCAGCGTCCGGATATCAGGCCGCCTTTCACCGAAGAGGGATTCTATATCACCGGCGACGTGTTTGAGCGCGATGAGCAGGGGTTTTTCAGTTTTGTCGGCCGGCAGGACGATATGTTCGTCAGCGGCGCGGAGAATATCTATCCCAGCGAGGTGGAGCACCTGCTGGAGCGCCATCCGGCGGTACAGCAGGCCTGCGTGGTGGCGATAAATGATGATATCAAGGGCACCAAACCGGTAGCCTGGGTGCGGCTGCACCAGGGCCACCGGTTGACGGCCGATGCATTGAAGGCCTTTGCCCTGGCGCATGGGCCGGCCTATCTGCATCCCCGGCATATCTGGTTTGTCGAAAACTTTACGCTTGCCAGCACCAATAAAATCGACCGGCGGGCGCTGACGCGGGCGGCCCAGGAGCGGGTGGCCCAGGAGGATAAAACACCAGGCGGTGACACTGCCGGCATCAACGGCTGACCGGAGAGATCAACCGCTATACGCCGGCATCAACACCCGACAGTCTGTCCATCGGCATCTACCGGCATCTACCGGCATTACACCCTGACAGTCTGTCCAGCGGCAGCTACCGGCGTCTGAGCCTGGCCCCACTTGCCTTGCGGCCTGCGTGGCCATCAGGCGCAGTAATGCCCCGTTCAGGTTTGGTCCGCCGCCATCACCAGATGGCCGGGGCTGACCTCGGTATAGACCCGTTCAGGATGGGCATAGCCCAGCGGCCTGACCGGGCTTTTCAGCTCATCGATAACCGCATTGCGCCGCAGTCCGCGCCGGGCTGGATCCGGCACCGGCACGGCGGCAATCAGCTTTTGGGTATAGGGGTGCTGCGGATTGGCAAAGATAGCCGCCCGCGGACCTATTTCGACGATTTCACCCAGGCACATGACCGCCACCCGATGGCTAACGCGTTCCACCACCGCCATATCATGAGAGATAAACAGGAAGGCAATCTTGTATTGCTGCTGCAAGTCCAGCAGCAGATTGCAGACCTGGGCCTTGATCGACACATCCAGCGCCGAGACGCTTTCATCGGCGATAATCACCTTGGGATTCAGCGCCAACGCCCGGGCTATCGCCACGCGCTGGCGCTGGCCGCCGGAAAACTCATGGGGATAACGATCCATCATCTCAGGGGAGAGCCCGACCCGGTCGAGCAGTTCGGCCGCCTTCTGCCGGGCGGCTTTATGATTGGCCAACCGGTGTTTGATCATCGGTTCGGCGACCGCGGCACCGACCGTCATGCGCGGGTTCAGACTGGAGAACGGGTCCTGGAATATCATCTGTACGCTGCGGCGCATGCTGCGTACCCCCATGCTATCCAGATTGAGCACATCAAAACCATCCAGGGTAATGCTGCCGCCGAGAGGCTCTATCAGCCGGGCGATCGAGCGACCGGTGGTTGATTTGCCGCAGCCGGACTCGCCCACCAGCGACAGGGTTTCGCCCTGAAACAGATCGAAAGACACATTTTCCACCGCATGCACCGCGCCGCTGGTGCGCCCCAACAGGCCGGATCGGATAGCAAAACGGGTGACCAGGTTCTTGACCGACAGCACTGGGGTCTTGCCGCCTTCGACGGTGTCCGGCACGCTGTCGGCCGCGGTGAGGGTACCGCTGGCCATATCCACCCGGGGGAAGCGCAGCGGCCAGGCCTGTCCTGCCATTGATCCCAGCCTGGGCACCGCCGCCAGCAGTGCCCGGGTATAGGGATGCTTGCCATGATGAAACACCTCGGCGGTCGCGCCGGTCTCGACCTGATCACCCCGAAACATCACAATGGTACGGTCGGCAATTTCGGCGACTACGCCCATATCATGGGTGATAAACAGCACTGCCATGCCTTCTTCCTGCTGCAGCTGTTTAATCAGATCCAGTATCTGGCCCTGGATGGTAACATCCAGCGCGGTGGTCGGTTCATCGGCGATCAGCAGTTTGGGCCTGGAGGCAAGGGCCATGGCGATCATCACCCGCTGGCGCATGCCGCCGGAAAACTGGTGGGGGTATTCATCAAAGCGGCTGGCGGCATTGGGAATGCGGACTTTTTCCAGCAGGCGCAGGGTTTCGGCCCTGGCCTGCGCCTTGCCAAGGCCTTTGTGCCGTATCAACACCTCTGAGATCTGCCGGCCAATGGTAAATACCGGATTGAGCGAGGTCATCGGTTCCTGGAAAATCATCGCCACATCATTGCCGCGCACCCGGCGCATCTCTTTTTCCGGTAGCGCCAGGATATCCTGGCCATTGATGATGATCTGGCCTTCGATACGGCTGGCCCTAGGATCCAGCAGGCGCATTACCGACAGTGAGGTGACGCTTTTGCCCGAACCGCTTTCGCCGACCACCGCCACCGTCTCGCCGGCTTTCACTTCAAATGAAATATCACGCACTACCGTTTTCCATTCCCCGTCCACCCGAAAAGAGGTCGTCAGGTGGCTAACGGAAAGCACTGTTTCAGCAGGCGTGGTGTCAACTATCGTCATAATGGGTCCCTTGATTATCGGCCGATGGCATAAGCCTGCATCAGCCTGGGCGTCGCGGCGGCATGGAGCAGGCCGTCGTCATCGCGTTGGGCGGCGGTCAATCGTCCGACCGTCCAGGGATCGGCGGCGCTAATGTCGTGTCCGCGCGCCTTCAGGGCGGCCAGGACCGGATCGCCGATGCTGCTTTCAATCATTACGTTGCCCGGCTGGCAGGTGCGTGGGTAGAACGAGCCCGGGAAGTGGGCGGTATGGAACAGAGGCAGATCAATGGCCTGCTGCAGGTTGAGGCCAAAATGCACATAGCGCAGAAAGAACGCCAACTGCCACTGATCCTGTTGATCGCCGCCCGGGGTGCCGAATGCCAGCCGCGGTTTGCCCTGATACAGGGCCATAGAAGGGGTAAGGGTGGTGCGCGGCCTTTTGCCCGGGGCCAGCGAAGTGGGCAGACCGGGTTTGAGCCAGAACATCTGGGCCCGGGTATTGAGACAAAAACCGAGGCCGGGGATGATCGGTGATGATTGCAGCCAGCCGCCAGAGGGGGTCACCGACACCATATTGCCCTGGTTGTCGATAACATCGACATGCACGGTATCGCCGCGCTTTTCGGTCAGGTGGGACATGGTGGGTTCATACACCGCACCGGTGCCGCCCATGCCATTGAGCATCGCCATGGTCAGGTCATGCTGGTCTTCGAAGCCAGGCAGGCGGCCCGGGCGCAGGTCCATCGACGCCTCGGCGCCGATAAGCTTGCGGCGCTCCTGGTTATAGGCATCAGACAGCAGCGTCTGCATCGGTACCGGAGCACCATCCGGGTCGCCGTAATAGACCTCCCGGTCGGCATAGGCCAGCTTCATCGCCTCCACCAGCGTATGAACGAATTCTTCCCCTACCGGGTCCATGGCGGCGATATCGATATCTTTCAGCAGTGCCAGCGATTGGAGTAGCACCGGACCCTGTCCCCAGGGGCCGGTTTTGGCGACGGTCCAGCCATGGTAATCGTAAGTGGTCGGCTGTTCGATAGTGGCGGTCCAGTTGGCCAGGTCATCCAGGCTCAGCACCCCTTTATGACGTCGGCCGCTGGCATCCATCACTTCAGCGGTTTGCAGATAGTCACCAATAGCCTCGGCGACAAAGCCGCGGTAAAAGGCGTCCCTGGCTGCATCGATGCCGGCTTCGCGGCCGCCCCGGGCTTCAGCTTCAGCGATAATCCGTCGCCAGGTGGCGGCCAGCGCCGGGTTTTTGAAATTCGACAGCGCTTGGGGAGCCACACCGCCCGGCAGCCAGGTTTCATAGGACGTGGGCCATTCTTGTTTGAAAAATTCTGCTAGGCTTTGGATGGTGGCGGCCACGCGCGGCAGCAGCGGATGGCCATTTTCCAGATAGTGAATGGCGGGCTCCAGCACCTGGCGCACCGTCATGGTGCCGTAGTCGCGCAGCATCAGCATCCAGCCATCGAACGCGCCGGGGATAACCGTCGCCAGCAGGCCATCGCCGGGAATCAGATCCAGGCCTTCAGCGGTATAATGCTCAATAGTGGCCGCCGCCGGCGCAGTGCCCTGGGCGCAGATGACTTCCACTTTATCTTTATTGCTGGAATAGATAAGCGCCGGCATATCGCCGCCCGGGCCGTTCAGATGGGGCTCGACCACCTGCAGCACAAAACCGGTGGCGACGGCGGCATCAAACGCATTGCCGCCCTTTTCCAGTATGCTCATACCGACGGCCGATGCAATCCAGTGGGTCGACGTGACGACCCCGAAGGTCCCGAGTATTTCGGGACGGGTGGTGAATTCACTCATTACGCTATCCTTATCTGTTTAGTGTTCGCGCGGGTCCAGCGCATCGCGCAGACCGTCGCCGAGCAAATTGAAACCGATAACCACCAGGAAGATGGCTGCACCGGGCCACATCGCCATCCACGGCGCCTGGCTCAGGAAGTTTTTCGCCACATTGAGCATCGATCCCCAACTGGCGGCCGGCGCCTGCTGGCCCAGTCCGAGGAATGACAGACTGGCTTCGGCGATAATGGCGGTGGCGACGGTCAACGTCGCCTGCACGATAATCGGCGGCAGGATATTGGGCAGGATATAGCGCAGCAGGATATCGCCATGACCCAGTCCAATCGAGCGCGCGCCTTCGATATAATCCTCGGTTTTAACCGCCAATACCTGGGAGCGGGTCAGGCGGACAAAAATCGGCATGGCCGACAGACCGATGGCAATCATCGCATTGGTCAGGCTGGGGCCGAGGAATGCCGCCAGCGCAATGGCCATGATAAGGAATGGCATGGCCAGGAACGCCTCGGTGATACGCGAGATAACCTGATCGACCCAGCCGCCGAAGTAGCCGGAAATCAGGCCGAACGGCACCCCGGTCAGTACGGCGATCGCCACTGAAATGACGCCGGCCATCAGCGAGGCCTGCGCGCCCCATACCATTCTGGACAACACATCACGGCCGATTTCATCGGTACCGAACCAATGGGCAACTGAAGGCGCTTTACGGATAGCGCTCCAACTGGTGGCATAGGGATCCGCCAGCGGCAGCAGCGGGGCCAGTATCGCCAGCAGCACGAAAAACAGGATGATAATCAGCCCGGCAATCGAGCTGCGATTGCGTTTCATTTTCTTCCAGGCACGATTTTCTTGAGTCGCCTGCGGCGCCGGAAGGGGGGTAGCGGTCAAGGTCACAGGGCGCTCCTCATCCTGGGGTTGAGCAGTACGGCGATAACATCAGCCAACAGATTCATGATAATAAAGCCCACCGCAGTACACAGCACCACCCCCTGTACCACCGCGTAATCGCGGTTGAATACCGCATCGACAATCAGTTTGCCGAAGCCGGGAATGGTGAAGATCTGTTCGGTCAGTACCGCGCCGGCCAGCAGTTCGCCGAACAGCAGGGCGGTCAGGGTAATCACCGGCGACAGGGCGTTTCGAAATGAATGACTCAGCACCACCTGCCGGTTGGTCAACCCTTTGGCGCGGGCGGTACGGATATAGTCCGACTTCATCACCGAGATCATGGCCGAGCGGGTGTGGCGCATCAGGGTGGCCGCCAGCGCGGTGCCGAGCACAAAAGCCGGCATCAGGGTGGTCTGCAGTGAGCGTAGCGGGTCGACGAATATCGATTCATAACCCGAGGCGGGCAGCCAGCCCAGCTGTACCGATACCAGCAGAATCAGCATGATGCCCAGCCAGAAATTGGGGATCGACAGGCCGGAAAGGGCAAAGATGTTGGCGATATAATCGATGGCGGTATTCTGCTTGACCGCCGCCAGAATGCCGGCCGGTACGCCGATAATCAGAGCAAACAACATCGACATCAATGCCAGCTGGACAGTGACCGGCAGCTTCTCGCCGATAAGATCAAGCACCGGCTGGTTGGTGCGCAGCGAGACGCCGAAATCGCCCTGGGCCACTGAACCGAGCCAGTAGAAATACTGATAGACCACCGGATCGTTCATCCGGTATTTCTCCCGCAGCAGTTCTATCACCGCCGGATCGCGCTCTTCTCCGGCCATGGCGAGGATCGGATCGCCCGGCAGCAGCTTTTGCAGTGAAAAGACAAAGATGGAAATGATCAACAGGGTGGGTATGGCGACCAGCAACCGTTTGCCGATATAACTGTACATGCAGGCAACTCCTCAATAATTCGACTACCTGAACCTCATCGCCCCGGGCACGCCATTCGAGCCCGGGGAGTGCTGCTGGATTCAGTCGGCTTTTTTGACGCCGGTCAGGCGGATCATGCCGTCAGTCGAGGGGGTAAAACCGCTGATTTTCTTGGAATAGGCATAAAGATAAGCCTGGTGGCCCAGATAGATCATCGGCAAATCGTCATTCAGAATACGCGTTGCGGCATCATATTTGGCCTTGCGTACCGCGACGTCGCTGGTCTCACGGGCTTCATTAAGCAGCTTATCTACTTCGGGGTTGCAATACTTGGTGTCATTAAGACCGCCCTTGCAGGTGACAAACTGATGCACATTGCCGTCTGGATCAGAGCGGCCAGACCAGTCGGAACGTGACAGCTGGTAGTTGCCGGCAGACTGTTCGGACAGCAGGGTGGCAAACTCGGTCGACTTCAGTTTGACGTCAAAACCGGCTTCGGCGGCCATCGACTGGATGACCTGCATCATCTGGGTCTGGGTGGTGTTATTGGCATGCTGCAGTTCAAGGGTAAAACGATCATAGCCGGCGGCTTTCATCAACGCCTTGGCTTTGGCCACATCCCGCGTCGGTACCGGCAGGTCCTTGTTATACCAAGGGCTGGTCGACGGCCAGGGCTGGTTGCCGGGCAGGGCGGTGCCTTCATAAACCACCTGATTGATGGCGTCGCGATCGATTGACAAAGAGAAGGCCTGGCGCAGGCGCTTATCCTTGCCAAAAGGATTATCCGCCTTGGCGCCATTGCCGACATTGACATACAGCGACAGATAGCCCGGGCCGACCACTTTGCCGTAGACCAGGTTGGCGTCTTTCTTGACCGCCTCAACGTCGGAGGCGGAAATACGTTCAGCCAGATCGAGCTCGCCCGATTGCAGGTTGGCCAGGCGCACGGTGGTGTCCGGTATCGGCAGGAAGGTCACTTTATCGAGATACACCTTATCCGCGTTCCAGTAGTCGGCAAATTTTTCCAGTACAATGCGGTCCTGCTGAACGCGCTGCACAAATTTGAAGGCGCCTGAGCAGACCGGGTTGGAACCGAAATTGGCGCCCAGCGCCTTGCCGGCGGTCGGGGAAATCATCATGCCGGCGCGGTCGGACAGCTGCGCCAGCAGACTGACATCCGGGCTTTTCAGCGTGAAGGTCACCTGGTATTCGCCGCTGGCTTCCACCTTGGCCACCGAGGACAGCTCACTCTTGCGGCGGGATTCGGGCAGGGTCAGGTTACGGTTGATGTTATAGACCACCGCGTCAGCGTTAAACGGCGTGCCATCGTGGAATTTTACCCCCTGGCGCAGATCCATGGTCAGGGTGCGTCCTTCATTGCCCCATGCCCATTTTGTGGCGAGCTGAGGGATAACCGTCAGCTGATTATCCACATCCACCAGTTTATCGCACAGGCTGGTATAGACCAGACGGCCGACAAATGACCGTGACTGGGCCGGATCCAGTACGTCGGCATCGTCCATCAGGCCAATGCGCATTTCGCTGGCATAGGCCGTGGAGGCTAGCATAGTCCCGGCCAGCAACAGCCCGGCCTGTAGGGTAAATCGAGTCATTTTGTCATTCCTCTGGTGGGGGGGGGCAGGCAGGACTGGGCCTGCCCCAAGTGTGTCCAAGGTCTCTTTAAGGTGGTCTGTCTAGGATCTGTCTAAATCGGTGCTATCGACCGTTACGCTGCCATCGACGTTCGGGACCAGATGGCTCATGGAGGTCTGGCGTATCAGCCGCTCCTGCAGGGTCAGCAGATGCAGGCGCATCGCGTCTCCTGCTCGTTGCGGATCCCTGGCGGCTATGGCCTCGATGATCTCGGTGTGGTGATCATGGGAGCCCATCGACGGCGGCTGTTTACGCGCTCGTTCACGCAGCGCTTGCCAGGCGGGGTCTTGCCGGACGCGGTTGACGATATCGAACAGCGATAGGAACAACTGATTGCCGGCGCTTTGGGCAATCACCCGGTGCAGCGCGCCATCCCACAGCTCACCCCAGTCGGCATCGTCACGCTCGCCAATCTTGTCGAGCAGGGTGCGCATCTTTTCAATATCGCGCGGCTTGGCGCGCAGCGCCGCTAACTGGGCTAACTGCGGCTCAAGACGCAGCCGGACTTCCATGATCTCCATAAAATTGGTTCCATCGATCAGATTGGCCGCATGATTGCCCCAATCATCGGGCTTTTGGCCAAGAAAGGTCCCCGCTCCCTGTTTGCGCCAGATAAGCCCTTCGGCTTCGACCACTTCCAGCGCTCGGCGCACCTCCCGCCGGCCGACGCCCCAACGCTCTGAGAGTGCCCGTTCGGTAGGTAATTTGCCGTTGGGTTCAATGGCGCTGTGGCTCAGCAGTTCGCGTAACCGGCCAAGAGCATAATTGGAATTCTCCTGGCCGATTGAGGAATACTCTGGCGCAATATCGGAATTTTTTATCATATTATTTTCTAATGATTTGCCCATTGGTTCGTTCCAATCTTCAATTGGTTCAACAAACCATGTTGGTACGATGCAGTCAATAGCGCGCCTTTCCGGCTGGCCAGAGCGGCGTTAAATGAAACACTGGCCGGGGGCGGGTGGAAGGCGGCATTATTCGGTTATCGGCTTTTTTAGCAGGTCAGAGATGTTTCCTAACGGCATTTTTCAGGCGATAAATATTGTTCAAATAAAAGAAAAAAAAGTCACATATAAATGAAATATTGATCTGATCAAGCGGGGAAACGGCTATCGTCGCGCCATAGTCCAGACAGCGTGCCGGATTTGGTCTTACACTCATACTATTGCCAGGCGCTTTGAAGGGGAAAACGGATGCAGCAGTCAGCAGCGGCGAAAGGGGCGCTCAGCGCGAGGAAGATCTTCAGCGTGGTGGGGCTGGCCGCAGTAGTATGGCCGAAGAGTGGGATTACACGGCTGCCAGGGCCGCTGATGCGCGCTTTGCTGATACCGATTATTGTGCTGCCGCTACTGCCGCTGCTGCCCCAGGCGAGCGCCGCGCCGCCGCTCGCCATCAGTCAACTGGCCGACCAGGCCGGCGCTATCCAGCCGCTGGAAACGCTGATTATCGCCCGCGATGGCCAGATACTGGCCGAGCGTGGCTATCGCGGCCACCGGACCACCTCAGCCACCAATATCAAATCAGCATCCAAAACGGTGATATCGGCCTTGGTCGGTATCGCTATCGACAAAGGCATATTGACCGGCAGCGACCAAAAAGTGGCCGGGCTGCTGGAAAAAGAGTTGCCGGCCAATCCTGACCCCCGTTTCGGCCGGCTGACCCTCGGTCATCTGCTTTCGATGCAGGCCGGGCTGGGGTCGACCTCCGGCCCCGGCTATGGCGCATGGGTCAGCAGCCGGAACTGGGTCCGCGCAGCGCTGGCTCGACCGTTTCAGGACCAGCCGGGTGGCGCAATGATTTACTCTACCGGCTCTACCCACCTGCTGTCGGCCATTCTTACTCGCCGGACCGGCAAAAGCACCCTTGCGCTTGCCAGGGACTGGCTGGGGCCGCTCAGCGGATTCACCATCGCCAACTGGGCGCGGGACCCGCAGGGTATCTACCTGGGCGGTAACGAAATGGCGATGAGTCCGCGCTCTTTGCTGGCGTTCGGCGAGCTTTATCGCAGCGGCGGCGTCACCCCTCAGGGGCAGCGGCTGCTGTCTGAGCAGTGGATCAGGTCATCCTGGCAGACGCGCACCCATTCAGTATATACCGGCGATGGCTATGGTTACGGCTGGTTTCACACCCGAATTGCCGACCGTGATGTGCATTATGCCTGGGGCTTTGGCGGCCAGATGCTTTATATCGTCCCCAGCCTCAAGCTGACGGTGGTGATGACGTCGGACGGCACCACTTCCGCTGCTCGCTCCGGCCATCGCTACCGGCTGTATCAATTGCTGGGCGAGATAATCAACCTGATAACGGCTCATGGCGCCGATAATGCGGCCGGGAAACCGGACATGCACCGTGCATACGATAATGGGTAACCCGGCGTTGTTGCGGCAATGGGCTGCAGATGAATGACCGCAGCCCGGTGCAAGACAACACCCGCTGGCGCGGGCTTTTATGTTGCGGCTGATGTTAAATCGCTAGTTTTTCACCACCTTGGCCAGCAGCACCACCATCAGCATCAGTACGGCGACGAAACCAAATGCGATGGCCAGACTGCTGTGATGGGCGATAAAACCGATACTGGCCGGGCCTGCCAGTACGCCGAGATAGCCAAGCGTCGTCACCGCAGGTACTGCCACCGCCTGGGGCATACTGTTCTGACGGCCGATGGCCGAGAACACCACCGGTACGATATTGGCGCAGCCAATGCCTATCAGGGCATAGCCGACCAGCGCCGCGGTCCAGGAAGGCAGCCACAGGGTGAGAAACAGGCCCGCCGCCGCCAACAGCGCGCCAACCACCACCACCCGATGCTGTCCTAACCGGGCGACGATGCTGTCGCCGGTCAGTCTGCCCAGCGTCATGGCGGCGGCAAAGCAGGCAAAACCCAATCCGCCCTGGGCGTCAGGTAATTGACGGTATTCGGTGAGGAAAATCGCGCTCCAGTCCAAAACCGTCCCCTCGGCCAGAAATACCGCGAAACAGATCACGCCCAGCACCAGCACCGTTCCGCGCGGCACGGCGAACGCCGGCCCTTCGGCCGGGTTGGCATAAGGCAGAAAACCGCGCAGGCTGGCGGCCAGTAACACCAGCACCAGGCCGCTGGCGATAAGACTGGCCAGCAGGGCGCTGAGCCCCAGCGACATCATGGCGCTCATGGCGCCGGCGCCGGCAATGCCGCCGATGCTGTAAAAACCATGGAACCCCGACATCAGCGGTCGGGGAGCCGCTTTCTCGACAATGATCGCCTGCACATTCATCGCACAATCGGTGGTGCCGATACCGATGCCGAAGGCCACCAGGGCAACGGCCAGCAGCCAGGGGGAGGGAATAATCGACAGCAGCGGCAGCATGAGGCTAAAAAGGACCACGGCAAACAGCATCACCTTGCGGCAGCCGAAGCGGGTGGTGAGCACCCCGGTCAGCGGCATCGCCACCAGCGCACCCATCCCCAGGCAGAGCAACAGCATCCCCAGCGTGCCGTCGCCGACACCGGTATTCAGTTTGGCAAACGGCACCAGCGCAGCCCAGGCGGCGGTGGCGAAGCCGGCCATAAAAAAAACCGTTCTGGTGGCGGTTCGCTCGCGTTTAGCGGGCGTATCCCGCCGCTCTGCGCGGGTAGCGGCGGCATTTAGCGTTGAGGGTTGACTCATAAAACAGAAATCCTTACTGCAAAGGGCCCCGCAGGGGCTGGAAAATAAGGCGATAGAGATTCAGTTTAGCCATTAATGCTATTGAGAGCTTGCTCATGCAGGTGTTGGAAATTAAGTTTAGCCATTAAGGATACTGAGGGCCTGTTCATGCAATCGCGGGCAGCCGCAGGCCAGGATCTGTCCGCCTGATTCCGGGCGTTCCCCCTGAAGGGTAGTAATCCGACCGCCTGCCTGCTCAATAATCGGAATCAGCGCCACAATATCATAGGGCTGGAGATCATATTCCAGGCAGATATCAATTCGGCCGGCGGCCAGCATTGCCATCGCATAGCATTCGCCGCCGTAGCGGGTCATCAGGGTCGCTGCGGACAGGGCGGCAAAATTGACTTTGGGGTGACGGGCAAGCGGTTCCGGCGAGGTGGTATGGAGTATCGCCTGGGCCAGCGATACATTTTTGCGGGTGCTGAGCGGCGTTGTTACCCCTTGGCGCTGATACCATGCCTGCTGCCCATCGGCCCAGAACCGTTCACCGGTAAAAGGCTGATCCATCATGCCCATCCGCGCCCGTCCATCAACATTCAAACCTATCAGGGTTGCCCATACCGGCAAGCCGCACAGAAAAGGCCGAGTGCCATCGACCGGATCCAGCACCCATTGGATTGGGCCGCTGCCGGTGGTGCCGAATTCTTCTCCCATAATGGCGTGCTCAGGAAACGTTGCATCAATCAACGCCCGCATCACCCGTTCCGCTTCCCTATCGGCATCGGTGACCGGATCAAAGCGGTAGCCTTCTTTGGGCTTGGAGCCCACATGCAAGTCGTTCTGGCTTCGGTAGCGGGGCAGGGTCTGCAGGTCGGCCGCATCGGCGAGCTTATGGAAAAAATCGATATCAGGGATGTTGTAGTTCATCATTGTTCCTTTAGTGATATTGAAAGACGCGACCTGAGCGATGCCTTGCCGGCAGCTGAGGGTAATTCATTGCTCGATTGTGCTTGATTGTGCTTTTTTAACTGCAGTTTTTCAACCGTAATGACGCTGTATTTGTAAAAAAGTGACACTGTCATGGGTAGCATTGCCCGCGATGATTACTCACCTGGCAGGGTGTGAACGTAATATTTCGATTATTTATCAGTTAAATATAAGGATATTGGCTGTGAGTGTAAGTCTGCTTCGACGCAGGCAATATTTTTGGCGACGCCCGATACACTCAGCGCTCGCCGGCATACCGCGCATAAACGAGCTAATAGGCGCATCCGACGGCTCTTGACCATGACGCTATAAATTATCAACGCGGTATGACGTCAGCATGAACGTCTGTCGTGGCGTAATGCCGGCCGGGCTGGGATGCCGAGCAACATGACCCGTATAACCCAAGCGCGCAGTACCGGTATCCGCAGAGGAACTGAGGAGGAAAGGGGTCATTGCAGGGACTGGCTCGCAAGGTTACCGGGCTACGATGACATTGAGCTTATGTTGCTGGAGCAGGTTGAGACTGGCGTCGGATAACCCTTTGTCGGTGAACAGGGTGGTAATATCATCACTGTCGCATACCCGATAGCGCGCCAGGGCGGAGAGTTTATTGGCCGTCAGGGCGACGAAAATTTCATTGCTGCGCCTGAGCAAGGTTTTTTTAAACTCGGCCTCTTCATAGCCAAACACCGTCAGGCCATGATGGACGTCAAAAGCGCATCCGCCGAGCAGGCATTGATCGAAATACATGGTCTCCAGTTGCCGCAGGGTATCAATGCTCACCGCGCCGCCGGTCTCACGGTTAATCTTGCCGCCGATCAATATCACCTCCAGTTCGGGATGCCGCAGCAGCTCTGCCGCGATAAGCGGCGAATTACAGACTACCGTCAGTTTCATCGTATCCGGAATAAGCCTCGCCACTGCCAGGTTGGTGGTGCCGGCATCGATAAACACACAGGTATCGGGCTTCAATACGCCCACGGCGGCGCGGGCGATGTCCGCTTTGACGCTATCATCCTCGGTCAGACGTTCGTTGAAATTGCCGGCCGGCGCCAGCATATTCACCGCACCGCCGTACACCCGCTTGCAGGCTCCGGCCCGAGCCAGCTCTTTCAGATCCCGTCGGATGGTATGCTCGGAGACGTTCAACGCGCGCGACAGCTCAGCACAGACCACGCGGCCCTGTTCACTGAGCAACTGTTTTATTTTGCACTGCCGTTGTGGCGGAAAGGCGGCGTAGTCGACCATGGTAGCCTTAGAATTATCAGAATCGCGCATAATCAAGCATCATTAGACAAAGTGCCGGTCATGTCAATCATTGGCCATTGGCGGCGCGTTCACCGAGATTGAACACGCCAGCCCAGCGGCCAGGCTTGAGGGCGAAAAGCAGCCGATCTGAAACCCGGCCCTAAAACGGAGGGGCTGATAAATGTCGTTAAGGTAGCCGCTAATGATGCCGGAAGGCTGCTTTAGACCGTCACTCGGTAAACTGAGCTATCAGCATCGCGTCTTACTCCTGATGCCGGGGCGTATCCCCTGGCTTGGCTTGTTCCTTGAGCAGGCTTTGCCTGGCCGCTGCAAGAAATGCATCTGATAACGGGTCGCCGGCCGTGGCCCTGGCAAGGGTCAGCGATCCGACCAGCAGGGCCAACCGAGCCAGTGCCTGCTGGCGTTCTTCAGGCTGATTATCATTATTCGAAAATGATTCCAGCCTGGCCAGCATCGATTTTACCCCGTCGATATAGACTGCACGTACCGGCTTATCCTCGCTCTCGCGGGCCACATCGCTGGCTAATGCGGTAATAGCGCAGCCATCATCAATATTGTCGCGATGGGCGGCAGACAGATAAAACGCGGCCAAGTTACCGAGATTATCCTGGTCAGGCTGGCGACAGGCACTCTGCCAGCGAGCGCGAGAATCGTCCAGTGCCTGGCGGCAGGCGATTGCCGCCAGCTGATCTTTGGACGCAAAATGGCCGTAGAATCCGCCGTGGGTCAGGCCGACCGCCGCCATCAGATCATTAACGCTGACGCCGTTCAATCCCTGGGCTCGAAACAGCCTGGACGAGGTAGCTACTATCGCATGGCGATTCAGCGCCATCTGTTGTTTTGATGCTCGGGCCATAATTTCTCCTCACGATGATTATTTATGATAGTCGATAATTCTCATAAATGTCACTTATCATCTAATCATACGGTAGGGATTGACACTTAGATGATGGTCGTCATAATATAATTTATACATGACGTATATCATTTATAAATAGCGATCCTTTATGGGCTGTTGCCCCACTATCCTCTGAGAACATCACTATGAATACGTGTCCTACCGTTCTTATCACCGGCGCCTCAACCGGCATTGGCGCCACCTATGCCGAGCGTTTTGCCCAACGCGGTCATAACCTGGTGCTGGTGGCCCGCGATGCTTGCCGCATGGCGGCATTGGCTTCCGGCCTTCGTCATCGGCATCAGGTAGAGATTGATATCATCAAGGCGGATTTGACCGCTGCCGCCGACCTGGCAAAGGTAGAAGCACGGCTGCGCAATGATGTGCAGATCGGTATCCTGGTCAACAATGCCGGCATCAGCCTGGGCGGCCGCTTTACCGAACAGTCTACCGACGATATCGGCAGGCTGGTTAGCCTGAATACCACCGCCCTGGTGCGGCTTGCCAGTGCGGCAGCGCCGCGTCTGGCGGCAGCGGGTGAGGGGGCAATCATCAATATCGGTTCAGTGGTCGGCCTGGCGCCGGAGTTCGGCATGTCGGTATATGGCGCCACCAAGGCGTTTGTACTGTACCTCTCTCAGGGACTCAACCTGGAATTGGCAAGCAAAGGGGTCTATGTCCAGGCGGTACTACCGGCGGCCACGCGCACGGAGATCTGGCAACGTTCCGGTACCGATATCAATACCCTGCCGGCGGTAATGGAGGTGGAAGAACTGGTGGATGCCGCGCTGGTCGGTTTTGACCGTCGTGAGGCAGTGACCATCCCGCCGCTGCATGATATTGAACAGTGGCAGGCATATCAGGAGGCACGCCAGGGCATGCTGCCCGGATTCCGCCAATCCCGGGCCGCCGCGCGTTATCGAAGCGACCCGATAAAGGGCTCATACTGTTAAGCTGGCCAACGGCAGAGCGGTTAGCTTATGTTTTCAACTTCCAGGTTTCCGCACTTCTCCGGTGGCGCAAATGTTCACAAAGGAAAAATTCATGACTGACGATATCCTGTTTAGCCCTATCACACTGAAAGGCCTGACGCTTCCCAACCGAATCGTGATGGCGCCTATGACCCGGGGCATGACCGAGCAGGGGATCCCCGGCGCGGCCAATGCACAGTATTATCGCCGCCGCGCCGAGGGTGGAGTAGGGCTGATTCTGACCGAGGGCACGGTTGTTGATCGTCCGGCATCGCGCAATATGCCCGGGATCCCATTCTTCCATGGCCAGGCCGCACTGACAGGCTGGCAGGCGGTCGCCAAGGCGGTGCATCAGGCCGGTGGCCTGATTGGCCCGCAGCTATGGCATACCGGTTCAACCCGCATGCCGGACTGGGAGCCGGACGCTCCGGTGGAAAGTCCGTCAGGCCTGGTCGGGCCTGATGAACCGCGCGGCAACGTGATGACTGAAGAGGATATTGCCGACACCGTAGCCGCCTTTGCCAGCGCCGCCGCCGATGCCAAGCGGCTGGGGTTTGATACCCTGGAACTGCATGGTGCCCATGGCTATCTGATTGACCAGTTCTTCTGGTCAGGCACCAATAAACGTACCGATGCTTACGGCGGCGCGACCATTGCGGAACGCGCGCGTTTCGCCGCCGAAGTGGTCAGCGCGGTCCGCACCGCCGTCGGGCCGGACTTCCCATTGATCCTGCGGGTAAGCCAGTGGAAACAGCAGGACTACCAGGCTCGTCTGGCGCAATCTCCTGAGAAAATGACCCAATGGCTGATGCCGCTGGTCGAGGCTGGGGTGGATATTCTTCACTGTTCCCAGCGCCGTTTCTGGGAGCCCGAGTTCCCTGAAATAGACGGAACCGGCGGTATGAACTTTGCCGGCTGGGCAAAAAAACTGACCGGCGCCGCCACCATCAGCGTCGGCTCGGTCGGGCTGGACTCGGACTTCTTTGCCGCTTTTGGCGGGCAGGGCTCTGGCGCCGCAGCTCTGGACAGTCTGTATCAGCGCCTTGAGCGGGAAGAATTTGATCTGATTGCCGTCGGCCGGGCGTTGATCTCCGACGCCCAATGGCCGGAAAAAGTGCGGAATGATAAGCGCCAGGAGCTGCGCGGCTTTAACGCAGCCGATCTGGCGATACTGGCGTAGCCGCCACCGGCTAAGCATTTGCGCTGTTTTTGGGGGAAGTGCTCAGCATAGCGCTTAAAACAAGATAATCCGGCACCGGGTGGCCGGATTTTTTATGCCTGTTTTAGGGATAGCATTGCCATTTAAATTCGTTGTTGTTTACCCCTGTTTTGCTCATCTTCTGATGATGGCTTTTGTCATATTTTCGGAAAGGGTAGGCAGGGTAATGAGCAAAAGTGAAACCGCGTATCTGCACCCTCAGCAACGCGAGGTGATTCGGCAATATCTATAACCCTTAATCGCCATCAGTTGCCGCCATCTGTCGAAGGCTAGTTAAGGGGTTGGACTGGCATCAGTCGCCGCCATCGGCTATCGGCTGGATAAAATTTTGGCCGGGCTGACGAGCAATGGGCTCCGGCGGGGGGATGAATTCATCCACGGGGTGATGGCGGTGAATCACTGAGCAGAGGATGCCAGTGATTCGCTGGCCCGGTGAAAGCCATGTATTAGGCGAGTGACGAAACGCCGGCCAGATTGAACTGGCTTTGCCTTGCCAGCGCCCGGGTAAAGGTTTCCAATGAATCGAACAACCGGGTTTCCAGGGCGGGGCTGAGCAGTGGATTGCGGTCATACTGGGTGATCTGGCTGTCATCGGCAAACACCCCATGCAGTATTTCCTGGGATTTAAGCGCGTTAAGCACCGGCTTTAGGGCGTAATCCAGCGCCAGCATATGGCCAACCGACCCGCCGGTGGCCATCGGCAAAATAACTTTATGCTCGAACGCCCGCTCGGGCAGTAAATCCAGTAATGTTTTCAATGCGCCGCTAAAGGACGCTTTATAGATAGGCGTACTGATAATGACGCCATCCGCTTGGGCCAGTTGTTCATTGAAGGCTTGCAGTGCCGGGCTGTCAAAGCGGGCATACAGCAGATCTTCCGCCTTGAAATTGAACAGATCCCACGGAGTGACGGTAAAACCTTGTTGTTCTAGCCAGCGCTGTGACAGGGTAAGCAGTGATGAAGAACGTGAGGGCAAGCGAGGGCTGCCGGCCAGGGTAATAACATTCATCGGGATTCCTTTAAGAGGATCTTGTTGAGAACGGTGTAAATGGGGCGGGCTTGACGCGGCGGCCTGTCTGCCTTAGTACCCTTGCCCCAGCAGGGACGATATATCCGGGAGTTATGATATTCATCGACCGGGCAATGGTTAAATATTATTTTCAGCTTTATATAGCTGAATGGCGTAAAAGGATGTATTTAAAATAACGTTGGGTAAAATTTAACATCCGTTCTATCGATTTTTACGCAGTAAAACATAACTCCAGGCCGCCGTAACAGAAGGATGAGCCGCCATGCCGTTGGGTTTGAATTTCAAACAGGTGACTTTTTCAGCCGTCACCGCAGGATTTGTCGCAGTGTTAGTCGGTTACACCAGCTCTGCGGCCATCATTTTCCAGGCCGCACAGGCGGCGGGCGCCAGCCTACTGCAGATTGGCGGTTGGCTGACCATGCTGGGCCTGGGGATGGGCATCACCAGTATCGGCTTGTCGCTGTATTACCGGACGCCGGTGGTCACTGCCTGGTCTACCCCTGGCGCGGCATTGCTGGTCACCAGCCTGCCGGGGACGTCAATCAATGAAGCCATCGGCGTGTTTGTCTTTGCCGCCGGCCTGATGCTGCTGTGCGGCGTCACCGGCCTGTTTGCCAGGCTGATGGATCATATTCCCCAGGCACTTTCGTCCGCTATGCTGGCCGGCATCCTGCTGAGTTTCGGGCTCAGCGCCTTTACCGCGCTGGAAAGCAATTTTGTTTTGACCGGAGCCATGTGTCTGGCTTATCTGTTGGCTAAACGGCTATGCCCGCGTTATGCCGTCCTGCTGGCGCTGACGGCTGGGCTGGCGGTGGCCGCACTGCGCGGGGAAATCGTACTGGCTGACCAGGCGCTGCGTTTTGTCGTTCCCGAATGGGTGATGCCGCACTTCACCCTGTCTTCGCTTATCGGCATTGGCATTCCGTTCTTTGTAGTGACCATGGCATCGCAAAATGCGCCCGGTATCGCCACGCTCAGAGCCCATGGCTACGCTGTGCCGGTCTCTCCGCTGATAAGCTGGACGGCGCTGACGGCCTTGGTGCTGGCGCCATTGGGCGGCTTTAGCGTCTGTATTGCGGCGATCACCGCCGCCATCTGTATGGGCGAAGATATTCACCCTGATGCGAAAAAGCGCTATTTTGCCGCCGTGGCTGCCGGTGTTTTTTATGTGCTGGCCGGTGTATTTGGCGGTTCTATCGGCATGCTGTTTACCGCGTTGCCGCAAGCAGTCGTCCACACCATCGCCGGGCTGGCACTGCTCGGCACTATCGCTGGCAGTGTCTATCGGGCGCTGGAAAATGAGCATCAGCGCGATGCGGCGATGATCACCTTTCTGGTTACTGCCTCCGGCGTCACCTTGCTGGGTATCGGCTCGGCATTCTGGGGGCTGGTCGGCGGTGTTATCGCCCACCTGGTCCTCAGCAACCGCCGTCGGATCGGCAGATAACAGGGGCCGCGGCCCATCGGCGAGCAAGCGGCAGGACACCGTAGCCGGTCGTCGCCTCGCAAAACCGCCAGGGCAAACTATACTTAATGCCTGTGTCAGAAAAACTGGAGGAAATAATGACTATCCATAAGAAAGGACAGGCCCATTGGGAAGGCGACATCAAGCAGGGCAAAGGCACTATTTCGACTGAAAGCGGTGCCCTGAAAGAACAGCCCTATGGTTTTAATACCCGCTTCGAAGGCCAAGCCGGCACCAACCCGGAAGAACTTATCGGCGCGGCCCATGCCGCCTGTTTCTCCATGGCGCTATCGCTGATGCTCGGCGAAGCCGGACACCCACCTGAAAGCATCGACACCGTAGCCACTGTCGCACTTGATAAAGCTGACGGCGGTTTTGCCATTACCGGCATTGCGCTGGACAGTAAAGTGAAACTGCCCGGCATTGATAAAGACACCTTCGACGGTATCATCCAGCAGGCCAAAGCGGGCTGCCCGGTGTCCAAACTATTTAATGCTGAGATCACGTTAACCTATCAGCTGGAAAATTGATGTTTTAACAGCGGCTGATAGACTTCGCGCTAAAAAGGGCTGTGCTTGAGGCACGGCCCTTTGGTTTTTTCAGTCATGCGGTGCCGGTTATCGTGCTATCCCTCAGTTAACAGCACCGCAAGCGTCGCCTGTTCTCAGTTCAACATCCGCAGGCCTTAATCCAACTTGGCTTTGGAGAAATCGCTGCCGTTCAGGCTGACGCTGTAGCCGGACACATTACTGCGTGTAGCATAAAAAGTTTTACCGTTAGCCAGCGGCACCCAAGGCGCCTGCTCATGGAATACCTGCTGCGCTTGCTGGTACAGGGCAGCGCGTTTTTTCGGGTCACTGCTGACTTTGGCCTGCTGGATAAAGCCTTCATAGGCTTTATTGCACCAGAACGCGGCGTTGGATCCGCTTTCTATGCTGGTGCATCCCAGCAGGGTGTTGGCAAAGTTGTCCGGATCGCCATTGTCCGACACCCAGCCAAACAGCGCGGTGGCATGCTCGCCTTTGCGAATGCCGCTGAGATATTCGCCCCATTCAAAACTAACGATTTTCGCGTTCACACCGACTTTGGCCCAATCACTCTGGATCATTTCAGCAATACGCCGAGAGTTTGGGTTATAAGGACGCTGTACCGGCATAGACCAGATATCGGTGGTAAAGCCGTTTTCCAGCCCAGCCTGTTTCAGTAACGCCTTGGCTTTGGCCGGATCGTAAGGATAATCCGCCAATGCCTTATCAAAGCCGAGCATATTGGGCGGGATAGGGGACTTGGCGACTGAACCGGAGCCAAGGAATACCGCATTCACAATGGCTTTCTTATCCACCGCGTAATTCAGCGCCTGGCGCACCAGCGTATTATCGAACGGCTTTTTAGCGGTATTAAACGCCAGATAGCCGACATTCATGCCATCGATGCTGTGCAGGGTCAATTCTTTATGGCGTTTGATTTCAGCAAAGTTGACCGGATTTGGCGCCGGAATAATCTGGCACTCATTTTTTTCAAGTTTCGCCAGCCGGGTGGTCACGTTGGGGGTAATAGAGAAAATCAGCCGCTGGGTAGGCACTGCGCCCTGCCAATAATGCGGATTAGCCTCATACCGAATAATGGAATCGACTTTATAGTCTTTCAGATTATAAGGGCCGGTGCCGATGGGGTCGGTATCTACCCGTTCCGGCGTGCCGCTTTTCAACATGGCATCGGCATATTCCGCGGACAGGATCGAGGTGAAATCCATACCCCAGACCGCCAGAAAGGTCGCGTCCGGTTGGTTAAGGGTGAACTGGACATGATAATCATCCAGCTTCTTGACCTCTGTTATCAGCTTGCCCAGGCCGACATCGTTGAAATATTCATAGCTGGCCTGAGACACCTTATGGTAGGGATGGCTATCGTCTTTTTGACGCAATACCGAGAACAGCACATCATCGGCGTTGAAATCCCGCGTCGGGGTAAAGTATTTGTTGCTATTGAATTTTACCCCTTGGCGCAGGGTAAAAGTATAGGTTTTTCCGTCCGGGCTGATGGTCCAGTCGGTGGCCAGGGACGGCGCCGGTTCATTGTCGCTTTCTCTAAAAGTAATCAGCCGGTTGTACAGCGTCTGGGAACTGGCGACAAACGACGGACCGGAACTGGCTATTTGCGGGTTGAATGATTCCGGCGACGCTTCAGAGCAATACACCAAGACGTTATTGGCGGCGGCAAGCGCAGTGCCGGCTGGCAGCAACGCGCTTATCAGTAACACCAGAGAAGATTTCATGCAGTCCATTTTGCTTGCCTTAACCTGAAAAAGAAGAAGAGTGTCAATTTTTGTCAGCCAAGTATAAGCGGCCAAGGAGGAAAGTGAAAAATCTTCTGCTTATGAGGCCCTTTGTTTTAGCTATAAGCCCTGTTCAGACGTGCTGACCAAGGGTAATCAGCTATACCGTCAGGCCTGTAATCGATGCGGCCGGGAAGGTCTCAGGGTAAGGCCGGATAACCGAGGCGGCAGTGAGCAGCCGTTAGCGCCCGTAAAATGAATTCCTCGCTAATCATTACTCTTAGGCTAATAGTCGGACGCCAGGCTTGATTGATGCTCCAGACGGTTAAGCGGAGACTGTTTCCTTAGCAATAGACTGAAGTGCTAATGAATCAGGAGGTTACCCATGTTGCCTGGACCAACGTCAGGACGCGTCTGGGATACACGCCGCAGTGAAAAAAGACGTCGTATCGCATCGCTCAATTTACCCGATAAAGTTTTACCTACCGACTCTCTGCCCCAGATCCTTGAAAAGCTTATCGCCCCCGGCGATCGCGTGGTACTGGAAGGCAATAACCAAAAGCAGGCGGATTTTCTATCCCGCATGTTGGCGGAAGTTTCCCCGGCCAAAGTCCACGATCTGCATATGATCATGCCTAGCGTAGGGCGCAGCGAACACCTGGATATCTTTGAAAAGGGCATCGCCCGCAAACTCGATTTCTCTTTTTCCGGTACCCAAAGCGTTCGTATCTCCCAGTTGCTGGAAGATGGCGTACTGGAAATCGGCGCTATCCACACTTACATCGAACTCTATGCGCGGCTGTATGTCGATCTCTCACCGAACGTCGCATTGATTGCCGGTTTCAAAGCTGACCGCAAGGGCAACCTTTATACCGGTGCCAGTACTGAAGACACCCCGGCCCTGGTCGAAGCGGCCGCTTTCCATGACGGTATCGTCATCGCCCAGGTCAACGAACTGGTGGATGATGAGTGCGATTTGCCGCGGGTGGATATTCCCGGTTCCTGGATAGATTTCGTGGTGCTGGCGGACCAGCCGTTCTTTATCGAACCGCTGTTTACCCGCGATCCGCGGCTTATCAAGCAGGAACACGTGCTGATGGCGATGATGGCCATCAAAGGTATCTACGCCGAACATCAGGTGCAGTCTCTGAACCACGGTATCGGTTTTAATACCGCCGCCATAGAACTGCTGCTGCCGACCTATGGTGAACGCCTGGGCCTGAAAGGCAAAATCTGTAAACACTGGACGCTAAATCCGCACCCCACGCTGATTCCGGCCATTGAAAGCGGCTGGGTAGAGAGCATTCACAGCTTCGGCAGTGAGCTGGGAATGGAACAATATATCGCAGCCCGCCCGGATGTGTTCTTTACCGGCGCAGACGGCTCTATGCGTTCCAATCGGGCCTTCTGTCAGCTGGCCGGCCAGTATGCGGTTGATATGTTTATCGGCTCTACCCTGCAGGTAGACGGTGATGCCAACTCCTCGACCGTTACCCGCGGACGTCTGTCCGGGTTTGGCGGCGCGCCGAATATGGGCCACGATCCCCATGGACGGCGTCATGCCACACCGGCCTGGCTGGCGATGATCGATAAACCCGATCCGATGGTGCGCGGCCGCAAACTGGTGGTGCAGATGGTAGAAACGTTCCAGGCAGGGGTGAAACCGACGTTTGTCGAAAAACTCGACGCTGTCGATGTGGCCAAAGCCACCGCCATGCCGCTGGCGCCGGTAATGATTTATGGCGATGACGTCACCCATGTGCTTACCGAAGAAGGGATTGCCTATCTGTACCGTGCCCAGTCGATGGAAGAGCGGCGGGCCATGGTAGCGGCGGTGGCCGGCATTACCGATATCGGTCTGGGCGTCGATGCCGCTCGCGTCGCTTCGCTTCGTAAAGAAGGCAAAGTGGCGCTGCCGGAAGACCTGAATATTCGTCGCAGCGAGGCCAGCCGTTCATTACTGGCGGCCGGCAGCGTGGCGGACTTGGTTGAATGGTCCGGCGGTTTATATAACCCACCGGCTAAATTCCGGAGCTGGTAATGCAGATACGTCCCGGTTTTTCCTCAACCGAAGCAGCGCGTTGCGCCACGGCATTATCCGAGCTCGCCACCGCAGCATTGATCGATGAAGCGCGACTCAGCCCGAAGCCGGGCCTGGTGGACAGCCGCGGCAGCGGCGCTCACCAGGACTTGACGCTGGCGCTGATGGAACGCTCGGCCCGCAGTTTGCAGCCGACATTCCATGCCCTGGCGCTGCACAGTTGGTGCCGACCGGTGGATGTGGCGCTGCGCCAGCGGGTGGGAAAACTGGGCCGTGATGGCGAACGGCAAATGATGGCGGCCACCCAGGGCGTCAATACCCATCGCGGCGCCATCTGGGCGCTGGGATTGCTGGTCAGTGCGGCGGCGATGCTCGGCGGCCAAGGCAGCGCCGCCCAGATCACCGCCCAGGCGGCGGCGTTGGCGTGCTTGCCGGATGTGGATGCGCCTAAATCTTTCAGCAAAGGATTACGCGCTACTCAGCGCTACAAGTTGCCCGGCGCCAGGGAGGAGGCCCAGCAGGGTTTCCCGCACATTATGCAGTGCGCGCTGCCGCAACTGCGCCGCAGCCGCCGTAACGGAGCGGATGACCACCTGGCTCAGCTGGATGCACTGATGGCGATCATGGCGTCGCTCAGCGATACCTGCGTACTGTCTCGCGCCGGCCTTGCCGGCCTGCAAAGCATGCAACTGGGGGCGCGACTGGTATTGGCGGCCGGCGGCTGCGCCCAGCCCGCCGGCCGCGCCGCGCTGGCCCGGCTGGATGGGCTGATGCTGGCGCAGAACGCCTCGCCGGGCGGTGCCGCCGACCTGTTGGCCGCGACGCTGTTCATCGACCGAATCAGCACCCGCGCCTTCGCCGATGACCACCAATAACCCCAGGGCAAGCCAGCTTGCCTGACACAGAACATCAAGAGAGAGGATGTTATGGAAAAGATTAGCTTATCACTCCCGGCCACGCGCACCCTGCAAGGCAGAGCGCTGGCGGGCGTCGTCGGATCCGGCGATATGGAAGCGCTGTATGTCGCCAGTACGGCAGCCACATTGGAGGTGACGATCACCACCTCGATTGATAACAGCCAAGTGCGCTGGCAGCGGCTGTTTGAACGAATCAGTGAACTGGGCAGCCTGCCTGGCGGAACCTTGACCATTCATGATTTTGGCGCCACCCCCGGCGTAGCGCGTATCCGTATCGAGCAGGTGTTCGAGGAGGCACAGCATGCGTAATGATCCGAGTTTTATTGAACTGCGCGCCCGTGAGCGCGCCCGCAAATTGCTTGATGAGGGCAGCTACCGCGAACTGCTCGACCCGTTCGACGGTATTGTTTCACCGTGGCTGGTGGCCCAGGATATCGTCCCTCAGGCCGATGACGGCATGGTGGTGGCCAAAGGAACACTGAACGGCAAACCGACGGTGGTGATTGCCATTGAAGGGGCGTTCCAGGGCGGCAGCATGGGGGAGGTGTCCGGGGCCAAAATGGCGGCGGCGCTGGAGCTGGCGGCGGAAGATAACCGCAACGGTATTGCAACCCAGGCGGTACTGTGCCTGGAAACCGGCGGAGTGCGCCTGCAGGAGGCCAATCTGGGACTGGCGGCGATTGCCGATATTCATGCCGCCATTGTGGATTTGCGCCGCTATACGCCGGTCATCGCGATTATCGCCGGCACGGTCGGCTGCTTCGGCGGTATGTCGATTGCGGCGGCCCTGTGCAGTTACCTGATTGTGACCCGCGAAGCCCGACTGGGCCTTAATGGTCCCCAAGTCATCGAACAGGAAGCCGGCATTGAAGAGTATGACTCCCGTGATCGGCCCTTTATCTGGAGTATGACCGGCGGCGAAATCCGCTACCGGAGCGGCCTGGTGGATGCGCTGGTCGATGACGGCATCCAGGCGGTACAGCAAGCGGTCAATGCCGGCTTGGCGCAGGGTGTGCCGGCCCAGCATCGTTCTGACCAGGTGAGCCACTACCTGCCGCGTCTGCGCGACTTCGATACGCGCCGGCAAGCCGACAGTGAGCAAATCAAACAGCTTTTTGAGGAGGATCGTTCATGAGCATGATCATGAGTCGCGGCGCCCGCTGGTTAGCGCTGCTCAGCAACAACAGCCCGCGCCTGGCTGGACTGTGTCCGTCGGTGCAGGCGGCCGATGGCGAACTTGATGGACAACCGGTGCGCTTCATTGCGGTGGTAGCGGATGCTGATAATCATTATCCGCGTGCCGCCGGCGGCGAAGTCGGTCTGCTGGAGGGCTGGACTCTGGCGCAGGTGGTTAATGACACGGTGGCGCAGGATGCCCAGCGCGAGCATAAACGCGCTATCGTGGCGGTTATCGATGTGCCGAGCCAGGCTTACGGTCGCCGTGAGGAAGCCTTCGGTATTCATCAGGCGCTGGCCGCCGCCGCAGCAGCCTATGCCAATGCGCGTCTGGCGGGCCACCCGGTGGTGGGCCTGATTGTCGGTAAAGCCATGTCAGGCGCATTTCTGGCGCATGGCTACCAGGCCAACCGGTTGATAGCCTTTAATGACGACAGCGTGATGATCCATGCCATGGGCAAGGATTCAGCCGCCCGTATTACCCTGCGCAGTGTCGAAGCGCTGGAAAAACTGGCCGCTACCATCCCACCGATGGCCTACGATATCGGCAATTACCGCTCGCTGGGGTTGCTGGATAAGCTTTTGGATATTGCTGAGCCCGATGCGCCTACCGCCGGCGATCGGCAGCAGACCGAGGCCGCCCTGATCCACGCCATCAATGATGCCCGCGCCAGCGACCGCTCGCTCAAGAGTCGTTTGGGTGCCGCCAATCGCCAAAGCTCTGTACGGGTGCGCGAAAAAATGCGCGCCGCCTGGTAAAAGCCGACGGTAAATAACACCTGCCGGGCCAGGGGAGCAACGGGCGTGATAACGACCTGTTTGCCCCCTGGTCTGATAATAAAAGTAACACCATCGCATCTGTTCTAATAATTGATTCTATACAGGTGATTTATGACTTACGTAATTTTGCATGCTCTGGCGCCGATTTTTGTCATTATGCTGCTGGGTTTTTTTGCCGGTAAGGCAAAAATGGTCGACAATAACAACGTCGCTTTACTGAATATTTTTGTGATGGATTTCGCACTGCCCGCCGCGCTGTTTAGCGCCACGGTGCAGACCCCCTGGGCCGGTATCCTGCAGCAAATGCCGCTGATAGTGGTACTGGTACTGGCCATGTGGCTTATTTACGCCGCCATCTATTTTCTCTGCACTCGCGTTTTCCATAAATCACCCCAGGATGCGGCGGTACTGACGCTGACCGTGGCATTGCCGAACTATGCCGCGCTGGGGCTGCCGATTCTGGGCAGTGTGCTGGGCGACTCTCCATCAACCTCCCTTTCAGTTGCAGTATCCATTGCCTGCGGCTCGGTACTGCTGACGCCATTTTGCCTGCTTATTCTGGAGCGTGAAAAGAATCGCGCCGCCACCGGCGGCAATGGCGGATCGTCGTTATCGATGCTGCCGGTACTGATGTGGCGCTCGGTGAAAAAACCGATCGTTGTCGGCCCGTTATTGGGAGTAATTCTCTCGGCTATCGGCATTAGCATGCCGGAAATGTTGCTGGCCGCCATCAAGCCACTGGGCCTGGCCGCGACCGCCGCCGCGCTGTTTTTGACCGGTCTGATTCTTTCCGCCCGCCAGTTGAAGATCAACCGCACGGTTATCGTCGCCACCGCCACCAAGCTGATTATCCAACCGTTAATCGCCTGGGCGTTGGTGGTCATGTTCGGCCTGCACGGTTCGGTCGCGGTAACCGCTATCCTGATGATTGCGCTGTCCGCAGGCTTCTTTGGTGTAGTGTTCGGTAACCGTTTCGGCGTCCAGTCGCCGGATGCCGAAGCTGCACTGCTTATCAGCTCGGTGTTGTGTATCGTCACGCTGCCGCTGTTTATCGCGCTGACGGCGGGGATGTGAAGATGTCGGCCCGTCCGCACGATCTGCTGTGGCTGCGCACCGCCGCCCATCTGCAAGGTACGCTGCCCGATTGGGTAAGCGGCCAATGGCGGGCGGATATGCCGCTGGTGGTGCGGCGCGACACCCACCCGCTCGGGCTTATCGCCGTCGGCGTGCGCGGCCTGCAGCGCGGACAACGGGCCGCCGGCTGGGCGGCGGCAGAGGCGGTGGTGCGCCAGGTGACGCCTGAATCCCTGGCGCAACAAGCCTCTCTGCTGCGTTCGCCGTTCCTTGCCCGGCCGCCGGTACAGGGCGCGCTCAGCCTGGTGCAACAGCACTGGGACTGGGCGTGGGGCATCACCGGCAGTTGCGGATATGCGCTGGCAACCGATCGGCCGGTGCTGCATGACGACAGCGATCTCGATCTAGTGATTCGCGCGCCCCATGCTATCGCTGCAGCGGCGCTGCTGCGCTGGCAGCGCCACCTGGCGGAATTGCCCTGCCGCGCCGATACCCAGGTCGAAACCCCCTACGGCGCCTTTGCCCTCAACGAATGGCTGCGCGATGGCCGGACCTTGCTGAAAACGTCGCTGGGCCCGCGACTGACAGACAACCCGTGGGCATCAGCGTAATCTTTGACACGGAGCAGACCATGAAAATCCTGTTTACCTTCCCCGGGCAGGGGCCACAGCGGCCGGGCATGCTGCAGGCGTTGCCCCGGGGCGGCAATCTGCTGGCCGAGGCCAGCGATATCCTCGGCGAGGACGCCGGCCGGCTGGACAATGCCGAAGCACTGCGCCATACGCGAGCGGTGCAGCTTTGCCTGCTGATAAGCGGCGTAGCCCATGCGCGCGCGCTGATTCACCAGGGCTTGCAGCCCGATATGGTCAGCGGCCTGTCGATTGGCGCCTTTCCGGCGGCGGTGGTGGCCGGCGCGCTGGCGTTTGCCGATGCGGTACGCCTGGTTGCCCTGCGCGGCGAATGGATGGAGCAGGCCTATCCGTCGGGATATGGCCTGACGGCAATCGTCGGCCTGACCCAGACCCAGCTCGAGCCGCTGCTGGGGGAATGCTATCTGGCAAATCTTAATGCCGAACAACAGATCGTTATCGCCGGCAGTGAACAGGCGATGCGTGAGACGGCAGCGCGCGCGCTGGCAAAAGGGGCGCAAAAAGCGCAACAATTGGCGGTAAGCGTGCCTTCGCACTGTGCCTTATTGGATGAACCGGCGCGGAAACTGGCCCACGCCTTCGCTGCGGTCAGGCTTTCCCGCCCGCAGTGCAGCTATCTGAGCGGCAGCACTGGACGGGTGCTGTGGCAACCCGAGGCAATCGCCGATGATTTGGCCAACAATATGGCACGTACCGTACGCTGGCACGAAGCGATGTTGGCAGCCAGTGAACGCGAGGTAGGATTAGCCATCGAAATGCCGCCGGGAGCGGTGCTCAGCGGCTTGACCCGCCAAGCCTTTGACCACGGCGAGGCCATTTCACTGGAGCAGAGCGGCGATGCGCTGGCGCTTACTCTGGCTGAGCGGGCGCGGGCGCGTCGATAAGCGGGGTTTTGCGGGCGTACATACGGCCTTCGGCGGCCAGCGCCAGCAGATTGGGATCGCGTTCACGGTTCTTGTCAAAAACGATGGCAATGGTTTGCCGCATTTGGAAAGGCTCGGCCAGCGGAATGAACTTCACGGTGTTTTGGTAAAGCTTTTTCATCCGTCCAGGCACCAGCGTCAGGCCAACACCCGCCTGTACCAAGCTGAGCATGGAAAAAATATCGTTGACCCGCATGACGATATTCGGCTCAAAACCGGCCACATGAAAGGCCTCCTGAAAACCATGATAGGTGGCGAACCCTTCAGCCAGGGACACGAATTTCTGCTCATGATAATCGCGCAGGTTAGCGGTAGCGGGATCGTCAAGGGCAGGGTGATGGTCCAGCGTAAAACCTGCCGGTGCCGCCAGAAAAATATCGTCTTCAAACAGCGGCAGGATTTCATGGCGATTACGGTCAATCTGGCTGTCTGTTATCGACAGTAAAATGGCGTCCAGGCCTCCTTCTTCCAGCATTTGCAACAGAATCTGGTTGGAGCCCATGGTCAAATTCATCTCCAGATCGGGACGACGCAGCTTCATGCCCATGATCAGTTGCGGCACGGTTTCGAGCGTCAGCGAATACAGGGTACCGATGCGCATGCGTCCCTGGCCGACGCCGGCGGTTTTACGCGCTTCATCAATGCCGCGCGCCATCACATCCAGCGCATCCAGACTGTACTCGAGCAATACCTTGGCGGCCTGTAGCGGCAGCAGATTGCGTCCTTTATGAATGAACAGCGGGCAACGGACGCTTTCTTCCAGCGTATGCAGCGCCCGATGCACGCTGACACTGCTCAACCCCAGCAACTCCGCAGTGCGGGCGATATTACCATTGCCCATAAAGGCAATAAAAATTTCCAGCTTGCGGAAGGTCAGGTCAACATCGATTTTCATAAGCGGCCAGGAGACATACAGGTGCTTGCGGACTCATCGCCAGCGCAAGGCAAGGAATAACAGGAGCGTCAGTATAGCACAGGCCCGTTCTGCCCTGATGGCCGAAGAGCGGCTGACCAACAGGGGATGCTGGACGGGCAATGACGTAGGCCAAGCGGGGGGCCATGACGTGAAATGGTTTCCCGGTCTGAGGTTAGACATTATAGGTTACCCCGGCCTGAAACCGGCTCTGGCGCTCATCAGTGTATTTGCTGCCGGCAACGTTACCTATGGCGATATAAGGCTGCCCGTTTTTATTTACTGAGTAAGCCCGTTTCATATCATGCGTCCATTGATAGCTTTTATCATCGGCATTATTGACCCATCAATCGGGTGATCAGTTAACACCAGGAACAGTTACTCAGTGAATACAGTTATCTGCAGATCTGCATAAAGGCAGATCTGCAGATAACTAGGTCCTTGGCACTGAGGATAATTATTGGACTTTACTTTCATGATGGTGTGCGTCATGACCATGGCCGTCACCATGGACCTTACCGGAACCGCCAACCGCGACGATATTAAACGGCTGGCCATCAACGTTAATCTCTGCCGTTTTCTTGAATGACACCGCATCGACAACCGCGATCTTGCTGTTTAGAGGGTCGGTGACAAAAATTTTATTATCGGCTACAGCAATGCGCGGCCGCGGATCGTTCCAGTGGCCGTCCATTGAGTAAGGGTCGGTTAAACGCAGGGATTGGGTAATTGCTCCTTTCAGTACATCAATCTGGTGCAGTTTACCGTCTTCAGTAAACACATAAGCAAATTTGGAGCGGATCGGGTCAACGGCAAAGTGAACGCGACGGGTGGGGAGCTGGATCAAACGGAAGCTATCGGCTTCGGTAGGGTCTACCAGGATAATGCGGTCCGGCCCGTAATTACCGATGAAATACTGCATCCCTTTGCCGCCAATCAGCGTGGAGGTACTGCCTGCAGGAAGTGATTTTGCATAAGGCAGAGGCTTTATCACTGGCGCACCGCCTTTTTGGTTGATCAGCAACAGCCCGGTCTCACAGGAGAGGGCCACGATATCACCTGATGTTGCCGAGCCGTGCAGGCCCGGACACAGGGCGTCATCGCCAACTTTTTTACCGTCCAGATCGACCACCCGGGCGCCGATAGGTCGTTTAGAGCCATCATCAGGGTTAGGTATTGATACCACTGCGTAATTATCAAACGGAACGGCAACGCCGTGATGAGGTGCGACGACATTGACCTTGGTAACGTCTTTATTATCTGCCAGCACCGCGCTTTCAGCCAGGATCTTCGCGCTGTCTTCACCGTCAAACCATTGGGCGATCTTTCCCTGGCGCTCGAAAAAGTGACCCGGCTGGTTACCGAGTAATTCCCGTTTTAATAGCGTGGCATCATCGATATCAATGTCCGCATGATCACCGTGATCGTGAAACGCAATGCCGCTGGCTATGGTCGACACCACCCCGGCGCTGCCTTGAGTAGCGAATACAGTGGCGCCACTCTCACTGCGGTTTAAATTTGCCGGCCCGTGCAGTTTGAAGCTGGCCAACCGGTCGCCATCCAGCGCATCAAACACATTTACCACGGGTTTGTCATGATCGGCGACAAATAAACGCCATGCGCTGACCTCTTCATCTGCCCATGACGGTGCGCCGGCCAGGCCCATAAGCAGTGCTGAAATCGAAGCTGATAATAAACGTTTTTTCACAGTTATCTCCATTAATCATTGTATGAATAGATTGTTATCAGGGAAGCGGGTCAGGACGCTTTGCGGCAGCGGCGGCAATGGTTGTGGCGTTATGCGCCATCATATCCAGATAGGTGGCTGCAGGACCGGTGGCGTCAGACAAGGCATCTGAGTAAAGGATGCCTGCAACCTCCAGACCGGCTTCAGAGGCTATTTGCTCAACCAGTCGTGGGTTTGAAATATTTTCCGAAAATACCGCCGAGGCTTTATTATCCTTTATCTGTTTCAGGATGCCGGCGACATCAGCCGCAGAAGCCTCAGACTCGGTGGAAATACCCTGAGGGGAAAGGAAACGAATGCCGTAAGCCTGTTCAAAATACGTAAAGGCATTGTGACCCACGACCACAGTCCGTTTATTTGGTGGTATTTCATCTACGGCCTTAATGATTTTCTTTTCTAGCTGTAAAAGCTTAGCGTTATAAGTCAGGGCATTTTTCTGAAAGATTTCACAGCCGGCCTGGTCTACCGAACAAAAAGCATTGGCAATATTATTGACAGCTATTTTGGCATTGGCGACCGATTGCCAGGCATGGGGGTCAAATGGCGCTGCATGGAACACCGCTTTACCGTCATAGAAGTGATAATGTCCTCCGGCAGGATCGCGAATGATATTTGCTCCCTTGGTGGTCTCAATTACCGGTGCTGAGGATTCACTGGCTTCGATTAATCGCGATATAAACCCTTCAAGCTGCAAGCCATTGATCAGGATCACATCGGCTTTAGCCATGGCGATGGCATCGGAAGGCGAGGGCTCATAGACGTGTGCATCGCCATTCGGCCCGACAAGAGTACGTAATGCTATCCGATCCTGGCCGATATTTTTAGCCAGATCGCCAATGATAGAAAAGCTGGCAATAACATTGATTTTTGCATTGGCCTGAAATACGGGAAATACCGATAAAACGCCGGTAATCAATAGATATAACGGTATAGATCCTGAGTTTTTCATCAGTATTTTTCCCTGGGTCTGTTCATTTGATTTTAATGTGAATAATGCTTTAATCGCCGAGTATTCTTCAGCATGATAATGGCCGCTGAGCCAAGATAGAGTGCGCCACTGGATAAAATAATGGCCGGACCTGAGGGCAGCGAGCAGTGATATGAAAATAACAGACCGCTCGCGCAGGCCAGCATTCCTAATAATATGGCCAGGATACACATAGACCAGACACGCTTGAGCCAAAAACGGGCTGTTACTGCAGGCAACACCATTACGCCAACCGATAATAGCGTTCCCAGTGCCTGGAACCCCGCCACCAGATTCAATACCACCAGCGCTAAAAACAGGAAATGCACTACCGATCCCAGACGTGAGACCGAACGTAGAAATAAAGGGTCTAGACATTCGGCTATCAGGGCGCGCCAAAATATCACTACCGTCACGAGCGACAGCAGGGCGACGCCGGCAATTAGCGCCAGCGCATCATGATTGAGCGCGAGTACCGTACCAAACAGCACATGCATCAAATCGACACTTGAACCGCGCAGCGATACCAGCAGCACGCCGAGCGCCAGCGAGATCAGGTAAAAAGCCGCCATCGAGGCATCTTCTTTTTGTATCGTCAAGCGGGAAACCGCGCCGGCGAACACAGCAACCATCAGACCGGCAACCAAACCACCGATCGTCATGGGTAAAATATTCAGCCCATAAAACAGAAAACCCACAGCGGCACCCGGCAAAATAGCGTGTGACATGGCATCACCCACCAGGCTCATGCGGCGTAAGGTCAAAAACACCCCGACCGGACAGGCGCTTAAGCAGAGCAGCCATGAGCCATACAGTGCCCGGCGCATAAAACCAAAGTCGATGAAGGGTGCCAGTAACCCATCGTGAAGCCACGCCATCATTGTTCAGCCACCCTTTGTAGGGTAAACCGGCCGGCGTTAGCCAGAGCAGCAGACGGCAGCGGTAAATCCCCCTGCAGTACCGTCTGGGTTTCACCCCAGGCCATCAGCTCTCCATTGACAAAAATCGTTTGCGGAAAATGGTCGCTTACCAGGGCAATATCATGGATAACCACTAATATCGTGCGCTGTTGTGCATGCCACTGCTTAATCAGCCGTAACAAATCCAGCCTGGTGGATCCGTCGATGGCATTAAATGGTTCATCTAGCAGAATAATGCCCGCATCCTGCAAGATGACCCGGGCGAAGAGCGCACGCTGTAGCTGACCCCCTGATAAGGCGCTGAGGGACCTGTTGCCAAACCCATCCAAACCCACCGCCTGCAACGCGTTAGCGACACGTTGCCGGTCTTCAGCCCGATGGCGCAGGCGTAATCCTCTCTGCGGCCACAGGCCAAGGGAGACCAGATCGAGGACATTGGCCGGAAAGGTGCAGTCCAATGCTGAACTCTGCGGCAGATAAGCGACACGCTGTGCTGAGTTCACGCAGCATGATCCGCATAACGGCGGTAAAATACCGGCAATGCCTTTCAGCAGTGTCGATTTACCTGAACCATTGGGGCCAATCAGGGCAGTCAACGATCCTGTTAGTAATTCTCCATTGATATTTTTTATCGCCGGGACGCGCTCATAGCCCAACGTCAGGTCAGTCAACTGTACAGCGGTGTTACGCATCACCAAGATTCCACACAAAAAGTTACTGATAGATACGTTATAACATATCAAATGAAATGTAAATGATTGAGTGGCTTGACCAACACGCCGGCCCTGGCTTGGCGGATGTCTAACCGGGTGTGTTGCCACTGCCCGCGCAGCAGCAATCTGGTCTCTGCGGTAATGCGATGAATAAAAAAGAGCGGCTGCGGCTATTAGCGTCTGTTTGCTGCCAGTCGCTTGAGCAGCGGCGTCAGCGTGCAGGTTTCAAGCCCTGATTCTTGATAAGGCGGGTTATCAGGTTTCCATTGTTCAGGAACCTCAAACTTCCCTGGCTGATGATGTGGCCGCTACTGGCCGTATTCTGCAACTTCAACAGGGGCGCTCATTGTTGGTAGGGCATAGCTACGGCGGTTTTATTATCAGTGATGCAGCCAGGCTTAGCCAGCGTTTCAGCCTGGCTTAACCGGCACTGCTGGCGTCGAACCCGGCAGGAGAAAGCAAGCCTGCCGGTGTCACCGGGTCGTGAGACTTATATTAACGGCAGTTCCAGTAGTTGTCCTTCCTCCGCCGCCAGACGGGCCAGATAATGCGAGGCATCCAGGATTTGATAGGGAAAGTAAAGGCCCGGCGTGACCGGCGGCTTTCCATCCAGCCCAGTCAGTCGTTCAAGCAGCAAGGCTATCCCCATGCCGGTCAGCGGGGCTGCACCGCCCGGATGGACTACCGCATGTCGGGTGTGAAGTGCCTTTCCCTCGTGGTCCAGGCCAGTAATATCGAGGATGATTTCGGTCGAGAATGTTCCGCCTTGGCGTCGGCTCGAACTAATGCCCACGCCCAGGTCGAACTGCACGCTCTGCGCGCCGGTTGACGATGCCAGCCCAACCACATCGATTGACGAGAAGCCGGAGGCATTGATTGCAGTTCCGTCGACTGCGTTGAACACCGCCTTGGCATCATGACCCTCACGCCATAGATAATCGCCAGCCCGGCGGGTGAGCGCCCTGGGCATCAGATGGTTCAAATGTTCAAAATCAGCGGCAACCGCCGGACCGCCGGCATCGTCTTCATCCACCAGGGCACCAATGCGAATTTCATCTACCTGGCTGAACGACGTGGCCAGATGGAGCGCAGACACCGTGGTGGCGCCGACCAGCCACTCGTAGCCAAGCACTATCGCCGCCGCACCCGGATCATTCATGTAACTGGCGATTTCCGGCGCTATTTCGAACACCCCCGAGGAGATGCTCAGATGGGGCACGCCACGGGATTGGGCGAAGCGGAGTGCGGCCAGCGAGTGGTCCTTATAGAGGACCACCACCGCACTGATTTTTCTCGCGCCGAGGCCCAGATCGGCACAGGCCGTATCGATCGCCACACCTTGTGCTGTACCGATTTCCGCAGCTGCCGCCTGGGCCTTGGTCAGATCACGACCGCCAATCAGCAGGGGCATAGCGGGATAAGTGGCGCGTATGGCCCGCGCGGTCTGGCGGCCAATAGCACCGGACCCGCCCAGGAGGAGTATGGGATCAAATGACATAAACGTGTATCCTTGTAAGGTGGTTAATCTACTATTAGTAGGAATGGTAGCACTGATGATAACAGTAAGCTACTTTTAGTAGGTTTTTTTTCGAGCGAGGTATTATGAAAGAAAAGAACGTCCCGGGAGCCGCAGCGCCCTCGAAGAGATTATCGAAGGCAGAACGGCGGCAGCAATTGCTCGACACTGCGCTGCTGATGGTGCGAGAGGAAGATGCGGATCGACTGACTCTGGGGCGCCTGGCCGAGCGTGCCGGGGTCTCCAAACCGGTGGTCTATGATCATTTCGCCACCCGATCGGCGTTGCTGATCGCGCTTTACCGCTGGATTGATATGGAGCGAGTCAGTGCCTTCGCTGAGGCGATGGCCACCCAGTGCAAAAGTACGCCGGAAACCATACAGGTGCTCGCCAGCGCCTACATCGATTGCGCCGAAGACACCACTGACGAGTTCCATTCGGTGGGTGCGGCACTGGCGGGAAGTGAAGAGAAGGCGGAGGTGTTACAAGAACTTTTGGACAACTGTGTCGCGATGTTCGTCACAGTGCTGACGCCACACGTAAACCTGTCGCCGGGAGCGTTGCTGCACTGCTGCATTGGCCTGGTTGGCGCGGGAGAAGCGTTGTCCGCGGCTCTAGCACGTGGACGGTTGAAGCAGACTGACGCGGTTACTGCCTTTGCTGCACTGATTAAAGGGGTGGTGCAGGCGGGCGATAGTTGAAAGATCTATAGGGGGGGCTCGCTTAGGTCACCCCCCCGCCACGCGGTTGCGCTCTGGAATTTTCTTTACACGGCGTTCAGAATTATTTTGTCATCCAGCGCTGATCGAACCAGTCCGAGACCTCGCCGGGCCAGGCCAGCGGTGCGCCGTCCGGGCCTTTTAGCACGCCTTTCTCGAACAGAAACTGCGCCATGGCGGCGAACCGAACCGGGTCGATCTGGCCGACCGGGGTGTCGCCATCGCGCAGATAGCCCCCGTCAACAATCGCATGCATTGAACCGTGAACCAGTTTGGCGTTCGAAAATCCCCCAACGGCTATCAGCATCTCGGCCGCTTCGTCAGGGTGTGCTGCTGCCCATTCATAGCCCTGTTGGGTCGCGTGCATAAAGGCCGCTACCCGATCCGGCTGCGCGGCCAACATGTCACTCCGCGTGGCGATAAAGCCGTTTTGTTGATCGGGGATACCGTAATCCGCATAGGTGAAGGAGGCCTGCCGCCGTCCAAGCAATGCGCTGTTTACCCCTTCCCAGGTCGATACCTCCAGAGTGAAATCTACCCGGCCCATGGCCAGTGCTTCATAGGCGCCGGTGCCGAGCGTAACCGTATTCCACAGTGGATCACCGCCGTCATGACGTATCATCGTTTCGATGAGCGCCGCTTCCCACGCGCTGCCAAACCCTGCATAGGTCTTGCCCGACAGATCGGCAGGGCGCTTGATGGCGGGGTTGTCGGCGTTGTAGACCACTCTCCCCGTCTCATGCTGCATCGTCGCCCAGAGTGCCGTGATATCGGCGCCGCTGGCCTTGGCGCTAACGAATCCGAGCGAGGTCAAATAGCCGAAATCTGCCTTACCCGCCGCCAGCAGCGCGGCCGGACTGGTATCGGAATAAGGCAGAATATCCACATCGAGCCCGGCTTTGGCGTAAAAACCTTTCTCGCGCGCCACGACCAGGCCAATGTGATTGGTATTCAGCGTCCAGTCGAGCGCTAGAGTAACCGGGGTTTGCGCCAGGACCTGGAGGGGCAATAGCAGGCAGGCGGTAAGCAGAAATTGACGTATCATCGGCAGGGTTGCTCCAGTAGCAGGGATTTCAGGGTATCACGCAAGGGGGCCATGTCGACTTCGCCGCGTTGACCATGGGGTAGGGTAACCGGTATGTCGGCGATAATTCGGCCAGGAGCGGCCGCCATGACCAAAATGCGGTCGGCGAGCAGCGAGGCCTCATGCAGGTCGTGGGTCACCATAAGCACGCTGCGCGGGCGCTCAGCCAATCGGTCGAGCAGCCATATTTGCATTTTGATTCGCGTCACCGCATCCAGCGCCGAAAACGGTTCATCCAGCAGAACAAAGCGGCTCTCCTGCACCATGGTGCGCAAGAACGCAGCGCGTTGCCGCATCCCCCCCGACAGCTGCGAGGGATATTGCCCCTCACACCCGACCAGGTCGAACGAGGGGAACAGCGATAACGCCTTGGTCATGGCCGCCCGCCGCGCCATGCCAGAAACCTGAAGGCCAAGAGCCGCATTTTCAGCGATAGTCAGCCAGGGAAAAAGCGCATCATGCTGCGGCTGATAGCTCAACAGCGGATGAGGGCGCGGGCACGGAACGCCGTCAAGCAACAAGCTGCCTGCTGCCTGCAATGCCGTGGTCGGGATGCCGGCCAGCCATTTCAGCACTGACGTCTTGCCACAGCCAGAGGGCCCAATCAAGGCGGTGATGCCGTTGCTCGGCAGCGTCAAAGAGAGATCGTTGACCAGTCGGCGGGTCGCTGTGCTAATGGTCAGATCCTGGATCTCAAGCATCGCCTTGCGCCTCCGGTCCCCTGGCGGTAAGCCGGTCGATAATCCGTAGTCCCCCAAGTAAGGTCAACGTCAGCGCGGCCGAGACCACGACGGCGGCCAGTACCAGATCGGCGCGGAAATTATTCTTCGCCGACAAGATGTAAATGCCAAGCCCCAGCCGGGCGCCGGCGTATTCGGCAAAGATTGTTGCGACGATTGAATAGGTTGCGGAAATCCTGAGACCGGCCAGCAAAGCGGCCCGGGCCGAGGGTAGCGTGGCGCTGCAAAACACCCGCCAGCGCCCGGCGCCCATGGAGACTAACAAGTCAGAATAGGCGCGCGGCGTTTGGCGGTAGCCTGACAACAGGCTTAGCAGGATCGGGAAGAAGGTCACCAGCACCACCAGCAGCACCTTGGGTAACAGCCCGAAGCCGAACCACAAGATCATCAGTGGGGCCAAGGCGACCAGCGGCACCGTCTGGCTGGCGACGAACAGCGGCATCAGCCCGCGCTTGGCCCAGGGCAGGAAGTGAAGCGCGACGGAGGTGACGAAAGCGAAGCCTATCGACAGGCCAAAGCCCAGCCCAGCCACCCTAAGCGTCGCCAGCGCGTGACTGCCGATCTCGGCTCGATTGATCACCAGCGCACTCAGCACGCCGGACGGTGCCGGCAATATCAGCGACGACACACCAGACAAGCTGCAATAGGCCTCCCAACAGGCCAACAGCACGGTAAACACCACTAAGGTCGGAAAAATGCGCAGCACGTGCCAGCCCTCAAGAAAGATGGCTTAGCGAGCGGAAGGGCTGTTCGCAGAGGCGGTCAAGTCAATGGTGACATGGCCCTCGGCCGGTCCGAATCTTAGAAACGCCTGTCGCAGCGTTTCAAACACGGCGCCCGCATCGCCTCGCAGTCGGGTGCAAAAGTTCTTGGAACGCAAAAAGGTGCCGGAGGCTTTGAGGAAGTCGATGCAGCCATAGATTTCATCCATATGCCGATCTTGCCCAAGTACATACAGCGAGAACTGTATATCGAGTTCCAGGTTCATGACCGGCGCGCCGTTGACGGCGGCCAATGCTAATGACTGCCGTTCGGCGAGGGGCAGATGTTGCCCTACGGTCAGCACCTCGCAGCGACAGGACGGTTCGTCCGGTTCTCCGGGGCAGCCGCGCGAAATGGTGGCGTGCAGAGTCACATGCGCCGGATCCCGCGCCGCCCGGGTGATAAGATCGCGGATCGCATCAAACAGCGGCTCAGGCGCGCCAACCATCAGGGTCGACATATCGTCGGTCTCGATTCTGAGATGACTGCGATAGGGGGCCAGGGCGTCAAGCCCAGAAAGTATGACTCGGACGAAATCCGACGTCATGGGGTAGAGCGACACCTGAGCGCCAATAAACATGATTATCCTCGCTACGCCGGCATTATCCGGATCAGCTGTGAAGGGTTTGCGCGGCATTGCGCATCTCAGCCCCGAACGGAGCGCCCCTGATGTAGGCGGGGATTATGCGTTCATAAGCTGACCCCGTCAAGCGGGTGGCGGCGAGGCGGTGATCTTCAAACGGAGCTGACATGGCTATGCGGTAAAAATACCCCCATTCGTCACGTTTTTTCATTGGTATAATGGAGAGGCGGCATGTTGGCACCAAGATGGGGTTATCCCTTGAATTAGTCAAAATAAGGTTTCAACACTTCTTCAGTCCAATTCATAAAAGCCCTGACTCGTTGCGATAGATTGCGCCTGTGCGCGACAACGAAAGATGCATTTAGCGGCATGGGCCGCAGATTGGGAAGGATTTCAACCAATGTTCCACGTTGGATATGGGGCAGGAGTGCGGAATAACCTCCCTGAATTAACCCCAATCCCGCCAGTCCTGCTTCATGGTAGGCTGGTACGCTATTGACCGTCATCGTGCCGGGTAACATCAGTGACTTGTAGCCATCACCTGACGGATATTCCCATCCGTCAGGTTTGGCGCCAAAATTCCGCATGTAATGAACCATCCGGTGCCCCTGATTACGAAGATCATCAATCGTCTGCGGCACACCGAAGCGTTTCAGATAGCCAGGACTCGCCGCATTGATCATCCGTAATTTTCCTAGCGGCCGGGCAATCAGGGATTCATCAACAATAGGTCCCAGACGAATTACGCAATCAAATCCTTCCAATACCAGATCAACTCGACGGTCAGTACTCGAAAGCTCAAGTTCGAATTCCGGGTGAGCGTCCAGTAGTTGTGGTAGTGCGGGAATAACCACGCTCTGTGCCAGAATAGCCGGCATATCAACGCGTAAACGCCCTCGAAGTGACATTCCGCCAGGTGAAAATATTGACTGTAGTTCGTCTGCTTCCGCCAGCAAGTCTCGTGCACGCGAATAAAAGATGCGGCCATCTTCGGTCAACTGCACAGTCCGAGTCGTGCGGTGCAAAAGCGTGGCGCCTACGTCATGCTCGAGCTCGCGCACCACTATTGAAGCACGTCCTTTCTGAATACCAAGGCTTTCAGCTGCCTGGGTAAAGCTCTTCATTTCTGCCACTCGCGCGAAAATAATAAGTGCCTCAAGATTTTTCATTGTTCCTCGCTCAGATAACAGTGTGTTAATTTTTAGGTTATTTATGACTACTGTAATACTTAATAGACTGTCTTCACACCGCGTTATCCAGCGCAGACACTTGCTGAAGGCAATTCTCATGACTCAACCCCTTTCAATGATTCAATCTGTAGTCGTCTATCACTCTGGCTATGGGCATACAGAGCGGATGGCGGCCGCTGTCGCTGAAGGTGCCAGCGCCACACTCGTGGCTATCGATTCAGAAGGAAACATTTCTGAAGACGAATGGGCAAAGCTCAACGCGGCAGACGTGATTTTGTTCGGTTCGCCAACCTACATGGGAGGACCGAGCTGGCAGTTCAAAAAATTTGCGGACGCCTCGTCAAAACCCTGGTTTGAGGGCAAATGGGTTAACAAGATTTTCGGTGGCTTTACTAACAGCGCGAGCATTAATGGCGACAAGCTGAATACGCTGGCCTATTTCTTTTTGCTGGCCGGTCAGCATGGTGGTATCTGGGTCAACATGGATATTAAGTCCTCGAATACCAAGGCCTCTTTACGTGATGATCTGAATCGGATGGGCTCAAATATCGGTGCCATGGCTCAAACCCCTGCCGATGCTTCCCCTGAAGAAATGTCAACAGGTGATCTTGAAACAGCACGCCTGTATGGCGCACGTGTCGTAAATATTGCCTCCCAGTTTCAACCTATGAATTCAAAGAGTCGTTGAATTACCTCACCTACACTTGACGATCTCACCCGGCAAGGGCTGGTTCGTTATGTTGGCGTGTCGAACTGGGCCGCAGGTAAGCTCGGTAAAGCACTTGGCCTGAGTGAGGCGCGTAATACAACACGTTTTGAGACACTTCAGGCTTATTACTCTATTGCCGGGCGTGATGTGGAGCGGGAATCAGTGCCCCTGATCCGGGAGGAAAAGATGGGCCTCCTTGTCTGGTCGCCGCTTGCCGGCGGTTTACTTTCCGGAAAATTCGGACCCGATTCATCAGCACAGTCCGATGCACGACGTAGTAAATTCGATTTCCCACCCGTCGATCGCGATCATGCCTGGCAATGCGTTGCCGCAATGCGCGCCATTGCAGAAGAACACGGCGTATCGGTCAGTCAGATAGCGCTTGCGTGGCTACTGGCCAGACCCTATGTCACCAGCGTCATCATCGGCGTAAAGCGTATCGAGCAACTCGACGACAACCTCGGCGCAGTCGATATCATTCTGACAGCAGAGGAACTGGTGCGATTGGATGAGGTAAGCGCTTTGCCACCTTATTATCCAGGATGGATGATTGAGCATCAGAACGCCGCTCGCCGCCAGGCATTCTCCCGTTCTCAAAACTGAATCAAATTAAAACGTTGTAAAATCCCCGTTCCCGCTGTTTGCATGTTTGCCTACAGAACGGTATTGCGCTGGAATAAATCACGTCTTGCAAAAGAGATAAAGAAATGAACAAAGGTTATTTAATCGCGCATGTCACTGTATCGAACGCTGTTGTCTACGCCGACTATGTTAAGGCTGCCGGAGAAGCAATGCGGGCGTTCAGTCCAAAGATTATTGCCTGGTCCGGGCAGTATGAAAACCTTGAGGGAGAATCCCATGAAAGGCATGTTGTTTTTGAGTTTGCTTCTTTTGCCGAGGCCAAACGTTTTTATGAGAGTCCTCAATATCAGGCAGCCAAAGCACTACGTGCAGGTGCTGCGAGCGGAACTTTTGTGCTGGTTGAAGGGGGAGCTTGATTTTCGGCGTAATGCTTGATAAAAAAGTTAACACTTCTTTGGCACGAAGGTCTGTCATCAGACTGACCTTCGTGCCAGATATGATGTTCATTGGGGCATCATGGGAATGTTATGAAAGGAAACAGCCCCAGTATTTGCTGCCTGCTGTGGATGAAGCCTGAATTAAGCGACGAACTTCGTTTAGGCAGACAAAAACATTTGGGATGATTTTGAATCGCACCAACTATTATGCGTTGAACCAGAACGTCCGTTCTTCGCTGTGAGTTCAACCGACAGTCAGAAACCGCTAAAAGCAAAAAGCCCGCTTAAGTTTCCTTAAGCGGGCTTTTCCAGAATCTTGGCTCCTCTGACTGGACTCGAACCAGTGACATACGGATTAACAGTCCGCCGTTCTACCGACTGAACTACAGAGGAATCGTTTGAACGGGGCGAATCATATCGACCTACCTGCCAACTGTCAACGGTTATAGCCGCCAGTTGAGCGCGATTGACTAACCCTTCGCCAGATTGGCGAAGAGAACAGCCAAAAGTACGGTTTTTCATTGATTTGCTGGTTAATGATGATGTCAGGCTTTCAGTAACACTGATCGTCGGTTTTTCCGCAATCTGGCGCTGCCTGCAGTCGAGTCAGCGGATCTTGCCGATAAAACTGCACAAAATTGAGATAAACCTCAGGAAATCGCTCGTGCAGCAACATCGGAGAACTGAAAAAGTACTCTGACAGCACCGCAAAGCACTCGGCCGGATCGCTGGCCGCATAAGCATCCATGCTGGCGGCGTCTTCACCGACTGAATCGATTTCATCCTGCAGTGACTCCATGGCTTGGTGGATCAGTCTTTCCCACTGGGCCACATCGCGCATCGGGATCAACGGCACGCCGTTTACCACCCCGGCATTGCGCAGATCCAGTTTATGGGCGGTTTCATGGATGACCAGATTAAAACCGCACAAGTCGAATGAATCCTCGATTTCCTGCCAGTTAAGCACGACTGGACCCTGATCCCAGCTCTGCCCCGAATGCACCATTTGGCCACTGTGCACCAGGCCAAATTCATCTTCCCACTGATCCTCTACCAGAAATGGCTCAGGATAAATCAGCACTTCATGAAACCCATCCAGCCATTCTATTCCCAAACCTAATATCGGGAGTGAAAACATTAGCGCTATCCTGGCTTCCATAACCTCTGTCAGCACCAAATCCTGCAGGGGGAGCAACTTTTTACTCTGCAGGAATTTTTGCGCCAGCTGCTGCAATTGGCGTTGCTCCTCTTGGCTAAGGGGAGAAAACAGGGGCACGGCGAGGGCTTCCGACCAGATAGCGTGCGCCTGGGCAGGGGGAGTGGTGTTTTGCCATGGCCATTTCATCATCATTTTGCTCGATTACTCATCAATTGAATGGTCAGATGTGGCTTAAGGCTATTAAAATGCCGTAAAACAGGGCATCATAGCAACCGCTAAAAGGAGAGATGCCGGAGCGGCTGAACGGGACGGTCTCGAAAACCGTTGAAGGAGCAATCCTTCCCAGGGTTCAAATCCCTGTCTCTCCGCCATTTTTCAATGAGTTACAACCCTTCATCCTCATCAAAAATTCTGCATTAAGAAAACCTGAGAAAACCCGCTGAGAAAAATACAACCGCAGATTGGCAGAGCTATTCACTTTTGCGTGACTGTCCAGAGAACGGGTCACTTTGATCAGGCGATCATATGCCACGACCTGCGACTCGGTCTTATGCCCGCTGAGCATCTGTTTTTGCTGGATCGAGCCTTCAGGTTTTAATATGCCGTTGGCAATGAGGTCGTGGAAATTAAATTTCATTTTCTTGTAAGATGCAGCATAAGTATGGTGCTGCCTCAGAATTCAGTTTACCGTAGAAATAGAAATGCGACATGATAATAAACGCGCCCGTGAATAGCGTTCGATAATGGTCAATGATATGAACGTCCCGACCGAGGCCGGAACATTTGATCATTATTTGCAGCGACTGAAAGCTAAACATTTATTATAATTAGCTAAAGTTTTTTCTCTATCATATAAATCGGGGTCAAATGTAACTTCAGGGTGAGTCCATACGTTATCACGCGGCTCTGGAAGTACGAAGCGGCTATGTGATAGCGTATCAATAATTAACTTACCAAGCTCTTCGTCATCAATATCAGGCCTTAAAAGATGCTGGACACCCTTGGGATCAAGCTTTGTATTTCTGTAGCCTGAATGTGTATCAAGACAGATAAAATCATTGTTCATCTTTGCGGTTGCGAATGCCGTCTTTATTGGGTTTTTCATCCTATTCCACCAACGTTACGAATACGTTAACACCGACTGATCTACCCTATTGGACTCCACGTTCCAATTGCAATATCTGTTCTGGCGTAGTGTTTTTTGGTATGGCTAAATGTAATTGACGTTCAGTTATCATTTCAGTATGAAGGTAATCGAGGCCACGTTCATACGCTTTGAATTTTAACATTTCATCGATATAAGCTTTTGTTTTCTGGTAAATTTCAGTTCATCAGCAAACCGAGCGCGACCCACTGGTGCAGAAATCCTATGATATCGAGCCGCAAACGCCTAACGGTAAATAGAGGGGCGATTACGGTATAACAGGCATTGGGCGTAGGTGCATTGCAGTCTTAATCGTTGTTTATTAAATGAATTGGGTGCAAGTAAGTGAAAATATTATTTTTCATCTATACTTAAAGTCCCTTAATCAAGAGGAGACGCTATGACTGGGCAACATACCCCACCAGACAAAAAAAAGTCAGACGGTGCAGAAAAACCTGAGAAACAGCGTGATGATCCGGGATCGGCCCCTGAATCAGGCGATAAGCAACCCGCTTGAATGTCAATTAACCGCCTTCGGGCGGTTTTATAATTATATATTATATCCTTTAGATTATATATTATAGCATTAAGCCATTAAGCCATTAAGCCATTAAGCCATTAAGCCATTAAGCCATTAAGGCATTAAGGCATTAAGGCATTAAGGCATTAAGGCATTAAGTATCAGGTCGGATGGAGAAGAAAACGGGTATTATCCGGTAGACAGTGGCTTTGATTGAGTCGGCGCAGCAGCAAATTTGATACCGGTAGCCGGAGCGTCGTCAGCTGCGCAAGTCGCTACCAGTAAAACTCATAAAGATACCCATTCTCTGATGATCTGGTTTGACAAAAGTGGGGTTGTGACTCAATGGATAAGGTGATAGCCATTTTGCACCTGACACTCATGATGGGCTGCGAATAATCGCCAGATAACCCCATTGCCGCTGGGATGAACTGTTGCATAACACTTGGAAAGGTAACGCGTTAGCGCGCAGTGCTTCCGGGCGGTTTTGTAGAGTATGCTCAAGACCGATCCCTATATAAAGCATCAGGCAGATACCCCTAAGCGATCATTTAATTCAACGCCTAGCCAGCAAAGCCTTGCTAACCCGCCTCATCGCCTGGTTCTCGAACCGTCCCCCAATGACAAATAAAGTCAATGCGCTGACATTGACCATAGGCAGTTATTTAACCGCGTTTTTTCTGTATATTGATGGGTTTTTGGGAACTCGGTGAATAATGCTTTGCTTGATGCAGTGTTAATTAGACACATTGTTCACCTCAACCATAGACAGGGAGCTAAGTCAGTGAGTGTAAAAAGTACCGCCCGGCACCGGCATGTGTTTCACTCCGCTGCGTTCAGAAATCTGTTCTGTGCGCGATTCCTGACGGTATTAGGCAATGGTATTGCACCTATTGCCCTGGCGTTCGCGGTGCTGGATATCGGGGGTTCCGCAGCGGATTTAGGCATGGTTGTCGCGGCGCGTTCCATCTTTAATGTCGCATTTTTGCTGATCGGTGGCGTGCTGGCGGATCGATACTCCAGAAGCGCCGTGCTGCTAGGCTCATCGGTGACCGCTGCGCTATCGCAGGGACTGGTTGCCTGGCTAGTGCTTGATGGCAGCGCCACCCTGCTGTGGCTTGCCTTACTGGGGACGGTTAACGGAGCGGCGGCAGGGGTCGCGCTGCCCGCCTCTTCGGCAATGGTGCCGCAAACGGTGCCGACGCATCACCTCAGACAAGCAAACGGTTTTATCCAATTGGGCATCTATGCCGGCACGGTCATTGGCGCATCATTGGGCGGCGTGTTAACCGGTGCGGTCGGGCCTGGCTGGGGTCTGGCTGTCGATGCGCTGGGCTTTGGGGCATCGGCACCGCTCTATTTTTTAATCCGTATTGATGCTGCCCAACGGGTTACCTCCCAGACCAATGTGCTGCAGGATCTGCGCGACGGCTGGCGGGAATTTATCAGCCGCGTCTGGGTGTGGTCGATCGTGGCCCAATTCACGATAGTGAATGCGGCATTTAGTGGGATGGTGATGATCCTGGGCCCGGTCATTGCCGATGCGACATTTGGCCGGACCCACTGGGGGATGGTGGTCGCGGCTGAAAGTATTGGACTGATTGTCGGTTCTTTTATCGCCTTACGCTGGCGACCGCTCAGAGATCTGTTTATCGGGGTCATGCTGGTGGCGTTTTGCGCTGTGCCGATTGTGATGCTGGCTGTAGCCCCTTCAGTGCCCCTGCTGATGGCAGCCTTTTTGCTGGCCGGGGCCTGCTTTGGCCAGTTTGGTGTGGTCTGGGCTCATTCGCTGCAAACCCACATTCCGCCAGAAAAACTGGCCCGGGTCTATGCCTATGACGCCATGGGATCATTTGTTGCCATCCCAGTTGGCGAGCTGGCCGCCGGGCCTCTTGCCATGCAGTATGGCACCACAACGGTATTCCTGGCTGCTGCATGCGCTATCTTGATAGCGACCTTTATCGTCGCTGCTATTCCCGCCATCCGGCATTTTCATCTTACGGCCAGATAACTTTTTTTACTCACCGCTATCACTGCTGGCATGATTTTTCACTTAATGGCTTTTCATGCCGGCTGCTGTCATCATCAGCCGAAACAACTGTGCAACCACTGCCAACGCCAGAATACTGGCGGACCAGATGACCACCATCCACAACAGCCGTTTCCACAGAGGGGAAGGGCCAGTGATGTGCCTGATTTCTGCCATGTCGTTCTCCTGTCACCTATCAGTGATAACCCTGGTCAGGCGTGACCTTGCCGCGAAACACGTAATAACTCCAGAAGGTATAAATAAGAATAACGGGAATAATCAACAGCGCGCCAACCAGCATAAACGCCTGACTCTGACGGGGTGCGGCGGCCTGCCAGATAGAAATCTCCGGTGGGATTATCGTCGGCCAGATGCTGATGCCTAACCCGGCAAAACCAAGGAATATCAGCAGCAGGGTGAGTAAAAAAGGCGAGTAATGGGCCCGGCGCTTGATGGCGTGAATGATGCCCAAGGCAGAGGCCAGTACCAGCAGCGGCACCGGCAGCAGATAAAACAGATTAGGCAGTGAAAACCAGCGTTGGGCAATCGCCGGGTGTGCCAGAGGGGTCCAGATACTGATAATGGCGACGACCGCCAGCAGCGCAATCAACAGCCGCGCTGCCAGGGCAGACATTTTACCCTGCAGTCCATGCTCGGTTTTCATAATTAGCCAGGTGCAGCCGAGCAGCGCATAGGCGATAACCAGCCCGATGCCGCAGAATAAAGGGAAGGGCGCTAGCCAGCCGAATGCCGGACCGCTGTATGCTCGGCCGGTTACCTGAAAGCCATTGATCACCGCCCCAACGGTTACCCCCTGACAAAAGGTGGCAACAATGGAACCAACGATAAAGGATTTGTCCCAGAAGGGGCGGTGGGCCGGCGTGGCCTTAAAACGAAATTCGAAGGCGACGCCACGAAAAATCAGTCCGATTAGCATGACGGTCAACGGAATGGCAAGCGCATCGATAATCACCGCATATGCCAGAGGAAAAGCGCCGAACAGCGAAGCGCCTCCCAGCACCAGCCAGGTTTCATTTCCATCCCATACCGGGGCGACGGTATTGACCATCATATCGCGTTCAGTGGCATCCTTGTTAAAGGGGAAAAGGATGCCAATCCCCAGGTCAAAGCCATCCATCACGATGTACATCAGGGTGGCAAAGACGATGATGGCGAACCAGGTGATTGATAAATCGATACTCACGTTACTGCCTCTTGTTTGAAAAATCTAACGGTTCCTGGATTGCCGATAGTGGGCGGGCTGGAGTATGAGCCCGGCCCGGGCCACCCTCGGCGGTATGGTTTCCCTCGCCTTGCCGGGGACCTTTTTTGATCAAATGCATCATATAGAGGTAACCGACGCCGAACACCGACAGATAGACAACGATAAACGTGATCAAACTGATGCTCATATGCAGGTCGCCATGTGCCGATACGGCGTCTGAGGTGCGCTGCAAACCGTAGACTACCCAAGGCTGGCGACCTATCTCGGTGGTAAACCAACCGGCCAGAATGGCCACCAGGCCTGACGGGCCCATCAACAGTTGGAACCACAGGAAAGGGCGGCTGTGATAGAGGCGTTTTTTGATCCGTAACCTTAGGCTGATGGCTCCCAACAGAATCATCAGCATGCCCAGGGCCACCATGATGCGGAATGACCAGAAAATAATCGTCGAATTGGGACGGTCCTCCTTAGGAAAACTTTTCAGTGCCGGCACCTGTTTATCCAGGCTATGCGTCAGAATCAGGCTGCCGAGATACGGGATTTTGAGCGCATATCGGGTTTTCTCCTCATCCATATCCGGTATGCCGAACAACAGCAGCGGCGTCGCTTCGCCAGGATTATTTTCCCAATGACCTTCAATGGCGGCAATTTTCGCCGGCTGATGTTCTAGCGTGTTAAGACCGTGCATGTCCCCCAGAAATGCCTGTATCGGTGCGACGATCAATGCCATCCACAGCGCCATGGACAGCATTTTGCGGATCGCCGGGGTATCGTTTTTATGCAGTAGATGCCAGGCAGCGGAGGCACCGACGAACAGCGCCGATGCCAAGAAGGCGGCGGTGGTCATGTGCAGTAGTCGATAGCCAAAGGAAGGATTGAAAATCACCGCCAACCAATCAACCGGTACGACGACGCCGTGTTGAATTTCAAATCCCTGGGGGGTCTGCATCCAGCTATTGGACGCCAGGATCCAGAAAGTCGACATCAACGTGCCCAGCGCGACCATGCAGGTGGCGAAAAAATGCAGCCCCTGGCCAACGCGGTTTAGGCCAAACAGCATTACCCCCAGAAAACCGGCCTCAAGAAAGAAAGCGGTAAGGACTTCATAGGTTAATAGCGGACCGGTAATGCTGCCGGCAAACTCTGAAAAACCACTCCAGTTAGTGCCGAATTGATAAGCCATGACCAGGCCTGAAACCACGCCCATGCCAAAGTTAACGGCAAACACCTTTGACCAGAAATGATAAAGATCCTGATATGCCGGGTTTTTGGTTTTAAGCCACAGACCTTCGAGCACCGCCAGAAAGCTGGCCAGTCCGATGGTGATCGCCGGGAAAATAATGTGAAAGGACACGGTAAACGCAAACTGGATCCTTGCGAGATGAAAGGCATCTAATCCGAACATTGCTGACCTCTGACTGCTTTATATATCCACCTAGGGCGCCGGTTTTGTTTTTTTTAAAACCCGTCATTAGGACGCTTGATGCCAAGGTAGGGTTAATCACATCGCCATCACCCGCCGGCCACGGATAAGGGGGCTGCCAGGGAGAGGCTTTTAAAGCGATAACGTCGGCTGATGGCCGGGCTTGGTAGCTGATGGCCGGGCTTGGTAACAAGCCTTATCAGGCAATGGGCGGCGTTAACCGGGGGATGTTAAAACTAATTGAGTCGATAGAGTAGGGACAGTAGCAGGAAGTTGGCCTATAACAGTTAATAAAAAAATGGTTTTTATCATGATTGTTAAGTATCCTGGATGGTCTTTCACTGTGCAGGGGCCCCCCTGTATGACAATGGCATATTATGGCAATGGCAAAATTTGAAGAGCTGGCGGCGACCATCAGGCAGCAGATCACCGCAGGTGTCTGGCAGGTGGGGGAAAAATTGCCCTCGCTCCGTGAACAGACCTTTCAGTCAGGCATGAGTCTGATGACGGTAATGCACTCCTATCAAATTTTAGAAGGTCAGGGCTGGATAATATCACGGCCACAATCCGGTTATTATGTCGCGCCCAAAGCCGAGTTCCTGTCAGTACCCAAAGCGCAGAACCGCATGGCGCATATCGGCAAAGTTGACATGAACGCCTATATTTTCGACATATTACAGACCATCAGTGATCCTGACATTGTTCCCTTCGGATCCGCATTTCCTGATCCCAGTCTGTCGCCGCTCTCTCAGGTCACCCGCGCCCTGGCGGCCGTGGCGCGGGAGATTACCACGGCAGAGTTGCTTGATTATCTGCCGCCGGGAAATTTTTCGCTGCGCAGCGCGATTGCCAAAAGATATGCCCAGGCCGGCGTTAATGTCTCCCCCGATGAGATAGTTATTACCGCAGGTGCATTAGAGTCATTAAACCTCAGTTTGCAGGCGGTAACCAAACCTGGCGACTGGGTGGTTATTGAGGATCCCTGCTTTTATGGTGCACTGCAGGCGGTAGAAAAATTAGGCCTGAATGCGGTTTCGGTAACCTCTGATCCGCAATCCAGCATTGATTTGGCCGCGCTGGCAGACGTACTGGCCTCTACCGAGATCAAAGCCTGCTGGCTGATGACCAATAGCCAGAATCCATTGGGTTATACCCTCAGCATTGAAAAGAAGCGGCAGTTGGCGGCAATGCTGGAGCAGCATAACGTGGTGCTTATAGAGGATGATGTCTACAGCGAGCTTTATTTTGGCCAGGAAAAACCTAAGCCGGCGATGGCATATATGCCGCAACGCAACAGTCTGCACTGTGGTTCCTTCTCGAAGAGCCTGGTCGCCGGATTCAGAATTGGTTGGGTGGCGGCGGGGAACTATGCCGAAGAAGTGAAAAAACTGCAGTTGATGAGCACGTTGTCCACCAGTGTGCCAATGCAGTTAGCCCTGGCAAAATACCTGTCTACGCAAAATTATGACCGGCATCTGCGCGGGATCAGAAAGACGTTGGAGCAACGTAAAAATCTTGCCTGGCAATGTTTGAAAAAACACCTCCCTGAAAATGTAATAATAAACTATTCAGCCAGCGGCTATTTTTTGTGGATTGAATTGCCGGCCGCGGTGGATGCCAGCAGGCTGTGTGCAATCATGCTGGACCATCATGTGAGTATCGCGCCGGGTAATATGTTCACCACTGGGGGCGATTATAATAATTACTTTAGAATAAATGTTTCATACCCGTGGAATAGCCGAGAGGAGGAGGCGGTGATGAGATTGTCTTCAGAAATACGCCGGCTGGAGAACCCAGAAAATATTTTTGGCTATAACAAATAACTTTTTATTATTATCCGTTTTTGATAGCCAGTAAGAGATCTCAGGGTAGGCGATTAATTAACTGCATGAAAAACCTTGATAAATTATTAATAGGGCTGTGCCGAAAGTGTGATGGTACTGTTATAGCCTAGAATCAACAAATTGTTTCTGTTTAATCAGTGATACCCGTGTTTGACTACCCCTGCACATAAAAAAACGACAACCGCTGCCGGCATTATCGCGCCATCTCAATCCTGAGCTCAGGTCGATGGGCAGGTGGGGCGTAGCCTCGATGTGATGGCGCTAGATGCCGAAGTGACGTAAAAGTGAAAGCAGGGGACATATCAATGAGCAATGATAAATTATCAGATAATGAGCGTCTTAAAAGCAAAAGCAGCTTATTGCGCGGCACCATTTCAGACGATCTTACGGATAATCTGACCGGTGGATTTAATGGCGACAATTTCCAACTGATCCGCTTTCATGGCATGTATCAGCAAGATGATCGGGACATTCGCGCCGAGCGCATGGAACAAAAGCTTGAACCCCGCCATACAGTCATGCTGCGCATACGCCTGCCGGGTGGAATCATTACCCCCGAGCAGTGGTTAGGTATTGATGAATTTGCCGGTCAACATACCTTGTATGGCAGTATCCGCATAACCAATCGACAAACCGTGCAATGCCATGGCGTGCTGAAGCAGGATATCAAACCGGTTCACCAACTGCTGTCACGACTGGGGCTAGATTCAAGAGCGACCGCGGGTGATGTCAATCGTAATGTCTTATGTACTGCAAATCCGGTTGAATCATTATTGCATCAACAGGCTTATGAGTGGGCGAAACATATTTCAGAACATTTGTTACCGCGCACTAATGCCTATGCCGAAATATGGCTGGATAAAGAGAAAATTTCCAAGTCTGAAGATGAGCCTATCCTGGGTAAAAGTTATCTGCCGCGCAAGTTCAAAACGGCAGTGGTTATTCCGCCGCAGAATGATGTCGATATCCATGCGAATGATCTCAGCTTTGTGGCCATCGGCGAAGCGGGCCAGTTGACGGGCTTCAATGTGCTGGTGGGCGGCGGTTTGGCCATGACCCAGGGTGATACCAGTACCTATCCGCGTTTGGCCAGTGAATTCGGTTTTATACCCCTGAACGCGACCTTGGCGATTGCCGAAGCCGTGGTATCGGTACAGCGGGATTGGGGCAACCGATCAAACAGAAAAAATGCCAGAACGAAATATACCCTCGAAAAGGTCGGCGTAGAGGTATTCAAAGCCGAAGTTGAAAAACGTGCTGGGCAGCAGTTTGAGCCCGCCAGACCCTATTCTTTCGACCAGCGCGGCGATCGAATCGGTTGGGTAGAGGGTATTGATGGGAAATATCACCTGACATTGTTTATTCCCAGTGGTCGCTTGCTGGATAAAGCTGATGATCGATTAAAGAGCGGTGTTGCCGCTATTGCCCGCGTGCACCGTGGTGATTTCCGCTTAACGCCGAATCAGAATATCATCATTGCCGGTGTAGAATCCGGCATGCGGGACCAAATTGATGCCCTGGCGCGTGAATATGGTCTTATCCAAGATTCCCTGACCGAACAGCGCAAAAGCGCAATGGCCTGTGTATCATTTCCGACCTGTCCGCTGGCGATGGCTGAAGCCGAGCGGGTATTGCCGGATTTTGTGCAAAGAATCGAAGCTATTCTGGAGAAATATAAGCTTGGCCATGAAGCCTTTATCTTTCGCGTTACGGGGTGTCCAAACGGTTGCGGCCGGGCGATGTTAGCCGAAGTCGGGCTGGTAGGGCGTGGCCCGGGGCGTTACAACCTTTATCTGGGAGGCAATCGAGAAGGCACCCGAATACCGCGTTTATATCGCGACAATATTGATGTGGATACCATTTTTAATCAACTGGACCCATTGATACTTTCCTGGGGAAACTCAAAACAACCGAATGAAGGTTTTGGCGATTTTCTTATTAGGACCGGTATTGTGGCTCCCGTGATAAATGCGGCGCTGGATTTCCACCTGCCCACCGCCTGATCCTGGCGCTAGTCGCTAGTCGCTAGTCGCTAGTCGCTAGTCGCTGCGGGCGCTGCCTTCTCCGTATCATCCCGGCATCGCCAAGCTTTGCCTTACGGTCTATGCTTGATAGTAAGGCGGCCCGCACACGCAGATCCGGCCGGATATTCTGTTGCAGCTTTACTGCCGCCGCGAGGCTATGATCCCTTTGAGGATCAGCCGAATAAACAAACGCGTCGGCAGTAATCAGTACCTGAATTACCCCCGATGCAGCGGAGGAAGTTTGATATGCATAATTACCGCGTCTTATGGCATCTGATAACCAATCGAATCGCAGCAAATCGTCATATTGATTTCCCGGCGGATGATCAATGGAACAGAAATAACAGCGATCATATTGAGGTTTTCCTCAAGTCTTTGCAGATATTCTGCCTGGAACTGTCGCTGCATCGCCACAGAGAAGAGCACGCCACGCTGTTTGAACCGCTGCTTGGCAAGGATGCGCTGCATCATAAGATCCTCACCCAAACCCATTGGAAACTCGCTTATATCGAAGCGATGCCGCTGTGTGAAAGCCTGTTGGTTATTCAGGATGATTTGCGCCGTGAATATTTATCACCAGATGCCCAGCCGTTTTTGACTAACCGGGGGCTACCGGTCTATGTGCCGGAACTTGATCTGATATTGGATGCTGACTGGGATCCGCGCGAAAATCAAAGCTACCTTACGCAAGCATAATGTTGTCGGGACCGATGCTTTTCAGCGCTGGTTGAGGAACAGGCGCAGCCTGCAAGCGTTGTTGCAAATGAAGTCGCTAGATTCAGCATCAGTGGTCAAGGCAATCCTCAATATACTTCCTGACCTCAGTGAGCAGCGTTGATTGCGGTGATTAACCGTGGTAAATTCATGGAATTGACTGACGATATGGAGATATACCATAATATTCAAAGGGTTGAATGAGTAGGCGAGAACTGTAGTATACTGAGGCACATTCACCTACCAGGTCGAATCCCGTGTCCTATTTCTCTGATATTCTCAGTAAAGTAACCAGTAATCAGAAGAACACCCAGTGCCCTATTTGTCATAAGTTTGCCCGCCAAGATGCTCATAAGGTCGCTAAAGGGTTGGCGATGCTGTGTCCTCATTGCCATGCACTGTTTGTTAAGCCATGATCGCGGTTACGAAGCAGGATTCTCATTGGCAGTGGCGATTGCAGTGCGACTGATCGATCTGATTGACTGACAAAAAGCGCACCGCCCCGAATTATCGAGGCGGTGCGATGGATGGGTTAAGCCGGACCTTGGAACGAGAGACTTATTTGGCCGTATTAACCTGATGGCTTGAGCTCTGGCTTACCGGGTAGGTGTTGGTATAGCTTTGATAGTCACCACCGGCTGCCATCGAAACGGCAGGAACAATAAGTGATGCAATAAGGGCAACAGCGGCGATTGATTTTTTCATGATGATATCCTTTGATGTAAGAGAAAGCCTTTCGCTTTCGATGGATTTATAATAACGTTCATTAATAAAATCAGAAATCGAAATAATTTGCCCTAATCATTCAAAAAAACTGATGTTTTTTATGCCGAGATAATCTGGCCAACTGCCGCTACCATCACCTTCAATAGCTTATCTTCATTACATTATCTTCATTACACCAAGAGTAATCACCATGGCCAAATATCCAACCGGTAAATATCTGATGACCCCAATCTTCAGTGAAGGAAAATCACTGTTGGTTTATGTAGTAAAGGGAACCCGAATAGAAGATATGCCCAGTGATGAGAATCAGGACTATCCCGGTGAAATGCATCTGTCCTTGCCGGAGACTAACGGCCGTCTGGACAAGGATTATGCAGAGCTGGTCGCAAATGCCGCTGCGGGAGATGTGCTGGTGTTTATTTGTGCGGGCGATCAGGTTTATTCGTACGGTTTTTCTAAAATCAAAACGCTGGCAGCGCAGAGGTAACTCATCAGTGATCTGGCAGCCAGCCTAACATCCGCCAAGCCGCGAGTTCAGCAATGAAAAAAAACACCCACCAAAGATCATTGTGGGTGCGTAACATCACATAGGCCAGCTCTGGAGTGAGATGACGGTTGAAAATAACATCTGCAGAGCCGCCGGGCAAATCACAATCCCTAATCATCCGCTTTTAAATATTCATACTTATTATACTGTTACATTATTTTTCAATGCCTAACTTAAAACTGACTTCAGCGCCAGCAGGCCGCCGATATAGCTGAAGCTGTACTCACCGGCCGTCAAGATAAACCTGATACTGCCTCATTTTAAAGCCAAGAATATTGCTAAAAATATACCGATTTCATCTTTATGTGCTAAACCTTAAAGCAGGCTAGACAAAAAAAGGAGTTCATTATGAAGAAAGTACTCTACGTTTTATCTGCGGTGGTTTTATCTGTTTCTCTGGCCGGCTGTGCTGGCAACAATTATGCAATGCACACCAATGATGGGCGAACCATTGTCAGTGAAGGCAAGCCCAAAGTTGATGATCATACCGGTATGATTAGCTATAAAGATGCCAATGGCACCAAACAGCAAATCAATAGAAATGACATTAAGGAAATGGTTGAAATTAAATAAACAGAGCGTTTCTTTGATTCTATCTCCTTGGTGGCCCCGCTTCGGCGGGGTTATTTTATAGAATGAACTCTTTAACACTAATATTACAGCAACTTCTCCCGCCGACACTATTCTATTATTTACTGTTCCCCTTTCCCCGTAGACCCAATGGGTATCGATAACCAATAGGTGGAATCATATGAACCCCACAAGCCGACCTCTTACTGCTGAGCATCGGGCCCCGTCCGTAGCATCGCCATCCTCACCCCCTATGCTGAAAGGCCAACAGCCGCGGGGTATGCAGGTTATCGCTCAGCATTGCCTGCGGGCGGTAAATACGGCTGACGAAGTTCCAGTAAAGCAGGCAGCTTTGTCGCTGGCAAAGCGCAAACGGGTCAGCGGGCTGAAATTGATAATCCCTGCCGCTAACCTGTTGCTTACTCACGAGCCAAGTTTCGGTGCTAATGATTATTCTTACGACCGCTCCCCGGCCCTTGGCACCGTTGATCCATTTAACCCGTCGGCCAATTTGGGCTGTTGCTCCCTGCAGCACAACGCCAGATCGCTGGCAGCAGCCAAAAGTATGTCACCCGTTAAAGCCGAAGCAGCGCCCCACTTATCCGCTATCGCGGCATTGCCGGTAACCCACGCCTACAATTACACCCCGCCGACCGAACATGACCTTAGCTTTGACAAGATCAGTTAATGGCTGAACCAAGTCCCTCGCTACGCTTTGCTGCAAAAAAAATGCCCCGGTAAACGGGGCGCATGTCTAAAAATGTAACCTATAATTTTATTATAAATTGCATAGTAGTGACTGAGTGTGTCAGAAAAATGTCGGCCTCTGCCTCATCACCGGCTGATGATAAACCGGGTAACACAGATAGAGTTCGCGCTTACGGTGCCGAACTCAGAGGTACTATTGGATTTGAAAAGTGATGGGGTAATATGCGCAAATCATTCAGGCATTATCGGCTGGAGCGCTGGAAAAAAACGCGGCAGAAGGGTTTTTGGCACTATGTGCTGATAAGGGGCCTGTTAGGCTGGGGCGTAAGCAGCGCGGCTGGGCTATTGCTGGCCATGTTTTTCTTTTTCGATACACCGATTACCAATTTCTCTGCGCTGATGACTTTATTTGTCTATTTGCTCATCAGCTTCCTGAGAGGCTGTATCAAATGGGTAATGATGGAGAAACAGTTTAAGGAAACGCAATAATCTTAACCGCTCTGGCCGAGGGTATGCCGGCGGCAGGGTCAAAACACCACTTACGTCTTGTTCGAGGAGGGTTTGACTTCACCGCGCCTAAGACGACGTAGGCCGCGCGGTTAAGGCAGATGGCGAGCAGTGCTGGGGGAAGCCCGCCAGGGCATTGGCAGGACGCTATGTTGTCATTTGCTCTCGTCCCGTATCGGCGTCTGTAGCCGAGCTGATTTGCAGCTTGATATATATCGGTATGTATATTATTTCTTTTTGTTTTTAAATATCTCTAGCCGCTTTGCTTGTTAATAATTTAACCTTACAAAGGTGATTTGCATATTAATATGCTGAATTTGTGATAGATATCACGTAAGCCGATTGGTTAATTTATCTAATGTAATCAGCTTGTTAACTCAACCATACGCAATTGAAATAGCGATTAGCTTCATATCTGCCTGTATTTCATGAAATTTTAAATGATTTACATAAATAGATCTTATTTATATCTGCTCCTACACTCAGTCCTGTTGAACGACATTATCTTGCCTGTTCAATTTATCATTGTGATTTCATTATTATCCCTTGGCAATTTAATTATTGCTCTTTTGGAGGTTTACATGGCAGAACAACGTGGTAAATCAGGCAACTTCGCTGATGATAAACAAAAAGCATCCGAGGCAGGTAAAAAGGGCGGCCAGTCCAGTAAAAGTGGTACCGGCAGTGGCAGCAATTTTAAAGACAACCCTGAAAAAGCCTCTGAAGCGGGCAAGAAGGGTGGACAGAAAAGCCATAGCGGTGGTAAGAGCAACAGCTGATCCCGCCGGCTTATCTGCACTACTCTGACTGTACGACCCCTGCCGCTCACGTAGCGGCAGTTTTTTTGCCAGGCATAAGCGCTGTGGTTCGATTGACGATAGCGCCATTTAGCCTATGCTTAGGGGGAAAACACTTTTTATCAGGGAGATACTATGGATTTACTGAAAATAATAATCGCAATTATTCTTCCGCCCCTTGGCGTGTTTCTTGAAGTCGGCCTGCGGGGTGCTTTCTGGCTGAATATCCTTCTCACCTTACTGGGCTATATTCCCGGTATCGTACATGCGGTGTGGGTTATCGCCAAACGTCGTTGATGTTCCAGGACAGCGTCCGGTCCGAAGACGTTTGTAGCCTCAGCCGGTATCCTCTCTGTTGCCGGCTTTGGTCTGATTCCCTGCCGCAACTGTATCCACTAAAGAGGGCCTATTATGCAAGACAACGCTGATCATCAATCGCTGCTGGCACGAATTGAATCCCTCGAAGTTCAGGAGCGGTAACGGGTTATTGCCTCTCATGCTTATCAGGTGATATTGACCACGCTGTTGGGAAACCTGGATCCCGCTGCCCGAGCGCGTATTATCACCATGGTGGATGAAGCGCATGAAATCGCTTATGCGCAGGCGGTCAGTCGACAAGACAAAACCCTTTCGGCGGTGATAAATGGTGCTGATGAAGTGGTACAGAGAATCTTTAATTATGCCCAAGGCGGGATGAATCCCGACCATTTATAGCCCGTGTTCAGGGCAGCGCCGCCATTTATCCCCTCTAAAACCTTTTTCCCTTTCACGATCCGTTTATCTGGATAATAAAAATCCTGTTTAGGATAATATACCGGCTGGGCTGTGGTGATTGAGCGATTGTCGACGTACTTCCCCTGATGAACGCCCACCTCGGTTGGATATTATGCAACGCCTCGTGCGGACTTTCCTATTTGCGGTCCGCCAGCCTAAGGTCCTGCACTCTTAGGCAGACGGCGTTTGCGTTTTTGCTTATCTTGGCACTGATATTGTCCAGGCTTCATGTACTGGCTCTGTGCTGCCCATGCCGACCGGATTCGGCAGGGAAGAGGACATAAAATTGAGTAAACCATTAGCGATATTGGCCTGCATTGCATTGTTGATTTCAGGTTGTGATGAAACCCCGAGTCAAAAAACCGATGATACCTGGTTGGCGGAAGGAAAAACCATGGGCACCTTTTATCGGGTAAAACTGGCGGGGCCCCCCCAGCAGGCGTTGATCGGCCTTAAACAGAAAATAGAACAGCAACTGGCCCAGGATAACTTTGAGCTTTCCACCTATCAGCACGACACGCTGATTTCCCAATTCAACCGTTACCAGGGGAATACTCCCCAGGCAATTACCACCGGTATGGCAGATATCATTACGCTGGCACTGCGTATTGGCCATCTGACCGGCGGGGCGATGGATATCACTGTCGGACCATTGGTAAACCTGTGGGGATTTGGCCCTGACAAGCAGCCTGGCACCATGCCGGCACAGCAGCAGATTGATGAGGCTCGCCGACGTATCGGGTTGCGCCATCTCAAGGTTATACAGACTGCTGAAGGACAATGGTTGCAAAAAGATCTCCCCGACTTGTATGTCGATCTGTCGACCATGGGGGAAGGATACGCGGCTGACCATTTAGCGAGCTTAATGGAAAAACAGGGTATTACGCGCTACCTGGTGTCGGTCGGCGGTGCGGTGAAAGTGCAGGGGATGTCTCCAGGCGGCGTACCCTGGCGCGTTGCTATCCAAAAACCCACCGATGAGAAACTTGACGCCCAGGCGATCGTCGATCTGAAAGGCCACGGCATCAGCACCTCAGGCAGTTACCGAAATTATTACGAAATGGATGGTAAACGGCTGTCCCATATCATCAATCCCGAGACCGGCAGGCCAATTGAACATAAACTGGTTTCGGTGACGGTCATCTCGCCAACTGCGCTGGAAGCGGATGGTTGGGATACTGGCCTGATGGTGCTAGGCACCGAAAAAGCCCAAAAACTGGCGCTTGAGCAAAGTCTGGCGGTGTATATGATAACCAAAACCGATCAGGGTTTCAGATCATGGATGTCGCCGCAGTTCCGCTCTTTTTTGCTGTCGGATAATTCAGTCCAGGCTTTAGAACATCCCTAGCGTAAAGCCCGGCGTGACACTAGGAATAGCCCGATTGCCATGCCGCGGCCTTGCAATGACGCTGCAAATTTGATAACACTAAGTTGCCCCAGTGTTGAGGGGCGTCTTTTGGTAAACCCACCCCAATCTGACAAATAAGCGAGGCGTTTATGAGTAGAGGTAAGGACAAGTCAGCCAAGAAGAAGCCGGAAAAAACACTGAAGGAAAAGCGCGCGGACAAAAAGAGCAAGAAGGGTCTGGAAATCTAATCCCTGTGCTGGTCTGCATCCCCAACCCGGCATTGCCCGGGTTTTTTTATTCTGTCCGGGATGCGCTATACTGCCACCCATAGCCAACAGGAGATAACCAAATGAACGATGATGTTTTTGAATTTGATATTGATGCAGAATTGGCCCAGGCAGAAGCAAATGCCGATAAAAAAGCCGGTGCGCTGCCGGAAACCGTGGCGGATGAAGATGATTGCGAAGGCTGCAAAATCTGATACCCAACCCGAGTCCGGTCACTGACCGGGCAATGCTCCTCCCCTAGTATGACTTTCTTATTTTTCCAGTGTCCATCATGTTGCCCGTTCTGTACTGCCCGCCGTCAGTTTCACTCCGGGTACTGCAGGGGGGGTGAGCATTAGAACCTGACCGGGATGATTGCGGCACTGCTGGGGCGTGATGCCGAAATATTTTTTAAACAGGGTAGTGAACTGCGATTGCGAGTTAAAGCCATATTCGATAGCGATATCGATGATACGTTCGTCAGAGCTGCGCAAGCGATGAACCGCCTCAGTCAGTTTCCTCTGTCGAATGTAACGGCCAATGGCGATACCGGTAGTTGCCCTGAAGACCGTCTGCATGTGCCATACCGAATAGCCTGAACGGGCTGCCACTGCCGGCAACGCAATATCCCGGTTCAAATGATCCTCTATCCAGTCGATCAAAGCGGCGACCAGTGGTTCATTTGGCTTTATGTCTCGCATGCAGATGCTAGTTCCGTCGGTTGAGGGCTGAGCGTTGAAAGGGAGCCATTCTAAGCATCAATCGACTCAGGGCAAGCTAAAACCCTGCCCTGCAGATACAACAGGGCAAGTGATGTGCCTCCGAAGCGTAGGCCGGTCTGCGCTACACGTTGCCTTTATTATCTTCTTCAACCGCATCATAGATACGTTGCATGATATCTGGGAAGGCCGACTGTACCCGGCTCCAACTGGGGATAAATGGCTTATCGTTTGGACGTTCGATAAAGGCTTGCCCGGCATCAAGGATGCACTGCATAAACAGTTCGACAGCCGCCTCTTCGCTGTGCTGATCAAATTTCAGGCCGTTCATTATGGCATCATGATGATAGAATTCCAGGATATCGAGGGCATTCCGATAATAAGTCGCTTTCAGAACCCGGAACGAATCACTGGTCAGATTGACCCCCATGGTCGCCAGCTTACGGTACAGCGACTGGATGATATCATTACTCATTCGCTTCAGGCCGCCAGAACCATCTTCTTCAGCCAGCGGTTGATGCTTGTGGTCATAATTATCGGCAATTTCCACCTGGCAAATATGGTTAGGTGAATAATTTCGATAAATTTCCGAAAGCAGCCCAATTTCCAAGCCCCAGTCTCCTGGAATTTTCATGTCGTGCATTACCCGAGTTCGCATGGCGAACTCCCCGGACAGCGGATAACGGAAGCTGTTCAGGTAATCAAGGTAGTCGGATTGACCATAGACATTTTCCAGCGATCGCAACAGCGGGCCCACCAGCAGTCTGACCACCCGACCATTCATTTTTCCATTGGCGACGCGCGCATAGAAACCTTTACAGAATTCATAGTTAAACTTTGGATGGACCACCGGATACATCAAGCGAGCAAGCATACCGCGCTCATAAGTGACAATGTCACAGTCATGCAGCGCTACCGCCAAGGTGCGATCAGACGCCAGAGTGTAGCCGGTACAAAACCACACATTGCGGCCTTTGCCAGGCTCACTGGGGGACAAGCCCTCTTTTTCCAGCTCAGCGTCGATCGACTTAAGCCTGGGGCCATCATTCCACAGGATGCGATGATGTTGGGGCAGTCGGGAGAAGAACTCCCGGGCAAACAGAAATTGATCCCGGTCGGCACGGTCCAGGCCGATAACGATCTCTTCCAGGTAGGGCACTTTGGCGATTTCATCAATGATGTTCTCAAGTGCGGGTCCTTCAAGTTCGGAAAACAGTGACGGTAAAATCAGCCCCATTTTGCGCTTTTTTGCAAACCCGGCTAACTGAGTTTCCAATTCTTCAACTTTCCGGTTGGACAGATTATGAAAGTTGGCAATAATCCCGTTCTGATGAAAATCGCTCATAAAACACTCCCTAAATGCTATGATTATTTTTTAATACTTATTGTGCCTGACCATCAAACAGCAGTAATAAAGTGGGAAAGCCCTTCGCTCCAACCTTCAGGGCCGTATGATTGGGTGCGATAAACATAGTGCTGAAGTGGGGAAAGTTCCACTGGAATGTTGCTGTATCCGCGAATTACCACCGCATAATCAACTGCTTCGAGCATTGAGACGTCATTGGGACCATCGCCAAGTCCAATTGTTTTCCATTCACGTCCGTCCAGTTGGCGATACTTGTCCAGCAGCCACTTGATGGCCGGCCCTTTACCGCTGCCTGCCGACATGACATGGTAAAAACGGCCTCCCTGGGTAATGGTCAGATCGTCTAGGGCCAGATCAGTGGCGAATTCTGCCAGCCGCTCATCGGTATCACGCCAGATAAACGCTTCAGAGGCTTCGCGCTGTTTTGCCAGCAAGGCATCACTGGCGCTGAGACCGGTCCATTCGATAATTTCTTTTTCGCTGACGTCGCCAAAACCAAAAAATTTGTATCCTTTAAGGCTACGCAATTGCTCCATGGCTTGCCGAATAGTGCTGTAATCCTTGCCCAGCACTTGCGAGGATAAGGCTGGCGAGTCACTGTGCTGCTGAACGTCAAGGTGCAGTACCGCCCCGTTCTCGGCGATAAAAGGCAAGCCTTCCAGCGCGAGGCTTTTTTGCAACACCTGTATTTCAGCCGCGGTTTTGCTGGAACATATCACCACCGGAATGGTGTTTTGGCGTAGTAGGGCCAGCCAGTCGGCTGCAGGTTGCCAACTATAGGTATGGTGGTCCAGCAGTGAACCGTCGAGATCGGTAACTATTAACAAAGGGTCAGTGATATGGGGCATTGCTTTCTCCAAGTTACCCGCGCGCGTCGGTAGCGTGGGGAATCAGGAACATTGATTTATTTGAGTATATACGATGACTACCTAACAATTAGGATTTAATAAACCTAATCATTGGCGCTTGTAGCGGCCTGAAGCGATAGGATAAACACTGTTGATCCCCTTACGTTTTTTGCGAAAAATCCTAAAAAAAGAGACGACCTAGCGTGAGGGAATCGCTTCTTTCGTTGCGGGTAAGTCGTGTCATCTACTTGAAATAAATGGTAATAAGCCTACATTATCATCCGGGTGACTGCGGAGCATGTACAATCATGACGAAGTGAATTGAGTAACAAGCGTAACGTTACTTGCGAAATACAAGGATGTGTATAATATTACTGCGTAATATGATTTCCTAGTGTAACGAACTTTCAGCATCATTCCATTTATAAGGGATGTTGCCTTTCCCCGGCGCAGTCCGGGGGATTTTTTCAGGCGCTTCCGATCTCACTCAGCGAGAGGGTATCCCGTCATCCCAGTCTGGGATCAGTGCTCTCACCGCGCTAACGATTGACTTCGGTCACCGCATAATCACGAATGTCCAGATCATAGGCAGAGGCCAATTCGCCGAAACTGGGGTATTGCTTATCACCGACGGTAACAGTATGCCGACTTTCATTATCCTGGCTCCGTTTTACCTCACTGTCGGTTGCGGACTGCACCGCTTCCAGCAATGCATCAACATCAATATTAATCTCACGCTGCAAATTATCACTGTATTCTTTTGCAAAGCCCATTTTGTTTCCTCTTACTGGTCATTCGCTAGTCCTACTGTTTCCTTAGTATAGCCACCAGCGTTAACAACGCGGTATTTTTCATTGATTAAGCATCGGAGGGGGCTTCCTCAAAGGGAACTTTATACTACACTAGCGACAGGGCAAATTAGGGGGCAACTGATGAAATTAAATGATCGCGTCACGGTTAAAACTGACGGTGGACCGCGCCGACAAGGCTCAATCCTGGCGGTGGAAGAGTTCAGCGAAGGTGTTATGTATCTGGTATCCCTGGATGATTACCCAACCGGAATCTGGTTTTTCAACGAGGTCAATAATCCTGACGGGGTATTTGTACAACCGATATCCGATGACCAGTAGTCGTCAACCATAAAACAACGCCTCATGCTGTTACCGTCCGGGCGACAGCATGAGGCTGAGTTCATTACTCAGCGTGCGTTAACATATATGCCACTAGTAACGGTATCGGTTAAACGCACGACATGGTAGATAACCTGCTTGTTGTGCGTTTTGATTTTGCGTTTGATATTGCCTTTATGGGACGAAACCGTTTTCGCTTTAATCTGCATGCTGTCTGAAATCTGTATAGTGTCATGACCTGACATCCACATCCGCAGCATATTAGACTCAGTCTGGCTGAGCCTGATTGGGCTGAGATCCAGGGGACATTTGTGATTATGCTCTGGCGATTTCGCCTTGCTGCAGCCGGTCAAAAGTGTGTTAAGCGTTTCAGGCTTGATGGATTTGGATGTGATAATCAAGTTGCTGCGAACGAACAGATAGTCTTCAAAATGAATATTAGTCATCGCCATGAAAATAAAGAATAACGTGTCGGGATGTTGGGTAATTACCCGCTTTATTCTTTCTGTTGCGTCAGGCTCATTGATAAAACACTCTTCATTGATAAAAACCACGGTGGGCTTAATCCGGGCGCATTTCGCTTGAAGCTGACCAATGTCGTTAACCGTATTGATATTACGACGCTTAATCCCGGCTTCCGTTAGGAAACCGGTAAGTCCTAGCCTGGTGTAGCTGCATGAGTCCATAATAATCGTTGGCATAGCGTACCCTCACTGAAAATCGTTATCCGTTTTAATCAACGATAAAATGCATATTACGTGCCTGGAAAAAGCCGTAGGCTTCACAGATAAGTGTTGTTTTAACAACAATCTGTGATCAGGTTCAATGACATTTTTTTTAAGACCTATCCTAAAAGCGAGATCGGTAAATGGAACTTATGTCTGACAACCCCTGACGTTCTTCCGTGTAATAAACGGATAACATGATTTCGGCCTGTTGTTGGCTCGCGGGATGCATATATTTGCCAGTCAATGACCGGAACAGGGCAGGTAAGTGATACTATTCTAATACATATTTACCTAACTATACATAAGAAAAATTCATTCATTTTTTTTCGCTGGCTTTAAACAAATCTTGACACTCGAAAAGAGTTGTTACTCATTCCAATCGTCAGAAAATAGCAACATTTATCAATAAGTTATTCCTATGTCAGCCGGTAAGGTTAACGGTTATCATTTACATATGTACAAAAAGCACCCAAATGATTATTTGCTGTACATTGTTATGTCAAATTTCGTTCACGTTTTGAGAATATCAGGCGGCGGTGTTTGGGCATTTGCCTGAAGAGCGAGCGAAAATCGAAGGCTATCGCCGCCGATCCGGTGGATACTCTACAATATTGCTAATAGTTTAAATTGAATATGGTAACCATGGTTACTAATTCCAGCTCGGTATGATATCTGTTATTAAAAAAATAGGCATATCAATTACTTATCTAAATGTTGCTGGAAGGTTACCAGGATGTGTTTAAGCGGTATTGCAGGCAGAGGTCAATGCGTTAAGTCCATTTATGACATATGAAAAATTATTGTCTATACTAACTAATGGGACCTTCACCGTCCTCAGAATACACGCGGGTCTAAAAGCGGGACTATTGATAGCTTTGCGCCACTGATGACGCAGTTTCATGGAGAAAGACGATCGTTACCATTTACTTCCTTCCTGTCACTCCTTTTTCAACCTCGCTTTGACCACGCGCTTACTCGGTCGGTGAACACAACGCGTGAACGTCTCTCGCCACCATGGCGAAGCCAAACAATGCACGTGTGATAAACGAGGATTCAGCTATGACACAAAGTGATTCAGTTCCGCCGATAGACCTGAGCCGATTTGCCTGCTTTTTCGATGTGGACGGCTGCCTTGCCGCCATCGAGACCAGGCCTGACTGGGTATCTATTCCGGAAAACGTCAGGCTTGCCCTGTGTCAGCTCTATCTATTGACCGGGGGTGCCCTGGCTCTGGTCTCTGGCAGGACTCTCAATGAGCTCGATGCGTTGAGCGCGCCTTTGCACAGTCCGGCAGCTGGAGTTCATGGTGCAGTTCGCCGTGATGCACAAGGTCATATTCACCAAATTGATCTTCCACCATCGCTGGCGGCCACCCTGGGACAGGAGCTCAGGGAGGCAATCGCTCCTTTTACCGGCTGTCATGTAGAAGCCAAGGGCATGGCATTTGCCCTGCATTATCGCGAAGCGGCCCATCATAAAGCTGATATTGAAGCAGTAGCGGCCGCTTTCAGCGCTCGCTATCCCGAATTAACCCGTCAGCCCGGCAAGTGTGTGGTTGAATTAAAGCCGGCAGGGGTTAATAAGGGGGCGGCTATTGAAGCATTCATGACTGAGGCCCCTTTTTCCGGGCGGACACCCTTGTTTATCGGCGATGATGTCACCGATGAAGCCGGTTTCAACGCGGTTAATGACTTGGGCGGCGTATCCATCAAAGTCGGGCCGGGTGAAACTGCCGCAGGCTATCGGCTGGACGATGTGGGCCAGGTACATGCCTGGCTGTTATCATTACTAGAACAAAAAGAAAATCATACAATGAATACTAATAATTCAGTTCGGGAGGGGTTATGAGTCGCCTAGTTGTCGTTTCGAACCGCATTGCGGCCATGGAAGGTAAAAAAGAAAGTGCTGGTGGTCTGGCAGTCGGCATCATGGACTCATTAAAAGATGCCGGGGGATTATGGTTTGGCTGGAATGGTAAGATAAGCGAAGAACAACAACCGTTAGAGATTAACCAGCAGGACAATATCACCTTTGCTGCGTTCAGCCTGAAGCAAAGTGAGTATGACCAATATTATCTGAATTTTTCTAACACGGTCATCTGGCCAGCCTTTCACTATCGTCTGGATCTGGTTAACTATCAGCAGGAAGACTACGATGGTTACTGCCGGGTTAATGAGACCTTGGCAGAGCGATTGAAACCACTGGTAGCAGATGATGATATTGTGTGGATTCATGATTATCATCTGTTACCGCTGGCCTCCGCATGTCGCCGAATGGGCATGAAGAATCGAATCGGTTTTTTCCTGCACATTCCATTCCCTACCTCAGAAATTTTCAACGCCTTGCCGCCACGTAAAGAAATCCTCGAAAAACTTTGTGAATATGATTTGGTCGGATTCCAGGCGGAAAGCGATCGCCAGGCATTTCTGGAAAATCTCGCCCTGGTTACTGACGTAAGAGAGGTGGGCGATGACCGAATCGAGGCATACGGTAAAACGCTGACTGTGCGGGTGTATCCCATCGGCGTTGAGCCCGACAGCATTCGTGAATTGGCTGAAGGCCGGTTGCCGCCCAAGCTTGCCCATTTGCGTGATAAAATGAACGGCCAGCTGATTATCAGCGTAGACCGTCTGGATTACTCCAAAGGCTTGCCTGAGCGTTTCCAGGCCTATGAGAACCTGCTGGAAAATTATCCTCAGCATCGAGGACATATTCGTTACTTCCAGATTGCCCCGACGTCACGAGGCGATGTGCAGGCTTATCAAGATATCCGGCATGAGCTTGAAACCCATGCCGGTCGTATCAATGGTCATTATTCTACCCTGGAATGGACACCGCTGTTTTATCTCAATCAGCATTACGAGCGCAGCCTGCTGATGAAAATATTCCGTCACTGTGAAGTGGGTCTGGTCACGCCGCTGCGCGATGGTATGAATCTGGTGGCGAAAGAGTATGTGGCCTCGCAGGATCCCCAAAACCCTGGGGTGTTGATCCTGTCCCGCTTTGCCGGTGCCGCCAATGAGCTGACATCTGCGCTGCTGGTAAATCCCTATGATCGGGATGGTGTTGCAGCCGCTATGGATAAAGCGTTGCGCATGCCGCTGGATGAGCGTAAGGCGCGCTATAACGAAATGATGGATTCTATTACCAAAAATGATATCGCCCACTGGCGTCAAAGCTTCCTGAGTGATCTGAACCAGGTCAGCGTCGCTGCACGCGATTGACCCCAGCGCTTTGGCCATAAGGTTACTGCTATTGCCAGACCGACCCGCGCTTTGCCTGCCGGGCAAAGCGTTTTTTTTAGCGCAGACCGGCGGTATCCCACTGTAGATCTCTAGAGGCGAGGATTAGCGCAGATCACTACAGGCGAGGATTACCGGCGGGAGCAGGTTAATTGAGAGAAGGTCTGACGCGGCATCAGGCGCAGAAAAAACCGGAATGGGCAAATAGCCACATTCCGGCAATTCACTGGATGACATCAGATTCAGACACAGGATCGATAGTCAGCCAGATTTGAGGGAAGTCATCTTCAGCGCCGCTGATTACGCGTCATCTGCGGCCGATGATCTTGGCCAGCAGGAAACCGATACCACCGGCAATCAACAGCGCAGGGACGGGATCGCTGGCGGTTTTATCTTTGATAGTGTCGATGCAGTCGTTCACGCTGTATGACGCCTGCGCCGCGCGTTTACGCAATTTGCCTTCAACTTGAGTTGAACGATCGCCTGATGCGCGGCCAAATTCTTCCTGACCTTTGCCCGCCAATTCTTCCGCTTTATCTTTGGCTTTATCAAACATATTATTCATCCTTTTTCGTTGGAAACCCCTTAAAGATAGTCCAAAAACAACGGTTAGCGAGGTTATGACCGTTTTATTTCAGGTTTTGGGATTATTCCTGACCGGCTGTATCATGCCAACCGGCCGGGCGGTTAACGCCCGGCCGGAAGGTTAGCCGATGGTCATCAGACTGGCATTGCCGCCAGCGGCGGCGGTGTTGACACTGACGGCTCGTTCCAGCAGCAAGCGCTCCAGCAGAATATGACGATCACCGCGCTCATAGCCCTGAACCAGAATAATCGGGCCGGGACGCTCGGCCATGGTCTGGCACAGCCCCAGAAGCTGGTCAGCGTCTCCATGGAACAAAACCGCGTCCACCGAGGTAATGGCGCCAATGTCGGCGACAAAATCTATTTTCTGCTGTACCGCCTGTGGCAAGTCGGCAAACAGCGAACGGGAGGAGGGCGCTTCCAGCCATAATACGCCGGCGCCGGTGCTTAATACCGCAGCGAGCTGTACCAGCAGATCGCTTTCCTCATCGGCCAGGCAAAGGATATGTTGCCGTCCCAACAGGCGATAGCTGTTATGCTCACCGGTCGGCCCCTTCAGCACCCTGAGGCTGCCGGATTGCGAAAGCTCGGCAAACATCCGACCGCTGTCAGCCAGGAGGTTATCCGAACGTTGATCTGCCCAGTCGATAAGTGTTGCGAGTACCGCCTGCCACTGGGCTTTGCCGCTGTGATCCGCGATTGCCATATCATCCAGCATGCTGAGCGACGACAGTTTTTGTGTCGGGTGTCGGCGGTTCATCAGGCGATACAGGTACAGCGGCCCGCCGGCTTTTGGTCCGGTACCGGATAATCCTTCGCCGCCAAAGGGTTGCACCCCAACCACCGCGCCGACAATATTGCGGTTGATATAACAGTTGCCTACCTGCGCGCCGGTAATGACTCGGTTAATGGTTTCATCTATGCGTGTGTGTAGGCCAAGTGTCAGTCCGTAACCCTTGGCATTGATACTGTCGATAAGCGCTGGCAACTGCCGGCGATTAAAGCGAACCACATGCAGCACCGGGCCGAAGATTTCCCGATCCAGCGATGCCACTTGGTCCAACTCTATCAGGGTAGGGGGGACAAAGGTACCGGCTGCCAATTCAGCCGTATCCGGCACCAGGCTTTGCCATACTTGATGCCCTTGTTCGCGCATACGGTCAATGTGCTGTTCTATCGCCTGTTTCGCTTCCAGGTCGATTACCGGCCCGATATCGGTAGCCAGGCGCTCCGGGTTGCCCAGAACACACTCCGCCATAGCCCCCTTCAGCATGCGCAGCGTCCGACAAGCCACATCTTCCTGGATGCACAACAGGCGCAAGGCCGAGCAGCGTTGGCCAGCACTATCAAACGCTGAAGCTAGCACATCGGTCACCACTTGCTCCGTCAGGGCTGAAGAATCGACAATCATCGCGTTCAAACCGCCGGTTTCGGCGATGAAGGCAATCGGTTTACCGGCCGGATCCAGTCGGGAGGAGAGGGATTTTTGCACAATACGCGCCACATCGGTTGAACCGGTAAACATCACGCCGCGCACGTGGTGACTGGCCACCAGGGCAGCGCCTACCGTTTCGCCTTCGCCCGGCAGCAACTGCAGTACTCCCTCGGGCACCCCGGCTGCCAGTAGAATTTTTACCCCTTGCATGGCAATGAGCGGGGTTTGTTCTGCAGGTTTGGCCAGTACTGGGTTGCCGGCCGCCAAGGCAGCGGCAATCTGGCCGGTAAAAATGGCCAGAGGGAAATTCCACGGGCTGATGCAGACGATCGGGCCGAGTGGTCGGCAATGATCATGGCTAAAATCATTGTCGGGGTGGTCATCGCCAATCAAGCTGGCATAGTAACGCAGGAAATCCACCGCTTCGCGCACTTCAGCTACCGCGTTGGCATAGCTTTTACCCGCTTCGCGCACCAGGAGCCCGATAAGCGTTTCCAGGCGCGATTCCATGATATCCGCGGCTCTTGAAAGTATTGTCGCCCGTTCAGTGACCGGTGTGGCAGACCATAGCGGCATGTTAAGCGTAGCGGCGTTCAGAGCGCGTTCAACCTCGTTCAGGGTGGCCATACGGCACTCGCCCACGCAATCCTGATGATCGGCCGGATTGAGTATCGGTGCAAAAGGGGCGGTATCGCACTCGGCGGCGATCACCGGCGCGGCCCGCCAGCCTGGATTGACGCTGTTGAGCAGTGCGCTGGACAACGACGCCAACCGGTGTTCGTTGGCTAAATCCAGACCGGCGGAATTGCGCCTTGCCGGGCCATAAAGTTGACGCGGCAGCGGAATACGCGGATGGGGCATGCCCACCTGCGATTCTTTTTCACCCATTGCCAGCACGTCATTTGCCGGGTTGGCGATCAGGGAATCAATTGAAAGGGTAGGATCCGCAATCCGGTTGACGAACGAGGTATTGGCGCCATTTTCCAATAAGCGTCTGACCAGATAGGCCAGCAGGGTCTCGTGAGTACCGACCGGCGCATAAATACGGCAAGGGCGATTCAATCTGCCTTCGGCCGTTTTACCTACCACCTGCTCATAAAGCGGTTCACCCATACCATGCAGGCATTGGAATTCATATTGGCCCGGGTAGTAGTTCTGGCCGGCGAAATGATAGATGGCCGCCACGGTATGGGCGTTATGAGTCGCAAATTGCGGATAGATGCAGTGTGGGACGGCCAGCAGTTTGCGTGCGCAGGCCAGATAGGCAATATCGGTATAGGCCTTGCGGGTATAAACCGGGTAGCCTTCCAGGCCGTCCATCTGGGCTCGTTTGATTTCGCTGTCCCAGTAAGCGCCTTTTACCAGCCTTATCATTAACCGCCGTTGGCTCTTGCGGGCAAGTTCGATAAGCTCGTCTATCACGAAAGGGCAGCGCTTCTGATAGGCCTGGATAACAAAGCCTATACCGTTCCAGCCGGCCAGTGCCGGTTCAAAACACAGCCTCTGCAGCAGGTCGAGCGAGATTTCCAACCGATCGGCCTCCTCGGCATCGATATTGATGCCGACATCATACTGCCGGGCCAGCAACGTCAATTCCAGCAGGCGCGGATACAACTGCTGCATAATGCGATCATACTGGGCACGGCAATAGCGCGGGTGCAGGGCCGAAAGTTTGATGGAAATGCCCGGGCCTTCATAGATACCACGCCCGTTGGATGCTTTGCCGATGGCATGGATCGCCTGTCGATAGGACCGCAGGTAAGCTTGAGCGTCTTGGTCGGTGAGCGCCGCCTCGCCCAGCATATCGTAGGAATAACGGAAGCCCCGCTGTTCAAGTCGGTGTGCATTAGCCAGGGCTTCGCCGATATGTTCACCGGTGACGAATTGTTCGCCCATCAGGCGCATCGCCATATCCACCCCTTTACGAATGAGCGGTTCTCCGCTCTTGCCAATGATGCGGTTCAACGAGCTGGACAGACTGGCCTCACTGTGGGTTGCGGTCAGCTTGCCGGTGAACAGCAGCCCCCAGGTGGCGGCATTGACAAACACTGACTGGCTGCGACCCAAATGGGTCTGCCAGTTGCCACTGCTTATTTTATCGCGGATAAGGGCATCGCGGGTGGCCTTGTCCGGGATACGCAATAGCGCTTCAGCCAGACACATCAAGGCCACGCCTTCCTGGGACGACAGGGAGAACTCTTGCAGCAGGCTCTGGACCATACCGGCGCGACCGGCGCTTTTTTTCTGATTACGCACGTTTTCGGCCAGACGGCGCGCCAGCGCATCTACCTTGCCGGCCAGCGGCGAGTCCATTTTGGCCTGTTCCAGGAGTAACGGGACCGCTTCGGTTTCCGGTCGGCGCCAGGCGGCGGTAATGGCCGCGCGTGTGACCGACTGTGGCAAAATGTGTTCAGCAAACTCAAGGAACGGCTGGCGGAGTTCCGGTGCAGGCAGGGCGTCTTCGTCTTCCGTCGGTATGCAGGCGTTGATATTGCCCGGTACCGGCAAACCTTTATCCAGCTCATCAAGATAATGAAAAATGGCCTGTTTTATCAGCCAGTGAGGGGTGCGATTGATATTAAGCGCAGCCAGCTTGATTCTTTCCCGGGCGGCGTCATCCAGTTTGACGCCCATAGTGGTTGTACCCATTATTCATATCCTGAGCAGCATTGGTAATGCGTACTATCGCTAATGTTGCAACTCAGTGCAACCCGGTTAACAGAGGATGATATTAGGGTTAAAAAGGCAACTGGCGCGGCGATAAAAGCCGGGTTTAAGCAGCGCGTAGTAGCATCTGGATGTGAAGAAAAGATGAACTGTTTGCAACAACATTTTTTTACAGTTGAAGTAAAAAAAAGTTGCATCCACTAACTAATCTGTAGCAATGTCATTATACTCAAGGCGTAAGTGGTGAAGTATACCCGGTGTCGTAATCATCATAGGGGGGATCGCTGATGGCAGTGTCCTGTGACGGACTGAAGAAACAACACCCATCTTTAACAATCATCCGCTATCCCCTAGGCGGTAAACATTGCTACCCCCGGTTGAAACCCGATTATGTTGTTAACGCTCTGGTAAAAAACCGCCTTCTCGTCAATGCATTCCTCCCCGATATCTTTCCCGTCGACTATGCCGGTTCCTGGCGCGGAGAATGGGCTCTGGATATCACCTCTCTTGGCTATAAGGGCTCAAAGGAAGCCACAACCTCATGTGTGTGAAGCGTAATCGCACGATCCCGGTCGTGTGAAGGGTGAAACAAACTGTAAGGTGCCACTAATGGGAAGACAAAAAGCAGTGATCAAAGCTCGTCGTGAAGCTAAACGTGTTATCCGGCGTGAATCACGCAATTATAAAATGCGTGAAGAAGATTCGGTCACTTCGCTGGTTCATATGAGCGGCATAGAGTCGATTGGCATGGCTCGCGATTGTCGCGATTCGTCGTTAATCGAAGCGCGAAATGAAGCTCAAGAACAGTATCTGACGGCTATCGAAACCAAGCAGTTGATCTTTGCTACCGGAGAGGCAGGTTGCGGCAAGACCTTCCTGAGCGCTGCGAAAGCGGCAGATGCGTTAATTCACAAAGAAGTTGAACGTATTATCGTCACCCGCCCGGTGCTGCAGGCCGATGAGGATCTTGGCTTTCTGCCCGGCGACATTGCTGAAAAATTCGCGCCGTACTTCCGCCCGGTCTACGACATTCTGTTGCGTCGGCTGGGGTCATCCTTTATGCAATATTGCCTGCGACCTGAAATCGGCAAAGTAGAGATTGCGCCTTTTGCCTATATGCGCGGCAGAACATTCGAGAATGCCGTCGTCATTCTGGATGAGGCGCAAAACGTGACGGTTAACCAGATGAAGATGTTTCTGACCCGTTTGGGTGAAAATGTCACGGTTATCGTCAATGGTGATGTGACCCAGTGCGATTTGCCGCGCGGCGTGAAATCCGGTCTGGCCGATGCCCTGGAGCGCTTCCAGACCGATGACGACATGATAAGCGTCATCCGCTTTGGCAAGCAGGACTGCGTGCGTTCAGCTTTGTGTCAAAGAACGCTGAATGCCTATGATTGACCGAACAGCGGCAACGCAGGGTTTATCACTTATTCGGTGAGTTCGGACATAAAAAAAGCCCGGCGATAGCCGGGCTTTTCTTTGGAATGATGGCGGTGAGGGAGGGATTCGAACCCTCGATACGCTTTCGCGTATACACACTTTCCAGGCGTGCTCCTTAAGCCTCTCGGACACCTCACCACGTTGTTAACCGTCTGGGCTAACGGGGCGCTACTATAGGGAGTCGACCGATTCTGGTCAAGTATAATTTCATTCAGCATCCCTGTTTGCTCATCCCTTGAGCACCCCATAGGCAGCCAGCGCCAACAGTGGTGGGAGGATAACCGTTATGGCGATATGATAATCAAATAGCGCATTGATTTTGTATGAAGAATTGGGGTTCACCGACAGCCATGAAGATCATTTTTTTTCATCCCGAGAATGAAGCCAGGCAGTGGATTCACGGTCTGGAGCAACGCTTGCCAACTGCCCGCGTGCGAGCCTGGCAGCCGGCGGATCGGCAGCCGGCCGATTATGCCCTGGTATGGCATCCGCCGACCGCCATGCTGGCCGGACGGGATGATTTACGCGGCGTATTTATTCTGGGCGCCGGCGTTGATGCGTTGTTGAATCAGTTGCGGCAGCATCCGCAAATGCTGCCGGCCGGCGTGCCGCTGCTGCGCCTGGAAGACACCGGCATGGCTGCTCAGATGATCGAATACGTGGTGTTTGCAGTGCTGGGCTATTATCGGCGTTTCGATGAGTACCGGCTGTTACAGGCTCGACAGCAATGGTGTGAGCTACCCCTGGCCGATAAACAGGATTTTACCATCGGCGTTGCCGGGGCAGGGGTGCTGGGCCAGCAAGTGGCCCAAGCGCTGGTGACGTTGGGATTTCCGGTACGTTGTTGGAGTCAGAGCCCAAAAGCGATTCCCCAGGTCACAAGCTTTGCCGGCGAGCAGCAGTTGGCCGACTTCCTTAGCGGCACTCGACTGCTGGTCAATCTGCTGCCCAATACGCCTGCGACCCGCGGCATTCTCGATGCAAGCCTGTTCAGGCAATTGGTGCGGGGCGCCTATATCATTAATGTTGGCCGTGGGGCCCATTTGAACCAGCCTGACCTACTGGCCGCCATTGACAGCGGTCAGATAGCAGCCGCGACCCTGGATGTCTGTGCCGAGGAACCGTTGCCGGCAGCGGATGCGCTCTGGCACTCTCCCCGGGTAACGCTTACACCGCATATCGCAGCCGCTACTCTCCCTGTGCTGGCGATGGACAATATTGCCGAAAATATACGCCGTATCGAAAACGGGCTGCCACCATTTGGTAAGGTTGATAGGGTAAAAGGGTATTAGCGCAAAGCAGACTGTCGCGCTGTCAGCCACACTTTTTTCAACAGGAGAAACTATGTATCCGGTAGACCTTCATATGCATACCGTCGCCAGCACCCATGCCTACAGCACGCTGCATGATTACATTGCCGAGGCCCGCCAAAAGGGTATTCGACTGTTTGCCATTACCGATCATGGACCGGATATGGCCGATGCGCCCCATTACTGGCATTTTATGAACATGCGCGTCTGGCCGAGGAGGGTTGATGGGGTCGGCATACTGCGCGGTATTGAAGCCAATATCAAAAATATCGACGGCGATATTGACTGCACCGGACCGATGCTGAACGAAATGGATCTGATCATCGCCGGTTTTCATGAACCGGTGTACCCACCGTCCGATATCAACACCCATACCGCGGCCATGATTGCCGCCATGGCCCAAGGCCAGGTGCATATCATCAGCCATCCCGGCAATCCCAAATACCCGGTGGACATTCCGGCCATCGCTGCTGCTGCTGCCCGCTATCAGGTAGCGCTGGAGCTGAACAATTCTTCTTTTATCCATTCTCGCCCTGGCAGCGAGCCCAACTGCCGCGCCATAGTGGCAGCGGTGCGAGATGCCGGCGGCTGGCTCAGCCTGGGTTCAGACTCCCATATTGCCTGGTCGCTGGGTAATTTCGAGCACTGCCAGCGCATTCTCGATCAGGAGGGATTTCCAGCCGAGCGGATCCTGAACGCCAGTCCGCGGCGGGTACTGGATTTCCTGCAGCAAAAAGGCAAACCGGCGATTGCGGAATTGGCCGATCTGTGAGAATGTCTGCGCCGGTTTTTATAAGACGGAAAGCGCCAATACAATGAATGATTTTTCCCTGGTTTGCCGCGTGCTCGGCAACCTGTTTTACCGGCAGCCCGGCGATATGCTGTTGAGCGGCCTGATGACCCTTATCTCCGACGGTAAACTGGGCCAGCATTGGCCTCTAGAGCAGGATGAATTGCTTGAACGGCTGAGCCTGAGCGCCCAGACCGAAGATCTCGGCGCCGATTATGCCGCGCTGTTTGACGGTGAGGCGCCCAAGGTACCGGCACTGCGGAGCGACTGGGTCACCGGCACCGAGGAACAGGTCCGGTCGTTTTTACACCAGCGTGGCATGCCGCCTAACGCGGGACCCGCCGATCATTTCGGCAGCCTGGTTCTGGCCGCCTCCTGGCTGGAAGACCAAGCGACAGAAGATGAAACTGCAGGCCAGCGCCAGCTGTTTGATCAGTTTATTCTGCCCTGGAGCGGGAAATTCCTCGGCAATGTGGAAAGCTTTGCCGCCACCGAATTCTATCGCACCCTGGCGTTGATTTGCCGTGGAGCACTGGAGGCAATGCGCGAAGAACTGGATGAAACCCTGGGCTGAAGCCCGGCGTTATCATCGCGTGAACGGAATGACTATCTGACCTGGCCTGACCTCCAGCCCTTTGGCCAACCGCTTGGCCATCGCCTCATCTTTGTTGTTGGCCGCGTCGAGCACGTAAGCCGGGCGGTTATCGAAATAAGACTTCAGGGTATTATCCAGATAAGGGGCGAATACGGCGAAGGCGCTTTGCAGGTGTTCAGGGGCAATCTGGTAATCAATGACTTTCATGTTTTTCAGGTAAATGGCGCCCTGGTCGGCGTCATACCAGGGCTGAGCCTGCAGCGTCAGCGTCATTGATGCCTTTTCTCGGCCCAGCAATGACGAGATATCGACCAGGGCGTTGCCCATCAGCCGCACTTTACCGGACTCGGCACGGCCGATGTCGCTTTTCAGCTGGGTCAGCGCCATATTGGCATTCACCAGTCCGGGTACCCCTAAAGAACGTTCAAATTCATTATGCTGCTGTAGATACTCATTGACTTCCTGCTCACTGACGGTGTACTGCGTCAGCTTGCTACAGCCGGCCAGCAGCAGACCGATAGCAATCATCAGTGGTAGGACCAGGCTTTTTCTCATGTGATTTATACGCTTCCGTTATGCCAACGACTTTTGCCGCAAGGATATCACATGGCCCCGCAGTGGGGCGTCGGCATATGTAAAGTATTGAAATCAGATGATTGAAGCGATACCGATACTCGGCCGGAGGAAGCAGATCGGTCAGGCCGGAAAACAGCGGATACCACGCCAGACCGACAAGCGGTCCGGCGCGGCAGCGGTGAACTACTGCGCCACGCTGCTCAGCAGGTTTATCTGCGTCTGCTTGGCCATATTATCGCGATACTCCGCCACCTGGGTCGGCCATTCGATACCGGCCACTAACGACAGGGAGCGCAAGCGGGCGAATAGGTGAATGTCGTCTTCAGACAGTTCGCCATTGCAGGCATTGGGTTGCTTAATCAGCGGCGCCAGATCGCGCAGTTGCTGGCTGATTTTCTTGATGATGCCTTCGGAATGGGAAAGATGCTCATCAAAACTGCCGATAGCCGCTTGTTTCTTGTTGACGAAATACTGCCGAGCCTCCGGGGTAGCGAATTCCTCAAAGCGGGCGCGGGCCACGCGCGGAGTAATCGCCCGGTAGCTTATCTCACCATTGGCATCCAGCCATTTGCCCATGGCGGCATTCAGCGGTCCGGTTAATAACGGCTCACCATACTTGTTATCGATATAGTGAACGATATCCATGCTTTCAGGCATGAAGCCGCCATCTTCCTTTTGCAAAATCGGCACCACTTTCTTGCCGACCATGGAAACCGGCCTGGCTTCATCGTCATTAAGCAGGACTTCCAACCCAATCGGCACATTTTTCAGGCCGAATATCATCCTGGCTTTGACACAAAAAGGGCAATGTTCATAAATATAAAGTTTCATGCTTTCGGTGTCCTCCCGTCATTTCATCAGAGCGCAGCAAGCGCGGTGACGCAGGGTGCTTTAATCAGTATGGTCAAGCAGCAGAGGTAATGCAAACCCGCTATCGTCCCTGCAGCATCTCCGGTTCAATCGCCCGATGATGAAACTGGCGGTAGAGGCCGGCCAGGGTAGCCAGACCAATCAGGCCAAGCATCAGCCAGGGTAACTGCGGGATTTCCAGCCGTTGGCCGACATCATAAAGCCAGCCGCCACCGCTGTAGCCGATGGCGCCGCCCAGTGCCAAACCCAGTCGGCTAAAGCCCATATAGCTGCCCCGTGCGCGGCTATCGGCCAGCGAAGCGCCGAGGGTTTCTCGCGCCGGTTCTGCAATGACCGATCCGACGTAAAACAGTCCGATCAGGGTAAACAGTCCTTGCAGATTTACCACCATACCAATCGGAAACAGGCTGATGGTCATGACCACCAGGCCGGCCATCAGCCGGGTTTCCAGACTGAACCGTTTTTCACTCCAGCGGGCGATAGGATAAAGCAACGTCAGCGACAGGGCCGCTTCGATGGCGTACATCCATTTTACCGCCGCCGGCTGACCGGCAATTTCGTTAACCCTGATTGGCAGCATCAGCATCACCTGGACTGCCAGCATGTAATAGCCGGTCAGCGTCAGCACATATTTGACAAACCGTTTGTCACGCAGTACCCGACGCATGCCGTCGAGCATCGGCGCGCGCACGGTTGAAATACGATAGGCCGGGAGCAGCCAGGCATTGACTATGGCGGCGATGATAAATATCAGCGCCCCGGCCCAGCAGACCAGGTGAAAGTCATATCTCAGCAGCCAACTGCCGATCAGCGCGCCAATGACCGCACAGGCGCTGTCCTGCATCATCAGGATCGAAAAAAAGCGCCCCCGCTCATGGGGACGGGTCAATTTTATGACCAGCGCCGTGCGGGGTGGATCGAACAACGTGCCGCCCAGCCCGGATAATGCGCAGGACAATAGCAGCAGCCAGGGCTTATCAGCTATCGCCATTAGCGCGAATCCGGCGGCCCGCATCAGCATGCCGACGATAATCATCGGCTTGGCGCCGAGTTTGTCGGCGATAGCACCACCGAAGATGCCCAGTCCCTGCTGAATAAACTGTCGCAGGCCCAGCGCGGTGCCCACCAGCAGTGCCGCCCATCCCAGCTCTTCGACAAAATGAATCGAAATAAGCGGAAAAACCACGAAAAAACCCAAGACCACCAGCATATTGTCCAATAATAGAAAATACTTCCCTAGACTTCTGGCCTGCGTAACCGATGACATGCCGCACCATGTTAAAAAAAAGGGGTGAATAGAGCCTACATTCTGAACGTTATGGCGAAGATACGATAGTCAAGGCTGCAATATATTTTTATATCGTATTATTGTATTAAAGGCGTTAATTTATCCGGGGTCCTTTGGGCTATTTTTCTGGTCTTGTCAGCGGAGGGAAAGATGTTTGGCTACCACTCAGCGTCGCCTAAGGTGCGACTGGTTACCGACAGGCTGGTGGTGCGTCTGGCCCATGAGCGGGATGCATGGCGCTTGGCCGATTACTACACCGATAACCGTGAGTATTTAAAGCCCTGGGAACCAATACGTGATGACAGCCATTGCCATCCGTCCGGTTGGCAGTCGCGCCTGGGACTCATCAGCGAACTGCACCGGCAAGGCAGCGCCTATTATTTTCTGCTGCTGGATCCGCAGGAAAATGAAGTGTATGGCGTGGCCAATTTCAGCAATGTATTGCGCGGCTCGTTCCATGCCTGTTTTCTGGGTTATTCGATCGGAGAAAAATGGCAAGGGCAGGGATTGATGTTTGAAGCCTTGCAGACGGCCATCCGTTATATGCAGCGGCAACAGCATATGCACCGGATAATGGCCAATTACATGCCGCACAATCAGCGCAGCGGTAATTTATTGGCGCGGCTGGGCTTCGAACGTGAAGGTTATGCCAAAGAATATTTGCTGATTGATGGCATATGGCGTGACCATGTACTGACAGCGCTGGTTAACCCGTCCTGGACGGCAGGTCGATAACAGAGGAAGGCTATGAAATTACGCATCGGGATTGTCGGCCTGGGGAGCATAGCCCAGAAAGTATACTTACCGCTGTTGTGTCAGTCCGGTGATTGGCAAGTGATCGGGGCCTTTTCGCCGAATCAGCAAAAGGCCCGCGCGCTGGGTGAAAGTTATCGTATTGAATGTTTCAATTCTGTCGAAAGTCTGGCAGACCAGTGTGACGCAGTGTTTGTCCATGCCAGCACCGCCATGCATTTCAGCCTGGTCAGTCTACTGCTCGAGCGAGGCGTCCATGTCTATGTGGATAAACCGCTGGCTGAGACACTGGAGCAGGCCGAGCGGTTGGTCAGCCTGGCTGAGCGGCGCAACAAAGCCCTGATGGTCGGCTTCAATCGGCGATTCGCACCCCGCTATCTCGAGCTTAAACAAGACATGGTCGCTCCGGCCTCGGTACGTATGGATAAACACCGTGCCGCGGACATCGGTCCCCATGATCTTCGCTTCACCCTACTGGATGACTATTTGCATGTGGTTGATACCGCCTTGTGGCTGGTCGATGGCGAACCACGTCTCTCAGGCGGTGCGCTGCAGACTAATCAGGCCGGTCAGATGATCTATGCCGAGCACCATTTCCAGGTAGGGGATTGTCTGGTAACCACCAGTATGCATCGCCAGGCGGGCAGCCAGTGCGAAACGATCAGTGCCGTGACCGAAGGGGCGATATGGCATATAGATGATATGCGCCAGCTGCGCAAGGCTGCGGCCGGCATTATCAGTGAGCGGCCGGTGCCTGCTTGGCAAACTATCCTGGCGCAGCGCGGCTTTACCGGCGCGGTCGATCATTTTCTCAATTCCGTTGCTAACCAGACTCCCCCGTCAGTCAGCGGCGAGGAAGCGCTGAAGGCGCAGGCATGGATTGAACGCCTGCTGCGCTGAACGGCGACAGATAATCAATCGCAAGCGGTGATCATCATATGCCTAACTGTCAGTGTCGGCTGGCAGCATTCAGTATGGAGGGGCAGTCTGAAATAAGGCTTGCTCCGTTGACCTTGGATAGTCTTGCCCCATTGACCCTGGATAATAAGGCTTTTCCCATCAGCGGCATGCGGTGAGCCATTCCCCCTGCTAGGGTTAACAGTCAGCGTAATCGCGCATTTTAGCTGGCTGTATCACGTTATCTCATCAGCAAATAAGAGATTGACCGCAATTTCAACATTCTCGCTGGCTAAATTTCATAACTTATCCCATAGTCACTTCAACGGAACACGTTTACCGGAAGGTGAATGCTTTCGCCTATCCCTGTGACCACTCCGCCTTTCCAAGCATGTACCGGTTCAGGCACATCTCATGACGCTGCCTGATGCATATCATTATATATTTCTTTTATTACCTGCTGCGGGTTTTCTCGCCCTGGGTACAGGTTTTCTATGAAAAAATGGCGTGCAAAATTTTTGCAGTTCAGGTTATCCGCGTCTCCATGGCGTGACAATTTACCGATCAGAAGCGAACTGTTCGGTATTGAACGCCTCGAGCAACATGCACAGACGCTGGCCCAGGAACAGCCGATTAGCCATCGGCCGCTCAGGGTGCCGTCTTTGCATTTGCGGCTGGACGATAACGCCGCCACGCTGCTTGCCGCCTATCGGGCGAGCGCCAGGGAACTGGAAAAAGGCAATACAGTGGTACCGGCGGCCGAATGGCTGCTGGATAACTATCATTTGGTTGAAGCCCAGATCCGCGAAATACGCGAAGATCTGCCGCCGAGCTACTACCGGCTGCTGCCCAAGCTGGCGGAGGGTCCTTTTCGCGGCTACCCGCGGGTATTCGGCATCGCCTGGGCTTTTATCGCCCATACCGACAGCCATTTTGACCCGGAAAACCTGCGGCGTTTTATTCGCGCCTACCAGCGGGTCGAGCCGCTGACCATCGGTGAATTGTGGGCGGTGGCGATTACCCTGCGCATTGTACTGATAGAGAATCTCAGACGCCTGGCCGATGGCATGGCCGCCGGCCGCGATAATCGTAACGAAGCCGAAGCGCTTGCCAATAGTCTGCTGGCATCGGATCGCGCCCAGGCCGCCCTGGCGCTGGCAAACCTGCCGCGCGACGATACCCCGTTGAATGTTCATTTTGCCGCTCAGCTCGCCAAGCGCCTGCGCAATCACGATCCCCGCACCACCCCAAGCGTGGTCTGGCTGGAAGAACGCCTGCGCCAGCAGGGCAGTTCGGTTGAGGATATTGTACGCGACGCCCAGCAGCGTCTGGGGGCCTCCAATGTTACCGTGCGTAATATCATCACCAGTATGCGGCTGATATCCGATATTGACTGGGCTACGCTGTTCGAAAGCGTCAGTCTGGTGGATGAATGCCTGAAGGGTTATCCGCTGTATCAGGAAATGGATTTTTCCACACGCAACAGCTATCGCACCGAAATAGAACAACTGGCCCGGGGGTCGTCTGCCAGCGAGCTGAGCATTGCCGGCATGGCGCTTGAAATGGCCCGCCAGGCTGCGGTGGAGCAAACGTCGTCGGTAGAAGCCGACAGGGTCGGCGATCCCGGCTATTTCCTGATCGATGAGGGCAGGCTGGCGCTGGAGCGTAAAATCGCTTTCCGCCCCCCCTGGCATCTGCGTATCAGCCGGCAGTTCATCCATCCCGGCATCCGTGGCTATGCCGGCTCGATCATTACGCTGACGGTGCTGGGTGCGGCCCTGATGGCGGGCGGGCTCAATGAGGATGGGCAGGCGGGATGGCTCTGGAGTCTGGTTTTTTTGCTGTTGGCGCTATTGCCGGTCAGTGAAGCGGCTACCGCCTTGGTCAACCGGCTGGTGACCTGGCGTCTCGGGGCGGCGCCGTTGCCCGGTCTGGCGCTGGAGCAGGGCGTACCTCCCTCGATGCGCACATTACTGGTGGTACCGGCGCTGCTCAATGACCAACAGGATATTGCCAGCCTGAGCGAAACGTTAGAAATTCATTACCTGGCGTCGGCCCCGGGCGATGTGACTCTGGCGCTGCTGACCGACTGGCCGGACGGCGAAGTGGAATGCTCAGCCCAGGATCAAGCCTTGCTGGATGCCGCCGTCTTCGCCGTTAGGCAGCTTAACACCCGTTATGGCCCCGGACCTGCCGGCGAACGCTTTTTACTGTTACACCGTCACAGACGCTTTAACGCCAGCGAATCCTGCTGGATGGGCTGGGAGCGCAAGCGTGGCAAACTGGACGAGCTTAATCGGCTGCTGCGCGGGGCGACCGATACCAGTTTTATGCCGCTGTTTGCCATACCGCAAAACGTCCGTTTCGTCATTACGCTGGATGCCGATACCCGGCTGCCGCGCGATACCGCCTTGCGTCTGATAGGCAAGATGGCGCATCCGCTGAACCGACCCAGATTCGATGATCAACAGCGGCGTATCGTCAGCGGCTATGGCATTCTGCAGCCGCGCATTACCGGCGCCTTGCCCATGGGCCGTGAAGGTTCGCTCTATCAACGCATTTTCTCCAGCCCCAGCGGTATGGATCCGTATGCCGCGGCAGTGTCCGACGTGTACCAGGACTTGTTCGGCGAGGGGTCATTTACCGGTAAAGGCATCTATGATGTCGATGCTTTCACTGCGTCCCAGCATGGACGGGTGCCTGAAAATCTGTTGCTCAGTCATGATTTGTTTGAAGGGATTTATGCGCGTGCCGGTCTGGCCTCCGATGTCGAACTGGTCGAAGAGGCACCGGCGCGTTACGATCAGGTCATGAAGCGCCTGCATCGATGGACGCGTGGAGACTGGCAATTGCTGCCGTGGATCCTCAACGGCAGAAACGGCAGCAGCCCAGTGCCGGCGGTAGGACGCTGGAAAATGATCGACAACCTGCGCCGTTCGCTGGTGGCGCCGATGACGATGCTGGCCTGCGGGCTTACCTGGCTGTTGCCGCTGCCGATGGCAGCAGCCGGCACACTGCTCATTTTCGCGGCCGGCGCAGTCCCGGCACTGATTCCGACCCTGTTTGATCTGCTGCCGCGCCAGCGGCGAATTCCGCTATCCCGGCACCTGCTGAATGTGGCGAGCGATCTGCGCAATGCGGTATTACAGCTGGTCATGCAGTGGTCATTCATCCCCGATGCCGCCTGGACCCTGGCCGATGCGATTATCCGTGCCTGCTACCGGATGATCCGCAGCCACCGTAAAATGCTGGAATGGACCCCCTGGGCAGGCAGCGGCGCTGCCTCGGCGGTTGATCTTGTCGGCTCTTATCGCCGGATGTCGGGCGGCGTATTCCTCAGCCTGGCGCTGGCAGTAGCCGCCCTGGTACTGGCACCGACAAACGCGCCGCTGATCATACCGCTGACGCTGTTCTGGCTTGCTGGGCCAGCCATAGCCTGGTGGTCAAGCCGTGCGCCCCGACAGGAGCCGCAGTCACGGCTCAATGCCTCAGAAGTTCAGGCGCTGAGGCTTATTACCCGGCGGACCTGGCGGTTCTTTGAAACGTTCGTCACGGCCGACCAGAGCATGTTGCCGCCCGATAATTTCCAGGAACAGCCCAAACCGGTGATCGCTCATCGCACTTCGCCTACCAATATCGGCCTTTACCTGCTATCGGCGGTTACCTCCCGTGAATTAGGCTGGATCGGTACGCAAGCGGTGCTGGATCGTCTAGAGTCGACTTTTGCTTCGCTTGACCAAATGCAGCGTTATCGCGGTCATTTTCTCAACTGGTACGGCACGCGCGATTTGGCTGCACTGTTGCCGGCTTATGTTTCGTCTGTCGACAGCGGCAACCTGGCAGGCCATTTGATAGCATTGGCCAATGCGCTGGAATCCTGGAAGGACGAAGGCGAAAACCTGGCCTGGCGCGCCGGAGCCAGGGATCATTTATTGCTGGTGAGGCAAACATTCAGCCACAGTTGTGCATCAAAAAACCAACCCCTGCAGGTTGCGCTGCGCGAGCTTGACCGGCAACTGCTGCTGCGCCACCCGCCGGCCGATCATCTGGAACAGCTGCGGCAGCTGGCCGCTGAGGCGATCGGGCTTGCTGGAAGTCCACAGACAGAAATTGACTCAGGCACGGTTTCTGGCCCTGTTGCCGGCATGGTTGCCGATACCGACGATCACGCCGCTGATCGGGTTTACTGGCTTTCAGCGCTGGGTAACGCTATTGGTGAACAGATTCGTGACCGTCAGGCCAGGGCGGAGGATGCCGAAGGCTATCAATCCCGCCTGCAGCGCGTGGCCGATAAAGCCCGTGAGTTCGCCATGGCCATGGATTTCCGTTTTCTGGTGGATCCCGAGCGGAAACTGCTGTCGATTGGATATTCGTTCACTGAGAATCAGCTGGACGGCAGTTGCTATGACCTGCTGGCTTCCGAAGCCAGGCTGGCCAGCCTGTTCGCCATTGCCAAGGGCGATGTGCCGACCCGTCACTGGTTCAGATTGAGCAGGGCGGCGGTGCGTTCCGGTAAAGGCGCGGCACTGGTGTCCTGGTCGGGTTCGATGTTCGAATACCTGATGCCTTCGCTGGTCATGCGCGCCGCGGCCGGAACAATCCTGGAACAGACCAACCGGGTGATTGTGGCTCATCAGCAGGCCTATGGCCAGGCACTGGGTATTCCCTGGGGCGTTTCTGAGTCGGCGTTCAATGCCCGGGACAGGGAGTTTACCTATCAGTATTCCAATTTTGGTGTACCCGGCCTGGGATTACAGCGAGGCCTGGCCCAGAACCAGGTTATTGCGCCCTATGCGACTGGCCTCGCCGCCATGGTCGATACCCGTGGCGCCCTGGCCAACTACCGCGCGCTTGAGCGGATGGGCGCCATGGGCAAATACGGTTTTTATGAAGCCCTGGACTTCACCCCCAGCCGCGTGCCTGAAGCCCAGAAGATGGCCATCGTGCGCAGCTTTATGGCCCACCATCAGGGCATGACGATCGTCGCAATGGGCAATGCCCTGCTGGAGGGGCGCATTCGCAGCTGGTTCCATCGGGAACCGATGATTAAGGCCAGCGAGCTGCTGCTGCAGGAACGCATGCCCAGAGAAGTGGCGCTGACCCGGCCCCATGCGGAAGAAGTCAAGATTCTCGCGGGTAAACCCAGCAGCAATCTGGTGACCCAGCGGCGGTTTACCGCACTGCCGCAGGGCGCGCCGGTAACCCATATTCTGTCCAATAGCCGCTACGCGGTGATGGTCACCGTCGCCGGCGGCGGATACAGCCGCTGGAAGGATATCGCCATTTCCCGCTGGAGCGAAGATTCTACCTGCGATGACTGGCGGTCATTCCTGAGACTGAGGGACATGCGCAGCGGTAAAATCTGGTCGGCCGGCTTCCAGACCCAGGGTGTGACGGCCCTGAGCGAGCGCCGGATCCGGGCATTGAAAGGCAAGGCCTTCAATGAAGTGATCTTTGGCGAAGACCATGCCGCCTATATCCGCCATGACCGTACGCTGACCACTACCCTGACTATCCTGGTGTCTGGGGAAGATGACGCCGAAGTCAGGCGAATGATGCTGTCCAACAGCGGCCATCGGATTCGCGAAGTAGAACTGACGTCGTATACCGAGCTGGTGCTGGCGCCAATGAGCACCGATAAAGCGCATCCGGCTTTTGCAAAAATGTTTGTGCAGACTCGCTATATCCCTGAGTTTAACGCGCTTATTGCCACTCGTCGGCCCCGCAGCCCGGACGAACAACCGGTCTGGGCGGCTCAGCTTATCGTTGTTGAAGGCGAAACGCTGGGCGAGATTGAATACGAAACCGACCGGGCGCGTTTCATCGGCAACGGCGGCTCTGCGATCCGCGCCGATGCGATAATCGATCGTCAGCCGTTGTCCGGCACTACCGGCACGGTGCTGGACGCTATCTTTTCGCTGCGCTGCCGGGTGCGGATAGCGCCGGGGAAATCTGTGCGTATCGCTTACTGGACACTGGTAGCGGCATCCGAAGCTGAATTGATGGACCTCATTGATAAGCATCACGACAGAAGCGCCTACAAGCGCGCCAAGACCCTGGCCTGGACGCAGGCGCAGGTACAGCTGCGTCATCTGGATATCAATGCCGAGCACGCTGCCGAATACCAGCGGCTGGCGGCGCCGCTGCTGTACAGCGATGCCCGTTTCCGTTCACCCTCAGCCAGTATCATTCGCGGCGCCGGCCCTCAGTCCGCCCTCTGGCCGATGTCTATCTCCGGGGATGTACCGATAGTGTTGCTGCGCATCGAAGATCGGGAGGATATTGCCCTGGTCAAACAATTGCTCAATGCGCATGAGTACTGGCACCTGAAATTGCTAGATGTCGATTTGGTGATCATTAACGAGCATCCGGCGTCTTATCTGCAAGAATTGCAGATTGCCATCGAAACAGTGGTGCGCAGCAGCCAGTCCAGACCACGCTACTCGGCCCAATCCGGCCGCGGCAACGTCTATACCCTCAGGGCCGATCTTATCAGTCACGAGTCCAGAATGCTGTTGTTGTCGGTCGCCCAGGTGGTATTGATTGCCCGCAAAGGCAACTTGAGCGCACAGCTCTCAACCAAGGACTCACCGCCGGTCAGTCTGTTGCCGCAGGGGAAACTTCGCCTGCCATCGCCGGCCGACATTCCATTGCCCAGTGGGCTGCAATTCTTTAACGGCACCGGCGGGTTCAGCGCGCAGGGGGATGAATACAGTATCGTGCTGGAACAGGGGAGCCGCCCTCCGGCGCCCTGGATAAATGTCATTGCCAATCCGCACTTCGGCTTTCAGGTCTCCGCTCGGGGCGGCGGCTATACCTGGGCCGAGAACAGCCGCGATAATCAGCTTACGCCTTGGTTAAATGATCCGGTAGCCGACAGCGGCGGTGAAGCTATCTACCTGCAGAATCTCGATACCGGCACCCTATGGAGCCCGACTCAGCATCCGATCGATGACGGCGGACGCTATCTGGCGTCCCATGGTTTTGGCTACAGCCGCTTCAGTCACCAGACCGCGGAAATAAGCAGTGAGCTGTTGCAGATGGTGCCTTTGACCGATCCGATCAAAATCTCGCGGCTGACCCTGACCAATCGGGGCGATCGTGAGCTGGTACTGCGAGTAACCGTCTATGCCGAATGGGTTATGGGCACCTCACGCAGCGCCAGCGCCTCGAAAATCATTACCCAGAAGGATGATGTCACCGGTGCGCTAATGGTCACCAATCCCTGGGGAACGGCTTTCCCCGGCCGGGTAGGCTTCGCCGATCTGGACGGCCGGCAGGATGCTTTTACCACTGACCGCAGTGAGTTTATCGGCCGCAACGGCAGTCTGTCTGCGCCGCTGGCGCTGATTAACGGTAACCGTTTGAGCGGCCTGACCGGCGCCGGCATCGATCCCTGTACCGTATTGCAGACGACTTTTACTCTGGCTCCTTATCAGACGATTGAGGTGGTATGGCTGTTGGGCCAGAGTGATGGTGCTGAACATGCCCGCCAGTTGATTGAACGCTACCGGGCGCAAGATCTGAATCGCTTGCTGCAACAGGTCCGGCAGCATTGGCAACAGCGCCTGGGCGCGATTAAGGTGAAAACGCCTGACCGATCAATGGATATCATGCTCAACGGCTGGCTGCTCTACCAGACCCAGGCCTGCCGTATCCAGGCGCGAAGCGGCTTTTACCAGGCCAGCGGCGCTTATGGATTCCGCGATCAGCTGCAGGATGGCATGTCCTTGACCTTTGCCCAGCCTGACCAGACCCGGGCGCACCTGCTGCGTGCCGCCGGCCGACAATTTGCCGAAGGCGATGTGCAGCACTGGTGGCTGCCCCATTCCGGTCAGGGCGTCAGAACGCGGATTTCCGACGATCGGGTCTGGCTGTCCTATGCCACCGCCAGTTATATCCGTGTCAGCGGTGACAGTAGCGTCCTTGATGAGCCACTGGCCTGGCTTGAAGGGCCCCAGCTGGCCCCAGGGCAGCATGACGCTTTCTTCCAGCCGATGACCGCAACACAAACAGCACCCCTGTATCAGCACTGTGTGCAGGGCATCGAACAGGTCATTGAGCTGACCGGGGAACACGGCCTGCCGCTGATGGGAACCGGCGACTGGAATGACGGCATGAACCGGGTGGGTGAGAAAGGGAAGGGGGAAAGCGTCTGGCTGGGCTGGTTGTTGATAAACACCCTGCATGATTTTATGCCTTATGTGCTGGCCAGAGAACCGGACAGGGCAGAACGCTGGCAAGCCCATGCCGAGTCGGTCAGGCAATCGATCGAGCGTGAAGCCTGGGACGGGGAATGGTATCGCAGAGCCACCTTTGATGATGGCACCTGGCTTGGCAGCCGTGAAAGCGATGAGTGCCGAATCGATTCCATCGCCCAGTCGTGGGCGGTACTGTCCGGTGCGGCTGAACCTGAACGCGCCCGGATAGCCATGGACTCGATGGAATCAATGCTCATCCAACGCGCCGAGAAACTGGCGTTGTTGTTCTCTCCTCCTTTTGACCAGACGCCTCATGATCCCGGCTATATCAAGGGTTACCCGCCCGGGTTGCGTGAAAATGGCGGCCAATATACTCATGCCGCCATGTGGGTTATCCTGGCATTCGCCGGCCTGAAAGAGGGCGACAAGGCCCATGAAATGTTCAGCCTGCTCAATCCCGTCAATCATGCGCTGAAGGCCAGCGACGTCATGGTGTATAAAGTGGAGCCCTATGTGATTGCCGCCGATGTTTATTCGGTTGAGCCCCATGCCGGACGGGGCGGCTGGACATGGTACACCGGCTCGGCCGGCTGGATGTACCGTGCCGGTATTGAAGGCATTCTGGGTATTCGCCGTGAGGGCGAGCGACTGATTATCGAGCCGTGCCTGCCGCTGGAGTGGCCCGGCTATGAAGCGGAAATTCAGGTCCGGGATACGCTGGTAACACTGGTCGTGGCCCGGTCGACCGACGATCCTGACGCAAAAATCGGTGCCTGGCTTGACGATAACCCTGTGGACATGCAGGGCAATCGGACTGAAATGGTGCTTGCGGGAGGAAGCCATCGCCTGAATATTGTGCTTTAGATCGCTCTTACCGGAGGTAACAACTCCGGCTAGCGATTTCCTGAAGTCAGGGTAGACTATGCCCACCTATAATTGGCCAGCGGGGGCCGCTATCAGATGTGTTTGATATCGGCAGCCGCGGACAGCAGAAAAACCATACCATGAATTTATTGAAATCGCTGGCGGCCGTCAGCTCCATGACCATGTTTTCACGGGTGCTGGGATTTGCCCGCGATGCCATCGTCGCCAGGGTGTTCGGTGCCGGCATGGCGACAGATGCTTTTTTTGTCGCCTTCAAATTACCCAATTTGCTGCGACGGATTTTTGCTGAAGGCGCTTTTTCCCAGGCTTTTGTGCCGATTCTGGCGGAATATAAAACCCAGCAGGGCGAGGAAGCTACTCGGACATTTATCGCCTATGTATCGGGCTTACTGACCCTGGCGCTGGCCATGGTCACCGTGGCCGGCATGCTGGCGGCGCCTTGGGTTATCATGATAACCGCCCCGGGTTTTGCCGATACCCACGACAAGTTCCAACTGACCTCAGCCTTGCTGCGGATCACCTTCCCCTATATTCTGCTGATTTCCTTGGCCTCGCTGGTCGGGGCGATACTGAATACCTGGAATCGTTTTTCCGTACCGGCTTTCGCACCGACGTTGCTCAATGTCAGCATGATCGGCTTTGCGCTGTTTGCCGCTCCACTGTTCGACCCGCCGGTGATGGCCCTGGCCTGGGCGGTGGTGGTCGGTGGGGTGCTGCAGCTGGGTTACCAGCTACCGCATCTGAAAAAAATCGGCATGCTGGTCATGCCGCGCATTCAGTTCAGGGATGCTGGCGTCTGGCGGGTGCTCAGGCTGATGGGGCCGGCGATCCTCGGGGTCTCGGTCAGTCAGATCTCGCTGATTATCAATACTATCTTTGCCTCGTTCCTGGTCTCAGGCTCAGTGTCCTGGATGTACTACGCCGACCGCTTGATGGAGTTTCCTTCCGGTGTGCTGGGGGTGGCGCTGGGGACTATCCTGCTGCCTTCGCTGGCACGAAGCTTCTCCAGCGGGGATCATCAGGAGTATTCCCGGCTGATGGACTGGGGTTTGAGACTGTGTTTTGTGCTGGCTTTGCCCAGTGCCGTCGCGCTCGGTATTCTGGCCAAACCCTTGACGGTGGCCCTTTTCCAGTACGGAAAGTTCAGCGCATTCGATGCCCTGATGACCCAGCGAGCGCTGGTGGCTTATTCGGTTGGTCTCCTCGGCCTGATACTGGTCAAGGTGCTGGCGCCTGGATTTTATTCCCGGCAGGACATTAAAACCCCGGTAAAGGTCGCCATCATCACACTTGTCCTGACCCAATTGATGAACCTGGTGTTTATCGGGCCGCTCAAGCATGCGGGGCTGTCGCTGTCCATCGGTCTGGGAGCCTGCATCAATGCCGGTCTGCTGTATTGGCAGTTGCGCAAGAAAAAGCTGTTTGTGCCGCAGCCGGGATGGCTGGGTTTTTTTGTCCGCCTGGTGATAGCGGTCGCGGTAATGGCCGCCGTTTTGGTGGCTCTGCTGTGGTTTATGCCTGACTGGGATCAGGGAAATATGCTGGCGCGCCTGCTCAGATTGATGGGGGTGGTCATCGCCGGCGCAGGCAGTTACTTTGCCATCCTGGCGCTGTTGGGATTCCGCCTGAAGGATTTTGCCCGAACTGCCCACTGAGCCACGGTAGCGAGAGCAAAACGAAAAAATGCCGGGGCTGGCGACCACCCCGGCATTATTCATTACACAGCTTCAAAGCTTTGCTATCACCCAGCCTCAAAGCCTTGCCATCACCCAGCCTCAAAGCCTTGGCCATCACCCAGCCTCAAAGCCTTGCGCGCCCGGTGGGTTACATCCGTTCTACCGTCTGAATACCCAGCAAATCCAAACCCTGCTTCAGGGTCCGAGAGGTTAGCAGAGCCAGTTTTAGACGGCTCTGGCGCACCGGTTCGCTGTCGGCGTTGAGGATGGGACAGTGCTCATAGAAAGAAGAAAACAGTACCGCCAGATCGTAGAGATAAGCGCACATCACATGGGGAGTGCCATCGCGAGCAACGGTGGTGACCGCTTCTTCGAACTGCAGCAGTCGTGCTGCCAGCAGGGATTCTTCAGGGGCATTAAGCACGACCGGCCCGGTCAATTGCTCGAGTCCGGCGCCGCTACGCTTGAATACCGAAGCCACACGGGTGTAGGCATACTGCATATAAGGGGCGGTGTTGCCTTCGAACGCCAGCATATTGTCCCAGTCAAAAATATAATCCGTGGTGCGGCTCTTGGACAAATCAGCATACTTGACTGCACCAATGCCGACGACGCCAGCCAGGGTTTCCAGTTCGTCGGCGGGCAGATCGGGATTTTTGGCAGCGATAAGCTGACGGGCGCGCTCAAGCGCTTCATCCAGCAAATCGGTCAGTTTGATGGTTCCACCGGCCCGGGTTTTGAACGGCTTGCCATCCTTGCCGAGCATCATACCGAACATATGGTGCTCAAGGGGCACGCTTTCAGGCACATAACCGGCTTTGCGCACAATGGTCCAGGCTTGGGCCAGATGCTGATGCTGGCGAGAATCGATATAATAGATAACCCGGTCGGCTTTCAGTACGTCGTAGCGGTATTTGGCACAGGCGATGTCGGTGGTGGTATACAGGTAGGCACCGTCCTTTTTCTGGATGATAACGCCCATCGGCTCGCCTTCTTTATTCTTGAACTCATCAAGATAGACGACGGTCGCCCCCTCACTGCTCACCGCCAGGCCTTTTTGTTTCAGGTCGGCCACGATGCCGGGCAGCATATCGTTATAAAGGCTCTCGCCCATCACGTCGTTCCGACTGAGCGTCACATTCAGGCGGTCATACACCTTCTGATTTTGCGCCATGGTGATATCAACCAGCTTGCGCCACATGCGTCGGCAATAGTCATCACCCCCCTGCAGCTTGACGACATAGCTGCGCGCGCGTTCGGCGAATCCTTCGTCTTCATCGTAGTTTTTCTTGGCGGCGCGATAAAATTCTTCCAGGCTGGCGAGCTGCAGCTCTTCGCCTTCATCATTCTGGATCTTTTCCAGGTAGGCGATAAGCATGCCGAACTGCGTGCCCCAGTCGCCGACATGATTGGCGCGAATAACGTTATGACCGAGGAATTCTAGGGTGCGGACCGCAGCATCGCCAATGATGGTTGAGCGCACATGACCTACGTGCATTTCTTTCGCCACGTTGGGCGCAGAGTAGTCAACCACGATGGTCTGGGGATCGGCTCGGCTGATGTTCAGACGATCGCTGGCAATGGCCGATTCAACCTGTTCAGCCAGCCAGGATTTATCCAGGAACAGGTTGATGAATCCTGGTCCGGCGACGTCTATCATTTCAGCGATGCCATCAAGCTCCAGCAGGCTTACGACTTTTTCGGCCAGTTGCCGAGGCGGCATACCGAGACGCTTTGCTATAGCCATGATGCCATTGGCTTGATAATCGCCGAACTGCGCTTTTGCAGATTGGCGAACCTGTGCCTCACAATCGGCGGGCGCGCCGGCGGCAACCATTGCCTGACTGATTTTTGTGGAGAGCAGTGTGTGAATGTTCACCTGGATACCTTTATCACCCATGCCGGACGGAAAGACGGCCTTCCTGTTAACGGCATCTTAATATGACTGTCATGACCCGGACATCCATCCAGATGTCGGAGCACGCTGTAAAAAATAAAACATGCTTATACCATAATCAGCGGCTTGCGTCAGTATGACAACAGCGGCGATGGGCAAAGTATCAAGGGGAAAAGGGAAGGGAAGGCGACCAGCGCTCGGGGGAGATTGGCGCTAGCGGCGGCGTGACGATTTACGCGAAGCGCCCAGCTGGTTACGGTTGCGAGTACGCAGATGCTGCAGGATAGAGAAGATCGCAATAATAACCAGAATGGCGCATAAAGTTAATAGCATCATAATTAAATTCCTAGTTTATTTATTTCCTCGAAACTATCTTATTTTTATTCTATATACAATCTGGCAAATGATGTTTAAGACAATACTGAGCATTAAAGGCTAAAGACCAATTCGGGGTGAATAACAAGCAATAGTAATGTTAATATTACGTTGGCGGGCTAATTGACACCGGCAGTTTCTTTTGAAAATGTTATGACATGTATTTTGTTGTTTTTATCATATAAACATGCATAATAATTATTAATGATAATTCATCTATTTTTTAATTAAAAACACAGCGGTTTATAAATTCCTGTTTATAGTTAAAGTTATTATAATTCATGGTGTTGGTAAGGGTATTTCTGAATTAAATCTCTGCGAGATATAAGAAAATGACATGGTTTGACATAGAATTGCTTCAGGATTTACACTCAGACATGCTCAGATTCAGCCGTCAGGTGAAGTTTCTGGCTGACCGCTGCGGCATTAAACTGAACGAATATGGTATTGATCATATTGCGCTGCGCTGCCATCAGGTAAGTACTGCTAATAGGTGGTACCAAGGATTTGAAAAGGCAGGGCACTGTTTCAATGAAAAAGAAATAAACGGCAGGCCAATCGCTTTATTTACCCTGGACCAACGGATTGATTGCGGTGAATTTAGCGTCGACTGCGTTGAGTTGCCCTGGCCGGGAAAACGGCTTTATCCCCATGAAGGTTGGGAGCATATTGAAATTGTGCTGCCAGTCGAACCGTTGCAGTTGCACCACCGGGCGATAGCATTACTGAGCGACGAGGCGCTGCGGGCACCTGATATAAAAATAAAGCAAAGCGCCCCCAAAGCGATGGGAGAAACCCTTTCCAACCCGACGCTGGCGGTGACCGACGGGCAAGTGACAATCAAGTTTCATCCCTACCCGCTCACGCTGATTGTCGCCAGCGAAAAGGGTTAGCCTTCGCTGATAGCCCGTGACATGCGTTCAATAGCCTGCGCAAGTAATTGCCTTGAGCAACCGAAATTGAGCCTGACAAAGCGAGGATCACCGAAATCCCTGCCTGGCGACAATCCCACTCCTGCCTGTTCAAAGAATCGGAAGGGATCTTCGACATCAAGTCCGGCAGCATCGATCCATGCCAGGTAAGTGGCCTCGGGTGCCACCATCTTCAGCCCTGGCAGGGCGTTGATCTGTGTCGTTAGCCAATTCCTGTTGGCCCGCAGGTAGTCCAGTAATTCGACCAGCCAGGGATCGCCGTCCCGCCAGGCTGCAGTAGCCGCAATCAGCGGTAATACACCCACGCTTGGTACTATGCCGGCGCATTGAGCGACAAACCGCTGCCGTAGTCGGGGATTGGCGATTATCGCAACCGAAGCGCCCAGCCCGGCCAGGTTGAAGGTCTTGGAAGGGGATAATAGCGTCACCGTTCGCTGGGCGGCATCCTCGTTAAGCGATGCGAAGGGAATATGCCGGGCGCCGGGCTCCAGAATCAGATCACAGTGGATTTCGTCTGAACAGACCCACCAGTCATGGGCTTTGGCCAGCTCATGCCATTTTTCCAACTCCTGACGGGTGTAAACGGTGCCGCCCGGGTTATGTGGATTACACAACATCAATAATTTTTCATTGCCCTCTATCTGCTGGATCACGCCATCAATATCGGGCAACCAGCGGTCATTCACCAAGTGCATTGACACCGGCAACTGCTGCCGGCCGGCGCTTTTAGCGGCCTTGCCAAACTGCGGGTAAAGCGGTGCCGGTAAGACGATACGCTGTTCACGCTCGGTCAGGGCGCGGGTGGATATATTCAGGCCACTAACCAAACCCGGTAAAAATACCAGCCAATCCGGTTTAATATGCCATTGGTAGCGATCACGCATTCTTTCGCACAGCAGGGTGCCGAGTTTCTGGGGCACGACACCGTAACCAAACACCCCATGGCTTACTCGCTGATGTAAAGCATCGATAACGCAAGGCGGCGAGCGAAAATCGGTGTCGGCAACCCATAAGGGAATCACATCTTTGTTAGCATATTTTTGCCATTTGTGACTGTCGCTGTGACGGCGGTCGATACATTCATCAAAGTTGAATGCCATAGTTAATTCCTTATGAAATTAAAAAGGATAATGCTTTTGCCGTAAAATGAATTCACCCGCAACCGGCAAGGCCGAGCCTACAGGAAGGAGTGACATGATGCCAAAACTCGAAGTCTGCTGCTATAGCGTAGAATGCGCTATGGCGGCTGAACAGGCGGGTGCAGACCGGATCGAGCTTTGCTCGGCACCGAGGGAAGGGGGACTTACGCCATCATATGGCAGCTTAACGTTGGCGCTTGACAGAGTGAACATTCCGGTCCATCCGATCGTGCGCCCGCGCGGCGGAGACTTTTTTTACAGCGACGTCGAATTCGACACCATTCTTACTGAGCTGGAGCTGATACGCAAACTGGGCTTCCCCGGGGTAGTCGTCGGACTATTGGATGCAGAAGGGCATGTCGAGATTCAGCGTATGCAGCAGGTGATGGAAATCTGCCGCTCGATGGCGGTGACTTTTCACCGTGCATTTGACATGTGCATTAATCCCCGCCAGGCCCTGGAGCAGTTAACCTCTTTAGGTGTCGCCCGTATTCTCAGCTCTGGGCAGCAGCAAACCGCTGAAGCGGGATTAGCATTATTACGGGAACTTAACAGCCTGAGCCGCGGTCCAATTATTATGGCTGGGGCGGGCGTCAGAATGACCAATGTTCACAAGTTCCAGCAATGCGGCATCAAGGAACTTCACAGTTCCGCCGGGCGTTTTGTTCCGTCGATGATGCGTTATCGCAAAGCAGGCGTCAGCATGAGCGCTGACAATGAAGCCGATGAATTTACCCATTATTGCGTAGATGGAGATATGGTTGCCGCTATGAAGCATGCGTTGGCAGCCAGCCATACCGCTTAGCGAAGTAATGACAGCAGATTTTGCCGCGCACACGAACTAACCCCCGTGATGCTTGCAAGTACCCAGCCCCAACATTTTCTTGGGGCTTTTTTTTATGCCGCCTGGCTTAGACACGATATGCATGGCTTCCCTTACCCCCGACGGTGCCTAACTGACCAACGGAATATAGGAGTTTGGGTTGATATACAAGGTAGGTGCGTAATTGTAATATCCATGCGCCCGGCAATATTCTTTTAATTGTACCAACGAATTAACATCTATTTTCTGATATATTATTGCCAATTTATTTTCAATGGTTCGATGAGACAGATTCAATTTTTTCGCAATCTCTTTCGCGCTCATGGATTGCAAGGTAAAAAATATCACATTGAATTCTTGATCGGTAAATAATTTATCAGGAGGGCCAAAGCTCAGCGTTTCTGGATGAAATCCATTCTCGAAATGATACATTGAATAAATTTCCAGTTTCTTCCCCCGACCCACGATGCCGATACTTCGGCCTTCTTTTATCAACGGTGTTATTTCCAGCAGAAAAGGTTGAATTCTTTTTTCTTTGCCGCCGAAAGTGAAGGTATTCAAGACCGGTATGGTCTGCTTTCGCGCCATCACGTTTTTATCATTAGCCTGGATGATCTCCTCATGCTCAGACCAGGGCGCCGGGCATTCGCTGTCCAATTTTCCTTTTATATCAAAACCCTTTGGCAGGCCGCTGTAATGCAGCATGACGTCGTTGCCATAGACAAAACGGGATTCGGCATCTTTTATTACCCAGAAATCAGTGCTGGTGTCCATATAGGAGATGAAGGCGTCAAAACTGGTGGAATGGACATCGAGCTCATTATTGACAGAAAAACTCATGATTTCAGTTTCCATAGTTATCCCTTCGTTAAAGAATAGTGATGAGAGATGGATTTCATCTTGAACATATGAAAGATAAGTTTTCCACATTAGCACTGCTTTTTTTACGTTACAATAGCCAAAGAAATATCGAGCAGAAAAATAAAAGCCGATGAATGGGGAATTCATTAATATATTATCAGCTACGCAATAATTAATTATGATATTGGGGGCGTAACGCGCTTATTTTCCAATGAGGGATTAACGGCGAAAAAAGGATTGAATTAACCGGCTTGGGCCTCTTTACGGTATTATCCAGCCGGTCTTGGTTAATAGACAGAATAAATATCCAGGCACGCCGTGGGAGTAGGTCGCGTTTTGTCGAACCGGCCGGCAGCGTCAGTCATTGATTCTTGCGGCGGGAAGTCGCTCACCTGTGGCTTCGCCGGTTGGGTCACCTGTGGCTTCGCCGGTTGGGTCACCGCCCGGCGGCCCGCATATGTCCCAGCACCGATGCCCCGACCAGACCGCCTTGCTGGGAAAAACGGCCTGCTACTACCACCGGGTCAGGGCTGCGTCTCAGTATCAGTTGGCGAACCAACCTATCAAGCGCCTCTATCAACGGTTCGACAGCGGCCAGCCCGCCGCCGACGACAATCAGCGAGGCACCGGTCATATTCAGGCAATAGGCCAGAGGTTCGCTCACCACTTGCAGCCAGGCCGCGACGGTTAATCTGGCGTGGGGTTCATCCCGTTGCCAGTGCCCGATGATGGTCCGGCTGTCGGCAGACTGCCCATGCAGCAGCAGATGTATTTTTTCCAGGCCGCGCGCGCCGCCATAGGTGTCAAGGCAGCCGCTCTGTCCACAGCTGCAAGGCTGCCTGGGCAAGGAATAGCGGGCGCCATCAAGCTGCAATTCGGTCCGGGTAATCGGGCCGTGACCCCATTCCCCGGTCAGGCCATCAGCACCAGAAACTGTCTGGCCGTTGATCACCAGTCCGCCGCCTACACCGGTACCCAGAATGGCGGCGAAAACGATTGGCAGGCCTTTGCCTCGGCCTTGGGTGGCCTCGGCCAGGGCGAAGCAGTCGGCATCATTGGCCAACCACACCTGCCGATTGAGACATTGCGTCAGCTCTGTGACCAGTAAATGCCCGCTGAAGGCCGGGATGTTGCTGGCGAATACTTCGCCGGTTGGCGAAACAATGCCGGCCGCGGAAATAGCCAGCGGCGTGTCGGCCGCATAATGGGCCTGATGCGCCGAGACCAGTTTCTTCAGAGCACCGACAAATTCATCCCAGCAGTGGGCTGGCATGGCGATTTTATCCAGGCCGACAACGTCGGAGGGCTGGGGTGAGAGGCCGAATTTAATATACGAGCCGCCGATATCAGCACACAGCACCGGGCTAGGGGTAACGACTGCATTCATGAATTATCGCCTTTATCTGGCCAGACCCACACACCGCAATGGGGTGGCTGTCGGTCACTTAAAACGTCTTCACCGGAGGTAACCGATAATCTGTAGAGGCTGCGTCAGGATTTACGCGCCACTATTACCGCCCGCAGGGGCGCGGGGTACCCTTCTACTGTGAGTCTGGGATCGTCCGGATGCAGGAAGTCGGCCAGTGATTCACTGGTCATCCAGTCGGTGCGGCGTTGCTCTTCAATGCTGGTGGCGCACAGGTCCGCCAGCCGGATGTCATTGAAGCCGCACTTTTCCAGCCAGCGCATCAGGGCCGCCGCCGATGGAATAAAATACACGTTACGCATCTGGGCATAACGTTCGCCGGGCACCAGAACCTGGTTTTCATCCCCTTCGATAACCAACGTCTCAAGCACCAGTTCGCCGTCGGCAACCAGCTGATTCCTTAACTGCAGCAGATGATCGAGCGGGGATCGGCGATGATAAAGCACACCCATGGAAAAGACGCTGTCAAACGCGGCCAGCTCAGGCAACTGCTCAATGCCGAGCGGCAGCAGATGGGCGCGCTGGTCGCCGCCCAGCAGTTTCCTTACCGCTTCAAACTGGCAGAAAAACAACTGCATCGGATCTATGCCAACCGCCAGTTGCGCTCCGGCGCCAATCATCCTCCAGAGGTGATAGCCACTGCCGCAGCCCACATCCAGTATGGTGCGACCGGCCAGCGGACTGATATGGGGCAGCACTCGCTCCCATTTCCAGTCAGAGCGCCATTCGGTATCAATATCGATGCCATACAGCGAGAACGGGCCTTTGCGCCACGGCATCAGTTGACGCAGCAGTGATTCGATGCCCTGCTGCTGGCCATTCGGCAGAGGCGTTCCAGCCGCCGCCGTAACCCCATGGAGCAAATCGACGCTGTACGGGGTCAGGGCCGGCAACCGCTCGACCGCATTGAACCACTGGCTGAATTTCCCGTGACGACTGTGTTGCCGCCAGGCGCTGAGCTGTGGGGGCAAGGTATTGAGCCAATGGCTCAGGGGCCCCTTGGCAATCAACTGGTAAAAATCGCCGAAATCGGTCATTGGTCCGCCTCTGGCTTAAGCGCCACCAGCGATCCGAAATTGAAACACTGGAACCAGAGTTCGGCATGGCCGAATCCTGCCTGTTCCAGGCGCTTTTTGTGGGTTTCCACCGAGTCGGTCATCATCACATTTTCCAGCATGCTGCGCTTCTGGCTGATTTCCAGTTCGCTGTAACCATTGGCCCGTTTGAAGTCATGGTGCATGTTGTAGAGCAACTCACCTATCTGGGCATTCTCGAAACTGAATTTCTCAGAAAGCACCACCGCGCCGCCAGGATTCAATCCCTGATAAACGCGATTCAGCAATTGCTGACGGTCAGCGGGTTCAAGGAACTGGAGGGTAAAATTGAGCACTATCATTGAGGCATTTTCGATAGGAATATCCCGGATATCCGCCTCAATCACATCCACCGGCGTAGGGGCTCGAAAGGCGTCGATATGACGGCGACAGCGATCCACCATGGCCGGTGAATTATCTACCGCGATAATCCGACAGCCTTCGACATCGATGGCACGACGCATGGAAAGGGTGGCTGCACCCAGCGAGCAGCCGAGATCATAAACTCGGGAACCGGGGCGGACAAAGCGTCCCGCCAGCATGCCAATCATCGACACTATATTGGAGTAGCCGGGGACCGAGCGTTGAATCATATCGGGAAAAACTTCTGCAACCCGTTCATCGAAGGTCCAGTCGCCCAATTTTGCTATCGGGGCAGAGAAAAGGATATCGCGGTTTATCATTGAAATAGGGTAGTGAGTTATGGAAAGCCAGTATTCTAACAGATAGCGGCCACAAAGCATGCCTGTACATGCTTTGTGGCCAAATAAACCGGTGCAGTCAATCGAAGTCGAATACCAGTTCCCAAGGCATATACCAGAGATTAAACAGGGTCATCAGGATGAGCGAGACGAACGTCGCGCTCATACCGGAACGTCGCCAGCGGTATTCCCGCTGCCGTAATCCGGCATAATGCAGCAGGCGTCCCACCATCAACAGTAAACCACATAAATGGAGAGACCAGGTTGATGCGCCATCCATTTCCATAACGATGAGCAGAATAAGGCCAATGGGAATATATTCAACCGTATTACCATGAACACGAATCGCGGTCTGCAGCTCATAAAACCCGCCATCGCCATAGGCTACCTGATACTGGGTGCGCAATTTCATCACATCATAGGACAATTTAATCAACAACATGGCGCCAAACACGACATAGAGCGCGCTAACCATCTCAAACTCCGTTCTTTCATTCAGACCAGCGAGCGGAATAATAACCTGAGTTCATGGCGCTGTCGTCGATCAAGCTCAATAAAGCCTGGATTTTTTTAGCGTTAAAACAACAGATTCTGCTGAGGCCAGTCGGGGGCAGCCGGCATATCAGTGAATTTCTCCGCCAGCAGCGGCCATAATGCCTGTGCCAGTTCAGGTGCCTGGGCGATATCAGGCGTATGAATAAACAGGAAGGGACACGCCTTGGAACGCCAACCGTCAAGCGTGTCAAGCCAGGGGGAAAAAAGAGTGAGGTTATCGTCCAGCGAATCAGCGCCGATGAAACGCACCAGGGGCCGGTCGGCGGTCAACAGCGCATGGACCGGCACGTTAGGTTTTTGCTTTTTCGCCGCCAGTAGCGCGGCTGACGTCGGCATCGCGGCATGCACCGGACGGCTGTCCATGACCACCCGGTTGATTTTACGCTGATGCAGACCCTGGTTCAGCCGGCGTTCATCCTCCTGTTTGGCGAAGAACAGCGGATGCCGTACCTCCACGCCATAGCTGAAGCCCTGAGGCAAGCCATCGAGAAAGGTCCACAGCCGTTCCAATCCCTCAGGTCCAAAGGTGGCCGGCAACTGCAGCCAGTACTGGCCGATACGATCGGCCAGCGGCGACAGCGCCTGGAAAAAGTCTGCCTGTAGCGCGTCGGTATCAAGCAGCGCCGCCTGGTGACTGATGCTGGCCGGGAATTTGAAACAAAAACGGAAATGATCAGGCGTCATGGCGCGCCATTCCATGACCCGGCCCCGGTCGGGCAGGGCATAGAAGGTGGTATTTCCTTCGACGCAGTTGAACTGGCGGGCATAATCGGCCAGGGTGCGCATACCGAACCTTCCCCAGCCGTTGTGCTGCCATTGAGGCAGTCCGATATACCTCATCGATGCTTTTCTCTCGGCAATGGATGACGGTTATTCTACAGTCGCCAAAATTTGTTCACAATGCCGCACCCGACCAATGCGCGGAAAAATATGGGTGAAGCTGGCATCATGCTGGGCCTTGTCGTGGGCGCTGCAGGCATCCTCCACCAAGGTCAGCTCAAAGCCCAGCTCCCACGCGTTGCGAGCGGTAGACTCCACCCCGATGTTGGTCGAAATACCGGCCAGCACCATACCCGTGATACCGCGTCGACGCAGCTGCATTTCCAGATCGGTACCGTAAAATGCGCCCCACTGGCGTTTTATAATGCGGATATCGCTGTCCTGGACACCAAGCTCGGCCGGAAAATCCCACCAGTTTTCCGGTAAACCTTTACCGCCCACCGGCGCGTCTACCGGCTGCTTCAGCGCTTCGGCAAAATCCGGCGACCAGCCGACCCGCACCAGAAAAACCGGCGCCTGCCTGCGGCGAAACGCATCGGCCAGCCGACGGGCATTAGCCACTACCTGCTGAGCAGAATGAGGTCCGCCGGCAAAAGGCAGTATTCCCTGTTGTAAATCAATCAGTACCAGCGCAGTACGCGTAGTATTCAGTGTCGTCATGGCTTTTCTCCCGAAACAGATAATCGAACCCCAGAGTAGGATAAATACGCATAGTTCGAACAGGGCGTGGGCGGCTAAAGTTGTTAATAAATATGTGGGGGGATAATTATTTGGTCAACTGGCATGCGCGGCGCGCCAGTGGACTTATGCTCCGGGCGAATTTACTTTATAATGGCCGCCTTTTTAACGTCGGCATTTTGCCGGGACGTGACCCCATTATTGCATCTGCAGCCGTGACCCGCCGCGCCGTTCCGGCCGGCCCTCGCTGAATATTAAGGATATCGTTATGCGAACTCATTATTGTGGACAGCTCAACCTGTCTCATGTCGGCCAGGAAGTCACCTTGTGCGGTTGGGTCAACCGTCGCCGTGATCTCGGCGGGCTGATTTTTATCGACATGCGTGATCGTGAAGGACTGGTGCAGGTCTTCTTTGACCCTGATGCTACAGAGGTATTCACTCAAGCCGCTGAGTTGCGCAACGAATTCTGCCTGCAACTGACCGGTATCGTCAGAGCACGGCCCGACAGCCAGATTAACCGCGATATGGCCACTGGCGAAGTTGAACTGCTGGCGAAATCGCTGACTATCATCAACCGGGCCGATCCGCTGCCGCTGGATCCCAACCAGACCAACACGGAAGAACAGCGCCTCAAATATCGCTATCTGGATCTCCGTCGTCCTGAGATGGCCCAGCGCCTGAAGGCCCGCGCCAAAATAACCGCTTTCGTGCGCCGCTTTATGGACGATGCCGGCTTCCTGGATATAGAAACGCCAATGCTGACCAAGGCCACGCCGGAAGGGGCCCGTGATTACCTGGTGCCCAGCCGGGTGCACAAAGGGAAATTTTATGCGCTGCCCCAATCGCCTCAGCTGTTCAAGCAGTTGCTGATGATGTCGGGGTTTGACCGCTACTATCAAATCGTCAAGTGTTTTCGCGATGAGGACTTGCGCGCCGATCGCCAGCCGGAATTCACCCAAATCGATGTGGAAACCTCTTTCATGTCCGCCGCCCAGGTGCGTGAAAAGATGGAACAGTTGATCCGCGAGCTGTGGCTGGAGATCAAAGGGGTCGATTTAGGTGCATTCCCGGTAATGACCTTCGCCGAAGCAATGCGTCGTTTTGGCTCTGATAAGCCGGACCTGCGCAATCCGCTGGAAATCGTCGATCTGGCCGATCTGGTCAAGGATATCGACTTCAAGGTGTTCTCCGGCCCGGCTAACGATGCGCGCGGCCGCGTGGCGGCGATCCGCGTTCCCGGCGGTTCGCAGCTCAGCCGCAAGCAGATTGACGAATACGGCAAATATATCGAAATCTATGGCGCCCGTGGCCTGGCTTATATCAAGGTTAACCAGCGGTCAGCCGGCCTTGACGGTATTCAGAGCCCAGTGGCTAAATTCCTGGATGCCCAGGTGCTTGAGTCCATTTTGTCGCGCACCAGCGCCGAAGATGGCGATATCGTGTTTTTCGGCGCTGACCGCGCCAAAGTGGTTACCGATGCCTTGGGCGCCTTGCGCTTGAAACTCGGCCGTGACCTGAAGCTCACCGACGACAATGGCTGGGCACCGCTGTGGGTCATCGACTTCCCGATGTTTGAAGAGGACGAAGAAGGCGGCCTGGCGGCGATGCATCATCCATTCACCGCCCCGCGCGATATGTCTGCCGAACAACTGGGCGCAGAGCCGCTGACCGCTATCGCCAATGCCTATGACATGGTGGTCAATGGTTACGAAGTCGGCGGTGGTTCGGTGCGTATACACAAAACAGAAATGCAGCAGACAGTGTTTGGTATCCTCGGTATCAACCCGCAGGAACAGCGTGAGAAGTTTGGCTTCCTGCTGGATGCACTGAAATACGGTACGCCGCCTCACGCCGGTCTGGCCTTCGGTCTGGACCGCTTGGTGATGCTGCTTACCGGCACCGATAACATCCGAGATGTCATCGCCTTCCCGAAAACGACCGCGGCGGCAGACCTGATGACCGAAGCGCCGAGTTTCGGCAATACCGCGGCGTTGGCCGATCTGTCTATCGCTGTGGTGGGTAAAGGCAAAGAAGCCTTTGAGCGCGAGCAGAAGTAATGGCATGGAAACACCCGTTTTCGGTGCTGGTGGTGATCTATGCGCAGGATACCGGCCGGGTGTTAATGCTGCAGCGACGTGATGACGCTGCTTTCTGGCAGTCGGTGACCGGCAGTCTGGAGCCTGGCGAAACGCCGGCCCAGGCGGCTGCTCGCGAAGTCCGCGAAGAGACCGGTTATGATATTGATAACCTGGGACTGCAACTGCTGGACTGCCATCGCTGTATACAATTTGAAATATTCAGTCATTTTCGCCATCGATATGCGCCGGGAGTGACGCGCAATACAGAATACTGGTTCTGTTTACCGTTACCCTCAGAGATAGCGCCGCGTATCAGTGAGCATTTGGCATATCGGTGGCTGCCGATCGTCGATGCCGCAGCGCTGACAAAATCCTGGAGCAATCGGCAGGCGATTGAAGAATTCGTTATTTATCCGGCCTGAAAAGGCTTTTTTCGGAGAGAGATATGGCAGGTCATAGTAAGTGGGCCAATACCAAGCACCGCAAAGCGGCACAGGATTCCAAGCGGGGCAAGATTTTTACCAAAATTATACGTGAACTGGTCACCGCCGCCCGGCTCGGCGGTGCAGACGTCAGCTCCAACCCGCGCCTGCGCGCAGCGGTGGACAAGGCACTGTCGAACAACATGACGCGCGACACGCTGAACCGGGCGATTGCCCGCGGCGTTGGCGGTGATGACGATAGCCAGATGGAAACCATTATTTATGAAGGCTACGGCCCGGGCGGCACCGCCGTCATGGTGGAATGCTTGAGTGATAACCGTAACCGTACCGTTTCTGAAGTGCGCCATGCCTTTACCAAAACCGGCGGCAACCTGGGCACGGACGGCTCGGTCTCTTACCTTTTCACCAAAAAAGGCGTGATTTCCTATGCGCCGGGACTGGATGAAGATCAGGTAATGGATGCGGCGTTGGACGCCGGTGCTGATGACGTGGTCACTTATGACGATGGCGCTATCGATGTTTATACCACGCCAGAAGCCTTCGGCGAGGTGAAAGATGCGCTCGATGCTGCCGGTCTGCAGGCGGAATCTGCGGAAGTCGCTCTGGTGCCGTCGACCCGCGCTGATCTGGATGAAGAAACCGCCCCCAAGCTGCTGCGGCTGATTGATATGCTCGAAGATTCCGACGACGTGCAGGAGGTCTACCATAATGGCGAGATTTCCGACGAGGTGGCGGCCACCCTGTGACAATTTCAGGGCGCGATAGCCTGATAGCCGGCCGGGTGTCATGAGCATCATCCTCGGTATCGACCCTGGCTCGCGGATAACCGGTTACGGCGTTATCCGCCAGCAGGGCAGGCAGCTTGTCTATCTGGGCAGTGGCTGCATTCGTACCAAGGTGGATGATTTACCCAGCCGGCTCAAGCTGATTTATGCCGGCGTCAGTGAAATCATTACCCAGTTCCAGCCGGATTTTTTTGCCATCGAGCAAGTCTTCATGGCGAAAAATGCGGACTCCGCGCTTAAACTGGGGCAGGCACGCGGGGTGGCTATTGTCGCAGCGGTCAACCAGGACCTGCCGGTGTTTGAATATGCGGCGCGCCAGGTTAAACAAACGGTGGTAGGCACCGGCTCAGCCGATAAAAGCCAGGTTCAGCACATGGTTCGCGCACTGCTGAAATTGCCGGCCAGCCCCCAGGCTGACGCCGCCGATGCGCTGGCTATCGCCATTACCCATTGCCATATCAATCAGAATGCCACCCGGATCGGCGATGACCGGCTAAACCTTGCGCGGGGTCGCATGAGTTAATGAATGTGGTGAGTGGGATATCGTTCGGGCTGGATATTCATCCAGCCTTTTTTATGCTATAAGCACTGTCTGTTGATTGAAAAGGAAGGTCAAGGTGATCGGTCGTCTCAGAGGCATCATACTGGAAAAGCAGCCACCGCTGGTGTTGCTTGAAACCCAAGGGGTTGGCTATGAAATCCATATGCCGATGACCTGTTTTTATGCGCTGCCCAACATCGGACAGGAAGCGATAATCTATATCCATTTCGTCGTGCGTGAAGATGCGCAACTGCTGTTTGGCTTTACCCATAAGCAGGAGCGTGCGCTGTTTCGGGAGCTGATTAAGGTCAATGGCGTTGGACCCAAGTTGGCCCTGGCTATCCTTTCTGGTATGTCTGCCTCACAGTTCGTCAGCGCCGTTGAGCATCAGGAGATCAACGCCCTGGTAAAACTGCCCGGCGTGGGTAAGAAAACGGCTGAACGGCTGGTGGTCGAAATGAAAGACCGCTTCAAGGGTATGAGCGGCGATATGTTCGCCGTCGGCGCAACCGATTTTGCTTTGAGCGCGCCTAGCGCCGCCGATACCGATATTTCGCCGGAAAACGAAGCGGTTGAAGCCTTGGTATCCTTAGGTTATAAACCTCAGGAGGCCAGTCGGCTGGTGAATAAAGTCGCTCGACCGGATGCGGATTCTGAAACGCTGATTCGCGAAGCCCTGCGCGCAGCCCTGTGAGGTAGAGGATGATTGAAGCAGACCGTTTATTGTCCGCCGAGGTGGTCGTCGAAGAAGAAGTTATCGACCGGGCGATACGCCCCAAAACGCTGGACGACTATGTCGGGCAGCCCAAGGTGCGCGAGCAGATGGAAATCTTCATCAAAGCGGCGAAACTGCGCGGCGATGCCCTGGATCACTTGTTGATATTTGGCCCGCCGGGACTGGGGAAAACCACCCTGGCCAATATCGTCGCCAATGAAATGGGCGTCAATCTGCGCACCACGTCCGGGCCGGTGCTTGAGAAAGCGGGCGATCTGGCGGCCATGCTGACCAATCTTGAACCCCATGATGTGCTGTTTATCGATGAGATACACCGGCTGTCGCCGGTAGTGGAAGAAGTGTTATACCCAGCCATGGAAGACTATCAGCTGGATATCATGATTGGCGACGGGCCGGCGGCCCGGTCGATTAAAATCGAATTACCGCCGTTTACCCTGGTCGGGGCGACCACCCGCGCCGGCTCTCTGACGTCCCCGCTGCGCGATCGTTTCGGCATTACTCAGCGGCTGGAATTCTATCAGGTGGCTGACCTGCAGCATATCGTATCGCGCAGCGCCCAATGCCTCAATCTCAGTATTACCGAGTCCGGCTCGCGTGAAATTGCCCGCCGCTCACGCGGCACGCCGCGCATTGCCAACCGCCTGCTGAGGCGGGTCAGGGATTTTGCCGAGGTATGTGCCTCGGGCATGATAAGCGACGAGGTGGCGGTCAGTGCCCTGGACATGCTCAATGTCGATTCCGAGGGGTTTGACTTTATGGACCGCAAACTGCTGCTGGCCATTATCGACAAGTTTGTCGGCGGACCGGTGGGGCTGGAAAACCTGGCGGCCGCCATTGGCGAGGAGAAGGAAACGATTGAAGATGTGCTGGAGCCCTACCTGATTCAGCAAGGCTTTATCCAGCGTACCCCCAGGGGGCGCATCGCCACCGCCCATGCCTATCGTCATTTCGGCATTGATCGCTAAACGACCAGGGCTCAGACTTTCTGGCGGCAGGTCAAGCTTAGCAAGAACAGCGCTGAGGCGCATAGCACCACCGATGGGCCGGCGGGCGTATCATATAATGCCGAGAAGGTCAGTCCACCGGTGACGGCAATTATCCCTGCTATCACCGCCAGTCCTGCCATCTGCTCCGGAGTGCGGGAAAAACGCCGGGCCGCTGCTGCCGGTATTATCAACAAGGAAGTAATGATAAGGGCGCCGACAAACTTCATCGCCAGACCAATGGTCAGGGCGGTTACCAGCATCAGCAGCAATTTCACCCGCGGCAGGTTTATGCCGTCGACATGCGCCAGCTCCGGACTGATGGTCATCGACAGCAGCGCACGCCATTGCCAGGCCAGTAAAGCCAGCACTACCGCTACGCCACAGGCAATCAGCTCGATATCGTCCAGGGTCACCGACAGCAGATCGCCAAACAGGTATGCCATCAAATCCACCCGTACATTCGACATCAGACTCACCACCACCAACCCCAGCGACAACGCGCTGTGAGCCATGATGCCCAGCAGGGTATCAATCGCCAACTGAGGATAGCGCTCAAGCCATACCAGCCCTATGGCCAGCGCCAGGGTAACCGCGATAATGGCATAAAAGGGGTTGATATTAAGCAGTAGGCCGAAAGCGACGCCCAGCAGCGAAGCATGGGCCAGGGTATCGCCGAAGTAGGACATCTTGCGCCATACCACAAAAGAACCCAGCGGGCCGGAGGCCATAGCCAGTAAAACACCGGCCAGCCAGCCGGGTAAAAGAAGTTCAATCATGACTGCATCCCTGATGTCCGTTAACAATCGATCCCTGCAGATCATGGCGATGGTTATGCTGGTGCCGATAGATAGCCAACTGCTGGGCATCCTGGTAACCGAACATGGCGATAAATTCAGGATGGGCTGAAACGGTGTCCGGAGTGCCTGAGCAGCAGATGTGTTGATTGAGGCACAGGACTTCATCGGTCTTGGCCATCACCAGGTGTAAATCGTGGGACACCATCAGCACGCCGCATCCCAGCGTATGGCGCAAATTATCAATCAGGTCGTAAAGCGCCACCTGACCGCTGACGTCAACCCCCTGAGTCGGTTCATCCAGCACCAGCAACTGAGGCTTACTCAGCAGAGCCCGCGCGAGCAGCACCCGCTGCATTTCGCCGCCGGACAGCTTCTGCATGGGCTGCAGCAATAAATGCGCTGCCTGCACCCGCTCCAGGGCCGGTACGATCTCCACTTTACTGACGCCGGGGCGCAGACGCATGAATCGTTCGACGGTCAAGGGCAGGGTGGTGTCCAGGTGAATTTTCTGCGGAACATAACCGATGCGCAATCTGCTGTCCCGCAGCAGTTTGCCGGCATCAGGGGCGATTAAGCCCAGCACCACCCTGACCAGCGTTGACTTGCCTGCGCCATTTGGGCCAAGCAACGTCAGGATCTGACCGGGGCGTAAGGTAAACGAAATGTCGGTCAGCACCTGTTTTTGTCCAAAGGAAACCGACACCTGAAGTAACTCGACGAGATTGCTCATTATTAATTACGGTTGTGAAAAGACTGGATTATTATAACATAACACTCCCTAGAGTTGCTTAATGAGAATCAGACCGATGAAACCGTGCCCACCGTTAGCTAGAAATAAACTGCGCCTGCTTGCCCTGACCGGATTAACGCTTGCCAGTCTGGGGGGACAGGCTTGGGGCAATGTGGTGACATCGGTGCGACCACTGGGATTTATCGCCGCCGCAATCGCTGACGGCGTGACGTCGACGGAAGTGTTGCTACCCGATGGCGCTTCTCCCCACGATTTTGCCCTGCGTCCTTCTGATGTACAGCGGCTGAAAAGCGCCGATCTGGTCATCTGGGTCGGGCCGGAAATGGAGGCCTTTCTGACCAAGCCCCTGGCTGGGATGGCGCCGGGCAAAGTGATAAGCCTGGCGGAGCTGCCGACTGTCACACCGCTGCTGATGAAAGGCAGCGAAGGCCATCACCAGCATGAAGACCCGCATCAGCCCCAGAACCAAGGGCACCCGCATCAGGATGAGAATCAGGCTCATGATGATCATGAAAGCGGTGAGGAGCATCACCATCATGGTGAATACAACATGCATATCTGGCTATCGCCAGACATCGCCAGGCAATCCGCTATTGCTATTCACGACAGATTGTTGGATCTTATGCCAGAGAAAAAGCGGCAATTAGACGATAATCTACGCTTTTTCGACCAGTCGCTGACAAAAAATGACAAAAATATCGCTACAATGCTAGCGCCGGTCAGCGGCAAAGGGTATTTCGTATTTCATGACGCCTATGGCTATTTTGAGACGCACTATGGTCTTACGCCACTGGGTTATTTTACCGTTAATCCCGAAATACAGCCTGGTGCTCAGGCATTACACAAAATCAGAACACAGTTGGTTGAGCAAAAAGCCACATGCATTTTTGCTGAGCCACAATTCAGGCCAGCCGTTATCAACGCCGTAGCCAAGGGTACCTCCGTGCATACAGGCACTTTGGACCCTTTGGGAATGGGTATCGCATTGGATAAGGGAAGTTACGCAAACTTTCTGTTAAGCCTGTCGAACCAGTACGTGAGCTGCCTGGAAAAGAACATATGAGGATAGGAATCTGTGCAGCAGATAGCTCGATCTATCGCCCTAGCATTCAACAATCTGCCGCGGCCACACCGCGTAATGCTAGGGTCGTTATCTTTGGTTACACTGGCGGTCGCCGTTTGGCGGCCCTATGTTTATTCCCCAGTGATGGACGAACCTACCAGCAGAATTATCCCGCTTGAAAATAACCAATTACGCACCCTGGTCCCAGAAGCCAGCGAACCTTTAGAACAAACCGCCCCCGATAACGACGACGATATTCCTCAGGACGAACTTGACGAAAAAGTAGCCGGAGAGACCGGTGTCCATGAATATGTGGTCTCGACGGGCGATACGCTGAGTTCGATTCTGACCCAGTATGGAATCGATATCGCAGATGTGAACCAGCTCGCCACCCAGTTTCCTGAACTGCGTAACCTGAAAATCGGCCAGCAAATCTCCTGGACGCTGACCGAGGCCGGCGATTTACAGCGCATGACCTGGGAATCTTCACGGCGTGAAACCCGTACGTACGATCGCATCGACGGCGGGTTCAAGGAAAGCATTGCCAATCAGGTAGGTGAATGGCGCAATACCACGATTGCCGGCGAGCTGAACGGCAGTTTTGTCACCAGCGCCAGGGCAGCTGGGCTGTCATCCGCTGAAGTTGCCTCAGTTATCAAGGCGTTGCAGTGGCAGCTGGATTTTCGGAAGCTTCGTAAAGGCGATCAGTTCGCCGTGCTTATGTCCCGTGAAATGCTGGATGGCCGCAGTGAACAGAGCGAACTGGTCGGGGTGCGCCTGCGCACCGGCGGCAAGGATTATTACGCTTTCCGCGCCGATGACGGCAAATTCTATAATCGCGATGCGGCGGGTCTGGCCCGTGGTTTCCTGCGCTTCCCCACCACCAAGCAGTTCCGCGTATCCTCGAACTTCAACCCACGCCGGGTGAATCCAGTGACCGGGCGGATCGCTCCCCATCGCGGCGTGGATTTTGCCATGCCGGTAGGCACACCGGTGCTGGCGGTGGGTGACGGAGAAGTGGTCGTCAGCAAAAATGGGGGTGGCGCCGGCCTGTATGTCGCTATACGCCATGGCCGCCAATATATGACCCGTTACATGCATCTGAAGAAGCTGCTGGTCAAACCGGGCCAGAAAGTGAAACGAGGCGATCGCATAGCCCTCTCCGGCAATACCGGCCGCTCCACCGGACCTCACCTGCATTACGAGATCTGGATAAACCAGCAGGCGGTTAACCCGTTAACCGCCAAATTGCCGCGTACCGAAGGTCTGACTGGCAAAGAACGTAACGACTATCTGGTTCAGGTCAAGCAGGCCATGCCTCAGCTACAATTCAACTGATGGTTTCTCTTCAGGACAGCCAGTGAAAACTGGCGTTGTCCTGGACCTCCCCGCGCGGGGAGCCTCATCCATACAGGATTCAGAGCCCTGTACAGTTAACAGCACAGAGAGTGGCATGGAACAAAACAACAGCCAAACTGAATTTATACCGGTATTTAAAAAAACGTTTTATCACCCCCGTTATTGGGGCGCCTGGTGTGGTCTGGGATTGCTGGCCGGATTTGCCTATGTGCCGCCGCGCCTTCGGGATCCGGTCCTCGGCGGCCTGGGCCGTCTGGTCGGTAAATTTGCCACCGGCGCCCGCCGCCGCGCCAGGATCAACCTGCTCTATTGCATGCCCGCCTTGTCTCGCCGGCAGCGTGAAAAAATCATTGACGACATGTTCGCCTGTGCGCCGCAATCCATTGCGCTGATGGCCGAGCTGGCCTGCCGCGATCCGCATAAAGTTGAAGGCCGCATTGATTGGAACGGTGACCAGCAGCTCAATCAGCTGCTGGCAGAACAGAAAAAAATCATCTTCCTGGTGCCCCATGGCTGGGCGGTTGATGTGCCGGCGATGCTGCTGGCCTCACGTGGCTACCAGCTGGCGGCCTTTTTCCATCATCAACGCAATGATTTGGTGGATTATTTCTGGAATCGCGCCCGGCGACGCTACGGCGGCCGGCTCCATTCCCGTGAAAACGGCATAAAATCATTTATCAGCTCAGTGCGTCAGGGCTACTGCGGCTATTATCTGCCCGATCAGGACCACGGTCCTGAGCACAGTGAGTTTGTGGAGTTCTTCGCCACTTACAAAGCAACGCTGCCCGCTATCGGCCGGATGATGAAAATCTGCCGCGCCACCGTAGTACCGCTATTTCCGGTCTACAATGCCAAAACCGGCCGTTTAACAATCAACGTGCTGCCATCAATGGACGATCTGGCCGAGGCCGACAGTGCGCAGGTGGCGCGTCGGATGAACGAGGAAGTGGAAAAGCTGGTGGGGCCGAATCCTGAGCAATACACCTGGATTTTGAAACTGCTGAAAACCCGCAAACCCGGTGAAATCCAGCCTTATAAGCGCAAGGATATCTGAACCGGCAGAGAGGGATTAAGCCCTGTGCGCCCTTACGGGCGCCGCAGGGCCGGGATTGGCTTACTCTACCCGCAGGATGCGGCTGGTATTGGTGGTGCCGACCATACTCATCACATCACCTTGCGTGATAATAACCAGGTCTCCAGACATCAGGTAACCTTTGTCGCGCAGCAGATTGGCGGCATAGGTCGCCGCCTCCACGCCATCACCATTACTGTCGAAATATACCGGCGTAACCCCGCGATATAACGCGGTCAGGTTCAGCGTGTGCTCATGACGCGACAGGGCAAAGATTGGCAGTCCGGAGCTGATACGCGACATGATAAGTGCGGTGCGTCCGGATTCGGTCATCGAAATGATCGCGCTTACGCCCTTGAGGTGATTGGCCGCGTACATGGTGGACATGGCAATGGCCTCTTCGATGTTATCGAATTGGGCGTCGAGACGGTGCTTGGACACATTAATGCTGGGAATTTTTTCTGCCCCAAGACAGACGCGGGCCATGGCGGCCACGGTCTCTGCCGGATACTGGCCGGCGGCGGTTTCAGCAGACAGCATCACTGCATCGGTGCCATCCAGTACCGCATTGGCCACATCCATCACCTCGGCCCGGGTCGGCATCGGATTGGTGATCATCGATTCCATCATCTGGGTAGCGGTAATCACTGAACGATTAAGCTGACGCGCCCGGCGAATCAGTTTTTTCTGGATGCCGACCAGTTCCGGATCGCCGATTTCGACCCCCAAATCGCCACGAGCAACCATGACGACGTCCGAGGCCAGGATAATATCGTCCATCGCCTCGTCGGTGGCTACCGCTTCCGCACGCTCGACCTTGGAGACGATCTTTGCGTTACAGCCGGCATCGCGCGCCAATCGGCGGGCCAGATTCAGATCTTCGCCGGTGCGCGGGAAGGATACCGCCAGGTAATCAACGCCAATCTTTGCGGCGGTAATAATATCAGCCTTGTCTTTCTCGGTCAGGGCCTGGGCCGAAAGGCCACCGCCCAATTTGTTGATCCCTTTATTATTGGATAATGGACCACCGACCGTTACTTCGGTGAACACGCTCATGCCCTCAACCTGCAGCACCTTCAACTGTACCCGGCCATCATCCAGCAGCAGGATATCACCCGACACCACATCACCCGGCAGGCCTTTATAGTCGATGCCGACCCGTTCGCTGTTGCCTTCGCCTTTAGCCAGGTCGGCATCCAGGACGAACTTATCGCCCACGCTTAAAAATATCTTGCCTTCCCTAAAGGTTGAAACGCGTATTTTAGGACCCTGCAGATCGCCAAGGATAGCCACATGCCGACCCAGCCTGGCGGCTATTTCACGCACTTTGTTGGCTCTTATCTGGTGATCTTCGGCGGTGCCGTGGGAAAAGTTGAGGCGAACGACGTTGGCACCGGCGGCAATAACCTTTTCCAGATTATTATCGCGATCGGTTGCTGGGCCGAGGGTCGTCACTATCTTGGTTCTTCTTAGCCGTCTGGACATCGATAACTCCGTTGACTTGGATATTATTGGCGTTGCGAAACATCGGATATGCCTGAAATCGGCGTCAGTCGATAGTCAATGACCTTCGGCACCCGATAATGCTCTGTACACTGCGTCCTCATCTCTGAACTGGCGCTGGCGGATTGGATGGTCCGCGTCCTTCAGGAGAGGTTATGCTCGTATAATACGGTATTAATCGATTCTGGATATCGATGAATTAGTTTTATCAAAGCGCGATTCTTTCAACGCTTCCTTGACCCGCTTCAAGTTATCTCTAAATTTTGCCCCTCTGCGCAGGGTAAAACCGGTTGCCAGCACATCGACCAGGGTCAACTGCGCAATGCGCGAGATCATCGGCATAAAGACATCGGTATCCTCAGGCACATCCAGCGCCAGAGTCAGCGAGGCTTCGCGCGCCAGTGGCGAAGCTTCCGAGGTGATGGCAATGACCGTGGCATCGTTTTCTCTGGCCAATTGCGCCAGGTCGACCAGCATCTTGGTTCGGCCGGTATGGGATATCAATACCACCACGTCACCTTCAGTTGAGTTCATACAGCTCATCCGCTGCAGCACAATGTCTTCCGAATAGACGATGGGAATGTTGAAGCGAAAGAATTTGTTCATGGCATCATGGGCCACCGCTGCGGAAGCGCCCAGGCCGAAGAAAGATATTTTTTTCGCTTGCGTCAGCAAATCAACCGCCCGGTTGATGGCGGCTATATCCAGGCTGGCCTTGACATGCTCAAGGCTCGCCATGGTCGATTCGAATATTTTGTGCGTATATGAATCAACACTGTCATTTTCATCGACATTACGGTTTACATAGGGTGTACCATTCGCCAAACTCTGGGCCAGATGGAGTTTGAAGTCAGGGTATCCTTTGGTGCCAAGCCGGCGGCAGAACCTGTTTACTGTGGGTTCGCTGACGTCTGCGGTTCGCGCCAATATGGCGATACTGGCGTGAATAGCGGTCTGTGGCGACAGCAGGATGACTTCTGCGACTTTACGCTCGGACTTGCTGAGCAATTCAAGGTGGGTAGTGATTTTTTCCAGCATGTTCATAGATGAATAGCTCATGGAATTTGCCGATTTCACATAAAGGTGAAACCATTACCGATTTAATGAAATATACTACGAGCCGGTATGCAAAGGCAGTTAAACCGCGACAGGGATCAGGTTTTTTACCAGAACATGACCTGTGTCTAATTTTCAAAGTTGTAATTGAAGGACAATAATGTCAATAAATTACATATTCCCTCTCCTTCACAGTTCTCATTAGACGTTGAAGTGGAATGAACAGCGGTTTTTCTGATCACATATCGGATGGTGTCAAAAAAGTACATTTTAAATGTAATAAAATTACAATCATCCTGCATGAGGAGAAAGACATGGCGGTAACATCCATAGCCCAGGCCTGTGATCTGGTCATATTCGGCGCAAAAGGCGATCTGGCGAGAAGGAAGCTGTTGCCTTCGCTCTATCAGTTGGAAAAGGCCGGTTCTATCCACCCGGAAACCCGGATCATCGGCGTGGGTCGCGCAGACTGGGATGTAAAAGCCTATACCAAAGTGGTGCGTGAAGCGCTCGAAACCTTTATGAAAGAAAAGATCGATGAAACGTTGTGGAAGGCGCTGAGCGGTCGCTTCGATTTTTGTAATCTGGATGTCAACGAAACCAAGAATTTCTCCAAACTTGCTGAAAAACTGGATCAGAAATCCCGGGCAACGGTGAACTATTTTGCCATGCCGCCAAATACCTTTGGCGCTATTTGCAAAGGGCTGGGTGAGGCTGGCCTGAATAAAGATCCCAGCCGTGTGGTCATGGAAAAGCCGCTGGGCACCGATCTTGAATCTTCCCGAGTGATCAACAACCAGGTCGCTGAATACTTCGATGAGAGCCAGGTGTATCGCATTGACCACTACCTGGGCAAAGAGACCGTGCTCAACCTGCTGGCGTTGCGCTTCGCCAACTCCCTGTTCGCCACCAATTGGGATAACCGCACCATTGATCATGTGCAGATAACCGTAGCCGAGGAAGTGGGTATCGAAGGCCGCTGGGGATATTTTGACAAAGCCGGCCAGATGCGTGACATGATCCAAAGTCATCTGCTGCAGATATTGACCATGATCGCTATGTCGCCGCCTTCCGATTTGACCACCGATCGGATCCGCGATGAAAAAGTGAAAGTGCTGCGCTCTCTTCGGCCGATCAATCACAGTAATGTCCGTGAAACCACCGTGCGCGGCCAGTACACCGGTGGCTTCGTGCAGGGCAAAAAAGTCCCGGGCTACCTGGATGAAGAAGGGGCCAACAAAGCCAGCCGTACTGAAACCTTTGTGGCCATCCGGGTCGATATCGACAACTGGCGCTGGGCTGGCGTGCCATTCTACCTGCGTACCGGTAAACGCCTGCCGTCTAAATGTTCCGAAGTGGTGGTGTATTTCAAGAATCCGGCAATGAACCTGTTCCGCGATTCTTATCAGGAACTGCCTCAGAACAAGCTGACCATTCGCCTGCAGCCGGATGAAGGCATGGATATTGAAATCCTCAATAAAGTGCCCGGTCTTGATCATAAACATCGCTTGCAGACCACCAAGCTTGATTTGAGCTTTACTGAAACCTTTAACCAGGAACATCTGGCGGACGCCTATGAGCGTCTGCTGCTGGAAACCATGCGCGGTATCCAGGCGCTGTTCGTTCGTCGTGATGAAGTTGAAGAAGCCTGGAAATGGGTAGACTCCATCATGGAAGCCTGGGAAAGCGACAATGACGCGCCTAAGCCTTATCAGGCGGGCACCTGGGGGCCAATAGCCTCTGTGGCGATGATAACCCGCGACGGCCGTTCCTGGAACGAGTTCGAATAACGGGCGTCAGCCGGGATGACAGCGAGGGTTTCAGCGCGTTTTACCGCGCATGTCCTATGACACGCGCCCCGTAGACTTAAACATGGCCACAGGTGCGGCAGTACAGTCTGACGCCCTCTATCGGATCCCTGGCGGATCTGCCATTTCATTATCCTTGCCTGTAGGGCAAGACAGGAGACAGTAAGCAATGAACAACTGGAAAACTAGCGCGGAAACCATCCTGACATCGGGTCCGGTCGTACCGGTTATCGTTATCAACAAACTGGAAACTGCAGTACCCCTGGCCAAGGCTCTGGTGGCCGGCGGCGTGAGAGTACTGGAAGTGACTCTGCGTACCGAATGCGCGATGGATGCCATTCGCGCCATCGCTAAGGAAGTGCCTGAAGCTATTATTGGTGCCGGTACCGTTATCAATCCGCAGCAACTGGCCGAAGTGACTGCCGCCGGCGCGCAGTTCGCCATCAGCCCGGGCCTGACCGAGCCGCTGCTCAAAGCAGCAACGGAAGGCACCATACCGCTTATTCCAGGTATCAGCACCGTGTCTGAATTGATGCTGGGCATGGATCATGGCCTGCGAGAGTTCAAATTTTTCCCGGCCGAGGCTAACGGCGGCGTTAAAGCCCTGCAGGCGATTGCCGGTCCGTTCTCTCAGGTCAGGTTCTGCCCGACCGGTGGCATTTCGTTGAGCAACTACCGTGATTACCTGGCGCTGAAAAGCGTGCTGTGCATCGGCGGTTCCTGGCTGGTGCCGGCTGATGCGTTGGAAAAAGGCGATTATGCGCGCATTACCGAACTGGCTAAAGAAGCGGTTGCCGGCGCTAAGCGCTGATATTCAGCCTTATCCGATGAATAAAGGCCCCATTGGGGCCTTTTTACTTGCCGGCTAATGCGATGTCAGCCTGTAACGTTGATGGCGCGCGCACTGCGCTTAGCCTGCTCAACCGCGTGATCTATGCTATCAGCTGTGGCCAGGGCCACACCCAGCCGCCGCGTGCCGCTTATCGAGGGCTTGCCGAACAGGCGAAGCTGGGTATTGGCGATCAGTGCATCTTCCAAACCTGAGAACTGAACATTATCACTTTCGAGTTCCGGCAGAATCACTGCTGAGGCCGATGGACCGAACTGGCGGATGCCGCCAACCGGCAGGCCGAGAAAGGCGCGAACATGCAGGGCGAATTCCGACAGATCCTGGGAAATGAGCGTCACCATGCCGGTGTCATGGGGGCGAGGGGATACCTCACTGAAGATAACCTCATCGCCACACACAAATAGCTCTACACCAAACAGTCCCCAGCCACCCAAGGCACTGACCACCTTCTCGGCAATGTCGCGCGCCCGCTGCAGGGCCAATGGACTCATGTGCTGCGGCTGCCAGGACTCGCGGTAATCGCCGTCTTCCTGGCGATGACCTATGGGTTCACAAAAATGCATGCCATCGACGGCGCTGATGGTCAGCAGAGTGATTTCAAAGTCAAAGCTGACCAGCCCCTCAACGATAACTTTACCGCCGCCGGCGCGGCCGCCTTGCTGGGCGTAATCCCAGGCGGTATCCAGCCCGGCGGCGTCACGCACCAGGCTCTGCCCCTTGCCCGAGGAACTCATTACCGGCTTAATGATAAACGGGAAGCCAATGTGGTTTACCGCCTGTTCGAAACCGGCCCGATCTTCGGCAAAACGGTAGCTTGAGGTGGGCAGCGCCAGAGTTTCCGCCGCTAAACGGCGAATCCCCTCACGGTTCATGGTCAGGCGGGTCGCCTGGGCGCAGGGGACCACATGGTGTCCAAGCTGCTCCAGCATTACCAGCATATCGGTGGCTATGGCTTCGATTTCAGGCACGATAAAATCGGGGTTTTCCAATTCGATAACCGCTTTAAGCGCCTGACCATCCAGCATATTGATCACATGCGAACGGTGGGCTACATGCATTGCCGGCGCATCGGCATAGCGGTCAACCGCAATCACCTCAACACCCAGGCGCTGACACTCAATGGCCACTTCCTTACCTAACTCACCCGACCCCAACAACATGACTTTTGTCGCGCTGACGCGCAACGCTGTTCCTATGGTTACCATCTGCCTGTACCTGACCTGTGAATAGTGCGCGCAGTATAAACGAAAACGTTTGCGTGTGCATCTGGATGGCTAGCCGAGTGAATGCCGACAAACTTGCCGCTACCGGCGCCGTGGCGAGCTAAACATCGCTGTTATTTACCTGAGTTAAATTATTTCGAGCAGGCAGGGAATTTTTATGCGGCTATGATCATCTAATATCCGGTAAAACGGACAAAAATGACTAACAGGAGGATCTATGCAACAAACAGGAACCGGTCTTTTAGGCGCCATGATGGCGGGTTTATTGTTATCCACGGCGGTGAATGCCGCCGACGGAACGGCAACCCATGCCGCCCAGTCCGCTACCGGTCAGTCCTCGACCGCGCTAGTTCCCTCTGACAATGATCAGGAGCAAGCTCCAGCCGGCACTGCAGATAATCGTCAGACTCAAACGCCGGCGGGGCAGAATAACAGCGACGCCGGCAAAACTTCGCCAGCTAAGGATAAAGCTGACGCCCCAGCCAAACCTGCTCAGACTGAAGGGGGCGGCAGCCAGCCTAAACCGGCTCAGACTGAAGGGGGCGGCACCCAGCCTAAACCGGCTCAGTCGCCAGTCAAGTCCTCGCAGACCGATGGCAACAGCACGTCCGCTCAACCGGCTCAAGCTGAAGGCAAGGGGGCTCCCGCCAAACCCGCTCAGTCAGCAGGCGGCAAGGAAAAGGGCACAGCCAAGACGGCGGTAAAAAACACCAAAGCCCCGTTGCCGAAAACCTCTAAAGTGGCGGCATGCCCGGATCTGAATGCGCCTCAAGTAGCGGAACTTATCAAGCAGGATTACACCCAGAACCGTTTCCAGCGTTCTGACGAAGATAAAACCGCGCTCGGCGGCGCCAATATCATCACCTCTATCAACCCTGAAGAAATAACCGGGATTGGCGATGTCTGGCAAGCCATACTGCATATTCGTGGTCAAACCGCCGACAGAAATTACGGCGTTACCCTGGATTGTCAGAAGGGTGAAATTACCTATTCCCTGAACCAATAAATTAAGCGGCCCGCAGACCAAGATATCGGGCATTTGCGGGCCGCACAATCCCCGCTCCGCTTGGCAACCCTGCATATTCGTGCCACTCTGTTTCGGTGAGTTGATAAGGAACAGAGCGTATGATATTTCCACCGATTGCTGAAAAACGTCCCCATCCGCTGTCTGCGCATGGCGAAACCCGCATAGACGAATACTACTGGCTGCGAGATGACTCCCGTGAAGATCCGGCAGTGATCAACTACCTGGCTGACGAAAATACCTATGGCGAGGCCATGATGGCTGACCACGAAGAATTGCGTCATGCCCTGTTCACTGAGATGGTCGACCGAATACCTCCCCAGGACCGTTCAGTGCCCTATGTGCGCAAAGGCTATCGCTACCAGAGTCGCTATGAGGAAGGCAACGAGTACGCCATCTACACCCGCCAGCCGGCAGAGCGTGAAGAGGACGGCGAATGGGAAATACTGCTTGACGGTAATAAGCGCGCAGCCCAGAGCGAATTTTATACCATGGGCGCACTGGAGCTGAGCCCAGATAACGGCATAATGGCGGTGGCGGAGGACTTCCTGTCCCGTCGTTTGTACGGCATCCGTTTCAAGGATCTCTCCAGGGATTCGTGGTATCCGGAGGTGATTGAAAACGCCTCATCCGGTTTTGAATGGGCTAACGATTCACGTACTCTTTACTACGTGCGCAAGCATAAGAAAACCCTGCTGCCTTATCAGGTCTATCGCCATATCGTCGGTACGCCGCCTGAGGATGATCAGTTGGTGTATGAAGAGCGGGACGATACTTTTTACGTCAGCGTGCATAAAACCACCTCCGAGCGCTACCTTATTATTGCCTTGGGCAGCAGCACCTCCGGTGAGATCTTGCTGCTGGATGCGGATGATCCCAACGCCAGTCCGCAGTTATTCCTGGCCAGGCGCCATGACCATGAATATTCACTGGACCATTATCGCGATACGTTCTATCTGCGTTCCAACCGCGATGGAATCAATTTTGCGCTTTACAGCAGTCCGGTTGCCGATGAAACCAAGTGGCAGGCGCTGATCCCCGCGCGAGATGATGTGGTACTGGAAAGTTTTACTTTATTTCGCGATTGGCTGGTGCTGGAAGAGCGGCATCTGGGCCTGACCAGCATCAGGCAGATTCATTGGCAGACCGGCGTTGAAAAGGGTATCGCCTTCGATGACCCGGCCTATGTCACCTGGCTCGCCTACAACCCGGATCCCAATACTGAACTGGTGCGTTACGGTTATTCTTCCATGACTACGCCGACCACGCTGTTCGAACTCAACCTGGACACCGGCGAGCGTGTATTGCTCAAGCAGTCCAGGATCGGTCATTTCAATGCTGCGGATTACCGCAGTGAACGGGTCTGGGTCACTGCCCGAGATGGGGCGGAAGTGCCGGTTTCGTTGGTATATCGCAAAGACCTCTACCGGCCAGGACACAATCCACTGCTGGTATACGGTTATGGTTCTTATGGTAGCAGCATAGATCCTGACTTCAGCGCCAGCCGCCTCAGCCTGCTTGATCGGGGCTTTGTTTTTGCACTGGCCCACATTCGCGGTGGCGGTGAATTAGGCCAGCAATGGTATGAAGACGGCAAACTGTTTAATAAACTTCACACCTTTCATGATTTTATTGATGTCACCCATGATTTGCTCAGCAAGGGCTATGGCGCTGCTGACCGTACCTTCGCCATGGGCGGCAGTGCCGGTGGACTGTTAATGGGCGCGGTGATCAATATGGAACCTGGTCTGTTTAAAGCGGTGGTGGCACAGGTGCCCTTTGTTGATGTGGTGACGACCATGCTTGATGAGTCGATCCCGCTGACCACGGGGGAATATGAAGAGTGGGGTAATCCCAACCACAAGGATTATTACCACTATATCAAACAATACAGCCCTTATGATCAGGTCACCGCCCAGGCCTATCCTCACCTGCTGGTCACCACTGGCTTGCATGATTCCCAGGTACAGTATTGGGAGCCTGCCAAATGGGTGGCTCGACTGCGCGCCAGCAAAACCAACGACAACCTGCTGCTGCTGTGCACCGATATGGATGCGGGCCATGGCGGTAAGTCAGGCCGTTTCAAGGGATATGAAGGCGTTTCCATGGAATATACCTTTCTGCTTTCCCTGGCCGGTGAAAACCCCTGATGACGGGGTGAAGGGCGCTTAGGCGGCGCCCGCCGGTTACGCGGACAGGTTCAGATAATGCCTGATGCTGTGGCGCATGTCGGATGACAGATCTTTCAGGTTATTCAGCATCCACTGCAGATAGGCGGGGTCATCACGGGCGATGCGCTCAAAGGACTGTCCGCGATATTTACCGAACTTAAGCGTGGTCAGAAGCGTGGCCTCGTTGCTGATAGCCGCCATCTCAGTCCCGCTCCAGCCTGAGTCGCTGATGATTTTTTTTAGCAATGCGGCGGTGACATAGCAGTCATACAGCGCCCGGTGCGGATATAATCCTTCGGGTGTGCTGACCTGCAAATTCAATGCGTAGCGTAGATATTGATTACTGTATTTGATGCCTGGATAAAGCCGTCGTGCGAGCTTGACGGTACAGATCCATTCCCCGTGCATTTCCGGCAGCATCCGTCGATCAAAGGCCGCATTATGCGCCACATACCAAGGGCTGCCGTGATAACGTCCAATCACCCGGGCAATCCTCGGCCTGTCTTCGACCATCTCCTCAGTAATGTGATGGATGGCCATGGCTTCATAACTGATAGGGCGATCAGGACAAACCAGATCGCTCATGGGATTAACGATGTCGTTGCCGATAAGGTCTACGGAGGCGACTTCTACCACACCGCCCTCAAGTCCGCAGGTCTCGGTATCAATGACGCGAAAAGTCATGGTATGTCCTGTAAAGGCCAATAAGGCATACAGGATAGCAGCTATGGGGATAAAACAAAAAACCCGCAACGGGTGCGGGTTTCATCGGTTAGCCTTACACAATATCAGGCTGGGGTTTCCTGGCGCGCTTGTCAGCGCGTTTTTCTTCCGGGCTTTTCAGCGGTTTTTTCTTTGCGTCTTTCTTACGATCCATTCCCTTACTCATCATTTGCCTCTCTAGACTTAACTGGAATGTACAGATGATTAACTGCCTGTTGCGAGGAATAAGCAAATCAAATCGTGCTGTTTTAGCTATAGCTTATTTGAACGGATAACAGGTTAGATAGCGGGCAGCCTGGATTAAGTTATTTTTTGGGCTCGAAAGGCAGGCGAGAAAAATTCAGCGATGCCTGGCGATAAAAAGCTACCCGTTCACGAAAATAATCGCGCAATGCATCGGGTTGTTCACGCTCCACCAGTTCAGGCACGACCGGCATGTTGTAGCGTTCCTTGAACGCCACGCCAGAAGCCGCCAAATCAACATTGATTTTGTCCATTGCCTGTTTATCAAGCAGTGCCAGATTGAAACCCATAATGCCTCCGATACCTCATCATCCATCAACCGGGCTAAAGTAATGCACCCCTCCAAAAAAGGCAATAGTCGCGCGATCAGCCAGTACTTATAATAGGAATGGTTTGTATTTGCTTTTACTTTTACATTTTAAATAGTCGGCATAATTAATAACGGCTTCGATAAAACGTAAATCTAAATAAGAATCTCTATCAGTACTACGCTGTGAAAAATATTCCATAAAGAACCGAATCGATTTAATCTTATTATATCTCGTTGATATTTATAAACTAAAATTAAAACATTGATTGAGAGCAATATAGTGTTTTATTTATCTCTAATTTGTATGCATAATGCTATATAACGTATCGCCAACACCTCTTTTCGGGACTTATGCTATGTTAAAACAAGAAATGGCTTTAAAGCTGAATGAACAATTGAATCTGGAATTTTTTTCCGCCAATCTTTATCTTCAGATGAGCGCCTGGTGTAGTGACAAAGGATTCGAAGGAGCGTCGGCCTTTCTCAAAAGTCAGTCGCAGGAAGAAATGGACCATATGCGCCGTTTGTTTGACTATCTGAATGACACCGGCACTATGCCCGTACTAGGCACTATTGCAGCGCCGCCGGTAGGTTTTGCCTCACTGGCAGAAGTGTTCAAGCAGACGTATGAGCACGAACAGATGATTACGCAGAAAATTAACGAGCTGGCACATGCCGCCTTTACTCTGCAGGACTATTCAACCTTCAATTTTCTGCAATGGTATGTCGCAGAGCAGCACGAAGAAGAAAAACTGTTCAAATCCATCCTTGATAAATTGTCTCTGGTCGATACCGACAGCAGCGGCCTGTTCTTTATCGATCAGGATCTGAAGAAAATGAATGGGGATAATCCGGCCCCGTCTCCGGTCTGAGCATTTATCAACCTCCGGTGACCACCGCCTGGTCATCCTTTGCCCCTGTCGCCATGGCGGGGGCCGCTCGACTTCACTCCGCTGAATCGCTATCATCTGCCTGCATCCGATTTGCCGTGCGCAGCAAAAGACGGTTCCTTACCCTTATCATTCCCCTCTTTGATTGCTGGCTTAACGGACTGCTTAGCGTCGGCACCGTGCGCCGACATGTCCTGACCTCATCAAGGAATTGACCATGATGTCTGTTCAACGCATCGCATCTCAGGTTATCGCCACGGCCATGGTGGCGATGTCGGCAATGGTAGCCCCATCGGCTCTGGCCCACGCTCACCTCAAATCCCAGTATCCGGCGGCCTCGGCACAAATGACTGCCGCTCCTCAAGCCTTGACGCTGACTTTCAGCGAAAAAATCGAAACTGAATTCAGCGGCTTGACCCTGACGGGGCCTGATAATACTGCTGTTGCAACCGGTCCAATCAAACGTGATCCGGCCAATGGGTTGCAAATTATTGTCCCTCTCGAAAAACCACTGACTTCAGGTAGTTACCAGGTTAAATGGCATGTATTGTCCGTGGATGGTCATAAAACCCAAGGCGACTATAGCTTCAGCGTTAAGTAAATGAATGATTTGGCAGCACTGTATGCGGCCTGCCGCTTTGTTCATTTTGCAGCGATTATCCAACTGTTTGGTTTATTGCTGTTCAGCGAATACCTGGCCCCCGCAGGCTTACGTTGTTCTCTGCGCCTTGTTTTCCACCGCGCTGTGCTGTTACTTGCCTGGGCAACTTTGGTCACGGCATTGCTTATGCTCTGTCTTCAGGCCGGGCAAATGGGCGAGGGCTGGTCAGATACGCTGCGTCCGCCGATCTGGCTGGCGGTGATGCGCACCGCCTTCGGTCAGATATGGCTTTGGCATAGTGCTTTAGCGCTGATGGCAGTGGCGGCAGCTTATCTGCTCACGACGCCGGGTTTAAGACATCGCAGCCAATTGATGGCCGTGGGCTGCCTGCTGCTGACCCTCGGGCTGGTCGGACACGCGGCTATCAACAGCGGATTACCCGGCATCATTCAGCGGATTAATCATATGGTCCACCTGTTATCCGCCGCTTGGTGGGTAGGGGGCCTGCTACCTCTGGCTTACTGTATGCGGCTGCTGACGGGCGCTGAACGTCCCCTGGCAATGCAAGCTCTGGTTCGCTATTCCCAAAGCGGCCATGTGGCGGTAGCGTTGGTTATTCTAACCGGCATTATCAATAACGCGTTTATCCTGGGTCAATGGCCAACGGTTGGGTCATCCTGGTATCAGAGCCTGCTTATCGCCAAAACGCTGCTGGTGCTATTGATGCTGGTGCTGGCCATTAGCAACCGTTATCTACTGGTGCCGGCGATGGGCCGGGACGAGACTAGGGCGTTACGACTGCTGATAAGATTTACCGTTGGTGAAATTGGGCTGGCCAGCCTGGTGCTGTTGTTGGTGAGTGTTTTTGCCATGCTGGAGCCGGTTTGATTTACCCGATCCACATTAATCTACCGATAGGCTATTTATGAAAAAACACCTTGTTCTGCTTATGCTGGCATTGGCCGCCACCCAGGCCGCCAGCGCTGCTCAGATTGTGACCGTAAGCCGCTTTCAGTTCGGTAAACAATGGGCCTTTGCCAAAGAAGAGATTCAGCTGCTATGCCGGGCCGATCGTTCGCTGTATGCGCTCAATATCAGCACGCTGGTTCAGTATCCCCTGAACGAAAAGGCCACCCGGCAGATGGAATCAGGGCAGGTCAAGGCCCAACCCATATCGGTCATATTGCTGGACGATCCGGCCAACCCGGGGCATAAAATGAGTTTGGATCCCTTTGTGGCGCGCGCAGAACGGCTATGTGATGCCAAATAGCGGTGGCGTGTGATTAATGTAACCGGGAATGGACACTGGCTGAGCCGGAAGGGGAAATAGCAGGGGTTTTCACTGAGACTAGGACGCAGTATGGCCGCCAGCGGCATTGGGATAACTGCTGAACTGTGGTTGTTATCACATAGTGAGCAATAAGTTACCGTTATGGGTCAGGTATGCTGCGTCAACGGTGGAAGTTTCGTGCCTTTATTCTATTCTTAGTCATGTAAGGCTTATCCAGCCTGCAAAAAATGCCAACTTTTAGCGCACGGCTCTCTCCCAGGAGCCATTTCCCTGGACCGAATATAGGAATCGTATTCGGTCTTTTTTTTGCCCCCTTTGTTATTGGATGCCTGCTAAGCGGACTACCGCGCCATTGGTGCTCGTGGCGATAAGGCACCACATGAGGTCGGTCGTGGTTGGTAATATCGGATGAGATTAAAAATGTGGTAGGTAGTCAGGTTTTAATAAGATGAAAGTTAAGGATCAGTTGATTAAAGCAATTAACAACCTATTATCTCTTCATGTGCCAAGTACAGGCTCATTCGAGGTTTATAAATACGGTTTTCATTCGAAGGAAACAAAAGTACTTCAACAGCGTAGTGCTATTGGTAGCCATAACCAGCACGTTATGCCGCATGGCCTCCGGTAGGCAATTCCGTATCGGCCAGTACTTGCTCAACCACCTTATAGCAGTCCTCGATATGGGCATTGCCCAGGATCCTCATGGCGCTGAAACTTAAGCCGGCAGCAGCAGCCTGACCGATAAACGGCACATATTTGGCGACCGACTTGGTAGCGACCTTTACCCCGACCTTTTTTAGCACCAGGGTCACCAGCTCACGCGTGATGGTTTTGCCGATAAGCCTGCTGCCGACGCCGGTGATCGCCACAAAAGTGTACTTTTTACGGTTCGGGTGCAACCGGTTTATCTGTTCGGGCGTCAGGCCGAATTTTTCATTAATCGATGGCAGCAGCGCCAGCAGTAGGGAAACATCGGCACCGATATCCAGGCCCGGTATCGGAATAACGGCGGCACCGGCCGAAAGCCCGGCGCGGCGCGTGACCATTCTCCGGCATTCGGCCCTGACCTTATCCAATTCTTCGCGGGTCTGTATCATGTTATCCAGTCCTTATCAAAACAGCCTGCATGCCTTGGCAGGCATTACCGGCATTAAAAATCAGCGTAGTCCTGGGCCGGCCGCCAAAGCCCGTCGATAAAGTCTTCGATAGGATAGCAACCGGCATGACGCAGTCGCTGTTCTTTCATCGACGCCAGGCAGGCATCCTCAGTGCGATATGCATCAATCAATAAGTCATCGCAATCCTGGCCCAGGTAGCAAATAAACAAAACCAGTGCATACATACTCAATCCTTTATCGACTATCGGGTTCACCACCCTGTATCAACGACGGGGAACGGATAAAAGACCGGATCTTCGCCCTTTGAAAACCAAATTGAACTCTTCAGATAATGATAGGTGTTTATGCCGATAAATCAACTTAAAGCGGAAAGAGGGAAAATAAAGCAGTTAAAAAACAGTGGGTTATGCTAGGCCGCAGTATAACTGCGAGTCGTTAAAGCGTCCGCTACCTGAGTAACGGACCTGAAAGATTATTCGAGACGCAAGATCCAGGCATCGGCAGATTTATCGTAATGCTGTTTGAACAGCAAATGCTCTTTGCCGTCAAGAAAAGCGGGTACGCTGGTATTGTCATCCCAGCCATCTAGCTGCTTGCACAGATCCGGATCGGATCCACAGGGGATGCTGATCAGATTCTGGTTGCTCTGGCCGGGAGCATTTGATAATTCGGCATCATTTACCGAGAAACTTCCTATCTGGACCGTGGTTGTCGTCATAGATTAACCTCACAAAAAGAGTCTGAATGGAGCCCTGCAGGCAAATGTCTCTTAAAGCATAGTCAATCGCAGAGGAATTGCTAAAAATGCGTAGCCCTACGCTGCTTTCGCATTTTTCATTCATTGCTGATTTAGCATGACGTTAAATCAACCTGATCCGGCCGGTATGTCTCTACCGGTCACATCACCCGGCCGGGATGTCACCCTTCATCAGTTCCTGGGAACAGCGGTTCCCCATTGCTGCCAATCTTTGACCTCGTCCTGATTTAGCAAGAAATGTTTACCGGCGGTGGCGCGCGGCGCCAATGGCGTAGTGGGTGGGGTAGCAAATGCGATACCGCCGCGGATGAATTGCTGGAAGGTGCCGCTCTTGACTGAACCGCCGGTCAGGCCGAATTTAAGATCATAACCGGAGGCCAGCCAGAACACCGAGTTGTTACGTACCAAATGTTGATACTGGGTACTGACCCGCAGTGACACGTAGACCCGGTCTGCCATGGCACCTAAAGCCATTCCGGTTACCGTACCCACTTCGATACCGCGATAAAGCACCGGGGTGCCAACCTGCAGCGAACCGGCTTCTGGAGTATCGACCACGATATTGAGGCCGTTCAGATAACGGGAATCGGTTATCGTTGCCTCTTGCAGTTCAAAATTGCGGCTAGTTTTCCCGTTACCCGGCTCGACATTAATATAGGGCTGCAGCAGCGTCTCGAGATGATTAACGCCGGCGGCGGAAATCTCCGGCGTGACCACCGAAAAATGCGTACCGGCGCGGGCGAAAGTATCGACGTATTCGGGATAAAGAACACCCTGAGCCAGCACCTGACTGTTTTCCTTCGAAAGCTTCATGGTTTCAATCTGGCCGATATCAATACCCAGATAGCGGATTGGCATTCCTGGCGACAGCTTACTGGCATCATATGTGCGCAGCACAATCTGGCTTCCGACCGCTTTAGCCGCATTCTCAGTGGCGTAGAGCTTGCGCTCGGCGGAGGTTTTAATCGACACGCCATCCAGATTATCAAAACTGATTGCGCCTTTCAGGGCGCGTCCCAGAGGAGAAGCCTGTACCGATAGGCCACCAGAATTGATTGATACCTTTGCGCCGCCTTCGGCCCAGAACACGCTTTGAGGGGTCAGTAGCTTACGATACTGGGGCTGGATGTAGACATCGACATCAAAAGACCCGCGGGTCGGCCGCACGTCAATGATTTCACCCACCTGAAATTTTCGATAGAGCACAATAGAGCCGGTCTGAATATCCGGCAGGCTCTCGGCCGTCAGCTTAAGCGTGGCTGCCGGTTTATCACCCTGGATGCCCTGATCGGCCATCTCCCGGTTGCCGTATAAAGGATAGCGTTCCCCCGGCTCGCCTTTGCCGCCGGGCACCACTTCAATCCCGCCATCCAACCATTCCTGGGCGCTGGTGCCTAAGACCCTGACCCCGTCCAGGCCGAATTTCACATCTACCCGACTGTTGACGATAAAGCGGGTATCTTTATGCAGCAGCCCGACATAATCAGGCTCGAACGCCACCACAAATTCCACCCCCCGGTCCGAGAGCTTGCGGCTCACCACTTTGCCGACTTCAATCCCCAGCAGCGTCAGCGGCTGACCGCTGTCGATACCATAGGTTTGCGGGGCCGTCAGAGTGACGGTTTTGGCGCCGGGATCCTGCAGCAGTTTCTGATGACTTTGCAGCACGGTAAAGCGCTGCTGGGGATCGCCGCTGCCGGGAATAAGCTCCAGGTAGGTACCACCCAGCAGACGGGTGACGCTGGCGTTATTTAACGACAGATGCGGCGTATTCATCTCAATGCGGGTACCGCTGACCATTAAATCCGCTACCGAAGGATTCAGCGTCAGCTCTCCGATAACGCGTTTATTCGGGCCAAGCGTCAGTTTGGTCAGCGTGCCCACGTCGAGTCCCTGATAGATAAGCGGTGTCTGACCTTCACGCAGATCCTGCCCATCAGGCAGGTCAAGGGTAATCACTACCCCCCGCTGACTGTGGGCCAGGTCTGGATAAAGCGCATAATGCTGTTCCGACTTGGCCTGGGGACTGTCATCCGGCGAGTCGAAGGCTATAGCGCCATTGACCAGCGCCGCCACGCTTTCCATTTGCACTTTGGCCCCTTGCAGACTGACGTCTGCCTTGAGACCGGAGACATTCCAGAACCGGCTGTCGGCCTTCACCAGGTCGGTAAAACGTCTATCGATCAACACATCGATAGTGACGCCATTTTTATCGCGGGCGATGTCATAGTCATATACTTTACCAACCGGCAGCTTACGGTAATACACCAGCGAACCGCTGCTGAGCGATCCCAGGTTTTCAGCGTGCAGATGAATCAGCAATTCACCGGTATTCAACCGGAATTTTGGTTGAGTATCCAGAGCGGTAAAATGACTCTCTTCCTCGCCTTTGCCGGGCATCATGCCGATATAATTGCCCCCGACCAGGGCATCCAAGCCCGAGATGCCGGCTAAAGAGGCTTTCGGCGTCACTAGCCAGAATTGGGTACCGGAGCGAAGGGCATCGCGCATATCGCGCTTGATGCTGACTTCAACCTTGATGCTGCGCAGATCATCACTGAGCTTGAGGTGCTGGACCGTACCGACTTCTACCCCTTGATAGCGCACCGGCGTTCTGCCGGCGACAATTCCATCGGCCGAGGCAAAATCGATGGTGACAGTTGATCCGCGCTCTTGAATCGTGCTGTAGACCAGCCAGCCGGCGATCATCAGCGCAATCAGCGGTAACAGCCAGAAAGGCGATATCCGGCGCTTGATTTTGACTTCAGCAGTTTCAGTCGGCGTAGTCGGCGTTTGCGGCATGTGCATCCCATATCAATCGGCTGTCTAACCAACCGACAGCAAGAATTGTCAAAATTACGGCGCTGCCGAAATAGAAAGCAGCAGGTCCCATAGTAAAGGCCAGCAGCTGGTCACGATCAACCAGAGACATGGTGATGGAAATAACGAACAGGTCGAGCATCGACCAACGTCCAATCCAGATAACGAAACGAAGCAGGCGAATACGGGTTTTCAGTCCGTGGCGCAGCTTGAAGTGTATTGAAACCAAAAGCCCCAGCAGCACCAGGATTTTAATCACCGGCACCAGAATACTGGCAATAAAAACAATAGCCGCCACCGGTACGTTACTTGAGGCCAGGGAGGCTATGCCGGAAAGGATAGTGTCATCGGTGCGTGCGCCATTGACGTAAATAATGGAAATCGGCAGTACATTGGCCGGTACCAGCATAACGATGGCGGCGAGCAGCGCTGCCCAGGATTTCTGCAGGCTGTGGCGTCGGCGGGTGCGCAGCGGCACATGACAACGTCGACAGCGCCCGCGCTCATCTTGCATGCCGGTGAAATTACAGGCCAGACAGACCCTGAGCACCGCCGGATCATGCGGTTGGGGCGAGGTTATCGGTTGTGGGTAAAAGTGCTCCCACAGCTGCTCCACATTGAGATGAATCAGAGTAATCAAGCTCAACAGGGTCAATGCTACATAGGCCGGTAGCGCAAGGCCGGTGCTGAGGCTGGCATAATCAGACACCTTGATCGCCGCCACGCCCATACCAATGAGATAGATATCCAGCATCACCCACTCTTTGAGCCGGTCAAGCAAATGCAGGACCGGCCGCAGATTGAGCCCAATGCGCTGGCCGAAATACAGATACAACAGCGAACCGACCAGGGTCGCGGGGGCGCCGACGGTACAGAAAGCCACCATGCTGGCGGTAATGGCGTCCCCTTGCCGAGCCATCTGCCAAATACCCTGCAGCAGGCTGGCGGAGATCGGTGTTCCCAGCAGGCGAATATTGATCAGAGATTCGGTAAAGGCAAACGGCATCAGTACCAGCATGGTGACCGCAATGGCCGCCAGACGCGTTATCGACCACTCCCGCCCGCCACTGACTTTGGCTTTACAGCGCGGGCATAAGGCATCCTGATTGGCATGCAGCTGCGGGATGACAAACAAGGCATCGCACTGCGAGCAACGCTGATGGCGCGCCACAGGAAAGGCGGGTTGAAGATGCTGTATTTTCATATTCCGTAAGTATGAACCCATATACCCGCTATGATGATATTCCCGCTGCAGCTTAACGAACGGGTGCGTCCAGAACGACAGGCTGTAGCTGGAGGCGCAAACATACCCGGGGGAGGGGTATTTGTGAAGTGATTACGGATTGATCTTGTGACCATGGGCATTTATTGCTTATTTTATAAAGGTAGTCACCGGCTACTATCAGAGAGATTAGCTCATTTAATGGTTTTTATATGAATAAAAAAGAATTTTATGCCGAGTTATTACAGGATGTGTCGGCGCTTATCGATGGCGAGACGCACTTTATCGCTGCGATGGCAAATTTTAGCGCGTTGCTGTTTGAGCGGATGGAGGGTGTTAACTGGGCGGGATTTTATCTGCTTGACGATGATATACTGGTGCTCGGTCCTTTTCAGGGGAGAGTGGCGTGCGTGCGCATTCCTGTAGGAAAAGGGGTATGCGGTACGGCGGTTGCTGAAAACCGGATAGTGCGGGTGGACGATGTCCATGCATTCCCTGGTCATATCGCCTGTGACGCCAGCAGCAATGCGGAAATCGTTCTGCCGATCACCCTGGATGGACGCGTAATTGGTGTGCTGGATATAGACAGCACAATTTATAGCTGCTTCGGTAAGGAAGACGAAGAAGGGCTTCACGCCTTGGTGGAACGGCTTTGCCTGCAGTTGGCAAAAACGGATATACGAAGATTTATCAATAATACTTCATATTGATATACGGATATCGTGGCATTTACCGATGGCGTCATTATAATGACGCCTGTTCATGCCTGCGCTGGTTGGCAAACCCGTTGTAATCAGGAAATTTCATGGAAAATCAACCCAAGTTGAACAGTAATAAAGAAGTCATTGCCTTTCTGGCGGAACGTTTTCCGCTTTGCTTTACCGCTGAAGGTGAAGCCAGGCCATTGAAGATTGGCATATTTCAGGACCTCGTCGAGCGGGTTCAAGGGGAAGATAATCTGAGCAAAACGCAACTGCGTTCTGCACTGCGCCTCTACACATCCAGCTGGCGTTATCTGTACGGTATCAAGCTCGGTGCTCAACGTGTCGATCTTGACGGCAATCCCTGTGGTGAACTGGAAGCTCAGCATGTAGAACATGCGCGCAAACAGCTTGAAGAAGCCAAAGCCCGTGTACAGCAGCAGCGTGCCGCCCAGCAGGCCAAGAAACGCGAGAACGGCGAAGCCGCTCCGGCAGCGCGGCGTCCGGCCAAGTCAGGCGAAGATGCTCAGGCGCGCCCGCGTACAGGCGCTGCCCCCGCTGCTCGCAAACCGCGCCCCGCCAACCGCGCGAAAACCGAGCGTCATCCTCAAGCGCCTTCATCCGCCCCGGCGGTGAAAAAACCGGCTCCTGCTCCACAGGTACCGGTAACCGATATCTCCGCCCTGCACATTGGTCAGGCTATCAAAGTGAAAGTGGGTAAAGATCCCATGGAAGCGACGGTAATGGAAATAGCCAAGGAAGGAGTGCGTGTGCAACTCTCCTCCGGCATGGCTTTGATAGTACGCGCAGAACATCTGCAGTTCTGATACGGAGGCCTACCAGGGCATGAACAATTTTGTCAAAGTAACCGTCGTTGCAGGGATTCTATTGACGGGAGTGGCGGCTGCGAATGATAAAATTACGCGTGCCGATCAAATCCCCCCGCTCAGGCAGGAAGCTCAACAGGAAACGGTCAGTGAGCGTGTAACAGCGCGTTTTAACCGCTCACATTATCGCCAGTTCGATTTAGACGATCAATTCTCGGCCAAGATATTTGACCGTTATCTTAATATGCTGGATTACAGCCATAATGTTCTGCTGGCCCAGGATATCGCGCAGTTCGCGGCTAAAAAAAACCAGCTGGATGACGAGTTGAAAAGCGGCAAGCTGGAGGTGCCGTTTGCGCTTTACAATCTGGCGCAGAAAAGACGCTTCGAGCGTTTGGCATATGCGCTTACGCTGGTGGACAAGCCGATGGATTTTACCGGCAATGAACAGATTGAACTGGATCGCAGCAAGGCCCCCTGGCCACAAAGTAAAGCTGAACTCGACACGCTGTGGGATGCCAAGGTCAAGTATGATGAACTCAACCTCAAACTGACCGGCAAAGACGAAAAAGAGATACGCGAGATCCTGACTAAGCGCTATCAGTTCGCCATTAGGCGCCTGGCGCAGAGCAACAGCGAAGACGTTTTTCAGCTCATCATGAATGCTTTCGCTCATGAGATAGATCCCCACACCAATTATCTTTCCCCCCGCAACACCGAACAATTCAACACCGAGATGAGTCTGTCTCTTGAAGGCATTGGCGCGGTATTGCAGATGGACGACGATTATACCGTCATCAATTCTTTGGTTCCCGGCGGTCCGGCGGCTAAAACCAAAAACATCAGCGTTGGAGACCGGGTGGTCGGTATCGGCCAGGCAGGAAAACCGATGGTGGATGTTATCGGCTGGCGTCTGGATGATGTGGTTTCGCAAATCAAAGGCCCTAAAGGCAGCAAGGTCCGACTTGAGATCCTGCCGGCTGGCAAGGGCACCAAAACCCGTATCGTTACCGTTACCCGTGAACGTATTCGCCTGGAAGACCGGGCGGTCAAATTGACGGTCAAGAACGTGGGTCAGCAGAAAGTCGGTGTCCTCGATATTCCGGGTTTCTACGTCGGCTTGACGGACGATGTCAAAATCCAGCTGCAGAAGCTGGAGAAGCAAAACGTGACAAGCGTAGTGATTGATTTGCGCTCCAACGGCGGCGGCGCACTGACCGAAGCGGTCTCCCTGTCCGGCCTGTTTATTCCTTCTGGCCCGGTCGTGCAGGTAAGGGACAACAACGGTAAAATCCGTGAAGACAGCGATACAGACGGCATCGTTTACTATAAAGGCCCGCTGGTGGTACTGGTCGATAGGTTCAGCGCCTCGGCATCTGAAATATTCGCCGCCGCCATGCAGGACTATGGCCGGGCGCTGATAGTAGGGGAACCGACATTCGGCAAAGGCACGGTGCAGCAGTATCGGTCGCTCAACCGGATATATGATCAGATGCTGCGTCCCGAATGGCCGGCGCTAGGATCTATCCAGTACACCATTCAGAAGTTCTACCGGGTCAATGGGGGCAGTACCCAGCGCAAAGGCGTAGTACCTGACATCATTATGCCTACCGGCAATGAAACCATCGAAACCGGCGAGAAGTTCGAAGATAACGCGCTGCCCTGGGACAGTATCAATGCGGCCACCTTTATCAAGAGCGGTGATTTGAAACCTTTCTCGGCTTCGCTGCTGAATGCTTATAATGCGCGTATTGCCAAGGATCCCGAGTTTCAGTATATCGCTGAGGATATTGCCCGTTACCATGCCTTGAAAGATAAGCGCAATACGGTCACGCTTAACCTGGCGCAGCGGGAAAAGGAAAGTCACGAAGATGACGCCGTCCGGCTCAAGCGTACCAATGAGCGCTTAACCCGAGCAGGTAAGAAACCGGTAAAAACGCTGGATGCCATTCCCAAGGATTTCCATGAGCCGGATGCCTACCTCGATGAAGCAGTCAACATTGCGCTGGACTTGTCCAAGGCCCTGAGCAAAGTGGCCAAACCTGCCACAGCCGCTCAATGAAATTCAGGCCCCTGCGGGCTTGATGCATAACGCGGTCAGACGACAAAGGCGTCCAATAGGACGCCTTTGTCATTATGTTCCCCACGTCGCGTCAGCCTGGGTATGCCCTGGTCGGTGCCACTCTCCTCTAGAAGTGTAAAGTTAGCTTTATTTAGCCACTTAAGCGGCTTCACACCTTGAAAACGCGCCGGATACCCATACGATCTTCATAGCGCAATAAGCGCGACTATTTTGAGGAACCAGACAAACTATGATGCGTATCGCTCTCTTTTTACTCACTAACCTGGCGGTGATGCTGGTTTTCGGTCTGGTGCTGAGCCTGACGGGAATTCAGGGTTCAAGTGCCACCGGGTTATTGATTATGGCCGGTTTATTCGGTTTTGGCGGCGCCTTTGTTTCGTTGCTCATGTCAAAATCGATGGCGCTGCGATCAGTTGGCGGCGAAGTGATCCAACAACCGCGTAACGAAACCGAGCGTTGGCTGCTTGACATTGTCCGCCGCCAGTCCGAACAGGCGGGGATTGTCATGCCGCAGGTGGCTATCTATCATGCGCCGGATATCAATGCCTTTGCGACCGGGGCTCGGCGCGATGCTTCACTGGTAGCGGTGAGCAGCGGTCTACTGGCCAACATGAGCCGGGATGAGGCTGAGGCGGTGATCGCCCATGAAGTCAGCCATGTGGCTAATGGCGATATGGTCACCATGACCCTGATTCAGGGTGTGGTAAACACCTTTGTTATCTTCATTTCACGTATCCTGGCGCAGATTGCCGCTGGCTTCATGTCGTCCAACCGAGATGAAGGCGAAAGCGGTAACGGCAATCCGCTGATTTATTTTGCGGTGTCCATGGTGCTTGAGCTGGTGTTTGGCGTACTGGCCAGCATCATCACCCTGTGGTTCTCGCGCCATCGCGAGTTTCATGCCGACGCCGGTTCAGCCCGGCTGGTGGGTAAAGAGAAAATGATTGCCGCCCTGCAGCGGCTGAAAACCAGTCATGAACCGCAAGAAGAGGGAAGCCTGCTGGCCTTTTGCATCAATGGCAAGAAAACGGGGATCAGCGAACTGTTCATGTCCCACCCGCCGCTGGACAAGCGTATCGAAGCGCTGCGATCTGGTGAGTATCTGAAATAATTACAGCCGGTCACAGTGGATAGGGTAGGTCGGTCGTTGTCGGTTGTTAATGAAAGGGCAGTTCGATTCAACGTCGAACTGCCACTCTTTCTTCCGTAGCCGGGCAGGCTAACCTGCCTGATTGCGCTGGCTAATGCGCAATGCGCTCACCAGGGCAGCGGCAGCGGCAAACCCTCCGGCCAGCAACAGCGCTGCATGGGTGCCGGTATCACCAAACAGATTAAACATCATCGCCACCAGTGCTGCGCCCAGCGTCTGCCCAAACAATCTGGCGGTGCTGAGCATGCCGCTGGCGCCGCCGCTGCGGTGACGGGGAGCGGCAGTAATGATGATATGGTTGTTCGGCGACTGAAACAGGCCGAAGCCGGCGCCGCACAGCATCATGCGCCAGATGATCTGTCCGTCGTCGGGGGCTGCCGGCAGCCATGCCAGGGAAAACAGACCCAGCGCAAAAAAACTCAATCCCACGGCGCCCAGCAAGCCACCGTTTACCCGCCCGATCAATCTGCCTGCCAGCATGGCGAACAACATAGTGGCCAGCGGCCAGGGTGTGAGCAGCAGCCCGGTGGCAACCTCGTCCCGGCCCAGAACGGTCTGCAAATAGAACGGCAGTGACACCATCGCCAGCATCTGGGCGCTGAAAGAGCAGATGGAGGTGCCGATGGACAGTGAAAATAACGGCAGTTTAAGTAAGTCCACCGGCAGCAGCGGCCAGGGCTGATTCAATTGATGACGTACGTATATCCCTAAAGCCAGCAGCGCCAGGATGAGATCCAGCAGAACCCAGCCGACATCCACTCCCTGTGCGAATCCCCCCAGGCCGAGCAGCAGCAGCCCAAAGGTAAGCGCGTTCATCAGGGCACTGAAGATATTGAATTGCTGGCCGCCATTTTTCTGATTATTAGCGGGTAAAAAACGGTGTCCCAAAAACAAAGCCACCGCGCCGATGGGGACATTGACCGCGAACAGCCACTGCCACGATGCCACCGATAGGATAGCGGCGGCGATGGTCGGGCCGGCGGCCGTGGAGACGGCGACCACTAGCGTGTTCAACGCAATACCCCTGCCGAGTTTGGACTGCGGATAAATAATTCTGATGAGGGCGGTATTGATACTCATAACAGCCGCCGCGCCCAGTCCCTGCAATATCCTGGCGCCGATAAGCATCCACAGACTGTCAGATAAGGCGCAGGCCAGCGACATGAGGCTGAACAGCGCCAGCCCGCACTGGTAGACCCGGCGATAGCCATAGATATCCCCCAGGCTGGCGAAGGAAAGCAGCGTCATGATAATCGATAGCTGATAGGCATTGACCACCCAGATAGAGGCGGCCGGACTTGCCTGCAGCTCGCGGGCAATGGTCGGAAGCGCTACATTGGCGATCGCCCCATCCAGAACGGCTATCGAGATGCTGAGAATAATGGTCAGGATGGCGCCGTAACGCCGGGGGGTGGGGATGCCATCGGCATAGGAAGTCAACATGGTCAAAGTGCGCTATTACCTAAATTAAATGTGCCCACATTAGTATTAGCATGGGCAGATAATCAAATAAACGTAACAACTAAATAATCGCGTTATCCCCGCTGGGGGTGCGGTTATTAGTGGTGTTAGGATTGCAATGAATATGGCGTTAACATTATACTAAAAATCATGTTCTGAATTTTTTAAAACATCGCGCGACTCAGGAAATAACACATAATGGCGATAGCAGACTTAGACAGGCAACCCGATTCAGTTTCGTCGGTACTTAAGGTTTTTGGCATTCTGCAGGCGTTGGGCGAAGAGCGCGAAATCGGCATCACCGAGCTGTCTCAGCGTGTGATGATGTCCAAAAGCACGGTGTATCGCTTTTTACAAACAATGAAGTCCCTGGGATATGTCGCTCAGGAAGGCGAGTCTGAAAAATATTCCCTGACGCTCAAACTGTTTGAACTCGGTGCCAAGGCATTGCAGAACGTCGATCTTATCCGTATTGCCGATATTCAGATGCGGGTGCTGTCCGACCTGACGCGTGAAACCATTCATCTGGGCTCGCTAGATGAAGACAGTATCGTCTATATCCATAAGATTGATTCAATGTACAACCTGCGGATGCACTCTCGTGTCGGGCGCCGCAACCCTCTTTACAGTACTGCTATCGGCAAGGTATTGCTGGCCTGGCGCGAAAGCAACGAAGTGCGCGAGATCCTGTCTGAAGTGGTATTCACCCGCAGTACCTCCCGTACCGCAGCAGACGTAGATACCCTGATGCCCGAGCTGGCGCGGGTAAAACAGCAAGGCTTTGGTGAAGACAATGAAGAGCAGGAAGAAGGGCTGCGCTGCATCGCCGTACCGATCTTCGATCGTTTTGGCGTAGTGATCGCAGGCCTGAGCATTTCCTTCCCGACCATACGCTTTTCCGAAGGCAGCAAGAACGATTATGTCAGTATGCTGCACGATGCGGCGCGTACCATCTCTCGCCAGATTGGCTATCAAGAGTATCCGTTCTGACGGATGCCGTTTCATGCCGGAGCGGGGCTTGCTGTCCTGCCTCCGTCAGGTACCGAATAAAGAAAAGGAAAAGAATATGTCGGTTTCATTTTCGGAAAACCAGGAACTGGTTTCCGACCTGGTTGCCTGTCAGTTGGTCATCAAACAGATCCTGGACGTTATTGATGTTATTGCCCCGGTGGAAGTGCGCGATAAAATGTCCCACCAGCTTAAAGCCATCGATTTCGCAACCCATCCCGCGGCACAGGACCCGATCACCCGGCGGGCGATTGAGAAAGCCATTGCATTGATAGATCTGAAATTCAATCATTCCTCGTAACTCAGGCCATTCTCAGGCGCAGCTGTTCTTACCCGGCCGTCATATCGGAGTGTGTAGCATAATGTCATTGAATCATTATTGCTAAAGCAACTAATTGCTATGCAGTTAACCTTTGTTTAAGTTTGACTGCTTACTATTATGCAACCGGTAAGAACAGGACAGTGTTTTGAAAAAAAGTCTAACTCTATCAATAGTCGTCATACTCTCGCTTTGTCTGATACTATGGCTATCGGCACTCAATAGTTTTTGTGATCAGGGCGGCGATTTTTTCGCAGGAGTATGCCGGGTGACAAAATGGATGCCATGGTAGTGATGAACGTGATGCTGCAGATGCTATCAGGTTCACGCGATGAGAAAACGGCAGCATCTTTATCTGTGGCAAGGTCAGTAACATGAATGCAATGAGTGTTGATAATATGGGTATCGCCTCTATGGCGTTTTCATTGGCGGTAACCATCATCGGGCTGGGGGTGTGGTTTTTCCTTAATCGGGCAAGCGTAAGGGCTAACCAGCAGATTGCGCTGCTGACCGAACTCCTTGAACAGCAGAAAAAACAGACGGCGCTGTTGAAGGCCCTGCAGCCCAAGGCTACCCCGGAAGTCAATGACCTCGATGTTCCGCTGGCCGGTGCTGAACCCATTATGTTCAAGGACTTCATCGCAGAGCGTTGAGGCCGGACGGTATGGACGAAACAGCGTTTACGGCGTTGAGCCCCTTTGCGCAACAGAGGCTGTTTTTCGTCCCGCCATACGCGTGCTGATTATATTGAGAGCTTACCTAGGTCGATGGCTATAAAAAATCCCTGGTTTGACCCACTGAAACCCCACCACACCCCGGATGGCTTTCGCAACACCGAACCAACCACACATCGTCCCGATGCCTACAAGCAATGGCAAAAGCAGCGTAAGGCTGAAGGATTGCCTCGCCCGCCTGAAGGCGGTTACCGCCGTTTTATCCAGCGCTGGTGGCAACCGGCGGATCTGGCCGGCAGCGAAGATGCCATCTGGTGGCTAGGCCATGCATGTATCCTGGTCAGAGCTCAAGGCCGGTATTTGCTGGTAGACCCGGCGCTGGCGCAGCGCGCTTCTCCCTTATCGTTTATCGGCCCGGCCCGCAAGACCCCCTCGCCAATAAATTTGGATAGCCTGCCAAGCCTGGATGCGATTATCTATTCCCATAATCATTACGACCATCTCGATAAGCGCAGTTTAAAACAGTTGCTCAGGCGCTTCCCCCAGGTACCGGTCATAGCGCCGCTGGGGATGTCTCGCTCTCTGATACGGATGGGCGCCAGGGATATCAAGCAGTGCGATTGGTGGGACAGCCTGGCGATCGCCGGTATGCGGCTCCATGCTGTACCGGCCCGTCATTGGAGTATGCGCAGCCTATGGGATCGCAATCAGAGCCTGTGGTGCGGCTGGGTGCTGGAGACTGCAGCCTGGCGATTCTATTTTTCAGGTGACAGCGGATATTCGCCTACGCTCACCGAAATCGGCCAGCGACTCGGTCCCTTCGACATCGCAGCGCTGCCGATCGGCGCTTATGCACCAGAATGGTTCATGGGCGACAGCCATATGAGTCCAGCCAGCGCCGTCACCTTATTCACTGAACTGGGTTCCCCAAGAGTAATACCGATTCACTGGGGTGTATTTGAGTTGGCCGATGAGTCACTCGATGAACCGCCCAGGGAATTAAAGCGCGCTTTACAACAGGCGGGTATTGATAACAATAAGTTCAGCCCGCTAAAAATAGGTGAAAGAATAATCCTGTAGTAAGATTTTCATATATATGTAAAGAGGTATGAGATCTATATAGGCACAATGGTTAAAAACCGACGATCTTTTATCTGTCATTTTCTCGCAGAGCTGTAATGCTGCCGCTAACTGCCCATCTTGCACATTATTGGTGAGCCTTATTGGCGCAGCATCCTCTTGACGGGGCAGGGCTGACTGCACCGGCATACGGCCGGCCGCAGTGGCGGATGCCGATGCCAAACTGCCTCAACCGCATATGCCGATTTAATAACCAAAGCGGTATTTTTATCAGACATATTTAATAGATGTTTATCAAAACACGTTATAAGCAGAGCTGAAATTTGTGAGCTGAACCTCTTGTTTTCTTGCGCGAGTAAATGAATAGTTATTCCTGAATAATAGATTGGACGTTGGCAAATCTTTGCGATAAGGTATTCATCAATTGATGCAGGAATCTATGTTGCTATCAGTACGCAGGATGAGGTTATACGTACTTTCCTAATGTTACTGACCTAAGCAATGTAGAGAATGATTTGATTATGTGCGAGATCTCCTACACTGAATAAAAATGGCTTGCCATTGATTACAGAGTATGTGATAACGCATTTGGGTAAAACGAGGTACAGTTCTGTATATGAATGGCATTTTCAGTAAAGAAGTATTGCGTAAAGACGATATCGTTGCATACCGCTTCTCTGCCGATCCTTATCTTAGTGCCTCAAGCAGTAACGACTCCAGTTTGTCTCTGTCTCGCCTCAAGGCGATTTAAACACTCCAAAGGAAATATGCAAGATGGCAAAGATTAAAGGTCAAGTGAAGTGGTTCAACGAGTCTAAAGGTTTTGGTTTCATCACTCCGGCCGATGGCAGCAAAGACGTGTTCGTACACTTCTCCGCAATTCAGGGTAACGGCTTCAAAACTCTGGCTGAAGGCCAGAACGTAGAATTCGAAATCCAGGATGGCCAGAAAGGTCCTTCAGCAGTTAACGTAACTGCTCTGTAATCCACGTTGATAATCAACAATCAGCCATTTGGCTGATGGATCACAAGTTGCTTCCCCTGCCGGTTACGTGCCGGCAGGGTGTTCACCTCATAGACACTTCCCCAGATAATACCCGCATTTATCTTATTTAACGTCATATCAGCAATCCCAACTGACGCTACACCTCATCACTGTCGACCCAACCGGGATCGGTCAATCTGACGTTTTAGGCAACATAATCAGACCAGAATGCTGGTTGCGGCCTTTAATCGACGGATATGACCGGTCTGTAGCCCGTTTTTTGCTGTTGCGACGGAAACTGGTGTAGCTGAAGCAGGCCGGGCCGGCCTGGCTGGCTGAAGCGGTCGATGGCTGGCTGCAGATAGTACATTCATTTAACCGTTCACTCTGACCGAAGCCGGCTTGCTGTAATTTATAGGCCGCGATAGCGGGCAGATCCAGATAGCCATTGCCGGGGGTGATGATGTTGGTCGGTACAGTCAACTGCCGGCAAAAGTCCGCCACCAGGGGGTGGCCAACTTCGTAGCAGCAGGGGCCCGCGGCGGGTCCAACTACCGCCAGCCAATCGGCGGGATGGTTTCCCTGGGCGGCTATCAGCCTGGCGAATTGCTCGATAATCCCGGCCAGCAAACCCCGCCAGCCCGCATGTACCACACCGATGGCCTGGCCATCGCGCCGGCAGAATAGCAGCGGCAGGCAATCGGCCGTCAGCACCGTGAGCAGTACGCCCGGTGTAAAGGTTATCAGCCCGTCCACTTCCCCGCAGGCTTGCCCGGCATGGCTGACCAAACCAATTTCGCTACCATGGACCTGTTTTTTTTGCGGCAGCGTGCTTTGCCAGGCGGCAAGATTGTCAGGCATCAGTGCGGATTTATCACCAAATCCATGGGCGATGCCGGGGAGGGATTGCAATAAAGAAGAATAAACGGTCATTTTTACGTCGCCTGTCAATCAAATAAAAACAGTGTATCCGTATTATCTGACATGACGAAAGCGTGCCGGTCGGATAAAGGATAAAAATCACCATTACTCGCGCCTTGTTGCAAATGACTAACCCTTGTAGCACAGTTTTGACACCAAGAGTCTCGGTTATCAGGTTTAATCGATTCAATCTGTTAGCCATGAAGACGTGAATCGCCGTGAAAATGAGTACGCATAACGAGAAAGGATTTATTCAATGGCGTTTTGGCAGCTTGTGTCTGGGCATCTTTCTGATATTGGCAGTGCTGCTGGTCCGTATCGCCTGGCTGCAGGTCATTGCGCCTGATAAGCTGGTTGCCCAGGAAGATAAGCGCTCGCTGCGGGTTGAGCAAACGCCGATAGCCCGCGGCATGATAACCGATCGACAGGGACTGCCGCTGGCGGTAAGCGTGCCGGTAGACGCCATCTGGGCCGATCCCCAGGAAGTGGCCCAGAGCGGCGGCGTGAGCGCCAGCGACGGCTGGCAGGCGCTGGCGCAGGTTTTGAATATACCGTTTACCGAGTTGACCGGCAGGATGGCGCAACACCCGCACCTGCGCTTCCTTTACCTGGCCCGGCAGGTTGAACCGGATGCAGCGCAATACGTCAAACAGCTAAAACTTCACGGCATTTACCTGAAACAGGAGTCCAGGCGCTTTTATCCTGCCGGTGAGGCGGCAGCTAATCTACTGGGGTTCACCAATATCGATGATCAGGGAATAGAAGGTGTAGAGAAAAGTTTCAATTCCTTGTTAAACGGCACATCGGGACAACGCGTGGTAAGAAAAGACCGCTTTGGCCGAGTTATAGAAACGCTGCGCGCCACTGACAGTCGTCCGGCCCATGACCTGGCCTTGAGTATCGATCTGCGCTTGCAGCGTCAGACTGAGGCTGCCCTGGGCAATGCGGTCGCCTTCAATAAAGCGGATTCGGGAGCGGCGGTGTTGGTCGATACGGCCACCGGCGAATTACTGGCGATGGCCAACTATCCAACGTTCAATCCCAATAACCGCAGCGGCGCCGGGGAAGCGGATTTCCGCAATCACGCCATTAGCGATATTTTTGAGCCGGGTTCGACGGTCAAGCCGATGGTGGTTATGACCGCTTTGGCGCAGGGAATCGTCCGCCCGGACAGCGTGCTGGACACGCGTCCCTATGTGCTGAATGGACATCAAATACGCGATGTAGCGTTCTATCCGCGGCTGTCCATGGCCGGGATTTTGCAAAAATCCAGTGATGTCGGCGTCTCAAGACTGTCGCTGGCCATGCCGATATCGGCTTTGCAGCAAACCTATCAGCGTTTTGGCCTGGGTAAACCGACTGAACTGGGCCTGACCGGAGAAAGCAGCGGGCTGATGCCAGACCGGCAGCGCTGGGGCGCGCTGGATCGGGCGACGTTTTCCTTCGGCTATGGCCTGATGGTGACACCCGTGCAGCTTGCCCGGGTCTATGCCGCTATCGCCAATGATGGACTTTATCGGCCGTTGTCGATTGTCCGGGTGGATCCGCCGGTCATTGGGCAGCAAATCATGAACGGGCGGATAGTCCATGAAGTCAAACACATGATGGAAAGTGTCGCCTTGCCGGGCGGTGGCGGTATCAAAGCGGCGGTCAGGGATTACCGGGTGGCGGTGAAGACCGGCACCGCCAAAAAAATTGGCCCGGATGGGCGCTATGTGGATAAATACGTGGCCTATACCGCCGGAATCGCCCCGGCCAGCCGTCCTCGATTTGCCCTGGTGGTGGTGATAGATAATCCCCAGGCGGGGCAATACTACGGCGGCGCAGTATCCGCGCCGGTGTTCAGTACCATTATGGCTGAAGTGCTACGTATCATGAATGTGGCGCCCGATGCGCTGACCTCGGATACGCGTCAGGCCGGCACTGCATTGTCTACAGCGCACGCTCATGGTTGAATTTTGCCGGTAACGATGATTTTGAGCGGGGAATCGCATACTATGCGCACCAGTCATTTCAATTGTCCGGGAACCGTTATGTCCTGTTACCAGTGTCCGCTGTGCCAGCTACCGCTCGCTTTTTCTCATCAGGGGTGGGAGTGTGAAGGCCGGCATCGCTTTGACTGCGCCAGGGAAGGATATGTCAATTTGCTGCCGGTGCAGTTTAAGCGCAGTAAGGAACCTGGCGATAACCAGGAAATGATGCATTCGCGGCGGTTGTTTCTGGATGCCGGTTATTACCAGCCGCTGCGCGATCGGGTTCTGGCGGTCATTGCCGGCCAGGGCGCCGGGATAATGGGTAACTGGCTGGATATTGGCTGCGGCGAGGGGTACTACACCGCATCGCTGGCACAAGCGCTGGGCGACAAGGGTCAGGTATATGGCCTGGACATATCCAAGAACGCCGTTCTGCAGGGGGCAAAACGCTATCCGCAAGTGCAGTTCAGCGTGGCTTCCAGCCAGAGACTGCCGTTTCAAGACCAATCATTGGCCGGTATCCTGCGTATTTATGCTCCCTGTCGCGTCAGCGAAATGCTCAGGACTGTCCAGCCTCAGGGGCTGGTCATTACCGTCACGCCTGGGCCACGCCACCTGTACCAGCTTAAAGCAATGATGTATGAGGACGTTATGCTGCATCCGCTCAGGGAAGATCAGTTCGAGGGTTTTGAGCCAGTCTTGGAGGAAAGCCTGGCTTATACGATGACGCTTACCGGCGACATGGCCAAGCATTTACTGCAGATGACGCCGTTTGCCTGGCGCGCCAATGAAAGTCAGTTGGCATCGCTTGGTCAACTGGCCCATTTCGCGTGCGAAACTGATTTCATTATCCGCGCCTGGCAGCGCATAGCGCCGTCGGCGCAGTAATTCGTTAACCGGCTATCAGGGCCTGCGGGTGGCGCGCACCACGTTTGATTATCTAAGCGGGTCGGCTACTCCCCAACGACCGGGCATCCTTAACACATAATTAATAGCGGTAACAACAGCGCTAATATACAAATTATATCAAGCAGTGCTTGATTTAAAATAAGCCTTTTCCCTCTCTAATTTTTTAAATATAGACAATCGTTTAATGCATAGCTCGATGTATTGTATTTATCTTATTGATTTTCAATCATAAAATGGTAAATCTTGTCCAGATCATCCATCTCTATGACCTGAATCAGTAACCGCCGCTTCTCCAAATCGATGACCAAGGCGCCGTCCTCAGACAGATTCATGTTTTGGATGCGCTCATAGCGGATAAAGATATTGCCAAAAAAGAATCCCTGGGGTTTGAACACTAATTTTGGTCTTCTGATATAGGATAAATAATACGCCACGAACGCCAGGATCATTAGCAAAGTGGTTGTCATGACCGTGCCCTTGCTGCTGATATTCTGGTAAATAAGAATGAATATTAGGCCAATAAAAATCAGCCCATCCAGGCGGCTTTGACGTTTCAGTTCCACCTTCAGTCGGGTCTCTCCTTGGCGAAAATGATCAACGATAAACACGTCATACACGGCGAACAACAGCCCTGCGGCAATGCATATCACTACGCCGATATCGGTAATGGTCATTATTCCCACCTGATAAAAAGCATAAAAAAACCGGGGGTGTTCCCCCGGGTAATGACATGGTCAGTCATGGCTGACATCGGGCATTCAGCCGGGTCAGAGACCCAGAGCACCTATCCAGTAGCCAAAAATACCAATCACGAAGAAGCCCATGATGATCCATAGAGCATTGACTTTGCGTCGTAGCAGCCACATACAGCCAAACGTCAGCAGCAGCGGAACCAGGCCTGGCATTAACTGATCCAGTATGGTTTGCACGGTGGTGACGGTAGTCTGGCCTTCCTGGTTAGTGATGCGGGATACCACGAACGGAATATTGACATGGGTCCACTTATTGACCAGCGCCCCCATCACGAACAGGCCCAATATCGATGCCCCTTCGGTCAGTTTTTGCAAGAAGCCGCCACCCATATCACTGACGATATCGACCCCTTTGCGGTAACCGTAAGCCACGCCGTAGTAGCGCGTGACCAAACGGACCAGGTTAAACAGGATAAAAAACAGCAGCGGACCCAGTAGGCTGCCGCTCATGGCGATGCCGGCCCCTAAGGCGGCAAATACCGGACGCACGGTACCCCAGAAGATCGGGTCACCGACGCCAGCCAACGGTCCCATCAGACCCACTTTGAGGCCGTTTATCGCCGCATCGTCAATCGGCGCTCCATTGGCACGCTGTTCTTCCATCGCCATGGTGACGCCCAGTACCGGAGCTGCAACGTACGGATGGGTATTGAAAAACTCGAGATGGCGTTTGATCGCCTGCTTGCGATCGTCGTTATTTTCCGGATAAAGACGGCGAATAACGGGCACCATGGAGTAACAGAATCCCAGCGCCTGCATACGTTCGAAGTTCCACGAGCCCTGGAAAAGGTTTGAGCGAAGGAACACTGCACGCACATCACCCGGGGTCAGTTTTTTTTCAATTTTGGTAATATCGACCATTTCTTTCACCTTTAATCCAGTTCGTTATCAAGATCATTTGCACCCGGGGCAGACGCCTGCCCACCCTGGCTCCGGTTGTATTTCGGGCTCAGCTGGATGTAAAGGATGGCCATGACCACGCCGATGACGCCGAGCGCAACCAGGTTGAAATTGGTAAAAGCAGCAGTAACAAAGCCCAGATAAAAGAAAGGCATCAGATAGCCGGCACGCATCATATTGATAACCATGGCATAACCGACAACGACAATCATGCCGCCGGCGATATTAAGACCATTGGTGACTACTTCCGGTATGGAAGCCAGCATGTTATGAACCGCATCGGTGCCTACCGAAATGCCGACAATAACCGCCGGGATGGCAATACGCATGGCCTGCAGTATCAGGGCCGATACGTGTATCCAGCTTATGGCGCTGAGATTGCCGCGTTCCGCGGCACTGTCAGCGGCATGCTGGAAGGCGACGGTGATGGTACGGACAATGATGGTCAGTACCTGGCCGGCAGCGGCCAGCGGAATGGCCAGCGCAATACCCGCCCCGACGCTCTGATTACCGGCGATAACCAGAATGGTCGAAATTATTGATGCCAACGCGGCATCCGGCGCAACCGCGGCACCAATATTCATCCAGCCCAGGGCAATCATTTCCAGCGTACCGCCGATGATGATGCCGGTTTTCATGTCGCCCAATACGATACCTATCAAGGTACAAGCGACCAGGGGACGATGGAATTGAAACTCATCCAGAATAGAACCCATACCTGCGATGCAGGCCACTATAAATATCAGTACAATCTGAAGCGTTGTAATCTCCATTGCACTTCTCCTCTGACAAACGTAATCAGCTTTCACGCGTTTGCTTTACAGAAAACGGCTTGGCTGCGGGTTTCGCATTTATGTTGGCTGCGGACTCAGCTGCCAAGTTTTTTTATCAAATCCATCATCTTCAATGGTGTATCTGATGACACTTTTCGTACTTCGAGTTCGATACCGCGGGCATTCAGTTTTTTAAACGCGTCGATATCTTTTTCATCAACCGACACCGCATTATTGACCTGGGTTTTGCCCTGACGAAACGCCATACCGCCAATATTCACCGAGGTAAGCTTGACGCCGCCTTCAACGACTCGTTCCACGTCGGTGGGGTTGGTGAACAGCAGCATCACGCGGTCTTTGGCATATTTGGGGTTGTCATAAACACGGATCGCCTTGGCCACATCCACCACATGAGCGGTAACGCCCGGTGGGGCGACCTGGGTCAGTAGGGTTTTACGCACGTGATCGGCGGCCACTTCATCACTGACCACAATAATGCGTTTTACATTGGTTTCCTTGGTCCAGCGGGTCGCCACCTGACCGTGGATTAAACGGTCATCAATGCGGGCCAGCCCGATAGTCATGTTACCGCCTTCGCCGATGGCACGAGGCGCCACTGATGGGGCGGCTACCGCCGCAGCCGGGGCTGCAACCGCTTGAGCTTCCTGGGTATTCAGCGCTCTGACCCCGGCTCGGCCGGTTTCCAGGGCAATGCCGACCAGTTCAGCAAAAGACGGATTATCATCCCGCGCCATAAAGGTCTCTGCCAGCATCGGAATATTAACGCCGGTCACCACATCATGGTTTTCTTTATCAGTCACCATGCGGCTAGCCGCGTTGAAGGGACTGCCCCCCCAGGTATCTACCAGGAAAAGGACTCCCTGCTGGGTGTCGAGTTCGGAAAGCTTGGCGGTGTATTTCTCAATTAACGTTTCAGCGTTTTCACCAGGTACGAAATCAATCCAGGCAACGTTATCCTGCTCGCCGAGAATCATTTCAGCCGTCTTGAGCAGTTGCTCGGCCGCAGACCCGTGAGTGCCAATGACTATAGCAATACTCACTGGATACCTCCTCTGTTGACTTAATGGTGTTGCAGTAAAATCGGTCGGCGTGTTGGTAGGCGCCGTCATGCACAGGGCGTCATGGCATAACACTATCTATACTACTAATCTCTTTTTACACTAAGATTTAATGAGCTTATTAATAACTCTTTAATGCTAATAGTGATTCGCGATTTATTTTAGTGTGTAAAAAAATAAAAATTGTGACCTGACTCGGCTATTTGGCTTAACAGCAGCGATTAACTCCGCGTTTTTGATGAAGAAAAGTACAGCGCCGGGGTGGTGTTAAAAAAATTTATGAGAAGACAGGTTTAACTGATAAAGTGAGTTGTTTTCATTATATAAGGAGCACGCAGCCCTTCCGATGGACTGTCACCGATCAAGTTTCTCAACTGTCTCGCCTGCAGTAACGGCGTACCCGCGGTTTATCCCGGCGTTTAATGCCGGAACCCTTTTTTTTGCCCCTGTTTTTTACCCCTCTCATAATCAACTGACTGCCCGAATACATTTACGGAGCCTACGATGGAATTTTTGATGGACCCTTCAATTTGGGTGGGTCTGCTTACGCTGGTGGTACTCGAGATAGTTCTGGGGATCGACAACCTGGTATTTATCGCCATCCTGGCGGATAAACTGCCGCCCCATCAGCGTGACAAAGCCAGGATCATCGGTTTGTCCCTGGCATTGCTGATGCGGCTCGGCCTGCTGTCACTGATATCCTGGATAGTGACGCTGACCCGGCCCTTGTTCTCAGTCGGCGAATTTACCTTCTCCGGGCGGGATCTTATCCTGCTGGCAGGAGGGTTTTTCCTGTTGTTTAAAGCAACCACGGAGTTGCACGAACGGCTGGAAAATAAGGAACACGAGGGGAATGGTAATCGCGGCTATGCCGGTTTTTGGGCGGTGGTTATCCAGATTGTCATTCTGGACGCGGTATTCTCGCTCGATGCGGTGATTACGGCCATCGGCATGGTCAACAACCTGCCGGTAATGATGACTGCGGTGGTTATCGCCATGGCGATGATGCTGCTGGCATCCAAGCCCTTGACCCGGTTCGTCAATAATCATCCAACGGTGGTGGTGCTGTGCCTGAGCTTCCTGCTGATGATCGGCCTGAGTCTGGTCGCCGAAGGTTTTGGCTTCCATATTCCCAAGGGGTACCTGTACGCGGCAATCGGCTTCTCGATCCTTATTGAGCTTTTCAATCAGATCGCCCGTCGAAACTTCATCAAGAACCAGTCGCGCAAGCCAATGCGCGAACGTACGGCCGAGGCGATTCTGCGCATGATGGGGGGCAGGGCGCGCAATCATCAGGAAGACGAAGAAACCGCAGAGAAACCGCAGCAGGAGCATTTTGCCGCTGAAGAGCGCTATATGATAACCGGCGTGTTGTCGCTGGCTTCCCGCTCGCTCAGGAGTGTAATGACACCGCGCAACGAAATTTCCTGGGTAGACTGCTGCCGGCCGGTGACGGAATTACGCGCCGCGCTGATGGAAACACCACACAGTATGTTCCCGGTCTGCGATGGCGAACTGGATAACGTGCTGGGCATTGTTCGCGCCAAGGACCTGCTGGTGGCGCTGGAAAACGGTGAACAGGTCAAAGCCTATGCGATTGCCAATCCGGCCATTATGGTGCCGGACACCCTGGATGTGCTTAACCTGCTGGGTGAACTGCGACGCGCCAAAGGCAGCATGGTAATCGTTACCAACGAATTCGGCGTTATTCAGGGACTGGTGACGCCGGTAGATGTGCTGGAGGCGATTGCCGGCGAATTTCCCGATGAGGATGAAACGCCGGAAATTATTGTCGATGAAGCCGGCTGGCTGGCGAAAGGCAGTACCGATCTGCACGCACTGCAGCAGGCGCTGGACAGCCATGAGTTGGTTAAGGGCCGTGAGGCGGTGGCATCTCTTGCCGGCATGCTGCTGGCGGAATGTGATCAGATGCCTACCGAGGGTGAAGTCATTGATATTGCCGATTGGCGTTTTACCATCGTGCAAATGCTGGAGTACCGTATTGAACTGGTGCGCATAGCGCGTGTTGAGCGGGAAGGGCAGGAACTGGCTGAAAACGCCTGAGGCCGATACTAGGCCAAGTCAAAAAAGCGGGCCGCTGTAACACAGCGGCCCGCGTGAGTTATTCAGTCACACTGAACCTTGATGGCCAGTCCGCCGCGTGACGTTTCCCGATATTTGGCGTTCATATCCTTACCGGTTTCGTACATGGTTTCGATCACCTTGTCCAGCGACACCCGGGGGGCGCTGGTACGGCGAAGCGCCATGCGAGAGGCGTTGATCGCTTTGACCGAAGCAATAGCGTTACGCTCGATACAGGGCACCTGCACCTGGCCGGCAACCGGATCACAGGTCAGCCCAAGGTTGTGTTCCATGCCGATTTCAGCCGCCACGCACACTTGTTCAGGACTGCCGCCCATCAATTCCGTCAGGCCTGCCGCCGCCATTGAACACGCCACGCCCACTTCACCCTGGCAACCCACTTCGGCCCCGGAGATGGAAGCGTTCATTTTGTAAAGAATACCTATCGCGCCGGAAGACAGAAAATAGCGTAAGGCAATTTCCGGGGTCACCGGCTCGATGAAATGATCATAATAGGCCAGTACCGCCGGAACGATACCGCAGGCGCCATTGGTCGGCGCGGTGACCACCCTGCCGCCGGCTGCGTTCTCTTCATTGACGGCCAGGGCATACATATTTATCCAGTCGACGACCACCATAGGATCGCTTGAATGCTTATCGGTCGATACCAGCATTCGGCGTAGGGCCGCGGCACGGCGCGGCACGCGCAGGGGGCCGGGCAGCACACCCTCGGTATTCAGGCCTCGATCGATACAGGCCCGCATGGTTTGCCAGATGGCGGCGAAATAGTGATCAATTTCATCGCGGCTGTGCAGGGCGAGTTCATTGGCCAGCTGCAGACCAGATAATGACAGCCCGGTCTGCTTGCAGTTGTCCAGCATCTGCTGGGCATTTTCGTAGCTGTAGGGCACAGCGACCTGATTGAGCACCGGCTGGCCGAACTGGGATTCCTCAATGATAAAGCCGCCGCCGACGGAATAATACGTCTGGCTGTATAGGCACTCATCGCCATTCATCGCATGAAGGGTCAGGCCATTTTCATGCAGCGAGAGATTGTCATTATGGAACACCATGCCGCCTTCGCGGGGGAAATCGACTTCATGGGGTCCGCCGGCCAGCATCAGGCGTTCGCGCTGTTGCACGTCACGGATAAAGGCAGGTACGCCATCGATATCCACCGTGTCAGGCGCCATACCGGCCAAACCCAGTATGATGGCGATATCGGTGTGGTGGCCCTTGCCGGTAAGGGAGAGTGAACCATATACATCAACCACAACGGCGGTCACCGAGGCCAGAAGCCCTTTGCTGACAAGGTCGTCTGCAAATTGTTTACCGGCTTTCATCGGACCCACGGTATGGGAACTTGACGGGCCGATACCAATTTTAAACATATCGAAAACGCTTATCACCGAAACTCTCCTTAAAACGCAGCTAATGCTTCGACGGACGGCTATACCTAAAGTGTACTGGCTGAGTCCGGCTTAGGCTTATTATTTCACATGAAATTAAATAATGTTTAACAAATGATCATCTTACTGTGTGGCCTGCCTTTACGGCCTGCCCTCCGCTGCGCAACGCTTGCAATCGCAGCTGCCGGAAACGGACCCGGCTGCAACCTGGTCGAGGCCCCCGGCTTACGTCCAAGAGCGAAAAATGTACCTAGAGCAGGTTAAGACTGGGTAATAGGGCTACAGGTTATATAATCAACCAATAAATAAGTTATACGTAGTCATATATTCTATATATTTTTCGTCGAAGCAGATTTTATCGATCCCCATTAGGATTGGAAGGTTTTTTTTGTCTGGAGGATAAAATAAACGATATAAGCCGCAAATCTGTTAATTGCAGTGATGAAAGTGGGGCGCAGGCCGATGATGCGATCTTCGGCAGCATAACCTGCCGTCGCAGCCCATCGCAATGACAGCGGGGTGTCGGAAAGCGGCTATCAACCGGAACGGCGGATTTGTTGTCCCAATCGATACAATATCTGGGCAGTCATTCCCCAGACCATATGCTGCTGATACCAGGAAAAATAGACCCGCAGGTTACGCGAACGATGCTGGATATCCAGGGCACTGTAATTGGACAGCTGCATGGCGGCATGCAGTGGTATTTCAAATATCTGATCCACCTCTTGCCGGTTCGCATCCAGCTGCAGGCCGGGCGCCACCAGCCCGACGACCGGCGTAACGCGAAAGCCGCTGCTGCTGTCCACCGGTGGCAGGGTTCCCAGCACGGTGACCTCAGTCGGAGACAACGCGACCTCTTCATGGGCCTCGCGCAGGGCGGTCATGATCAGCGAAGCGTCCCCCGGATCGGCGGCGCCGCCGGGAAAGGCAACTTGCCCGGCATGCTTACGCAGGGTTTTCGCTCGCTCGGTCAATAGCAGCGTCGGCTGCGGGTGACAGACAATCGGTATCAGCACCGCAGCCTGGCGTTGGGGGCTTGAGGCAGCCTGGCGTTGAGGGCTTAAGCGGACAGGTAAGCCAGGCAGTTGCAGCTGGAAGCGAGTGATAAAATCCTGCAGGGTGATGTCGGCATCGGTCCTGTTCATGGTTGCCCATTCAGTTGCGTCAGTAGCGGCAGAATACTGGCCACTTTGGCCAGCGTTTCCTGATATTCGGCCTGTTCGGTACTGTCGGCGACAATACCCCCACCGGCCCAACAGTGGATGGTGCCCTGGTCTGTCAGCAGAGTGCGAATGGCAATATTGCAGTCCAATGCGCCGCAGAAACTGATATAGCCTATGCTGCCGCACCAGGCATTGCGTCGGGATGGCTCAAGCTGTTCAATAACTTTCATGGCGCTCACCTTGGGCGCACCGGTGATTGAACCGCCGGGAAAGCAGGCGCGTATCAATTCGCACGGATGTCTGTCAGCGGGCAAGGTCGCCGTGATGGTGCTGACCATATGATGTACCGCGGTGAAGCTTTCGATTGCAAACAGCGCCGGGACCCTGACGCTGCCCGGCGCCGCAATTCGGCCGATGTCATTACGCAGCAGGTCGACAATCATCAGATTCTCCGCCCGATCTTTGGCTGACTGGGCCAGGGTGGCTTTCTGCCGCTCATCGGCCAATGGATCGGCAAGTCTCGGCAGGGTACCTTTGATCGGTCTGGTCTCTATCTGCCCGGTCTTTATGCTGAGAAACCGTTCCGGCGACAGGCTGATTACCGCTTCGTTACCGATGCGAATAAAGGCCGAGAATGGCGCCTTGTTATGGGCCAGCAAATGGAGAAAGGCCTGCCATTCCGACCCTTGGTATAGGGCGCTAAAGCGCTGGGCCAGGCAGACCTGATAACAATCCCCGGCGTCGAGATGCTGCTGGATGCGACGAAATTTCCGGCCATACTCGGATCGGGACATATTGGACCGCCAGTCGCAGGTCAAGCGGAATGGGCCAATGGGCTGGCTGATTGGCGCCGCCGTCAGGCGACGCAGCAATGGAGCGGGATCGCCGTAGCTGACTAGCGTGAGCTCCTGCAACTGATTATCGGCAATCAGCGCCCAGTGATAGATGCCGACCGCCATATCCGGCAGGCCCACATCGGCGCTGGCGACCCATGGCAGTGTTTCCAGCCGACGCGCCAGATCGTAGCCGAACAGACCCAGCGCCCCGCCGAGGAAAGGCAATACCCCATGAGGAGCAGGGGTGATGCCGCTCAGCTCCAATTGCTGTTGCAACAGTTCAAAAGGGTCGCCGGCAAAGAGGCTGGTCTGTCCGTCCCGACAGAGTTCGGTAACATTGCCCCGCGTGGTCAGGGTGACCCGGGGATCGGCCACCATAATATCAAACCGGCTGTCCTGATGGCAGGCGTGGCCTGAATGCAGCAGCGCGGACCAGGGGGCAGCCGATAAAGGCGCAAACAGGGCGGTTATGGCACCAGGCTGATAAGGCAATGCGGTAAAATGGGGCGAATTCTGAGACATAGATTCCACACGTAGTAGCGGGCAGCACATCGTGCTGATTACACCTTCAAGAACAATCCCTTTGAATATTATCATAAAGCGCATTGGATGGCTTCGGTAGGCTGGGCATGAGATAATAGCCGGAATGAAGCCCCTTACAGGTACCCATTATGCTTAACAATATGCCCGCATTAACCCATGAGCAGCAGCAGGTGGCGGTTGAGCGCATCCAGGCACTGATGGCCGAGGGAATGAGCAGCGGCGAGGCTATAGCTCTGGTATCTCGTGAAATTCGTGAAAACCATACCGGTGAACGGGTGACGGTTCGCTGGGACGATGAAGACGAAGAAGCCGAGTCCGCCACCGAATATACCCATGATTATGATGATGGAAGCCAGGAAAGTTACCCTGGCGAAGATACTGATGATGACGCCGACGACGAGCAGCCTGAAGACCGTAGTCACCAGGGACCCCGGCGCTGAGCCGGCTCAGACGGCGGCCACCACCTTGAGTTCCACTTTATAACGCGGGTCCATCAGCGCCGCCTGTACGGTGCAGCGGACCGGGGCGCTGCCTGCGGGCACCCACTCATCCCACACCTTGTTCATGGCGGCAAAATCCGCCACGTCGGTCAGGAAAATCGTCACATCCAGCAAGCAGGTTCTGTCGGCGCCGACCCTGGACAGTATCGCGTCGATGGCGGCGAGGGCGCTGGCGGTCTGGCCGGCGATATCCGCCTCGAGATGCGGGTCGTCGGGCACGCTGGTGTAATAGAGGGTGTGATTATGAATGACGGCGTCAGACATGCGCTGACCCGCATCGATACGTTGAATTGACATCACAGGTTCCTGATAATAGGGAAAACGTCCGGCAATGATATCATACTTTTTTTTGCCGCCAGCGGTGTGTGCCCTCCTTGCCGGGATGGGCATCATCCGCACGTCACTTCGCCAGGAGAAGGACATTGACCGATGATTTTGCCCCCGGTGGGGCACTGGCCAAAGCGATTACCGGCTTTAATCCCCGAGAGTCACAGCGGCAGATGGCGCAGGCTATCCGCACTGCCATTGCCGATAAAAAGCCATTGGTCGTAGAAGCAGGGACCGGAACAGGCAAGACCTACGCCTATCTGGTTCCTGCCCTGCGCGCTGATGCCAAGGTGATCATTTCCACCGGCTCCAAGGCGCTGCAGGATCAGCTGTATACGCGAGACCTGCCGAAGGTGGCCGCCGCCCTCAAATACCAGGGTAAAACCGCCTTGTTGAAAGGGCGTTCGAACTATCTCTGTCTGGAGAGATTGGAACAGCAGACGCTGGGGGCAGCCGGCATCCCGGTCGAAACGCAGTCACAGCTGGCCACCGTTCGTCATTGGTCGTCAGAAACCACCGATGGCGATATCGCCAACTGTAGCGGCATCGCCGAGGAAAGCCCGGTCTGGCCGCTGGTGACCAGCACCAATGATAACTGCCTGGGCAGCGATTGCCCGCTGTATAAAGATTGCTTTGTGGTTAAAGCCCGCCGCAAAGCAATGGATGCGGATATTGTGGTAGTTAACCATCACCTGTTCCTGGCCGACATGGTGGTCAAAGAAGGCGGGTTCGGCGAACTGATACCTGCCGGAGATGTAATGATATTTGATGAAGCCCATCAGATGCCTGATATTGCCAGCCAATACTTTGGCCAGCAATTGACTGGTCGACACTTGTTGGATCTGGCCAGGGATATGACGCTGGCTTACCGTACCGATGTCAGGGATATGGCGCAGTTGCAGAAAAGCGCCGATCAATTGTCTTTTCGTACCCAGGATTTTCGTCTGGCCCTCGGCGAGCCCGGTTTTCGCGGTAATCTGCGCGATGCTCTGTCCCAGCCGGCAGTACAGCGATCACTGGTACTGCTGGACGATGCGCTTGAGCTGTGCCATGACGTGGCCAAAATGGCCCTTGGCCGCTCGGCGCTGCTTGACGCCGCCTATGAACGGGCGGCGCTTTACCGCGCGCGGTTGAAAAGGCTGAAAAATACCCAGGAAACAGGCTTCAGCTATTGGTATGAATGCAATGCCCGGCAATTTGTCCTGGCGCTGACGCCACTGTCCGTCTCAGACCGCTTTCATGAAGTGATGGCCGAGAAAGCCGGTACCTGGGTATTTACCTCCGCCACCCTGTCGGTGGATGACCGGATGGACCATTTTACCCGGCGCATGGGGCTGGATGATGCCCAGACGCTGATGCTGCAAAGTCCATTTGACTATGCTACCCAATCATTGCTGTGTGTGCCGCGATTCCTGCCCGAGCCCGGCCAGCGTGGGGCGGCAGTGCAATTGGCGCGAATGCTGATGCCGGTAATCATCGCTAATAAAGGACGATGCTTCTTTTTGTGCACCTCCCATCAGATGATGCGTGACCTGGCGGCCGAATTCCGCGCCTCCCTGACGCTGCCGGTGCTTCTGCAAGGTGAAACCGGCAAACGCCAGCTGCTGCAGCAATTTGTCAGCGCCGGCAATGCCGTGCTGGTGGCTACCAGCAGTTTCTGGGAGGGGGTGGATGTCCGCGGCGACACGCTGAGCTGCGTCATTATCGACAAACTACCGTTTACCTCGCCGGATGATCCGCTGCTAAAGGCGCGCAGTGAGGATTGCCAACTGCGCGGCGGTGATCCCTTTGCCGAAGTGCAGATCCCGGAAGCGGTCATTGCCTTGAAGCAGGGTGTTGGCCGGCTTATTCGCGATACAACCGATCGGGGGGTGCTGATTATCTGTGATCAGCGCCTGGTAACCCGTCCCTACGGCGCCACCTTTTTGAAGAGCCTGCCGCCGGCGCCGCGTACCCGGAGTCTGCAGCGGGCGATTGATTTTCTGGCCAGGCGCTGAATCCCATCAACCCGGGGCATGGCATCCTGTGCTATGATCCATGCCCGTTTGATTATCCTTTTACTCCCGCCTGAGGTTTGGCATGTCTACGCGAATTTTAGCCCTTGATACCGCAACTGAAGCCTGCTCCGCTGCATTGTGGATTGATGGCACTATTACCGAATGCTTCGATATCTGTCCCCGTGAACACACCCAGCGCATTCTGCCGATGGTCGACAGCCTGCTGGCCGGTGCCGGTATCGAACTGAACCAGCTGGATGCTCTGGCGTTCGGCCGTGGTCCGGGCAGCTTCACCGGCGTGCGTATCGGTATCGGCATAGCCCAAGGGCTGGCGCTGGGCGCAGACTTGCCGCTTATCGGCGTCTCAACGCTTGCTGCCCTGGCACAGGGCGCCTGGCGCAACACCGGCATTGAACAGGTGTTTACCGCTATCGATGCACGCATGGGCGAAGTCTACTGGGCATCCTGGCAACGGCAAGCGGAGGGTTGCTGGCAAGGAGCCCAGAGCGAAAGAGTGATTGCCCCGGCTCAGCTTGCCCTGCTGCCCGATGATTTTTCCGGCGTCTGGGCGAGTGCCGGTACCGGCTGGGAAACCTATCCGGATCTGCTGGTGCGCTCGGGTGTCGACCTGCGGCGGAGTGAAACCCTGCTACCCGCCGCCAGCGATATGCTGCCGCTGGCGGTGCAGCAGTGGCGTGATGGCCATGTTCAGTCCGCAGAGCAGGTGCAGCCTACCTATCTTCGTAATGAAGTCACCTGGAAAAAATTGCCTGGCCGGGAATAATCGGCAACTAAAGGCAAAGCCTCGGGTCAAAGTAGAACGACGTATTGAGAGAGCGCAACATGAGTAACCATCTTGCTATGTACCGAAGTTTGCGTAAATTTGTCCAGGCCTCGGCACTGATGTCGGCGTTGGCGTTAGCCGGTTGTGTCACGGTCCCTGAATCTATTCGCGGGACATCCCCCACGCCGCAGGATGATCTGGTCCGGGTAATGAATGCCCCGCAGTTATATATGGGCCAGGAGGCCCGCATGGGGGGGAAAGTGGTCAAGGTGACTAACCTCAACGGCCGTACCCGGCTGGAAATCGCCGCGTCCAATCTTGACCAGAGCGCCAGACCCCTGCTGCACCAGGGATCGATAGGGCGGCTGGTGGCCTACGTAAACGGATTTCTCGACCCGGTCGATTTTACAAATCAATGGGTGACGGTTGTCGGCCCGATTACCGGCAGTGAAAAAGGCACTATCGGCCAGGCGGACTACAATTATGTGGTGGTTCAGGCCAATGCCTTTAAACGTTGGCGCCTGACCCAGCAAGTGATGCCGCCGATGGGGCCGCCCGTTTCGCCCTGGGGCTGGAACGGCCATTATGGCCCAGGCTGGGGACCGGGCTGGAATAATTATTATGGCCCCGCTGACGTTGAAACCATTCTTGCTGAATAATCCCGGTATCGCCTTCCCGCTGGCATTGGCCATCGGGAAGGCTTTAGCGCAGTCAACCATGGCCTGGATGCGAAAGGATAATGAAACTACCGGTCACCCAAAGCACTCTGCCGATGGAAAAAAACTGGCTCAGTCATTACCCGGAGGATGTGCCGGCCCACATCAATCCTGATACCTACAGTTCATTGGTTGATCAATTTGATCATGTCGTGCGGCGTTTTGCCGATCGACCGGCATTTATCAATTTCGGTCGTGTGTTGACTTATCGGCAGTTGGACAGCAAAAGCCGCGCTTTTGCCGCCTATCTTCAGCACTTAAAGCTGCCGGCCGGCTCGCGGATAGCGCTTATGATGCCTAATCTGCTGCAGTATCCGGTGGCCCTGTTCGGCATCCTGCGCGCCGGTATGACGGTAGTTAACATCAATCCGCTCTACAAGCCCGCCGAGCTGGCCCATCATCTGAACGACAGCGGTGCGGCGGCAATTATCGTCAATGCCAACTTTGCGCATACCTTGGCTGCGGTGGTCAAACAGAGCGATGTCCGTCATATCGTTGTGACTGAAATCGGCGATGAACTGCCCGGTCTTAAAGGCCTGCTGATGTCGGCGGTGGTAAAATACCTGAAAAAAGGGGTGCCGGACTATCATTTGCCAACGGCCGTCGCCTGGAAAACGGCGCTGGCGATCGGCAGCCGGCTAAAATATGCGCCGCCGCCGGTGAAAAGCAGCGATCTGGCGTTTTTGCAATATACCGGCGCAACGACCGGGCTGGCCAAAGGCGCCATGCTGACCCATCGCAATATTCTGGCCAATGTGGCCCAGATCAAAGCCGCCTATGGTCCTTTGCTGCAGGCCGGCAATGAAACCATGGTAACGGCGCTGCCGCTCTACCATATTTTTGCGCTGGCAGTGAATTGCCTGCTGTTTGTCGAAATGGGCGGCTGCAACCTGCTGATTACCAACGGCCGTGACATTCCCGGCTTGGTGAAGACGCTTCGCCGTCAGCCTTTTACCGCTATTTCCGGCGTCAATACCCTTTACCGGGCCCTGCTGAATAATCAGGCATTTACCCGCCTTGATTTTAGATCGCTCAAGCTTTCGGTCGCCGGCGGTATGCCGATTCAGCAAACGGTGGCTGAACGCTGGCAGTCGTTAACCGGCAGTCATCTGCTTGAGGGGTATGGGCTTACCGAAGCCTCGCCGTTGGTAAGCGGCAATCCCCATAATCTACAGTGCTACAGCGGCAGTATCGGCCTGCCGATCCCTTCTACCGATATCCGGGTGGTCGACGATGCGGGCAATGCCGTTGCCGCGGGCCAGCCAGGCGAATTGCTGGTGCGTGGGCCGCAGGTGATGGCCGGCTACTGGCGTCAGCCTGAGGCCAGCGCTGAGGTGCTCAAAGACGGCTGGCTTTCTACCGGCGATGTCGTTACAGTGGACTCGGACGGTTTTTTCCATATCGTCGATCGCAAAAAAGATATCATTCTGGTATCGGGTTTCAATGTTTATCCCAATGAAATCGAAGCGGTTGTCAATCGCCATCCTAAAGTTAGCGAGGCTGCCGCGATTGGTATTCCCTGCGATAATACGGGTGAAGCGATAAAGCTGGTGGTGGTCAAAAAAGACCCGTCATTGACCGGCGATGAACTGGTGAATTACTGCCGACGCTACCTGACCGGATATAAAGTTCCCAGAATGATTGTATTTTGCGATGCGCTGCCATTGTCGGCGGTGGGAAAAGTACTACGCAAGCAATTGCGCAGCCAATCGGTCGGACAGCAAAGTCTTAAAACGCTTTAAACCGCCCTTGCCGCGGGCAGTATTTATTTAACGCCGGACAGGCCGACGTTGTTATTTTTAATAGACTCACGTAAGAGAATGCAGTGCTAAATTATCAATTAATCACTCAGGACGGCCAATTACAGACGCTTTGTGAGCAAGCTCGTCAATTTCCCAGAATCGCGCTGGACACCGAATTTGTTCGTACTCGAACCTACTATCCTCAACTGGGTCTGATTCAATTATTCGATGGGGTCAATCTATCTTTAATCGATCCGCTGGCGATAACCGACTGGCAGCCGTTTATCGACTTGCTGGCTGACAGCGCGGTGGTCAAGATCCTGCATGCCTGCAGCGAGGATCTGGAAGTATTCCTGCATGCTTTTTCCCAGTTGCCGGTGCCGATGATCGATACCCAGGTCCTGGCGGCTTTTACCGGGAAACCATTATCCCGCGGCTTTGCGGCTATGGTGCTGGAATACCACCAGGTAGCGCTGGATAAAAGTGAATCGCGTACTGACTGGCTGGCGCGTCCGTTGAGTGAGAAGCAGTGCAGCTACGCTGCCGCTGACGTTTACTGGCTGTTGCCGATGGCGGAAAAACTGCTGGCTGAAACAGAACAGGCAGGCTGGATGACGGCGGCCCGGCAGGAATGCGACGCTATCTGCCTGCGCCGCCAGGACACGGTCAGTCCCGAGCTGGCCTACCGGGATATCACCCATGCCTGGCAATTGCGGACCCGACAGCTGGCCTGCCTGCAAAAGCTGGCCGCATGGCGGTTGCGCAAAGCGCGCGAGCGGGATATGGCGGTCAATTTCGTCGTGCGCGAGGAAAATCTGTGGCAGGTGGCGCGCTTCATGCCCGGCTCGCTGGCTGAGCTTGATAAACTCGGCCTGAGCGGGCCTGAAATCCGCTATCACGGCAACACTCTGGTGGCCCTGGTACAGGAAGCCGAGGCGCTAGCCGATGACGCTCTGCCGGAACCGGTGTTGAATCTTGTCGATCACACCGGCTATCGTCAGGTGTTCAAGCGCATCAAAGAGCAGATAGCCCTGGTCAGCCAGCAAACCGGCCTGTCGGTTGAGTTACTGGCATCACGCCGGCAGATAAATCAGCTGCTGAGCAATCACTGGGGGCTGACCGAGGCAGCGCGAGAACCTGAACTGGTCAGTGGCTGGCGGGGCGCATTGATGGGAGATATGCTCACTGGACTGCTGCAAGGAGCCGTAAAGACGCCGGAACAGCAATAAGCCCTGCCGTAGCCTGCCCCTGCATGACTGCATGACTGCATGACTGCATGACTGCATGACTGCATGACTGCATGACTGCATGACTGCATGACTGCATGACTGCAGGGGCAGGCTATTGGCTAGGGCTTATTTAGCGCTTTCTTCCGCTTCTGGCAGCGTAACATTAAGCTCAAGTATCGAGATATCTCCCTCTTTCTGCTCAAGCTGTACCGAGACCATTTCCGGATCTATTTGCACATAGCGGCAGATTACCTCAAGAATATCGCGCTTCAGCTGCGGCAGGTAGTGGGGTTCGCTGTCCCCCCGGCGACGCTCTGCGACGATAATCTGCAGCCGTTCCTTGGCTATATTGGCTGTCGTTTTTTTACGGGAGAGAAAAAAGTCGAGTAAGGCCATGGTTTATTATCCCCCAAATAGGCGTTTCAGGAATCCCTTCTTCTCTTCTTCAATGAAGCGGAAGGGGCGTTCTTCTCCTAACAGGCGATCGACCATGTCTGCATAGGCCTGGCCGGCATCAGACTCCGCGTCAAGTATGACTGGCTCGCCCTGGTTGGACGCACGCAATACTGACTGATCTTCAGGGATCACACCTACCAGAGGAATGCGAAGAATTTCTATCACATCTTCCATGCTGAGCATATCGCCACGGTTAACGCGACCCGGGTTGTAGCGGGTAAGCAACAGATGCTCCTTAATCGGATCTTCGCCATTCTCAGCGCGGCGGGATTTGGATGAAAGAATGCCGAGGATACGGTCCGAGTCACGAACCGACGAGACTTCCGGGTTAGTGGTAATAATGGCTTCGTCAGCAAAATAGAGCGCCATCAGCGCACCGGTTTCAATGCCCGCAGGGGAATCGCAGACGATGAAATCAAAGTTCATTTCGGCCAGATCGGCCAGGATTTTCTCGACGCCTTCACGGGTGAGAGCATCTTTGTCACGGGTCTGCGAAGCGGGCAGGATATACAGGTTATCGGTGCGCTTATCTTTAATAAGCGCCTGATTAAGCGTGGCATCGCCCTGGATGACATTAACGAAATCATAGACGACGCGGCGCTCGCAGCCCATGATAAGATCAAGGTTACGTAGACCGATATCAAAATCGATTACCACCGTTTTTTTGCCCTTACGTGCTAAGCCGGTGGCAATGGCTGCGCTTGATGTGGTCTTGCCTACGCCCCCTTTACCCGAAGTAACAACTATGATGCGTGCCATAAAAGGATTCCTTGTCAAGGGCTTAATTTAAAGGTTGAATGGTCAGGATATTATCGAGCAGGGTAAGCCTGGCTGCCTTACCTGCAAACTCTGCCGGAATCTGATCGCTTAGCCAGTACTGACCGGCAATTGAAACCAGTTCCGGCGACAGATGGGTGCAGAAAATCTGGCATTGTGCATCGCCTGATGCCCCCGCCAGCGCCCGTCCGCGCATCATGCCATAAACGTGTATATTGCCATCAGCAATGAGCTCAGCGCCGGCACTGACGCTGCTGGTGACAATCAAATCGCTGTTTCGCGCATAAATCTGCTGTCCGGAACGCACCGGGCTATCTACCAGACGCGTTTTTGCCGCCAGCGGCTTTTCAGGCGCGGCGGCGGAATGAGCCTGCGCCTTGCCTTCCGACAGCAAAGGCAGGCCGCTTTTGATAATCGCCTTTTTAAGGTTGGCATCCTTGCAGCCGCTTACGCCGACAACGTGCAGTCCTGCGGTTCTGAATACCAGTGTCAATGAAGACCAGTCAGTATCACGGGTTAATGCTGAAGCATTGATAACTACCGGCGCGTCTTTAAAAAAAGCCGGCGCCTGTTCAACTTTTTGCTGTAATGCCTGACGAATATCCTCAGGTTTCGCGTCATGAACATGAATTACCGATAAAGTAAAACTACTGCCTTTCAACTCAATGGGCGTTTGTGACATCTATCCTGACTCAGTCTTAGCACGTGTATTTTCCCGGTACGCTACCGGGAGGCGATATTCCGAAGCACTTCAAACATGTTATAGTCACAGCTATATACAGGCAAGACACCATTTAAAGTAAAAAGAGTAAAAAATATGTTTTGTGTGATCTATCGAAGTACCAAACAGGACCAGACATACCTTTTCATCGAAAAGAAGGACGATTTTTCCCGCGTCCCGCCTGATTTATTGAAACACTTCGGCAAACCTGTGCTTTCAATGCTGCTACCTTTGGATGGCAGTAAAAAATTAGCCTCGGCAGATGTGAACAAAGTAAAAGACGCGCTGACTGAACAAGGCTTTTATCTGCAATTACCTCCCCCGATCACCAATTTATTGTCGGCGCATAATAATCGATAATATTACTGATCATTAATCCACTATGCCTTTTGTCGGCTATGCTGTCTTTCATATTGTGTCGCCAATAAATAACCGTGGGCTCAGAGGAGTTTATCAGTGACATTATCCCGCTCTGTTTTAAGGGTTTGTAGTGTCCTGCTAGTGGCCGGCTTACTGTCTTCGACTACCCTTGCCGCCGCGCCTGGCAATACAGCGCCGGACCAGGATAAACCGCAGTATCCGGATGCGGCGGCGTTTCCGGCTTATGTCGAGCAACTGAAGGCGCAGGCGCTGGCCCTCGGCATCAGAGCCCGGGTGGTTGAATAGGCGTTCGCCGGGGTCCATTTTATCGAGCACGCGGTGCTGTCTGATCGAAACCAGCCGGAAAAAAAAATAACTCTGGATGACTATCTGCAGCGTGTATTGCCCCAACCGCGGATACAGAAGGGCCGGGAGATGCTGGCGTTGCACGCGTCAGCGCTCGGCCCGTTAAGCCGGCAGACAGGAGTGCCGGCAAGCATCATCATTGCTCTTTGGGGCATGGAAAGCAGCTTCAGCAAGATACAGGGCAGAGAAGATGTGATCTCCGCTTTGGCTACACTGGCTTTTGAAGGGCGTCGGGAAGCCTTCTTCCGTCAAGAGCTGTTTGCCGCCCTGAAGATAGTCGATGGTGGTCATATTGAGCTTGATAAGTTGAAAGGCTCCTGGGCCGGTGCCATGGGGCAGACGCAGTTTATGCCATCGTCCTATTTGAAATATGCCGTCGATGGCGACGAAGACGGTAAAGCTGATATCTGGGCGTCGTTGCCGGATGTGTTTGCCTCCACCGCCAATTACCTGCACACCGAGGGCTGGCAACCCGGCATCGGCTGGGGAAGGGAAGTTAAATTGCCGGCCGGTTTTCCGCTGGAAAGCGCCGGTCTCAAGGACTCGCAGGCCAGAACGGCTCATCAGTGGAAAGTACGAGGCGTCACTCAGCCAGACGGCACTCCCCTTAAAGAAATCGATAATCCGACGTGGATTATTATCCCTGATGATCTTCAGGGGCGGGCTTTTATGGTCAATGCCAATTTCCGTACCCTGATGCATTGGAATCGTTCGCTCTATTTTGCACTTAGCATTGGTTTAATGTCTGATGAAATTACTTCTTTGTCGTTGTAATCAAATGCCGCACTGACTACTGTATGGCAAGGTGATCTATTTCTATCACGCGGTCTTATAACTCACTGTCAGGAGAGCAGGGCATGTATCAACATAGAGATTGGCAAGGTTCCTTACTTGATTTTCCGGTGAATAAAGTGGTGTGCGTCGGCAGCAATTATCGTAATCACATTAAAGAAATGGGCAGCGCCACCCCTACTGAGCCGGTGTTGTTTATCAAACCGGAAACCGCCCTGTGCGATATTCGCCAGCCGCTGGCGATTCCCCAGCATGACGGCGAAGTGCATCACGAAGTCGAGCTGGCGATATTGATCGGTCTGCCGCTCAAACAGGCGGATGAAGATCACGTGGCGCGAGCCATCGCCGGTTATGGCGTCGCCCTTGATCTGACGCTGCGTGAACTGCAGGCCAAATTCAAGCAAGCGGGTCAACCCTGGGAAAAAGCCAAGGGTTTTGATGGCTCCTGCCCGATTTCCGGCTTTATACCGGTGTCGGAATTTGGCGATGCTCAGCAGGCCGAGCTATCGCTTACGGTAAACGGTGAACTCCGTCAGCAGGGTAATACCCGCGATATGATTACGCCTATATTGCCGCTTATCGCCTACATGAGCCGCTATTTCACCCTGCGGCCCGGCGACATCATTCTGACCGGGACGCCTGAGGGTGTGGCTAAACTGACCTCTGGCGATGCATTGACGCTATCCCTGAATACCCAGCAGATAACGACTCGGGTGATTTGAAGCTGTTTTTTTGCCGCCTACTGGTCTGAGTGCGGCAAAAATATTTGCATCCTGGCGGCGAACGATTTATATAGTCCCCCCGACTTTATTTAACTGGAAACGCTGATGAGCCAACCGCCGTTCTGGCAGACGAAAACGCTGGAAGAAATGACTGACCAGGAATGGGAGTCATTATGTGATGGCTGTGGCCGCTGCTGCTTGAATAAACTGATTGATGAAGACACCGAGCAGATTTACTTCACCAACGTTGCCTGCAATCAGCTCAATATCAAAACCTGCCAATGCCGGCACTATGAGCGGCGTTTTGAATTCGAATCCGACTGCATCAAACTGACGCGGGAAAATCTGACCACTTTCGACTGGCTGCCGCCCACCTGCGCTTACCGTTTGCAAGGTGAAGGTAAACCGCTGCCGGACTGGCATCCATTGTTGACGGGCTCGAAAGCGGCCATGCACGGCAAACGTATCTCGGTACGCCATATAGCGGTGCATGAAAGTGAAGTTGTCGATTGGGAAGACCATATCATGAATCATCCCGACCGGGTCTGGGAAAACTGACGACCGGTCGGTCTAAAATCAACGGTTGAACAAATCCCGCTTAGGGCGAGTGAAAGGTTGGGCGATAAGCACGATGGCCCCGATGAGCAGGAAGGCGCCGAAGATGATGATCATCCATTGCGGCATTTCCAGCGACATAAAACTCCACTGCCGCTGGGCGCAATCGCCTTCGGCGCTGAAGATTGACGGCAGCCATTTATCCAGCGGCAGCCAGGTTGGAAAGCTGACAAAAAAATCACAGGTGACGAAAGGAGACGGATTGAGCTGGATATCCGTGTGCTGCATCGCCAGTCTCAAGCCTTCCCAGGCGCTGTAAAGCCAGATGCCGATGGCGGCGAAACGTAGCGGTGTTGAAGGCGCAAAAGCCCCTACCAAGCCAGCGCCCATTACGCCAAACAGTGCGCATCGTTGATAAATGCACAATACACACGGCTTTAATAACATGACATGCTGAAAATAAAGAGCCACCAACTCAAGGGCGAAGGCGGTCAATGCCAGCAGTAGCCAGGCACCTCGCCCTTTTGAGCAGCTATTGAAAAATTGCAACATACTTATTATCCATATCAGTTGCTTTCAAACCCGCAGTTTAAATGAATTATTCTCAGATACCATCCTCTTTTTTTCTGGGAGCACAGTAAGATACGAATACGTTAAGATTTATTTATACCTCAGGGCTTCTCTGTTATGATTGACCCGTTTTCTGCTCAATAATCCCGCTACGGAACATACTATGGTCATCAAGGCGCAAAGTCCTGCCGGTTTCGCAGAAGAATACATCATTGAAAGCATCTGGAACAGCCGCTTTCCTCCGGGCTCCATCCTTCCCGCCGAGCGTGAGCTGTCCGACCTTATCGGCGTCACCCGCACCACCCTGCGCGAAGTTTTGCAGCGGCTGGCCCGCGATGGCTGGCTTAAAATACAGCATGGCAAACCCACACGGGTCAATGATGTCTGGGAAACCTCCAGCCTGAATATCCTGGAAACCGTAGCCCGCCTTGATCAGGCTAACTTGTCGCAATTGATCGATAATTTATTATCTGTTCGCACCAGCATTGCTTCCATCTTCATTCGTATGGCGGTGCGTCTATACCCCGAAAAAGCTCAGGATGTGCTGGCTCAGGCAGTTCAGGCAGAAGAAGAAGCTGATGCGTTCACTGAGATGGACTATCGCATTTTCCGCGGACTGGCGTTTGCGTCAGGCAACCCGATTTATGGCCTGATACTCAATGGTCTAAAAGGCCTCTATCTGCGCGCCGGAAGATATTATTTTTCCAACCCGCAGGCGCGTGAGCTGGCCCGCCATTTTTATGCTCATCTGGCGGTGCTTTGTCGGCAGGGGCTTTATGAACAGGTGATAGAACTGGTCCGCCGCTATGGCATTGAGAGTGGGGCGCTGTGGCGCAGCATGGAGTCAACCCTCCCCAGCGATTTGGCCGCAGGCGGTCGATAATATTGCCCAGTGGACCTCCCTGTCCGCTGCAGACCCTCGCGATGGGTTTTCAAAGCGGCATGGTTCTGGGGGGACAACGTTCTATCAGCTCCACGCTGCCGTCCTGATTAACCTGTTCCATATAAACATCAAAGCTCCACAGCCGATGAATATGCTTCATCACTTCGCGACGGCTGCTGGCCAGCGGCGCCCGGTTTTGCGGGGTATAGCGCAGGGTCAGTGAACGATCGCCCCTCAGGTCGACATTCCAGATCTGTATGTCCGGCTCCAGGTTACTGAGATTATATTGTTGCGATAGCTCCTGACGGATTGCCCGATAGCCTGCCTCATCATGAATAGCCGAAATTTCCAGATAGTTGTTGTGATCATCATCGAGCACGGTAAAAAGACGGAAATCACGCATGATTTTTGGCGATAAAAACTGACTGATGAAGCTTTCATCCTTGAAGTTATGCATAGCGAAATGCAGGGTATCCAGCCAGTTACTGCCCGCTATATCCGGGAACCAGTAGCGATCCTCTTCGGTCGGCGACTCACAGATACGCTTGATATCCTGGAACATGGCAAATCCCAGGGCATAGGGATTGATGCCATTATAATATGGGCTGTTATAGGCCGGCTGATAGATGACATTGGTATGGCTATGCAGAAACTCCAGTATAAAGCGATCGCTGACTTTATTCTCGTCATAAAGATGATTGAGGATAGTGTAGTGCCAGAAGGTCGCCCAACCCTCGTTCATCACTTGAGTCTGCTTCTGCGGATAAAAATATTGGCTTACCTTGCGCACGATACGCAGAATTTCACGCTGCCAGGACTCCAGAAGCGGCGCGTTTTTTTCCATGAAATAGAGCAGATTTTCCTGGGGCTCGCTGGGATAACGGCTGGCCTGATAGGGCGCTTCCTCCTTTTCACGCCGGGGCAAGGTACGCCATAGCTCATTGACCTGGCTTTGCAGGTAGGCTTCCCGGCTCTGCTGGCGTGACTTCTCTTCCTGCAGTGAAATCTTCTGCGGTCGCTTGTAGCGGTCAACGCCGTGATTCATCAGGGCGTGGCAGGAATCCAGCAACTGTTCAACCTGTTCAACACCGAATCGTTCTTCACACTGGCTGATATAATTTCGGGCGAAGATCAGGTAGTCGACGATGGAACTGGCATCGGTCCAGCTGCGGAACAGGTAATTGTTTTTGAAAAACGAGTTATGCCCGTAGCAGGCATGCGCCATGACCAGCGCCTGCATGGTCATGGTATTTTCCTCCATCAGGTAAGCGATGCAGGGATTGGAATTTATGACGATTTCATAAGCCAGACCTTGCTGTCCGTGCTTATAACGCTGCTCGGTTTCTATGAATTTCTTGCCGAACGACCAATGGGTATAGTTAATCGGCATCCCAACGCTTGAGTACGCGTCCATCATCTGTTCTGAGGTGATGACTTCAATCTGATGGGGATAGGTATCGAGCCGGTAATGCTTGGCTACACGGTCTATTTCCGCCAGATATTCCTGGAGCAGTTCAAACGTCCAATCGGGTCCATCGTTTAGACAAGCTGTAGCCTTTACTTTTTCATTCATGGAAATCGTCATCAGCGCACCTCATCGTTACAGACAGTACATGATCATGCTGTCCTATATTTAATCGTAGTGCAATATTAAAATCATGTGACTGGCACTAGGCGATTTGGCTGTGGTAAACGTCGGTAAATGCGGGCTTTTTGCAGCACGAAAAGTCAGATCCGCTGATTGCGGCAGTTTTTTCAGTTTGCTATTGATATCATGCGGTCTGAAAGTATTTAATGCATTGTCTTCAATGCCCTGATAATCGACAGGGGAAGATTTGCCCTCTGTCTTATGGATACCTTTACCGGAGAGGCTGGCTTAAGTATGCACGTTATGATCTTGGGAAGTGGGGTGATTGGGGTCGCCAGTGCCTGGTATCTGGCCCGGGCGGGTCATCAGGTCACCGTACTTGACCGTCAGCCAGGCCCCGGCCTTGAAACCAGCGCCGCCAATGCCGGCCAGATATCTCCGGGCTATGCGGCACCCTGGGCAGCACCGGGCGTGCCCCTTAAAGCGATTAAATGGATGTTCCAACGCCATGCGCCGCTGGCGGTCAGGCTAAATGGCAATCCGGAGCAATTTCGCTGGATGTGGCAGATGCTGCGCAACTGTGACAGCACGCATTATTATATTAATAAAAGCCGGATGGTCAGGCTGGCGGAATACAGCCGGGATTGCCTGAAGGCCTTGCGTGGTGAAACGGGTATTAACTATGAAGGCCGTCAGGGCGGCACCCTTCAACTGTTTCGGACTGAAAAACAATATCAGAACGCGTCCCGGGATATTGCCGTTTTGCGTGATGAAGGTGTGCCATATCGATTGCTGACGGCTGAGCAGCTAAAAGACGTGGAGCCCGCGTTAAGCGGGGTGGCGCATAAACTGACCGGTGGCCTCCAACTGCCTAATGATGAGACCGGTGATTGTCAGCTGTTCACCCGCCATCTTGCCGCTATGGCGGCGGATATCGGCGTCGAGTTTTGCTACCAGTGCGATATAACAGGGCTGATTCGCACCGGCGATCGGATTACCGGCGTCACATGTGGTGACCAGGTGTTGCAAGCCGATGCCTATGTAATGGCGCTGGGTTCATGGTCTACCGGCATGCTAAATGATCTGGTCCCGATTCCGGTCTATCCGCTGAAGGGCTATTCGTTGACGATTCCTATCGCTGATGCCGATGCGGCCCCCGTCTCAACCGTTCTTGATGAAAGCTATAAAATTGCCATTACTCGCTTTGACCGGCGTATCCGCGTCGGCGGCATGGCTGAAATTGTCGGTTATAACACGGACCTGGTACGTGCGCGCCGCGATACGCTTGAAATGGTGGTCAGAGATCTTTACCCCGGCGGCGGACATGTCGAGCAAGCCACCTTCTGGAGCGGTCTGCGTCCGATGACGCCAGACGGCACGCCGCTGGTCGGCGCCACACCACTGGATAATCTCTGGCTCAATACCGGGCACGGTACCCTGGGCTGGACCATGGCCTGCGGATCCGGCAGGCTGCTGGCAGATATCATCAGCGGCAGGACCGCCGACATAGCCTATGACGATTTATCCATTGCGCGTTACCAGCCGGGGTTTCAATCGGCAGCAACGCCTAAAAGGGCTCAGGGCCGCCGATAGCCGACGTATTGCCCAAGCCATACCCCAACTTTATCAAGGAGTTGTTTCATGCCTCGTCCGATTGTCGCCAGCATCGACTTATCTGCTTTGGCGTCAAACCTGACTGTTATCCGTGGTTTTGCCCCGGGGGTCCATATCTGGTCGGTGGTGAAGGCCAATGCCTATGGGCATGGCCTCCAGCGCATCTGGTCGTCACTGGCCGGTACCGATGGTTTTGCCCTGCTGGATCTCAACGAAGCCGTTATGCTGCGAGAGCAGGGTTGGCAAGGACCGATACTGTTGCTGGAAGGTTTTTTCAAGCCGGAAGATTTAACCCTCATCGATACCTACCGGCTGACGACTGCGGTACACAGTGACTGGCAAATCGATGCTATTGGCCGTCACCGTTTCAGTGCGCCGGTCGATATCTACGTTAAGCTGAATAGCGGCATGAACCGTCTGGGTTTCGCCGCCGAACACTGGCCCGCCGCCGCCGCCGCTCTGGCAAGCCTGGAGCAGACAGGCCACCTCACGTTGATGACCCATTTTGCCCATGCCGATATGCCCGAAGGCGTGGCGCAACAAGAAGCGGTAGTCGAAAAGGCGGGACGAGACTGGCAAGGGCCGCGCTGCCTGGCCAATTCTGCCGCCACGCTGCTCTATCCCCAAACGCATCATCAGTGGGTCAGGCCCGGCATCATCCTGTACGGCGCCTCGCCCAGCGGCGACTGGAATGACATTGCCAATACCGGTTTGCGTCCGGTCATGACATTAAAAAGTGAACTGATTGCCATTCAGGATATTCAAGCCGGAGACCGCGTGGGTTATGGCGGTCGCTTTCAGGCGAGCGGTCGACAGCGGATCGGCGTGGTCGCCTGCGGCTATGCCGATGGCTATCCCCGCCATGCGCCTACCGGTACGCCGATAGTGGTCGACGGCGTCCGTACCCGTACGCTGGGGGCGATTTCCATGGATATGCTGGCCGTTGACCTGACCCCTTGTCCCTTGGCACGGATCGGCAGCCCGGTCGAACTTTGGGGCAATCAGGTAAAAATCGACGAGGTAGCCCGTTCGGCGGGCACCCTGGGTTATGAACTGATGTGTGCCGTGGCGCCAAGGGTACCGGTATCATTCGGCCAGTATTAGCGCACCCGGCGGCTGGACAGCTGTGAAATCAGATAAACCTGGTAGCGGGCAGTGATGGCGAACAGCCCGCCCAGCAACATCACCAGCGCCAGTGAAATGCGTGGCGGGATCGGCAGGGCAATAAATGCCAAACTGATCGCTGCGGCGCCGCCCATCTGGACAAAGCCGTTAAGGGCCGATGCCACACCGGCCTGGTTGGCGTAAGGTTCCAGAGCATAACTGGCGGCCGGTCCCATCAGGAATGCCAGCCCGGCACAAGCAGCCGCCACCGGCAGCATATAGCTCCACCACTGCGCCTGCCAGGCTAAAGGTGACATTGTCACGCTGGCGGTCAGCAACAGACCGCCGATCGCCATCAGCAAAGTGCCTATCGTGAGACAAATCGGCCGTCCGGCCTTGCGAATAATCCGATTGGCAATCCAACTGACAAACATAATCCAGAAGCCATTGGCGCCGAAGGCGAATGAAAACTGCAGCGAGCTCAGCCCGGCATCGCCCATCAGTACCTGCGATGACAGCGATACGTAAGTCAGCGCCATCGCCATGGCACCGGTATTGACCAGTGAAAATACCAGGAAACGCCGCTTGGAGACAATTTGCCAATAGGTTGCCAGCGGCAATCCCAACGCACGCCGGGTCCCGGTAGGCCGGGTTTCAGGTAGTCCAAGGGCTATCAGCAGCAGAACCAGAAATGCGTATGCCGCCAAAGCCCAGAAGGGAGCTCGCCAGCCGAATGCCGCAGCCATCAGCCCGCCGGCCAGTGGGGCAAGAGCTGGCACGATATTAAGCGTACCATTAAGAAAACTGAATGCTCGGGCGGCTTCATCGCCATTCAATCGATCACGCACGCAACTGAATAATGCCACTGTGGTGCAGCACACCGCCATGCCCTGCAGTACGCGCGAACCGACGAACATGGCTGAAGACTCGGCCACTGCAGCCATTATCGCACCCAAACCGTAAAGCAGCACGCCAGCCAGCGCCAGCGGGCGCCGACCAAAATAATCCACCAGCGGTCCGGTAATCAGCTGGCCTACGCCCATTACCAGTATAAACAATGGGATAGTTGACTGGATCAGGGACTCTTGAGTGTTCAGCCCTTGGGCAATATGGGGAATGACCGGCAGATAAAGATCAATGCCCAGTGGACCTAACAGGACCAGTAACAATAGCAACAGCAGTAACTTACGCATTAACAGCCAGATAAAAGTAAAGAGGATTAGAATAGTGAATGTGGGGACGCATTGAAAGACCAAAAGGCCTTTCAGATAAAACTTCCAGTCCCTAACGCACCTCTGAGGCTAGCGCCGTCGATGCCGCGGCCCAAGGTCATGCATTTGCCGGGCTAAGCACGCCGGTAGCGTGGTATGATTAATCCAACCAACTTTATTAATCAACTTCGGCCGACGCCATGAGTACTGAATATAAAAATTTCTCCCATCTGTTGCACCTGACCTCGCGGGCCATGCGCCTGGCAATAGACCGACGGCTCAAGGACCTTGGTCTTAGCCAGGCAAGCTGGGTTGCGGTGGCGGAAATTGCCGCGGCGCTTGCCCCCCTGTCGCAAAGTGAGCTGGCTCAGCGGCTGGGAGTGGAGGGCGCGACCATCGTCACCATGGTCGATAGGCTGGTCAAAGCCGAATTGGTGGAACGGATCGCCACGCCGGCTGACCGTCGCAAGAAGCTGCTGGTGGTTACCGTTGCAGGCAAGCAGCTTTATGAGCAGGTCCGGACGGTCGCCGACTCGCTCGGCAAAGATATCATCGACGACATCGACCCCCAAGAGATGAAGGTAGCGATGCGGGTGCTGGAGAAGCTGTACTGCGCCTGCGAAACCCTGTCTTGAGGCCGACCAGCGAGCGCCGGGCAGCGAACTGACCGCCCGGCTGGATACTGTTCAGGCCTGTTCAGCGGAAATCTTGATGCCGATTTTGCTCACTTGCTGCTCGTCCTTCTCGGCGACAGTCCAGACCACTCCCTCGGCCACGACATTGTCGCCGACAACCGGTTCGCCTCCTCCCAGCAGATGCATCACAAAATCACCCAACGTGAGCTGACCATCGACCTGTTCATCAAAATCAAGCCCGTATATTTCTGACACGTCCCTGAGCTTGGCATCGGCCTGCAGGATAAAATCACCAAAGAAGCGCTGATCCAGATCTACCGGCGGTGCCTGGCTGAACAGTCTGCCCAGCGCCGGCAAATCCCGTTCCCTGCCGATGACGCACAGCACATCGCCTTCCTTCAGCCTGGTATTGCCGGTCGGCGTAAGCAGCACATTATCGCGGAACAGGGCGGCGATGCGGGTATGCTTAGGCATTTTCATATCCCGCAGCGCTGCGCCGACGCACCAGTTATCATCGCCTAGCTGATAAATAAACTGTTCCCAGGGGTTTTCCGGATGGATATCCATGCCCACCCGTGAAATCGGCGAAGCGGTCGGCGGAACAACCACCTTTGCCAACCGGGCGGCAAATCCCAGCGAGGTGCCCTGGAACAGTAATGAGATCAAGACAATGAAGAAGGCCACGTTGAAGTAAAGGCTGGCATTATCCAGGCCTGCCATCATTGGGAATACAGCAAGAATAATCGGTACCGCGCCGCGCAACCCTACCCAGGAAAGGAATACCCGCTCCCGGCCGGTAAAGTTTTTGAACGGCATCAGTCCAACAAAAATGGAAAGCGGCCGGGCCACCAACATCAGCCACAACGATAACATCATCGCCGGGATGGCAATCAGCCAAAGATCGCTAGGGGTCACCAACAGCCCCAGAACCAGGAACATGCAGATCTGACTGAGCCAGGCCATGCCGTCGAAGGTCTGTAAAATACCGTGGCGGTTGCGGATAGGGCGGTTACCCAGCAAAAAACCGCACAGATAGACCGCCAGAATACCGCTGCCTTCAAGTGCTGTGGTCAGCGCAAACACCATAATACCGCCGCTGACGGCCAACAGCGGATAAAGGCCGTTCGCCAGCGATATCCGGTTGATGGTCTGCTGCAGCAACCAGCCGCCGCCCAGGCCAAACACCACACCCAGCCCGAACTGCTGAATCAGATGGACGACGAACATCCCGCTTAAATGGGTTTCACCGGCTTGGATCATCGAAATGAGTGTTATTGTAAGAAATACCGCCATTGGGTCATTACTGCCGGACTCGATTTCCAGCGTAGAGCTGACGCGCTCATTCAAGCCTTTGTCGCCCAGCAGTGAAAAGACCGCCGCCGCATCGGTTGAACCGACGATAGCACCGATAAGCAGACCTTCAATCCAGTCAAGGTGGAAAAGCCAGGCCGCAGCCACCCCGGTCAGACCTGCGGTTATCATCACGCCGACGGTGGCCAGCGACAGTGCGGGCCACAGGGCGACGCGAAACGAAGCGGCACGAGTACGCATGCCGCCATCAAGCAGGATAACGGCCAGGGCCAGGTTACTGATCAGATACGCCACTGGATAATTATCAAAGGCGATGCCGCCCAGGCCGTCTACACCTGCCAGCATGCCAATGGCGAGGAAAATGACCAGTATAGGAATGCCCAGGCGTGACGAAAATGAACTTAACAGGATGCTGCCCCCGACAAGCACCGAACCGATGATGAATAAACTGATAATGGTGCCGCTATCCAAGTTCGCACTCCTTATGTTCTGAATGTCCTAAGCATAATCATCCTGAACAAATCGCCTCCCGATGAGGATAAATGTAGAGCATAAAAATGTGGTGTCTGATGACGATAATGAAAGATTCGGAGGTTTCCGGCCCAGATGCCTGCCAGAGTCCGCGCGCTGCGGGTAGGAGGAGAGCAATCCTAGTTCGACATTATTCTAGCCGGTCTATAAACAAACTACCCTTTTTCAGGCCAACAAAAAAGGCGTTTATTACTAAAACTCCTAATTTTGACGCTCTGACCTCTGGATCAGCAGCAAAGGGCCAAAACCTGAGGCTGAGCCGGATTACCTTCACCGGCCAGCCAGCAAGGGCAACAGCGATAAACAGTGCAATTATACCTGGCAAGTAGTCGGACTGAAAATTTACGTGATAATATAATATATTGTTAATTATGTATTCTGGAGCTGATTTCCGGTGAGTAACAGTAAAGAGGACTACGACAGGCTGGTGGCCGGCGAATGGCAGCAATTGATTACCCTGACCAGTGCCGCGGCCCATCAGGTGGTTGCGCGCATAGGACGCGAAGATATCAGCTTGATGGTAGATGATTTTTATCAGTACATGCTCAGCGACAAGGATGCCCAGATATTTCTTTCCAGCCAGCAGGTTAAACAACGCCTGCATGCCACGCTCTGCCAGTGGATACAGCAGGTGATTTCCAGCGCCGACGCGGTGCTGCCCGACCTTATTGCTGCCCAGCGTCGGGTCGGTGAAGTGCATGCGCGCATCGGCATTCCCATCGATTTGGTCGCCCGCGGCATCCGCCGGCTAAAAGAACGGCTCTATCAACGTCTGCAGCAGGATATGCTGGATAGCAAGCTTTGCTATGATGCCATGCGGTTCTGTTCACTGACGCTGGATATCGCCATTGAAGTCATGACCACTGCCTATTCCCGTTCGTTTGCCAGCGCCGCCAAGCATAAAGAAAATTACCGGCTATATACCTTACTGGATAATGCCAGCCTGGAGCGTGAACGTCAGCTTGCCTCCTTGCTCAACTGGGAAAATCGGTTCATTTATGCCATCGCCACCGGTCTGCCGCTGGAAGATGTCGAGCCGTTGCAGCGCGCTGAGTTTGGCCTTTGGTTTCAGCACAAGGGTAAACACCTGTTTGAACAGGTGGCCGAAATCAGTCAGATTGATAGCGTGATGGCCGAGACTGATACTTTCATAATCGGTTTTCAGGCAAACGGAACGGCGGATATGCAGCAGCGGAACCTGCTGTTACGAACGGTGCGAAATAATATCCGCATTATCAGCACACTGGTTTCTGGATTGTTTGACGAACTATCCCGCTACGAGAACGGCAAGGATCCGTTGACTCAACTTTTGAACAGACGGTTCGTGCCGACTATCCTGCGACGCGAGATCGGGCTTGCCATACGTTCTGATGCCCCTTTCGTAGTGGTCATGGTGGATATTGATTATTTCAAACGGATCAATGATACCTATGGCCATGACATCGGTGACGCGGCGTTGAAAAGCGTGGCAGCCATTCTGGCGGAAAACGTCAGAAGCAGTGATTATGTTTTTCGGTTTGGCGGGGAAGAATTCATGCTGCTTTTTGTCGAAACCACTCAAAGCCAGGCTTTAATGCTGATTGAACGGATACGTACTCTAGTCTGTGCCACGCCGATCAGGACTGGCGTCAGCCAGCCGATCAATCTGACCATCAGCGCAGGGCTTTGCGCTTTTGACGGCCATCCGGATTATGAGCGATTAATTAAAAAAGCCGACAGTGCGCTGTATTATGCCAAACAAAATGGGCGCAATCGGATAGAGATCCACAAAGACCAGCCGCAATAAAGTCGCCAGCATCGATCCCGGTTATTCACCTCCGGGCGCAAACCAGGAAATAACAGATCCGGCGGCTGGGGCATCGATATCAGGTGAGGGGGTAAATCAGCCAGAACGGGACTCGACCTGGCTGATCGAAACATCAACTATCGTTCATTAACTTGCTTTTGAAATAATTCTCTGAATACCGGATAGATATCTTCCTGATCCCGAATATGTTGCATGGCGAAATTTTCATATTTTGCCTGCAGGCTCTCATATTCGCGCCATAGGGTCTGGTGGGCCCGGCGGGTGATTTCAATATAACTGAAGTAGCGCACCAGCGGCAGCAGCCGGGTAGACAGCAATTGATGACATAGCGGTGAGTCATCTGCCCAGTTATCTCCGTCTGAGGCCTGGGCGGCATAGATGTTCCATTGAGCGGCGTCATATCGCTCCTTGATGACCTCCTCCATCAGTTTCAAGGCGCTTGAAACAATGGTGCCGCCGGTTTCCTGCGAATAGAAAAACTCATGCTCATCCACCTCCTTGGCCTGGGTATGATGGCGGATATAGACCACCTCGACATTTTTGTAAGTCCGACTCAAGAACAGGTAGAGCAGGATATAAAAACGCTTGGCCATATCCTTGGTCGCCTGATCCATGGATCCCGATACGTCCATCAGGCAAAACATAACCGCCTGGCTGGAGGGCTCGGCACGCCGCTCGAAGTTTTTATAACGTAAATCAAAAGTGTCGATAAACGGCACCCGGTCAATTTTCTGGCGCAGTTCGGCAATTTCGCGTCGAATACGTTCTTCTTCCAGCAATTGCGCCGGCTCGCTATTGCCCAGCGCCGCCAGATCATCCTCCAGTTCGCGGATGGCTCGCCTCTTTCCGGCAGTCATTGCGGTACGTCGGACCAGCGAGTTGGTCAGCGATCTCACCACACTGATATTGGCCGGCACACCGGTCGAGGTATAGCCGGAGCGATGAGTCTTGAATTCATTTAACTGCTTATGCTGATTTTTTTGCAGATTAGGCAAGGCCAAATCCTCAAACAGCAGATCCAGGTACTCATCTTTGGATATCTGGAACACAAATTCATCCTGACCTTCCCCGTCCTGGCTGGCGTTGCCCTGGCCGCCGCCGCCCCCGCCTGAAGGGGGACGCTCGATGCGATCATTTTGGATAAAGTGATCATTCCCGGGGTGGACGCGATGACGCGTGCCTCCCCGGCCCTGATGGAAAAAGGGTTCATTGATATCTGTATTGGGAATCGACACCGATTCCCCGCTATCTACATCGGTAACCGAACGCTTATTGATGGCCCCGGCAATCGACTGCTTGATTTGTGACTTATAACGGCGAAGAAAGCGCTGGCGATTGACCATGCTCTTATTCTTGCCATTAAGTCGTCGGTCAATAAAATAGGCCATTTATTTCCTCCAGACGACATTGTCCTGGTATCCTCAGGATGATTTTCGTACCCGCAGATACCATTCACATAACAGACGGACCTGTTTGCGCGTATAACCTTTCTCCATCATGCGATCGACAAAGTCATCGTGCTTTTTCTGCTCATCAGTAGACGTTTTTGCATTGAATGAAATGACCGGCAACAGCTCCTCGGTATTGGAGAACATTTTTTTCTCAATTACCGTGCGCAGCTTTTCATAGCTGGTCCAGTTGGGATTATGTCCGCTATTATGTGCACGGGCACGCAGCACAAAATTAACTATCTCATTACGGAAGTCTTTCGGATTACTGATACCGGCAGGCTTCTCGATTTTTTCCAGTTCAGCATTCAAGGATTCACGGTCGAATAATTGTCCGGTGTCCGGATCACGGTATTCCTGATCCTGAATCCAGAAATCCGCATAGGTCACGTAACGGTCAAATATATTTTGGCCGTACTCTGAATAGGATTCTAGATAAGCGGTCTGGATTTCTTTACCGATGAACTCAGCGTATTTTGGGATCAAATAGCCTTTTAAATGTTCAAGATATTTTTCCGCAATATCCTGCGGGAATTGTTCACGCTCGATCTGCTGTTCAAGCACGTAAAACAAATGCACCGGGTTGGCAGCCACTTCCGCATGATCAAAATTGAATACCCGTGAAAGTATCTTGAACGCAAAGCGAGTAGACAGGCCGTTCATCCCTTCATCAACGCCGGCATAGTCCCGGTATTCCTGATAGGATTTGGCTTTCGGATCGGTGTCTTTCAGACTTTCACCATCGTAGACCCGCATCTTTGAATAAATGCTGGAGTTTTCCGGTTCTTTAAGTCGGGATAAAATCGAGAAACGGGCCAATGTTTCCAGGGTCCCCGGCGCACAAGGCGAGTTGGCGAGTTCACTGTTGCTGAGCAGTTTGTCATAGATTTTGATTTCTTTAGAAACCCGCAGGCAATAAGGGACCTTGACGATATAGACGCGGTCCAGGAAGGCCTCATTATTCTTGTTATTGCGAAATTGTACCCATTCCGATTCATTGGAATGCGCCAGAATGATACCGCTGAACGGCAGGGCGGCAATACCCTCTGTACCGTTATAGTTACCTTCCTGGGTCGCCGTCAGCAGCGGATGCAGCACTTTGATCGGCGCTTTGAACATTTCGACAAATTCCATGATCCCCTGGTTAGCTCGGCAAAGCGCGCCGGAATAGCCATAAGCATCAGGGTCATTCTGGGCATGGTCTTCCAGCTTGCGGATATCAACCTTGCCAACCAGGGCTGATATATCCTGATTGTTTTCGTCGCCAGGCTCAGTTTTGGCGATGGCGATCTGTTCAAGGATCGATGGCCAGACCTTGACCACTTTGAAGCGGGTGATATCGCCGCCGAATTCGTGTAGGCGCTTAGCGGCCCAGGGAGACATGATAGTGCCGAGGTAACGGCGCGGCACGCCATATTCTTTTTCAAGGATATTGGCATCTTCCTGAGGATTAAACAGGCAGAGCGGGTGATCGTTTACCGGGCTGCGCTCACCGTTGGCGCTCAGGATATAAATAGGCACGCGCTGCATCAGCGATTTGAGCCGCTCTGCCAAAGACGACTTGCCGCCGCCAACCGGGCCGAGCAAATACAGTATCTGTTTCTTTTCTTCCAGCCCCTGGGCGGCATGTTTGAGATATGACACGATTTGCTCAATCGCCTCTTCCATGCCGTAAAATTCTTCGAACGCCGGGTATCGCGCAATCACGCGATTGGAAAACAGGCGCGAAAGCGGGGGTTCTTGAGCGGTGTCGACCATAACTGGCTCACCGATCGCCATCAGTAAACGCTCAGCTGCATTAGCAAAGGCGCTTCGATCCTGATGGCAGATGGCCAGAAATTCCTGCAGAGTGAACTCTTCGTCCTTGGTAGCTTCGTAGCGCTGACGGTAATGGTCAAATATGTTCATAGCGTTGCCCGTCCTTCGTTTATAGCACAGGTGAAAGGAGCTAAGTAGGTCGTTGGCGGCTCCCCAAAAAAGAGTCCACCTAAGCACAGCAACCACTATGCCAACTTGTTGCTATAAAATGCCGATGTGCTCAGGTTTGGATCTTCCTCTAATCAAAGTTTAGAGGACTTACAGAAAATGTCATTCATCTATAACTCATTTTTTAAGCTATATCAAAGACTCACTGAGGGGGTATATTTGGCCTCGCCGCCTGTGGCGTGGCCTGTGGGTTGATACCGGCGACCATTCAACCCAGAAAGGCAGTATATATTTTATTTAACTATATTTTATAGCAATGTAAATATAGTATGCACTTTATAACATTAAGGTATACTTCTATTTAATTAATATACATGTGTTTTTGTGACGTTACGGGAATTAAATACAATGAAATCACAATCATCCCTTGCCATACTGAGTCTCGCCCTTGCTTATGGCATTGCCACTCCAGCGATTGCCCAGAGTGACTTAACCATTGGGGCTCAGGCATTCTATGCTACTACCCCTTATAAAGGCGCCGATGACCGTACCGTTCCGTTTCCGTTGCTCGATTACAAAGGCGATAATTTCTATTTTAGCGGCTTGCGGGCTGGCTACTATCTGTGGAAAGATCCTCAGAATGAGCTTTCTCTGACCGGATATTATTCGCCTTGGGCATTCCGGCCCAGCAAGAACGATTATGGTTATATGAAACAGCTCGATAAACGGCGATCTACCGTGATGGCGGGTCTGCGCTATCAGCATTTCGCCGACTGGGGCATTGTCCGGGCAGAATATACCGGTGATATCCTCGATAACAGCGGCGGCTTCAATGCCGATCTGGCTTACCTCTACCGCTTCACCTTTGACCGGTTGACCCTGGTACCGGGCATCGGTGCTACGTGGGACAGCGAAGACCAAAATACCTATTATTACGGGGTCAGCGGCGATGAATCACGTCGTAGCGGACTCAAACGTTATCATGCTGATGATGGCTGGTCACCGTATGTCGAAATGAGTGCAGTCTATGCGCTGACCGATAATTGGAGCGCCAGCGCTATGGCACGCTACAGCCGTCTTAGCGATGAAATAAAAGACAGCCCGATGGTCGATAGAAAATCGACCACGCTGGTCGGCGTTGGGATGAATTATACCTTCTGATGATTTGCAATTGCTCGCGAATCACTCGCGGGACTGCACAACAACGGAGCGCTTGCGCTCCGTTTGCACAAGTGTAATGCGCTAAAATGAGGCGATTTCCTGGAGGCAATATGACCGACAAAATGGTGTTCTTTCCTGATGGCCGGGGAGTGGAGGCAATAGGACAGGGAACCTGGTATATGGGCGAGCGTAACAGCGACATCGCCAGTGAAATCCGCGCCCTGCAAGCCGGGCTCGATATGGGTTTGACGTTAATTGATACCGCTGAGATGTATGCCGACGGTGGGGCGGAGGCGGTAGTGGGTAAAGCTATAGCCCAACGCCGGGATGAGGTATTTCTGGTTTCTAAAGTCTATCCCCAGAACGCGGGAGGAAAGCAAGCGGTGACCGCCTGTGAAAACAGCCTCAGACGATTGCAAACCGACCATATCGATCTCTATCTGCTTCATTGGCGCGGTAGCATTCCGCTGGAACAAACGGTTGAGGCGATGCAGCAGTTGCAGCTAGCGGGCAAAATAAAGCGCTGGGGGGTGTCCAATCTGGATATCTCGGATATGGAGGAACTGGTATCCTTCGACGCGGGCAGGCAGTGTATGACCGATCAGGTGCTATATCATCTGGCCTCTCGGGGCATCGAGTATGATTTACTTCCCTGGTGTCTGGAGCGGCAGATACCGATCATGGCATATTGCCCATTGGCGCAAGCGGGTAAACTGCGTAATGGACTTATGGAAAGCCCGGTGGTTCAACAGGTCGCCAGAGAGAATAACATCACGGTAGCCCAAGTACTGCTGGCCTGGGTTATCCGTCATCAGGGGGTTATCGCTATTCCGAAAGCCGGTACGGTGGCGCATGTCCAAGAGAACGCCGCTGCCTTGACAGTTCGGCTGAGTCCAGAGCATCTGGAGGCGCTAGACCGGGCATTCCCTGCGCCTAAGCGCAAGACTCATTTGGATATCGTATAGTACTCCCGGGATAACCGGTGTTTCCGGGCAGCGAAAGCGGGCATTCCCTGCGCCTAAGCGCAAGACTCATTTGGATATCGTATAGTACTCCCGGGATAACCGGTGCTTCCGGGCAGCGAAAGCGGGCATGCCCGGAAGCGTGGCATTTAGCTGGGCGATACCGATAGCGTAACGGCAAGTGTGGCTTTTTCACCCGGTGTTGCCACCAGGGGCTGGCTGACTCGCGCCGTTTCCACACAGACATAGGTCAGATAGCCCTCGTCCGTCACATCGGTCATGGTGCGCGCCAGGGCGGCACCCGGGTTCCAGGCCACCACATCGCTGATATGATCATGGTGAAGGGTGATAGTGCGTCCCAAAACCTCATCATGGATAACGCTGATGTCCTCTGGCTGGGTATAAACCCGATCCACTTCCCCTGTGAATGTGACATGACCCGTCTGCCTGGCAGTCGCGCCGCCATTGACTTTATCAATGTAGTTTTCGCCCAGGCCGCTGACGCTGACCTGGTTGATATTGCCGATGGTAAAGTATGAGTGCAGGGCGGCGGTGGTCTGATAATCCCCTTCGGCTTCCAGTTGGACAGTGCAGGTTTTACCCAGCTTGAAATGCGCATTCAGAGTAAAAGAATTAGGCCAGTACTGTTCGGTCTGCGCGCTGTCGCGCAGTGTGAGCGTCAGGCTAACTTCGCCCTCATGCTCCTGATGGGCAGTCAGTTCCCACGGCAGAATACGCGCAAATCCATGGTTCGGGCTGGCCACTTTGCCAAACCAAGGCCAGCAGATGGGAACGCCGCCGCGAATGGCCACGCCTTCGCAAAATGCGCTGCTGTCACTCAGCCATAGCACCGGTTGCTCGCCTTTGGGCTGCCAGGCGAGCAAATGTGCGCCCTGCAGGGTAATGGCGGCCTGTACGCTGTCATTTTTAACGATGATCACCGGTAATTGATCAATCTGACGCAGGGTAACCGACGGTGACAGGGTTTCTTTAATGGGTAACGCAAAAAGATTTTCAGACATTATTGATTGGCCTTCTTGAGTCAGTGACGGGGAATGAGCTCAAAAAAAAGGGCGACATTGCTGTCGCCCTTGTTCATCCAGTATCGCACTTATTTATTAGCGATGTGGGAGATCAGATCAAGTACTTTATTGGAATAGCCGGTTTCGTTATCGTACCAGGCTACCAGTTTTACAAAATTGTCGTTCAGCGCGATGCCGGCTTTGGCATCAAATACCGATGTCAGTTTTTCGCCGTTGAAATCAGTGGATACCACGTCATCTTCGGTATAGCCGAGAACGCCTTTCAGTTCGCCAGCGGCAGCTTCTTTGATAGCTGCACAGATTTCAGCGTAGGTAGCGCCTTTTTCCAGACGGGCAGTCAGGTCAACGACCGAAACATTAGGCGTCGGAACACGGAAAGACATACCGGTCAGTTTGCCGTTCAGTTCTGGAATCACTTTACCTACTGCTTTAGCGGCGCCAGTAGAAGAAGGGATGATGTTCTGAGAAGCACCGCGGCCGCCGCGCCAGTCTTTGTGAGACGGGCCGTCAACGGTTTTCTGCGTAGCGGTCGTTGCGTGAACGGTGGTCATCAATGCTTCGACGATGCCGAATTTGTCGTTGATGACTTTAGCCAGCGGTGCCAGGCAGTTAGTGGTACAGGACGCATTGGAAACGATGTCCTGGCCATCATAGGATTTGTGGTTAACGCCCATGACGAACATTGGGGTATTATCCTTGGAGGGTCCGGTCAGGACCACTTTTTTTGCGCCGGCGGTAATGTGCTTACGTGCGGTTTCGTCAGTCAGGAAGATACCGGTGGCTTCTGCAACAACGTCAACACCGATTTCGCCCCATTTCAGGTTAGCCGGGTCTCTCTCTGCGGTAACGCGGATAGTTTTACCGTTAACAACCAGATGGCCATCTTTCACCGATACTTCACCGTTGAAGCGACCGTGTGTTGAGTCGTATTTCAACATATAAGCCATGTAGTCAGCATCTAACAGGTCGTTGATTGCAACGATTTCTACATCGTCACGTTCCTGCGCAGCACGGAAAACGATACGTCCGATACGGCCAAAACCGTTGATACCTACTTTGATAGTCATATATTCCACCAGCTATTTAATAGTGAATAAAAGGTTACTTGTAAATTTACAATAACCTCGTCCATCGTCAAGCGGAATCGTGTCAATAGTTGCGACAAATCAACTCAATCACACCAATTGTACGATTACTGATCATTCCCCCGCTCGCGTGACGTAGAATACTATGCGGGCGCGCTGACCCGACTTAAACCGCTTATGGGAAATTATTGTGATGTTCATCACACTTGTCCCAGAGGTTATTTGTCGTCCTACAGTTTACGCCAAAAATCCCTAACGTGTTGTTAATTATTTGTTATAATAATAGATTGTTTATATTCATTACCCTTGCCAGAGAACCATCATCATGGCTAATAAAACTGTGAAAGACAATGATATTCAGTCGCTTAGCGATATGCAGCGTTACGTTACTCAAGAGCGTGGCACTGAACCGCCGTACAGCGGAAAATTACTGCAAAATAAGCGTACCGGACAGTATGATTGTCTGGTGTGCAGCGCGCCGCTGTTTTTTTCCGACAGCAAATATGACTCTGGCTGCGGCTGGCCCAGTTTTTACCAACCGGTCAGCGACAGCGCGATCCGCTTTCTCGATGACGTATCCCATGGCATGCAACGCATCGAAATCCGCTGCGGTAATTGCGATGCCCATCTGGGCCATGTGTTCCCTGATGGGCCGCAGCCGACCGGCGAGCGTTATTGCGTCAACTCAGCTTCCCTGCGCTTCAAAGACCAGGAAAATGGCGATGTTATAGATGGATAGCAGTAGTGGAAACGATTCAGCATTTTATTCCTGCTAGGAGACCGATGGTATGGATTTAGAGGCAGTTATTGCCAGTCTCACCCCCGAGATTTATCAGCGCCTGGTTAGCGCGGTTGAATTGGGAAAGTGGCCCGATGGCGTTGCACTATCAGCCGAACAAAAAGAAAACTGCCTGCAGATGGTGATGCTGTGGCAATCACGTCATAACCAGAGCCCAGAGCACATGAGTATCAATACCGATGGGCACATCACCATGAAGAGCAAAAGAGAGTTGCTGGCGGAGCTGAGTGAGCAGCCGGTTATCCGCCTGAAGATGAGCGATTGAGTCAGACCTCGCCGCCCGACCAGATAAAGGGCGGCGGTATAGGCTATGCCTGGGCGCTGAGTTCTCCCCGTAAATCCTGCTGCATCAACCGGCGGATTTCTTCGGCAGGCAATGACTGACTGAGCAGCACATGCAGTTTGGTTAATGCCGCCTCCACCGTCATGTCATAACCGCTGATCACCCCGGCCCGGGCCAGCGCATTGCCGGTCGCATAGCCACGCATATCGACCCGTCCGGATATGCATTGCGTCAGGTTAACCACCACAATGCCGCGTTCGCCGGCCTGCTGCAATTCGCGGAGTAAGTCCGGATGCTGCGGCGCATTGCCTACACCATAAGAGCGCAAAATAAGCGCTTTGACCGGCTGGCGTAAAAAATTCCCCACCACGCTGGCAGAGATCCCCGGATATAGCGTTACCACCCCAATGGGCTGGGGGGTTATCGGGTGCACTTGCAGAGTTGTCCCAGGTTTGACCGGGATCGGTGCCGCAACCGGCCTGATATGAATACCCGCCTCCATCAATACATCCAGATTGGGTGAGGCGAAGGCATCGAAACCATCGGCATGCGCTTTAGTGGTGCGATTGCCGCGGAACAGTTTGTTATTAAAAAACAGACATACTTCATTCACCGGATGGTGGGCTGCCAGAAATAACGCATTCAGCAAATTGGTCTGCCCATCTGAGCGCAACTGTTCCAGGGGGATTTGTGAACCGGTTACAATTACCGGCTTGGCCAAATTCTCCAGCATAAAAGACAGAGCCGATGCGGTGAATGCCATGGTATCGGTACCATGCAGGATCACAAACCCATCATAGCGGTCATAATTTTGTTGAATGTCGGAGGCTATATGCTGCCAGTCCTCAGGCGTCATATCGGATGAATCAATTAACGGCCGATACTCATGTACCGTAAAATCGGGCATTTCCGGGCGATAGAACTCCGGCATCAGCGCCAGTTGACGTTGAAGATGGCCTGATATCGGAATAAAGCCGTCATCAGACCGCTGCATGCCGATAGTGCCGCCGGTATAGGCGACATAGATGGATTTTTTAGACATAATTTTTGCGCATCAATTAAGTTTCCCCCAGTATAAGGGTATCTTAAAGGAACACCAGTTGGATGCCGGAACAGGGAAGTGAGGATTGCTGCGAAAGGATCCGCAGCAACCCGTGCCGGTCTAGATGAAGACTACTTAACGTCACCGCAGGTCATGCAATACACATAACGGTTTTGCGGATCGTTGAGCGTCATGAACGGACCCGACTGCGAGGAAAGCATTTTGCTGAGCTGCGAAGCCGGTGCCGGGATCCAGGACTGCATTATCGCTGGCAGCTGTCCGTAGACGGAGATGCCAGCCTGCATCATCAGCATATCAATCAGACCGGGCTGGTCGATATACCATTGCAGATAAAAGTCGTCCAGCTTGGCCAGTGCGGCGGCTTTGGCGACGGCAGTATCAAAATCGCCCAATTCGTCGACCAGACCGTTGGTTTTAGCATCACTGCCCAGCCAGACATGGCCTTGGGCAATTTTATCGATCTCTTCAGGCGTTTTGCCGCGCGCCTTTGCGACCAGCGTCAGGAAGTGGCGGTAGCCGCTCTCGATACTTATCTGCATCATTTCCTTGAATTCAGGCGGCAGCGTTTTGGTCAGCGCAATATCCGCCAGCGGCGATGTCGCTACGCCATCGGTATGTATGCCAATAGAGTCTAGTGAGTTTTCAAAGGTGTTGACTACGCCAAAAATGCCGATCGAACCGGTCAGGGTGCTGGGGCTGGCGATGATGTAGTTAGCCGGTGTCGAGATCCAGTAGCCGCCGGAAGCCGCCATGCCACCCATCGATACCACCACCGGTTTGCCACTTTCGCGCGCAGCAGCCAGTTCGGAACGAATAATTTCTGAGGCGCTAACACTGCCGCCTGGGCTGTTGACACGCAGCACAATCGCCTTCACCGCCGGATCCAGTCGGGCATCGCGAATTTGACTGGCAGTGGTATCTGCTCCCACCGATCCCGGGGTTTCCGGTCCGTCAATGATGGCGCCGCTGGCGAAAATTACCGCAATCTGACCGCCTTGCTGAGCCGGGGTTTTCAACGGGTAGTCATACATGCTGACGGCATTGAAATCATTCTTCTGCTTATTCCAGCCGAACGTTTTACTCAACACGGCTTCAATGGCTGCCCTTGACGCTACGGTATCAACCCATTTGTTTTCCAGTGCGAAGCGCGCGCTATCGCCATCGCTGGCTTTCAAGGACGCCAGCATCTGCGCTGCGCCGGGGAACAGCTGTTCTGGGGTTATCTTCCTGTTTGCGGCAACCTGGTCGAGATAATGCTGCCACATCTGACCGAGCCAGCGGCCATCAGCCTCTCGCGCTTCAGGCGACATATCATCGCGAATAAACGGCTCTACGGCAGATTTATAGGTGCCTACACGGAAAATATGGCTGTTGACCTTGAGCTTTTCAAGCAGCGATTTGTAGTAAAGATTGTTGGTGGCAAAACCGTGCAAATCAACCGCACCCTGCGGGGTCAGATAAATATTATTGGCAAAGCTGGCCAGGTAATATTGGGTCTGATCATAGCTATCACCTACGGCAATCACCGGTTTACCGCTATCGCGGAATTCATGCAGCGCTTTACCCATATATTGCAGCGAGGTTTGATCGGCGCCGGCAAAATCCTTGAGTGACAGTACGATGCCGGTGACATTGGCATCGTCTTTCGCCTGGCGCAGCATCTGCACCACATCAAAAACCGAGTTTTCCTGCAGCCGGTTGCTTGACGCACCGAGGAATTCTTTGCCGAGCTGGCGGAATCGATTGTTGATAGAAGGTTTGTCCACCACCGTACCGGTCAGGTCAACCAGTAGAGCCCCTTTGCCCGGTTCGGGTGCGGAACGGGTCAATTGAAGGTAAAAGCCGACGGCAACTAATATCACCAGTACCAGGAAAAGGTTAAGGATAAATTCACGAATGAAATTTAATAAACGCCAGCACCATCTGAACGGGCCGGAAATAATTCGCCACAATGTGCGCATGTGTTCTCCATAGAAATTGCGGGGTGCAGCAATCACAATATAATGTCGCGCTGAAGGTGATTTTCACTTGATGAGGTCGAATATCAGCACAACGGCATGACTGTAGTCATCCAGTGGCAGTATGCTAATGTTCTCTTGATGAAAAGTCAGTAATTATCACCGCAATCATTGTCAGGAAAGTTTGCCATGTTGGTGGTCAGCACTACCGTATGTTAGCTTATTACAAACCAGGAACATGGGGAGTCAATTAATGGATGCACTAGAACTATTGTTAAACCGTCGTTCTGCCTCTCGTCTGGCCGAGCCAGCGCCGACCGGTATTGCTCTGGAAAATATTATTCGAGCGGGCATGCGCGCGCCGGATCATGGCGCTCTGCAACCCTGGCGGTTTGTGATTATCGAAGGGGAAGGCCGGCAAAGGCTCAGCGATGTACTGGCAAGGTCTGCAGCAGCGGCAGAAATGGATGCCAAAGGTATTGATAAGGCCACCCAGAGTCCATTTCGTGCACCTCTTATCATTACTGTTATCGCCTTTTGCGATACCCAGACAAAAGTGCCGCACTGGGAGCAGGTCGTCAGCGCCGGCTGTGCGGTCCAGGCGATGCAAATGGCCGCCCTGGCTCAAGGATTCAACGGCATCTGGCGCACCGGGCCCTGGGTGGCGCGTGGTGATGTCAGGGAAGCATTTGGCTGTCGTGAGCAGGATGAAATCGTCGGTTTCCTCTATCTCGGCACCCCCTCGCTGAAATCGTCTACTGCCTTTATTCCAGTGAACATCGAACCGTTTATTCGCCATTTTTAAGCCTGCGTCTGAAGCAGGAAACTGAAAAACAGCGTAGAATGCTGCCAGAAAATGCAGTTCAAACGCTTGGAAATAGGGCGAGTCATGCAGCTTTTTATCGCTGAAAAACCCAGTTTGGCGCGAGCGATCGCCGATGTCTTGCCTAAGCCCCATCGCCGGGGCGAGGGATACATCGCCTGCGGGCCCGATCACGTGGTCACCTGGTGCATCGGCCATCTGCTCGAACAGGCGCAGCCCGAGGCTTATGATAACCGTTTTGCACGCTGGTCGCTGGCCGATCTACCCATAGTGCCGGAAAAGTGGCGTTTGCAGCCGCGCCCGTCGGTGCAAAAGCAGCTTCAGGTCATCAAGCAGCTGCTGACCCAGGCGGCGGAAGTGATTCACGCAGGTGATCCGGATCGTGAGGGTCAACTGCTGGTGGATGAAGTGCTGGATTACCTGGCGCTGGAGGGTAATAAACGCCGCAATGCCAAGCGCCTTCTGGTCAACGACCTCAATCCGCAGGCGGTCAGTAAAGCCATCAGCCGCCTGCGTGACAATAGCGATTTTATTCCACTGTGCGTATCGGCGCTGGCCCGCGCCCGGGCCGACTGGCTTTATGGAATAAATATGACACGTGCTTATACACTGCTTGGCCGTAACGCCGGTTACCAGGGCGTTTTGTCAGTGGGCCGCGTGCAGACCCCGGTATTGGGATTGGTGGTCCGGCGTGATGAAGATATCGAAAATTTCGTCCCTAAAGCCTATTTCGATGTGAAGGCGCACATCATTACACCTGCTCAAGAACGCTTTGTCGCGCTGTGGGTGCCGAGCGAGGCCTGTGAGTCCTGGCAGGATGAGGAAGGGCGACTGCTGCACCGCCCGCTGGCTGACCATGTCGTCAGCCGCATCGCCGGCCAGCCGGCGCTGGTGACGCTGTATCAGGACAAGCAGGAGTCCGATGCGCCACCGCTGCCTTTTTCATTATCTACCCTGCAGATTGAGGCGGCCAAGAAGTTCGGCCTCAGTGCCCAGCAGGTACTGGACGTCTGCCAGCGACTGTATGAAACCCATAAACTGATCACTTACCCGCGCTCTGACAGCCGCTATCTACCCGCCGAACATTTTGCCGGCAGACAGGCGGTGCTCAATGCCATCAGCAGCCATCAGCCGGAGCTGCTAACCCAGGCGACGTTGAATCTGGATCAGAAAAACCGCTGCTGGGATGATAAAAAGGTCGATGCCCATCACGCCATCATTCCGACCGCCCGCGCCGGCAACATCCAGCTGACGGAAAATGAGCATAAGGTTTATGGTTTGGTCGCCAGGCAGTACCTGATGCAGTTTTGTGCCGATGCGGTGTTTCGTCGCTGCGTCATCAACCTGGATATTGCCAATGGCAAGTTTGTCGCCAAGGCGCGCTTTCTGGCTGAAGCGGGCTGGCGCAGCCTGCTGGGCAGCAAGGAGCGCGATGAGGAGAACGACGGTACCCCGTTGCCGATCGTCGCCAAGGGCTATTCTCTGCTGTGCGAGCGCGGTGAAGTGGTGGCGCGTGAAACTCAGCCGCCTCGTCCTTTCACCGATGCGTCGCTGCTATCAGCGATGACCGGTATCGCCAGGTTCGTGCAGGACAAACAATTGAAGAAAATCCTGCGGGCCACCGATGGCCTGGGAACTGAAGCTACCCGAGCCGGCATCATCGAGCTGCTGTTCAAGCGTGGGTTTCTGTTCAAGAAGGGGCGAGCCATTCATGCCAGTCCTACCGGGCGTGGCCTGATACATGCCTTGCCCGACAGTGCCGCCAGTCCTGATATGACGGCACAATGGGAATCTTCCCTGACCCAGATAAGCGAAAAGCACTGTCGCTATCAGGACTTCATGCAGCCGTTGACTGCTACGCTTCATGAGCTTATCCAGCAGGCCTGCCAACTGAGGGCGCCGCCATCGCTGCGGGGGCTGCCGCCAGCGGCCGGTGCCTTCAAAAAGGGCCGCACCGGTGGAAAGGCGGCGAAGAAATCCGGCTACCGCAAAGCCGGACCTGATGCACCTGTCCCGGTGGCCGCGGGATAACCAGTACCGGTGGCCGCTGGTTCAACAGCGGCCACCGGTGCAGTGTTTGCGCGGGACAACTCACGCCAGCCAGCCAGATTCAAACGCGCGCCCTGCATCTGCTGTCCGGCAAGCGGGTTAGCTCGCTAGCGGGTAGACAGAGCGCGTTTTTTTGCCTAACCGGCTATTGATGAGCGGTAAATTTCATAAACGCGACAATAAGCGGAACATCTGCCGGTGCCAGCGGCAAGGCTAGCGCATCCTCCGGCGTGATCCAGCAGCATTGGCTGTGGCAGGTAGGGACCAGCACGCCGCGGTAGGCGGTGATATGCCAGGCATGCAGATAAATACGGCGGCCAGAAACGACAAAATCATGGCTGGCGATATACTTCCCAGGTGTGATATCAACGCCGAACTCTTCACGCCATTCCCGGCATAAGGCAACCTGCTGACTCTCACCCGCCTCGATTTTGCCGCCGGGTAATTCCCAAAGGCCGGCCTGATCCCGGTTCTCATCTCGCTGGGCGAGGTATATCAGTCCTTGACGCTGTAGAATGCCGGCTACCACATCGACGGCTTCCAGTGACATTGTCACAGGTCAAAGGTCGTCCATACCGGCGCGTGGTCTGAAGGCTTCTCCATTGCGCGAATATTATAATCTATGCCGGAATCCTGATAGTATTTGCCCAGACCGGTTGAGGCCAGTAGCAAATCGATTCGCAGTCCCCGGTTCTCATCGAAGCCGCGAGAGCGGTAATCAAACCAAGAGAAACGGTCATCTATCGCTGGGTGGGCATCGCGGAAGGTATCTGCCAGACCCCAGCTTTTTAGCCGATCCAGCCACTCGCGTTCTTCGGGCAGAAATGAGCATTTACCGGTTCGTAGCCAGCGCTTGCGGCTCTCCTCGCCGATGCCGATATCCAGATCAGTTGGACTGATGTTCAAATCCCCCATGATAAGTAACAGATCGTCGGGATCATGATTTTGCTCAATATAATTTTGCAAATCTTGATAGAAACGCTGCTTGGCGGGGAACTTGATCGGGTGATCCCGGCTCTCTCCTTGGGGAAAGTAACCGTTTACCACCGTAAGAATGCCATGATCAGTAGCAAAATCCGCCATGATGATCCGGCGCTGGGCTTCGATGTCATCGGTGAAGAAGCCACGTCTCACCGAAATGGGCTGCTCACGGGAAAGCAGGGCGACACCGTAATGACCCTTCTGACCATGGTAATATACGTGATAGCCGTGGCGGGAAACTTCTTCCAGCGGGAACATATCGTCATGAACCTTGGTTTCCTGCAGGCCGATGACATCCGGCCGATGGGCATCGATGATTGCGGCAAGTTGATGAGGGCGGGCCCGTAGCCCGTTGATATTGAAAGAGAGAAACTTCATGCTCAGCGCCATGGTAATGAGTTTGCGCTGATGTTAGCAGATATACAAAATCAAGGAAATGACCGGAGCCAGGCCGGTTATCTCGCGTTGCTCGACTCGAACCTTGGCGAAGGTTCTCACCTTCCCCCAACGGGTATCTAAAAGCTATGGGATTGCGGCTGATTGGGCGGAAGTCGTTAAGATGGTGGTGGGGGAAGGATTACTCGTCACTTCGTTCCTCGCCCTGCGGGCCGTCGCTTTGCGACGTTGTCTCGCTTTGCGACGTTGTCTCGCGTTGCTCGACTCGAACCTTGGCGAAGGTTCTCACCTTCCCCCAACGGGTATCTAAAAGCTATGGGGTTGCGGCTGATTGGGCGGAAGTCGTTAAGATGGTGGTGGGGGAAGGATTCGAACCTTCGAAGTCTGTGACGGCAGATTTACAGTCTGCTCCCTTTGGCCGCTCGGGAACCCCACCTGGCCTTAATCGATAATCTCGTTAAGCGGGGCGCATCATATCAAATGACGCGCTGCTGTAAAGAGTCAGGAGAATGAAAAAAAACTGAGTGCGCCTTTTTTCATCATCCTGGAGACAAACTGAGCTGCTCTGCAGCGTTAGAAGATGATCGTACGGTTGCCATAGACAAATACCCGCTGAGCCAATACGCGATAAAGTGCGCGGCTGAGGACATTTTTTTCGACATCTCGGCCCGCACGCATCATATCGTCGGCGGTGTAGGTGTGATCAACGTGAATGACGTCCTGCATGATAATCGGCCCTTCATCCAGATTGTCATTCACGTAGTGCGCTGTGGCGCCGATAATTTTCACGCCGCGCTCATAAGCCTGGTGGTAGGGGCGGGCGCCGATGAATGCAGGCAGAAACGAATGATGGATGTTTATCACTTTATTCGGGTAGTGCTGTACGAATGCCGGTGTGAGAACACGCATGTATTTCGCCAGGACCACATAATCCGGTGAATAACGGTCAATCTGCGCCACCATATTAGCGTCGTGTTGCTCACGGCTGAGTCCTTCATGGCTCACCAGATGAAAAGGGATGTCAAACCGCTCAACCAGAGTGCGCAATGTCTCATGGTTGCCAATGACCGCGGCTATGTCCACTTCCAGACCACCGTAGGCGCTTTTCATCAGCAGATCGCCAAGGCAATGCGCTTCTTTGGTCACCAGCACAACAATTCTGCGGCGTCCTGCATGATTCAGTTCGCGCTGAGTGCCTTGCGGCAACACGCTATCCAAATCATCCAGCAATGATGCATCGTTGAATACGCCTTCAAGTTCGGTACGCATAAAGAAACGTCCAGTACGATGATCTACATACTCGTTGTTCTGAATAATGTTTAATTGATGCCGAAAGCAAATACTGGTTATTTGCGCAATCAATCCCTTGGCATCAGGGCAAATGGTGCGTAGCACTTTTCTCTCAATAATTTGCGACTGCATTGACTTGCGGATCCTGTCAAATCTGATGATATTTTTGTGAAGCGCCGGGCAAACACTCGCCGGATCAGCCGTCACAACATTTTTTATATTTTTTACCCGACCCGCAGGGACAGAGATCGTTTCTGCCGGGGCGTAGGTGAATACCGTCGATATAGTACCAGCGATTGTCGGCACGAACAAAGCGTGACCGCTCATGGATAAATCCGCTGTGCTGTTTCTGCCGATCGTAATAGCGAGCGATAAACTCGACGAACCCTTCATCGGCGCTTTTACCCGCCGCCGAAGTAATGATTTGCAGATCGCGCCAATCGGTGTTTTCCTGGCCGGCGATAAGCTCAGTCCGCCAGAGCGATGCCTGACAATCAGGATGCCAGGTGGCAGTCAGATAGTCGATATTCCCGGTAACATAAGCACTGTAGCGCGAGCGCATCAGGCTTTCAGGGTTGGAGGGCTGCCGGCAGCCTTCAAGATAGGGCTGACAGCACTCAACCGCCCTGATACCGCTGCCACAGAAACAGGTTATTTCCATGATTCCTCGTCAGTATGGGGAGTAAACCAGCATCATCGGACGTCTTTGTTGACGTCCGGGCTGTTACTCTATCTCATCGGGTTTTGAAGTGACATACTTTACCGAATAAGCTTAAAAATTGTCCTTGTTGGAAAAAAGCGGTGTATTTTAGGGTGTTATGGCCATTTATGCTTGTAAAACGGGGTGTTAACCGCCATCATTTTGCCGGGATAAAGTGCATTTTTCCGTAATGACTACTACGCTCCATACATATGCACAACCTGTTGAGCAGTGTAAACGTTAAACAGGCTGATAAATGGGGGAGATGGAGTGACTGTCTGGAAAAGCATGGAATGGATTTTGGTTGAATTTGTGAGCGAATGAACGATAAGCGTCAGATTAATCAGCCCCTGATATTTCGTAGAAGCAAAAGCGGCCTTGATGAGCCGCTATTAAGCTAAGTGGAGCAAGGGGTTTTCAATGGCAAAGCCGTTAGCGAACAAACAAATATTAATTGTCGAAGATGAGGCTGTTTTCAGGTCTGTATTGGTGCAGTTTCTCGAGTCTCTGGGATCATCAGTGCATGAAGCGAGCAATGGTCGGCAGGCGCTTGAGATACTATCATCTCTGCAGGCTGATCTGATTATCTGCGATCTTGAAATGCCGGAAATGAACGGCCTGGTATTTGTTGAGCGTTTTCGCGCGGTGAATACGACCACCCCGGTGCTGGTCATTTCTGGCACGCATCAGATGACCGATATCGCAAAAGTGTTGCGTCTGGGCGTGCAGGATGTGCTGCTAAAGCCGCTTGATGATTTCCCTCGCTTACGCGAAACCATTCTAGGCTGTCTCTATCCGGATATGTTCACCTCTAAAGTGGATGAGGAAGAACAGTTGTTCCAGGATTGGGACGCGTTGAGCCAGCATCCGGGCGCGGCAGCCAAATTACTTAAACAGCTACAACCCCCCGTCCAGCAGACTATCGCCGGCTGTCGCGTCAATTACCGCCAGTTGACTATGGCCGAACAGCCCGGCCTGGTGCTTGATATCGCAGCATTGTCAGAGGATGACCTGGCATTTTATTGTCTTGATGTCACGCGGGCCGAAGAGAAAGGCGTCTTGGCTGCGCTACTGTTACGGGCGTTGTTCAATGGGTTGCTGCAAGCCCACCTGGCTAATCGCGAACATCGACTGCCTGAATTGACCACCCTGCTCAAGCAGGTGAATCAGTTATTACGTAAAGCCAATCTGGAAGGACAATTCCCTTTACTTGTGGGCTATTATCATCGCGAATATAACAATCTGATATTGGTCTCTGCAGGGCTGAATGCCACTCTTAATACTGATAATCAAACTATCCAACTCAAAAATGGCGTCCCGTTAGGCACAATGGGCAGCGCTTATTTAAATCAAATCAGCCAGCACTGCCAATCTTGGCAATGCCAGGTATGGGGCGCGGGTGGAAGACTGCGGCTCATGGTGTCTGCTGATTAGTTCATCATCCGATCTCCCCCAGATATCAACCGATATTTGAATAAGCAGGTAAGCTATTATAAAAATAGGTAATAGTCCTATTTTATCGCAAAGCGGGTCTTTCAACAGGCATCCCCAGGCTAAACTGGTATACTCCAAAAGTTAAAAATATTAGAAACGCAAAATATAATCTTGAGACTAAAGTGAGGTGGTTCATGTCTGCTGTTAATACCAAAATCAGAAAAGCGGTGATCCCGGTTGCTGGATTAGGCACGCGGATGCTGCCGGCGACAAAGGCCATTCCTAAGGAAATGCTGCCGCTGGTAGATAAGCCGTTGATCCAGTATGTCGTCAATGAATGTATTGCGGCTGGTATCAATGAGATCATTCTGGTTACCCATTCCTCTAAAAATTCCATTGAAAATCACTTCGACACCAGCTTTGAACTGGAAGCGATGCTTGAAAAACGCGTTAAGCGTCAGCTGCTGGCTGAAATCCAGGCGATCTGCCCGCCGCACGTCACCATCATGCAAGTACGTCAGGGGCTGGCCAAAGGCCTTGGCCATGCGGTAATGTGTGCCCATCCGCTGGTCGGTGACGAGCCTGTCGCGGTTATCCTGCCGGACGTCATTATTGATGAGTTTGAGTCTGACCTTAAAACTGATAACCTGAGCGAAATGATTCAGCGCTTTAGTGAAACGGGTCATAGCCAGATCATGGTGGAGCCGGTTGAAGACGTTACCAACTATGGCGTGGTTGATTGTCAGGGACGCGAACTGCAGCCTGGCGACAGTGCCCCGATGGTTGGCGTGGTTGAAAAGCCAGAAGCTGATGAAGCGCCGTCAAATCTGGCTGTCGTTGGACGTTATGTGCTGTCTGCCGATATCTGGCCGCTGCTGGAAAAAACACCGCCGGGAGCAGGTAATGAAATACAGCTCACCGACGCCATCGCCATGCTGATGGAAAAAGAAACGGTTGAGGCTTATCACCTGAAAGGGCTGAGCCACGACTGCGGTAACAAACTGGGCTATATGCAGGCGTTCGTCGAGTACGGTCTGCGTCATCCAAGCCTGGGAGACGAGTTCACAAAATGGCTAAAAGAAACCATCGTGGATTAAGCAGTATATTTTTTGGGTTAACGTTAAACAACCAGGATATTCCAAAATGAAAGTAACGGTTTTTGGTATCGGTTATGTTGGTTTGGTGCAGGCCGCAGTGCTCGCCGAAGTCGGGCATGACGTACTTTGCGTCGATGTCGATGAGACCAAGGTCGAGAACCTGAAAAAGGGCAACATACCTATTTACGAGCCTGGCCTGACCCCTCTCGTGCAGCAAAATTATGAATCGGGCCGGCTTAAATTTACCACGGATGCTAAAGCCGGCGTCGCTCATGGTGTTATGCAGTTTATTGCGGTCGGAACGCCGCCCGATGAGGATGGCTCAGCTGATCTGAAATATGTTACTGCGGTCGCCAGAACTATCGCCCAGTATATGGACGATCATAAAGTGGTGCTGGATAAGTCCACTGTACCGGTCGGTACGGCTGACAAAGTCCGCGCAGTGATGCAGGAAACGCTTAAAAGCCGCAACAGCCCGCTGACGTTCGATGTGGTCTCCAACCCTGAATTCCTTAAAGAGGGGGCGGCGGTCGCTGACTGTATGCGTCCTGAACGTATCGTGGTCGGGACTGATAATGACGATGTGGTTGAGCTGCTGCGCGAACTTTACGAGCCGTTCAATCGTAACCATGATCGGCTGATCCTGATGGATATTCGCAGTGCAGAGCTGACCAAGTATGCCGCTAACTGTATGCTGGCCACTAAAATCAGCTTTATGAATGAGATTTCCAATCTGGCGGAGCTGCTGGGCGCCGATATTGAAAAAGTCCGCCAGGGCATTGGTTCTGATCCACGCATTGGCTATCACTTCATCTACCCCGGCTGCGGCTATGGCGGTTCGTGCTTCCCGAAAGATGTGCAGGCGCTTATTCGTACCGCTGAACACATTGGCTACCAGCCAAAACTGCTGCAGGCGGTTGAAGATGTCAACTACCAGCAAAAGGACAAGCTGCCTCAGTTTATCAAACGCCATTTCGGCGATAATCTGCAGGGTAAAACCTTTGCGCTGTGGGGGCTGTCATTCAAACCCAATACCGATGATATGCGTGAAGCCTCCAGCCGCGTGTTGATGGAAAGACTGTGGCAGGCCGGCGCGCAGGTCCAGGCTTTCGACCCGGAAGCGATGGACGAAACCCAACGCATCTACGGCAACCGGTCGGACTTGAAACTGATGGGTACCAAGGAAGCCGCTCTGCAGGGCGCCGATGCATTGATCATCTGTACTGAATGGCAGAATTTCAGAGTACCGGATTTTGATGTCATCAAGTCATCCTTAAAGGAGCCGGTCATTTTTGACGGACGCAATCTGTTCGATCCTGACAGGTTAGCCAGCCGAGGCTTTACTTACTACGGCATTGGTCGCGGAGCCTCTTTGAGGTCTTATCAGAAATAAGAGGATCTGATGAAATTTTTGGTAACTGGGGCAGCAGGTTTCATAGGTTACCATGTCAGCGAGCGTCTGCTCGCTGATGGTCATGAGGTTGTCGGCATCGATAACCTTAATGACTATTATGACGTAACGTTGAAACAATCCCGCCTGGATAGACTTAACACTCACAGCAACTTCCATTTTCGCTTGCTTGATTTGGCTGACCGCCCCGGTATAGCAGCGCTTTTCAGCGAAGCTGGCTTTAACCGGGTGATACATCTTGGCGCTCAGGCAGGGGTGCGCTACTCGCTGGAAAACCCCTTGGCCTATGCCGATTCAAATTTGATCGGCCATCTGAACATTCTGGAAGGATGCAGACATCATCAGGTACAACACCTGCTGTATGCGTCATCAAGTTCAGTGTACGGTTTGAACCGCAAAATGCCTTTTTCTACCGAGGATTCGGTAGATCATCCTGTTTCGCTCTACGCGGCCACCAAAAAAGCCAACGAGCTGATGTCCCATACCTACTCTCATCTTTACCAGCTGCCTACCACCGGTCTGCGTTTCTTTACCGTCTATGGACCTTGGGGGCGCCCGGATATGGCGCTGTTCAAGTTTACTGAGGCGATGCTGGCGGGTAAGCCTATCGATGTATATAACCGCGGCGAGATGCGCCGGGATTTTACCTATATCGATGATATCGTCGAAGCTATTGTGCGTCTGCAGGATCACATTCCTACCGCCAATATTAGCTGGTCGGTAGAGACTGGATCGCCGGCAGGCAGTTCCGCCCCCTATTCGGTATACAATATCGGTAACAGCCAGCCGGTTAAATTGATGGCATACATTCAAGCGTTGGAGAACGCCCTGGGTATCACGGCAGTTAAGAATCTTTTGCCTATGCAGCCGGGTGATGTGTTGGAGACCAGTGCGGATACAGAAGCATTGAGCCGCGCCATCAATTTTAAACCTGAAACCTCCATCGACACTGGAATTCAACAATTCGTCGACTGGTATCGTAATTACTATCGACAATAGCGCGGTTGATATTTCAATCAGCTCATATCAAAGGCGGCCTCAGGGTTCGCCTTTTATTTTTGCGCTGACAGGCTAACCATGCGCCAGCGAGGGTGCACTGTCAGTGCAGGTAGAGTTCAGTAAAAAGAACTAACATTAATGAATGCGGTTATAAATTATACATGTCCATTTTAGAAATCTGCTACTAATGTGGAAACACTTTTTTTTAAACCGGGGAAGAAAGGCATAGGAAAGCGAGGTATCAGGCGCGTATCATGTCGATCGATTGGGATAAAAAAAACCCGCTGAATGCTCAACGGGGTTTTTACTGAAAAATAACTATTGAGATTACAGCAGGAAATCATCCAGTGATTTGCCTTCGTCTTCAATAGATTTTTTGATTACTGCAGGAGTGCGACCCTGGCCAGTCCAGGTTTTTACTTCGCCATTTTCATCGGTGTACTGATATTTAGCCGGACGTGCAGCACGCTTAGCTTTGCCAGTAGCCTTGGAAGCGCTCATTGTCTGCAGCAGTTCATTAGGATCAATGCCATCGGCAATCAGCATTTCGCGATACTGCTGTAATTTACGCGTGCGTTCTTCAATTTCAGCTTGTGCCTGAGTATCTTCTTCACGGCGCTCATTGACTACCACCTCAAGTTTCTCCAGCATTTCTTCCAGAGTTTCGAGGGTACATTCTCTAGCCTGCGCGCGCAGAGTACGGATGTTGTTAAGAATTTTTAGTGCTTCGCTCATTGACCTAATCTCGAATAATATAATGGGGGGCGTCTGAGTAATAATAGAGCCCTTATTTCCATTCTGCAATAGCTAGTTTGTCAGTTCGCTAAAAAAATAAGGTTTTTTTTATAACCTATAATGCGCAAAAGAGGTTAAATATAATGTGTTCACTGGGTGGCAAATTGATTTTAAAGGCTCTGATTTGCGGTGAACCCAGATATGACGGGCACATTGCTATGGGGTTTTCATTATAAGCCAAGTTTATATCAAGCGGAATGTGATGAATTTATAACTATCCTTAATCCAAACGACATAGGTAAATATCCTGTTAAAAAAGGTAAAAACCGCCTTTAGCCTTATAGTTTTACTGCCCCTTAGCTTTCAATGAGTGGCTGCCATCTTAGAAAAACCTGTTCTTTTTTTAGAGCGAGAGCACAGTTCGGATTGCTAACACGGCTTCGCCATGCTTAAGCGTTTGCAATTTATATATCATGTGCATAAACAAATCTGTCGCGTCTGCCGGCAAGCAAATCCGCTGTGTGGCTGATGCAATCCCCAGTCTGGGCCAGCACTCGACAAGAATATGATACACTCACATCGAATTTATTATGTCCTGGTATTGGGTCGGAGAGATGAGCATATGGCTCAACTATATTTTTATTATTCCGCAATGAATGCTGGTAAATCGACCGCATTGTTACAGTCTTCTTATAATTACCATGAGCGCGGAATGCGCACGATGGTTTTCACCGCAGAAATAGATGATCGTTTTGCCAGCGGTCGGGTGAGTTCGCGTATCGGACTGTCATCACCGGCGACGCTCTACAACCGAGATACCGATTTGCTGGCGCAGATAACCGAGGAGCATCAACGGCACCGAGTTCATTGCGTCTTGGTAGATGAATGTCAGTTCCTGACGCAAGCGCAGGTTTATGCCTTATCTGAAGTGGTCGACAGTCTTGGCATCCCGGTGCTGTGCTATGGCTTGCGTACCGATTTCAAAGCCACGCTGTTCCCAGGCAGTCAATATCTGCTTGCCTGGGCTGATAAGCTCATTGAATTGAAAACCGTCTGTTTTTGCGGGCGTAAAGCGAATCATACCCTGCGGCTAGATGCCGAAGGCAGGGCGGTGCAAAGCGGACAGCAGGTGGTGATTGGCGGCAATGAACGCTACATCTCAGTATGCCGCCGGCATTACAAGCATGCGCTGGCCACCGGCGAACCGGTAAAAGGCTTATGAAGCGGTATCGGGCTTGCCTAAGGGCGCAATGTACAACTGCAGTGCCTTTAGGTGCCCTGTAACGGCACTGGCAGGCGTGATGCCGTCAGGATGTAAAATGATATCAATTGCATGTATTGAAGCGTGCTGAGTGCCGGCTGGTGCGGTTAAGGCGCGTTTTGCCGATAATCTTCTAGCAGAAACCTTTCTGAAAGGCGTGTGAGGCCGTTCATGCTCAAAGGCGTGTCAGGCCGGTCATGCTTGTTGCAGGGAGCATGATGTCAGGACATAAAAAAGCCCTGGCCCTACGCTTGTGCAGATGACTTGCAACGCAGTGGACTCAGGGCTGAAGGCGGGGTGTTAACCAATAAACTCACGGCGCCTGACGAACAACCTCAACAGGCGCAGTGGCTGGGGTCAGTTCGTCACCTTTTTCGCTTTCTTGGTGTTACCTTTATCGGCCAAGGTCTGTTGAATGATATCGCCTACCGGGGCCGGAGCCGTGGCCGCCGCGACCACATTTTCGTAAGGCTCTACAAACTTGCGGCCATAATACGTATCCATCAGAATCTGTTTGAGCTCAGAGATCAGCGGGTAACGTGGGTTAGCGCCGGTACACTGGTCATCAAATGCATCTTCTGACAGTTTATCCACCTTGGCCAGGAAATCAGCTTCCTGCACGCCAGCTTCACGTATTGAGGTTGGAATACCCAATTCAGTCTTGATTTCATCAAGCCAGGTAAGCAACCGCTCGATTTTTTGTGCTGTACGATCGCCTGGCGCGCTGAGGCCCAGATGGTCAGCCACTTCAGCATAACGACGGCGCGCCTGCGGGCGGTCGTACTGACTGAACGCCGTCTGCTTGGTCGGGTTGTCATTGGCGTTGTAGCGGATAACGTTGGATATAAGCATTGCATTCGCCAGGCCATGAGGGATATGGAATTCAGAGCCCAGTTTATGCGCCATGGAGTGACAGACGCCCAAGAAGGCGTTGGCAAAGGCGATCCCGGCGATGGTGGCGGCGTTATGGACGCGTTCACGGGCGACCGGATTGGTGGCGCCATCTCGATAGCTGGCCGGCAGGTATTCTTTAAGCAGTTTCAACGCCTGCAGCGCCTGACCGTCTGAGAACTCGCTCGCCATGATGGAAACGTACGCTTCAAGCGCATGGGTGACCGCGTCCAGCCCGCCAAAGGCGCACAGCGACTTAGGCATGTTCATCACCAGGTTGGCATCGACAATGGCCATATCCGGCACCAGCGCGTAGTCGGCAAGTGGGTATTTCTGGCCAGTTGCGTCATCGGTAACCACTGCAAACGGTGTGACTTCAGAACCGGTGCCTGAGGTAGTGGTAATGGCAATCAGTTTTGCCTTAACACCCATTTTCGGGAACTTGTAGATGCGTTTACGGATGTCCATAAAACGCAACGCCAATTCTTCAAAATGGGTTTCCGGATGTTCATACATGACCCACATGATCTTGGCTGCATCCATCGGCGAACCGCCGCCCAGGGCAATAATGACATCCGGTTTAAAGGAGTTCATCTCTTCAGCACCGGCGCGCACCACGGTCAGGGTAGGATCAGCCTCAACTTCAAAGAACACTTTGGTTTCGATATTGTGCTTTTTCAGTACTGAAATGATTTGGTCTGCGTAGCCGTTGTTGAAAAGGAACCGGTCAGTGACGATAAAGGCGCGTTTGGCGCCATCAGTCGCGACTTCATCCAGGGCGATAGGCAGGGATCCGCGACGGAAATAGATGGATTTAGGAAGCTTATGCCATAACATATTTTCTGCTCGCTTAGCCACGGTTTTCGTGTTGATCAAGTGTTTGGGCCCGACGTTTTCGGAAATAGAGTTGCCCCCCCATGAACCACAACCCAGTGTCAGTGACGGCGCAAGCTTAAAGTTGTAAAGATCGCCGATACCGCCTTGCGAAGCCGGTGTGTTGATAAGAATACGCGCGGTCTTCATTTTATCGCCGAAGAAATTAACCCGGTCCGGCTGGTTATCCTGATCGGTATAAAGACAAGATGTATGACCGATACCGCCCATGGCTACCAGTTTTTCAGCTATGGCAACCGCATCGTCAAAATCCTTCGCCCGATACATTGCAAGGGTAGGCGAGAGCTTTTCGTGGGCGAAAGGCTCGCTTTCATCCACATCCTTCACTTCACCAATCAGCACTTTGGTGGTGCCCGGGACCCGGATACCGGCCATTTCGGCGATACGTGCGGCAGGCTGGCCAACAATGGCCGCATTCAGTCCGCCATTTTTCAGGATAATTCCCTGAACGGCGTGCAGCTCGTCGCCTTGCAGCAGATAGCCGCCATGGCTGGAGAACCGTTCGCGTACGGCATCATAAATGGAATCAACAACGATAACCGACTGCTCAGACGCACAGATAACGCCATTGTCGAAGGTTTTAGACATCAGTATCGACGCAACGGCGCGTTTGATATCAGCGGTTTCATCCACCACGACCGGCGTGTTACCGGCGCCAACGCCAATTGCAGGTTTACCCGAACTGTAAGCGGCTTTCACCATGCCAGGTCCACCCGTCGCGAGAATCAGATTGATATCGGGGTGGTGCATCAATTGATTAGATAATTCGACCGAAGGTTCATCGATCCAGCCAACAATGTCTTTAGGCGCACCAGCGGCGATTGCTGCCTGAAGCACAATATCGGCCGCTTTATTGGTGGCATTCTTGGCCCGTGGGTGTGGAGAGAAAATGATGCCGTTACGTGTCTTCAGGCTTATCAGCGCCTTGAAGATGGCGGTGGATGTCGGGTTAGTCGTCGGGACGATTCCACAAATGATACCGATCGGTTCAGCAATAGTGATGGTGCCAAAGGTGTCATCCTGGGATAAAATACCGCAGGTTTTCTCATCTTTATAAGCATTATAAATATATTCAGAAGCGAAGTGGTTTTTAATCACTTTATCTTCGACGATACCCATGCCTGATTCGGCGACGGCCATTTTAGCCAGGGGGATACGCGCATCGGCGGCGGCAAGGGCAGCGGCGCGGAAAATCTTATCCACTTGCTCTTGACTGAAATTGGCATATTCGCGCTGGGCCTTCTTGACCCGGTCAACCAAGGCGTTCAGTTCAGCGACATTAGTAACAGCCATAATGCTCTCCTAATAAATGTTAAATTTTAGATTGAATTTTAAACTCTTTAGCTAAAAGGTCATCTCAGCGAATAAGTCATTATAGGCATTATCCGGGACTTGTGAGTTAAGGCTCTGGTTGATGGCCTATGGTGAGCTTTGAGCTAATGAGTTTATACCGAGAACCCATCCTGCTTGGCTTTCTTCGTTAATGGAAAGTCTACGAGCTATTGTCTATTCATAATGTGATCGTAGTCACAATTCATTGATGCTGACACCATTCAGCAAGGGCTTTGAAAACAAAAAGTTAACGGGTAGATGCTAAAATGTTAATGGAAAGAGAGCCGATTAAATTCTATTCCTCTTTTGTCTTTAACGCGGCATTATTCGCGAGGAAAAATAGGGGGTTAGTGAGGTAATCAACGCGAAATGGACAATTAACTGATTAGAAACATTTACCCATTCTCAGTGCCAGTTTGTTTACCCTTTTTTACTTTTTATCCGGCCGGTTATACTGGTATACCGCCAGTAGCGTTGCTGATTGGAATTTCAATTTTTTAATTACCGGCCTGTCAGGGTATTGAGTCAACGTTTTATCGCACCCATCCAGCAGCAGACTATTAACGTCATTCCGCGTTATTGGGCCAAGGTTTAAATTATTTTTTAAAAAATAATAATAATTTGATTTCGCGCCAGGTATTCATACCGCAGCAGCACTATTAATAAAGCCACAAACGTTTATTTGCGCAAGTCGGCGAATTCACGCCGCAGGCGGCGTAGCTAAGCCTCACATTGACCGTATCGAATACCCTTAATGCACGATGACAATGCATTTGACGATAATATAGACGAAACATGCGCCATTATGTAGCAACGATGGGATAGCGGGCAAAAGCTTGAATTAATCGATTCACGCAAGAAAAAACCTATCCCAATCAGCAATATGAGAAAAGTGTAAATAATGGATGCACTTTTTTTCTGCCTTGCCGGCCAAAGTGACTTGTCATGGTGCTATTCAGATGTTATTAGTGTTATTTCATTAATGATCAGGCGTTTATTCTTAATTACGGCGATATAATGACCGGATCTGTTTCGAAGTGGGTCGAGGTTAAGAACATTAGTCCTTCCTAATGATTGAATCATGCGTTTTTTCAATACGATAGAGGAATAATGTCGCTGTCATCATGGTGATAACAAGCAGGATAATCGGCTTTTTACACTGCGGCCGTAGCGTATCAAGCCGGCCATTATCAGGCTGTGAGGAATTGACCTTCCTGGCCCACGGGTTTCGTTCACCCCGGGCAAGGGAATCATCACACCCGGTGTGACGGGAACCTGCAGCCGCTCCAAGGGCGGAATGCAATAATAATAAACTGGAGTGCATCACGAATGACCAACATCACGTCTAAAACTTTATTGGCAGCGGGCATTATTGCCGCTTTGGGCACTATGTCGGCTGGCGCAGTGTATGCGGCTGATGTACCGGCCGGGGTCCAGCTTAGCGACAAGCAGACTTTGGTAAGGGGTAATGGCGCCGAACTGCAATCATTGGACCCACATAAAATAGAAGGTGTACCCGAGTCCAACGTTAACCGTGACGTACTGGAAGGGCTGGTTATCAACGACGTTGACGGCCATGCCGTACCGGGTGTGGCGGCAAGCTGGGACCAAAAAGATTTTAAAATCTGGACCTTCCACCTGCGGCCCGACGCCAAATGGTCAGACGGCTCTCCGGTGACTGCCCAGGATTTCGTCTTCAGCTGGCAGCGTCTGGCCGATCCGCAAACCGCGTCCCCTTATGAAAGTTACCTGCAATATGCTCAAATCGAAAATATCGACGATATCATCAGTAACAAAAAGAAACCGGATACGCTGGGCGTTAAGGCAATTGATGAGCATACGCTGGAAGTGACCCTGTCCGCGCCAGTTCCCTATTTCATCAAACTGCTGGCGCATCCATCGATGTCGCCGGTGCCACAGAAAGTCGTCGAGAAATTTGGCGATCGCTGGACCCAACCGGCTAACTGGGTGGGAAACGGCGCCTATAAAGTTAAAGACTGGGTGATTAACGAGCGTCTGGTGCTGGAACGCAATCCACAATATTGGGATAATGCCAAAACCGTCATCAATCAGGTCACCTACCTGCCGATTTCTTCGGAAGTCACCGATATAAACCGGTATCGTGCTGGCGAAACCGACATGACCTATAACAACATGCCTATCGAGTTATTCCAAAAACTGAAGCGCGAAATTCCCACCGAAGTCCATGTTGATCCTTATCTTTGCACCTATTACTACGAAATCAACAACCAGAAGCCGCCGTTTAACGATGTACGTGTCCGTACCGCACTGAAATTGGGCCTGGATCGCGACATTATTGTTAATAAAGTGAAAGCGCAGGGCGATTTACCGGCCTACGGCTATACGCCGCCTTATACTGATGGCGCCAAGCTGACGCCGCCGGAGTGGTTCGGCTGGTCTCAGGACAAGCGCAATGAAGAAGCCCGTAAATTGCTGGAGCAGGCTGGATATACCAAAGATAAGCCGTTGACCTTTGACCTGCTTTACAACACCTCGGATCTGCATAAAAAGTTGGCCATTGCCGTCTCATCCATTTGGAAGAAAAATCTGGGCGTCAATGTGAAGCTGGAGAATCAGGAATGGAAAACCTTCCTGGACACCCGCCATCAGGGCAACTTTGATGTCGCGCGGGCTGGCTGGTGTGCTGACTATAATGAACCCACTTCCTTCCTGAATACCATGCTCTCAGGCAGTTCTAATAATACTGCTCACTATAAGAGCCCGGCTTTTGACGCCTTTATCAGCGATGCACTTAACGCTGGCGATGACAATGCTCGTGCTGCCATTTATGCCCAGGCCGAACAACAACTTGATAAAGATTCGGCTATCGTGCCGGTCTACTATTATGTAAACGCACGTCTGGTTAAGCCTTATGTCGGCGGTTATACCGGTAAGGATCCGCTGGATAACCTTTACGTGAAAAACTTGTATATCATCAAGCATTAAGATTCTTGATCTTGTAACAGGGCCGGGCGTTACCACGCCTTGCCCTGTTTTTCCTGTTCATCAGCAATGTTGTAGAAGCCAAGTTATAGGTCTGGGTAATGCTAAAGTTTATTTTACGTCGGCTGTTGGAAGCCATTCCGACGCTGTTCATTTTGATCACTATCTCATTCTTTATGATGCGACTGGCCCCGGGCAGCCCGTTTACCGGTGAGCGAAATCTGCCGCCAGAAGTCATGGCCAATATTGAGGCTAAGTATCATTTAAATGATCCGATACTGAAACAATACGGCAATTATCTGCTGCAATTAACGAAAGGTGACCTTGGTCCTTCTTTTAAATATAAGGACTATACGGTAAACGATCTGGTAGCCAATTCATTCCCGGTTTCCCTTAAACTGGGTCTAGCGGCCTTTATCGTTGCCATGGTTTTTGGCGTGAGCGCTGGCGTCATGGCCGCACTGCGCCAGAACACCAAATGGGACTACCTGGTGATGAGCTTTGCCATGACCGGGGTGGTTATACCCAGTTTCGTGGTTGCGCCTTTATTGGTGCTGTTATTTGCCATCAGTCTGAAATGGTTGCCGGCCGGCGGTTGGAATGGCGGTTCACCGCAATTTGTCATACTGCCGATGATCGCTCTTTCGCTGGCCTATATTGCCAGCATCGCGCGTATTACTCGCGGCTCAATGATTGAAGTGCTGCACTCTAACTTTATTCGTACCGCCAGGGCCAAAGGTCTGCCGATGCGCCGTATTATTCTAAGCCACGCACTTAAACCGGCCATGCTGCCGGTGATTTCCTATATGGGACCTGCTTTTGTCGGTATCATTACCGGATCGATGGTTATTGAAACCATTTATGGCTTACCGGGTATTGGCCAGCTGTTTGTTAACGGTGCCTTGAATCGTGACTATTCCCTGGTGTTGAGCCTGACCATTTTGGTCGGCGCACTGACTATTCTTTTCAATGCGGTGGTCGATATCCTGTATGCGGTAATCGATCCCAAAATACGTTATTAAGCTGGAGCACGCATTCATGATTGTCGGAAACAAAAACAGCGAAGCTCTGGAAAAATTCAGTGAGAAACTGGACGTGGAGGGGCGGAGCCTGTGGCAAGATGCCCGTCAGCGTTTCATTCATAACCGGGCTGCCCTAATCAGTCTTTTCGTGTTGTTCCTGATTACCCTGTTCGTGGTATTAGCGCCTTCACTGTCGCAATTCAGTTATTTCGATACCGACTGGGGAATGATGTCGAGCGCGCCTGATTTGGTGTCTGCCCACTATTTCGGTACTGACTCATCAGGGCGCGATTTGCTGGTGCGGGTCGCCATCGGCGGACGTATTTCTTTGATGGTCGGTGTGGCGGCAGCGCTGGTCGCCGTCGTATTGGGAACCCTTTACGGTGCGATGTCAGGCTATCTGGGCGGCAAGACTGATTCAGTGATGATGCGTTTACTAGAGATACTGAACTCATTTCCTTTCATGTTCTTCGTCATCTTGCTGGTGACATTCTTCGGTCAAAATATTTTCCTGATATTCATCGCTATCGGCATGGTGTCATGGCTCGATATGGCGCGAATTGTTCGCGGTCAGACGCTAGGCCTGAAACGAAAAGAATTTATTGAAGCTGCCATCGTCAGCGGGGTATCCAGCCGGCACATTATCCTGCGCCATATCGTGCCTAATGTACTCGGGGTCGTGGTGGTATATGCGTCTTTACTGGTGCCAAGTATGATCCTGTTTGAATCTTTCCTCAGTTTTCTGGGATTAGGTACTCAGGAACCCTTGAGCAGTTGGGGTGCATTGCTGTCTGATGGTGCCAACTCCATGGAAGTCTCTCCCTGGTTACTGATGTTTCCCGCGTCATTCCTGGTAGTTACCCTGTTTTGTTTCAACTTTATCGGCGATGGTCTGCGTGATGCCCTCGACCCGAAAGATCGATAAGGAGTGCCGCGATGAGCATACCTGATAATTTCCCATTGCCGACAGCTGCTCCGGGGCTGTTGGACGTTCGCGATCTGCGCGTCACTTTTTCAACCAATGATGGCGAAGTTACCGCGGTTAATGACCTGAACTTCTCGCTCAATGCCGGGGAAACCTTAGGGATAGTCGGCGAGTCAGGTTCAGGAAAGTCGCAAACCGCTTTTGCTTTGATGGGACTGCTGGCCGCCAATGGCCGTATTGGCGGTTCAGCCAGATTCAATGGCCGTGAAATCCTTAATCTGCCTGAGAAGGAGTTGAACAAGCTGCGTTCAGAGCAAATTTCAATGATATTCCAGGATCCAATGACCTCGCTTAACCCCTATATGCGGGTCGGCGAACAGTTGATGGAAGTGCTTCGATTGCATAAAAACATCAGCAAGCACGAGGCTTTTGAAGAGTCGGTGCGCATGCTGGATGCGGTTAAGATGCCGGAAGCCCGTAAACGTATGCGCATGTATCCCCATGAGTTTTCAGGCGGTATGCGCCAGCGGGTGATGATTGCCATTGCTTTGCTCTGCCGTCCCAAGCTGCTGATTGCCGATGAGCCGACGACGGCGCTCGATGTCACGGTACAGGCACAGATCATGACGCTGCTCAATGAACTCAAGCGTGAGTTCAATACGGCCATCATTATGATTACGCATGATCTTGGCGTGGTCGCCGGCATTTGCGATCGGGTGTTGGTGATGTATGCCGGCAGGACCATGGAATATGGCAAGGCCACCGATGTATTTTACCGGCCCAGCCACCCCTATTCCATCGGTTTGCTCGGTGCGGTACCTCGTCTTGACGCCGAAGGTACTGAGCTGATGGCGACTATTCCGGGTAACCCGCCTAATTTGCTGCGCCTGCCCGCAGGCTGTCCATTCCAGCCGCGCTGTAAATATGCCATGGACATATGCTCGACCATGCCGCCACTGGAACGATTTGGCGACCAGCGCCTGCGCGCCTGCTACAAGCCTTTGGAGGAACTGGTATGAATGCCACCGGCGAAAACAAGAAAGTGATCCTTGATGTCGAGAATCTGAAAGTCTATTTCGACGTCAAGGGTGATAAGCAATGGTTCTGGCAGCCGGCAAAAAGCCTGAAGGCAGTCGATGGCGTATCCCTGCGCCTTTACGAAGGGGAAACCCTCGGTGTGGTGGGCGAGTCCGGCTGTGGTAAATCCACCTTTGCCCGCGCCTTGATTGGCCTGGTCAAAGCGACCAGCGGGCGCATCGCCTGGTTGGGCAAAGAGCTGCAGGATATGGATAATGCCCAGTGGCGTTCAACCCGCAGCGATATCCAGATGATTTTCCAGGATCCACTGGCGTCGCTGAATCCGCGCATGACCATTGGCGATATCATTGCCGAACCGCTCAAGACCTATTATCCCAAGATGCCTCGCCAGGAAGTTAAGGATAAAGTCAGCAACATGATGATGAAAGTCGGGCTATTGCCTAACTTGATTAATCGCTATCCTCATGAGTTTTCCGGTGGACAATGCCAGCGTATCGGCATCGCCCGGGCGCTTATTCTTGAACCCAAACTGGTAATCTGCGATGAACCGGTGTCGGCGCTGGATGTGTCTATTCAAGCACAGGTCGTTAACCTGCTTCAGCAACTGCAGCGTGAAATGGGATTGTCATTGATTTTTATCGCCCATGACCTGGCGGTGGTTAAACATATTTCAGATCGGGTATTGGTCATGTATTTGGGCCATGCGGTCGAATTGGGCACCTATGACGAGGTTTATCATAATCCTCAGCACCCTTATACTAAAGCGCTGATGTCCGCAGTACCGATTCCAGATCCGGATAAAGAACGAAATAAGGTGATTCAACTGCTCGAAGGGGACCTGCCTTCGCCGATCAACCCCCCGTCTGGCTGTGTATTTCGAACTCGCTGTCCAATAGCCTCGGAGCAGTGTGCCCTAACGCGGCCAATCTTGCAGGGCAGTTTCCGCCATGCCTGCTCCTGCATCAAAGTCGATGCCAGCCAGCTGGCGCAGTAATTCGGTGTGAACATGACGCCCGGCATGCTGTAGCGGGCGTCATCTGACGGGCGGATAAGCGCTGAGCTGGAGATGCGTTTGCCGAGCGTCGGGGAAAGGGCTACTGGAGAAGGGCGGTTATTCTTTCCACAAAATGTGGCAGATTTTCTCGGCTTTATCACGGCAGATCAAAATGCGCGCAAACACGTCATTCACTTCCATGCCGTCTGCTTCCGCCAGGCCAATCACGACTTCTGCAAAGAAGTCCGGATTGAGATCAAAATCAACTTGTTCATGCCATTCTTCGGCAGGATCAAACAGTTCGGCCGCGCCCCGTTGCTCAAACTGCAGATTGAAAAGCAATACATCCGCCGGATCCAGATTATCCTGGGCAAGTTCAAGAAAGATGTCGTAGGCCTGTTCGAGCGTCTCGTCATCTGTCAGGCGGTTATTCAAATCCATTATCATCGTCCTCAGACCTATCTTGTCGACTATTACACCATGATGCGGCCATGAATTACAGCAACGGACTGAAAAAGTAGAACAGTCGCTCGACGATACGCTGCCAATATGGCCTGGCGGCCCAGACTTTGGGATCGATTACCCGTGAACGGGCAATATAGTCTTCCTGCACCCGGGCGAGATCACTGCCGAAATCATCATCATCAATCACCAGAGTGATTTCAAAATTCAGCCACAGGCTGCGCATATCCAGATTGACAGTGCCTACCAGGCTCAGCTGCCCATCAACCAGCACGCTTTTGGTATGCAGGAGCCCATCTTCGAACTGGTGAATATGCACACCGGCCTCCAGCAACTCGGCAAAAAAGGCGCGGCTGGCCCAGCCGACCAGCAGCGAATCATTATCGCGCGGAACCACAATATGGACATCTATGCCGCGCTGGGCGGCGGTACAGATGGCGTGCAGCAAATCGTCGCTTGGCACCAGGTAGGGAGTGGTCATGATAAGCTGCTGGTGGGCCGAATAGATTGCCGTCAGCAGCGCCTGATGAATAACGCCTTCCGGGAAACCGGGACCGGAAGCAATCACCTGAATGGTATGGCCGCTTGCCTGTTCGAACGGCATGATGTTGACGTCGGGTGGAGGTGGCTGCAAGCGCTGGCCGGTTTCAATTTCCCAGTCGCAGGAGTAAATAATGCCCATGGCGGAGGCCACCGGGCCTTCCATACGGGCCATTAAATCAATCCACTGGCCGACGCCGGCATCTTGCTTGAAATAGCGCGGATCAACCATATTCATGCTGCCGGTATATGAAATATAGTTATCGATCAAAACCATCTTGCGGTGCTGACGCAGATCCATGCGCCGCAGGAACACACGCAGTACGCTGACATTCAATGACTGTACCACCTCAACGCCGGCAGTGCGCATGATGGCCGGGTAAGGGCTTTTGAAAAACGCCACGCTGCCGGCGGCATCCAGCATCATCCGGCAGTGGACGCCGCGCCTGGCGGCGGCCATCAGCGCCTCGGCGACCTGATCCACCAGGCCGCCGGACTGCCAGATATAAAACACCATCTCAATACTTTTTTGCGCCAGCCCGATATCCTTGATCAGCGCTTTCATGGCGTCGTCGGCGCTGGTGAGCAACTGCAGTTTATTACCCTTCAATCCGCCCATGCCTTGGCGATGTTCACACAGCTGAAACAGGGACCTGGCCACTTCACTGTTTTCAGTGGCAAAGATACGTTGGTATTGTTTTAAATCCTGCATCCATTTGGCGGTGGAGGGCCACATGGCTTTGGCGCGTTCTGCCCGGCGTTTACCCAGATTGAGTTCGCCGAACAACAGATAAGTAATGATACCGACCAGGGGGAGGATATAGATAACCAGAAGCCATGCCATCGCAGAAGGCACCGCCCGGCGTTTCATCAGTACTCGCAGCGTGACGCCTGCGATAAGCAGCCAGTAGCCGAATATTAGTAGCCAGTTGATAATGGCATAAACTGTTGTCATGAAGGCAAAAAATCCTGTCTGCAAGGCATTGGGTCGAGTGTACGCATAAGCGCCTGAAAGAGGAAGAGGAAATTAGCTGTCCCCATAGCAGCGAAAGCGGGCCGGCCGCCGCTTGCGAGGGTTGGATCGACGGGTGAAATGTTTATAATAACGCCCACGAAAACCAGGCCGGAAAGGGTTATGAAAAGAAGCAGAAATGAAGTCAGTCGATGGCGCATGCAGAGACAAGCCCAGCGACGCCGTCGCCAGTGGGTTGAATCTCAATCCCGTACTTATCGTCACCTGACCCGAATAAGTCATCTGCAATCGAAGCAGCAGCGCCGCTGTTTACTGTTCTCTACCGCTTTTGGCTGTTGAGACTCTTTGCCTGGTCACCGGCGCAAAAAAACCGGCTTAAGCCGGTTTAAGGTAGATAACGTTCCACGTACCTTTTCATCTGGGTCGTCCAATCCCCAGTAATCTGTTTTACTGTGTGGCAGTAGTGGTGGAGGTCGACGTAGAGCTGCCGGTGCCGTTAGGATCACCTGCAGATGCCACTGCGGCCACGGAGCTTGACACGAAGCCCGGATCCGACGTGGTCGCCGCACCGGATGCGCTTTGAGACGCCACTTCTGTCGTGCCCGCCGCACCGGCGGCGAACGCCGCAGGACTGCTAGCAGCAACCATTACCATTGATACCAAAAGTATTTTCTTCAACATAATTACCTCCGATTGTATATGAGCGAACCAGGAGTACAGCGTTATTACCGTAAGCCAAATAAAGCGGCAGCACAAACCGGAGGTGGCGTACAAAATGCGTAAAATTCCAGATATTACAATAATCTATCTTGTAAGTTATTGATTATAGGTTGATTAAAAAACATACTGGGAAAATTCCTAAACAGCCAGTGCAGTTGATTATCATCACGGTAAATCTGTAAAAGCAAAAAAAAGCCACCACCGGCAGCTTATTTTTTGTCATAATTCAGTCACATAATGCGTTTATCAAAACACTTTGCGAAAAGGTTTTACCGTTACGGTTTTATAGACGCCGGCTGCCACATACGGATCCGCATCGGCCCAGGCCTGCGCTGCTTCCAAAGAGGTAAATTCGGCAATAACCGTCGATCCGGTAAAGCCTGCTGCCCCAGGCTCGTTGCTGTCTATGGCCGGCATCGGCCCGGCGGTGACCAGTCGTCCCTGATCCTGCAGCACCTGTAATCTTGCCAGGTGGGTGGGTCGGACGGAGAGACGTTTTTCCAACGAGTCTTTTACATCTTCGGCATAGATTACGTAGAGCACGGTACTTACTCCCAGCGGGTCAAGTTTGGTAAAGTGCTTAACGTTATGATAATGAAACCCAGAGCGCAACGACTTATTTGCCCCGGTCCAGCCATAAACCAGCGCCACTATCGGCATTAAATGACAAAGTTAGCGGAGAGTTTGATAACGGTTATTGAATATGATTGCTATTTGCATTTAAACTTTAGCCCATATTTATCATCCTATTTGAAATGGCGCAAAAAAATTTTGAAACCGACTCGTCGATTTTCCTGGCCGTTCATTCTCTCGGTCGGTCTGCATACATCTCTGGTAGCCGGTTTACTTTATGCTTCAGTGACTGAGATTGTTTCTCCGCCCGCCGGCGAGCCGCCGATGAGCGTCACGCTTGTTGCGCCTGAACCGGAGCAGGCAGCGCCCGCAGAACAGCCGGTGGTAGAACCCGAACCAGAGTCTATGCCGCCTGAGCCCGAAGTGGTGCCTGAGCCGCCCGCTCCCGAGCCGGTACCGGAGCCTGAGCCTGAACCGCCCGCGCCGGTCCAGCAACCCAAGCCCAAGCCTAAACCCGTGCCGAAAAAAGCCGTGGTCAAGCCTCGTCCGAAGCCAGCAACGCCGGTAGAGCGTCCCAGGGCGGATCCTCAGGAGCGTAGCGATACCCCTGCGGCGACGGCGCCGGTCAGCCGAGCTCCGCAGGCGACACCGAGTCAAAAAGCGGCTCCTGGCGGTCCCAAGGCGTTGAGTCGCGCCAATCCGGCCTATTCTTCCCGCGCTCAGGCATTGCGCATAGAAGGGAAAGTCAGGGTACAGTTTGATGTCAATGCTGATGGGCGAACTGATAATATCCGTATTTTGTCTGCGGAACCGCGCAATATGTTCGAACGCGATATTCGACAGGCGATGCGCCGCTGGCGATATGAAGCAGGCCGCCCGGGCAAAGACCTGACCATGACCATTTACTTCAAGTTGAGCGGCGTCAGCAGCAGTCAGGGTTAATCATAGCGGGAACAGGATACGGCTAGCCTGCGGATGACAAATGTCCGCGGACCAAAGGCCGCGGACAAAGCGAAAGCGGCGGTCACTGTGGCCGACGCTGGGAAATTATCTGTGCAATTGCCGGTGGGGGATAAAACAGCAGATCCGGTCGGCATGAGGTTGCTTGACGCCGGCCCCGGCTTAATCGCCGGCCCCGGCTTAATCGCCGGGCCGGCGCGAAGAGAGGCCAGCGCTAACGGGTGGACAGCAGGAAGTTGCGTTTGTCTTCAGGAAGCGGTCGAGCCTGTCCTTCCTTATCAACGGCGACATAGGTGAACAGCGCTTCGGTTGCCCGGTAGCGCTGGCCAATGGGTTCGGATGAGACCTTCTTCACCCACACTTCGATATTGATGCTTAAGGAACTGTTGCCGGTGCGAGTGCACAGGGCATAGCAGCAGACGACATCGCCGACTGCGACCGGTTTCATAAATGTCATTCCATCAACGCGTACCGTCACGACCCGGCCATGGGCGATCTCCTTGGCGAGGATAGCCCCGCCCAGATCCATCTGCGACATCAGCCAACCGCCGAAAATGTCACCATTTGGATTGGTATCCGCCGGCATCGCCAGCGTACGCAGCACCAGTTCCCCGGCAGGTAAATCAGTCACTTCACTCATGGTATTTTCGCTCAGAACAGCCTTTATGCCGGACGATCCGGGTGGTCATGCTTTTTGGTGTGTTTTTCGTCGTCGATCATATGCCGATAAATATACAGCCCGCTGAGTAGGGTAAAGACCAGGGTTAATCCCGTCAGGCCAAATACCTTGAAATTAACCCAGACATTTTGCGGCAGCCAGAAAGCAATATAGACATTAGCGGCACCGCAAATGATAAAGAACAGCGCCCAGGCCAGATTAAGCCGTCCCCATACCGGTGCCGGTAGCGTCAGTTCCTTGCCCAGCATGCGCTGGATCAGCGGCTTGCCCATGGCGAACTGGCTTATCAGCAAGGCGATGGCAAATAAGCCGTAAATCAGCGTTACCTTCCATTTGATAAATTCCGCATTGTGATAGTACATGGTGAGCGAACCGAATACCGCCACCATAAGAAAGGTGATGAGCGTCATCTTTTCCACTTTACCGTACCGAAACCAGGTAAAGGCCAGCACCAGTGCCGAGGCGGCTACCAGCGCACCTGAGGCGATATAGATGTCATAAAGCTTATAAACGACAAAAAAAACCACCAGCGGAATAAAATCCAGAAACTGCTTCATAAATGAGACCCGTATTTGTTAAGGGTTGACTGGTTCAGCGTCGGTGTCACGCAGCAGCATATAGAGGCGATATAAATAAATCAGCAACAGAGCAGAAATAACATTGCTCAAGCCGTTCAGCAGTACCGCCGCAACCAGCGATGACACCATGGTCAGCTCCGTTGCCAGTAACAGCACTGCAGCCTTTGCCGCCAGCCAGATCATTATCGCCGGCGCTATCAGGCGCAGATTGGCAAAGGCCAATTTGCTGCTCAGACGCATTGATTTGAACACGCCCAGATTTTCGCTAGTGGTAATCACCGGCGCCAGGCTAAGGGCAATGGCCACCAGGATACCGGGAACTAACACCAACAATAAGCCGAGCTGGACCAGCAGCGTGGTCAAAAAAATCAGCAGCAGCAACCTGGGCAGAATCGGCAAAGATAATCCCAGCGAACGCACCACGCTGGTCGGCTGACGGGAAGATACCATGCGGATCATGGTAAGCAGGCCGCCGACCAGCAGCACATTGCCCAACAGTCCGGCGAAAGTGCCGGCAGCGGAAGCTTTTAGCAGTACCTGCTGCTGCTCGGGGGACATTTGCTGCACCATCTCCTGCAGGCTCATCTCAGCGGTGTCTGCCATCTCGCTGGCGCCACCATTCAGTATAACCAACTGATCACTGTCCGGGGACAGCGCATGGCCTATCAAAACGCTAATCAACGCGGTTAACAGCGCCAGCAGGATAATACTGGCGAACTGATTGCGCATAAAATTCAGCATGTCACGGTACAGGGTACTTGCCATAATTGGCATGGAGGCTCCTTGGCAAAACAGTCAAAAAACATAGCCCGCTATTCTACCCTGTTAATTGGCCGCTTGGCACCCCGCCGACCCATTAGTCACGCAAAGGTCGGCGGCCCGGGCTGCCCGAACGGCAGTGCCGGTTGACCATAGTGTGCCCTGGCCCGGCTGCAGGCTTGATTGGCGATATTATTTTCACCTGACCGCAGGAACTCGCGGCACCGGGAGGGGCGTGAAGGGTAGATGGTGCAGTTCACCAAAAGGCACAGCAGGCGCCACAGGTCATGCAGGGATGGGTATTTTCGCTCATGATGATCACCCGCCGACGCCACGGCATCGGACCTGAACGCACCAGAGAATGAAAATACCTATTCACTTTAGCAAAAGCAATAGCCTGGATTGGTTAAGGCTTTTTTTAACTTCATTGGCTTAATATTGATGTGGATCATCACCCTTGATGACGTCCAATTGATATAAAACACCCATAAAGTGTCCAGATCAAATTACCGAAATTTACACTGTCTGCCAAAACCGGACATAAATGGCATTCGGAAATTACATCTTAAAAATGGAGTAGGGAATGAAAGCACTTATTATCGGTACCGCGATAGCAGGGGTTTTGTTTTCGGCAGGTATCCAGGCGCATCAGGCCGGGGATATCATCGTACGGGCAGGTAGCGCCACGGTGCGTCCCTCCGAAGATTCAGGGAATGTGCTGGGATTGGGGAAATTCAATGTCGACAATGATACGCAGCTGGGACTGACTTTCAGTTATTTATTTACCGATAATATTGGTATCGAACTGTTGGCTGCCACACCCTTCAAACATCATGTTGGCTTAAAGAGTACCGGTGATATTGCCTCATTAAAACATTTACCGCCAAGTTTGATGGCCCAGTATTATTTTGGTGATGCGCCGGATAAACTCCGCCCCTATGTCGGCATTGGTATCAACTATACCACTTTCTATGACACGCATTTTAACCAGACCGGTCGAGACGCCGGGCTGAGCGATTTAAGTCTCAAGCATTCATGGGGTATCGCCGGTCAAGCCGGTCTTGATTACAATATCGATGAAAACTGGCTGATTAACTTGTCGGTCTGGTATATGGATATCGATACTGATGTTCGCTTCAAGGCGGGTGGTCAGCAGCAATCGGTGCATACCGATATCGACCCTTGGACCTTTATGTTTGGCGTCGGTTACCGTTTTTAATCAGCGCGGGTAATCATAACAGCGGCACCACCGGGTTGTGGCGCCGTTAAGAGGTGTTGTGCAGGTCGGTGACGGGCAATGCTTAATAAATCGTATCCGTTCGACAACCGCGACGTGCGCAACTCGACGCCGGAAGCCTGTTATTCAGTGCGCACCGATACCTGGCTTAGATGGAGCATATTGGTATTAATGATGGCGATATTCACCTCGAAGGGTGTGCCGTCATCCAGATAGACCACTTCGTATAATTCCATCATTGCATCATCAGGCTTGATGTTCATATGACGGATCATCTCCTCGTCCTTGGCATTAAAGGCATGAAAGTTCTGATCGCGCTTATAGACCTTCTTTTCAGTTATCCGCTCAATATAAAGATATTTGGAAATCTCCAGTTCTCTGAATTCAATCGAATTAAAGAGGGATACTGGGAAATGGATATATTCCAGTGATACCGGTAGGTCGTCGAAACTCATCAGCCTGAGTATTTTATAGACGGAATCGCTGTTTTTAATGCGCAGTGCCTGGGCCATAGCGGCGTCGGGAACGGTGACGATACTGGCGGATATTACCTTACGTCCGGCACGATAACCGCCTTGCTGTGCCTGGTAGTCAAAAGGGGATAGGGCATGAAATCGTCCTGATTGATTGTTTTTTCCTATTGAACCTACGTAGAGTCCGGACCCCTTGATTCGATAAACCCGGCGCTGATCAATCAAAATACGCGTCGCTTCACGTACCGTCGCTCGCGTCATGCCTAACGCTTTGGCAATGCCGATTTCGGTATCCAGTTTATCTCCTGGCTGCAGGCTCTGCTGTTTGATTTTGCCGAGAAGATAATTGATAACGTCTTTTTGTTTTTCGGTAATATTGTCGGTCATTTTTATTTTCGCCACGCTATCAGGTTAGGCCCACCCAGGCATTCGTACCGCATCAGGGCGATGTCATCCTTTTCAGCACGATCCCCGTGTTCGGCACGATCTACGTGAAAATGTGATCGAGTTAACAGCTTTTAGGTAAAGCATTCCTGTCTGCTCATCTTTGCAAGCTTACCTCTTGTGTATAGTCACGTCTAGGTGCATTCTAAAGATGACTATACAAATCTAACATGTACATACCACTATTAACAATGGGTCTTTTTATCGGTGTTCAGCCAGGCCGGCAGCCTGCTTTTCACGGTAAACAGGCTTATTGTTGCCAATAACCAGCCAGACAGGGGAAAACCGTGGAACAGCAGCAACTCGCAAATGCCATTCGTATGCTGAGTATCGACGCCGTACAAAAAGCGAATTCAGGGCATCCCGGCGCCCCGCTGGGCATGGCTGATATGGCGACCGTAGTGTGGCGGGAGTTCCTGAAGCATAATCCGGCGGACCCGGGCTGGATAAACCGCGACAGGTTTGTTCTTTCCAATGGGCACAGCTCTATGTTGCTGTACTCGCTGCTGCACATGACCGGTTACGACGTTAGCATTGACGATGTGAAAAACTTCCGCCAATTGCATTCCAAAACGCCCGGACATCCTGAATACGGCTACACCCCGGGCGTGGAAACCACCTCCGGACCGCTGGGGCAAGGCATTGCCAATGCAGTGGGCATGGCATTGGCCGAAAAAAGCCTGGCCGCGCAGTTCAACCGGGAATCATTACCGGTAATTGACCATTTCACCTATGTGGTGATGGGCGATGGCTGCCTGATGGAGGGGATTTCACACGAGGCCTGTTCCCTGGCCGGTACCTTGAAATTGGGCAAGCTTATCGCGCTGTGGGATGACAACAACATTTCCATTGACGGCCATGTGGACGGTTGGTTCAGCGACGATACCCCGGCCCGCTTCCGTGCCTATGGCTGGCATGTTATCGATAATGTGGATGGACACGATAGCCGGCAGGTGGCGGCGGCATTGACCCAGGCCAGATCTGAACAGCAAAAGCCGACGCTTATCTGTTGTAAAACCACCATTGGCTTTGGCTCGCCCAATAAGGCCAACAGCCACGATAGCCATGGCTCTGCACTGGGTGAAGACGAAGTTGCCTTGGTCAGGGAAACGCTGGGCTGGCCCCATGCGGCCTTCGATATTCCTGCAGACATTTACACCCACTGGGATGCCCGGGCCCAAGGCGCCGCGGTCCAGGAGCAGTGGCAACGGCTGTTTGACCGATATCAGGCGCGTTATCCCGTTGAGGCGGCAGAATTACTGCGCCGCAGTGAGAAAAAACTGCCGGCTGACTGGCCGGAACGCAGCCAAGCCTATATTCGCCAATTACAGGACAATCCGGCTAACCTGGCCACCCGCCAAGCCAGTCAAAAAGCGCTGAATCAGTTTATTCAATGGATACCGGAATTGCTGGGCGGCTCGGCCGATCTGTCGCCGTCAAATTTAACCCGTCACAGTGCGGCGCGCGATATCACGCCGAATGATGCCTCGGGAAACTATATTTCCTATGGGGTGAGGGAGTTCGGCATGTCAGCCATTATGAACGGGCTGGCGCTCCACGGCGGCTTTATCCCCTATGGCGGGACTTTTCTTATGTTCATGGAATATGCGCGCAACGCCGTGCGCATGGCGGCATTAATGAAGATACGGACTATCTTTGTCTATACCCATGACTCCATCGGTCTGGGTGAGGATGGCCCGACGCACCAACCGGTCGAGCAGCTTGCCGCGTTACGTCTGACGCCGAATATGGAGACCTGGCGCGGCTGCGATCAGGTGGAAGCCGCCGTGTCCTGGCAACAGGCGATTGAACGTGAACAGGGTCCCAGCGCGCTGATTTTTACCCGCCAACCGCTGGAACAGCAGCCCCGTTCTCCCCGTCAGCTTGACGACATCGCCAAAGGCGGTTACGTGCTGCGCGATTGTGACGGCGCTCCTGAGCTGATCATTATATCCAGTGGTTCAGAAATGGAGCTGGCGATGTATGCCGCCGAGGAACTTACCCAGGCAGGCAACCGGATACGCGTAGTTTCCATGCCCTGTGTTGAGCGTTTTGAGCAACAGTCGGCGGCCTGGCGTGAGAGCGTGTTGCCCTGGGCGGTGCGTAAACGCCTGGTTATAGAAGCCAGTATTGACGCTTACTGGCGTGGCTATGCGGGGCTGGACGGTAAAGTGCTGGGCATGAGCAGCTTTGGCGAGTCCGCACCGGCATCAGTGCTGTTTAGGCATTTTGGTTTTTCAAAGGAGCATGCCCTGACGGCGGCCCGGTCGTTATTGGCGTAGTCAACAGCGAGGATTATGCACCGGCGGGCATTGTCTTAAGTGCAACAGGATATGACCCATCAGAGAAAAGGTAGAGATATGGCAAATCTGACAACATGGCTAAATAAAGAGCGTATCCAGTATGTTAATACCGTCGTCGATTGGCAGGAAGCCATTGCGCTGGTGGCTGAGCCTTTACTGAAAGACGGCACCATCACCGCAGACTATGTGGCGAACATCATCAAAGGGAAGCAGGATCTGGGTCCCTATTTTGTTATCGCACCGCGCATCGCTATGCCTCATGCGCGTCCTGAACAGGGGGCGCTTAAGCTGGGTCTGTCGTTGCTAAAGCTTAGGAACGGCATCAGTTTCGGCTCTCAGGAGAATGATCCGGTTGATGTCATCGTGATGTTTGCCGCTCCGGATAAAAACAGCCATGTGGAGTTGATTTCCACACTGGCTGAATTCCTGTCAGATGATGATGTAATGAGCCAGGTATTTGCATCTCACAGTCAATCCGAGTTAATCACGGTAGTAAACAGCGTTAACTGAACGATTTATTTTTAATATCACTTGAGAGGTAAAAGTATGAAAATTATGGCGGTGTGTGGCGCAGGCCTTGGCAGCAGCTTTATGATGGAAATGAACATCAAGAAAGTAATTAAAAATTTGAACATTACAGCTGAAGTCGAGCACTCCGATCTGGGTTCGGTAACACCGGACGCGGCCGATGTATTTGTTATGGGTCGTGATATTGCCTATAGCGCAAACCTACCTGAAAGTAAGCTTATTATTGTCAACAGCATCATCGATATCAAAGAGCTGGAAACTAAACTAAGTGAATATTTTCAGAACAAATAATAATCTATAAATCATGCCGCTGAGGTTGCTATGTTTATACAAGACCTTTTATTGGTAGTGGTCGACGTGCTGAAAGTACCGTCTATTTTAGTCGGACTTGTGGCGTTATTCGGTCTTATCGCGCAGAAAAAACCGTTCCCCGAGGTTGTCAAAGGCACGGTGAAAACGATCCTGGGGTTTTTGGTGCTGGCCGGCGGTGCAACCGTTCTGGTGGGCTCATTAACGCCGCTTGGCGATATATTCAAGCAGGCATTCGATGTGCAGGGAATCATCCCTAACAACGAAGCTATGGTATCCATTGCCCTAGAAAAATATGGCGCCTCGACCACGTTGATAATGGCTTTCGGCATGGTAGCCAATATTGTCGTCGCCCGCTTCACCCGTCTGAAATACATCTATCTTTCGGGGCATGTCACCTTTTATATGGCCTGTATGGTGGCTATTATTTTATCGGTGGCGGGATTTGAAGGGGTACAGCTGATTTATACCGGCTCCCTGGTGCTGGGCATGCTTATGGCTATTTTTCCGGCGCTGGCCCAGCCGTATATGCGCAAAATCATCGGTAATGATCAGGTGGCGTTAGCCCATACCGGCACCATTGGTTATGTGCTTTCGGGCTGGATAGGCTCACTGGTGGGCAAGGGATCGAAATCCACCGAAGAGATGAATATGCCAAAAAACCTAAGTTTTTTGCGCGACAGCACCATCTCGATTTCACTCACCATGATGGTGATTTATCTCATCCTGTCGATTTCGGCCGGTAAAGAGTATGTAGAGAGCCAGTTCAGCAACGGACAAAACTACCTGGTTTACTCGTTCGTTCAGGCCATCACCTTTGCCGCCGGCGTCTTTATCATCCTGCAGGGCGTGCGTTTGATCTTGGCCGAAATAGTGCCTGCCTTTACCGGATTTTCTGAGAAACTGGTGCCAAACGCCCGTCCGGCGCTGGACTGCCCGATCATTTATCCTTACGCGCCCAATGCCGTGCTGTTAGGATTTATATTCAGCTTCATCGGTGGGTTGGTGGGGCTGTTTATCCTCGGCCAACTGCACTGGGTGCTGATATTGCCGGGCGTAGTGCCGCATTTCTTCTGCGGCGCAACCGCTGGGGTATTCGGCAATGCCACCGGCGGCAGACGCGGCGCCATGGTGGGCGCCTTTGCACACGGGGTGCTTATCACCTTCTTGCCGGTGGCGTTGCTGCCGGTACTGGGCGCGATGGGTTTAAGCAATACCACGTTCTCTGACACCGATTTTGGCGTGGTGGGGATCGTGTTGGGCAATATGGCGCATTTCATGGATAAAGGCATGATTACTCTGGCAATCACCGGTGTATTTGCACTGATGGTGATTTACAACTTTACCGCTAAAAAGAAGGTGGTGGTTGACGAACCGGAGGCGTGATGACCCTTCGCGATAAGTGATGCCGTTTCGGTTTAGCTATCGAGCATAGCGGCAACACGGCTGGAGTGATGCAAAAATCCGGAAAGGGTTTCATTTCCGGATTTTTTAATGCCGGTATCGGACACCATCGGCCGAAAGCTTCTGACAACGCAGGGCGCGGCCTGCCGATACGGGCCCAGGCGCTTATTTGATACTGATATCGTTCTCGACCGATTTCACGCCTTTCACGGTACGAGTTACCGACACGGCGCGGTTGGCTTCCGCCTGGGAACCGACGAAACCGCTTAACTGAACGCGGCCTTTAAAGGTCTCGACATTGATTTCGCGGGATTTCAGCGTTTCATCGCGCAATAGCTCAGTTTTTACTTTGGTGGTTACTACCGTGTCATCGATGTAGCCGCCGGTGCCTTCAGATTTGGCTGTCGGCGCACAACCGGTTATCGCCAGGGTCAACAAGGCTGATATTGCCAGGGTAGCTACGGTCTTCAACATCTTCATGTTCTCTCCTTGATGTTCATTCTTGTCATTTTATCAAACCCGGAATGCGGCCAGGCCTGTAGCGCGCCGCATTCCAAGTGTTGATGATAAAGTACAATATTGCCAGTCTAGTTGCGCGTGGCCGCTTTCATCTGTCTGACAAAATCCCCAAGCTCACTGAGCAGGATAGCCGGATCATTGATATTCCGTTCGATAATCTTGACTATCGCTGAACCGGAGATAGCGCCAGCGGCACCGGCGGCCAGGGCCTCACGCACTTGGGAAGGTTCGGAAATACCAAATCCTTGCAAAGCGGGCGCAGCGTGATATTCCTTAAGCGTATTGACCAGATGGCCCAGCGGTAATTGCGCGCGGTTTTCACTGCCGGTGACACCGGCCCGGGACAGCAGATAGGTATAACCGCGGCCAAATGAGGCAATCTCGCGCAGTAAATCATCCGAGGCGTTCGGCGGACAGATGAAAATCGGCGCCACGCCATGGCGCATGGCTGCAGTTCGAAAAGGCGCGCTTTCTTCAATTGGCACGTCAGCAACCAATACCGAGTCGACGCCCGCGGCCTGGCAGCGTGCATAAAAATCGTCAATGCCATTGGTGAACACCAGGTTGGCATACATCAGCAGGCCAATCGGCAATGCAGGATATTTCTGGCGTACCGCGGTCAAAATCTCAAAACAGTGAGCCGGGGTAACGCCGGAGGCAAATGCGCGTAGGGTGGCTGATTGTATCGTCGGTCCATCCGCCAACGGGTCGGAAAAGGGAATGCCCAGTTCCAGGGCATCAGCCCCCGCTGCTACCAGCGTATCGATAATCTGTAGCGAAAGCGCGGGATTGGGATCCCCCAGAGTGACGAACGGTACAAACGCGCCTTCATTACGCTCGGCCAGCCTGCTGAAAAGGTGCTGATAGCGTTCCATTAAATCTCTCCTCGCGCTTTCAGGATATCGTGGACGGTGAAGATATCTTTGTCTCCGCGCCCGGACAGGTTGACCACCAGGATTTGCTGTTTATCGGGTTCAGCCTTGATCATTTTAAGAGCATGGGCCAGGGCATGGGAAGATTCCAGCGCCGGGATAATGCCTTCATGGCGCGACAGCGCTTTGAACGCCTCCAAGGCCTCTTCATCGGTGACCGACACATATTCCGCCCGGCCGATACTGTCCAAATAGGCATGCTGCGGACCCACCGAGGGGAAATCCAGGCCGGCCGATATTGAATAGGATTCTTCAATCTGACCATCCGAAGACTGCATCATCGGTGATTTCATACCAAAATAAATCCCCAGGCGACCGTGCTTGAGCGAAGCGCCATGCTGGCCGGACTCAATGCCCAAGCCGCCGGGTTCGACACCAATAAGTCGCACGCCGGCTTCATCAATGAAATCAGCGAACATGCCGATGGCGTTGGAGCCACCGCCGACGCAGGCCAGCACCGCGTCAGGCAGGCATTGCTCCCGTTCTTTCATCTGTGCCTTGGTCTCTTCGCCGATCATTCGCTGGAACTCACGCACGATGGTCGGGAATGGATGTGGGCCGGCGGCGGTGCCGAGCATGTAATGCGCGGTTTCATAACTGCCTGACCAATCGCGCAGCGCCTCGTTACAGGCATCTTTAAGCGTTGAGGAACCGCTGTGTACCGGGATGACTTCCGCGCCCATCAGGCGCATGCGGAACACGTTTGGCGACTGCCGTTCTACGTCCTTGGCACCCATATAAATGCGGCATTTCAATCCCAGCAGGGCAGATGCCAGTGCCGAGGCCACGCCGTGCTGGCCGGCACCGGTTTCGGCAATAATTTCAGTTTTGCCCATTCGCTTGGCCAGTAGCGCCTGTCCGAGAACCTGATTGGTTTTGTGGGCGCCGCCATGCAGCAGGTCTTCACGCTTAAGATACAGTTTGGTTCGGGTACCGGCGGTCAGATTGCGGCACAGGGTCAACGGCGTCGGACGACCGGCGTAATGAGTCAGCAAATCACTGAATTCAGCCTGGAATTGCGGGTCGCTCTGCGCACTGACGAAGGCTTCTTCCAGCTGCGTCAGGGCCGGTACCAGAATCTGCGGCACATACATCCCGCCAAATTCACCGAAATAGGGATTGAGTAACGTCATGTTCTGCTCTCTTAATGGTATCCGGGCGGTAGTTACCAGGCGCGCAGCGTCTGAAATACCGTCTCCAGTTTACGATGATCTTTCACTCCGGGTGCGCTTTCCACGCCGGAATTGAAATCCAGTCCCAGACAGCCCAACTGGGCGGCGGCAACGCAGTTATCGGCGGCCAGGCCGCCGGCCAGCATCACATTGTCCAGCGGTTGTCCGTCCAGCAAAGACCAATCGAAGGTCTTGCCGCTGCCGCCGCCGTTGTCCAGCAGATAGCGATCAACCAGCGCCAAATCCCGGGCAGGCAGATGGGTGCGCATGTCCAGCGCTTTCCAGATTTGACAGCTGGCCGGCAGGGCGGCGCGTAACTCCCGGATATAGTCGTTACCTTCGTTGCCGTGCAGCTGGACGGCATAAAGCGCGAGATCAGCTGCAATATGAGCCACTTCAGCGACCGGCGCATTGCGAAAAACGGCCACATAATTAAGCGGCGTACCTGCCATGATGTCGGCTGCTTGTGACGGCGTCACAAATCGCGGAGATTCAGCCACAAAAATCATCCCGCCATACACAGCGCCGGCCTCAAAGGCGGCGCGGGCATCTTCAGCCCGGGTCAAGCCGCAAACTTTGTTCTCGCCCAGCAGTACCTTCCGAACCGCCATCTTCAGGTCAGGCTCAGACATCAGCGCACTGCCTATCAGGAAGCCATTGGCAAAATGGCTGAGCTCGCGCACCTGGCTATAGCGATTGATACCCGACTCGCTGATGACGGTCACGCCTGCCGGCAACTGAGAGGCCAGATGGCGTGTGCGGTCGAGATCGATCGATAAGTCACGCAGATCGCGGTTATTGATGCCGACCACCCGGGCGCCGAGTGCGATGGCCCGGGCGCGCTCTTGCTCACTGATCACCTCAGTCAGCACGCCCATTCCCAGGCTGTGGGCCAGTGAAGCCAACTGACGATAAAGTTCGTCGTCTACCACTGAAAGCATCAGCAGTATCGCATCTGCCTGATGAAACCGAGCCAGGTAAACCTGGTAGGGGTCGATAATAAAATCTTTACACAGCACCGGCTGGGTCACCACAGCGCTGACCTGACGCAGGAAGTCAAAATCTCCCTGAAAATACTTCTCATCGGTTAATACTGAAATCGCCGAAGCGTAATCCTGATAAACCCCGGCGATGGCCGCTGGGTCAAAATCTTCCCGGATCAAACCCTTCGAAGGCGATGCTTTTTTGCACTCCAGGATAAAGACGGTTCGTGAGCCGCTTAATGCATGGTAGAAGCTGCGTTGACTGGGTTCGACCAAAGACTGGAATTCAGCCAAAGGCTGTTGACGTTTACGCGCCTCCAGCCACACTTTTTTATCTGCAACGATGTTTGCAAGTACCTGAGCCGGCATTTTTTATCCTCTTGCTGCCAATGCGGTGACACGGTCATAAGCGCTACCGCTGCGAATCACTTCCAGAGCCTGTTGGGTATTGTCTCGAAGATTTTCCTGACCGAAAAGCCTGAGCAGCAGGGCGACATTTGCCGCAACAGCGGATTCATGAGCGTGTTCGCCTTTACCTTGTAACAATCGTGCCAGAATGTCACGATTTTCTTCCGGTGAGCCGCCCTGCAGCGCGTTTGCCGCCAGTGGATCCAGACCGAAATCAGACGGCGTAAGCGTATAGCTTTCAATGCGGTCGTGGTGTAATTCGGCGACATGGGTCGGGGCATGCAGGGCGACTTCGTCCATGCCGCCGCCGTGGACCACTGCCGCGCGCTCGTAGCCGAGCACCTGCAGCGTTTTGGCTATCGGCAGCACCAATTCCGGGCTGTAGACCCCAATCAACGCCAGCGGCGGTCTGGCGGGATTAATCAGCGGACCGAGTACGTTGAAGAGGGTGCGGGTCTTCAACTGCTGACGCACCGGCATGGCATGACGGAAACCGGTGTGGTAATGCGGGGCGAACAAAAAGCACACCCCCAGTTCATCCAGCGCCTGACGAGACTGTTCGGCCGGCATGTCCAGCCGGATGCCGAAGGCCGCCAGCAGATCGGATGAACCCGAGCGGCTGGAGACACTGCGATTGCCGTGCTTGGCTACCGGCGCACCACAGGCAGCCGCCACAAAAGCGCTGGCGGTAGAGATATTGATACTGTTGCTGCCGTCGCCGCCAGTGCCGACGATATCGGCAAAGCGGTAATCCGGCCTGGGGAAAGGCTGGGCATCGGCCAGCAGGGCGCTGGCCGCCCCGGCGATTTCTTGCGGCTGCTCACCGCGAACTTTCATACTGATTAACGCCGCCGCCAGCTGTACCGGCTCAAGCTGTCCCTGGATAATGGCGCTGAATAATTGCTGGCTCTGCTCGCGGGTCAGATGTTGCCCCTGATAAAGTGCTTCTAATACATCGTGCATTGGATATTCCTTATTATGCCAGCGCCCAGTCCAGGGTTTGGTTAAGTAAATGTCCGCCCTGTATGGTCAATATCGACTCGGGGTGGAACTGGAAACCACAGACACGGTCGCTGTCATTGCGCACCGCCATCACCATCTGATTGAAATGGGCATTGACCGTCAGGCTATCGGGGATGCGGCTGCCGACCAGAGAGTGATAACGCGCGACCGGCAGTGGATTAGGCAAGCCGCTGAACATGCCCTGGTTGTCATGCTCTATCAGGGATGCTTTACCGTGCAGTATTTCACCGGCCTGACCGACATGGCCGCCGTAGGCTTCCACAATGGCTTGGTGGCCAAGGCAGATACCGATAATCGGCAACTGGCCGCGCAATTGTTGCAGTAATTCCGGCATACAGCCGGCATCGGCGGGGGCGCCGGGGCCGGGAGAAAGCAGCAGCACCGGTTTTTCCAGCTGGCGCAGCTCACCGATAATGATGTGGGCCGACAACTGATTACGGTAAATCATGACCCGGTGATGGTTGGCGCGCAATTGGTCAACCAGGTTATAGGTAAATGAATCAATATTATCGAGTAACAGGATATCAGCCATCAGAACACCTCCCTGGCATGATGAGCGGTAGCAATCGCCCGCAGTACGGCGCGGGCTTTATTACGGCTTTCGTCGGCTTCGGCCTGGGGGACCGAGTCAAGCACGACGCCCGCACCGGCTTGTACGGTAGCCATCCCGTCCTCTACATAGGCGGAACGAATAACGATGCAGGTATCCAGCGCCCCTTCTCCGGTAAAATAGCCGATGGCGCCGCCATAACTGCCGCGCCGACTGCCTTCGGCTTCGGCAATCAGCTGCATGGCCCGCACTTTCGGTGCGCCGCTCAGGGTGCCCATATTCATGCAGGCGCGATAGGCGTGCAGTACATCCAGATCCGACCGCAGGGTGCCGACCACCCGCGAAACCAGATGCATGACGAAAGAGTAGCGGTCGACTTTGGTCAGGTCGGCCACATAGCGGCTGCCCGGTTCACAGATGCGCGCCAGATCGTTGCGCGCCAGATCGACCAGCATCAGGTGCTCGGCCATCTCTTTATGGTCAGAACGCATTTCCAATTCAATGCGACTGTCCAGATCGCGGTCCAGTGAACCATCGGCCCGGCGACCACGCGGCCGGGTACCGGCGATGGGGTAGATCTCGATCTGCCGATTGTTCTTATCATATTTGAGCGAACTTTCCGGCGAGGCGCCGAACAGGGTGAAGTCGTTATCCTGCATGAAAAACATGTATGGGCTAGGATTGTTGTCCTTCAACTGATGATAAGCGGCCAGCGGAGAGGGGCAAGGCAGAGAGAAGCGCCGTGACGGTACCACCTGGAAGATCTCTCCTTCACGAATCGCCTGCTGCATGCGACGAACCACCGCGCCATATTCTTCATCGCTTTGATTGCATTCCAGCGACATGGATTCAATCACCTGATGAGGGATTGGCCCCGGAGCCTGCTGCAACTGCTGCTGTAATTGTTCAAGACGGGACTGCAGGCGCTGTTGTTCAGCGGTGCTCTGACTGAAAAGACTGCCCTGAAGGCGGCAGCTACGTTGCTGATGATCGAGTACCAGCAAGGTTTCAGCCAGGTAAAAGCAATAGTCGGGGCAACGGCTTTCCTGGGACAGCGCAGGCAGGGATTCAAAACCGTCGACCAGATCATAGGCAAACAGCCCGCCGAGAAACACCGCTTCAGGCTGATGTTCAGGGGATACAAGCAGGGTTTGAATCAGTCGCAGGCAATCAAATACCGACAATGAACGCAAGCGGGCATCTTCGTCCATCGGCTGAGTGATGTCGGGAAATACCAGTTCCCGACCGTAAGGGTGGACTGTTACGTCTACCTCCGGCGGCAGGGCGGCATCCAGCAATTCAAGCATCGCGGCGCCATTGCCGGTCAGCGCCTGCAGGGTAACCCGCTGTCCGAGGGCGGTGATGCGCAGGGCGCTGTCAACCACCATCAGGCTTTGCAGATTCTGTTTATTGTCGACCAATGCCGATTCCAGCAGCAGGGTAGCGGGCCGTGCACCGCAAAGCTGGTTGAATATCGCTGTCGGATCATCACGATAAGGAGCCTGTGCCTGGAGAACAGTAACGTAATTTTGCCTGGTATTCATTTTTTATGTCCCTGATTATCGCCCATTAAAAAAGCCCGCTGATTAAGCGGGCTTCTGGGATCTTGCCGTGTCTGATGACAGCAACGCATGATAACACCACCCGCTAAACGGAAGTGCGCCACCAGCGAAGCAAATTCTTAGTTTGGTATGCCATCATCGTTCTCTCCCGGTTTCAACTGTGTACTAGTAAACTAGTTCGGCAATGGATTGTCAACAGATAGGCGATTAAAAGGGTAATTAATTTAACCGATACGTCCTGAAGGAAATTGACGTTATGCTATGGGGGTTATCCACCAGAAGGTAAACGTCTTTTGACCAGCTCACATTCCACTTCTTCACTGCTCACCCTCTATGATCTGCACAGCCATACGACGGCATCGGACGGGGCGCTGACACCGACAGAGCTGGTGGATCGCGCTATTGCCATGGGGGTGAATGTGCTGGCTATTACCGATCATGATACCGTCGCCGGCGTAGCCGAAGCCCAAGCAGCGGCCCAAGGTAGCTCGCTGGCGGTGATTTGCGGTACAGAAATTTCCACCCACTGGGAAAATCACGAAATCCATATCGTCGGGCTTAATATCACTGCCGATCATCCGGCAATAGAGGCGCTGCTGGCGGCCCAGCGGGAAAAGCGGCTGGTCAGGGCCCGCACTATCGCCGAACGCCTGGCTCACGCCGGGATCCCCGATGCCTGGGCCGGGGCGAACCGTTATGCCCAGGATCAATTGGTCACCCGCGGGCATTTCGCCCGCTATCTGGTCAGCCTGGGACTGGCCAGCGATATGGCCGGGATATTCAAAAAGTACCTGTCAAGGGGGAAAACCGGCTATGTGCCGCCACAGTGGTGTACAATAGAAGAGGCAATTGACGCCATCCACCTCGCCGGCGGCCAGGCGGTGGTGGCTCATCCTGGACGCTACCAGCTCTCGGCTAAATGGCTGAAACGCTTATTGAGCCATTTCGCCGAGTCTGGCGGCGACGCCATGGAGGTGGCTCAATGCCAGCAGTCACCGCAGGAACGAACGACGTTGGCGGGTTACGCTCGCGATTATCAGTTACTGGCGTCCCAGGGGTCTGATTTTCATCAGCCCTGCGCCTGGATTGAACTGGGACGCAAGCTCTGGCTTCCTGGCGGTGTTGAACCGGTATGGCGCGATTGGCCCGATCCGCGGGCCAGCGAGCAGGGTTACAAGTCTGAGGGATAAGCACGGCTTAACGGTATCGTCTTCCCAGAGGCCACAATAAGGAGTCTCAATTTATGAGTCAGTTTTTTACTATTCATCCTGAAAATCCACAGCCCCGTTTGATTGCCCAAACGGCCGATCTGCTGCGTAAAGGCGGCGTTATCGTCTACCCGACCGATTCGGGCTATGCGCTCGGCTGCCGTTTGGAAGAGAAAAATGCGATGGAGCGGATCTGCCGCATTCGCCAGCTTGACGGTAATCATAATTTCACCCTGGTATGCCGTGATCTTTCTGAGCTCTCGACCTATGCTCAGGTGGACAATCAGGCTTTTAGGCTTATCAAGAATAACACCCCGGGTAAATACACCTTTATCCTCAAGGCCACCAAAGAAGTTCCCCGTCGTTTAATGAATGACAAAAAGAAGACCATCGGCCTGCGGGTGCCCTCCAATCCGATTGCGCTGGCGCTGCTGGAAGAAATCAACGAGCCGATGATGTCGACGACGCTGATGCTGCCCGGTAATGATTTCGCCGAGTCGGATCCGGAAACTATCCGTGACCATCTTGGCAAACTGGTGGACTTGGTCATTCATGGCGGTTTCCTTGGCCAGCAGCCAACCACGGTTATCGACCTTACCGAAGCGGAACCCAAAGTGGTGCGCGAAGGGGTTGGCGATATTTCCGCCTTTCTTTAACGGTTGCCGATGATGGCCGGCAACGCGATGTCGGCCTCGTTTTGACGCGATAATAATTGTGGTTACACTCAGGTGATAAATCGCTATAATAATCGTCCATAGAATCCTGTCCTAACGGGTTCTCCGCGTAAAAACATATCAAAGTGACGCCTGTGAAGGCGACAGCTGAGGTTGCTCAATGAGCGAAAAGTTACAGAAAGTCCTGGCGCGCGCCGGGCATGGTTCCCGCCGAGAAGTCGAATCCATTATTGAACAAGGCCGCGTCAGCGTTGATGGCAAAATTGCCACACTGGGCGACCGCGTCGAGGTGCTTGATTCCACTAAAATCCGTGTCGATGGCCGCCTGGTATCGATCAAGGCGGTGGCGGAAGCCGTATGCCGCGTGCTGGCCTACTACAAGCCCGAAGGTGAATTATGTACCCGCCGCGATCCCGATGGGCGCCCGACGGTATTCGATCGACTGCCAAAACTCAACGGTTCACGTTGGGTAGCGGTCGGCCGCCTGGATATCAACACCTCCGGCCTGCTGCTGTTTACTACCGACGGTGAACTGGCCAACCGCCTGATGCATCCAAGCTGCGAAGTCGAACGTGAGTATGCGGTGCGGGTCTTCGGTCAGGTTGACGAAGAAAAAATCCGCACCCTGACCAAAGGCGTGCAGCTGGAGGATGGCCCAGCGGCATTTCGCAGCCTGAAGTTCCAAGGCGGCGAGGGGCTGAACCAGTGGTATAACGTGACCCTGACCGAAGGCCGCAACCGGGAAGTGCGTCGTCTCTGGGAAGCGGTCGGCGTGCAGGTCAGCCGGCTTATCCGCGTGCGCTACGGCGATGTGACTCTGCCAAAAGGCCTGCCGCGGGGCGGCTGGACTGAACTGCCGCTGGCTGAGACCAACTATCTTCGCCAGTTGGTGCAGTTGCCGCAGGAAACCGTCAGCAAACTGCCGGTTGAGCGGGAACGCCGTCGGGTCAAGGCTAATCAGATTCGCCGCGCCGTCAAGCGCCACAGTCAGGTCGCGGCACCGACGCGTCGTGGTGGCCAGAGCAGTAAACGCAGCTCGGGCGGAGCCTGAGTCATCGTTACCAAGCGGCATCTTTACCAGTCGATGCCGCGCTGGGCCTGGATACCTGCCTCAAAGGCGTGTTTGACCGGTCTCATTTCAGTGACGGTATCCGCCATAGCCCGTAATTCACGATGGCAGGCCCTGCCGGTTATGATAACCGTCTGACCGGTGGGACGTTGATGAAGGGCCGCGATAATGTCCTTAAGCGGCAGATAGTCATAGGTCACCATATAGGTCAGTTCATCCAACACCACCAGGTCAAGGCTGTCGTCTTCCAGCATACGCCTGGCATGCAGCCAGGTATCTCTGGCCGCGGCGCTGTCGGAGATCCGGTCCTGGGTATCCCAGGTGAATCCGGTCGCCATCACCTGAAACTCAACGCCGTGCTGTTGCAGCAACTGCTTTTCGCCGTTGGCCCATTGCCCTTTGATAAACTGAATGACCCCCGCTTTCAATCCATGACCCACGGCGCGGGTGACCGTGCCAAAGGCGGCGGTCGTTTTGCCTTTTCCATTACCGGTAAACACCATCAGAATGCCGCGCGTCTCAATGGCCGCCGCCACCCGGGCCTCGACTTTTTCCTTTAGCCGCTGCTGGCGCCGGCGGTGTCCCTCATCGCTCATGGCGTGTTCATTCATTGTGCCGGTCCGGCTTTGCGGCCCGGCTGGGCATCATAACTGACGCCGGTTTTACGCTTGCTGTCGTCACCCATCAGAAACAAATAAATCGGCATGATGTCGGCAGGAGTCTTGAGCTTCATTGAATCCTCGTCCGGAAAGGCATCAGCGCGCATACCGGTGCGGGTACCGCCTGGATTGATACAGTTTACTCTGAGCACCTGGGCCGGATATTCATCGGCCAGAACCTGCATCATACCTTCGGTCGCAAATTTGGAGACAGAATAGGCCCCCCAGTTGGCACGGCCCTCGCGCCCGACGCTGGAACTGCTGAACACCAGTGAAGGATGGGGCGCGCGAAGCAGCAGCGGCAGCAGCGCCTGGGTGAGCATAAAGGTGCCGTTAATATTGACATCCATCACTTGCCGCCAGACAGAAGGCGTCTGCCGGGCCATAGGGACGATTTCGCCCAGCAGGCCGGCATTATTCAGCAGGCCATCCAGCCTGGGTAATCGCTCTGAAAGCTGTTCGGCCAGACGACGATAGTCTGCTTCTACAGAGGACTGTAAGTCGAGGACCAACACCAGCGGCTCTGCGCCGCCAGCATGGGTTATCTCCCGGCTGACGCGACGAAGCTTTTCCTCCGTGCGGCCCAAGAGCACCAGGGTAGCGCCATAGCTGGCATAGGTCAGCGCCGCCTGGCGTCCGATGCCGGCGCCAGCGCCGGTCACCATGATAATACGGTTGTTGAGTAAATCGGTTTTTGGCTGATAGTACACATCTCGCTCCTTGCCTGCCGAGACCTAAGCCGGCGTGGGGGTCATTCGGTCGGTATTTTACCGAGTGAAGGTGTTTTTATGCCTGAAAAACCGCGCTAATTCAATGTCTGGGACGGACTTCTCCGGTCGCCGTTGCCAATGGCATGTTTAACCTGCCAACGCGCGCAATGAACGCTGTATGATGCTCAGAGTCGACGCAATATTCTGATTTTTCGGGCGACGACCACCCAAGGGTTAGCTAGAATAGCGTTATCTAAAATCATAAAGAAAGGCGGAAATGTGGAATTTATTACTCTGTACGGACTTTTTCTGGCCAAAATTGTGACCGTAGTGCTGGCCATTGGTGCCGTGCTGATGCTGTATATGGGGCTGCGGCAGCGACAACGTCAACGCAGGGGTGAAATACAGATTACCGATCTGGCCAAACAGTACCGCGAAATGCAGCATGAAATGCGACTGGCGCGGATGGGGGAGGCCGAACAGAAGCTGTGGCACAAAAAGCACAAGAAAGATGAGAAAGCCCAGGCTAAAACTGCGCGTAACCGCGCCAAGCGTGGCGAGCAGTCCCCTGGCAAACCCTGCCTTTATGTGCTGGATTTTCACGGCAGTATGGATGCGGGTGAAGTCGCGTCGCTGCGCGAGGAAATCTCGGCGGTAATGGCGGTCGCCAAAGCGGAAGACGAGGTATTGCTGCGCCTTGAAAGCCCAGGCGGGGTAGTGCATGGTTACGGCCTGGCCGCGTCCCAACTGCAGCGTCTGCGGGATAAGGGAATCCGGCTGACGGTAGCGGTGGACAAAGTGGCCGCCAGCGGAGGCTATATGATGGCCTGTGTAGCAGACCGTATTGTCGCTGCGCCGTTTTCAATTATTGGTTCCATCGGCGTGGTTGCGCAGATTCCGAACTTTAATCGACTGTTAAAACGCAATGATATCGATATAGAATTGCATACGGCCGGCGCCTATAAACGTACGCTGACGCTGTTCGGCGAGAATTCCGAAGAGGGCAGGGAGAAATTCCGCCAAGATCTGGATGAAACCCATCAGCTGTTCAAATCTTTTGTCCATTCCATGCGTCCGGCACTGGACATCGACTCGGTGGCGACCGGTGAACACTGGTACGGAAGCCAGGCTAAAACATTGGGGCTGATCGATTCCATCGGCACCAGCGATGATCTTATCATCGCCGAACTGGCGAACCATGAAGTGATAAGCGTTAAATACGCCCGTCGCAAGCGCTGGTTGGATCGTTTTACCCAAAGCGCCACGCTCAGCGTGGAACAGCGGCTGCTGCACTGGTGGCGCGAGGGACAGCAGCCATTGCGGTAAAATCCTGCAGCCGTTAATCCTGTAAACGGTATTTCGGCGACAGGGTATGGGCGAGGTGTTTAAACATGTTGAATACCGCGGTGGTTTTTGGGGTGGGGATCCCATCCTCATCCATAAAAAACTCCCCGCGGAAAACCAGCACCTCACCTTTTTGTTCCACCTCGGTTGCCTTCATGCCGTGTATATAATCCTCATGTTCCCGGATAATCTTATTAGCCTGGGTCAGTAAAGTCTCACGATCGATTGGGGTGGTATTGCCGTACATATTATCTACTCCTCGCAAAATAACTGCCTTATTGTACTCCCCGGTTGTGTTTAACCGCAAACCGGCTATGGTTTATTCGTCTGGCATTCTTAATCCGTTATCTCTTTCCGTCAGGTGTTCTTTTAAAGCGGCTAATCAGTTGCACCAAGTTTTTTATCATGTACAGTGTGGGCCTTTGTTATACCCCGACGATTAAGATGACCGTTCAGCCAATCGGTTTGGCGGTCTTATGGCAGTCATTTTCGTCGAGCGCCACTGACACCCTGGTATCCCTTTGATAGTACGGGAAAGCAAGCCGGTTAAAAAATGTTTGATTTTTGGTGGCTGTGCCGCAATATAAAAATAGAGGTATGCCCAGCCAGGGTCTGGCGCACTAAAACTTCTTTTCAGAAGATAACACTCAGGTAAAGGTAAAAATGGGTAAAGCTCTCGTTATCGTTGAATCACCGGCTAAGGCCAAAACGATTAATAAATATTTGGGTAATGACTACGTGGTCAAATCAAGCGTAGGTCACATCCGCGATTTGCCTACCAGTGGTTCAGCCAGTAAAAAGAGCACGGATCCGGCCAAAAAGAAAAAAGTCAAAGCTGATGCGCAAACCGCGCTGGTGAACCGGATGGGGATTGATCCCTATCATGGCTGGAAAGCCCACTATGAAATACTGCCTGGTAAGGAAAAAGTCGTTTCCGAGCTTAAAGCCCTGGCGGAAAATGCAGACCATATTTATCTCGCCACCGACCTTGACCGCGAAGGGGAAGCCATAGCGTGGCACCTGCGGGAAGTGATAGGCGGCGATGACAGCAGATTCAGCCGGGTGGTGTTTAATGAAATCACCCGCAATGCGATAACTCAGGCGTTTGAAAAGCCGGGTGAATTGAATATCGATCGGGTTAATGCCCAGCAGGCCCGGCGTTTTATGGACCGGGTGGTCGGTTACATGGTTTCCCCCCTGCTGTGGAAAAAAATTGCGCGCGGCCTTTCCGCCGGACGGGTGCAATCGGTCGCGGTGCGTTTGGTGGTCGAGCGTGAGCATGAAATTAAAGCCTTCGTGCCCGAAGAGTACTGGGAACTGCATGCCAACTTGGATGTAGCGGCCAAAACACCGCTGCTGATGCAGGTCACCCATGAGCATGACAAGCCTTTTAAGCCAGTCAATAAAGCGCAGGCTCACCAGGCGGTCGCTGCCCTTGAAACCGCCAGCTATGTGATAGCTGATCGTGAGGATCGGCCGACCAGCAGCAAACCCGGTGCACCTTTTACCACCTCTACACTGCAGCAGGCTGCAAGCACTCGGCTTGGCTATGGCGTCAAGAAAACCATGATGCTGGCACAACGGCTATATGAGTCCGGCCATATCACCTATATGCGTACCGACTCTACCAACCTTAGTCAGGATGCGCTGAATATGGCCCGCGGCTATATCAGTGAAGAGTTTGGTGAAAAGTACCTGCCCAAGCAGCCCAATGAATACGCCAGCAAAGATAATTCTCAGGAAGCCCATGAAGCTATCAGGCCTTCTGATATCAGCCGGCTTGCCGAGCAGCTAAGCGATATGGAAGCTGATGCCCAGAAGCTGTATCAGCTTATCTGGCGTCAGTTCGTCGCCTGTCAGATGACGCCGGCGCAATATGATTCCACCACCCTGACGGTCAGGGCGGCGGATTATCAACTGCGCGCCAAAGGCCGCATCTTGCGCTTTGATGGCTGGACCAAAGTGATGCCGGCCCTGCGCAAGGGTGATGAAGATCGTATCCTGCCGCCGGTTGCCGTCGGCCAGACCTTAACGCTTGCAGAGCTATTGCCCAGCCAGCACTTCACCAAGCCGCCGGCGCGTTATTCAGAAGCGTCATTGGTTAAAGAGCTGGAAAAAAGAGGCATCGGCCGCCCTTCCACCTATGTGTCGATCATTTCGACCATCCAGGATCGCGGCTATGTACACGTTGAAAACCGGCGCTTCTATGCGGAAAAAATGGGTGAAATCGTCACGGCGCGTCTGGAAGAAAACTTCCGCGAGCTAATGAACTACGACTTCACCGCCCGTATGGAAAGTACGCTGGATCAGGTAGCAACTAACCAGGCTGAATGGCGGGAAGTGCTTGACGCCTTCTTTGAAAAATTCAGCCAGCAGCTCGATAAAGCTGAAAAAGATCCCGAAGAGGGCGGTATGCGCCCTAATCAGATGATCATGACCAGCATCGATTGTCCGACCTGCGGCCGAAAAATGGGCATCCGTACCGCCAGTACCGGCGTTTTTCTCGGATGTTCAGGCTACGCTTTGCCGCCTAAAGAGCGCTGCAAGACCACTATCAATCTTATCCCTGAATCCGAAACGCTAAACGTACTGGAAGGCGAGGACGCCGAAACCAATGCCCTGCGGGCCCGGCATCGTTGTGCCAAATGCGGCACCGCGATGGACAGCTATGTGATTGATGCTACCCGCAAACTGCATGTGTGCGGTAACAATCCTCAGTGCGACGGTTATGATATTGAACAAGGCGAATTCCGCATCAAAGGCTATGACGGTCCGGTGGTGGAATGTGAGAAGTGCGGTTCCGATATGCACCTCAAACTGGGACGCTTCGGTAAATACATGGCCTGTACCAACGAAGAGTGTAAAAACACCCGTAAGATCCTGCGCAACGGCGATGTGGCGCCGCCAAAGGAAGATCCGGTGCCTTTGCCTGAATTGCCTTGTGAAAAATCCGATGCTTACTTTGTGCTGCGTGATGGGGCTGCAGGGGTATTCCTGGCGGCAAATACCTTTCCGAAATCGCGGGAAACCCGCGCTCCGCTGGTGGAAGAACTGGCCCGCTTTAAAGACCGGCTGCCTGAAAAACTGCGTTATCTTGCCGATGCTCCTGCCGCTGATGATGCCGGTAACAAGGCTCTGGTCCGATTCAGCCGCAAAACCAAGCAGCAGTATGTCTCTTCTGAGAAAGACGGCAAAGCCACCGGCTGGACGGCCTTCTTTATCGATGGCAAATGGCAGGTGACAAAAAAATAATCGCCAGCCGCACAGTTAAGCGAAAAGTCAGCCATGCGGCTGGCTTTTTTGTAGCTGACAAAAAAGTTATATAAGTTAACTTTTTTATGATTTAATAGTATTAATTGTTGGTGGCATTACCATCCGGGATCCAAAAATGAAACTGCAGCAACTTCGTTATATCGTTGAGGTTGTAAACCATAATCTCAATGTATCCTCTACCGCCGAAGGTCTCTATACCTCGCAGCCGGGGATCAGTAAGCAGGTCCGGATGCTGGAAGATGAGCTGGGCGTGCAGATATTTGCCCGCAGCGGCAAGCATCTTACCCAGGTCACGCCGGCCGGTCAGGAAATTATCCGCATCGCGCGGGAAGTCCTCTCCAAGGTCGATGCCATCAAAGCCGTCGCCGGCGAACATACTTATCCCGATAAAGGTTCACTTTATGTGGCGACGACTCACACCCAGGCGCGTTATGCCCTGCCGGAAGTGATCAAGGGTTTTATCGAGCGCTATCCCCGGGTTTCGCTGCATATGCATCAAGGATCGCCGACCCAGATTGCCGAAGCGGTGTCGAAAGGGGTTGCGGACTTTGCTATCGCCACTGAAGCGCTTCACCTTTATGACGATTTGGTGATGTTGCCTTGCTATCACTGGAATCGCACCATTGTGGTTCTGCCTAATCACCCGCTGGCAGGCAAATCCCAGGTCAGTATCGAAGAACTGGCTACCTATCCGCTGGTGACGTATACCTTCGGCTTTACCGGCCGGTCAGAACTGGACACCGCATTTAACCGTGCCGGCCTTACGCCGCGTATCGTTTTCACCGCCACCGATGCGGATGTGATAAAGACCTATGTTCGCATGGGCCTGGGCGTGGGTGTTATCGCAAATATGGCGGTCAGTAGCGAGGCCGACCCGGATCTGGTCAAGATCAATGCCGACCCGATGTTTGCCCTGAGCACCACCAAAATCGGTTTTCGGCGCAGCACCTTCCTGCGCAGTTACATGTATGACTTTATCCAACGCTTTGCGCCGCACCTGACCCGGGATGTGGTTGATACCGCTATCGCGTTAAGGTCTAATGAAGATATCGAAACCATGTTCAAAGATATCAAGCTGCCGATTAAGTGACCTTGTCACATTTTGCTGCCCGGGCTGCCATAATGGCACCGGGCAAGCATTGACCAACCGCCTGCTATGCCAAGTCAGCGGCCGGTTATCCTCAGCCTTATACTGTTACTTTTGATACTGTCCCTGCTGATTAACCCTATTCAGCTCAAACCACCCAAGCAATTCGATACTCAAACCCGCAAACCCGCAAACCCGCAAACCCTCAGGCAATCATACCCTGCCGCTCTTTGCACGTTTCATCCTTTATTGTGCTTTATTCAGCAAGCCTTCGCTTGGTCATGTCACGCTTTACCCACCGTCAATCGGCACCGGCAATCAAAGAAATTGACTGAATTGAGTCTGTTATCAAACGCTGGCCAAGGTTTGTACTATCTTTATTGGATAACATTAAGCCCATAACTAATGTCGGGTTATGACAATGATGAAATAAAAGTCTGGAGGAATTATGCCGTCGAACATTCGTGAAGCGAGCAGGGATTCGCTGAAAGCCTACGATCTGACCTATCACTATTACAGTCTGCCGCTGGCAGCCCGTCAATTGGGGCCGCTCGACTCGCTGCCCAAATCCCTGAAAGTGTTGCTGGAAAACCTGCTGCGCAATTACGATGGCGCCATCGTCACCGAAGCGGATCTCCATGAGTTGGCCGGTTGGCAGCACAGCGGCCATGCCTCAGGAGAAATCGCTTATCGCCCGGCCAGAGTGTTGATGCAGGATTTTACCGGCGTGCCGGCGGTTGTCGATCTGGCCGCCATGCGCGAAGCGGTCAAACGGCTGGGAGGTGATGTTAACAAAGTAAACCCGCTGTCGCCGGTTGATTTGGTCATCGACCACTCGGTAACCGTCGATTACTATGGCGATGCAGAGGCATTTGAAGAAAACAATCGACTGGAAATGGACCGCAACCTTGAGCGGTACAAATTTTTACGCTGGGGGCAGAACGCCTTCAGTCGTTTTAGGGTCGTCCCGCCGGAAAATGGTATCTGCCATCAGGTGAACCTGGAATATCTTGCCCAGACAGTATGGCATGAACAGCAGGATGGCGTAGAACTGGCCTACCCGGACACCCTGGTTGGCACAGATTCGCATACCACCATGGTCAATGGACTGGGCGTATTGGGCTGGGGAGTCGGTGGTATTGAGGCCGAGGCCGCAATGCTTGGCCAGCCGGTATCCATGCTGATTCCCGATGTGGTCGGTTTCAAGCTGACCGGTAAACTGAATGAGGGTATCACCGCAACCGACTTGGTACTGACCGTCACCCAGATGCTGCGAAAACATGGCGTGGTCGGTAAATTCGTAGAATTCTATGGCGATGGGCTGGATGTTTTGCCGCTGGCGGATCGCGCGACTATCGCCAACATGGCACCCGAATACGGCGCCACCTGCGGGTTTTTCCCGGTAGATGCCATCACGCTGGATTACCTGCGGTTGACCGGACGCAGTGAACAGCAGATTGCTCTGGTCGAAGCCTATACCAAAGTGCAGGGCATGTGGCGCAATCCGGGTGATGAGCCGGTGTTCACCAGTACGCTGACGCTGGATATGAGCACAGTGGTGGCGAGCCTGGCCGGACCGAAGCGTCCGCAGGATCGCGTGGCACTGCCCGGTGTGCCGGCGGCCTTCAAGGCCAGTGATGAACTGGCGGTTAATCAGCCCGTCAACCCGCCATTGCCGCAGCCGTTTGAACTTAATGGGCAGAGCCATCGGTTGGAACAGGGAGCGGTAGTCATAGCCGCCATTACGTCCTGTACCAACACCTCTAATGCCAATGTGCTGATGGCCGCAGGCCTGCTGGCACGCAACGCGGTACTAAAGGGATTGAAAACCCAACCCTGGGTCAAGACATCGCTGGCGCCGGGTTCCAAGGTGGTCACCGACTATCTGGACGCTGCCGGACTATCAGCCTATCTGGATAAGCTGGGCTTTAACCTGGTCGGCTATGGTTGCACGACGTGTATCGGTAACTCAGGCCCGCTCAAACCGGCCATTGAAGACGCCATCAAAGCCGGCGATCTGACGGTCGGCGCGGTGCTATCCGGTAACCGTAATTTTGAAGGTCGTATCCATCCGCTGATTAAAACCAACTGGCTGGCGTCGCCGCCACTGGTGGTGGCCTATGCCCTGGCCGGTAATATGCAAATCAATCTCAGCGAAGATCCCCTGGGTCCTGGCAGCGATGGCAATCCGGTGTATCTGCGCGATATCTGGCCAAGTTCCACTGAAATAGCCAAGGCCGTCGGCCTGGTCAACAGTGAAATGTTCCATAAAGAATACAGTGCGGTATTTGAAGGTAATCAGGACTGGCAGCAGATTGAAGTCAATCGTACTCCGACTTATAACTGGCAGGATGATTCGACCTATATTCGGCTGACGCCGTTTTTCGACGATATGCTGCATCAGCCCAGACCGGTCAAGAACATCCACCGGGCGCGTATTCTGGCGATGCTTGGTGATTCCGTCACCACCGACCACATTTCACCAGCCGGTAATATCAAGACCGACAGTCCGGCGGGGCGTTACCTGCAGGCGAACGGCGTCGCCACCGGTGATTTCAACTCCTACGGATCCCGACGGGGCAATCATGAAGTGATGATGCGCGGTACCTTCGCCAATATCCGCATCCGCAATGAAATGGTGCCGGGCATTGAAGGGGGCTACACCCGACATATTCCGTCAGGCGATGTGCTGGCCATTTACGATGCCGCTATGCGTTACGCCGCCGAGCAGGTGCCGCTGGCCATCATCGCCGGTAAGGAATACGGATCCGGCTCCAGCCGGGACTGGGCGGCAAAAGGGCCTAGGCTGCTGGGTATTCGGGTGGTGATTGCCGAAACCTTCGAGCGTATTCACCGCTCCAACCTGATCGGGATGGGGATATTGCCGCTGGAATTTCCGGCAGGCGTCAGCCGCAAAAGCCTGGGACTGACCGGCGATGAATTGCTGGATATCGCGTCACTGGAAGGCTTGTCGCCTGGCTGCCAGGTTGAGGTCAAGATTACCCGTGAAAATGGCCTAGAGCATGTGATCTCCACCCGCTGCCGTATCGATACCGGCAACGAGCTGACCTATTATCGCCATGACGGTATTCTGCATTACGTTATCCGTAATATGCTGAATGAGTCATTAGGTGCCTGACAGCAGTCGAACAGTCCGGTCTGCGGCGGTCGCGCTGCAGGCCGGCAGTGGGTCAGTGGGTATCGTCCAGCAAATGTCCCATCTTGCTGGCTTTGGTATCCAGGTATCGCGCGTTTTCCGGATTGCGGCCGACGATGATCGGTACGCGTTCAATAATGTTAATCCCCGCCTCGGCTAATATTTCCACCTTCTGCGGGTTATTGGTCAGCAGTCTTATCGCGTCTATACCCAGCAGTTTGAACATATCTGCACACAGGGTGAAATCACGTTCGTCGGCGGCAAAACCCAGCTCATGATTGGCCTCAACGGTATCAGCCCCTTTATCCTGCAGCGCATAGGCGCGGATCTTGTTTAACAGACCAATGCCGCGACCCTCTTGCCGATGGTAAAGCAGAATGCCGCGGCCTTCTTCAGCAATATGGGTAAGCGAGGCCTCAAGTTGGAAACCACAATCACAGCGCAGGCTGAACAGCGCATCGCCGGTCAGGCACTCCGAATGAATGCGGGCCAGTACTGGCTCGGGGCCGCTGATATCACCATAGATTAATCCCAGATGATCCTGGCCGGTGGCGATTTCTTCGAATCCCACCATCAGGAAGTCTCCCCAGGGCGTTGGCAATTTGGCTTCCGCCACCCGTTTAAGCTGCATGTTACTCTCCAAAAATTCTCACCAGGACGCAAAGTCGCTAACCGGATGGGGTAAAATTACCCCTGCCTTATCCGGCTAGAGATGCCTCAATATCCCCCTATTTTGCCATAAAACAGTCGATAACTGCCGGGCGAAAGTGACATTCGGCAGCAAAATGATGCTTAATTTGTCACAAATACTCAATAAAGCGGTGATTGTGCTATTCTCCAACAGTGTTTTCGCAGGTTAACTCATTGCGGAATAAGGAAATTAAGTGATAAAGGTCAGATAATGCCAGATATTGCAAAACGCACCGCCCTGGGCGCGCTATTACTCGTCTTAATCCCTTTACTGGTCTGGGCCAGCGGCTGGCAATGGCAGCCTGGCAATGAAACCCAATGGCTAAGGGCACTGTATTGGACCACGCAGACAGTGACTTCACCCTGGGGCGCCCTGACGAGCGTTGCCCTGTTCGGCTGGTTTCTCTGGTGCCTGCGCTTCAGGCTGCGCGCCACGTTGCTACTGGCGCTGATATTGGCAGGCGCTTTACTTTTCGGCCAGGGCGTAAAAACGCTGATTAAAAACCAGGTCCAGGAATCCCGTCCTTATGTGCTCTGGCTGGAGAAGTCATACCATATTGACGACAGCGCGTTTTACGCCCTGCCGAGAAAAGCCCGCAGCGCCCTGGTGGCACAACAGCTGGAAAATAATCAGCATGTGCCTGCCTGGCTGCGCAAGCATTGGCAATACGAGACCGGTTTTGCTTTCCCTTCCGGCCATACCATCTTCGCCGCCAGTTGGGCACTGCTGGCGGTTGGCCTGCTGTGGCCGCGCCGCCGGTTTATCTCGGTGAGTATCATCATGTTGTGGGCGACTGCCGTCATGAGCAGCCGCATGGTGCTGGGCATGCACTGGCCGCGTGACCTGGTGGTGGGCGTGGGTCTGAGCTGGCTGATTATCGTCCTGGCCTGCTGGCTGGTCCAGCGTTGGGTAGGGCCGCTGACCCCAAAAGCCGATGAGGCCCGGGATATTTCCCAGCGCAGCTAAACCGCTGGTTGGGTGGTTAACCGGCGTGCAATGATGCAGGCCGGACAGAGGCTCAGGTGAATATCCCTCCCTTATCTATCGGCCATCCCTGGCGGGTTTCACTGTCCCACAGGCCGAAGACGATTGCTGTCCAGACCAGACTTCAGTCGGTGATTTAGCTTAATTTATTGTTTTATCGGCAATTATCTATTGCCGCTCTCATTTCAGTCTGCTTATTTTGTGATTAATCTCGCTATTCCCGACAATCGCTATGGACAAAAAACCGGTAAATTGCCACACTCAGAATGAATATAAAATCACACCCGAATAAATATTCAATGGAGAGTACCCTACATGAAACCCATTCTCTCGAAATCCTGCGTTGCCGCCATCATGCTTTCCCTGTTCGCCGGAGGGGCCGCTGCGGCGGACAAAGGACTGATTGCGATCATTACGCCGTCTCACGACAATCCCTTTTTCAAGGCCGAGGCAGATGCCGCCAAAGCCAAGGCGACAGCGCTGGGCTATACCACCCTGGTCGCCTCGCACGATGATGATGTCAACAAGCAGAACCAACTGATAGAAACGGCTATTGCCCGCAAAGCCAAAGCCATTGTATTGGATAATGCCGGTTCAGACGCCACTATCGGGCCCTTGAAGAAGGCCAAAGCCGCCGGTATCCCGGCGTTTTTGATCGATCGCGAAATCAATGCCACCGGCGTTGCGGTGGCGCAGATCGTGTCCAACAACTATCAGGGCGCTCAACTGGGCGCTGAGAAATTTGTCGAATTGATGGGCGGCAAAGGCAAATATGTCGAACTGCTGGGACGAGAGTCGGACACCAATGCCCATGTGCGTTCCCAGGGCTACCACGATGTTATCGATGAACACCCGGACATGAAAATGGTCGCCCAGCAGACCGCCAACTGGAGCCAGACCGAAGCCTTTACCCGTATGGAATCCCTTCTGCAGGCCAATCCGGATATTACTGGAGTGATCTCAGGCAACGATACTATGGCGCTTGGCGCTGAAGCGGCACTCAAAGCGGCGGGGCGCAAGGACGTTATCCTGGTCGGTTTTGACGGCAGTGATTATGTGCGGGACGCGATCATCGCCAAGAGCAATATCAAGGCGACGGTGCTCCAGCCGGGTTGGGCGCAGGCGGAAATGGCGGTCGAGCAGGCCGATGTCTACTTGAAAACCGGCAAGGCGAGCCATGATGAAAAGCAACTGATGGACTGTGTGCTGATCGATGAAACCAATGCCCATAACCTGAAAACCTTCGACCTGAAGCAATAATCGTCAACCACGTGATAAGGGGCGCCGGGCGTCCCTTAAACAGGAGATGTTATGCAATTCAGAGTATCGGGCAAATGGGCGCTGGCCGCCGCTGTCATTACCCTTTTATCCGCCTGTACGGTAGTTGATCTGGACAGCAGCGGCAAACCGGTGATTCCCGCCGACCCTAATGCCGCACCCAGCTTTGTTCAACAGACGCCGCAGCAGGTGGCGGAAAGTCTTTGGTCGGCCAGGCTGCTGCCTGCCGCCGAGCAACAGGCGCTGGCCTGGCCGGCGCTGTTGGCAAAACGCGATGGGCTTACCGGCGCTGACAGCATCAGCGTATTCGGCCGCTTTAATGGCACTGTTGCCAGTGTGGACAACGATGGCCGGGAGCGAAAAATGCGCCTTACGGTTAACGGTGAAGAGGTGGTCATCCAGCTTGGACCGATAGTAAAAGGCAATGCCTTGCGCGATGCCGCCGGTTTTATTCGTTTTGAGGATTTCAAGAATCAGGTGCAGTTTGCCCAGGCGGCCAGGGCCTTGAATAAAAAGGCGCTGGAGCAAATGCCGCCGATAGACGCCAGTTGGCAGGGCAAGGAAGTGGCGGTACTGGCGGCGTTCACCTTGCGGGCGCAAACCCTCGGTGAGGCAGTGCCGCTTAAGATCAGTGAGGAGGCAAGGCCATGACCGATCAACCCGAGATTATTCTCAAGGCCAAGGCTATCAGCATGCTGTTCCCCGGTACGCTGGCGCTCGATCAGGTGGATTACAACGTCTATCGCGGCAAAGTGAACGTCATTATTGGCGAAAACGGCGCCGGCAAATCGACGTTGATGAAAGTGCTGGCTGGCGTGCAGCAACCCAGCTCCGGTGAAATGTGGCTCAATGGCGAGCCGGTCAGTTTTGCCAATACCCGTCAGGCGGTGGCTAAAGGCATCGGCATGGTGCACCAGGAACTGAATCTTTCCGAAAATCTGTCCGTCGCGGACAATATATTTCTCGGACGCGAGCGACAGAAGGGTCTGTGGCCAATCGAACAACATCAACAGGAGCGCATTGCCGGGGAGTTGATGCAGCGTCTGGACCAGCCTATTTCCCCCAAACAGCTGGTATCGCAACTCAAGGTCGGCCAGCAACAGATGGTTGAAATTGCCAAAGCCCTGGCAGAACAGGCGGATATCCTCATTCTGGATGAGCCCACTTCGGCACTGAGTAAAACCGAGGTAGATGTCCTGTTTCGGGTTATCCGTGAGCTGACCCGCCAGGGGGTATCGATTGTCTATATTTCCCACCGCCTGGAAGAACTGATGGCGATTGGGGATTACATTACCATTTTGCGCGATGGTAAGTTCCAGGCGGAAGCGGCGGTGGCCGACATTGACGTGCCGTGGATCGTGCGCGAAATGCTCGGAGGTGACCCTGTCACAAATTTTCTGTCACCGGGCCGGATGTTTGGTCTGCCGGTACTGCAGGCTGACCATATCACCAGTGTCAATGATGCCGGTAATACCGTGGTCAATGATGTGTCTTTTGAGGTCCGCTCCGGGGAAATCGTCGGCATTTATGGACTGATGGGGGCCGGACGCACTGAACTGTTTGAATGCCTGCTGGGTACCCAGCGGCAATATCTGGGCAAAATCTGGCTGGGTGATATGCCGATTTCCAACCGAATGTCGACCGCAAATCGCATTCGGATGGGCATGAGTCTGGTGCCGGAAGATCGTAAGAAGGCCGGCATTTTCCCGATATCGTCGGTCGCGGTCAATCTGACTATTTCCAGCCTGTGGCGCAGATTGAAAAACGGCGTGGCCATTATGCGCCGTGAAGAGCAGCAGGTGGTGGCATCGACCATTGGCGCGCTGTCGATCAAAGTCTCTTCCCCCGAGGTCGAGATCCAGGCGCTCAGTGGTGGCAATCAGCAAAAAGTGGTGATAGGCCGCTCATTGTTGACCAATCCTAAGCTGTTGTTGCTGGATGAGCCGACGCGCGGCATTGATGTCGGCGCCAAGGCGGATGTGTTTGAAATGATGGTCAAACTTTCAGAACAGGGGATCGGCATACTTTTCTCCACTTCTGATCTGAAGGAAATCATGGCGGTTTCAGACCGCATTCTGGTGATGTCGAACGGCAAACTCACGGCCAATGTTGCTCGTGAAGCTGCGGTAGAAGCGGCATTGGTCTCGGCGAGTGCAAAAGGATTCTGACATGAAAACGTTAACTTCTTCGGCGATAACAGCGCCAGCTGGCCTGCGTACCAGAGAAAATCTGCTGCTGTTGCTGCTTAAACTCAGGACCTTCATTGCGCTGATTCTTATCCTGGGCTTTTTCACCGTGATGGTGCCCGGTTTTCTGGCCGGCGGCAGCATGATCATTATGATGAAGCATATCGCCATCAACGCCTTCCTGGCGTTGGGTATCACCTTTGTCATTATTACCGCCGGTATTGATCTGTCGATCGGCGCAACGCTCGGGCTGTGCGGCATGATAGCCGGCTGGATGATAACCCAGGGCATAGTGCTGCCGATGTTCGGCATCGCCATTTTTCCGAGCGTCTGGGTGGTGGTGCCGGTGGTGCTGGTGGTCGGCGGCCTTATCGGCGCGGCCAACGGCTTGATAATCACCCGATATAACGTCGCTCCCTTCATCTGTACCCTCGGTACCATGTATATCCTGCGTGGAGCGGCGATGCTGCTGTCCAACGGCGAAACTTTTCCTGCCCTGGACGGTAACCCGCGACTGGGCAATACCGGCTTCGACCTGATTGGCTCAGGCAGTTTGCTGGCGATTCCCTACAGCATCTGGCTGATGTTCCTGCTGGCGCTGCTGATTGCCTATATTGCACGGCGTTTACCGTTTGGCCGTCACGTCTACGCCATCGGCGATAACGAACGCGCGGCCGAACTGTCCGGTATCAAAGTCAAACAGGTCAAAGTCTGGGTCTATACCCTGTCGGGATTATGTGCCGCCCTGGCCGGCATCGTGGTCTCCTCTCAACTGGTCGCCAGCCATCCGGCCACCGGCACAGCTTTTGAAATGAATGCCATCGCAGCGGTGGTGCTGGGTGGAACCTCGCTGGCCGGCGGTCGCGGCACGATTCTGGGAACGCTTATCGGTGCGTTTGTCATCGGCATTCTGGCAGATGGACTGGTGATGATGGGCGTCAGTGAATTTTGGCAAATGGTGATCAAAGGCATGGTCATTATCATTGCGGTGATTATCGATCAGATGCAAAACCGCATGCAGCATAAAGCCGCCATCGTGTCGCAAAAGGCCGACAAAGCGGCAGGTTAGGCCTTCCCAGGTGACGAGGCCGGGAGGCCCTTTTTTCACGCTTGATATGAATAAATATTCTTCACTGAGTATAAATTCCTGAGGTGTAGCTATGAATCCATATTCATTGTCGGTAGCGGAACTGACAACCAAGGCGCGGCAGATACGCCGCCGTATCGTAAAACTCAATGCCGACAGTCCGGCCGGTGGTCATACCGGGGCCGATCTGTCGGAGGTCGATATTCTTACCGCTCTCTACTTTCGCATTCTGAACTGCGCGCCTGACCGCATGGACAGTCCAGAGAGAGATATCTATATCCAGTCCAAAGGCCATGGGGTCGGCGGCTATTACTGCTGCCTGGCGGAAGCGGGTTATTTCCCGCTGGACTGGCTGCCGACCTATCAGCATGCCAATTCCCATTTGCCCGGCCATCCGGTACGTCACAAAACACCGGGCATAGAACTGAATACCGGCGCCCTGGGACATGGTCTGCCGGTCGCGGTCGGCATTGCGCTGGCGGCTAAACGGGACCGGCGGCAGCGCCGGGTCTATGTACTGACCGGCGATGGTGAACTGGCCGAAGGCAGTAACTGGGAGGCTGCGCTGGCCGCCGCCCATTACGGGCTGGATAACCTGATCATTATCAATGACAAAAATAACCTCCAGCTGGCCGGCCCAACCAGCGACATCATGAATACCGACCCCTTGGCTGAAAAATGGCAGGCTTTCGGGATGAACGTCAGCGAATGCGCCGGCAACGATATGGCAGCGCTGGTGCAGACACTGGAAAACCTGCCGGCTAACGGCAAGCCCAATGTGGTCATCGCCAATACCCTGAAAGGTGCAGGCGTGTCGTTTATCCAGGGCAGGGCGGAATGGCATCACCGGGTACCTAAAGGCGAAGAACTGGCCCTGGCTTTAGAGGAGTTGAAAGATGAGTAATGCTGAACATTTGGCAAGCGTAATGGTTGAGCGGTTTATTCAGGCGGTGGACAATGGCATGGATCTGGTGCCGGTCGTCGCGGATTCGACCTCAACCGCAAAAATCAGCCCCTTCGCCGCCCGTTTCCCCGATCGGATTGTCAACGTGGGCATCGCTGAGCAGACCATGGTCGGCGTGGCGGCGGGTCTGTCTATCGGCGGTAAAATTGCAGTGACCTGCAATGCGGCGCCGTTCCTGATTTCGCGCGCTAACGAGCAGGTCAAAATCGACATTTGTTATAACAACTGCAACGTAAAACTGTTTGGGCTCAATGCCGGCGCCAGCTATGGTCCGCTCGCCAGTACCCATCACAGTATTGATGATATTGCCATTATGCGCGGCTTCGGCAACATTGAAATTTATGCCCCCTCATCGCCGGAAGAGTGCCGGCAGATCATCGATTACGCCCTGTCGTCCATCGGCCCGGTATACATCAGGCTGGACGGAAAAGCCTTACCCGCCTTGCACGGTGATGGCTACCAATTTAGTCCCGGACAGATTGACGTCCTGCGTCAGGGGGCGGATGTGGCCCTGGTGGCGATGGGATCCACCGTTCATGAAATCGTCGATGCGGCAGTACTGCTTGAACAGGCAGGTATTTCTGCTGCGGTAGTCAACGTTTCCTCCATCCGTCCATGTGATACTCAGCAACTGCTGTCGGTATTGCGCCATAGCAGGCAGGTTATTTCGGTCGAAGAACACAACATCAATGGCGGCCTGGGCAGCCTGGTGGCGGAAGTGCTGGCCGAGGCCGGCTGTGGCATTCCCTTACTGCGCCTCGGCATCAGAGACGGTGAATATGCCATTGCCGCAGACCGGGGAGCGATGCGCGCCCATCATGGCTTTGATGCAGCAGGCGTGTTCCGTGCCGCACGGACGTTATGTCGGGGAGATTGACACCATGGCGACGCCGATAATTCTGGCCATCGATGAAGGTACCACCAATGCCAAGGCGATTGCGGTCGACCGGCATGGCGTTATTATCGCCAAAGCCGCCATCCCGTTGGCCCTGCTGCATCCCAAACCGGGCTGGACCGAGCAGGATCCCGCGGCTATCTGGCTGGGCGTCAGCCAGGCGGTGGCCGACTGTCTGCGGCAGTTGGCCTCCCCGCAGGTTGAAGCGGTGGCCATCAGCAATCAGCGTGAGTCGGTGCTTATCTGGGATCGGGCCAGCGGCCTGCCGCTGACGCCGGTGGTCAGTTGGCAATGCCGCCGTTCAGAAGACTTCTGCCGGCAACTGGCCCAGGACGGGCATGGCCCGGCGATTTTTGCCGCCACCGGACTGCCAATCGATCCGCTATTTCCCGCTGCCAAGATTCGCGGTCTGCTGGCCGGCCTGGCGGATGGCCAGGGTCGAGCCGCCAACGGGGAGCTGTGTATCGGTACCCTTGATAGCTGGCTTAACTGGCAATTGACCGGCGGTGGCGCGTTCAGCACCGATTTTGCCAATGCGTCACGAACCCAGCTATTCAATATCCATCGCGGCTGTTGGGATAGCCGTATGCTGGCTTTGTTTTCAATACCGGCGGCGGCGCTGCCGGAGGTTCTGCCGTCGGCGGCGGTCCACGGCTATACCGCTGCCGGCGCGGTGCCAGCCTTGCCGGCCGGCGTGCCGGTGGCGGCGCTGATTGGCGATTCCCACGCCGCGCTTTACGGCCAGGGCAGCAATCAGACCGGCGATATCAAAGCGACTTACGGCACCGGCTCATCGCTAATGATGACCATTGACCGCACGGTAGGCTCAGGTCTCGGGCTCAGTCATACGCTGGCCTGGCATGATGGCGCCTTGCGCTACGCCCTGGAGGGCAACATTACCCATACCGGTTCAGGCCTGTCGTGGATCGGGCAACTGTTGGGGATCTCTTCCATGACACAGTTATGCGAGCTGGCCCAGGGGCAGGCCGATAACCAGGGGGTCTATTTCGTACCGGCGCTCTCAGGCCTGGGGGCGCCATACTGGGACAGCCGGGCGCGCGGCATTATCTGCGGACTGACCGATGCGGCAACTCCGGCGGGTTTAGCCCGGGCGGGGCTTGAGTCCGTTGCCTATCAGGTGGCGGATGTGTTTTTTGCCATGGAGCAGGCGGCCGGCCAACGTTTGCCTGCCTTGCGAGTCGACGGGGGGGCGACCAAGAACCGCTGGCTGATGCAATTTCAGGCCGATCTCCTGCAGCGCAGGCTGATAAGAAACCTGAATGCCGAGGTTTCAGCGCTGGGCGCCGCCTATCTGGCCGGGAAAACCCTGGGCTGGTGGCCGGATAATGAACAGATTGCGGCGTTGCCGCGTAATGTGGAAGTGATTGAGCCAAGACCGCTGACCGAACAACTGCAGGATAACTATAAACACTGGCAGGCGGCCGTAGCACGGGCCCGCTATCAGCCGGAATAACCCTATCTGGAGTGAAGCATGTCGAAAATACTGGACCAGTTAACCTTTGCCGTGATTATCGGCAATCGCGGATTTTTCCCCAGCTATCTGGTGGCGGAGGCGCGTCAGGACGCGGCGGTGGTGTTTGACCGCCTGGGCATTAATACCCTGATGCTTAACGAACAGCAGACCCATCTGGGCGGTGTGGAAACCTGGCAGGATGCCAAGGTGTGCGCTGACCTGTTTCGCGCCCATCGGGACGAAATCCACGGGGTAGTGGTATTGCTGCCTAACTTCGGCGATGAGAAGGCGGTCGCCGATGCCATCCGCCTTTCCGGTCTCACGGTACCGGTGCTTATCCAGGCAGAACCCGATGCACTGAATAAAATGGGCCTGGCGACCCGACGCGACAGTTTTTGCGGCAAGATCTCACTGTGCAACAATCTGCGCCAGCACGGTATTCCCTATACCCTGACGCAAAAACACGTCAGCGCGTTGAGCGGCGAAACCTTTGCCGCTGATCTGGTGCAATTCAGCCAGACCTGCCGACTGGTCTACGCCATGAAAGGGGTCCGCGTCGGCGCTATCGGTGCTCGCCCGACCAGTTTCAATACCGTGCGCTACAGTGAAAAAATGCTCGAACGCCTGGGCGCATCGGTCGAGACACTGGATCTGTCGGAAATTTTTACCCGCGTAGCCCGCCTCAGCGATAACGATCTGCGGGTGGGTGAAAAGCTGACTATCCTGAAGAATAATGCCGATGCCAGCGCCATCCCGGCCGAAAAACTGCACACCATGGCAAAGTTGTTCGTGGTGATCAGCGACTGGGTAATCGCCAATGATATTGATACTACCGCTATCCAGTGCTGGACTTCGCTGCAGGAAAATCTGGGCATCAATGTCTGCTCAATCATGAGCGTCATGTCCGGTCAACTGATGCCCAGCGCGTGTGAAGTGGATGTCATGGGGGCGCTGTCAATGTATGCACTGGCCTCCTGCTCGCTGGCCCCGGCATCGATTGCCGACTGGAACAACAATTTCGGCGATGATGGCGATAAATGCGTATTGTTCCACTGTGGCAACTTCGCCAGCGAAAGCCTGGAGAACCCGACCATGGGTACGGCGGATATCATCGGCACCACGGTGGGGTGCGAGAATACCTGCGGAGCGGTTCACGGACGAATGAAAGCCGGTCCGCTGACCTATTTCAGATTGTCTACCGATGATTTCAGCGGCCGAATCAAGGCCTATGTCGGCGAGGGCCTGGTGCTGGATGATCCGCTCGACACCGTGGGTTGCCGCGCGGTAGTACAGGTCCCCAAACTCGAACCTCTGCTGCGGTATATCTGCGAACAGGGTTTTGAACATCATGTGGCGATGAATCATTCGGCAACCGCCGGTGTACTGCATGAGGCTTTTACCAAATACCTCGGCGTTGAGTGCTACTGGCACCAGCGGGATTGATTATCAAGCGACCGGACAGGTCGCTGTCTTGCCGGCCACTGATGACATGAAGCCCCGCGGCACTGCGGCTTTGAAGGCAAAAGCCCAACAGCGGGGCGCATCAGGCAGATTGCCGTTTTGCCGTGGCGACTGTCAGGCGCCCGCCGACAGGGGCAGACGTTCGGCGCTAAGACGGTCGGTTATCAATACGTCAATGTAACCGCCTGCCAGCGCACCCTGGATGGCCGCCACTTTCTGCTCGCCGCCCGCCAGGGCCACCACGCGGGAACAGGCCTTCACCTGCGGCAGCGGCATGCCGATCACCGGATCTTCGTCATCAGTCAGTACCGCTTCGCCCTGGGCGTTGTAGTAATGCAGGCAGATATCGCCAACCGCCCCCCGGCTGGCCAGCAGTTGCAGCATATCTTCATGATAATAGTTGCCTGAGTTCATCAGCAGCTGCGACGGCTCCAGGGCGCCGATACCTATCAGGGCAACCTCGACTTCGCTGAATTTAGCCACCACATCCGCCACGTCGCTGCTGTTGAGAAGTCTGCGCCGATCCTCAACCGAGCGTTCAATACTTTGGGCCGGCAGTAGCCAGCAAGGGCAGTTGAGGTTATCAGCCAGCAACTGGGTCAACAGGGTAGCCTGCACATTGCCATTGGGTCCGACCCCGCCCAGCAGTTGAATCACGCCGCGCGCTTTGACCGCCAGCGGATGCAGATTATCCACCATCGCTCTGAGGGTGCTGCTCCAGGATGAGATACCGACCAGATCGTTGGGCCGGATACTGGTCTGCAGGTAATGGGCGGCAGCCGAACCAATGGCCTGCTTGATTTGCAAAGCGCCCGCATTATCGGCGACATCGACAATGATCGCCTGATCGATGCCATAGCGCTGCTGAATGGCCGACTCCAGGCCGATGAACATGTTCGGCGGCTGAACGACACTGATTTTAACCACCCCTTCTCTGACGCAGCGGGTGATGGCTCTGGAGACAAAGGATTGGGAGAGATGAAGCGCCTGGGCAATATCGGCCTGTTTCTTGTTTTCGCTATAATACAACGTCGCTATCTTTACCAAGAGGCGCTGTTCATCCTGTTTTGACATGCTGACGATCCCGATAGTCTTAGATAAGTCTCATTTTTATTCATTGATGAATAAATAACAAGCTCGGGTGTTAGCGGTTGGGTTTTATGCTGTTCGCCCTTATAGTAATTAAGGAAAGCTGAACAGAGCAGGCCCCAGTACTGCAGAAATCGCCGCAACAGTGACATCAATGCGTGATTTATCATCAAACTGTCTGGAGAATTTCCTTAGCCACGCGGGAAATGCTAATTTATAGACTCTGGGTGCCAAACATTTGGCTGAATCCAACCTACACTTGGCTTGCAGGAATCAATGTGAAATATGTTCTGATATTTTTGCTGGTTGGCGTGGTATTTATTGCTTCCGTCACCTTTGGAGCGCATAACGATCAGGTAGTTTCCTTTAACTATCTGGTGGCACAAGGACAATATCGGGTCTCATCGTTACTGACCTTCCTGTTCGGGCTGGGCTTTATCCTCGGCTGGATCATCTGCGGACTGTTTTATCTGCGGATCCGTATCGCCTTGATGCGTGCAGAGCGTAAAATCAAACGTCTGGAACAGCAACTTACGCCGGCGGAGCAGACGACTCCCATGGCACAGGCACCGGTTACGGTAGTCCCAAAGGAATAACCCGCTATGCTTGAACTGTTGTTTCTGCTGTTGCCCGTGGCTGCCGCTTACGGCTGGTACATGGGTCGCAGGAGCGCACAGCAGCATAAACAGCAGGAAGCCAACCGGCTGTCCCGCGAGTATGTGGCGGGCGTCAATTTCCTGTTATCTAACCAGCAGGATAAAGCGGTTGATCTGTTTCTGGATATGCTTAAGGAAGACAGTAACGCCGTCGAGGCTCATCTTACGCTGGGCAATCTGTTTCGCTCGCGCGGTGAAGTCGATCGCGCCATCCGCATCCATCAGGCTCTGATGGAAAGCACCGCACTGACCTTTGAACAGCGCCTGCTGGCTATCCAGCAACTGGGGCGGGACTATATGGCCGCCGGTTTCTATGACCGGGCTGAAGATATGTTCAGCCAACTGGTGGATGAGCAGGATTTCCGGCTGGGGGCCCTCAGTCAGCTACTGCAGATTTACCAGGCTACCAGTGAGTGGGTCAAAGCTATCGACGTGGCTGAAAAGCTGGTCAAGGCCGGCAAAGAACAATGCCGGGTCGATATAGCCCACTTTTACTGTGAACTCGCCTTGCAAGCGCTGGCCGGGGATGATGCCGATCGGGCGATGTCGCTGTTGAAAAAAGGGGCATCGGCCGACAGAAACTGCGCCCGTATCTCTATTATGATGGGGCGCATTTTCATGGGCCGACATGAATATGCAGCGGCGGTAACGGCCCTGCAGCGCGTGCTTGAGCAGGATCAGGAGATGGTCAGCGAAACCCTGCCGATGCTTGAGGAATGCTATCACCATCTGAATCAGCCTGGCGCCTGGGCCGAATTTCTCAAACGCTGTGTCGAACGCAATACTGGCTCGGCGGCGGAATTGCTGTTAACCGACATCATCGAACAGAATACCGGTGCCGAAGAGGCTCAGGCCTACATCAACCAGCAATTGCGCCAACATCCGACGATGCGGATGTTTCATCGGCTGATGAACTTCCATCTCAACGAAGCCGAAGATGGCCGCGCCCGTGAGAGCCTGCTGATGCTCAGTGATATGGTGGGTGAACAAATCCGGACCAAACCGCGCTATCGCTGTCAGAAATGCGGTTTCACCTCTCACAGCCTTTACTGGCATTGTCCTTCCTGTAAATCTTGGGCGTCGGTCAAGCCGATTCGCGGCCTGGACGGGCAATAATCTTATCGCCGGACGTGGCTTTTACCTCGCGGCCGGTTAAAATACCGCTCAATGATCCGACGACACCGGGCTTGATTTGCCCCGGTGCTTCTTGCCAAAAGGTGCTTAACTGATGACTTTAGATGCTCAGGCTGCCTCGGCTCGCAAAACGCTGTCTCCGGTGCTGGTCGCCCTGGACTATGCCGACCGGCAGCAGGCGCTGAGCTTTGCTGACAGTATTTCCCCCGCCGACTGCCGTTTGAAAGTCGGCAAAGAAATGTTCACCCGTTTTGGCCCTGGCCTGGTCGACAGTTTGCAACAGCGGGGTTTCGAGGTATTTCTGGACCTGAAATTCCATGATATCCCCAACACCGTTGCCAAAGCGGTCAATGCGGCGGCTGATCTGGGGGTGTGGATGGTCAACGTTCATGCCAGCGGTGGAGAACGCATGATGACCGCCGCCAGAGAAGCGCTGGCGGCCCGTAGCGGTGCTGTGCCACTGTTGATCGCCGTCACGGTACTGACCAGCATGGATGACAGCTGTCTGGCCGGTCTCGGCATTCCAATGACCGCTGCGGCGTATGCTGAGCGCTTGGCGGCGCTTACCCGCGCTTGCGGTTTGGATGGAGTGGTCTGCTCGGCCCAAGAGGCCGAGGGGTTTAAAACGCGTTTTGGTCAGGATTTCAGGCTTATTACACCTGGGATCCGGCCCGAGGGCAGCGATGCCGGCGATCAGCGCCGGATTATGACCCCGCTGCAGGCCCTGGCCGCCGGGGTCGACTACCTGGTGATTGGGCGGCCGATTACCCAAGCTGCCGACCCGGCCTCCAGCCTGCGGGCTATCAATCACCAGCTCCGGGAGTCGCGTCATGGCGGATGATAACCGGCTGGTTTACGCTACCGATGTCGGCAGGATCGCGCCGGAACCAGCGCCGGCCCTTCGCCCGCGGGGTGATGGTATCGTCAGGATCCGGCGCGAAACCAGCGGTCGTAAAGGAAAGGGGGTCTGCGTGATAACCGGTGTTGCAGGTGATGAAGATGTTCTCAATCGACTCACGTCAGAATTGAAGAAAAAATGTGGCAGCGGTGGGTCGGTTAAAGACGGGACAATTGAAATTCAGGGTGATAAGCGCGATCTCATCAAACAATGGCTTGAAGCCAAAGGCATGAAGGTCAAACTGGCCGGCGGCTGAAGCGGCTGGGCTGTTATTTTCCGGGCTGTACCTGCGTGGGGTACAGCCCGGAAGTGTATATCACACCCCAGGCTATTGGGTTTTAATCAACCTGATGGCCAATGATGCCGCCGACAGCGGCACCACCGATGGTACCGAGTCCACTGCCGTTGGTGAGGATGGAACCCCCTACGGCACCGGCGCCGGCGCCGATAGCGGTATTGCGATCACGTTTAGACATGCCTGAACAGGCGGTCAGCGAAAGCGCCAGTACTATGGCGAGTCCGGCAGCGGCAACACGTTTGCTTTTAATTGTCGTCATTGTCACTCTCTCCGTTAAGGGTATTAAGAAACGTTTGGTAATAATTATAGTATTTAACTGAATGTTTAACCTGCCGCCAGCACAATAAATGCTGATTTTTGCCGTTAATGCCAAAAATTTCCACTTGGTGTGGTCAGTCTGGCAGCCGAGTGGCAGAATCGCCAGTGGAAGATTCTGGATATTTACCCTGGATAAGCCGGATAATGCCAACGAAACGCGCGCTACAGCAGATCACTGCCCGGTCTTTAGCCATTTCGACCATACTCCGACAGGGTGCCTCACCGGACAATATCCTCATGGATTGACGAGGACACCTGCCATGCTGGAAGAACTGAAACATCAAGTACTGAACGCCAATCTGGCGTTACCCCGACATCACCTGGTGACATTTACCTGGGGCAATGTCAGCGGCGTAGATCGCCGCCAGGGACTTATGGTTATCAAACCCTCCGGGGTCAGCTATGACCATATGCAAACCGAAGATATGGTGGTGGTGGAACTGGAAACCGGAAAAGTGGTGGAAGGGGCCAGGAAGCCTTCTTCGGATACCGATACCCACCGGGTGCTGTATCTGGCTTTCCCACAGACCGGCGGTATTGTTCATACTCATTCCCGACATGCGACCATCTGGGCCCAGGCCGGGTTGGATATCCCTGCCTGGGGCACGACCCATGCAGATTATTTCTATGGGCCAGTGCCTTGTACCCGCCTGATGACCAACGAAGAAATCGCCGGTCGTTATGAATGGGAAACCGGCAACGTCATTGTCGAGACCTTTGAACGGCGCGGTATTGCCCCTGCGGCTGTGCCGGCGGTGCTGGTCAATTCCCATGGTCCTTTCTCCTGGGGAGCGGATGCAGAAAATGCAGTCCATAACGCGGTGGTGTTGGAAGAGCTGGCCTACATGGGACTGTTCTCTCGACAACTGGTGCCGGCGCTGCCGCCGATGCAGCCGAACTTGCTCGACAAGCATTATTTACGCAAGCACGGCAAAAATGCGTATTACGGCCAATAATCTCTTTAACAGCCATTAGGGCTGCCCACTTCCTGCAATCATCTACTGCAACCGGGGCTTTCTCAGTATCTCACTGCGAAAGCCAGATTTTTAGTGACCATGGTCTGGTTACTGAACAGTGCTGCTCGTCTTTTTGTCAAACTGACGCTATTACCTATCCCACCGATATCGGCTGCCCGTCTGCGGATAATCGCCTTTGCTGCCGCTGCCGTTTTATCGCTGCGACAGGTTAATTAACAGAGATCACCGGCTTGATTAACTTTATGTAACCGTTTTTGTAAATTAATTAAAATTACATTTTTTATAAAAAGAAACATTGTTTCATTTATTGAGTTAGATCACTTTATTTAATCATGTAACCGGTTACTTTATCGCGCAGTTGATTTAGGTAAATCAGTTTTCGTCAGGGACAGGCGGCCTTACTGCTACTGGGTTATATTTTTGCTATCAGGTGGAATAACATGCGAATTAAACGTGCAATAGACAAAATTCCTGGCGGTATGATGCTCGTGCCGTTGTTCCTCGGTGCGATTTGTCATACTTTCGCACCGGGAGCAGGAAAATATTTCGGCTCATTTACCAATGGGTTGATTACCGGCACTGTGCCTATTCTGGCAGTCTGGTTTTTTTGTATGGGAGCCTCAATCAAACTCAGCGCCACGGGGACGGTGTTACGCAAGTCCGGTACGCTGGTGGTCACCAAAATCGCTGTGGCCTGGGTGGTCGCGGCGATAGCTTCACGTATCCTGCCTGAGAATGGCGTTGAAATCGGCTTCTTCGCCGGCCTGTCAACGCTGGCGTTGGTTGCTGCAATGGACATGACCAATGGTGGCCTGTATGCGTCGATTATGCAGCAATACGGCACCAAAGAAGAGTCTGGCGCGTTTGTGCTGATGTCGCTGGAATCCGGCCCGTTGATGACCATGATTATTTTGGGCACCGCCGGAATCGCCTCATTTGAGCCTCACGTGTTTGTCGGCGCGGTATTGCCATTCCTGATTGGCTTTACCCTGGGCAACCTTGACCCGGACCTGCGTGAGTATTTTACCCGTGCCGTGCAAACTCTGATTCCGTTTTTCGCCTTTGCGCTGGGCAATACCATTGACCTGAGCGTTATCGCCCAGACCGGCCTGCTGGGTATCCTGTTGGGTGTGATGGTTATCATCGTTACCGGTATTCCGTTGATTATCGCCGACAAAGTGATCGGCGGCGGGGACGGTACCGCCGGTATAGCTGCCTCCAGTTCCGCCGGCGCGGCGGTAGCGACGCCAGTGCTGATTGCAGAAATGGTACCGGCATTCAAACCGATGGCGCCAGCAGCAACGTCTCTAGTGGCGACTTCGGTTATCGTTACCTCGATTCTGGTGCCGATCATTACCGCCCTTTACTCCAAGCGCGTCAAGAAGGGCCGTTTGCCGCAAGATCCTTTGAGCCCGCCTGTGGAAACGGTGGCCACTGTTGAGAGACAGGAATTCAAATAATACCTATTCGGAATTCAAATAATACCTATTCGGGTTGCAAAAAAAGCCCCCCTGCAGCGATGCAGGGGGGCTTTTTTTTGCTCGACGTGCGGAACACCCTATGGGGGTGAAAAGGCTGGCCCGGTAGAGGCTTGCCAGCCTGGTGATTTAGACCGGGCGGGCTATAACCGAACGATTTTCCATACGCACTTCAGCGATAGTGACTTCGATGACGTCGCCCTGGCGGTAGCGTTCTTCCCCTTTGACCTGCACCGTACCGGTGTCCTGGCTGCAAACCAGTTCATCCCGCACGCTGTGGATAAACGGGGCCGGGATAAAAGCGACCGCGCCATTTTCAGACAAACGGACCCGCATCCCGCCACGGGAGACATCAATGATTTCGGCGGCATAACGGGTATCGGTGCCGGCTTTGTCTTTAAGAAAACGGGCATACAGCCAGTCACCGACATCCCGTTCCGCCATACGGTTCAGGCGACGACGCTCCGACATTCTGAGGGTAACCTCGTCCGAAGGACGGACCGGCGCCTCGCCGCCCAGCATGGACTTCAGCAGGCGATGGTTGACCATATCGCCGTATTTACGGATGGGCGAGGTCCAGGTGGCATAAGCGCTCAGCCCAAGGCCGAAATGCGGGCCGGGCTCGGTGCTGATTTCAGCAAATGTCTGAAAACGGCGAATGCGACTATCAAGGAACGACGTCTGCAGGGCGTCCAACTGACGGCGTAGGGCGCAAAAACCCTCCAGGGTCAGCAATTCGGCGGCATCCACTTTAATACCGTGATTATCCAGTACGGTAACTGCCTGTTCGACCATGGCGGGATCAAAGCCATTGTGCACATTATAGACACCAAAGCCCGGGCCCTCACGCAGCACTTCGGCGGCACAAATGTTCGCCGTTATCATCGCTTCTTCGACGATGCGGTTGGCGATGCGGCGCGGTTCAACCTGAATAGCCAGCACATCCCCTTTATCGTCCAGCACGAAACGATAATCGGGGCGGTCCTTGAACACCAGGGCATGTGCCTGGCGCCAGGTGCTGCGGGCCAGGCACATACGGTTCAGCAGACGGATTTGCTCGGCGATGGCGTCGCTCGTCGGTAGCCATTGACCTTGACCCTCCAGCCAATCGGATACATCGTCATAGGCGAGTTTCGCCTTCGACTCGATCCAGGCGGTAAAGAAGCGCGGTGCAGATGATAGCGACCCGTCGGCGGCGATCTTCACCCGGCATGCCAGCACCGGTCGGCGCTCATGGGGACGCAGCGAACACAGGTTATCAGACAGGTCACGCGGCAGCATCGGGATGTTGAAACCCGGCAGATAGTTGGTAAAGGCCCGATCGCGCGCCGTGGCGTCCAACGCGCTGCCCGCCGGCACCCAGGCGGTAGGGTCGGCAATGGCGATGGTCAACAGCAGGTCGTCGCCTTCGGCCGTCACATACAGGGCATCGTCCATATCCTCAGTGCTGGCACTGTCAATCGTGACAAAATCAAGCCCGGTCAGATCTTCGCGCGCAAGCGGCTCGTCCTGTCGGGACAACTCTTCCGGCATCGCTGGCGCTTCGCGCTCCAGGTTATGCCGCGCCAGGGTGACCCACCAGGGGGCGAAGTGATCGTCGCCGGTGGTGACAACGGCGGTGATTTCAGCATAAAACTGGCGATCGCCTTTCAGTGGATGGCGGCGCATTTCGGCAATCGCCCAGTCACCGGTTTTAAATTCATGGCTTACGCCATGTTCTGGACGTACCGCAATTGACTCTTTGATCAGCGGATGGTCAGGAATTATCGATAACCGATCCTCTCTTTGCTGCACCCGACCGACAAAGCGGGACAGAAAGGGCTCAAGCAGGGTTTCCGGTTCGGCAATCTCCCGGTCTTTATCAGTACGCACCACGGCGGAAATGCGATCGCCGTGCATCACTTTCTTCATAAAGGGCGGCGGAATAAAGTAGCTCTTTTGAGCATCGACTTCCAGAAAGCCAAAACCTTTCTCCGTGCCTTTGACAACGCCTTCAATGCGCGGGGTCTGAGAGTGAAGTTGCTGTTTTAGCTGTGCAAGCAGCGGGTTATCTTGAAACATAATGTCCAGAAATGAGAGTGTGTTTGGTCTGAAGAATGGCTGTTAGTTTTACGCGATTCAGCCTGCTGCGGCAAGCATCAACCGTCTTTCGGGGAAGAAAAAGCCACCCCGGCAACAGCGGGGCGGCGGGGGAAACTACATTATGCGGTTGTCCTCAACGGCAAGGCTGGGCACCAGCTTGACCGGTACCGATTTGGAGGTCGGCGTATGGGTTTCATCGCCATAGCTGGACAGCGGGACCAGCGGATTGGTTTCCGGATAATAAGCTGCCAGATTGCCTCGTGGAATATCATAGCTGATGGCTTTAAATCCGCTGACCCTGCGGGTCACGCCATCATTCCACAGCGTTTCGATATCCACTTTATCACCGTCGGCCAGGCCAAGGGCCGCTAAATCTTCCGGATGGACAAACACCACTTCCCGCTGGCCATAAACGCCGCGATAGCGATCATCCAGACCATAGATAGTGGTATTGTACTGGTCATGGGAACGCAGCGTCTGCAGGGTAAATGGCGCGGCTTCATCGCCGACCTGCGGGAACAGGACCTCAGGCAGAGCGGCATGGCAAAACTCAGCCTTGCCGCTGGCGGTTGCGAAACGAAGTTCAGCGGCCGCATTGCCAAGATAGAACCCACCCGGTTGTTCGCAGCGTTGATTAAAATCAGTGAAGCCGGGTACGGTAGCGGCGATATGATCGCGAATCAAAGAATAATCGCCGGCCAACTGTTGCCAATCCAGTTTGTCGTTGCCCAGAACGGCGGAAGCGATACCTGCCACGATGGCGGTTTCAGAACGCTGTTCGGTAGAAATCGGCGGGTTGACCCCTTCGGAGGCGTGAACCATGCTGAATGAATCTTCTACGGTGACATATTGATTGCCACTGGCCTGGGTATCGCGCTCGGTACGGCCCAGGGTCGGCAGGATCAGCGCTTCCCGCCCGGTAATCAGATGGCTGCGGTTCAGCTTGGTGCTGATGTGCACCGTCAGCGCACAGCAGCGCAGCGCCTGTTCGGTACGCCAGGTATCCGGCGCCGCCGCCGCCAGGTTGCCACCCAGCGCCAGCAGGACTTTCACTTCGCCCCTGAGCATGGCTTCCAGCGCCTGCACGGTGCTATGGCCTGCCTCGCGCGGCGGGTTGAAGCCATAGTGGCGGGCTAAACGATCTAGCATCGCCTGCGATGGCTTCTCGTCGATGCCCATAGTGCGGTTGCCCTGGACGTTGCTGTGACCGCGTACCGGACAAAGGCCGCTGCCGGGTTTACCCAACTGACCGAACAGCAACTGCAGGTTGGTTATCTCTCTGACGGTGGAGACAGAGTGCTTGTGCTGAGTGATGCCCATCGCCCAGGTGCAGATAACGCGTTCCGCCTGGCGATAGATATCCGCCACTTCGCGCAGTTGCTGCTCTAAAAGCCCCGACTGGTCGACGATCTGTTGCCAGGAGGTGGCATCCACCGCTGCCAGGTAGTCATCAATGCCGTTGGTGTGCGTGGCGATGAACTGATCATCAAACAGGCCTTGTTCGCCTTGCGACAGACGTTGACGGTGCGTTTCAAGCAGTGCTTTGACAATGCCGCGCACCGCCGCCATATCGCCGCCCAGGTTAGGCTGCAGGTAACGGGAGCTGATTCGGCCGGATTTCGGCGTCAGCAGTTCCAGGGGATTCTGCGGATCGGCGAAGCGTTCCAAGCCGCGTTCACGCAGCGTGTTGAAGGTGACGATACGGCAGCCGCGATCGGCGGCATGACGCAGGCTATGAAGCATCCGGGGATGGTTGGTGCCAGGATTCTGGCCGAACACCAGGATGGCATCGGCTTGTTCGAAGTCGTTTAGTCTGATGGTGCCTTTGCCGATACCGATGCTCTGTTTAAGGCCGGTACCGCTGGCTTCGTGGCACATATTGGAACAGTCGGGGAAATTATTGGTGCCGAACATCCGGCCAAAAAGCTGATACAGATAGGAGGCTTCGTTGCTGGCGCGTCCGGACGTATACAGTTCGAGCTGGTCAGGGTTATCCAGCGCTTTCAAATGGCGGGCTATCAGGGCGAACGCCTGCTGCCAGCTGACGACTTCATAATGGTCGGTCTCAGGGTTATAACGCAGCGGCTGGGTTAGTCGGCCCTGGTACTCAAGGAAATAGTCGCTCTGGGCATACAGCCGGGTCACGCTGTTTTGGGCGAAAAAGGCTTCGTCGACCGACTTGCGGGTGGCTTCCCAACTGACGGCTTTGGCGCCGTTTTCGCAGAAGCTGAAGGTGCTGCTGTTGTCATCGCCCCAGGCGCAGCCAGGGCAGTCAAACCCTTTGGACTTGTTAACGCGAAGTAAATTGCGGATATTCTTCAGGGCTTGTTTGCTGTCCAGTACATAACGGGTGGTGGCTTCAAGGGAACCCCAGCCACCGGCCGCGCCAGTATAGGGTTTGATCGCAGGTTTAAATTTCATGATAGTGATTCGCAGCTGAATGATGCAGTGAAATGTTAATTATTTTTTAACGCATTGCTCTATTTGCGTTAAGTCTAATCAGTTAAGCCAAAACCGTCTAATCGAATGCTGTTATCACAAGATAGATGGCAACTATGACGACATTATTTGTGATCATCTTCATAAACCTGTGTATTACCCCCGGCCATTGCCTGTTGAGGCCGCTGGCTGGCCCATACTTAGCCGGTCAATATTTTAAAGGGACCCGCGCTTATGAAAGATTTTGCCAGCAAGATCCATGGGTTTGGTAAGGCATTAATGATGCCGATTTCAGTGATCGCCGCGGCAGGGATATTCCTGGGACTGGCGGCGGCAATGCAAAATCCGGCCATTACCGGGGACGCGTTTGCCGGCCTGAAATACCCGCAATTAGTGATTGGATTTATCAGACAGATAGCCGGCGCTCTATTTGCAAATCTGCCGCTGTTCTTTGCCGTAGCCAGCGCCATCGGCCTTGCCAAGGCGGAAAAACCCACTGCCGCTTTTGCCGCTGTCATTGGTTTTATCGCCATGCATGTCGGCGTCAGCGCCAGTCTCGCGGCACAAAATCTGACGCCTGTGACCACCGCGGCCAACGCGCTGATTGCCGGCGGCATGCCCCAGACTCAAGCAATGATGTACTCGGCTGAGTTTACCCAGACACTGGGCATTTTCACCTATAACATGAGCGTGCTGGGTGGGGTGATTGCCGGTCTGGTCACGGTGATGGTGCATAACCGCTTCTACACCCAGGTGCTGCCGACCGCCATCAGCTTTTTCGGCGGCCGGCGTTTTGTGCCGATTGTAACGGTGGTGGTGCTGCCGCTGGTCGGGGTCGCGCTGTCGATGGTTTGGCCGTCAATTGGCGCCGCCATTGCCTGGGTAGGAGAGCTGATTGGTAAAAGCGGTCAATACGGCGCTTTTCTGTATGGCTTCTTTGAACGGTTGCTTATACCGACCGGCCTGCATCACATCCTCAATGAAACCGTGCGTTTCACCCCCATCGGCGGGGTAGTGACCATCGACAATCAGACGCTGGTAGGGGCGCTGAACATTTTCAATACCTCGCTGACCCATCCCGGCCTGCTGACCGACGAGGTGATTCGCGAAGCGACCCGCTTCCTGGCCCAGGGCAAAATACCGGTAATGATGTTTGGCCTGCCGGCCGCCGCGCTGGCAATGTACCATTGCGCCCGGCCCAAGCACAAAGAACGGGTCAAGGCGCTGGTATTGGCCGGCGGACTGGCCTCCTTTACCACCGGTATCACCGAGCCTCTGGAGTTCTGCTTTATATTTGTCTCGCCGGTGCTGTATCTGTTCCATGCCATTTTAAGCGGTCTGTCGTTTATGCTGATGGATGTGATGCAGCTGATGATCGGCAACGTCCAGGGCGGGGCAATTGATCTGGCAATCTTCGGCATTCTCGGCGGCACGCGCACCCACTGGTGGTATGCGGTGCTGCTCGGCTTAATTTATATACCTGTGTACTATTTCGGCTTTAAATTCATTATATTGCGGATGCGGGTAGAAACCCCGGGACGTGAAAGCGACGAACAGGAAGCGCCGGAACGCCAACCGCAGACCGCCGATGAGCGTACCGGCCACATTATCGCCGGCCTTGGCGGGGCGTCCAATATCAGCGAGGTGGACTGCTGCTTTACCCGACTGCGGGTTAAGGTGAAGGACATGAAACAGGTGATAGATCGTACGCTGATGCTGACCGGTGCCAGCGGCGTCAAACGGGTAAGTGATAATGATATTCAAGTGATTTACGGCCCCCAGGTCGAGAAAATTGCCCAGGATGTCAAAGTTTCTCTCGGCGTCAGTTAATCAGCACCATCAGCCTGCGGCCAGGGACTTGGCGGCCGCAGGCGGGAATTGACATGATATACTGCAGCCCTGGCAGTCGGGCAGAAAAATAAATGGATATAAAACAGTTAATTTACTTGTGTAATCTGGAACGGGAGCGCCACTTTGGCCGCGCTGCCGAAGCCAGCTTCGTCAGTCAGCCGACCCTGTCGATGCGGCTCAAGAACCTGGAGCGCGAGCTGGGCGTTGGCTTGATACACCGAGGCAACAGTTTTCAGGGATTTACCGCCGAGGGCGAGCGAGTGCTGACCTGGGCGCGCGAGATCGTGTCCGTCTACCAAGGGCTGAAGCTGGAAGTTGAATCCCTTAAGCAGGGCATGGTCGGCACCCTGCGGATAGGCATCGTCCCCCAGTGCGCCATATCACTGCCGCTGTTGCTGCAGGCGGCACAAGCGGATTATCCCGATGTGGATTATCAGGTATCCACCCTGAGCGCCGATGCGCTAATGGAAGCCCTGATCAACCACAGCGTTGATCTTGCGCTGGGATTTTTCGACTTGTCACTGCTCAAGGAGCTGCATTACCAGGCGGCGGTGGTGCCGGATCAAGGGATTGACCTGGTGTTTAACCCGGCGCATTTTCCCAACCTTATCGGTGGGTCGGCACTGAGCCTGGAGGCGGTGGCCGAGCTCCCGCTCTGCCTGGCTGAGCCCAGCCGCTATTTCCGTCGGCATCTCGATGAAGGGTTCAGAACCGCCGGCCTGCAATTGCACTGCAAGCTTGAAAGCGCGTCCATTTTTCAATTGCTGCAGGGGGTTTACACCGGCCTGGGATGCGGCATGGTACCCAGAGGCCACCTGCTGCACGCCATGACGCCGGATCTGTGTTTTCGCACTATTGCGCTGTCGCCGATGAAGCGCCAGACCGCCATCGTTATTGCTGAAGCCGGGCGGGCGACGCCGCTGGCCAAAACCCTGTTTGAGTTTGCCGGGCAATGGCTGCTATCCCAAAGCGAATACCGGCCATAAAAAACTGCACCTTACTCCGTTGGATGCCCAACTTTTGGGGTGCAGTCCACGATGGGGGCTTGTTGCCGCCATCAAGACGTTGTGCTAATCGGCAATCAATCCAGATGCAGTTCGTTCATCGCGGCGATATTGAAACCGCCGTCGACATGAACCACTTCACCGGTGATGCCGGAAGACAGGTCTGAACACAGGAACGCAGCGGTATTGCCCACGTCTTCAATGGTGACCACGCGGCGAATCGGCGTAACCGCTTCGCAATGCGACAGCATTTTCTTGAAGTTTTTGATGCCGGAAGCCGCCAGGGTACGAATAGGGCCGGCGGAAATGGCATTGACGCGGATCCCCTGCGGGCCCATGGCGTTGGCCATATAACGGGTATTGGCTTCAAGGGAGGCTTTGGCCAGACCCATGACGTTATAGTTGGGGATAGCGCGCTCGGCACCCAGATAGCTCAGCGTTACCAGGGCTGAGCCCGGATTGAGCAGCTTACGGCTGGCTTTGGCCATGGCCACAAAGCTGTAAGAGCTGATGTCATGAGCGATGCTGAATCCTTCACGGGTCACGGCGTCGACATAATCGCCGTCCAGCTGTTCACCCGGCGCAAAGGCGATGGCGTGAACAAAACCGTCATAGTTCGGCCAGATTTTAGCCAGTTCAGTAAACAGTGCTTCGATGCTGGCATCTTCAGCGACGTCACAGGGCAGCACAATGCTGGATCCCAGTTCGGCGGCAAACCCTTCTACCCGCGTTTTCAGTTTGTCGTTCTGATAAGTGAACGCCAGCTCCGCACCCTCACGGCGCATAGCCTGAGCAATACCGAATGCAATTGAACGGTTGCTGGCGACGCCCGTAACCAGAATGCGTTTACCGGTAAGAAAACCCATAGCATTAATCCTTGTGGTCATTATTACATGCGACTGTTTACGTCATCGTGATGCGCTAACGTCGTCGTTAGAAAACCGCCGCAGTATACCATGAAAAGCAGCGCTGCGAGTAGGGCATGCGGTATCATGGGAGTAAGCCGTCACGACGCCAGGCGTCAGCGGTCAGCGCCTCGCCGAAGTGGCTGGTGATGAGCCGGCGGGTCAAGTCGTGCAGCGGGGCCGCCAGCACATCGGCGGTGCTGCCGCGCTCGACCACTTCTCCGTGCTGCATCACCATGATCTGATCGCTAACGTGCTTCATCATCCCCAGATGCTGGGTGACATAAATATAGGAAATACCGTGCCTGGCCTGCAGTTCAAGCATCAGATTAATGATCTGGGAACGCATCGACATATCCAGTGACGCCAGCGCTTCATCGGCGACAATCACTTTAGGCTGCAGTATCAGCGCTCTGGCAAGGCCGACACGTTGTTTCTGGCCAGGGGCCAGCATATGGGGATAGTAAAAGGCATGGTCTGGGCGCAGGCCCACCTGGCGCAGCGTAAGATCGATAGTGCTGCCGCGTTCCGCCAGCGTCAGGTCGGTATTGAGCCGCAGCGGGACATCCAGCAGCTGTCCCACCTGCTGGCGGGGATTAAGCGAATTGCTGGCATCCTGGAAAATCATCCTGATCCGCTTGCTGCGATAGCGGTAATCACCGAAGGTGAGCAGATGATCATCAATCAACAGATCGCCGGCGGTCGGCTCAATGGTGCCGGCAATCATTTTGGCCAGCGTCGATTTGCCCGAGCCGTTTTCGCCGATGATGGCCAGCGTCTGGCCTTCGCGCAGGGTAAATGAAACCGGCTTGACCGCCTCAACATGCTGGCGTCGAAACAGGCCGGTGCGGTAACGGAAGGTCTTGGTCAGGTTGCGGGCTTCAAGCAGCGTATCCACGGTTATTGCTCCTGCACGTTGAGCGGGAAATGGCAGGCGAACCAGTGGTTCTTGATAGGCTCCAGCGGCGGCATCTGTATGCAGGTCTTCTGAGCATAAGGGCAACGGGGTCCCAGCCGGCAGCCAATCGGTAAATGCTCCAGAGACGGGATACCGCCGGGCAGGGTATTCAACCGGCTTTTTGGCGGCATCGAACGGCCGAAATCCGGAATTGCCCGGATAAGCGCCTGGGTATAGGGATGATGCGGGGTGGCGATCAAATCCTCGCTCTGGGCGCTTTCCACCGTTTGCCCGCAGTAAAGAACATTGATGCGGTCAGCCCATTTACTCATCATCTGCAGGTCATGACTTATCAGCAGAATAGTGGTGTTGTTATTCTGGTTAAGCTTGGCCAGCAGGCGGAAAATCTGCGCCTGGGTGGTGGGCTCCATCGCATTGGTGGGTTCATCGGCAATCAGCAGGCGGGGCTGATTGGCCAGGGCGATGGCGATCATGACCTTCTGGCATTCCCCTTCGGTCAGCTCATAAGGATAGCTGCGCATAATATTTTTGTGGTCTTTAAAGCCGACACGATGCAGCAATTCTATAGCGCGGCGCTTACGCCAGCCCAGCCGCTGCCACCAGTTACCTTTATAGGTCCACCCCGGGATGGCCTGCGATAATTGGCGACCGATGCGCTCGGAAGGATCCAGACAGGATTGGGGCTCTTGGAAGATCATCGACACATTGTGGCCGACCACCCGCCGTCGCTGGCGCGGTGACAGTTTCAGCAGGTCGATATCGTTAAAGCGAAAACGATCGGCGGTGACGCGCCAGTTATCGCGGGTTACTCCGCAGATGGCCTTGGCAATAAGGCTCTTGCCTGAACCCGATTCTCCGACCAGCCCGCGCACTTCCCCCTCAGTCAAGGTAATACTGACATGATCGACTGCCTTGACCGGCCCTTCGGCGGTCATGAACTCAATGGTCAAGTTACGGATATCCAATAACGGCATCAGTCTATTCCCGAGATCATGGCGCGACGGATACCATCGCCCAGTAAATTAACGATAAGGACACTTATCATGATAGCGGCGCCGGGCAACATCACCGTCCAGGGCGCGACATAGACCAACTCCAAGGTATCATCCATCATTGCGCCCCATTCAGGTGAAGGCAACTGGGCGCCCAAATTGAGAAAGCCCAGGGCGGCGATATCCAGAATCGCCATCGACAGGGCACGGGTAAATTCGGCCACCAGGACACTGGCGATGTTGGGCAACACCGCATAGCGCAGAATGTGCGGCATGGTCGCACCATCCATTCGCACTGCCAGGACATATTCCTTCTCCAGTTCATGGTGAACGGCGGTGTAAACGGTGCGGACAATGCGCGGCAACAACGCCAGCCACACCGCCAGCATCGCATGCTCAAGCTTGGGGCCGAGAAATGCCACCACGACAATGGCCAGCAGCAATGAAGGGATCGACAGCAGCGTGTCCAGAATGTGATTTAGCGCCGCGGAACGCAAGCCTTTGGTGATGCCCGCTATCACCCCCAGCGCCAGGCCGAGAGCGGCAGCGGCCAGGGTGACCAGCAGCGCGGAGCCAAACGTCGGTGCGGTCCCAGCCAGCAGCCGGCTTAACACGTCCCGCCCCAGATCGTCGGTACCGAGGAAAAACGACACATCGCCATAGCGTGACCAGGAGGGCGGCAGCAGCTGGTAGCCGAGAAATTGCTGTGACAGGGAATAGGGCGCAATCCAGGAGCCGAACAGGCACAGCAGCACCAGGATGAGAAAACCGTACAGGCCGATCATCGACGTCGCATCATGGTAAAAAATTCGCCAGATGTGCAGCAGCGGGCTGGGCATGCGCTTTTCGCCATAGACATTATCTGAGGGCATATGACTCCTTATGGCGCAGTGGGTTGGCCAGGGCGCCGATGATGTCCGACAGCACATTGATGCACACCACCAGGGCGCCGACCACCATGACGCCGGCCGAAATAGCGGCATAATCCTGCTGGCGAATAGCGATAACCAGCCAGCGGCCGAGACCGGGCCAGCTAAAGACCATTTCGGTTATCATGGCAAGCGTCAGCATCGTGGAAAACTGCAGCCCCAGTTTGGGGATAACCGGCGGCAGCGCATTATGCAGCACATGGCGGCGAATGATCGTCAGCGGCGACAGGCCGCGGGTCGCCGCGGCTTTGATATAGTTCTGGCCCACCACGTCGCTGGTACTGACGCGCATCAGGCGAATCACTTCGGTGGTCGGTGCCACCGCCAGGGCGGTGATCGGCAGCACCATATGGCTAAGGGCGCTGGTAATCATCTCCTGACGATAGGCTGAGTCGGAAAGCCAGGCATCGATCAAGGCAAGCCCGGTGACCGGTTTCACCTGATAAAGCAAATCGAAACGGCCGGCCACCGGTAGCCATCCCAGGTGCAGGGCGAAATAAAGCGTCAGCAGCAGTGCCAACCAGAATACCGGCATCGACAAACCGATAAGGGCAAACCAGCTAATGGTGATGTCCTGCCATTTGTTGCGCATGATGCCGGCGACGATACCCAGCGGGATACCGATGGTAAGGGCCAGGACAAACGCCAGTACGCAAAGCTCCATGGTGGCCGGGAACACCTCTTTCAACTGCTGGTTGATCGGCTGGCCATCAATGCTCGACACGCCGAAATTCCACTGCATCAGGCTTTGCAGGTAATACGCATAGGCATCCCCGAGCGAGGCGCCGCCGAGCGGAGCGTGGGGAGTGAAGTAGCTCAGGCTGAAACCGACCAGCGTCAAGGCAAAAAGCGTGATGACCAGCAGCAGTAGCCGGCGCAGAGTAAAGATAATCATGGCTGGGACTCCGGTTTCGCATCGCGGGATACCCCGGCGAAAGACGCGTTGCCGAACGGGCTCAGCACCAGGCCTTTGATATCGTAGCGATAGGCCTGCAGACGCAGAGACGATGCCAGCGGCAGCACCGGGAGTTGATCGGCCAGCATGTTCTGCGCCTGCCGATAGGTTTCCATCCTGCCGGCCAATTGCTGGGACAGCAGCGCAGTTTGCAGCAGTTGGTCGAACTCAGGATTGCACCAATGGGCATAATTGGTCTGCGAACGTAATGCCGCGCAGCTCAGCAGCGGCCGGAAAAAACTGTCCGGGTCATTGCTGTCCGTCGACCAGCCGGCCAGAGTAAGATCGTGGTTCATCGCCGTCAGCCGGGCCTCTTGAAACCGGCCTTCCACCGGGCGGATCGTGAGCGTAATCCCCACCTGGGCCAGATCGGCCTGCAGCAGCTCAGCGGTTTTGAGCGGGCTGGGATTATAGGACTGCGATGCGGTCGGCACCAGCAGCGTAAGCTGCAGCTTGTCCTGGCCGAGAGAGTGAAGGATCTCACGGGCTTTGGTCGGATTGTACTCGGTTACCTGGGCATCATTATCGTAGGCCCAGGAAGCACGCGGCAGGATAGAGGCCGCGGTCTCGGCGGTGCCGTAATAGATTGACTGCATCAGCCTCGGGTTGTTGATCGACAGGGCGATGGCATGACGTACCCGGACATCGTCCAGCGGTGGCTTGCGGGTATTGAACGCCAGGTAGGCAATGTTCATGCCCGGTCGCAGCGTCAGCCGCAGGCGGGGATCATCGCGTAATATTGACAACTGGCTGGCGGCGGGATAAGCCAGCACATCGCATTCGCCGGTCAGCAGTCGGGACAGCCGGCCGATGCCGCCGCTGCCCATATCCACTACCACCTGATGCATTCGCGGAATTCCCTTCCAGTAGTGGGGATGGCGTGTCAGACGGATAAACTCGCCCGCCCGGTATTCGTTCAACATGAATGGACCGGTGCCTACCGGCTCGCGGTCCATTTTTTCCTGATGGTCCGCCGCCGCAAGCCGGGCGGCATATTCCGCCGACAGCACCGGCGCATAGTGGGTGGCGATATGCCAAAGGAACGAGGCATCAGGCGCTTTGAGGCGGATCTCCACGGTATCATTATCCAGCTTGCGCACGCTCTGCACCGATTCCGGAAACTGCAGACTGTCGAAGTAGGGATAGCTGCCGCCGTTGACCGCATGCCAGGGATGCTTGGCGTCGAACATGCGGGCAAAGCTGAATACCACGTCGTCCGCATTCAGCGTCCGGGTAGGGGTAAACCACGCGGTATGCTGAAACGCTACGTTTTTCCGCAGATGGAAACGATAGGTCGCGCCGTTATCCAGCACTTGCCAGCTTTCAGCCAGCTCGGGGATCAGTCGGTAAGTATAGGGGTCCACGTCCAGCAGACGATCATAAAGCTGGGCCGAGAGGGTATCTACCGTCAGGCCACTACTGGCCATCTGCGGATTGAAGGTATTGAGTACGCCGCTGACGCAATAAATAAAACCGGTCGCGCGGATATTTCCGGGTGCCGCAGCAGCAGGAGCGGCGGCAGCACCGAGCGCCAGTACTGCCGTCAATGTCACCATCAGCGGACGTATGAATGAATAGCTATTTTTTTGCATAAACAACTGAGTTCCTGCCGGGCAATCGTGCCAGTCTACCTTAGTCTCGTGGCTCACCCAATTCGCCGCAGAGAATATTGGCCCGGTTTGCGGTTATAAAAATCAAACCGGCGAAAAGAACCACAATGTTAGTGTGGTAATGAGAACCATTCTCAATAAAACGCTTTACAGAGTGTATTGAGAACCATTATCATAGCTGTGCCGATGACCAGGAAGACGGGGTTCCTCCTGGTCAGAAGCACGACATTGCTCACATTGCTTCCAATAGTATTTACGGTCGGCTAGTTTGCCGGCCTTTTTTTTGCCCTGAATTCACTCAGGAAAAGATTGCGGGCCTTTCAAGGCATGCTTTTTCATCATGCCTCGTAATTGATGATAGGTCAGACCCAGCAAATCCGCAGCCTGGCGTTGATTAAAACGCGCCCGCGCCAACGCCTGTTCGAGCCACGTCTTTTCCTGCTGGTCCAGCCAGGCCCTGAGATCGAGCGGCAGGCTGGCTGCAGTATGCTGTGTTTCAGGTAACGTCGGCTGCTGATATACCTGCTCGAAAGGATTGAGAACAATATCGTCCAGGGGATGATCGCTGCTGTTGTGGCGATAAATTGAGCGCTCAACCACATTTTTAAGTTCACGCACATTGCCCGGCCAGCTATAAGTGAGCAGCGTGGCGGTGGCCTGTGCGCTGAATCCGGAAAAAAGCGGTAGCTCCAGCTCTCGGCACATCTGGATAGCGAAGTGTTCGGCCATCACCATGATGTCTTGCTGGCGCTCCCGTAGCGGAGGCAGGGCAACCACATCGAATGCCAACCGATCCAGCAGATCGGCTCTGAACAGGCCGGCGCTCGCCAGCGCCGGCAAGTCGGCATTGGTGGCGCATACCAGCCTGACATCCACCTGCAGTGGTTGACTGCCGCCCACTCGCTCAAGTTCGCCGTACTCGATGACCCGCAGCAACTTTTCCTGCACCAGCATCGGTGCAGTGGCGAGTTCATCCAGGAACAGTGTGCCGCCATCGGCACGTTCAAATCGACCTTGATGGCGTTTCTGCGCCCCGGTGAAGGCACCGGCCTCGTGGCCGAATAATTCAGAATCCAGCAGATTATCATTGAGGGCGGCACAGTTCAGTGAGATAAACGGCCCCTGCCAACGGGGCGACAGATAATGCAGCCGACGGGCGATCATCTCTTTACCGGTGCCGCGCTCGCCAATCACCAGCACCGGTTTGACCAGTTTAGCCAGCCGTGATACCTGCTCGAGCATCTCGAGGAAATTGTTGGCCTGACCGAGCAAATTTTCGTGTGATGCAGACATGGTCAATTTCGCTAAAAGGTAGTGGTATTTATCACTATACATCAAGCCCATAACAGATCAATAAATTAAATCGCTAAAAATCAGTCAATTACAATAATTAAAAAGTTGGCACGATTCCTGTATTAACACCCTGTAGTCTTTTTTAATTACCCTTATGATGAGGAAGTTGACATGGGCATTTTTTCTCGCTTTACCGATATTGTGAACGCCAACATCAATTCCCTGCTGGATAAAGCAGAGGATCCTCAGAAGCTGGTCAGGTTGATGATCCAGGAAATGGAAGACACCCTGGTGGAAGTCCGTACCACTTCTGCCCAGGCGCTGGCGGAAAAGAAGCAGCTCATTCGCCGGATTGAGCAGTCCGAACAACAGCAGACCGACTGGCAGCAGAAAGCCGAACTGGCGATCAGTAAAAATAAAGAAGATCTGGCTCGGGCCGCTCTTATCGAGAAACAACGGTTCGTAAAGCTTATTGCTTCCCTGGGTCAGGAAGTCGTCGCCATTGAAGAAACCCTCTCCCGCATGCATCATGAAATTGGTGAGCTGGAAAGTAAACTGGCTGAAACCCGCGCCCGTCAGCAGGCATTGACGTTGCGCCATCAGGCCGCCTCTTCCTCTCGCGATATTCGTCGCCAGCTGGATACCGGTAAACTGGATCAGGCGATGGCCCGTTTCGAACAGTTTGAACGCCGCATCGATCATATGGAAGCGGAAGGGGAAGCGGTGGCTTTCGGCAAGAAAAAATCGCTCGAGCAGGAATTTGCCGAACTGTCAGCCGATGATGAAATCAGCGAGCAACTGGCGGCGTTGAAGAATAAAATGAATCTTGATAAATAACGATAACGCAACAGGTGATACCCCGGTTATGGCAACCAAAGGCATCAGGCCGATTCCTGTCATTGGTTAACCGTTACCTCACCAGATAAAGGAGAAATTATGGTGGCCCTGTCAATTGTGCTTGCCATACCGCTGACTATATTCATCCTGTTTGTCGCACCGGTGTGGCTATGGCTGCATTATAGCCAACGTCGTCAGCAGGGTTCCCGTATGAACCCGCAGGATACCCGGCGATTGGCGCAGCTGACCGAAGATGCCGGCCGGATGCAGGCCAGGATCCGCGCCCTGGAAGATATCCTGGATGCAGAACACCCGAACTGGAGACAATAAGATGAAGACGATGTCATCGCGTAAAATCTATCTTCGTCCCGATGAGGCCATGTTCAAGGGAGTGTGCGCCGGCATTGCGCAGTACCTGGATGTGCCGGTCAAGCTGGTTCGCATCATCACCGTCCTGTCGATGTTGTTCGGCCTGTTCATGATTACGCTGGTCGCCTACGCCATACTGGCATACTGGCTGGAACCTGCGCCGGCAGGGGAAGAACAGACCTCTGCCAGCCAGCTTACTCCGGCGCAGCAGCTTGAAAGGGCTGAACTGCAGATGGGAGAAAGCGAACAGCAGTTGCGTCAGCTGGAACGCTATGTGACGTCGGATACGTTCACTGTGCAGAACAGGTTTCGTCAGCTCTGACCCACTGGCTGCGGCGTGCGGTTAAACGCTGGGGCTGCTTCTCTCCATAACGCCCCTTAGGGCTCATTTTTATCAACCGGTGGTGGGTTCAGGCGGCAATGCCTGAACTGCCGCCGGTTTTTTTGTAGCTGATCAAGATCACATCTCGACATCACTTCGTGATTACCTTCACAACCTCTAGTGCGTATGCCTGAAAATTAGTGGCATTTTCCAGTTTATTACACCAATTTGCCTAGTGACGCCCCTCCAATTGCCCTCCTAGAATGTAAAAGTGAAATAACATTTTGTTTTTAATAACACTATATTTCACCGGCATTCTTGGCTCGATTTATGACCTTTGACAACACTAACGTATACAGGACAGGTAAGACGTGAAAATAACTTCTGTAGATGTGACCGTATTTACGTACCCTACGCGACGCGTTTCCGACAGCGCTGGACATTCCCATCCTGGTGAAGAAAGCCAGGCCAAAATGGCGATGCTGACCATCGCCACCGATGAAGGCGACAAAGGCTACGCGTTCGCGCCGCCAGAGGTGATCCGCCCCTATATCGTCAATAGCTTCTTTCGCAAAGTGCTTATCGGTCAGGATCCGTTCGATCGTGAGCGTCTGTGGAATGACCTGGTCCATTGGCAGCGGGGTAGCGCCCATCAATTGTCCGACCGCGCCCTGGCATTTGCGGAACAAGCACTGTGGGATCTGGCGGGCCGTAAACTCAATATGCCGGTGTATAAATTATTGGGCGGTTACCGCGACAAAGTGCCGGCCTACGGCAGCACTATGTGTGGCGATGAATTGAGCGGAGGCCTTTCTACGCCTGAAGAGTATGGCCAGTTTGCCGAGAAACTGGTGGCGCGTGGCTACAAGGCGATAAAACTGCACACCTGGATGCCGCCGGTATCTTTTGCCCCCAGCACCACAATGGATATCCGCGCCTGTGCCGCGGTGCGTGAAGCGGTCGGTCCCGATATCGCCCTGATGCTGGACGGTTATCATTGGTACAGCCGCAGCGATGCGCTGACCATCGGTCGTGCGCTGGAAAAACTCGATTTCACCTGGTTTGAAGAGCCGATGGAAGAGCAGAGTATGTCCTCCTATGTCTGGCTTGCGGAAAACCTGTCCATCGATGTCATCGGACCGGAAAGCCTCAGCGGAAAACACTATAGCCGCGCTGATTGGGTCAAGGCCGGCGCCTGCGACATCCTGCGAGCCGGTGTGGCTGGCGTGGGCGGTATCGGACCCTGCATGAAAGTCGTTCACTTGGCGGAATCCTTCGGCATGGATTGTGAAGTGCACGGTAACGGAGCCCCCAATCTGGCGGTGGTCGGCGCCATTCGCAACTGCCGTTGGTATGAGCGAGGGCTGCTGCACCCGTTCCTCGATTATGACGAAGCCCCGGCTTATCTGAACCAGATAGTCGATCCGATGGACGCTGACGGCCTGGTGTCGTTGCCGACATTACCCGGCTTGGGTGAGGACATTAATTTCAGCTACATCGAAGCGCATACCGTAAGCCGGGATTAAGCCGGCGGTAACAATAAAAAAAACCTCTGTTTACCCGCATAGGGATACGCCCGATGAACATAAAAACCCTGCTTGGCAGGGGAATTGCGGTACTGTGCCTGGTACTGAGCGCTTCCCTGGTCCAGGCTAAAACGCCGCCGGACCAACTGGTTATCGGCATGAACATGAATAACCTGCTGACGCTGGATCCGGCCGCCATGACCGGCAATGAAGTGGTCGGCATTGTGGTCAATCTTTATGACAGCCTGGTGGAATTGGACCCTGCCGAGCTCACCAACGTCATGCCGGCGCTCGCCGAACGCTGGACCATCAGCGATGACCGAAATCTGCTGACCTTCCATCTGCGCAAAGGGGTAAAATTCCACTCCGGTAATCCGTTGACCGCTCAAGATGTGGTCTGGTCATTCAGGCGGGTACTGCATCTCAACATGGCCCAGGCGTCGGTCTGGAAGTCCTATGGCTTCAACCGCGATAACGTTGACCGTCAGGTCAGAGCGGTCGATGACTATACCATCGAGATAGCGCTGCCTAAGCCCAACGATCCGAAACTGGTGCTCTATTCACTGGCGGCACTGGGCAGCGGCTCGGTACTGGACAGCAAAACCGTCAAGCAGCATGAACAGAAGGGCGATTGGGGAAATCGCTGGCTAACCACCGCCGAGGCCGGTTCAGGTCCGTTCAAACTGGATATCTGGCAGGCTAAAGATGTGATGCGCATCAGCCGCGCGCCAGGCTACTGGCGTGGCGAAAGCCGGATGAGCCGGGTGATATTCCGCCATCTGCAGGAATCCCAGACCTTAAGGCTGATGATTGCCAAAGGCGATCTGGATATCGCCGCCACCATGTCGGTGCCGGATATCGAAGCGCTGAAAAGCAATCAGGAGATGGTGATAGATGCGGTCCGCAAGGGCACCATCTATTACGTGGCGGTCAGTATGAAGGAACCCCACTTCGCCAATCCGAAAGTGCGTGAAGCCGTGCGTTATCTGATTGACTATCAAGGTATCAACAAGGCCATTATGCCGGGGTATGGCGTCCTGCATCAGCGACCGATTCAGCAAGGAATGGACGCGACGCTGCCGAATCCGGGCTACGCGCTGGATATCGAACGGGCCAGAAAACTGCTGGCCGAAGCAGGCTATCCGGATGGATTCGATACTACCCTGCGGGTGTTGGCTGATCCGCCGTTCATCAATATCGCCATTGCGGTCCAATCGACACTGATGCAGGCCGGCATACGCGCCAAAATCATGACCGGCACCGGCAACCAAATCTACGGCGCCATGCGAGATCGGCAATTCGACATGCTGGTCGGACGCGGCGGCAGCGGCGTAGAACCTCATCCTCACTCCAGCCTGCGGGCGCTGGTTTACAACCCCGATAACCGTGATGAAGCCCGACTGACCAACTTCCAGGGCTGGCGGACCAGCTTCTTTGATAAGACCCTGAACCAGTTGATTGACACGGCGCTGCTTGAACGGGATCCGGACAAACAGCGGGCGCTCTATGCCGAGGTACAGAATCGTTACGATGCGCTGTTCCCGGCCATCATGCCGGTATCGCAAATGGTCGATTCGGTCGTGGTGCGCAAGAACGTCAGGAACTACGTACCGCACCCATCGGCAACCACTTTTTTGCGAGAAGTCTATAAGCAGGAACAGTAACGATCCGCGGGTTGACGCTTGCGCTTAACGCCGGTGTGGTACTGCCGGCATCCATGAGTCCTCTTTTTGTGGGAGCATCCATGACAGCAATGCAATGGTTCTCTAATGAAAATCTGGCCCGTCGCCTTGCCAAGCGACTGGTGCAGGTCATCATTACGCTGTTCGGCCTGCTGGTCCTGACCTTTATCATTGGTCGGGTTATGCCTATCGATCCGGTGCTGGCCATCGTCGGCCCCGATGCCGATCACAGCACTTATCAGCAGGTCTATCTGCAACTGGGTTTCGATAAACCCCTGTGGACGCAGTTCATCATCTATCTCAGTACGCTGCTGCACGGCGATCTCGGCAATGCCCTGCTGACCGGCAAACCGGTGCTGGACGATATTGTCCGGGTATTCCCGGCCACCGTTGAACTGGCCACCATGGCGATTATCGTCGGCGCCGGCCTCGGCATTCCGCTGGGGGTGCTGGCTGCCGCACGGCGCAACAGCCCGCTGGACTATGTGGTCAGGGTCATCAGCCTTGCCGGCTATTCAACGCCGATTTTCTGGGTGGGCATGATAGGGCTGCTGATTTTTTATGCCTGGCTTGGCTGGGTAGGCGGATCGGGCAGGGTAGACCTGGCGTTTGACGGCCTGGTGGAACGCCGGACCGGTCTGTTGCTGGTGGACTCGCTGTTGGCCGGCAACAAGCAGGTGTTTTTCAGCGCCCTGAATTATCTGGTCCTGCCGGCCGCCCTGCTCGGCTTTCACTCGCTGGCCTATATCAGCCGTATGACGCGCAGCTTTATGCTGGCCCAGCTATCCCAGGAGTTCATCATTACGGCGCGGGTCAAAGGCCTGACCGAATGGCAGGTCATCTGGGGACATGCCTTCCGCAATATCCTGGTGCAGTTGCTGACGGTGGTGGCGTTGGCTTACGGCTCATTGCTAGAGGGCGCCGTATTGATTGAAACGGTGTTCGCCTGGCCCGGTTTTGGATCCTATCTGACCGGCAGCCTGCTGCTGGGCGATATGAACGCCGTCATGGGCTGTGTGCTGGTGGTCGGCATTATCTTCGTCAGCCTTAATCTGCTGTCCGACATGCTGTATCAGATTTTTGACCCGAGGACCAAAGTATGACTATGTCTATCGATCCGGCTTTGCCATCCCCCGGCAGCATCAAGCACAGCGGGCGCTGGCGCCGGCTGTTGTCCCGTACCGGCGGTTTCCTCGGCAAGATGGCGCGTAACCCGCTGACCGCTATCGGCGGCGGCATCGTGCTGCTGCTGATGCTGGTCGCCCTGTTTGCGCCCTGGATAGCCACTCACCATCCGCTGATTCAGGACTTGAATAATACCCTGTTGCCGCCGAGCTCCGCCCACTGGTTCGGCACCGATGAATTCGGCCGGGATGTATTCAGCCGGTTGGTATATGGTTCGCGTATTACCCTGTATATCGTGCTCTTGGTATCCATCACCGTCGGTCCATTGGGGCTGCTATTGGGTGTGACCGCCGGTTATTTTGGCGGCAAGGTGGATATGGTGCTGATGCGGGTCACCGACATTTTTATCTCATTTCCTAGTCTGGTGCTGGCGCTGGCGTTTGTCGCCGCCCTCGGTCCGGGACTGGAACATGTGGTGATTGCCATTACGCTGACCGCCTGGCCGCCGGTAGCCCGTCTGGCGCGCGCCGAGACGTTGTCGCTGCGCCAGTCCGATTTTATCTCGGCGGTGAGACTGCTGGGCGCATCGCCGCTGCGCATCCTGCTGCGTCATATCGTGCCCCTTTGCCTGCCTTCGGTGATCATCCGCATCACCATGAACATGGCCGGAATTATTCTGACTGCCGCCGGCCTGGGTTTCCTTGGCCTGGGCGCCCAGCCGCCGGATCCGGAGTGGGGCGCCATGATATCCAGCGGCCGTCGCTACATGATGGAGTGCTGGTGGGTAGTGACTATTCCTGGTCTGGCGATCCTTATCAACAGCCTGGCGTTCAACTTCTTAGGAGATGGCTTACGTGACATTCTCGATCCCAGAACAGAATAATACCGCGCCGTTGAATACCGCGCCGTTGCTGGATGTCAGCAACCTCCACGTCAGTTTCGTCAATGGCCGCAAAGTGACCGACGCGGTACGAGGGGTTTCTTTTACCCTGGGCCGTGAAAAACTGGCTATTGTCGGTGAATCCGGCTCGGGCAAGTCGACCGTTGGTCGGGCGCTGCTGCAACTGCATCCGCGCAGCGCGCGTATCACCGCCGATCGCCTGCGATTCAGTGAGGTGGATCTGCTGGCGGCCAGCGCTGCGGATATGCGGGCAATCAGGGGTAAGCGTATTTCGATGATCATGCAGGATCCGAAATATTCCCTTAATCCGGTCGTCAAGGTCGGTGATCAAATCGCCGAAGCCTGGCTGGCCCATCATAAAACCAGCCGCAGCGAAGCGCGGGATAAAGTGATGGAAATGCTTAACGTGGTGCGCATTCGCCAGCCGGAACGGGTCTACTCGCTGTATCCTCATGAGATTTCCGGCGGCCAGGGTCAACGTATCATGATAGCCATGATGCTGATTACCGATCCTGAGCTGGTCATTGCCGATGAACCCACCTCGGCGCTGGATGTCTCGGTACGGCTGCAGGTATTGGCATTGCTGGATGACCTGGTGCAGTCCAGAGGGTTGGGACTGATGTTTATCAGTCACGATATCAACCTGGTGCGCAGCTTCTGCGATCGCGTGCTGGTGATGTATGCCGGACGGGTGGTGGAATCGATTGCCGCCGCCGATCTGGACAACGCCTGCCATCCCTATACCCGTGGCTTGCTGAACGCGCTGCCCGATATGACCCAGCGCCGGCCGGTGCTGCCGGTGCTGAACCGGGATCCTTCCTGGCTGACTGATTAAGGAACCGCAGATGCCAAATGAAAACATGATCCATATCCAGGGACTGAATCTGACCTTTGGCCATGGCAGCAAGACCAATCAGGTGCTGTATGACGTTGATTTGAGCGTACGGCAGGGGGAAATTTTCGGGCTGGTCGGCGAGTCCGGCTCGGGTAAAACCACGGTATTGAAATGCCTGGCCGGCTTATTGACTCAGTGGCAGGGCGAAATGGCCATTGACGGTAAGCCACTGTCCCATGGCATTAACCGGCCGCAGTGCCGCCAGGTGCAAATGGTGTTTCAGGATCCCTACGGTTCCCTGCATCCGCGCCACAATGTGGAGTCGATACTCGAAGAGCCGCTGGCGATTCACCATATCGACAACCGGGATGACCGTATTGACAGCATGCTGGTCAAGGTCGGTTTGAGCCCGGCTTTCCGCGATCGCTTTCCTCATCAGTTATCCGGCGGACAGCGTCAACGCGTCGCCATCGCCCGGGCGTTGATACTGGAGCCCAGAGTACTGCTGCTGGATGAGCCTACCTCGGCGCTGGATGTCTCGGTTCAGGCTGAAATTCTCAATCTGCTGGCCGAACTGCAGCAGCGCGAGGGCCTGACGTACCTGATGGTCACCCACGACCTGGGGGTCATCGCCCATCTGTGTCATCGGGTCGCGGTGATGCAGCATGGCAGGATCCTGGAAACGCTTGCCACTGACGACCTGCTGGGCCAGGGGCCGCAGACCGAGTATACCCGGGTATTGATCGATGCCAGTCAACATTACAGCCGGGAACTGGCCCAACAGGTGGCGGGTCAATAGTCCGTTACCCCTCTTTAGCGTGATACCTTGAGTAAAAAAAAACGCACCGGCCCTTTAAAAGCAAGGGTACGGTGCGTCATTGTGCAAGTTCTGGTAAAAATGTCACCGGCCATTTGTTTGTCGACCGATTGCAGGACATACTGACACCATGAACAGACTTCGTAATGAATTCACCTCGCTACTGGATCGCGGTCTGGACCGTCATTTACGCCTGGCGGTCACCGGGCTAAGCCGCAGCGGTAAAACCGCGTTTATCACCTCGTTGGTCAATCAGTTGCTGATGGCTAATCAGGGCGCCAGACTGCCGCTGTTCAACGTGGTGCGCGATAACCGTTTACTCGGCGTAAGACGCGTGGCGCAGCGTAACCTTGGGCTGGCGCGGTTTGCCTATGATGAGGGTATCGCCTCGCTTTATGCCTCGCCACCCGCCTGGCCGGTGCCGACCCGCGGCGTCAGCGAGATGCGGCTGGCGCTGCGTTATCGACCGCGTGATTCGCTGCTACGCCATATCAAAAATACCGGTACGCTGTATCTGGAAATCGTCGATTACCCGGGCGAATGGTTGCTGGATCTGCCGATGCTTGAGCTGGACTACCTATCATGGTCGGGCCAGATGGGCGGTCTGCTGCATGGCAAACGGGCCGAATGGGCCAAGCCATGGCTTGAGAAATGCGCCGCCCTGGACCCGCTGGCCCCAGCCGATGAAAAGGCGCTGGCTGAGATAGCCCGGGGATATACCGATTATTTAATTCGCTGTCAAAGCCATGGCCTGCATTTTATCCAGCCCGGCAGATTTGTGCTGCCCGGCGATCTGGCCGATGCGCCGGTGCTGCAGTTCTTTCCCTGGCCGGATAACGGCCGCCTGAATGATGTCCAATTGGCCCGTGGCGATAGCACCACCAATCTGGGCATGCTCAAAGCCCGCTATCAGTACTACTGCCAAACTATAGTCAAAGGTTTTTATAAACAGCATTTCAGCGGCTTCGATCGGCAGATAGTGCTGGTGGACTGCCTGCAATCGCTTAATACCGGCCCGGACGCGTTCAATGATATGCGTCTGGCGCTGACCCAACTGATGCGCAGTTTTCATTACGGTAAGCGCAGCCTGTATCGCCGATTGTTTTCACCCTGTATCGATAAACTGATGTTTGCCGCCACCAAAGCCGACCATATTACCGCCGATCAGCATGCCAGCCTGGTATCGCTATTGCGCCAACTGGTACAGGACGCCTGGCAGAATGCGGCGTTTGAGGGTATAGCAATGGACTGCGCCGGCATCGCCTCGGTACAGGCGACCCAAAGCGGTATGGTTTCCCATCAGGGCAAGGATGTCCCTGCCCTTAAGGGGTATCGTCTGGCGGATAACGCGCCTCTCACTTTCTATCCGGGAGAGGTACCGGCCCGACTGCCTGGCAATGCGTTCTGGCAGCGTCAGGGCTTTGATTTTGAATCTTTTCGTCCACCGCAAATCGATGTGGACACACCCTTACCGCACATCCGGCTGGACAGCGTAATGGAATTTCTGTTGGGGGATAAATTGCGATGAACGATCCGCTTAAGCCACGTATGGACTTTGAGCAGCCACTGGCCGCGCCGCACGATGTCCCGCTGCGGCCGGCCGAAATCTTTACGGAAAATGGCGACGCCGCTTTCCGCCCGGTGGCGGAGTTCAGCTCTGGAAACAGCGACGACAGCGAGGGCCGGACAGAGCGCCTGCTGACCTCTGCACTTAAGCCCAAACCCAGTCTGTGGCGTCGAATGGTGATTGCCGGCATCGGCCTTTTCGCCGTCAGCGCTGTTGCCCAGGGCGGCCTGTGGTTGAGCCGCGCCTGGCAGCAACAGGACTGGCTGGCGCTGGGCTCGCTCGCGGCGGGTGGACTTATCGTGCTGGCGGGTGTCGGTGCGCTGGCGACGGAATGGCGCAGGCTGCGTCGGCTGCGTCTGCAGACCGAGCACCGGGATACCGCGGCAGAATTGCTGTCAAGCCAGGGTCTTGGCAATGCTCGGCCTTTTTGTGAAATGCTGGCGGCCAAGGCCGGCATCGGCGCTGAACACCCGGCTTGGCAACGCTACCTGGCGGCGCTGCACGATTCTCAAAGCGACCGGGAGGTGGTACAGCTCTATGCCACCCTGGTGCAACCGGTAGTCGATAAGCAGGTACGACGTGAAATCAGCCGCAGCGCGGCGGAGTCGGCGCTGATGGTGGCGGTCAGTCCGCTGGCGATAGTCGATATGGCGTTTATTGCCTGGCGTAACCTGCGGCTGATTAACCGGGTTGCCGCGCTGTATGGCATCGATTTGGGGTATTTCAGCCGGATCCGCCTTTTCAAAGTGGTGCTGATAAATATCGCCTTTGCCGGCGTTACCGAGTGGGTGCGAGAGATAGGCGTGGACTGGATGTCCCAGGATCTGGCTGCCCGCTTATCGGCGCGCGCGGCGCAGGGGATCGGCGCCGGTCTGCTGACCGCACGCCTGGGCATCAAGACGATGGAACTTTGCCGGCCTTTGCCATGGATCGGCAATGACCGTCCGCGCATGGGCGATTTTCGGCGTGAAATCATCGGTCAACTGCAGGAGACACTGCGCGCTAAGAAAAAAAACGACTGAACGCCGGCAACATCACCAACCGCTATCGCTCCACCAACATTTTGTCAGCCATGGCTTCTTCCCCACCGGTTCTGCACGTATGATACAAGACGGATATCCCCCTAAGTCATTGGGAATGAGGCATTACATGCGATTGGAAGTTTTTTGTGAGGATCGACTTGGCCTGGCCCGGGAACTGCTTGATTTACTGGTGTTGCGCAGTATTGATCTGCGCGGTATTGAAATCGATCCGGTCGGCCGCATTTACCTGAACCTGTCGATGCTGGAATTTGACACGCTTAGTCAACTGATGGCGGAAATACGCCGCATCAAGGGCGTGACAGATGTACGTACCATTTCCCATATGCCTTCTGAGGGTGAATACCGTACTCTCAGGGCATTGCTGTCGGCCTTGCCAGATCCGGTATTTTCTATCGATCTGAAAGGACGGCTGACGTTAATCAATCCTGCCGCTGCGGCATTGTTTGGCTTGAGTGCGGATAAAATCCATCAGCATCCGGTCAGCGGCCTCATCCCCGGCTTTCATGTCGCCGACTGGCTGGACAGCAGCCATCAGGGTGCCGCCAGCCAGAAGGTGGTGATTCAGGGACAGGATTTCCTGCTGGACATTACCCCGCTGCAGTTGCCCGATAATGACAGCCAGTTGACAGTGACGGGCGGGGTTATCGTGCTTAAATCAGCCGCCCGCATCGGCAGGCAATTGCAAGACCGCCCGCCGGCTGATGACAGCGAGTTCAGCCATATCATTGCCACGAGTGGAAAAATGCGTCAGGCGGTTGAGCAGGCCAGAAAGCTGGCGATGCTGGATGCCCCACTGCTTATTACCGGCGACACCGGCACCGGCAAAGATATGTTGGCCTATGCCTGCCATCGACGCAGCCCTCGCGGCAGAGCGCCTTTTCTGGCGCTCAACTGCGCCGCGCTGCCGGATGACGTCGCCGAAAGCGAGCTGTTTGGCCATGCCGCCGGGGCTTATCCCAATGCGCTGGAAGGCAAAAAAGGGTTCTTTGAACAGGCTAACGGCGGCTCGGTATTGCTTGACGAAATAGCGGAAATGTCCCCCAGCATGCAGTCCAAGCTGCTGCGGTTCCTTAACGACGGCACTTTTCGCCGGGTGGGCGAGGATCAGGAGATGCATGTCGATGTCCGGGTTATCTGCGCCACCCAGAAAAACCTGCATGAGCTGGTGCGGTTGGGACAATTCCGGGAAGATCTCTATTATCGGCTCAATGTGCTGACCCTGACGCTGCCGCCGTTGCGCGAGCGTCCGGATGACATCATGCCGCTGTCGATGCTGTTTATTGCCCGTTTCTGCGACGAGCAGGATATTCCGCGGCCATCGATTGCCCCTGAACTTGCTACTCTGCTGATGAACTATCCCTGGCCAGGCAATGTCCGCCAGCTGCGTAATGTGCTGCTGCGGGCAATCGCGCAGCATGAAGGTCGGATACTGGATACTGATGATATCGAGTTGCCCGATTTTGGCCCGACGGCGGGGTTAATGGATGATAATCTGGATGGTTCACTGGATGATATCAGTAAACGCTTTGAGCGCTCGGTACTGACCCGGCTCTACCTGACCTATCCCAGCACCCGTAAACTGGCGAAACGGCTGGGGGTGTCCCATACCGCCATTGCCAACAAGTTGCGTGAATATGGGCTAAGCAGTAAAAAAGCCGGCGAGGAGTAGGGGCATTCAGCAGGAAATAAACGGGCGGCCAGCATCGGCATCGCCCGTCATCAGGTTGGATATCAGGCTTTGAGCAGCGACAGCACCGAATCGTAATCCGGTTCATTGGCGATTTCTTCCACCAACTGGCTGTAAATAACCTTGTCCTGCTCGTCGATCACTATGACCGCGCGCGCGGCCAGGCCTTTCATCGGGCCATCGGCGATTTCAACGCCGTAGCTTCGTTTAAAATCGGCATCGCGCAACAGGGATAGGGTAACTACTTGATCCAGGCCTTCCGCGCCGCAGAAACGGGCCTGGGCGAACGGCAAATCCTGAGAAATACACAGTACCACGGTGTTAGAGAGTTCACCGGCCAGCTTATTGAACGCGTGTACCGACTTGGAGCAGGTGCTGGTATCAACGCTTGGAAAAATATTCAACACCTTACGTTTGCCGGCATAGGTTTTAAGCGTCACGTCGGATAAATCTTTGGCAACCAGCAAAAAATCTTTAGCAGTATCGCCAGGTTGAGCTAGTTTATCTACCACGGTGACGGGATTACCTTTTAAATGTACAGTCTGTGACATAAGCAGGGTCCTTGTGTGTTTGAAATCAAAAGCCTGTTCAGCATAAGCCCTAACACCATGATATACCAGATTTCTTGTGTTCCCCTTGCCAATTTTACCGGCTTTAGGCGCTATACTTTGGGGTAGCAGCTGATAGTCCGAGGACTGATGATGAGAGTTATGCGTTTTTATCCCGAATCCTGGCCGCTTCACACGCCTTTTGTGATATCTCGCGGCAGCCGTACCCAGGCCCAGGTAATGGTAGTGGAAATTGAGCAGGGCGGATTGAAGGGCATCGGCGAATGTACGCCCTATCCGCGCTATGGTGAGGATGAAGCCTCGGTATCGGCCCAGTTGGCCTCGGTTGCACATGCCATCGGCCAGGGCGTTTCCCGTGAGGTTCTGCAGCAACTGTTGCCGGCCGGTGCCGCCCGCAATGCGGTGGACTGTGCGCTGTGGGATCTTGAGCGGCAACTGAGCGGGAAAAGCCTGGCGGAACTGGCAGGCGTAACGCTCGCCAACCCGATAGTGATGGCACAGACTATCAGCATTGATGAACCTCAGCAGATGGCCGAAGCTGCTCTACGCTACTGGCAGCAGGGGGCAAGGCTTCTGAAAATCAAACTCGATGATCGCCTGATTACCGAACGCATGGTCGCCATACGCTCAGTGGTGCCAGAAGCGACGCTGATTGTCGATGCCAATGAGGCCTGGCACCCGGAAGGCCTGGCGTCCCGCTGCCAATTGCTGGCCGATCTCAAGGTGGCGATGCTGGAACAACCGCTTCCCGCAGAGCAGGATGCCGCTTTGCAGCATTTTATCCATCCGCTGCCGATCTGCGCTGATGAAAGCTGCCATACCCGCGAACAATTGCCTGCCCTGAAAGGCAATTATGAAATGGTCAATATCAAGCTGGATAAGACCGGCGGCCTGACGGAGGCGCTGCTGCTGGCCAGAGAAGCCACCGAACAGGGTTTTGGCGTGATGCTCGGCTGTATGCTCTGCACCTCCCGGGCGATTGCGTCAGCCCTGCCGTTGACTGGGGTTGCCCGCTTTATCGATCTGGACGGCCCGACCTGGCTGGCGATGGATGCTCAGCCCGGACTGAATTTCAGCTGTGGATCCATCAGCCTGACCCCGGCGGGAAACATATCCGGCTAAGTCAGGCCCGGCAGTGCATATTCTGCCGGGTAGAGAGCGTTCGCCTCACGTAAATTTCAGCGCCGGCCCTCAGGGGTGATATTCCAGCAGCGACATCAGGGCTTGCAGATAGCTGTCGGTGGCGGCGTCGGCTGAAATAGCCGGCAATTCAGCGGTGATACAGGGCAGGGAGATATCCCGGCACCAGCTGCCGAAAGAGCCCGGTGTGGCATAACCGACGCTTTCCACCAATGGCAGCTCCAGCTCGGCTGCCAACCATGCCGCCAGCGGCGAGGCGGTCTCGTCTTCAATGCAGGCCAGCGGTTCATGAAAACTCACTACCCAGGCCGGTTCCAACTGATGAATAAGCTGGCAAAGCGCCTGCGTTTCCGGCTCAGAACCGGCCATCTTTCCGGTGGAAAGCGTCACATCACGCTCGGCGGTATGGCTGGTCCAACGATAAACGGTCTCACCCGGCTGCCAATTGTTGGACGGAAAATTACGGTTCAAATCCACGCCATTGGCATTTGATCTCAACCCCAGTTGACAGCCATCAGGATTCACAGCCAGCACCAGATGATGGCGCAGGGGATGCTCGCCAAGACTGCGTAATGCGCAGGAAAGAGCCACCACGCTGGCGGTTTCGTCGCCATGGGTGCCGGCGATGATGAGGCCGGTGGCCTCAGTGGCCGCGGCGGCGGGGAAATAAAGCAGTGGTGCGCCCAGCACCGACTCACCATAGGGACGCGCGGCGAAGGGCAGCCTGCCGCGCAACGGGCGTGACTGAAATGGTCTCATGGTATTTCCCGGCAGAAAATAGTAGGTTACATTGTCTTTGCTTACTGTATCTAAAAAGTCCCTGATTGTTTACCTGATGTCGATACTTTTTACGTTAGCCTGATCAGGGCCTGCCTGTACCCGGCCATTATATTAAGGATAACATTATGCCCAGTTTCAATCATATTGCCGCTGCTTCGCTGCTGGCATTAGTGTCTGCCGGTGCCTGGGCGGCGGAAGTTCCCAAGGGCACTCAGCTTGCCGACCAACAGCATATCGTCAGACATATCAAGGACGAACCAGCCTCGCTCGACCCTATTAAGGCGGTCGGCCTGCCGGAAGCCCAGGTGGTGCGCGATTTATTTGAAGGGCTGGTCAATCAGGATGCTCACGGCAAGATAATCCCAGGCGTCGCGCTCAGTTGGCAAACCAATGATAATCGCAGCTTTGTGTTCCATCTGAGAAAAGACGCTCGCTGGTCTGATGGAACACCGGTGACCGCCAATGATTTCGTCTACAGCTGGCGACGACTGGTTGATCCCAAAAATCTGTCCACCTTTGCCTGGTTTGCCGACCTGGCGGGGTTAGAGCATGCGGCGGAGATTGCCGCCGGCACACTGCCGGTGGACAAACTCGGCGTCAGCGCCCCGGATGCTTATACGCTTAAAATCCAGCTTTCCCGTCCAGTACCTTACTTCGTCAGCCTGACCGCCAACTTCAGCCTTTACCCGGTCCAGCAGGCCAATATTGAAAAATTTGGCAATGAGTGGACCCGGGTAGGCAACCTGGTGGGCAACGGCGCCTTTGCCCTGAAAGAGCGGGTGGTCAATGAAAAGCTGGTGTTGACGCCCAATGCACACTATTGGGACCACAAACACACGGTGCTGACACAGGTAACCTTTGTGCCGATCAATCAGGAAACGGCGGCCCTTAACCGTTATTTGGCAAACGGAATCGATATCACCGAATCGTTCCCTAAAATCATGTACCGCAAGCTGTTAAAGGATATTCCCCATGAAGTTTACACACCAGACCAATTAGGCACCTATTACTACGCCTTTAACACCCAGCGCGCCCCGACCAACGATCCGCGTGTTCGCCAGGCTTTGTCTTACGCTATCGATCGTCAGATTATTGCGGAGAAAGTGGTGGGTACCGGCGAAAAACCGGCCTGGCACTTTACCCCTGACGTCACCGCGGGCTACAACCCGGCGAAAAATTTCCTGCAGCAGCACGATCAGGCCTCGCTTGACGCCCAGGCCAAGGCATTAATGCATGCGGCCGGCTACGGACCGGATAAACCCTTGAACCTGAGCCTGCTCTATAACACCTCTGAGAGTCATGAAAAAATCGCCATCGCCGTGGCCTCGATGTGGAAACAGAAACTGGGCGTCAACGTCAAGCTGGTTAACCAGGAGTGGAAATCCTATATTGATAGCCGTAACAGCGGCAATTTCGATGTGGTGCGCGCCTCCTGGGTAGGGGACTACAATGAGCCATCAACGTTTCTTTCGCTGCTGACCTCCAGCCATAGCGGCAACATAGGCAAATTCAAAAGCGCCGAATACGATAAGCTAATGACCCAGGCCAGCCTGCAGACCGACCCCAAAGCGCTGGCGGCCGATTACAATAAAGCGGAAGACATCATTGCCGAACAGGCACCGATAGCGCCGATATATCAATACACCAACGGGCGTTTGATTAAGCCCTGGTTGAAAGGCTATCCGATTACCAACCCGGAAGATGTGGCCTACAGCCATACGATGTATATTGTGAAGCATTAAGCATTAAGCATTGAGCATTGAGCATTGAGCATTGAGCATTGAGCATTGAGCATTAAGCATTAAGCATTGCGGTTTCTCAGAAATAAATGCCCTGCTTGCCCTACACGCTGTTTTATCAATAATGTAAAAACCCGCTGAACACCCGGCGGGGTTTTTTTGGGTGCATTATTTTCACACCCGACCACTACCCGGCTTGCCGGACCGGGTTAATTTTAAAGGTATTCTGTATTATTGCAGTCTACACTACAGCTTTGTATCGGCAGAAGGGCAGCGACGTTGGACTCGTTCAATCACCAGGCGTTAACTATCCATGGGGTTATCTACTCAGGCCAACTGGACGGTAAAGGCGGCATTGCGCCGATAGCGGACAGCGATATCACTCACAGTCAGCGGCCCTGCTGGCTCCATCTGGATGTCGACCACCAAGCCAGCAGCGAATGGCTCAATACCTCGCCGCTGATTCCTGAGCCGGTCAGAGAGGCCCTGGCAGGCAGCAGTACTCGCCCCAGGGTGACCCGCCTGGCTGAAGGGGCGCTTATTATTCTGCGCAGTATCAACTTCAATACCGAGGAGCATCCTGAGGAATTAATAGTCCTGCGCATCTACATCACCGAAAAACTGATTGTGACGACCCGTCGGCAACCGATACAGGCGGTTGATGAAGTGCTGGATGATCTGACCAAAAACCAGGGACCCCTTAACAGCGGCAGCTGGCTGGTGGGCATGAGCGATATGTTGACCGATCATGCCAGTGAATTTATCGAAGACATGCACGATAAAATTATCGCCCTGGAGAATGCCCTGCTGGATCAGCAAATCCCGCCACGCGGTGAATTATCCCACCTGCGTAAACAGCTTATTGTGCTGCGCCGTTACATGACGCCGCAGCGGGATGTGTTTTCCCGGCTGGCCAGCGAACATCTGCCGTGGATGAATGACGAAGATCGCCGCCGCATGCAGGATATCTCCGATCGCCTCGGTCGGGGGCTGGATGATATCGATGGCGGCATAGCCCGTACCGCGGTTATCGCTGATGAAATCAATTCGGTAATGGCGGAAGCCATCAACCGTCGCAGTTATACCATGTCGCTGATGGCCATGGTGTTTCTGCCGACTACGTTCCTCACCGGGCTGTTTGGCGTTAACCTGGGAGGGATACCGGGAGGGGGGTCACGCTTCGGTTTCAGTCTGTTTTGTCTGCTGCTGGGGGTACTGGTGGCGGCGGTAGCCCTCTGGCTGAAGAGACGGAAGTGGTTATAACCGGTTTGCAAAATGACGGCGGTCGTGTAAATCGTTAAAAACAGCCCTTTAATTGAGCAATATCAATTAATCAATGCATCAATTAGGGCAATATCAGTCTCGCAGGTGAATGCAACGTCAAGCGATGGGCGTTGCGCTCCATATTGTCTTACTTCTTTATATTGTGAATGGCTATGCAGCATAGTTGATTCAGATAACGCCGGGTGTATACCCCGGCTTTTTTTTTGCCGGCAATCAATCCGGCCAGCCGGTCATGGCCACTCAGCCCCGCCGGCCAGGATAAATACTGATCACACCCGCGCTGATTCATCACGCTCTCGACCTTAGACACTTAACCTCGTTGCTTTTCACCCGCTCCGGCGGCGGGCCTTATACCGCATAGAGCCCGCGTGGTATTAGGCATCAATTTGTCCTATGGCCATTTGACCACTATCCTTAAACCTGAGTGCAGCACCAACGCGTGGCGGCGACGCCGCGTAGCATCGATGCCCGCCGGCATCCGTTCAGCGACGCGGGCGGAAACGCGACTTACAATGAAAGGTGGCAAGAGTATGATGACGACGCTAACACCTGGAAAGTACCCATCTGAGACGCAGGCACCTGACACGGCGGCTGGGTTGGAACCTGTGCGGATGAGCATACCTTCGGACCCGATTCCGCCGGAGCCTATTCCGACCGATCCGCCGCCGATTCCCGGCCCGCTGCCGGATCCGCCTCTTGAGCCGCCCTGGAATCCGGACCCACATCCCATCAACGATCCGCCGCCTGATTTACTGTAGGTCTGGTTCACCGCAATAATTGGCTGCGGGCGCAGCCAATTATTTTACTTCGACGACGTCAAGCCGGTATGGGGGCAGTTTCTGCTGCTCATCGGCCAGTTCATCCAGCCAGCCGGCCGGAACGGCGGGTATGGTTTCGCGATCAAAAGCCAGGTCGCCGCCGTCAATCACCTCGCTGCCGGTTTGAAGATGAACAAAATCGAACAACTGGCCATCATTAAGATGCGAGGGCACGATATTTTGTGTTGCCCTGAACAGGGTTTCCAGTCTGCCCGGATAACGTTTATCCCAGTCGCGCAGCATATCGCCGACGACCTGGCGCTGCAGATTGGGCTGCGAGCCGCACAGATTACAAGGGATTATCGGATAGCCCCGCGCGATGGCAAAGCGTTCAATATCTTTTTCACGGCAATAAGCCAACGGCCTGATGACCATATGTTTGCCATCGTCGCTCATCAACTTAGGCGGCATCCCTTTAAGTTTGCCGCCAAAGAACATATTCAGGAACAGGGTCTGCAGAATATCATCCCGGTGATGTCCAAGGGCGATACGGGTGGCGCCGACTTCAGTGGCGGTGCGGTACAGGATACCGCGTCGCAGTCGTGAGCAGAGCGAACAGGTCGTTTTGCCTTCAGGGATTTTATCTTTAACGATGCTGTAGGTATCTTCCTCGACGATTCTATATTCCACGCCCAGCGACGCCAGGTATTCGGGCAGAATATGTCCCGGGAAACCTGGCTGTTTCTGGTCAAGGTTGACGGCTATCAGCGAAAAATTGACCGGTGCGCTCTGCTGCAGGTTGCGCAGGATCTCAAGCATGGTATAGCTGTCTTTGCCACCGGACAGGCAGACCATAATGCGGTCGCCTTCTTCAATCATGTTGAAGTCGGCAATCGCCTGGCCGACATTGCGTCGCAGGCGCTTCTGGAGTTTATTCAAATTGTATTGCTGCTTTTGATCTGCCACTGATGTTTTGCCTTTAACTTGATATTACGCGCGCCGCACGGTAAAGCGACGCGTTTTTATGGACCCTATGATACGAAAACTGCGTCATATTGCCATCAACTGACGATGATTCATTTGACTGGGTGAAAAACGTCACCCTTAATCGACGCCTTATTCAGCATCGCGAAACTCGCGCATCAGCGTTTCATTGATGGCCGCCACCGCCACATTGCCGCGTTTGACGTGGGACAAGAACATCTCGCTGGACTTGGTAAAGCGGTGCCCAACGCGGATCCGGTACGATTTGGTCAGCCAGCTGATAAAGCCGGTATAGTAGGTCGCTTCATCGATATCTCGCCATTTGACGCCGCTGACCCCTTTATTCCAGGGCAGAATGCCGCTGTAAATCCAGACGCCGTCCTGATTATAATAAAGACGCACGCGCTTAAGCCACATCACATCGTAAATCAGCTTTAGAATAGCCGCGAAAATGACCGCATAGCCAATCAGAATAATTATCGCATTATTCGCTGATTGAGAAACAATAAGGCCAATAATTACCAGTACGAAAAACAGCACTGTCGGCCGCACATAGGCTACCCACGACAAAAGAAAGGTCGATTGCGGGGCGCTCTCGACGGCAAAGTTAACATCACCCTGATCCATTTTTAACCTGATACGTATACCAACAGGCCCATAGGGTATCCTTTAGATTGCGTGCTGAACAGTATCGGCAAACAAAAACAGGCCATCATTAACGATGGCCTGGAGAGTCAAGTACCTATTCATACTGTCAGCGGCGGTAACTGCTAATGCCTGTGCCCGTAACTCATACTGCCTGTGACGGCCATTCACAAGGACCGGGACGATAAATTATCATGCCTGCGAGGCTTATCAGGATTCCGTTTTACCCGCCATTTTAGCCAGAAAGTCGTATTTGACCTTCAGTTCTTGTTCCGCGGCCTGATAAAGTGCGCTGGCCACTTCCGGCTGCTGTGAATTCAGTCGACGGAAGCGCTGCTCATTCAGCAGCGTGGTGCTGAGCTCACTTGACGGCGGACGGGAGTCCAGCGACAGGGGGAGTTTGCCTTCGTCGCTGCGGCGTGGGTCGAACCGATACAGCGGCCAGAAGCCGGTGGCCGTCAGCTGACGCATCTGATCATGGCTTAACGCCAGGTCATAGCCATGCTCCTCACAGGGACTGTAGGCGATAATCAGCGACGGTCCCGGATAGGCCTCGGCTTCCTGGATGGCCTTCACCGTTTGGTTAAGCTGGGCGCCCAGTGAAATCTGCGCCACATACACGTGACCGTACATCATCATGCTGACGCCCAAATCCTTGCGTGCTTTGCGCTTGCCCTGATCGCCGAATTTGGTCACCGCACCTAGCGGGGTGGCTTTAGACTGCTGTCCGCCGGTGTTGGAATAGCATTGGGTATCCAGCACCAGTATGTTGACGTTTTCACTGAGGCTCAACACGTGATCCAGGCCACCGAAGCCGATATCGTAGGCCCAGCCGTCTCCACCGATAAGCCAGATGGATTTATCCACCAGATAATCGGCGTCTTTCACTAACTGCGCTGCCTGGCTGTCCTCACTGTCCGCCAGCAGACTGCGCAACTGGGTGATTTGCGCCCGGCGTTGTTCAATCGGTACCGCTTCCGCCTGCAGGCCAGCTACCAGGTCTGCCGGCAACTGCGGGGCAAAATGGTGCAAGAGCCGGGTGATACGCTGGCGATGATGATCAATCGTCAACCGGAAGCCAAGACCGAACTCGGCGTTATCCTCGAACAGTGAATTGGCCCAGGCCGGGCCGCGACCTTCGGCATTGGTGGTGTAAGGAGTGGTCGGCAAATTTCCGCCATAAATTGACGAACAACCGGTGGCATTGGCAATCAGCAGCCGATCGCCATAAAGCTGGGTCAGCAGCTTGATATAGGGCGTCTCGCCACAGCCGGAGCAGGCGCCCGAATACTCGAACAGCGGCGTAATCAACTGCGAGGTGCGGATATCGATACGCTCAAGCGTAGTGGTATCTATCTCGGGTAACTCCAGGAAGAAGTCATAGTGCACTTTTTCTTCTTCAACATGATCAAGCCTGGAGGCCATGTTGATTGCTTTGATTTCCGGGTGCTGGCGATCTTTGGCCGGACAGACTTCCACACACAGATTGCAGCCGGTGCAATCCTCTGGCGCAACCTGCAGCACATATTTTTGACCACGCATATCGCGGGCTTTGACGTCCAGCGAGGCAAGGGTTGTCGGCGCGTCTTCCATGGCGGCGGGAGAAACCACCTTGGCACGGATGGCCGAATGCGGGCAGGCGGCGACGCAATGATTGCACTGAGTGCAGAGTTCGGGTTTCCACAATGGGATTTCTTCAGCAATATTGCGTTTTTCCCACTGGGTGGTGCCCATCGGCCAGGTGCCATCCGGCGGCAACGCCGATACCGGCAGGGCATCGCCGAGGCCGGCAAGCATCGCGGCAGTAACGGTTTTCACGAAGTCCGGCGCGGCGTCTGATACCACCGGTGGGCGCATCAGACTTTCAGCGCTGACAGGCTGCAGCTCGACCGCATGCAGAGCTTCGCGGGTCGCCGCCAGCGCTTGCCAGTTACGCTCAACCAGTTCCTGTCCCTTGCTGCTGTAGCTGCTGCTGATGGCCGACTGCAGCGCGGCCAGCGCGCCGTCGCCGGGCAGAATGTCGGTAAGCTGGAAGAACGCCATCTGCATCACGGTATTAATGCGTGCGCCCAGCTTGCATTCGCGAGCAATCTGCGCGGCATTGATAATATAGAAGCGTGCCTGGCGCAGATTAAGTTCTGCCTGGACTTCCTGCGGTAGCCGGGACCAGATTTCATCAGCGCTGTAAGGGGTATTCATCAAGAAGATGCCGCCCGGACGCAGCCGTTCCACCATCTGGTATTTATCGATAAACTGCGACTGATGGCAGCCGACGAAATCGGCCTGACTGATAAGGTAGGCTGAATTGATCGGCTGATCACTGGCGCGCAGGTGCGATACCGTCAGGCCGCCGGCCTTTTTCGAGTCATAGACAAAATAGCCCTGGGCAAACAGCGGGGTGCTGTTGCCGATAATCTTGATATTGTTTTTGGTTGCCGATACCGAACCATCGCTGCCCAGGCCGTAAAACAGCGCTTCAAGTTTCGCCCGGTGCGGCAGATCGGCCTCGGGGCGCGGCAGTGACAGATGGGTTACATCATCGTAGATACCGACGGTAAAGCGCGGTCGCGGTTTGTCGAGCGCCAGCTCATTATAGATGGCCAGCACGCAGGCCGGATCGAACTCTTTGGATGACAGGCCGTAGCGTCCGCCGATGGTACGCGGCAGATGATCGCGCGTGCCATGGCTATAGGCTTCGGCCAGGGCGGTCATCACATCCAGATAGAGCGGCTCGGCCAGCGAACCTGGTTCTTTGGTGCGGTCCAGCACGGCGATCGCTTTGCTGCTTTGGGGAATCACCGCCAGCAAATGCTCGGCAGCAAAGGGGCGGAAAAGCCGCACTTTGACCACGCCTACTTTCTGACCGCGGGCTAGCAGAGTATCAATCACTTCTTCACAGGTGCCGACAGCCGATCCCATCACGACAATAACCCGCTCGGCCTCGGGATGGCCATAATATTCAAACGGACGATACTGACGGCCGGTCTGGGCGGCAAAGTCATCCATGGCCTGCTGGACATGGCGATAGGTGTCGTTATACCAGGGATTGGTCGCTTCGCGGGACTGGAAGTAGGTATCCGGATTCGCCGAGGTACCGCGGATCACCGGATTATCCGGCGTCAGGGCTCGGGCGCGATGAGCATCGATGCTGGCTTGGGGAACCAGTTTTTTCAAGGTGGAATCTGCAATCGGTGCTATTTTATTGATTTCATGAGAGGTGCGGAAGCCATCGAAAAAATGGACAAACGGTAGCCGGCTGTTCAGGCTGGCAATCGTTGAGATCAGGGCAAAATCCTGGGCTTCCTGGACATTGCTGGCGCACAACATGGCACAGCCGGTCTGGCGTATCGCCATCACATCGGAATGGTCGCCGAAAATCGACAGGGCGTGGGTGGCTACGGTGCGAGCCGCCACATGCAGCACAAACGGGGTCAATTGGCCAGCCAATTTGTAAAGCGTCGGGATCATCAACAGTAATCCCTGGGACGAGGTAAAGGTGGTCGACAGGGCGCCGGTCTGTAAAGCACCGTGTACCGTGGCGATAGCGCCGCCTTCGGATTGCATTTCAATCACCCGGGGGGTGTCGCCCCAAATATTCTGTTTACCGGACTCGGCCCAGGAACTGGCTTGCTCGGCCATGGTTGAACTGGGGGTTATCGGATAGATGGCGATGACTTCGTTAATACGGTAGGCCACCGAGGCGACTGCGTTATTACCGTCTGTGGTGATCATATTTACCCTTTTCACTGCTGCGAATGATCATCCCCTGACCTATCGGGACATCATAATTTGGCCGAAGTATACCAGCAGCAACTGCAGGGGATTTTTGCTTTTGTGTGATATTACTTATGCTGAAACGGCCGAGACGGGCATAAATTTGTGTAAATGGCATCGTTGGGTTCTCGACGACCGGCGTCTTCTGGGGCTACACTGGCGGCTTCGGAATTCTCTTAACCTCTCTATTTTTTGCGGAGCCCATTGATGACGCTATCATCCTGGCTAATGGCCATTGCGGCCCTGTCGCTGTCTGCCTGCAGCAGTACGCCCGATGAAGAACCCGAACAGCAGGCTACTTCGGTCCATATGCCACGGTCTCTGGCCCAATCAATGAACGCAGATCCCGGCTGCAGTCTGGTGGGCGGAACGACCACCCTGGCCCGTCAGCTCGACGGCAGCAGTGTCGGTATGTGTCAGCTTTCCAATGGGCGCCAGTGCGAACTCGGCGCCTTGAAGAGCGGAGCCTGCCGGGCCAATTGAGCCCGACTCCCCATCATGAGGCTAATGCCGGGCCGGCCTGTTACCGGCCCTCAGGCCGACACGGTATTCTCACAAGGCTGACCGCTGGCAATACGCTGGATATTATTCAGGGTTGTCTGGCCAATCTGCAATAGCGCTTCTTCAGTCAGGAAGGCCTGATGACCGGTAAACAGGACGTTATGGCAGGCTGAAAGGCGTTTGAACACATCATCCTGGATAACGTCATTGGATTTATCTTCGAAGAACAAATCCCGCTCATTCTCGTAGACATCCATACCCAAAGCGCCGATTTTCTGCTGTTTCAGCGCATCGATTGCCGCCTGAGAATCGATCAGGCCGCCGCGGCTGGTGTTGATGATCATCACCCCGTCCTTCATCTGGGCAAAGGCGTCCCGATCAAGCAGATGATGGTTTTCCGGCGTCAGCGGGCAATGGAGCGAAATCACATCCGCACTGGCAAACAGCGTTTTGAGATCAACATATTCCGCCCCCAGAGCTAAAGCCTGCGGATTAGGGTAGGGATCATATGCCAGCAGGCGCATACCAAACCCCTTGAGGATACGCATGGCGGCGACACCGATTTTACCGGTGCCGATGAGGCCGGCGGTGCGGTTGTGCATATTGAAGCCTATCAATCCTTCCAACGAGAAGTTGGCATCCCGGGTGCGCTGGTAAGCGCGGTGTATACGGCGGTTCAGGCTTAGCATTAACCCCACCGCATGTTCAGCGACGGCTTCCGGCGAATAGGCCGGCACTCGCACCACATTGATGCCCAGCTCACTGGCGGCATCCAGATCGACGTTATTGAAGCCGGCGCAGCGCAGGGCCACAGTTTTGATACCCATGCCTGCCAGTGTTTCCAGTACTTCCCGGCTGCCGTCATCGTTAACAAAAATACACACCGCATCACACCCTTCAGCCGTTTTAGCGGTCCGTGGGGTCAGTAGAAACTCAAAAAATTCAAGCTCAAAACCAAAATTGTGATTAACCTGGGTCAAATATTTTAGGTCATAATTTTTGGTGCTGTAAACGGCAATTTTCATAACAGGTTCTCCATAAGATAGTTTTATGTTAGCAGATACCCTGGCATCCCGATTATCCGCTGACTATGCTAAAATTCTGCAATTAATGGCAATGCAAGGGAAGTCATGTCCAAGGGAACCGCAGATTTACCCACTCGGCAATCGCCGGGCCGCGCAGTACTGAGGATCTTGGCCGGTTTGCTGGCGCTGGCGCTGCTGGCCGCCGTTTTGCTCTGGTTCAGTTTTCCTTCACTTGCTCCCTGGGCTGCTCGCTTTCTGCTGGCAGACGATGTTCGCCTTGAGGTTTCCGGGCGGCCGACTTGGCGCGACGGTCATTTGCGACTGCCTGAAATAACGCTGTGGCGTTCGCACTGTCGCTGGATCAACGCCGAGCATCCTGACATCTCACGACATGAGGGCATCTGGCGGATTAACCTGCGCCAGATAACGCTGGATACCCGCTGTCCATCCTCCTCTGCCGCGCCGGAAGGCGGAGACCCATTAAGTCAACTCACTACTTTACCGGCTATCGATTTACACCTAGACCGGTTGGTGGTCCTGCCTTGGCAGGAACAGGGTGGACAGGTCAGCCTCAGCCATCGCCAGGATGATACTCGGTTGTCATTCATCGGCAAGCAACTGGCGCTTGATCTGCGCCTGAACGATCGGGTGGTGTCGATTGAAGATATCAGAATCAACGGTGTACCGATGCAGCCTGAGCTTCATTTGCAAGGGCGCATCGAACTCGCGTCGACGCCTGAGCTTGGCGTCGATAAGGGTAAGGTCAATTCCCAGGTCAGCCTGAAGGACGGCACCCTGCTGGATGTGTCTCTGGCGTGGCAGCAACGGCAGGGTGTTTTGACGATAACCGATAATCGAATGGCCATCACCCTGGCCCGGCTTCCGTGGATAATCAATGGCAACGATTTACGCATTGAGGGCGGCAACTGGCGCTGGCCCTATCTGACCGCGCCGCTCTCGGGCGGGATGTCGTTGACCCTGAGCAATTGGCTGTCAGGGATCGATACCATGGGCATCAGCGCACGGGTCAATATGCTCAGCCAGGGCCTGCGAGGAAAAGCCAATGCGGTGCTGGCGGTGGGGCCAGGTCCGTTAAGCATCACCGATAATCAACTGGATCTCAGGCTCACTGGTCGAGCCAACCATGACGACTTATCGGTTAATATTGCCTTGCCGGCTCGATTGGAGGGGCCGCTGACCAGCCCACGACTAGCAATGCTGCCTGGCGCCCTGGTACGGCTGGTGGGCCAGGTTTCTGATGTACTGGATATCGATAACGCCAGATTACCGCTTGCTGGCGTTAAGCTTACTTCCCAGGGCATCGACGGTCGGCTGCAGGCGATTTTAGCCGCCGCCAATCCGCAGTCCGGGCGATTGAAGCTGCACCTGGATGGACGGGCCAGCCAGTTTTTACCTGATAAAGGGACATGGCGCTGGCGCTATTGGGGCGGCGGAGAACTTAAGCCGATCAATGGTGCCTGGACGCTGGATGGGCGCGGATCGTGGATTGATGACACCGTCAGTCTGACTGAACTTAATGGCCGGCTGAATAGCCTGCACTATGGGCTGATAAGCGCCAGGCGTCCTGCACTGTCGCTGAAAACACCGTTTCACTGGCGGCGCAGCGCAGCCAACCCCTCATTATCAGGCGAAGTGCGGCTGGCTGCCGGCCGAATAGATATTGAGCGGGCCGGGCATCTGGATAACCCGACCATTAACCTGCGAATTTTCGGCCGGGACCCCCAATGGTTCAATTGGAGCGGCAAACTGCAGGCCGGCGAGGTCGGTCCAGTTACGCTATCCGGCCGCTGGGATGGCAGCCGATTGCGCGGACAGGCCTGGTGGCCCCGTCAGTCGCTAAGGGCATTTCAGCCGCTGCTGAATCCAGATTTGGCTATTACTCTTGATGAGGGTGAGTTTTATGCCCAGACTGCGTTTTCGGCGGCACCGGGACAAGGGCTGCTGGCGGGCGGCCACGGGGTCGTGCGTAACGGCGACCTGTGGTTGGGCGATACCCGGCTTAGCGGTGTTGATTTGACGCTGTCTTATCGGCTGGCAGATGAACAATGGCAACTGGGACCGCACCAACCCTTGAGCCTGCATATTGATAAGGTTGCTACGCCGGTAGCGCTCAATCAGGTCAATATCGCCGTTAAAGGTTATTATCCTTTCAGTCATCAGCGTCCCTTGGTATTGACCCGTTTGGATACCCACATGCTGGGAGGACAGGTCAGCCTGACGCCGCTTTCGCTGCCGCAGCAGGCCGCGGCGATACTGAGCATTGATTCGATTGAAATGAGTGAGCTTATCACCGCCCTGAAACCTAAGCAGTTGGCTATCTCAGGCCGGGTCAGCGGCCAGTTGCCGATAGACTTCAATAGCCCCCAGGGTTATGTGCGCAATGGCTGGGTAGCCAATGACAATCTCATGGCGCTGCGCCTGGATCGGCAATTTGCCGATGCGATTGCCGGTAAAAATATGGCGGCCGGGTTGGCGATAGACTGGCTGCGTTATATGGAAATTACCCGTTCCAGGGCCACGATCGACGTGAGCCGGGCAGGGGAATTGGTACTGAAAGCACAGGTTAACGGTACCAATCCGCAAATCAATGCCAAGCGTGCCGTTACGCTTAATTACCGGCATCAGGAAAATATCTTCATGCTATGGCAGAGTCTGCGCTTTGGCGGCACTCTGGAACAAACCGTGGAAAAACAGGCATCGGTGCCTGGTGGACCGCAGGGAGACACACACTAATGCACCTAAGCAGCAGACTGTTGACTTGGCCGATATTGCTGGCGATGACCGGTTGCGTACCGCGGATTGAAATCGCCACACCCAAAGAGCCTATTACCATCAATATGAACGTACATATCGAGCACGACATCAATATCAAAGCCGACCAGGCCAGCGAGAAACTGCTGTCGCCACAACGCCGGGCGGAGCAGAAATAAAGGCTACGACGATTCCAGCAAGCGATGGCATTGATAGTCGCAACCCTAGGTAGTTGCTCATAAGCGACGGTGTAGCGAGCATCGATGGGGAAGCAAAAGTCGATGGGGAAGCAAAAATCGACGGTGATCCGCTGATAGGTTTTAACGGAAACAGCCAGCTAAAAACGCGCCTTCAGGCGCGTTCAGGTCATTGAATGGCGGTAAACACCGCCTCGTCCCGGGCAGGCAACACCAGACACAGAAAATGCCCGCCGGGGCGCGGGGTGTAAGTTATAGCACCTTAAGCGACGATGTAACTATCAATAGCTGCTTTCGCGTCGTCGTGGGCCTTGCCGACCACTTCCGGTCCATAGGCAATCCCTTCGGCGTAGACAAAGCTGACATCGGTGATGCCCAGGAAACCCAGGAACAGTTTCAGGTAAGGAGCGATAAGGTCGCTCGGGGTGTCCTTATGGATGCCGCCACGGCTGGTCAGCACCAGGGCGCGTTTGTTCAGCACCAGGCCTTCAGGACCCTGCTCGCTGTAACGGAAGGTGACACCGGCGCGGGCGATAAGGTCAAAATAGTTTTTCAGTTGGGTGGGAATAGAGAAGTTATACATCGGTATAGCAAACACAATGACATCGTGTGCCTGAAGTTCGGCGATCAACTCATCTGAAAGGTCCAACGCTTCCTGCTGGCGCGGCGTCAAGGTCGCATCTGCCGGGCGCAGCGCGCCTACCAGTTCACCATCCAGCACCGGTACCGGCTGTTCCGCCAGGTCACGAACCGTAATCTGGTCACCGGCATGGGCCGCCTGCCATTGATCGGCAAAGTAATCCGCCAGTTGATTGGATTGTGAAAAAGTAGCCAGAATGCTTGATTTGAGGATCAATATTTTACTCATTTCTCGTTCCTTACAGACTTTAAAATAATGTTGCCAAGATGTGTAGCACCTACTTTATTCATTAAACTCGCTGACGGATAGCGTAATAATTCGAGTCGATTGTTCGAATTAATTGAATGAATCCAGAGTCTTTTACGGCCTCAGCTCCAATTATGGTAAACTTGGCTCCATAGAAATTCGTTGCAGAGCCGGGACACCTGCCTACCCGGCCACCAGTTAAGGAAAGAAACGTGAAGTCACCCCTAGCGGCACTGTCCGCCTCCCTCGATGATGTGATGATCCGGGACAAAATGGTGTTGCGCCGTCGCCTGCAGGGCGCCATGAAGACCGATGATCAGGCGCAAAACGCCATAGCCGGAAAAATCGAGGCCGATATCGCGGCGTCAAGGCAACAGGTCGCCAACCGCCGTGCCGGCTGTCCCGCAATCAGTTATCCGGAAAATTTACCGGTCAGCCAAAAGCGCGAAGATATACTGCGGGCAATTCGCGATAATCAGGTGGTGATTGTCGCCGGCGAAACCGGCTCCGGTAAAACCACGCAGTTGCCGAAAATCTGTCTTGAGCTTGGTCGCGGCGTGACCGGCCTTATCGGCCATACCCAGCCTCGTCGTCTGGCGGCGCGCAGTGTGGCCGACCGCATCGCCCAGGAGTTGGACACCCCGCTGGGCGGCGCCGTCGGTTATAAAGTGCGGTTCAACGATCAAAGCAGTGACAATACGCTGGTCAAACTGATGACCGATGGCATTCTGCTGGCGGAAATCCAGCAAGATCGGCAATTGCTGCAGTATGACACGTTGATTATCGATGAAGCCCATGAACGCAGTCTGAACATCGATTTTATCCTAGGTTATCTGCATCAACTGTTGCCCAGACGTCCCGATCTGAAGGTGATCATTACCTCTGCAACTATTGATCCGGGCCGTTTCTCTCGCCACTTCAACAATGCGCCGATCATTGAAGTCTCCGGGCGCACCTACCCGGTAGAGGTGCGCTATCGGCCGATAGTCGAAAGTGAGGAAGATGTCGATCGGGATCAATCCCAGGCGATTTTTGATGCAGTGCAGGAACTCAGCCAGGCAGGGCCTGGGGATATCCTGGTCTTTATGAGCGGTGAACGTGAAATCAGGGATACCGCCGACGGTCTTGGCAAACTGGATCTGCCCCATACCGAAGTGTTACCGCTTTATGCTCGTCTTTCCAACAGTGAGCAAAACCGTATATTCCAGTCGCACAGCGGCCGACGAATTGTGCTGGCGACCAACGTAGCCGAAACCTCCCTGACGGTGCCGGGCATAAAATATGTCATCGATCCCGGTACCGCCCGTATCAGCCGTTACAGCTTTCGAACCAAAGTGCAGCGCCTTCCGATCGAACCCATCTCCCAGGCCTCAGCCAATCAGCGCAAAGGCCGATGCGGCCGTGTCTCTGAAGGTATATGTATCCGACTGTATTCGGAACAAGATTTTCTTTCCCGCCCTGAATTTACCGATCCGGAAATTCTGCGCACCCATCTGGCCTCGGTTATCCTGCAGATGACCTCGCTTGGGCTGGGCGACATTGCCGCCTTCCCGTTCGTCGAGGCGCCAGATAAACGCCATATCCAGGATGGGGTTCGCCTGCTGGAAGAACTGGGGGCGCTCAAGGAAGAGAATGCCAACGGCTACCAGCTCAGTCCGCTCGGCCGGCAACTGGCGCAGCTGCCGCTTGATCCGCGCCTGGCGCGCATGGTGCTTGAGGCCCGCAACAATGGCTGCGTCAGGGAAGTGATGGTTATCGCCGCGGCCCTGTCTATCCAGGATCCGCGCGAACGGCCGATGGATAAAAAACAGGCATCGGATGAAAAACATCACCGCTTTGCTGATAAAGATTCCGATTATCTGGCGTTCGTTAAACTGTGGGATTATATCCAGGAACAGCAAAAAGCGCTGTCATCCAGTCAGTTTCGTCGCCAGTGCCGTATCGATTTTCTCAGCTATCTGCGGGTACGCGAGTGGCAGGACGTTTACACCCAGTTACGTCAGACTGTCAAGACATTGGGATTGCCGGTCAATACCAAGCCGGCGGAGTACCGGGAATTGCACTGTTCTCTGCTGGCGGGCCTGCTGTCCCATATCGGTCAGAAAGATGCCGACAAACACGAGTATTCAGGCACCCGTAACGCCAGGTTTGCCATTTATCCCGGTTCAGGTCTGTTCAAGAAGCCGCCCAAATGGGCGATGGTCGCTGAGCTGGTGGAGACCAGCCGGTTATGGGGCAGGATCGCTGCCCGAATTGATCCGGAGTGGATTGAGCCGCTGGCCCAACATCTGGTCAAGCGCAGCTATAGCGAACCTCACTGGGAGAAAGCAGCCGGTGCGGTGATGGCCACCGAGAAAGTGACCCTGCTGGGCTTACCGATTGTTGCCGGGCGTAAGGTGAACTATGGCACCATCGATCCCTCGCTGTGCCGGGAACTGTTTATCCGACACGCGCTGGTGGAGGGCGACTGGCAGACCCGCCACCCGTTCTTCCGGGCCAATCGTCGGCTGCTGAGCGAAGTGGAAGAGTTGGAACATAAATCTCGACGCCGCGATATTCTGGTGGACGATGAAACCCTGTTCAGTTTCTACGACCAGCGCATCGGCCAAGAGGTGGTCTCGGCCCGGCATTTTGATAGTTGGTGGCAGCGGGAAAGCCCGGCCAATCCTGATCTGCTGAATTTCGAGAAAAGCTTCCTGATTAAACAAGGGGCGGATGAGATAAGCGCCCTGGATTATCCCAACTTTTGGCTGCAAGGCAATCTCAAGCTGCGTCTGAGCTATCAATTCGAGCCGGGTAAAGAAGCTGATGGCGTAACGGTACATATCCCGCTGCCGCTGCTCAACCAAATAAAGCCGGCTGGATTCGACTGGCAAATACCCGGCGTCAGGCGGGAACTGGTGATTGCCTTGATCAAATCGCTGCCAAAACCGTTACGCCGTAACTTCGTGCCGGCCCCCAACTACGCCGAGGCATTTCTAGGCCGGGTGACGCCGGGCGAAGGTCATCTCCTTGATGCACTGGAGCGCGAGCTCAAGCGCATGAGCGGCGTAGCCCTTGACCGGGAAGCCTGGCAATGGGAGCAGGTGCCGGACCATCTGAAGATCACTTTCCGGGTGATTGACGACAAGCAGAAACTGTTACGCGAAGGTAAAAACCTCGAAGCCCTTAAAATCCAGCTGAAAGACCATGTGCAGCAAACCCTGTCTGCGGTAGCCGATGAGGGTATGGAGCAACAGGATCTGCAGGTGTGGAGCTTTGGAAACTTGCCCAAACGCTATGAGCAGAAGAAAGGCAACTACGCGGTCAAAGCCTACCCGGCGCTGGTGGATGAAAAAGACAGCGTGGCTATACGGCTATTTGAAACCGAGCATGATCAGGCGCGTGCCATGTGGCGAGGTACCCGCCGTCTACTGCTTATCAACATTCCGTCGCCGATAAAATATCTGCATGAAAAATTGCCTAACAAAGCCAAATTGGGGCTGTATTTCAACCCTTACGGCAAGGTGCTGGACCTGATTGACGACTGTATTACCTGCGGCGTCGATAAGCTGATGTCAGAACAGGGCGGACTGGTGTGGCAGGCAGCGGAATATGCCGCGCTGCAGGAGTTTGTCCGGGCTAATCTTAATGACGCCGTGGTCGCGATTGCCAGCCAGGTTGAGCAAATATTGACGGCGGTATTCAACATTAACAAGCGGCTTAAAGGCCGGGTTGATTTTAGCCTCGCTTTGGCGCTGTCCGATATAAAGAGCCAGGTCAGCGGACTGGTGTATCCCGGATTTGTTACCGGTAATGGCTGGCGGCGGCTGCCGGATACCCTGCGCTATCTGCGGGCCATTGAACGCCGGCTAGAAAAGCTGGCGGTCGACCCGAGCAGGGACCGGGCCCAGATGCTGAAAATTGAACAGGTCCAGCGCGCCTGGCAGCAGTGGCAATCAAAGCTTTCTGAGCTTCGACGCCAGGATGACGATGTCCGTGAAATCCGCTGGATGATAGAGGAATTGCGGGTCAGCTACTTTGCTCAGCAATTGGGCACCCCTTACCCTATTTCAGATAAGCGGGTGCTCCAGGCAATGGAACAGATACAGCCCTGATATCATTTCGGGAAAAAAAGGGCGCTGCTTTCCCGATGATGCCTGTCTACCGCGGTGATGATGTAACGCGCTGTTCCTGTCAGCGGGGCGGTATGTACAGTCCAGGCGCCTCTGCCTCCCTGGTTGCGTTGGGTGCCGAGTAATCGACTTTCTGGCATCAGCGGCCAGCTTTGGTTCACCTGATACAGGGCATAATAAGCGGTTTCCTGCGCTGTATCCGCCGTCTGCCAGCCGAGGAGGGTCTCGCCGGGTGCCTGCGTCAGCGTCAGGGCCACTGGCGGTTGCGCCGTCGATCGGCTGCTGCCCGGCATCGGCGGTATCAGTGCCGGGGTCGGCCAACGCTCGGTCGACAGCGCCGCCATGGCCGGCTGGATCTGGGCTTCACGCAGCGAAGTATGCCGGAACAGCACGGTACCGCTGATACCGGGTGTATGCTGATTGAAGCGCAGCTGGTTCATCAGTTCACTGACGCCATTGCCTGCACGCCAGGCCGGTTCCGCAGGAGAAGCTTCGCCGACTTTGTACAGCGCATTGCCGATATACAGCTGCACCGGCGTGCCGCGTACCGTTTGCGCCCACCATCCGGCGACGGCATCATAGGCCGCCGCCCGTTGGTCAAAAGACCAATAGACTTGCGGTACGATATAATCGACCAGCCCCTCTTTGACCCAACGGCGGGTATCGGCATAAGCCTTGTCATAATTGGGGATCCCCGCCTGGGTATCAGAGCCGTGCGGATCCGCTGACTTATTGCGCCAGACCCCGGCTGGACTGACGCCAAATCTGACCTCCGGCCGTCGGGCGCGAATATCGTTGGCCAGCATTTTCATCAGCAGATAGGTATTGTTGCGCCGCCAGTCCGCTTTGTTGCTGAACTCGCCGCCATATTGCCGGTAGGTGCTATCATCATCCAATGGTGAAGTCGGGGACTCATAGTAGAAATAATCATCCAGATGGATGCCGTCTACATCATAATGGCTGATGATTTCACTCACGATACGCACAATCCACTGTCGCGCCTCGGGGATGCCCGGATCCAGTACCAGGCGATGGTTGGCGGTGCGTATCCATTGCGGGTGGCTGACATATACACTGGGTGGACCGCCGGGAGCGGTAGCGGACAGGGCCGCCAGGGTTGCCGGCAACAGATCCATCGAGACCCGGTAGGGATTTATCCATGCATGGATATCTATATTACGCTTATGGGCTTCTTCAATGATGAACTGAAGTGGATCATAGCCTGGATCCTTGCCCTGGACGCCGGTAAGCTGAGGCGACCACGGCAGCAGAGTGGAACGATAAAGCGCATCGGCATTCGGTTTGACCTGCACTATCAGCGCATTGAGGCGGTGCTGCTGGGCTTCATCCAGGATACGGATGAATTCCCGTTGTTGCACCACTGCCCGCTGTTGGTGGTCTTTGATTTCCAGCGAGTCGGCGGAGGGCCAGTCCAGATTCAGCACCGCTGCAACCCAGCTGGCGCGGAATTCGCGCGGTGCAACCGGGTTAACGGTAGTGACAGCGGGCAAGGGCGGGGCGGCCCCGGAGGGTTCAGGCTGTTTCGGCTTGCAGGCGATGACAGACGTAACAATGACCGCGATGATAACAACCTGTTTAATATTCATTATTTGCCAGGAAAAACTGAAAAGCCCAGTAGTAATCAGAGTATACCGCATCTGCCCATCCGGTCAGGAAAGCCTTAAGCGAAATAGTAAAGCTGTTTATTTTTCATTGAGATGCCGAGTGAGATGGCGGGCTCATTTTAAGCGTCAACAGTAAAATGGCCGCGACCGGCAGCGCGATGATAAGGAAGGCTGACGAAAAATTACCGCTGTGATCTTTGATGGCCCCGGCGAGGAAAGGTGCGAAGCAGGCCAAGGTAGAGATGAGATTCATCGCCGAGAACAATTCCAGGTAAGGTCTGCGGCCAAAATAATTGGACAGCAGCACGCTTGACGCCAGAAAGGTCAGCCCATAACCGCCGCCGATACACAGGGTAAAAAGCATCAGCACTGGCCAGGAGGAGGCTGCGCTTAACGCTATCATCCCGCAGATGATCATCGACAGGCTGCCGACCAGTAGCTTCTTCGGGTCAAGCCATTCACCGACGGCACCGCCGGCAAAGCGAGAAAAGGCGTTGATAAATGCCTGTACGCTCAGCAGAGTAGCGGCAACGGTTGCACTGAAGCCATTTTCAGTGATATGCGCCACCGCAAAACTGTTTACCGTAATACCGCACAGCAGGAATGAGGTATAGGCGGCGGCAATCACATAGAATTGCCGGGTCCGCAGCGCCTGACGGGCATTCCATATTTCAACGGTGCGATAAATAGCGCCCGGCGCCTGACTCACCTGAACTTGGCTGACCTGTTCAGCATGGGCGAGCTCACGCCCACCTTCGCGCATCATTACCACGGTCAACAAGCTGACAAGCGTCAGCAGTGTGCCGGAGATGATCCAATGCATCCGCCAGTCGCCCCAGAATCCCTGGGCCAGGAAATAAATCCAGGGTCCGGCCACGCCGCCCAGTCCGCCGATAGTGAAATAAATGCCGAACGCCAGCGGTTGTTTCACGAACAATCGGCTGATGACATAGGTGCCCGGCACTGTGGCCAGGAAACTGAAACCGATCCCCAGCAACGTCGTGCCGATAAAATAAGACGCAATGCTCTGCGCCCCATAAAGACTGCCGAATCCGGCGATAAATAGCAAAGTACCTAGCAGTAACGTCAGGCGAACGCCCAGTTTTCTGATACTGATGGCCGGCAGATAGCTTGATAGCCCGCAGGCCAGTCCAAGCAGGGTAAAGCCGAGACCGGCATCGGTCCAGCTCCAGCCAAGGTCACCAATCATCGCCGGCAGCACCACCCCCAGTGAGGTAAAGGTGGTAGCGGTAGCCAGGAAATACAGCATACCGAACAGCAGCAGCATCACCCACGGGTAATGGGGTCCGAACCGATCTGGGCTACTAGACATGGCTTCTCCCTAACAGCAGCAATACTGTTGACTACGTGGGGCGGATTCGGCATCAGAAAAAACTGTAGCGGATAAATACACCATAACTGAATTGATTAGTGGCAAAATAGGGGCTGTCCTTGATTTTATATTTGTTTTTAATTGGGTTGAGAACGATACCTGTCCACAGATGCCCCGGCAGGTTACCCCATTTTTTTCCCAGGTCATAGTGTAGCTCGGGTTTGAAATCGATGGTTTGGGTCTGACCATGCAGTCCGAAAGTATAATCAAAGGTGCCGACCACGCGAAAATCATTTTCGCCGAGGCTGAAGGGCACGCCATAATCAATATGCAGACGCTGGTCATTCCATCCTTTGGATGGGTTATATTCGTAATAGAATAGGGTCCGCAGCCAGCTTATCCAGCCGGTCTGCCAGTCCAGCCCAATACCGGCGAAATAGTCATAGTCCGCCCCTTTGGTCCTGGCTATCCACTGGGCGAAGGTCAGATCCTTGAACCAACCATAGGAGATATCCTGACCGGTAATTTTGCTATAGCTAAGGCGGGGAACGATTTTGTAATAATAGGTGCTGTTATCGCCCTGATAAGCACTTTGCAGCGAATTCTGCCAAATACTGTAGACATACATATCGCCGATGCTGTAATCACCAAATGCCTCGACAATAGGTGAAAGGGTCTTTTGCGGGTCTACCCGATTTTCATTCTGCAGGTAAAGACTGGTATCAAATGACTGAAAATTCACAAAGTCCCCGGCCTCAGCCTGATATGCGCTGGCCAACAACACCGTTACCCCCAACGAAAAGCGATTCACCCATCCACTCCCTGAATCAAGTTAGACTGCATCAACTACCGGGGAATACACTCGGGTTCACCAAATTCCCGCCTGGCGCACCAGCCACCCAAGATACCGCAGCACTCTCATTTGTCGCCATTGTCTGTCGCCGGTACGCCATTGGCAAGGGTCAGTAACGCGTCATGTATCCCGGTTACCGCTAACGCCCGATTGTCTGCCCGATAGCGATCTTTGGGCAACGGCGCGGAACTCTGGATGGCGATAAGGCGCCAGCCGGTCATGGTAAAGAGCATCAATGGCGAACCACTGTCGCCCGGCAGGGTATTACAGCGGTGGGACAGTACGCCTTTTTGCGCCCAACCGGTGATTTGACAGTTCTGGTGCCGGTAGAGCTGCAGCAGGTGATCTTCCGGATAACCCGCCTGGGTAACTCTTCTGGACGCCTGTTTGAGCTGTATGCTTAATTCCGCCTGGTCACCCTGCCACAGGGGCAGCGGTTTGATGTCGGTAAAAGCAGAGTTGAGCTTTATCAACGCAAAATCGTACGGGGCCGCATCCGCCGGCACCACCCATCCTTCGCCGGAAGGTTTCAGGCGATGGCCCAGCGCACGGTCCACCAGTGTCTGAATAGCGCTGGTCTGATAGCGCCAGGCGCTGTTTTCAGCCACAAAACGCAGCATCACCGCCTGGTCGATATTTCCCGGCGGTGTCAGCACGCAATGCCCAGCCGTCAGCGCCAGATGGGGTGAGATCAGGGTTGCGGTACACAGGTTGCCGCTGGCGGTTTCAATTTGGCCAATTGCCTGCCAGGGCCATGCTTGTCCATCGGTCACCGCCTGGCGCTGGTCGTAACCGAAAAACAATCTTTGCTGATCGTCACTGAGCGTCGCCGCGCGGGGGAGGGTAGTCAAGGGTAAACACAGCCAGGACAACATCACGAGCAGTAAAATACGCATAAAACGCAGCCTTATCAGGATGACCAGTGTCTACCGGGAATCGGATGCTGTTAATATAGCTGAAATAACATTGGCAGGGCGAAAAAACGTTGCGTTTCAGCCGGCTATTGGCGCCGGAGTCATACCCTGCTGCGGCTGCAACGTTGTGCCAATCCGGCAGGATAACCGCTGTTCCCCTGTGTGGCGTCGGCAGGCTAGAGATAAAAACTCGCGCATATCAGCGCGCTGACAATCAATAACCCCAGGATGATTTCAAATAAGTAACCGCGCAGCATAACCCGGACCTTAAAAAAAACGACATCGGGTTCATCCCGATGTCGCAGTTGCCAGTGAAGCGTCGTTACAGGCGCAACCCGTTATCGTAATCTTCAGTGATTCAGCAGCATATCAGCGACGGCATCGCCGAAGAATGACTGGATATTACTTAGGCTGCAGGCGTGGCGGCAGCCGCAGGGGCGGCTTTCTTATGTACTTTCTTGACGTGTTTTTTAGCTGCCTGAGCCGTTTGCGCCGGTGCTGCTTTTTTCACAAGATGCTTTTTGTGGTGAGTTGTTTTGGCCGGTGCGGTTTTGGCCGCTGCAGGTGCTGCGGTGGTGGTTTCGGCAGCGAAAGCGGCGCTGGTCAGACCCATGGTGCCGGCAACAATCAGTGCAAATACTTTTTTCATCGTCATATCCTCAGCAATTCAGTTTTGATATCAACCCCAAAGTGGAGCCGGTGAAAGGAGAATAGTGATTTCCTATGGTACTGTCCGTGAGTGATTGGTATCGGCGTGTAACCGAATGTACAGCGTTGCCGTTATTGCCATTAGTTACAACATGCAATAAACTTCTCCAGCCATACCTGGCCCTCATCATCGCCATCAAGCTACTCACCCCGGCTTTGTATCGGCCAACGAAAAGTGAGGCGGGCGCCACCCAGAGGGCTGGCATCGGCGGTCACCCGACCCTGGCAGGCTTGGGCAATGGAATCAACAATGGCCAGGCCCAGGCCGCAGCCGCCGGTGGCGCGATCGCGGCTGGGGTCTAGGCGCACAAAGGGTTCGAAAATACGCTGACGCTGTTCAACCGGGATGCCGGGACCATCGTCGTCGACCTGAATATAGCCATTGCCCTCTTGCCTGCCGAGGCTGACCTGGATCGTTGCATGGCAGTAGCGCAGGGCATTATTAACCAGATTATCCAATACCCGTTCAATTAATCTGCTATCGATAAGGCCATAGTCACCACCTGCGGATAAATTGGCCTCGATCTTTTTTTGCGGGTGGATAAGCCTGATATCGCGCAGTTTGTCCCCGACCCACAGCGGCATATCGATGGCGGTAAGGTTAAGCACCACCTGGGGCCGGTCAAGGCGGGCAAACGTCAGCAGCTCATCGATAAGACCTTCCAACTGGCTGATATCATGGTTGAGTTTTTGCTGTTCTGCGCTATTCAGCCCATCACTCATTGCCAGCCGGTAGCGCAATCTGACCAGCGGGGTGCGCAATTCGTGGGCAATCCCGTCGATAAGTTGTTTTTTGCTCGCCAGCAGGGCGCTGACGCTGTCGGCCATCTGATTGAAAGCCACCCCCAATCGGTTGAGGCTTGATGAGGGTTCAAAATCCGTACGTTCATCAAGATTTCCGGCACCGAGCCGCTGGGCGGCCACCTCCAGTTTGAGCATGTCTTTCCAGTGGGGCCTCATCCAGATAAATACCGGGAATGCCAGAGAAAGGCCGATCAGCACCAACAGCGCCAGATCAAGCAGCCGCATCTCATGAATGAAAAACAGGTAGGGTATCGGACCTACCGCCAGTACATAATTGCTTCTCGGTATTCGCTGGATGAAACTGTACTGATCATCAAGAGCCACAATTTCACCCATTCGCAGGCGCCGGTCAGTTTCAGCGTCCAGATGATATTTCCGCAACGGCTCAATATGCATTTTGAACGACAAGTTGAGATCCAGCTTGTTGATGGTGTTGTTCCAGTCTCGGGGCGGAATCTCACGTAATTCACTGCGCATCAGATACAGTGAGCTTTTCATCAGGTCATCCATCGATTTCCTGCCGGCACGTTCGGCGGTGACCTTGTAAACCAGGCCGACCAGCAAGGTCATCACCAGGAAGCAGACAAACAGCAGCAGATAGAACTGAATAAACAGCTTTCTCATCGATGCACGCGCTCCCAGGCATTAGGCGCCAGCAGGTAACCCTTGTTACGCACTGTTTTAATTCGGAACGGTTCCAAAGCATTGTCATACAGTTTTTTACGCAGACGGGAAATAGCGACATCGATACTTCTGTCCATTCCGTCGTAGCTGACCCCGCGCAGTGCTTTTAGTAGAACTTCACGGTCCATGGTATGTCCGGCATGGGTTGCCAGTTGCCACAATAAATCGAAATCCGCTGTCGACAAGGTGATGACTTCTTCACCTAATGTCACTTCACGGTTAAATAAATCGATGCTCAGCCGACCAAAATGCAGCAGGCTGCCGGAGGAGGGCGATGATGAGGGCTCTCGGGGACTGGGCGCTGAGGTTCCCTGTCTGAGATGCAGGCGTACACGCGCCAGTAGCACCGGCGGTGGTGTGGTTTTAAGGATATAGTCGTTGGCGCCCATTTCCAGCGCCAGAACGTGATTCATATCGCTGTCCAGCGAGGTCAGCAAAACTATGGGGCCAGTATATCCGGGCCTGAGATCCCGGCACAGTGACATTCCATCCTTTCCAGGCAGCAGGATATCGAGCAACACCAGATCAGGCCTCTGCTCGGCGATGACCGCCTGGGCGCAATCGCCGCGCGGCTCCACTATCACGTCGAAGTCATGCTTACCCAACCAGCCGGCAATCAGGGAGCCGACCTCTGCGTCGTCCTCAACATATACAATCTTGTTCATTCGAGCTTGTGCCCTTAGCGGCTGAAAACGCTGAAAGCATAGCCGCAGCTATCGGTTTACGCTATCGGATAAAAGTGAGCCGCAGCAAAGATTGTTAACGCCCCCGCCTTTACTGAAACACCTGGTAAAGTAATCCAGGTCGCAAAACGGCCGTTGAGAAGGCTTTAAGGGTGGGCAATATGTTATAGTATCTGCCGATTTACAGTTAGCGCAGCTGCCATTTTCATATCGTAAGGGAAGGACAGGTCAGATGAGCGAGCGTCAATGCAGGGCTGTCACTCAGGGCAAAAGACTTTGCTTTGATTACACTAGCTATCTGTCAGCCAGTTGTAAAAAACGCTGGGGATTTATAGATGCCATTTATGGCGTACTGCCGATTTTCGGGATTGTCACCCGTTCTGCTTCGGTGACTCCACAGATATCCCAAGACCAGCTTGATGCGCTGGCATTACAGGTTCTTTCCACTCAGGTAAATGATGAAACCAATATCATCCGCCTGATAACGCTGGCGATGCAGAAACACATTCGGCTTTTCGATATCTGCCTGCCTTACGCCCTTGAACAGCAGCAGTTGGCGGCAATCAAAAACGAATTCGACGGCACCCTGCAACTGACCCAGTCGAATGAGACCCTGACCGTCTGCCTGCAGCAGACATCGTCTGAGAAGCACTCGGCGACCATCGCCACTCTGCCCTGATAACCTGTCACCGGGAATGCAACCATATATCCGTCAATAGCCTGCGGCCATTGCATTTCTGGTCTGCAGGCATTCACCCGTGTGCGGCGTTTTTAGCGATGGCTGAGTCTGCGGGCCACCTGGCCAGCCATCAGCATGACATGGAGGAGAATTCTGGTTGAAACGGCGGGGAAAGTGAGATGCCGTATCGGGCGGCGAACATGCACGATACGGCCTGCAGCGTGTTACTTAAACAGGTCGGCGGATACCGATATGTTGCCACCGCTGGCATTCTGCTGCCACTGACGGGTGATATGGTAGTATTTGGCGCCTTTCTTGGCACCCCGACGAGCAACTTCATGGGAAATGTCGGTAATACTATTGTAGTGGCCGGTAAAGGTGACCGAGTCGAAAGGCACCATCTGGGCGGCGGCCACCTTATTGACTTCCTGGATCTGATTGCCATCCGGCAGGGTGACGGTGTAGCGCTTGCCGGTAGACGACTGTGTCTCAAAGAAGCGTCCCACTTCGCGGCTTGGTGAACCCGAGGAGGCGACACCCGGTATTTCAACATTGGCCGCTGCAGCACCGCCGGCGGCCAGGGCCGCTTTGCCGGCTTCGGAATCCCTCGGAATCACGTTCGGGCTCTGCACCACGCGTTTCGGCGCATCGGCTTTATAGACATAGGCCGTCGCCTGCTGATTTCCACCCTGGTTGGTATCAATCTGGCGCACGATATAGAAAGAGTCAGCGCCTTTGGCGCGCGCTGCTTTGGTAATTGCGTCATTCACTTCAGGCTGGCTGCGATAAAATCCGCGAACCGTTACGGTATCGTAAGGTTCAAGCAGGTTGGCTTCTTCACGCGGCAGTTCTTTGACGCCATTGATTACCCGGTACTGCGGGGCAGTAGCAGCCGGCTCTGCGTTATTATGGAACAGATCAGCAGTGACACGCCAGTTGCCGCTATGATTGGAGTTATCATTGATAGCCTGGATATAGAAAGCATCGGCGCCCAAGGTGTCGGCGCGGCGGGAAACGGCGGCGGCGGCATCGCTGATTGCATTGAAGCGGCCAGTAATATTGATGCGATCAAAGGGCTTGAGGCTGGCGGCCTTTTCGGGCGTCAACTCCTGAGCGGCCTGCGCTGATAACGTGGTCAAAGTCAATAACGCAGATGCCAATAATGTGTTCTTCAGCTTCATAAAAAATCCTTTCGACATACGCTTTCACGCAAAACATGCTGAACTGTTGATGTATAACAGATTAGGCGCAGATTATGGCATGTAATAATGCGAAGTGTCTCTGCATTTTAATGCGCTACTTCCATTAGATGGGTAAGTCAGGGAAATTGAGGCATTTTTTTAAACGTTAAAGGGATTTATCCCTACTCTGATATAGACCCAAGATTTTATTTTAAGTAGGTTATGTTATGGCTTTTGCCCGGTTGCCCGGCGTCGGCTGCAGTGACAAATTGTCAGTTGGGTCAGGATGACGGTCATTATCAAAAAAAACAGTTAAAAAAGGGAATGCTATGCGTATTGGTATACCAAAAGAACGCCTGGCCAATGAGGCTCGCGTTGCCGCCACGCCGAAAACCGTTGAGCAGTTGCTCAAACTGGGTTTCACCGTGGCGATTGAAGGCGGCGCGGGTAAGCTGGCCAGTTTCGAGGATGCCGCTTATCGTGCGGTCGGAGCGTCGATAACTGACGCTATCGATGTCTGGCAGTCAGACATCATGCTTAAGGTCAATGCACCCACTGATGAAGAGATTGCCCAGACCCGAAGTGGCAGCACCCTGGTCAGCTTTATCTGGCCGGCACAGAATCCTCAGTTGCTGGAGAAGTTGGCCGCCCGCAATATTACCGTCATGGCAATGGACTCCGTACCGCGCATTTCCCGCGCACAGTCCCTTGATGCCCTGAGCTCGATGGCCAATATCGCCGGCTATCGGGCCATTGTCGAAGCCGCCCACGAGTTCGGTCGGTTCTTCACTGGACAAATCACCGCAGCCGGTAAGGTTCCGCCCGCCAAGGTCATGATTATCGGCGCCGGCGTAGCGGGGCTTGCCGCTATCGGTGCGGCAGGCAGCCTTGGCGCTATCGTCAGGGCGTTTGATACTCGCCCGGAAGTCAAAGAACAGGTACAAAGCATGGGAGCCGAATTCCTTGAACTGGACTTCCAGGAAGAGGCCGGCAGCGGCGATGGTTATGCCAAAGTGATGTCCGAGGCTTTTATCAAAGCAGAAATGGCGCTGTTCCAGGCCCAGGCGGAAGAGGTCGATATCATCGTTACCACCGCGCTGATTCCTGGCAAGCCCGCACCCAAGCTGATTACCAAAGAGATGGTCGCCAGCATGAAACCCGGCAGTGTGATTGTAGATCTGGCGGCGCAGAACGGCGGTAACTGCGAACTTACGGTCGCCGATAAAGTGACTATTAGCGAAAACGGCGTGCGTATCATCGGCTATACCGACCTGCCAAGTCGTTTACCCACTCAGTCTTCCCAGCTTTATGGCACCAACCTGGTCAATTTGCTCAAACTGCTGTGCAAAGAAAAGAATGGCGACATTGTGGTTGATTTCGATGATCTGGTGATCCGTGGCGTGACGGTGATTAAAGAGGGAGAACTGACCTGGCCTGCGCCGCCAATTCAGGTATCCGCTCAGCCTCAGGCGTCCAGGCCGGCATCTCAACCGCTGACCAAAGCTGAAGCAGCGCCTTCATCACCGACCCTTAAATATGCGCTTATCGCCTTGGCCATCATTTTGTTCGGCTGGCTGGCAAGCGTAGCCCCGCGCGATTTCCTGTCGCATTTTACCGTGTTCGCCCTGGCGTGCGTGGTGGGTTATTACGTGGTATGGAACGTAAGTCATGCGTTGCATACGCCATTGATGTCGGTCACTAACGCCATTTCGGGCATTATCGTGGTCGGCGCGCTGTTGCAGATTGGTCACGGCGGCTGGGTATCATTCCTTTCTTTTATCGCTGTGTTGATCGCAAGCATCAACATCTTTGGTGGCTTCACCGTGACTCAGCGCATGCTGAAAATGTTTCGTAAAAATTAAGGGGTAAACCCATGTCTGAAGGACTCGTGACGGCGGCGTATATTGTTGCCGCGATATTATTTATTTTCAGCCTGGCGGGACTGTCCAAACATGAAACGTCGATGCAGGGCAATCTGTTTGGTGTCAGCGGTATGGCGATTGCGCTTATCGCCACCATTTTCGGGCCGCACGCCGGCAGTGTCGGCTGGATTATCGTCGCCATGGTCATCGGCGGGGGCATCGGCATTCATTTAGCCCGCAAGGTTGAAATGACTGAGATGCCTGAGCTGGTCGCCATCCTGCACAGCTTCGTCGGCCTGGCGGCAGTACTGGTGGGTTTCAACAGCTATCTGGATCAGGGGGAAATCACTAATCCGGTCATGGAAAATATCCATCTCACGGAAGTTTTCCTCGGCATCTTTATTGGCGCGATTACCTTTACCGGCTCGCTGGTCGCATTTGGCAAACTGCGCGGCAAAATATCTTCCCGGCCGCTGATGCTGCCCCATCGCCATCGCATGAATCTGGCGGCACTGGTGATTTCTTTCCTGCTGATGGTGATGTTTGTCCGCACCGAATCGGTGGGACTGCAGGTACTGGCGCTGGTATTGATGACGCTTATCGCCCTGGCGTTCGGCTGGCACCTGGTGGCGTCCATCGGTGGTGCGGATATGCCGGTAGTGGTGTCGATGTTGAACTCCTATTCGGGCTGGGCGGCAGCGGCAGCGGGCTTTATGCTCAGCAATGACCTGCTGATCGTCACCGGCGCTCTGGTAGGTTCATCCGGCGCCATCCTGTCCTATATCATGTGCAAAGCGATGAATCGCTCCTTTATTAGCGTGATCGCCGGCGGTTTTGGTACCGACAGCAGCAGTACCGGAGCAGTGGAAGCAACAGGCGAATATCGCGAGGCCAGCGCTGAAGAGGTGGCCGAACTGCTTAAATCATCGAGTTCGGTCATTATTACTCCAGGCTACGGCATGGCCGTCGCCCAGGCACAATACCCGGTGCACGATATTACCGCCAAGCTGCGGGCCCGCGGGATTAAAGTGCGCTTCGGTATCCATCCGGTGGCCGGTCGTTTGCCTGGGCACATGAACGTACTGCTGGCGGAGGCCAAAGTGCCGTATGACATCGTGCTGGAAATGGACGAAATAAACGACGATTTCGCCGATACCGATACCGTGCTGGTCATCGGTGCCAATGACACCGTTAACCCGGCCGCGCAGGAGGATCCGCGCAGCCCGATTGCCGGCATGCCGGTGCTTGAAGTGTGGAAAGCGCAGAATGTAGTGGTGTTCAAGCGTTCAATGAACACTGGCTATGCCGGTGTTCAGAACCCACTGTTCTTCAAGGAGAATACCCAGATGCTGTTCGGCGATGCCAAGGCCAGTGTCGAGGCTATCCTGCGGGCGCTATAAGCCATCTAGCGCAGAATCAGTGTCCCAAATAGGCCCGGCAGTATGCCGGGCTTTTCAATTTCTCTCTGCCAGTAGCGGCTGAAATCCAGCCAGGAGATGCAGATGAATACTATTCAAACTGATCGCCTTCTTCCAGCGTTACCGGTGAGACATAATCATCGGGTTTGATGGTCAGCAGATCGCATTTCAGATGGTCTATCACCAGTTCAGTCGTATTGCCAATAAACGCTGCAGAAAAACCGGTTCGGCCGATACTGCCCAGTACCACCACGCCCGCATCCAAATGCACCGCCAGATCCGGAATAACTTCTTCGGGCAGGCCTTTTTCCACGTGGGTAAACTTTTGGTCCAGGTTGAATTTCTGGCGCAAGGATTTCATGGCGATCAGATGCTGGCCACGGATAGCGTCGTTATAGACGCTGGGATCGAAGTCAGGCAACTCAATGGCAATGTTTATCGGCGTGACCGGATAAGCGCCGACCAGATGCACCTCGGTTTGATTTATCTGTTCGGCCAGGGCAAGGGTTTCTTCCACCAGCTTGATGTTGAGCGGATCGTGATAGGGATCCTCACCGGACAGGTTAACCGCAACCAGCGCTTTACCGCCCTGCGGCCATGCCTGGTCTTTTACCATCCATACCGGGCAGGGGCATTTACGCAGCAGATGCCAGTCAGTTGGGGTAAAGATGACCGACTCCAGGCGATCGTGCTGATGAGTCGTTTTCAGCAGAAGATCATGCTGATGGGCGATAATCTCCTGGATAATGGCTTCAAACGGGCGATTATGCCACACCACTTTGATTTCAATCGGGATACCGCTGTTGATATAGTGCTGACACTGTTCTTCAATCCAGGCAGTTCTCTGATCGATCACACCGCGACGCATGGCAGTCCGTTCGTCAGCAGACAGCAGGGTGGTCATTTCATACGAAAAGTCATATATCGGCAGGAAGGCCTTGATAGTCCCCCCCAGCCGCTGCACCACATACACGGCCCGGCGCAGCGCCGGCTGATCATCCTGATTAGGGTCAATCGCGACCAGAAGTTTATGATACTTAGCCATAGAGTCTCCTAACGTCTGTAATGCAACAGGACAGTAAATTAAGAGTAACTCATTGATACAGGTACTGACAGTAGAGAAATGATGCCGGATCAATAAAATGATAAAATTATATCACCGGCCAAATATCAGCTGGCTTTCTGGGGGGTTCCAGCCAGTTCAGAGAGGGCCTGGCTGTTCTCTATGGTGATGTATTTGCCCTTTACCGCCAGCATGCCGCTCTTCTGGAAACGCCCCAGCAACCGGCTGATGGTTTCTACCGTCAAGCCGAGGTAGTTGCCGATATCGCCGCGGGTCATGGTCAGCCTGAATTCACGCGGTGAGAAGCCACGCTGCGCAAAACGGCGCGACAAATTGTAGACAAAAGCCGCCAGCCGCTCTTCGGCATTCTTTTTGGATAGCAGCAGAATCATGTCCTGGTCGCCTTTGATTTCGCCGCTCATCAGCCGCATCATCTGCTGGCGCAGATTGGGCATTTTTCCCGACAGGTCGTCTAGGGTATCGAACGGAATTTCACACACCATTGATGTTTCCAGCGCCTGGGCAAAGCTTGGATGTTCGCCGCCGCCGATGGCGTCAAAACCGACCAGATCGCCGGCCAGATGAAAACCGGTAATCTGTTCGTCGCCCTGTTCAGTGATAGTGTAGCTTTTTATGGTGCCTGAACGGATGGCGTATAGCGATTTCAGTTCATCGCCGGCCTTGAACAGCGCCTGACCCTTCTGGATAGGCTTTTTGCGTTCAATAATATTGTCAAGCTGATCAAGCTCGTGCTCATTCAGCGTAAAAGGAATACATAGCTGGCTGATGCTGCAATCCTGACAATGGATCGCACAGCCGCCGGACTGAATCCGCCTGATGATACGCTTTTCCTGAATAATCATAGCCCGCCGCTCACGCAATATTGATTTACGTCAATTTTAACATCTTTTAGGTAGGGAGATAAAGTCTCCCGCGACGCGGCTGCACTTTTAGTCAAAGCAGGCCATCAAGCGCTTCAAATTAGCTTTTCCAATGATCATCAATCGCCAGCGGGTTGAGCCGGCGAATGAGCCCGAGCGGTTGATTCTCGTACCCGTTATCATGCCCGCACTGAAAACCGCGAACGCCATGCTCGGCGCTGGCGTTGATGGTCATTCAGAATATCGCGCTCCACAGTGCCGAGATCGGCATCGCCACCAGCAGTGCCGGCAGCATGTTCGCCACCGGAAACATCTTGATACCGCAGATGCGAAATCCGGTAGCCAGCATCATCAGGCCGCCGACCGCCGAAAAATCCGCCTGCATCGCCGGCGTCGTTAACGGCAAAAGTATCACGGCGCCAAACGCCAGCGCCAACTGGATGCACAACTGCGGTAACGCAATAGCGGCGACCGCCAGGCCCAAGGTCGTTGCAAAAATAGTGGCGGTAAATAGATCGAGCAAGGATTTGGCGACAAGCACGCTGGCATCGCCGGTCATGCCCTCATGCATCGACCCAAAGATGCCAGTGCCGCTGGCGCAGAACAGCACAACGATAGCCACATACTGATCTATAAACTCTTTTGGGCTTTCCTTGACAGCAGGATCGGTCGGCTGGCGACGGTCGATAAGATTTCGCAGCCGGGCACAGAGAGTGCTGATGCCGCGTTCCAGATAACACCACTCGCCAATCAGCGCCCCCAGAACAATCGACAGCACCATGACCGGCATATGGACGCCTTTCACGATAAGCACTACGCCCATACCCATTGATGCGATGCCGAACGTCAGGGGCATCGCGGTACGGATCCTGATCGGAAGCCTGTCGCCCAACAGCGCGCCGGCCACGCCACCCAGCAGGATCGCCGCGCCGTTCACAAAAGGACCAATAACCATCTTCGCCTGCCTCTAAAATTAAAAGGCTACTGGTTTATCATGGTTTTTCAGTACAGGTAAAGGACCAATTCTGACCGCTGTCTCAGGCGCTTGATAAGGATCAAGCGCCTGAGACATGCCCAACGAGACTGGCGATAGCGGGGCGCTATTGCTGGAGCAAAGGGGGTTTTACCTGGACCAGGTAATTCATCAAGTAGCGAACGATGACATAACCGATGATCACTGTCGCAATGGTCACTTCTATGGTAGCCAACCGATGCAGTTGGCGGGCATAGCCCTGGGCCAGTGGCCATTCACCGAGGTAATGCGCCAATTTATACAGCGCAGTGGCGCCGATAGCCATCGGGAAGGTAAAAGCGGCAAATCCCGGGCTGAAGGGCAGACGCAACAGGCGGATGAAGGCGACATAGGTAATGGCGGTCATCAACAGGGCGATGCCAAGCAATACCGCGCAAATCAGCAGCGAAGGGTGTTCAACTACCGTCAGGTAACCGGCCAGAGATAAACTCGCCGGAGCCGCCATAATGGCGATGGTGGGCTTGGCGGCGTCAGCAATTTCATCACAGAATATCAAGCGATACAGCATCACCGGCAGCATCACCGTATAACACATCATACCGATATCCAGCAGCAGATTGGCCATAGGGTTAAACGGGCCGCCTGGCGAAGCCACTGCAGCAACGATAATGCCCACCGGTGGAACAAACCAGCTTGGTACCATATGATGCAGCCGGAAGGCCTGGCTGCGATGCCAGATAAAAACCACCAGGCAGACCAGGTGCACCGCCACCGCCGCTAGCCACAAAATCTGTCCGGCCACCGGACAATAAGCGCTGAGCGCCTTGGAAACCACCATCCAGCCCATGGCATAGGTCGGCACGACGCTTCCGACCACCGCATGACGCAGATCTTCAGACAGCAGCGTCGGATGGAGCAGGAATTTACCCGTCAGCGCCAGCAGCAGCAGGGCAGCGATGACGGCACCGGCCAGTTGGCCCGCACCCGACAGTGCCAGCGCGTTTTCCAGGCACCAACCCAGGCTGGCGATACCCAGCGCCAGACCGGCCATTGGTGTCGGTACGTTTTTGAGTAATAGTCGAACTGTATTACGCATCATTATTATCCTTAAGGTGAGGCACAGTGCCCTAACCTGATGCGAAAAGTATAGAGTCGCGATATTGTTTAGGATATCCTTAAAATATTAACCTACCGTTCAGTTGAGCTAAACAAATGAAGCTGACGCTAAAGCAGTTACAGGTGTTTATTACCGTTGCCCGTAGTCAAAGCTTGACCCAGGCCTCGGGCTTGCTGTTTATGACCAAGGGCGCAGTGTCGCAGACAATCGCCGAAATTGAGCATCGGTTAGCGGTGCCGTTATTTGATCGCCACCATGCCCGGCTGTTCCTCAATAGCGAAGGCCGTCGCTTAGTGCCGGTGGCTGATGAATTGCTGCAACGGATGTCTGAAGTGGATCGCATGTTTGACGACAGCGTTCTGGTCAGCGATTTCACCTTTGGCTGTACCAAGACCATCGGCAGTTATCTGTTGCCGGGGCTGTTGAGCGGTTTCAAACAGCAGCAGGGGTGGATGCCAGGGGTAAGCATCGCCAACAGCAGCGAAGTTAGGCAAAAACTGCTGCACTTCGAATACGACATGGCCCTGGTGGAAGGAGTAATGGCGGATCAGGATTTGGTCACCACCCCCTGGCGGCAGGATGAGATGGTGATAATCGCCGCCAAAGATCATCCACTCGCCAGGGCCGAACCGGTGTCGATGTCGGCACTGCGCGACTGCGCGTGGATACTGCGCGAGGCGGGCTCAGGCAGCCGTCATCAGTTTGAAACCTATTTGGCGCCACTGCTATCGCAGCCAAAGGTGACCCTGTCACTTGAGACTTTCGACGCCATTCTGCTGTGTGTTCATCGGCAGTTAGGTCTGACCTTCGCATCGAAGCTCATTATCGAACATCCTTTCTTTGCTGGTCATTTCAGTGTTATCCGGACTTGGCAGCGGTTCTACCGTGTGCTGAGTCTTTGTCATCACCATAATAAATACCTTTCAGCCGGGGCTCGTCAATGGATGGCCTTTCTGCAATCGGCTGCCTAATATAGGTATGAGCCACAGGGGGTAATATGCAAGATTGGGATCCGCAATTATACCGTCGCTTCGAAAAGGAACGTAGTCGACCGGCGTACGAGCTCATCAGCAGGATTGATCTATCTCATCCGCAAAGGATAACCGATTTGGGGTGCGGGCCCGGCAATTCCACCGAAGGGCTTTTGCGACGATACCCGGGTGCGGCAATTACCGGCATAGACAGTTCAGACGCTATGCTGGCCAGCGCCCGGCAACGTCTGCCGGGCTGCCGGTTCGAACCAGCGGATATCAGCCACTGGCAGCCAGAGGCACCGCAGGATGTCATTTATGCCAATGCTTCCCTGCAATGGGTTCCTGACCATCAGACGCTACTGCCGAAACTCATGTCCTATATTGCCCCTGGCGGCGCCCTGGCGATTCAGATGCCGGATAATCGGGAAGAACCCACCCATCAACTGATGAGGCAACTCGCCGGCCAAAGCCCCTGGCAGTCGGTTATCGGCGATGGCGCCCAGCTTAGGGTAAAGATCCTCGGCGCAAATGATTACTACGACCTGCTGGCGCCGGCTGCGCATGTCGATCTGTGGCGAACCACTTATTTTCACGTTATGCCATCGGTTGATGCGATTATCGAGTGGGTCAAATCTACCGGTCTTAGGCCCTTTCTGGAGCCACTCGACGATCGGATGCGCGAGTCTTATCTGGCCCGCTATCGCCAATTGCTTAGTCTCGCTTATCCCGTCAGGGCAGACGGCAGCGTTATACTGTCTTTCCCGCGCCTGTTTATGGTTGCCGCCAGGAAGAATCTGCAATATTAGTATTCCTGTGGACTGAATATGGAATTTAGTCCATACTAAGACTAAGCCGGCAGGAGGGGAAACCAGCAACAACCATCTGGTTATGCCCCGCCTCGTGGCTACTGGACGAAACGACGAACAGCAACACCGCAGGTATTCATGGAGGCCAGCATATGGCATCGCCACAACGTATTAACCCGGCGCCGGACAAAAAGCAGATCGCCGCGGTTGGATTGAAAACCGCCATGGTCATTCTGGATAAGTGGGGCTGCACGCCTGAACAGGCCCAGGCGATCCTGCAGGTCTCCAAAGCCTCCTATTATAAATTCAAAAAAGATCCGGCCTCGGCCAGTCTGACCCAGGACCAGCTCGAGCGCCTCAGTTATTTGCTGAATATTCATGGCGCGTTGCGCACGCTTTTCGAAAACCCGGAAAACGTGTATGGCTTTATGTCGATGAAAAATCATAATCCTTACTTTAACGGCCGGGCACCGATTGAGGTCATCAGCGGCGGCAGCTTCGGCGCGTTGTATGAGGTCCATAAGCGTGTGGACGCGCTGCGCGGAGGTCAATGGTGAATGCAGATAACCTTAGCCTTCCCGCTGTCAGCCTGACCCATCAACGCGGCTATCGGCTGATAAACTCCAAATATCCGCCCATCTTCCTGTTTGATGACGTGGCTGACGAAGATGAATTCCAATGTTTATTTGAACTGCAAGCCCTGACCAACCCACGTTTGTCCGCAGGAATTGGCAATTTGTCAGTGTTGCCGCTTAGCGAAATTCCCTTTGGCATTCCCGGATGCTCCTACGCGGTAGGGCCGTTTACCCATGTGAACCCGGGCGGCAGCCGGTTTTCTGACGGTACATTCGGCGTCCTGTATATTGCTGACGAAATGGAAACCGCGATAGCGGAAGTTGCCTATCATCAGCAGGGATACTGGCAGGCGGTAGAGGGTTTCAAGTTTGAACGCCTGATCATGCGGGGACTGCTCTGTACCTTCAAGATAGACCCGGCCCATACTGCCATGGAGTTGCCTTTAACCGATGCCATTTATGACCCTGACAGCTATGCCGTCTCTGCGCAGGTGGGAGCCTCGCTGCGCTCCGCCGGTTCAGAAGGGATCATTTATCGCTCGGTCAGACGGGCCGGCGCTCATTGTTGGGCATTGTTCACACCGAGAGGCGTCACCGGCGTACGTCAATGCGCTCATTATGAGCTTATCTGGAATGGTAAAGAAATCAGCCAGATAGATTGGATAAAATCAACCCGTCACAACTAGAGTCCTCGCCTGTAAATGCTTAATGATTGAACCTGCCTGAAGTGAGCATAGTGAACCGCCAGTGTTTGCTGATCGGTAAGCCCGTTTTCGGCGGCTGCCAGCATACGGCCGAACGCCACTCTTTTCGCTGTCAAATCCCCAACTGATGCCGCGCCAAGTTTGCATCACCCGCAAGCGAACAGGGAAAACACTTATTGTGTAACGATTAAGCTATTCCAGTTGGCAATCCATCAGCGTAAATTCGACATTTCGACTCTTATCCTCCTTCATCGTGCGAAAGGCAATTTAACCAATGAACGTTGAGTCTAAAGATCATCAATCATTCAATTATGCCTTCTACCCCTCTTCCGTAAACCATGGAGATAAGCGGCGGTACTCGGCAGGCTCACTCGATAAACCCTTCACTATCGCAAACGCCAGGCCTATGCTTTTTGCCCCGGAAAAATTCAACCGGCCAGCAAAGCGGACTGTATCCGCGCCAAATCCTAAGGGGTGGCTATCTCGCTTTATCGGTATCGCCTCCCCTAAAACACCCTCACCCGAGGAAGGGGACGCCAGTGAGCTCACCGACATCCTGCAACAGGGTGCACAGCTAATGAATGGCTGTGAAACTGCCAACCACGAAAGGCCTGCTGCAGGCAATGTTCGGCGGCAATCCTGGACCTGTCTAAGCAAAAAACTGGCTTTAGGCCTAGGATTAATGACTTTAGGGACTGGTGCATTCGCGTTTGGCCAACATAAATGGCAGCAAATTACTCCTGAATCCATTGATATTGACGATGATGTCAACAATAGTACCCTTTATCCCTTACCATCGTCTGGAATGGCACTACGAATTGACATGTACCCGCCGCCTGATACAGAAGCTATCGGTGAGTATATGCCACCGATGGCTGAGGCATATGTGTTGCCGAAAACGACCACCACGACGGAAACCATCCAGCCCGAGGATGTTGGCATTGAATTGCTTGATTTTTCATGTATGGCACAACGACAGAACTTGTCGCTGGCGCAGGTGCTCAGACAGATAGGCAAAACACTCGCCAATCCGGTCTTGGAACTGGCCAGGGAAGCACAGATTGTTCATTTTTTTAACCGCTTTGGCAGGTGCCCTTCAGCAGAAGATATCAATCATCTGATATTTATAACCTCCAAGGTTGACGCAATGATGTCAATCATAACATCGCTTATCCCCAACGCTAATGCCCTTATTATTATGCAAAGAATAGGTGGTCCAGCATTTCAGATGATAGCTGACGACATAGAGGGAAAAGAGATAAATGTAAATTTGCTGGATGAGGTCGATAGCCAAGCCTTGTTCCTTGCAAAATCCATTGTAGAATTTTCACCAAAAAATGAAAACGGCAAGGTGAATGAAAATGAAATAACAATACCAAAAAATATTTTGATAAAAGACGGAAAGTTTCTATCTCCCATCCAGGGTAAACTTTATGAAATAACCTACGAAAAAGATTTTTTCTTCGCATCTAGGGGTGCTGAGAAACGCCAGGTTCGGTATTCACATGAGGAAAATGCATGGATTTTCTCAGACATTTCGGCTAATTTAAAACCCCATGTGAACGATATTGAAAGAGAATTGATTGACAACAATGAGAACATGGTATTGCAACGGAAAAAGGAAACCTTTCAATTTGATAGCAGTATAGCCACTGAGATAAAAAATATCTCGCCTATAGATCTGAATAGTGCTTCTCTGGCCAACCCGGACCGATGGGGCATATATACATATTTTCAAACTGGTATAAAAAAACGACTTTCAGCCATCAAGGTCGATGGTCGTTACTATAAAGTGAATCGACTGAGTGGTAAGGGTACTTTTGAGGTTGGTGATAAATCAGATTTAGAGATTATACGGTTTGATAATATCTATTACAAATCGAGAAAAAAAGAAAAGGCAAAATTAGATTATTCATCCTGCCGCATTGCCCGTTCACCAACGTCACAATGTGCCCATTTTTCCTCTGGATTGATTGAGATACTGGAAAAAAACCAGCATCTTGGCATACCAGAAATTGAAATGCCAGACTACAGACTCGATCATTCCCGTCCTGGTCTCTATAGAAATTCGAAAAATAAATTGTTCATAAAATATAACGATGTGTTTTTTAAATTGAATCCTGAAAATAGGAGGAAACCTGATGAGATCTTTTCAATTATGGCCAAAAAATCAGGAAGCATACTCAGGATAGTCAAACGCAGAAAAGTAGCGGAGCTATGCGTCAGCCGCGAGAAAGGCAGATATTACCTTAATACATCTATCGAAAATATGATGGAAAGTGCAGGGACGTCCAGAGAGGCAGCCGCGCTACATTCAGCCATAGTCAACATGCCAGTGCGTGGTTATCATGCTTATGAAATTCCAGCTAAGTTGCGCGAAACGATAAAAGCAATTCCCCGTACAATGTTAAAAGATAATCATGAATTAACTCATAGTGAAACAAGGTTGGGTCCGGTGGTTGATCATTATAGACGCATCGCAAAAAAGCTGCGGGCAGACACCGATATTTTTTTTGAAAACAACTATATAGGAAATCCGGCTTACTCTGACAGACCTGATATTCCATCATTCGCGCCATCAACGGCTTCAAACAAAATTATTGAAGAGCTATACTCAAAAACGGACGGCATCGTTATTGGGGAATATCATTCATCGGTAGCCAGTAAAAAATTCCTAATAGAAAATATGGCAACTTTTTATGATCAAGGGGTGAGAACACTCTACTTGGAGCACTTCCAGTCTGACATGCACCAGGCTGATTTGGACAGTTACTTTGAAACAGGATGTATGCCGAAAAAGCTTAGGAACTTTGTTATTAAACTTGATAGAGAACAATACACTGATCCGCTTAAAAAATATAATTTCCTGGAAACTCTGAAAGCCGCACAGAAAGAAAAAATCCGCCCGGTGGCTATTGATTCATTCATTAGCTATTATGATCCAGCCATGAGAATGGTATATAATCGCATTAGGGTAATGAATTATTACGCCCATCTGGTAATAAGTGAAAACCAAATAAAAAACCCTAAAAAATGGATTTCACTGGTTGGCAGTTCACATATGAATATGGCTTATGCTATTCCTGGCGTGGCAGAGCTCAACCGAGCCATTGGAATACGTTTTGAAGATGTTGGTATCGGTAAGCCGGACAATATACAAAAAGATTATGGCACGGCGACCTATTCAGGAAACACCAGTAAAGGTGTCATTTTGCAAGGGGATTTATTGATAAGCATTGGAACGCAAGAACAAGAAATGTTATCACGCTTTTCAGATTTGAACGCCATGTTGAATACGCGAAAAAAATTCACCATCAGAGAATTTAGAGGCAAGAATTATCTTTTTTATAAAAACATAAATCGAGATTTGATGAAGGCACCTATAGAATTCGTTGATAATAAATTTTATCTGGCGAGCCACAATATCCATTGGAAGAACATCTGTGAAATGAGATTTGACCGTCTCTCGGAACTGGTTACCGTGCTCACGCACGGAGAGAAAATGAAATTTGTCGTTTAACCCAAGGCAAGAATAGTACCATAAGCCCTGGCGCGCGACGGGTGACAGCGGCACAGGGTCAGATGCAGGCGACTTATGTTAACCGTGTGGATTATTCAGATGGACCTGGATATAGCGCTGATAACGCGCGGCCTTCAACTGGCTCAAGTCCACCAGCACCAGGCCGTCAATGCAGTGATTGAATGCCGGGTCGGAACCAAAGTCAATAAACTGTACGCCACCCGGTTCGCAAAGCTCCGAATACTGCTTATACAGCGGCGGTATACTGCAGCCGATATTGGCTAATAGGCGTTTCAGACGATTGAGATCCTGTTGATAGTTATCGCCGGAGAATTGCTCAAGCACCGCCGGCAGGGTGGCGGGATAAGGGCGCCGGGAGGAGGCCAGCGGGAAGGGCGGTGCAAAATGCAGCCGATAAAACGCCACCAGCAGATCGCGGGCGGCAGGCGGCATGCTGCCAGATATTGATACTGGCCCGAACAGATAGCGGCAGCCCGGATAGCGCGCAAGATAAGCCCCGATCCCCAGCCACAGATAATCCAGGCCGCGTTTGCCCCAATAGGCCGGCTGGATAAAACTCCTGCCAAGTTCAATGCCCTGTTCCAGCACTGCTGACATCTGATGGTCATAGTTGAACAGGCTATGGCTGTACAGGCTGTTCACCCCTTGATGCTGCAACGGCCCGGCGGTGGGGATAAAACGGTAAGCACCGGCAATTTCCAAATCATCGGCATCCCACAGGATAAGGTGGTAATACTCGTCATCAAAGCCGTCCAGATCGCGCCGGCGGCCACTGCCTTCGCCAACGGCACGAAAGGCAATTTCCCTAAGTCGGCCCAATTCCCGCAAAATCGGGCTGTGATGTTCGCCATTGCGCCGATAAAGATAAATCATTTTCCCATCGGGCAGGTTGCCCAGCACTTCGCAGACTGAAAGCGCTTTTTTCAGTACCGCCCGATCTTCCGCACGGGCTATGGCGGATTCCGATCTGAACAGACCCGGTTTTCCTTGCCCCAGCCGATAGATATGACGGCGAAAACGGCCGGCCAGCTCTCTGGCCTGGCTGTGTCCATCGTGCCAACTGGCATAAGGGATGCGGGCGCCTATTTTCAGCGTAATGCGATTTCCCCGATGTCCGAACATTTCACGTATCAGCAGCAGGGTAGACAAAGGCCGATAAATCATGGAAGTCAGGTAAAACAGGGCGCTGTTGCTGCCGCTGATATGCACCGGCACTATCGGTGCCCGTGCTTTGGCTGCCAGCCGCACAAAGCCGGTATGCCAGTGCCCGTCGCGCACGCCTTTAATACTCAGCCGTGACACTTCACCGGCAGGAAACAGGATCAGCACCCCCTGGCGCGACAGCTGTTCCTGCATGAGCGCAATCTGACTGCGTGAGGCTTTACTCCCCATGTTGTCTATCGGGATAATCAGGCTGCTCAGGGCGCTGACGGAAGAAAGCAGCCGGTTGGCCACCACTTTGACATCCTGGCGGACTGAGGCGACGGCTCTGAGCAGCGCCAGTCCATCCAGGGTGCCGATCGGGTGGTTGGCGACAATCACCACCGGTCCGTCACTGGGGATTTGCTCCAGGCAACGCTCGGTCAGTTCACCATCGAGACTGAATTCATCCAGGATCTGTTCCACCATATCCATACCCTTCAGATGATGGTGCAACTTGGCAAGCCGCTGGAATTCGTTTTCCCGAAATAGCGTGCGCAGCAGAGATAATTGCCAGCGGGGGGTTTTGCGCTGAGGATAAAACTCTTTTAGCAGGTTTTCCATGCTGAACATGGCATTCTCTCCTGGTGGTTTTAGCCGACACTAGAACCGCAACATGACATCGATATGGCAACCACGTGATGTTTTCGCATCTCAGGTCATGCAAAACGCCGATTTTCTATTAAGCTTCTGGCTTGGCTTCAAGAGGAGAAAACCACATGGCACATCGTGCATTGATAGTTGGAGTAAGCGGTATCGTAGGCAGCGCCCTGGCAAAGACCCTCTTAGCGGATGGCTGGCAGGTATGGGGACTTTCACGCGGGCGCACGCCGGTGCCGGAAGGGTGCCATTCCCTGACGGCCGATTTGACATCGGCCGAGTCAGTCGCCAGCGCCCTGGAGGGCATTGACGTTGATCGGGTCTTTTTCAGTGTCTGGGCGCGCCAGGAAAATGAAAAAGAAAATATCCGCGTCAATGGTGCGATGATCCGGCATGTGCTGGAGGCGCTTGGCAGCAAGCTTGAGGGCGGACATGTGGCGCTGGTTACCGGTTTGAAGCACTACCTCGGTCCGTTTGAGCATTACGGTAAAAGCGGCGCGCCGACGACCCCGTTTCGTGAAGAACAGGGGCGCCAACCGGTGGATAATTTTTATTATGCCCAGGAAGATGAAGTGTTTGCCGCAGCGAAGAAATTTCATTTCACCTGGAGTGTCCACCGGCCGCATACCATCATCGGTTTTGCCCTGGGCAATGCGATGAATATGGGCCAGACACTGGCGGTATACGCCACCTTGTGTAAATACACCGGCCAGCCCTTTGTCTTCCCGGGATCGAAGGCGCAGTGGCAGGGCATTTCCGATATGACCGATGCCCGTCTGCTGGCAAGCCAACTGGAATGGGCCTCTACCAGCGAAAATGCGCGCAATCAGGATTTCAATACCGTCAATGGCGATGTGTTTCGCTGGCAATGGATGTGGGAGCGGATTGCGGAATATTTCGACCTTACTGCCGCCGCGCTGCCTGATGAGATAAGTCCGCTGGAGCAGCGGATGGATGATGCAGCTCAGCAGTGGCGCAAGCTGGCCGAGCATTACAATCTGAAAGAAGCGGATATCACCAAGTTGGCCTCGTGGTGGCATACCGATGCCGACCTCGGCCGCCCAATGGAAGTGTTTACGGATATGAGTAAAAGCCGCAAAGCGGGTTTTACCGGCTATCAGTCAACCCTTGATGCGTTTACCGAGCTGTTTGACAAACTGAAAGCCGAGAATATCATTCCACGCTAATGGCTTGATTTCATCAACCGCTGGCAACAAAGGGCCGAGTCGGGTCCTTTGTCTATAAACCGCTAACCCCCCGTTTCATTTAGAATTATCTATAAACAAAAAGAATGAATTTATGCTTGTTTAATCGCGCATTACTCTTTATTTATTACCCTTTATTTTTTTAGAAAAACATATCCCGACAGAGATATGTTTTGAGGTCGCCATGACAATTATGCGATACCCGCACCTGTCGCACTGGGGTGCATTCACTGCGGTAGTCGAAGATGGAAAACTGATTGGCTGCGAACCCTTCGCCGGCGATCAGGATCCCTCGCCGATGCTGGACTCCATTGTTCCTCTGGTCTATTCGGCTGATCGCATTCGCAAGCCGGCCATACGCCGCTCCTGGCTGGAAAAACGCGAAAACAGCGACCGCTCGCTGCGGGGGAAAGAGCCATTCGTCGAGGTCGACTGGGATGTGGCGCTCGATCTGGTGGCCCATGAAAACCAACGGGTCAGGGACCAGCATGGCGCCGACGGTATTTTTGCCGGTTCTTACGGCTGGTCGTCGGCCGGTCGTTTTCATCATGCCCGCTCCCAGGTCAGGCGCTTTTATTTCAGCGGCGGCGGCGCAGTAGATCAGGTAGGCAACTACAGCTGGGGAGCGGCACAATTTTTCCTGCCCTATGTCATCGGCACTTTCCATCCACTGACCGGTAAGGTGACTGAATGGCGTAGCGTGGCCGAGCATTGCCAGATATTCGTCGCCTTTGGCGGACTGGCGTTGAAAAATGCTCAGGTGGCATCCGGCGGCGCCGGGCATCACACGCTAAAACCGGCGCTCGAACAGCTGGCCGCCAAGGGCATACCCGTCATCAATATCAGCCCGATGCGCGACGACTGTCCTGAATTTGTCAATGCCGAGTGGATCCCCATTCGGCCAAATACCGATGTGGCGCTGATGCTGGCACTGGGCCATGAAATTATCAGCCAGGGGGCCGAAGACCGGGCGTTTCTGGAACGCTATTGCGTCGGCGACCAACCGCTGCGGGATTATCTGTTGGGGACAACCGACGGTACGGCCAAAACGGCAGAGTGGGCCCAGGATATTACCGGTATACCCGCTAAGCGCATTCGCCTGCTGGCACGTCAGTTGATCGGCGTACGCAGTTTTATCACCTGTGCCTACTCGATTCAAAGAGCCCATCGCGGTGAGCAGCCCTATTGGATGATGATTGCGCTTTCATGCCTGCTTGGCCAGGTGGGATTACCCGGCGGCGGTTTTTCCTTCGGTCATGGCTCGATGAACAGCGTGGGTAATGAACGGGTATCGACCCCTGCGCCAGCCTCACCTTCGGTACGTAATCCAGGTACGGTTATCCCGGTGGCCCGTATTGCCGATATGCTGCTTAATCCCGGAGGACATTATTCCTTCCAGGGCACCACCCAGACCTATCCGGATATCCATTTGATTCACTGGGCCGGGGGTAATCCTTTCCATCACCATCAGCAGTTGAACCGCCTGGTGGAAGGCTGGCGCAGGCCGGCTACGGTGATTGTGCAGGACATTGTCTGGACGGCGGCGGCCCAGATGGCGGATATCGTGCTGCCGGCAACCACTACCCTTGAGCGCAATGATATCGGCGGTTCTTCACGCGACAGGTTTGTGTTCGCCATGCATCAGGCGATTGCTCCCCGGCATCAGGCGCGCAATGATTTTGATATTTTTAGCGAACTGGCTGAGCGTCTGGGTTATGGGGCCGACTTTACCCAGCAGCGTGGAGAAATGGCCTGGCTTGAGTCGCTGTATAACCAGGGGCGCCAGCAGCAAGGCAATCACGGCGGTCACTGGCCGGATTTTGACGCCTTTTGGCGGCAAGGGCGGGTCGAGGTGCCGATGGATGAACAACCATTTGTATTTTTCGAGGAGTTCCGCGCGTCACCGGAACAGCATCCGCTGCACACCCCAAGCGGTAAAATCGAGCTTTACAGCGAAACTATCGCTGGCTATCAATACCCGGACTTTGCTCCGCACCCGGCCTGGCAACCGCCGGTTGAGTGGCTCGGTTCAGAGAAAACCCGCGACTGGCCGCTGCACTTTATTTCCATCCAGCCCTCGGACCGCCTGCACAGCCAACTGGCGACCACCCCCCAGGTGGAAGCCAATAAAACCGCCGGCCGCGAGACGCTGTATATGCACCCGCTAGATGCGCAAAAGCGCCAGATATCCGACGGCCAGCAGGTGGAAGTGCGTAATGAACGGGGCCGGATCTATGCCGGCGTCAGCCTTAGCGACGGACTGACCCAAGGCGTGGTTGTCATGTCTACCGGCGCTTGGTTCAACCCGGGCTGGCAGCGCCAGGCGTGGCATGAGATCGAGCAATCAGGCAATGCCAATGTGCTGACGCTGGATATCGGCACCTCCTCATTGACGCAGGGACCCAATGCGATGAGTTGTCTGGTTGAGGTGATACCGGCCTGAAGAATAGCTACCGCCGGCAGGCAAACTGACGCCTGCGGGCATTTGAAATCAGGCTTAGGCCGTGTCATGGGAAGACGATATGGGGTTGGCGGCAGCGATTTTTGTTTTAACGATGGTACTAGTGATATGGCAACCCCGGGGACTGGGCATTGGCTGGAGTGCGGTCATAGGCGCGACAGCTGCATTGTTGTCCGGCGTGGTGCATTTAAGTGACGTTGTCACAGTATGGCACATAGTCTGGAATGCCACCGCGGCCTTCATCGCCATTATCATCATCAGCCTGTTACTGGATGAGTCGGGTTTCTTTGAATGGGCAGCGCTGCATGTGGCCCGCTGGGGCCAAGGGCGGGGCCGCTGGCTATTCAGCTATATCATCCTGCTGGGCGCTGCGGTGTCGGCGCTATTTGCCAATGACGGGGCGGCGCTGATCCTTACCCCGATAGTCATCGCCATGATGTTGGCGCTCGGTTTCAATCAAGGCACGACGCTGGCTTATGTCATGGCGGCGGGTTTTATCGCCGACTCCGCCAGCCTACCGCTGGTCGTTTCCAATCTGGTGAATATCGTTTCAACGGATTTCTTTTCGCTAAGCTTCAACCATTATGCCTCGGTAATGGTGCCGGTCGATATAGCCGCCATCATCGCGTCTCTGGTGATGCTTCAGCTGTTTTTTCGCCAGGATATTCCTGCCGACTATCAGCTCTCCAGGCTAAAATCGCCGCGCGATGCTATCCGTGACCCCCGCACCTTCAACGCGGGCTGGGCAGTACTGGCACTGCTGCTGATCGGCTTTTTTGGCCTGGAACCGCTTGGCGTACCGGTAAGCGTAGTCGCCGGCGTTGGGGCGCTGATATTACTGCTGGTCGCCCGAAAAGGTCATGCTATCAGCACCCGTAAAATACTGCGGCACGCCCCGTGGCACATCGTAATTTTCTCGCTGGGTATGTATCTGGTGGTCTATGGGCTGCGCAATGCCGGACTGACTGATTATCTGTCGTCGATGCTGAATGAAGCTGCCCGCCATGGTCTGTGGGCAGCGACGCTGGGGACCGGTTTGCTGACCGCCGTGCTGTCATCGGTGATGAACAATCTGCCCACGGTGTTGATTGGCGCCTTGTCGATTGAGGCCAGCACCGCGGCCGGGGTGATAAAACAGGCCATGATCTTTGCCAATGTCATCGGCAGCGATCTGGGACCGAAAATTACCCCTATCGGTAGTCTGGCGACGCTGCTCTGGCTGCATGTGCTGGCCAAGAAAGATATCCGCATTAGCTGGGGCTATTACTTCCGGGTAGGCCTGGTGATGACGCTGCCGGTGCTAATGGTCACGCTGGCGGCGCTGGCGCTGCGATTGTCTTTTTGAGTGGCATTTTCAGGTAACATAAACCCCGATGACTGCATGACTGCATGACTGCATGACTGCATGACTGCGTGACTGCGTGACTGCGTGACTGCATGACTGCATGACTGCATGCTAGTGACGATAGCCTCTTAGGCCGCCTGTTGGGCGGCAGTTGCACCTTAGGATACTCCCATCCCCCTGATCATTCGATGCCTCCATCCGGTGTGGCCGCAACGCGGTCTATTGCTGAATTCCGATTTTATTAAGACAAATAACTTCATTCGTTACCGCTTTTGCCAACGGTATAGTAACCGTCACTGCTAAAACGTCCCGCCATCAATCAGTTGGCGCTGCTGCTTACTGGTTCACTGTTACCATGACGAGGTGAAAAGATGAGTATCGATGCATTCATTTCCACTATTGATGCCAATATCAAACAGCATCGTGAAGCATATGTCGCTATATCCAGGGATATCCATGCCCATCCTGAAACCGGCAATAATGAATATCATGCCAGCGCTTTGCTGACCGGATTACTGAAGCAAAATGGGTTTCAGGTAAAGACCGGTGTCGCCGGCCATGAAACGGCTTTTTATGCGCTTAAAGAAAGTCACAAACCGGGCCCGACCATTGCCTTTCTGGCAGAATATGATGCATTGATCGACATAGGTCATGCCTGCGGCCACAATATCATTGGCGTCACCAGCGTCGCAGCGGCGATTGCGCTGAGCCAGGTATTAGACCAGACCGGTGGGCGCATCGTGGTGCTCGGCACGCCGGCTGAGGAAGGTGGGCTAGGGGGCAAGGGCGGTCCAAGAGGCAACGTTAAGGCCCGCTTTGTAAAACACGGTTTTCTCAACGATGTGGATGCCGCACTGATGATTCATCCCGCCGGCAAAACCCGTCTGACCGGCCCATTCCTGGCCAATAATCATTTGTTTTTCCATTTCCACGGCAAACCCTCCCATGCCGGCAGTTCGCCCCATAAAGGCATCAACGCATTGGACGCGCTGGTTTTGCTCTATAACGGCATCAGCGTGCTGCGTCAGCAGTTACCGGACGGGGTAAGGGTGCACGGGATTATCACCGATGGCGGACAGGCGCCCAATGTCATTCCTGCCTATGCATCGGCGCACTATTACATTCGCGCCGAAACCCGCCAGCAAGTGCTTGAGCTTGAGCCGCGACTGCGCGCCATAGCCGAAGGCGCCGCGCTGGCAACCGGCGCAACGGTGAATATTGAACATCAGGTCGGGCCGCGTGATTTTCTGATAAACGATACGCTGAATAAGCTGTTTTTGCAGGAATTCACCGCGGTAGGAGAAATCGTCGACCTGGAGGAAAAAGAAGGCAAAGGCTCAACCGATGCCGGGGATATCAGCCATGCCGTGCCGACCGCTCATCCTTATATCAAAATCGGGCCTGACGACCTTATCGGCCATACCGTCCCGTTCAGGGAAGCGGCCAATTCGGATCAGGGTTATAAGGCACTGATTCTTGGCGCCCAAGTGCTTGCCAGGGCTGGACTGCGCTTGATCACCCAACCGGCACTGCTGAAGCAGGCGAAAGAAGAATTTCATCATCATCACCCGGTCGCCGTCGAGGCCTGATGCCGGCATTGCACATAACGAGAGAATAATAACCATGAAAGGGTTTTCTTTTTCTGCCGCCGTTTTGACGCTGGCAGCTGCACTACCTTGGGGTACAACCCATGCTGCGACTGTCGATCGTAATGCGACGCTGAATATTGCCTATGGCAATCGGCCGGGCACGCTGGATCCATACCTTACGACCAATAATGCCACCTCGGATGTCGATCGCCATATTTTCGAGACATTATTCACCATCAATGCCAAATTCGAGCCGGTACCCGATTTGGTCGATACCTTTTCCCTCAGTGATGATCGCCTGACCTACCGCTTTAGCTTGCGCCAGGGCGTGCATTTTCAGAATGGCCAGCCGTTGCTGGCTGATGATGTCGTCGCCTCCATGAACCGTTGGCTGGCAGTATCGACCCAGGGCAAGGCTAACCTGCCCGGCGCGACATTTGCCAAAGTTGATGATAAAACGGTGACGTTAACCCTGAAAACCCCGTCGCTTATCACATTGAATATCCTGGCCGATGTCAAAAACATCGCGGCGATCATGCCCAAGAGCATCATAGATAAAGCCAATAGCAGTAAAAAGCCGGTAACGGAACTGATGGGTACCGGACCGTACAAATTGGCTGAATTCAAGCAGGGGGAATTCCTGCATCTGACCCGCAATGAACAGTATACCTCGCGCAGCGAACCGTCCGACGGCTTGTCCGGTCAAAAGAAAGCCGATGTCAAGGATATCTATTTTCGCTATATCACTGATGAATCAACGCGACTGGCCGGGGCGATGACCGGCGAATATGACATTACTTACAACCTGCCCAAGGACAATATCGCCACGCTGGATAATGCGCCGGATCTGCATCTTTACCAGCCGCAAAGCGGCGGGGCGCTTATCACTTACCTGTTTAACAAAAACCACGGCCCCTTCACCAATGTGAAATTGCGCGAAGCATTCAACCTGGCGCTGAATGTTCCTCAGGCCCTGTTGGCCGGTTATAGCGATCCTCGATTCTTTACCGAGGACTCATCACTGGGATTTCCTCAGCAAGTAGACTGGTATAGCGAGGCCGGTAAGCCTTACTGGAACCAGCATAATCTTGATAAAGCCCGTCAGTTGGTCAAGGAATCCGGTTACCAAGGAGAAGAGGTAGTCATCATCGCCACGAAGGAATACGCCGAACTCTATAACCTGGCTATTGTGGCGCAGCAGGTACTTAAGCAAATCGGCGTAAAATCGCGGCTGGATGTTTACGACTGGCCTACGGTACTGCAGCGTCGCCAGGATCCCAAGAATTTCGATCTTTGCGCGCTCGAGTTCTCTATGCGGCAGGTGCTGCACCAGTATCCTTTCCTTGATTCGCGCGCCCGTTTCCCTGGCTTGAGCAACAGTCCCGAGATAGACGCGGCCCTGGATGGCATCAAGGCGGCTCCTTCGCTTAAAGCAGCCAGAGGGCTAGTGGACCAGTTGCACGTGCTGCTCTGGACTTATCTGCCGGTTATCGTGCTGGGTCACACCACACCTGAGCCTATTGCATTGAAAACTCATATAGAGGGCTACCAGGATCTCATCGGTCCGGTACTGTGGACCGTCAGCGTGACGAAGCCCTGATATGCTTCGATATATACTCAAACGTCTGGCGGCGCTGATTCCGGTGCTGCTGGTGGTGTCGGTCATGGTGTTCTGCCTGGTGCATCTGGCCCCGGGCGATCCGGCGCTGGTGATCCTTGGCAATGATGCCAGTCCGGAGGATATCGCCTCGTTGCGCCAGCAGATGGGGCTGGATCAGCCGCTGATGACGCAGTTCGTTCACTGGTTTGCCCGTGTTATCCAGGGTGATCTGGGCAGTTCGCTGATGATGAATGCGACCGTAGGCTCGCTGTTTTTCCAGCATCTTCAGCCTACCCTGGCCCTGGCGGTGTACGCGCAACTGCTGGCCATCGTGCTGGGGCTGGCTGCCGGCATGATCAGTGCCTGGCAACATGACAGGCTGGCCGACCGGATAATCCGGGCGGCGGCGACGTTCTGCATGTCAGTCCCCGGTTTTTTACTGGGCCTGATGCTGATTTTCTTTTTTGCCGTGCATCTGCGCTGGTTTCCGGTAGTGGGCTATCGCTCAGGCAGCGGCAGCCTGTGGCTTAATCTGTGGTATCTGACCTTGCCTGCGCTGGCGCTGGGCGTGCGTATCGCCGCGCTGATTACCCGGATGACCCGGGCGGTGATGCTGGACGTGCTGCAGGAAGGTTTTATCAAAACTGCCCGCGCCAAAGGGGTGCCGGAGAGCCAGGTGCTGCTGCGCCATAGCTTGAAGAATGCGCTGATTCCCATCATCACCATCTGCGGCGAATCCTTTGGCTCGTTAGTCACCGGCACCATTGTTATCGAAAGCGTATTCGGTATCCCCGGCGTGGGGTCGTTGATAGTCGACTCGATTGAACGGCGCGACTTCACGGTAATCCAGGGTTCAGTATTGCTGATAACAATAAGTTACGTATTAATTAATCTGGCGGTCGATGTGCTGAGTTTTCGGTTTGACCCGCGGTTATCGACCTCGATGGAGCGACCATGAGGCATTTGTTTAGCCAACGAAAGCTGATGGTGTGGATCGGGATGGTGTTGGCGGTGATTGTTTTTTCCCTGCTGGGGTCCTGGCTGAGCCCTTACGATCCTTATGCCATTTCGCCGCTCACTCGCCTGAAGCCACCCAGTTTCGAACACCTGTTCGGTACCGATAATTTTGGCCGCGATCTGTTTGTCCGCATGGCGCTGGCGGTGCGTATTTCCTTGGGAATCGGTGGATCGGTCACCCTGATAGCCGGTCTTATCGGACTGGCCATCGGTCTGCTGTGTGCCTGGTATCGCGGACTGGATCAGATACTGATGCGTGTCTGTGATGGGCTGTTTGCTTTTCCATCGCTACTGCTGGCGATTGCTATCGTAGGCATACTGGGTCCCAATGCCGGCAATGTGGTGTTGGCCTTGTCTTTGGTTTACGTGCCATCAATAGCCCGGGTTATCAGGGCCGCCGCGATGGTCGTAAAAGAAAAACCGTTTATCGATGCATTGCGGGTACAGGGCGCAGGGGCGCAGCGCATCATCTGGCTGCATTTACTGCCTAATGTCATTTCGCCGTTTATCGTGCAGGTGAGCTGGGTGTTTTCGATGGCTATCCTGACTGAGGCTGCATTGAGCTTCCTGGGATCAGGTGTTCCGGCACCGGCGCCGAGCCTGGGTAATCTGCTGTTGGAAGGCAAGGCGGTGATATTTACCGCCTGGTGGATGACATTTTTCCCCGGCGGAGCCATCGTGCTGCTGATCCTGTCGCTGAACGTGATCGGCGATACCCTGCGCGACCATATTGAACCCGCCCTGCAGCCGCTGCCGGCCAGACTGCTGCGCCGGTTAAAAAAGGAGCCGCAAGCCAATGAATGAATCCCAAACTGAACCGCTACTGCAGGTCGATAACCTGCGGGTCAGTATGGCGACCCAGCAAGGTATCATCAGTCCGGTGCGTGACGTGTCCTTTAGCATCAATGCCCATGAAACTCTGGGCATTATCGGTGAGTCGGGCTGCGGCAAGAGCGTCACCGTCCAGGCGATCATGGGGTTGCTGTCGCCGCGCATTACCCGGGTGGAGGGTGATATCGCGTTGAAGGGAAGGGCATTGCACACCCTGAATCCCCGCCAACTGCGCCAGTATTGCGGCCGCGATATGGCGATGATTTTTCAGGATCCGCTCTCCAGCCTCAATCCGGTGTTTACTCTTGGCCAGCAGATAGCTGAAAGCCTGCGGCTACATACCCCATTGAGCGGTGCATTACGTCGTCAGCGCGTGGTGACACTGCTTGAGGAAGTGGGTATTTATGACCCGGTCCGCACTGCCCGTATGTATCCTCATGAGATATCCGGCGGAATGCGTCAACGGGTGATGATCGCCATGGCAATGGCCTGTGAGCCGGCGCTGCTGATTGCGGATGAACCGACCACCGCGCTTGATGTGACCATACAAACGCAGATCCTGGCATTGCTTGACAGCGTCAAGGCCCGTACCGGCATGGGCATCGTCATTATCACCCATGATCTGACCGTTATCGCCCAGATGTGTCAGCGAGTACTGGTAATGTATCTTGGCCAGGTGGTCGAAGAGGCGGATATCATCACCCTGTTTAATAAGCCACGACATCCCTATACCCAGGCGCTGCTCGCGTCCAGACCCTCATTCAGCCACGCGCGAAAATCACGGCTCACCGAAATTGCCGGTTCGGTACCGTCTCTGTCCACTCCCTTTTCCGGCTGCAGTTTCGCCGACCGCTGTCCTTATGTCCAGGCGCGTTGTCAGCGGCACAATCCCTCCTTGCGTGACATTAATGAACCTGGCCATCGAGTCCGGTGTTGGTTTGCTGAACAAGTGGGAGAAACCCCATGACTGAGCCGTTATTGAGCGTACGGCATCTGACCAAAGTGTTTGCCGGACGCGGCTGGCAGGCATCGTCTTGCCATGCTGTCAGCGATGTCAGCTTCGATATCATGCCGGGGGAAACCTTCGCGCTGGTTGGCGAGTCCGGCAGCGGCAAGAGCACTACTGGCCGCTGTCTGGTCGGTTTGACTGCGCCGACCTCAGGAGCAGTCCTGTTTTGCGGGCAATCGCTGCTCAACCGCAGCGCAGGACAGTGGAAACCGTTACGCCAGCAGATTCAAATGGTATTCCAGGACCCGCTTTCTACGCTCGATCCCAAGCACAGCATTGGCTACAGTGTCGAGGAACCCCTCATTATTCAGGGCCGCCTGGATCGCAGGGCCCGACAGCATCGGGTGGCCGATATCTTAACGCGGGTGGGCTTGAAAGCCGCCGATGCCGGTCGTTATCCTTATGAATTTTCGGGAGGACAGCGTCAGCGGATTGGCATCGCCAGAGCGCTTATCGTTAACCCCCAGCTGTTGATTTGCGATGAACCGGTATCAGCGCTGGATGTGTCAGTCCAGTCGCAAATCCTCAACCTGCTGATGGATTTGCAGCGCACCGATAACATCTCGTATTTGTTTATTTCCCATGACTTGGGTGTTGTTCATCAGATTGCTGACCGGGTGGGGGTGATGTATCAAGGTAAAATTGTCGAAAATGCGCCCACGGAGCAGCTGTTTCATCAGCCTGGTCATCGCTATACCCGGCAATTGCTGGAGGCGGTTTTACCTGCTCATCCGGATCAGCGCAAGGTATGGTCTGTCTGACGAAGATGATGGCTAACGGCCAACGGTAAAACTGCCGTGCTATAATGCCTCCAAAATGTGACGTTGTCACTATATATGTAGGGGGGCGGCTTTGATCAACTTAACCTTGAGGTGCCTCAGCAGTGCGGGATTCAGGTTGCGCCGCCTGGGGTGTTTCCAGGAATGTCGGCTTGCTTTTGTTAACCGAGTAAGCGATATGTTTGGGGGCTGCTGGGGTCGTGGTGACTTCGACGGAAGGGATAGTAACGCGACCAATAAAAGAGCGTGCGTAGCCGCCAACCTGATGGCTTCCCGCCGGAACATGAAGATTCATGCTTTCGCCGATCGGCAGTGCACCCGCGTCATCACCATCAACGGTAACGAATACCGTTGCACCGTCGGCGGTGCGGGCTGGGACATGCGTCACAGTGACCAGTGTCGAGCCGGTTGTAAAATCGGGTGTGGGGTTTTCAGCTGTTGGCTGTTTCACGCAGCCGGTCAGAGCCACTACCGTGGTCATCGCGGCAAGGGAGTAACGTATAACCATAAAATGTATCTTCCTTCTGTGCGTTTGGTGATCCGACTTCACACTATAGCGGATTATGCCATTGTATTGACGTACATCAGCCTTAACTCGGAGCATTCTTGCTTTGATGCTGAATTGATGATTCCTGAGGAGAGCAGATAATGGACACTTTTGTATTTTATACCCAGGGAACAACCACCAAAGTGGTCGGTAAAACCACGCTTTCGCAAGCGGATATGCGGCGGCTACGGAATGAAGGTTTCGAAAAATATCCCCTGGAAATTAAAGCTGGCAACCAAGAGGAGGCAATAGCGAAGCTAAATGCCTTAACGGACGAAAACCTTGAGTCGCTGGGGAGTTTCACCTTCAGTATTCTGGGGGCATTAATTATCTCTATCTTAATCCCAGCAATAGTTTTTTTTATTCAATCTTAAGCGACCAGTCGACTTTCAGTGTGTAGCTGAAAAAAGGACTCATCCTTATGAAGTACTGGAATAAGTTTGTCCAAGTGGCGCTCAATGCTGAACAGTAAAAGTCGTTAATCACAGGCTGAATGGTGATTTTGGTGAGGGTATTAATAACAGCCAAGGCACTGCAGTGGCCAAAGTCAGCCGAGCGACGGCGACGCGGCATCTCAGTCAAATGGTTGAACTTGGGTTGCTTAACGTAAGTGGAGAGGGTGGCAGAAGCACCCGTTATAAATTACGCTCTGACGTGCAGTGATAATCGCGTTGACAGCGTGAGAAGGCCTAAGGGAAATGCATTACAGAGCGGCGAGATAGAGTGCTGAACATGGATGGGTGCTGGATGGAGCTATCCGGCCTGCCTTATTTAACATAATGATTGATATCCTTGCAGTAATGATCGGTATGGTAGACCTCAGTGAGCGAAAGTATCTTTCTACAATATCTGTGGCATCTCTATGCACGATTCTATCTGTAATACTCAAAACGGAAATTACGCCATTACTTTACCGGTCGATATTTCCATTGCTTATAGCAGGGGGGATAGTCCTGCTTGTAAGAGCAGCGTTCAACATTTCCAGAGGTAATTCTGTCTTATTTTGACTGAAGCAAAAAAGTCATCCTTCATGTGATTGAAGCAGTCAATATCCGGTCCGGCAAACTCTATTCATAAAAAAACACCGCCATACGGCGGTGTCTGTCATTATTCTGGCAGGAAAAGAGGATCTTATAAACCGCGTTTTTCCATTAACAGGGCAAGATCCACCAGACGGTTTGAGAAGCCCCATTCATTGTCATACCAGGCTAAAATCTTAACCAGTTTGCCGCCGATCGCCAGCGTAGACAGCCCGTCGATGATAGAAGAGCGCGGGTCGCCACGGTAATCACTCGAGACCAACGGCTCTTCGCTGTAGCCCAGAATGCCTTTAAGCGGACCGGATTCAGCAGCTTTATGGAACGCGGCATTGATTTCTTCCACCGTCGCTTCACGTTTCAGGTTCACGGTTAAATCGACGATTGATACGACAGGAACCGGTACACGCAGGGAATAACCGGTCATCCGTCCGTCAAGTTCGGGGATGACTTTCCCGATGGCTTTAGCTGCTCCGCTGGAATAAGGCACGATAGAAACAGCCGCAGCACGCGCACCGCGCAAATCCTTTTCAGGCTGATCGTGTAACGCCTGACTGTTGGTGTAAGCGTGTGTGGTGTTCATCAGACCGTGCTCGATGCCGAAGGTCTGATGCAGAACCTGCGCGGCAGGGGCAAGGCCATTGGTGGTACAACTGCCGTTGCTGACCACTTTGTGTTTTGCCGGGTCGTACTCGCCGTCATTAACGCCCATCACGATGGTAATATCGTCATTTTTGGCCGGTGCGGAAATGATCACGCGTTTGGCTCCGCCTTTGGTGATATGCACTTCAGCTTTGGCTTTTTCAGTAAAGAAGCCGGTCGCTTCAATGACAATATCCACGCCGACACTGCTCCACGGAATAGCCGCCGGATCTCTTTCTGAAAAGACATGCACCGCCTTGCCATCGACCAGCAGCTGGCCTTCGCCCGCTTCAACATCTGCCTTTAAGGTGCCGGACAGGGAATCATATTTCAGAAGATGCGCGAGGGTCTTACTGTCGGTAAGATCGTTAATTGCCACCACCTGAAAGTCATCACGCCCCAGTGCCGCGCGCAACACATTCCGCCCAATCCTGCCGAAACCATTGATACCTACTTTGACCATGATGAACTCCTTGGTTATCTTACTTACGATTAATTTAGTCCGAAGGAGATATGGCGTAAATGACAATAAAAGATCAATTTACGCCAACATGCGTGAACAAAAGCGTTCTCTGTATTCTTTGGGTGTCAGTTGTAAATTTCTTTCAAACACACGGCGCAAATTCAGACCGCCACCAAAGCCGGTGGAAAGGGCGATCCGCCCGATGCTTTGCGTCGTCTGTTCCAGAAGTTGTCTTGCGGCGCTCAGTCGCGCTTCTTCCACGTATTTGGCGGGAGTGATGCCGGTTTCACGGGTGAAGACCCGCGTGAAGTTTCGCGGACTCATCGCCACGCGTTCTGCCAGGCTTTCGACCGATAAGTCACCGGTCAGATTCTGCATGAGCCATGTCTGAAGTTCGCGGATGGGGCCGTCACTGGCCTGATTTAAAAGATAGCGGCTGAATTGCGACTGTCCACCCGGCCGCCGCAGAAACATCACCAGATCCTGTGCGACATCTCTGGCCAGGCTGAAACCGTGGTCATCTTCAACCAGAGCCAGGGTGAGGTCAAACCCCGAACTGACGCCGCCGGACGTCCAGACCGGTCCGTCCTGAACATATAACGGCCCGCGTTCGACCACGATCTGCGGATATTTAGCCTGCAACGCGTCCAGCAATCGCCAGTGTGTGGTGGCATGGCGACCGTTCAGCAATCCCGTTTTCGCCAGCAATACGGCACCGCCACAAACAGACACCACGCGGCGGGCATAAGGTGCTGCCTGTTTCAGCCAGTCAACCACGCCGGAGCCTTCTTCATCCGTCAGACCCTTGCCGGTGATCATAATAGTGTCACGGGGCAGCGTCGGGTCAAGGTCACAAAGCCGGTGGTCGGCCAGCAGATTCAGGCCGGAAACGCCGTGTACCACGCGGTGCGGTTGCGTCGTCGCGACCGTGACCTGATACGGCGAACTGGACGCATCGGGTGGCAACAGACGGTTGGCCTGCATGAGAATATCGGCAATGCCTGCCGCTTCGAATAACATGCCCCCGTCGGGGACGATAATCAGAAATGTGTTCATGGCATTAAAAATACATTCTGTATTAAATAAGTCAAACCGCTGGATGCTTTTATCAGCATCGTCAGCCAGCGGATGGACATAAGAGCAGGGCGCCTGGACAGGATTCCGCATTTTTGGCACAGGCCGAGTGCCAAAAAATACGCGTTACTGCATGACCGGAAGCGACGATAACGGTATCTTATCAACGCGGAGAATTACTCATATCACCCTTGGAAGATCATGATTTTAACATTCAAAAAACCATTACAATTCAGCATGTTGATCATGCTGATGATTCTGGCTGGCTGTTCCAGCAAACCTCATTATAAAAAATACGATACGCATGCCTTTGATGATGAAATCGAGGATGCCGCTGATGAATACAAAGTCGATCGTAAACTTGTTAAAGCGATTATTCAGGTCGAATCCGGTTTCAATCCGGAAGCCGTCAGTCCTTCAAATGCCATCGGCCTGATGCAACTGAAAGCCTCGACCAGTGGTTGTGACGCATACCGTTATAAAGGCAAACGGGGTTGTCCTGATGATGACGATTTACTGGATCCGGAAACCAACATTGATTTGGGCACCGCCTATATCAGCGCATTGCAACGGCAGCAGCTAAACTGGATCAATGATCCGCTGACACGGCGTTACGCCACCGAAGTCGCATATGCCAATGGCGCCGGTGCGTTACTGCGAACTTTTTCCAGTAACCGGCAAACGGCCATTCAGATGATCAACCAGCTGACGCCGGAAGCCTTTAACTGGCATGTGCGTCAGTATCATCCTGCGGCGCAGGCACCCAGATACATGGCGAAAGTCGAGAAGGCGTACGCCGGTTTATAACCTTTAAGCGTGTTAAAAATGGATGCGCTACGTGAATTGTCAGCCGCAAAATGAGTGGGTGCTGGTTCTGCAAGGTTCGGCAGGTTTGCAAATCGAAAGTGAAACAGAAGTGCGGATCATGAAATCTGGTGACTTCGTGAATATCCCGTCGTTATGCAGACACCGTGTCGAATGGACAGACCCTGATGAAACCACCATATGGCTGGCCATTCATTATGACGAAGACAGAGACAAAGAGGCGGGTGAGGCGTGATACAGGAAGAATAAAGGTCTGGTGCGCAGTCCTTTATCTTATTTAACATAATATACATTATGCGCACTTAGATTATACAGGCTTAATACCATACTATCAGCGTTCGCAATTTCCATTGAATGCGAAGACACTAACCTCACTGCATGCTGCGCTGGCGGCACCGCAAAGTTGTGCCGCATGCATTGTATCTGTCTGACCTGGCGGCAAACCAAGCATCGGTTGCCGTAAAGTGTTCAGCGCGACCAGATTAATGATTAGCGGATCAATAGAAGCAGGCTACTTATGCTGGGCTCCAGCACCCAGCTTGCCCCATGGGCTGTTAACGCTAATAACGGATAAATAAAGTGTCTCCACTTCTTTTCTTGCCCAAGGAGTGCGACGGAGAAATTTCAGACTGGATTTGACACTGGGGTCACTGTTAAAACAATTGATGTTGATACGCTTGCCCAGTTCGTCCCAGCCAAAATGGCCGACAAGCGTATTTACCATAGCCTCAAGTGTGATGCCATGTAACGGGTCATTCGATGTGTGAGGCATCATAGCCGTCCTGTTATTCGCAAGAGCAACCCCTCGCGCTTCGAGTGAAAGTTGGATTTTAACGTTAATAGCGTCATTTAAAAACCAATTGGTTTCCATATTTCCTTTGTCAATGAATAGCCCCTATCCGCTCAACACAACTGATGCTGATCTGCATAGGAGCAATTCAAACAGTCAAAGTCTATAAACGCCCAGAGGTATAAACCTGGGCATCGGGGAAACGCGATTTTCAAAGATTACTGAATAAATGCTCATTTTTATCAAACGAGGCAAAAAGTGAAATGTTAGCGCCATTACTAAAATAGTCACGCAGATTGTCAACACTTACATCATAATCGGAAACAAAAAATTTTTCACCACATTTATTACTGCCTGGGAGATGTTGAAGATAAACATCTAGAGCTTTGTCAATGTTAAGCAGAGTAATTTTTTGCTGAGTCGCTGCAGAAGTTCTGTTAAGAAAGTCCAGATAGGGTTTTGTATCTCTTTTTATAATTTCACCCATCTCAGATGGGCTTAAAGTCACAGTATAACCTCCCCTGTTTAGGGAAACTTTCATCATAAAATCAATAGCCACGAGTTGCTCGCCTGATTCCAGCGCCTTTAATACTTGATGGGGTAAAGATGCGAACTTGTTGCTGGTAACCAGCAGATAAATCCCATTGGCTTTTATCGGGTCCTTAACCGGTCTTCCTCTAATAAACATACAGCCAGAAACATCATCTGCTTTACTGGCAGTTTTCGGCAATGCTGTTGGTGGAATAATGGATAAGACGATTGTGGCCCCGAGATCTCTATCATTTTGAGCAAGAAAATAGCCTCCCATTGATTTTTTGAGATAGGTTTGTTCGGTGGTAAATGCCCTAAACTGCTCATTGACTTTATGACTAAATTCTTTGCGGCAGTTATCAAATGTGTTGTTTTGATAGTCTATATCTATTGCTCTCCAATGCAAATTATTATAACCAAACTTTCTAAGTTGATCATGTATGTAAAATTCGGTTAATAATCCTGCCGAGCCTAAAGATATAAAAGTAATACGCATATCTCGCCAAGGAATCTTTTCCATGATTACAGCCACTGTTTTATTTATAAAGTCTACCTTGGCATTCAGTGAGGCAAAAGCGTCATTCTCCACCCATGACAGGTGACCTAAATAACGATAAATGCATTGATTATCGTAAACAGGAACTGTTTCATTTGTTATTCGGTCAATCGTTAATGTGGCCGTTTGGTCGTCTCCACGAAAAAAAGGTGTTAAGAAGTTTTTTAATGTTGGGATGGATGGAATCATTGCGTATTAGCTCCAATCAATTTTTTGATTTACTGACTGTTGTGCTCAAGTGTTGTTTTTCTAAAAGCAGGAATATAATTTTCATTTGGTTCCACGTTTGGATAGACATGGTTGCTTGCCATTTGAAAAGGAACTCCATTATATAAGATTTTATTGGTCTGATAATACTGCATCCAAGTTATTACTATTTTAATTAAAAATGGAGATAAATTAATCATTGTATGAGTTTGGTTTAATCATAAAAGATATAGCAAAGAAAAAAATCAATGACACTCTACTATAATAATAACTTCACAACAGTTTAACAGCTGAGGCCATTTTTTATTACTGTTTTTAAACATTTCAAACGAAACGTTGTTTTATAAAGATTAAAACATTATTCCTTTTGTGATGAGCTTATCAGTTGCTTTTCGATGGGCAGTGATAATATCCTTTCCCTATTTTGGGTAAAACTGAATTTATGACACGCCTATCAATTGGCATCGAACAGTAGTACTTCATAGGATCATCAGAATGGATATACTTTTAGGGTTAGTAAAAACACCCGCTGTAATCATTGCGATCGTTGCTTTTTTGGGTCTGTTATTCCAAAAAGCCTCAGTTTCAAGACTCATTACTGGCACATTTTTGTCGTTCATTGGCTTTACTATGATAAAAGTCGGCGGCAGCATTTTAATGAAGGTACTTACTGCCTTTAGCTCTCTCTTTTCCAACGCATTTAACATCATTGGGGTAGTCCCAAGCAATGAAGCTATTATGGCGGCAACCATCGACAAGCTTGGTGCTACTGCAGCACTTATCCTGTTGTTTGCGATGATATTAAATATTTTACTGGCGCGTTTTACCCGATTTAAGTATATCTACCTGTCACTGCATCTGGTTTTATTCATGGCATTTGCGCTTACCGCTGTATTGATGCAGTTTGGTTTCAGTAACTACCAGATGATAATTATTGCATCGATACTGATCGGCTGTTACATGGCAGTATCCCCTTATATTCTCAGCAGATTCAGTCGTGAAATTATTGGTTCTAATGAATACGCCATCTCCCATGCCGCCATTACTTCGTATGTTATTGGCTCTTATATGGGTAAATGGTTCGGCAACAAAAAAACCGATACGGAACATCTTCGTATCAGTAGTCAATTTGATTTCATTCGCGAGCCTAATATAGCAACCTTATTGACTATGCTGATACTGCTACTGATCTCCTGCATTTTCGCGAGCCAGCCGCAAATCAAAGATGCCATGACCTTGGTGTATGGTGCCGGCGCGGCTGATAAAAATGTGGTGATATTTATATTGGAGCAGTCAGCTATCTTTGCTTGTGGCCTTTATTTGGCCAAAGCTGGGGTGAATTTGTTTACCGCTGAAATAGTCCCGGCATTTAAAGGGTTTGCCCGCGTGTTTGCCCCCGGCGCGGTACCTGCTGTCGACGTTATGGTGCTGTTTACCAAGGCTCCCAATGCTACGTTAATAGGGTTTCTCATCAGCTTTGCTGTTGAGCTTATCTGTATATTTATATTCCCGTTTATCGGATTACCGATTATCGTACCGGGCATCATGGCAAGCTTTATTACCGGTGGGGCCGCTGCCATATTTGGTAATGCTACTGGTGGTTTCCGTGGAGCGGTGATCGCTAGCGGCATCAATGGCTTGCTTCTTTGCGTGTTGCCTGCGTTGACCTTGCCTATCTTCTCCCAATTGGGCGCGCATGGCGTGACCTTTGCTGACCCCGACTTTACCCTGCCCTCTTTGATACTCGACTATATTCTTCAATTGTTTTACTGAGTATCAGCGTGTGTACGCCTGAATAAATCAAGCGTACACGCGCAAGACGCCTCACTCTGCTTGAAGGGTGGCGCTTATCATTCTGGACATATCCCACGCTAAAGCTGTTATTTGCACAAGCTGACTTTACATCGTGGTAACCTTAAAAAGGCGCGAGACGCCTTTTCGGCTTTCACCGCGCGGCTGCGGTTTCACTAAACTATCGTATGTAACAATGACGTTGTCGGCATGCTGAGCGGTACCCCGTCATAATGATGTTTAACTTCTCTGTAGCTATCATGATGGATGATACGGGAAATTTCCTCTGACAGTGCCGTCAGCGCCTGCATCATCTGGGGCAGGTAATCATGCCGATCATAGATACGATCAATTCCCTCCAAGGCATGGTTCATTATTTTACGGGCTACATCATTACTGATGCCCAGCGCAGCCAAACGGGTTCGCGCGGTACGGCGCAGGTCCCTCGGAGTAAATGCCGGCAATGAAAACTGGCTTTTATCACGGATCATTCTTCTCAGCGCCTGGGTAATGGCGCCTCTGGACAATGGCGATGAAGGATCTTTTGGTGACGGGGCTAGCCAGGGGCTGTCCCAGTGATTGGCGGCATCCAGTCGTTGAATACACAGCGCCATTAACGGGCTTATCGGCAATGTATGATCGCGCTGGGATTTATTACGCGTACCCTGGTGCCAAATGCCCTGCTCCAGCATAAATTCTTCACGCTTGGCCTTAAGCACTTCATCAGGCCGGCGGGCGCTGACTAAACAAAGTCGCAGCGTCCAGCGACATTGTTCAGAAAGCGCCCATTGATCCAGCCCATGCCAGAAAACCCAGATTTCAGCATCGGAAAGCACCCGCTGCCGTGGCGGTTTATTATTGCCGCCTACATCCCGGCGTTTCATCGACGACAAAGGCGAGCTGGCCATATATCCTTGGTTTTCCGCCCAGCTAAGAAATTGTTTCGACAAGGCGAAGGTGCGCTTGGCTGCTGAAATTTTGCCTTCAGCCAGTAAGGCGTTAAACATGCGGTTTAGCGTTAACCGATTAAGACCATCCAGCCGATCATTACCAATATAGGGCAGGATATGATTGACCACCGAGGCAACGGCAATCTCTGGCCGGCGGCGAGTCAGTAACAATGAAAGCTTGATCCACAATTTGATAACCTGGCTCACGGTACCGTCATCACCAAAGTTATCCATCTCATGCAGTTTGGCCTGCCTGATGGAATCCAGGTAATTGATCACATGACGGCCTACATTGTCCGAGGCGTTATCGAGTCCTTGTATTGGCGGCATGCTCACCCATTCCTTGTCCTGATTTTTCTGCCGCTACCCTACCAGCTGCGGTCTTAAGGTTCAAAGGGTTTGTGACTCCAGACTTCTAAGGTATGGAGTCACAATGAATGTGCTGTGTGGCTGCTTTGGCGTTTATGACGGGCAATGTTACTGTAGGAATGAGGATACAAGACAGGTGTTTTTTTGCTGAGTCAGTGTTGATTTTCCATTACAATAGAAGTCCTTTCCATAATAAGGTCGAACTCATGCCCACTACCAAGCTGACGCAGAAAGATATGACGGAAAGCGAGCAACGCCAGCTCAAGACATTGCTCGATCAGGCGAGAAAATCTCACGGTCGGCCATTGACCAACAGTGAGAACAACCGTATCAAAGATGATTACATCGCCAAGCTGACTGCCGAGCGGGAAGTGATTGCCAAAAAAACCAGGGCTGAGCAGAAGAAAAAGAAACTCAAGCCGGATATATCCTCCACCTATGAATGGTCGGCCAATATGCACTCGCGCGGCCGCCGCTAACCCCCGGATGCAAGCGGGGAGAGGCTCCCCGTTCGCCCTTCCTTTTGCCTGCGATTACGCTATATTCAAGCCCCGATGTTTAAGCATCGGTTCAATAGTTGCTTCCTGCCCGCGCCAATTCAGATAAAGCCTGGCTAAATCTTCACTGTTACCTCTAGACAAAATCATTTGTCGGAAACGCTGTCCATTCTCAGGTGTTAATCCGCCCTGCTGCTGTATCGCCTGATAAGCATCATCTGCCAGCATTTGAGTCCACAGATAAGCATAATATCCCGCACCGTAGCCTCCTCCCCAAATATGCTGGAAATAGCTTGTACGGTAACGGGGCGGTAAAAAAGGTAAATCAATTATTTCCTGGGACAGCGCGGCGGCTTCAAATTGATTGATATCCTGGAGCGGCTCAGCGGCATCGATATGGTGCCAGTGCATATCCAGTAACGCGGCTGACAGCAATTCTGTCATTTCATAGCCCTTGTTAAAGGTTGATGATTGCCTGATTTTTTCAATCAACGCTGCCGGCATCGGTTCGTTGGTCTGATAGTGGCGGGCATAATGGGAAAAAACCGTGGGTTCTTCAGCCCAGTGTTCATTGAACTGGGAGGGGAATTCAACAAAGTCCCGCGGGGTGGCGGTGCCTGACAGGCTGGGATAGCGCTGGCTGGCAAAAATACCGTGCAAGGCATGGCCAAATTCATGGAATAGGGTTATGACATCATCAAAGCTGAGTAATGCCGGCAGCCCGGCTGCCGGCCGGGGAAAATTGGCGACATTGTAAATGACCGGGCGGGTGCCAAGCAGTGACGATTGATCAACGAAATTACCCATCCATGCCCCACCGCTTTTATTGGACCGGGCAAACAGATCGGCATAAAACAGGGCAATGGCGGTGCCATCGGCATCAAAAACTTCGTAGACGTGCACATCCGGATGGTAAACCGGAATATCGTCTCGCGCGGTAAACCGTAAGCCATACAGCCGCTGCGCGGCATAAAATACCCCCTCTTCCAGCACCCGGTTAAGCTCAAACCAGGGCTTAAGCTGGGCATCGGTAAGATTGAATTTTTCTTTCCGCACCTGTTCAGCATAATAAGACCAGTCACAGGCGGAAATGTGGTAGTGCGGATTTTCTCGCTGACCAACGTCGGCGATGTCCTTGGCTTCGCCGATTGCCCGGGCTGTTGCCGCCGGCACAATACGCCGCATAAAGTCCATTGCCGCTTCAGGGGTTTTCGCCATCTGGTCGGCCAGTTTCCACTGGGCGTAATTTTTAAACCCCAGCAATTTAGCCTGCTGAGCACGAATCTGTGCCAAACGGGCTATCAGTGGTCGCGTATCATTTTCATCGCCTTTTTCTGCCCGCTTAACCGAGGCATCAAACAGCGCCTGTCGAGTAACGGCATCAGACAGGCTGGCCTGCAGTGGCTGCTGGGTGGTATTCTGCAGTACCAGCATCCATTGATGTTCAAGTCCTCTATCAGCCGCCGCCTGGGCCGCCGCCGCCAGTTCAGCCTTATTCAATCCCGCCAGATCCTGTTGGCGACTGACGGCCAGTGCCCCGTCGCGCGTGGCGGTCAGCAAATGCTGCTGAAAACGCGTGCTGAGGGTCGCGGCTTCCTGATTAAGCGCCTGAAGCTGTTGCCTGACGGCCTGGGACAATCGGGCTCCGGCAAGTTCATATTGCTGGAACGTGACTTCAATCAAGCGGTGGGATTCAGCGCTGAGAACCAGGCTGTCACGCTGAGAATAAACCTTTTCCAAACGCGAAAACAATATGGGATTCAAGCGAATAGCATCTTGCATCTCGGCCAGCTTTGCAGAATATACCGCCTCGATTGCCTGTAATCCATCGCTGGTATTGGCCGATGTCATCGCATAAAAGGCGCTGAGTACTCGCTTGAGCATATCGCCGGATTGTTCCATTGCCAGAAACGTATTTTCAAAATCCGGCTCGGCGGTGGATTGTGAAATCTGCTCGACCTCGGCCAAATAGCGCTTGATGCCTTCTTCAATTGCTGGACCATAATGATGCTCTTTTATCAGATCGAATGGCGGGGCCTGATAGGGCAAATCGCTTGCCTGAGAGAAGGGATTATCAAAGAGCGGTATATGTGGTGCCATGTTTTGCTCCTAGTGCATTATACAGGGCAATTATTGTGACGCTGTCACTTTCAACGGCGGACTACTCCATCAAAATTAGCGTAATGTGTTGTAATTAATTCATCGCCTGGGTACACCAAGCACCAAGTAACATAGCAATGCTATGATAATCGCGAAACGCGTTTAAGTCCTATGCAATACGGCCTTTAATTAGTGCAGATAATCTGCAAAATTACACTATTAGTGCGCCAGATTATGACATGCGTCCAACAGGATTGCCGAATCGTCTACCGCGCTGGCGCTAGGGGCTTGGGCATTTTACCCACGGTTACTGTATGCTCAGTAATGTAGATCCGACGAATACCTTTACTCACCTATACCTATAAAGAGAGGACTCATTCTATGGAATACCGTCAATTGGGTCGTTCAGGTTTGAAAGTGTCTGTTCTAAGCCTGGGGACCATGACCTTCGGCGGCAAAGGAAAATTTGCCAAAGTTGGCGACACTGGCGTAGCTGAAGCCCGGCGTCAGATCGATATCTGCCTGGAGGCTGGCGTCAATTTGATTGATACCGCCGACGTCTACTCCCAGGGCGCGTCAGAAGAAATTATCGGTGAAGTGCTCAAAGCCAAACGTAACAATGTGTTGATTGCTTCCAAAGCGCGTTTTCCTATGGGCGATGGCCCCAATGAGCGGGGATCTTCCCGGCACCATTTGATTCGCGCCTGCGAGGCCAGCCTTAAGCGCTTGCAGACCGACCATATTGATCTATACCAACTGCATGAATGGGATGGACTGACACCGTTGGAAGAAACCTTGTCTGCTCTTGATCATCTGGTAAGCAGCGGTAAAGTGCGCTATATCGGCGTGTCCAACTTCTCTGGCTGGCATATCATGAAAACCCTGGGTGTTTCAGAGCGCCTGAATCTGATTCGTCCGGTGAGTCAGCAGATCCATTATTCTTTGCAGGCGCGGGAAGCTGAATATGAACTATTACCGGTCAGCCGCGACCAGGGACTGGGGGTAATGGTATGGAGCCCGCTGGCAGGTGGACTGCTGTCGGGAAAATACCGGCGTAATCAAACCCCCGAAGGTAATACCCGGCATCTTGAAGAATGGAACGAGCCACCGATTTATAACCAGGATGCACTCTATGATATCGTTGACGTGTTGGTGAGTATCGCGGAGGAACGCCAAGTCTCCGCTGCTCAGGTGGCCCTGGCATGGCTCTTGAATCAGCCGGTCGTTAGCTCGGTGATTATCGGTGCGCGCACAGATATCCAGTTGAAAGACAATCTCCAGGCCGCCAATCTGGTGCTGAACAATCAGGAAATCGAAAGGCTGTCGGCAGTCAGTCGTCCGCCGCTGGTCTACCCTTACTGGCACCAGGCCCAGACTGCGCCAGATCGGTTGTCGCCAGCCGATCTGGCTCTTATCGCGCCCTACCTGCGCAATGCGTAAATCTGGCTGTAACAGGCTGGCGACAGACCGGCCTGGTTTGTAACTACTGATAAGGAATATTCGATGATTATATTTGTAACTGGCGCAACCGCAGGTTTTGGCGAAGCCATCACCCGGAAATTTGTCGCTACTGGCCATAAAGTCATCGCCACAGGACGCCGCCAGGAGCGTCTTGACGCGTTGAAAGCGGAGTTGGGCGATGCCCTTTTCCCGCTCAAACTTGACGTGCGCGATCGTCAGGGCATCATCAACGCGGTAGACAGTTTGCCCCAGGAATGGCAGGCAGTGGATGTGCTGGTGAACAATGCCGGCCTGGCTTTGGGCATGGGGCCGGCCCAGAGTGCTGATCTTGATGACTGGGAAAAAATGATCGACACCAATAATAAAGGGCTGGTATATATGACCCGCGCCTTGTTGCCGGGGATGGTCGAGCGTCGACGTGGCCACGTTGTCAATCTGGGGTCAACCGCCGGACGCTGGCCTTATGCGGGAGGTAATGTTTATGGGGCGACTAAAGCCTTCACCCGCCAGTTTAGCCTGAATTTGCGCACCGATCTGGTGGGTACCAAGGTCCGGGTCACCGATATTGAGCCGGGGCTGGTCGGCGGGACTGAATTCTCTGCGGTGCGTTTTAAAGGTGACGGACAGCAAGTAGAGAACACCTATAAAAATGCCGATCCCCTGATGCCAGATGACATCGCTGAGGCGATTTTCTGGGTGACCACCCTGCCGGCGCATGTGAATATCAACGTATTGGAAATGATGCCGGTAAATCAATCGTTTGCCGGTCTGAGCGTGCATCGCGACAGCTGATACAGTGACGCTTGCCGGTTGAGGCCGCAGGCTTCAGCCGGCCTGTTTCGACCAACCTGATATAATGATGATGACCCCGGCAAATGCAACCCCGCCGCCAAACCAGTCCTGACCAGATAATTTCACTCCATCGATGAACCTAAGCCATAGCAGAGCTGTCAATATATAGACCCCACCGTAAGCGGCATAAACCCGTCCGCTGGCTGCCGGGTGCAGCATCAGCAAGCTGACAAAGGTGACCAGGCTTATACCGGCAGGTATCAGTAAAACCACACTTGCCCCTTTCTTGAGCCATAGCCAGGGAAGGTAGCAGCCTATAATCTCAGCCAGGGCGGTGGCGAAAAATAACATCAATGTTTGAAACATGCAGGTCAGTTCTCTGAAATCTGCTGAAATGATTGGCGTGGTTTTCTCCCACCCGGCAATGCTATGATCAGGAAATACTGCTGCGCAATCAGCGGCTGTTACCTATCAATGATAAGATCTTTAAGGACTTCATTATGAAAATATTACCTTTCCCAGGCCTGCTTTATTCAGTGCTGGCAGCAGCGCTATGCAGTATCTCAGCCAGCAGCCTGGCTGCTACTACCAATTCCAATCAGCATATCATCATTGATTCAGGAACTTCTATTGAATCCTCGCGCCAGAATAAAGAACAATGGAATGCGACGCAATCGCTGCGCAGCAAAGTGAACCAGCGGGTTGAGAAAGATTTTGATCAATACGATCGTTCGGTTGATTTGCAACAGAAATGTACCAACAGCGACAATCTTAATGCTTATTGGGAAAGCAACAGCGGACGCTGCCTCGACCGACGCACCGGCCGCAGCCTGATGGCACCCTGATTTTCTGGTTACGGATTCAAGTAACGCTGCTATCCTTGTTATGCGGCACTTCATTCTCTGAAAAGGATATAAAGATGAAGAAATTACTGATGGCCTGCGCAGCGATAGCTGGTTTATTCCCTTTGCTGGCCCAGGCATCGTGCGAAAGTGTTAAAACCGATATCAGCCATAAGATTATTGCCAATGGCGTTGCTGAATCCGATTTTTCGCTGGATATACTGCCTAACGATCAGGCATCGTCTACTGGGGGGCAAGTGGTTGGACACTGTGAGAATGACTCGCAGAAAATTGTCTATACCCGCAGCGCGGAAAGCGCGTCGGCAACCGACGACGCCCCTGCCCCCTGAATTTCACGCCTGCTGGGGGCGACGTCACTGCCCCCTTTTATCCAAAGTTTTGCTTATGCTGCCCGATTGCGGGAATGTATGGCGTGGTATCAGGTTTGCGGAATATAAGGCAAAGATGGATATCAGCAGCGCTACGCCGAAGACCCATTGCAGCGACTCAGCTACCTGACCCATCATATCGGCAGCAGTCGTGCCGGCGTCACCCTGGCCGGAAGCCCGATCAATCAAGCGCTGTATCGGATCAGCTACAGTTGGCAGTCGTTGATGCAGATTCAAATTCAGGGTCGCGCCCAGCACGGCAGTTCCGAGCGCCTGACCTAGCATGCGGGTAAACATCGTTGAGGCAGTGGCGATGCCCCGATGTCGGAACTCAGCTTCATTTTGCACTGAAACCAGAAAGGTCGTATTACTCATCCCCATGCCGGTGCCAATGATAAATGCGGCTAACCGGGCATAGCCTATGCTGGTTTCCGGTGTGAGTAACAGCAGCATGCCACATCCGGCAATCAGCAGTAACGCGCCGGTGAAGGCGGTAAAACGATATGATGTCCGGAGCATGATCCGGCCGCTTAGCGTGCTGGCCAGCGGCCATCCCAATGACATCACCGCCAGCGTCCAACCGGCATCCAGCGTACTGGCCCCCATTACTGCCTGCAGATAGGTAGGCAAAAAGGCGGCAATACCCATCATGGCGGCACCGATAATCAGACCGCCGACATTGCCGGCCACGATAATCTTGCTGCGCCAAAGTGCCAGCGGAAACAAAGGAGACGCGACTCTTTTTTCCTGGCGCACCAACAGCCAGCCGTTAAGCAGTGAAAACAGCACCAGAGGAACGAGCCATAATCCCAACAGCGACGACTGTAGCAAGGCGACCAGCAGACTACTGATCGCCAGCGTCAGGTAAACAATGCCGGTAGTATCCAGTGAAGGCGCTTTGACGCTTTTTTCCATCGATGGCAGGAAAACAAAAATCAGTAGCAGTGACATGACTCCCAGGGGAACATTGACCCAGAAAACCCCGGACCAATGATAATGCTCAACGATAAATGCCCCCATCAGCGGGCCGATGATGGCAGAGATGGCCCACACACTGGAAAGATAGCCCTGGGTTTTGGCTCTTTCCTCAGGATTATAAACATCGGCGACGATGGTTGTGGCCAGCGGCGTAATAGCGCCGGCACCGATACCCTGCAGCGCCCTGAAAACGATGAGCCAAAGCATGCTGGCGGAAAAGCCACACATCACTGACCCGGCCAGAAACAACATGGCGCCGGCATAAAATACCGGCTTGCGGCCGTAAAGATCTGCCAGCCTACCGTAGATGGGAACGGTAATCGCCTGAACCACCAGATAAATGGCAAATACCCATGCCAGATAATCAAATCCGCCAAGTTCGGCAATGATGGTCGGCATGGCGGTAGCGACAATGGTGACTTCGATTGCGGCCATGAACATGGCCAGCATGCAGGCGAGCAAAATCCATTTTTTATTGGCCTTTTTCAGGCACTTAGGCGTGGTGTTAATCATATTTCCCTGACTGCCGTGCTATAAGTGATAGTAATTATAACAGCACGGCAAATAACGGCCATGACCCGGGTTTTCCTTTACAAGGAAAGTGCCCCGACGCCGTAAGGACGTTATGGTTCAGGCAGTGAGCCGGGCTTTAAGCGCCATGACCGCGCTAAGGTCAACATAGCCTGCCAGGTTTCGTTGCTGAGCTCGCGGCAGATAAGGTAATTCCCCTATTTGCGGGGCAGGAATTTTCTTCCTCAAAACCTCCAGCACTTCGGCATAATGCGCCAGCCCGGGATTGATACGATTTGCTACCCAGCCAACCAGCCTCAAGCCATCAGTTGCGATCGCCTGGGCAGTCAAAATAGCATGGTTGATACAGCCGGTCTGTATACCTATCACCATCACGACCGGTAATTTTTCATGGACTACCCACTCTGAATAAGATCGGTAATCCGGTAAAATTGATTGCCAGCCGCCATGACCATCGATGATTACCGTCTGGGCCTGGCGGGATAATTGATGCAGCCCGTTACTCATCAATGCGAAATCCATTGGTTCACCATTATAGATGCCTCGCATGTCGCCAGGTAAGGTAACGGGACTGATTTCACGATAGGGCCGGATCGGATCCGATAAGGATTGCAGCAGCAGGGCATCCTGATTACGCCAGCCATCTGCGGTGAGTTTATCGCCAGTCGCAACCGGTTTATACCCTACAGCCGAATGATTCAGCGCGGCCAGATGCTGTAACAGTGCCTGGCTTACCACGGTTTTGCCGACGGCGGTATCCGTACCTGTTACAAATAAATATTTCAACATGACAACTCCCGTCGCGTCCATTCGACATCAAGTAAATAGGTGAACGTGTAAGTTGAAATGTAAACTATCCGCTGTCTGACCGGCTTGCGTTAGCGCAATATTTTATCGCTCTGGCTAATTTCTACAAAAATTAGAAGGTTTTCTTCAAATTTATTTTAATCGTGTTAAAGCAACGGTGGCTGTTACGCCGTTATCCCTGTAGCAGCTTTAACAACAAAGACCCGTCATAGAGCGCATTTTTTACCAGGGCGGCGGCAGGCATGGTGCCGTGATTTTGAAAAAAAGTGGACTCAACCATGATGTTTTTACTATAGTCAGGCAAGGATTGCCGTCTGATGCTGGCGGTAATAATGGGGAAAAGAATGTCTGACGCTTGATTCAGCGGCGAGCCGACCAGGATTTTTTTCGGATTGAAAAGGTTGACCATTACTGCCAGTACTCGACCAATACTGTTACCCACATCTTCGATAACTGACTGAGCCAGTGCGTCACCGGTCATGGCAGCGGCGCAAAGGGTATCAGTATCAAGCTCAACCCGGTTCAGTGAAGAGTCATCATTCAGCAGACGTTTATCGCGAACCTGTTCGAAGATGCTTTCAATACTGGCTACCGTTTCCAGGCAACCACGGTTGCCGCAGTAGCAAAGCTTGCCGCCGGGGTCGATCTGGGTATGCCCTATTTCGACCAGGCTTCTACTGGCGCCATGCAGCAACCGTCCACCGGTAATGACGCCTGCACCGACATTATGATCAATCACTATCTGGATGACATCACTGCAGCCTCGAGCCGCGCCACTCAACGCTTCGGCCATTGTCCAGGCGCAAATATCGTGCTGCACGTAGACCGGTACGCCGATGTGATTGCCGAGATGCTCGGCGAGCATCAGGTCATGAACATCATACCATGGCATACGGTGAACTATGCCGGCCCCAGCATCTATGATGCCAGGCAGCGTTACCGCTACCGAGGTCAGCCTTTCGAGTTGCTGCTGGTGACGGATGAAGAACTGATCGATATGGGCGATCAGTCGTTCCATCAGCGACTCTGCTGCCAGTACCGGCAAGGTCAGGGTTTCTTCTACCACCAAGGCGCTGCTGAGATCGCGCAAGGCCAGGGTCAGGGTACCGTGACTGATGCGCACTGCGAGAAAATGCCAGGCGCGCGTATCGGTAATCAGCCCTATCGCCGGCCTGCCACGCAAGCCGTTTTCCTGGTATTCGGTTTCCATGACCAGATGGGCATCGAGCAACTCACGGGCTATTTTGGTAATACTGGCGGGAGCCAGGCGAGCCTCTTTAGATAAAGCAATCCGTGAAATGGGGCCATAGGAATCAATAAGCCGGTAAACTGAACCGATATTTGCCTGTCTGATCTGATCAATATGACCCGGTTGACCAATGCCAATCACTCAGACTGCTCCTGTTATTTTCGCGCTATGAAATAAATTGATGAGGTATGGTGAAACTTTTATTTTTTAACGTCAACTATTTGATTAGTTTTGTGATTTGTCGCACATAATTATCACAGGATTCGTCTAATTTACCGACATATCTATGCTTTCTTCAATCAAAATTTAACATAAATGTGGTGGCACAATGTTGGCCAGCAGACCCAGCCCAGGTTAAATGTGACAATCTCTGCCGCGCTGGCTGCCAGTTTGCGTCAGGGTTTAGCGCTAATTTTTGAGCAGTTTGAATTGAAGCAGGGTTAAGCCTGACTACCCATTTAAGTATGAAAGGGCAGCCTGGCATGGTCTGAGGGTTGATTTGTATCGTGTATCAGTTCGCTAGCTCGACGGCTAACACTTTAAGACTCTAAATGAAAACTTCCGGTAACACCAAACTATCAGAATGCCGGTCAGGCAATAATGCTCTGCGCCAAATGGTGCTCAAATAGCTGGCGTCGATACTCGATATTAAATATTGACTGCTCTTCGGCAGGTCGATTAACGAATTTTTCAGCGAAGCGTTCCAGGATAAGTACTGGATCGATGCCTTGAGCATCAGCGATCAAGTCCAGCGCCTTGGTAACGAATAGGCCACAGCCGTTGGGAACCAGGTCCTGGATATTTTTTTCAATGAAAGTAAAATCAATTTCATCTGTGACTCCAGCCATTTTTGCCGCATCAATCAGTTTGGCTTTTGTTGTTGAATCCAATTCTCCGGAAGAATTAAATACTACAGTCTTAATACTGCCACTTGATTCATCCTTATGTAGGCCAAACAATATCCAATGCCCGCCGGTATTCAGCGGGAAATATTCAGGCTTTTCTAGAAAATCCATATTAGTTATTTTGTCCGCAATTTGCGTGGACAGCAGATTTTCAGAAGTCTGCGCGCAGGTAAGTCCTATAGGGTAATTTAACGATAAGTGGTCGCCGCGCTGGGCTATATTTTTCATCGCTGCGTTGATATCATCTGTCGTAAGCATTCTGTTGCTGCCCCATAAATCATGCTCGGCAATTTGTTCATTTTGAGATTGCGCAATATTTTCACCCAACAGCACCTGGGTAAGCTCTCTTTTTTTAGTAACATCGCTCATGGCTGACCCTGCCAAATAAAGCAGTTTGGACCGGGAATGCAACTTGTGCATATCAACGTTATTGCTGGCTTTATCGGCGCAAGCCAAGTTATAAAGCACCAGACTCGCCTTCTGAATATCCGAATCACCCCCTAAGTAACTGGCACGTTTGCCTGCGAATAAGTCAAAGAGAATTCCCTCGGCCTGGGCTCCAATCGGGTCCTGGCGTAGCGCCAGATTAAGCAGAAGATCAATGCTTTTCAAATTGCCATTGGAAGCGGATTGAGTTAAATCCTCGAGTGTTCGCTCTTCTAGTGTGTCGGTAAATAAACTGCTGAATTGGCAATTAGTCAATTGATAATTTATAGCTACATCCATGTTACATCATTCCCTTTTGATATTATTTTTTAAAATCATAGGTTCGGCTTTACTTATCAGCAGATTTTAGCCGCTATCATCTATTTATTATTTACGGCGGTATCATCCCATGCTTGTATCACACGGGTATTTCACATTTAGCTTTTAGGGCTGGCAGTTGCGTTTAGCTTGTTGATTAATAGTTTAATGAAGCAACGTCAGAGCAATTAAGCGCGGCCCGTATGGGTAAGGCTGATGACTGAGGCTATTCAAGAACCCTGTCGACTTTGGCTTCAATCCCCACATCCAGGCAGCAAGGCAGCAAGGCAGTCAACCTCTGACATTTGATGTTCAGCGGCCTAAATCAATTTTCTCATAGACAATAAAATTACATAACCCTATGCTTTCTTGACTTTACTCGCTACAGCACCCCGGTTTTCAGTAATAAGGAATCATTGTGGACACCCTTCCAAGCGCTTCAGCTGATAAAAATCACCCGGCTGACAAAGTGCCATATGCCAAAACAACCACCGCTAAACAACCCTATATAAAACGGGGCACCCCGCGATTTATTCAGGTCACCCTGGCACTTTTTTCTGCTGGACTGGCGACATTCGCCCTGCTCTACTGCGTTCAACCTATCCTGCCGGTGCTGTCCGACGATTTTGGCATTTCGCCGGCGACCAGCAGTCTTTCTCTGTCGGTAGCGACCGGCATGATGGCGCTCGGCCTGCTGGCGACCGGCCCGCTTTCAGATGCAGTCGGCCGCAAATCGGTCATGGTGGTCTCGTTATTGTTGGCCTCAGCCTTTACCTTGTTCAGCGCATTCGCCAGCACGTGGGAAAGCATTTTGATTGCCAGAGCGTTAATCGGACTGTCCCTCAGTGGCGTCGCTGCTGTGGCAATGACCTATCTCAGTGAAGAGATACACCCAAGCGTGGTCGCCTTTTCGATGGGATTATATATTTCGGGTAACTCTATCGGTGGCATGAGCGGACGGCTGCTCAGCGGTGTGATGACCGATTTCTTTTCCTGGCGGGTCGCAGTGGGCGCGATCGGTTTGGTGGCACTCAGTGCCGCCATAATGTTCTGGCGTATCCTGCCGGCATCTAAGCATTTCCGTGCCACCTCCCTACGTCCCCATGTGCTGGCTATCAATATACGGCTGCATTTCAGGGATGCGGGTCTGCCGCTGTTATTTGTCATTGGCTTCCTGCTGATGGGGGCATTTGTCACACTGTTTAACTATATTGGCTATCGGCTGTTGGCGGCACCTTGGTCATTAAGCCAGGCGACGGTCGGGCTGCTGTCGGTCGTATATCTGACGGGATCTTACAGTTCGCCGAAAGCCGGCGCCTTGACCGCCATCTATGGTCGCGGCAAAGTGATGCTGTTTTCGCTGCTGCTGATGCTTAGCGGCCTGCTGCTGACGCTGTTAAACCTGCTACCGTTTATTTTTGTTGGCATGATGCTGTTTTCGGGCGGATTTTTCGCCGCCCACGCGGTGGCCAGCGGCTGGATCGGGCTGAGAGCAAGGCGCGCCCGTGGCCAGGCCTCATCACTTTATCTGTTCTGCTATTATCTGGGATCCAGTACCGCCGGAACGTTGGGGGGGATTTTCTGGCACAGTTTTGCCTGGCCCGGGGTGGTGGCTTTTATTGCCACGTTGCTGATTGCGGCGGTTGGCGTTGCGTGGCGGTTACAAAAACTGACCGTGGTGACTGGGTTGACACCTCAATAGCCCACATCAGGCTGGCATAAAGCCGGGACCGTCAACCTGCGGAGCACGGCGCTGTGCCAGACTGTAAATAAATGCGATATAGCCCACAATAATAACCGCAGAACACAGGCAGTGGTTAAGCAGATTGCCTGATAACGGGGTGAAATCGGCCTTCTGCAAGGCAAATGAAAGCAGCACAGCGCTAACGACAACGGAATGGAGCAGAGAGGTTCTGGCCGCATTAACATTAAGAAATTGAAATCGACATTCAGCGGCACTTGGCCAGTGCCCGTTGCCAAGTCTTGGTCGGTCTAACCCATAGCGGAAACCTGGAATACTCCGCAGGGATAGAACAGCGTCATCGCCGTTTTTATACATCGCCAGAACAGCACTCCGTCGGCTATAGACAAATCTGGCCAACCCGCCAAATAGGTCATCATAGACTTCCACCACCGCATTCATCATCCCTGTCAGCACATCATGCTGCCAATGTGGCAGCAAAGACCGTAAAGCCGCTCGGTTAAGGGTATCCTGCCCTCCCTCGGTAGCAGAACGGCCGACACGCATCACATATGATGCGCCTGAATGAGGTGCCAGCAGGGTGATCAATTCTCCCAGCGCGACCTGGGCTGAGGCAAAACCAACAGCCGAAACCATCGTCCCTTTGATATTCTGCCCAGTATTATTATCCTGGATGGGAAAGAACAGCTGCGCTAAATCTCTGCTCAGGGTATAAATCAACATCTGAGGGGCTAAAGACGCCATTCTAGACAAGGGTTCTGGAGAAGTTGCAATAACCAGCGTAGCCAGCGTGCCTAAGGACAGGGCCAACATCACCGAGCGGGCAACGCGCGTCATACCGGTAGCAACCTGATGATGTTCATCGTTGATAAGACCGGCAATATTGAGCGCCGGACCGACCATTAGGGCTATCACGGCGAGTAGGTGGCGCACAGGCGAGGAACACAGACTGAGTTGCAGCATTTTTTCAAGGGCGAAACCGGTGACCTGGCGCAATACCGTGGTGACCGTAACGATAGCGCCGGTTCTCAGTCCGGCGGCCGCCAGATTACCGGCCCATCGGCGTCCGGCGCCAGCTTCGCCGGTATTGGCTAAAAAATCCCTTAACTGCGCTGCCGCGATCTCCAACTGATGAATTATTTCATTTCCAACTGCAAGACGCCGGACTCGGTTCCATGTGGATGGCACGCAGCATAACCCTTGGCGGACATCTTGCTGCTCAGTGCCAGGTTCATACCGTTTAAAATGTAGCTTAGGTTTTATAGCGGCCAGGTAATCAGCGTGCTTAAAGCGTTCAATCCACTCTGGCGACAATATGTTACCGGCCAGATAGACGTCTCTGATACCGGTTTTTTGGTAGAAAATGGCTGGTATCGAACTTAGCTGATTATCCTGGATATTCAGCGTAACAATATTTGCCGGCAATGCTTCTGGTAAGCTTCTCAAACCCAGATTTGACAGGTCAAGTTCTGATGAATTTCGCCGCATACAGTCCTGTACACGTTGGGCGGCAAGATCGCGCAATTCCGACGAACCCGGCGCCGCGGTTAGGTACCAGCTAAGCTGTTCCGGGTTTTCACCCTCCGCCGCGGTGGTTGAATTCATGCTGAGCGGCTGGTGTGCAACCTGAGTCAATGAATCATATTCACTGCTGATCATTGCTGATTCGTCCTGAAATTTATCGGGTTGTCTGGTTAGCGGATTAGGTCTGGATGTTAAACAGTACAAGAGAGCGATAATAAGGCAGTCGGATTGCAACACCCTATGTCCTCTGGTTTAATCCTCCACTGCCGCTCAGGCGTATTTTTTGCTGGATGAATAGGTTGCAGACGCTATATATAGGGTATGGTTGATGCCATCTTTGTTGTCTCATGGTATTGAGTTGGATTACAGTATAATGTATGTTGTAACTAATGGCATTAAGCTTAACCCCTGATGTCCTCCGCTATGCTATTTGATGTGGCTCAGAATACATACGCCGCATATCCCCTTAACGGCAGAATCAAAAGAGCGCTCCGCCTATGCAACCTATTGACTTGATAGACCGCTTAAATAATTGCTTTGATCAACTACAGTGTGGATTAAACGAGATGAATGATCTGATGCTGTCGCTTAAGCCCACGGTGGCCAGAGTATTTGTATTACCTGAAGTCGATAAAGGTGAAGAACATCAGCACATTTCTAAGATAGAAGTTACTCAGTTGGTCGGTCAAAAGGCCCGAGTAACAGGTTTAGCCCACTATAAGCGGATGTTTATTTATGACCAGAAGCAGAATACCAGCAGCAAAAGCGCGATTCGGCTGCCGGGTGCGCTGTGCTGGACTGTCGATAATGCCCAGTATCAGGCGGCGCTGGAAATTATTACCCGGATTAATTGCCTCAAGACTGAATTGATGAAATTGATTACCGTTGAATCCGCCCTGCCCCCTGAACAGCGCTTTGATTTTGTCCACCAGCACTTGCGCGGCTTGAAAACCTTAAGCGCCTATCGTTCGCTGCAGGTCATTACCGATCCCGATACGGTGCGATTCGGCTGGGCGAATAAGCAGATCATCAAGAACCTCACCCGTCAGGAAGTGCTGGCCATGCTGGGAAAGAGCCTGGAGGCCAAGCGCACTGTTCCCCCCTATAGTCGCGCACAGTGGAATGAGAAACTCAGGGAAGAAATTAATGCAGTCAGTAAATTGCCTCCTGATATCAAGTTGAAAATCAGACGCCCGGTAAAAGTTCAACCTATCGCTCGGGTGTGGTACCAGCAGCAGCAAAAGCAGATTCAGTATGCCTGCCCTTCACCTTTGCTTGTTCTCTGTCGCGGAAATGCCACCACCGCAGTGCCGATTGTCGGGGAGCTGTTGAATTACGACAGCGATAATATAGCGCATCGTCATAAACCAAAGTCCCAGCCTACGCGATTACTGCTTCCCAGACTGCACCTGTATGTTGCCGACGAATAAAGTACACAACGAAAACGGGTCATTATAATAGCGTAAACAGATCATTTTATTTATAACTTTTTGGCGCTGTTAATATCACCTCATATTTTCCTGTGATCGATGAAACTATCGAATTGATAAATATTAAAAATTTGTTCAATCCTGCTCATAGTCATGTCGAACTAGGCCATCCAACATATTAAGTTCGTTGATGTAATGTTGTTGTCACGAGTCCAATTGACACTATAAATATGAGTTGTCTATTGCCGATTTAGCGGCGTATAGACGAATACGGGCGGCTGCAGCTGAGATTTAAACTCATCGGATGCCCTCGAGCAACCAATGAAAAGCTCGCTGCAGACTCACCGCCTTATTAACTCATCAAGATATAAGGATATAGCTATGGAAACCGATGACAGCAAGATGCACCCGCGGTTACAGGCAGTTGCCCCATTGAACCTGGCCAGGGTAATTGGCGGATTTGATTCCATTCGTTTATCGCCGCCGAGCGGGCCGGCGCCAATACCACTCAATCAGCAGCAATTGATCGGTGGTGCGGATTCCGCCAAAGCATCCCATCCACGCCTGCAAGCGGTCGCGCCAATGAATCTGGCCAAGGTGATTGGTGATTTCTAAGTAATGCTTCTAAGCCTCAACCCAGGTTGAGGCTTTTCAAGAAAAGGATTTTTATGGGCATTATCTCAGTCATCGGTAGTGGCATGCTGGGTGTTGAACAGATCACGACCGAGGGATTTTCCGTTATTCATCGCGCTGATCGGGTGTACTGGATCGGTGATATAGCGGGTTTGAAGGAATATTGTGCGCATCGGACAATATCTTATCAAGACTTATCGTATTTATATGAACATGGCGCCATTGATACTGATAATTACCGCCGGATAATTCAGCACGTCATGTTAGCACTCACCGAATGCGACCATATAGGCCTGGTGGTTCCTGGCCATCCCAGGTTGGGAGTAACGATTGTTCAGTTACTGCAGCAGCAAAATAAATCAGGGGATTTCGAATTTCATTGTTATCCGGGAATTTCCAGTTTCGCCGCTATGATCAACGATATCGGCATAGACCCCTTAGAAGAAGGAGTGAGTATTGTTGATGTGAACCGGTTAATTCTCTATGACTACATGATGGATCCCTGTCTCAATTATTTTATTTATCATGCTAGCTCCATCGGTAATGCTAATACTGATTATTCAACGCCGCAGATATCAAACAAAATACCTTACTTGAAATCCAAGCTATTGAAACATTACCCAGCCCATACTCACCTGTTTTTGCTGAGCTCATCAACGATTAAAGGGGAATTCGCGGAAAAGTTACCAGGTCAACTAGCAAACCTTGAAGCACTGCTTTCACAGGTGACCTATCGACATACCCTGTATATCCCATGCAGTTTGCCCAGCAAATCTCAGGTCAACCACAACTTTTTACAGGAAATTCACCTTGTTTAGCAGGAGATCCCCGTGTCGTTACTTCCGTATGGCAGAAAGGAAATGCTGAAGGATTACACCTCGTGCTGTAGGCAATCAGCCCATTATCAAGATCTGCTTGAACAGTGGCCGCCTATCTGCGCAAAAGTGCGCGATCGAGCTACTCATAACCATTTTCGGTTCACTCTGACCCGCCAGCAGGTCACAAGAATTCGCATAGCGAACAGCGTATTTAACTGGGCTAACGCCGAAGCAGGCGAGGCCATGGCATTACTGATGAGGATTTCTGATGTCGATTGCATTCCGGCATGCGACAACCGATTAGCATTTCTTAAGCAGGGTCAGAAACAATTCTCTTTGTTGTGTGAGCGTGAAATGGAATTCATTACTGATTTTATCTCCACCTGGGTATGGCTCACCCCGAAAAACGGATTTGCCAATAATGGTAATGCCTCTTTTTACCAGATCCCACATGTTACGTTTATTTCTGACGCTACCCTGTTTTTTATTCCTCCGTTCCATCAGATTCCAAGACAATTCGGTTTCCTGGGCTTTGTTGAAAATCTTTATCATGAAGCGCTCCATCATCAGATTCATACCTTCCTCGCCTTTCATGGCCAGAAATACTGCTACGGCAATCTTGCAGAGTCGCTGATGCAATTTCCCCAACGCCAAGACCGGACCTTCAGTTATAGCCAGGCGTTCAACGCCTGCTATGTGTATGGGGAAATAGTCAAATATCGACAGAAGGTCGCCAACGCCCTTAAAGAGGGCTATCGCCCAGTTGATTCTGCCTGGATAACGGAGGCGTTGAGTTCAGCAATCATGATGCACTCCAATCTCATTGAGCGCCTGTATTGCATCAAGGAGGCGTTTTTACCGCCATGGAAATTGCTTATCGAGGCATGGAAGTTCGAAAACAAACCGGTCGTCGATCTCACTAAGGGAAACTGTGATGAATAAAGTTGTCAAGGGAGAGGGCTATCTGATGTTCGATGATTTCCTGCATCAGGATGAGCTGTTAGCCATTCAATTATACCTGCAATTTGAAAATTACTTTCTGGTTCATTCTCAAGGCTGGTCTAAATCATGGCGTATGAACGACGGTGAGCCGTTAGCCAGTATGAGCTATATGTATTCATTACTGACAGAAAAAACGACGTTAAATGACAATGTTATCCTGCAAGGTATTCATATTCTGAGTGTCAAAATAAGCACTATTTCCGCAAGACTGCGCGATTTTCTTGGTGCAGATTGGAATGCCTTTTCACTGACGACATTTCTCTATCCAGCGGGCAGCGGACTGGGTTGGCATGAAGATGACGGGCAATATAAAGGGGCGTATATCTTTTATGCCCATCCGCAATGGAAACCAGACTGGGGTGGAGAGCTGTTTATCACCCATCAGTCGGTAAACCCCAGCGCCGGACTGCCTGAACAGATCTATCAGGCTTCTGAGGAAGTCCTGCGGATGTCGGGAATCACTGGCGGAGCCGTCGGGCCAGAGTTTGGCTGGACTCTGCGTGAGCGCAATATTTTTGATGACGGGATCGGTACTTTTATTTCCCCCAAGCCCAATCGGCTGGTGATTGTCAAACCCGAATATTCTCACTGTATCAAGAAAGTTGACGTCAGCGCCGGCGATAATCCACGCTGTTCAATTGCCGGTTTCTTCCATATAAACTGAAAATGCGGCCGGCCTGTAAGCGGTCGGCCGCTTCAATGAAATCAAATCTGACTAAACCCTCTTCCGCACATATAAAATCAATAGCGAAGATAAAAATAATCCAAAAATCGAACAAATAACCAGAGCCGCCGGGCTGCCTAATCTGTCAGCCAGCAAGCCAGCCAATATACTCATCACTGCGCCAATGACAATTTGTCTCCGGTAACTGCTAGCTGAAGCGGCCGCCACCTGATGTTTGTCAAAATTTGTCAGCAGGCTATACCAGCCTAGGCTGTAAACAATGTTGGAAAACAGATGGGCGGAGAAAACCAACAGTACGGAAACAAACAAAAATGGCGTTAGCGGAACCAACAGATAGCATGAAATAAATGCCGCCAGGCAGGCGATGATAAACCGAGAGGACTGATGCTTATAACGCTCTTCCTTCACTAAAAATGGCCCCAGTAATTGTCCTAGGCTGCGTGAGAACAATAGAAACAGCATAGTTTCCTGTTGATCATGATGACTGTGCACCAGCGTAGGCAGCAACGACATCGCCGGAGCGCCGCAGGTGGACAGTGCTGGCAAGACATAAAGACTTGCACGCTGTTCAGATGACAGTCTGTCAGGTAAGTCCTGCGCGTAGACCTGCTGATGGTGTTTGCCAGAAAGCTTTGGTAACACCAAGATGAAGAGGACAGCAATGATATAGCTGACCAGATTGACCAGCAGATAGGTGTGACTGTGAATGACACCATAGAGGAATACGCCAATACCAATACCGAATAAAACCTGGCAAGCGAACACCAGCGTGTCAATTACCGCACCGGTCCCGATATCTGCTGGATCAAGTTTATGTTTGGTAAAATGATTGATGGCTGGAATGGTTATCCCGGCGGCCAATGATGAAGCAATCCCGGCAAGCTGCAGAATAGCCACAGAATCATGCGCTAACCCGTACCAGGGGATCATCAGTCCCAATGCGCCAAGGCATTCCGCAATGATGAAGCAATATTTTGCCTCAATGCGTTTAAGCAGATACTTTCCGGCGATACTGCCTAGAAATCCTGGCGACGTTGACAGCATAAACGCCAGAGCAAAGGAAGACGGGGCCGCAGCCAATCTTGCCAGTTCACCGAACACCATGATGAACGTCAATCCCGAGCCTACGGAACTGCAAATCAACGCTAAAATCAGCATCCTTAACCAAGGATACTTGCGCATTGAGCGAAGCAATATCTGAAGCATAGACACCTCAAGGCCAATTAACGATGTTGTAAATTGATTTCCTCTCCTTGTGGTATCAATTACATCGGTTTGTCCCTCGCCTGGACCTGGCCGTTGAGATGGTAGTCATATCCGAGTATAGAGCGTATTTTTCTGATTTAATAGCTGGATAAGCCGAATGAGAGATGAGGAAAATGGGCCTTTGATATTGTGCGACTGATGCCGCCAGACAAAGCGGCATCAATCCAAGAGCAGTAAAGGCGTTACCCCTTCATACTGCCGACCATATCTTCCGGCCGCACCCACTGATCGAATTCCGCTTCGGTGAGGTAGCCCAGTTTAAGCGCGGACGCCTTCAGGGTCAGCCCCTCTTTATGCGCCTGCTTGGCAATTTCAGCCGCTTTGTCGTAACCGATATGGGTATTAAGCGCCGTTACCAGCATTAATGATTCATTCAGCAACTGCTCGATGCGATCGCGGTTAGGTTCAATGCCCACCGCGCAGTGATGATTAAAACTGTCGATGCCATCAGCCAGCAGTCGGACCGACTGCAGGAAATTATGGATAACCATCGGACGATAGACATTCAGCTCGAAGTTACCTGACGCGCCGCCGATATTCAGTGCGGCATCATTCCCCATCACCTGACAACACAGCATGGTAACGGCCTCACACTGGGTCGGATTGACCTTACCCGGCATGATCGAGCTACCCGGTTCATTTTCAGGTATGCTGATTTCGCCGATACCGCAACGAGGACCAGAAGACAGCCAGCGCACATCATTGGCAATTTTCATCATTGAAGCCGCCAGGCCTTTAAGCGCGCCATGGGCATGAACCAGCGCGTCGCAGGTGCCGAGAGCTTCAAATTTATTGGGTGCGGTCACAAAAGGCTGGCCAGTCAGCTCTGCCAGCGCTTTGGCAACACGGACGGCATACTCGGGATGGGTGTTAAGGCCGGTGCCAACGGCAGTGCCGCCCAACGCAAGCTCACTCAAATGAGGCACGCTGTCTTCGATATGTTTGAGGCTGTTATCAAGCATCGCTACCCATCCGGAAATGGCCTGGCCGAGCGTCAATGGCGTCGCATCCTGCAGATGAGTGCGGCCAATTTTAACGATATCGCGAAAGGCGGCTGATTTTTCCGCCAGCGTAGTTCTTAATACCTTGATTTGCGGCACCAGATGCTCATGCAGGGCGATAACCGCCGCCACATGCATTGCGGTGGGAAAAACGTCATTGGAACTCTGGCTCTTGTTCACATCATCATTGGGATGAACCAGGCGCGTTTCACCGCGTTCGCCACCCAGGATTTCACTGGCGCGGTTTGCCAGGACTTCGTTCATATTCATATTGCTCTGGGTACCAGAGCCCGTTTGCCAGATTGCCAGGGGAAACTCATCAGGATGCTGGCCGGCCAGCACTTCATCTGCCGCCTTGATAATGGCGCCAGCCCGATCGGCGGGCAACAGGCCGAGATCCTGATTGACTGCAGCCGCAGCGCGCTTGGTCTGAGCCAGAGCATTGATCAATGCCGGCGGCATTTTTTCAATGGAAATGCGGAAGTGCTCAAGGGAACGCTGGGTCTGAGCTCCCCAAAGGTGCTCTGCCGGCACATCGATAGGGCCCATTGAGTCTTTTTCAACGCGTGTTACGGACATTCACTGCCTCCTGGTATTCTTCCTAAAGATCAAGATCCTGCCCGGATGTGATTCCAAACACACTCCGGGCATTGCTACTATGGTCGCATAGAAAAGCTTACCATTATGCGACCCGCTCGCGTTATTCCATTTAAATGTGAATTTTTATCGGGAAAAGCCATGAAAAAATTGATAAATACCGTCCAGAATTACGCCTGGGGTAGCCGTGATGCGCTGACCCGCCTGTACGGTATCGCCAACCCTTCCGCCAAGCCAATGGCTGAGCTATGGATGGGCGCACATCCCAAAAGCAGTTCCCGCATCCAGGACGACAGCGGCCAGGAGATTTCCCTGCGCGAGGTGATTACCGCTCATCCGGAGAACATGCTCGGTGAGCCGGTTAGCCGCCGATTCGGCGAGCTGCCTTTTCTGTTCAAAGTGTTGTGCGCCAATGAACCGCTGTCAATTCAGGTCCACCCGAGTAAAGCGGCCGCAGAACGTGGCTATGCCAAAGAGAACCAGGCCAGCGTTCCGCTTGATGCCGCTCATCGTAATTACAAAGATGCCAATCATAAGCCTGAACTGGTGTTTGCCCTGACGCCGTTCCAGGCTATCAACGGTTTTCGCGAAACGTCCGCCATCGTTTCACTGCTGCAGCCAATTGCCGGCGCTCATCCCAGCATTGCCGCTTTTTTACAGCATCCCGACCAGCCGCATCTCGCCACCCTGTTTGGTGATTTGCTCAATATGGCCGGCGAAGAGAAATCACTGGCGCTGGATATTCTCAAGAAGGCGCTGGAGCATCAGCATGGCGAGCCTTGGGATACCATCAGGATGATTGCCGGCAGCTATCCCGACGACAGTGGCCTGTTCTCTCCTTTGCTGCTCAATGTGATTACCCTGCAGCCCGGTGAGGCGATGTTTTTATTTGCCGAAACGCCGCATGCCTACCTGAAAGGGGTGGCCCTGGAAGTGATGGCTAACTCAGACAATGTTTTGCGCGCAGGTCTGACACCTAAATATATCGATGTGCCTGAATTGCTGGCTAACGTGAAATTCGTCGCCAAACCGGAAAATCAGCTGCTTACACGCCCCATTAAACATGAAGGCACCCTGACCTTCCCTATCCCGGTTGAAGATTTCGCCTTCTCTATCCATTCGCTGTCAACGGTTTCACAGCGGCTGGCGCAGCAAAGCGCTGCTATCCTGTTCTGCGTCGAAGGCCAGGCAGTCATCACAGCCGAAGGAGAACAACTGGCGCTTAAGCCGGGTGAGTCCGCCTTTATCTCGGCCGGAGAGTCTCCGGTGGAGGTCAGCGGTACCGGTCGTCTGGCACGGGTTTATAACGAACTTTAGTCAGGTTGAGCCATCTCTTGCTACTATTAGCACAGGCGGGGATAGATAAGCCCCGTTTACGCTCTGGTTTTGCCGTCGCCACTGGCAATGGGGCATAAGGAATACCATAAAGGATGCACAGATAATGAAAAAGACACTTGTAGCGGTCAGTGTGATCGTGATATTAGGCGCAGCGTGGACCGGAGCCGCATGGTACACCGGCAAGCAATTTGAACAACGTTTACCGGGTCTGGTCGCTAGCGCCAATGATCGCCTGAACACCGCATTCCCTGAAGCCGGTGTTAAGCTTGCCTATCAGGATTACCAGCGCGGCCTGTTCAATAGCCACCTTAACCTGGTGTTACAATCAGACGGCAGTACCGGCGAAAACAAACCCCTCAAGCCCGGCGAAGAAATTGTTCTTCGTGAAGCGGTTTCTCACGGCCCCTTGCCGTTTGCACAGTTGAAGCGCGGCGTACTGATCCCGAGTATGGCGTCAGTTCACAGTGAACTGGTAAATACCCCCGCCAGCAAAGCAGCATTTGATGCCGCTAAAGGCCAATCTCCGCTGACGGCGGAAACGCGGGTCAGCTACAACGGCGATACCGCATCTGCGATTGATCTTGCCGAGCTGGATTACAAAGGAGCGGAAACACGGGTCCGCTCCAGCGGCGGCAGTTTCGATACCGATGTCAGCCGTGATGGTAAAACGGTTAAAATCGACGGTGGCATCAGCAGCCTGCTTATCGGCTACCAGAAACCCGGCCAGAACCATGAACAGCTGACGCTGCAGGAATTCAAGCTGGAAAACGACACTAAAGCCAGCCCCCAAGGCTATAGCATCGGCAACAATACCCTGAAGGCTAAATCACTCGCCTATAACCTGGACGGCAAAGATATCTTGGTTATCGATAACCCCTCGCAGGTCACTAAAGCAGATGAAACCGATGGGAAAATGGGAGTAAACATTGTCTACTCGCTGGACAAACTGAGCGTGCAGGGGGAAGATTTCGGCTCCGGTAAAGCTGTGGTAAATCTGTCTAACCTGGATCCTAAAGCTCTGGAACAGTTCAGTACCCACTATCACGACCAGGTGGAGCAGATTATGCAGCATACCGGTGATATTGAACCTGCTGCGTTACAATCCCAGATTACGCAGGCATTTCTGCAAAATCTGCCTACGGCGTTGAAGGGCAGCCCTTACCTGAGCATTGCACCACTAAGCTGGAAGAACAGCAAAGGCGAGAGCGCCTTCAACCTGACACTGAATATGAATGATCCCGCTCAGTCAACCGAGCAGCCGCAAACCCCGGAGCAGGCGTTTTCTCGCTATATCAACAAAATCGAAGCCAAGTTAACGGTACCGCTTGATATGGCGACCTACACCACCGCCCAGGTCGGCAAACTGCAGGGCTACAGCGCTGAAGATGCCGATAAACTGGCTAAGCAGCAAGTGCAGGGACTGGCTGCCATGGGGCAGATGTTTAAATTGACCACGGTTAAAGATGATGTGCTGACCAGCAGTTTTTATTTTGCTGACGGCCAGATTAACCTGAATGGCCAGAAAATGTCGTTGCAGGATTTCCTTGGCATGTTCGGTATGTTTGGTTTGGGCCAGCCGGCGCAACCCGGTGTTGCCCTGCCGGCAGAGTAATCGGTGGCCAGGGTGTGTTCAGGCCAAGCCAGCTACTGCCAGAGGTTGGATTGATTGTTACCCGGCCCACCTGACTGTCCCCGTCGCCATGGCGGGGATTTTTTTGCCGCACCAGGATGAAACGCCCGTCTGGCTGACCGTTTTTACCCTTTGCCGCTGGCAGGTTATAATAAAGACAAATTCCGCGACATAGACTTTCCTGATGAATACTGCTTACCGCCATCACCTGCCGTTTATCGATCTTCACCGCCACCTGGATGGTAATATCCGTGCTCAAACCATTCTGGATTTGGGGAGAGAGTTTAACCTTACTTTGCCAGCTGACTCTATTGAGACTTTACTTCCCCATGTGCAGGTGACTGAGTCACAGCCCGATCTGGTCAGCTTTCTGCAGAAACTTGATTGGGGGGTGGCCGTGTTGGGGTCTGCCGATGCCTGTCGCCGGGTAGCCTATGAAAATGTGGCCGATGCCGCAGCTATCGGCATTGATTATGCCGAACTACGGTTTTCACCCGGTTATATGGCGATGAATCATCAGTTGCATCCACAGGCGGTGGTCGAGGCCGTGATAGAAGGTGTCAAAGCAGGCTGTAAAGATTTCCCGGTCGATATCCGTCTTATCGGTATCATGAGCCGTACCTTCGGGGAAGAGGCCTGCGAGCAGGAATTGGATGCGCTCCTCGCTTGCCGGGATGGCATTACCGCCCTGGATCTGGCGGGAGATGAGCTTGGATTCCCCGGCAGTCTGTTCCTGCCCCATTTCAGCCGGGCCCGCGATGCCGGTCTGCAGATTACCGTCCATGCCGGTGAAGCGGCAGGTGCGGCGAGTATCTGGCAGGCGATTAACGAGCTGGGCGCCAGACGTATCGGCCACGGTGTCAATGCGATTGAAGATCCGGCGCTGATGGATTTTCTGCGTGACCATCATATCGGCATCGAAAGCTGCCTGACCTCGAACATCCAGACCAGTACCGTCTCTGCCCTGGCCCACCACCCGCTAAAGCGTTTTCTCGACCACGGTATACTGGCGACCATCAATTCCGATGATCCTGCGGTTCAGGGGGTTGATCTGGATTATGAATTTAGCATTGCCGCACCTGCCGCCGGCCTGTCTCGACAAGATATCCTTACCGCGCAGCACAACGCGCTGGCCATTGCCTTTTTAAGCGAGACTGAAAAACAACAGCTTATTGCGCAATCACGCATTTAATGACTCTCTGCGGGGCGTGCCGCAAAGGCTGGATATATCCGCTGTTCAGCCTTTTTTTTGTAAATTTCGGGTAAAACGTGTCTGACGCTCTTCCGGCAGATTATTTTCCATTTACCCCAGTTTTCCGCTTTCATCTTACCCCATCATCCGCGGCCGACATAACTTACTGAACACATTCACTCTTGTTAAGACTATTCATAATCAATAATCTTTTATTTAATTAAATGCTAATTATCGCTCAGCCTTACTGTGGGTTATCCCCGTGCGTAAAAAAAAAGTGACCTATATCATTACCAATATCCCGAATAATACTCCCCCTTCGTCTGAACTGGTATCTCAAATACAACTTGTCAGAAAGACGCTGTTTAGCAGAAATTTGGCCGCTGAAGAGATTGTCAGTAAGTTTTTTCCTGTTGGTGCTTATAACAGGAGATGTATCATTTTCTTTGATGAGACCAAAACACCATCGGGATACTTATGTCTTCAGACATATAAAATACAGAAACTGGATATTGCCATTTTCCGAAATCAAGTTGCTTTATTGAATAAAATCAGAGGGAAAGTCGCGATAAAAGGTCATATATTAGTCTATTTATTTAGCGACTGGCGTGTTTATTTGAAAAAATGCTATTTATTATATTATATGATAAACCCCTTATCTTACGCTCTGGTCATGAAATTTTTGCAGAATGGTGCCTGGCCAGGATATCAACACGGTGGGAGTACAACGCATATTGAGAAATATCGACAAATCATAACCGAAATAGACCGTTCGGTAGTGGAGGTCAACGGCGTGTTTGTTCATGAGAGCAACGATGGCGCAGTGGTAGAAGAGATAGATTTGATAGAGGATTCAGATACAGCATTTTTTTTACAGAAAAACGCAGGATATACCCATGGCGACGGCCTGGTTGTATTAGCTGAAATTAACGTGTCCAAGTTGGTCACCTATTTGATCAGATATTTTTCACGAAAATGGGTCAAAAATACGCGAACAAAGGTGAGTTGACGAGCCAAAAATACAGTAGATAACACGGTAAGGCCTGTACCGTGTTATCGAGAGGTGTCAGACAGAAGGACGCGATGCTGCGTCGTTACCCTTGCTGCCGTTTTGTTCTGCAGCGATGCGCCGGGCATAACGTTGAGCCAGGACCGCACAGACCATTAACTGCACCTGATGGAAAATCATCAGCGGCAGGACAATCGCGCCGACTGCGGCCGAGGGAAACAGTACGTTGGCCATTGGGATACCATTGGCCAGGCTCTTTTTGGACCCGCAGAAAACAATGGTGATTTCGTCCGCGGTATTGAAGCCCATCAGCCGCGCCGTCCAGGTATTGACCACCAGCACAATCGCCAGCAGTACCAGCGAGAACGCCAGGATAGCGACCAGCGACCAACCGGTAATCTGGTGCCAAATGCCCTCGACCACTGCCGCACTGAAGGCGGTATAGACCACCAGCAATATCGATGATCGATCGGTGATATTAATCAGTTTTTTATGCCGAGCCACCCAGGCGCCAATCAGCGGTCGGGACAGGTGTCCGATAACAAACGGCACCATCAGCTGTAGAATAATCGCACCGATAGCGTGAAGGGTGTTGGAAGATGCCCCATCCTGGGTATGCATCAGCAAGCCAACCAGCACTGGCGAAAGGAATACCCCCAGGATACTGGACGCCGATGCGCTACAAATGGCTGCCGCTACGTTGCCGCCAGCCACTGAGGTAAAGGCAATAGCGGACTGCACGGTTGCAGGTAACGCGCAAAGATACAGAAAGCCAAGATAGACCGGCGTCTCGAGCAGAGCAGGCACAAACACTTTCATGGCAATGCCCAGTAAAGGGAACAGCGCAAAAGTACTGAGAAAGACCACCAGATGTAGCCGCCAGTGCCCCATGCCGCCGATAATGGCTTCTCGGGAAAGCTTGGCGCCATGCATAAAAAACAGCAGCGCTATGGCGGCGGTGGTCAGATATTCGAAGAACACTTTGACAATTCCCCGGCAGGGAAAAAATGACGCTACGATCACTACCACAACCAGAACCAACAGAAATTTATCAATACGCAGACGCTGAAACCAAGACATGTCAAAGACCTTAACCTAGAAGCCCAATTTACGATTCATCGATCGTCCCAATACTGCAAAACATCATTTAATAACATCACTCCCTTGCCCTCCTGACCGCCGCCGGCCAGGAGGGTTAGCGACTGTGCGCTTCGGTAATCAGCAAAGTTACCGACTGTGCGCTTCGGCAATCAGCAGAGTTACCGACCAAAGCTTTCGATAATAATGCCAACGTCCTTACTTGCTAGCCGTTTTTCACTGCCAGGGTCTTTTTTTGTTCCGAAGAAGCAATGCCCAGCTCGATCAATTCCATCACTTTGATGGCCTGTTCAGCCGTGACCGGATTCTGGCTGCCTAGCTGAACGGCCTGGGTTATCGCAGCATAATAAGCCGGATAGTTGCCCGGAAGCGTTGGCACCGATGACGCGATCAGGGTACCTTCGCTGAGGTGGGTCAGCACACCATGGCGGTCATCCTGCCCCCAGTCAGCCGCGGGCGGACGCAATCCGCTTTTAAGCCGATCCTCTTGTGGATCGAGCCCCCATTTGACATAGCTCCCCTTGCCGCCGTGCACAATATAGCGCGGCGATTCAGCCGCAGCCAGCAAGGTGCCATGCAGGGCAACGCGTTTATTGGGATAGGTCAGCGTAGCGTGGAAATAATCGGTGGTCTGACCGCCTGGGCGCAGTTGCGCCAGATCGGCATTGATGGCAACCGGCATACCAAAAAGCGTGATGGCCTGGTCGATAAGATGCGGACCAAGATCATACCAGATGCCGCTCCCTGCCCCCGCCTGCTCGCGCCACCGTTGCTGGACTTCGGGACGAAACCGGTCGAAGTGGGATTCAAAATAGCTGATATCGCCCAGGTTGCCATCTTCCATAAGGCCCTTCAGGGTGAGGAAATCACTGTCCCAGCGGCGGTTGTGAAACACCGACAGTAGACGCCCGGCGCTTTCGGCCAACTGTTTGAGTTCATGGGCCTGGGACAGTGTTACGGTGAAAGGTTTGTCGATAACAACATGCTTGCCGGCCAGCAGCGCCTGCTTGGCGAGGGGGAAATGGGTATCGTTTGGCGTTGGGATGACAATCAAGTCGATATCGGGATGATTAATCAACGCCTGCGGGTTATCGACGACCTGCACAGACGGCCAGTCTGCCCTGACCTTAGCGGCATCGCGTGACGATATGACATCCAGGCTCATGCCCGGCGTCCCGTTAATCAAGGGCGCATGAAAGGTTTTACTGGCAAAACCATAGCCTATGAGACCAATCCGAAGTTGTTCAGCCATCTGGGTTCCTCGTGCTCGGCGACTTTGGGCCGCACGGATAGAGCCCTCCACCTGACCGGCGGAGGGACGGGTGCTGTTTTACCCGTAAACCATAGCAATAATTTATCCGCCGCCGATAGCCTTTTCGTTGGGTCCGGACCAATTGGCCGTCGAAAGCGGTGCCCGACCAGGGTAATTTATCTCACTGCTGCGCCGGCGAAAATCGCTGGGGCTAACACCGACCCGCTTGCGGAATACCCGTGAGAAATACAGTTGATCATCATAACCGACCACCCGTCCGATATTGGCAATCGATTCCTGAGTGGTCTGGAGCAACAGCTTGGCTCTGATGACGCGCTGGTCTTCACGCCAGCGCAGAATATTGATACCGACCTGCTCGCGGAACAGATGCGCCATCCTTGACGGGGACAGGCAGACATGTCGGGCCACTTCATCAATACGCAGTTCCCCGGAAAGATTACCGGTAATGAACTGGCAGGCTTCAATAATACGCGGATCCATGATTTTATCCGGACTGCGCGGATCTTCCTCCATAGCACGCAGGATAAGCCGCTCCAGCAGATTCATGCCCAGTTCCTCACTGAAACGTCGGCCAGAGCGCTGGGTCTGCTCGATAGTGGCCAGCAGTCGGTCGAACTCTTTGACCAGCGCCTCACTGCCCAGCGACAGTCGCCCTACGTCATGGATTTTGCTATGCCATTCCAACCAGTCGGTCCAATAGGCTCTCGGCCGGAAATACACCCAGCGGTGATACCAGCAATCACTGTCCGGCGAACGGCCGTAATAGTGGGCGGATTTAGGGGGAAACAGCAGTAAATCGCCTGGATTGGAGACAAATGAACGGTCACCCTCGAATATTTTGCCCTGACCTTTCACCGTCAGGTTGAGGATATACCCTTTCATACCGTCCGGCCTGTCGATAAAGAAATCCAGCGGGCCGTCGGCGATAATCGGCGTAAGGCCGGCAACCAGATAAGCATTAAACATATAACCCGGCAACAGCGGGTTAGACTGCGTCTCATGACTTAAGCGATGGTACATATCACCTCTCTTTATTCGCTGATGGCAAAAGCCAAGCGGCGCCCGGGTGGCGCCGTTGACTTGTGGCCTGACAACCCCTTGCCTTAGAGGTTATGCCTGATATCCCTTAAACGGTACGCTTGGCTTTTTGTTTGTAGCGGTCAAAAATAACCGCCGCCAGCAGGATCACACCGCGCACCACATACTGGGAAAAAGGGGATATATTCAGCAAGTTCATGGCGTTTTCCACCGTACCCAAAATAAGCACCCCGGCAATCACGTAGGAGATCTTGCCAATGCCGCCCTTAAGCGAAACGCCACCCAATACGCAGGCCGAAATCACAATCAACTCATAGCCCAGTGAGGTCATCGGCTGGCCGCTGGTCATACGAGATGCCAGAATGATACCGGCAACCGCCGAGACCAGACCGGACAGCACAAATATGATGATTTTGGTACGCACCACCGGCACGCCGGCCAGACGGGCCGCTTCTTCGTTGCCGCCGATAGCCAGAGTATTGCGACCGAAGGTGGTTTTATTCAGCAGAAAACCAAAGATTGCCATGCAGGCGATGGTGATCCAGATTGGCGCCGGCAGGCCAAGCCAATTGGCATAGCCCAGCACAAAGAAGCGTTCGTCTTCGATTCCGACCGCTTTACCATCGGAAATAATATAAGCCAGGCCTCGGACGATCTGCATGGTCGCCAGTGTGGTGATAAGCGCGTTGATTTTCAGCCGTGCAATGACAAAGCCATTGACCAGGCCGGAAGCGACCCCAATCAACAGCCCGGCCAGCACGCCGAGCCACAGGCTTTCCGTCAGATTGATAGCCACGGCGGTGGTCACGCCGGCGCAAGCGATAACCGACGCGACCGACAAGTCAAAATCACCGGAGGCCAGACAAAACAGCATGCCGCAGGCAACAATCCCCGACATTGAGATGGCAAGCCCGAGACCTTTCATATTGATGAAGCTGGAGAAGTTGGGTACGAAAATGGCACAGGCGATAAACAGCACGGCGAACACCACCAGCATGCCGTAATTGTCCCAGATACGGGAGATACCCTGCGATTTACGGCGTTTGGGCGACGCTGAACTAACCGTTGACATCGTTGACTCCTTCACATTCAGGCAACCGCATGCGCGGGGCTGGTATTGGGTGTATGTAACATCGCCAGGCTCAGCGCTTTTTGCTCAGTGGCGTCATCATGACTGAGTTCACCGGAGATGGCGCCTTCGCGCATCACGACAATGCGATCAGCCAGTCCCAGGACTTCCGGCAGATCGCTGGAGGCAAACAATACGGCAATGCCCCGTTTGGCCAGCGCATAAATCACATGATAGATTTCATGCTTGGCGCCGACATCGATTCCGCGTGTCGGTTCGTCCAGCATAACGACTTTCATGTCTTCAGAAAGCCAGCGCCCCAGTATCGCTTTCTGCTGGTTGCCGCCGGACAAATTCATAATGAGCTGATGGGCACTGGGGGTTTTGATATTCAGCGCCGCGATATGATGCTGGGCATTCTGCTGTTCCCAGCCTTCATTGATAAGAAAACCGGCTTTAATGGTCTTACGCCGGGCGCTGATATTGATGTTCTCCTGGACTGAATGCACCGGGATGATGCCGTCAGCCTTGCGATCTTCCGGGCAAAGCATCAGCCCGGCGCGGATGGCGTCAATCGGCGAGCTGATAGTTATCGGTTGACCATCAAGGCGCAGTTCGCCGCCAGTCAGCCGGGTGCCGCCGAATAACCCTTTCATCAGCTCACTGCGACCGGCTCCCACCAGCCCGAACAGTCCGACGATTTCACCCGCCCGAACCTCAAGGCTTATCGGTTCCTTCACTCCCGGTGCCTTGACCTGGTCAAGCCGCAGCCGGATGTCGCCATGGGGCCGGGGGGCATAGCCATAGATATCCCCTAGATTACGGCCCACCATCGCCTGCACCAGGCGGTCATGGTCCACTTCACACATATCGGTAAACGTGCGCACATATTTTCCGTCTTTGAATACCGTAATGGCATCACTGAGAGCAAAGATTTCTTCCATGCGGTGGGACACGTAGAGAATGACCCGACCCTCGGCGCGTAATTCACGGATGACCCGGAACAATTGTTCGATTTCTCTGGCCGACAGTGAGCTGGTTGGCTCATCAAAGGCAATAACCTTGGCATTCCGTGCCAGCGCCTTGGCTATTTCGACCATTTGCCATTGGCCAATTGACAGGTATTTCAGCGGGGTGTCCGGCGCTATATCCAGTCCCAGATGTTCAAGCTGCAGTGTGGTTTCATAATTGAGGATCGAATTTCTGACCAGGCCGCCCTTGTGCGGCAGCTGACCGAGATAGATATTTTCGGCCACCGTCATTTCCGGCACCAGGTGCAGCTCCTGGTAAATGATAGCCACACCAGCATCCAGGGCATCGGTGGTGGTGGCAAAACTGACGGGCTGCCCTTTGATGCTTATTTCTCCCTGGGTCGGTGAATAATTACCGCTCAGTATTTTTAATAATGTTGACTTCCCGGCACCGTTTTCACCCATCAGGGCGTGTATTTGCCCTTGGTAACAATCAAAACTGATGTCGTCCAGCGCTTTTACACCGGGAAAAGTCTTGCTGATACCTCGAAACGACAGATAAGGCGTTTTAACTGACATGAACACATCCTCACGCGGCCCCCGGTTGCCGGGGCACTTGACTAATGACAGCGTCATGGACCGGGGCAGCTCTGTGCCGCCCCGGAAGAAATCCGTCAGGCTGTAGCTGTGCGACGGAGAGTTAATAAACGCATTACAGGCCTTTTTTATTCAGCTCGTCTTTAAAATTGTCCCGGGTAATAAGCACTACGTCAGTGACTTCGGTGAATTTCGGTGGTTCAACACCTTTGGTCACCCATTCATTGAGCATCTGGATGCTCTTGTAGCCATGTACATCCGGGCTAGGCAAGAGTGAACCATAGAACCCGGTAGCGCTGGACTTGGACAGTTCACTGACCGCATCGACACCGTTGATACCGATGCCTATCACGTTAGGCGCTTTGAATCCCTGTCCTTCGCTGGCCCGGACGCCACCAAGCACGGTGTTGTCATTCATGCCGATAATCAGCCAGTTTTTGACGCCTGAATGCTGTACCAGCATCGAGTTGGCGGCATCGAAAGCGCCAGGGATATCATTTGATTTGGTCGGAACTTGGTAGATTTGCTTTTCCGGGAAACCGGCGGCCTTAAGCGCATCCATGGAGCCGGAGGTCCGGCGGCGTGCAGTATCCAGCTCGTTGGAGGTAATAGCCATTACGCCGGTTTCTTCCACTTTCCAGCCACGCTTGTTCATTTCTTTCCACAGTTCCTGGCCCTGACGTTCGCCAATTTTAGTGGCGGCCATCATGACCAGCGGCACCGTGTCCATCGGCTGACCTTTGGCAGTAACAAACTGATCGTCAACCGCAATGACTTTCAGATCATAGCTGCGGGCTTTAGCCATGATGGCAGACCCCAGTTTCGGATCCGGTGTGCAGATAACGAAACCTTTAGCGCCGCTGGCTGCCAGACTATCAATGGCATTGAGCGTTTTTTCGCCGTCCGGCACCGCAATCTTGATTACGTCAAAGCCTAAATCCTTGCCGGCCTTGTCCGCAAAACGCCATTCTGTCTGGAACCAGGGCTCTTCCGGCTGCTTGACCAGAAAACCCAGCTTGAGGTTTTCCGCCATAGCCGATTGAGACATAACCGCAGCCAGTCCGATGGCGGCAAGCGCCTTAGTGAATTTATGCATGCTACTCTCCGGTTTTTTATGCGCCGAGCACTCTATAACTTCAGCGTGTAAACGTTATCAGATAATTATTAGAGGCCGAATGATGAGGCTAAGCAGCGGATTTTCCGCCATTCATCATGCCGGGCAATCAAGTCGGAGGTAGTTTTAGCCTGAATGTGTTACTAAAATGTAGAGCGTTATCACAGTTCTCAACAACAGCAGGATTGTGCATATATCTAGCAAATTTAACCCTCTGATAACTTTTGACCGTTATCACAAAAATGCTGTCAGCGACAGAAATGTGCATACTTCCAGCTATCCCCTCCTCACCTCGCCACGCCTTCCTGATTAAGGTAGCTGCAATAATAATTGGACGCGCAAGAGAGAGGACAGCATGACTCAAGAGGCGATAAGCATCGGGCTTGATTTCGGCAGCGACTCGGTGCGGGCACTGGCAGTAGCCTGCTGGCAAGGCGAAGAACTGGCGACCGAAGTGGTCTGGTATCCGCGTTGGCGACAGGAACAGTTCTGCGATGCGGCACAGAATCAATTCCGCCACCACCCGCTGGATTACCTCGAGTCCATGGAACAGGCGATAAAGTCAGTCGTCGCGCGCCTTACCCCCGCCCAGCGACAGGCCGTAGTCGGCATAGGCGTAGATACTACCGGGTCAACGCCGGCGCCGATAGATGCAGAAGGCCGGGTGCTGGCGCTGCGCCCGGAATTTGCCGACAACCCCAATGCCATGTTCATTCTGTGGAAAGACCATACCGCCATCGAAGAAGCTGAGGCCATCAACCGACTCTGCCACAGCGGCGAGTTTCCTGATTACACCCGCTATATAGGCGGTATTTATTCATCCGAATGGTTTTGGGCCAAAATCCTTCATATCAGCCGTCAGGATGCCGCCGTTCGTCAACAGGCCCGCTCATGGATAGAGTTGTGCGACTGGATCCCGGCAGTGCTGTCAGGCACCACCGCCCTGGGAGATATCAGGCGCGGGCGCTGCGCCGCCGGCCATAAATCCCTCTGGCATCCGTCGTGGGGCGGCGTACCGCCTAAAGCATTTTTACATGCCCTTGATCCGCTGCTGACGGAGTCGTTGCAATATCCGCTGTTTACCGACACCTGGACTGCCGATATCCCGGTCGGAAAAATAAGCCGGCATTGGGCTGATAAATTGGGCCTGCCGGCAGATGTCACCCTTGCCGGCGGCGCGTTTGACTGCCACGTCGGGGCTGTAGGCGCAGGGGCTACGCCCTATACCCTGGTCAAGGTTATTGGCACCTCGACCTGCGATATTCTGATAGCAGAGGAGAAACAGGTCGGCGACAACACTATCGCCGGAATTTGCGGCCAGGTGGACGGCAGCGTGGTGCCGGGTTACATCGGTTTAGAGGCCGGACAATCGGCGTTTGGCGATATCTATGCCTGGTTCGGTCGCCTGCTCAGTTGGCCGTTGGCCCAGGCCGCCCGTCAAGACCCGACACTTGAACCGGCACTGACGGCGATACAAGAAAGTCTGCTGTCTACTCTGGCCACCGCCTGGGCCGCACATCCTTCACTGGATCATTTGCCGGTGGTGTTGGACTGGTTTAACGGACGCCGCACACCTTATGCCAATCAGCGGCTGAAAGGCGTCATTAGCGGCTTGAACCTGGGTACTGATGCCCCCGCGCTGTTTGGTGCTCTGATAGCGGCTACCGCCTTTGGCGCCCGCGCCATTATGGAATGCTTCGAAGAACAGGGCATTCCGGTGGAGAACCTGCTGGTGATGGGCGGTATCGCCCGTAAATCCCCGGTAATTATGCAGGTTTGCGCCGACGTGATGAACCGGCCGCTGCAGTTGGTGGCATCCGATCAATGCTGCGCCCTTGGCGCAGCCATTTTCGGTGCCGTGGCGGCGGGTATTCATCTGGATATCGCCAGCGCCCAAGCGCATATGGCCAGCCCGCTGGAGCGGACCCTGCAGCCCGACCCGCAAGCGGCTCAGCACTACCAGCGACTCTACCAGCGCTATCTGCAATGGGCCCGGCTGGCTGAACCGGCCTATGCGGCAGACGCTAAAGCCTGACCTGCTCTGTTCCGGATCGGTGTCATGGCATACCGGCCCGGCCTTGTTTTATATCCCGACGCACAGGAGTCATTCATGCAACTTTTTGCGCAACACGAAGTGTGGTTCGTTATTGGCAGTCAGCATCTTTACGGCGAGGAAACTCTGCGTCAGGTAAAAGAGCATGCCGAAACCGTGGTAAAAGGGTTGAACGATGAAGCCGGCCTGCCGGTAAAGCTGATACTTAAGCCACTGGTCAAATCCCCTGACGAAATTCTCGGGCTGTGCCGCGAAGCCAATTACGATAGCAACTGTATCGGTCTGCTGACCTGGCTGCACACCTTCTCTCCGGCCAAAATGTGGATCGGTGGCCTGAGCATTCTGAATAAACCGCTGCTGCAGTTCCATACCCAGTTCAACGACCAGGTGCCTTGGGACACCATGGATATGGACTTTATGAATCTGAACCAGACCGCCCATGGCGGACGGGAATTCGGTTTTATCGGCGCTCGCCTGCACCAGAATCACCAGGTGGTGGTGGGTCATTGGCAAGACGGCGCGGTCCACCGTAAAATTGCCTCATGGATGCGCGCAGCCGCTGCCAAACAGGAGAGCCAGCAGTTGATAGTGGCGCGTTTCGGCGACAATATGCGTGAAGTTGCGGTGACTGAGGGCAACAAAGTCAGTGCTCAGATTCAGTTCGGCTATTCTGTCACCGCTTACGGTCTGGGCGATCTGGTCAGCGTCGTCAATGAGGTTTCCCAGGCGGATATTGATCAGTTGGTTGAAGAATACGAGGCCAGCTATATCCTGACCGATACTATCAAAGCCAATGGTGAAAAACGCGCCAATCTGCTGGATGCGGCACGTATCGAGCTGGGTATGAAACGTTTTCTTGAACAGGCCGGCTGCAAAGCCTTTACCACCAATTTTGAGAACCTCTATGGCCTGAAGCAGTTGCCCGGCCTGGCAGTACAGCGCCTGATGCAACAAGGGTACGGCTTCGGCGGCGAAGGTGACTGGAAAACCGCTGCCCTACTGCGGATCCTTAAAGTCATGGCGCATGGATTACCCGGTGGAACCTCCTTTATGGAGGATTACACTTATAACTTCCAGCCTGGCAATAATCTGGTGATCGGATCCCATATGCTGGAAGTATGCCCCTCAATTGCCAAAGAAGAAAAACCAACGGTTGATGTCCAGTTCCTTGGCATTGGCGGTAAAGCCGACCCGGCAAGATTGTTGTTCTCTACGCCAGCCGGGCCTGCCATAGTGGCATCGGTCATCGATATCGGCGGCCGTTTCCGCATGCTGGTCAATTGCGTCGACACCATTGAACAGCCTCGGGAACTGCCTAAGCTGCCGGTCGCTCGCGCCATATGGAAAGCCCAGCCCTCACTTGAAGTCGCGGCGGAAGCCTGGATCCTGGCCGGCGGTGCGCACCATACGGTATTCAGCCAGGCTTTGACCCTTGACCATCTGCGTCTTTACGCTGAAATGCATAATATTGAATTACTGGTCATTGATAATGACACCCGTATTGCCGATGTTAAACAGGCCCTATGCTGGAATGAACTTTATTACAAATTGTGTGCAAAATAACATCAATAGATACTGCCTATAGCATTCATAGTCTGTTCCTTTCAGGGCACCTGGTGCCCTGAATTTTTCCGGGCTTTTATCAAGGAATATCTAGACAGCCAAGCAACACTGAATATACTACTTTGCTTATATTTCCTTCCCAGTAAGAAAAACATGACCGTCCAAGACTATTTATTGAAGTTTCGCAAGGTGAACACCTCCGAAAGTCTGGAAAAACTCTTTGATCATCTCAATTATTCTTTAACTGACAATACTGAAATTATCAATATGTATCGAGCAGCGGATCATCGCCGGGCTGAATTGGCCTCTGGTGGCAGGCTGTTCGATCTGGGCCAGGTGCCCAAGTCTGTTTGGCGGTATGTGGTCTGATGGATGATAAAATAAACGCTCCCCAGGCAGCGCCACGCATAGCCGGTCTGTTGTGGGTGCCGGTTGCCTGGCTAGGCGTCAGCCTACTGAGCGCCAGTGTGATGGTAGTTCTTTATTTCATCGCTCTGTTCAGTCATGCGCAACCGGGGGCTGCGGACAGCGCTTTATACAGTCCGCAATGGTATCTTTCTTTGGTCACCACCCTTGGCATGTGGCTGTTTACCGGCTGGACACTGCGCCTGCTGTTGACCCGTTCATCCCGTTTCCCCAAAATATTCATCCTATGGCTGCTGGCGAGTGTACTGCTGGCGATAAAAACTTTCGCCTTTTCACCGGTCAGCGATGAATTGGCACTGAAAGTTTTGTTATGGCCAATGCTTGCTGCTGCGGTGCTGGTTCCTTTCATCAAACGTTCAATGCGGGTTAAACAGACTTTTATTCGTTGATGCGCAGCAGGGGTGCATGCTATCTGTTCGGCGCTGGCCGACAGATGCCATGTTGCCGAATGGTGCTCAATACCGGATAATGTCGGGCTAGTCTCTATTAGGTACGTCAATGAATGGTTACCTGTTACTTTTTATCAGCACTGTGCTGGTAAATAATTTCGTTCTGGTCAAATTTCTCGGACTGTGCCCCTTCATGGGGGTTTCCAAAAAACTGGAAACCGCTATCGGAATGGGCATGGCGACCACCTTCGTCATCACTCTGGCGTCGGTCTGCTCGTGGATAATAGAATCGTTCATTCTTGAGCCGCTGGATATCCTTTATCTGCGTACGCTGTCGTTCATATTTATCATCGCCGTGGTGGTGCAGTTCACTGAACTGGTAGTGCGAAAAACCAGTCCGTCGCTGTATCGGCTGCTGGGCATATTCTTGCCGCTCATCACGACCAACTGCGCGGTGCTGGGCGTGGCGCTGCTGAATGTCAATCTGGGGCATAATTTCCTGCAGTCCACGCTGTATGGCTTCAGCGCATCGATTGGCTTTACGCTGGTCATGGTGCTGTTTGCCGCGATACGGGAACGCCTGGCGGTCGCCGATGTGCCGGCCCCCTTCAAGGGATCGGCCATTGCCCTGGTTACCGCCGGCCTGATGTCCCTGGCTTTTATGGGCTTTACCGGGTTGGTGAAATTCTAATGTTTACATTATGGTCAGCCATTCTGGCTCTGGGCGCCCTGGGCCTGGTTTGCGGCGGTCTCCTCGGCTACGCCGCCCGCCGTTTCGAGGTAAAAGAAGATGCGGTCGCAGGTCAGGTAGACGCCCTGCTGCCCCAGAGCCAATGCGCCCAATGCGGTTATCCCGGATGCCGTCCCTACGCCGAAGCCGTGGCGCTCAGCGGTGAAAAAATCAATAAATGCGCTCCCGGCGGCGAGCAGGTGATGCTGAAGATTGCCGCGCTGCTGAATGTCGATCCCCAGCCGATTGATGGCGATGCCGCCCAGGCGCAGCCGGTTCCTACCGTGGCCTGGATTGATGAAGCCAACTGCATCGGCTGTACCAAATGCATCCAGGCCTGTCCGGTGGATGCCATTGTCGGCACCACGCGTGCCGTGCATACGGTAGTAAGCGATTTATGCACCGGTTGTGATTTGTGCGTCGCTCCCTGCCCGACCGATTGTATTGAAATGCGGCCGGTCGCGGTACGAACTGACAACTGGAAATGGAATCTGGAGGCCATTCCGGTCAAGGTCATTCAGGTGGAGCAGCATGTTTAATCTTTTTTCCCTTTTCAGGCAGTCCCGCATCTGGGATTTCGCCGGCGGCATTCATCCGCCAGAAATGAAACTGCAGTCGAGCACCATCCCCCTGCGGCAGACCAGCCTGCCGGGTAAATTCATTATTCCGCTCAAACAACATCTGGGTCCGGAAGGTGAGCTATGCGTCACTGAAAATATGCAGGTGCTGCGCGGACAGCCGCTCACCGAGGGCAGAGGCCGTACTCTGCCGGTGCACGCCCCAACGTCAGGCCGCATCAGCGCGATTATCCCGCATACCACAGCCCACCCTTCGGGCCTGACGGAGCTAAGCGTCATCCTGCTGCCTGACGGCGAGGACCGCTGGCTCCGCCAGGACCCCATGGAGGATTTTCGCGCCTGCCAACCGGCAGATCTGCTCGAACGCATCCACCAGTCAGGTATCGCCGGTCTCGGGGGGGCGGGCTTTCCTACCGCCGCCAAAATGCATGCCGGTCTGCGAGGGGTGAAAAACCTGATAATCAACGCTGCCGAGTGTGAGCCTTATATCACCGCCGATGACAGGTTGATGCAGGAAAACGCCGATGAGATTGTCCACGGCATGGATATCTTGAGCCATATGCTTAGCCCTGAATCAGTGCTTATCGGGATTGAGGATAATAAACCTGAGGCGATTACCGCACTGCAGAGCGCCCTGCGCGCGCGATCAAATTATCATTTACGGGTCATTCCGACTAAATATCCCTCCGGCGGCGCTAAGCAGCTGACCCGGATATTGACCGGGCAGGAGGTGCCTTATGGCCTTCACTCAGGCGCTATAGGCGTATTGATGTTCAATATCGGAACGGTATTCGCCATCAAGCGCGCGGTGATTGATGGCGAAGCGCTGACCGAGCGGGTGGTGACCCTGACCGGCAATGCCCTGGCTAAACCGGGCAATGTGTGGGCAAGGCTGGGAACACCGGTAAGCCATCTGCTGCAAAGCGCAGGCTTTACGCCCGGTGATGAGCAGGCGGTTATCATGGGTGGGCCGCTAATGGGTTTCACCCTGCCGACCCTGGATGTGCCGATCGTCAAGATAAGCAACTGCATCATGGCGCCGTCGGCGGAAGAACTGTCGCCGGCCGAGCCGGAGCAAGCCTGTATCCGCTGCAGCCGTTGTGCCGATGCCTGTCCGGCCGGATTGTTACCGCAGCAGCTCTATTGGTTCAGCCAGGGGCAGGAGCATGACAAAGCCCGCCAGCATCATTTGTTTGATTGCATTGAATGCGGCGCCTGCGCCTACGTATGCCCAAGCAATATACCGCTGGTAAAATACTACCGCCAGCAGAAAGCAGAAATACGCAGCCTGGATCGTGAAACTGAACGGGCAGCAATGGCTAAAACCCGCTACGAGGCTAAAATGGCCCGTCGCGAGCGGGAAAAACTGGCCCGGGAAGCGCGCCATCTGCAGGCGGCGGTCAAGCTCAACCCATCAGCATCTTCCTCGCCTGACGATCCGACCAGTGCGGCACCTAAAGCTGCGGTTGCTGATGCCATAGCGCGTATCAAAGCCAAAAAGGCCGCCGAAGCGCTGCAATGCGCTCAGGGTGAAACAGAACCGGGTGCGGTGGCGTTATCGACAGTTGCCTATATTAGTGACGGCGTCACAGAAACCGCCCCGCCTCCTGCCGCGGTTTCCGCCAGCCGCCACGACTCCCCAGCGAAGGCTGCCACGCAGGATAACGGACATAAAGCGGCCATTGCCAAGCCAGCCACGGCTTCACAGACGACCGTCTCTCCCCCGGCCGAGGAGATCGATCCTCGCCAGGCTGCCGTCGCTGCCGCCATCGCCCGCGTCAAAGCTCGCAAGATGGCGGCTGAAACCCATTCTGAATCCCCCAAGACGGCGTCGGCAGCTACTGCGGACTCCGTCACTGCCATGGATCCGCGTAAAGCCGCGGTGGCCGCTGCCCTAGCCCGAGTGAAAGCGCGTAAGGCGGCCGAGGCGTCAACATTGTCACAAGAGGAATAAATGACTTTCAGAATAGCGAGTTCGCCTTTTACCCATAACCGGCAAAGCACCGGCCATATCATGTCCCACGTGATCCTGGCTTGTCTGCCGGGTCTGCTGGCGCTGGTCTGGTTTTTCGGTTACGGCACGCTGGTGCAGTTGCTGCTGGCATCGACCACCGCGCTGCTGGCCGAAGGGCTTGTCATGAAGCTGCGAAAGAAGCCTGCTCTCCCTCGGCTGATGGATTATTCAGCTTTGCTTACTGCCGTTCTGTTGGCGCTAAGCCTGCCCCCGGCAACGCCCTGGTGGATGATCGTACTGGCAACCAGTTTTGCCATCATCATCGCCAAGCAACTTTATGGCGGTTTGGGACATAACCCGTTTAACCCGGCAATGGTAGGCTATGTGGTGCTGCTGATTTCTTTTCCGATACAAATGACCAGTTGGCTGCCCAGTGCAGGCACAGAGATGTATCCCGCCGGGCTGAATGATACCTTGGCCATGATTTTTGCCGGCCGAACTGCCGAGGGTCTTGAGCTGCAGCAACTGCGCGCAGGATATGACGGCATGACTCAGGCGACCCCTCTGGATGCATTGAAAACCGGTATGCGCAGCGGCAAAGAGGCCGGCGTAATAGTGGAGTCTCTGTATTTTGGGGTACGCAGCGGCATATCCTGGGCCTGGGTCAATGCCGGTTTTTTGCTGGGCGGACTCTATCTGCTGTGGCGCCGAATCATCAGTTGGCAGATCCCGGCGTCCTTTCTGGCGGTGCTGGCACTGTGTGCCGGATTGGGAGAATGGCTGTCGCCGACGGTAGGTGCGCCGACGCTGGTTCATCTATTTTCAGGCGCCACCATGCTCGGAGCCTTTTTTATCGCCACTGACCCGGTAACGGCCTCGACCACCGATAACGGTCGGTTGATATTTGGCGCCATGACCGGCTTGCTGGTCTGGTTGATCCGCACTTACGGCGGCTATCCCGATGGAGTGGCCTTTGCCGTATTGTTAGCGAATATTTGCGTGCCTCTGATAGATTACTACACGCAACCTCGCGCTTACGGTCACCGTTAAGGAGCGCAAAATGACGATGCTCAGCACCATACGTAAACATGGCGTGACTCTCGCTGCCTTCGCTGCGCTGACCACCGGTCTGACAGCGCTGGTCAATATACTGACCGAGCCCACCATTCATCATCAGGCAGCGCAACAGCAAAAGCTGCTGCTGGATCAAGTGCTTCCCCCGAGCATTTACGATAATAACCTGCTGGGGGAATGTTACATTGTCACAGATAGTGCGCTGGGTAACACCCATCCCCATCGGCTTTATCTGGCCCGTAAACACGGCGAACCGGTGGCGGCAGCCATAGAGTCCACGGCGCCAGACGGCTACTCAGGCTCAATACAGCTGCTGATAGGTGCCGATTTCAACGGCAATGTCCTCGGGACCCGAGTCACCTCTCATCATGAAACCCCGGGTCTAGGCGATAAAATCGAACTGCGGATCTCCGATTGGATAACCCATTTCAGCGGCAAAACCGTCGAATCCGAACAGGATCGCAAATGGGCGGTAAAGAAAGACGGTGGTCAGTTTGATCAGTTCACCGGTGCCACCATCACCCCCAGGGCGGTGGTCAACGCGGTTAAACGTACGGCTGGCTACCTGAAGCGCAATTTAACCGGTATTGAAAATCTGCCGGCTTGTGGAGAAGTTCCCAATGAATGAAGCCAAAAATCTGTTCATCCAGGGACTGTGGCGTAATAATTCTGCCCTGGTGCAATTGCTCGGCCTCTGCCCGTTGCTGGCGGTATCCAATACCGTGACCAACGCCTTGGGCCTGGGGCTAGCAACCACGCTGGTACTGACCTGTACCAATTATGCGGTTTCCTTTGCCCGGCGCTGGACGCCGGCTGAAGTACGGATACCGATTTACGTAATGATTATCGCCTCTGTCGTGTCGGCGGTGCAGATGCTCATTAACGCCTATGCCTATGGCCTTTACCAGTCACTGGGTATTTTTATTCCGCTGATTGTCACCAACTGCATCGTTATTGGCCGCGCCGAAGCCTATGCGTCGAAAAACCCGGCCGGGTACTCAGCGCTGGATGGACTGACCACCGGCCTTGGCGCAACGGCCGCGTTGGTGGTGTTGGGAGGACTGCGGGAAGTGCTCGGCAACGGCACATTGTTCGACGGGGCTGATCAATTGCTTGGGCCATGGGCACAGGCGCTGCGTATTCAGGTTTATCAGATAGATACTCCTTTTCTGCTGGCGATGCTGCCGCCAGGGGCCTTCATCGGCCTGGGCTTTATGCTGGCGGCAAAATACCTGATTGATAAACAGATGCGCAGCCGCGCGTCGCTCCAGTCAACTACACCGCCCCTGCCGATGACCAAGGATGTTGCTCAACATGAATAATATCAAGCGCCGGGAGATCCTCGGCCGCTTCAGGAATAACAACCCTCATCCCAAAACTGAACTCAAGTACGACACGCCATTTGAACTGTTGATATCCGTGCTGCTGTCGGCGCAGGCGACGGATGTCAGCGTCAATAAAGCCACCGCGCTGCTCTACCCGGTAGCCAACACCCCCGAAGGGCTGCTCAGCCTGGGTGTCGAGGGGATAAAACACTACATCAGGACCATCGGCCTTTATAACACCAAGGCGGAAAATATCATCAAAACCTGCCGGATACTTATCGATAAGCACCAGGGCCAGGTTCCTGAAGATCCCCTAGCGCTGGTCGCCCTGCCGGGCGTAGGGCGTAAAACCGCCAACGTCGTGCTTAATACCGCGTTTGGCTGGCCGACCATTGCAGTGGATACCCATATTTTCCGGGTCGCCAATCGCACCGGTTTTGCCCCGGGCAAAGACGTCGACGCGGTTGAAAACAAATTGCTCAGGGTGGTGCCGACAGAGTTCAAAGTCGATTGCCATCACTGGCTGATTCTGCATGGCCGCTACACCTGCATCGCCCGTAAGCCCCGCTGTGGATCCTGCCTGATTGAAGACCTGTGCGAATACCAGGCCAAGCAAGAAATTTGACCCTTTGATCATTGACGATATTAATCACTGACAGGTAAACGATAAACCAATCATTTATTCTTACATTGATATGTGTAACGATATATGTAATAAACACTGCCTACTGCGGCTGGATCAGGATGTGCGGCCGCTGTCCATTATCATAACGACGCGGCGGGATATCAGTGCCGATATCACCGTTGTTTTTCCTGTGCTGAACAGGCGTAATAAGAGGTCTTCGTGTCTACACCAAGCAACAAACCAACTCCAGAAACAGATATAACCAATGCGCCACCCGCACCTGAACATGCCAGCCTGAATGCCTTCAGGCAGCCCAAAGCATTTTATCTGATATTCTCAATCGAACTCTGGGAGCGTTTCGGCTACTACGGCCTGCAGGGCATCATGGCGGTTTACCTGGTGCGCATGCTGGGCATGAGCGAGGGCGAAGCCATTACCCTGTTTTCGTCATTTACCGCGCTGGTCTATGGCTTTGTCGCTATCGGCGGTTGGCTGGGTGATAAAATACTGGGCAGCAAACGCGTCATCGTATTGGGCGCGATGGTGTTGGCGCTGGGCTATGCAATGGTGGCCTACTCTGGCCATGATGTGCAATGGGTCTATATGGGCATGGCGACCATCGCGGTCGGCAGCGGCCTGTTTAAAGCCAACCCGTCCTCGCTGCTGTCAACCTGCTATTCCAAGAACGATCCGCGGCTTGATGGTGCTTTCACCATGTACTACATGTCGGTCAATATCGGTTCGTTTATTTCGATGCTGGCAACACCGCTGCTGGCTGCCCGATTTGGTTGGAGCGTCGCTTTCTCTTTAAGCGTCGTGGGCATGCTGATAACGCTGGTGAATTTCTTTGCCTGTCGTCGCTGGGTAGCGGATAAGGGCTCTAAACCCGATTTTCTGCCGCTGCAATGGGGCCGTCTGGCGATGGTTCTGGTGGGTGTAGTGGTGCTTATCGTGGTTTCAACCTGGCTTTTGCATAACCAGTTTATCGCCAGGCTGGTGCTGGGTGTCATTTCAGCCGGGATCATTGTTATCTTTGCGAAGGAAACCTTTGCTCTGAAAGGAGCTGCCCGCCGCAAAATGATCGTCGCTTTCCTGATGATGATTGAAGCCATCGTGTTCTTTGTGCTGTACAGCCAGATGCCGACCTCACTTAACTTCTTTGCTATCCATAATGTGGAGCATACCGCGTTCGGTCTGACGTTTGAGCCTGAGCAGTTCCAGGCGCTCAACCCGTTCTGGATAATGCTGGCAAGCCCTTTACTGGCGGCGCTGTACAACAAAGTAGGCGATCATCTGCCGATGCCGTTTAAATTCGCGCTGGGCATGGTGCTCTGTTCCCTGGCCTTTTTAGTGCTGCCGCTGGGCGCAAGCTACGCCAATGAGGCGGGGATTGTTTCGATGCACTGGCTGGTGTTCAGCTACGGTCTGCAAAGCATTGGTGAACTGATGATTTCCGGCCTCGGCCTGGCGATGGTCGCGCAGTTGGTGCCTCAGCGTCTGATGGGCTTCATCATGGGTGCCTGGTTCCTGACCACTGCTGCGGCGGCGCTTATCTCAGGCCATGTAGCCAATCTGATGGCGGTGCCGGCCGACGTTACCGATGCCAATGTGTCCCTGGCGGTATACAGCCATGTATTCCTGCAGATTGGTATCATCACCGGCATTATCGCTGCTTTGATGCTGGTATTCGCGCCGACGCTGAACAAGTTGGCTACCACCCGCTGAAATTGACTGTCACGCATAAAAAAAAGCCCGCGGTATCGACCGCGGGCTTTTTTATTAAGCTGAATTATTTCACCGGCCTGGCGGGGAAATGATGCTGGGGTAGCGCTATCTGATCCTGGGCGGCGACCACCTGCAGTTCATATTCGTCCATTTCTCTGGTTAACTTCATCACTTCGTAAACTGCCGCAGTAACATGCTCCAGTGCTTTTACCGGGCTTAAGCCCTTGAGGAGATCAACCAGCAGCAGCCCACTGGTCAGGTCACCCACCCCAACCGGCTGGCGCGTGCCAAAATCCACCAGCGGACGCGAGGTGTGCCAGGCTTCATCCGGCGTCACCAGCAGCATCTCGAAACTGTTGCGGTCATAGCCGGCGTAACTCAAATGTTTAATCAGCACCATTCGCGGACCCCGCTCGCAAAGTTCACGGGCAATGGCCACCGCCTCATCGACTGAGTTTACTGTTTTGCCACTCAGCTGTTCGAGTTCCAGCAGGTTGGGCGAAATGATATCAGCGCTGGGCAAGCCACGTTTACAGTGAAACTCGGCTACCCCAGGCGCCACGATACAGCCTTTTTCAGGATGCCCCATCACCGGATCGCAAAGATACCAGGCATCGGGATTGGCTTCTTTTACCTGTCGTACGATGTCCAGGATATGCTCGCCCTGCTCTGCCGAGCCAATATAGCCACTCAGTATCGCATCGCAAGTCTTAAGCTTGTCTATTTCAGCAATGCCTCTGACGATTTCAGTCAGATGATTCGCCGGCATCACGCAACCGGTCCAGTGACCATACTGGGTATGGTTGGAGAACTGCACGGTGTTCAGCGGCCAGACGTTAACGCCCATTCGGCGCATCGGAAATACCGATACGCTGTTGCCCGCATGCCCGAACACCACATGGGATTGGATCGACAAAATATTTTTCATCAGAATTGCCTTGACGCCCTCGGCCAGCTGGCCCGTTAAGCCTATACAGCGGGGGATTCGCCCCCGCAACATTGCTATTGCTGCCAGCTTATCAGGCAGTAATTTTTCTTGCCACGACGCAACAGCGTGTAGCGGCCGAACAACCGATCGGCATCACTGAGAAGATGCTCGGAATTCGACTGCTTTTCGCCATTCACCTGTACCGCATTGGAGCTTATCATGGTCCTTGCCTGCCCACGGGAAGGTACCAGACCGGCATCGACCAGCGCCTGCTGCAGGTCAGCCCCAGGGCTGAGTGAAATGGATGGCATGCCATCCTGAGCCAACTGGGCAAAATCATTTTCCGTCATGTCCTGCAGGCTGCCGGAAAAAAGGCTGGCGGTAATGCGCTGTGCGGCAGCCAACCCACTGTCGCCGTGGACCATACCGGTCACCTGCTCAGCCAGTACATATTGGGCGCGCGGGGCTTTGCCGCTTTCACGGTCTTGCTGCTCCAGGGCATTTATTTCTTCAAGTGACATGAAAGTAAAGAATTTCAGGAAGCGGTATACGTCTGCATCGGCCGTGTTTATCCAGAACTGATAAAATTTATAGGGGCTGGTTTTAGCCGGGTCCAGCCAGATGGCGCCGCCCTCAGTTTTACCGAACTTGGTGCCGTCTGACTTGGTGATAAGTGGTACCGTCAGGCCAAATACGGTTTTCTGGTTCATCCGACGCGTCAGATCAATGCCTGAGGTGATGTTACCCCACTGATCCGAACCGCCAATCTGCAATTCAACGCCATACTGACTGTTCAGCGACGTGAAATCATAGCCCTGCAGCAGGTTATACGAAAATTCGGTGAAAGAGATGCCGCTATCGTCACGGTTCAACCGCTGCTTAACCGCTTCTTTGTTGATCATCTGGTTTACGGAGAAGTGCTTGCCGATATCTCGCAGAAAAGTCAGCACATTCATATTGCCGAACCAGTCATAGTTATTCGCTGCCACGGCACGGTTGTCACCACAATCAAAATCCAGGAACGGCGATACCTGCCGACGAATTTTATCCACCCACTCCTGCACGGTATCAGCCGTATTGAGCTTACGCTCGGTCGCTTTGAAACTCGGATCGCCAATAAGACCGGTCGCTCCGCCGACCAAGGCAACCGGACGATGTCCTGCAAGCTGGAAACGTTTAAGGCACAGTAACGGCACCAGATGCCCCAAATGCAAGCTGTCGGCGGTGGGATCAAATCCGCAATACAATGACAGCGGCCCTTGAGCCAGCCGTTCAACGAGTGCGGACTCATCCGTTACCTGGGCCACCAGGCCCCGCTCTTGCAATTGTTGTATGAGGTTACTGCTGGCCATCAAAAACTCCGTTATATAGACAGATAAAAAGGGCGCGGTATGGCATTTACGCCGGACCGAGATGCCGGTAGGTCATAAATATCCTGCCTTGCGCCGTAAAAAATGCTGCGGTGCCGGTCACTGGCATCGTCTGGTCATGCCTGCTGGGGAGGTTGCCGCCCTGACACGGCCAAAAGCCGACAAACTGCACCGCCTCTCGCCCCGAAATTTACCTCAGGGTGCTAAACGATCAATATCCCATCCCGCTTCGGTGCGCTGATAACTAAAACGGTCATGGAGCCGATGCTCTCCCCCTTGCCAGAATTCGATGGTATCGATTTTGACTCGATATCCTCCCCAAAAACTGGGCAATGGCACGTCACCGTTGAGGAATTTCTGTTTCATCTCGATAAATTTGCCCTCCAGTACCCCGCGAGCAGAGATGCGACTCGACTGACGGGACACCCAGGCCCCGATTTGGCTGTCCCGCGGACGGGTATGGAAATAGGTCATGACCTCAGCAACCGATAAACGCTCGGCGCGCCCCAGCACCATGACCTGCCGCTCCAGCATATGCCAGGGAAAATGCAGGCTTACGCGGGAATTCAGCGCCAAATGCGTCGCCTTCCGGCTGCCAAGGTTGGTGAAAAATACCATACCACGACTGTCGACTTGTTTTAACAGCACGATACGCTGCCAGGGCTGGCCCTGGGCATCAACCGTGGCTACGCACATGGCGTTCGGATCGGCCAGGCGGGCATCACAGGCCTGGGTAAACCAACGCGTAAACAAGTCCAGCGGATCGGCGGTGAGATCAGCACGGCGAAGCCCGCCGCGGAGATATTCACGACGAAGAGCCGCCAGATCGAAGTGTTGTTCAGTCATAAACAGGGTTGATTCGTATACGGTAAAGCGTAGCGTTATTGTGCGCCGCGTCGTCAAAAATCTCAATCATTTACCGCTCCGGTCTGCGGTCACGCAGTCATCAATAACAATTTTTTCGCCCCGTTGCACGAAAGCCCGGTCTCCCTGGGTCAATAAGACATATTGACCATCGCTGTATTGCTTGCCTGATGTCGACGCTACCTGGGGCAAACTGAGCTGACGCCCATCCAGAATCAGCTTCGCCTGCTGGGGATCGGTGAGCACCGTTACCGTTAACGGGGTGGTGCCACATTGGTAGTGCACCGTCTGGGCCGGTGGCGGTGGCGACTTAAAAGAACAGCCGCCGCACACCAGCATCAGGCAAGCTATAGATATTTTTTTCATATACAGAGGCCTCCGCCGGTTTATACAGGATAAATGGCGCCCAGCACGGTCTCAGCCCTCGCTCCGGTCACCGAGGGAAGATTCCCCGGCAGGCCGGATAAAGTCCGGAACGCCAGCCAGGCAAAAGCCATTGCTTCCATATCATCGCCGCTGACGCCGAATTTGTCTGTAGGACTCACCTCAATACCGGGCAGCAAAGCAGAAAGTCGCGCCATAACCAGGGGGTTGCGTGCTCCTCCGCCGCAGACCAGCAGATGCTCACAACCGCCAGCCAGCAAGACCTGGTCGGCAACGGTCATAGCGGTCAGTTCGCCCAGGGTCGCCTGCACGTCTTCCGGCGCAGTCGAGGGGTAACGCGTCAACAGGTGATTGAGCCAACTAAGATTGAAATGCTCCCGTCCGGTGCTTTTAGGCGCCGGCAGTGCAAAATAGCCGTCGGACAACATGGCGGAAAGCAATCCCTGATGCAGGCGCCCGCTGAGCCCCCAGGCGGCATCTTTATCATAAGGCTTACCTTTATTGCGCCAGATCCAGGCGTCCATCAGCATATTGCCCGGACCGGTGTCATAGCCGCGAATCGGTAACCCGGGCAGCAGCAGCGAGAGATTGGCGATACCGCCAATATTAAGCACCATGCGCCGTTCGTCAGGATGAGACAGCAGCGCATGGTGAAACCCCGGCACCAGTGGCGCCCCCTGCCCGCCCAACGCCATATCGCGCCGGCGAAAATCACCGACCGTTGTGATGCCGGTCAGCGCTGCAACCTGATTGTTATCTCCTATTTGCATGGTGCAGGGATAGCCGGCTTCAGGTTCATGCCAAACGGTTTGCCCATGACAGCCAATCGCCGTAATATCCCTCGGCTGTACACCCGCCTGTGCCATCAGTGCCAGCACGGCTTCACCCAGCAGTCTGCCCAGTCGGGTGTCCAACTGGCCTAACGTCGAAAGCGTGGTAGGCTGCCCCTGGCAGATGGCTAAAATCTGCTGCTTGGCATCGGCGGGAATGGGATGACAGTAACTGCATTGCTGCGCAACAGTGTGCTCATCAATCGCAACCAGCACCACATCGATACCGTCCAGGCTGGTACCAGACATAACCCCAATATAACGTCCGGTTTTCATACCGTTACCTTTTTTTTGATCTGTGGCGGAATTAGTGTACTAAGGTAAACAGGTTTTTGACCTGAGGCCATGAAAAAAAGCCTTTTTTTGTAATTTAATGCAAAGTCATTACAAATAGGTACATACTTTACCGAACGTGTCTGTCTGCTGCGAAAAAGAGCCATTGTTGATTCGCAGTTTATATTTATTTATATATAATTAAGATCAATATTGATTAACAGCCTTATCAGTATTTGGCTTCATAACCGTATTCTGCACTCGTTTCTTCGGGGATGACCCTACAGAACGACGCTATAACAGGAGTTGGAAATGATTAAAAAACTACTTATTGTCTCTCTGGCTGGGCTTACATTAGCGGGATGCGCCAGCAATAGCGATCTTTCTGGTGACGTATATTCAGCCTCTGAAGCCAAACAGGTTCAAACCGTCAACTATGGCACCATTGTCAGTACCCGCCCGGTGCAGATTCAGGGCGGCGAAAATTCGAATATCATAGGCACGCTGGGCGGCGCGGTATTAGGAGGATTCCTGGGTAATACCGTCGGCGGCGGCAGCGGCCGCAGCCTTGCGACTGCAGCCGGCGCTATCGCTGGCGGAGCGGCTGGGTCCGGCATCGAAGGGGCGGTCAACCGCACGCAGGGTATTGAGCTCGAAATCCGTAAAGATGATGGCAACACGATTGTTGTAGTGCAAAAACAGGGCAATACTCGTTTCAGCGTAGGGCAGCGCGTCGCCATGGCCAGCAATGGACGGACCATCACCGTTTCACCACGCTAATTGCCGCGAGTATTTATCTACACCAGCCACCCTGGGGTGGCTTTTATTATTTCCGGCAATGATCAATGCATAAAAAACCGGCCTTGGCCGGTTTTCAAATTATATCACAACCCTGTGTCAGCTAAAGTTCAAGACTTATTATAGAGTTCCAGAATATTCTTCTCCAGCCTTGAAATCATCGCGCTCAGCAGTTCAATTTCCTGTTCGGATATTCCTGCAAGAATTTCGTCCCGGGTGCTGTTGATAACGTTGTTCACTTCTTTAATGATAGGTTCAGCGGCCTCAGTCAGTTTGATACGCTTCGCTCGACGATCGTTGGCGCAGGTATGCCGGGTAATAAGCCCTTTCTCTTCAAGCTGATCGAGGGTACGCACCAACGACGGCTGCTCGATGCCGATTGCCTTGGCCAGCTGTATCTGCGATTGCTCTGGCGGCAATTTACATATGTTATGCAACGTAATCCAATGCGTCTGTGTGAGTTCTAAAGGCTTTAAACGAAGGTCAATCAATGCGCGCCAAACTCGAACGAGACGCGCCAAATCCGATCCTAATGGCGATTCCAATTGTCTCTCCTTATAATTAAGCTGATTAAGCTTGCTCCCTGGATCCCCTACATCCTAAAGGTTGAAGGGGCAAAATATCAATATATAAATGAACATTGTAAAGGTTAAGTTGAGAACGATGATGTACGCATGTTATTCCTTATATATATTGAAGGCAACACAAGATCAATGTCATGTAACCGACCCCCCGTCTGCGCAGGCTGTCGGCCTTTCGTTCCCGAATGGGTACCGATGAGTATAGGGCATGTAACGAAATTGTCATATAACCCAGATAATCAGATAAAAGATTCCGGATAAATGCCACTGACCCAGAAAGATTATTCATAACTTTATCACTATTATTGTCACATACGTAGTTTATTGTTAATTTAAGTTAAATGAAGACATAACAAATATCAATATGCCATGTATTCTGTGGCATATTGTAGCTCAAACTAATAAATAACAATTGAATCGTTCATAAACTATTGTCATGTTTTTTCATTGGCCGGTTGCATCTCCGGCCACTGTCCGCAACACCTGATAACGACCCATCTGTGATATTCAGCCAGATATTACCCCGCAAGCAAAGCGATCGCCTCCACCGCCATTTGCCGGTTGGTCGGAATGATTGTCACCCCCGACATGCACCATCAGGCTGTGCCCGCTCAGTTCAGACAACGTTTTAATCCGCGGCGCCAGTACCGGGTAATCAGCCTTGCCATCGGCATTGACATACAAAGCCGGCAGATCGCCACGGTGACCTTCAGCGTAAGGCCCCAGGTGTTTACCACTCGCGTCAGGATCCCAATGATCACCTGCCCCTAAGGCTGCCACTTTCTTATTGTCTTTCACGCCAGGTTCACAACTGGCATTCTGATGAACATGGAAGCCATGTATGCCAGGTGATAATGAGGTCAATTTCGGGGTAAATAGCACGCCATAGGCTGTTTCGGTAATACGAACGCTGCCCACGGCCAAGCCTTTGCCCTCAGGCGTGGCGATATTCAACGGCACGTCGATATCGGCGGCCTGGACACCGGCCGAAGCCAGCAGTACCAGCAGAGGTAAAAGGGTACGTTTCATGATATCTCCCATTCTATCGTGGTTCTCTAAGCATAGAAGATGATGATGGAAATGCCTGCATTACGCCCTCGATCAGTTCTCGTCGTCTCAAAACAGCCCTGGCTGATCGCCAGCTTGCAACGGATCCTGCCTCGATTCCTGGTTTCTGGTCTGACGAAGGGCGCGCTGGCGGCAAAGTCTGATGACATCACGCTTTTGAGCATCACTGAATTTCATCCAGTTAAAACGCTCTTCACGACTGCGCAGGCAACCGATGCAATATCCCCTGGCATCTGATTGACAGATACCCCGGCAAGGGCTGGGGATGGCAAAAAACTCAAGTTGCTCAGGCATGCAAATTCTCCTCTTCTAGCTGATTGAAGACGCAAAACACCCTGTTGGCAAGAAAACCTTTAACTCCATTAACTCAAACCCTATCGCTGATACCCACCGCACCGAACAGCCGCGGGCTGCAGGGGTGTTTTTTGCCCACTTTCTTGAAGGAGGGAATAATGAGACGCTATACTGGCCTGACGGTTAGCACTTTGTAGCTGCCACATTATTGTCGGATAACGTTTGTTCATAGATTATCGGTTCCAGGCAGTTGCCGGTCCGTAAGAGGATAATATGCGATTACTTCATACCATGCTTCGGGTGGGCGATTTGCAGCGCTCGATTGATTTTTATACTCAGACCCTGGGCATGCGTCTGCTGCGCACCAGCGAAAATACCGAATATAAATATACTTTGGCATTTGTTGGTTATACCGAAGAGAGCGAAGGCGCTGTGATTGAACTGACCTACAACTGGGGCCAGGAAAACTATGATCTGGGTACGGCTTTTGGTCATATCGCCCTTGGGGTCGATGATGTGGCCGCGACCTGTGAACGCATTCGTACCGCGGGTGGCGTGGTATCACGCGAAGCGGGTCCGGTCAAAGGCGGAACCACTATCATCGCGTTCATTGAAGATCCCGATGGCTATAAAATCGAATTGATTGAGAAAGAACAGGCCGGTACTGGCCTGGGACACTGATATCCATCCGGGGGCCGCTAGCTCCCGGACTTCCCCGCTGCCGCCCACCGTTGGAATGACAATGCATCCTGAGATGAAATTTGCCATAATGCGCGCTGTATTCGCCGGAAAATAAGATTGAGCATGGCTGAAATAGATGAAGTAAATACACTCCGCAGCCGTTTTCGCGGCTTCTTCCCCGTGGTTATCGATGTAGAAACTGCCGGCTTCAACGCCCAGACGGACGCCCTGCTTGAGATAGCGGCTATCACATTACAGATGGATGACGGCGGCTGGCTGATGCCCGCGGATCGTTTGCACTTCCACGTAGAACCTTTTGCCGGCTCGCTGCTGAATCCCGAAGCACTGGCTTTCAATGGCATTGATCCATCCAATCCACTGCGTGGTGCGGTGGATGAATATCATGCCCTGCATGACATCTTTAAAATGGTTCGTAAAGGCATTAAAGACAGCGGCTGCAATCGTGCCATCATCGTGGCACACAACGCCGGATTTGATCACGGTTTCCTGATGGCAGCCGCCAACCGAGGTGGGCTGAAACGTAATCCATTTCATCCTTTTGCCACTTTCGATACCGCCGCGCTAAGTGGCTTGGTATTAGGCCAGACAGTATTGGCTAAGGCCTGCGTTGCCGCCGGTATCGCGTTTGATGGCAGCCAGGCGCATTCCGCGCTGTATGATACCGAACGCACTACTGACCTGTTTTGTGAATTGGTTAATCGCTGGAAACGCCTGGGCGGCTGGCCGTTGGCGCTGCCAGAGGCGCAGCAAGAAATCGGCTCTGAACTGTAGCCTAGTCTATCGGTACAAAGCGTAGTATATCGGTTTAAAGCCTAGTCTATCGGTTTAAAGCGTAGTTTATCGGTATAAAGCATATTCAATCAGTTAAAAGCCGGGCCGATCGCAGGATCGGCCCGGCTTTTATAGGCAACCGGTAATGACCAGCATCATGTTCCTCGTCAAACCGGTCGATCAAGACTGAGGCTTGTCTTCCTGGGTGTTATATTTTACCGCAGTTTCCTTGATAAGTGGCTGCAGCTCGCCACGCTGATACATTTCGATAATGATATCGCAGCCGCCGACCAATTCGCCATCCACCCACAACTGCGGGAAGGTGGGCCAGTTGGCATATTTAGGCAATTCGGCGCGAATATCCGGATTCTGCAGCACGTCTACATAGGCAAAACGCTCGCCACAGGCTGAAAGCGCCTGCACCGCCTGGGCGGAAAAACCGCAGCCGGGGAGTTTGGGTGAGCCTTTCATATAAAGCAGAATCGGGTTCTCAGCTATCTGCTGCTGAATTTTTGCAGTCGTTGTCATTGTCTTGCTTCCTCAGGCCAGTGGCTGGCTTTATCTTTATCTAGGCGGACGGGTAAACCAGTTTCGCTATACTAACGGCCTGGCATCACAAATAAATGCTTATTTGTGCCACTCCGGCCCTGGTACAGGTAATCATCCGCGTCAGGTTATCCAATCATATCACCAGTCCATTTTTTTTTCCTGCCCCGCCAGGCAAAAAAAGCGCTGCACATAGGCTAGCGGAGCTCGCAATCTGTTGTTTTTGGATACGATTATCGCTGACTTCTGCACCGTTCATCGGTCTGGTCACGTTTATTCACACTATGGATTAAAATCATGATGCATTGAGCGGTTAAATAGCTTAAATTCAGCAGGTAGTGTTATTTCCCTTTTGACGAGCCACCGAGGACAGCGTTGATCATGCGGTTGTGCTTCACGCTTTTTGTGCTGCTTTTTACCCAGTTGTTTTTTAACCTTGCCCATGCGGCACCCAGTGCCGGCGTCAACGCCGAGCAGCGGAAATCGCTGGCAAATGCCGCCAGGATCGACGATCGTCGTAAGCGTAAGCAGGTGAAACTGGTCAAGAAAAGCAAAGTGCATTCCGTCGCCGACAACATCGGCGCACGAGGCCATAAATCAGCTACTCCGGTGGCGGCTGTCGCCATTAAAAAAATCAGGCCCAGCAAAAGCAGCCGGATTGCTCGCATTACTCCCCCTCGCAAAGGTTACAAAAAAGGTTATGGTCGCCAGAGAATCAAACCGCTGGCGTTGCCGGAACGGTTAAGCAGTGATGCACCGATGAAAATGAGCGCCAGCCATAAAAAACGCTACCAGCATGCCAAATTGACCGCCATGAACAAACTGATGTCGCAGATGGGTAAACCCTATCGCTGGGGCGGTATGTCGCCCACCACCGGTTTTGATTGCAGCGGTCTGATTTATTATGCCTATAAGGATGTGATGCGTATTCCTATGCCGCGGACTGCCAATGAAATGTACCATTTCAGGGAGGCCGCTCCGGTCAAGAAAGGTGAACTGGAGAGCGGTGATTTGGTGTTCTTTCGCATCGCCAATCGCGGCGCTGCTGACCATGTCGGGGTTTATCTTGGCAATGGCCGCTTCATTCAGTCCCCCCGCACCGGCCGCGATATTCGCATCAGTTACCTGAGTGAAGATTACTGGCAGGATCATTACGTGGGCGCGCGACGGGTGATGACACCAAAAAATATTCGCTGACCGCCAGGCGATGATTTGACGTCAGACATAAACAAGGGACCCTCAGGGTCCCTTGTTTATGTCTACACTGGTCGTCAATTTAATACTGCGGTAAAACTGAACACAATGACAACCGCAAGAGAAAAAACCGTGGTCAGCAACGACCATTTCAAATCAGCATTCATAGCATATCCTTAATGACCCTTTGGGCCCCGTGATTATCTTTTAATGTAATACTGCCACACTATGTGATGAATTGCTTGTCCCAGCGCAGGGTTAAACACAATTAAAGCTTTCACTTTGGTGTCAGATCAAGGAAAATTGATGGTTGGCCCTTTTTACGCTAGCAATATCATTTTGACGGGCAATCGTTTAACTGCAGTATTTTTCCCTGCTTAAGGGGCAAGAAGGAGTATTTTCGTCATGGCAACCATCAAAGATGTGGCTAAGCTTGCCGGCGTCTCGACAACAACCGTTTCCCACGTCATTAATAAAACCCGCTTTGTCGCCAAGGACACCCAGCTTGCCGTTGGGGAAGCCATACGTGAATTAAACTATTCTCCCAGCGCGGTTGCACGCAGCCTGAAAGTCAATCGCACCAAATCCATCGGACTGCTGGCCAGCACCAGCGAAGCGCCCTACTTTGCTGAAATCATTGAGTCCATCGAACATCACTGCTACGCGCGCGGCTATACGCTGATATTGTGTAATTCGCATAATGACTTTGATAAACAGCGAGCTTATCTGGCGATGTTGGCGCAAAAAAGGGTTGATGGGCTGCTTATCATGTGTGCTGAATACCCAGCTCCCCTGCTGGACATACTGAATGATTATCGCCAGATTCCGATGGTTGTCATGGACTGGACTGAAGATCAGGATACCTCTACCGACCGAATCATTGATAATGCCGTGTTAGGCGGACTAATGGCGACCCGCTATCTTATTGAGCGTGGCCATCGGGATATCGCCACCATCCCTGGACAATTGGCGCGTAATACCGGCGGCGGTCGCCATCGCGGCTACCTCCAGGCACTGGCTGAAGCCGGCATCCCGGTTAATAATGACTGGATAGTCCAAGGAGATTTCGAACCTGAGTCAGGCTATCAGGCGATGAAACAGATCCTTGCTTATCCGCAACGACCGACGGCAGTGTTCTGCGGCGGCGATGAAATGGCCATGGGCGCGCTTTGTGCTATCGATGAACAGGGCTTGCGGGTACCGGAGGATATTTCGGTCATCGGTTATGACAATCTGCGCCACTCCCGTTTTTTCAGCCCGGCGCTGACCACCGTTGATCAACCCAAGGAAGTGCTGGGGGAGTCCGCTATCGCCATGCTGCTTGACCGGATCCTGACAAAACGAGAAAATGCCCAGACTATAGAAGTTACCCCAAGCTTGATCGAGCGCCGTTCAGTAGCACAAGGTCCTTTTAAAGCGTGAAAAGTGCGTTTCAGCAGCTCATGGCGCTACCATGGGGGTGGTTCAACACCGCTGTTATGCCCTTTAGCGGCAAATTATTATCTCCGCTAAGTTATTATTTCCTTAAGTTATCAGCTGGTTAACCATACGTGCGATCATCTACCAGCCTATTGTGAAAACAGATTCTCCGGCCTATACTCACTAACGCTAACAATTATAACAAGTTGTCTAATATTATTACTAAAGCATGCTGGCCTCATCGAGTGGCCAGTTCAGCTTATTTAAACAAGCGCCTGGTTTAACGCCACACTTAATTTTCTATTCCTCTGCTTTTTGTTGGACAGCTGCGGCTGTACATCAGACACCGCGGCCTGTGGGCTGTGGATTCTTATAAAGGCCTTCGTAAGGTGCGTCTGCGCCGGATGCAGCGCCATTACAGAAAAAAGGTGATGGAGAAGCTATGAGTTCCTCGTGTGTTGAAGACCTGAGCTTTCAAGATAATGCATGGTATCGAATCGTGCATGAACTGCTCACAGAAGCCGATGTCGAAATCAATGGCAGCCGGCCATATGATATACAAGTCAATAATCCTGAATTTTTTAAACGTGTTCTTCAGCATGGCTCCCTGGGATTAGGGGAAAGCTATATGGACGGCTGGTGGGAGTGTGAACGCCTGGATATGTTTTTCCAGCGGGTGCTGCGCGCAGGATTGGATCATAAACTCCCCCATCATCTCAAAGACACATTGCGCGTTGCCGCCGCTCGCCTGACTAACCTGCAGTCAAAAAAACGCGCCTGGATTGTTGGAAAGGAGCATTATGACTTGGGAAATGACCTGTTCAGTTTGATGCTGGACCCCTATATGCAATATTCCTGCGGCTATTGGTCGAAAGCACAGACGTTAGAGCAGGCCCAGCATGATAAATTAACCATGATCTGCGAAAAACTGCAGCTTAAGCCCGGCATGACGCTGCTTGACGTGGGATGCGGCTGGGGAGGGCTGGCCGCTTTTGCCGCCAGGCATTACGGCGTGTCCGTTCACGGGGTTACGATTTCCGCCCAGCAACAGGCGCTGGCACAGCAGCGTTGCGAAGGTCTGGATGTGCATATCCTACTGCAGGATTACCGTGATTTGGACATGCAGTTCGACCGCATTGTGTCGGTAGGCATGTTCGAGCATGTCGGGCCTAAAAACTACAGCACCTACTTTAACGTCATCGATCGTAACCTGAAACCGGACGGCCTGTTCCTGCTGCACACCATTGGCGCTAATGTAACTAACATGAACGTCGATCCCTGGATAGACAAATATATTTTCCCCAACGGCTGCCTGCCCTCGGTACAGCACATCGCCCAGGCCAGTGAATCTCATTTCGTGATGGAAGATTGGCATAACTTCGGCAGCGATTACGACCATACGCTGATGGCCTGGCATGATCGTTTCATGTCAGGCTGGCCAGCGCTAGCCGATAATTACTCTGACAGATTCCAGCGCATGTTCAGCTATTATCTGAACGCTTGCGCCGGCGCTTTTCGCGCCAGGAACATCCAGTTGTGGCAGGTGCTGTTCAGTCCGCAAGGCGTCGACGGCGGGATACGCGTTCCGCGCTGAAAAACAGCCTGAGGCGAGCGCCTCAGGCTGTTTTATTAGAACACATGCATGATGCCGTTCGCGTCATCCGCTGCCGCCTGGCGCTGTGCCAGCACACGCTCAACGGTATCAACCACCGCCTGGGTCTGGGGGTCGATTTCAATATTAACCCGGTCCGCCAGTCTTTTATTTCCAAGCGTAGTGCGGGTCAGGGTTTCTGGGATCAGGTGCACGCAAAATTTATCCTGTGACACCTCGCCGATGGTCAGGCTTATGCCGTCAACGCCAATGTATCCTTTATAAAGCACATATTTCATAAAGTCTTTATTGGATAGGCGGAACCAGATTTGCCGATTCAATTCAGTAGCAACGACTTTGACAATTTCAGCCGTGCACATAATATGCCCGGACATGACATGACCACCTATTTCAGCATTGAATGTTGCCGCCCTTTCTACATTGATGGCATCGCCGACTTTCACATCACCCAGCGTAGTAATACGCAAGGTCTCCTTCATTAAATCAAAGCTGACTAAATCGCCGTTGATGGCGGTCACCGAAAGACAGCAGCCGTCATGGGCAACCGAGGCACCGAGTTCCAGGCCCTCAGTCATGCCATCGGGCATGTTGATCGTATGAACCCTGAACTGGTTTTTATCTTCGACTGCCACTACTGTCGCGATGCCTCGCACTATGCCGGTAAACATATCGGTATCACCTATCATTTTTTTCTACATAAAGGAAACAGCCACGTCGGTTACATTTTTTGCCGGCTGTTATGATACCAGTTAGTTTGCCCCATCTTTGCCCGAAAACCAAATGCGGCATTAAGCCACCTTGAGTTTATCTTCGGTATACCCGGCGTGGGTAAATAGTTTACACTGAGGTATATATTAACCCGCTAAATCATTGTTTTCGCTTTTTTATAAGCAACTTCAATATTTCAAATAAATAAGACAGGTGCCTGCGTGCAGAAATATTTACTGGAAGCGCGTACATTATTAGCTTTGGCGATACCGGTTATCTTCGCCCAGGTTTCACAAACCGCCATGGGGGTAGTCGATACGGTCATGTCCGGTTCGGTAAGCGCCACCGATATGGCGGCCGTCGCCGTCGGTACCTCAATCTGGCTGCCGGCGATTCTGTTTGGTCATGGCCTGTTACTGGCCCTGACGCCGACCATTGCTCACCTTAACGGCTCCGGGCGCCGGGATAAAATTCCCCATCAGGTACGTCAGGCCTATTGGCTGGCACTGGCTATTTCGTTGCTGGTGATGGGAGTACTTTATAACTGTCAGCTGGTGCTGGCTAATATGCCCCATGTGGATGCCGAGCTGTCTGGCAAAGCCATTGCCTATCTCCATTATTTGCTATGGGGGGCGCCGGGTTACCTGTTCTTTCAGGTACTGCGCTGCCAGTGCGAGGGATTGTCCAAAACCAAACCCGGCATGGTGATCGCCTTTCTCGGTCTGATGGTGAATATCCCCATCAATTATATCTTCATTTATGGCAAATTCGGCATGCCGGCCATGGGGGGTGTAGGCTGCGGCGTCGCCACCGCCTCGGTATACTGGCTGATGTATTTCCTGATGCGGCAGTATGTGCGTAAAAGCGGCAGTCTGAGCGATATCCGCCTGAAGGCAAAAATCGGTCCGCCGGATTGGCGGGCATTAAAACGCCTGGCAGGTATGGGCCTGCCTATTGCATCGGCGCTGTTTTTTGAAGTCACCCTGTTCGCGGTAGTGGCGCTGCTGGTCGCGCCGCTGGGCATCGTGTCGGTCGCCAGCCATCAGATTGCGCTTAATTTCAGTGCATTGATGTTTGTGCTGCCGCTGTCGATAGGCGTTGCCGCCACCATCCGGGTCGGCTTTCGCCTGGGTGAGGGCCGGGTTGATGACGCACGGATTTCAGCCTGGACCAGCCTGGCGGCGGGCGTGATACTGGCCTTCATCAGTGCGGTCATGATGGTCATTTACCGCGAGCAGATTGCCCTGCTGTACAATGATACGCCTGCAGTGGTAGCCCTGGCTTCTCAACTGATGCTGCTGGCGGCAGTCTACCAGATATCAGACTCGATTCAGGTGATTGGCAATGGCGTACTCAGGGGATATAAAGATACCCGTTCAATTTTCTTTATTACGCTTTTCTCTTATTGGCTGGTTGGTCTGCCGATAGGCTATATACTCGGATTGACCGATTGGGCGGTAGCGGCAATGGGCCCCAGCGGCTTCTGGATTGGCTTTATCCTCGGCCTGACGTCCTCCGCGGTCATGATGACCCTGCGCATCATCTGGCTGCAGCGCCAGCCCGCCAGCGTGACGCTGGCGCGATCGGCCCGCTGAACACGTCCTACACCCGTTATATCAGCAGCGTGTCGGCCAAAAAAACGACACGCTGCACAATCCCTCGGCAATTGGACGCCAAATGCATGAAAAAACACTTTTTCCCCTTGCATGCAGTGATGTAGCCCGTTAATATTCGTCCCGCTGTCAGGCGACAGCAAGCAGTATGCGTTCTTAGCTCAGTTGGTTAGAGCACCACCTTGACATGGTGGGGGTCGATGGTTCGAGTCCATTAGAACGCACCATTATACGTGCGTCCGTAGCTCAGTTGGTTAGAGCACCACCTTGACATGGTGGGGGTCGATGGTTCGAGTCCATTCGGACGCACCACTTCGCAGTATCCAGCCCGACAATCCTTCCTGGTGTAACGAATCGCTCCGTTCCCTTATCTTGTTCATGCGCTGTGTGTAGCACTGCTGATACCGGTTTTTTCTATCGGCTGATATCGGCATCGTTGATTTCGTCAATACCTTTAAAAAAATTGATATGTATGTGGTGCAATTGCGCAACACATACCGCCAAAATTTGTCCAAAAGTCTACATATCTCTTCTATTCCGCCCCTAACGCATTATTTCTGCTGATTAAACTTGTTTCCGCCAGCTTAATAACTATAATACGAAACGTTATTTCAATTGTATGGTCGTTGCCAATTGATTTGCCGAAAACCTATAAAAAAAGCTTTATCTCCGCTACACCTCCGGTGTTGTCCTGCCGGACGTGCACTATTTTTTTCATCACTTTCTCAAATTTGTCGCCTATCCTTGTATCTGGGATACAGACGCGCAGAGCAACAGCATTTTCCATCGTCGAACGCCTTGGCGATGCACCAGGATTTATCATCCATCACAACTTGTAGAAACCATTGTTATGAAAAAGACTAAAATTGTTTGTACTATCGGTCCTAAAACAGAATCCGAAGCCGTGCTCACCAGCCTGCTGAATGCGGGCATGAATGTGATGCGCCTCAATTTTTCCCACGGCGATTATGAAGAACACGGCCAGCGCATCAAAAACCTTCGTGCGGTCCTAAAAAACACCGGTAAGAAAGCCGCCATCCTGCTGGACACCAAAGGTCCTGAAATCCGCACCATGAAATTGGAAAACGGTAGCGATGTATCGTTGACCGCTGGCCAAACATTTACGTTTACCACTGATAAATCCGTGGTCGGCAATAACGAACGTGTTGCCGTCACTTATGAAGGTTTTGCCAAAGATCTTTCCGTCGGCAATACCGTATTGGTCGATGATGGTCTGCTGGGTATGGAAGTTATTTCAGTCACTGACCAGACCGTTGTCTGTAAAGTACTGAATAATGGTGACCTGGGCGAAAATAAAGGCGTAAACCTGCCGGGTGTCTCTATCGCCCTGCCTGCCCTCGCTGAAAAAGACAAACACGACCTGATCTTCGGCTGTGAACAAGGCGTGGATTTCATTGCCGCCTCGTTTATTCGTAAACGTTCAGATGTGCTGGAAATTCGTGAACACTTAAAGCAGCATGGTGGCGAACATATTCAGATCATTTCGAAAATCGAAAATCAGGAAGGTCTGAATAACTTCGATGAAATTCTCGAAGCCTCAGACGGCATCATGGTTGCCCGTGGTGACCTGGGTGTGGAAATACCGGTAGAAGAAGTTATTTTTGCCCAGAAAATGATGATCGAAAAATGTAATCGCGCACGCAAAGTGGTCATTACCGCTACCCAGATGCTGGACTCGATGATCAAAAACCCGCGTCCTACCCGTGCTGAAGCCGGCGATGTGGCCAACGCCATCATTGACGGTACCGATGCCGTCATGCTGTCCGGTGAAAGCGCCAAGGGTAAATACCCGCTGGAAGCCGTCACCATCATGGCGACCATTTGCGAGCGCACCGATCGGGTTATGCCCAGCCGCATTGACGGCGTTAACGATAGCCGTAAATTGCGCATCACTGAAGCTGTCTGCCGCGGTGCGGTTGAAACTGCTGAAAAACTGGAAGCACCGCTGATTGTGGTTGCCACCGAAGGCGGCAAATCAGCCAAGGCAGTACGCAAGTACTTCCCCAAAGCGGAAATCCTGGCACTGACCACCAATCCGCTGACAGCTCGCCAGCTGTTGCTGACCAAAGGCGTCAGTTGCCAGCTGGTAGAAGAGATCGCCTCTACCGACGACTTCTATCGCATCGGTAAAGAGATGGCGCTGGAGTGCGGTCTGGCGTCAAAAGGCGAAATCATTGTTATGGTTTCCGGCGCACTGGTACCGAGCGGTACCACCAATACTGCGTCCGTGCACCTGCTCTGATAATATGAAGGGATAAACACCCCGCGTCCTGGTCTCCTTAAAACGCCTTTGCAGGCAGATATCTGCTGCGGGGCGTTTTTTTTATGCCGAAGGAAATAATCTATTTCTGAAAAGATAAAGCGCTTTTGTTGACGCGGCGCAACAGGTTATTATTAAAAATGTCGTATTAATCAAATTCAGACAGCACAAATAGCTCAGTGTTTTATCGGAGAAATCTTATGGAAGGCAGCCGAAGCGGTGCATTTTTTTAACCGCTATGTAAAATAAGATGTTTCTTTGAGCATTCGATCGAATTTAATGCCTTTAACGGTAAATTTTATTCTCATTCGAAAATAGTTTGTGTAATACTTATAATGCTACATGGAGATTAACTCAATCTAGAGGGTATTAATAATGAATCGTACTAAACTGGTACTGGGCGCGGTAATCCTGGGTTCTACTCTGCTTGCTGGTTGTTCAAGCAACGCTAAAATTGACCAACTGTCTTCTGACGTTCAGACTCTGAACGCTAAAGTTGATCAGCTGAGCAACGACGTAACTGCCATCCGTTCTGACGTACAGGCTGCTAAAGATGACGCTGCCCGTGCTAACCAACGTCTGGACAACCAAGCTACCTCTTACAGAAAATAAGAGCGTGACTGTGGTTTGAAAAATGGCGCCTCGTGCGCCATTTTTTTTGCCGCATTTTCTGACCGGTCCATCGACCATTGCGCCATGAAATACCTCCCCCCTTACACTCCACACCTTACACTCCACACCTTATACTCCACACCTCATACTCCACGCCTCATACTCCACGCCTCATACTCCACACCTCATACTCCACACCTCATACTCCACGCCTCACCCTACCATCCCACAGCCAGAGGCTTATCCGTCATGTTGTTTCTCTTGCTCCAGCGCCGCTCACAACCGTCACATCAAAAACGTCCATCCTAGCCAGCAACAGCTAAAAAAAATGCCCTGAGCCCTTTCCTGCGGCCTTAACGGCAGGAAGTAGCACCAGGGCGCTGTGAGGTACATTCCACTCTACTGCTGCGCAGTTACGGCGTTAACCGGCGCGCTGGCTGCGCTGTTACCTTCGGCATTCTGCAGGCTAAGCGACTGCTTTACGGCAGGGATCTTGTCAGGCTCGATGCCGGCGGAAATCAATACCGGCATACCAGAACGGCGGGCCATCGCTTGCTTGGCAATTTGCTTATCGGTGGTGGTCTGTGACAGCACCTTTTTCACCTTGGCACTCATCTGCAGCGCCATCGTTTGCGGGTCATCCTGGTCATTGCGCGACAGCGGCTGATGCACTTCGATATAACGCTTACCGTCCGGTTCCACCGAGGTCTTCACCGGATCATTCATGATTTGCACCCGAGTACCTTTGGGTACCCGATTGAACAAATCTTCGATATCGGTGGGTCGCAGTCTGATGCAGCCTGAACTCACCCGCATGCCGATGCCGAAATCAGCATTGGTGCCATGGATAAGGTAAGTCCCTTTGCCGGCCGACAGTCGCAGGGCAAACAGCCCCATAGGATTTTCCGGACCGGCCGGGACCGTCCCAGGTAGCGTAATGCCCTCTTCTTCCAGGTAGCGTTTGCGGATATTGGCGGTTGGAGTCCAGGTCGGATTGGGGATCTTCTGGCTGATGGCGGTGGTCATCACCGGCGTGTTTCTGCCCAGTTGACCAATGCCGATGGGATACACAATGACCCGGTTTTCCCCTGCGGGATAGTAGTAAAGGCGCAGTTCAGCCAGATTGACCACGATCCCCTTTCTGGGAGCATCCGGCAGCAGCATCTGGCTGGGGATGGTCAAGGTTGAACCGCTTTTGGGCAAATAGGGATCTGTGCCAGGATTGGCTTCGAGCATACCCAGCAGGCCTATCTGGTATTCAGCGGCAATCTTCTCCAGGGAGCGGTTGTCAGCGGGCACGGTGTAGGTGACGTTCTCACCGATAAGACGGCTGTCGGGCGGCGGCAAGGGGTAGGTCGCGGCGCTCGCCCCAGCTGCAATGGCGCTAAAGCTGAAGGCAAAGATCAGGGCGGGCAGAGAATATGCACGTTTCATAGCGGTTTCCTAAAGAGAGTGGCAGTCCGTTACAAGTTTGTTAAGCAAAGATATATCAGGGAATATAAAGCTGAAAGGGAAACGGCAGAGGAGAGAGAAAATCCGGAATCATCCGCCTCTGGGGAGGCGGACAATGTTCACTGCAAAGCAGCGGCTTTGATACGGATAGCCCTGACCATCGCTTCCAGGCCCTGAGATCGGGAGGGGGTGAGATGCTGGGTTAAGGCCAATTCAGTGAAATAAGGCCGGACATCAAGGTTAACGATATCCTGCGGCGTCATCCCCTGGTACAGGATAAAAACGATGGCAATCAATCCCTTGACGATCGTGGCATCACTGTCACCTGAGAATCTAACCTGGCCGCTGTTAACGCTGTCCAGAGCGATCCAGACCTGGCTCTGGCAGCCGGCAATCAAATTGTCCGCGCTGCGCTGCTCCGGTGCCAGCGGATCAAGCAAAGCACCGAGTTCAATAACATACAGATATCTCTCTTCCCAATTGCCGCAGCGGGAAAAATTTTTCAATAATTTAGCTTTATCCGGCAAATGTGCCATCTGCACTCTCCTCCCGGCTTGTCGTCATCAGCCCAGTAAACGCTGTACGCGCGTCAGGCCGGATACCAGGCGGTCAATATCTTCGTGGGTGGTGTAAAGCGCCAGCGCAGCGCGACACATGCTGGGTACGCCATAAAAGGCCATCAGCGGCATAGCGCAATGATGGCCGGTACGAATAGCAATACCGTACTGGTCCAGGAAACTGCCAACATCAAAAGCGTGATGCTTGCCAAGGTTGAAGGCAATTACCCCGGCGCGGTGGTCCGGCCCGTAGAGGATGATATCCGGCACCTTGGCAAGGGCGTCCAGTGCATAGACCATCAGCTGACTTTCATAAGCCTGGATGGCATCAAGGCCTAGCTTGTCCAGATAATCCATGGCGGCGCCCAGCCCCATCATTCCGGCGGTGTTTGGCGAACCGGCTTCGAAACGCCACGGCGCATCGGTAAAAGTAGTGCCTTCGGTCAGGCTGACGGTGCGAATCATCGAACCGCCGCCTTCCCAGGGAGGCATAGCATCCAGCAGGGCTTTTTTGCCGTAAAGAATACCGATACCTGATGGGCCATAAATCTTGTGACCGGAAAAAACGTAAAAATCGCAGTCCAGCGCCTGAACATCTACCCGGTGATGCATTACAGCCTGAGCGCCGTCGACCAGCACGACGAACTGCTCGCCGGCGGCAGCTCGCGCCTGAGCAATAATCTCCCGGACCGGATTCACGGTGCCCAGCACATTGGACACTTCTGTGATGGCCAGCAACCGGGTCCGGGAGTCAATCAGCGCCGGCAGGCGCGCCAAATCCAGCGTACCGTCGGCCAGCAGCGGAATCACTCGCAGCTGCAGCTGCTTTTCTTCAGCCAGCATCTGCCAGGGAACGATATTGGCATGGTGCTCCATCTCGGTAATGATGAGATTATCGCCAGCGGAGAAAAAATGGCGACCATAGCTGGCGGCGACCAGGTTAATACCCTCGGTACTGCCCTTGACGAAAATGATCTCCTCGGCAGAAGCCGCATTGATGAAGCGCCCTGCCTGGGCGCGGATGTTTTCCATCCGGCTGGTCGCTTCGGCGCTCAGGGTATGAATGCCGCGATGTACTGCCGCATAGCCATGGCGATAAAAATCGCTCTCGCTGTCAATCACGCAATCAGGTTTCTGCGCACTGGCGGCGCTGTCCAGATAAACCAGCGGCTGGCCGTTGACTTCCCTGGCAAGTATCGGGAAATCAGCGCGAATCCGCTCTATGGGATAACTCATTCACCTACCCCCTTCAAGGCGCCGGTGATACGTTCAAGTACCACATCACGAACCAGATCGTTGCCGATAGCTTCAGTGACTTCGGCAGCGAAGGCGAAGATGATCATCTTCTGCGCGTCTTCACGGCGGATGCCGCGCGAACGCAGGTAGAACATCTGTTCATCATCGATACGGCCGACGGTAGCACCGTGGCTGCACTTGACGTCATCTGCATAAATTTCAAGCTGGGGTTTGGTATCGACTTCCGACAACCGGTCCATCAACAGATTGTTATTGGTCATCTGGCCATCGGTCTTGAGCGCATGCTTGGCGACTTTGATAAGCCCATTGAACACGCCCTTGCCTTTTTCACGGGCAATGACCTTATGCAGCTGGCGGCTGAGGCAATGGCCTTTATTGTGCTCCAGATAAGTCCGGGTATCAGTAATGTCCTGTCCTGCAGGCAGCAGCAGGCTATTGATTGACAGATCTGAACCTTCGCCGTCAAGTCTGGCGCTGGTCTGGTGGCGCGACAGGCCCGGTCCCAGCAGAAAAGTTCCGCTGCGAACGAGCGCGTCCCGCGCGATAATGAGGTCATTATGAGCAAAGTGATAGCTGTTGCGGTTTTCAAACGACAGCTTGATGTGATTGAGTCGGGCATTATCGCCAACGGCGATGGTGGTACGGGCTCCGGTAAAATGCGCGTCTTCACTGAGACTGGCATAATGCTCAATCACCTGACCTGATGCGCCGCTGGCCAGTTTCACATGATGACGGTAATGCAGCGTATTGAGTTGTTGTTTATCATGGCTGCCGCTGGACAGATGCAGCAGGTAAAGCGGCCGATCGGCGGTTTTGCCGGCGGCCAGTTCAATGACTACCGTTTCGAGGCTCAGGCTTTCAGTCAGGTGCAGGAAAATTTCGCCCTGAATAGGTTCAGGCAGCGGGGTGCGATTCGCGCCGTCTTCAACGACGACCTGCCAGTTGCCGGTATCTGCATCGCTTAGCGAAGGTATCAGGCGTCCGTCGACGAAAACCAGGCGAACGGCGTCAAGCTCCAGGCTCAGGCGATCGCGATCGACAGCCGATACAGTTTTGGCTGCGTCAAAGCTGAAGCGATGAGCCACCAGGCTGTCCAGCGGGGTATATTTCCAGTGCTCATGCTTGCGGGTAGGCAGGCCCAATTGCTCTACACTCTGCCAATGCTGGTAGGCCTGAGCTGAACGCGAGACGCGCTGACTCTCGAACAGACTGTGCCACTGATGCAGCGCTCGGGCATTATTGTTGTTCGGTAAGCCAGCCATAGCCTTGCTCCTCAAGCTGTTTCACCAGGCTGAAATCACCGGATTTGACGATACGGCCCTGGTAAAGTACATGAACATGGTCTGGTTTGATGTAATCCAGGATGCGCTGGTAATGAGTAACGATGATAAAAGAACGCTTATCGTTACGCAGCGTATTGACTCCATTGGCGACAATTTTAAGGGCATCGATATCCAGACCGGAGTCGGTTTCGTCAAGAATACAGAGTTCCGGCTCCAGCGCCGCCATCTGCAGAATATCATTACGTTTTTTTTCACCGCCGGAAAAGCCGACGTTGACTGAACGGGTCAGCAAATCGGCAGGCATCTTCAGCAGTTCAATTTTTTCTTCGATAAAGTCGGCAAAATCAAAGCGATCCAGCGGTCCCTGATTGCGATACTTGCGTACGGCATTTACCGCAGTCTGCAGGAAGAACTGATTGCTGACGCCAGGGATTTCCACGGGATACTGGAAAGCCATGAACACCCCTTCGCCGGCGCGTTCTTCCGGATCCAGACTCAGCAGATCGCGGCCTTTAAACAGCACGCTGCCTTCGGTGACTTCATAATCTTCCCGGCCGGCCAGGGTGGCCGACAGGGTGCTTTTGCCCGACCCATTAGGCCCCATAATGGCATGGACTTCGCCAGGTTTGATTTCCAGATTCAAGCCTTTGAGAATGGCTTTGTCTTCCACGCTGACATTCAAGTTACTTATACTTAACATTATTTTTCCTTTACCCAACATCTCTTCGCAGGGCGGGCAGCAAGCTGGTTGCCTGTGGGGCTTCATTAGCCCACGCTGTGTTCAAGGCTTATCGCCAATAATTTTTGAGCTTCTACGGCAAACTCCAGCGGCAGCTCTGAGAAAACATCTTTACAGAAGCCATTGACAATCATCGAAATGGCATCGTCTTCGCTGATACCGCGCTGGCGGCAATAGAACAGCTGATCTTCGCCGATACGCGAGGTGGTGGCTTCATGCTCTAGCTGGGCGGTGTTGTTGCGCACTTCCACATACGGGAAGGTATGGGCACCGCATTCGCTGCCTATCAACATCGAATCGCACTGGGTGAAATTACGCGCATTGGTGGCGGTTGGCATGATTTTTACCAGCCCGCGGTAGGTATTTTCGCTGGTACCGGCAGAAATACCCTTCGAGATGATCGTCGAACGGGTGTTTTTACCAATATGGATCATCTTGGTACCGGTATCCGCCTGCTGGCGCCCGTTGGTCAGGGCGACCGAGAAGAATTCACCGACCGAATTATCGCCACGCAGGATAACGCTCGGGTACTTCCAGGTGATGGCGGAACCCGTTTCAGACTGGGTCCAGGACATTTTGGAATTTTCGCCTTCGCACAGCGCGCGCTTGGTGACGAAGTTAAGAATGCCGCCTTCAGCTTCGCTGCCGGCAAACCAGTTCTGTACCGTGGAATACTTCACTTCCGCATCCCGATGGATAATCACTTCAACCACCGCCGCATGCAGCTGGTAACTATCGCGAACCGGCGCCGAGCACCCTTCGATATAACTTACGTAACTGCCTTCATCAGCAATCAGAATTGTCCGCTCGAACTGACCCGTCTTGGCGGCATTGATCCTGAAATAGGTCGACAGCTCCATCGGACAGCGCACCCCTTTCGGAATATAGACGAAGGTGCCGTCCGAGGCGACCGCGGAGTTGAGGGCGGCAAAAAAGTTGTCGTTGGAGGGCACCACAGTGCCCATATACTGGCGCACCAGATCGGGATGCTCATGGATAGCTTCACCAAACGAGCAGAAGATGATGCCGTCTTTAGCCAGCTTGTCGCGATAGGTGGTCGATACCGACACGGAGTCGAAAATAGCATCGACCGCCACTTCACTGCCTTCGCGCACCGGGACACCAAGCTGATTGAACGCCAGTTCCACCTCATCGGTCAGGTAGTTCTTAGCTCCCTCCTCACCTGATTGCTGTAACGCGCCGGGTTGTGAACCGCAGCTATCATCACAGCTTCCGCAAGAGGGCGCTGAATAATAGCTGTAGTCATTGTAATCAAGGGGCTTGTAGTTCGCTTTCAGCCAGTGGGGTTCTTCCATCTCCAGCCAGGCGCGGTAGGCATTAAGACGAAACTCCAGCATCCACTCCGGTTCGTTGCGCTTGGCCGAAATGGCGCGCACTACATCCTCACTGATGCCATGAGCCAGCTCATCAGTCATCAACTGGGTGAAAAAGCCTTCTTTATAACGTTGGCTCTTTTCCCAAGGTTGTGCGGCGTTGATCGCCTCAGGAGTTTCTGTATTGCTACGTGCCATAATGTTTCATCGCTCAAAGGCCAAAACTTTCACCACACCCGCAGGCGTGCTGTGCTTTGGGATTGTTAAATTTGAAAATATGATTCAGGCCTTCCTGAACATAGTCCAGTTCAGTGCCGTCGATAAAAGGCATCGCGGTTAGCGGCACGTAAAGCCGGGCGCCATCGCGTTCATAGACCAGGTCGGCAGGATCCAGCTCAGTCACCATGTTCATTACATAGCCAAAACCGGCGCAGCCTGATGGCTTAACACCAAGGCGCAGTCCTTTCATGGCGTTGTTCTGTTCCGTCAGATGGCGGATTTGTTTGGCCGCGTTTTCGCTGAGCCTCAGACCCTGCCAGCTATTTTCCTCGAGGGAAAAACTTTCAACATTATCCAATTGCATAAAGCAAACCTCTCGATGTGGTCAGGTGATTAACAAACAACCCTGTCAGGGTAATGATATGAATTAACACATCAACCCTAAACTTTGCATGGGAATAAACCTCAGCCGGAACACACCTGTTTTAAAACGCCCGCTTAATATCCGTTCCCTTACAATTTATGGGGTTTACTACATTGCTAATCCTCTGATTTTTCGTCGTTAAGAATAAAATTTCCCGCATAGCTAAATACTAAAACTTTCCGGCCTCTGACTAAAGAAAATAATCATCGAAAAAAACTATTTTTATAACAGGCAAAATTAATGCGCCGGTTTGCCCAATGCGATGGACAAAACAATTATGCAGCGCTATCAATATCTCCCTTCGGCCGTAGTCGCGAAATAAATATGATAATGGTTATCATTTACCTATTGGCGGCTAAACATTCTTTTATAACAGGATTATTCTTTTAAATGTTGAACTGATAGACCCATGATTATCTCTAAGGCCAAAAGTCTACTTTGATAACAATTATATCACAAATTTGATGGCCCCTGCAGGGTCAAATTGTGTCCTTCAAGCAGGGAGCCGCATTGTCAGCGGATTTCAGGCTTTAGCAGCCCATCAGGCGCGATGTACGCCGGGAAGTCCGATTCCGGCAAGCCCGCAGCGTTTGCCGGGCAGCGCAGCGGGCTTAATCAGGCAGGTTGACGAGGATGGCGGTGGTGAGTCGGGAGATACAGCTCAGGCGTTGCTTGTCATCATAGATGCGGATATCCCAGACCTGATGAGTACGTCCGCAATGCAGCGACCGGCAGATGCCGCGTACCTCACCCGTCAACACGGCCCGGGTATGGTTGGCATTGATGTCCAGCCCGACGACCCTGACGTCGCCCTCGGTACAAAGATAACCCGCCGCTGAGCCGAGTGTCTCCGCCAGCACCACGGAAGCGCCGCCATGCAGTAGGCCGAACGGCTGCCGGGTGCGCTGGTCCACCGGCATGGTGGCTTCGATTTCATCTTCGCCCAGCCGGGTAAAGCGGATAGCCAGATGTTCTATCATGCAACCCTGCCCTTTCTGATTCAATTCCTCCAGGGTGGTGGTGCGTTTCCATAACATCAGATAATCTCCAGTAAAGCCTGTAGAGGATGACGAATTTTTTCGCCTTCGATGCGTTTAACCTGACTGCGGCATGAATAGCCGGTGGTAAGGCAGCGATCATGGGGCAGCCGGTCCAGTGCCTGACGCCATGATAAGCCATAAATGCCCAGCGAGTTATCCAGATGGGCTGTTTCGTGGCCATAGGTGCCGGCCATGCCACAGCAGCCGACGCCGACGCTTTCAAGCTTGGCGCCGAAGCGGGCGAAGACTGCCGACCACTGCTGGCCGCTGGCGGGCAGTTCGGTGGCCTCGGTACAATGTCCAAACAGATACCATACCGGCTGTTCTTCTCTGGGATCCACTTGCCTGGCCCGCTGTGCCACTTCAGCCTCGGCAACAGCCGGTTGTAATGTGTTCTCTGCCGTCGGCGCCTGACCAGGCATCGTCGGCAAGCCGGCCAGCCATTCATGCACCAGCATCACGCGAAAAGCCCCACGGGAATCGCCCAGCACCTCACGATATTCATCCCGATAGCACAGCACCAGCGCCGGATCCACCCCCACCATCGGCAGCCCGAGGCGGGCTGTGCGATTAAGAAATTCAGCGGTCTTGCCGGCAGTGGCGGCAAAGCGCTGCATAAAGCCCTTGATATGCTGGGGCTTGCCGTTGGGCCTGAACGGCAGCAGCACCGGCTTGTAATTGAGTTTTTCGACCAGCAAGACAAAATCACTCACCACGGAAGCATCGTAATAACTGGTGAACGGATCCTGTACGATGAGCACATAGTCCTGACGCTGGTCGGCGCTCATCAGCTCCAGCTGTTCGAGCGTGGTGCCCAGCGCGCGGTGTCCCGCTAACCGACGCGTTAGAGAAGGCGCTGACAGCAGCGGCAGATCAACCATGCCAATGTGCCGCCGGCTGAAGTGTTGCAGCAGCGGTTGTTTAAGCAAAAAATTAAACGTTGCCGGAGCGCGGGCCATTAACGGAGCATAGGCTTCAACACTCGCCACCAGATGATCACGCACGGGACGTAGATAACGGCTGTGGTAAAGCGTAAGGAAACGCGCGCGAAAGCCGGGCACATCTATTTTTATCGGACACTGGGTCGAGCACGCCTTGCAGGCCAGGCAACCGGACATGGCGAGTTTGACTTCATGAGAAAAGTCATACTCGCCCTGCCTGGCGCGCCAGCTGTTGCGCACTTTGCCGGCCAGGTCGCGCAGCGAGGCCATACCGGTCGGCAACTGGCGCTCAAGCGCGACCGGGTCCACTCCCTGCTCCGCCAGCAGCCGCAGCCATTCCCGCACCAGCGCCGCCCGGCCTTTGGGCGAATGGATGCGATTGCCGGTGATTTTCATTGAAGGACACATCGGGCTCTTGGCATCGAAGTTAAAGCACAGCCCATTGCCATTGCATTCCATGGCCCCGCGAAACTCAGTGCGGATATGGACTGGAATCTGCCGATCATAGGTACCGCGCTTGGCCGCCTTGATCGACATCATTGGCGCGTCGCTGTCCGCCGGGGTACAAATTTTGCCCGGGTTGAGTCGATTCTCGGGGTCGAAAGCCCGTTTAATCAGGCGCAATTCATTGAATAGCCGTTCGCCAAAAAATGCCGGACTGTACTCGGCGCGAAACCCCTTACCGTGCTCTCCCCACAACAGGCCGCCATAACGGGCGGTCAATGCGACAATTTGATCCGAAATTTGGTGCAGCAGCGCTTCTTGTTCCGGGGAACACATGTCCAGCGCCGGACGGACGTGCAACACTCCGGCATCCACATGGCCAAACATGCCGTAATTCAGCCTGTGGCTGTCCAACAGTTGACGAAATTCAGCAATATAGTCAGCCAGATGTTCCGGCGGCACGCAAGTGTCCTCGGCAAACGGCAGCGGCTTGGCCGGGCCTTTGGCGTTGCCCAGCAGGCCAACGGCTTTCTTGCGCATGGCATAGATTCGTTCGATACCGGCCAGACTGTCACATAACTGATAGCCAATCACCCCGTCCTGCCCCATGGATATCAGCGAGTCTAGGCCCTGGCACAGGTCGTCGAGTTGATGCTGTATCAGTGCCTGGTCATCGCCGGCGAACTCGACAATATTCAGCCCCAGCATGTCGCGATCCGGTACGTCCTCAATCAGTTCACGCACGGAATGCCAGACAATATCCTCGCGAGCGAGATTGAGCACCGTGGAGTCAACGGTCTCGACAGACAGTGCATGCGCTTTGAGCATAAAAGGCGCATTGCGTAATGCCGAGTTGAAAGAGTCGTACTTGACGTTGACCAGCCGCCGGACTTTAGGCAGCGGGGTAATATCCAGCCTGGCTTCGGTAATAAAGGCCAGCGTGCCTTCTGAGCCGGTCAGAATACGCGTCAGGTCAAAGGTCTCGAGATCATCGCTGAACACATGGCGTAAATCATAGCCGGTAAGAAAACGGTTCAGCGGGGGGAATTTCTCCAAGATCAACCGGCGCTGCCGGCGGCATCGCTCGAGCACCTGGCGATAGATTGCCGCGATTCGACCTTCTTCGGCGGCCAGACGTTCAGCTTCGGCAACCGGCAAAGCGCGGGTATCGAGAATTTCGCCCCCCAATAGCACTGCGCGCAGACCGAGCACGTGATCAGAGGTTTTGCCATATACCAGCGATCCCTGGCCCGAAGCATCGGTATTGATCATTCCGCCAAGCGTGGCGCGGTTACTGGTGGACAGCTCAGGGGCAAAGAAATAGCCCAGCGGTTTGAGAAACTGGTTAAGCTGGTCTTTAATCACACCGGCTTCAACCCTGACCCAGCCCTGCTGCGGATTGACCTCCAGAATCCGGTTCATATATCGCGACATATCCACCACAATCCCGCGGTTCAGAGCCTGTCCATTGGTGCCGGTGCCTCCGCCGCGCGGGGTAAATGTCAGCGTTTTAAAACCCGGCTGGTCGGCCAGGCGGCCAATCAGCACCACATCTGCGGTCGAGCGGGGAAACACCACCGCATCGGGCATCAGCTGATAAATGCTGTTATCGGTGGCCATCGTCAGGCGGTCGGCATAGGATGCGGTAGCGTCGCCGGTAAAGCCGTCACGCTTGAGCGCATGAAGAAAATCGATGACCGGTTGAGTGAGTCCCGGTGGTTGCGAGATCAATGGGATCATTAACGATGAGCCTACTTTTCAAGTATGAGCAATATCAGGTTATTTTGGGTTGTTTTAACATATTTCCGGCCGCCCTGTCCTTAAGGCAAATAAAAAACACCGATAAACCCACGAAGAAGACACAGCCTGGCGCAAAGGCAGATTAAAGTTTTCCTGCTTGCTTTCAAAACAGCGTGAAATACCCCATCATTAGCCATTGGCGAACAGATTACACAATGGCTCTGCGTCATACTGCGCTAAGCAATCTGTTTTTTGAGGAGTACACGTTTTCATGGATTACCCGCGTCAGTTGCTTGACCTGCCCCGCATGCTGTTCAGCGTCACTTTTATTGCCCTGATGGCGATCGCCTGTTTCTGGGTGGTACAGCCCTTTATTCTCGGTTTCGCCTGGGCGAGCATGGTGGTTATCGCCACCTGGCCTTTATTGATAAAAATACAGGCCATACTGTGGGGCAGACGCTCGCTGGCCGTGTTGGTCATGACGTTGCTGCTGCTGCTGCTGTTTGTTCTGCCGGTGTCAATCCTGGTCAGCAGCATTGTCGAGAACAGTACACCGCTCCTGGACTGGGCACGCGACCCCAACCGCATCTCCTTGCCTACCATGCTCTGGCTGCAGGATGTGCCGATGGTCGGCAACAAGCTTTACACTGGCTGGCAGACGCTGATTGCCGGTGGCGGCGCGCCGCTGATGACCAAAGTACAGCCCTATATAGGTCGCTCGGTCACCTGGCTGCTATCCCAGGCTTTCAGCCTGGGCAGTTTTCTGTTTCATTGCGCCCTGATGATCCTGTTCAGCGTACTGCTGTATATCCGCGGCGAGCGGGTGGCGCTGGCTATCCGTCATTTCGCCATACGACTGGGAGCGGAACGGGGTGACGCCTCGGTGCTGCTGGCCGCTCAGGCTATTCGCGCGGTGGCGCTGGGCGTGGTGCTGACTGCGATCGTTCAATCAGTGCTAGGCGGCATTGGCCTGGCGGTGGCGGGCATACCGGTGGCCATCGTACTGACGGTGCTGATGTTCGTCATGTGCATTGCCCAACTGGGTCCATTGCCGGTACTGATACCGGCGATGATCTGGCTTTATTGGAGCGGCGATACGACCTGGGGCACCATTCTGCTGGTCTGGAGCTGCGTGGTCGGTACCATTGATAACGTTTTACGCCCTATTTTCATCCATATGGGCGCTGACTTGCCGGTATTGCTTATCCTCTGCGGCGTTATCGGCGGGTTACTGGCCTTCGGCATGATTGGCCTGTTTATCGGGCCGGTGGTGCTGGCGGTATCGTTTCGGCTGGTATGGGCCTGGGTTAATGAAGCCCCATCGCCCGGTAAAATGCACGACCCGGAAAAACACCTGGGCGAGTAATGGTGCACCAATTGCCCCGGCATCGTCCGGGGCTAGCACTATTAATTGTTGTGCCGCCAATGGTTATTCCGTCACCCTTTTCATTAATTACATCGCCCTTTTCAGCCCAAATTTATAACGCTCAATAATAAAAAAATAATATTCCTGCCGCTGATAACTCAACTGCAATATAACGGCTCATTAGGATGATTCTTAATGACTCTGTGTGCATGAATTCATAGTATGAACATATCGGTTTTAACAAGGTATTGATTTTCAATCAAGGTTTCTCCGAATTTCTCAAATTGCTGTGTGTAGTCTTTGCCCACCTTATTGGATGGGCTTTTTTTTGTTTTTTTTACTCAAAAAAAAGCGCCGAACGATAACGCCGACGCTTTAAATAACAGAATAATTAATGAGTGATTATTATTTCTCTACCAACTCCGACAGGTTCAACCAGGTTTTGACCACCGTATCCGGATTAAGCGACAGGCTGTCAATACCCTGATCCATCAGCCATGCGGCAAAATCCTCGTGATCCGAGGGTCCCTGACCGCAGATACCGACGTATTTGCCCTGCGCCTTGGCGGCTTTGATGGCCATCGACAGCAGCGCTTTCACCGATTCATCCCGTTCGTCGAACAGTGCCGATACCAGCCCGGAATCCCGATCCAGTCCCAGCGCCAGTTGAGTCATATCGTTGGAGCCGATCGAAAAGCCATCAAAGTGTTCCAGGAACTGGTCAGCCAGCAGCGCATTTGACGGGATCTCGCACATCATAATCACCTTAAGCCCATCCTCACCGCGCTTAAGCCCCTGACGGGCAAGCTCGTCAATCACCGCCTTGGCCTGCGTCACGGTGCGGACAAACGGGATCATGATTTCGACATTCTTCAGTCCCATATCGTTGCGCACCCGCTTGACGGCAGCGCATTCAAGGGCAAAGCACTCTCGGAAGCTGTCGGACACATAGCGACCGGCACCACGGAACCCCAGCATCGGGTTTTCCTCATCCGGTTCATAGCGTTCACCGCCGACCAGGTTGGCATATTCATTCGACTTGAAATCCGAGAGCCGCACGATGACCCGCTTCGGCCAGAATGCGGCCGCCAGGGTGGAGATGCCTTCGGTCAGTCTGGCGATATAGTATTCGACCGGGCTGTCATAACCCTGGATAAGGCTGGTGATTTCTTGCCGTACTGCTTCCGGCTGGTCGTCGAACTCCAACAGCGCCCGGGGATGGACGCCAATCATGCGATTGATGATAAATTCAAGCCGGGCCAGGCCGACCCCGTCGTTAGGCAGGCAGGCAAAATCGAACGCCCGGTCCGGATTGCCGACGTTCATCATGATTTTCAGCGGCAAATCCGGCATGGTGGCGATCTCAGCGCTATCGATGTTGAAATCGAGCACATCCAGATAGACGTAACCGGTATCGCCTTCAGCACAGGAGACGGTGACGTTCTGTCCCTCGCTCAGGCGCTCAGTGGCGTCGCCGCAGCCGACCACCGCCGGGATACCCAACTCGCGGGCGATGATTGCCGCATGACAGGTCCGGCCGCCGCGATTGGTGACAATCGCCGAGGCTTTTTTCATGATCGGTTCCCAGTCAGGGTCGGTCATGTCGGTCACCAGCACATCGCCGGCCATTACCCGGTGCATTTCGCTGATGTCCTGAATGACCTTGACCGGACCGGCGCCAATGCGATGGCCAATGGCGCGACCTTCAATGATCACGTCACCCCTGGCAGTCAGTTGGTAACGCTCCATGACCTGGCCGCGAGAGCGTACCGTTTCCGGCCGAGCCTGGACAATAAACAGTTTGCCGGTATGACCGTCCTTGGCCCATTCGATGTCCATCGGCCGCTGATAATGCTGCTCAATAAGCACCGCCTGACGCGCCAGATCCTGCACTTCCTGGTCGGTCAGCGAGAAGCGTTGACGTAAGTCTTCCGGCACGTCTTCGATACGCACCTGCTTGCCGTGCTCCTGGCTGCCGGCATACACCATGCGGATTTTCTTGGAACCGATATTGCGGCGTACTATCGATGGACGCCCGGCGGCCAGGGTCGGTTTGTGAACATAGAATTCGTCAGGGTTGACCGCGCCCTGCACCACCATTTCGCCCAGCCCGTAGGCGGCAGTAATGAATACCACTTGATCAAAACCGGACTCGGTATCAATGGAAAACATGACGCCCGACGCGGCTTCATCGGAGCGGACCATACGCTGTACGCCAGCGGATAATGCGACGCCGCGATGGTCGTAGCCCTGATGGACGCGGTAGGAAATCGCCCGATCGTTAAACAGCGATGCATAGACGTGCTTGATGGCAATCATGACCGCATCAATGCCCTGCACATTCAGAAAGGTTTCCTGCTGGCCGGCAAAGGAGGCATCGGGCATATCTTCAGCGGTAGCCGATGAACGCACGGCAAAAGAAGCCTGGGCATCATCGGCCGACAATTGCTGATAAGCGTCATTGATAGCCTCTTCGAGACCAGGCTGAAATGGGGTGTCGATAATCCACTGGCGGATTTGTTTCCCGGCTTTGGCCAGTTGGCTGACATCATCAATATCGGTTTTATCCAGTAATTGGTAAATGCGCTGGTTAATACCGCTCTGGTTGAGGAAATTGTTGAAGGCGCTGGCCGTGGTGGCAAAGCCATTCGGCACGCTGACACCGACCGATGAGAGATGGGTAATCATTTCACCCAGCGAGGCATTTTTACCGCCGACGCGATCTACGTCATTCATCCCCAACTGGTTGTACCACAGCACGTTATCAGAATCACTGTCATTATGAGACATTTGAGTCATCCTTTCTAATATTGGCATTGGTAAATATACTGTAGGTTAAACAGAGCACTGTTTACGGTATGAGCCTAACATAACCATTTCATTCCGGTCCCGAATGAATCGAGCCAGCCAGCAAAATAAGATTAACCCTTAATGAGCAGAGGAAGTTCTAATGGAAAGAAGCGTGTTTTTTATTTCCGATGGCACCGCTATTACGGCAGAAGTTGTGGGTCATTCGGTAATGTCGCAATTTCCGGTGGCGACCGTAACCCATACCTTGCCATTTGTCGAAAGCGAAGCTCGCGCCCGGGCAGTGAGGGAACAAATCAATGCGCTGGCTAAGCAGACAGGCGTTCGCCCGGTGGTATTTTATTCTATCGTGTCGCCGGCGGTACGGCAGATCATCGAGCAGAGTGAAGGCTTCTGCCAGGACGTGGTGCAGGCGCTGGTCGCCCCGCTTGAACAGGAACTGGGCATGGCGCCGGACCCGGTGGCCCATCGCACTCATGGCCTGACGGCCACCAACCTCAATCGCTATGATGCGCGCATTGCGGCGATCGATTACACCCTGGCCCATGACGATGGTATATCATTGCGTAACCTGGATCAGGCCCAAATTATTCTTCTGGGCGTGTCACGCTGCGGTAAAACCCCCACCAGCCTTTACCTGGCGATGCAATATGGTATCCGTGCGGCCAATTACCCGTTTATTGCCGACGATATGGATGATTTGAGATTACCTGCCGCGCTGAAACCCTATCATGATAAATTGTTCGGCCTGACTATTTCCCCTGAGCGCCTGGCAGCGATCCGTGATGAAAGATTAAACGACAGCCGCTATGCATCATTGAGACAGTGTCGTCTGGAAATTAATGAAGTTGAAACTTTGTTTCGGAAAAATAAAATCAATTTTTTGAACTCCACCAATCATTCTGTCGAGGAAATTGCCGCCAAAATAATGGATGTCCTGGGGGTGAGCCGGCGCATGTATTAATCACCGGCAAAATCTGAGGGTTGAAATCATCTGAGTTTGGTTTATTGTGACAGCCATTACTTCCCGCTATGCACGCCATAGGGAAGCACCTTTTCCAAGCTTAGAGATTTCCCATGTCAAAAACGGATGAATTGCGCACCCAGCGCATTGATCGCCTTATCGAGCCGGCGGTTCTTGCCGGTAAATTACCCATAAGTGAATCGATCGCCGAGCATGTCCTCCATGCCCGTCGGCGTATAGAGAACATTTTGTCTGGCCAGGATCAGCGCCTGCTGGTGATTATCGGCCCCTGCTCCATTCACGATGTGGATTCGGCTATTGATTATGCCAGACGCCTGAATGCGCTGCGGATTACTTACCAGGACCGTCTGGAAATCGTAATGCGCACCTATTTCGAAAAACCGCGCACCGTGGTGGGCTGGAAAGGACTGATCGCCGATCCGGGCCTGGACGGCAGTTTTAGGGTCAATGAAGGTCTTGAGCAGGCCAGACGGCTGTTATTGTCGGTCAATGAGCTGGGCCTACCGGCCGCCACTGAGTTCCTGGATATGGTGACCGGTCAGTATATTGCTGATTTGATCAGTTGGGGGGCCATTGGTGCCCGTACCACTGAAAGCCAGATCCACCGTGAAATGGCCTCGGCGCTATCCTGTCCGGTCGGTTTCAAGAACGGCACCGACGGCAATACCCAAATCGCCATAGATGCCATTCGGGCCGCCAGGGCAAGCCATCTGTTTTTATCACCTGACAAACAAGGGCAGATGACCATTTATCAAACCAGCGGCAATCCTTATGGCCATATCATCATGCGCGGCGGCAAAGTGCCTAACTATCATGCCGAGGATGTGGCTCGCGCCTGTGAACATTTGCATCAGTCAGGGCTGACCGCACGCCTGATTATCGATTTCAGCCATGGCAACAGCCAGAAACAGTTCAAGCGCCAGCTGACGGTGGCCGATTCAGTTTGCCAGCAGTTGGCCGGCGGATCGCGTCACGTGGCCGGGGTGATGATTGAGAGTAACCTTCAAGAAGGCAGCCAGCCGCTGCTGCACGGTAAAGATCTTACCTATGGTCAGTCGATAACCGATGGCTGCCTGGGCATGGCCGACAGCATTACCGTACTGTCCCGACTCGCCGAGGCCAGTGAAAGAGGCGCAGCCGCTCAGGCAGCCATCTGAGCCAAAGATCGCTCTGGTGGTCGCCGCAACCCAGCAGCTCCATGCGGCGGCCACCGGCGACCGGTCAGCTTGAGCAGGAAATGTCCAGGTGCCGGCCCCACTCGGGCGGCATCGCAGCCAAATCCTGCCATTCGGCAGCATCGCTGTAGGGGGTTTGCAGTGCCTGATGCAATCGCGCCAGCAAGCTGGTGTCATCCTGCTCCGCCCCTTCAATCGCCTGCTGGGCCAGGTAGTTACGCAGAATGATCCGCGGGTTGCTGGCTTTCATCTGCTGACGGCGTATCGCTTCGTCCCCGCCTTCGTCCTGCCGCCGTTGCCGATAAGCGGCAAACCAACGGTCAAATGCCGGTAAATCGATGAAATCATCCCGTAACGGAGATCGGCTGTCGCTGTTATCTGTGTCGCAAAGCATACGGAATACCCGGGTATAATCGCTGCCTTCGCGGGCCATCAGCGCCAGCAGACCGGTAAGCAGGTCATTGTCCCGCGGATCTGTTTGATAAAATCCCAGCTTACGCCGCATCAGTTCGCCATAAGCCGCCATCAGCGCCGGCTCATAGTGACCCAATGCCAGTTCCAGATCCGCTACCGGCATCAGCCCTGAAAGCGACTGGGCCAGCCGATGCAGGTTCCACAGCCCGACCGCAGGCTGATTGTCGAAGGCATAGCGTCCCTGATGATCTGTATGGTTACAGATAAAGCCCGGTTGGTAGGCATCGAGAAAGCCAAATGGGCCATAATCCATCGTCAGGCCAAGAATCGACATATTGTCAGTATTCATCACGCCGTGAGCAAAGCCGACCGCCTGCCAGTGGGCAATCATACCAGCAGTGCGCTTGACCACGTCGGTCAGCCAGAGGCGGTAGCGGCCATCTGCACCCACCAGCTCAGGCCAATGGCGAGCAATAACATAATCGGCCAGTTGGCGTACCCTCTCGGGCTGGCGCCGATAATAAAAATGCTCAAAATGACCGAAGCGCACATGGCTTTCCGCGGTTCGCATCAGCATGGCGCCGGGTTCGGCCTCTTCCCGGCGCACCGGATGACTGCTGGTAACGATAGTCAGCGCCCGGGTGGTAGGGATCCCAAGATGATGCATCGCCTCCGATGCCAGAAACTCACGCACCACTGAACGCAGCACTGCCCGGCCATCGCCCATACGCGAATAGGGCGTCAGTCCGGCACCCTTAAGGTGCCAATCGATAAGCCGGCCATCAGCCAGCCGCTGTTCGCCCATCAGCAAACCGCGACCATCCCCCAGTTGACCCGCCCAGACGCCGAACTGATGGCCGCTGTATACCTGCGCCAGCGGCTGCATACCGGGCAGCAGGCGTTCACCACCCCAGATGGCTGCGTTATCGCCCTGGAAAAGAATGTCTTCAAGCTGATATTCATCAGCCAGGGGCCGGTTATGGTACAACAGGCGGGCTTGGTGCAGCGGCGTCGGCTGCAGTGGCGTGTAAAATCCGGCCAGTTGGTTAAACCAGGTGTTGTCAAATAGGGGTTCAGGTGCCATCGGTAAGGCCCTCCTTAAACACAGTGTAGGACATCAGGGCACGTTATCGCAGACTGTCCGTCAGCCAGCGGGCCAGCTCATCAAGCCCGGCAGCTTCATCAGGGTAAGCGCGGATCAATGCGGCACATACCGCAGCCACGGCGTCGGCGCGGTATGACGTGCCCTGCAGCTTGTCGGCCAGCGCCTCAAGCGGGGTCGGATTAAGACTGTCGGTAAAGATCCTGCTGCGGCTGATACGGCCGTGTTCCACGTCAAAGTGCAGCTCAACGCCCCCCCACAGAAAACGCGTGTCCAGCACGTGGCTAAAGGCCGGCGCCCGGCCGAAATTCCAGTCCCAGCTGCTTTGCCTCGCGAACTGCTCGGCAAAGCCCGGCAAGTCGGGCGTTTTTTCAGGTGAAATAATTTCTGGCTCCACCGACTCGCCATAGGCCTGGCAAAATGCCTGGCGGATATGCTGGCACAGCAGGTCGTGACTGACCGCCGGCATGACTTCCTGCAGATTAGCCACTCGCGATCTGACCGAGGTGATCCCTTTGGCCTGCAGTTTTTTCGGGTCTGGATTCAGGTAGAACGCCAGGCGACTGAGATCGGCATTAAGCAGCACCGTACCGTGATGAAAGCCCCGGTCGGCGGTTTCGCGATAGGCGGAGCCGGAAATTTTGCGCTCACCGTCGGCGGTGGTCATCACCAAGTCGTTCCGGCCAGAAACCCGGGCGTCAACCCCCATGCTCTTCAGCCCACTGACAATGATGGCGGTCGACAGGGTTTTGTCATATTCCGGCTTGCCGGCCATAAAAGTAAAGCAGCTGTTGCCCAAATCGTGAAATACCGCGCCGCCGCCGCTGCTCCGCCGCGCCAGTTTGATATTATCCTGCGCCATGCGCCGGGTATTGCACTCTTTCCAGGGGTTTTGCGCCCGGCCAATCACCACGGTTTCGGCATTGCGCCAGAGAAACAGCACCCGCTGAGTGGTGGGCATCTGGCGAAATATGCACTCTTCCACCGCCAGGTTGAACCAGGGATCATGGGAGTCGGACAGCAGCAAACGTAATGAAGACATGAATATTCCTGAGCATCAACCGCCTTACCGGCGGCGGCGAGTGACCGACTAAATACGACGCGCCTGCCACCAGGCTTTGCGCCAATAGACATTATCCAGTGACGATCTCGTCACACCGCGACTGGTAGAGGCGTGGATAAACATATCGTTTTTGTCATAGATGCCGACATGCAGACCATTCTGGCCGCTGCCGGTTTTGAAGAACACCAGGTCACCGGGCAACAGATCATCCCTGTCGATCCGGGTACCGACCGACGTTTGCGCCTTGGTGGTTCGCGGCAGTCGGATACTGAACCGGTCCTGGAAGGTTCTCTTCACAAATCCCGAGCAGTCCATGCCCCGGCGATCCATGCCGCCGTTACGATAGGGGGTGCCTGACCACTGACGTAATTGTTCATTGAGCGTGGCAACCACCACGATGGAGTCTCCCAGCCGGGGATCCTGCGGCGGCGCATGGTGACTGCATGCCGTCAGCAACAGCGCAGCCAGCGCCAGTATCATTGTTGATATCCGTTTCATATTCTATTCACTATTTAAATCAATACGCTGCCGCAGACCATGATCATGCCGCACTGTTCCACTACCACCCTTTGGAGACTGTCATTTAGCCTCAAGGGCGTCCTGACGGCAAGCATCACTCTGTCATTATGGGTAAATTTTGGCTGCAAGCGTGCAGCCAACTGTGCTCGCCAGCGGTCAATCGCTCGAAAGCGACCTTGAATACCGGCCCCAGCCGCTCTGGCGTCATGACCTCTGCCGCCGGTCCGGCGCAGACCAGTTGACCGCTGTCCATCAGCCAGACCGTGTCAGCATGGCGCAGGCTGTGGTTCAGGTCGTGTGAACTGACCAATACCGCCATCCCGGCCGCCGTCAGTTCGGCCAGCAGTCTGTCCAGGGCGACCCGCTGAGCGATATCCAGACTGGCGGCAGGCTCATCCAGCAGCAGCATGCCTGCCTGCCCATTGATCGTCGGCCAGACCTGCAGCATGACTGCCGCCAGTCTCACCCGCTGCCATTCACCGCCTGACAGCGAAGCTAATCTTCTGTGCAGTTTATCATCCAGGGCCAGCGCCTGGGCAAGATAGGCTACCGTCTGCGCCAGGGCCTGGCTATTATCCGCTGGGTCTGGCTGGTGCAGCATCAGATACTGAAACACCGCCAGATTACCGCCCGGATAAGCCTGCTGGCCCAGGTAGCCACGATAGACCCCCAACGCCCTGGGGTGCCAGTGATGAATAGGCTTACCTGAAAGGATCAGTTTTCCCTGGGCGGGCAGCAGACCGGCAATGCAGGCCAGCAGGCTGCTTTTACCGGCGCCGTTTGGGCCGACCAGATGAATAAGGCCGCCAGCTTCGTGTGACAGCGTCACATTGCTTAGGCGATGGCTAATATTCACTTTGAACAGCACCAGCCGCCATGCCTGGCCCTCGGCTGGCAATGGGAAGCATGCGTTGCTGCTGTCCGCAGGCTCCATGGGCACTATTTTTCCAACGCCAGTTTAATGGCTTCAAGAATGAGCGGATCCTGTGGCTTCATATCAGGTGAGAAACGCTGCACGACTTCCCCATCGCGGCCAATGAGAAATTTTTCGAAGTTCCACAGAATGTCCCCGGGTTGTCCGGTGGCCAGTCCCTTGCTTTCCAGTAGTTGCCTGAACCCGCTCTGCTGCGGATTGACCGCGTGAGGGCATGCCGCAATCAGATGACGGTACAGCGGATGGCGGCCAGGACCGTTAACCTCGATTTTACTGAACATTGGAAAATCTACGCCAAAGGTACCTTGGCAAAACGCCAGGATGTCGTCATTCCCGCCGGGCTCCTGGCCGGCGAACTCATTCGACGGGAAACCCAGCACTTCAAAGCCGCGAGAATGCCAGGCTTTATACAGGCTTTCCAGGGCTTCATATTGATCGGTCAGGCCGCAGTTGGACGCCACATTCACCACCAGCATCACCGACCCCCGATAGTGCTCCAGCGTTTGAGTCTCACCGGTAATGGTCCTCAGGGCCAGAGTAAATATTTCTGCACTCATCATTCAACTCCTTCAGTCGACGGCGACAGAGGCATAAGACCTTCACATTCAGGAATAGCCCTTCGCCTTGGTCAGCAGCCAGATAAAAACCGGGGATCCCAGGGTGGCGGTTACCACCCCGACCGGCAACTCGGCGGCATCCAGGGCTGTTCTGGCCAGTATATCGGCCAGCAGCAGCAGACTGGCGCCGGCCAGGGCGCAGCCGGGCAATAAACGCCGCTTATCGGTCAGCCCCCACAGACTAAGCAAATGGGGCACCACCAGTCCGATAAAGCTGACCACGCCGGCCAGCGCAACGCTGATGCCGACCATCCAGCCGAACGCCACCACAAACAGATTACGCCACATATGCACCGATAACCCCAGTTGTCTGGCCTGCAGTTCACCCAGGATCAGTAAATTAAGCACTCGCCCCTGCAAACACAGCCAGAGGATAAACGGCAGCAGCGACAGCAGCAGCCATTTGGCTCGCCAGTCCACACCGCCGAATCCGCCCATCATCCAGTACATCAGCTGGCGTAAATCCAGGCTGGAACTGTAATAGATAGCCCAAGTCATGACCGCGCTGCAGGCTATCCCCAAGGCGACCCCGGTCAGCAGCAGACGTGCATTGGAAGCACGACGGCGGTTAAGGGCCAGCAGCAGCGCGGTAATCGCCATTGAACCCGCTACCGCGCATAATCCCAGTCCCCAGGATGGCATTACGCCATGGCTTGCCAGCACCGCCAGCGTGACCGCTACCCCCGCGCCGCTGGACACCCCCAGCAGCCCGGGTTCAGCCAGCGGATTGGCAAAAATCGTCTGCATAACCGCCCCGGCCATCGCCAGACTGGCCCCTACCGTCATCACCGCCAGCGCACGCGGTAAACGCAGTTGCCAGACAAAAACCTGCTCCAGGCTCTGGCCAAACCAGGCTGAAGGCCAAATCCAACGCTCGCCGGCGCACAAACTCAACAACAAAGCGCCGAGCGCCAGCGCCATCAGATAGCCCAGCCGGCGAAAGTCCTGGCGAGCCTGTCGTTCGATAAGCAGGCGATAGTTTGCAGGGTGTGGTGCGCTCATGTTAACAGCATCCGATTCATAGCGGGCAACGGTCATTAAGCCCTCAGACTATCCTAATGCTACCCGGTTGCGCCAGACAGGATAAACAGCGGGGTTTGCGGTCTCAGCACAGCTCAGATAAAAAAAAGGCCGCTTAACGCGGCCTTCATTGAATCATGCGTCACTCTTTAGGTGAGGCATTCTCTACACGACTTTTCAGTTTCTGACCTGGACGGAACGTCACTACCCGGCGAGCGGTAATCGGAATATCCTCGCCGGTCTTCGGGTTGCGTCCGGGACGTTGATTTTTGTCTCGCAAATCAAAATTACCGAATCCGGATAATTTCACCTGCTCGCCATTTTCCAGCGCCCGGCGGACTTCCTCAAAAAACAGTTCCACAATTTCTTTGGCATCCCGTTTGCTCAACCCGAGTTTTTCAAACAGGTATTCTGACATTTCAGCTTTAGTAAGCGCCATAGGTTCAATCCCTCAAGGATGCTTGGAATCGCTGTTTTAGAGCCGCCACGCACTTTGCAACGGTGGCGGCAATCTCCTCTTCTTCCAGTGTACGGGCGGTATCCTGAAGAATCAGGCTGATAGCCAGGCTTTTGAAACCTTCCGCTACGCCCTTGCCCTGGTACACGTCAAATAAGTTTACGCCAACTACCTGATTTACGCCAACTTTCATGCACTCCGCAATAATATCTGCTGAAGGTACATCTTCAGCCACTACCACAGCGATGTCGCGACGATTGGAAGGATAACGTGAAATGTCACTGGCATCAGGCACTTTGCGGTTTGCTACCTTATCCCAGAGTAGTTCAAACACCACGGTTCGGCCATTTAAATCAAGCTTACGTTCTAACTCGGGGTGGATAACGCCAATAAATCCAATATGTTCCCCAGACAGATAGATAGCGGCATTCTGGCCGGGATGCAAAGCAGGATTATCACTGGAACGGAATTCTATATCTGTGAGCTTGCCGGTGAGTTCAAGTAATGCTTCCAGATCGCCTTTCAAATCAAAGAAGTCGACCGCCTGGCGGGCCAGGTCCCAATGCTCGTCAAAACGGCTGCCGACAATGGCGCCGGCCAGCATAAGATCCTGACGGATACCCAGTGGGGCATTATTATCAGGCACAAAGCGCAGGCCGCTTTCAAACAGGCGGATCCGGCTTTGCTGACGATTCTGATTATAGACTACCGCCGCCAGTAAGCCGGTCAGTAATGACAACCGCATCACCGACATATCAGCCGATATCGGGCTTGGCAGCACCAGGGCCTCCTGACCAGGATGCAACAGCGCCTGAAGACGCGGATCAACAAAGCTATAGGTAATTGCCTCTTGGAAACCGCGGTCAACCAACAGGGTTTTAACCCGCTGTAGCGGCAAAGCCGACTCTTGATGGCGGGTCATCTCCAGATTGGCCTTTACCGCCACGTCGGGGATATTATTATAGCCGTAGACTCTGGCTACTTCTTCTACCAGATCCTCTTCTATCGCCATATCGAAACGCCAACTGGGCGCGACCGCCTGCCAGTACCCTTCAGCAGCAGTCACTTGACAGCCTAGCCGGGCAAGAATATCAGTGACATCAGCATCAGCGATGTGGTGCCCGATCAGGCGGTTCAGTTTTTCACGGCGCAGGGTGATGGTAGCGCGCTGGGGCAGGTGCTGCTCAGCGCTAGCATCGATAACCGGCCCTGCCTGACCGCCGCAGATATCCAGCAGCAGTCGGGTGGCACGCGCCATGGCGCGGTATTGAATCGCCGGGTCCACGCCACGCTCATAGCGGTGAGACGCATCGGTATGCAGGCCATGACGACGGGCTCGGCCGGTAATGGCCAACGGATCGAAGTAGGCGCACTCCAGCACCACATCTCGGGTGGACTGATTGATACCGGAAAGCGCGCCGCCGAAAATCCCGGCCATCGCCAGGACTTTGCTGTCATCGGCGATGACCAGCGTGTCGGCGTTAAGCGTAGCCTGGCTGCCGTCTAGCAGCGTCAGCGTTTCGCCTTCATCCGCCATACGTACGTTAATGCCGCCGTCAATCTGTGCCAGACTGAAGGCATGCATCGGCTGGCCCAGTTCCAGCAGGACAAAGTTAGTGATATCCACCACCGCATCAACTGAACGGAGGCCACAGCGGCGCAGCTTCTCTTTCATCCACAGAGGTGTCGCGGCGGTAACATCAATACCCTGCACCACTCGGCCAAGATAACGCGGACAGGCTGCCGGCGCCGCGACCTTGATCGGCAGTGCTGCGGCTGACGAGGCCGGTACCTCGTCGATAGCCGGCTCGTTCAGCGCCAGGCGATTGATTACCGCCACGTCACGGGCAATACCGATAAGCCCCAGGCAATCCGCTCGGTTTGGCGTAACGCTGATATCAATCATACGATCGTCGAGCTTGAGATAAGCACGGATATCGGTGCCCAGCGGCGCATCGGCCGGCAGTTCGATGATGCCGTTATGATCATCAGAAATACCCAGTTCTGAAAATGAGCACAGCATTCCCTCAGAGGGTTCGCCTCTCAGTTTGGCCGCCTTGATTTTAAAATCATTCGGCAGCACCGCGCCGATGGTGGCGACGGCGACGGTAAGGCCTTCACGGCAGTTTGGCGCCCCGCAGACGATATTCAACGGCGCATCACCGCCGATATCGATAAGCGTAACTCGCAATTTATCCGCATTGGGATGCTGTTTGCAGGCCACTACCCGGCCGACCACCACGCCGCTGAAAGCGCCGGCGACGTCATTGACGCCGTCGACTTCCAGGCCGGCCATGGTAATCTGTTCGGAGAGTTCGTCGCTGCTGATGGCAGGATTTACCCATTCACGCAGCCAAAGTTCACTGAATTTCATGTGTTAATCCCGCCTTATTTGAATTGTTTAAGAAAACGCAGATCGTTTTCGAAGAATGCACGTAAATCTGTGACACCGTAACGCAGCATGGTCAAGCGCTCCATGCCCATGCCGAAGGCAAAACCCGAATAGATTTCAGGATCGATGCCCACATTGCGCAGCACATTGGGATGCACCATGCCGCAGCCCAGCACTTCCAGCCATTTGCCGTTTTTACCCATCACATCCACTTCCGCTGAAGGCTCGGTAAACGGGAAATAAGAGGGACGGAAACGGATCTGCAGATCTTCTTCAAAGAAATTACGCAGGAAATCGTGCAGCGTACCCTTTAGGTTGGTGAAACTGATATCGGTGTCGATTATCAGCCCTTCCATCTGGTGAAACATCGGGGTATGGGTCTGGTCGTAATCGTTCCGGTAGACCCGGCCTGGGGCAATAATGCGGATAGGCGGTTGCTGTCCCTGCATGGTACGAATCTGCACGCCAGAGGTCTGGGTGCGCAGCAGGCGGGTTGCATCAAACCAGAAAGTATCATGATCGGCGCGAGCCGGGTGATGAGCCGGAATATTCAGGGCATCGAAGTTATGATAATCGTCCTCGATCTCCGGGCCGGTCGCGACCGAGAATCCCAATTCACCGAAGAAGGTCTCAATACGGGAAATAGTACGGCTAACCGGATGCAGGCCGCCATTTTCCATACGCCGTCCAGGCAGAGAAACATCAATGGTCTCTTCTGCCAGTCGGGCATTCAGCGCAAAGGACTCCAGAAACGCTTTCCTCTCGCCGAGCGCCTGCTGTACATCCTGTTTAGCCTGGTTGATAACCGCCCCCGCAGCAGGACGATCTTCGGGAGCCACGTCACGCAGGCTGGCCATTTGCAGCGTCAAGTGCCCTTTTTTACCCAGATACTCCACCCGCACCGTTTCTAATGCGCCAATATCACCGGCCTGCTCAATAGCGGTTTTGGCCTGCACAACCAAATCGTTTAGATGTGGCATTGCGATCCTCTTCTTCCTGCCTGAATGGCTTCATCATTAATGTCAACGTGGCTGAAATAGAGACAGCCCGGTTTTCGCTTGAATATAAGCAATAAAAAAGCCTCCACTCAGGGAGGCTTCAGCGCTACTTTTCGTTTCTTCTTTTACGCAAAAGCCTCCTAATATCAGGTGCTAAAATAAAAAAAGAAACGGAAAATAGCAGCATTCATGCTTGCATTACCTTAATTGTCAATATCGGCGGGATGCCAAAAAAAAGAGGGAGTCGGACTCCCTCTTTCTCACATCTTATGCCAGCGAACCTTTCGCTTTGTCGGCCAGAGCGGCGAAAGCCACTTTGTCGAATACAGCGATGTCTGCCAGGATCTTACGGTCGATTTCAATAGAGGCTTTTTTCAGGCCATTGATGAAGCGGCTGTAAGATATACCGTTCTGACGGGCCGCGGCGTTGATACGCGCGATCCACAGTTGACGGAACTGACGTTTCTTCTGACGACGGTCACGGTAAGCGTACTGACCTGCTTTGATGACTGCCTGGAAGGCGACACGGTAAACGCGCGAACGGGCACCATAGTAACCTTTCGCTTGTTTTAAAATTTTCTTGTGACGTGCACGAGCTACCACACCACGTTTTACGCGAGCCATATGCTCTCTCCTAAAGTCTTATTCGAACCAGTTAAAATGACGCTTATGCGTACGGCAGACATGCAATGACCAGACCCAGATCGCCTTTGGAGACCATGGATTTAGGACGCAGATGACGCTTACGCTTAGTGGATTTTTTGGTCAGAATATGACGCAGGTTAGCATGTTTGCGCTTAAAACCACCTGAGGCAGTTTTTTTGAAGCGCTTTGCAGCACCGCGTACTGTCTTGATTTTTGGCATGAGTTATTTCTCTACTCCGCATTGTTAATAATATGAATCAATGAGGCGAAAGCAGCTTTTCCGCCAGGGATCGGCTGCCTTACTTGTCAGGCCTTATTGTTTCTTCTTGGGTGCGAGCACCATGATCATCTGGCGTCCTTCGATTTTACTCGGAAAGGATTCAACAACCGCCATTTCACTCAAATCGTCACGAACGCGGTTAAGCACTTCGATACCAATTTGCTGGTGCGCCATTTCACGTCCACGGAACCGCAGCGTGATTTTGGCTTTATCGCCATCTTCCAGAAAGCGAATCAGGTTGCGTAGTTTTACCTGATAGTCACCTTCATCGGTACCAGGACGGAATTTGATTTCCTTAACCTGGATAACTTTCTGCTTCTTCTTCTGCTCTTTTGTGGATTTGCTCTTCTCATAGAGAAATTTGCCGTAATCCATAATTCGGCAGACCGGCGGTTCGGCATTAGGGCTGATTTCAACTAAATCTACGCCCGCTTCCTCAGCTTTTTCAAGCGCTTCATTCAGGCTGACAATACCAATCTGCTCACCGTCAATGCCCGTCAGACGAACCTCTGCGGCGCGGATTTCTCGGTTAATACGATTGGGACGCGCCGGTTGAACTCTTTTTCCGCCTTTAATACTTTATTCCTCCAGTTGATGAAGATTACGGCTGCGTATCTCTTGCTGCAGCTTTTCGATAATCTCGTTAACGTCGATGCTGCCTAAATCCTTGCCCCGGCGAGTACGCACGGCGACTTGGCCTGCTTCCATTTCTTTATCTCCGCAGACCAGCATATAGGGAACACGACGCAAAGTATGTTCGCGAATTTTAAAGCCTATTTTCTCATTTCTCAAGTCCGCTTTGACACGAATGCCCGCCGCAGACAGTTTTTCTGCGAGTTTTGAGACATATTCGGCCTGATTATCCGTAATATTCATCAAAACCACTTGAGTCGGTGCAAGCCAGGTCGGATAGAAACCGGCGTATTCTTCGGTCAGGATGCCGATAAAGCGTTCCATTGACCCCAGAATAGCGCGGTGAATCATCACCGGTACGACACGCTCATTGTTTTCGCCGACATACGACGCATTAAGCCGCCCCGGCAATGAGAAATCCAGTTGCACTGTGCCACACTGCCAGGCGCGATCCAGACAGTCAAGCAACGTAAATTCGATTTTCGGGCCGTAAAACGCCCCTTCACCCGGCAGATACTCAAATGCAATGCTGTTTTCAGTCAACGCAGCCGCAAGATCGTTTTCCGCGCGTTCCCAGGCTTCATCGCTGCCGATACGCTTTTCGGGACGGGTGGACAGTTTGACCAGGATATTATCAAAGCCAAACGTGGCGTACATATCATACACCATTTTTATACAATTGTTTACTTCATCACGGACTTGTTCTTCCGTACAGAAAATATGGGCGTCATCCTGGGTAAAACCCCTGACGCGCATCAGGCCATGCAGCGATCCCGACGGCTCATTACGATGGCAACTGCCGAACTCGGCCATGCGTAGCGGCAAATCGCGATATGACTTAAGGCCTTGATTGAAAATCTGTACATGGCCTGGACAGTTCATCGGTTTGATGCAGTATTCGCGATTTTCAGAGGACGTGGTGAACATATGCTCAGCATAGTTCTCCCAGTGGCCGGTTTTTTCCCATAGTACCCGGTCCATCATAAATGGGCCCTTCACCTCTTGATAACGATACTCTTTGAGCTTCATCCGCACAAACGCTTCGAGTTCACGGAAAATGGTCCAGCCGTCATTATGCCAGAACACCATGCCAGGCGCTTCTTCCTGCATATGGTAGAGATCGAGTTGCTTGCCAATCTTGCGGTGGTCGCGTTTAGACGCTTCTTCTAGATGCTGAAGATAGGTATTAAGCTGTTTTTTATCCGCCCAGGCAGTACCGTAGATGCGCTGCAGCATTTTGTTATTGCTGTCGCCGCGCCAGTATGCGCCGGACGTTTTCTGCAGTTTGAAATGGTGGCAGAAACGCATGTTGGGTACATGAGGCCCACGGCACATATCAACGTACTCTTCATGATGATACAGGCCGGGACGGTCATCACGGCTGATGTTTTCATCAAGAATGGCCACCTTGTAAGACTCGCCGCGCGCGGCAAAGGCGTCGCGCGCCTGCTGCCAGCTTACCTTTTCCTTGATGACGTCATAATCTTTATCGGCCAGTTCATGCATCCGCTTTTCCAGCAGATCGATATCTTCCTGCGTCAGGGTATGGTCCAGGTCAACGTCGTAATAGAAACCTTTATCAATCACCGGGCCGATGGCCATGCGCGTATCGGGCCAGAGCTGTTTAATGGCATGACCCAGCAGATGCGCGCAGGAGTGGCGGATGATCTCAAGTCCGGCCTCGTCTTTGGCGGTAATGATGGCCAGTTGCGCATCTTCAGTGATGAGGTCGCAAGCGTCGACAAGCTCGCCGTTAACGCGTCCGGCAATGCAGGCTTTCGCCAGGCCAGGGCCAATATCGCGGGCAACGTCGAGAGGTGAAACAGGATGATCGAACTGACGCTGACTGCCGTCAGGGAGGGTAATAACGGGCATGATGGCTTCCTTAACCTGCAGTGGTGATCCACACCAAAGATCACATACAGACTTATATTCATATAAAAAATGGTTTATTGCTTACGCTATTTCGCTCTACTTTGCAAAATATGAACACCTGGCATTGTGTCGCCGATGCGACACAGGCCGATGGGACATAGGCAACGGCAGATGATTCTAGCATCCCGATACCGGCCTGCTCCAGTAAAATAAAATCCTGCCTTTTCATAGCGTTCATTTTCAAGGGATAAAGTGACGCAATACGACCGGGGTTGTATTTACACCGCCGGCTGCCGCGCTCAGGATAGGGTGGTAAACCAGGCGATACTCGGTCCTGACAGCGGACACCGGCAAGCTTACATTCGATTAATATTTTAGTTACGATGTCAACTACATTATTTTTACAACTACAGAAAACGACAAACCCGCCGTAGCGGGTTTGTCAGAATAGAGAGGCTTAATAGGGGCGGCTCAGACCATTGCGGTGACCACTGCAACCCAGAAAGCCATACAAATCAATACGATGCTTGGTAATGTCAATCGATAGAAATAATCCATAACAACCTCTCTTTTGCCCTACTGCTTTAAGATAAATCTTACGCTTTTCTGATAGGGAAAAATACGACCCAGATCAGCTTTTGGGCCATTAGCGCCATTTAAAACCGGCTCTATATCACAATCCGTTACTCATTTATCTAAAAAATGTCGATGAACAACGCGGTGACATATCACCGTCATCTCATAATAATAATATTTTATGCCCCGATTTTCGCCAATGCCCTGCTGCGGCTGGCGGCGGTCACGTTGCTAAGCCGGCAGTTAACTGTTCAGGAAATAATCTATTGACATTCGCCAGCCGGACAATAACACTCATTGAAGCACAGCATAAAGCAGGCTAACGCCCTGATGTTACGGAGAGTCTTCTGCCAAAACGGTTCTCCCACAGGCGATATCGCAGCGACCAGACAGTTTCACCAAATCGATTCAGAGCTTTCACGGCATGGCGACTTAGGGGGAAATGACGATGTGGAATGCCATCAGCACATTACTGGCAGAGAACGGTGTAGCGCAGGAAATTCTGGAGAAGCGCGAACTGCCGGGCGGTGAGCTTCATACCGCCTGGTATCTGCGCTACGGTTCCCTGGACGTTTTTGTAAAATCAGACTCACGCGATCAATTGCAGAAATTCACCAGTGAAGCCGATCAGCTAGCCATGCTGGCTCGCAGCAAGACTGTCAAGGTGCCTGAGGTATACGGCGTCGGCAGCGTCAGGGATGAAAGTTTCCTCCTGCTTGAGTATATTCCCCCCCGCCCCTTTGATGCCCATGGCGCCTGGTGTCTGGGCCAGCAACTGGCCCGCCTGCATCAATGGAGTGAACAACCGCAATTCGGACTGGATAGGGATAATGATCTGTCCACTGTCGTGCAGCCTAACGCCTGGCAGCGGCGCTGGTCGGTATTTTTCGCCGAACAGCGCATCGGCTGGCAACTGCAGCTAGCGGCAGAAAAGGGGCTATCGTATGGCAATATTGATGAAATTATCGATGCCATCGCCGCCCGGCTCCATGATCATCAGCCCCAGCCTTCGCTGCTTCATGGCGACCTGTGGCCTGATAATTGCGCCAATAGCGCCCAGGGCTGTTACCTGTATGATCCGGCCTGTTACTGGGGCGATCGTGAGTGCGATTTGGCGATGCTGCCGATGTACCCCCAACTGCTGCCGCAAATATACGACGGCTACCAGAGCATCTGGCCGCTGGATAAGGATTTTGTCCATCGTCAGCCGATTTATCAGCTGTATTTCCTGCTGAACCGGGCCGGACTTTTTGGCGGGGGGCATATTCCCCGCGCTCAGGAAGCGCTGGACCAGATAATGCGCAGCCACTGAAAACCGGGGCGGCGGCAAGCCGCCCAGGACTGGGGGCGGGTTTCAGATAAAACCCAGTAGCTTGAAGGCAAAATAGCCGATGACAGCAATAATAATGGGCAGTATATAAAGAGGGAAAATCTGCAGTAGAATAGTGTGCCGCGGCATAACGATTTTATTTTCGATTTCGGCTCGGCTCTGGCCATTGCTGCCTTTGGCCTGTTCCAGGATCATATGGTCTTCCACCCCTTCGCGTATGTGCCTCACCTGGCGGGACATTCTGGCGCCGGACGACTGCAGCGCCAGTCCGATGAACATCAGCATAAAAATCAGCCAAAACGCCATATTGCCGGCAAAAAGACTGGTCTTGAAATCAGGCTCAGGAGAGTTGTACCAAAACACATTCAAAAATGACGTATTAAAACGCAGCATATCGATAATGACGTGGAAAAAATCCGCCATCACCGCATTGATGCCTTTATCTGGAACACTGTATTGGTAAATAAACTTCAGCAATGAAATCAGTGTGGAAAGTAAAGCCGGTATGAAGATTATCCATCCGGCTAACCGTTTAATCACGGCCAGCCGGCCAGCCTGTTGATACGTCATGAGTTCCCCTTATTAAACAGCCTCTACCCGAACAGCTAAGTTTATATATATTTTATTTTATTTGCTGCGTTGTTTTATGCTAAGCATTGATTGGGCATCAAAAGTGCCGTTAGCCAATTATCACTTTATCTTCTTCATCTGCTACTTAAGGAATAAGTAACCTATTATGCAATCAAAACAACCACAGGAAGCGGTGATATTCGACATGGATGGCCTGATAGTCGATTCCGAGCCGTTATGGGCGCAGGCAGAAATGGACATTTTTAGCTCGCTCGGCACCGATCCGGCTATCCATGCCAGTCTACCCGATACCCTTGGACTGCGAATCGATGTCGTGGTGGATCTCTGGTATCAGGCCAGTCCCTGGAGCGGCCCTTCCAGGGAAGAGGTGACCAAGCAGATTATCAGGCGAGTAATGGAGTTGATTGAAATAAAGCGCCAGCTATTGCCAGGAGTAGAACATGCACTTGACACCGCGGTCAGCGCCGGTTTGAAAATAGGTATGGCCTCTGCGTCTCCGCGCTTTATGCTGGAGGAGATCTTGGAGATATTCCAGCTTGGCCACTATTTTACTGTGCTGGCTTCTGCCCAGCATCTGCCTTATAGCAAACCGCATCCGCAAGTGTATCTTCAAGCGGCGGCTGAGTTGGGCGTTTCACCGGCACGGTGTACGACGCTCGAAGATTCCATTAATGGCATGATCGCCACCAAAGCCGCCAGGATGCGTTCCATCGTGGTACCCGATGTCCAATGGCGCGATGACCCGCTCTGGGTGCTGGCCGATATCAAACTGCCCACCCTGGGCGACTTGCTGCCGGAACATCTGGTATAGAGTCTGGCCTGCCTGGCTCCCAAGGGCAGGCATCAAAACATTGACCTCTCTCAAATATAAATAAAACATTATTTCATTTTTATTGAATTCACATCCCGCTAGTCTTATCATTTCCCCATTCAGAAACGCCGGGAAGTTGCGAACAACCCCCGAGCATCAGTCAGGGTTTTCGCACTGAATCGGTTTTTCTTCCAGGGTTAGCACCCCCACATCAAGTCGATTTGAGAGAGGCATGCATTATGGAAGTTCGCCAGGGTATTCACAGCGAGCACGCAAAACAGTTAGATACTGCGGGTCTGCGCAAAGAATTTGTCATCGAGAACATCTTCGAAGCAGATACTTATACCATGACTTACAGCCACATTGACCGCATCATCGTGGGCGGCATCAAGCCGGTCAACGCTAAAGTGTCAATCGGCGGTGAAGTGGGCAAACAACTTGGCGTTAGCTACTTCCTTGAGCGTCGCGAGCTGGGCGTTATCAATATTGGCGGCCCGGGCCTTATCGTCGTCGATGGCACCACTTATGAAGTGGGCAATGAAGAAGCATTGTATGTCGGCATGGGCGCCAAAGAAGTGGTATTTTCCAGCGTCGATGCGGCAAAACCCGCAAAGTTTTACTACAATAGCGCCCCGGCCCATACCACCTTCCCGACGCGCCGTATCACGCTCGCCGAAGCTTCGCCTACCACTATCGGCGACAATATCACCAGCAACCGTCGCACCATCAATAAATTTATCGTGCCTGACGTCTTGCCAACCTGCCAGCTGACCATGGGCCTGACCAAACTGGCTGAAGGCAATTTGTGGAACACCATGCCTTGCCATACCCATGAACGTCGTATGGAAGTCTATTTCTATTTCAATATGGATGAAGAAACGTCGGTGTTCCATATGATGGGCCAACCTCAGGAAACCCGTCATCTGCTTATCCACAATGAACAGGCGGTCATCTCTCCCAGTTGGTCGATCCATTCAGGCGTCGGTACCAAGAACTATACCTTTATCTGGGGAATGGTGGGAGAAAACCAGGTATTCGACGATATGGACCACGTCAAGGTCAGCGAATTGCGTTGATATTCTTTATGGCTGGCGGCTGCGCCAGCCTTTTTTACGATTTTTGGGCTGACCACACCGATGAGCGGCCATTAACGAGGTTACGGCTATGATTTTAGATTCTTTTAATATACAGGGTAAAGTGGCGCTGATTACCGGATGTGATACCGGTCTGGGCCAGGGCATGGCTATCGGCCTGGCCGAAGCGGGCTGTGACATTGTCGGCGTCAATATCGTCGACCCGGAAGAAACGATTGAAAAAGTTCGCGCACTGGGCCGTCGTTTTTTGAGCATTACCGCCGATCTGACGCGTATCGATGACGTTCCTTCTATCGTTGAAAAGGCGGTGGCTGAATTCGGCCATATTGATATTCTGGTTAACAATGCCGGCATTATCCGTCGTGAAGATGCTATCGAGTTCAGTGAAAAGAATTGGGATGATGTCATGAATATCAACATCAAAACCGTATTCTTCATGTCTCAGGCCGTAGCTCGCCAGTTCCTGAAACAGGGCAAAGGCGGCAAAATCATCAATATCGCCTCGATGCTGTCATTCCAGGGCGGAATTCGCGTTCCTTCCTATACGGCTTCCAAAAGCGCGGTAATGGGCGTAACCCGACTGCTGGCTAACGAATGGGCGCAGCATAACATCAATGTTAACGCCATCGCCCCGGGCTACATGGCGACCAACAATACCCAACAACTGCGTGCTGACGAAGACCGCAGCAAAGCCATTCTTGAGCGTATCCCTGCTGGACGCTGGGGTTTGCCATCCGACCTGCAGGGTCCGGCGATCTTCCTGGCCTCGGACGCATCCAACTATATCAATGGCTACACCATTGCCGTTGATGGCGGCTGGCTGGCACGTTAATCGCAGCCTTTAGTTGTAACTGACAATATCCCGCTTCGGCGGGATTTTTTTTCCGTCATTGACGAAAAGTTACAAGGTAACCTATATCCGCCTGCAGCGCTTTACTTTATACTGGACAAATGAACAGTTTAAGTGAGCACGCTTACCATGACGGCTGAAGGCCATGTGCTATTCGCACTGGCGAGTACCATCCTGGCCAAAAAGCTGGAGCTTTCGCCTGCCCTGGCCGGCGGAGACTGGTGGCATATTCTGGCCGGCGGCCTGCTTACCTGCCTGCTGCCGGATATTGATCATCCCAAATCCTTTCTCGGTCAGCGCTTGAGATGGCTTTCCGCGCCCATAGCACGCATCTTCGGCCATCGGGGGTTCACCCACAGCCTGCTGGCGATGATGGGCGGCATACTGTTGTTTACCCTGCAGCTGACCCCGGCGATGATCATCCCGCTGGACGCTTTCCACGGCATGATAGTCGGCTACCTTAGCCATATTATCGCCGATATGCTGACGCCTGCCGGGGTGCCGCTGCTCTGGCCCTGTCGCTGGCGCTTTCGCCTGCCGCTGCTGGCGTCGCAAAAAGGCCATCAGCTGGAACGGATCCTTTGTCTGGCCGTGCTGGCCTTTGCCGTCATGCATCCGCAGGGTTCGCCGCTTATCAAGCCGGTCGCGCTGCCCTCATCGGTGATGTCGTTATGGCAGACGGTGCGCAGCGGCCTTTTTCCTGAGCAAGCTGCCTGATTAATCACCTGTTTTGCTGCTAAAAGCATAACAAAATTCCAAACCGCGATATCAAATCTGAAATAAATACTGCTAGAATCGCCACCATTCACGTTTTATTACACTCGCAATAATTACCTAGCTTACTTGGAGATGAATAATGACGCTTCCCGTGATCCTTAACGTGGTGGTGTTCGCCCTGCTGCTGCTATTGCTGCTGCGAACCACGCGCCAGTCATGGAGTCTGTCACGAAAAGTCCTCACCGGTCTGTTCACCGGGGTGGTATTCGGACTGGCGCTGCAACTTTTCTACGGCGTAGAAAATCCGATTCTGGCGCAATCGATCGGTTGGTTTAATGTCGTCGGTAATGGCTACGTGCAATTGCTGCAGATGATTGTCATGCCCTTGGTGTTTGTGTCAATTCTGAGCGCAGTCGCTAAAGTGCACAATGCCTCTTCACTGGGTAAAATCAGCGTCTTGACTATTGGCATTCTGCTGTTCACTACCCTGATTGCCGCGCTGGTAGGTATCATGGTGACCAGCATGTTCGGCCTGACCGCCGATGGCCTGATCCAGGGGGCCCAGGAAACCGCCCGTCTGTCCGCATTGGAAACTAATTATGTCGGTAAGGTAGCCGATTTGACGATACCGCAATTGCTGCTGTCGTTTATTCCCAAAAATCCATTTGACGATCTGACCGGCGCCAGGCCCACCTCGATTATCAGCGTAGTTATCTTTGCGGTATTCCTCGGTATTGCCGCGGTCAAGGTTATCAAGGACAGCCCGGAAAAAGGCCAGCGGATCCTTGGGGCCATTGACACCCTGCAGACGCTTATCATGAAGCTGGTGCGTCTGGTGATGGCGTTCACCCCTTATGGCGTTATGGCATTGATGACCAAAGTGGTCGCCAGTTCCAATATTGCCGATATCGTCAAGCTGGGTGGATTTGTCCTGGCCTCTTATGTGGCGTTGGGCATTATGTTTGTTATTCATGGCCTGCTGCTGAGTGTGTCCGGTATTAATCCCCTACGCTTTTTCCGTAAAATTTGGCCGGTGCTGACTTTTGCCTTTACCAGCCGTTCCAGCGCGGCATGTATTCCGCTGAGTGTGGAAACCCAGACCCGCCGTTTGGGTATTCCGGAATCAATTGCCGGATTCGCAGCGTCGTTTGGTACTACCATCGGCCAGAATGGCTGCGCCGGTATCTATCCAGCCATGCTTGCCACTATGGTCGCACCGACCATGGGGATCAATCCCTTGGACCCGGTCTGGCTGGCGACGCTGGTAGGTATTGTTACGCTGAGCTCCGCCGGAGTGGCGGGAGTTGGCGGCGGTGCGACATTCGCCGCTTTAATGGTACTGCCAGCCATGGGACTGCCTGTAACCCTGGTGGCACTGTTGATTTCGGTTGAACCCTTGATTGATATGGGCCGTACCGCACTGAATGTCAGCGGTTCGATGACGGCGGGCACCCTGACCAGCCAATGGCTGAAACAGACCGATAAGACCCGGTTTGATCGCGTCGATGACGCCACGGCGGACAGCGTATCGCCAGCCGCATGACATCATAAAGACTGAAAAAATAACCCCGGCCGGGCCGGGGTTATGACTCAGATAATATTCTATCGAAATCGTAGTTTGGGTAAAACAAGAGCCGCCACAGGCAAAGATGCACAAAGAGATTAATTGCTCACAGCGACAATTAAAGTCTAAGCGACTTATCTCTTTTCACAAGATCTATTATCCGCCAAAGATCACTTTTTCGATTAATTCACTGATTAATTCACTTTCAAAGTCAGCACTATATATACATAGCTACGTAAATAATATTATCAGATAATATAAATTATTCAGAGAAAGCCCTTACCGCCTGTTCACTCGCCTGGCTGACCGTCCCCCCCCGCCACGATCCACCCTGAACTAACATGTTGACTTAACGTGCTTTGACTGCCTGCGGCTTCCGTTTCCCTTATAAAATGAGCGGTTATTGCTGAAGGTTGACAAATCTGTTCTATAGTTGATGAACGCCTTAAAAAAACATAAGCAGCGGGCGCGAGAAACCCTCAATATTCTTCCTAACGGAGATTAAGCCATGTCCAAGCCATCAGATCCGAACGCAGGTAAGCTACCCTTGTCACATCCCGCCCCGGCGCCGGACGGCAGCTCATCCAGGCCAGACCTTGGCCATCTGGCGCCGGATGATAACAGTCACCTTCCCACCCCCGGAACCAGTGAGCCCGGCAAACAGCCTACCGCCTCCGGTTCGGTAAAAAGCCCGCAAAATGATAATGACAAACTGATTGCCCTGGCGCCTCAGCGTAAGTCCGGCCAGGGGCAGCCGTTAACCACCGATCAAGGGCTGAAAATAGCCGATGACCAGAATTCACTGCGGGCGGGTAAACGCGGTCCGACGCTGCTGGAAGATTTCATCCTGCGCGAAAAGATTACCCACTTTGACCATGAACGAATTCCAGAACGTATCGTACACGCCCGCGGGTCCGCCGCTCACGGTGTATTTAAAGTCTATCGTCCCCTGACCGATATCACTAAAGCCGGTTTTCTGCAGGACCCTAAGCTTGAGACCCCGGTATATGTCCGCTTCTCAACGGTACAGGGTTCCAGAGGCTCTGCCGATACGGTGCGAGACATTCGTGGTTTTGCCACAAAATTTTATACCCAGGAAGGCAACTACGATTTAGTCGGCAATAATACGCCGGTATTCTTCATTCAGGACGCGCATAAATTCCCTGACTTTGTCCATGCCGTCAAGCCCGAGCCTCATAATGAAATACCCCAGGGCGCATCAGCCCATGATACCTTCTGGGATTATGTTTCACTGCAGCCTGAGACGCTACACAACGTGTTCTGGGCCATGTCCGACCGAGGGCTGCCGCGCAGTTATCGCACCATGGAAGGCTTTGGCATACATACGTTCCGACTGATCAATGCTGAAGGCAAATCCACCTTTGTACGTTTCCACTGGAAACCGGTAGCAGGTAAAGCATCGCTGGTATGGGATGAGGCGCAGAAGCTCTCGGGTAAAGATCCTGATTTTCACCGGCGGGATTTATGGGAAGCGATTGAAGCCGGTGATTACCCGGAGTACGAACTGGGGCTGCAGCTTATCGCCGAACAGGATGAGCATAAATTTGATTTTGACTTGCTTGACCCGACCAAGTTGATTCCCGAAGCGCTGGTGCCGGTGGAAATTGTCGGTAAAATGACGCTTAATCGCAATCCAGACAACTTTTTCGCCGAAACCGAACAGGTGGCATTCCATCCCGGACATGTCGTGCCCGGCATCGATTTCTCCAATGACCCATTGCTGCAGGGCCGCTTGTTCTCCTACACCGACACGCAAATCAGCCGGCTCGGTGGGCCAAACTTCCACGAAATCCCGATCAATCGTCCAGTATGCCCTTATCATAACTTCCAGCGCGACGGGATGCATCGTCAGGATATTGATACCAACCCGGCCGCTTACAGCCCCAATTCCATTAATGACAACTATCCGCGTGAAACACCGCCAGCCGCGCAAAATGGCGGTTTCGAGTCCCACCATGAGCGGGTAGAAGGCGATAAAATCCGCGAGCGCAGTGATTCTTTCCTGGAATACTATGCTCAGCCGCGTTTATTCTGGCTGAGCCAGACTGAAGCGGAACAGCAACACATCGTGGACGCCTTCAGTTTTGAACTGGGCAAAGTCGGCCGTCCTTATATCCGTGAACGGATCATTGACCTGCTGACGCGGGTAGATGTCAAGCTGGCGCAGCAAGTGGCCGCCAAGCTGGGTTATACATTGTCGGATGATGCGTTGAATACTCCGGCGCCAAAAGCCGTCAACGGGTTGAGTTCAGACCCCAGCCTGAGTCTCTACGCAACCGGCGATGGTGCGCTAAAGGGACGTCAGGTGGCATTGCTGCTCAGTGATGGCGTGCATGCTTCCGATGTATTGCAAGCGCTGCAAAGCCTTAAGGCTGAAGGGATACATGCCAAACTGCTGGCCTCCCATATGGGCAATGTGGTAGCCAATGATGGCTCAACCCTGCAGGTGGATGCCACTCTCGACGGTTCCCCTTCGATAACGGTTGATGGCGTACTGGTGCCGAACGGCAATCTGGATGCCCTGTTGCTGGACGGCACTGCCAGGCATTTTATCCTGGAAGCCTATAAGCATCTGAAGGTCATCGGCCTTAGCGGCGATGCCGCCCGTTTCAAAGCCCAGTTGGGCATCAAGGATGGCGCGGCCGAGCCAGGCATTGCGGAAGGGCCCGGTTTCGATGCGGCGGTGATGACGGACTTTCTCGACAATCTGAAAAAACATCGGGTCTGGTCCCGCCTGAGTAAAATTAGCCAGGTCCCGGCTTAGCACTGACCATCGGGCCGCTTGATCTGAGCGGCCTGCTGTTGTCTGGTGGACATGCCGTCAGGTGGACAGGCCGTCAGGTGGACAAACCGTCAGGCGGACAGGCCGTCAGGCGGACAGGCCGTAAGGCGCAGAGCTGTTAAAATTAAAAAAAGGGTGACTTTTCAGTCACCCTTTATCGTTTCGGTCATTATCCGATTAAGCCATCAGACGATACCCTGCATTATTTTTGTGGGTCGGTATCGTATTCCTGGCAGCTCTGGAAGCCTTTATTCAGCACTTTGCCGGTTTCATCATAGCTGACGAAATAATTAATGGGTTTACCATCGCGGGTGCCCAGTACATAAGAGTCACAGGTACCGCGGGCATGAATCAGAGTGGCAGAGGTCGAAGGAATACCACCAATAGCGCGCGCCTGCTCCTTGGTCATGCCTTTTTTAACATCGCTGACGACCGGCTTGGTGACATAACTGTCGGCACGGTCATAGGCGGTACAGCCGGAAAGAAGAGAAACGGTAGCTGCTGCGGCAATGGCAATTAGTGTTTTATGGTTCATAAGGTGCACCTCATTTTATGTGTGTAAGGTTAAGCCTAGATGCTAAAAGGCTTTTTTACAAATTATGACCAAAATATTGTCTCAGTTTCGCAAGGGCGACGACCGTGGCTATCATAGGCCAAGCTTATGGATTTATTAAAGATAGCGGTAAAGGCCTGTTGATGATGGTAGCGCTTTCGTTCCCGGCCAATACGCCTTACACTTTATGCAGAACATATAATTTAATCTGTGACATAACACCGCACGCATTTTGAGGAGAGTCAAGTATGGCGACGCAACAGGATATTATTTCCGCACTCGGGGTTAAACCGTCCATCGATCCGGCCACGGAAGTCCGCGTCAGCGTAGAATTTCTGAAATCCTATCTCAAGGCCCATCCTTTTCTGCGTACTCTGGTACTGGGCATCAGTGGTGGCCAGGACTCAACGCTTGCCGGTTATCTAAGCCAGCAGGCCATTACCGAACTGCGCCAGGAAAGCCATGATGTAAGCTACCAGTTTATTGCCGTCCGCCTGCCTTATGGACAACAGAAAGACGAGGCCGATTGTCAGGACGCTATTGCCTTTATCAAGCCGGACCGGGTATTGACGGTAAATATCAAAAACGCAGTGCTCGCCAGCGAAGCCACCCTGCAAGCCAGCGGAATCACTTTATCGGACTTTGTCAAAGGCAATGAAAAAGCCCGAGAGCGAATGAAGGCCCAGTACAGCATTGCCGGCATGACTTCTGGCCTGGTGGTCGGCACCGACCATGCGGCCGAAGCGGTGACCGGCTTTTTCACCAAATATGGCGATGGCGGTACCGATATCAACCCCCTGTTCCGTCTCAATAAGCGCCAGGGACGCTCGCTGCTCAACTATCTGGACTGCCCGCAGCATCTTTACCTTAAGGCTCCCACCGCCGATTTGGAAGAGGATCGGCCGGCGCTGCCTGATGAATCTGCGCTCGGCGTGACCTATGAAATGATTGATGACTATCTGGAAGGCAGGACCGTGCCGGATGACATCGCAGCGATCATCGAAGGCTGGTATAACCGGACGGAACATAAGCGCCGTCCTCCAGTCACCGTGTTTGATGACTTCTGGAAAGCCTGACCCTGCTCCCGGCCGCTTCAGGCGGCCGTAGTTCCCACCCATTGCCCCAGCCTGGCGCGGATAAGCTGCCGCATCAACAGCGCCGCACTGTTAAGTGGCGTATTAGCGGCCCGCAGCAATACCACTTCAAACGGCAGGTTGGCTTTTATCGGTATGATCTGTAACTGATGGGCATAGCGCCGGGCGGTAAAAGTATCCACAATGCCTACCCCGCCGCCGGCAAAGACCATATCCGCTATCACCGAATAGGTTTTTATTTGCAGATGGCCCCGAACGCTGATGACTCTTTCACTCAGCGCATCATGGACCACTTGCCCCAGGGGATCCTGAGTCTGCATCACCAGCAGATTATTGGCGCACAGCCATTCCAGACTGACCGGGGACGGTACCGCCATCCCCATAGGCGCCAAGGCAACCATCGCTGCGCGGTAAAGGGTTTCACCACTCAGCGTCGGCGGGAGTGACTGACCAAAGGTCAGCGCCAAATCCAGCCGCTGCTGGAGTAAATCGTCACATAATGAGTCCAGATGTCCGGTGACCAGGGTAACTTCTATATCCTGGCTCTGCGCCTGATGATACTCCATCAGTACGCGCGCCATTAAAGACTGACCCAGCGCATGTGCCGAACCCACCCGCAGTTGCTGGGGCTGGCCGTCACGCAACTGCAGGGCCAGCCGATCAATGCATTGCAGGTGGGCAAACAGCTTTTCGATATCCGGCATCAGGCGCTGGGCCTGAGGCGTCGGCAGCATACCGGTCGGACTGCGTTCAAACAGCGTAAACCCCAGTTGCTGCTCGGCATGAGACAAGACCCGGCTGATATTAGGCTGAGAAACATTCAGGCTGCGTGCGGCACCGGTAATGCTGCCGCACTGGATAATGGCATGGATAATTTCGATATGACGTAAACGCATGGTGCAGTCCCGAAAACAACGGTTCCTGGATAATCTCCCGGTAATGCAGCTTACCTGGGATTACCCCCAATCCCTTGCCGCACCAGTGGATATTTGAGTACGGCAGGCAATCCCATCATGACACAGCCTAGAAATAAAGGCAGTAACATCAAGAGAAAACTGAGCAGGGATAATCGGGGAAAATACAGCCGAGGGAATAACGTCAGCAAGGTGCCGGTGGCAAACCAGGGCAGCTGATTTCGCGGCATCAGCGCCGCGAAATCAGCTATTATTCATTCATGCTGGGAATCAGTCATTATCGTGATGTTCCATCTTTTCGCTGTGCTCTTGAAACTTTTTATCAAATTCCTTTTTTTGCTCAGCGGTTAGCAGATTAAAAATCTTGTTCTGGGTTTCAAGCCGGGCCAGCATTCTTTCACTCTGTGTCTGTGACATAGTGGTGACCAGCGCCTGGGCTTTAGCAGCATCAAAGCTCTCGGCCGCCACGACGTCATGCAGTTGCTGACGTTCCGCCGCCGTCGGTTTTTTCATGTTTTTCATCGCATCGCGGCTGATTTCCTGCATTTTCTGCCGCTGTTCTTTGGTCAGTTCCAGCCCTTTAAACATCGGGTCCATCATCGGACCGCGTTTATGGTGCATCATCTCTCCCTTGGGCGGTGCTTCTTTAGTCGCAACAGCATCGGCGGCCGACGCCAGTTGAACAGTGCCCAGCAACAGAGTGGAAGCCATGAACAAAGCGGTTATTTTACGCATTATAATTCCTCATTATTGAATTTTTCTGCTGCGGAAATATTCCCTGACAGCGTTGACTACATGAATAAGCTTACTCGCTATTTATTAAAGTAATGAGAGGCTGAGTAAATAACTTAAAGCGCAGAATTCACTTCTGCACCAATAGTGCAGAAATAATGAATTTTTGGGGAAGATCCTGTTAAAAATTATGTCTGAATAGGTTGTTTATCGGGCAGAAAAATACATATTAGACAGAATCAAGGCAGCAAATGAATCTTATTCGGACATTATGCCGCCGACAGACATATAATCGATCTGATAAATTGAGGGCTCGGATAATCGAGCCCTCTGATATAAGCGCGGCTGTCAGCGCTGGAAATCGTATATTGAACCCAAGCCGAGCAATTGAGTCAATTCATCCAGGGCAGTGCGAACCTCATTCAGCAATTGCGGGCAGGCCAGATCCTGCTGGCAGAGCCGGTCACGATAATGTCGGTCAACCCACTGGTTGAGCTCATCAAAGCGCGCCGGGGTCATGATCACCCGCTGATTTACCGCCTGGTACTCATCGGGCGTTAACTGGACCCGCAAACGCAGGCAGGCCGGGCCACCGCCGTTGCGCATGCTTTCACGCAGATCGAATACCTGTATCTGGTCGATGACGCTCCCATCGGCGGTCAGGTCGTTCAGGGTCTCCCAGACAGCCCGGTGGCCGCGGACTTCTTCAGGCACCACTATCGTCATTTTGCCATTCGCCTTACTGAGCAGTTGGCTGTTGAACAGATAGGTCTGCACGGCATCGGCTATCGACACCCGATCCGCCGGCACTTCAATCGGTACAAATTGCTGTTCCAGGGCCGCCAGTCGCCGGGTCAGCTGTTCACGTACCGCCCCGGTATCGGCAAAAGCCTGTTGATGGTAGAACAATACCTGCTCATTGCTGACCGAAATAACATCGTTGTGAAATACCCCCAAATCGATGGCGGCCGGATTTTGCTGGACAAACATGCTGCATTCCGGGCGAAGCTGATGTAACCGGGCCACCGCCTGGCTGGCTTGCAGAGTTTGACGGGCAGGATAACGTAACGGACCGGTAGCGTCGCCGAGCATATCCTTGCCATAGACAAACATCTGGATGCCCGGCTTTTTGAAACTGCCGAGTCGATTATGATTAGCCGCGCCTTCATCGCTGAATAAGCCATTTTGTATCAGCGGCGAATGATGCCGAAAATGGGACGGGGAAGCAAAAATCGCCGCCAGTATGGCTGAGGTGGTATCGGCTTCAATGGCCCGGTGGAATTTGCTGTGCAGATTGGCAGCGGTAAAATGCACTCGGCCATCAATGCTGTCTGCCGACGGGCTGACGGTGGCGGCATTGGCAACCCACATCGCCGAGGCAGAGCTGACGGCCGACAGCAATTGCGGTTCGGCAGCTGCCACTCGGGCCAGGATCTCCTGATCGCTGCCGCTGAATCCCATTCGACGCAGGGAAGGCAAATGGGGACGCTCATGGGGTGGAAGAATACCCTGGGCAAAACCGGCATCCGCCAAGGCCTTCATTTTGGCCAGCCCCTGGCGGGCGGCCAACCGTGGATTGGCCTGCATCAGACGATGACGGGTCGAGGCTTCATTACCAAATGATAACCCGGCATAGTGGTGCGTCGGCCCGACCAGCCCATCAAAGTTCATCTCTTTGGTGTGGGTCATGCTGTTTTTCCCTCAACAAATGGCAATGGCGGCTCAAAGTGAATGCCTGGCGCCAGCGTCACCGGCAGCTTCAGTGCATCGCTCTCCAGTGAAGCCATCGGCCAGGCACAATAGTCAGCAGCATAATAGGCGCCAGGGCGATGATTGCCAGAGGCGCCGACCCCGCCGAACGGCGCGCTACTGGCGGCACCGGTCAAGGGTTTGTTCCAGTTGACGATACCGGCGCGTGCTTCGATAAGCAATTGTTCGAACTGCTCCCTTGAAGGCGATATCAGCCCGAGCGCCAGTCCGTAGCGCGTTTGATTGGCAATGTCGATAGCCTGCTGAAAATTGTCATAGCGGATAATGCCCAGTAATGGGCCGAAATATTCTTCATCAGGCAGGCGGTCAACGGCGCTGAGCTCCAGTATACCCGGCGTAACAATGCTGCGGGCCACATCTGGCTGGGCCATCGGCAGCAGCGCCACTGCGCCGAGCGACAGCAAGCGCTGCTGCGCCTGGAGCAGGCCGGCAGCCGCCGCCAGACTGATAACGCCGCCCATAAAGGGCTGGGGATCATCGTCCCAGCGGCCTATAGTCAGACCGGCGGTGACCTGAACCAGCCTGGCAATCAGTGCATCCCCTGCCTGACCGCGTTTAACCAGCAAGCGCCGTGCACAGCTACATCGCTGCCCGGCTGAAATAAATGCTGATTGGATAATGATATTGACCGCAGCATCCAGGTCGGCGGCAGGTTCAACAATCAGGGCATTATTGCCGCCCATTTCCAGGGCCAACATTTTTTCGGGCTGGCCGGCGAGTTGGCGATGCAACTGATAGCCGGTACGGGCACTGCCGGTAAACAGCACCCCATCAAGTCCGTCGGATTGTGACAGGGCGATACCGGTGTCCGCCCCTCCCTGCAGCAGATTCAAAACGCCTGCGGGCAAGCCGGCCTGCTGCCAGGCGCGCATCGTCAGTTCAGCGGTGGCCGGCGTCAGTTCACTGGGCTTGAACACCACCGTATTGCCCGCCAGCAGCGCCGGCACAATATGTCCATTAGGCAGATGACCGGGAAAATTATAGGGGCCGAAGACCCCCATCACGCCATGGGGCCGATGGCGCAAGCTGGCAATCCCGTCGGCGAACGGGCCATTGCTCTGGCCGGTACGCTGATGCCAGGCGTCGACTGAAATCGAGATTTTATTGATCATCGCCTGTACTTCAGTATCGCTTTCCCAGGCCGGCTTGCCGGTTTCCAAGCTTATGGTACGGGAGAGAGACTGCCGTTGCGACTTGAGTTCGGCGGCGAAAGCGTGCAGTAAACCGGCCCGCTGGTCCACTCCCAGTCGAGCCCAGCCCGGGAACGCTGCCCTGGCCGCAGCCACCGCCAGTTCTACCTGAAGCCGGTCTGCCTGCCGGCCCTGCCAGATCGTTTCACCGGAAACCGGGTTGGTTTTCAACCAATGAGGGCCTTGACCGGCGATCCACTGGCCATCAATAAAATGGGTCATACTGTTTTCTCCCTGGCAAACAGAGTCGCCATTCTGGCGGATTGACCGCAGTTGAGATTCAGCGCCTGGGCGATGCGTGGTTCGAGTTCTGCTCCAGCCTCGGAAACCCGCGCTTTGGCCACGACGACCCGATAATCGTTATAGTCATCGTTAGCCAATAACAGCCAGGGCAAGGTTTCATCGTCCTTGACCGACGCGGATGATACCGATGCGACCGATATCACTCGGCTCTCGCGCAGCGTACGAATATCGTCGATTTCGGCTTCCAGGGTCGGGCCGCCGTCAAAGATATCAATGTAACCTTGATACCGCAGTCCCTCGGATTCAAGCGTTGCCTTCGCCGGTTCAGTCTGGGGATGGACGACGCCAATAACGTCGCGCGCCTCGGCCGCCAGCAAATCGACATACAGCGGGTGTTTAGGCATCAGCTCCGCGATAAAGGCCTTGTTACCGCTGATACTCAAGTGATCGGCGTGGGCGAAATCGATTGAAAAAAATCGCTGGCCCAGGTTTGCCCAAAACGGCGAGTAGCCGGCATCATCGGAAAAACCGCGCATCTCCGCCACTACCCGGCGACCGAAGCGCTGCCGAAACGCCGCCATGAACATCAGCCGGGCCTTGATAAGCAATTGACCATTAGTTCCTTGACGGTAGTCGGGATCCAAGAACAACGTGCAGAGTTCGCTTTGGCCGGTATGATCGTTACTTAAATACAGCGTAGGTACTGCGTTGTAGACATTCAGCGCCCGGGAAGCATGCACCAGCGTACCAACGCGAAAATTATACCAAGGCTCTTGCAGCCCGACCGCGACCTCAATCGCGCTGACACCCACTACCCGCTGCTGCACACTGTCCTCAAGTACAAACAGATAGCCTTGTTCAGCTTTATCAGCGCTGCCGCGCCAGGTACGCAGCGACCGGTCGATACGGGCCTTAAGCAATGTTTCATCCGCCGGCAGCGTAGTCAGCCCGGAACCGGTCTTGGCCGCCAGCGCCAGAATATCGGTCACATCGTCGGCCCGAACCGGCCTGATGGTCATTATTGCAGTTGTGTGCATCTACGCCTCTTGATTGGAGATCAGCCGACGGGTGATATTAAGTTAATCAATCATGGTGCACACAACATGCCATTTATCGGCTTCAAAGTGAATAGAAAATTTTTCGTCAATAATATTCAGTAACTTACAGATATTCTTTATTCACTTTTATTGCATATAACGTGAATGTTATGCGCGAGAGGGTTAGGCCGATGCGCTTAACAGCAATATTATGCAATAGCGGATATTTTTTTAATTCGGTGCCTGTCGCTGTCCCGTAGCGAGCAGCGCTGGGCTAAAAGGCGGGTGTTTGCCCTCGCTTGGGGCAAAATGTGCACCAAACGGGGGAGTAACTGGCCCATTCAGGCAAGCTCAAGCGATGGCGGCGTTAGCGGGCATTAACGGCCATTCAGGCAAGCTTAAGCGATGACGGCGTTAAGGGCGTATCATTGCGTCGCTTGCGTTGGATCCTGGCCGGTATCTTCAGCCTGAAAGTCAAGTCGCTCATCAACGCTGCGCTCAGCGGTCAGCGGGCGAGCCACTTTAAGCACGATCCAGTTGGAGGTGACCCGCTGCGCCTGGGCGTCCTCAACAGTGACCGACAGCCGGTATTCGTTGCTGGCTGAAGCGGCGCCGCTCCACGCCGGCATAATGATGCTCCAGCCATCAGGTTGATTGTTATCCGCCGGCGGGGTGAGGCTCAGGGCCTGCGTGTCGCCTTGCCAACTGACCGCGATGATTTTATAGCGGGCGGTCATCTGAACCTTGAGCTGTAATGATTCCCCCGCCTGCAACGACCAGGGCGGCGTCGCCAGAAACACCGACAGCGACTTACGCTGTTTGAAGGCCAGCACCGGCGAATTATTGCGCTCAACCACATCATAGCGGCCGCCGCGCAATGAACGTGCGGCAGCGACCTGCTGAGGCGAGAGCTGTTTTTCCAGCGGAACGCCGAACCTATAGTTTACCGCCAGAGAAAGTTTATCCTGGGATTCGCCCCCCTCGCCCAGACTGTGGTTGGCGGTGAAGGTGACCAGCGGTATGGGGGTGTAATTCAAGCCGAACTCAAGGGACGAGGGATCCTGGCGATAATTGCCGCTGTTGAATAAATCCACATTCTGGCCGTAATACTGCTCGAATTTTACCGATGCGCCAAGCTGACGGTAAAAAGGCAGATACCCACGGGTGGTAATATCATAACCACTGGCCATCCGCCGTCGATAGCCAGGATGCGCCGCATCCTGCCTGAGGCTGGATAAGGGATAATAGTAGTTGGATGACAGACGGAGGTAGTCGCCCCTAAGCTCAGTGCCCAGCCCGCCACGACGCAGGCTGCCGCTGCCCAGGAACTGGTCATAAAACAGGTTGTAGCCCAGCAGGAAGTTTCCGCGGTTAAATCGCTGACCAATGCCGGCATTGGCAACCGTGCCCTGATCCGCTTCAGTGACGCCGACCTGGCTGTAAGTCAGGATACGGCCTTGCTGATCTGCCAGCGGCAACAGCAGTTGTGCTGAGCTGCCGGTAAAGCCGCCCTCATCATCTACCGTGAGATTAACGCTGGTATAGCCCAGCGGCGATAGCAATTCTTCGCCGGTTTGCTGCAGTTGGGAAAAGATACGTTCTCGTGCTTTTCCAATAAGATAGTTGCGCCAGGACGAGTTGGTGCTCTCCATGCTGGCCTCGCCCATTGCCTTGATGGCACCGGCAACCTTTTTTTCATCAACGCTATCGTTTAGACTTACGCCCCCCAAATCGGGCAGGCCTTCAAGCTGGCGCGAAAACGGGCCGCCTGCAGTGTCCGTGTGGTTGGCGGGGGGATGAGCGGGCGCAGCGATATCGGTCTGCACATGCTGGTAGGCGCCAGATAACGGCTCGCCGACCGTGCGTTGGTCCACCACTGCGTTTGCCTGCTGGATGAAACAGTAAAGACCCAGCGTGCAAATAAAGGTTCGCAACCCCGGTTTTAGCGATCGCCGCGCTGGGCGGCAGCATATGAAAATCTTAACGGCGATGCCTCTCTATTGATACTGGACAACATCCAGCACCGTTGCTTTGATGACCGGCCCCGGAGGCCGGACTGCTCATAAAGTAACCCGAGAAAGGGCACTATAACATACAGGAAAATAATAATTAGTCTCAAAAGTAATATAAACTACAATTATTTGAGCATTATTTTAACCAGCATAGACCATTACTATAACACTTCTGCTGGCATCAGACCGGAGAAACATTGATGAAATCGTTGGAAAAGGAACGCTTTATTGGCCTAGAGTGGCTACGCTTTCTGCTTGGCTGTTATGTCATGATCTACCATACCTCCCACCGTTATCCGCTTGTGAAAGACATTCCGGGCCTGAGCGAGCTGACCAGTATGGGTTTCTTCGCCACCAGCGCATTCTTTGTCCTGTCGGGTTTCCTGCTTGCCCATGTCTATGTTCGAGGGAATGCGCTGCGCGAACCCGCCACCGGATTCTGGGCCAAACGCTTTTTTAACCTCTATCCTATCCATATCGTCGCCTTGGTGACGTCTATCCTGGTTATCCTGCTGATACAGTGGCTGGCTATCCCGCCTGAAGGCCCACCCGCCAGTATCCGTTTTGTCATTTATGATACCAATGAAGTGCTGGGGCAGACCCACCCGGAACTGTTCCGGCATTATATGGACAATACGCAGCTGGCGTTTAATGCAGTGCTCCAGCTGTTTATGCTGCAGGCCTGGAACCCTTATTTCCTGACCTTCAATGCTCCGCTCTGGTCGCTGTCGGCGCTATTTTTCTTCTATATCCTGTTTCCCTGGCTGGCGCCACGGTTGATGAATGTGAAACGAATTTGGCTGTGGCTGGGTATAATAATGGCGCTGTACCTCATTCCGCCGGTGTTTGTCGTCTGGTCAGGTGAATACGGTGTTCCGTTCACTGGCCTTATCCAGCGTTTCCCTCTGTTCCGGCTGCCTGAATTCTTGGGCGGAATTCTGGGTTATGCATTGTTCAAACGTGCCCGCCAGCAAGGCCATGTTCCTGGCGCCGGGCAGAAGTGGGCGCTGTCGCTGTTCATTCTGGTTTGTTTTCTGACAGCGACGGTGCTGTTTACCCATGGCCAAAAATTCTGGTATTTTCTGCTGCATAACGGGCTGCTGTTGCCGGCGCAGATTGGGCTGATTTATCTTTCCGCCATGGCGCGTCACCCGCAAAGTAAGTGGCTGCAGCGCTGGTCTGAACGGCTGGGCGGTGCCTCGCTGTCGATGTTTGCCCTGCATGTACCACTGTATAACCTGTTCTTTACTCTTGAACAGTTTCTGCGCGGTAACCCTGGCCAGTGTATGAATGATTGGAGTGGCTGCATCGCCGCGGCTGGCCGGGTACAGCCCTCCCTGCCGGCTTACGTTGTCTACCTGTTGCTGACCACCGTAATCTGTGTCCTGTTCCAGGAGCAGTTTGTCGTCCGGGTACGTAAACGACTGGTTGCCCGTTACCTGAAACCCAAGGCCTCGCCATCTGTCGGCTCAACGGCGGCGGAATAAGCTGGCGCTTATCGACTCCGGTGGTCGATGACCCCGACAGTATCAACTAAAAAAAAGAGCATCCCTAAGCTCGAATCAAACTGCAGCAGGCCCGCCGGATATCCTCTGGCGGGCCTGAATATCGTCTCGGGGCCTGCGCATTTTCGGGGCCGCCGCGCTTTATAACGCCATGCCCGGATCGTCAAAGGCATCCTGATTCAGGGCCGATCGGGCCTGTATCAATTGTCGAACATGCTGAACCAGCTCTACCATGCAGTCATCCTGCATACCGTAATTGTTCAGTTCCTGCTCCAAGGCAAACAGATACTGGGCATTGGTCCCCAGCGGCCCGCTGGCGCAGGCAATCAACGGGGCGATAATCTGTGATCGGGTATCGGCCTCAAAGAATGGATGGGCCGGGTCCATAACAAAAACCAGAGCGGTGACCTGCTGGTCGCCATCCAGGGTCAGTTCGCTCCAGGTAGGGATATAGCAGCCGGTGAGCATCTCGCGCTTCCACAGCAGTTCCAGCTCTTCTACCAATCGCTCCTCCGGCAATCTGAAAGCCAGTCCGGTGGTCTGCCCCCCCTCTTTCAGAGCCAGCATTCTGCCGGGCTGAGAGCTGGTACCCCGTCCGGCTATCAGGCGCAGGCAAAATGCGCGGTGCCAGCCGGTAAGCTCGGCCGGCCGCACTTCTTCCGCTTCGAACACTGGATTCCACATCAATGAGCCATAGCCGAAGATCCATACTGGACTGTTATCCGGCCGGCGAGAGAGCGTGCAAAGAAGGGAAGCATGTCGTTGTTCAGGTGTGAGCAGTAACGTTTCGTCAATGATGCCGAATGCCGTTTTACAATCGGCTTTTTGCAAAAAATCACGGGTTAACACGCGTTCGCTTCTCCTGACATTTATTGCCTAATACACTGTCAGTGCCCAACAGCATTTCATTAACAGAATAACCATAATTGATCTAATTATTCAATTAATGACCATATGCGTTTCCGGCCTCGCGATCAAGTTCCCGCTCAGTCTGGCGGCAGGGAGCTATTTTTTGGGATGCCATTTATCATCATCGCCTTTGCTGTATGCGTGCTTCACGGCAGACCAGGCGACTTTATGCGCGGTTTCTTCCCGGCTCTCGTTTCCCCGACGCTCAGAAGGTGATTTATACTGGTCCCAGGCGCTGTTAAACGCCTCCCGGTAAATATCCTGCGCATGCTTGGGCAGTACATGAGTGACATTATCGGGTAACGAAGCATTGCTTTTGTACGGCATAACCCTTTCTCCCTTTAACGTAATAACTCTTTAAGTTAAGCAGCCAAGGCAGTCACTGCCAGAATAAATTAGCTGCCGTTGGACGGCAATCCATTGCCCATATCTCATAACACCCACTAAATCAGCTGCTTGTAAAAGAGTCTTGCTGTTAAATGCGCCACGCGATCTGTATCAGTATGTTACAAAAAGTCTCAGTTTGAGTCGCTTTTCTGATAGACTTATGTCCGATTATTTCGTCGGTTGCGCCATGGAACATTGAGGGTGGAATCAGAACGGTATTACACACCTTTAGTCATAGCATCTCGATGCTAAGGAGATTTACGATAATGACATCCTCCTCTCCGGCGGTGAAAACCCGCCATAAGGAATATACACTGCTCTTCCCGATTGTAGCGCTGGCAGTGCTCAGCTACTGGGGTGATACCGACTTCTTCGGTGCCATCGTAGCTATCAATCTGCTGGCGCTGCTCGCCATCCTGGTCAGTGCGTTTAACGTGGTACGGCATGCCGATGTGCTGGCGCACCGACTGGGAGAACCTTACGGATCTCTTATTCTCAGCCTGTCGGTAGTGATACTTGAAGTCAGCCTTATCTCTGCATTAATGGCGACCGGCAACGCTGCACCGGCATTGATGCGCGATACCCTTTATTCTGTCATCATGATCGTCACCACCGGCCTGGTCGGATTTTCATTGCTGTTGGGCGGCCGTAAATTTGCCACGCAATCCGTCAACCTGGCGGGTATCAAACAATATCTGATGGCCATTATTCCGCTCTCGGTAATCGTGCTGGTATTTCCAGCAGCGCTGCCGGACGGTAATTTCAGTCCCACGCAGATGATTATTGCCGCCGCCATTTCTGCCGCTATGTACGGGGTATTCCTGCGCATTCAGACCAGAACCCACAAAAACTGGTTCATTTATGAGCATGAAGACGGTGACGACGATGACCCGCACGGCAAACCTTCAGCTCACAATTCGGTATGGCATAGCATCTGGCTCATCATTCATCTGATGGCGGTGGTCGCCGTCACCAAGTTTAATGCTAACCCGCTGGACCATCTGCTGAGCGGCCTCAACGCGCCCAAATCGTTCACCGGTTTTCTGGTGGCGCTGCTTATCCTGTCCCCTGAGGGTCTGGGCGCGATTCGCGCGGTACTGAAAAATCAGGTCCAGCGCGCGATGAACCTGTTTTTCGGTTCGGTGCTGGCCACCATCTCGCTGACGGTGCCGGCGGTAACGCTTATCGCACTCGCGACCGGCAGGGAGCTTGATTTCGGTCTGGAACTGCCGCAAATCGTCGTGATGGTGACGGCAATGGTGCTGTGTCAGGTGTCTTTCTCCACCGGCAGGACCAATGTCCTTAACGGCACCGCCCACCTGGCGCTGTTTGTCGCCTATATGATGACCATAATGCTGTAACATTGGCTGGCCCCGGCTAGGGGCCTGCCAGTTAACGTGACCTTGTCACGTTTACCGCGCCTTATCACTCATCCTCGGTCGCCAGTCGGGTCCGACCCGCCCCGATCAGGTTAGAAAATGCCAATGATTAGTCAATAATTGTTTTAGTATTGATTTGGCACCATTTTAATTTCTTGAAAGAGGTGTATCTTAGTCACTCTTTTCGACGGACCCTGCGGCCCGCCATTATTTCTGTTTTGGCCCAACTGCTAGATGAAAAATCATTTCTTCACCGGGATAGGTCTTTTCAGCGCCCTCACTGAGGCCTGTTGGAAAGAAGCCTACAGCTTCCAACGATTTACCAAAGACCTGATAGCCGGTATCACCGTCGGTATTATCGCTATTCCTCTGGCTATGGCCCTGGCGATTGGCAGCGGCGTCGCCCCTCAGTATGGGCTCTATACCGCTGCCGTCGCCGGTATTGTGATTGCCCTGTGCGGCGGTTCCCGCTACAGCGTATCCGGTCCGACGGCGGCATTTGTGGTGATCTTGTACCCCGTATCCCAGCAGTTCGGCCTGGCTGGCTTGCTGCTGGCGACATTGATGTCCGGCATTATCCTCATCATCATGGGCGTCGCCCGCCTGGGTAAACTGATTGAATTTATTCCGCTATCGGTCACGCTGGGCTTTACCTCGGGCATTGCCATTACCATCGCCACCATGCAGGTGAAGGATTTCTTTGGCCTGCAGCCTGCGCAACTACCGGAACATTACATCGGTAAAGTGGCGGCCTTGGCCACCGCTATGCCAACGCTTAATCTCGGCGATACCCTGATCGGCATCACCACACTGGGTGTGCTGGTGTATTGGCCCAAGCTGGGACTGCGTTTGCCCGGCCACCTGCCCGCCCTTATCGCCGGCACCGGGGTGATGGCCCTGCTGTGGCTGTTTGATATGCCGGTCGCCACCATAGGCTCCCGCTTCGGCTATATGCTGGCGGACGGCACGCATGGACAGGGTATCCCTCCGGTGCTGCCAAGCCTGGTACTGCCCTGGTCGCTGCCTGACACTCAGGGCGTGGCGTCTGGGCTGAGCTGGCGAACCGTTACCGCCCTGCTGCCGGCTGCGTTCTCCATGGCGATGTTGGGGGCGATTGAATCGCTGCTTTGCGCCGTAGTGCTGGATGGTATGACCGGCACCAAGCACAAGTCGAATAATGAATTGATAGGCCAGGGACTGGGCAATATCATTGCGCCGTTTTTCGGCGGTATCACCGCGACGGCCGCCATCGCCCGATCGGCCGCCAATGTGCGCGCCGGTGCGACGTCTCCCCTGTCGGCGGTGTTTCACAGCGTGCTGGTATTATCGGCGCTGCTGGTGCTGGCGCCGGCCTTATCCTGGCTGCCGCTGTCGGCGATGGCTGCGCTGCTGTTGATGGTCGCCTGGAATATGAGCGAAGCCCATAAAGTGGTTTATCTGCTGCGCCGCGCGCCGCGCGATGATATCTGGGTGATGCTGCTGTGCATGTCCTTGACGGTGCTGTTCGATATGGTTATCGCCATCACCATCGGCATCGTATTAGCCTCATTACTGTTTATGCGCCGTATCGCCAGCATGACACAGGTAAGAGATACCACCGTTGCCGGCCAGGCAAAAGTACTGCGGGTAAACGGGCCACTCTTTTTTGCCGCCGCTGAACGGATATTTGAAGAAATAACCCGCATGACTGCCAGCGATCGGCTGATCATTTTACAGTGGGATGCCGTACCGGTCCTGGACGCTGGCGGCCTGAATGCGTTTCTACACTTTTGCGAAACACTGCCGCCGGGGAAACATCTGGTGGTAACGGATGTGCCGTTTGGACCGCTGAAGACGCTGGCGCGCGCCGGGGTCATTGCCATTGAAGGACGCTTGAGTTTTTATTCAACTCTTGATGAGGCGCTGGCCAATCTACCAAAGCCCGCAGCAGCCACCGGGGTGCCGCCGGGAACACGCGGCTGAACAGTCCGGCGGCGCTGCGCCGCCTGGAACGCGCGGCTGAACAGTCCGGCGGGCCGTGCCGCCGGGAACGCCCATCTGAACAGTCCAGCGGGCCGCGCCGGCGATACCGGTGCGGCAAGTCAGATTAACGGCTGGTGTCCAGGGCCGGGAAGTGCTTGACCAGATCATCGATGGCTTTCATCTGGACCAGGAAGGGCTCCAGCTTATCCAGCGGCAGGGCCGAAGGACCGTCGCATTTTGCGTGTTCCGGGTCCGGGTGAGCTTCGATAAACAGACCGGCGATACCTACCGCCATACCGGCTCTCGCCAGCTCTGCTACCTGGGCACGGCGTCCGCCTGACGCGGCGCCGAACGGGTCTCGGGTCTGCAAGGCATGGGTGACGTCAAAGATCACCGGGCAACCGCCGGAAACGTGGTTCATCACATTGAAACCCAGCATATCCACCACCAGGTTGTCATAGCCGAAATTACTGCCGCGATCGCACAGGATAACCTGTTCGTTGCCGGCTTCACGGAATTTATCGACGATATTGCCCACCTGTCCGGGACTGATGAACTGGGGTTTCTTGACATTGATTACCGCCCCGGTACGCGCCATGGCTTCGACCAGATCAGTCTGGCGGGCCAGAAATGCCGGCAGCTGTATCACATCCACCACTTCAGATACCGGCTGCGCCTGAGCGGCCTCATGTACATCGGTGATGATTTTCACCCCGAACCGGGCTTTAAGTTCCTGGAAGATTCTAAGCCCTTCCTCAAGACCCGGACCTCGGTATGAATGAATGGATGAACGGTTGGCTTTATCAAATGAGGCTTTGAAAACGTAGGGAATGCCAAGTTTTTGAGTGACCGTAACGTAATGTTCACAGATTCGCATGGCCAGATCGCGCGATTCCAGCACATTCATCCCGCCGAACAGGACAAACGGCAGATCATTCGCCACCGGGATTTCGCCAATGTTGACTACGTGTTGTTTCATGCTTATGCCTTCTATCTTTAATCGAAAATGCCTAAAACAAGAGCAATAGCAGCAGGCTAATGTAAGGTAACCAATTTTTGCTCTATGGAATGAATCTGCACTTTTATCATCTCACTGATCGGATCTTCAGGGCACTGCTCAACAAAATAATTCAGATCTGATAATGCCACGTGATCGCACTCAAGCTGGGCAAAAATCAGGCCGCGGTCGCGGATTTCATAAGGATCTTCCGGGTCAAACTCCAGCAGCGCCTCGCTGGCATTCAGCGCCAGTTCCATTTGTTTTTCATCCATCAGCGCCGTTTTCAGCGTATCCAGCAGTTTTCGCACCACGGTGTTATTGTCGGCTTGCTCAAGATCATCGTCTTGCAGGAACGTCCCGATGCCCAGATTACCGCGCAGCCAGATATCAAGGGTATGTTCATCAAGCGTATCGCCGTTTATCGGATTAATCAGCCAGCGATCACCATCGAGCCAGTCGGCACGCAGGATCATCTGAGTGGGAAAAATCACCGGCATCAGGGGAATGTCCAGCGCCTGGGCGATATGTACCAGGATAATGCCCAGCGACGCGGGCAGGCCCTGGCGACGCTCGAGCACATTATCAAGCCACAGGGCATCAGACAGCCGATAAACGCCGCCGACGCCGCCAAAGCCCCAGGAATGATAAAACAGTTCCAGCAGCAGCGTCAGTTGCTTATCCTGATGCAGATCCGCCGGAATATGCGCCCTGGCCTGTTCGGTCAGACCAGCAAGCTGGCGGCGTACCAACTCATCGGGAAAGTCTGGGCGAATAGCCCGGGCAACACAAATTACGCCCTCGCTGAGCGGTAAAAGATCGTATTCAAAATCCGCAATATTACTCATAAAAATCCTGTCAGCAGAGGATGCTTGGTGGTGGCCAGCCGGTAGATAACATAGAAGCAGGTAACGCCACAGATAAATGCCAGCCAGCGAATTTTCTCACGGCGCGCGCCGTTGCCAAGCGCGACAAACCCAAGCAGGATATAGACAACCACTATCGCCAGTTTTTCCAGCAGCCAGCTTCCGTATGGACTGAAAGGAGAAATGCCGGTAATGAAAATCAGTGAAATACCGGTTATCAGTAACAGGGTATCATTCAGGTGCGGGACGATGCGAACCCAGCGTTTAGACAGCATGGGGTGAGCCTGCCAGCGCCAGTAAAAACGCAGGACCAGCAGTGTGATGGTTATCCAGATCGTGGCGAAATGAATATATTTCACAGCTATATACGTGTACATCACCCTCTTTCGCCGAGTGCGTTCAGTCTCATGCGGAGCAACGTCCCAATGAAACCCGTTCATTGCCGCCGTAATCCCTGTGGGTAGCAATATCGATAAATCCGGCCCTGTGCATCAACAGCCTGACCGCTTCACCCTGTTGCCATCCGTGTTCAACCACCAGCCAGCCTCCGGGCTCAAGATGTGTTGGCGCCTCGTCGATAATCTGCGACAGATCCGCCAATCCTCCCTCAGACGCCACCAATGCGCTGAGGGGCTCAAAGCGTACGTCGCCTTCAGCCAGATGAGGATCCTCTGCATCAATATAGGGAGGATTACTCACAATAAGAGTATAACGCTTTCCCTGCAATGACTTATACCAACTTCCCTGTTGAAACTGCAGGTTCGGCAAACCGAGTGACTGGGCGTTGTCGCGGGCAAGCTCTACCGCCAGCGGTTGAACATCGACACCGGTAAACCGACAATCAGGGCGTTCGCTCGCCAGCGCCAGGGCAATGGCGCCGGTGCCGGTGCCGAGGTCCAATACCGCTGCGGGCTCAGGAGGCAACAGGCGCAGGGCCTGTTCTACCAGGCATTCGGTATCAGGGCGGGGTATCAGCGTCGCCTGCGACACCTTCAGCGCCATTGACCAAAACTCTCGCTCTCCGGTCAGATAGGCTATCGGCTCTCCGGCGGCACGCCGGCTGAGCAACACCTCCAGTTGCGCAAGCTGGGCTTCATCAAGCGGGATTTCACCGAAAGCCAGCAGCGAAGTGCGGGAACGTTGGGTCACCTGACCGAGGAGGATTTCCGCATCCCGCTTCGGACTGTCGCTGCCGGTCAGACGCCCGGCGGCCATTGCCAACCAACCCTTGATGTCCATCATGACTGTTCGGAAAGCGCCGCCAGCTGATCGGCCTGGTGTTCCTGCATGATAGGCTGTATCAACATATCAAGCTTACCTTCCATCACTTCGTCCAGACGGTACAGGGTTAACCCGATACGGTGATCGGTGACGCGCCCCTGGGGGAAATTGTAGGTACGGATGCGGTCGGAGCGATCTCCGCTGCCCAGCAGGTTACGTCGGGTCGAAGACTGTTCCTGGTGGCGGCGCTGCATTTCGGCGGCGCGCAGCCGTGCGCCCAGCACCGACAGAGCTTTGGCTTTATTTTTATGCTGGGAACGTTCGTCCTGGCATTCCACCACCAGCCCGGTGGGAAGGTGGGTAATACGTATCGCTGAATCGGTCGTATTGACGTGCTGACCGCCGGCGCCTGAGGAACGGAAGGTATCGATGCGCAAATCGCCGGCGTTGATTTCCGGCAGTTCGGCCTCAGGAATTTCCGGCATCACTGCCACGGTACAGGCCGAGGTATGAATACGCCCCTGGGATTCGGTTTCAGGGACGCGCTGGACCCGGTGACCGCCAGACTCAAATTTAAACAGGCCATAGGCGCCATCGTTGGAAACTTTGGCAATCACTTCCTTGAAGCCGCCATGTTCGCCGTCGCTGGCGCTGACAATCTCTACCCGCCAGCCGCGCATTTCCGCATAGCGGCTGTACATGCGAAATAAATCACCGGCAAAGATGGCCGCTTCATCACCGCCGGTGCCGGCGCGCACTTCCAGGAAACAGCCGCGATCGTCATCAGGATCCTTCGGCAACAGCAACAGTTGCAATTGCTGCTCGAGCTGTTCATGAATCACTTTGGCCTGGCGCAGTTCGTCCTGCGCCATATCGCGCATTTCTGGATCATCAAGCAGCATCTCTGCAGTCAGAATATCTTCCTGTACTTGCTGCCAGCGCTGAAAACACGCCGTTACATCTGTCAGTTGCGCATATTCCTTGGATAACGCGCGAAAACGGTCCTGATCGGTAATGACCCCGGCATCGCCGAGCAAGACTTCAACTTCTTCGTGGCGCTCTTGTAACGCTTCCAGTTTGGCAACTATAGAAGGCTTCATTCGTAAAGATTTACCTTGTAGGATTATAAGGTTAGCGGCTAGTCCAAGCCCAGGCTGTTCCGCAGAATCTGCAGCCGGTCGGTGTCACCGTCACGGGCAGCATGTTGCAGGGACTTGGTGGGGGCATGAATCAGACGATGGGTTAAGCGATGCGCCAGTTCATGGATCACCGCTTCGGGGTCAGCGCCCTGCTTGAGCGCGGTAATGGCACGGGTTTCCAGCTCAAGGCGCAGTTCATCTGCCTGGGCACGGTAGTCACGAATGGTTTCGACCGCCGCCTGGGCACGCAGCCAGGCCATGAAGTCCTGGCTTTCCTGCAGGACGATATCCTCGGCCTGCACCGCCGCCGCCTTACGCTGAGCAAGGTTTTTGTCGATAATGGCCTGCAGGTCGTCCACCGTATAGAGATAGGTATCCGGCAGTTTGCCGACCTGCTCTTCGATATCACGCGGCACGGCAATATCCACCATCAGCATCGGCTTGTTGCGGCGCTGCTTCAAGGCGCGCTCCACCATGCCCCGAGTGATGATCGGACGACTGCTGGCGGTAGAGCTTATGATGATATCCGCTTGCCCGAGTTCCTGGTCGATATCGTCCAGGCTGATAACTCTGGCACCGACCTCATCAGCCAGCGATTGGGCTCGCTCGCGGGTCCGATTGGCGATAATCAGCTGTTTGACCTGATGCTCACGCAGATGACGGGCGACCAACTCGATGGTTTCCCCGGCGCCAACCAGCAAAACGGTTACGCCGGCCAGCGATTCAAAAATCTGCCTGGCCAATGTACAGGCGGCAAAGGCCACCGATACCGCATGAGAACCGATTTCAGTTTCGGTGCGCACCCGTTTTGCCACTGAGAATGATTTCTGAAACAGGCGTTCCAGGTCGCCGGAAACCGACTGTCCGCGCAGCGATTCGGCAAACGCTTTTTTCACCTGGCCGAGGATCTGCGGCTCGCCCAATATCAGTGAGTCCAGGCCGCTGGCGACCCGCATAAGATGACTGACGGCATCGTTATCCAGATGCCAGTAGAGGCTTTTACGCACCTCATCAGGCTGCAGCTGATGATAATCACACAGCCAACGCACCAGCGCTTCCTGAAAATCCGCCTGCTGGCCAACGCTCAGGTACAGCTCGGTGCGGTTACAGGTAGACAGCACGACACCGCCCAGCACTTCGGGTTGCGAAAGCAGGCTGGTGAGGGCCTTATCCAGCGTGTCGGGGGAAAATGTTACCCGTTCACGCAGCGATACCGGCGCGGTTTTGTGATTGATACCTAATGCAAGCAGTGTCATGGATTACGGCTGTGTGAATAATACAAGTCTTAGTATGGTTATCGTCTGGGCGCATTCTACTTGATGAGGGCAGTCAAGAAAAGTCGCACCGCACTTTACTGCCCTATAAAGGGGTATAAACTTTGTGGGGTTAAATGCCAGTGCTCCATTTGATTATCCTCACTTTGGTCACAGCGCAATGCTATGCTATGTACTTTCAGTTAAAATAAGGAAGCTGTTCCCTATGCCGACACGCCCCCATTCCTTTCTTCGCCTGTTACCGGTAGCCAGCCTGATGTTGGCCGCCTGTACCGTCAATACGCCCTCTGGCCCCGCCAAAAGCCAGACTTCGCCGGAATGGCGTCAGCATCAGCAGTCGGTCTCCACCATCAGTCGTTACCAGACCCGTGGATCATTCGCTTATCTGTCTGATAAGCAAAAGGTGTATGCCCGCTTCAATTGGCAGCAGACTACCGCTGAACGTTATAGGCTGCTGCTGACCAATCCGCTCGGCAGCACTGAAATGGATCTGAATGTGCAGCCTGGCGCAGCACAGATAACCAATAACCAGGGTAAAAAGTACATCAGCGATGATCCACAGGAAATGATAGAAAAACTGACCGGTATGTCGATTCCGCTGACTAACCTGCGCCAGTGGATGCTGGGATTACCGGGCGATGCTACCGATTTCACTCTGGATGACAAAGGTTACCTTAAACAGGTAAATTACCGCCAGGATGGCCAACAATGGACCGTCACCTACCAGGGCTATCACAGCGATCTCAAACCGGCGCTGCCTGCCAATATGGAACTGCGTCAGGGTGGACAGCGTATCAAATTGAAGATGGATAACTGGATTCTGTAATGATTCGACAGTGGCCGGCGCCGGCAAAACTTAATTTATTCTTATATATTACCGGGCGTCGCGACGACGGATATCATCATCTTCAGACGCTGTTCCAGTTCCTGGACTATGGCGACAGCCTGAGCTTTGCTCCCCGCAATGACGGCAAAATCTGCCTGCTAACTGCCCTGGCTGGCGTTGACGATGAGGAAAACCTCATCGTCAAGGCGGCACGTTTACTGCAGCGCCAGCCTAAGGTAAAGAGAAATAATCGATCGCTGCCCGGCGTCGATATCTGGCTTGATAAAAAACTGCCGATGGGCGGCGGACTCGGCGGCGGCTCATCAGACGCAGCGACAACGCTGGTAGCGCTTAACCATTTATGGCAATGTGGTCTGGATGAAGACCAGCTTGCTGATCTGGGGGTCAGTCTCGGGGCTGATTTACCGGTGTTTATCCGCGGCCGGGCGGCATTTGCCGAAGGGATTGGCGAGCGGCTGACGCCTGCCAGCCCGCCGGAAAAATGGTATCTGGTGACGGTGCCGTCGGTGAGCGTTTCCACCCCGGCTATATTCGGTTCGCCGGCACTGAAACGAGACTCCCCGGTGCGTACTCTCGACCAGCTAATGGCCCTTCCTTTTCATAATGATTGTGAGTCTATTGCAAGAAATAGGTTTTACGAGGTTGAACAGCATCTTTCATGGCTGTTAGAATACGCGCCGTCGCGACTGACCGGCACCGGCGCTTGTGTATTTGCTGAATTCGATACCGAAGCCGAAGCCCGTCACGTTCTTGAGCAAACCCCGGCCTGGATGCATGGATTTGTTGCACATGGCGTCAATGTGTCACCGCTGCATCGAATGTTGTCCGGGGTGTAATAAGCTATTCTGTCGGCTGCCTTAGGTCAGGCAGCCGGCAAGCAGTAAGATGTGAAATTACCCGTATGGAATTGCCCTGTCCGGTACTCGCGCCCCCTGGGTGCCAGTCAGATGCAATACCTTCTCTGGACGCAAGCCTGAGGTTCTTCTCGTGCCTGATATGAAGCTTTTTGCTGGTAACGCCACCCCGGAACTAGCACAACGTATTGCCAACCGTTTATACACCAGTCTTGGTAACGCCGCTGTAGGTCGTTTCAGCGACGGCGAAGTCAGCGTGCAAATCAATGAAAATGTACGCGGTGGTGATATATTCATCATCCAGTCCACCTGTGCACCGACTAACGACAACTTGATGGAACTGGTCGTCATGGTCGATGCGTTGCGCCGGGCATCCGCCGGGCGTATTACTGCCGTTATCCCCTACTTCGGTTACGCTCGCCAGGATCGCCGCGTCCGCTCTGCCCGCGTGCCGATTACCGCCAAGGTAGTCGCAGACTTCCTGTCAAGCGTCGGGGTTGACCGGGTGCTTACGGTAGACCTGCACGCCGAACAGATTCAGGGTTTCTTTGACGTTCCGGTTGATAACGTGTTCGGCAGCCCTATTCTGCTTGAAGACATGCTGCAGCAGGATCTGGAGAATCCGATCGTGGTTTCGCCGGACATTGGCGGCGTCGTTCGCGCCCGTGCCATCGCCAAGCTGCTGAATGACACCGACATGGCGATCATCGACAAACGCCGCCCGCGCGCCAACGTGTCGCAGGTGATGCATATCATCGGCGACGTCGCCGGTCGCGACTGCGTGCTGGTTGACGATATGATTGATACCGGCGGGACACTGTGCAAAGCGGCTGAAGCATTGAAAGAGCGTGGCGCCAAGCGCGTGTTCGCCTATGCCACTCACCCGATCTTCTCCGGCAATGCCTATGAGAACATCAAGCATTCGGTGATTGATGAAGTGATCGTTTGCGATACCATACCGCTGGATCCGAAAATCAAGGCGTTGCATAACGTTCGCACCCTGACGCTATCGGGCATGCTGGCTGAGGCCATTCGCCGCATCAGCAATGAAGAGTCTATCTCGGCAATGTTCGAGCATTAAGCGGTAAACTGCACTGGCGCGGCCGTCAAGGCGGCCGGTCAGCTGCCGCCTGCTGCAATAAGTCACTTTAAAACGGGTGGCGCAGTGCTCGACCGTTTGATGAACGGAGAATCAGACCCCGTTGCTCAATGAGAGTGCCATTGGCGGTCATTACCAGCAGACCCACGCAAAAGTTCAGCGTCCGTTAGAGCTATGACGGCGGCACCTTTCGTCATAATGACGATGCCACCAGTAGCGATCGCTGATTTGCTGATGCCCACCGATCCTGGCCCCGGTCAGCCAAAGCAATGCGCCGATAAATATCCCCATTATCGCGCCATGGGCGACGATAGTGGTAAAATGAAACTGCGGAAGCTGATTAAGCACTGAACAAGCAATGCCAGCAATCATCATAATCATCCCTGCTCCCATCAAGCCATTACCTAAAAGCGTAGCGGATTTACGTTTCATTGTTCACCTCCAATCCTGTTGATGATGTCATCGGTCACTACGAGCAGATGCTGACCTGCTGAAAGTATAGCCAAATGCCTATCAGCACCATGTGCCACCAGTCACAGAGTTATTAAATGATCACACAAATGGCTAATGTTTGATTGCGATATGCGCTACAGAGTAAACTGGTGCCCATCTATCTTTAATGGAATGCGTGGCAGTGAGCATTAAATTGATTGTTGGCCTGGCCAATCCGGGTGCGGAATATGCAGCAACGCGCCATAACGCTGGCGCGTGGTATACCGATTTATTGGCTGATAACTATCGGCAGACGTTAAAAGAAGAGGGTAAATTTTTTGGTCATACCGCCCGTCTGTCTATCGGTGGCGAAGACGTACGGCTGCTGGTGCCCAGTACCTTTATGAATCTTAGCGGTAAAGCAGTGGCTGCCATGGCCGGTTTTTATCGCGTTCTGCCGGAAGAAATCCTGGTGGCGCACGATGAACTGGATATCCTGCCTGGCAATGCCCGGCTGAAGCTCGGCGGTGGGCATGGCGGCCATAACGGGCTGAAAGACATTATCAGCCGGTTGGGCAACAACCCGAATTTCTATCGCCTGCGTATTGGTATCGGCCATCCGGGAAGCCGGGAAAAGGTGGTCGGTTTTGTACTGGGAAAACCACCGGCCAGTGAACAGGCGCTGATTGATCAGGCCATAGCTGAAGCGGTCAGTTGCACCGATATCCTGATAAAGCAGGACGCCGTCAAAGCGATGAATCGGCTGCATGCGTTCAAAGCCGCCTGACCGGCGTTATGCCCGAGCAGCGTCCAGACCTGGTGTCAGTTATCTTTTGCCGCGACTGTGTAGGTCGCTCTGGCCAGACAGGGAGCGGCAAGCTGCCGGAGATATCCGCCAAGAACGTCGCCCATAAGACATAACCCAGGCTGTATTGGGCCGCCAGGCCTGCCAGCACCACCGCGATGATTCAGGTTGCCAATTTACCCGGCCCAGATGCCGGATGCAGGACAATCGAGTTATCGCGGGTTTATGTGTATAATGCGCCTTTAGATGATTAAGCTATTTAAGGTGAACTAACCATGGGTTTCAAATGCGGTATTGTGGGCCTTCCCAACGTGGGCAAGTCCACGCTGTTCAATGCGCTGACCAAAGCGGGCATCGAAGCGGCCAACTTCCCGTTCTGTACTATCGAGCCGAATACCGGCGTTGTGCCTATGCCGGATCCGCGCATGGACCAGCTGGCCGCGATCGTCAAACCCCAGCGCATTGTGCCGACCACCATGGAGTTCGTTGATATCGCCGGGCTGGTAAAAGGGGCATCCAAAGGCGAAGGCCTGGGCAACCAGTTCCTGACCAATATCCGTGAAACCGAAGCTATCGGTCATGTGGTACGCTGCTTTGAGAATGACAATATCATTCACGTCGCCGGCAAAGTTGACCCTGCTGAAGATATCGACGTTATCAATACCGAACTGGCCCTTTCCGACCTGGAAGCCTGCGAACGCGCGCTGTTCCGGGTACAGAAACGCGCCAAAGGCGGCGATAAAGACGCCAAAATCGAGCATGCCGCGCTGGAAAAATGCCTGCCGCACCTGGCCGAAGCCGGAATGCTGCGCACGCTGGATCTATCCGATGAAGAAAAGGCCGCCATCCGCTATCTGAGCTTCCTGACACTCAAGCCGACCATGTACATCGCCAACGTTAACGAAGACGGTTATGAGAATAACCCTTACCTGGATAAAGTGCGCGAAATCGCTGCTGCCGAAGGCTCAGTGGTAGTCGCGGTCTGTGCAGCGGTGGAATCCGACATTGCCGAGCTGGAAGAAGCAGACCGGGTTGAATTCATGGCCGAACTGGGCCTGGAAGAACCGGGACTTAACCGCGTCATCCGCGCCGGCTATGAGCTGTTGAACCTGCAAACTTACTTTACCGCCGGCGTTAAGGAAGTCCGCGCCTGGACCATCCCGGTTGGCGCTACCGCCCCCCAGGCGGCCGGTAAAATCCATACCGATTTCGAGAAAGGTTTTATCCGTGCCCAGACCATCGCTTTTGATGACTTTATTAGCTATAAAGGAGAGCAAGGCGCTAAAGAAGCCGGCAAGATGCGCTCTGAAGGGAAAGACTATATCGTTAAAGACGGCGATATCATGAACTTCCTGTTCAACGTCTAATGATAGTCTTCAGGATGGATGACTCTTACCGTTACCCTTAGCGCCAAAAAAAACGGCGCGATGATAGCGCCATTTTCTGTTACTGGCGCTGTTAACTCGCCGACATCGTCTGCAACATATGATCGGCCAGCCGCAAGCTCAACGCGGCGCCGGTTAAGGTCGGATTCATACAAGAAGCCGATGGCATCACGCTGGTGCCCGCTATCCACATATTGGGATGATCATGCGTACGGCAATGGCTATCCACCACCGAATTGTGCGGATCATCGCCCATAATGGTGGTGCCCATGATATGCTGACGATCCTGAAACTTGGTGTCGATAGACATTATTTCCGCATTAAGCAGTTCTGCAAATTTGTGAAAATCCTTAATGCCTTCTTCCTTTCCGGCGTGCCAATAATCCGTTACGCTGTAGTAGATCTCCGGCAACGGAATACCTAACGCATCTTTTTTGGTCTTACTAGGCGTAACGCGGTTTTCCGCGAGCGGCAAGGTTTCAAAATCGATAGCAAAGTTCAGCGAACGCGCCGACTGGCGGCGGATTTCAGCATCAAGTTTTGAGCCCAGTACGCCTTTCTCAATGAGCGACGCGGCATAGTCAGCGGTTGGCACCGTGTTACGCACTTTGATCTTATAGCTGGGAAAATCCTTGCGAAATGCGCCATCACGATTATTGAGATATACCAGCAGCTCGGTCGGACCCTGACCTGGCCACACATCTTCGGACATCATGACGTTCATGCTAATGCCGGTATGGCCCATCAGATTGCGCCCAACCTCTCCGGAAGAGTTGGCGATACCGTTAGGATACTTCTCCGACGTAGACATCAGCAGTAACTTGGGCGATTCAATACCGTATGCCGCCAGCACAAAGTAATTGGCGGTTAAATGATGCTCGGAACCGTCCGGCTTTTTATACCAAATGCCGGTGATTCTTCCGTCATCTGCCGCCTCGATATGATATACCACCGCATTATCAAGCAGCCTGGCCCCCAGCCGTTCCGCCTCATCAATGTGCATTGAGCCATCATATTTTGCAGCGATAGGACAAACGGGATTGCAATTGTTATTACCGCCACACATCGGGCGCTTGCCCCACGGCTTGGTGGCGCGACCATTCGGCTCCAACACCGGGTTGTAGCCACCTCGACCCAGCATTGTGGTTAAACGATCAAAAAGGTAGCTGGTTGGCAGTCCTGGCATCGGGAATGGCGTAGAGCGCGGCGGCCAGGCGTTGCCGCCCTGTCCACTTTCGTCTTGACCATCGACGCCAGAAACACCCAGCTCATGCTCGGCTTTGCCATACCACGATTCCAATTCATCGTAACCAAATGGCCAATCGCGTCCACGGCCATACAGGCTGTTGAGTTTGAAGTCATTGGGGATCATGCGCCACAGCGCTGAACCAAAGTGCCATGTTGTGCCGCCCACCACACGCAGATATTTGGTGGGGTATTTTACCGGGCCTACCTGCTGCAAATAATCGCCGTAGGTGGACGGAATATGCGGAGGATTGGGATAAGGCGAACCAACGCCCTGCAGTTTAATATTGGTTAACGACATCTTGAACGGCGAATTGCGGAACCGTTCAACGATTTCCTGACGGGATACCCGCGGTCCCGCCTCAAGAATGATTACGGATTTTCCAGCCTTTGCCATCTGACAAGCAATCAAACCGCCCATCACGCCCGAGCCAATAATGATGACATCGGCATCGACTTTTGGTGTACTCATGCGCCTTCTCCTGTGGTTGCCACTTTGCCATCTTTCATCACTGTCCAATAGAACGGACCGCCGCCATAGGTGGGGACAACCAGAATATCTTTAGTGGGCAGGTACATCATCGCGCCCGCATAAGCAATCAACTCCAGATCGCTGCCGTCGCCGACAACACCGGTATACCACGCCGAAATGATGCGTTTTGCCGTCTGCCAGTCAGCGTTATCTGCACCGAACGCGGCAAGGAAATCATCGACATGAGCAAAATTATGCTGCTTCAATACTGCCTGCAGGCTGCTGAGCTTTTGCCCGAACTGGGCATCATGACGAGTCAACGCCTCGAAATAGCGCTGACCTAAAATCGGGCCTGCCGGGCGACTGACCAGGAACTGTGAAACGTCCAGAAAGCCGTTGTTCGCCATCTGTTCAGCAGCGATGCCTTGCGCCGGAAAAATCGCGTTACATATCGCGCCGAGTGACAAAATGCCCATGCCCTGAAGTAAGCGACGTCGGGATAGGTTATGCGCCATGCTTTTTCCCCCTGCGTGAATATGAAATCAGCAGCACCAGTAAAATAACGACGATGACCGCGGCAGTGCCCCATACTGCTGGCTGCGCCAGACGTGCGATCAAGGGACGCTGGCCGCCTTCGCGCACGGTTTTCACCTGTTCTGGCGTCACGTTAAGCTGAGCATTGCCAAAGTTTTTCAGCACATAGTTGCTGACATCGGCGATTTGCTGATCGGTCAGTCGATCGGTAAATAACCCCTCCGGTCCAAAGCCAGGCATGTCGACATCTTTGCCATTTACCTGACGATGCACGCCATAAACAATGGTGGCGATCAGGTTATCGGCCTGTGCAGCGCCAGTAGCGGTGTTGTGGTACAGCGAAGGATAGAAAGTATTCCCCGCACCATCCGGTTGATGGCAGTTGGCACAGGAACTGGCATATACCTGCCAGCCAGCATCAGGCTGTTTAACCGCACGCAGCGCCGCTTCATCGGTCGCAGGCTTGCCAAGCAGGTCACGCGGCGCGCTGGTGTTATGGCTAACGGCCGGGATTTGCCGCAGATAGGCGACTATCGCATTGATATCATCGTCGGATAGATGCTGCAGACTGTGCTCGACGGCTTCCGCCATTGGCCCTGCAGCCTGCGCCTTGCCCGCCACGTGACCGGTTTTAAGATACTGCGCGATATCTTTATCACTCCAGTTGCCGATGCCGGCCTGTGGATCTGGCGTGATATTGGGTGCATACCAGCTACCCAGACTGCCGCCGCTGAGCGCTTGATCGTTGTTTTGCCCCATCAGTGCATTACGTGGCGTATGGCAGGTATCGCAGTGCGCCAGCGCGTTCACCAGATAATCACCGCGATTCACCAGCGCCGATTTGGCTTCTGCGGGAATAAACGGTTTATCATCGGCAAACAGCATATTCCAGAAGAACATACTTGAACGAATATTGAATGGGAACGGTAAATCGGTTTGCGGTGGTACATTATCGTCGGCTTTCACACCCTGCATAAAATAAACATACAGCGCATGCATGTCCGCATCAGAAATTTTTGCGTATGAGGTGTAAGGCATTGCCGGATAGAGATGTTGCCCCTGTTTATTGATGCCTGACCGAACCGCCTTGACAAAATCTTGTTCGGTATAATCGCCAATACCAGCGGTTTTTGATGGCGTGATGTTGCTGGCGACAATATTACCTAATGGTGAGGAGATAATATAGCCGCCTGACATTTCTCTACCCTGATTTGGTGCGGTATGACAGGCTCCACAGTCCGCAGCAATGGCCAGATATTTGCCTTTCGCAATAAGAGCCGCAGACTCAGCCGCATTTTCAGCATGAACTGAAAATGTTGCAGACATCAGAATGCTCAACGCGAAAGGCAGACAACGCTGTCTAACCCTTCTTGCTTCCATTATAATTGCTTCCGGTGATTAATTATTAGTATGTTAAAAACAAAAATGCACTTCTGCAGAAAATTTACTTAATTCGACATTATCAGACAACTCAAGCTTACAAAATACAAATAGTGCCATAACAATTCACTATCACCGAAGAATATATTTTGACCACTTGCTGCAGTAATATCGACTTTATCTGAATATTACGCTCAATAATGTCTTGCGAACAGTCGACATGAACACTCCTATTGTTACCAACCTTATATCCGGTTTTAAGCAATCAGCCGGTAGGAACTTCGCAAGTCCAGGTTATCACTCTGGATCAGCAAGTCGATTTTTCGTCATCTGTCCGGATAAATAATGGCATACCTTAGAGCAAGCGCCCATCGCCAACTGCCCGCCCCAACAATTTGATCTGCGCCGCTTCCAGCGCCAGCTGCACCGCACCTTCGACTGTCGCCTGATGGCCGAACTGCGTCGCGGCAACCACCGTATAGGGCGAAATGGCGGCCACCGTCTTGCGTACCGCCGACACGATCATCCAGTGCGACCCCACGCTGCCGCCCAATACGATCATTGCCGGGTCCAGTATCGCCACCAGGCCCAGCGCCAGAAAGCCAATCTGTTCGCCATGGCGTTCTATCGCCTGCATCGCCATCGGTTCGCCGTCCGCCGCGCGCGCCAGCAGGGCTTCCAACGATCGGACCACCGGTTCGTCGGAGGAACGGCGGGCATTTAGCCGCTCGATAAAACCCTGCTTTGCCAGATGCCGTTCCAGCGATAATTCTCTCGGCGACTCAGTACCACTCCAGGGAAACGGCATATCCGCAATTTCCCCGGCCCCGCCGCGCGCACCGTGAATCAGGCTGCCGCCGCTGATGATGCCGCTGCCGATACGTTCACCTACCTGCAGGAACACCACATCCTTAAGCCCTTTAGCTATACCCTGGCGCACTTCCGCTACCACGGCGCAGTTAACATTATTCTCAACAACAGTCTGGGTATTATCGGGCAGCGAAAGGCGCGCCATTATTGCATCGGGCGTCATACCGGCCTGCGATGGACCTTCACGGCCATAAAGCTGAATATCCGGACGAACCGGCTTTGATAACGCGACGGTCATCGCCAGCAGCGGCCCGAATGAAGAGAGTTCTTGGCGTAAAGAGGCAATGGCATCGGCGGCGGATTTCACCAATTGAGCAGAGGCAGCATGAGTTAACTGCCTCAGCGCCAGCTGTCCGCCGTCAAGGCTGCGAGCAATCAATTGCACTTGGGTATTACCGATATCGGCACCCAGTACCCAGCCCGACTCTTTGGCCAACAGGTAAAGCTGATTAACACGGCCTTTTTCCATAGCGGTGCTGATAAGCTGCTGGCGCTGTAATTCCTGCAGGCCGGATGACACGGTGCTTTTACTCATTCCCAGCCGGGTCATCATCTCAGATTGCGTGCCGCTGCCATGGGTAATTATTGACGTCAATATCAGCCGACTACGCTCACTCAGTGCCGCTAAGCCAGGTTTGCCGGCGTCAATGGGTGATGTCTGCGAACGCGTCTGGCTGAGGAAGGCCAGCGCCTGGTTGAGCGGTTGTTCCATATTTAATGCGGTTGCCCGCGACGGGAGTCCCTCAAGCAGCGCTTGGCTGGTTGAAACGTTAGCTTGCCACCAGACATGCAACCTGGCCAGATCGCGCAGCCTGCTCGGCTGGTTGAAAAACCACAGCAGCGTGCGCGCCGGCGACCCCAGCCACAATTGCTCGTTCAGCGGTATATCGTCAGGTTGCGGTCCTACGCCGGCAACCGGCACGATGCTGTGGCTCGCTAATGACAGCGGCCGTCTGCGGGTATGGATAACATACACCGTTGAACAATCTGTCGGATCGGCCAGCAGTGATGCCGGTCCGGTAACGACGCCGCCCGGAAAAAAATGGCCGACGATGTCCCATAAATAGCGCCTGGTCAATATATCGCTTGGCGTGTGAATATTACCACTGTAAATACCGCGCGCCAGTCGCTGTAACCGGCCTCTTTGCAGTGCCCGACTGATAACCGCCGCATCATGATTGACCGAAAAAACCAGCTCGCCCCATTGGTGTTGTGCCATAAATTTGCCTTTGTCATCCCTCAAGCCCTGGCGTAAGCCACTCTGATGCGAAGCTCGCTGACCATCGTGCTTTCTTATTAATGGCAACTCAGCCGCAGTGAGTATCGCTTTATCCGGTCAATTTAATGATCAGTCGGTCATGTAAACGCATCAATATCATATTTTTGGTCAAGTAATCAGTGGGGGAACAATATTTCCTTTGTGATCTAACTCACTGCAAACGTGACAGTGATCCATAACCCGTTGAAAAGTCTTCACTTAAATAAAAATACCTTGCTCTTATCCTATTATGTAAAGTTTTTGCATGAAAAAGATGTTTCACCAAGAGAACCGCCCCTCATGACTGAAAATGAAATCCTGATCCCTTTCGCCCAAGGCGTTTTAGAGCAGGGTAACGCCCTGGCAGGCACCTGTGAGCGGACGCTGGAATGGCTAAACACGCTGGATCTTGATGCCATGCGCCTCGGCACAGTCCTGTTCGCCGGCATCGGTGCTTCTTATGCGCTGCTCGCTTCACCGGTGTATGAACTCCGAGCGGCCGGCATCCGGGCGTTACGATCAAATGGCGATGATATGCCCGACGCGACTCCGCCGTTGGCGGACTGGTATTTCGGCGTCTCCCAGAGCGGACGTAGTCCGGAAGTGGTACGTGTGTTAGAGCAATTGCCTAAAGAACGTCGGCTGGCGTTGGTCAACCAGGCGCAATCACCGCTGGAGAAAGCCAGCGGCAATACCCTGTGGCTGGGTACGCTTATCGATTCCAGCATGTCATCGGTGGCGTTAATCGCTACCAGCGTCAGCCTGGGTCTGCTTACCGATGCGCTTATCGGCCGCGATAATCTGGCGGGCTGGCGGCAATTAGCTGAACTGCTGGCCACGCTGCGTCCCAAGGCGGATGCGGTAATAGCTCGCTTTGTCTCCTCGCTAAACCAGGTGGGCTGCATCGATATCGTTGGTGGTGCCAGCAGCCTCAGCGCTGCCGAGCAAGGCGCGTTGCTATTGCGCGAAGGGCCTAAAGCCGCCGCGATGGGCATGGGCACCCGGCATTATCTGCATGGGATGACCGATGCCGTGGGTAACACCGCCCATGTACTGATCGGCGGTGAACGTGAAGTGCTGCTGGCCAGACAGATGGCGGCGTTTGACGTGCCGGTGTTGTTAATCACTGATACTCCACAAACGCTGCCCGGGGTCGAGACGCTGACGCTGCCTGCGTTGCCGCCTTCTCAACGTCTGGTACTGGAACTGCTGGCCATGGAACTGCTGACTATCCAGCTGGGTGTCCTGCTGGGCCGCGATATCAATGCCGGTATTGTCGAGCGACTGGACACCAAGATTATCGGAGACAAACCATGACCGCCAGTTGGTTAGGCATGGATGTCGGCGGCAGCAAAATCCAGGTGCGGATTGAAGACCAGAGCGGCGATCTGCTGCTGGACCAGCAATGGCCCACCGGCCCCTGGAGTGGCGAAACTTATGACCGCAAGGCGGTTCGTATGGCGGAGCTGATTACGCTTGCCTGCAGCCTGGCAAAACTGACCTCCCCGCCGGTTGCCATCGGTATTGGGGCGCACGGCTGCGATACGCCTGAAGAATGCGCCGCCATGACCGCCTTGATGGCCCAGCGGATGCCAGGTTCAGTTTTCCAGGTGGTCAATGACGCCGCGTTGGTCGCCCTTTGCGCGCCCGGTCATCATGCCGCGGGGCTGATAGCCGGCACCGGCGCGGTGGCGGTGGCCCGCACCGCCGACGGCGGGTGGCTACAGACCGGCGGCTGGGGCTGGGTGGTTGGCGATGAAGGCGGCGCCAGCGGGCTGGTCCGCGCCGCCATCGGCGAAGTGCTGCTGGACTGGGACCGCGGGCATGCGGACGATCTGCTGACCCAGGCGCTGGTCAAAGCCTTTCGGGTTACGCATCTGCTGGACTTGCCTTCACAGTTGTTACGCCTGCCGGCCAGTGACTGGAGCCGTCACGCCTCGCTTATTTTCGACTGCCTGCGTGAAGGATCCCCCCTGGCCCGCCAGGTTATCGACTCAGCAGTGGCATCGCTGACGGCGATGATTTTACGGCTGCGCCAGCGCAATGCTCATTTTGAGCAGGTAATCGCTGCCGGCGGCGTTATCAGCCACCAGCCATTGCTGTTCGAACAACTGGCCAGCGCGCTGCGCCAGCAAGACGCCACGCTCACGCTTTCCCTGTTGCAGGGTGAACCGGTTAGCGGCGCGCTGGCGCTGGCGCGACAGGTCACGCCGGCCAGCAATCCTTCTTTACTGCCCAGAGGTGAATGATGTCTGAATATGAAAGCGATGCCGGTCAGACGGCCAGTAAACAATGGCGCTTTCCCAGCGCGTATACCGTTCTTATCGTCATTACCGTATTGGTTTGGCTGCTGACCTGGATCATTCCGGCAGGTCATTATACGTTGCAGGACGGCCGCCCGGTAGCCGGGAGTTTTCACGTCACAGACCACCCGCTGCCAGCGGATAAACATATTTTGGAACTGTTTTTGGCACCGGTAAACGGCCTTTATGGTATTGAAAATGCCGAAGGTCATGTCGGTCCCTATGAAAGCGGCAGCGTATTTGGTGCCATTGGCGTGTTCTTTTATGTCCTGTCATTAGGCGCTTTTATCGTCACCACCACCAAGACCGGTGCCATAGACGCCTGCCTCGGACACGTCGCCCAGCGGTTCCGGCAGCGTGGCGGTGTGCTGATTGTGATGGTAATGCTGCTTATCGCCATCGGCGGCTCGACCTACGGCATGGGTGAAGAAACACTGGGTTTTTATGCGCTACTGGTGCCGCTGCTGCTGGGGCTGGGTTTTGATCGCATGACGGCGGTAGGCGTAATTCTGGTCGGATCGGTGGTCGGAAACATGAACTCGACGGTTAACCCGTTCATGACGGGTGCGGCCTCCGCCGGCGCCGGTGTCCCGCTTGGCAGCGGGATTGGGCTACGGTTTATCATGTTTATAGTACTGACCGCCCTGTCGATTGCCTACGTGGTGATGTATTCCCGCCGCGTAAAGCGCAACGCTGACCACTCGGTGGTGGGCTTTACCGCCGAAGATCGCGATCTGGCCAAGGCGCAGCTGCAATTGCCTCAGCCGATGACCGGCCCGCAAAAAGCGGTAATGGCCGCGTTCGCCGGGACCTTCATCTTTATGATTTTTGCCATTGTCCCCTGGGCGCAGGTGATCGTCGGTCCAGCGGCGCCGTCCTGGTCATGGCAGCTGGACTGGTATTTTCCTGAACTGACAGCGCTGTTTCTTATCATGTCGATGGTGACCGGTCTGCTGGGCGGGATGCGCGGCAATGATCTTTATAACGCTATGCTGGCCGGTATTGCTGATTTCATGGGCGCCGCCCTGGTTATCGTTCTGGCGCGCGGCATTACCGTCATCATGCATAATGCTCAAGTCACGGACACCGTACTCCATTCAATGGAAGGCGTAGTCAGTGGCGCGTCATCCGGCCTGTTCACCATCATGATGTATCTGATTATCATGCCACTGTCATTTCTGGTGCCCAGCTCATCAGGGCTGGCTACGCTGGCCATGCCGGTACTGGCGCCGATCGCCGATTTCGCCGGCGTCGGACGCGAGATGGTGGTGACGGCATTTCAGTGTTCGGTCGGCACTATTGCCATGATCTCGCCGACCTCAGCGATTGTGATGAGCGGGCTGGCGCTGGCAAAGGTAAGCTACCCGCGCTACCTGCTATGGGTCCTGCCGCTGCTGGCGATACAGGCAGTGGCAATCTGCCTGTTCCTGGTGGCCGGCGCGACGCTCTCCTGATGTCGGCCACGGACTGAACCCGGCCCTGGCGCTGGGCTTAGTCCGCGGATGCACTCGGCAGGTATGAAAGGTAACCTGCTACCCGATTCTTTCCGCTGTCATTAGGATGATTAATTCCGTCCATTACGCCGACCGGCGTAAAGTCAAAGGGCGATACGCCGGCGATACAAGACACATTTACGCCATATTGTGCTGGATTGGAACGACGCTGATGGAATGTGTAGATGCCGCATACCGAGCAAAAATAATGGGCGGCAGTAGCGGTATTAAAGCGATATTCAGTAAGCTGCGCCCTGCCCTTGGTGACCTCGATTTCAGCTGCTGACACGACCACCGCCCCGCGCATGCGGCAAAAAGAGCAATCACAGCGACGGACGGTGTTAAATCCATCGATAAGCTTTATCTTAAACACCACCGCGCCGCAATGGCATTGGGCAGTCTCGATAGTTGACATGGCACCCTCGTCTGGTTTAACGATCACATTACGGGTAGCTTTGCTCGGACTGCATGGCTTCATTTAACAGCCATTGGCGAAAGCTAAGGATATGCGCCTGAGATTCAATGCCTTTCGGACAGACGAAATAATAGGCGGCCGGTGATGAAAATGCCACGTTAAACAGCCTGATCAGACTGCCATCGCGGAGTTCTTTTTCGACATGCCCACTTCGCGCCAGGGTGATTCCTTGGCCCATAAGAGCCGCCTCGATAGTCATATTGGTATCTGCGAATCTTACGTTTTCTTTTAACGCCCCAATATCTATACCAACGAGCTGGAACCACTGCGGCCATTTAGGTACCACATCGGCGCCATCACGTGTAAGCAACGGATATTTTGCTAAGTCAGCAGGCTGGCGTGGTGAGCCTAGACGATTAAGCAAGGCGGGACTGGCCACCGGAAAAATCTGTTCTCTGAACAAATACTCCGAATACAAGCCTGGAAAATGCCCATTGCCAAAACGGATCGCAACATCAGACTCCGTATCGGTGAAATTGATGTTTTTATCAGTAGTTTCAAGCGTAAGCCCAATTTCTGGATATTCTCTGGCTAAATTCGGCAATCTTGGCAGCAGCCATTTAAGCGCAAATGAATAGGTGGTACTGACGCTGATTCGCACTTTACCCTGCTGCTCTCTCAAGTCGCCAAGAGTGTCTTCCAGAGTGAGTAAAAACTCACGCACAATCGGTGCTAGCCTTGCTCCTGCTGGCGTCAGGCTTAACGACTTGCCCCGGCGGAATAATTGCAAACCCCAAAGGTCCTCCAGATGCCTGAGTTGATGACTCACGGCGCTTTGAGTGATATGCAGCTCTTCAGAGGCAGAAGTAAAAGTGGCGTGCCGGGTCGCGACCTCAAAGGCACGCAGTGCGGCGCTAGGGGGCAGATCTTTCATTGCGTTGTGTCCTCGGTGAGCATGATGTGAATCCCCTTGGATGTCTTGATGCAGAGTACTGGGTGCAGAGTGCTGAGTGCTGAGTGCTGAGTGCAAAGTGCAAAGTGCAAAGTGCAAAGTGCAAAGTGCAAAGCATTGGCATGCTGCATCTACCGGCTCCGAACAGTGAACCTTATTGGCAATTAAATATCAAAAAAAGCCGTTCGCTTCGTTTGATGCCCTACGATCCAGGGATTGGGATTGGGATTGGCATCGGCGTCAGCGCCAGCGTCAGCGCCAGCGTCAGCGTCAGCGTCAGCGTCAGCGTCAGCGTCAGCGTCAGCGCCAGCGCCAGCGTCGCGGATGATCACAATTATCATCCAAGCCCAGATTAAACCTGCTGCAGATAATTAATTTACGTTCATAATGTTTTTAATCTCTTACCCGAAACCGGGTGAATCTGAGTGAGGCCGCCACACCAGCGGCCAGTTAATAATGAAATTTTTTATTGATAGGGATGACGTTTTTTATGGCTGATTTTGACTGGCAGCGTTTTTTGCTCAATGACCTTTCAGTGGTATTTCTGGGTGAGGTGGCGGTTAGGGTTGTATTTGCCTATATCATTGTTTTTGCTTTTTTGAAGGTGTCAGGCAGACGGGGGATCAAGCAGCTATCCCTGTTTGAAATCGTCATTATCCTTACGCTGGGATCCGCGTCGGGAGACGTCACCTTTTATGAAGATGTGCCGGTACTCCCAGTGGCAATGGTGTTTGTCGTTCTGCTGGTGCTATATCGCATCACTACCTGGTCAATGTCGCGATCGCCCAAGTTTGCCCGTCTTATCGAGGGCCAGGTGATAACATTGATTCAGGATGGCCGCTATGTGGTGGAAAATATCGATACCCTGAATATTTCTGAAAATGAATTTCTGATGGAACTGCGTCAGGCGGGCATTGAACATCTTGGTCAGGTCAGACTGGCGCTGGTTGAAGTGGACGGTCAGCTCAGCACGTTCTGTTATGCCGATGACGAGATGCGTCCAGGTTTATCGGTGTTGCCGCCTGAACACCGTCAAACAGTCGAGTTTATCCCGGCTGCCGGTCTTTATGCTTGCAACCATTGCGGTGCCGTCGAACAGATTGAAAAGAGTGAGCCGGCTCAGTCATCGCCCTGCCCTCGCTGCAAGCATCAGTTATGGTCCACGGCGCTGGACACCAAAAAAGCCAGGTAAACTCAGCAGCGCGGGCGGGCATAGCGCACGCGCGCTGGATCAGATAAAAGGCAACGACGAGCGAATCGATCCTAAAGTCCCCTTCAATCTCACTGAAAAAACGCAGTGGAATTGAGAATTCAGAAATGAACCCGTGTGAATGAACCCGGGCGTTGTACAGTTTACGGATGCACAGCTGGCTCGACAACATTTCTGGTGTTCTCGTCGGCAGAAGCGCGGCTCCCATCGAGGCAAAGCCTGAGCAGCTTAACGACCTGGATGCGTTGCAAGGCTCATTGAGCTGTCTCTCTGTGCCGGTGATTTACGATGTTGACATTGACCATGTTCCGCCGCAGTTTTCCTTAGTGAACGGAGCTAGGGCTAGTGTTGTAGTTTATCAGAGCCGTGGCAAGCTTAAACAGCGGTTACAGGCATAGTTTTTTTCAATAGTGAGAATGCTTGTTTCTGCTTTAACAGATTATCAGGACGAGCCTGATGGCTTGCGGATGAATCGACCCAGAAGGCTTCAGTCGGGATCGGCCAGGTTAATATGAAGCCATTCCTCAGCCGGATCAGGGTAGAAATTTCTTACCACGGATAGAGTTTCATCAATATTCGTTCGCCGGCACGACACGATGACTCGGCAAGCAAACTATGCGATGCATAACCTAGCGTATGCGGCGGGAAGGCATCATACGTATCAGCGTATTGTCTTTGAGCAGATAGTGGTGGAGCAGAGCCGCCAGCGCATGCAATCCGACCAGCCAATATCCCAATGGCGCCAGGGTGACATGCCATTCCGTCAGCATTTTTGCCAGGGCGGGATCCGGCCTGTCGGCGACCGGCATGGTGAGGCCAAACAGCCACCAATCTCTGCCTAGCAGATAGCGTGATAACATGCCAAGAAGAGGCAGGCAGATAAACAACACATAGATGGCGCTATGGACCAGATGGGATAACCCCGTTTGCCAGCGTGGCAATGATGGCGTTATGGCGGGTATCGTCGACCGGATACGCAGATATAGACGCAGCAGCATCACCACCAGTACCGATGCCCCGGCACTGAAATGAGCGATTATCAGGGCATAGCCCTGCCATGATCCCCGCTGAGCGAATCCCCTGAGTTCGATGGCACTGTATGCCACCACCAGTAATAACGCAGTCAGCCAGTGCAGCGCTATCTGGGATGCGCCATATTTATCTTTCATCGATTGTCCTTAAAACCGGTCCAGAGGCGATTATGTCGCCCAACGCAGGGAGTGGCAAAGTCGGTTGCTTTGATTGAACTGCATCATAAAGCATAAACCAGGTTGGCCAAAGCCGGGTTTAATGGCAGTGAAGCGCTATCCAGCGGGAGTTATCATAAAAATGCTATCAGCCCCAGCAGTGCACACACTGAGTTGGGGCTTTTTTACGCTGACCAAAGCAGGGATTAATGATCCTTGATTAACGCTATTCGTCGAAGTACCAATAGCCCTGGTTCACCAGCCGGGTTAATTGAGCGATAAAAGCCGGATGGTGCAACGCCTCACCAAGCTCATTTTTGCCGATAACAGTGTAACGGCACAGGGCATCGGCGGCTTTGGGGTCAACGATTTCCAGCAGTTCACTATTGACAAAGCAGGTGTCGCTGATGGAGAGCACCTTGAGCCCGGCGGCGCGTGTCAAGTTGCTGCCCCCTATCAGGGCATCAGCTATTTCATCATGCTGATAGGCCGGTTCAGCCGGGGCAATATCCAGTTCATGGCGCGGTGTGGTGGCAAAGCGGCCGAACCACTGTAAAAAATCATCCGGTTGGTTAATGGTCGCGATCATCATTTCGCGCAGTCGATTAAGTTCATGTTCTTCAACCCGGCCCGGATGCTCGCGACAGGTTAAATCAGGATCGCTGTAATGCTCGCCACCCAGATCATGTTCCAGCGCATAATCGGCAAAGCTGCTGAGCAAATCCCGTCCGTTAGGCCCGCGGAATCCGACCGAGTAATTCAGTGCGCTTTCGTAGGTCAACCCATCGTGCGGAAAGCCAGGCGGAATATACAGAATATCGCCCGGTTCAAGCTCGGTATCAATGATCGGGGTAAATGGCTCGACGTGCAGCAGCGCCGGATGCGGGCAAAATTGCTGCAGCGGCACGTTATCGCCAACGCGCCAGCGGCGACGGCCCATCCCCTGGATAATAAATACATCATATTGGTCGATATGGGGTCCGACGCCGCCGCCCGGTACCGAATAGGAGATCATCAGGTCATCCAATCGCCAGTCCGGCAGCATCCGAAAGGGGCGCACCAGCTCAGCAGACGGAGCATGCCAGTGGTTAACCGCCTGGGCCAGCAACGACCAACCGGTTTCACCCAGGTTATCAAAATGGGTAAATGGCCCGAAGCGGGCTTGCCACTGTCCATCGGTATGGCTGACCAGCCGGCTGTCTACCTCCGATTCCATTGCCAGACCGGCCAGTTCATCCGGGGTAATAGGGTCGATAAAGTCTGCGAAGGCATTTTTTAAAACGACAGGGTGCTTTTGCCAATATTTTTCCAGAAATTCCGGCCAGTTCAGATTGAGTTGATACGCCATGCGTTGATACCAGTGAAAAGACAAACGGGCCTGATTATAAAGAGTCTTACCCAGCAGTTGCTTTGTCATGGGTCAAGGCAATGTGCGACGCAATATATTCTCCCTTGCCGCAGCTGACGCCCCGGCCAGCGGGCTGCGTGGGCAGTGGCGAACCGCTGGTCGTGGATATCCGCCTGGGTGGCGGTTTTGCCTTTATGGTCCTGCTCCCATTGCGACCTGGCGGCGCTGCGCGCTTCAGCGCTGGCAGTATCCGCTTTGGCGGTACCCACCTTGGC